>CAWFGP010000003.1:0-1342310 GCA_963815515.1 uncultured Gemmatimonadales bacterium
GAGCATCTCCTCCCGCACGCGCCGCATGAGCTCGTCGTAGGCCTGGTCCGCGCGCATGATCGCAGTAACATACACATGCGACCCCTCGACGGCCCGACGTACCATGGAAGGAACCCAATGCTGACCCCCGCCGAAGAGGAGGGACTGGCCGGCCTGGCCCTCGCGAGCCGGGTCCAGCACGCCCTCTACCGCCTGGCGCCGGCCGAGCTCGCCGGGCTGATCGAGCGGCTCCGGGCGGGGGCGCTCAGCCAGCACGTCGTCTACCTGCACGATGGCGAGGTGGAGCCGATCCGGATCCTCCCCGCCCCGCTCACGGTGCTTCCCGACCAGCTGGCCTACGTGCACCGCGTCACGCTCGCCGTGCAGCGCGCGCTCGAGCGCCTTCCGTCGCTCTACCTCCAGGACTTCACCGTGCGCGAGATCCTCCGTCTTCCCGACGCGGAGGAGCGCTGGCTCCGCGAGTGCTGGGGCCCGAGCCAGGAGGCGCACAACCCGGTCTTCGGCCGGCTCGACGCGCTGGTCGACTTCACCAGCCCGATGTGGAAGGAGACGCTGCGCTTCGTCGAGCCGAACCTCACCGGCATCGGCGGACTGCATATGGTCCCGACGTGCGAGCGACTCCTCGCGGATATCGTCGTCCCGGTGCTGCAGCACGGCGACTCGGGACTCGACCTGATCGTGGGTCAGGACATGCGCGAGCTGCTGGTCCGGACGCTGCTCGACCACGCGGCCGCGATCGGCGCGGGCCCGCAGGTCTGCTTCATCGAGCCCAAGTACGCCGGCAACGGGCCGGACGAGCAGGGTGAGCTCGCGCGCTGGCTGCGCGACCGCTACGGGCTCACCGTGATGCACGCCGACCCCTCGGAGCTGGTCCTCGAGGACGGCGCCGTGTGGTACGAGGGGCAGCGGGTAGACCTGGCCTACCGGGACTACGGCGTGGTCGACCTGCTGGAGCTCGAGGCCGAAGGCGTCGACGTCGAGCCGATGCGGGTGCTGTTGCGGGAGAACCGGATGGTCTCGTCGATCACGGCCGATCTCGACCAGAAGGCCTGCTGGGAGGTGCTGACCGACCCGCGGCTCTGCCAGGAGTACTTCACGGCCGAGGAGCGGCACCTGTTTCAGCGCCACATCCTCTGGACCCGGGTGCTGAGCGACCGCCGAACGGTGCTGCCCGACGGGCGGCAGGGCAACCTGCTCGAGTACGCGCGGACCAGCCACGAGGCCCTCGTGCTCAAGCCGAACCGCTCGTACGGGGGCGAGGGCATCGTGATCGGCCCCGCGGTGACCCGCGAGGAATGGGAGATGGCGCTGCAGGCGGCGCTCGCCGATCCGGACGATCGCTGGGTCGTACAGCAGCTCGCCACGATTCCGGTGCGGGAGTTCCCGGTGGTGGCCCCCGACGGCAGCGTACACATCGAGCCGTTCTACACGGTGATGGGGTTCGCCGCCAACGAGGACGGGGTCGCCATCCTGGCGCGCGCGTCGCAGAAACAGGTGGTGAACGTGGCGCAGCACGGCGGGATCTGCGGGGTGCTGGTGAGCCGGTCGCGGCCGGCGGTGGGGGTGGGGACGGACGGGTAGTGACGTGGGCCAGCCGTCATCCCGAGCGGAGCGAGGGACCTTCTCAACCGTGACGGAAACCTGGCGACTGTCCGGGACCGGCGGACAAGGTCCCTCGCTCCGCTCGGGATGACGAGGCCTGCGAAGCCTGCCGGGCGACGGCGCTCAGGTCGCCTCGACCGGCGGGCGTGGCGCGGATCCCCGCACCCGCGAGGAGCGCGAAGAAGGTCACGGCAAGGACGATCCACGCGGCGTGCCGGCGCCGAGGCACCATGGTGTCAATGTCTTGGGGGTCGTGTCGCCAGTCAGCAGTTAGCCGGCCGAATTATCGACGGTTTTCGCAGGTCGCGGCAGTCGAGCGCTTGATACGCCGGTATGGCGAGGTCTAAAGCATTGTGTCATAACGCGATAGCCATCTGGCACCCGGGTTGCCTATAACACTGTCGAAGGATTGTGTTCCCGTTCCCTTCGACTAGGGCACCCCGGCCGCGAGGCCGGTCCGCAAAGCCAAGGGTCTCCTCGAGAGACAGCCTGGCCGTCGAAGGAGCTGAGGCCGGCCACGCCGGCTCACCCTCGTATCGTCGAAGGAGCTCGTCATGGCCCGTTTCCGTCTGGTGGCCGCGCTGGTCGCGGCCCTCGCCCTTACCGCCGCCTGTAGCGATTCCGAAAACCTCACCTCTCCCTCGGGCACCCTTCCCGGCGGCACCCTGCCGGGCGGCCAGTCGGGTGGCGATACCACCTCGACGCCCGGCGACACGACGTCGAATCCGATCGATACGACGGGCGCCGGCGACCCGGTGACCAACGGCACCTGGACGACCCCCGATACCACGACCATCGAGCCGGTGGATCCGGGCGTGTACGATCCCACCGAGACCGGCACCGCCGGCACGACGGGCAGCAGCACCGCCCTCGTCTTCAAGACGTCGGGCTCGGGGCTCTACGGCGTGGGGACCTGCAGCGCGAACGGGTTCTGGACCGATCCGGCCGGCAACGTCTTCGGGCCGAACAATCCGAACTGTCTCGACTACGGCAGCGACGGCAGCGCCGGCACGGGCGGCAAGGGGCAGTGCATCGAGTCGGCGAGCGGGGATCCCGGACTGTGGGTCAATCCCGGCGGGCAGGAGACCCACCCGTTCCACTCGAAGTGCATCCGGACCGGGGCGACCACCACCTCGCTGGCGCTCGCCTTCGCCCCCCAGGCGCAGATCTTCGACGCCAACGACGGGTCGGGCAACCGGGTGATGAACTTCTACTCGTCGGGGAGCGTGGTGGCGCAGCTGCGCTACGACGGCGCGGCGAACACCACGCTCGGCACCGGGATCCTCGTGGGCAGCGACAACGCCTCGCCGGCGAACACCTGGACGATCTTCTTCGGGCAGCCGGCGCTGAGCTACCCCGGCGGGCTCGCGAACGGCGATCTCATCGACGACATGACCGGCGCGGGCGTCGAGGTCGTGGCGTGCAGCACGGCGATCGGCTGCTCGCTGGTGACGCTGCAGCTGACGGTAGCGCCGTAGACGGAGATTTCACCGAGTAGGATCCTGGATTGACGACGACCCGGCCTGGTTCGACCAGCGCCGGGTCGTCATGCATCAATGGGTTGCCACGAACCGGATCGACTGCCGGGTGAGCTGGCGTACCGGATGCATGCTCATGCGGGCCGGACGGAAGATGGCCGTTGCCATGGCGGTACGGACGCTCGACTCGAACGCCTCGTGGGTGCTGTGCAGGATCCGGATCGATGCCGGCTGGACCCGACCCAGGGTGTCGATCACGAACTCGACGCTCACCTCTCCCGGGATCCCGGCCGCCTCCAGTACCGTGGGATAGCGGGGCGCCGGCGGCACCATGACGGTCGCCTGCTCGAACCGGTCGTCCTTCGTCGTCGCCTGGTAGATGGCGTTCAGGTCCCCGCCCTCGCTCAGGTTCACCACCCCCGCGCCCCCCACCACACCGTTTGCCACGCCGCCTTCCACGCCGCGGCCGGTGAAGTCGCGCGGGTCGAGCGGCCGCTGCGCCAGGTCCACCGGCGGGATGACATGGGGGATATCCCGGGGCGCCACCACCGTCTGGAATCCCTTCGGCGGCGGCTCGGCGACCACGGTGGCCGGGACCACCGGGGGCTGCTTGACCTCGGGCTCCGGCGTAGGCGGAGGCGGCTTGGGCACGAACAGCAGGATCGCCGGGTCGACGGTAATGCGTGGCGGGTTCTCGAGCGCGCTGCGAGTGACGGCCACCGCGAGGGCGATGAACAGCGCATGCGTGATTGTGGAGGTGGTCACCCAGCTCGCCCGCACCTGATGGTGGGGAGCCGAAGCGATCAGCACATCGAACATAACGTGCCTCGCGGGTGGGAGACGGTGCCAAGGTAGAGTGCGATGCGTGATGCGGCGATGAGCCGGCGATGAAAGTCGTTTCATGCAGCTCTCAGCACCTCTTCCGTGGTGTTTCAGCCTCCCTTCAGCCTTCGGATGCAGGGTGTCCCGCTGGCGTTCCAGGTCGATATGACTACGCGCGGTTCGCAGACGAGTCGCCATTCGCTCTGTACGAGCGGTTGTTCTATGGGACCGGGAACATCGTCTATCAGTTCAGGCTGAACGGGACGGTGCTGGAGCCGTATGTGATCGGCGGTGCCGGCGTCTCTAACCTCGATCCCCAGGGAGCGGACGCGGCAGGTCTGCCCACCAAGACCAAGTTCGGCGTGAATGGCGGTATGGGCCTGATGTTCCGGGCAACACCAGTAGCCGGGGTGTTCTTCGAGAGCCGGTTCCATGAGGTGGTCAACGGCCGCGGGACGGAGGACATGCAGTTCAACAACTTCACCCTGGGCGCACGGTTCGGTATGGCGCTCAGCGCCCTCCGCGGGCCGCCGGCCGTCCCCCCGCCCCGCCACTCCCGGCCGGCCGGCCACCGCTGCCCGGCCGCCCTCCGCTACCAGGCCCGCCCCGTCCCGGCCCCCGCTGCCTCGACCCGCTGCCCGGCCGGTCCGCCCGGGACGCCGGCCGCGCCGAGGACGCCTGCCCGTTGGCCTCGCGCCGCGCCGCCTTCGCCTTGGAGCGCTCGCGGTCCTCCGCCTTCTTGGCCCGGATCTGCGCGATGCGCTCGGCGAGCGGGATCTCGAGCTTCGTCTCCGGCCGCGCGGCGTAGTCGAAATCGGGCACGATGATGCGCGGCAGCTTCCGGCCGATGGCGCGCTCGATCCCGCGCAGCTCCGGTTCCTCGTCGGGCGCCACGAAGGTGAACGCGTCTCCGGTTTGCTCGGCGCGGGCGGTGCGGCCCACCCGGTGGATGTAGTCCTCCGGCGCGGTCGGCACGTCGAAATTCACCACGTGGCCCAGCTCCTCGACGTCGATGCCCCGGGCCGCGATGTCGGTGGCCACTAGCACGCGGTAGCGGCCATCCTTGAACCCCGCCAGCGCGTCGGTCCGCTGCGCCTGCGAGCGGTTGCCGTGGATCCGCTCGGCCTTGATCCCGTGCTTGACGAGGTACGCCTGCAGCCGGTTGGCGCGATGCTTGGTGCGGGTGAAGACCAGCGCCTCCTGCATGTCGTTCCGCTTGAGCAGCGCGAGGAAGAGCGCCGCCTTGAGCTCCTGGGGCACCGGGTAGAGCGCCTGGGTGATCCCGACCGCCGGGGCCGGCTTCCGCTCCAGGCTGATCGTGGCCGGATTGTGGAGCATCTCGCGCGTGAGGGTCACGATGGGCGCCGGCATCGTGGCGCTGAAGAACAGCGTCTGCCGCCGCGGGGGCAGGTGGCGCAGCACCCGGCGGATGTCGGGCAGGAAGCCCATGTCGAGCATCCGGTCCGCCTCGTCGAGCACGAGGTACTCGATGCCCGGAAGCTTCGCGTAGGGCAGCGCGGAAGTGGTCGAGCAGCCGTCCGGGCGTCGCGACCAGCACGTCGACGCCGGTGCGGAAGGCGTGCTCCTGCGGGCCCATGGCCACGCCGCCGAAGATCGACGCGCCCGTGACCGGCGTGTGCACCGCGAGGTCGTTCAGGTCCTCGAGGATCTGCGCCGCCAGCTCCCGCGTCGGCGTGAGCACGAGCGCGCGGGTGGTGCCCCGGGGCTTGTCGATCAGCTTGTGCACGATCGGCAGCAGGAACGCCGCCGTCTTGCCGCTGCCGGTCATGGCGCAGGCCAGCAGGTCGCGGCCCTCCAGGGCGGGAGGGATGGCGTCGGCCTGAATGGGGGTGGGACGGGTGAAGCCCAGTTCCTTGATCGCCCGAAGGAGGCTCGGGTGGAGCTTGAGGCTGCTAAACGGCACGGCGGGGACCGACGGCGGAGTAGATCTCAGCCTCCACCCAGGCGAGGAGCGCCCGGTCGAGGTCCTCGATCACCATGCCGGGGACCTGCTCCATCACGGGCCGGCGCTTGCCTTCGTTCATCAGGTACCACATCGGCGGCATGGCCACTTCGCCCCGCCGCTCGTTGGCGATCTGGGCGTCGTAGCTGACGAAATGGAACTCACGGCCGCGGTGGATCAGGCGGCGTTGCTCGAACTTGTAACTGCTCACGGCGGGGCTCTCGATCCGGGGGACGGGGCGCTGGTGTTCCAGCGCGCCGAAATCTAACCCCGTGGCCGCTTTGGGGCCGGGCGTCGGATCCTGCGGCGGCGCCTGGGGCCTCTGAGGACCGCTGAGCGGACCGGGCTCGGGACTAGGCCCAGACCGTCCGGCAGGAGACCGGGAGGGGCACCAGCGGCGGGGGGAGCTCGACGGGCTGGGAGGTGTGCAGGCAGAACTCGAGTGCCGGACCAAGCGTCATCTGCCGACCCCAGAGCGCGGCGCCCCCAGCGCGTACGATCGGCTCGAGGACGGCCAACATCGCGGTATAGCTCAGCCCCGCGGGTTTCGCGAACCAGGTCGCCGCGCGCGGCGGCTCACCCGCGCTGCCCAGGCGGAGAAGGTAGAGGCCGGCGGTGCCGCCGCCGGCCACGGCCGCCGCGGCGTCGTGCGGAGCCTGTCGCGAGGCGCTTACCGCGGCGGCGTTGAGCGGGTCGAGCGCTGCGGATCCCTCGAGCAGATACCAGTCCTCGTAAGCCTCGTTGCCGCCGTCGGCCCATGGCGCCCCGGCGATCGCCAGCGAGCGAGAGCCCAGGAAGCCGGCTGGCGGGACCGCCCCGAGCGCCGCGTGGAAGCGACGCTGGACAGACTCGTACGATGCGGCGGGCACATCCGCCCGCCGCCAGTGCCAGAAGACGTAGGCCAGCATCGGCGGCTCCTCGGCTATCGCAGCGGCCCGGCCGCGGTGTCGGCGGTTCCGTGGGGACGCTCGCCGGCGAACCGGACCTCGGTGGTGTACCCCTCCGCCCGCACCGTGGCCTCGAGCAGCCGCCGGGCGCTCTCCTGGGCGTGGCCGGCGAGCTCGACCTCGCCGGCCGCGGCCACCAGCTGCCGCCGCGCCAGGGCGAAGATGGTGTCGCGGTCGGCTGGGTGGAACGGGTTCCAGAGACCCCGCTGCTCGTCATAGGTCTTGAGCTCGGTGATCTCGACTCCCTGCACCGACGGCGGTGGCAGCGTGATCCGGATGCGCCGGGACGGATGGTCCACCGTCACCTCCAGGCCGCGGTCGAGGTCGAAGCCGGTGAGCACCTTGCCGGTGACCACGACGAGCGAGCGCTTGGTCGAGCCGAGCCGGCGGTTCTCGTAGGTGACGACGTCGCGCAACACCGTCTCACTCGTCACCAGCCGGGCCACGGCCCGGGTCTGCTCGACCACGACCGCCTGGCTCACGGTCGTCTCGCCGCTGGCGAGCCGCTGAAAGCGCCCGGGTGCGTGGGACACGCCCCGGCCGACGACCACGGCCAGCGCGAACAGCAGGAGCGCGAGCAGGAGCGGCCACTTGGGCCGCCGGGCGGTGTTATCGGCCACGGCGGGCCATGGCGGCTTCGACCTCCGCGACCTCGCGCGGCGCGCGGCTCAGCCACTCGACGCCGGTATCGGTGATGGCGTAATCGTCCTCGATCCGGACCCCGATGTCGCGGTAGCGCTCGACCGCCGCGCGCACCCGGGCGATCATCGACCGGTTCTTCGGCGTGTCGGGCAGGATGTCGAGCAGCCGGGTGCTGATGTAGATGCCGGGCTCGATCGTGACGACGTCGCCGGGCTGGAAGACGCCCGTGCCGTACCCCGGATATGGAGGATCGTGTACCTCCAGTCCGATGCCGTGACCGAGCCCGTGCGCCATGTAGAGGAACGCCTGGGTGCAGCGCACCGGCTGACTGGCGCACTGGTCGGCCCACGGCGGATCGAACGTCGCGTCCACACCCTCGGTGAGACCGAGGCGGGTCAGGCCGCGCGCGAGGACGGCCCGCGCCGAGTCCCGCCAGGCCGCGTATGCCGCGCCCGGGCCGGCCACGCGCTCGGCGGCCGCCTGGGCGTCGCGAACGAGCTGGTAGATCGTGCGCTGGTCGGCCGTGAACCGGCCGCTCACCGGAAGCGTCCGGGTGACGTCCGCGGCGTAGCCCAGATACCCCGCCCCCACGTCGAGCACCACGACATCGCCCGCCTGCATGCGCCGGTTGTTGGTCTCGTAATGGTACTGGGTGGAGTTCGGGCCCGAGCCGATGATCGAGCCGAATGACGGGCCGTCGCCGCCCGTGCGACGGAACGCCGCGGCGAAGAGCGCGTCGATCTCGTACTCCCAGACGCCGGGCCGCACCGCGCGCATCGCGTCCCGGTGCGCGGCGACGGTGATGCCGATCGCTCGCCGGAGCAGGGCCAGCTCGGCCGGGCTCTTCCGCGCGCGAAGGCTGTCGACGACCGGGTGCGCGTCGCGTGGCTGCAACCCGGGATGGGCTGCCGCGAACGTGCGCAGGAAGGCGGCGCCGCGGGTCAGCGAATCGGTCTGGGCGAAGTCGGCGCCGCTGAAGTCGCGCAGGGTGTAGAACGGGAGCCCGGTGCGAGCGAGCGAATCGAGCGCGGGGGCCAGCGCCGCCATTGAGCGCGCGCCGAGGCCGCTGGCGCGGGTAATGGCAGCCGAATCGGGCATCCAGCCGTCGTACAGTGCCCGGCGCGGGTCCCGGGCCACGGTGTAGAGCGTGCCGCTCGCGCGGCCGCCGCGCAGGACCAGCACGAGCGCGGCGTTGGGCTCGAGGAAGCCGGTCAGGTACCGGAACGCGGGCAGCTGGCCCGGGTTGACGATGCTGGTGGGCGTCGGGGCGCCGAAGGCGAGGACCACGCCGCTGTCGAGGCGCGCCGCCAGCGAGTCGCGGCGGGCGGCGTACTCGGCGGGCGCGACGGCCTGGGCGGCGAGGGCTGTGGGGAGCAGCAGGCCGAGGCCGACGCGGGCGAGGGCGCGGCGGGCGGGGACGCGGCGTTGGGGCAGCGTGGGAGCCGTGTAGTACGAGAGGGAGTGGGGCGCTGGCTGCATGCGGTCGTCCGCCGTGTGGTGAGGTGGTCTTCTGGTCGTGAGTTGGAGGGACCTACTCACCTGCGATCGAGCTCGGGCGGGCGAGGTCCCTCGCGGCGCTCGGGATGACTGAGCCTATGGACGCGACCTCCACCGGCGCTTCGCCTCCCGCCGCGAACGCTCCCTCGGTCTTGGCGATCACCACCGTCGCTACCGCGTTGCCGATCAGGTTCGTGATCGCCCGCGCCTCGCTCATGAACCGGTCGACGCCGAGCACGAGCGCGACGCCCTCCACCGGCACCACCCGGAGTGCCGCGAGCGTGCTCGCGAGCACGATGAACCCCGAGCCCGTGACTCCCGCTGCGCCCTTGGACGTGATCATCAGCACGCCGAGCACGCCGAGCTGCTGGCCGAGCGAGAGATGGACGCCATAGGCCTGGGCGATGAAGAGCGTCGCCATCGACAGGTAGATCGACGTGCCGTCGAGGTTGAACGAGTAGCCGGCCGGGATCACCAGCGCCACCACCGGACGGGCGCAGCCGAACCGCTCCATCTTGTCCAGCATCCGGGGCAGCACCGCCTCGCTCGACGACGTGCCGAGGACGATCAGGATCTCGTCCTTGATGAAGCCCAGCAGGCGGAACAAGCTGAAGCCCGCGAGCCGGGCGACGACGTTCAGCACGACGAAGATGAAGAGCGCCATCGTGGCGTACACGCAGGCCATGAGCCGGCCAAGCGTGAGCAGCGACGCCACGCCGAAATTGCCGATGGTGTAGGCCATCGCCCCGAACGCGCCGATCGGCGCCACCACCATCACGAGGCCGACGAGCCGGAAGAAGACCTGCATCAGCCGGTCGAGCATCCGCACCACCGGCCGGCCCGCGGGCCCGAGCGATGCCAGCGCTACGCCGAACAGGATCGAGAAGAACACCACCTGCAGGATCTCGCCCTGCGCGAACGCGCCGACTACGCTCGTCGGCACGATGTGGGTCAGGAACTCGACGAACCGGAGCTCCTTCCCCTGCGCGGCGAACGCCGAGACGTCGCCGGTGGCTACCCTCGCGGCATCGATCCCCTCCCCCGGACGCAGGACGTTCATCACCACGAGGCCGATGGCGAGGGCGAAGGTCGTCACCACCTCGAAGTAGACCAGCGCCTTGAGGCCGACCCGGCCGACCCGCTTGAGGTCGCTGGTGTGGGCCACGCCGCCGACGATGGTGAGGAAGATGACCGGCGCGATGACCATCCGCACCAGGTTGACGAACGTGTCGCCGATGGGCTTCATGGCCCGGCCGGCCGCCGGCCAGAGCGCGCCGAGGAGCGCCCCGAGCGCGATGGCGACCAGGACGCGGACCGTGAGGTTGCTGCCGAGGCGGGCCAGCCGGGGAGATGCCATGGGGTGCGTCGAAGCTAACCGCGCGGAGCGGGGACCGTCAGCGGTCGAGCCGGGGTAGCGTCGCCTCGATCTCGGCGCGCTGCGGCTCTTCCCACGGCGGGAGCCGCAGCGAGCGTCCCAGGGCGGACAGCGGCTCGTCCACGGCGAACCCCGGCGCGGTGGTCGCCGCCTCGAAGAGCACGCCACCGGGCTCGCGGAAGTAGATCGACTGGAAGTACGTGCGGTCGCGGACCTCGGTCACGTCGCGGCCCCGGGCGAGGAGCTCGGCCCGGAGCGCAAGCTGCGCCTCGGCGCTCCCGATCGCGAAGGCGACGTGGTGCACGGTCCCGAGCCCGTTGCGCGCCGGGGGCGCCTCGGGGGCTTCGACCAGGTCCACCAGGTGGCCCGGCGCATCCGCGCCGGCCGCGAGGCGCGTGCGTTCGCCCGCTTCACGCACGATGCGGAAGCCGAGCAGCCCGGTCATCAGCTCGATCGTCGGGCCGCGCGCGTGAAGGAGAAGGGTCACGGCGTGGAGCCCGCGGATCGCCGCGGCCTCCGGCACGTTGCCGGCCCAGGGCGGGCGGGCGTCGCGGCCGTCCTCGACCAGCTCGAGGACGAGGCCCGAGGGATCGCGGACCTGGAGCAGCGGCTCCCCGAATCGCGCCGCACCCTCCGCCACCGCCACGCCGGCCGAGGCGAAGCGAGTCCGCCAGAAGGCCAGTGCGCCCGCGGGCACCGAGAATGCCGTCGCGACGACCTGCCCCGCGCCGTGGACGCCGGGCGGCACCCCCCAGCCGTGGTAGGGGAAAGTGGTCCAGATGGTGCCCGGTTCGCCCGACTCGGTCCCGTAGTAGAAGTGGTAAACGCTGTGGTTGTCGAAGTTGACGGTCCGCTTCACCAGGCGGAGGCCGAGCAGCCGCTCACAGAAGTCGAGATCGGGCTGGGCCTCGTCGACGGTGGCAGTGACATGGTGGAGGTGCTGGAAGGGGTGGGTCACAGTTTCTCCACGACGGGGGCGCCGGTGATCACGGTCACTTCAGGGCCCGGTCCCGGGGCTTACCGTTCGCGTCACGAGTACGGCATCGGAACCGCTTCACGCATCGAAAACGCTTCAAAGGAGAGGGTATCACCCATGCGATGGACTTCACAAGCAGCGGCCGGTCTGGTGGCCATCGTCCTGGCCGGCTGCAGCGGGCGCGACCGCAGCCACGACGCAGGCACTCCTGCCGGCGGCGGCGCGGGGACGGAAACCGGCTCGATGAGCGATCCGAGCAGCCAACCCGCCCAGCCGGGCATGACCAGTGACACGAGCAGCGGCGCGAAGGCGCCAGGCGCCGCCGAGTCCCAGCCGGCCCCTTCGACGAGCGACTCGCTCAGCCCCGGGGTGGATAGCGCGCGGTAGCGTCCGCGCTCGCTCATGACGCAATGAAGGTGCGCTCCAGTGAGTCCGACAGGCGCGCGATGCGCCGGACTCGCTGGTCGCGCCGGCCTCCCCGGCTCACCCCGACCGCCATCCCCGACCACCCTAGTCATCCGCGCGCATCGCGGTGATGGCGAGACGCCGCGTCGCGATGCTCGCGAGCACCGCCTGCGGGCGAGCAAAGATCCGCACCGTTTTGCGTGCTGCGAGACAAGAATCTGCACTCCTCTGGCACTCTGCCATGCGATGGCGACGACGCGCTTCGCGGAGCGTCTCGGCTTTCGACAGCGTTCGAAATTTCAGAATTGAAATCGGTGTGCGCCTCCGGAATACTGCGGACAGCCCAAGGGGAGTGGCGGCGGCTGGCGATGGTTGGGCCCTCACCGCAGGGATTTCCGTACGAGGAGGCAGCATGCGTTCTGCGTTCCGCAGCGTCCCCAGCGCCGTGGCAGTCCTGATGGCCGGTGCCATCGCCGCCTGTAGCTCCGACGCGACGAGCCCCGATCCTTCCCCCTCGCCGGGCCCCGCCCTGGCCACCGCGTCGACCGGCAACGGTGCGCCGAGCGGCGAGCACTACAACCTCAACATCATCGGCGTGTCGCACGCCAAGAGTGGCGACCTGACCGGTGGCGGGAACGTGATCTTCGTCAAGCTCGGCACCAAGACGACCGCCGTCACGACCAAGATCCTGCTCGAGCAGAGCGCGAACGCCGGAGAGTTCGCGGTGCTGGACAAGGACGGGACCGACGGCGAGGCGAAGTTCTCGCTCCCGGCGCCCGGCGGCTACACGGTCTGGGCGCGCGCCCTCGGCAAACCGTACGGGGAGGGGACGCTCACCACCTGCGCCACCGACGTCACCGGCGCGCCCGCCGATGGCGACATCTGCTCGGTGCTGTCCGAGGTGTTCGTCCGCGGGACGGGCAAGAGCAGCTTCCGAAACGTCACCAGCAACCTGACGACGATCAGCCTCGACCCGGTGCTGGATGCGGCTGCGGTGGACGCCTGCGGCGGCACGACGGTGAACCTGTTCGACGGGTGCCTGGAAGGGTACTTCTGGAAGTACGACAACAACGGGCTCAAGCTGCTGCAGCTGCGGTTCTATTCGGCGGTGCTGTAGGAAAGCCCACGGTGGTGCCGTGGTGACCGGAGTCAGTGCGTCGTAGCCTCGCCGGACTTCGGGACCGGGCGAAGCAGCAGGTCCTGGAAGTCGAAGCTGAAGTCCACGGCCGGCGAGGTCGGCGCCATCTTCACCTGGTCGATGGTGCCTGCCGGTGTGAGCGCGAAGGTGACGTAGGCATCGGCGCGCAGCTCGCGGTCCCGCCAGCGGGCGACGAAGGTGTCGTACTGCCAGTGGACCAGGTCGCCCACCATCGACGGCGTCTTCGTCATGCGAATGACGAGGCCGCCGTCTTCCCGCGTGATCGCGACGTCGCCGTACCAGATGTCGCGATAGGTGCCCGCGTAGCGCTCGAGCGGGAGCGACGGGCCCGCCGTCGAGTCGCGCCGGCCCGCCGCCTCCGCCGCCACCTCTGCTAACTGGGCCCGATTCTGCGCCACCAGCCGCTGGTAGATCCCCACGTAATCGGGCGCTTTGACCCCGAGATAGTGGTCGAGCACCCGGTAGGCGATGGCGTTGAAGGCGAGACCCGACTCCTGGTTGGTGAGCACCACGACACCGAGGCGGAGCTCGGGGATCATGGCCACGCGCGAGAGGTAGCCGGGGAGCCCGCCCGTGTGGGTGAGCAGCAGCTTCCCGCGGTAGTCCTTCGTCTCCAGGCCGAGCGCGTAGCCATTCATCCTGGGCTGGAGATGCGGCAGTCCCGGCGGCGGGTCGTAGATCGGCGTGGGTGTCACCTCGCGCCAGAGCTGGCGCGCGCTCGCCGGCGAGAACAGGCGCGAGCCGTCGGCGGTCCGGCCCGAGTCAAGCTGCACCATGACCCACTTGGCCATGTCCTCCGCGCCCGACACGATGCCGCCGGCGGGATTGGTATTGTCGCTCAGGAACGGCGCCACCGGCCGCACGGTGTCGTTCACCTCCGCGTGCGGGGTCGCGACGTTGCCGGGCCGCCCCGCCGCCGAATGGTCGACGTCGCTGTGCGTCATCCCGACCCGCGCGAGGATACGGGTCCGCACGAACTGCTCCCAGGTCTGCCCCGACACCGCCTCGATCACTTCGCCCGCGACGAGGTAGAGCACGTTGTCGTAGGCGTACGCGCTCCGGAACGACGTGGCCGGCGTGATGTAGCGGAGGCGCCGGGCGATTTCCTTCCGGTCGTACGTCGACGGCGGCCACCAGAGCAGATCGCCGGCCCCGAGGCCGAGGCCGCTACGATGCACCAGGAGGTCGCGGAC
Source organism: uncultured Gemmatimonadales bacterium (assembly GCA_963815515.1). Lineage (GTDB taxonomy): Bacteria > Gemmatimonadota > Gemmatimonadetes > Gemmatimonadales > GWC2-71-9 > CAVVWJ01. The sequence continues at coordinate 14,060 of CAWFGP010000003.1, forward strand.
GGTGAGCTCGCGCGTGACGAAGGGGTCGTGCATCGCGAACCAGGGCAGGTACCGGATCACCGGCGCGTCCCACTCGACCTTGCCCTCCTCGACCAGGATCGCGAGGGCGGTGGCGGTGAAGATCTTGGTGTTCGACGCGATCCCGAACTGGGTCTGGGCATCGACCGGCGTCGGATCGCCCAGCCGGCGGACGCCGTAGCCTCTGGCGAGGACGACCTTCCCGTCCTTGACGATGGCGACGGCCACGCCCGGCACGGTGAAGGTCTTGAGCACGCTCGCCACGTAGGCGTCGAAGCCCGGCGGCGGGGCGGCCGGCTTCTGGGCCGCGGCGGTACAGGGGATGAGCGCCGCCGCGAGGAGCCCGGCCGCGAGTCGGACCGACGGATGGTATGGGGTCATGCCGCAGAACGTGTGGGCGCCCGGGCTGAATCGCAAGCGTAGATTACGGGACGAGCACTCGCCCCCTCCATCAAGGACCCCAGCCGTGCGGCGCGAACCGGGCGACTCCAGCCTCCACGTCACCTATCTCGTCCGCGCCGCCGCGGGGGAGGTGGCCGCGCGCGCCGAGTCGCTGCTGCTCGAGCAGACGGTCGAGCTGCCCCGCTCCGCCGCGACGCGCGATCCCTGGGTGGCCGACCACATCATCGGCTGCGTCGAGGATGTCCGGCCCGCGGGCACGGACCTCCATCGCGTCACCATCGCGCAGCCGCTCGCCACCACCGCGGGCGACCCGGCGCAGCTCCTCAACGTCCTGTTCGGCAACTGCTCGCTCCAGCCGGATGTGCTCCTCGCCGACGTGGAGCTCCCCGACGCGGCCTTCGACTGGCTGCCGGGGCCTCGCGCGGGGCTCGCCGGGCTGCGCGAGCTGACCGGCGTGACCGGCCGGCCGCTGCTGGCCACCGCGCTCAAGCCGATGGGGCTCGAGCCCGCCCAGCTCGCGGCGTTGTGCGACACGTTCGCGCGGGCGGGGATCGACCTGATCAAGGACGATCACGGCCTCGCCAACCATCCGTTCTGCCCGTTCGAGGACCGAGTCGAGGCGTGCCTCGCGGCCGTGGAGTCTGCGGCGCGGGAGACCGGCCGGATCGCGCTCTACGTGCCCAATCTGACCGGGACGCCCGACCGCGTGCGGCGGCAGCTCGAGTTCGCGCGGCAGGCGGGCGTGCGAGCCGTCATGCTGTCCCCCATGCTGGTGGGCCTGCCGCTGCTCCACGAGCTCGCGTCCGAGTCGGGCGGGCTCCCGATCCTGGCGCATCCCGCCTTCGGCGGCGTCCTCCGCGCCGCGGAGCCCGCGCTCTTCGGGAAGATCTTCCGCTGGTACGGCGCGGACGCGGTCATCTTTCCGCATGCCGGAGGGCGCTTCAGCTTTAGCGAGGCCACCTGCCGCGCGATCGCCGGCGCGCTTCGGGCGCCGCACCCGCGCGCGCGGCCCGCGTTCCCCGCGCCGGCCGGTGGCATTCGGGTGGAGCGGGTGGGTGAGCTGCTCGACTTTTATGGGAATGACTGCATCCTGCTGATCGGCGGGAGCCTCTATCAGGCGGGCGACGCCCTCTTCGACCGGGCGCGGGACCTGGTCGGGCAGGTGACTCGCGCCGCCGCCGCGGAGCCCGTGCCATGAGCGATCACATACGGCAGACCGAGCCCTTCCGCTGGGAGGGCATCGGGGTGCGGCCCTACAAGCAGGAAGGCACGCACTTTTCCGGAGTCACGCGCCAGGTGCTCTTCGAGGGGGGCGATGGGCTGGCCTGCCAGCTCCGCTACTTCGAGATCGCGCCGGGTGGCTGGTCGTCGCTCGAGCGTCACCGGCACGCGCATGTGGTGATGATCGTGCGCGGGCGCGGACGGGTCCTGATCGGCGGCCGGATCGTCGACGCGGGGCTGCACGATCTGGTGCAGGTGCCGTCCCTGACCTGGCACCAGTTCCAGGCAGGCGCGGATGCGCCGCTGGGCTTCCTCTGCATGGTGGACTGCGAGCGGGACGCGCCCGAACGACCGGATGCCGCGGCGCTGGCCGAGCTGCGGCGGGATCCGGCGGTCGCGGGGTTCATCAGAGTCTGAGCCTGCGTATAGCGCGTCATCCTGAGCGGAGCGAAGGATCGGGTAGGTGGTGCGAGTGAGCCTCGAGCCTCACTCGCATGCCCGGGACGATCCCTCGCTCCGCTCGGGATGACGACGCCGATTCACTTCCCGCTCCACACCCGCCGCGCCGCGCTCCGCCGGATGTAGACCCACCTGACGTCGGGCCCGCGCCGCCGGCCCCATGGAGCCCGGGTGCGGTGCACCAGCGAGAGCCTGGTCACCGCCGCGCTGCTCGTCCCCCCGTTGGCGGACACCATCGCGATCTCACCCGAGGTCCCGTCCAGCGCGGAGGCCACGAACCGCCAGGTCCCCGTGCTGTCGAGCTCCTTCGTGTAGCTGGCCCCGGCCGTCGTGTCATACCGCGCGGTCAGGCTGAGGAGCGTCGGGCCCTCCTCCATCTCGTCATCCACTTCGGCGGGCAGCAGGCTGCCGTTGACGCCGACGAGCTCGTACCGGCCCGCCACCCTCCGATGATCACTCGCCTGCCAGGTGCGTTGTGCCTCCGTCATTCGTCGTCTCGCGGATCAGGGCGCCACGGCGAGGCTATGCACCGCCGGGCCGATGTTGCCGAGCAGGGTGGCAGCGCCGGTGGCCAGGTCCACCGTGTAGAGCTCGGAACCGTCGTCCGTCGAGAGCGAGGCGTACGCCGTGCCGTCCGTGTCGATGTCCAACCCGGAGCAGAGGTACACGTTGCGGCCGAAGTCGCCCACGGTGGTGATCCCACCGGTGGCCGGATCGACCGTCACCAGCGCGTTCGCGGTCGCATCGACGGCGTAGAGCGTCGAGCCGCCGCCGGTCTCGCGGTACGCGAGCGCCGAGATCGCGGCGTTGCCGCCGGCATTGGGATCGCCCGCGACGAAGGCCAGGGCGGGGTCGGACGATGCGACGGCGCCCGTCACCGGATCGAGGCTCAGGTTCTGGTCGCCCTCGACACTCGAGATCCGGAGCCGGTCCTGCGCGCCGCTGAACGCGAGGCCGAAGTGCTCGCCGCTCACGCCGGGCGTGAAGGCGCCGCCCACCGCGCTCGCGGCACCGGTGAGCGTATCGATGGTGTAGACCCGGCTGTCGCTGCCGACACCGTAGAGGTGACCGTCGGCTGGACGGAAATCGATGCCCACCATCGAGGCGCCGGCCGTCATGCCGGTGATCGCGACGTAGCGCGCCAGCGTCCCGGGGTTGCCGCTGCCGAACTCGACCAGGTTGTTCCCACAGGTGAGGCCGAAGAGCGTCCGGCCCTGGATCACGGGCGTGGGATCGGGCAGTGGATCCGGGCCGGGACCCGGGCCGGGACCCGGGCCGGTCGGCGAATCGGCGCCGCCGCCGCAGGCGCCGAGCAACGCCGCGCCGATGACGGTCATGCCGCCGAGCAGGCGGCGCATGGTGCTGGAGGGCATATCGATCTCCTCGGGCTGGTGGTGGTCGAGTCAGGTGACGCCGGCAACACTAGCCGAGGAGGTTCATCACGATCTCAACCGGATCTCATCCGGGCGGATAGATTTCGGGCAGCCTTCGAGGAGCGATCGACCATGGACCTGACCGGCATCCACCATCTCACGGCGGTGTCCGCCGACATCCGCGGGAACTACCGCTTCTATACCGGGACGCTCGGGATGCGCCTGGTCAAGCGCAGCGTCAATCAGGACGACGTGAGCGCCTACCACCTGTTCTATGCGGACGCGGTCGGATCGCCGGGGACGGACCTGACCTTCTTCGACTGGAAGATGCCGCGCGAGCGTCGGGGCACACGGAGCCTGGTCCGCACATACCTGCGCGTGAGCGGGGGGGCGACGCTCGAGTGGTGGGCAGGGCGGTTCCGCTCGATGGGCGTTCAGGCAGGGGCGCTGGTCGAGCGCGACGGGCGGCTCACGCTCGACTTCGAGGATCCGGAGGGGCAGCGTCTGGCGCTGGTGGACGACGGCGGACACGGCGACCTGCCCACACCGTGGGACCGGAGCCCGGTGCCCGCCGAGCACCAGATCCGCGGCCTGGGCCCGATCGTGATGAGCGTACCCAGTCTTCGGGGGACGGTCCAGGTGCTGACCCAGGTGATGAACCTGCGACCGGTACGCCACTATCCCTACGGCGACAACGCCGCCCATATGGTGCAGGTATTCGAGATGGGCCGGGGCGGCCCGCACGCCGAGCTGCACGTGGCCGAGCAGCCCGACGAGACGCCCGCGCGGCTCGGCGCCGGCGGGGTGCATCACGTCGCTTTCCGGACGCCGAACGAGGCGGAGTACCACGGATGGAAGGAGCGGCTCGACATGCTGGGCGTGGCGAACAGCGGGGAGGTGGACCGGTACTACTTCCGGAGTCTCTACTTCCGGGAGCCGAGCGGGGTGCTGTTCGAGATCGCGACCGACGGGCCCGGCTTCGCAGTCGACGAAGATCCGGCGACGCTCGGCGAGCACGTGGCGCTGCCGCCGTTCCTCGAGCCGCGCCGGCAGGCGATTCTGGCGGGGCTGGAGCCGATCACTTGAGGTTGTGGGCCCGCGCTCGAGTGCCGCGCGCCTCGCCGCCGGCGCGACCGCGGCCCATATTGCAGGCGACTGCCGTCCTGCATTCCGGTACGGGGACCCGCCATGCGAGGGATCGCTATGCGAGCCGCAGAGGCCTTCGTCGACGCGCGCGAGTTCCTGCTCGCGCGTCGCGACCGGTACGCCGACGCCTATCGCGACTTCCGCTGGCCCGTCCTCGACCGCTTCAACTGGGCCCTGGACTGGTTCGACGCCTACGCGGCGGGCAACGACCGCCCCGCGCTCTGGCTCGTGGCCGACGGCGCGCCCGACGTGCGGCTCTCGTTCGCCGAGCTCTCCGCGCGGAGCAACCGGGTGGCCAACGCGCTCCGCCGGCGGGGCGCGCGCCGGGGCGACCGGCTGCTGCTCATGCTGCCCAACGTCGCTCCCCTGTGGGAGGCGCTGCTCGCCGCCATGAAGCTGGGCGTCGTGGTGGTGCCGTCGACGCCGCAGCTCAGCCGCTCCGACCTGGCCGACCGCATGGCGCGCGGCGAGATCCGCCACGTCGTGACCGACGCGGAAGGCGCCGCGAAGCTGGGCAACCTCGCGGGCGACGCCACCCGGATCGTCGTCGGCGCCGACCTGCCCGGCTGGTCGCGCTTCGAGGAGGCATACGCCGGGCCCGACGCGTTTGCGCCCGACGGCGAGACCCGCGCGACCGACCCCCTGTTGCTCTACTTCACCTCCGGCACCACCGCGCAGCCCAAGCTGGTCCTCCACACCCACCAGAGCTACCCCGTCGGCCACCTCTCCACGATGTACTGGATCGGGCTCCGCGAGGGCGACGTGCACTGGAACATCAGCTCGCCCGGCTGGGCCAAGCACGCGTGGAGCAGCACGTTCGCGCCGTGGAACGCGGGGGCGACGGTGTTCGGCTATCACTACGCGCGGTTCGAGCCGCGCCGGGCGCTCGACACCATCGTGCGCTGCGGCGTCACCACCCTCTGCGCGCCGCCCACCGTCTGGCGCATGCTGGTCGGCGAGGACCTCGGCGCCTGGCCGGTCGCCCTCCGCGAGGTCGTGGGCGCGGGCGAGCCGCTCAATCCCGAGGTGATCGAGCGCGTGCGGCGCGCCTGGGGTCTCACGATTCGCGATGGCTACGGTCAGACCGAGACCACGGCCCAGGTGGGCAATCCGCCGGGCCAGCCGGTCAAGCCCGGCTCGATGGGGCGGCCGCTCCCGGGCTATCGCATCGTGCTCCTCAACGAGGAGGGGGTCGAGGCCGACGAGGGCGAGATCGTGCTGCCGCTCGACCCGCCGCCGCTCGGCCTCATGGACGGCTACCTGGACGACGCGTCCCGCTCGGCCGATGCGCTCCGGGCCGGCGTCTACCACACCGGCGATGTCGCCCAGCGCGACGGCGACGGCTACATCACCTACGTCGGCCGCGCCGACGACGTCTTCAAGAGCTCGGACTACCGGATCAGCCCGTTCGAGCTCGAAAGCGCGCTGGTGGAGCACCCGCACATCGCCGAGGCGGCGGTGGTGCCGAGCCCCGATCCGGTGCGGCTGAGCGTGCCGAAGGCGTTCGTGGCGTTGCGGGGCGACGTGGTTGCCTCGCGCGAAGTGGCGCTGGTGCTGTTCCGGTTCCTCAGCGACCGGCTGCCGCGCTACAAGCGGATCCGATGCATCGAGTTCGCCGAGCTGCCGAAGACCATCTCGGGCAAGATCCGCCGGGTGGAGCTGCGCGTTCTCGAGGCCGGCCGGCGGAAGGACGGCATCCGGGCGGAGCTCGAGTTCTGGGAGGAGGATTTCCCGGAGCTCACCTGAACGTCACGATCTCGCGGAGCGGCTTGCGGCGAAGGAGCGGTACCCGGGCGTCGTCGGCCGGATAGCCGGTCACGACCAGCATGACCGGCCGCTCGTTGACCGGGCGATCGAGCACTTCGGCGAGAAATCCCATGGGGTTCGGAGTGTGGGTCAGCGCCACCAGGCCGGCATGGTGCAGCGCCGCCAGGAGAAAGCCGGTCGCGATCCCCACCGACTCCTGAACGTAGTAGTGCGTCCGCCGCTCCCCTGCCACGGTGAGGCCGAAGCGCTCGGCGAAGATGGCGATGAGGTAGGGCGCCGTCTCCAGATACGGCTTGTGCGCGTCGGTGCCGAGCGGGGCCAGCGCGGCGAGCCATTCGGCCGGCGCCGTGGCGTAGAATTCCTGCTCCGCCGCTTCCGCCGCCAGCCGGATGCGGCGCTTCGTGTCCGGATCGCTGACCACCACGAAATGCCAGGGCTGCAGGTGGGCGCCGCTCGGCGCGGTTCCCGCGGCCTCGAGGCACGCCTCGATCACGCTCCGGGCTACCGGCCGGTCGCTGAAATGGCGGGTAGTGCGTCGGCGCTGCATCTCGGCCGCGAACGCGCGGCTCCGCGCCTCCATCTCATCGGGCGGATACTCGCGATAGCCGGGGAGCGGCTCGAAGACGGGGTCCGCGCTCGCGTCGGTCATCGGTCGAGGATACTACCGGAGTCACAGTCAGGCCACGCCTGCGGGTTATGGTGCTTCGTGCAGTTCACCTCCACCACGCGAGAGGGCCTCATGTTCCGGCGCGCTAACCCCTGTCACCGCTTTGCCTTCCTCCTCGTCGTCCTGGCCGGGTTGCAGGCCCCGGCGCTGGCCGCCCAGGACCTGCCGTACCGCCCGTGGACCGTGACAGCGGTCTTCACCGGTTTCAGCACCGGCGGCAGCGCCGGCTGGGTCTACGGTCCCGAGCTCGGCATCCGGCGCGACTTCGGGCCCCGCTGGGGCGTGGAGCTCAGCGCCTCGCTCCCGGTGATCGACACCGAGCAGTACGCCGACGACGGGGCCGTCGCCCTGGATCTCGGGCCGACGATCACGTTCGTGAGCGGCAAGCGCGAGGTCGGGGTCTCGGCGGGTGCGACGGCGTTTCTCGTCGGTGGAGGCGGCGAGTTCATCGACGGCGGGATCGGCGCGTTCGTCGGCGGGCACGCGACGGCCTGGTTCAGCAAGAACGTCGGTGCGGTTGCGGGGGCGAAGGTGCGGCTGTCGGGGGGAGGCAGTGCTTATCCGAGCTTGGGCGCGGGGCTCGCGGTGCGGTTCTGATCTCATTCGTCATTGAAACGCCTCCTTGACCCCACTCAGCACGAACTGCACGGCGAGCGCCGCGAGGAGAAGGCCCATGATGCGCGTCATCACCCGGATGCCCGTCTTCCCGATGCGCCGGAGTAGCGGCTCGCCGATGCGCAACGCGAGGTACGACGCCACGCCGGTGAGGATGATGGCGAGGTAGACGACGGCCGTCTGCCCCACGCCGCGCGCCTGGCCCGAAATGACGATCACGGTCGAGATCGCGCCCGGCCCCGCGAGCATCGGGATGGCCAGCGGGGTCAGCGCCACGTCTTCCTTGGCCGTTCCCTCCACCACCTCGTCGCGCCCTTCCTGGGTGCGTCGCTCGCCGTGCAGCATGTCCAGCGCCACGAACCAGAGGATGAGTCCCCCGGCCGTGCGGAACGCCGGCAGGGTGATGCCCAGCACCGAGAACACGGCGGTGCCCGTCGCGGCGAACGCGATCAGCAGCAGCGACATCGCGATGCACGCTCGGCGCGCGGTGCTTCGCCGCTCGGCCGCGGTCTCGGCCTGGGTGATCACCAGGTAGGTCGGGATGACGGCGATGGGGTCGACGATGAACAGCACCGACCCGAGCGTGACGAGGGCGAATCGCAGCAGCTCGTTCATTGCCGGGCGCCGGGCGTGAGCGCCGTCGGCGCGAGCGCCGCTTCCTTGAGCCGTTGGGCCTCGCGCTCGGTCTCCTGCCGCACCAGGCGCTCGAGCCGCCGGCGGAACTCACCTCCGAAGTAGTCCGGGATCGGCTCGGGCAGGCCGAGCTCGCCGGGCTCGCCGGTCCAGGTGAGCCGGTCGGCGAACGGCTCGAGGGCCCGGCGTACCGCCGTGAGCGCGAGCTGCAGCGCCTGCAGGCCGTCCTCGCCCAGCGCGCGCCCAATCCGCGCGCGGCCGATTCCACGGATGCGCCAGGCGCACCCCCACTCGCCGGACCGGCGCCGCATCGGGGCGTCGAGCTCGACCAGCACCGGGCGCCCGCTCGGCACCAGCGTGAGCTGCCGGGAGGCGATCGTGGTCGCGGGCGCGGTGCCGTCGTCCATCTAGCTCGGCCGCCGGTACCCGCTCCGCTTCGCGACGGAGTCCGGCAGCGCTGGAAAGACGTCGTCGGTGGTGCCGGGCTTGCCGTCCGGCCCGACCGCGAAGAGGGTGTAGGTCCGGCCGTCGGACGCCGGGTGGTACTGGTACGCGCGGGGCATTTTGAAAGTGCCGACGGAGTTGTCGTTGATGTTCACCAGCTTGAGTGACAGCGGAAACCGGGTGAATACCGCCAGCTCGCCGGGATAGCGCCCGTTCGCGCCGCGATACTCCTCGATCGCGCTCACCAGCCTCGTCAGGTCCCGGCTCGCCATGGCCGCGGTGGCGGCGTCATAGGCAGGATCGCCCTGCATCCGCCAGACGAGCAGCATGCCGCCCGCCAGGTTGAGCAGGCCGCCTGCGGCGCCGATCGCCGCGGCGAGCATGGCGCGAGGACGGCTCGACACCAGCCCCCACGTCACCGCCGCCGCGCCCAGGAACAGTCCCAGCGCCGGGATGAACCCGCCGGCGGCGAGCGCGAGGAGCGGCCAGCTCCGCTTGGTGCTGCCTGCCGGAGCAGCCTGCTGTCGCGGAGTGGATGGCTTCGAAGCGGTGTCGGTCATCGGTCGAGGATACTACCGGAGCGCCGCCGCGGCCACCGCGGGTCACGGTCAGGCCACGGCCGAGGGCGATACTTCTCGCGTAGCTCACTTCCACCACTCGAGAGGGCCCCATGTCCCGGAGCGCTAACCCCTGTCACCGCTTTGCGTTTCTTGCGCTTGTCCTGGCCGGATCGCAGGCCCCGGCACTGGCCGCCCAGGGCCTGCCGCACCGGCCGTGGACCGTGACAGCGGCCTTTGCCGGACTCAGGACCGGCGGAGCCAGCGGCTGGCTCTACGGTCCGGAGCTCGGTATCCGGCGCGACTTCGGGAGCGACAGGGAACGCCGCTGGGGTGTGGAGCTCCGCGCGTCGCTGCCGGTGCTGGATACCGATCAAGGCACCGACGACGGAGCCGGCTTCCTGGACCTCGGGCCGACGCTCGGGTTCGCGAGCAACAAGGGCGAATTCGTGTTCTCGGCGGGTGCGACGGCGTTTCTCGTTGGGGATCGCGGAGAGCTGTCCGACGGCGGAATCGGAGGGTTCTTCGGCGGGCAGGGGACGGCCTGGCTCAGCCAGCAGGTCGGCGCGGTCGTGGGCGCGCGGGCGCACCTGTCGGGCGGGGGCAGCGTGTATCCGAGCCTGAGCGCGGGGCTCGCGGTGCGCTTCTGATGCGTGTTGCTCGACCGTTCGTCATCCCGAGCGCAGCGAGGGACCTTCTTCCCCGTCCCGGGTCCACGTCACGTTCCGGGATGTCCGGGCAAGGTCCCTCGCTGCGCTCGGGATGACGAGGGTCCGTCACCGCCCCACCGCCGCCACCTGCTCCCGCAGCACGCGGAGCGCCAGGTCGATCGTCCGCCGGTGGGTCCGGAAGGCCAGCGCCGCCATCCGGAGCGTGAACCGGCCGTCGAGCAGCGTCGAGGACAGGAACACCCGGCCGTCCCGCCGGACGCCGTCGACGATGGCCTGGTTGAGCCGGTCCATCTCCGCCGGCCCGACGTCCGGCGGCGCCCAGCGATAGGTCACGATCGACAGCTCCGGCCGCGGGCCTACCTCGAAGCCGAGCGCCCGCACCTCCTCGTAGAAGTACCGGGCGAGCAGGAGCTTCTCCTCGAGCGCCGCGCGGAACGGCTGGGTGCCGACCAGCATCAGCGGCAGCCACATGCGGAGCGCACGGAAGTGCTTCGACAGCTCGGCCGAGAGATCGGCCGGCGAGGTTTCGCCGGGGCCTCGTTCGGCGTCCTGCATGTAGGCGCCCTCGTAATCGTGCGCGGCGGCGAGCGTCTGCCCGTTCCGCACCAATACGATGCCCGCGCCGTAGGGCAGAAAGAGGCTCTTGTGCGGGTCGAGGATGACCGAGTCGGATCGCTCGATCCCGCGGAGCGCCTGTCGCCCGTACTCCGTCAGGAGGAAGAAGCCGCCGTAGGCGGCGTCCACGTGGAACCAGCAGCGCTCCCGCTCGGCGATCGTCGCGATGGCGTCGAGCGGATCCACCGCGCCGGTGTCGGTGGTGCCGGCGGCGGCGATCACCAGCCACGGCCGGAGCCCGGCTGCGCGATCGGCCGCGATGGCCTCGGCCAGCGCTTCCGGCCGCATCCGGAAGCCTTCGTCCATGGGCACGTGGCGCACCGGCGCTTCGCCCAGGCCGGCGATGCGCAGCGCCTTCTCGATGCAGTGGTGCGCCTGGGTCGTCAGGTAGACCACCGCGGTGGCGTAGTCGGCTCCCTTGAGCGCATGCGCCTCCCGCGCGGCGACGATGGCCGCGAGTGTCGCGATGCTGCCGCCCGACGCGATGTTCCCGGCCGCGGCCGCCGGGTAGCCCACGAGATCGGCCACCCAGCGCACCAGCAGGTGCTCCATGCGCACCGGCCCGGGGCCGGTAAAGAAGATGCCCGCGTACTTGTTGGTCACCGCCGCCAGAAAGTCGCCCAGCGCCGCGTGGTACAGGCCGCCGCCAGGGATATAGGCGAGGTGGCCGGGCGAGGCGGGGTTGCCGCCGGGCCGGACCACGTCCTGCTCGAGCAGCGCGATCACCTCGCCTAGCGGGCGGCCGTGCTCGAGGATCGGCGTGTCGAGCAGGCCGCGGTCCGTGACGCCTGCGTCATCGTAGGCCTTGAGGGTGTCGATCCGCCGGAGGAAGCGCTCGGAGGAGGCGACCGCGGCGTCACGCAGCCGGCGGCGCCGGTTGGTCCCGGGCTCGAGCGGCCGCGCGGCGCGCTCGAGCTGGCGAAGGCGCGCCAGCAGCGCGGTGCGCTCGGCGGCGGTGTCGGGCGGAGTGGGGGTATTCGGCATCGGCGTGGCGTCGAAGTTAATCGAAGGCAGGCCTTGCGCGTCGGAGGAGTCCATGCGGCAGCCCGTGCGAACCTGGTATTCCCGCCGTGTCGGCGTCACCGGCCTGGTGCTCGCGGCCTGGTCCTCGAGTGCCTGCACGCACTGGAAGGTCCAGTCCGCGTTCCCTGAACAGGTCGTCTCGCGCCGGCCCGACAGAGTGCGGGTGACGCGGGACGATGGCAGCCGCATCGTGCTCCGGCGGCCGGAGATCGTGGGCGACACGATGTACGGGGCACCGCCGCACCGACGGGCGAGCGCGGGGAGCCCGCGCTCCGCGGTCGCGCTGACCGACGTGAACGAGGTCGCGGTGCGGAGGGTGAACGTGCTCGGTACCACGGTGCTCTCCCTCGGGACGCTCGCGCTGGCGGGCGTGATCGCTGTCGGTCTGGTCTGGTCCAACCGCGCCGATTGAGCGGTCACCGCGCCCGCACCCCGCGCAGCGACGCGCGCCCGAGCTTGCCCCTCCCGTCTCCCAGCCCTAGAATTGGCCCGCCGCCGCGACCGGCGGCACGCCGTTTCTCCCACTTCGAGGGTCCGTCGTGCTGCTCACCGCCCTGCTTCCCGCGCTCCTCGTGTTGCAACAGCCGGCCCAGGGCCAGCTTGCGACCTCCCCGGTAGCGCGCATCGAAGTCCAGCCCGCGTCCCGGACCATCACCGCCGGCGACTCGGTGCGGCTCATGATCCGGGCGCTCGATGCCAGCGGCGCCCCGCTGCCCAACGCCGTCCTCTACGTCCAGCTGCGCGGTGGCGAGGGCGAGGGCGCGCTCGATCCCGCGAGCGGGTGGCTGGTGGCGAGCTCGATCGGCAAGTTCCCGCTCGCGCTGAGCGCCACCGTGCCGGGAAGCCGGCCCTTCGTCGACACGACGTCGACGGAGTTCGACGTCGTGCCGGGCCCGGCGGTCCGCATGGAGCTCGCGCCGTCGAGCGCCACGATCGTCGACGGCCAGTCGCTCCGGGTCGGCGCGCAGGCCTACTCCAAGGCGAACGACCGCACCCTCGACGCAGTGCGCTGGCAGTCGAGCCGGCCGAGGATCGTCGCGGTCGACGCCGACGGCACGATCACCGGCCTGGCCCCCGGCCGCTCGACCGTCACGGCGTCGGTCCGCGGCGCGTCGGCATCGCTCGAGGTTCGCGTCGTGCCGGGCACGGGGATCGCCAAGCTCGCGATCCGGCCGGCGAAGCCCGCCGTGCGCCAGGGCGACGTGGTCGCGTTTACCGCCGAGGCGCGGGATGCCGCCGGTCGTCCGATGGTGGGGCTCAGGCCCAGCTGGAGCTTCGCGCCGGGAGACGGCCAGCTCGACGCCGACGGCCGCTTCGTCGCGTATCGCCCCGGGGCCTATACCGTGACCGCTTCGCTCGGCCGGCGCACGGCGAGCACCACGGTCACGGTGGAGGAGCGCGACGTGCGGCGGTCGGTCACCGTCGTCGGCCGGCTCCCGCGCACGGCCTTCTCCACCAGCGAGGTCTGGCTCCATCCCAACGGCAAGGTGGCCTACCTCGGCACCCACCAGGGCGGCGACCGGCTTTACGCCATCGACATCACCGACCCCGGCACGCCGGTGGTGGTCGATTCGATCATGGCGAACACCCGCCTCGTGAACGACATGCAGACCACCGCCGACGGCAACGTCATGGTCTTCACCCGCGAGGGGGCGGCCGACCGGAAGAACGGCATCGTCATCGCCGACACCCGCGATCCGCTGCACCCGAAGGAGATCGCCCAGTTCACCGACGGCGTGGCCGCGGGCGTGCACTCGGTCTACATCTATGAGAACCCCCAGTTCGGCCGCTACGTCTTCATCACCAACGACGGCACCGGCGCGATCGACATCGTCAACCTCTCCGATCCGGCGCACCCGACCCGCGCCGGCGAGTGGCACACCGACCGGCCCGACGCCGCGCGCTACGTGCACGACCTCGACATCGTCGACGGCCTGATGTACGCCAGCTACTGGAACGACGGGCTGGTCATCCTCGACATCGGGAACGGCAAGTGGGGTGGCCGGCCGGACAAACCGGTGCTGGTCTCCCAGTTCAAGTACAACCTCGACTCGCTCTACAAGGAGGTGGAGGACGTCTCGCGGCCGGGCTTCCAGCGGGGCACGCACACCGCCTGGCGGCAGCGCGGCGGCAAGTACGTCTTCATCGCCGACGAGGTCTACCGCAACGGCGACATCAAGGGCGCCCGGGGGCCCTCGTCGAGCCGGATGTACGGCACCCTGCAGGTGATCGACGTGAGTGACATCGAGCATCCCCGGTCGGTGGCCTGGTACACGCCCGAGAACGGCGGGGTGCACAACGTCTGGCAGGTGGCGGACACGCTCTACCTCGGCGCGTATGACGCGGGCTTCCACGTCTTCGACATCTCCGGCGAGCTCAAGGGCGACCTCCGCGCCCAGCACCGCGAGATGGCGTCGCTCAACACGGCCGACATGGGCGGTGCCGTGCCCAATGCCGCGTTCGACTGGGGCGTGGTGGTGAACCCGAAGGACGGCCTCGCGTACGTGAACGATTTCAACAACGGCCTGTGGGTGGTCCGCGTCGATCCGAAGAAGTCGAAGACGCCGCTGACGCCGTGACCCGGCCGGCCGGCGGGCCCCGCACTCGGCGTGTCATCGCCGCCGGCAGGCTGGTGCTGTGCGGCGGACTGGCCCAGCTCGCCGGAGCCTGCGCATCGGGCGGGCATGGCGCCGCCCCGGCGCCGGCTCCTGCTACATCGGCTCCTGCTCGATCCGCGTCCGCCGACTCCGTCGGCCGGGCGGCGACGCCGCCCGACCGCGACTACCGCGTCTTCGTCGCGAGCGAGGGGAACGACCGCATCGCCCTGGTGCGGTACGGGCCGGGAGGCATCACGGTCGAGCGCGAGCGGAAAATCGGCGCCAACCCTACCGAACTCGCCGGCCCGCATGGACTCTACGTCTCCCCTGACGGCCGGTGGTACTACGTCTCCACCGCGCACGGCACGCCCAATGGCGCGCTCTGGAAGTTCTCGACCGAGACCGGCGAGCAGGCCGGTCGCGTCGAGCTCGGACGCTTCCCGGCCACCGTGCAGGTGGCGCCCGGCGGCCACTACGCCTGGGTGGTGAATTTCAATCTCTACGGGGCAATGGTGCCGTCATCGGTGTCGGTGGTCTACACCGACGACATGGTCGAGGTGCGCCGGATTCCCACCTGCGTCATGCCGCACGGCTCCCGGCTCTCGCCGGACGGCCGCCGCCAGTACTCGGCGTGCATGATGAACGACGAGCTGGTCGAGATCGACGCGGACAGCATGGCCGTCGCCCGTCGGTTCTACCTCAAGCCCGGCGCGGAGCACGCCATGAGCGGCACCAGCGGTCACGATATGGGTCCGCCGAAGCCGGGCGACGTCGGCTGCTCGCCCACCTGGGCCCAGCCGTCCACCGACGGCCGCACGCTCTGGGTGGCGTGCAACAAGGCGAACGACATCGCGGAGATCGACGTCGCCTCGTGGGCGCTGCGCCGCCGGATTCCGGCCGGCGAAGGGATCTACAACCTGGCGGCGAGCCCGGATGGACGGCTGGTCGTGGGGACCAACAAGAAGGGGAAGTCGGTCTCGGTGATCGACGCCGCCACGGGGAAGGAGCTGGCGCGCGTGCCCACCACGCGGCGGGTGCCGAGCGGGCTGGTGATCTCGCCCGACAGCCGGTACGCGTTCGTCACGCAGGAAGGCGTGGGGGCCGAGCCGGGCGCGGTGGACGTCATCGACCTGCGGGCCCTCGCGCGGGTGGCGAGCGTGGACGTGGGACAGCAGGCGGGCGGGATCGACTTCTGGAAAAGCGAGGCGGCCGGGCGCTGACGGCTCGAGCTACCGGCTCCGCACGAACCCCACGATGAACGCGATCAGCGCCAGCGCCGGCCCGTACACGAACGCGCCCGTCATCGCCGCCTCGGTGCTGCGATCGTGCATGTTGGACGACAGCTTCGTCACCAGCCAGCCGCCGCCGAACGCGCCGATCAGGTAACCAGCCAAAGCCCAGGCAAATGCGAACGCGAGACTGCGCAGCATGGCATCCTCCTCAGGGGGTGACAGCCGGCGGGTCGTGCGTGATGTGTCGGGTGGTGCTTCGAATCTATCGCCGTATGCTGAGCCACACGACCCCGGCCACGCCCGTCACGGCCAGCAGCCGGAGGCCGAGCAGCACCGCCGCCGGCGCCCGCAGCAGCGCCGCGAACACCAGCGCCGTCATCGTGATGACGCTGCCGGCCATGCAGGCCAGCCGCAGGCCCTCGCGCCGGAGCCGCCGCTGGCGCTCGTCCCGTCCCGGCCCCGAAGCCGCCGCCAGCACGTCCCACGCGCGCCGCCACCGCCGGTATCCCTGCTGGATCGCCAGCACGCTCAGCACGGCGAAGAATACGAACAGCGCCCACCACAATCTGAAGTCGCGCACCGCGAGTGCCGCCTAACGGAGATCCCTCGGCAGGTGCGGCGCCGAGAGCAGCGCCTGGAACGCACGCCACCGCGCGGCCTCCGCATCGCCGCCCGTCCGCCCCACCCAGGCCGCCACCATGTCCCGCCCCAGGTTGTAGTTGATGACGTAGCTGCGGTAGGTGTCGACGAAGCGCAGCTGCTTGGCGGCCAGCTCGGGCGAGACCAGCCAGTAGCGCTGCATGGCCTTCGTGGCCGCCGCCGCATCCAGCTCGCCGTCGAGATAGCGGCGAGCGACCTCGTTGCGCGCGTAGTTGAGCCGCTCCACCACCTGTCCGACGGCCGCGTTGGTCTCCGCGAGCGAGCGGTCCAGCCCCGCCAGCGGGAACAGCGAGTCCCGCTCGAACGCCACCCGCTCGGCCGCCGGAAACGCCATGTCGATCCCGAAGTTGGCACTCCCTTCGGCGATGAGCGATTGGGGGCTGAACAGCGGATACATCGAGTTCTCGACCCAGCCGCGCTGCCGCACCAGCGCCTGCTCGAGCAGGGCGTTGTAGACGTGGTGTCCGGGATAGCCTTCGTGGCAGGCCAGGTCGATCGCGCGATCGATGACGATGGGGAAGTCCAGGTTCACCTGGATCAGGCTGTGGTAGTTGCCCTTGTACCAGTTGTAGGCGTTCCAGGACGTGCCCTTCACGTACTCGAGGTCGAAGCGCTCGCCGGGCGGGAGCGGGACGTGGGCCAGCGTCCGCGCCCGGCACGCGGCGATCGCGGTCTTGAACACGGTGTCGACCTTCCCCGCCGGGATCGTCACGCGGTCGCGAAGGCGCTGGTAGCGCCGGGCCAGCGGGGCGTGACCAGGCAGCAGGCTGTCGAGCCGTGCCAGCAGCGAATCGAAGTGCGCATCGCTGTAGTGCGGCGGCGTGGCGTCGTACAGCGCTTCCGCCTCCTGGTCGAAGCTCAGCCGCTCGCCGCCCAGCATCCGCGCCCGCGCCGCCATCGACCCGAGCTGCACGCGGAGGTAGCGGTGGCGCAGGCGGACCAGCGTGTCGGCGTAGGCCGGGACACTGTCGCCCAGGACGGCGATCAGCGACTCGGCCGCCGTCCGGATCTTCGCCACGGTCAGGGACTCCGCCGCGGCCGCCGTACGCAGCGAATCAGGGCCGTAGTAGGCGTCGATGTAAGCGGGATCGTGCGCGCCGAGAGCGAGACCCAGGATCACGTAACGCCGGGCCACGGCATCGAGGCGGCCGGGATCGGGAGCGGCGGGAGGTGTGGCGCGGCAGGCGGCGGTGACCAGCAGGATCAGCAGCAACGGGGGGCGCACGTGCATGGCGGTCCGGATCCGGTGTCGGGGGTTACGTTCCGGAGTCAACGTACTCGGAGGGCCATGCGCGCGGCAAGCGAAATCGTGCGGATGGCGAGTGAGTCACCCTGAGCGCAGCGAAGGGGGCATGCCTCGAAGCACGCCCCCTTCGCTGCGCTCAGGGTGACTCCCGGGCGGCGGCGATCGGAACAGCCGTCAGTCCGCGATCGGCGTCGCCACGAACGCCAGAATTTCTCCCGTTACCCCGTCCCTCACCCGCCCCGTGATCTGCCCGGCGTCGTTGATGTCCTGGGCGGACACCAGCACATCCGGCGCGATGTCGACCAGATCGTTGAGGTTCGCCAGCTCGCCGTTCTGCCAGAGGAAGGCGCGCGAGCCGCTGGCACCGCCGAACGACACGCCCACTACTTTGCCCTGCCCGTTGATCGCGAAAGCCTCGCTGAAGAGATCTCCGGGAAGCGCCCCGAGGTCGTCGGCCTTGGCCGCGCCGTACACCCAGCGGAACGCGCGCGAGATGAACTCGCCCTCGGGGTCGCCGGCGCCGGCAGGGTTGGAGAACCGACAACGTCGCCCTGGCCGTTGATGTCCATCGGCGTGTGCCAGGTCGTGCCCCCCAGATTCGGAATCTCACGCATCTTGCCGTTTGGCTCCCAGAGCACGGCATGCTTCGCGCTGAAGCGGCCGACCGCCTGGTCGCAATCGCCCGAGATGCCGACCGCCGGTCCCGCGTCGTTGATCGCCGTGGCGGCCGAGGCGGAATCGTGCGCGAACGGACGCAGCTCGCGCGCCTTGATCTTCCCCCTGCTCCCGTCTTTCGGGTCCCACACGACCGCGCGGAACTGGAGCACCTGGTTGTCGACGCAGGTCGGGTCGTGCACCGCGGTCTCCGCCCATCCGACCACGTCGCCCCGGGCGTTGACGCCGGTGGCGAAGCTGTGATGGCCACCGAGCGGAGGCAGCTCGCGGGTCACGCCGTCCTGCCAGACGAAGCCCCGGCAGGTGAGGTCGGTGGTCTCGAGCAGGAAGCCGCCCAGCTCGCACCCCCCATCGCGCAGTTCGCTTTGGTCAGCCGGCATCGGCCTCGGATCGAGTTTCGTCTTCACCACAGAGGCACAGAGGGCACGGAGGCGCACGGAGGCGCACGGAGGCGGCTGGGGGTGAACAGCATACCAGACGGCGCTTGCCGTTCTCCGTGCGCCTCCCTGCCCTCCGTGCCTCTGTGGTGAAACCCCATCCAGACCGCGCGCCGATCTCTGCTGTACGCACTGCGCGACAACGAGCGCCGCGGCAGCCTCGCGTTCTTCCCTCGCTTCAGATCCTTTCGGAGACGTACCGCCCCACCGCAGCACCCTCCAGGCGAGTCCCGGCCAGCCCGACATGACCATCCGGACGCAGCAGGTAGAACGCCGTCCGTGGGATCCGCGCCCGCTCGAGCTCGCGGTCGTTGGCGGGATCCGCGGAAACCACGAGGGTGCGCACCCGGTCGCCGAGCCCCGGGACCCCGCCGCATGGCGCCGGCTGTCCGATCACGATCAGCGTGAATCGCGTGTCGTCGATCCTGCCGAAGAGGTCCTCGATGGGACCATTGGGAGAGAGCGCGAGCCGCAGCCACGGAAACCGATCGCCCGCCCGCGGCGCACCGTCGGGCAGGCCCGGCAGCGTTTCCGAGAGCGGACTGTCCGGATAGGCGATGCCGGTCTGGGAGATCGTGCGGAAGGCCAGGCGCTGCACGCGCTCGAGCCGGAGCGCCAGCGCCAGGAGCCTCGGAACGAATCGCGTCCGGAACAGCCCGGCCATGCCGCTGTCGGACACGACGAGCGAAAACGCCCGGTCGGTCGTCGCCAGCAGCCGTCGGGCGACCGGGACACGCTCGATCTCATAGGAATCGAGCAGGGCTGCGCGCCCACCTCCCGAGATGACCAGGGCCAGCTTCCACCCCAGGTTGTAGGCATCCTGCAGGCCGGTGTTCATCCCCTGCGCGCCGACCGGGCTGTGGATGTGCGCCGCGTCGCCCAGCAGGAAGCAACGGCGGTCACGGAACCGCTCCGCGCGGCGATGGTGGATGCGATAGGTCGAGAACCAGCTGCAGGCCTGAAGGGACAGCGCGGAGCCCGCCTCCCGGCGAATCGACGGCATCAATGCGTCGAGCGTCAGATCTTCGCGCCCCCGCAGGGCCGGCGGCACGATACCGACGACCCGCCAGTGGTCGGTCCCGCGCATCGGGAAGAACAGGTGGAACCCTTCGCGCCAGAGATAGATGTTGAGCTCGTCCGGCACCATCGGGCCCCTCATCTGGGTGTCGGCGACGAAGAACACGTGCTCGTACGGCGCGCCCTTGAATTCGATTCCGCTCAGCTCGCGCACGGCGCTTCGGGCGCCGTCGCATCCCGCGACCCACGCGGCCGAGACCTCCCGCAGCGTTCCGTCCGGCTGCTCGAGCCGCGCGATGACGCGATCCGGTGCCTGCGCAAGCCCGACGAGCTCCGTATTCCATGCGACCGCCATGCCGTGGTCACGGAGTGCCTCGCCCAGCAGCCGCTCGTTGTCGTCCTGGCCCAGGATCAGGAGGTAGGGATAGGGACTCACCCCGCGCCCGATGTTGCCCAGAGGCAGGCGCGCGGCCCGCCGTCCCTGCGCCCACATGTTGGCGCCGGTCGCGCGCTTCCCGAGCGCCAGCGCCTGCTCGGCGATGCCCAGGTGCGAGTAGATCTCGAGCGTGCGGGCCTGCACCCCCAGCGCCCTCGTCTCGAGCGCGGGACCGGCATGCCGGTCCACGATCATCGCGCGCACGCCTCTCCGGGCGAGTTGGTTCGCGAGCATGAGGCCGGTCGGGCCCGCTCCGACGACCAGGACGTCGGTATCCATGTGGTCCGGGCCTCCGTGGCTCAGTAGCTCCGCCCGCGCATCAGCCGGGCCGCCGAGGCACCCCGCGACCCGTCGTTGCGCAGTAGCGCTCGTATGCCGGCCCGAAGCGCCGGCGCAGCGTGGGCTCCTCCCAGCCGATCACGAACCCGTGGTGGCACTCACACGTCCCGGTCCAGCTTGAAGGTACTCCTCGCCCCCATCTCGAACGCGCGCTCGGGGAAGAACCGCTTCAGGCGCGAGATCACGTGTGCCTGTCCCCCGACGAGGTAGCGTAACCGTGGAGCCGGGCTCGCCATGATCTTCGACACCGTCTGCGCGACCCGTTCCGGCCGGAGCCCCTTCTCCTCGGCAGCACGTATGGCCGTGAATGCGCGTTGCCGCCACGGCTCATAGTCCCCGATCCGCTCGGCCACGACCTGGCGCTTGTCCATCATCGGCGACTTGAGGAAGCCGACCTCGATCTGCGAGACGTGGATGTGGAGCGGCTTGAGCTCCAGGCGCAGTCCTTCGGTATAGCCCTCCACGGCGTACTTGCTGGCGGAGTACATGCCCATGAACGGAATCGGCGTGAGGCCGGCCAAGGAGGTGATATTGATGATCTGCCCGTGCTTCTGCCGGCGCATGAACGGCAGCACGGCCTTCGTCATTCTGACGAGGCCGAAGAAATTGGTCTCGAACTGAGCCTTGGCCTCCTCGATGGAATGTTCCTCGAGCGCACCGCCCAGCTCATAGCCGGCATTGTTGACCAGTACGTCGACCCGCCCTGCCTTGTCGGTCACGGCGCTCACGCACGCGGCCACCGAGGCATCGGAGCGCACATCCAGCGCCAGCATCGTGAGGTTCGGCTGCGGCTCGGCGCCTGCGGGTGTGCGGCTCGTGCCAAACACGGTGTGGCCCTGCTGCGCGAGCAACCGAGCCGTTGCCTGCCCGACGCCGGATGATGCGCCGGTGATCAAGACCACTCTCTGATTCGACATCCTGAGCCTCCCAACCATTCCGATGATGGAAGTATGCCCTACGCTCGCCGGGCGACGGGAGCCACGCCTCGTCGGAGCGGCTGGAGCCGCGCATAGGTAAGCACGCGCCAGAGCCACTCGAGCGGCCCGAACCGGAAGCGCGCGAGCCACGCGCGGCTCACCGCGGCCTCGGCGGCAAAGAGCCCCACGGCCGCCACGGCATAGACGCGCGGCCGCAGCTTGAGGCCGAGCCCGTAACCGGAGGCGAGCGCATCGAGCACGACCGCCTGGACCATGTAGTTCGTGAGCGCCATCCGGCCGGCCCGCCCGAATGCCGCCAGCCGCGCCGTCCATGCCGGGCGATAGGCGAGCAGCAACACCACGGCCCCGATGTAGGTAAAGCACAGCCACTGGTCCTGGACCAGCCCCAGGCCGTACTCGAGCGGCCAGTCGGCGCCGGGCACGTGCGTCGTGGGCAGGTGACGAAGCACCAGCCATGAGGCGGCCCATGCGGCCGCACCGAAAGTCATCCATCCGGCGATCAGCCGGACGTGGCGCCGGGGCTCGTCGAGCACGCCATGCCGCACCGCCAGCAGGCCGAGGATGAACAGCGCGAGGTTCACGTCCGGCAGGAGGTCCCGCCACGTGTGGGGAAATGAGCCCGTGAAGAACGCCCAGCGCGCCGCGAGCAGCGTGACGTAGTGGCTCTGCCGGGCTGCGGCCTCCACTGCGTGCGCGAGCGCATTGCTCGTCGGGGGCATCGGCGGCGTCGACGCCCACCATCCGTACAGCGCGCTGAGCTCGGCTGCCAGCGGACGGGCGCACGCGGACAGCGCGGCCGCGACCAGCAGTGCCCGGCTGGACCAGCGCCGGAGGATGAGCAGGGCCACGCCCCAGCACGCGTAGGCGAACAGGATGCTGAACCCAAAGCCCACCTCGGCCACCACGCCGAAGCACGCCAGGGTCGCGAGCCGCCGGAGGTAGATCGGGAGGACCGGTGCGTGGCGAGCCTCCAGGCGTCGCAGGAGCACGGCGAATCCCGCGCCGAAGAGGAAGGCGAAGGTGCCCCAGGCCTTCTGCTCGACGAGCACCCACACGCCCCAGCCGATCAGATCCTCCAGCCCGGTCACCTCGACCCGCATCTTCTGATGGAAGTGCACCAGGATCATCCCGAACAGCGCCAGCCCGCGGAGGATGTCGAGGGCGTGGAGCCGCTCATTGGCGTCCAACGGCGCTGGTGAGGCGGGAACCCGTGTGGCAGCGGACGGGGATGCGGACATGGCGACGGCCTCGCGGCGGAGACTGCGTCGATCGTGTGAAGAGTCGGGGGAATCTGTTGCGCGGGGACGGGGGCCGCCAGCGCCCTAGCTGCCGCCGTCCCCGCCCGTCATATTCAGCCAGCCTCCTTCACACCCGCCGGCACCCTTCACAACGGAGCGTGGACCCGTGGCCGAGTCGCTCGCGCAGCTGAGCGCCGCCCTCGCCGGCCGCTACCGCCTCGAGCGCGAGGTGGGCCAGGGCGGCATGGCCACCGTCTATCTCGCCCACGACGTGCGCCACGACCGCAAGGTGGCGCTCAAGGTGCTGCGCCCGGAGCTGTCCGCGATCCTCGGCGCCCAGCGCTTCCTGGCGGAGATCAAGACCACCGCCAATCTCCAGCATCCCCACATCCTGTCGCTGTTCGACTCGGGCGAGGCCGACGGCCTCGTGTTCTACGTCATGCCGTTCGTCGAGGGCGAGAGCCTCCGCGTCCGGCTGGCGCGCGAGAAGCAGCTGCCGGTGGACGAGGCCATCCGGATCGCGCGCGAGGTGGCCGACGCGCTCGACTACGCCCACCGCCACGGCGTGATCCACCGCGACATCAAGCCCGAGAACATCCTGCTCCACGACGGGCGCGCGCTGGTCGCCGATTTCGGCATCGCGCTGGCCGCGGCGCGCTCGGACGGCGGGACGCGCATGACCGAGACCGGGATGAGCCTCGGCACGCCGCACTACATGAGCCCCGAGCAGGCCATGGGCGAGCGCGAGATCACCGCCAAGAGCGACGTCTACGCTCTCGGCTGCGTCACCTACGAGATGCTGACGGGCGAGCCGCCGTTCACCGGCCCGACGGCCCAGGCCATCATCGCGCGAGTGATGACCGAGGAGCCGCGCTCGCTCACGATCCAGCGGAAGACCATCCCCCCGCACGTCGAGGCGGCGGTCGTCACCGCATTGTCGAAGCTGCCGGCGGACCGGTTCGCGACCGCGGCGCTGTTCGGCGAGGCCCTGAGCCGGCCCGGGGCAGCCACGGTGGTGACGACCGCCGCACACCCGGGGAGCGCGGCGGGACGGACCGCTACCCCGCGCTCCCGGGCGCTCACCATGGCACCGTGGGCCCTCGCCCTTCTCGCGCTGGCCGCCGCGATGTGGGCTTGGGGTGGGCGCCCCGCCCGCCAGGGCACGACCTGGCAGTACGTCGCCTTCGGCGACAGCCTCGTGGTCAACCTCGCGGCCCCCTCACTGGCGGTGTCTCCCGACGGCGCCAGCCTGATCGTGCGGGACAACGTCCAGAACGGCACGCTGTGGCTCAAGCGACGCGGGACGCTCAACGCGGTTCGGATCGCCGGCACGGAGCGCTCGGGCCACCCCGTCTTCTCACCCGACGGCCAGTGGGTGCTGTTCGTCGCGGACGGGCACCTCAAGAAGATCCAGCCCGGCGAAGGCGGGGCGATCACGCTCGCCGATTCGACGGACGCCACGCTCGGCGGCGCGGCGTGGCTCGACGATGGCAGCATCGTGTACGTCGGACCGGCGCTGAGCGAGTTGTCGCGCGTGAGCGCGGCGGGCGGCCAGAGCACGATCGCCTTGCGTGACCCGGTGCTGGCGGGCTGGGGGATCGGCTCACCTACGCCGCTGCCCGGCGCCCGGGGCGTGCTGTTCACCATCTGCAACTCCGGCTGCGTGGCCATGAGCGTGCACCTGCTGGACCTGCGCACCGGGCGCCAGCGGCTCCTGCTCGACGGCATGGTGACGGCCATGTACCTGCCGACCGGTCATCTGCTCTACGTGCGCCGCGACGGCTCGGCGCTCGCGGCGCCGTTCGACCTCGAGGCTCTCCGGATCACGGGCCCGGCCGTTCCCGTGCTCGACGGTGTGTTCACGGAGAACGGCGCGGCGTTTCTGGCCTGGTCGCCGTCGGGCACCCTCGTCTACGTGCAGGGCACCTCCGCCACCAATGATCTGGAGGCGGTCCGGGTGACGCGGGAAGGCGCCATCACGCCCATCGATACGGCGTGGCACGGTGGCTTCAATTCGTTCGCCCTGTCACCCGACGGTCGCCGGCTGGCGATGGGCGCCGGTCTGGCGACCGGGGGCCTGGGCATCTGGATCAAGCAGCTCGATCGCGGGACCTTCACCCGCCTCACCTTCGGCGGGCAGGACCGCCGGCCGACGTGGTCGCCGGACGGACGCGAGGTGGCGTTCCTCCGGGATTCGCTGAACACTACCAGCGTCTTCGTGCGGCCGATCGACGGCAGCACGCCTGATCGCCCGCTCGCCCGCATCGGCGTGCAGGTTCAGGAGGTCGCCTGGTCTCCCGATGGACGGTGGCTGGCGCTCCGTACCGACAACGGCGGGCCCGGCGCCGGCGACATCCTGGGCGTGCGCACCAGCGGCGACTCGACCCCGGTGCCGCTGGTAACGAGCCCCTTCACCGAGCTGCACCCCGCGATCTCGCCCGACGGCCGCTGGCTGGCGTACACCTCCATCGAGTCCGGCGAGAACGAGATCTACGTCCGGCCGTTTCCCGGGACGACGGGCGCGCGATGGCAGGTCTCGAACGGGGGCGGAGCGCACCCGCGCTGGTCGTCCGACGGCCGCGAGTTGTTCTACCTCGACGGGGCCTCCCGAATGGTCGCCGCGGAGGTTCGCGGGGCGCCCACCTTCGAGGTCACCGAGCTCCGGAGGTTGTTCGACGCCAGCCTCTTCTTCCTCGACGGCTTCCATCAGTCGTACGATGTGCTGCCCGGCGGCCGGGGTTTCGTCTTCCTCCGGCCGCGCCAGGCTGCTCGATCGGCCGTCGGGGCGACGCTCGTGCAGGCGGAGAATTGGCTGGACGACGTGCGGTTACGGGCCGGCCGCTGACCGGGGGGCGCGACCCCGCCGTCACCTCCGGATCGCCCTGGCCTCCGCGCACGGCTTCCCTCAGCCCTTGGTGTACTCGTCGTGGCGGCGCCACCACATGCCCGTCTCGTTGCGCCCCTTGGGTGCGCGGTCGAGCCACTGGTACATGCCCCAGAGCCCGTCCAGTCCGCGCGAGTAGGCGGAATAGGTGTGGTAGACGACGCCGTCCTCGCGCACGAACGCGCTCATGCCCGGTCGCTCGCGCGTGTAGGTGGCCACGTCGGTTCCGGTCATGGCCGCGTTGTCGGCGACAGGATTCTCACCGCGTTTCGTCAGTGTGTCGCCGATTCCGCTTGCCGTCCACGCCGGCTCGCGCCGGTAGTTGTATTCGATGCCGCCCTCGACCTGTTGCTCCTCGGTGAAGGACGCGCTGAAATCGGAATTGAAGTCGCCGCCGAGCGAGGACGCCCAGGGAAACGTCCATCCCATCCGCCGCTTGTACGCCTGCAGCTTCGCCAGCGGCGCCCGCGACACGGCCGAAAGCGTGACGTCGTGGTTGGCCAGGTGGACGACGAAGCCGTCGAACCCGTCCGCGATCGTCGAGCAGGTCGCACACCCTGCCGTGTAGTCGGGCCCGAACATGTAGTGGTAGATGAGGAGCTGTGAGCGTCCTCGGAAGAGGTCTGCCAGCGAGGCGCTCCCTTCATCGGTCTCGAATCGGTACGCCTTGTCGATGCGCACCCACGGCAGCTCCCGCCGCCGCCGCGCGAGCTCGTCGCCGCGCCGCGTGAGCTCCTTCTCTGCCTCGAGCAGCTCGAGCCGCGCCGCGAGCCACTCCTTCCGTGTCCCGGTCTTGTGCTTCGCCATCGCTCGTATCTCCTGCATTCGGGTGTCCGTCATCGTTGACCAACCGCTCGCCCGGCCGCCTCAACCAACGTTACACCCGCGCGACCGCGAGAGCTTCGTGGCTTGCGAGGAGACCGTCGCCGCACTAAGGTTCAACCTGACGGTTGAAGGTACAATACTCTACCATTCGGTTGAAGACAAGCCATGCGCCACGCCACCGCTCCGGTGCTGGACCGGGTCTATGGGGCCATCGCCGATCCCACCCGCCGGGCCATCCTCGCCCGTCTCGCCGCCGGCGACGAGAACGTCGGCGGCCTGGCCGGCCGCTTCCCGATGTCGTTCAACGCGGTCTCCAAGCATGTGAAGGTGCTGGAACGGGCGGGGCTGGTGCGGCGCCGGGTGCAGGGGCGCGAGCACGTGCTCCGGCTCGAGCCGAGGCCGTTGCGGGAAGCGTCGCGCTGGCTCGAGCACTACCGGACCTTCTGGGATGCCCGGCTGGACGCGCTCGAAGAGATGCTGGTCAAGGACACGCGGCGGTCGCGCCCATGACCGCCGGCGAGCATCCCGGGGAGGGCTCAGGCGAGGTGCTGGTCGTGCGGCGAGTGCTGCCGGTCGAGCGCGAGCGGGTGTTCGCCGCCTGGCTCGATCCGGCCAGCCTGGCCACCTGGATGCGCCCGGGCGAGACCACCCGCACCCTCGTCGAGCTGGACCCCCGGGTGGGCGGCCGGTTCCGCATCGTCATGGAGCAGGCGGAGGGCGGCTCTGGCTACGAGCACCAGGGCGAATACCTGGCCATCGAGCCGCCGTCGCTTCTGTCGTTCACCTGGATCTCGGCGGCGACCGACCTTCGGCCCACCGTCGTCACAGTGGAGCTGCACGAGCGGGGCGGCGGCACGGAGCTGGTGCTGACGCACCGGCGGCTGCCGGCGGAGCGGGTGGACGCGCATCGCGCAGGCTGGACCGACATCGTCCGCCGGCTCGAGACGGAGTTGGCCGCAGGCTCCTGAGCCATGCCCGGGCGCTCCGGTTCATCGGGATCAACCCGCCGGCGTCTCCTCGGCGCGGCGGTAAGCGTGCTCCTGTTCGCCGGCGCCGTGTTCGTGCTGCGCTCGGAGCTCCGCCAGCATTCGCTGTCCGAGATCCTCGACGAGCTCCGAGGCTTCTCTCCCCTCCGGCTGTTCCTCGCCCTCGCCGCCACCCTGCTGAGCTTCCTCGCCCTGGCGGGCTACGACGCGGTCTCGCTGTCCGCGCTGGGCCGCCGGCTGGCATTTCGCCGCGTCGCCTACGCTGCCTTCCTCGGGTACGCATTCGCCAATACCCTGCCCCTCTCGGTGGTGACCGGCGCCGCCGTGCGCTACCGGCTCTACTCGCAGTGGGGCCTCGACCGGGCCGAGGCGGCGCGGGTGATCACGCTCAACACCGTCACCTACGTGGCCGGCCTGCTGGCCTCGGCGGGCCTGGCCTTCGCGCTCCAGCCGGTGCTGGTGCCCGGCTTCCTCCGCCTGCCGCTCCACTCGGCGCGCCCGGTCGGCGTCGTCTGCCTTGCGGTGGTGGCTGGCTACCTGGCCTGGAGCAGCCGGCCCGGGGGCGACCTCCGGCTCTGGCGCTGGGAGCTGCCGCGGCCAACGCTCCGCCGGGCGCTGGCGCAGATCGCCGTATCGGGCGCGGATTGGGTGTTCTCCGGCGCGGCGCTCTACGTCCTGCTGCCGCACCGGGTGCCGTTCCATGTGTTCTTCGCGGTGTTCCTGCTGGGGCAGATCGTGGGGCTGGTGGCGCAGATTCCGGCCGGGCTCGGCGTGTTCGAGGCGGTCATGCTGGTGGGGCTCACGCCGGCGCTGTCCACGCCGGCGATCCTGGTCGGGCTGGTGGGATATCGCCTCGTCTACTTTCTGCTGCCCCTCCTGCTCGCGACCGGCATCTGGGTCCTGCACGAGGGCCGGCGATGGTACCGATTGACGCGATGACCGCCGGCCGGCCTCCTCGAAATTACTGGGTCATCCATCGAGCCACGGCAAGCCACGCATCCGTCTGTCCAAGCGCGAAGCGGGCCGGCAGAGTGACCATCGCAAAGATGCCGCCCCACAGGAAGGCAGGGTGCACCCGGCCGTGGGCCACGCGATCGTAGACCAGGCAGGCCACCACGAACAGGCACGTGCCGAGGATGGGGATGAGGGCGCCTGGTCCCCAGATGTATCGCATGCGCGCGATGGCCGGCGTCAGAATGGAGACGGTGGCCAGCAGCATCAGGCGCTTGTGGGTCTCGCTCCGGCGCCGCTGCGTGAGGCCGGTGCCCACCAGGATCGCGAACACCACCAGCGTACCGATCGGGACTGCGAGAAACGCCATCGGGGGCGGCCCTCCCGGAGGCGTCACGCCCCGCCGGGCGCCCTCGACGGCCGTCAGGTAGCCGACCACGAGCAGGAGCACGGCCAGGAGCGCGCCGGCCACGCCCAGCCGCCGGTGCAGATCGGTCCGCTTGGCGGCGACGAGCGAGGTCTGGGTCAGGAAGAGGAGAATCCACGCCGTGGCGATCGCGCCGTGGACATGGACGAGGGTCGTGAGCGGACGGCCGCCGAAGGCGTCGCTGAGGTAGTAGGTCGGCGCGAAGCCGATGAAGACGGTGAGGGCGGCGGCGATCGCCATGCCGGTGAAGAATCGATGGTCGCGACTGCGTGCCTCCAGCGTCAGGACCGCCAGCAGGGGCCGCACGCCCGCTGTCAGACCGAGGTCTGCGGTCATTCGGTTGATCTCCGGAGTTCGTGAGGGAAGCTTCAAGCTCCGCCGCCCGCCCCCAGGATCGCAATTGGGTGACCGTGAGGAACCGCTCACCGTCGGAGTTGTGACATTCGTCATGTTCACCTTCGAGACGCTAGCCCGTTGCCCGCCGAGGCCAGAATTCCAATATTCTCGCTCCCACCCAATCACGGGAGCAGGAGGCCATCATGGTGAAGGCAGCGCAGGCGATTCCCAAAGGGTTCCACACGCGTCACGCCCAGCATCGTCGTCAATGGTGCGGCGAAGGCGATCGACTTCTACAAGAAGGCACTGGGGGCCGAAGAGGTGATGCGGTTCGCGGGGCCGGATGGCAAGATCATGTACGCGGAGCTCCGAATCGGCGACTCTCCCCTCATGCTCGGCGACGAGATGCCCGAGCAGGGCGCCAAAGGCCCGAAATCCTATGGCGGCACGCCGGTCAGCTTCTTCGTGTACAGCGAGAAAGTGGATGCGGCCTGGAAGCGGGCGGTCGATGCCGGCGGCAAGCCGATCGTGCCGCTCGACGACCAGTTCTGGGGCGATCGTGCCGGATGCCTCGAGGATCCGTTCGGCCATAAATGGTGGCTGGCCCAGCATACGCAGGACATGACGCAGGAGGAGCTGCGGAAGGCCGCAGAGGCCATGTTCTCGCAGATGCAGCCGGCTTCGTAGACCCACACCAAATCAGCAGGGGACGGCGCGGCGAGCTCACCAGGACACGGAGCCCGCCGTGCCGTTTCAGCATCGGGATACTACAACCGCCCCAACGCCTTCGCCGCGGTCAGCGCGGCGCTGGGGGGCCGGCGCGATACCTTGACATCTGGGTATCAACGCCTCATATAGGAGAGAGACATAGACAGCTAGGTGGACCGTCCCATGCCCGCCGCCCCGAAAGACCGCCTCCACGGCACCCTCGACGCCCTCATCCTCAAGACCCTGAGCGGCGGCCCCCGCCATGGCTACGCCATCACCCGCTGGCTCCGCGACTCGAGCGGCGAGGCCATCCAAGTCGAGGAGGGCTCCCTCTACCCCGCCCTCTACCGGATGGAGCGGCAGGGCTGGGTCGAGGCCGAGTGGGGCACCTCCGAGCTGGGACGAAAGGCGCGGTTCTACCGCCTCACCCCGCGGGGGCGGAAGCAGTTGGCGGCCGAGACCGAGCGCTTCAGCCAGTTCATCGCGGCGGTCTCCCCGATCCTGCTGCCGGGGTGACCGATGCCCGCCGTCGGTCGGTTCGGGCGACAGCTCAGATCCTGGTTCTGGCGGGCGCCCGTCGCCGACGAGGTCGACGCCGAGCTCGACTTCCATCTCGAGATGCTCACCCGCGAGCTGATCGAGCAGGGGTTGAGCCCGGAGGCGGCGCGGGCGGAGGCGCTGCTCCGCTTCGGCGATCGCGCCGCGGTCGACGCCGCCTGCCGAAGGCTCGGACTCGAGCACGAGCGGGATGTGCGGCGCACCGAATACCTGGCCGAGCTGCGGCAGGACGTCACTCTCGCGTTGCGCCAGCTGCGCCGCGCTCCGGCCTTCACCGCCGTCGCCCTCCTCACGCTCGTGCTCGCCATCGCCGCCAACACCGCCATCTACAGCGCGGTGAGCGCCGTGCTGCTCCGGCCGCTGCCATATCCCGACGCCGGCCGCCTCGTCGTGCTCTGGGCGTCGGTCGGCGACCAGGACCGGAACCTGGTCAGCTTCCCCGATCTCCAGGAATGGCGCGCCCAGAACCGAACCTTCACGGACATCGGCATCGTTCGCACCCAGAGTGTCAACTACACGGGCGCCGACCGGCCCGACCGGATGATCGGCAGCTTCGTCACCGCCAACACGCTTCACCTGCTCGGCGCCCACGCGGCCGCCGGCCGGCTGTTCTCGGACGACGAAACCGCCGAGGGCAGCGCTGCGCGGGTGGCCGTGCTCTCCAACGCGGCCTGGCAGTCCCGTTTCGGCGGCGATCCGCAGGCCGTCGGCCGCACGATCGTGCTGAACGGCCGCCCGCACGTCGTGATCGGCGTAACCGCGGCGGACTACACGGATCCATTCGGGCCGGAGGTCTGGCTTCCGGTCACGTCCGCTCCCAACACCAACTGGCTCTCGCGCGACAATCCAGCCTTCTGGGCCGTGGGCCTGCTCAAGCCGGGTGTCACGGCGGTGCAGGCGAACGGGGACCTGTCCGCCATCGCGAAGGCGCTGGCCGCCCAGTTCCCGGCCACCAACGCCGGCGTGGGCGCGTCGGTGATCCCGTTTCGCGGCTTTCTCGTGGGCAACGCCCGCCCCACGCTGCTCATCCTGCTGGGCTTCGTCGCGCTGATCCTGCTCATCGCTTGCGCCAACATCGCCAACCTGCAGCTCGCGCGCTCGACCTCGCGTCGCCGGGAGCTCTCCCTCCGGGCCGCGCTCGGTGCCGGCCGCGGGCGGCTGGTGCGGCAACTGCTCACCGAGAACCTGGTGCTCGCGGCCATCGGCGGCGTGTGCGGGATCCTCCTTGCCCGCTGGGCCATCGTGGCGCTGGTGGCCGCGGCGCCCGGCGGGCTTCCCGCGCTCGGCCCCGTCGAGCTCGACGCGCCGGTGCTCCTGTTCTCCGTCGCCATCACCGTCGGCGCCGGCCTGCTGTTCGGCGCGCTGCCTGCGCGCTGGGCGGCGCGGGCGAGCCTGGCGGACGCGCTCCAGACCCGCACCGGCGATGGCGCCGCTTCTGGTCGCGGGGACGCGCGGACGATCTTCGTCGCCGTGCAGCTCGCGCTGTGCATCGTGCTGCTGGTCGGCGCCGGGCTGCTCACCCGGAGTGTCGCCCGCATCCAGGAGGTGCCGCTCGGCTTCGAGCCCGACCGGTTGCTCACGGCCGAGTTCCGGCTGCCGGCGGCGAAGTACGACAACGATACCGTCGTCGCCCAATTCGCCGAGCAGGCGCTCGCGCGGATCCGCGCGGTGCCCGGCATCCGGTCGGCGGCGCTGCTGGGCTCGGTCCCGCTCAGCGGCAACTGGGGCACCACGTCCTACCTGCCCGAGGGCCAGGCGCCGCCGGCCGACGGCGTGCCGCCGACCACCCAGGTGAACTTCGTGACCGACGGGTTCTTCCGCACGATGGGGATGCCGGTGCTGCGCGGTCGGGACTTCACCCCGGCGGACCGGGCCGGGTCGCCACCGGTGGTACTCGTGGGCGAGGAGCTGGCCCGGCGGGCCTGGCCCGGCCGGTCGCCGGTCGGGGAGCGCCTCCGCGTCCTCGGGCCGCCCGAAGTCGTCGCCACCGTCGTGGGCGTGGTGGGCAACGTCCGCCAGTTCACCGTGACCGAGCCGCCGACCCCGCAGCTCTATCTCGCCAAGGCCCAGAACCCCGGCATCTTCTCGAGCATCGTCGCCCGGACCGACGGCGATCCCGACGCCCTGAGCGACGCGCTCCCCGGCGCGATCTGGGCGGTGGACCCCGACCAGCCGGTGTGGAAGATTCGCTCGATGGAGTCGCTCGTGGCCCGCGACCTGGCGCCGCAGCGCTTCACTGCGGTGCTCTCCGGCTCGTTCGCGGTGCTGGCGCTGCTGCTCGCGGTGGTCGGCGTGTACGGCGTGATGTCGTACACGGTGGCACAGCGCACCCGGGAGATCGGCATCCGCATGGCGCTGGGCGCGGGCCGGGGCGAGGTTGAGCGGATGGTGCTCTGGCGCGGGCTCCGCATGGTGGCGGTGGCGACGGTGCTCGGACTCGGCGCGGCGTACGGCGCCGCCGGCCTCATCGCCAGCCAGCTCTTCGGCGTCCCCCCGACGGATCTGGTCACGTTCGTCGCGGTGCCGCTCGGTCTGGCCGTGGTGGCGATGGTCGCGTGCTGGCTCCCGGCTCGCCGGGCCGCGCGGGTCGATCCGGTGGTCGCGCTGCAAGCCGAGTAGTTGTCCGAAGGGCACTCCCCTCACATGGCGGTAGCCCGTCCGCATTGCGCCGGCTGGGACGGCGCCGCATACTATCCGACGCGGCGCCGGACTTGCCGGCAGTTCATCTTCCCATCCGATCAACCCGGGAGCGCATCTACATGACCCACGAGGCACAGTTCTTTTCGGGCGACGTGATGACGCAGCACTGGAGCGATGAGGACGGTGGCGTGGCGGTGATGGCCGCCAAGAAGAAGACGGCGAAGAAAGCGGCGAAGAAAGCCGCCAAGAAGGCGACCAAGAAGCCGAAGCCCAAGCCGACTCGCCGCGGGCCGGGGTGCGGTACCGGCAAGAAGACCTGCTAGCGCGTCGAACCATCGAACGCTCGGGAGCACCGTTGGCACGAGACCCGGAGGGCAGCCGGCACGATGGATCGGCTGCCTCCGGGTTGCGTATTGAGTTGACCCTCCAATCGAGCGTCCCCTACCTTCTCAGCCTCGGCTTCCTCGACCTCCCCTCGCTGGTTCGCCACGGACTCCAGGTCGAGGAGGTCCCGGGTCGGAACCGCAACTTCCGGGTGCTCGGCGGCCCGGCCCGGAACTTCTTCCTCAAGCAGGCCCCTCGCGGAGAGACCGGCGCCGACGGCCCACTCGCGGTCGAGGCCGCCCTGTACGATTGGGTTTCCACTGACGCCAGGGCGGCGGCGCTCCGCCCCGTATTCCCGCACCGGCGCCACTACGATTCCGAGCGCTCGATCCTGGTGCTGGACCTCGTCGAGGCGGCCCACCCGCAGGTGCTGGAGGCCGAGGCTTCACCCGACTACCTCGCGGCCGCGCGCCGCCTCGTGGCAACCGCCCTGGCGGCATGCCACGCCCTGCCCGTCCCGCGCGGCATTGGAATCGGTGTGGAGCTGCCCGACGTGGCCCCCTGGGTGTTCGACCTCGCCCGCCCCGCGCCCGCCAGCCTGAGAGAGCTGGCTCCCGCACAACTGAGCGTCATCCAGGCGATTCAATCGCAGCCCGGCGCGGTAGCGGCGCTCGACCAGCTCCGTGACGAGTGGCGGCCGACCCGGCTCGTGCACGGCGACTTCAAGTGGAGCAACGTCCTGGTTCATGTGGACCACGCCGGCATCCCGGTTGGGCTGCTGTTGCTGGACTGGGAAATGGCTCAGCTTGGCGACCCGGCGTGGGACGTCGGCGCCGTGCTCCACGCCTTCATCGCCGAAGCCGTGCTCGGACTGGAGCTGACCGACGGCACCAGCCCCGAGGCGGCGGCGGGACTTCTGGGCACTCTCCTTTCCAGGCTGCTTCCAGCGCACCGTGACTTCTGGAGCGGCTACCTCGGCGCAGCGCGCCTGACCGATGTAGAGGCCGAGGCACTCCTCCACCGACTGACGCCGCACGTCGCGGCCCGGCTCCTCAAGTCGGCCTACGAGTGGAGTCAGGCCGAGGTCCGGATGCCGCGGAGCGCCGCGGCCATTCTCCAGCTCGGCATCAACATGCTCTTGAGCCCCAGCGCCGCGCGCGAAGTCGTTCTCGGCCTCGGCGCGAGTGGTTCGGTGCGGGCATGACGCTCGCCGCCGATGATCTTCGCGCCGCGCTGCATTCGGTGCGGATCCATTCGTCCTCGTCGTTCACGATCCTCGGACGCCGGCACCAGGTGCCGGATGGCGTCGCCGCGCCGGCGGTCGTGTCCGCGCTCCAGACCGCGCTCGCCGAGGCGATCTACGTCTCGCTCCATTCCCGGGTCCCGCCTCAAGGGTCGGTCGTCTCGGGCTTCACCAACTGGGTCGGCGCCCGGGACTTCGCGGACCGGCTCTCCTCCGCGAACTCGAGCTCGGGCACGTGGCAGGGCGGCTGGACCGCCCGAAGCATCGAGGCCGACGGCCGGATCGTGGCCGAGCGCCACGGTGTCCGGTACTGGGTTCCGCCCGGGGAGTACCGGCCCCTGGACGGCGAGACCGCGATCGACCGGCCCGGCGCGGTCCGGATTCCCAAGGAGTATTTCGAGCTGGCCTCGGGCTTCTACCTCGCCCACGGCAACGCCGCCGACACCCGGGAGGCCGGCAACACGGTGCGCATGTACTGGCACCTGGCGCCTACCGGCGCGGCTCGGCTGGTGGGTCTGATGACCCACGACCTCAACGAGGCCGGCATCGGATTCCAGCTCAAGGTGCTCAGCGAGCCCCTCCGCTATCACCGCACCGATCCCGCCGTCCTCTACCTTGCCCGGGCCGATTGTCCTCGGGCCTGGCCGGTGCTGCGGAAGATCCGCGGTGAGATCGCCCCCTGGCTGCGATCCAGAACCTCGCTTCTGGTCAAGCGAATGGCCCCCGGCGTGGGGATGGCCGAAGATCCGGGCGACGGCTCGAGCTTCGGTGAGCACCGCGGCCGGCTGCTGGCTGGCGTTCTCGCCGATCCGGAGTGGAGCGTGCTCGACTCCATGGCCGAGCGCATCGCGTTCGTGTCGTCCCGGCTGGCGCGCGAGGGCTACGATCTGGACCGGATCTATTTGAATCCCGGCTCGCGAGACGACTTCCCGCCGTTGCTCGAGGACCCGCGATGACCTTCGACGCGCCCGCCGCGTTGTCGGTGTGTGCCCGCATCGCGGATCACCTGTGCGACACCGCATTCCGTCACGGCGACCGGTGTGCCTGGATGGGCGTGACCCAGGACGCTGAAGACGACTCGGACCAGGTGGACTTCACCTATGGTACCGTCGGCCCCGACCTGTACGGCGGCAGCTCGGGCGTGGCCCTCTTTCTTTCCGAGGCCTGCCGGCGAACCGGGGACCGGCGATGGGGGGACACCGCGCTTGCCGGGATTGCTCAGGCTCTGGACCAGCTCGACACGATTCCGCCGGCGGCGCAGGCCGGGTTCTATACCGGGCACGTCGGCGTCGCATACGCGGCGGCGCTGATCGGCCGGTCGCTGGAGCGCGCCGACCTGGAAGCGCAGGCGGTCGCGGTGTTGGACCGTGTCAGCGTGGCGGCGGACGGCGATCTGGTCGTCGACCTCGTCTCGGGAGGCACCGGGGCCATCGCTCCGCTCCTGGCCCTCGCCGACCGGCTCGACCGCCCCGCGTTGCGTGATCTTGCGATGCGACTGGGCCGCCGGACGGTGGCCGCCGCGATCAGGAGTGACGACGGGTGGTCATGGCCGGTATCGGCAGGGGCGATCGAGGCCGTACGGCCGCTCACCGGATTGGCGCACGGGGCCGCGGGAATCGGCTGGTCGCTGCTCGAGCTCGGCAGCGCCGCCGGCGCCGGCGAGATGATCGAGGCGGCGCAGCAGGCGTTCCGGTACGAAGACCGATGGTTTCGCCCGGCGGAGGACAACTGGCCGGACTTCCGGGAGGAAGAGGGCGACGACGCGCCGGCATGCGTGGCGTGGTGCCACGGGGCGCCGGGGATCGGGCTCGACCCGGCTTCGCGCGGTCGAGCTCGGATTCGACGCCTACCGGGCCGACGCGGAAGCGGCGATGCGAACCACCCGATCCTCCCTGGCCGACCGCGACTACTGGATCGACGGCGATTTCTCTCTCTGCCATGGCCACGGCGGGCTGGGAGACATCCTCCGCTACGCGTCTCGCGTGCTCGATCACCCCGGAAGCGCGGAGCTCGTATGGGAGGCGGCGGCTGCGGGTGCGGCACGGTTTGCGGATGCCCCGGACAGTTGGCCTTGCGGGGTGAGGCGCGGCAGCAACCCGTCGCTGATGATCGGGCTGGCCGGCATCGGGTACTTCTTTCTTGGTCTGGCGGACCCTGCACTGGAGTCGGTGCTGCTGGTCGGGCCACATGCCCGGCCCGCTTAGAGCCTCCTTCACCCGAGTCACCCTGAGCGCAGCGAAGGGGGCATGCGTCCAAGGTATGGCTCCTTCGCTGCGCTCAGGATGACTCGCGCTCATAATGCCCGCGCTGAGGATGACCGTCGCTCAGGATGACCCGCGTCTTGAAGCGTGCTTTTAGCCTTCCCCCGGATGCCGGAGCCGCAACGCCGCGGCCCGCGCGGCGGAGACGATGGGTTGGAGCGCGGGATCACCGCGGGCCCAGAGGTCGGCCACCCGCGCATACATGCCCGCGGCCGCCTCGGCCCGTCCGAGCCCCTCGTTCGCGCGGGCGCGCTCCAGCAGAAGAACGACGTCCCATGGAAACGCCGTGCTCGGGATCTCGCGGTCGAGGCGCGTGAGCGCCTCGTCGAATCGGCGAGCGTCGTTGAGCAGACGGATCGCCGTGTAGCGCTCCCAGTCGCCCACACCCTCTTCGTTCGGAAAGTCCGGCAGCTGCAGGAACCGGACGAGCGCCGCGGCGCTGTCGCCGAGGGCCAGGGCGCGCCAGGCCCGGCCAGCCTCGGCGACGAACTGTGCCGCCGGAACCCGGCCCGCCTCCCGATCACCCAGCCCGATGGCCCGGGTGAGCGCGGTGGTATCCCGCTCCCTCGCCCACCATGGCAAGGCGAAGACCAGCTGCGGTCGCTGCGCGGGCTCGGTCTGGAGGAGCGGGTCAAAGACCGCCGCCGCGCGCTCGCGCGGCATCGCACCGAGCACGGCGATCTGGGACACGAGATACAGCCGGTCGGTCCCGAGGACGTCCAGCGCGTCGGCCATGTGCCCCCGGAACGCGAGAGCAAAGCCGAGCGTTCGCCGGGGGAGGGCCGGATCGGCGGCCAGGCTCGGATCGTACGGGCGCTCCACCAGGTGGCGTCCGATCCGGATGTTGGTCTCGGCGGAGTCCGCCGAGTACTCGAAGATGGACTGGGTGTGGTAGAGCATGCGGGCCGAGGCCGTGTCCAGGGTGCGGGCCACGGCGTCGGACCGGGAGCGTCGCGGATCCATCAAATCGAGGGCGAGCCGGGCCACGTCCGCGAACATGCCGCTCTGGTTCAGGGCAAGGTACGCCTTCAGGTACCGCTGGGTGGCCGCCGGCCCTCGGGTCATGTTGGCGAAGGAGATCGCCTCCACATACGCCGGGGCGAACGCCGGGTCCAGCGCGATGGCCCGGTCCAGTGCCTCGAGCGCTTTTTCCGGCGGCACGCCGAGCAGGTAGCCGATCCGGTTTCGCGCGCGGCCAAGTTGGTACCAGATCTCCGCGTCGTCGGGGAACCGCCGGGTGGCCATCTCCAGAATCGCGATCACCCGTTCGCGCCGGCGCTGGGCTTCGACGTCCAGTGCGGAGATGGAGCTGACCGCGGCGAGGATGGAGTCGGCCGCGACCATCAGGCTCTCCCGGGGCGCCAGCCCCCGGTTGAGCGCGCCGGCCCGAAGCGCGTACGACCACATCAGTGAGTCGAGGGTGATTCCCGTGCCCTTGTAGAACCGGGTCTGGAAGATCCGGTAGAAGGCGAGGGCGAAGCCCGGGTCGAGGCTCGCGGCCCGCTCGAAATGCTTTCCCGCCGAATCCCACTCCGCCCGGCGGAAATACTGCTCGCCCTGCAGGTAGGCCTTGAGGGCGGGGAACGAGCCCGAGCGGGCGGTACCCAGGTGCACTGCGCCGATCGGCCGGGTGCGGCCGACCGCGGCGAGCAGACCCACCGTGAGGGAATCCACCGCGACATCGATTCGGGAGACGGCGCCGCCGAACTCGACGTCGCCCAGCGGCTCGGCGGTGGCGACGTCGACCACGGTGACCGCCAGTCGCACCGAGTCCGCTCCGGCCGAGATGATGGACCCCACTACGCTCAGCCCGGCGCCGGTCCGGAGTCCCACCTGCCGGGCCGAAGCGACGTCCGCCCGGCCCGACCAGCTCCGGACCACCACGCTGGGCGACACAACCCGCAGCGGGCCCGCTCCATTGAGGTTGCGGGAGAGCATGTCCATCAGGCCCTCGCGCCACAGGTCCAGGCCGGGACCGAGAACGTCGAACGGCGCGACTGCGACGAGATTGGCGTCCAGCGTCGGACGGCGGCCCCACTGCGACCACGCCGCCCAGGCGCCGGCCGCGATGGCGGCACCGGCCAGCACCGCGATCGCGGTTGGCCCCAGCGCACGCCACCGGCGCCGGCGGCGACGGGCACTGCCGGGGTCGGCCAGTGCCCGCGCGAACTCCCCGGAGGACTGGAAGCGCTCCGCCGGGTCCTTGGCCAGGGCGATCTCGATCGTGGACCAGAGTCCCGCGGGAATAGCCGCTTTGCCGGACGTGGGCCGCGTCGGTGTACCGCCCACATGCCCGGACAGTATGGCGTGCAGGCTGGCGCCCGTATGGGGCGTCGTGCCGCTGATCATCTCGTAGATCACGCAGCCGAGCGAGTAGATATCGCTGCGGTGGTCGAGGTTGGGGTCGCCCAGCGCCTGTTCGGGGCTCATGTAGAGCGGCGTGCCGAACCTGAGTCCGGTCGAGGTCATCCGCGGGTCGTCGGAGGAGCCGATGGCTCGGGCGATGCCGAAATCGGCCACCAGCGGGTGCCCGCCGGAGAACATGATGTTCTCGGGCTTGATGTCGCGGTGGATCACACCCTTGCTGTGCGCATACTCGAGCGCCTCGGCGACCTCGCGGCCGATCTGCACCGCCTCCTCCAGCGGGAGCCGTTTTTCCCGCTGCAGCCGCTGCCGGAGCGACTCCCCGACCACGCAGGGCATGACGTAGTAGTAAAGCCCGTCGGCCTCACCGGAATCGAAGAGGGGGAGGATGAGTGGGTGCTGCAACTGCGCCGCGATATGAATTTCCTGCAGAAACCGCTCGGGGGAGAGCGCGGCAGCCACGTCGGGAAGGAGCACTTTGATGGCCACGTCCCGGTCATGCCGGAGGTCGCGCCCAAGGTACACCGTGGCCATGCCGCCGGCGCCGAGCTTGCGCTCGACCCGGTAGCTCCCGGCCAGTGCGGCTTTCAGCCTATCGAATACCACGGACGCTCGGGTGGGCGTATCGGTACAGCCGGCCGGTCGACCCCTTCATGCGACGGTGCTTGGCGACCAGATGGCTCTGGTCGTACTGCGGCCAGGTGACGTAGCTCCCGCGCGCGCCCTGGTGGGGATCCCAGAAGCCGATGATGCCGTTCTCGTTCCAGCGAAATGCGCGGAGGCCGTTGCCGAGGAAGTCATTCCGGCCGCCGGACTCGCCCATGCTGTTGTAGTAGTGGGGAAGGACGAAGTTGGAGACGGTGATGCCGTCGATCAGGTAGCTCTCGCTCTGGACCGGATCGCAGATCTCGCGATAGTGGAACACGGTCCGTTTCGGGCGGGTGGGATGCGGGCCCCGCACCAGCGTGTTGAGCTGGGGATCGGCGATCAGCTCGAGGGCTTCGTGCGAGAGTTCGTGGGCCCAGGTGAGCCAGGGGACGGATTCCTTCGCCAGCGTAGACAGATCGGTGAAGACGTGGGCCTCCGGAAGGCCGGTCGGACTCCAGTGGTAATCGTGGCCGTGCGGGTAGATACGGATGATCGCGTCCGCGGCGGGCTTCCGCGCCTTGCGGTCGGCGAGGCGGAGGGTGGCACC
Source organism: uncultured Gemmatimonadales bacterium (assembly GCA_963815515.1). Classification (GTDB taxonomy): domain Bacteria; phylum Gemmatimonadota; class Gemmatimonadetes; order Gemmatimonadales; family GWC2-71-9; genus CAVVWJ01. The sequence goes on from CAWFGP010000003.1 coordinate 54,188, forward strand.
GAGGTCCCAGTACGGCTCGAAATCCTCGGCGATCTGGCGGTTGATCGCGCGAACGGCGGTGAGGACGTCGTCGTCGGGAATCTCGGAGTGGTTCTTGACCGCGATAATCACCGGGCCTCCATGGGCCGACGTGACGCGGATATGATTCTGGATGCCGGTAACATGTTCTTCTTCTTGGCGTTACGCAACTCAACGCTGCGCAACGATGTACCCGACCCAGGCCGGCTCCTGCCGCGCGTGGGCTTTCGGCCGATGGGTGTTGGTCCCAATGCCGTCTGCGTCACGGTCCTCCCAGTACACGGTGGAGCGCGAGAAGCCCGCCTCCGCCAGCAGCTCCCGGATCTCCGGCAGCGTCCACAGCCGCCACTCGTAGGTGAACGCGCGCTTCAGGCGGGAGCCGTTCGTGAACTCGAAGTGGATGTGGTTCACCACCGAGTGATCGATCGGGTCCACGCTGGCCTGCTCCCACAGGTAGGTGAACCCGGCGAGCCTTCGGCGCTCCGTTTGGGGCCGCCAGGACTGGTACCCGCCGTAGGCGTCGAGCACGAAGATGCCATCTGCCGCCATGGAGCGGCGCACGCCCGCGAAGTATCCCCGGAGATCCTCGCGCGTGCGGAAGACGAAGTAGCTGAAGTTGAGCGCCACGGTCACGTCGAAGCGGCCGGGGCACGGGGCCCGAACGTCCTGCCGCAGGAGTCGGACGGCGGACGCCCGCTCGCCGAGGGGAGCGAGGTTATGCTCGGCGCCCCACGCGAGCACGTCCCGATCGAGGTCCAGACCGACCGCGGTTCGATCCCGCTTCGCCACCCAGCGTGCGCAGAACAGGGCCGTTCCGCAGAAGTCCTCCCGCAGCGACATCGCCTTCCGCCCCGCGATCCGCTCGAACGTGCGGGCGAGGAACCGCCCCTCCCCCTCGGCATCCTGGACCGAGCGCTGGTAGAGGTCATGACGATCGGCGTTCCGGGCGGTGAGGGCGGCTTTCCTGCGCGGGCTGCGACGGGGCATACGGGGCGCTTCCTTGATAGGCCGGCGAGTCATCGCGCGTCAGGCCGCTCACTTCACCGCAATCGGCTACGCGCTCGAGCGTGGTCGCGAAGCGCCGTAGTGCGCGGCAGATATGACTGGCGGTGGAGAGAATTGGTCGGTAAGCTAGCGCAGGAAGCTACACCGCCGAATGACCGAAGTGGATTGTAACGGCGGGTGGATCATGTCTGTGAGGCCCGGTGCGATGAAGGTTCCCCCGAATCTCCCCAGCCTGCCGGTCGACGAAGGATCGAGGCGGTTGGCGCTCGCCCACCTCCAGGACGCCGTCGCCGCGCGGGGTCGAGTCACCGGGTCCCCGGACGCTGACGCGCTCCACGACTACCGGGTGGCGATCCGCCGGCTGCGGAGCTGCCTCCGGGCCTATGCCAAGCCACTCCGCTCGAGCATCACCGGGAAGACACTGCGGCGTCTGCGCCGCCTGGCTCACGGCACGAACCGGAGTCGCGACCTCGACGTCCACCTGGCCTGGCTGGGCGACCAGCGCCACAAGGTCGGCGAGGCCGAGCGCCCGGGCGTCGCCTGGCTGCTCGAGCGGCTCGCGGCGCACCGGCACCGCGCGTGGGAAGACATGCTCGATCTGGATGAGACGCTTTTCCCCCGGATCCATGCCCGTCTCGTCCGCCGGCTGAGCCGGTTCAGGACGACGATCGATCTGGAAGAAGGACTCCAGCGACGGTCGACCGCCGCCGTGGCGGCTCGGCGCGTCCGCGCGGCGTCCGGCCTCCTCAGGGAGCGGCTGCGCCGGGTCCAGGGGTATTCGAGCGTGGAGGCCATCCACCGCGCCCGCATCGCGGCGAAGCACCTGCGATATCTGCTCGAGCCATTTGCTCCCGCCGTGGCGGAGGGCGAAGTCATCGTCGACCGTCTGAAGGCGCTTCAGGACGGCTTCGGCGACGCCCACGATGCCCACGTCTTCGGCGCCGAGATCAGCGAGGCGATTCCCGATGCCGAGCGCGCGGCCTCCGTCGGGCCCAGTCTCGTTCCCGGCCTCGAAGCCTTGATGGCCTCCCTGCAGGCGCGCGGGCAGCGCGCATACGACCAGATCGCCCCCGGCTGGCTGGGCGACGCGGCCGAGCCGTTCTTCACGACGGTCGACGCACTGGCCGAGGAGATCGCGGGCCTGGTGGACCGCGACCGGGAGGTCGAGCGGAAATTCCTGCTGACCGGGCTGCCCAGCCTGCCGGACGCCGAAAGCCCGGTCGAGATCGAGCAGGGATATCTGCCCGGGGAGCGGCTGATCGAGCGGGTGCGCCGGATACGATCGGACGAGGGCGAGGAGCTGGTCCGCACGGTCAAGGAGGGATCGGGGCTCACACGGCTCGAGGTCGAGGAGGCCGTCTCATCGGACGTGTTCGACCAGCTCTGGCCACTGACCGAAGGGCGGCGACTCAGGAAGCGCCGCTACCGCGTCCCCGACGGCGACCTGACGTGGGAGATCGACGAGTTTCTCGATCGCGATCTCGTCCTCGCCGAGGTGGAGCTCGTCGGCCGGCCGGTGGACGTGGAGGTCCCCGCGTGGCTGCAGCCGCACGTGGATCGGGAGGTTACGGAAGAGGAGGCGTATAGCAACCGGCGGCTGGCGTCGAGCCACTGAGCATTCCGCTCGGCAGGCTGGCCGTCGGGGAACTTTCCCCAACGGCCGAGCGGTTTGTACTGTAGCATAGGTACACAATCGAATGGAGTTTGCCGGAGCGTCATATGCTGACATCGCTGCTGTTACTGGCTGCAACTGCCGGACTCGCAGGCCCCCCCGCGACGCAGGACCCCCCGATTCACACCTGGTACAACTCGGACGGCGACTTCGGCTACGGCGACCGCGCCAAGGTGTACGCCCGGGCGGCCGAGAGCGGGTACGTGGTCGTTCTGCGGTCGGACATGAACGGACGGGTGCGGGTGCTCGCGCCGGTCGATCCTCGGGACGACCAGCACGTCGAGGGCGGGAAGAAGTACGAGCTCAAGGGCCGCGGGGGCCGGGAGGCCTTCGTCACCGAGGACACCACCGGGCAGGGGATCGTGCTCGCCGCCTGGTCCAAGACGCCGTTCAACTTCGACCGCTACGTGAAGGATGGACGGTGGGACCTGAACGCGCTCTCGGGACAGGGTGCGCGGTCCGATGACGGCGAGGCTCACCTGCTGAGCATCGTCGACAACATGGAGGTGCCCGGTGGGCACTTCGATTACGACGTCGCGGTCTACACCGTCTCGCCGCGGCCGCGCTATGCACTGTCGCCCTACGGGTATCCGTACGGGTGGCCGGGATACTGGGGGTACAACGGGTGGTGGGGATACGGGCCGCCGGTGTTCGGGGCCCGGGTGTTCGTCCCGTTCGGCAGGGTCGGATTCGGGGGGAGGTTCCGCAGGTGGTAGTTTGAGGAGTCGCCGCCTGGCAAGTCCAGGCGAGTCACCCTGAGCAAAGCGAAGGGGGCATGCTTCGAGGCATGCCCCCTTCGCCTTGCTCAGGGTGACGATGCCGCTGCGCGCTCAGCTCACCACACCCGCACCCGATCTCCGGGCGCCAGGTACAGCCCGTCCCTCGGCTTCACATCGAACGCCTTGTACCACGCGTCGATGTTCCGCACCGTCGACGCCCGATACTGCCCCGGCGCGTGCCCGTCCGTCAGGATCCGGTTCCGCATCGCCGGCTCCCGCGACTTTGACCGCCAGCTCTGCCCGAAGCTCACGAAGAACTGCTGGTCGCCCGACATCCCCTGCACCACCGGCGCGGGCTTCCCGCGGAGCGACAGCTTGTACGCGTCGTACGCCGCGGTCAGCCCGGCCACGTCCGCGATGTTCTCCCCCAGCGTCTGCTGCCCCTTGACCGCCAAGTCGGGGAACGGCTTGTACGCGTCGTACTGCGCGACGAGCTGCTTCGAGGATCGCTCGAAATGCTTGAAGTCTTCGGGCGTCCACCAGTTGTGCAGCCGGCCGGTGGCGTCGAACAGCGCGCCCTGATTGTCGAAGCTGTGGCTCACCTCGTGGCCGATGATGGCACCCATGGCCCCGTAGTCCATGGCCAGCGGCCGCGCAGGATCGAAGTAGGGGGGCTGCAGGATCGCGGCGGGGAAGTTCATCGCGTTCATCGCCGGCAGGTTCACCGCGTTCACCGTCTGCGGCGTCATGACCCACTCGGAGCGGTTCACCGGCTGGTCCAGCTTGGCCAGGCTGCCTCGAAGGCGGAACAGCGCCGCACGCTCCGCATTGCCGTAGGCGTCGCCCTTCACGACCTCCAGGCCGGCGTAGTCGGGCCACGTGTCTGGAAAGCCGACGCCCACCTTCATCACCGCGAGCTTGGCCTTGGCTTCCTTCTTGGTGGCCGGCGCCATCCATTCCAGCCGGTCGATGCGCGTGGCGAACGCGGCAATGAGGTTGGCCACCATCGCCTTGGCCCGCGCCTTCTCGGCGGCGGGGAAGAAGCGCGCCGTGTAGAGCTCGCCGACCGCGAAGCCGAGCGCGGCGTTGGTGGCGCTGACGCCGCGCTTCCAGCGGTCCCGCTGCTTCTGGGCGCCGCTCACCACCGGGCCGTAGAACGCGAACGCCTGCTGGCCGACGGCGCTCGGGAGCACCGCCGCGCGCGAGTTGATGGCGTGAAACGTCAGGTAGTCCTTCCAGGTGTCCAGCGGCTCGCTCGCCACGAGGGCGGAGAGACCGGTGACGGCGCCCGGCTGCCACACGACGAACGTCGCCGGCCGGGCGAGCCCCGCGGCGGCGAAATACGTCTCCCAGTCGAGGCCCGGCGCCTTGGTGTCGAAGTCGGCCCGTGCCCAGTGGTTGTTGCCCTTGGTGACGTCGCCCGACTCCTCCCGGCTGGCGTGCGCCGCGGCCATGCGGGTCTCGAGCTGGGCGATCGCGGCGGCCTTGGTGCCGGCGCCGGGAACGTTCGCCAGCGCGAGCATGGCCGCGACGTGTTCCTGGTATCTGGCACGGATCGCCACCATGGAGGCCGAGGTGTCGACGTAGTAGCTCCGGTCGGGCATGCCCAGTCCGCCCTGGAGCAGGAAGGGCGAGTAGTGGCTGGGATCATCGAGATCCTGCGCGACCCACAGGCCGAGCAGGTTCTCGGTGTAGAAATTGGTGTTGTTGATTGCGTCGACGTCGGCGCGGAGGCGGGAGCCGAGGACGCGGGCCAGGTCCTTCCGGTCGCGAATCGCGGCGATGGAATCGAGCGTGGGCTGGAGGGGCTTGAGGCCGGCGGCCTCGATGGCCGCGGTGTCCATGAAGCTGGCGTAGTAGTCGCCGATCTTCCGGAGATCGGAGCCGGCGGGGGCGTCGGCCTTCGCGGTCTCCTGGATCAGGTCGGCGACGCGGCGGTCGGTGAGCTCGATCAGGATGGCGCTGCCGCCGTAGGTGCTGCGGTCGGCCGGGATCTCGGTCTGCTTGAGCCAGGTGCCGTTGGCGTAGTCGAAGAAGTCGTCTCCGGGCTTGACCGAGGGGTCCATGCCGGCGCGGTCCAGGCCTGGGGCGGAATGGGACTGCTGCGCCACCAGTACCGCAGGCGGGACGGCGGTCGCCACGGCGAGGGCGACGATGAGGGAGGGGGACATGAGGTAGCGGAGACGGATCATGGAGCTCCTCGGATCGGCGCTGCGCGCGGGTGGAGTCGGCAACCGGCCAAAACAGTAATCGGTCGGGCGAGACCGGGGAATGTTGCCCGGTACCGTACGTGCCCAGGCGTGAAGCGGTTGCAGTCAGGAGGGGGCCCCGATCAGGCAGCGGGATTTGCTGGCGACGTGCGGACGACGACGGCGGCGTTGTCAGGCGCTGCGAAGGTGCTGGGCGCTCGGCTCGGACACCTTGAACGTCATGGGGTCCGACCCTCCGGTGTGGAATGCGACGTCCCCGAGGTCATGTACCAGTCGAACACTTCGGCTATGCCATCTCGAGGGACGGCGGCTAGGGACATTCGAGCGCGACTTCCACGCAGAACGGGTTGGTCCGCTACAACGAACGCATGGTGATCGCCGGGTCGATCCGGGCTGCACGAAGCGCCGGAAGCCAGCACGCCCCGATCCCGATCGCCGCCATCATGACCGCGACCCCGACGAAGGTGGTCGGGTCGTACGGCGCGACGCCGAAGAGCAGTCCCCGGATGACGCGGGCGGCGACGAAGGCGCCGGCAATGCCGAGCACCAGGCCGATCACCACCAGCACGCCGCCTTCCCTCAGGATCATCCGTTGGACCCCACCGCTGTCGGCCCCGAGGCTCATGCGGATGCCGATCTCGTTGGTCCGGGCACTGACCGAGAAGGCCAGGACGCCGGCGATCCCCACCGCGGCGATGATCACCGCCAGGATGCCGAACAGCGAGACCAGCGCGGCATTCAGGCGTCGAGGCGACACGCTCTGATCCTTGATCTGCGCCACGGTCATCACGTTCTCGATGGGCGCCGTCGGGGCGATGCCTCGGACCACTCGCGTCGCCGCGGCCGTGAGATCCGCGACGTCGCTGTCAGCCCGGATCACCAGCGTGCCCCAGATCACCCCCTCCTGGTCGAACGGCATGAACACGACGGCCGGGGACTCCGCATCCAGGCCGCCATCCGCGGTATTGCCGACCACACCGACGATGGTGCGCCAGTCGCCGCTGAAGGGCGTGAACCGCAGCACGTCACCGGTCCACGCGATGCGCTTGCCGATCGGGTCCTCGCCGGGGAAGAATCGGCTCGCCAGCGCCCGGTTGACGATCACGACCCTGCCCGCGCCCTCGCGATCGGTGTCGGCGAACGGGCGTCCCTCGAGCAGCGGAATCCCGGCAGCGCTGAAGTACCACGGGTCGGCGGTGCGATACTCGGCCCGCGGCACCGCCTCACCCACGGACAGCGCCTTGCCCTCGGCCTTGAGCTCGAGCACGATCTCGCTGTTCCGGAGCGGCGTGGTGGACCCGACGCCGGCCTCGGTGACGCCGTGGAGCGCCTGCACCTCGCGCACCATCCGCTGGTAGCGCTGCCTGGCGTCGACCTCGTCCGCGTCCGTCGCCGATGCCAGGGCAAGGAGCGGAACTTCCATGGTGAGCACCTGCTCGGTCCTGAGACCGGTGCTCACGTTGGAGAGCTGGATCATCGTGCGGGTGAGCAATCCGGCGCCGGCGAGCAGTACCACGGAGACGGCGATCTGGACGACCACGAGCGCCCGCTGCAGTCGCTGTTTCTTCAGGCTGCCGCTGATGCGGCGCATCCCCGCGGCAATCCAGGCCGCGAGCGTGCCCTCTCTCGGCAGGGACGCCAGGAACGAGAGCAACAGGGCGAGGGCCACCGCCAGCGCGGTCGTGTAGCCCAGCACCACGCCGTCGAGGCGGATCTCGCCGGCGCGCGGCGAGTACCGCTCGGCCAGCGAGGTGAGGAGCCCGACGCCCCCGATCGCGAGGAGCACGCCGAAGCCGGCGCCCACGAGCGTCAGCGCGAGATTCTCCGCCAGTAGCAGCCGCCGGAGCCGGCCCGTGCCCGCGCCCAGGGCGGCCCGCACCACCAGCTCGTGCTCCCGCTGGACTCCGCGCATCAGCGTCAGGTTGGCGACGTTGGCAGCCGAGATGATCAGGACGAATGCCGCGGCGGCCATGAGCAGCCAGAGCGTCAACCGGGCCCGCTCGCCCAGCACTTCCTTGAAGGGGATGACCGCCACGCGGTAGTGGGAGCCGGGATCGTACGCGTCCTTGTGATCGCTTTGCATGCGGGCATACACCGCGGCGACCTCGGCCGTGGCCTGCGGCAGGGTGGCGCCGGGTGCGAGCCGGGCGATCATCTCGGTCATCCGATGGGTGCGGCCCTGGACCATCTGGGCGCTGAGGTGGTGCGGGCTGATCACCATGTTGAGGAGCGCATCGGCCCGGTTGGGAAAGTACGGTGCGGCCTGGAGCACCCCGATCACCGTCACCGAGTTGCCGTCCAGTCGCACCTGTTTGCCGATGATGCCCGGATCGCCGCCGAAGCGCTGCTGCCAAAAATCCTGGGTGAGCACCATGACAGGGGGAACCCCTGGCCCATCGTCGCCGGGCCCGGTGAGCCGGCCGAGCACCGGTGAGAGCCCCATGACCTCGAAGAAGTTTCCTGTCACCAGCCCCGCGTTGATGCGGATCGCGTCGTCCTTACCCTGAAGCGTGAGGGTGAATGGTGAGAATTCCGCGATGGCGCCCAGCGACTTTGCGCCGCTCCGGAAATCGCTGATCTCCGGTACGGAGAAGGCGATGTTGGCACCGCCGGGTCCGTCGACCGACTGCCGCAGGTAGAGCAGCCGGTCGCCGTCGCGGTGCGGCAGGGGCTTGAGCAGCACGCCGCGGACGACGCTGAAGATCGCGGTGTTGGCCCCGATGCCGAGCGCGAGGGTGATCACGACGACCGCGGTGAAGGCGGGGCTGTGGCGCAGCCCGCGGAGGGCGTAGCGGACGTCGGCGACGACGCCATCGACCCAGGGCAGCCCCCGCTGGTCCCGGACCGCCTCGGCGGCCTGGGTGAGGCCTCCGGACATGAGCAGCGCTTGCCGCCGCGCCGCGTCCGGCTGCATCCCACGCCGGATGTGCTCGGCGGTCTCCATGTCGAGATGGGTTTGCAGCTCGGCCTGAAGATCCTCGTCCGCCCGGTGTCCGGTGAAGAATCCGGCGACGCGCGCGAGCACGGCACGAAGCTGTCTCATGGCACCTCCCGGCGCGGTCCGAGAAAGGCGGCGATCAGGTCGGCGGTCCGATGCCAGTCGCGGGCCTCGCGCGCCAGCCGCTTGCGCCCCGCGGCCGTGAGCGCGTAGAACTTCGCCCGGCGGTTATTCTCGGACTGCCGCCACTCCGCTGTGACCAGCCCCTCCTGCTCGAGCTTGACGAGCGCGGGGTACAGCGTGCCGTAGTTGAGCGTGAGGCGGTTCTTGCTCGTCTCCTCGATACGGCGGCCGACGCCGTAGCCGTGCAGCGGCCCGAGCACCTCGAGGGTCTTGAGGATCATCAGGGCGAGGGTGCCCTGCTGCACGTCCAGCTTGTCGGCCATGTGGTGTCCTATGGGATTCCCATACGACGATAATGCCGAGAGCGTGGATCACGCAATAGGCGAGCAAACGGGCGCCTGGGCCAACGGCGCTCGGTATCTGCACGCTAGAATGGATCTCCCAGCTCAAGGCGAGTCACCCAAGCGGCGCAGAGGGCTGCCACCACCAGCGAACCTCCGACAAGCCACGGCGACGCGAGGAGGAGCCGCGGAGGCGCATACAGCGCTGGCCCAAATCCAGTTCTACCTCGTCGTCCTCCACCGCCGCTTCCGCCTGCCGCGGTATGTCACAGCGCCAGCACCGCGTGAACTGATCCTCGAGTGACTCCCCACATGCGTCGCGACGCCACATACGGACCTCGCATTGAGGGATCACTGCCCCGCGGTCTAACGACTTGTGCAATCAGCTGCAGGCGATCAAACTCGCAACCGCACAACCCTACGCTTCCATAGCTTAGCCGCGAGGAGGCCGGAACTCGGCGGCTCAGCCCTTGACAAGAAAAGTTGTCAATGCTATCCTCTCCGCATGCTCGACATCCAAGTCATCGACGATCCGGCGGCGGCGACCGTAGCCCTGGAGCCGATTCGAAGCCGACTCCTCTCCCAACTGGCTGAGCCCGCTTCGGCGGCGACGTTGGCCACGCGGACCGGATTGGCTCGGCAGAAGGTCAACTACCACCTGCACACGTTGGAGGCGCACGGGCTGGTGCGCCTGGCCGAGGAACGCAAGTGGGGCGGGCTGACGGAACGGCTGCTCGTGGCGACGGCCGCTTCCTACGTCGTTTCGCCGAGCGCCATGGGCGCGGTCGCCGTCGATCCGAATCGGGACGTCGATCGGCTTTCCGCGAATTATCTCATTGCCTTGGGCGCTCGGGTCATCCATGAGGTGAGCGACCTCGTTCGTCATGCGAGAAAGGCGGGCAAACGCCTCGCGACCTTGGCGGTGGATACCGAGGTTTGTTTCCGGTCGCCGGCGGACCGGGCGGCGTTCAGCGACGAACTCACCAACGCCGTCGCGCAGCTCGTGTCGAAGTATCACGATCCCTCCGCTCCCGGCGGCCGCGCGCATCGCCTGGTGGTCGTGGCGCACCCCCTACCGCAGAAATCCAATCCAACGGAGCTGTCATGAGCGTGAAGAAAGAGGCGTCGGGACGCCGTTTCATCCAGGTTGACATCGAGGTTCCCGGAACGCCGGAAGAAGTCTGGCAAGCCATCGCCACCGGGCCGGGTATTTCGTCCTGGTTCGTGCCGGCTGAGGTCGAGGAGGAGGGCGGGAAGCCCGTCGCGGTGAGGTTGGATTTCGGCGGCGGCATGGAGTTCCGCAACGTGGTGACGTCCTGGGATCCGCCGCGGACGTTCGCCCGGGAGGGACCAGGCTGGGTCCCGGGCTCGCCGCCGATCGCGACCGAGTTCAGCGTCGAAGCGCGGGCGGGCGGCGTCTGCATCGTTCGGGTGGTGCAGAGCCTGTTCTCCAGCACGGACGACTGGGACGGCCAACTGACCGGCGCCGAAGAGGGCTGGCCCGGCATCGCCCGCATTCTCAAGCTCTATCTCACGCACTTCCGCGGGCAGCGCTCCGCGCTCACGAAGGTCATGGCTCCCGTCGCGGGAACGGCAGCGGAGGCCTGGGCGACGCTGACCGCGGCACTGGGCCTGAACGGCGTACGCGCCGGACAGCATTGGACCGTGCCAGCAGGCGCCACACAGCTTGGCGGCGTCGTGGAGTACATCAGCGATAGTCCATACGGCGCTCTGCTGCGGCTCGATAGACCCGGGCCCGGCACCGCTGCCCTGGGCACCATCGAGTTCGGCGACATGGTGATGGCGGGATTCACCTTCTACTTCTACGGCGACCACGCGGCTGACACCGTCGCGCGCGCAACGCCGCTGTGGCAGGCGTGGATGCAGGAACGCTTCCCGATGCCGGCAGAGCCGAGCCAGAGCCCATGAGAACGCTCACGATCATCGAGCACATGTCGCTGGACGGCGTGATCCAGCACTCCGCCGATGATGGCGATTTCCCCTATGGCGACTGGACCGCGTCGTATCGAACGCCCGCTGGCCGTGACGCGATGCTCGCCGCGCATGGCGAGCGCTTCGATCTGCTGCTTGGCCGGCGCACGTACGATGCGTGGTCGGGCTTCTGGCCAAAGGCGCCGAGTCATCCGATCGGGGACCGCCTCAATGCGGCAACCAAATTTGTGGTGACACATCGACCGGAAGGTTTTGAATGGGGTCCGTTCGAGAGTGTCGGACCTGATCTCGTGGAGGGAGTTCGCCGCATCAAGTCACAGGACGGTCCAGACCTTGTCCTCTCGGGTAGCGCCACTCTGATATCGCCACTGCTCGAACAGGGGCTCGCGGATGTCGTCGTGTTGGCCGTCTATCCAATACTCCTGGGCACTGGGAAGCGCTTCTTTGCGGAGGGAACTCCGGCACGCTCGTTCGACCTTGGCCGCACGCAAGCATTTCCGTCCGGCATCATCCTCAGCACCTACAAGGTCCTCGGGCCTTTGAAGCAGGCATAGGGGAGCATGCAGATCCGGTTCTGTTTCGTGACACTCGCCCGGCCGTCGCTCGCGGCTCTCGCTGTTCCGTCGCTCGTCATCGCCATTGTGTGCGGTGTGTCGAGTGCCGCGGCGCAGACGGATACGTACCCTAGGATGGCGGCGATCGGTCAATAGCTGATGGAAGAACGCGCCGAGATACAATTGGCGCGAAGTGCCGCTCCCAATTCCATATCTGGCGATGCGACCATCCTGGTTCTGAGACGGCATACCAAGACCTGTTTCGAACGGCGCACGTACCCACCAGCACGACGACTATTGTCAGGCTGCCGAGTACAAAGCGCTGTGTGCGAGTCACGGTTGTCCTTAATGGCGCGGCCGTTTGTGATGCCGGGGCGTCTGGCTAACGAAGGGCTAATCAGCTGCAAACGACCTGTGACAGCTTACGGTCCTTTGTCGTCGCTGGGAGAGCTGGACGCGAGCGGAGCAACGCACGCCGTTCTGTTCAGGTCGAATTCGAGGTCCCCGGCACGCCGGAGGAAGTCTGGCAGGCCATCGCCACCTGGCCGGGTATTTCGTCCTGGTTCGTGCCGGCCGAGTTCGAGGAACGCGACGGGCAGCCCGTGGCCATGAAGTTGAAGTTCGGCCCGGGCATGGAGCCCAGTGCTGCCGTGACAGCGTGGGATCCTCCGCGGGTGTTTGCCGCGCAGAATGAGGGTTGGGGTGGCTCGCCGCCCATCGCAACCGAGTGGAGCGTTGAAGCGCGCGCGGGTGGTTTGTGCCTCGTCCGCATTGTTCATAGCCTTTTCGCCAGCACGGACGAGTGGGATCAGGTTTCTTGGCCATTCTGCGGATCTATCTCACGCACTTCCGCGGGCGACGCTCCGCGATCATGCAGGTCACCGCTCCCGTCGCGGGTACGGACGCGGAGGCGTGGGAAGCGCTGACCTCGGCGTTGGGAGTGAAAGGCCTGAGCGCCGGGCAGCGCTGGACGACGCCCGCGGGTGTCTCACCGCTCGGCGGCGCGGTGGAGTATCTCACCGAGAATCCGTACGACGCCCTGCTGAGGCTCGACACGCCGGGGCCGGGCGTAGCCGCGCTGGGGGTGGGGGCTGTACGGCGATCAGCCCGACGCAACCGTCGCCCGCGAGACACCGGTGTGGCAGGCGTGGATGCACGAACGCTTCCCGATGCCGACCGAGCCGAGCAAGAGCCAATGAGGAAGCCTGCAGCTTCTGGTCGGAGTCCTGCCGGCATCTTAGCGGACCCCGAGGGCTTTCAAGGCAGCGTCGTAGTCCTGCCCTCTGACGTAGATCACGTAACCGTAGCCGCCCCGACCATCCGTCACGCCGCTGGAGGCGTAAACGCTGACGTTGGCTTCGTAAAGCTTCGCGTGGAGCGCCGCCAGAGCGCCAAGCGCGTCCTTGCCTTGGACCAACAGCGCGGCGTAGGGGCCATCCAGCGGCAGCTGCGCCTTTTTGGCTTCGCTCACCGCCTTGGCAACGTCATCCGGAAAGATCGTCACCTGGGTGCGGCTCGGTCCCACCGGAACAGCCGTAAAGGCCAGCAGGTTGATGCCCTTCTCCGCCAGGAGGGCCAGGATGCTGAGCGCCTCCCCCGGTTCATCCGGGACGGTCGTGTAGAAGTACTCGGCACGTCGTACCTGATATGTCATGGCTGCTCCCTCTCGGCCCCGCTGGGCCGAGGAAAAAGGCCTCGCCGTCTATGGCGAGACGCGAGCATGACCCGTGGGCCAGCCGCGCGGCTAAGCGTGTGCGCGCTGCATCAGCCACTCGAGTCGACGCTCCGGAAAGACGCCGTCTCGCTGCTCCTGAGCAAACGCGTGATCGATCCCTGCGGCGAATCTGAACTCCGGCGGTGTCGTAGGCCCGGTCAACTGCACCAGGCCTGGCAGCCCCAGAGTGCTAGGGTATCCACTGACGCTGTTGGCAAGCACACCAGGGAATGGAGGCTCGCTGGCTTGGTCAGTGTCATCCCAACGGTCCCAAGCTGTCTTGAAATCGAAAGCATTCACCTCCACCCAAATGCCCCAATTGCAGTCACGGCCCTCGCCCCGGATCGGGATCGGAAGCATGACGCGCAGGAAGTATCGACGTTCCGTATCGGCGAGGTCGCGAATGCGACAATCACTCTTGCCGGCAAGAGTTCGTTGCGAGCGCTCGGCCTCGGGAACGGCCCAATAGGCATCTGGGCGCTCGAAGCTCGGCTCCATTGTGCTCCAGTCGTGTTCTTCACCACAAGTAACACAACGCATGAGAGCTCGCTGGTTGGTCCGGCTGACGAAATGCGCATCCGCTGCAAACGACCTGTGATAATTTACGGTCCATTGTTGCCGCGGGGAGGGGGGCTGCGGACGGAGCCTCGCTCGGCCCGCGTTTGTCGGCTGCGTTAGCGGGTTGGACACCGGCCGCCACATTGCCGACCTCGCCGTCACCGCGTGGGCACTAGGGCGGCGAAGAGACGGGGTTCGGCTCCAGGTGTCGGCGGACCGCCGCACCCACCCAAGCGGGTACCGTGCAGCAGGCCCCATAGAATGCAAAGACAAGCAATCCCAGGGGCAGCAGGTTGGCCGTTGGGTTCTGAATGAACGCCACGCCTGCTTGGGCTCCAAACGGGGCGAACGCCCATCGCCAGGCACGATCCGGAGCGAAGAATGCAAGCGCCGCTACGACCAGAGCCAGCGATGGCAAGAACCACGAGAAGTAGAGATCGCTATCCCAGGCCTCCCGACGATGGGTCAGGTGGCTAATGACAAGCCAGCCGGCCGCCCCAGCCAGCGCGGCGATGGTGTAGGCGATGGGGGCGCGCAGGGTGGTCATCGCGATCCTCCAATGCTCGTCACCGTGTGTCTAACGAAATGCGCATCAGCTGCAAACGACATGTGAAAACCTATGGTGCTTTGTTGCCGCTGGGAGGCTCTGATGCGGGCGGAGCAATGCGCCGCCCGCGTTTGTAGGCGCATTAGCGGGTTCGGCTGCGCGGCGCCGCAATGCCTCCCTTAGAAGCGTCGAGCAACTCCGAACGTCCACTCTGCGATGGTGCCGTGGAACGGATCGATGGAGCGTGCCCGCAGTTCGGCGCGTGCACTCCACAGCTCCGCCAACCGCACCCGCAGCCCCGCGCTGCCGCTCAGGCTTAGGTCGGTGGCGCTGGCCCCGCCCGACCACGCGTAGGCGACCCCCAGCCCCGCCCCCACGAAGGGCCGGACCCAACGCCCTGGGACCTGGACCTGCGCCTGTAATTCAGGGATCAGATAATTGACGTCGGAGTCGAACTGCGTCGAATAGCGAGCATAGGTAAGCCCCGGTTCGATGAGGATGACGCGATGGATCGGTAACTCCAGTCGGAGGCCGCCGAAGCCACTCGTCCCGGTGCCACTCAGATCGTACGCCCACGCGCCTCCCACCACCGCGAGTGCACGACCCTGCCCGACGCTTGTCCGAGTTAGTCCGGCGAGCAGTACAATCACAAGGACGGGGCTTAGAAGCCTCTGGCACATGAGTGACAAGGCGATCCTCCACTGAGGGACTCCACCATTGATCGATGCTGGGCGACGGCCTAACGACCTGCGCATCAGCTTCAGCGTCCGATCGGCAGGCCATTCACCTCGCCCTGATGCATCCGGATCGACGCGAAGTCGTCAAAGCACAAGGGCTCACTCCCCACCGCCACCAGGACCAGACCTCCGTTCAACACACTATCGCCGTGCTGCACTCGCACTGAGAGGTCGAAGGTCGCTTCGTACCCCTCGTCCGGCCGCAGGCGCAATCGGAGCTGATCACCCTCCAGCGTCCCGCTAAACGGGCCATCGTGGGTCGAACAGGTGGTCAAGAAGGCAAGGCTCCATAGGCCACGGACTGAGTCGGTGACCTCGTCAATGGCAATGAACAGGTCGTACGTTTGAAAATCCTGGCCAGCCCGACCACTGAACTCGCCGATCAGGTGCTCCGGTGTCGGTTCATAGGGTGTGTCGCTGCACGCGAGTAGAAGAGCCACAGCGACAAGGCGGCTCCACGATTGAAGGCTGCGCTTCATCATCGCTGACGCTCCATTTGATTTGACGATTCCGGGACACCTGTTCGTGCAGCCTAACGACATGCTAATCAGCTGCAAACGACCATGTGAGAACCTACGGTCCATTGTCGCCGCCGGGAGGGCCGGCCGCGGGGCGGCGTTCGGCATCGCCCACGTTTGTCGGCTGCAGTAGCGGGTCAGACCGCTTGCCACTGGTGGTACTACCGTGGTATACTTGTGGTATGAAGACAGCCATCTCGTTACCCGATGAGCTCTTTGAGTCCGCCGATGCCCTGGCGCAACGCCTGGGGGTGTCGCGGAGCGAGCTCTACGCGACCGCCGTCGCCGAGTTTCTGGCGAAGCACCAGGACACCAAGCTGACCGAGCGCCTGGACCAGGTTTACGCCCAGCAGCCGAGCCGCCTTGAGCGCCCGCTCCGGCGCGCCCAAGCTCGCTCCGTCCGCTCGCCCGAGTGGTAATCGAGCGCGGCGAGGTCTGGTGGGCGGAGCTCGACGAACCGGCGGGGTCCGAGCCGGGCTACCTGCGGCCGATCCTCATCGTCCAAGCCGATGCCTTCAATCGCAGCCGGCTCCAGACCACGATCGCGGTCGCCCTGACTTCCAACCTCCGCCTGATTGACGCTCCCGGCAACGTGCTGGTGCCGAAGCAGAACTCCGGCCTGCCCAAAGATTCGGTAGCCAACGTGTCCCAAGTCGTCACGCTCGATCGTGACTTCCTGACGGAGCGCGCCGGCAAGCTGCCACCCCGGCTGCTCGCCGCGATCGATGCCGGCCTCAAGCTCGTGTTCGCCCTGCCCAGATCTGTTCCGCAAACGGTCTGACGACATGCGCATCAGCTGCAGGCCCTCAAGCCCGCGGCCGCACAAACCTTTGTTCCCTATCGCGCTCAGGAAGCGCGCCGCCCGGACCGAATTCGGCGCCCGTCCGGCCTGTCGGCTGCATGCGCGGGCTAGACGGCAGCGGGACCTATCAATCCGGTACGGCGACAAATTGGCCGGAAGCGCGCAGGCCGGTAATCGTGGTCCAAGTCCAATCCCCCCGCAGACCAGTAGTTCTCGCGACTCCGCGCAAGCCCACATTGTTGTCGGCGTAGAACGGGTTCAGCTCGAGGATAAGCGTGTCACCGCGCCGAGTGCCGATGAGCGTCCCCGCCCCGACCTGCGGGCCGACGGGAGTGGTGGTGTCCGCGACCGCGGTCCAGTGGCTTTGCCAGCTGCCGGCCACTGTGGAGTCAGTGGGAAAGGCGAGCGACAGACGGCCTTCGAGGAGAGGCAGACCGGTCGACGTGGTGGCACGGTAATGGAGCTCGCCGTCGCCAGCCCCTGGCGCACTGGGGTCGGAGTGACAGGCAGCCAGCAGGCCGGCGACGGTCACGAGGAGGATAGGGCGCATGAGACGGCTCTCCGGTTGGGGGTGGACACCAAGGAGACTGCGGACCTGCCTCCCCTGCACACAGGTGCGGCTCGGGTGAGTAAGTTGCAGGCGCTGCCGTCTAACGACTGGCGCATCGGCTGCATGCGCGGGTTAGGCAGCCGCGGTCGCAACCGGCGCCAGCAGCACGTCGCAGTATTCGAAGCGCCCGTCCCGGCGCAGCCGCTCACCCGTGACTAGCGGCAACGGGCGCGCGAAGAGCGGTCCCGCGTACACACAGGTATGGAACTCACCCCGCTCGCCGCACGGATCGACCGCCTTCGGTAAGTCCGCGAGGAAGGAGGGGTCAAATTGTCGTCCGGCGAATTCCGGACCCAGCTGGGTCGTGTCGACGCACGTGAGAATCGCCCGGTAACCGGCGCCAATAAACTGCTGGGCTAATGCGGCCGTATTCTCACCCCAAAGCGGGAAGACTCCTGACCAGCCCAGGGAGGCCAGCAGCGCCTCACGATAAGCGCGCACGTCCGTGAGAAAGAGATCACCGAAGGCGATGTGATGCAGCTCGGGCCAGCGCTCCCGAGCGCTGCCCAACGCCAGGGCGAAGGCAGCTTCGTACTCGCTGTTGCTGGCACCCGCCGGGATGGAGGCCTCGAGCAGCGGCAGCCCCAACGCAATAGTCTGAGCTTCGAGTACCGCACGCCGCACGCCGTGGATGCTAATGCGGTCATATTCCCGGGTAACGGTGGTCAATAGAGCGACGAGCCGGTAGCGCGGATCGGTGCGGAGAGCCGCCAGGGCCAGCGTGCTGTCCTTCCCACCACTCCACGCTAGTACGGCGTCGATCATATCGGGCCTCAGGTGTCGCTCATGGGTCGAGCGGTCTGCCTAACGACTTGCGCATCAGCTGCGGGCGATCATCCTAACGCCCGCACAATCCTACGTTCCGCCTTCGTCCTCAAGGGACGAGACGCCCGCGCGGAGCGCGGGACACTTCCGGCCCGTCGGCTGCCTGCGCGGGTGAGGCAGCACCGCGCGATCCTTAAGCGTTTACTCCAGCCCACGAGTGAGTTCCTGCACGATTTGGCCATCCATGTCGACGGCCCAGAGCGTCTGGGTGTTCTCACCAGGCCTGGCGACAGCGAGCTGCTGCCCATCCGGGAACCATGCCGGATAGGCGGCCTGCCGGATAAGCCGATGGTTGTCGCGCCCGTCGGGACGAATGAGCCAGACATCCCCATAGGTGCCCTGAGCTGCCGAGCTGTAGGCGATCCACTCGCCAGTCGGGCTCCACGCCGGGTCGGCCTGGAAGCCACTCTGGGTGGGTAGGCGCAGAGTATCTCGCCCGAGGGTATCCGTGAGGAACAGGCCATGTGAGGAGGGGCTGACCAGGCGATCGCCTCCGGGTGCCCAATCCAGGTTGCTCATCTCGTCCCGTGGGTCGGGCAGCGGCACCCGACGTTGAGCCGCACCATCCGCCTGCATGAGCCAGAGGTCTGGCGGTTGCTGATTCTTGTCTCCGTTCGATGCGGATGCGATGATCTGGCCATTCGGAGACCAGGTCGGCGTGAGATTCACTCCATCTTGAGTGAGCTCCGTCAAGACTTGCGTCGCCAGATCGTAGCGGTAGGACTGGAGGCCAATCCCCAAGACAAGTGCTCGGCCATCGGGGCTCCAGTCAGTCTGCGCCTCCTGAGGAATCAGAAGTTCGCTTTCGAGTGCTCCGATTCTGACTCGATAAAGGGCCCCAGGGAGGTCAGCCCCGTAACGACTGAAGACGAGCCATTCGCCATCGGGGCTGACGGCGGGATAAAGGTCAATGGAGACCGCGGTCGCCGGCGGACCGGAATCAGGGCCGCACCCGATTACCGCCCAGAATCCAAGAACGGCTGATTTGAGCAGGCTCCGGGACCTCGGGGTCATCATCAATCTCCGAGCTAAACGGAAACTAGATGGTGCTGCCTTGTGCCCTAGCAGTGTGCAGGTCGACCAGTAGGGTTGGTCCAGCGTACGGCAGCTCGTTCCGCCTGGGGTCCTCGAGACCGTTCGTTAGCCTGGGCGCCGTACGTTGGACCAGCTGGACCGGTTAAGCCCGAACAATTGCCTGAGCCACATCGTCTTCCATGAGCTCACGTCACTGCAAGGGGGGCCGCTAGCGGGCCAGTGCCGTCGCTCTAGGCACGGCAGCACTGGCATTCCAGTCCGGCCCACATGATCAGCGACCCTTGACAGCCAAGACAATTGCTAACGACTGGCCAATCAGCTGCCAACGACCCGGAGATAACCTACGGCCCTTTGTTGCCGCTGAGAGGGCCGGACGCGGGTGGAGCAACGCGCAGCCCGCGTTTGTCGGCGCCATTAGCGGGTTAGGCACCGCCCCGCGCCGAGCTGGCCAAGGGCGCGGCACCCACCCGATCGAGGAGGTCGCGCAGCGCCTCGATCTGATCCACCTTGAAGTGCTCCGTGATCCCGCCGACCGTCACCGTCAGCTCGTTGCCCACGAGGGCCGCAGCCAACCCGGCGCTGGGGACCGGGAAGCGCATGAAGTGGCTCCAGGTTTGGGTTCCGGGATCACTGAACGCGCCAGCGCTGGCCACTTCCAGCGACTGGCCGCCAGCGGAAGCAATCACGAGCTGGCTCCCTTGCGCCACCTGTGGCGCTTGAGTGCGGAACTCCAGGTCGACCGTCACCGGCGCGTCGGGGCCTGGGTGCGGCCCGGCATAGGTAGCCGTCCACGTCAGGCGGGGCCGTTGAATGGTGAGAAAGTACTTACCCTTGTGAGTGACGACGGTCAGGTGTGTCGAATCGCCCACGCTGTCATAGAACGCCCGCAGCTTCTTGTGGTGTGTGAACCGATGGTTGGCGGCGGGCACGGTGCCCTTGGTGAGCACCACGGGTGTCGCAGTTTGGGCCCAAAGGACGGCGGGTACGACCGAATTGGCCAGGCCCACGACCAGGCCGACGCTCCAACGAAGCGACATGCGACACTCCAGATGCAAGGTGGACCGAGGAGGAGCAACGAGCCTAGAAGGAGAGAGGATCCACCATGCTGCAAAGGTCGTGCGGGTGCCTAACGAAATGCAAATCAGCTGCAGGCCGTGAAGCCCGCCCCCACACGAATTAACGCTTCCGCTGGTTAACCTCGGGGAGCGCCGCGCCCACACGGAGCCCCCCGCCCGGCTGAAGATGTCGGTAATCCCTGTGCCACCCGACGGTCGGGACGATCGCCACGATCGAAAAGGCGACGACAATGCACGTCGAGAGCAATAACGGTCGCCTTCCCCGCATTCTCAGGGGCGAACGCGGATGATCGTCTTCCCCTTGCGTCGCGCGGTCGGGTTGAAGGCGGCGACGGCGTCGTCGAGGGTCGACACGTTGCCGATGTTCGTCCGCAGTCGTCCGTCCCGCACCCGCCGGACGATCTCACTCAGTTGGGCACGATTGGACTCGACTACGAAGTCGACTGCCAGGCCGTCGGCGGGCCGCACCTCGGGCGGCCCGACGATGGACACCAGTGTTCCTCCGGCTCGAATCAGGCCTGCGGACCGCTTCCCGATGTCGCCGCCGATGACATCGAACACCAGATGGACTCCGCCGACGTCTTCAAGGACGTCGTTCTCGAGGTCGACGAACACGTGAGCGCCGAAGTCGAGCACCGTCTGACTGTCGGCGGCGCGTCCGGTGCCGATGACGTAGGCGCCGAACTCACGTGCGAGCTGCGTCACCATTGACCCGACTGCGCCGGCCGCGCCGTGCACGAGGACGCTCTGCCCCGCCAGAAAGCGGCCGTGCTCGAACAGTCCCTGCCACGCGGTCAGGCCCGAGATCGGCAGGCTCGCGCCCACCGTGAAGTCGACGTCGCCCGGCAGCGGCGCGAGGTTGCGTGCCTCGACGGCCACGTACTCCGCCAGGGTGCCGTCGCGATACCAATCCGTGAGGCCGAACACCCGCTGTCCCACCGACAGCCCCCTCGTGCCATAGCCAAGAGCGGTGACCACTCCGGCCAGCTCGTGCCCGGGGATCGACGGTGTTCGGTCACGGTCGAGGCGATCGGTCCAGGTCGAGGGCCACGCCAACTCAGTCGCGACGAATCCCGACGCATGAACCTGAACGACGACGTCGTTTATCGCTGCCTGCGGCTCGGGCCGCTCCATCAGCGTCATCCCGGCCGTTCCCGCAGCCTGGTCCGTCACCACGATCGCCTTCATGGGAATGGTCGCCTCGGTCATATGTCTTTTGGTGGCAATGTTGCAGGGTTGGAAAGCCCGTTCGACATTAATGCCACGGGCCATGGGTAGCTTCCGAGAGCGAAAGTGGAACAGGCAGCGGCTTGACCATCATCAGATTAAACGAAGAGCTCTCATCTCGAGTTCAGCGTGGTCTGCGCAGAGCGCGGCAAGCTCTGCAGCGCGCGCCAGAAAGTTGTCGGCTGTGAGCACCTCAATGGTCCTGGGTCGGCCGCGCGTCGACAGCTTCTGAGGGCACTCGCAGGACCAGTTCCGAATCAGTTACACCCGGGCCAGCGATTTCTGCGGCGTGCGCGATGGCGGCCTCGGCATCGCGACGCCAAGACCGATTTCGAACGGCACACGTACCCACCAGCACGACGACTATTGTGAGGCTGCCGAGCACAAGGCGCTGTGTGCGAGTCACGGTTGTCCCTAATGGCAACGGCCCGTTTGTGATGCCGGGGCGTCTGGCTAACGACATGCTAATCAGCTGCAAACGACTTGTGAGAACTTACGGTCCATTGTCGCCGCTGGGAGGCACGGGCGCGGGCGGCGCCCGGCGTCGCCCGCGTTTGTCGGCTGCATTAGCGGGTTAGGCTGCGAGCGGCCGCCGGACGCGCCTTGACTCAGTGACCGATGGGCTCGTCGTTCCAGATGTCTACTGCGCACCGCCAGTTCCCATCCGGCTCTCGGCGCCACACCGTTACCGCGCGACCATTGGTCGTCACCGGCTGCCCTCCCGGCCCCGGCATCGTGACAGCATTTGTGCTCAGCAGATAGGCCAATTGGCCGTCCGGCGAGAGGCTCGCCTCGGACGTGATCCAGGTGATGTGAAAGCCGGGGATGGCCAAGGCGCCCTCGACGTAGCTGCGAAGCGCCGCCTTCCCGCTGAGCGCCGGCAATCCGGGGGCAAAGACTCGCGCGTCATCAGTCCAGAAGGCCACGATGCGGTCGACGTCCTGCCCCTTTGACGATAGGGCGGCCCACTCAGCATCCTGCTCGAGGAGTCGCTTGCGCTCGCGTTCTAGATCCATAGGGACCTCTTGTGTTGAAGCCCACCTGGAAGATAGGAAGCCGCATGTGCTCGCGGCATAACGAATGGCTAATCAGCTGCAAACGACCTCTTACAACCTTATGGTCCACAGCCCCGCTGGGAACATCGTCAGCCCAGGAGTGCCGCCCCGCCCGCGTTTGTCGACTGCATTAGCGGGTTAGGCCTCAGCGGCGCGACTGCCAACGGCGCGGGTGCCGGCGTGTATGGATGACCGCAAGGATCGAGATCTGCTCCGGCTCGGCGACGTAGTACACCGCGTACGGGAAGCGGCGCACCAGGGCCCGCCGCACGTCACCGCGGACGCGAGGAAACTGCTCAGGACTGCGGCGAATGAGGGCAAAGGCTGCTCGAACGGCCCGCGTGAACTCGGTGCCGAGGCCTTGGGCCCGACCCTCGTACCAACTAAAGGCCTCGTCGAGTTCAGCTTCGGCCTCCGCCTCGACGAGAAAGCGCGGCTTCATCGGCCGCGCTGCTCAATGTCCCGTAGCACGTCCTCTGCAGGCCGGCCTCGGCCGGGGTCCTGCCGGTGCCGCTCGAGGCGGCGGTCTAGTTCGGCGCCCAAGTCCTCGGAGACCGGCAAGTCCGCTGTTTCAAGGCTGTCCCAGAGCTCCTCGGCGAGCTGGATACGCTCTTCGGGGCTCAGGTGCGAGAAGTCAAAGATGGGCGAACTCATGAGCGGAATGTGCCCCCGCGGAATCCGGCTGGCAAGCGATGGTCGTCTGTGGCCTAACGACTTGCGCATCAGCTGCAGGCCCTCAGGCCCGCGCCCGCACAAACCTACGTTCCTTTGAGCACTCGGGGAGCGAGCCGCCCGAGCGGAGACCTGCGCCCCTGCGGCCTGTCGGCTGCATGCGCTGGTTAGGCCGCGCAGGGCACGAATTCATTGCGCTCGTATCGGGTTACCCGCCGTGTCGACCAAGATTGTCTGCCATGGGCCCTCGGACGCGTACTCCACCTCAGCACCTCCTGGAAACCAATCGTAGTGGTCTTTCCCAGCTGGTATCACGGTGCCGCCGCCTGGCTGAAAAGTGACCACCTGCGTCGTGTCGAATCTGGTGCCCCACCCCATCATCAGCTTGGAGCAATTCCGAGCTGATGAAGGTCCCAAGCGGCTCCACCTCCGGCCTGAAGGTGAATTTGGGGAATGTGCAGGTGGTCCCGGGTGAGACGGTTCTGCTCGTCGATTTCGACGTCTCCCGCAGCTTCGTCTTCCAGGGACCGCCGGGCGGACCGATGTCCGCCTCGTTCAAGCCGGTCATTCACGCGACCGTCATGGACGTGGCGGGCTCGATTGCGGGCACCGTACTCCCGATCGAGGCCAGGGCCGGGCTGTATGCGATCCAGGGCCTGGACACCGTCGCTACCGCCGCCGCGGACACCCTGACGGGGGAGTACGTGCTCCGTTACCTCGCGCCGGGCACCTACTCGGTCTTGGCACGCGCCACCGGGTACCAGGACGGACTCGTCACCCCAGTTGACGTGGCGAATTCCGAGAACGTCACCGGAGTGGATTTCACGCTGGTGCCGTAACTCACCCCATGTGCAAAGGAACGCCCCCGGCCAGTCGGCCGGGGGCGTTCGCCTTTCCAGGTGCCGCTCTGGCGGGATTGCGGCCCGGACGCCGTTAAAGGCACCGAGGGGCGCTGTCTTGCCGAGGTCCCGGTGAGGCGTAGCTTCCAGAGATGGCGACCAACCCGCAGACGATCACGAATCTCCTGGGCCAGTGGAGCGAAGGGGACGCGGAGGCGTTCCCGAAACTGATCGCGCTCGCGTACGACGACTTGCGGGCCATCGCGCACCGCCGCCTGATGGCGGGTGGAGATGGGGATCTCGCCACGACGGCGCTGGTGCACGAGGTGTTTCTCCGGCTGGTTGGCAGCGAGGGCGGGGAATGGCAGAGTCGCGCGCACTTCTACGCCTTCGCCTCGAAGGCGATGCGCCATATCCTCGTGGATCACGCTCGGCGCACCCAGGCCCAGCGGCGCGGCGGCGGGACGGTGCGCCCGGAGCTCGACGAAGGCACGATCGACGCGGACCAGGGATCCGAGGACGTGCTTGGCGTGGACGAGGCGCTGGAGCGGCTCGCGCAGCACAATCCCCGGATGGCGCGCGTGGTGGAGCTCCGGTTCTTCGGGGGGCTGACCGTGGACGAAGTGGCGGCCGTGCTGGACACCTCAACCCGGACCGTGGAGCGGGAATGGACGCGTGCCAAGGCCTACCTGCTCGAGGCGCTGGCGGGAGATGACGCCCGATAGCCCGCTGCTCTGGGAGCGCTGGGACGACGTGGACCGGTTGCTGGCGGAGGCGTTGGATCACCCTGCTGCCGAGCGTGTCGCGTTCGTCCGCCATGCCGCGCAGGGTGACGACGCACTCCGTGGCCTTGTCTTGCGACTCCTCGACCGATTGGACTCCGATACCGGCCGTGTGACGTCGCCGTCGGACCCGGTCGTACTTGGGGCGTTCGCGATGGACGAAGCCGGGGGTGATGCCGGCGCGCTGGCGCCGGGGACCGAGGTCGATCGCTATCGGATCATCCGGCACCTGGGCCGGGGCGGGATGGCCACGGTGTATGAGGCCGAGCGGTCGGACGGCACCTACCAGCAGCGGGTTGCCCTCAAGGTCCTCCGCCGCGGGCTCGATACCGACGATCTCATCCGTCGCTTCCTGGTCGAGCGACAGATTCTCTCCTTGCTCTCCCATCCAAACATCGCGCGGCTTCTCGACGGCGGCTCCGCGGCCGACGGCCGCCCTTATCTGGTCGTGGAGCTGGTGGAGGGCGAACCGATCACCGCCTGGGCCGACGCCCAGCGGCTCGACGTCCTCGCCCGGCTGAAGCTCTTCCTGAACGTCGCCGATGCCGTGCATTCGGCGCACCGCCAGCTCGTGGTGCACCGCGACATCAAGCCCTCGAATGTGCTGGTCGGCGCCGATGGCCGGGTGAAGCTGCTCGATTTCGGCATTGCAAAGCTGCTTGAGGAGGACGACGAAGAGACGGCGGTCGGCGCGCGACCGCTGACCCCCACGTACGCCAGCCCGGAACAGCGACAGGGGGGCCGGATCACCACGGCCACCGATGTGTACCAGTTGGGTCTCCTGCTGCGTGAGCTGCTCACCGGTGTGCGACCCACGGCCGGAGGCACGGACTCAGGCGACTCGTCGCAGCGGCCCAGTCGGATCGCCGGTACTCCGATACCGAAGACCCCGGTGCCCGAGTCCCGGGCGGCCAACCGGAGCACGACCCCCGTCCGGCTCTCCCGCCAGCTGCGCGGCGACCTCGATGTCATCATCGGCAAGGCGCTGCGGGTGGAACCGGAGGAGCGCTATGCCTCTGCGGACGAGCTGGCCGCGGATGTGCGGCGCCACCTGCGGGGGCTGCCGATTGCGGCCCATCCTGAATCCCTGACGTACCGAATGCGGAAGTTCATTGGTCGGCATCCGATCTTCTTGCCGGCGCTTGCCGTCATGCTGGTCGGTACGACGGTCTTTGTTGGAGCGCTCGCCAGACAGAACCGCCGGCTGGCCCGCGAGCGGGACGCCGCGCAGGCGGCAACGCGACTCGCGCTGGAGACCCAGTCGTTCCTGGTCGATCTGTTCGAGAGCGCCGACCCTCTTACCCCGGCGGACCCGGAACGGGGGCGCAACATCACGGTGGTCGAGGCGCTGCAAATCGGAGCGGGCAAAGTTCGGAAAGAACTGCGCGGCGAACCGCAACTCCAGGCGGCACTGCTGTCGACCATCGGAGCCGTGTTTACGAGGCTCGACCAGATTGATTCCGCCACGTCGGCCGTCGGCGACGCGGTCGCGTTGAGGCTCCAGGTGGGCGACACCATGTCCGCCGCCTTCGCCGACGACCTCGGGGAGCTGGCCTACCTGCTGGGAGGCACCACCCAATTCGACTCCTCCCGTGGATTGTTGATTCGGCGCCTCGAGATCGAGCGTGCCCGGCGGCCGGTTGACTTGGAGCGGGAGGCCCGGGCGTTGCTGGCGCTGGGATTGCTCGAGGGAAAGGTTGATCCTATGGCCGCGGTGGCGTGGACGGAGGAGGGAGTCGCGACGCTGCGGCGTGCGGGCGGCAAGGAAATGGGCGAGGCCCTTCGACGACTCGCTGACGACTATCGTGAGGCCAATCGCCTCGAGGAAGCGGAAGCGGCGGCCCGGGAGGCGCTGGCGATCTTCGAACGGACCGAGGGGCCCAACACCGTGGGCACCGCCATGGCGGCGCACACGCTGGGGCAGTCCCTCGGTCTGCGGGGCGAGATCGCCGAGGCGGTCGAACTGATGAAGCGGGCCGTCGGCATCTTCGATGACCGCTTGGGGGCCGACCACACCTACACGATCGCAGTTCGGAACAATCTCGGCGTCCTGATGACCAATGCGGGATTGCATGCCGAGTCCGAGGCGATCTACCGGGAACTCCTCACCACCAAGCTCACCAGGTATGGGCCGAATCACTCTGCGGTTGCAGGTGCATACCAGAACCTGGCCGTCGCGGTTGCGGGGCAGGGGCGCTATGCGGAAGGGGACTCCCTGGCCCGAGAGGCGGAACGGATCTACCGGCGAATCATGCCGGAGGGGTCGTACGTCGTTGCCTTCCCGATGCTCACCCGGGCGGAAATCCGGCTCCAGCATGGTGACGGGGTGGTGGCGAACCGCCTGGCGTCCGAAGCCGCTGACATACTGCGGGGCAAGGTACCCACGGGGCATCCGGCGGCCATCATGGCGGATTGCCGCACCGGCCGGGCCCGGATGCTGCTGGGTGACACCTCGACCGCGCGCCTGCTTCTCGATTCCGCGGTCCAGCGGATGACCCGCAACGAGGGCGTGCGGGCGGAACACCAGGCGGAGTGCCGGGACGCACTCGCCCTCCTCACCGGCGCCGGCCCCTCCAACCCGTAGGCCCTCGCAGCCCCTTCCCACCCCCCAGCCGGGGCCGGAATCTCCGTGGCGGGAATCGTCTTCCCAATCCGTTCAGGATGGGGAAGGGCCGTTCGCGTTACCGTCATGCAAGGAGACATCCGATGCCTTCCATCCGGCGCCCGCCCCTCGCTGTGGGGGTCGCCTTGATCCTCCTCGCCCTCCTGCTCTCCCCCGGCCGGGCCGATGCCCAGTTCTTCAAGAATCTCAAGAAGACGGTCAAGGAGGCGGCGGAATCGGAAACCAACAGCCAGGTGGACAAGATTGTCCGGGGCTCGGTGCAGTGCGCCTTCGACAACCTCCGGTGCATCAACGACGCCGAGAAGTCCGGGAAGGACGTCGTCCTGACCGATGATGAGGGAGAGGTGTTGCTCGACAAGAAGGGGAAACCGGTTTCCGATCCGGAAGAGGGCGCGCGCATCGCCGAGACCTCCGGCGGCGTCTCACGGCCGGGCGAGGGCGCCTGGGCCAATTACGACTTCCAGCCCGGCGACAAGATCCTCTTCTACGACGACTACACCCGCGACGTGGTGGGAGACTTCCCGCGGCGGTTCGTGCTGAGCCAGGGGAGCTTCGAAATCGTGGACGTCGAGGGAATGCGCTACGTCCGCGCCACGTCCGGGGGGATCTTCGCCATCCCGCTGCCGGCAACACTCCCGGACCAGTTCACGGTGGAGTACAGCGTCAATCTCACCCATGGCAACGCCTATGTGCGCCTCATGCCAGGCCGGGCGTTCCAGGGACCGGCCCGTACCTACCAGGGCTCCGTGGTGGCCGTGGCCATGACCCGCGCGGGACTCATGCCGGTCGGCGGGGCTGGGCCAGAGGTGCTGACGACCGTGGAGGCCGCCGCGACGAGGGACGTGATCGCCTCGGTACGGGTCATGGCCGACGGCGAGCACATGAAGGTCTACCTCGGCGAACGGCGCGTGGCCATCGTACCGAATGCCGTCTTTCCCCGGAGCGACACCCTCTTCATGGCCGTCGGGTCGGCGGGCGCCGAGCATCCGATCCTGATCGGGCCGGTGCGGGTGGCCGGCGGGGGCCGCGACCTCTACGACCGGCTGGTCGAGGAAGGCAGGGTGAGCACCCAGGGGGTGCTCTTCGCCACCAACAGCGCGCGCATCCGTCCCGAGTCGACGCCGACGCTCCTGGAGATCGGCATGATGCTGCAGGGAAATCCCGATCTGCGCATCGCCATCGAGGGACACACCGACAGCGACGGCACCACGGAATTCAACCAGGACCTCTCGGAGCGCCGCGCCAAGGCGGTAATGGAGTATCTCGTGACGGAAATGAACATCGACGCGGCCCGGCTCACGGCGATGGGCTTTGGCGAATCCAAGCCGGTGGCAGGCAACGATACGCCGGAGGGGAAGGCGCAGAACCGGCGGGTGGACCTGGTGCTGGTGGATTCCTGAGTGAAGTGAGGAAGGGTACGGCGCCGGCCACGTGGGTGACGGCCGGCGCCTGAACGCTACAGCCCGATGAACATCGGAAGGGCTTGGGCGCCTTTTCGCGCGGTGACCGCGGCGGGAATGACGGCCACCAGGAGGACGCGCCCGCTCTTGATCGAGGGTGGCACGTCAGGAAAGACGCCGTCGATGATCATCTTGCCGGCGTCCGTGGCGAAGGAGGATGCGGGGACCTGCTTGGCGGGTGAAGAGTAGTAGGAGCCTGAGTGATCCTGGATCGCGCTGAACTGATCCCCTGGGAGGAACTGATCCCCTGGCAGGAATTGATCACCGGGCAGGAACTGATCTCCGGGCAGTAAATGTCCAAGTAACGCACCCCCTGAGGACCCTGCGGATGACGCCGGGATATTGAACGGCTTCGACTCCGATTGCCAGACCACTTTTCCATTCTTCACCAGCGCCATGAACAGCACGGCGCTGAGCGTCCCGTCCAGCTTCGCCTTGATCACTGTCTTCTGATTGAGTACCTGTCCAATCGAGGCAGTGACTCCTTTCGGCGCCATCCGGGCGGTGCGGCCGTCCAGCCAGACCTGGAGGGCGGCGGGCCCTGATTGGGCGCCGACCACTGCCGGTAGGGCCATCAGGAGCGAGGCTGCGAGGAGTACCTTGCGTGTGTACGTGGAGGGCATGTCGACTCCGTGGTGAGGGGATGCCCCCCTGAACGCATGACCGGCCCCAATCCCGCCATCTCCGATGCCGGGCGCCGTGGCGGGGTTCGGGTCTCGAATGCGTTCAGGAGGCCAGATCCGAGTTGCGTCATCACCCTGCCCCGTCGGAGGAAGGCTCCATGCTCGCCACTATTGCTCTCGCCGCCATCGTTGCGGCGGCACCGCAGCAAACCGCCCAGGAAATACTTGCGACCGCCGCCGCAAAGCAGATGGACCGGATGGCCACCGTCCGCAACTACACCATCATCATGAAGGTGGACGGTGGAGCAGAGGCACCGCTCTACTACGAGGGCTTCCCGGGTAGCGGCGGCGTCCCGCTCTACCGGTTGGTTCCCATCTCAGAGTGGGCCAAGCGGGACCCCCGAAACGCCGCCAATGACATCGACCTGCAGGCGGCGGCAGCGCAAATGGGTCCGCTGGTCCCCATGATCGGCGGCGCGATGAAGCAGGCCATCGCCGGCGTTCCGGGCGGTGGGATGGCGAGTGCCAAGATCGACGAGGCGGTGGCCACCTTCCCGGGGTTCCTGTCGCAGGCGGCCAGCTACCGGGAAAACGATGGACGGGAGGATGCGACCGAGCAGGCGATGGGAGTCGCCGCCTTCGCGCAGCGGGCCAGGCTGGTGGGCACGAACACGGTCTTCGGGGGACGGCCCGCGTTCCTCCTTGTCGCCGACAGTCTCTCCGACCTCACGCCCCAGCAGGTTGGGGAGGCAGAGTTTGTGGTAGACAAGATCAGTCTATGGATTGACACCGAGAAATTTGTCCAGCTCCAGCTCCGGGTGTTCGGCGCCATGAAGAAAAAGGACCAGTCGATGCCCATCAAGATCGAGCTGAATCAGTGGAACTACGCCGAGGTCGGGACGATGTACGAGCCGCGCAGCCAGTTGATGGGGATTACTGGTCTCATGGGCGGGTCGCAACTCGATCCGAAGCAGCAGCGGGAGATGGCAAAGGCCCGGGCCGATATGGAAAAGCTGAAACAGCAAATTGCCGCGATGCCGGCCTCCCAGCGCGCCATGATCCAGGGGCAGGTGGATAAGGCCGAGAGGCAACTGGCGCTGATGACGGACCAGGACGTTATCTCGTCTGAGGTGGGGCTCATGGTCTACAGCATCAACAAGGGACCGCCCTTTGATTGGAAGATGGGTGACCCATCGCTGGAGCGTTCGGCGGCAGGGCCGTGAACGATTCGGACCGAATAGGAATTTCAATCCTGGTCACCCGAAGGTACCGCAGCTCCGGGCGCCGCGTCACCGGCCTGCCGGCGGTGCGGGTGGGGCCGTTGGGGTGTCGGCTCGGGTCTTCGCTGGTCCATTTGGCCTCGCGGCGGGTCGGGGGCCGCGGGCGGGGGCGCTCTGTCGGGCCGACGCGCACCCCGAACATCCCCGACCGGGTGGCCGGGGTGACATTCGGTCCTGCGAGGTCACGGTCTGTCAGGACGCCGGCGTGGCCGTGCGTCGACTCGGCGGGCCCCAAGGCGCCGGCGCCCGAGTGGACGGCGGGCTCCGTGCCGCGGCAGTGGTGCGGGTGCCGAGGTGCGCCAGGATCTGATCGATCACCGACCGCTGGGTGATGACCGCCACGAGCCGCATCGTCCCGTGACAGGTGGGGCAGCGGAGCGGGTCGACCTCAAAGATCTGCCGCAGGAGTGCGGCCCACCGGCGGCTCGCCTCAGTGGGCGCGAGCCGGGGCGTGGTGACGATGGCGCGGGGCACCTCTGCCGCCGCCGGCTCCACTTGGCGCCGCATGCCGCGGGGCCGATTGGCGTACCAGCCGTAGTAGCGTGTGGTGACCTGGCCCTTGTCCGGGATGTGGACCAGCACCCGCGCGAGGAACGCTCTCGGATCGAGCGTCTCGGTGCCCGCGGTCGGCCCCTCGGCCTTGTCCGAGCGATACGTCACCGTCTTCGCCGCGCGATCGTAGGTCAGCCGCTCCAGCGCGAGGGGATTCCGCGCACAGTAGCGTGCGAGCCGCGTCGCGAAGGTGCGATCATCCTCGGCGACCCACACCGCCGTATGCACGTGGAACCCCGAGTGCGGCCAGGTGAGCATCCCCGCGGCCTGGTCCTCGTCAAACAACTCCAGGCGGAGAAACAGCCGGAGCACGGCGCGGCGAAGCTAAAACCGCCTCGAATGCTTACAAAGATGACCAGTAGCGCAACTGCAAGAATCGGCCAGGCACACCAGATGAGCAGGATCCGGCCGACAGACCATCGCATGCTACCCATCCTAGGTCCTCGCGGCGGGCGGGGTGGGTGGCGTGCTGCCTAACGAATGGCTAATCAGCTGCAAACGACCTGTGAGAACCTACGGTCCATTGTTGCCGCTGGGAGGGGCGGACGCGGTCGGAGCCTCGCGTCGCCCGCGTTTGTCGGCTGCATTAGCCGGTTAGACGGCACCCTGCGATGATCTACGGTGACGGTGAACAAGGGTCAATTCCACAAAGTGGGCGAAATCTTGGAGCGTTAGCCAGACACGGATCCTTTGCCCCACACCGTCCCTGTAGTCGACGACACCAGGCCAGCGATGATACTGGACCGAGACGAGCTCGGACCAAGTCAGCCGGGTCTCATCTCCATCCGCGAGTCGTTCGGTCATTCCATCTTCATCCAACAGAAGCGATCGGCCGGCCCACCGATGAGTAGCGCGATATCCCAAAGCGGAGAGGAACATTAAGGCGGCCAGAGCCAGCATTACACCTGCAGATCCAGCGTCATCGATCTGCCCTCGTGCCACTGGCCACGTGAATCCGGCGGCAAACACCACCGCTAGCCAGAACAGGGCAGTGTTGAACGACCGCGATGCCTCGGGATATCGGAACTCGACCGGAGGCGGTGCCTCGGCCAAGTCCAGGTCCTCAAAAGAGCCCATCCTGAAGCGCAAGGAGGCGGCCTGCCCCGGAGGTAACCGCGCCAGCAAGTCGGCCCGCTCCTCGGGATCGGCCTCAAACACGGCCAGATCTGTGTTCTGCCGATGGGTGTGCCGGAGGTAGGCGACGAGCATCACGGCAGCGAATGCGACGAGCAGAACATACGCCGCCGTATCCTCGCCACGGTGGCTAATCAGCCACTTGACCGCGAGCGCCGCCGCACCCGGGCTTAGCCTCATTGGCGCACTAAAATGACTGCCTCATGCGCCTGATTGGTCCCGAACCACTCGTGGTGCAGCGTGTCCGCCCGAACGGCGAAAGGCAGCGGAAGATCAGTCCACACCGTGTCGCTGTTTCCGCTGAAGCCCGGGAGGCGAAGCACCACCACAATCGAGTCCGGCTCCTCCGGGCTCCAAGTGCCCGAGAGTGTCTGGTCATAAAGGCCCCCATCCAGCCCGCCGGGAACGATGATGCGCCGGCTCGCGTGGCCGTCACTCTCAAGCCGGACGGTGTAGGAGGCCCCGTCCACCCCGAGCTGATTGTACGGTGCCGACCCGTGAATCTCCTGAGTCCAGAGGACGGCTCCGTAGGTGCCGGCATGAGGATCCCGAGGGTGGGTGCCATCGCTGCACCCGCAGGCTGCCAACGTCGCAAGCACCGTGACGGTGCGACGGGATGGAAACCAGCCGGTCCACGTTGCCATAGCTTTCACCCCTCGCCGGAAGCTCGTGTGTCCGCCTAACGACTGGCTAATCAGCTGCAGGCACTCATGGTTCCGCCTGCACAAACTAACGCTTCCACTGTTCGGCCTCGAGGAGCTTTCCGCCCACTAGGAGCCCCGGCCCAGTCGGCCTGTCGGCTGCATTTGCGGGTTAGACAGCGCCCCGCACGGTGCCTGGGGTGACACCCGGCGAGATTCCCGGCACCTTGCTCAGTGCTTTACGACAATGATGACGACGTTACCCGGGTCCTCGAGGTCCTGCTTGAACTCCACCTCGTCGCGAATTTGCCCGAGATCGTAGACAATGAACAACAGGGTTTTGTACTTCTTCGCGTACGTGCGGATATCCGCGTTGATTTCGTCGATGGCGGCCCCAACACGTTCCCTAGTCTTTATCAGCTTTACCTCAAGTCCGATGGACAGCCGTGGAAGGATAAAGTCAGGTATGACTTCTTTAGCCGACACCTTCACGCGGCCGACTTCACGATCATAGTCAGTCCCCTTCTGGAGTCCGCGACCGATGAGGAGCGCCTCGACCGCGTCTTGCACATCGCGTTCATAGTTCGGCTCAGCGTGGATGGCGGCACGAAGGCGAGCCTGAAAGAAGTCGCGGAGGGCGTCTGTCTCGCTCTCGACTACGCCAAGCTCGTTCTCAATAGTGCCTTTGAGCAGTGTCAGATTTGCGTACACGTTGTCGAAAACCTCTTTACGCTCGAAGGGCAACGTATCGGCATTGCCCCCCATCTTGTCCGTGTCGTACAGATCGAATAAGGGTGGTAG
The DNA here is from genome assembly GCA_963815515.1 of uncultured Gemmatimonadales bacterium. Taxonomy (GTDB): domain Bacteria; phylum Gemmatimonadota; class Gemmatimonadetes; order Gemmatimonadales; family GWC2-71-9; genus CAVVWJ01. The sequence goes on from CAWFGP010000003.1 coordinate 87,832, forward strand.
TGGCATCGCCTTTGCAACAAGCGTCACGAGGTCCGAATACTTTCTTGCAAAGTTCTTGAAGCCCGCGTGCGGCCAGAGGCCGTGCGGATCTTGGACGCGCACCGCAGCGTCCATCGCCCGGAGTAGAGCGTCCGCGGCGCGAAGGTACTGGCGTAGCAGGTTCTTGTCCGGCTCGGTCATTGTACCTATCGAAGAAATACGTGGCGCGGTCTAACGACCGCGCATCAGCTGCAAGCGACCCGCTCGCTCATGCACTAACCTACGTTCCGCCCCCCGCCATCGGCGGGTGGCGGGGCTCGGAACTCCGCCCGGACGCGCTTGTCGGCTGCATGCGCTGGTTAGACAGCGGCGCGCCGGGAGTCTCGGGCAGCAATGAGATAACCGACGAACAGTGCGACCTGGACGAGGTCGCTGATCACCGCCACCCCTGCCTGATGGTCGAGGAACGGGCGGCCGAAGGACAGCATGAGCGCAATGAAGATCAGCTTGTTGAGACCGGCGATTGTCAGGACGAGAGAACGCGCCCCAGTGTTGAAAGCGCCGTAGACCAGCATCGCCCCCATGAGCCCGATGAGGGCTCCCCAATGACGTACGACGATCCCAGCCACCGGGCCTTGGAGCGTGTCGCCGAAGATGGACCGCAGGATGGCGTCCGGAGCGATCGCTGCGTAGAAGATCGTACACGTGAGCAGCCCCGAGACGAGCATGATCCCCTTCATGTATGTGACGATCCAATTCATGGATCCTCCAAGGGTGGGCCGCTGTCTAACGAAGGGCTAATCAGCTGCAAACGACCTGTGAGAACTTATGGTCCATAGCCCCGCTCGGAGCGTCGTAAGCTGACGGAGTACCGCCCTGCCCGCGTTTGTCGGCTGCATTAGCGGGTTAGACAGCACCCGGGCGCATCCTCTGAAGTTCCCAACCTTGTGAGTCCCACCGCCACAGTGCCAAACGCTCGGGAGACTCATCCCAGGTCTCGGATGCGGCACCAGTGCCACGAATACCTCTCCTCCAGAGTAGCGGGCCGGAAATGCGCAGCGACTCCAGCACCCGTTCTCCCGCCCTGACTGTGGTCCACAGCCCCGCTAGGAGGGCCGGACTCGGGCGGCGCCCAACGTCGCCCGCGTTTGTCGGCTGCACTAGCGGGTTCAGGCACCGCCCGGCGCGGAGCTGGGCAGTGCCCGACGCACCCACCCGGTCGAGGAGGCTCGCGCAGCGCCTCGATCTGATCGGGCTTGAAGCGCTCCGTGATCCCGCCGACCGTCACCGTCACCTCAGTGCCGGCGAGGACCGCGGCTAACCCGGCGCTGGGGACCGGGAAGCGCATGAAGTGGCTCCAAGTCTGGGTGCCGGGATCGCTGAACGCTCCAGCGCTGGCCACATCCAGTGACTGGCCCTGGGCGTAGGCAATCACGAGCCGGCTATCTCGCGCCACCTGCGGCGCCTGGGTCCGGAACTCCAGCTCAACCGTAGTTGGCGCCTCGGGACCTGGGAGCTGCCCGGCATAGGTGACCGTCCAAGTTAGGCGGGGCCGCTGAATCGTGAGAAAGTACTTGCCTTTGTGAGTGACGATGGTCAAGTGTGTCGAATCGCCCACGCTGTCGTAGAGCGCGTGCAACTTCTTGTGGTGCGTGAACCGATGCTTGGCGGTAGGGACGCTGCCCTTGGTGAGCACCATGGGTGTCGCAGTTTGGGCCCGAAGCACGCCTGGTACGACCGGATTGGCCACGCAGACGAGCAGGCCGACGCTCCAACGAAGCGACATGCGACACTCCGGATGCAGGTGGACCGAGGAGGAGCAGCAGAGCCGGGAAGGGAGAGAGAGCTGCAATCCTGGAAAGGTCGTGCGTGTGCCTACGGACATGCCCCCGATGCGGGTTTAAGGAGACAGTTAGGCTGGGTCGTGAGAGCCGACTCGAGTCGGTGTTCTCGTCGGAGCGCCGCGTACGCCGCGGGGGTGCGATACCCGAGTCCCTGACGCGGCCGCACGGTGTTGTAGTCCTCCTGCCACGCCTCGATCAATCTTTGGGCCTCGGGAGATCACGAAACCAGTGCGTACTCAGACACTCGTCGCGAAACTTGTCGTGGAAGCTCTCGACGAAACAATTGTCCACGGGCTTGGCCGGCCGTGTGAAGCTGAGTTCAACCCCTCGAGCATAGGCCCACCCGTCCAGCGTCTTCGCCACAAACTCCGGGCCGTTGTCGAGGATGAGGCGCCGCGGCACACCGCGACAGCTCGCGATCTCCTCCAAAGCGGCGGCGACCTTCGTGCTCAGCTGCGAGACATCCGCCCGCAGAACAAGGCATTCTCTGGTGAATTCATCCACGATGCTCAGCACGCGGAACTTGCGCCCCGAGGTGAACGCATCGGTGATGAAGTCGAGCGTCCACTGGGCGTTCGCCGCCGCCGCGACCGGCCGCGGGACCCGTGGCGTGCTCACCTGCTTGCGCCGCCGCCCCTTCCGAATGCGCAGTCCCGCCTCGCGGTAGACCCGCAAGACGCGCTTGTGATTCACCGTCCAGCCATCCCGGCTCAGCAGCAGCGCCAGACGGCGATAGCCCCAGCGGGGCCGCGCCGCGGCCTTCATCGCCAGGGCGGCAGCCAGCGGCCCGTCGTCAGGCCGGTGCGGGTGATACTGCCAGCGCGAGCGCGCGAGCTGCACGAGCCGGCAGGCCCGGCGGTCGCTGACCGGGTAGGCGGTGCGGAGATGGGTGACGGCGCCCCGCCGCTGCCGCGTCGTCACCAGCTTCGTCCCGCCACGTCTTTGAGCATCGCCACATCGAGTGAGAGATCCGCCACCAACTTTTTCAGCCGCCGGTTTTCATCCTCGAGCTGCTTGAGTCGGCGGATCTCGGCCTTCTGCATCCCGCCGTACTTCGTACGCCAGCGGTAGAACGTCGTCTCCGTGATCCCGTGTCGTCGACAGACCTCGCGGACCGTACCGGCGCCGACGGCCTCCTGCAGAACGCCGACGATCTGCTCGTCCGTGAATCGGGTGCGCTTCATGGGGCCTCCTCCGCCAGCGGGCGGGATGGATCCCCAACCTATCGCCTGGCCCCGTTATCGGGGAGCATGTCCTAACGACTGGCTAATCAGCTGCAAACGACCTGTGAGAACCTACGGTCCTTTGTCGCCGCTGGGAGGGTGGGACACGGGCGGCGGGAGGCGCCGCCCGCGTTTGTCGGCTGCATTAGCGGGTTAGGGAGCGGCGCGCATTGATATTCAGGGTTGACTGTCAAATCACTACCAGTGCCAGACGACGTACGCAATGCCGAGAAAGGTCAAGAAGTTTAGAGAAATGGCGATCATATAGAGGTCTTCACGCATGTGCCTGAGATCCCACTTTACCTGCCGATCAGACGGCGCCTCGAACTCGTCGTTCCGCTTAATCTCCGCTTGGAACCAAGCTCGTCTACTCCACTGGAAGTGGTAATAGATCGCCAGCACCAGAAAGGCTACGAGCCTAAGCAGCAGGTGGCTTGTGCTCATTCGATCCTCCGGCCGGTGAATCCTGATGACCTGTCGGAAACCTTGAGGCCCACCTCAAGTATGGACTCTCGTAAATGGTGGCCGAAGTCAACGTCGCGGCAAGGAGAAGATTGCCAGTGTGTGCCATCTGCCCTCTTAACGATGGCGTACCAGTTGTAGTTGTAGGGCGCCTCATCGGCCGGGTCGTAACGCTCGGTCAATAGCCGGGCGACGTGTTGCGAGGTAGTTGCCAAGGACGGAACTGACTCGCCAGGCGGTAAGGAGTAAACGAATAGTCGCCGGAATTGATTGCTCTCCTTGGCCCATAGCGGCCAGTGTGACTTGGGGAGCTCAAGTGTGCATCCAGAGGCCGTGATGCTCGCGACAAGTTCCTCTGACGCCGGCGTCCAGGCCATTGTACGCTCCTATGTTGGGCCGCTGCCTAACGAATGGCTAATCAGCTGCAAACGACCTGTGAGAACCTACGGTCCTTTGTTGCCGCTGGGAGCCTCGGACGCGGGCGGAGCAACGCACTCGGCCGCGTTTGTCGGCTGCATTAGCGGGTTAGGCAGCAACCCGCTCCTCAAGCCGGCGGGGGTAGTCTCCTCGGTCCTCGAAGCAGGCTGATGGCAGCCGCGACCGACGCGATGAGCAGCACCGGATAGATGGCCAACAGGTCAATCCGAATGTTACACTCACCGCTACAGAACCACCGCCGGTGCATCCCCGTCTCGTACAGCGAATAGAGCAGCCAAAGCCACCCCACGGCGACCGCCGTGCGCCGGCGCGTCGCCCGCCCGAGCACGAGCAGTAGCACACCGATGATGGCCGCGAGGAGCGGATACTCGATGAAGATCGCCATGGCACTCAGAAGCCGATCCATAGCGAAGCTCCGTGTTGCGGCCTAACGAAATGCTAATCAGCTGCAAACGACCTGAGATAACCTACGGTCCATTGTTGCCGCTGGGAGCGTGGGACGCGGGCGGAGAAGCCACGCCGCCCGCGTTTGTCGGCTGCATTAGCGGGTTAGGCGGCAGCCGCCCGAGGATGCTCGTCAGAACGATCCCGGTCCCGAAGGTGCGCGCGACGGGCCGATACTGCGGGAACCGCCCTCGGGCAGCGATCGGGCGATTAGGCCTGCCCAGTCCGGGTCGGCCATCTCCCACTCTTCACGCAGACATGAGACAATTCTGGTTTCCCCCAATGACTCTATCAGCAGGACTACATGCGTCTGGGACTCATCCTTCCGTACGTCCGGGCGAGAGCAAAACCTCCACGTCCGACCATCCCCATCGACCCATGCACGTTCGGTCACTTGGCCTCCGATTGATCCGCGGCAAGTCTCTGCAAGAAGCTGAAGCTGTCCGCCTAACGGAATGCAAATCAGCTGCAGGCGATCATGCTTGTGCCCGCACCACTCAACGCATCCACTGCTTGGCCTCAAGGAGGCCGGCGCCCGCCGGGAGGTTGGGCCCACCCGGCCTGTCGGCTGCATTTGCGGGTTAGGCCGCATCCCCGCTGGATTGCCGCGCATATGGTCTTAATGTCAAACCGAACTTGCCAGCTATTACCGAATCCAAGTCTTTGACGAGCCCCAGAAGCAGCTTGTACGTCGCGAAGAACGAGTCGACGTCGAGTGAACGTACGTCTCCCAGACGGAATGAACTGCCCGGCACGACTCGTAAATACTTACTCCCCACACGAGATCGGTTGTGAACGATGAGATTGCGCGTTTCCAGGAGCTCGACCAACGAGGTACGGACGGAGGCATCGGGCGTCAATTGGATGCCCATACGGCTGATGCACCAACTCTCCAGGTCAGCGAAGCCGAGATAACTCAGCTCCAAGACCTTGCGATCAACCATGTCTTCCCGCAGTTCCTCCATCGTCCCGAATTTGAGCACATAGTCAACTCGAACCTGCTCTTGGGAGCGCAGCATCTCTGGACGCGCCCTTAATGCCTCTCGGAGTACCTCAGACAGGTAGGTTGTGAAGTGGTCGACCAAGCGCGAAAGAACCATCTCGATGAGGGCCTGCGAATCCTTTCGCAGTTGCTGGATAACGGGCCCGGGAGCCTTTTCTGCAAGTTCTGCAGGCGAATCTGCCTTGCGCTGCTTGTGATTTAGCGCGGCATCGGCAACATGTGTGATGTAATCGGCGCGCAAGGCCAGTTCGATCACCCGGTGAAAAAGCGAGAATGTCTGGAAGTATGAAGTTAGGAATGCCTCAGCGGACTCAGTCACCGTGTCGGGCGGCCCTGGGAAGCTGTCATCTTTCCCGGCCGCCGCATCCGATAGCAAGTTCGCTCTGGGCTCATCTTGTTCACCATGCATAGCCTTGCCTTCAGAGATCGTGGTGATGCGGCCTAACGAAGGGCTAATCAGCTGCAAACGACCTGTGAGAACCTACGGTCCGTTGTGGCCGCTGGGAGGCTGGCTTTTGCGAGGAGCCACGGCTCGCCCGCGTTTGTCGGCTGCATTAGCGGGTTAGGCCGCACCCTTCCCTTTCTGACCTTTCGGTGGCGAAGCACCGGAGCCTGCCCCGCGATCCGCCAGCCAACCGCTCACCGCCAGCAGCCCTTCCGCCACTAGGAAGAAGCGCACGCCCAAACGACCGACCGTGCTCAGGAGGGCCGGGACCTCGGGTGCGACCAATGTCGCCAGCGCGTCGACTCCTGCCAGCAAGAGCCCGAGCAGGTAAAGCACGACGCTGAACGCGAAGCCAATGAGGCCGATCAAGGCGAGGATTTCGCGTGTGGCCCAGCGCGCCGTGGAATCAGTCAAAGACCACTCCGAGGCAGGTGCGGCCTAACGAAATGCTAATCAGCTGCAAACAACCTTATGAAAACCTATGGTCCGTTGTCGCCGGGCGGAGGCTGGGATGCGGGCGGCACCCGGCCCCACCCGCGTTTGTCGGCTGCATTAGCGGGTTAGGCGGCGCTGCCGCGACGAAGCCGACGGCCATCGGCCCAACTGCCAAGACCCCATCCGACTACTGCCCATTGCAACAGGAGGAGCCCATGGGCAAGCGGCACGAACCAGTCGCCGCGGAACGGCAGCGACCACACTACGAAGGAGACAGGAACGGCGACAATCGTGTAGAGGTACGCCCAGGCTTCAAATCCGTCAGGGATTCGCACGACGCCCGTCAACCAGACAATCAAGATGAGACCGAGAGCAAGGCCGGCAGCGAGGCCGATCCACTGCCATCGCCGGACGGGCAATCCGGGATCAGAGCTAGCCCGAAAAGATGTCATCCCGCTCCCAAGTTGGTTCAGCGTCCGCCTAACGGATGGCTGATCAGCTGCAAACGACCTGTGAAAACCTACGGTCCTTATCGCCGAGCCGGCGGCTCGGCGACGAACGGGGCTCAAGCCCCGTTCGCGTTTGTCGGCTGCATCAGCGGGTTAGGCGTCAGGCCGGGCTTGATTCGTGGTGGCCCCGCCGGGACCGCCGCCTCGCGCGCGGCCACCAGGAGCGGCGGGCGGCGGCGGCGCGACTGCGCCGCAGTCCGGGGGGTGGCCTCCGGGTTCCCGCCGCCCATGAGGGGCTGCGGCCAGCAGGGCCCGAGCCTCGCCGTGGATGAGGAGCTCCGCGGTTGACGGCATGTCAACCAATCTTTCTGCCTGCACGCCTAACGGATGGCTAATCAGCTGCAAGCAACCTGAGAAAACCTACGTTCCGCTGGCCGCCATCGGCGGGCAGCGGCGGGCGGAGCACCGCACAGCCCGTGCTTGTCGGCTGCATTAGCGGGTTAGGCGGCCCGCACATCGACAAGGACAATTGTCCTCGGACCTCGTGATTGGGATCTCGAGGGATTGCGATCGACCTTCCGCGCAGGCGGCTCAGAGCTCGTGATTGGGATGCTTTGATGCTACGTGGAGAAGGCGGCCCGGACTAGGGGCAAACTGGGCCGAAATGCCGCGCAATTGCGACAGGCTTCCCCGGGCACCTTGTCGCAAACACGGCGAGGACCTGGATGGCCGTGAGGTCCGCCTAACGACATGCTAATCAGCTGCAAACGACCCGTGAAAACCTACGGTCCTTGGTCGCCGCTGGGAGGGTCGGACGCGGGCGGCGCCCCGCGTCGCCCGCGTTTGTCGGCTGCATTAGCGGGTTAGGCAGCAGCCCGCGTGATGTCAGTGAGTCCCAGCGTGTCCGAACACCACCAGGCGTCCGGCAACGAACCCGGTCGGATACCAGCCCGACAGGTGAAGCTTTAGGAGTGGTTCGAAGGGACAGGTAGTAAGGTCCCCATGTTCCGCCACTGCCCACTCCAAGACGCGCCAAAGGTTGTACTCCACATGACACAGCATTGCCCAGCGCGGCTCTGCCCGGTATTCAGGTTCCGGCGGACCAGGCTGTGTCAGCAACGGCTGGATGATTTTCGACTGCTCCGGCATCGGCCACAGCGGCGGCTGGATGAGCCGACGGAGCGCCGGGTCCGCATCGATGCATTGCAGTCGCTGCACGTGAAGGCCGACGAGGAGTTGCCCCCACTCAGTCGGGCCCCAGGGGTCTCCCCACCCTTCCGTGTCTAGTCGGTCCGACGCAAGGCCGTCGTATGTGCCTAGTCCACCGAGAACCCAGTCAACCGCATCCGGCGCTGGTAGCCGCACGTGGTCCCGGGTCCAGCCTGCCAGGCGAGCAAGGTGGTCGGCCGCCCACTGCCGCGCCTCCGAAGGCACGACGGCCGAGTCATGAGGTGGAAACCATCCTCGGCCCTCCCCAAGCAGGGCCAAGGTCTGTCGCAATGCGGGCGCGGCCACGCCGTATCGTGACTCATCGATGGATGCCAGGAGGTCCGGCACGCTCGGTGCTTCCCAACCCATCGTGATTTCCTCGCTGGCTGCCTAACGACAGGCTAATCAGCTGCAAACGACCTGTGAGAACCTACGGTCCATTGTTGCCGCGGGGAGGGTCGGATGCAGATGGAGCCCGGCATCGCCCGCGTTTGTCGGCTGCATTAGCGGGTTAGACGGCAGCCTGCGAGATCCAACGGTTCATGCGCGGCTACGTGAGCAGTACCAAGGCGAGGGCCGCCCCGATAAGCACGAGTGCCCAGCTCAGCCCTAAGACGAAGCGGGGGCTAGAGGTCGCCGGGCGAGCGCTTTCCGGTAACGACCTAACATAGGCCTGATACTGGAGCGCTCCGCCCCCGGTAGCAACTACCCCCAAGACGACGAGCGCGGCCCCGAGATAGGGAGAAACCCCGTGGCCGACCTCGCGACCCGCCTGCGCGTGGAGCAACCGCAGGAACAAGCCGAAGCGCGCGACGACGAAGCCAAAGGCCATGACCGCGATGCCCGTACGCAGCCAGGCAAGCATCGTCCGTTCGGCCGCGAAGTACGCCCGGGGATCATTATGCGCCTCGGACATGACGGCGAGTATCTCGGTGGTAGTTGCTGCCGCCTAACGAATGGCTAATCAGCTGCAAACGACCCCTGTAATAACCTACGGTCCATTGTTGTCGGGTGGAGTCTCGGCCGCGGGCGGCGCCCCGCGGCGCCCGCGTTTGTCGGCTGCATTAGCGGGTTAGGCCGCTGACGCACCGACCTGGGTGGTTCGCAACGGCGGCCTACGTCTTCGGACGCCTGCAAAGGACCACGCGATCGCTATTGCCAGGCAAGGTTCGAATAAGCTGCCAGTCGGTACCGGAGCGGCGAAAGACGAAGACCCGGGACCCAGCGAGTCCGTGGTTGCCAAATGCCTCCACGACTTCCAGTTCCACAGTACCGGCGTCTCGCCGCTCAGGTGGCAAGAACCACAACCCTGTCTCTCCCGGGCATACGCCCCGATCCTCCTTGTACTGCACGTAGCGTGACTTGAGGTCGGCCCAGGTAACTGGCAGCGCTCCCTGCACGAACGTTGGATTGGTCTCGGCGTGGGCTCGGGCAAGCAGCGAGTCCAGTGTCAGCAAATAGATCGCCCGCGGCAGAAGGGTCGCCTGGCTTACCAGCGCGTCGGGAGAAGGCGGAGTTTAAGTTGCCTGCCGAGGTGCGCAGTTCCCAAGGACAACAAGCGCGCCTACGCCACGAGTCATTGTGGCAATCGATCGTTTCCGGCCGGAACACGCCACCCGCCCCATGATGTCTCCACACTTCCCGGACACGCCGTAGTCGGCCTAACGACAGGCTAATCAGCTGCAAACGACTGATTACAACCTTATGGTCCACAGCCCCACCGGGAGCGCTGTTAGCCCAGGAGCACCGCCCTACCCGCGTTTGTCGGCTGCATTAGCGGGTTAGGCGGCCACCCGAGCGGAGACCCATAGTTAAACGTTGTACCCCCGCACCGCGTGATCGTATTCCTCTCGGGAGATGACCGACGCCAGTGCTTCCTCGCGACTCGCGTGGGCCGGATGATATTCCGGCGACCAAGGCGCAGCTCCTAGCGCTGCTTGGAGCTGCGCTTCCCATTTGGATATGAGACCACGCTCGCCGCGGGTACGAGATACCATGTCGCGCCCGCTGGCAGTCAGCCCAATCCTGGCCTTGGTCACACTGACGAGGCCAGCGGCGCTCAGGCGAGCTAGGCCGCCATCCACTTCCTGAAATGTCGGCACAGCGTGTTGAATGCCATCAGCGGCTGCAATCACTTCTGAAAGCGTCATCGATTCCTGGGGATCGCGACAGCCGGCGGCTAACAACAGCCATGCGTCTGACCAGACATGTATCGGCTTCCCGCGAGGCTCGATCACGGCGTGAGCTCCATGTGGTCCGCCTAACGACTGGCTAATAAGCTGCAAACGACCTGAGATAACCTACGGTCCATTGTTGCCACTGGGAGCGCCGTCACCCCAGGAGCCCTGCCCCGCCCGCGTTTGTCGGCTGCATTAGCGGGTTAGGCGGCTGACCCGCGCGATGGCCCCTCAGACAGGTGAGCCCGCAAGTCGCGAGTAATCGGATGTGTCGTGAATGGCGGATGCCATCGCCACGCCGGCACGAGACCCACCGTTTGTTAAAGCCCGGCGGCATCACGATAGACCAAGTTGATCGAGGGTGGCTGAATGGCGGTCCAGTCCTCGACTCGCACCAAGGAACTGAAGGGGATCGTCAGCTGGGTCTTCGCCCTTCTCACCCGGACCCCATCAGCTTCAAGCCAGACCTCCCAGTGCTGACGGCCTATCGACACTAGGAAGGCAGCCCCGGCAAACCAGATCAGGCTCGCGGCTACGAGACCCCATTCCCGCGCGTTCACTCCCACGGCAATAAATACGAGGCCTCCAGCGACGCAGAGTACCGCTTGAAAACCATTCACTCCAACGAACGTTGTTGACGAAAGAAGGCGCACAGCGGTCCTCAATGTCAGCCGCCTAACGAAATGCGCATCAGCTGCAAACGACCTGAGAAAACCTACGTTCCTTATCGCCTCCCGGAGGCTCGGCCTTCACCGGAGTTCCAGCCAGCCCGCGTTTGTCGGCTGATGCGCGGGTTAGGCAGCGCGAGCGATCGAGCCGACGACTCCTTCTCCTGCTGGAAGCGATCCGGCGCCTGGTCCTGAAACAGTGTGCGCAGCGCGTCAAGCTCAGACGGGCTAGCGAGAGCTGTCTTTGGGATGAAGTACGCGCGGTCCTTCCCGATGTAGATCAGGAAGAAGTCTTTGGTCTCGACGATGCTAACCACCGCTTCCCACTTCATTGTAACGGAACTCAGGCCTCCGCTCATACGCAGTTCGTCGGTCGTCAGGTCGTATCTTTGAGTACCTTTCAACTGCGGGTTGGTACGGTGCTGCGATCTCACCGTCCACCAGCTCAGCAAGGAAAGCCGACAAAGAAGAGCGCTGGCCCTCCAAGCACCGCCCCAGCATGCTGCACCAGCACCTGCCGCAGAGAGTCGCCTCGGACCAGAAAGGTCAGGAACAGGGCCACAGGCAAGCCGACAAAGAACGCGGCCGCCCAACGATTGGACGACATGCGACGCTGAAGTACGCGGGTAGCGCGATAATGGTCCCGCAGTTGAATTGGGAACTCAATCGTCAAGGTTCGTCCTCTGAAGATTGTTGTGTGCTGCCTAACGAAGGGCTAATCAGCTGCAAACGACCTCTTACAACCTTATGGTCCCCAGCCCCGCTGGGAACATCGTCTGCCCAGGAGTGTGCCGCCCCGCCCGCGTTTGTCGGCTGCATTAGCGAGTTAGGCCTCAGCGGCGCGACTGCCAACGGCGCGGGTGCCGGCGTGTATGGATGACCGCAAGGATCGAGATCTACTCCGGCTCGGCGACGTAGTACACCGCGTACGGGAAGCGGCGCACCAGGGCCGCGCCGCACGTCACCGCGGACGCGAGGAAACTGCTCAGGATTTCGGGCAATGAGGGCAAAGGCCGCTCGAACGGCCCGCGTGAACTCGGTGCCGAGACCTTGGGCCCGCCCCTCGTACCAATTGAAGGCCTCGTCGAGTTCCGCTTCGGCCTCCGCCTCGACGAGAAAGCGCGGCTTCATCGGCCGCGCTGCTCAATGTCCCGTAGCACGTCCTCTGCAGGCCGGCCTCGGCCAGGGTCCTGCCGGTGCCGCTCGAGGCGGCGGTCTAGTTCGGCGCCCAAGTCCTCGGAGACCGGCAAGTCCGCTGTTTCAAGGCTGTCCCAGAGCTCCTCGGCGAGCTGGATACGCTCTTCGGGGCTCAGGTGCGAGAAGTCAAAGATGGGCGAACTCATGAGCGGAATGTGCCCCCGCGGAATCCGGCTGGCAAGCGATGGTCGTCTGTGGCCTAACGAAATGCGCATCAGCTGCAGGCCATCGTGCCGGCGCCCGCACAAATTGTACGTTCCGCAGCGCGCTCAAGGCGGTCTGCGCCCGCAGGGAAGGTGGCGCCCACTCCGGCCTGTCGGCTGCATGCGCGGGTTAGGCTGCACCTCGCTCGGGTGCCTCAATCACTATGACCATCCAGTGCTGCCGGCGAGCTCAAGACGACCCCGAGGATAGCGCCCCACAGGATGCCGTTTAGGGGGAACGTTAGAGATACAAGCGCCGCATATTCACCCAGACCGCCCCGGAGCCCCAACTCTTGAACGACAGGTATAGCGGCGAACAGAGCCGGGAACCCCACTATGACCAACGAGTACCCCAGGGGCTCGGTGAACTCGTTGACACGTGTCCCAAGCGTTATATAGAGTACCGCCAAGCATATGCCGGCGAGAAGCCCAATTCTTGCGCCTCGCAGCATCCTGCGCCCGATGTGTGCATCCAAGAGCGCCTCCGGTCACCGACCACGCCAAGCCACATCAGGTTCGAAGTCGCTGTGGTGCAGCCTAACGACTGGCGCATCAGCTGCAGGCCATCAACCTACCGCCGGCATGAATTGACGCTTCCACTGCTTGGCCACCAGGAGCCTCGCGCCGAACGGAGCGCCGGCCCGCCCCAGCCTGTCGGCTGCATGCGCGGGTTAGGCCGCACCCGGGGCGGACCCTCGAGCTGCTCGCGCCTTCCAGGGGCCTGCACCCGTGACATAGGCCGCAATGCGTCCCGATAGGACGTCCGGCTCCGCTGCGTCAGGGAGAAATGGACCTTGTTTCCGACTCGATGGCGGGTGACGAGGGACCGTGGGGATCGTGCGGACCGATTTGGCGACAGTCCAGTAGGACGGCATGCCAGCGCGATGACCCCGCACGTGTGGAAGGGCCGCACGCAGTAAATCGTCGCGTGATTGGGCAATGCCATGTGGGCGATCGAGTAATCCCTGGAGCAAGGCCAGATGGTTCCGTGAGAGGACCAGTTCGCCATCTTTACTGAAGCGCTCTCCGTGGGACCTGCTCGGCCACAGGCTCATCCAGGCTGTTCCCCAAGGTTCGTGTGTCGGCCTAACGAAAATGGCTAATCAGCTGCAAACGACCTGTGAGAACCTATGGTCCATAGTCGTCGCTGGGAGCGCCGTCAGCTCGGGTGGCGCCGCTCCGCCCGCGTTTGTCGGCTGCATTAGCGGGTTAGGCCGCATCCTGCGCCGGGACTGTGGCGGCGGCACCACGCAGAACCAGCGTGCGGCCAGGAATGTCACGCCCACCGCATACAAGCCTGGCTCGACGATGGTGGCGGTTCTCGAAGCCCAGCCCGAACAACGGGTTGTCGACGCCACAGCTCAATGCCGATCAGGACAAGCCAGCCACACCAAGTGAGCGGTCGTCAGCGCCACTCCGAGGCGTACGCCCTATTCCTGGACGCCATGAACATGTGAAGACCGCCCACCAACCACGCCAGAGGGCAGGTCACGAATGAAAACGCGCCGATCAGGTAGAGGCCAAAGCCTTTCTCGCCCTGCGGGTGGATCCAGTCGGCGACGGCCCGCAGACAGTGGATGCCTACGGCATCATCCCGCTAGCGAGGAACGCCGAGACCGAAGACGACAACCAGACACCAGCCGACGTGCAGCGTAGCCGGGTGACATCGGGCCTCGTGTGGTCGGCCTAACTAGAATTAGACTGCATTCCTGCCAAACTCCACCTCGAGAAGCGCTGCAAAGCTCGCAGCGTATGCCGATCGTGACCTAACTTGTCAACCGCGATCGCTCCCGAAAGTCCAACTATCATTAACAATTGCGCGCTTGATCGCCCTGCAAATGCCAAATTGGCATTGCGTACACTGCGGCCTATCGCTGCTATCGTGCTGTCTTACGCTTAGGGATCGATGGGGTTCTTCGACGAACCTAAATGTGATCGCTGCGCGGCCCTTCGCGTAAGGGGGAAAACGGGCCCGAAACTGCTGAATTTGCGACACACACCGCTGGCCTACGGCCGTCTCCAACACATTGCTGCGGGCGAGGCTGTATGAATCCCGACGACGGGCGCGTACGCGCGCTGCGGAGCCTCAGACTATTTTCCCGAAACCATATCCACAACCGCCCCGGAGCTGCCGTGAGAAGTGTCCTCAAGGTCGTCGCGTGCGTGCTGGCCGCCCTGCTCGTGGTCGCCCTCGGCGGCTATGCCTGGGCCTCCTTCGCGGCGAGTCGGCAGCTGTCCCGCATCTACACTGTTCATACGGTGGACTTCCCGATCCCATCTCCGCTGCCCGAGGAGGAGGTGCGGCGCCTGGGGCTCACGCCGGATTCGGCGCGGCTGCTCGCGCGCGACCGGGCCCTCGAGCGGGGCCGGCACCTGGTCGAGTCCCGCTACGCCTGTATGGGGTGTCACGGCACGGCGCTGAGGGTGCCGATGTCGGAGGTCGTGCCCTACGCGGCGAAGATGTCGGACGTGGAGGTGGAGGCCCTGTGGATGTATCTGCAGTCGCTGCCCGCGGTGGCCAGCCGGAAATAGCGGCACCAGGGCACGAGGTCCCTCACGGTCGCCCGCCGCTCACGATGAGCGCGATGGCCGCCAGCGCGCACCCCGCTCCCGCGACCTGCCACGCGTTGAGCCGCTCGCCCAGCACCACCCGCGCGAGCAGTACGGTGCTCGCAGGGTAGAGCGACGACAGCGTCACCACCACGCTGAGCGGCCCGGTTCGCGCGGCCTGCAGGTAGAGCGCGTTGGCCGCCATGTCCACCGCTCCGCAGACCAGGGCGAGCCGCAGCGCTCCCGGCATCCGGAGCGACTGCCGGCCGAAGGCCGCGGCGGTCCCGAACAGCATGACGGACGTGGTCCGCGACATCAGGATCGGCCACATCCCCGCCTCCGGACGGGTGCGGGCAAGCGAGAGAAAGAACAGCCCGATCGCCACGCCTGACGCGAGCGCGACCCCGACGCCGGTCGGCAACCGCCAGGGGGACTGGTCGTCACCCGCCGCCACGGCGCCGGCTGCCGTCTGCTGGCTCACCAGCACGATGGAGACGACTCCCAGCAGGATGCCCACGACCGCCGCCGGCCCCGGCCGCTCGCCCAGCACCACCGACACTACGACCGGAATGGCGACGGCGCACACGGCCGTGGTCGGCGCCACCACCGCCATCCGCCCGATGGCCAGCGCGTGGTACAGCAGCGCGACGCCCACGCTGCCCGCGAGCGCCGCCGACACGCCCCAGAGGAGGTCGGCGCGCGATGGCGACGCGGCGGGCAGGAAGGGGAGGAGCACGCCGAGCAGGGCCAGCCCGCTCAGCTGCGATATCGCCACCACCGGCAGCACGCCGGCGCGCCGGGTGGCCAGGCCGCCGGTGAAATCGGCCGCGCCGTAGAGCAGCGAGGAGACGAGGGCGAGGAAGTAGGGCACGGCCCCAAGAATACTCGGCTGCAACCTCGAGCACTGCACCATCCTGCCGTGGGCGGTTCAGATCGACGGCGCCTGACATCCTCCCGCCACGCGGTCTCGATCGCTTCGGGTCGGTGATCTGGTATACGGTGGAGGTGGTGCGGGAGCGAGCATGACGTACGCCCGGGAGTGACGCGCGTCAGGACAGGTCGGCCACCGAACAGTCCCGCACGCGCCCGTCGATGATGCGGCGCGCGAACTCACGGCAACCCGTGATGGCCGCTTCCTGCGAGGAGTAGGTGACGGGGCCGCTGAAGGACCGCAGGCTGTCCCGGCGGCCGATCAACAGATCCTGCGTCCAGCGTCCGGAGCCACGGATCTGGAACGTGCGCGCCGTGATGTCAAAGCCCTTGTAGGGGAACGGAGTGGAATCGGGGACTGCGCTCTCGTCGGTCATGTCCACGAAAGCTACAGCCGTGACCGGGTTTATACGAGGCACGGCTGCGGTTTGCCGATGAGCCCGTAGACTTCAGGGCCGGCCCAGCCCGAGCTCCCGCATCGAATCCGATAGATGTCGCCCTTCCCGTTGCCGATCCCGGCGACGCTCGCCTCGTCGCGCGGGACGTCGAATCGCTCGCCGAGCGGACCCGGGTGCGGGCGGGTACTGCTGAAGTAGAGCCAGTGGCCGTCGGGTGAGACGCTCTGGTTGAACTCGTGCCAGCGGGTGTTGACGCTCGTCAGCGGCTCCGGTGCCTGCCAGGATCGGCCGGAGCGGCGGCTCAAGTAGAGATCGTACCTCCCGATGCTGTCCGACCGTTGCTTCGCGCTGAAGATGAGATAGCTCCCATCGGGCGCGACCCACGGCTCCACCTCGTCTGCGGCGGAGTTGACGCGGGGGCCCAGGTTCTCCGGTGGCTGGTAGGCGCCGTCCACCCAGCGGGCGACGTAGAGATCGAGGCCGCCATTGCCACCCGGCCGGTCACTGCCGAAGTAGAGATCGCCATTGGCCGCGACCGAGGGCGACCATTCGTCCACTCCGGCCTCGCTGATCGGAGCGTCCAGGCGATGCGGCGCCCCCCAGCCGCCGCCGGGCTCGAGCGACGTGGTCCAGATGTCATAGGTCGTCGAGGGTCCGGCCTCACCCGGGCCCGGACGATTGGAGATGAAGAACAGCGTGCGTCCGTCGGGCGAGAAGTGGGGGTCGGCATTGCTCCACGACGCTGCGAACCCGGGCCGGGCTGGAGCCTGCCAGCGGCCGGCAGAGTCCAGCCTGGTGTCGTAGATGTCGTACGCGCTGAAATCGTCGTTGGCCCGGCAGAACAGCGCATGGCGCTGGTCCGGCGAGAAGGCCATGAAGAAGTCCCACTGGCCGGTGGAGAAGAGGCCGGCGCCGTAGAGCTCGGGAGCGGCGCCGAGGATGGCGGCGAGCAGGAGGGCGGGGGCGAGCGGGCGAAGGGTCATGGCTTCCGGACGTATTTCGGCAGGGAAGAGTGCCAACAATGCGAAGCGGCGGGCGCCGCCGACGATCCGGCCGCGCCCGCCGTCCAGGGGCCTGCTGCTTCAGCGCCCGAAGTTCATCGCCCCCACCAGACCGAACGACGTGCTCGAGCCGTCCAGCCCCACGGGGATGCTGATGCTCGGGTTCACGCTGAACCGGGAGTTGAACACGAACCCGGTGCCCAGCGTGAGCAGACCGTAGCTCTCCGAGCCGGCCGCCGAGGTCGTGCCGTCGTCGAGCGAGACCCTGGTGTTGGCGAACTGGAAGCTCGCGTTGGGAAGAATGCGCACCTGCGAGCTGCGCCCCACGAGCGTGCCGATCGCCGCACCGAACGCGAAGGTCCGGCTCGACATGTCCACGCCGCTGCCAACGATGTCATTGGGACCCGACCCGAGGCTCAGGCTGGCAACCGGGCACAGCTCGGCCATCCGGCTCGTCTGCAGCGGGATCTGGTATCCGCCGCCCACGCTGAGATCGAGCGACGATCCGTCGAAGCCGTCGTACGAGGTGGTGCCGATGCCGGCCTTCCCGTACAGGGCCTTGGGCGTGCCGTACCCGAAGGTGCCGCCGAAGCTGCTCACCCCGTCGGCGAACGAGCCGCCGCCGGCGATCTGCATCTGGCCGGTGGAGAAGGAGGGCATGCCGACGCAGGTCTGCGCCGCTGCCTTGGTGGTCAGCAGGGTCAAGGGAAGGGCGAACGAAAGCAGTAAGGTGCGCCGCATCGGTGTCTCCAACGGCTGGGGGTGGTTCCCGACCGACTGTCTCCGGCAACCGGACGGTCTCGCAGGAGGCGAGACTCCAGGCTTTGCGTCCCCGCCTCGCGACGGGTTTGCCTTGATCGGGGCGCCCTTTGGGGGCGGCAACTGCAATGAGATCAGAGAGTTGGTGGCTGAGCCTGCGTTCCACCGGGGGACCTGAGCGGCAACCCTCATGCCGAAGCGATGGTGCTGCAATCAGGTGCACTGCCTCGCGGCAATGGCGAAGCTCATCGCAGGGCTGGTGTGAAACCCGCGCCTCCCTCGACGCGGCGGCCGCCCGTCAACGGCGCGGGTGATCACCCCATCGCGTGCGAGCCGTGGGCCGTAGCGCCAGCTCCGGCCGGCCGCCCCGGAACTCGAACGCGTCGTCCGGCAACGCGCGCTGGCGGGATTGAATAATGGTGACGTTGGCCCCGGCGTGGTGAAGCGCTTTGGAGGCCAGGATGCTGGCGGGCAGCCAGACTTCGGGCGGCGCCCACGGGCAGCGGGCGGCGGCCTCGGGGCGAAGTCGGGCTTCGCGCAGTCCGAGGCTGGCGGAGAGGTGAGGTGACATTCCCCAGGTAATACGGCCTGCCGGTGCCGGCGTCAATCGCCTCCTCTGTCACAAATTCCCGCCCTGCCCGCCAGCCTCCCTCCGCCCGCCCTACCCTGACTTTGGTCAGGCCCGCTCCCTGTCTTCCGCCCACTCCGCAGCCAGCGATCGAGGGATCGAAGTCAGGCCCCACGCCGGATAGTTGGCCGTCCTCCTCTCCCCAATATTCTCGCCGTAGCTCGGCCAGATACCCCGACCAGGAGAGGATTCCATGACGGCATACCGCACCACCCTGCTCGTCGCGCTGTTCGGCGCGGCGCTCACACAGGCCTGCAGCGACGGTGGCGACATCGCTGCGCCCGACCCGACTCCCACACCCGTGGCCATCGTCGCCCTCAGCGGCGACGTGGATCCGCACATTCCCGAGTTCGGGGCGGCCATCGGCGACGTGAACAACAAGAACGAGCCCGGCCGGCACGCGTCGGGACGGCGCGAGATCAACTGGGACGGTGTCCCGGCACAGTTCACCAACACGCTCGACTTCGCCCCGGATTTCTTCAAGGGACGCGGCGCGGTCTATGGCGGAGCGACGAGCCTGCGGGTGAGCGACAATCACTTCGCCGACATCAACCCGACCTACGCCGGTGAATTCATTCCGTTCAGCGAGGCCAAGCTGTTCGCCCCGATCGGCACGACCAAACTCGAGGTCACGTTCCGGATTCCGGCGAGCGATACCGTAGCGGCCGTGCGCAGCTTCGGCGCGGTGGTGGTGGACGTGGACAAGGCGAACACCTCGCGCCTCCAGGCGTACGACCGGGACAACCGGCTGATCGCCGACGTGCCGGTGCCGGTGCGGGCGGATCCTGATGAATACAGCCTGGTCGGCGTGACCTTCGAGGAGCCGATCATCACCCGGATCGTGTTGACGCTCGGTGAGGCTCCGATCGGGGCGGGCGTCAACGACCTGACCAGCGGGGGTGAGGCGGACGTGGTCGTGCTGGACGATTTCCTCTACAGCGAGCCGCAGCCCTTGCCGTAGCCGTCGGGGGGGCCGCCGCGAGTCACCCTGAACGAAGTGAAGGGGCCATGCCGGGTTATGTCCCCTTCGCTCCGCTCAGGGTGACGATTTGAGAGCTTTGCGTCACCCCTCCTCCCGCAGCAGCACCCGCTCGATCCGCCGGTCGGGCACGAACCACAGCAGCGCCACCGCCACGTACAGCGCCCACGCGATCCACGGCTGCCAGAAGGCCCCCACCACGCCCGCCAGGTACATCAGCCGGGACACCTGTCCCTTCCGGTCCGCTCCCACCGCCTGCACCAGCGGCGCCGCGGCCGTCCCGTTCGCCGCGATGATCGCCCGCTCCAGCGCGAGATAGGAATACCCCGCCGCCAGCAACACCACCCCGTACAGCGCCGTCGGCACTGCCGCGAAGTGGTTCTCGCCCATCCAGCCGGTACAGAACGGGAACAGCGACAGCCAGAACAGCAGCAGGAGATTGGCCCACATCACCCGGCCGTTCACCTGGCGACAGGTGTGCAGCAGATGGTGGTGGTTGTTCCAGTAGATGCCGACGTTCACGAAGCTGAGCACGTAGCTCAGGAACACCGGCAGGAGCGGCCGCAGCGCGGCCAGGTCGCCGCCGTGCGGCACCTTCATCTCCAGCACCATGATCGTGATGATGATGGCGATGACGCCGTCGCTGAACGCCTCCAGCCGCCCCCGGTTCATCGGGGCGCGGGGAGGCCGAGAAAGCGCTCCAGCGCCCGCGCCACGGCCTCCGGTTGTTCGTCCGGCGCGAAGTGGCCGCTGTCCGCGATTTCGCCAGCCTCCACGTTCGTGAGGCCGCCGTGGCGGAGTCCCTCCACGTACCGATCGACCCCGAACCCGGGATCCTTGGTGCCCCGCAGGTACAGCACCGGAGTGTCCACGGTCTGCCGCTCCACGGCCATGTTGTTCCGCTCGTCCTGCGGGAACGCGCGATACCAGTCGAAGCCGGCGCGCAACGCTTCCGGCCTGGCGTATGCCTCCGCGTACACTGCTCGCGCGCGCTGAGACACCCCGCCGGCCCTGGCCGAGAGCCGGTCGTAGAAGTACGCGAAGTACTCGGCCTGCCGGCCGGCCACCAGCGTCTCGGGGAGATCGGGGATCGCGTGAAAGGCGAAATGCCAGATGGCGGGATTGCGCTTGATGTCCGACCAGGGCGCCACCCCGGGCACCGCCACGTTCATGATGACGGCCCGGTGGAGCTCGTTCGGAAAGGCATGGAGAAACGCGTAGACGATCTGCCCGCCGACGTCGTGTCCCACGAGGGTCACACGCTGGAGCCCGAGTGCCGCGATGACGCCGCGCACGGCCCGCGCGAGTGTGCGCTTGTCGCCTGACGCGGCCGGCGGGGTCGATCCGCCAATCCCCGGCAGATCGATCGCCATGACGTGGGCCTTGTCGCTCATGAACAGCATGGTCTGCTCGAAGGCCGCCCAGCTCTCGGGCCAGCCGTGCACGAACAGCACGGCCGGCTGGTCGGGAGAGCCGCCTTCGACCACGTGGATCGAGGCGTCGCCCGACTGGACCTGGCGATGCCGCAGAGCTTCGCTAGCCACGATGGTCGCCGAAACTCTTTGTCATCCCGCACGGAGCGAGGGATCGGGTCGATGGTACGAGTGACCCCGCTTTGTAACGATCCCCTGCCCCACCCCGGCGTGCGAAGCGCTGCACCGCTACCCCCAACCGGCCTTCTACGCCCTCACGTGCATCGAGTTGCGCATGGCACGCAAATGCACTTCTCATGGCGGGTGTCGCCTTTCTCGTCGCAGTCAGGATCCCCACACTTGAGCCGCCTCCGGCCACCGACGATAGTCCTCGCATCTTCACCTGGAGAAGCCTTGACGTTCCCGATGGGTGGTCGCCGCGCAGTCGATTCGTGCCTCGCTGTGCTCGCCGTGGTCTTCTCTGCGTGCGGCGGCGGCTCGCGTTCGCTGGCGTTCGCGCCAGAGCCCGTGTCCGAGACGATGGCCTCGCCGGCAGCGATGCTGCTGGCGGCCGGGCGGCCGGCTTCGGTCAGTGGAAAGGCGTCCTCCTCAAGGACGCCCTCCAGGGCGACGTCCGCTCACACAGCATCTTCTGGCACGCCATCCGGTACCCGGGCGTCCTCGACCGCGGCATCCAGGGGCAAGGCGGTCTCCCGAACGACTCGCTCGCGCCCGGCTCCGGCGGGAGCCACCCGCGCACGAGCGGCCGCACCGTCGTCCGCGCCCCGGACGCCAGCCACTTCGACTCGCACGCCCTCGGCGCCGGCTCGCACGCCATCCGCCCGCGCGCCGAAGATAGTCCGCGTCGACAGCGCGGCGCTCGAGTTCGCCGTGACCGCCCGCCTCGCGCACGAGCCGCTCACCCGCGCCATTGCCCGGCGGACGGGGAACCCGGCCATGGCCGAGCGGGCGGCGTGGGCGGTGACCCGGGAAGCTGGCCGGATCCGCGTGAGCCCGAGCCTCCTCGCCGCCGTGCTCCTCATCGAGAACCGCCAGCTCGATTCCGCCGCGGTGAGCAGCCAGGGCGCGATCGGCATGATGCAGGTGATGCCGATCCACGCCGGCAGCTATGGCTGCGGCTCCGCGGACCTGACCAACGTGGACGCGAACATCTGTCACGGCGCCCGGATCCTGCAGCTCTACCTGACGCGCTCGCGGTCGGTCACCGTCGCCCTGCGGCGCTACAACGGCTGCGTCCGCGGTGCCAACACGCCCCGCTGCTCCCGCTATCCTGTCCGCGTGCTTCGGACTGCCGCGCGGCTCCGGCGCGACATCCTCGCGAGCGCCACCGAGGCCGACCGGCACGTCCGGATGTAGCTAGCCGCCCGGCCGGGCGAACGCTCCGTCGATCTCGGCAAACGGCACTCCCCGCGCCAGCCGCGTGAACGTACCGCGTTCCGCGATCTCCCTCGCCGCCTCCAGGAACCCGCCCCATGCCGCGCGCGCCAGCGCTCCGCCGACGCTGATCCGCCGCACGCCCAGGTCCGCCAATTCGGCCACGGTGATGAAGTCGCTCCCGACGAGCACGTTCACCGGCACCGGCGCGACCGCCGCCACCACCACCGCGATGTCGTCCCGCGTCCGGAGACCCGGGGCGTACAGGCAGTCCGCGCCCGCCTCGGCGTAGGCCGTGAGCCGCCGGATCGTCTCGCCGAGGTCCGGGCGCCGGACGATGAACCCCTCCGAGCGGCCGGTGAGCAGCACGCCGGTGCCGCTGGCGTCGATCGCCGCCCGGGCCGCCCGCACGCGCTCGACCGCGAGCCCGAAATCGAACAGCGGGTGCGCGGCATCCCCGGTGGAATCCTCGATCGAGATCCCCGCGATCCCGGTTCCCGTCGCGAGCACGACGTTGGCCCCCACCTCGGCCGGCTCGACGGCAAACCCGCCCTCGAAGTCGGCGTTGACCGGCAGGTCCACTCCGCCGGCGATCGCGCGCAGGTGCGCCAGCGCCTCGTCCAGCGTCACGTGATTGTCCGAGCGGCCCAGCGACCAGGCGAAGCCGGAGCTGGTCGTCGCCAGCGCCCGGAAGCCGAGCTTGGCGAGCAGGCGCGCGCTGCCGAGGTCCCACGGGTTGGGAATCACGAAGCAGCCGGACTCGTGCAGCCGGCGGAAGGCGTCCCTGCGGTCGGCGATCGTTGGCATCAGGCCAAGATATCGAAGGGCTCGCGGGCGAACAACGCGGCGACGCCGCCGATGGTGGCGGGCCTATCTCGGCCCCTGGGAACCCCACCGCTCCTCCGGCGGCGGCACGTCGGGGTTCCGGAGCGGCGGGATCCTGGTGGTGAACTGCACACCGGTGACGCGGTCGGTGTTGTCGTCGCGCACGCGGTAGGCGGCGGGGAAATCGTCCGACTGCTCGATCCATTCCGCAAGCACGCCCGCCAGCTCGCGCACCTGCTTCGCGTACGCCGGCTCGTCGGCGACGTTCCTGACCTCCCATGGGTCGACCGCCAGGTCGTACAGCTCGAGCCGCGCGCGCGGCGCCTCGAACAGCCGGCGCTGCGCCATGGTCAGCCGTCCGGCCTTTGCTCGGGCCCGCAGGTCGAGAAACGAGGCACTCGCCCCGATGTCGGCGGCCGTGCACAGCGGGAGCGCCGTATAGTCGTCGGTGCGGATCAGCTTGTAGCGTCCGCTCCGGACCGCGCGCTGGTGTTCGTCGCAGTCGTGCCAGTTCCGCTCGCTGAACACGTAGGTGCGGCCGGTGTAGGTGGCGGGCGCGGTGAGCATCTCGCGGAAGCTCTGGCCCTGCATCTCGCGGGGCGGCGTCACCCCCGCGACTTCCAGCAGCGTGGGCGCCAGGTCTACCGTGCTCACCAGCCCGCCGTCATACATCGACCCGGCTGCGATGCTCCCCGGCCACGAGAAGATGAGCGGTGTGCGGGTGCCTCCGTCGTACAGGGTTCCCTTCTCGCGCGGGAAGGGCGGGCCGTTGTCGCTCAGGAAGACGATTAGCGTCTTGTCCCGCAGCTTCCGGCGCTCGAGCTCCGCCAGCATGCGGCCGATGTCCGCGTCGAGGTGCGCGATCGCGTCGTAGTACAGCGCGAGGTCGGCCCTGCGTCCGGGGCGTGTCGACAAGGTACGGCGTCAGCACCGCCTGCGCGGAGGAGTGCGGGTGCGGTATGAGGCCGCGCGCGTACGGCCGGTGCGGCTCGTGGAATCCCACCCACAGGAAGAATGGCCGGGTGCCGGCCGAGTCCAGGAAGGCGGGCAGGGCCGACGATGTCGCCGGCGAATACCACTGAAATTGCGCCTCCGCGTTCGGGCCGTAGTGCGTCTTCGCCATGTGTCCGGTGAAGTAACCCTCGGCCTGGAGGTACGACGGTAGCAGGCGCTCGGAAGCCGGCAGCGGCGTGTGCAGGTCCTCGGCCCGCGTCGCGTGCGGATATCTGCCGCTGAGAATGCTGATGCGAGACGGACTGCACTGCGGCGTGGTCCCGAACGCGCGCCGCACCAGCAGGCCTGACCGGGCCAGCGTGTCGATGTGGGGCGTCCCGACGGCGCTGTTGCCGTAGGGCCCGGAATCGCGCCAACCGAGGTCGTCGGCGACCAGCACGACGATGTTGGGACGCGACGCCTGCCTCGCCTGCGCGAGCACGGACCCGCCAGGCGACGCCAGTGTGAGGGCGAGCGTCAGGTATCGGAACCACACGACTGCAGTATAGTCTCGATTCAGGGCCCGCCGCACGTGGATTCGCCGCTCAGCTCGTTCCCGCGCGAGCGCTCGATCGTTCCCAGTTGACGAACAGAAACCCGCCCGGTGCATCGAGTTTCGGTTCGCCGGGAGCGGGGGTGATCTGCAGCTGCAGCTCTTCGATCCGGTTCTTGGAACAGTCCCAGCAGGCGAGGGCAAAATCCTTCCCCCGCCGGGTGCGGGAGAGCAGCATCACGTGGACGTACGCGTTGTCAGTCACCCGCTCGCCGTTCCGGTACAGGTGGGCGATGGACCACAGGGCCACGGCGCTGTTGATCGTCGGAACGAGCGGCGTGTGGACTCCGGTGGCGCCGTGATAATAGAGCCCGCGGATCACGCCGCCGAACTTCGGGTGGTGCGGCACGTCCCTGGTCTGCACCCGGTCGAGAACCACCTTCCACCGGGCGCCATCCCGTGTGGTGAACTCCGCGGTGCCATCCACCGAGTCCCGCGTCGCGCCCTTGTCCCACGCGCTGAAGGTGAACGTGCCCGAAATCGGCGCCACATTGTTCGAGTATGGCCCGTTCTGGCTCTGGGACTCCAGCGCCTCGTGCTCCACGCCGAACGACTTCAGGATCGGCCCGGCGCTGTCGGGAAACGGGAATGGCCCCGGAAGGATCTGGATGACGGGTCCGCCGCCGGTCACCTGGATGGGCTCGACTGGGGCGGCCGCGACCTCGTGCTCGGTCATGGCTCCGTGCTCGCGCGCTGCCTTGCCGGCGCCGACCACCGTCAGGCGGGCTTCCATGCCGAGCTTCTTGTGCGAGTCCCCGCCGACGGGGCAGTAGACTTGGTACGGTCCGGCCGCGAGGGTCAGCGTCAGCGTGGCGCTCGCGCCCGGCTGGATCAGGGGGGTCTCGTGCTCCGTCCCCTGCCCTTCTACCTCGAAAGCATGCGGGATGCTCCCGCCGTTCGTGACGGTAAACCTGACAGGTCCGGCCGGGACGGTCGCTTCGGACAACTGGATGGTCCACTCGGACAGCTTGGCGCTGACCGTGGCGGGGTTGTCGCGGTGAGCCGGCATGGCCGCGACGAGGGCGCCGGCAAGCAGCATCCCGGCGACGGTGCCGGTCAGAACAATCGGTGTCTGTCTCATGCGGGCATTTCTCATGTGAGGGTGGCAGCAGTATCGTCCGAGCGGGAGACTCCCGGCTCACCGCCGATATTCCGCCGGGAATAAACCCGTCGCCCGGAGAGTCCTCTCCTGATGGCTGCCGCGCGACATCCCCGAGGACCGGTCTTGGAGCCAAGCGAGCTCGAGCGATTCGAAGCCTTGGTGCTGCCGCACCTGAGCGCCGCCTACCGGCTGGCGCGCTACCTGACGCGGAACGACGCCGATGCCGAGGATGTCGTGCAGGAGGCGTGTCTCCGTGCCCTCAAGTACTTCGGCGGCTTCCGCGGGGACGGAGCGAGCCAGAGCCGGGCATGGCTGCTCACGATCGTCCGGAACATGGCCCATACCTGGCGGGGCCGGCGTCGCGCGGACGCGTCCACGACGGAGTTCGACGAAACGGTGCACACCCAGGCGATGACCGACGAGCATCATGACGCATGGCTCTCGAGCCGGAGACGCGCGCGAAGCCCTGGCCCATGCACTCGAGCACCTGCCGCCCGATTTTCGAGAGGTGATCGTGCTGCGCGAGATCGAAGGATTGTCCTACAAGGAGATCAGCGAGGTGGTGGACGTGCCGGTGGGCACGGTCATGTCGCGACTCTCACGCGCGCGCAAACGCCTTCAGGACGCGCTCACCGAGTCCGGCAAGGAGCTGGGAACATGAGCCACCCGGACGTGGAAGCCCAGGTCGACGCGTATCTCGACGGCGAGCTCGCCGCGAGCGAGGCGGTCGAGCTCGAGGCGCACCTCGCGGGATGCGCCAGCTGCGGGCGTTTCCGCGACGATCGCCTCGCCCTCCGCCATGCCATCGCCGCCCGGATGCCCAGGCTCGAGGCCCCGGAGCTCTTGCGGACACGTGTACGCGCCGCGCTGCGCGAGGCGGCCGCACCCGCGCACGCTCGTCGTCCCGCCCCGTTCCTGGCCTGGCGCTGGCTGGCATTCGCCGCGTCGCTCGCCGCCGTCGCGGTCGGCAGCTGGCGCCTCGCGGTGGTCCGCACCGAGTCGGCGAGCCTGGCCGACGAGGTGCTGGCGAGCCATGTGCGCTCGCTCATGCCCGGGCACCTGAACGATGTGGTGTCGTCCGATCAGCACACGGTGAAGCCATGGTTCAACGGCAAGCTCGACTTCTCGCCGCCGGTGCACGATTTCTCGGGCCGCGGCTATCCGCTGCTCGGGGGACGGCTCGACTACCTGGACGGGCGGCCGGTGGCGGCGCTGGTGTACGGCCGGCGGCAGCACGTCATCAACGTGTTCCTCTGGCCCGCGACCGGGGCGGAGGGCATGGCTCGCCCGGCGGCCCGCAGGGGGTATCACCTGCTGCACTGGGCGACGCCGGATCTCGACTACTGGGTCGCCTCCGACCTTGGGCTCGCGGAGCTGACCGACTTCGCCGGACTGCTCCGGCTCGGAGACTCGGCGGCCGCGGCGTCGGAACGGTAAGGTATGACCGTCGTCTGATGTCCTCTCACTCAGGTGTCGCCAGCCACATCTCCTCGAGCGTACGGAGGTCCGGGCCGGGATCGTAGCCCGCTTCCTCGGACGGTGTCAGCGTATCCATCGCCTCAAAGGCAAAGGCGGCGGCGCCGTGGGCCCGCCAATCGGCTTGCAGCGGCTTATTCGGATGAGCGCCCATCTGCAGTTGGGCGCGCTGCCGGTTGAGCATCGAGGGCAGATCCGCGGACGAGCCCAGCTTCGATCCCCGCAATACGGCCATCCGGTCCACGCCGAAGTCGCGACGGGGTACGGCCCGTGCCGCCTCTGCTTACGGACCTTCCACGTCGGACACGAGCAGCGCCTGCTCTTCACCTATCAGCCCTTTGCAGACCCCGCTGCTCTTCCGGCCCCGGGCCCGGTGTTCATCCACCAGGAGCCCTGCGAGCGCTACGACGCCTTGGGAGTTCCGCAGGCCCTCTGCCCGCTCCCACTGGTAGTCGAAGCCTACGGCGACGCCGGCGCGCTGGTACTCCAACGACGCGTTGGTGCGGACGGCGTGAACACCGTCCTCACTCATGCGTTTGAGCTTTCGGAGACACGCTATGCGCACCTGCGGAACGGAGAGGCGGGTTGTTTCATTGCCCGCGTCGATCGGGCCGAGACCGGCGAATAGCCGCACAAGCGAAGGGCGCCGTCAGGCGCCCGTGTAATCCATGGCTTTGAGCCCGAGTTCTGAAGCAGTAGTGAGCACTACTACTTGTCGGCCGTCCCCGGCTAACGCTTCCGACCCGCCCTGCTCCCGATCCACCACCGCCAACACCCCCACCACCCGCCCTCCCGCCCCTTCCACCGCCGCGATGGCCTTCTGCGCCGACCCGCCCGATGTGATCACGTCCTCCACCACCACCACTTCGTCGCCCGCCCGGAAGTTCCCCTCGATCTGCCGCCCCGTGCCGTGCGCCTTCGCTTCCTTCCTCACGCTGAACCCGTCGATCACCAGGTCCGTCCCCCAGCTCGCCGCCGCGATCGCGTAGGCCACCGGATCGGCCCCCATCGTGAGCCCGCCGATCGCGCGCGGCCGCCAGCCCGCCGCCTTGATCGCCGCCAGGCCCATCCGCCCGATCAGCACCTGTCCCTCGGCGCTCATCGTGGTAAGACGGCAGTCTATGTAATAGGAAGAGCGCTGTCCCGAGCTCAGCACGAAGTCCCCGCGACGGACCGATCGCTCGAGCAGGAGCCGGCGGAGGTGGTCCGCGCCGCTCACCCGTGGCTCACTCCCCGCCCTTGCCGAACAGGGAGGACAGGAAGCCCCGCTTCGCCCCGCCCTGCCGTACCGCCGTGCACAACT
The DNA here is from genome assembly GCA_963815515.1 of uncultured Gemmatimonadales bacterium. Taxonomy (GTDB): domain Bacteria; phylum Gemmatimonadota; class Gemmatimonadetes; order Gemmatimonadales; family GWC2-71-9; genus CAVVWJ01. The sequence continues at coordinate 116,312 of CAWFGP010000003.1, forward strand.
CGGTGGCGAATTCGTCCACCGTCTTGGAACGCTTGGCCAAGTCCCGCTCCAGCCCACGCATCACGGCTGCCTCGATCGGCGCCGGAAACCGGAGCCCCTTCACGGCCTGGTTCAATGGCACTGGCGGTTGCGTGAGTAGTTGCTGAAACAACTCCCTCGGGCTCTTGCCCGTGAAAGGTAGCTCCTGGGTCAGCATGTAGTACGCGATCGTCGCCAGGCTATAGACATCGGCCTGCTCGCTCACCAGTTCGCCGCTCAAGGTCTCCGGCGCCACGTACTGGAGTGTGCCCACGAAGAACCCGGCGCGTGTGAGCCGTTCTTCGGGGTTGAGCTCTGCGTCCCGGGCGATCCCGAAGTCCAGCAGCTTGGCCGTCTGCGTGCCGGGGTCGTACATGATGTTGGCGGGCTTGAGGTCCCGGTGGATGATCCCGGCCTTGTGGGCGCTGCCGAGGGCCGCGCCGAGCTGCTCGACGATCGTCGCCACCAGCGGCGGGGAGATCTTGCCCGACCGGTTGATGAATTCGGCCAGCGGCTCGCCCGGCGCCCACTCGAGGGCCAGGTAGTGCAATCCGTCCGTGGCCCCGTAGTCGTAGGTCTGGACGATGTTGGGATGCTTGACGCGGGCCCCGTACTCGGCCTCGCGCAGGAAGCGCTTCACGGCGATGGGGTCCTGCGCCAGGCGCGGCCGCAGGATCTTCACAGCGGCCCGCCCGCGGTCGGCGTTCTCGGCGCGATAGACGGTGGCGGTGCCACCCTCGCCGATGTACTCGGCGAGGTGATAGCCCGCCACCGTGCGTCCTACCATGTTGTCGGCGTTCATGGATCCGCCAAGCTACCGCGATTCCGAGCCGTCAGCAAGCTGGAGCCGATGACGCGCGCGCTGCTTGACGCATCTCGTTCGCCGCCACTAACCTTCCGCCGCGTCCGCAGATGGGCGGAGGTGGTTGCCTCGATCCCGGAGTGTCCAATGCGTCGCCTGGTCCTTTCGGCGGTCCTGTCATCCGCCATCCTCGGCTGCGGCAACTGGGGCCGCGTCGGCGGCGGTAACGAGCCGACGCCCTCCGAATCGCTCACCCGCGTCCTCAACAGCACCCAGTTCTATCAGCGCCTCGGCCGGCTCGCCGCCGCAGAGCCGCTGCCGTTCGTCGGCACCGTCGCCTTTGCCGCCGGCCCGGCGGACAGCGTCATCGGCGTCCTCGGCCTCTCGCTCGAGAACCGGGCGCTCGCGTTCCAGCGCGAGGCCAACGTCTTCGTCGCGCGCTACCGGGTGAGCCTCTCGTTCAAGCGCGAGGGCGCGCCCTCGGTCGACGTGGCCCGCGAGGAAATCGTCCGCGTGTCGACCTTCCAGGAGACCCTCCGGAGCGACGAGAGCATCCTGTTCCAGCAGGTCCTCCGGCTGCTCCCGGGCAAATACGCCGTGAGCGTGACGGTGCGCGACGTGGGCTCGACCTCCGAGAGCCGCGCCCAGGCCGAGTTCACGGCGCCGAGCTTCGGGCAGGGGGACGTGAGCGCGCCGATCCTCGCATACCAGGCGACGGGGCGGGGGAACCTGGCCGATCCGCTCAACCTCGTGCTCAACCCGCGCGGTGCCGTGGGCTACGGCAGCGACACGCTGCTCGCCTACATCGAGGGCTACCAGTTCGCCAAGCCCACGACCGTTCCCTTCAAGGTCGTCGACGAGCAGCAGCACGTGATCCACGAGGATGAGCTCCGCTTTCGCGGCGGGCACCAGGTCGAGAGCCAGGTCATCCGGCTCTCGCCCGACAGCGTATCCCTCGGCGAGCTCCGCCTCGTGGTGGGCGAGGGACAGGCCGAGCGGCAGGTCTCGGCCCTGGTCTCGTTCACCCAGGCCTGGGTCGTCACCAACTTCGACGAGATGCTCGACCTGCTGCGCTACTTCGGGCACGATGAAGAGGTGAACGCCATGCGGAAGGCGCCACCGTCCGAGCGCGCCCGCATGTGGCGGGAATTCTACGCCAGGACCGACCCCAACAACGTCACCCCCGAGAACGAGGCGCTGAACCAGTACTTCGGCCGCATCGCCCAGGCCAATCAGCGCTTTACCGACGAGGGCGTCGCCGGCTGGCGCACCGATCGCGGGGAGGTGTTCGTCAACCTGGGCCCGCCGGACGAGGCGGTCGAGAACAGCCCGGGGACGACCGCCAACCGGATTCTCCGGTGGTCGTACATCAACCTCCGGCTGGAGCTGTTCTTCCGGGACGAGAGCGGGTTCGGGCGCCTGCGGCTGCTGCCCAGCAGCCGGGCGGACTACGAGCGGACGCTGGCACGGGTGCGGCGGCAGGGGGGCTGAGCGGCGGGTTGGCCTTATCTTCCCCACATGCCCAACCACACCCCCCCGCAGCTCTTCCTGATCGACGGGTACGCCCTGATCTATCGCGCCTTCTACGCGATGATCAGTCGGCCCCTCCGCACCACCAAGGGAGAGAACACTTCCGCCGCCTGGGGCGTGGTCAATTTTCTCCTCCGCCTGCGCGAGAAGTACCGCCCCGATTACGTCGCCTGGGTGAACGACGCCGGCAGCTCGTTCCGCGAGGAGCGCTACCCCGAGTACAAGTCCACCCGCGAAAAGCTCGACGATTCGCTCCAGGCCGACTTCGACCGGGCCGTCGAGCGCGTCATCGCGCTGCTTGCCGCTTTTCGGATTCCCCTCGTGGCCATCCCCGGCTACGAAGCCGACGACGTCATCGGCACCCTGGCCCAGGCCGGCGCCGCCGCCGGCCTTCGCTCGGTCATCGTCTCGGGCGACAAGGACTTCTACCAGCTCATCAGCCCCGGCATCGCGCTCCTCAACCCCGGCCGTGGCGGGCCCGCCGGCGTCGACGAGGTCTGGGTCGACGAGTCCAATGCCGCCGAGCGGCTTGGCGTCCCGCCGTCCCAGGTGGTCGACTTCCTGGCCCTGGTGGGCGACACGTCCGACAACATTCCCGGCGTGAAAGGCATCGGCGAGAAGGGCGCCCAGAAACTCCTCGCCGAGTACGGCGACCTCGACACCATTCTCGCTCGCGCGGCCGAAGTCACCGCCAAGCGCACTCGCGAGGCATTGCTCGCCCAGGCCGACGCGGCCCGGCTGTCGAAGGAGCTCGTCACCATCCAGCGCGATGTGCCGGTGAAGCTCGAGGTCGCCGATCTGGTGCTGCAGGAGCCCGATCGGGAGGGGATGATCCGGATTCTGACCGAGCTGGAGTTCTTCTCGCTTGCGCGGCGGCTGGGGCAGGGCGGGGCGGCCGGAGCCGGCGCGAGGTCCGGCGTCTGGGAGGGTGCCGGAGCACGAGCAGGAGCCGGTACGGCGGCAGGAGTGCCGGCGCCAGACCAGGGTGATCTCGAGGATGCTGCAGACTTCATCCCTGCGGGCGGCGGCGTGGCCGAATCCACGGACGACGGAGCGCCGTCCGCCGCGGATACCCCCCACGGAGTCACCCTGAGCGAAGCGAAGGGGCCATCACCCGATGCATCTTCCCGACACTTCGCTCAAGGCGACGACGGAGAACGCACCGAAGCCCTCGAGCCCGCCACCGGCGCGACCGCCACGGCCACCCTCCCGGCCACCGCGGCCGACTGGCTCGCCATCGACGACCGCCCCGCCCTCGAGGTCGTCGTCGTCGACGATCCCGCGGCCATCGCTCCGCTGGTCGAGCGCCTCCGCCGCGGCGCCCCTGGTCGCCCTCGACGCCGAGACCAGCTCCCTCGAGCCCCACGATGCGGAGCTCGTCGGTCTCTCGCTTGCGGCGAGCCCGACCGAAGTGTGGTACCTGCCGTTCGGTCACCTGCCGCGCGGCGGCGAGCTCGCGGCACCCGCCCCGGTCAGGAACCTGCCGCCGATGAGCGACCCGGCCCTCGCGCCCGTCGTCGCGTTGCTGCAGGATCCCGCGGTCCCCAAGGCCGGCCACAACATCAAGTACGACTGGCAGGTGCTGCGCCGCGTCGGCGTCGAGCTGGCCGGTGTGGCCTACGACTCGATGCTCGCGAGCTTCGTGATCGACCCCGGCCGCCGCTCCCACGCGATCGACACGCTCAGCCTCGAGCACTTCGGCCGCCCCATGCAGACCTACGGCGACCTCACCGGCAAGGGCAAGGCGCAGATCCCCTTCGCCGAGGCGTCGATCCCGGCCGTAGCCGCCTACTGCGGCGCCGACAGCGCGACCGTCCTGGCGCTGCACGACTTCTTCGCCCCCGCGATCAGCGAGATGGCGATGGAGCCGCTGCTGCGCGACATCGAGCTGCCGCTCGTGCAGGTCCTCGTCGACATGGAGTGGGACGGGATCTCGGTCGACCTCGCGGTCTTCGCGCGGCTCAACGCCGAGCTGACCGGCGACCTCCGGCGCCTCGAGGGCGAGATCGCCGCCGTAGCCGGTGAGGCGCTCAACCTCAACTCGCCGCGACAGCTCGCCACGATCCTGTTCGAGAAGCAGCAGCTCCCGGTCCTCAAGCGCACCAAGACCGGTCCCAGCACCGATGCCGACGTGCTCGAGCAGCTCGCCGCGATGGGCCACGAGCTGCCGCGGCTCATCCTCGACTACCGCGAGCTGCAGAAGCTCAAGAGCACCTACGTCGACACCCTGCCCACCAGGGTCAACCGCCGCACCGGCCGGATCCACACCAGCTTCAACCAGATCGGCGCCGCCACCGGCCGTCTCAGCTCGGTCGAGCCGAACCTGCAGAACATTCCCGTGCGCACCCCGCGTGGCGAGGAGATCCGCCGCGGCTTCGTCCCCCGGGCCGGCTGGCAGTTCCTGGTGGCCGACTATTCGCAGATCGAGCTGCGCCTCATGGCGCATCTCTCCGGCGATCCCGGCTTCATCGAGGCGTTTCAGCAGGGCGGGGACATCCACCGGCAGACCGCGGCGCTCATCTTCGGCGTCCCGGTCGTCGAGGTGACGCCTGACATGCGCGCCCGGGCCAAGACGATCAACTTCGCCACCATCTACGGCCAGGGACCGTTCGCGCTGAGCCGCCAGCTCGGCATCTCGCAGGAGGATGCCAAGACCTTCATCGCGCGGTACTTCGAGCGCTTTGCCGGGGTCCGCCAGTTCCTCGACCGCATGGTGCAGCTCGCGCGCGAGCAGGGATACGTGGAAACGATCTTCAGGCGCCGCCGCTACATCCCCGAGATCAAGGACCGCAACTTCAACATGCGCGCCTATGGCGAGCGCACTGCCCAGAACTCGCCCCTCCAGGGCTCGGCCGCCGACCTGATCAAGCTCGCCATGATCCGCATCCATGCCGGCATCGCCGAGCGGAAGCTCCGGAGCCGGATGCTGCTCCAGGTCCACGACGAGCTCATCTTCGAGGTGCCGCCCGACGAGCTCGACGCGATGCGGACGCTGGTGAAGCAGCAGATGGAGCAGGTGGTCGAGCTTCGCGTGCCGCTGGTGGTGGACATCGGCGTCGGCCCCAACTGGCTGGACGCCAAGCGATGAGCCACGCGCCATGACCGGTACCGCGCGCTTCGTCTGCACCGATCCCGACGCGGGTGACTTCGAGTTCGCCGACGTCGACGCGGTGCTCGACGCGATCGAGGCGGCGCTGGTCCAGCCCGCGACACCGCTGTTCGACGCCGCCCGCCAGAGCTGGCAGCCGGTCGGCATGCACCCCGAGATCCGCGCCGCCTGGGAGGCGCGCCTTCGCTACCGCCCGCCCGCCGCCTCCGGCCTCGGCCTGCCCGAGCTCCCGTCCATGACCGCCCTCGCCCGGAGTCTCCCCGACGAGGCCGCCGAGCGGGATGAGCGCCGCGAGGCCTTCGCGCGCATCCGGGCGCCGGTGCCGGTGGTGGTGGGGACGCGCGAGAAGGGCGACCCGCGTGGGCCACGCTTTGCCGCCGTCGGCGTCATGTGGGCGCTGCTGGTCCTGGCGGCGGTCGGTTGGGCTCTCGTGATCTTCGCGAGCCGCCTGAGCGAGTTCGCCGCGCGGGCGGTCGGGATTCCCTCCCAGAAGTAGCTCCGCCTACGGCCTCAACTCCGGCATCTCCGCCGACGGCCGCCCTTTCGGCCTGATCCGCTTCACCCCCGGCCACCAGTTCCACCGTCCCATCGCCTGCATGAACGCCGGCACCAGCACCATCCGGATCACCGTCGCGTCGAGCAGCACCGCCACCGCCAGCCCGAAGCCCATGAGCTGCATCGCCAGCACCCGCGCGAACGCGAAGATCCCGAACACCAGGATCATGATCAGCGCCGCCGAAGTGATCACCGACGCCGTGGCGCTCAGGCCCTCCATCGTGGCCTCCGTGTTCCGCCCGCTCCGGTCGAACGCTTCCTTGATCCGGCTCAGCAGGAACACCTCGTAGTCCATGCTGAGCCCGAACACCACGGCGAACACCAGGACCGGCACCGCCACGAAGATCGCCGACGTGGGCCCGTCGAGCCCGAAGATCTGGGAGCCGACGCCGTGCTGGAACACCAGGACGATCAGCCCGAACGTGGCGCTCACCGACAGCGTGTTCATGATGATCGCCTTGATCGGGACCAGCACCGACTTGAACGCGATGGCCAGCATCACGGCGGTGGCGCCAAGGATGAGGATCACGAGCAGCGGGAACCGCGCCAGCAGGTCGTCCTGGAAGTCGAGCGCCGCCGCCGAGTACCCACCGACGGTGATCGTCATTCCCTTGGTCCCCCGGAGCTGCGCCCTGGCGAGCTGCCGCGCGCGGATCACCACGTCCGTCGCCGTCGTGAGCGAGGTCGTGTCGGCCAGGATCACGTCCAGCAGGGCCAGCCGCTGGTCGCTGCTCAGATACGCATCGAGGAAGTCGGGATACCTGGCGCGCGCCGCGGGCAGATCGCTGTAGAGCACCGAGTAGCCCAGCAGGCTGCCCCTGGCCTCCACATTCACCACGCTCCGCACCTCGCGCACCCGCGGGTCGGCCTTGAGCGAGTCGGCCAGCGTCATGAGCCCGCGCAGCGAGGCCGCCTCGACCGCGCTGCGTCCCTCGGGCAGCTGCACCAGGACCCGCACCGGCTGGACGAACCCGGCCACGCCCATCGCCGAGAGCGCGTTCAGCCCGTCGCCGGCTTCGGTGCCGGCCGGCCACCAGTGGCGCGACGGCAGGCCGATCTTGATGAAGAACACCGGCAGGGTGAGCAGCGCGATGACCGCGCCGCCATAGCCCAGCGCCCGGACCGGGTGCCGGCTGAGGGTGCGCGCCCACTTCTCCCACACCTGCGGCGAGTGGTACCAGGTGAGCCGGCGCGCCAGCCAGCGCGGCCGGTCGATCTCGCGGCCGAGCACGGCGAGCAGGGCGGGGAGCAGAGTGATCGAGAGCAGCACCGCCACCGCCACCACGATGAGCCCGCCGATTCCCACGCTCCTGGTCTCGATCAGCGGTGTCAGCAGCAGGGCGCCGAAGCCGACGAAGACCGTGAGTCCTGAGGTGATGACCGCGCGTCCCGCCGTCGCGAGCGTGTTCGCGGCCGCCACCCGCCGCCGGGACCCGCGGGCCAGCTCCTCGCGGAAACGGGTGACGATCAGCAGCGAGTAATCGATGCCGACGCCGAGCCCGATCATCGTGGTCATGTTGAGCACGAACACCGACATCGGCGTGTAGTGGGCGATGACGCCGATGATGGCCAGCGACACCGTGATCGCCAGCACTCCGATGATCAGCGGCAGCGCCGCCGCTACCAGGGCGCCGAACGCGAGCACCAGGATCACCAGCGTGAGCGGCAGGAGGCGTTTTTCCCCGTCGGCGCTGTCCCGCGTCACCACCGTGCGCACGTCGAGGTCGAGCGGCGCGCGGCCGGTCACCTGCGCCCGGTAGCGGTCGCCGCCTGGCACCCGCGCCAGGGTCTCCTGCACCAGCGCTCGCACCGGCAGCACCAGCGCGCCCGCGCTGTCGCCGCGGGTAGCCTGGAGCGCCACGATCACGAAGGTCGCGCGATGGTCACGACTGAGGAAGGTGGTATCGCCCGTGGAGCGGTAGGAGACGAGGCCTCGGATGTAGGGCTGGCGGCCGAGCACTGCGAGCAGGCTATCGAGGACCGCACGCGGCGCCGGATCGTCGAGCGAGGCGGGCGCCTGCAGGGCAACGGCGAAGAATTCCCCGATCGGCCGGCTGAAGCGCCGGGTCAGCAGGTCCTCGGTCCGCGATGCTTCGGTGGGCCGCGCGCTCCCGCCACGGATGTTGAGGAGCGACGGCGTCGCGGGGGCCCGGACCGCCGCCACCGCGCCGATCACCGCCCACACCACCAGCACCACCCAGCGCCAGCGCACCAGCGCCCGGGCGAATCGGTCCATCAGGTTCAGAGCTGCCTCCCGGGAGTCCCATCGGCTTCGAAGGTGGCAAAATGTTAGACGGCTGGGGGTTCCGGCGCCAGCGCCCGGGGTCCGGCCGACCCCTGGATTCGGGGGACGCTAGCGGCCGGAGCCGACCGCCCTGCATATTGTGAGCATGCGGCGCCATCTCCTCCCCCTGGCCATCCTTGGCCTTCTCACGCTGGTGCTGGCCGACCGCGTATCCGATCTCGCGCGCCAGCGCCAGGCCGCCGAACTGGTGGCCAGCGAAACCCGAAGCGCCACCCCCGATCTCAAACGCCGCAGCTCCGGCAGCGCCACCGCCCCGGCCGTTCGCGGCGGCGGCGACGACCGCCTCGCCCGCCTGGCTGCCAGGGAGGCTCTGAGCCGGGAGGCCGGGTCCACCTACCTCGACTCGCTGATCCTGAGCACGGACTCGGTGGTGCGCCGCTGGCCCGACCGCTGGGGCGCGCCCATTCGGGTCGCGATTGTCGAGGGCGGGGCGCCGGACTGGGACCCGCGGATGGGTGGCTACGTCCGTACGGCGCTCGATCGCTGGGAGAGTCTGGGAATCGGGGTCAAGTTCTCGCCCGAACGGGACACCAGCCGCGCCGATATCCTGGTACGGTGGATCGACCACTTCGACTTCGACCGGGCGGGCCAGACCGACCTGACCTGGGACCAGTCCGGCCGCGTCCGGCGGGCGCTGATCTCCCTCGCACTCCGCACCAATACCGGCGTGGTTCTGCCCGATGACGCGCTGCTCTCCGTGGCGGTTCACGAGACCGGTCACGCCATCGGCCTGCCGCATTCGTCGGACTCCAACGACGTGATGTTCCCCGCCACCCGGACCGGCACGCTGTCGGATCGCGATCGCCGCACCGCCGCGGTGCTCTACCGGCTCCCCCCAGGGCCCGTGCGGGACCTCCCCGACGACGGCCGGTAGGCGGCTCCCCCTCTTGGCCTGCGGATTGGTCGTGCCTTGGGCACGATCGTTGCCAGACTCAGCGGCGGATCCGGTCCCCAGCACGCCAAACCGAACACACAATGTCCGTAGGGTGGAGAATCGCATGGTCGCAGTGGGTTGGCGTGCCGGAGTCCTGTACGGCGTGGTCACGATGACCCTTGCCGCCGCCTCAGCGCACGGCCAATCGTTCGCGTCGATCGACGCCGCCGTCCGGGAGGGCATCCAGAAGGGCATCTACCCGGGAGCGGTCGTGATCATCGGGCGGCGGGACTCGCTGCTCTATGCTCGCGGCTATGGCCACTTCACCTGGAACCCTTCCTCGCCGGTGCCCCGGCCGGACTCGACCCTCTGGGACATCGCCTCCATCACCAAGGTCGTGAGCACTGCCGGCACGGCCCTTCGGCTCGTGGACCAGGGGAAGCTCGACCTCGAGGCGCCGGTCCGGCGGTACCTGCCCCGCTTCTCGGGCGGCCCCAAGAACCTGGTCACCGTGCGCATGCTGCTCGACCACACGAGCGGCCTGAAGAGCTACGTGCCTTTCTACCAGAAGGCACGCGGGAGCCGGGCGCGGGCGATCGACCTGTTGTACGCCCAGCCTCTGGTCCGCGTCCCAGGGGACAGCGCCGAGTACAGCGATCTCAACGCGCTCTTCCTCGGCCTGGTCCTGGAAAAGGTGTCCGGGCTGCCGCTCGACCAGCTTGCCAAGCGCGAGGTGTTCGGTCCCCTCGGTATGACCCAGACCAGGTACAAGCCGCCCGCCTCGCTCAAACGGCGGATCGTCCCGAGCGGGATGTGGCGCGGCCATCCGGTCCCGGGCGACGTGAACGACCAGAACGCCGTGGCCATGGGCGGCGTAGCGGGGCACGCCGGTGTGTTCTCGACGGGGATGGACCTGGCGCGGTACGCGGCCGTCTGGCTCCGGTCGGGCGCGGGACCCGCGGGGCAGTGGGTACGCCCCGAAACCATGAGGCGCTTCCTCGTGAAGGGCCCGCACACCGGCTCCCGGCTGCTCGGCTGGGACACGCCCGAGGTCGATCCCGACGCCGAGGAGCCGAGCGTCTTCGGCTCGCTTATCAGCGAGGCGGGATACGGCCACACCGGCTTCACCGGCACCGAGCTCTGGATCGACCCGGTGCGGGACCTGTTCCTTGTCTTCCTCACCAACCGGGCGTTCGATCCGAGAGTGCGCGAGTCGGCCAAACAGCTCAAGTTCGTGCGCGCCAACTTGAGCGATGCGGTGGTCCGGCTGGTGCCACACGGCTGCCAGCAGGAGCTGGTGGCGCGGTGCTGACGGGATAGTGGCTCTGCCTCGCGCCTGACCGGCAGGCTGTTAGGTTACCAGCATGACAGAGATCGCCTACCCCACCCCCGCCGCTCCCAGCCCCGAGTCAGTCCGGAAGGCGCTTCGCGCCGTGAAGGACCCCGAGCTCAACCTCAACATCATCGACATCGGGCTGGTCTACGACATCGAGGTCAGCGACCCGGGCCAAGTGCACGTCCGGATGACCTTGACCAGCCCCGGCTGCCCAGCCGGCACCGAGATCATCGATGACGTGAAGAAGGTGGCGGCGGATATGGAGGGGGTGCAGGGGGTGGAAGTGGAGCTGGTGTGGGACCCGTACTGGACGCCGGACAAGATGGATCCGAGAGTGCGGGCGTTCTTGGGATTTTAGATGCGTGATAGGCGACAGCATGGTGACACACTGCGTGCATTGATTGTCCAGCGATACATAATTCCTTTAAGCACAAGTGTTTAGTTGCATGGCCGAAAGTGGAGGCCCATCGCCACGCGTGAATGATGCTTGCAGCCTAACCGCCCTTCCAGTCGTCACCCCGCATTCGAACCACCCCCCGCCGGTTCCTTCACCACCGCCAGCAACTCCTCCCCGATCTCCCGTAGCTGCCACCGCCGGAGCTCCTCGATGGCGCCGAGCTCCTGGAGGTTTCCCGGGTTCGCCCGGGCGATCGCCTCCAGGGTCCCGTTCGGACACAGCACCCCCGGCTGCAGGTCGAGCCGCGTCGCCAGCTTGTTCCGCGCCACCTTGAGCCGCTCGAGTCGCGCCTCGAAGGCCGGATCGTAAGCCCGGCGAGCCGGGCGTTCGATGCGCGGCAGGTCCCCTTCCGGGATCTCGAGTCCGCGCTTCACCGCCGCCAGGATCTCCCGGCCCCGCCGCTCCACCTGCTCGCCGCCCATTCCCGGGATGGTCTTGAGCGCCGCCATGTCCGTGGGCGGCTGACGGGACATGGTCAGCATGGGCTCGTTGTTGAGGATGCGGAACGTGGCCCGGTCGCTCCGCTGGGCCACCCCCTCGCGCCACTCGTGCAGCTCTCGCAGGATTGCGAGCTCCCGCCCCTTGAGCGCCTTCGCGCCTTTGAGCCGCAGATACCCCGGCTCCCCGTTCGGCGGGCTCCAGCGAATGTCGTCCAGCAGCGCGAATTCCTCGGAGGCCCAGCCCAGCCGGCCGCGCGCCTCGAGCTGGGCCTTGAGGATGTCCCGGAGGGCGGGCAGGTAGCGCGTGTCCGAGGCGGCGTATTCCAGCATCTCGGGCGACAGCGGCCGGGCCGACCAATCCGCCCGCTGGAACCGCTTGTCGAGCCGCAACCCCATGTATTTCTCGAGCAGTGCGGCCAGCCCGACCCCCGGCTCGTTGAGCAGCTGCGCGGCGATCCGCGTGTCGAAGACGCCGGTAGCGCGGAAGCCGTACTCACGGTCGAGGAGACGGAGATCGTAGTCCGCGTCGTGGAAGACGATCTCCACTTCCGGATCGGCCAGCACCTCGGAGAGCGGCGCCAGGCTCTTCACTGCCAGCGGGTCCACCACGGCCGTCTCGTCGCGCGAGCTGATCTGCAGCAGGTACACGCGGTCGATGAACCGGTGGAAGCTCGCGGCCTCGGTGTCGACCGCGACGAGCGGCGCGCTCCGAAGGCGTGCGAACAGCGCCTCCAGAGCGGTCTGCGACTCGATGAGCGGAACGTCCGTGGCGCTCACTCGGACTTCGAGACCAGATCGAGTCCGGCCGAAATCTCGTCGAGCGCCTTCGCGAGCACCTTGTAGAACTCGGCGTCGGGCTGGGGCGTGCCGCCCATCGCCGCGTCCATCTGCAGCTTGCGGGCGAGTCGGGCGGCGTGGCGGATGTAGTCGGTGGCTGGCTTCATAAGAGGCATTCTCCGTCGAATGCGGGAAGTGTAATCTTCCAGCCACCATGGCGCACCCCACGGAGATCGACCTCACCGTCTACCCGGACGAGTGTGACGCGTTCGGGCACCTGAACCAGGCATCCTTTCTCAGCCTGTTCGAGCGCGCGCGCTGGGAGATGCTGGCGCGCGGACCGGGGATGGACGTCTTCACCCGCGCAGGCACCTGGCCGGCGGTGCGGAAGGCGGTCATCGACTATCACGCGGCCGCTTTTCCGGGCGACGTGTTACGGTTCCACCAGGCGCTCACCCACCGCGGCCGCACCAGCTTCACCATGCGCCAGACCGCGCGGCGCAGCAGCGACGACACCCTCATCGCGACGGCCGAGTTCGTCTTCGTCTGCATCAACCGCGAGGGTCGGCCCATCCCGGTGCCCGAGGAGTTCGGGGCATACATGAGCGTGCGCGCCGCTGGCGACGACGCCCAGCGGCTCACCGTGAACGGCGTGAGCCTCGCCGTCGAGGTCCGCGGAGAGGGGCCCGCGATCCTGTTTGTGCACGGCTATCCGCTCGATCGGACGATCTGGCGCGACCAGGTCGACTCGCTCGAAGGCTACCGACGCATCGCGCCCGATCTTCGCGGGATGGGGCAGTCCGATGCGCCCGACCTCGGCTATGGTATGGGGATCTACGCCGACGATCTCGCCGCGCTGCTCGACGCGCTCGGCGTCAACGAGGTGGTGCTCTGCGGGCTCTCGATGGGCGGCTACATCATCTTCGAGTTCCTGCGGCGCTGGCGCCACCGGGTGCGCGCGCTCATTCTCATGGATACGCGCGCGGAGGCCGACTCGACCGAAGCGCGGCGCGCGCGGGACGCAGCCGCCGCAACTGCCCGGGATGGCGGTGCCACGGCCGTCGGCGGAGCCATGCTCCCGAAGATGCTGGCCCCGGGTAGCGAGGTCCGCGCCCCCGAGCTGGTCGACCGCGTCCGGCGGATGATGGCGGCCACTCCCGTTGCGGGAATGATCGGAGCCCTCGCCGCCATGCGCGACCGGCATGACAGCACCGGCCTCCTGCCGACCCTCGCCGACCTCCCCACTCTGGTGCTCGTGGGCGAGGAGGACGTGCTCGCGCCGCCTGAGGCGGCGCGCCGGATGGCCATGCTGATACCCGGCGCCCGCCTGGTCGTAATCCCCGGGGCCGGACACCTGCCGCCGATCGAGCGCCCGTCCGAGACGACCGCGGAGATCCGGGAGTTCCTGCGCGTGGTGGGGTGAAACCTTTTCCATCTGGCTTGCGTTCTGATGTGAGCGGCGACGCGCATCCTAGCGTCCCCGTTGATCGTCCTTCCACATTGGGCTCCGGGATCGCGGCCAAGCAGTTCGATCCCGGGGCCGCTCTCCTTGTGGGCGGTCGGACGTCAGACGGTCGGACCGTCAGACGGTCGGACGGTCAGGATGAAGGTGCAGGAAGGGTGAAGGCAGAGGGTAATAGCAGATCAGCGAGGCTCGAGTGATTCGAGCCTCGCTGACTTATCTTCCGCCGACCGTCCGACCGTCCGCCCTACCGCTGCGGCCTTCCCGGCGGGGTGTCGCTGTTGAACACTTCCTTATTCTTCTCGACGAACGCCACCATGTTCGGCGGCACGTCCTCTTCGGGGAAAATAGCCGTCACCGGGCACTCGGGCTCGCACGCGCCGCAATCGATGCACTCGTCGGGATGGATGTATAGCTGGTCCTCTCCCTCATAGATGCAGTCCACCGGACAGACATCCACGCAGGCGCGGTCCTTGACCCCAATACATGCCTCGACGATCACATAGGTCATGGCGGCGACTCCTCCAGAGCGGCGATGGTCATGGGGTGGGCGCCGAACCGGGGCGCGTCATTCGAGTTAGGTATACGAAGGTGTGTGGGGAGGCGCAAGGGGTCGTGGTATCTTCCGTGCGATGCGCCGCCGTCGCCTCGTCTTCGTGCTGGCCACCATCGCGTGGCTCGCCTCCCCGTCCGTTCTTTCCGCCCAGCAATGCCGCGCGCCGCGTACCGCGCTCGTTCTGTCCGGCGGCGGCGCCAAGGGCCTGGCGCACATTGGCGTGCTGCGGGTCCTCGACAGCCTGGGCATCCGGCCCGACCTGATCGTCGGGACCAGCATGGGCGCGGTGATCGGCGCGCTCTACGCCAGTGGCTACAGCGGACGCGAGCTCGATTCGCTCGCCCGCATCGTCCCGCTCGCCGCGCTCTTCCGCACCTACCAGCCGCTCGCTCCGCGCGCGCTCGGCATTCTCCAGCCGCTCGTGCTCTGGGAGCAGGGCGATCGGGGGTTCGCGCTCCAGAGCGCCTCCGTCGTCGAGGCCGAAGCCAACGCGCTGGTGAACGCCGCCTTGCTCCGCGGCAACCTGTTGGCGCGGGGAAACTTCGACTCCCTGCCGATGCCATTTCGCGCCGTGGCCACGAGCCTCGCCCACCGTGAGACCGTCGTCATGAAGTCGGGCGACCTGGCGCAGGCGGTGCGCGCGAGCGCGGCGGTGCCGCTGCTCTTCGCGCCCGAGCGGCGCGACGGCCGCTTTCTCGCCGACGGCGGGCTCTCCGCCAACATCCCCGTGGCCGTGGCCCGGGCCGAAGGCGCCGATCGCGTCATCGTGGTCGATGCCACCGAGCACCCGAGCGACTCGCTCGACGCCTACTCCCCGCTGCTCGTCGCCGATCGGCTGGTGCAGTTTCTCTTCCAGCAGCCGCCCGATTCGCTGGGCGCAGGCGATCTTCTCGTCCGGCCCGACGTCGAGGGATTCAACAGCCTCAACTTCAGCGGGCGGAACATCGAGCGGCTGATCGGCCGCGGCATCGGTGCCGCCGACTCGGTCCTGCCCCGCTTCGGCTGCCGCGCGCCGCGCGAACGGCGCCCGGCCCGCGAGCTTCCCACCCGCCTCGCCGGAGTGCGCATGACCGGCGCCAACGCGTCCGAGCGGCTCGCGCTTACCCGGCTCCTCGCGCTCGACGTCGGTCCGCACGACACGCTCGACTACGACCTGCTGCTCAAGCGCGTCCGCTCGCTCGCCACCGCCTCCGAAGCGTTCGAGTCGGTGTGGCTCATGCCGACCGGCGCGGGCGACTCGGTGACACTGGATCTCGTCATCCGCCGCGCCGCCCGCCGCGTCGCCGGGCTCGGCCTGGCCTACGACAACGAGCTGGGCGGGCGGATGTGGGCCGGTATCGTGGATCGGCGCTTCCTCGGTCGCGCGCTGGAAGGAAGCGGCGCCGTGTTCCTGGGCGAGCTTCGGCGCGAGCTGGCGCTGGGGGTGCGTCGGAACTACCAGATCGGCCGCCAGCTATTCAATCCCGCGATCACCGTGCGGCTCGCCAATGAGGACGTTCGCCGCTTCGACAAGAAGGGCGATGAGATCGGCCAGGCGTTCACCCGCGAGGCCATCGGCTTCGTGGGCATCGAGCGGCCGCTCGCGCGGGGGTGGGACCTTGCCGTGGGCGCGGAGGGCCGGACGTGGGACGAGCCGAGGCGTGCCAGCCGCTCGACCGTCGGCGGCGTCGCGCGCGTCACTGCCTCAACGCGGCAGCGCGGGCGGGTGGTCCAGGCGGAGCTTCAATGGACAGGGGCGTACCAGCGCGCGGCCTTCGAGGGTCTGGCGGCGACGCGCTTCGGCATCGTCCGCGTGTTGCCGCGGATGCGCCTCGGCTGGGGCTCCGGGCTACCGCTCCAGCTCGGCTTCCCGCTCGGTGGAGCCGACGGGTTCCCGGGCTATCATCTTGGCGAGCGCCGCGGCGACCGGGAGGCGATGCTGGGAGTGCTCTTCACGGTTCCGATCAAGGGGCCGCTGCTCGCGCGAGTCGAATTGGCCGGCGGCGGCACCGACGCCGTGTCGAGCCGCTTTTCCGGCGGCGGGTGGACCGCAGGTATTCGCGCTGGTGTCGGAGCGGAGACGCCGGTAGGCCCGATGCGATTCGAGTATGGCGTGGCGCTGCGCGGGCGGAGTGCGCTGTTCGTGCGGCTGGGGCGGTGGTTCTAGAAGCGCGCCTCGCTCCGGCGGGCCGATCGACTGATCACAGCAACCCCGTGAGCGGCGTCGCGTAGCTCGTGTTCCGATCCTCCGGTGGTCCATAGCGCCGGTTCGGCCCGTACAGCCGGTGCCATTCCTCCCGCAGGCAGTAGGGATCGAGGCCGTGCGGGCGGTCCACGGCAAGCACACCGTCGAGATGGTCGATCTCGTGCTGGATCAGCTCCGCCCGGTCGCCCTCCAGATCTACCTCGTGCCATTCGCCCTTGGTGTCCTGGTAGCGCACCCGAACCCGGTACGACCGCGAGACGCGGACCAGCAGGTTCGGGAACGAGAAGCAGTCGTCCCAGACCTCGAAGTCCTCATTGCCGATGTCGACGATCTCGGGATTGATCAGCGCCCACGGCTGATCCATCTCGCAGTAGACCATCCGCACCGGTGCGCCGATCTGCGGCGCAGCGATCGCCCGGCCGCTGCCGAAGCGGGACTGCCAGTCCCGCAGGGTCTCTCGCATGTCGTCCAGGATGACCCGGACCGCGGTCGACTTTGGCTTGGTGATGGGCTCGCACCTGGCCCGCAGAATCGGGTCGCCCAGAAGACGGATGCGATGGATGGTCATCGAGCGACTGCCTTTCCAGAAGGCCCCAGAAGGAGGCACTCACAGCGTGCCGCTTGAATATGGGATCCGGCTCCCAATCCGGCCAGCATCGTACATCGCGGCGCGCCATCCGAAAGTAGTAGCATAAGCTACTATAAATCGCCGTGGGACCGCTCGGGACGCCGAGCGGCAAACCATCTGAGAATCCCGCTCATACCCTGCCATCCAACTCACCCAATCCGGGCTCGACTGCTCCTGGCTACGAATCAGTAACCTGTGTAATTTCATCGCCTTGTGAGAGTTTATACCAATTTGTTGGCACGAATTGACAATCCCGACTTTCTTACTTAAGATTCGGCCACTATGGGTGCCGCGCTTCCTGTTCTCCCGAAAGACAATGCTCCCCTGGGCCAGAAAGGCCAGCGGGGCGCCGTGCTGGTGCAACTCAAGCGCGCGCAGAGCCTGACTGCCAAGGAGCTGGCTGCCAGGCTCGGCGTCTCGCTGAACGCCGCGCGGCACCACCTGAAGGAGCTCGAGGCCGAGGGCCTCGTGGTGTACGAGCGCGAACACCGGAGCGTCGGCGCGCCCGCGTTCGCATACCGGCTGAGCCCGTCGGGCGAGGCACTCTTTCCGCGGCGCTATCTGGAAACCCTCACCGCCTTGCTGGACCAGATGGTCGAACGCGACGGGCGCGCGGCCGCCGTAGGCCTCCTCGAGTCCTACTTCGCGAGCCTCACTCGGCGGCTCCAGGCCGAGCTGGTGGGCGCGCCGCCTGCCGAGCGGCTCCGGTCCCTGGGCCGGGTGCTTTCCGAGGAAGGCTACATGGCCGAGGTGACGGCCCTGGCCGCCAGCGGCACCCTCACCGAGCACAACTGCGCCATCCCGGCCGTGGCCAAGCGCTTTCCCGAGATCTGCGCCGCGGAGGCGCGATTCCTGGCCGACGTGCTGGGCGCCGAGGTCGAGCGCCGGGAGCACATGCTGGACGGCTGCAGCGCCTGCGAATACCACGTGCGGTTCAAGTCCGCTCAGGAGAACTCATGAGCTCGTCCGTCGAGAGCCTGGTCAACAAGGAATACAAGTACGGCTTCGTCACCGACATCGAGTCGGACGTCACGCCGAAGGGGCTGAGCGAGGACGTCATCCGGCTGATCTCGGCCAAGAAGCGGGAGCCCGAGTGGCTGCTCGAGTGGAGGCTCAAGGGGTATCGTGGCTGGTTGAAGATGACCGAGCCCCATCATTGGGCGAACATCACCTACAGGCCGGTGGACTACCAGTCCATCAGCTACTACTCGGCGCCGCGCACCTCGAAGCCGCTGGGAAGCCTGGATGAGGTCGACCCCAAGCTGCTCGCGACCTACACCAAGCTCGGCATTCCCCTGAGCGAGCAGAAGCTCCTGGCCGGGGTCGTCGCCGTGGACGCCATCTTCGACAGTGTCTCGGTCGGCACCACGTACAAGGCCAAGCTGGCCGAGCAGGGGATCATCTTCTGCTCGTTCGGCGAGGCCGTGCGCGAGCATCCCGAGCTGGTGCGGAAGTACCTGGGCTCGGTGGTCCCGGCGAGCGACAACTTCTTCGCCGCGCTCAACGCCGCGGTGTTCAGCGACGGGTCATTCGTCTACATCCCGAAGGGCGTGCGCTGCCCGATGGATCTGTCCACCTACTTCCGGATCAACAGCGCGGAGACCGGGCAGTTCGAGCGCACGCTGATCGTGGCCGACGAGGGCGCCACGGTCAGCTACCTCGAGGGCTGCACCGCCCCGAAGCGGGACGAGAACCAGCTCCACGCCGCCGTGGTCGAGCTCGTGGCGCTCGAGAACGCTACGATCAAGTACTCTACGGTCCAGAACTGGTACGCGGGCGACGAGGAGGGGCGGGGCGGCATCTACAACTTCGTCACCAAGCGCGGCAAGTGCGCGGGCGCCAACTCCAAGATCAGCTGGACCCAGGTCGAGACCGGGTCGGCGATCACCTGGAAGTACCCGAGCGTCATCCTTCAGGGTGACAACTCGGTTGGCGAGTTCTATTCGGTGGCGGTGGTGAACGGACGACAGCAGGCCGACACCGGCACCAAGATGATCCACATGGGGAAGAACACCCGCAGCACCATCGTGTCCAAGGGCATCTCGGCCGGCCGCGGGCAGAACAGCTACCGCGGGCAGGTGAAGGTCCTGCCCAAGGCCGAAGGGGCGCGCAACTACACCCAGTGCGACTCGATGCTGATCGGGAACCGCTGCGGGGCGCACACCTTCCCCTACATCGAAGTCCAGAATTCGTCCTCGTCCACCGAGCACGAGGCCTCGACCTCGAAGATCGGTGAGGACCAGATCTTCTACCTGAAGCAGCGCGGCCTCAACACCGAGAACGCCATCTCGATGATCGTGAACGGCTTCTGCAAAGAGGTGTTCAAGGAGCTGCCGATGGAATTCGCGGTCGAAGCGCAGAAGCTGCTGGGGATCAGCCTCGAAGGCAGCGTTGGGTGAGCGCCGACATTCACCGGTAAGGAGCAACGACGAGTGCTGGAAATCAGAGACCTTCGCGCGAGCGCGAGCGGCAAGGAAATTCTCAAGGGCATCGACCTCACGGTCAACGCCGGCGAGGTGCACGCGGTCATGGGCCCGAACGGCTCGGGCAAGAGCACGCTGGCCCAGGTCCTCGCCGGCCATCCGGCGTACGAGGTGACCGGCGGCTCGGTGTTCTACCGCGGCCAGGACCTCCTCGAGCTCGAGCCGGAGGAGCGCGCCCAGGCCGGCGTCTTCCTCGCCTTCCAGTACCCGGTGGAGATTCCCGGCGTGACCAACGCCTACTTCCTCCGCGCCGCCTACAACGAGATCCGGAAGGCCCGCGGGGAGGAGGAAATCGACTCGATGGACTTCATCGACCTCCTGGAGGAGAAGCTCAAACTGGTCGAGTGGGACTCGGCCATCATGAGCCGGGCGGTCAACTCGGGCTTCTCGGGCGGCGAGAAGAAGCGGAACGAGATCCTGCAGATGGCGGTGCTCGAGCCCACCCTCGCCATCCTCGACGAGACCGACTCCGGCCTCGACATCGATGCGCTCAGGATCGTGGCCGCCGGCGTCAACAAACTGCGCCGGCCGGATAACGCCACCATCGTGGTGACGCACTATCAGCGCCTGCTCAACTACATCGTGCCCGACTTCGTGCACGTGCTGACCAACGGCCGGATCGTGAAGTCGGGTGGCAAGGAGCTGGCGCTCGAGCTCGAGGCCCGCGGCTACGAATGGCTCGAGGACACGGTGGGAGCCGCTTCATGACCGAGGCGTTCGTCCAGGAGTTCGAAGCGCGGGCCGGCACCGCCACCGCCGATGGCCCCGAGTGGCTCGAGCCGGTGCGACGGGCGGCTATGGACCGCTTTGCGCGCACCGGCTTCCCCGGCTCGCGCGACGAGGAGTGGCGCTTCACGCCCATCGGACCGATCGCGCAGGGTACCTGGCGCGCGGCCACGGGTGGGGCGGGGGAGCTCACGCGCGAGCAGCTGGCACCGTTCGTCTTCGGCCACGCCGACTGGACCACGCTCGTCTTCGTGAACGGCGTCTTCAACGAGGGACTGAGCGCCATCGGCCAGCTGCCGGCCGGTGTCCGGGTGGCGAGCCTGGCTGAAGCACTCCGCTCCGACGGCGCCCTGCTCCACGCCCATCTGACCCGGCATGCGCCGGTCGAGGGGTCGCCGTTTACCGCGCTCAACACGGCCTTCCTGGCCGAGGGTGGCATGGTACACGTGGGAGCCGGCGTGGAGCTGACGGCGCCGGTCCACCTGCTCTTCGTGACGACGGCGGAGGCCGTCGGCACCGTTACCCACCCGCGCAACGTCATCGTGGTCGAGCGCGGAGCCCGGGCGTCGATCATCGAGAGCTACGTGACGCTGGCGCCGGGGCGGAGCTACTGGACCAATCCGGTCACCGAGGTGGCCGTCGGGGCCGGTGCCTGGATGGAGCACACCCGGATCCAGCGTGAGAGCGAGAGCGCGCAGCATGTCGGGCTCACGCACGTCGACCAGCAGCGGGACAGCCACTATCGCTCGTTCTCGCTCACGATGGGCGCGGCGCTGGCGCGGCACAACCTGCACGTGCGGCTCAACGACGAGAACATCGAGACCCTCATGTATGGGCTCTACGTCACCCGTGGCGAGCAGGTGGCCGACAACCATACGGCCATCTATCACGACCAGGCCAACTGCCGGAGCTGGGAGGTCTACAAGGGCATTCTCGACGACCGCTCGCGCGGGGTGTTCAACGGCAAGGTGTTCGTGCAGCCCGAGGCGCAGAAGACCGACGCCAAGCAGACCAACCGCAACCTGCTGCTGAGCGACGGCGCGCGGGTCGACACCAAGCCCCAGCTTGAGATCTTCGCCGACGACGTCAAGTGCACCCATGGCGCCACGGTGGGCCGGCTGGACGAGCTCGCCCGCTTCTACGCGCGGAGTCGCGGCATTCCGGCGGACGCCGCCGACCGGCTCCTGACCTACGCCTTCGCAGCGGAAGTGGTGGAGGAAGTGACCCTCGCGCCGGTGCGCGAGGAGCTGGACCGCCTGGTGCGGGCGCGCCTGGGTGGCCTCTGAGGCCGGCATGACCGCCACTGCCTCCGCTACGCCCGCGCTCGACGTCGAGCGGCTGCGTGAGGACTTCCCGATCCTCGCCGAGCGGGTGCGCGGCAAGCCGCTCGTGTACCTCGATAATGCCGCCACCAGTCAGAAGCCCCGCGCGGTCATCGACGCCGTCAGCCGATACTACGGCGCGCAGAACGCGAACATCCACCGGGGCGTGCACTTCCTGAGCGAGCACGCCACGGTGGCCTACGACCGCGTACGCGAGCGGGTGGCCCGGTTCCTCAACGCACCGACGCCGGGGGAGATCGTCTTCACCCGCGGCACCACCGAGGGAATCAACCTCGTGGCCCAGAGCTGGGGCCGGAGCACGCTGAGGCCGGGCGACGAGATCCTGATCACCGGGATGGAGCACCACTCGAACATCGTTCCCTGGCAGCTGGTGGCCGCGCAGACGGGCGCGATGGTGCGCGCGGTGCCGATCACCGACACGGGGGAGCTGGATCTGAAGGCGTTCGACCGGCTGCTCACCGATCGCACTCGTCTGCTTGCCGTGACGCACCTGTCCAACGCGCTTGGCACCATCAACCCGGTGCGGTGGATGATTTCACACGCGCGGGAGCGCGGTATTGTGACGCTGGTGGATGGAGCCCAGTCGGCACCGCATCTGCCGGTGGACGTACAGATGCTCGACTGCGATTTCTTTGCGTTTTCGGGACACAAGATCTTCGGGCCGACGGGCATCGGGGTGCTGTACGGACGCGCGTCGCTGCTCGAGGCGATGCCGCCCTGGCAGGGAGGCGGAGACATGATCGAGACCGTGACGCTCGAGCGGAGCACGTTTGCGCCGCCGCCGGCGCGATTCGAGGCGGGCACGCCGCCGATCGCGCAGGTCATCGGGCTGGGGGCGGCGCTCGAGTATGTCGAAACGGTGGGGCGCGCGGCCATCGGCGTCTGGGAGGAGGAGCTGCTGGCCTACGCCACCGAGCAGGTCGGTGAGCTGGACGGCATACGCATCATCGGCACGGCGCGCGAGAAGGCCAGCGTACTGTCGTTCGTGGTCGAGGGCGTGCACCCGCACGACGTGGGCACTGTGCTCGACGACGAGGGCGTGGCCATCCGCACCGGGCACCACTGCGCGCAGCCGGTGATGGACCGCTTCGGCCTCCCCGCCACTGCGCGGGCGTCGTTCGCCTTCTACAACACGCGTGCGGAGGTCGATGCTCTGGTGCGCGGCCTCCGCCGGGTCCGGAGGGTGTTCGCCTGATGTCGAGCTTGAGCGAGCTGTACCAGAACGTCATCCTCGAGCACAACCGCTCCCCACGCAACTGCCGCGTCATGGACGACGCCGACCTCAAGGCCGACGGCCATAATCCCCTCTGTGGGGATCGGGTGACCGTCTGGGTCCGGATGGACGGCGACGTCATCGGTGACGTCAGCTTCCACGGGGCGGGATGCGCTATTTCGACGGCCTCTGCATCGCTGATGACCGGAGCCGTGAAGGGCAAGAACCGCGAGGAAGCCGAAGAACTGTTCGAGCGCTTCCACCAGCTCGTGACCGGCACGCTTCCGCCCGGAGAGGTGGAAACCCTGGGGAAGCTCGCCGTGTTCTCAGGGGTATCGGAGTTTCCGGTGCGGGTGAAATGCGCCAGCATGGCGTGGCATACGCTGAAGGCGGCGCTGGAAGGTGGTCGGACGGTCGGACGGTCGGACGGTCAGGCGATCGGACAGTCGGATGGACCGGCCGGAGTTCCGGATGCAGCGAAGGACAGCGGGGTTGATCGTCCGACCGTCTGACCGTCCGACCGTCCGACCGTCTTCACAACTATTTCTCTCAAGGAGTCCGCAGCATGCCGTACAATCCCGCCCTCGTGGCGCCGATGCGCGAAGAGATGACCGACATGGGTGCCCGCGAGCTCACGACCGTGCCGGACGTGGACGCCGCGCTCGGCGACCAGAAGGGCACCATGCTCGTCTTCGTGAACTCGGTCTGCGGCTGCGCCGCCGGTAACGCTCGGCCGGCGCTCCGGCTTGCGCTGCAGCACGGCGTCAAGCCGCAACAGGTGGTCACCGTGTTCGCGGGCCAGGACGTCGACGCTACCGCTCGCGCGCGGCAGTACTTCTCGGACTATCAGCCGAGCAGTCCGTCGGTGGCGCTGTTGCGGGACGGCGAGGTCGTGCACTTCGTGCATCGCCACCAGATCGAAGGCCGCCCGCCCCAGGCCATCGCGGCCGACCTGACCGCGGCGTTCGACCGGCATTTCGGCGTGACGGTCTGAGCGGCGACGCGATGACGGGGCGCATCTTTCATCCGGATCGGCACGAGCTGCACGGCATTACCGTAGTGCTCGAGACGCATGGCCCGCGGACCTACGTGGGCCGCTTCGACAGCCAGGACGAACAGGGCGTCCACATGCACGACGTTGGCGTCTACGACGCTTCGGCGGGCGGCGCGACGAAAGCGGAGTTCCTGCAGCGGTGCGGCAAGTTCGGGATTCGGCCGGAGCACCGGGATCTCCTGGTGCCGTCGACCGATGTGGCGCGAATCGAGCGGCTGGTGGACGCCCTGCGCTAGGCAGGCCACACCTGATCTTCGAACTCGTCGATCAGGGTGATGGCGTCCACCGGGCAGGCGCGGGCAGCGTCCAGGATCATCTCTTCGTCGCCGCCCTCGGGGTCGACGACGACCGAGACGTTGTCGGCGCCGAGCTGGAAGACTTCGGGCGCGAGGCCGACGCACTCCGCGTAGCCCGAGCACAGGCTGCGATTGATCTTGATCCGATAGGGCATAGGCGCGGCACCGTGGAGGCGACGGCGCTAAGATAGGAACCGGGCGCCGCCCATGCCAGAGGCATCCGCATGAGCCAACGGTACGATGTCATCGTGATCGGCGCGGGACATGCGGGCGCCGAGGCGGCCGCGCTCGCTTCGCGTGCCGGCGCGCGAACCCTTCTCCTCACGCAGAATCTCGAAACCATCGGGCAGATGTCGTGCAACCCGGCGATCGGTGGGATCGCCAAGGGCACGGTCGTGCGCGAGGTCGATGCGCTTGGTGGCGTGATGGGGCGGGCGACGGACCTGGCGAGGGTCCAGTTCCGGATGCTCAACCGGTCGAAGGGCCCCGCCGTCTGGTCGCCGAGAGCGCAATGCGATCGTGGGCTCTATCGGCGGGCGGTACGTTCCGTATTGGAACGACTGGAGCGCCTCGAGTTTGCCCAAGGGACAGCTGCTGAGTTCCTGCTGGATGGGAGCCGAATTCTTGGTGTTGTCACCATCGACGGTCGGCGCTTTGAGTCTCCAGCCGTAATCCTGACCGCTGGGACCTTTCTGCGCGGCCGGATCCACTTGGGGTTGAGCATGCAAGTCGCGGCTGGACGTGCAGGTGAGAGCCCGGTCGTAGAAATTGCCCAAGCCATTGCAAACATTGGTCTTACATCAGCTCGTTTCAAGACCGGAACCCCGCCGCGCATCGACGGCCGATCGGTCGACCTGACGAGTGTCGACCGACAAGATGGAGATCCGGACCCTTACTGGTTCTCCTTTCACGAGCGCGCCCCCCACCCTGCCCAGCTTCCCTGTTATCTGACTCGCTCCGGTGAGGCGCTCCGGGAGATCATCAGCCGACATCTCCGGGAATCCGCGCTGTATGGTGGCGCCATCAGCGGCCTCGGCCCGCGATACTGCCCGTCGATCGAGGACAAGATCGTCAAGTTCCCCGAGGCGGTAAGCCACCAGGTGTTCCTCGAGCCCGAAGGGCTCGATACCGCCGAGATGTATGTCAACGGACTCTCCACGTCGCTCCCGTCGGCAGTGCAGCTCGCCTTCCTCAGGACGGTGCCGGGATTGGAAGAAGTGAGGATGACTCGGCCCGGATACGCAATCGAATACGACTATTTCCCCCCGACCCAGCTCCATCCAACGCTCGAGTCGCGGGCAGTGTCCGGCTTGTTCCTGGCTGGCCAGGTGAACGGTACGACTGGGTACGAGGAGGCAGCGGGCCAAGGTGCGTTGGCGGGACTGAACGCGGCAGCCATGGCGCTGGGCCGTGAGCCAGTGGTGTTGGCCAGGGACACGGCCTTCCTGGGCGTGCTGGTGGACGATCTCGTGCATCGCGGCGTAGACGAGCCGTACCGGCTCTTCACTTCACGCGCGGAGTTCCGGCTGCTGCTTCGGCAGGATAACGCGCTACGACGGCTGTTTCCCCTCGCGGAGCGTCTGGGCCTGCTGTCGGACGACGAGCGCCGCCAGGCGGATCGACGGCTCGTGCGGGAGGAAGAGGTCCTGGAGCTTACCGAGCGCACCGTGGCGGAGCCGGCGGAGGCAAACCCGGTTCTCCGTGTGGCAGGGAGCGCCCCGGTCGAATCGCCACACCGTGTCGCGGACCTGGCTCGGCGTCCGCGGGTTTCGACGGCCGCCCTGCTTGAGGCGTCGGGCGTCGACCTGCCAACCGAGGATGTCGAATGGGCCGATATCGAGCTCAAGTACTCCGGGTATCTCGCGCGTGAGCGTGCGGCGGCCGGCCGACTGTCTCAGATGGACGAGTTCGTCCTGCCGGACGGCTTGGAGTACGAGGGGCTCACGACGCTATCGTTCGAGGCACGGCAGAAGCTCGCCGTCGCTCGTCCGGACTCCTTGGGCCAGGCTGGGCGCATCCCCGGAGTTTCGCCTAGTGATCTTCAGAGCCTGGTGATGGAGGTGCTGAAGCGTCGGCACTCGTGACGGCTCCGGCAGCTCTGCCTTGCCGATCTGCCAGTGTTTCACGTGAAACGCCAGCGACGACTCGAGCCACCTGCAGGATGTCGATCTGTTTCACGTGAAACACTGCTACTTGTTGGCTCCGGACGTACCACACCCCTATATTGGAGCCATCGCCAACGGACGGGCGATGCTTCCTCGACAATCGACGCCGCAATTCCGCTAAGTCGTTGTCATTAAATAACTTAAAGACCTAGTGTCGTCATGGCTCATATCGTTGCGATCGCCAACCAGAAGGGCGGCGTCGGGAAGACCACGACGGCCGTCAATCTCGCTGCTTCCCTCGCCATCGCCGAGCGGCGCACACTGCTCCTCGACGCCGACCCCCAGGGCAACGCCACCAGCGGCGTTGGCATGGTGAAGCACGAGCTCGAGATCTCGCTCTACGACGCCATGGTCGACGGTCGGCCCGCGCGCGAGGCGATTCTTCCCGTGCCCGGACTCGAGCATCTGTGGGTGCTGCCGGCGACCCAGGATCTCGTCGGCGCCGAGCTGCAGCTGGTCGATCGTGACAATCGCGAAGCAGCGCTGCGCCACGTGCTCGACGGGCTCGAGAACGACTACGACTACATCATCATCGACTGCCCACCGTCGCTTGGCCTGCTCACGCTGAATGTGCTGGCCGCCGCCAACTCGGTGTTGATCCCGATCCAGTGTGAGTACTACGGGCTGGAGGGGATCTCGCAGCTCCTCAACACCGTCCGCCTCGTACAGCAGAACTTCAACCCGGGCCTCGCGATCAGCGGCGTGCTGCTGACGATGTACGATGCGCGGCTCAACCTCTGTCGCCAGGTGGCCGAGGACGCGAAGGAGTATTTCGGCGCCAAGATGTTCGTCACGCCGATCCCGCGAAACGTGCGCCTCGCCGAGGCGCCGAGCTTCGGCAAACCGATTCTCCTCTATGACGTGCAATCGGTGGGCGCCAAGAGCTACCTCGCGGTGGCGCAGGAGCTGATGCTCCGGATCGAGACCTCGCCGATGAGCCAAACGTCCGAGCCGCTGCCCGAGGTGGCGTCATGAGCGAGACCAGACGGCTCGGCCGCGGGCTCGAGGCACTGCTCGGTCCGACGACACGCGAGCAGGCCGAGGCGTCGGGCGCATTGCGCGAGCTGCCGATGGCGAGCGTGCGGCCGAATCCGTTTCAGCCGCGTACGCGGATGGACGAAGGGCCGCTCGACGAGCTGGTCGCGTCGATCCAGGCGTCGGGGCTGCTGCAGCCCGTCCTGGTACGGCCGCGGAACGGCGGGTATGAGCTGATCGCAGGCGAGCGCCGCTGGCGTGCGGCGACCCGGCTTGGATGGGCGAAGATCCCCGCGATCGTGAAGGACGTCGACGACCAGACGCTGCTCACGCTCGCCCTGATCGAGAATCTGCAACGGGACGATCTCTCGCCGATCGACGAGGCTGCGGGCTACCAGCGCCTCGCGGCGGAGTTCAAGCTGCCGCATGGGGAAATCGCGCGGCTGGTCGGACGGAACCGCGCCACGATCGCCAATCTGCTTCGGTTGCTCCAGCTCCCGGACGAAGTGCAGGCGATGGTGCACGAGCGGAAGCTGACCGAGGGCCACGCGCGCGCGCTCCTGGGTCTC
Organism: uncultured Gemmatimonadales bacterium; assembly: GCA_963815515.1. Taxonomy (GTDB): domain Bacteria; phylum Gemmatimonadota; class Gemmatimonadetes; order Gemmatimonadales; family GWC2-71-9; genus CAVVWJ01. The sequence continues at coordinate 144,170 of CAWFGP010000003.1, forward strand.
GCGGAGCCCGCGGCAATGATCGCGCTGGCGCGACAAGCCGCGGACGAAGGGTGGTCGGTCCGGGAGATGGAGGCCCGCGTTCGGGGAGACACGCCAACGGGCACCGGCGCCGCGCCTGAGACGGCCCCACGTCGCGCCCGGCCCGCCGCCCGGGTCGTCACCGCCGACGCCAAGCGGGTCGAGGACGCGCTCCGCAAGCATCTCGGCACCGATGTACGGGTGACCACCCGGCGCCGGGGCCGCGGTTTCCTCACGCTGAGCTACTACTCGAACGACGATCTCGCCCGCCTGCTCGAGCTGATCCTCGGTCGGCCGTTCCAGGGATGAGCCGCGCGGCTCGCGCGGTGACGATCGTCATCCAGCCGGACGGGGCCACCCGGTCGCAGACCTATCGGGTGCCGGTCTGGCTGCTTCGGGCCGGCGTCGGCTTCATGGGGGCGGCGGCGGTGGCGGCGGTGGTGGTCGCGGCGCTGTATGGCCCGCTGCTCCGATCGGCGGCGCGGGTGCCGGGACTCGAGCAGAAGGTCGAGCGGCTCGAGGCGGACAATGCCAAGGTCCGCCAACTGACCGCGGCTCTCGACAGCGTCGAGTCACGGTACGCACAGGTGCGTCAAATGATCGGCGGAGACATCATCCGGGACCCGCTGACCGTTGGTACCTCCCTCCCCGTAGCGCCCGCCGTGCTCGCCCGCGTGGCCGATGCGCCCCGCGGCCCGGCGGTCGGGCTCTCGATTCCCCGCCGCTGGCCCCTCGACGAGCCCGGGTACATCACCCGCGGTCAGGTCGGCACGGGCTCGCGGGACGAGGCACACCCGGGCATCGATATCGCCATCGCCACCGGGAGCCTGGTCCGCGCGGCCGGCGGGGGGACCGTCCATCAGCTAGGCGAGGATCCCGAGTACGGCTTCTTCGTGCTGCTCGACCATCCCGATGACTACCAGACGATGTACGGACATCTCTCCCGCATCGTCGTGCAGCCCGGCGCGTCGGTGGCGCCTGGCCAGGTGATCGGCCTCTCCGGCAACACCGGGCGGTCGACCGCGCCGCACCTGCACTTCGAGATCCGCCAGAAGGGCGTCTCGCTCGATCCGCGAACCATGGTCAAGGAGGGAAGCTGATGGGGATCTTCAATAATCCGGCGCGGGACGAAGAGGGAAAGGAGCTCCGGCGGCGACGCTCCGACCAGATCCCGTTTTCGATCATCGCGAGCGACATGACCGTGATCGGTGACCTCGAGACCGAGGGCGTGGTCAGGGTCGAAGGCCGGGTGCGCGGCACCGTCCGGGTCGGAGCCCAGGTGCTGGTCGCGGCCGGGGCGGTGATCGAGGGCGATCTCCATACCCAGGAGGCGGTCGTCGCCGGCCAGGTCAGCGGCGCCATTATCGCCCGCGAGCGAGTGGAGCTTCAGGCGACCGCCGTGGTTCAGGGGGACATCCATACGCCCCGCATCGCGATCGTCGAAGGGGCCAAGGTCAGCGGCGAGGTGAAAATGGACGGGGCGCCGTCGTCGGGTGGCGATGGGGATTCCCACAAGAGTTGATAAACCGGCCTAAGTTGTGGAAAATCAGTCGTTTGTAGCAAAATCCATCGTTCCAGGATTGTAAGTGCGCATGAAATGGCTCCATGGTGTCGCATTGGTGTCCTTTTTGGGATGCGCCCCGCAGGCCCGGCCGGCCGGCATCCGCGTCGGGCTCATCACGCCCGGCAGCATCGCCGACGCGGCCTGGAACTCGGGTGCCTATGCCGGACTCCAGCGCATCCACGACTCCCTTGGTCTCTCCATCAGCCACGTCGAGGCCCGGACGCCGGCGGAGCAGGACGAGGCGCTCCGGACCTACGCTGCCCAGGGCTACGATCTCGTCTTCGCCCACGGCTTCGAATTCCAGGGTCCGGCGGAGCGGGTCTCGGCCCAATATCCGAAGCCGGTGTTCATCGTGACCTCCGGGTCGCGGGCCCGGGGCAACGTGGCGCCGCTCATCTTCCGCCTCGAGGAGGCGAGCTATCTGGCCGGGATGGTGGCCGGCGGCCTCACCAAGAGCAACGTGCTGGGATTCGTGGGAGGCATCGAGCTGCCGCCCATCAAAGCCGCGTACGAGGGATGGGTCAACGGGGCCAAGGCGGTCAACCCCAAGATCCGGAGCCGCGAGATCTATCTCAACAGCTTCGACGACGCGGCGGCAGGCCGAGAGGCGGCATTGGCCCTCATCCGGGTCGGGGCCGACATGCTCCACCACAACGCCGACGCGGCCGCGCTCGGCCTGTTCCAGGCCGCCAAGGAGTCGCCGGGGGTCTACGTCTTCGGCTCCAACGCGGATCAGACGGCGCTCGCGCCCGAGCGCGTGGTCGGGAGCGCGATCATCGATCTGCCACGCGCCTTCCTCCTCGTCGCCCAGGAGGTGAAGACCGGCACCTTCAAGCCCAGGGTCGAGGCCTTCGGGCTGGCGAGCGGGGTGGTGCGGTACGATCCGAATCCCGGCCTCGACAGCCTCGTGCCCGCGGTGCTCAAGGCGCGGGTCAAGGCCGCCGCCGATTCCATCGCTGCCGGCACCCTGCTCGCAGCGCCGCGGCCGGCCGCCATGCAGGCATCGGGTCGGGCAGGCCAGGCATCGCAGCCGGGCTCAGGAGTGGTTTCACCACCGAGCCACAGAGGGCACAGAGAACACCGGGAGGCAGCAGCAATGCCAGACCGGTTTGCCGTCTCGGTGCCCGGAGTGACTGCTGGGCCGTCCGCGCCTCCGTGGGGAGCAACCAAAGTGGCGACGCGGTGAACAACCAAGGTGGCGGCGACGTGAGCGCCGTGCCGCTCGCCGAGATCGTCGCCTATCTGGACGACTATCTCCGCGTCCGCACCGTCCCCGACGAGCGCAACGCCGTGAACGGGCTCCAGGTCGAGAACCGCGGGCTGGTCGGCGGAATCGTGGCGGCGGTGGACGCGTCGCAGGCCACCATCGACGGCGTCATCGCCGATCTCGCCGGCCGCGAGGGCCCGCCGCCGCTCGTGCTGGTGCATCACGGGCTCTTGTGGGACGGCAACGTGCCCCTCAGGGGCCGGCGCTACCGGCGTATCGCGGCGCTCCTCGAACACGACATCCCGCTCTACTCGGCGCACATCCCGCTCGATCTACATCCGACCGTCGGGAACAACGTCGTCCTCGCCGAGCGGCTCGGGCTCGCGGTCGAGGGCTGGTTCGGCGACTACAAGGGCATGCCGATCGGCGTCTGGGGCCACGCGCCGGCTCGTCTCGTGCCGCGCGACTCGCTGGTGGCCGAGGTCAACCACGCACTGGGCACCACCGATCCGGGTGCCAGGCTCATCGCGGGCGGTCCCGAGCGCGTGGCCCGGGTGGGCATCATCACCGGCGGCGCCGGCAGCATGATCGGCGGGGCGCACGACGCGGGGCTCGATACCTACATCACGGGCGAAGGCGCGCACTACACCTACTTCGATGCGATCGAATGGGGCCTCAACGTGATCTTCGCGGGGCACTACGCCACCGAGACGCTGGGTGTGCAGGCGCTGGCCTCGCACCTTGCCGAGCGGTTCGACCTGGATTGGGAGTTTCACGACCACCCGACCGGCCTGTGACCGCGCCGCCCGCCCTGGCCCTTCGAGGCATCCGGAAACACTTCGGCTCCGTGCAGGCCCTGCGCGGGGCCGATTTCACGCTGATGCCGGGCGAGCTACATGCACTGCTGGGCGAGAACGGCGCCGGCAAGACCACACTGATGCACGTGGCATACGGACTGGCGCGCCCCGACGCGGGCACCGTCGCGATCGGCGGCGCCGTGGTGTCGGTGCCGTCTCCGCGCGCGGCCCGCCGGCTCGGCGTCGGCATGGTCCACCAGCACTTCACCTCGGTGCCGGCCCTGAGTGTAGCGGAGAACGTGGCGCTCGCCGCCGGCTGGTCGGTGTATCCCGCGGCCTTGCGCGAGCGGGTGCGCGCCCTGGCGGACCGGATTGGTCTCCCGCTCGAGCCGAATACGCCGGCCGGCCGGCTCTCGGTGGGGCTCAAGCAGCGGCTCGAGATCGTGAAGGCACTCGCTACCGACGTGCACGTCCTGCTGCTGGACGAGCCGACCGCCGTGCTCGCGCCAGGTGAGGCGGAGGAGCTGCTTCGAGTCGTGCGGGTGTTCACCGCGCGGGGCGGATCGGCGGTGCTCATCACCCACAAGCTCGACGAGGCACTGGCCGCGGCGGACCGAGTGACGGTGCTCCGGCAGGGGATGGTGGTGCATGAGGGGCTGGCGACGGCGGAGACGCGTGAGTCGCTCGCGGCGGCGATGGTCGGCGAGGGGGCGCGGGGCGACGAGGGAAAGGCTCGAGGCGCCGCGCCGGGACAGGCGAAAGGTGACGAGCCGAGAAACGCTCAGCATGAGGCGTCCGTCCCCGTGCTCGTGCGCCTCGAAGAGCTCGAGGTCCCGCGCGACACCGGCTACGGCATCGCCGTGCGGCGCGCGACCCTGACGATCCGGGCGGGTGAGATCGTCGGCATCGCGGCGGTCGAAGGAAACGGGCAGCGGGAGCTGCTTCGGGCGGTGGCGGGCCGTTTGCACCCGCTGCGCGGCCGGCGGGAGGTGGCGGGGCCCGTGGGCTTCATCCCCGAAGACCGCACAACCGAGGGACTGATTCCCGCGCTGAGCCTCACCGAGAACGTGGTCCTGGGAAGCCGAGCCGACGATCCGTGGATCCGGCGCGGCCGGGTGGACTGGCGCGTAGCGCGAGCACGGACGGCGGCGCTCCTCATGGAGTACGAGGTGGTGGCCCCCGGCCCCGACGTGCCGGCGGCGGCGCTCAGTGGCGGCAATCAGCAGAGGGTGGTCGTGGGGCGGGAGCTGGCCCGGCAGCCGCGGGTGGTGGTGGCGGAGAACCCGACCCGGGGGCTCGATCTCCGGGCCGCGGCGGCGATTCACGCGCGCCTGCGCGCCGCGGCGGCGGGCGGCGCAGCGGTGCTGGTGTACTGCAGCGACCTCGACGAGGTGCTCGACCTGTCGACTCGGCTGGTGGTGGCGGCGCGCGGCACGCTGATCGAACCGCCGCCCGGCGCCACCCGCGCGCAGGTGGGCGAGCTGATGGTGACCGGTGGCCGTTAGAACGCCGCTCCTCGCGATGCTGCTCGGGCTGCTCGTGCTCGCGGGCGGGCTGCAGCTCGCGGGCTACGACGCGCCGACCGCGCTCGGGGCGCTCTGGCAGGGCGCGGCCGGCTCATGGTACGCGCTCACCTCCGCCACGCTGGTGCGGGCTGTCCCGCTCGTCATCATCGGTCTCGGGATCGCTCTCGCCTTCCGGGCCGGCGCGCTCAACATCGGGGCCGAAGGGCAGTTCTACGCCGGCGCGATCGCGGCGACCTGGGTCGGGCTGCACGTCGGCGGGCGGCCGGCCGGCGTCGCGACCACCGCGGTGCTCCTGGCCGCGATCCTCGCGGGCATGGCCTGGGTGCTGGTGCCGGTCTGGCTCAAGCTGCGCTTCGGCGTGCTCGAGGTGATCAGCACGCTGCTGCTCAACTTCGTCGCCGAGTCGCTCGTCAGCCTGATGGTACAGGGGCCGCTGCAGGAGGCGCAACACATCTATCCCCAGAGCGATCCCATCGCGGCGGCGGCGCGGCTGCCGCTGCTGCCTGGGACGCGGCTGCACGCGGGCCTGCTGCTCGCGCTGGTGGCGGCGGCGGCGCTCTGGTACGTCTTCGCGCGCACTCTCTGGGGCTTCCGGCTCCGCGCCGTCGGCGCGGGGGCGCGCGCGGCAGAGATCAGCGGGCGCATCGACGTGCGGCGCATGGGGGCGGTGGCCCTGCTGGGCTCGGGCGCGCTCGCGGGGCTCGCGGGCGGGGTCGAGGTAAGCGGCGTTTCGTACGCGCTGTTCCAGAACCTCTCGCCGGGCTACGGCTTCACCGCCATTGCCGTGGCGCTGCTGGCGCGGCTTCATCCGCTGGGTGTCGTCGCCACCGGCATCCTGTTCGGCGCGCTCGAGGCAGGGGCAGGCGCCATGCAGCGGGATGCCGGGGTGCCTGCGGTAGCGGTCTACGTGGTGGAAGCCGTGGTGATCGTGGTGGTGCTCCTCGCCGAGGCGTCGGCGCGTCGGGCCGCGGCTGTCCGGGTGACCGCGTGACGGCCCCCGACCTGGCCGGCGTCCACATGGCCGGCGCCGACGTGATACTCGGCGGGTTCCTGGCGGCGGCGGTGCGCGTGGCCACGCCGCTGCTGCTCGCGGCCACCGGCGAGACCATCACCGAGCGCGCGGGCGTCATCAATCTCGGGCTCGAAGGCATGATGCTGGCCGGGGCGCTGGCCGCGACGCTGGGCGCGAGCGCGGCGGGGCCGTGGACCGGGCTCGCGGTCGCGGCCATCGCGGGCATGCTGCTGGCCGCGGGGTTCGCGGCCATCGCGATCGGGGCGCGAGCCGACCAGATCATCGCCGGCACGGCGCTCACGCTTGGCGCGGTGGGGCTCACCGGCACGATCTATCGCCAGGCCTACGGCACGGGCGGCGCGGGGCTCGCACTTCCGACACTCGCGCCGGTGCCGATTCCCCTGCTCTCGCGCATCCCGGTCCTCGGGCCCGCCCTGTTCGACCAGCCGGCGCCGACCTATCTCGCGCTGGCGGCGCTGCCGATCGTGTGGTGGGTCCTGTTCCGCACGCGGCCCGGCCTCGCGCTCCGCGCCACGGGCGAAGGGGCCGCGATGGCCCGCGCGGCCGGCGTGCGGACCGGACTCGTGCGCACGATGGCGACGATCGTCGGGGGTGGCTTCGCCGGGCTCGCGGGCGCGACGCTGGTGCTGGCGCAGGTGGGGACGTTCGCGGAGAAGATGACGGCGGGGCGGGGGTACGTCGCCATCGCCATCGTGGTGCTGGGCCGCTGGCACCCCGCGGGGGTGGCGGTGGCGGCGCTGCTGTTCGGCGCGGCGACCGCGCTGCAGTACGTGTTCCAGTCGCTCGGGCTGTCGGTGCCGTACCAGCTGTTCCTGATGCTGCCCTACGTCCTCACGCTGCTCGCGCTGGCCGGGGCGGTCGGTCGGATGCGAGCGCCGGCGGACCTGGGAAAGACATGACGTCCGGGCCCGCCGCTCACCCTCATTGCGGCGCCGGGTCCAGGCGCCCCGCCGCGAGCTCGGCCCGGGTGTCGATGATGAGCTGCCGCACGCGTTCCTTGAGCGCGGGCACGTCGGCAGGCGTGAGGCCGGCGGTTTCGATCGGTTCGAGAACGCGCACCACCGCCGTCGAGCGGCCGAAGCGCCAGTCGTGCTTGCGGAGCGCGGTCGAAGTGCCGTGCACGACGAGGGGCAGGATCGGGACCCCGGCGTCGATCGCCAGGCGGAACGCGCCGTCCTTGAACGGCAGCAGCTCGGCCGTCGTCGAGCGGGTACCTTCGGGGAAGAACATCACCGAGACCCGGTTGGCGAGGGCGGCGCGGCATCGCGCGATGGCCTCCATCGCGCTGGGGCCGAAGCCACGCTGGATCGGGATGTCGCCCGCGAGCCTGAGCAGCCAGCCCAGCACGGGGATCCGGAACATCTCCGCCTTGGACAGCCACTTCATCTCCCACGGCAGGTGGCTGATGAGCAGGATGTCCACGAACGACTCGTGGTTCGATACGACGACGTAGGGGCGGCGCGGGTCGGCGGGCATGGTGCCGGTGCACCGGAATCGCCACAGCGGGTTCAGCGCCGCGACGACGACCGGAATCTGCCGGAAGAGGTACCCGACCCTGTAGCGGCCGGGATCGGACCGCGCGGTCACCAGCCGCACCACGGCCATGACCGGCAGCCAGAGCAGCACGCACACCACCAGCACCAGCCAGGTCCAGATCGAGACGAGCGATTGCCAGAGGCGCGACATGACCCTCCACGCGGCCGCAGGGGCCGCACGTGTGCTGGCGCACAGCCTTACGGACTGGCGCCGGGTAACCTTAGCGCCTGCCGGGACGCGCGGACAAGGGCGGTTTCCTCTTCCTTTAGAGCCAGACCATGGGCGCTCGCACCCCTGAGGACTCGGCTCCCAACGCGGCATTCCAGCCGGATGCTCCCAAGCCGGAGGTGCAGCCGGAGGCGCGGCACGAAGAGGGCGGCGCCGTCGAGCACCCGGATTTACGGAAGCTGGAGCACGCGCTGACCGACCGGACCGAGGGGCGTTCGCTCGCCATCACCGGGTTGTTCGTCCTCGCCGTGCTCTACACGCTGTTCGTCGCCCGCGCGTTCCTGCTGCCGATCGTCCTCGCCGTACTGCTCGACTTCCTGCTGAGTCCGGTCATCCGCTCGCTCAAGCAGATCCGCATCCCCGAGCCGCTCGGCGCGGCGATCGTCATCCTGGCACTGCTCGGCGTGATCGGAGGGGCGGCCTACACGCTAACCGATCCGGCGCGCGAGTGGATCCAGAAGGCGCCCCAGAGCCTCGCGAAGGTACAGGGACGGCTGCGCGAGCTGCGCCGGCCGGTCGACCAGATGACCCGCACGGCCGAACAGGTGGAGGCGGCGACGGAGGTGAGCAAGCCCGGCCCGCCGGAAGTGGTGGTGCGAGGCCCGCGGCTCAGCGAGCGACTCTTCGGCTCGACCCTGTCGTTCATCGTCGGCGTGCTCGAGACGCTGATTCTGCTCTACTTTCTGCTCGCCGTGGGCGATCTGTTCCTGCAGAAATTGATCAAGGTGCTGCCGCTGCTGCGCGACAAGAAGAAGGCGGTGGCCATCGCGCGCGAGACCGAGGCCTCGATCTCGACCTACCTGCTCACGGTGGCGGCGGTCAACGTCGGACTGGGCGTAGCGGTGACGCTGGTGATGGGGCTGCTGAAGATGCCGAATGCGATGCTGTGGGGGACGCTCGCGGCGCTGGCGGAATTCGTTCCGTACCTCGGCGCAACCGTCATGATGGGCCTGCTCGCCATGGCCGGGCTCGTAACCTTTCCCAATGTGGGCCACGCGCTGCTCGTGCCGGGCGCCTACGTGGCCGTCAACCTGGTGCAGGCGAACTTCATCAGCCCGACGGTGCTGGGGCGGCGGCTCACGCTGAACCCGGTGGCCATCCTGGTGGGGCTCGCCTTCTGGTGGTGGATCTGGGGAGTGGGCGGGGCGTTCATCGCCGTGCCGCTGCTGGCCACGTTCAAGATCGTCTGCGACCACGTCGAGTCTCTCGCGCCGATCGGGGAGTTCCTCGGGAAATGACCGGAGCCGGACACTGGACCGGCTGACCGCGGAAGAACGCCTGCGGCTCGGAAGCCTGTCCGCCAGGGTGGACTGCGACCGGGTCCGGCTGCACCGGGTGTCCCGCCCCGGCGCCGCCGGGGCGCTCCGGAAAGTGATCCTCTGGGCCAGCCGCCACCGTGCCGTGGCGCTCGGCAATCATGTGTTCCTGCCCGACCGCTGCGCGACCGACCTGGCCGTCCTGGCGCACGAGCTGACCCACTGCGGTCAGTACCAGGCGTGGGGACCGTGGCGCTATTACGCCCGCGGCGCTTCCGCGCAGCTCCGCGAGCTGCTGCACCGGGCACTTCGCGTGGGCGAGAGTCCCTACCACTACCGTCTCGAGGACGGGAAGCCATTCGAGGCCTACGGGATGGAGCAGCAGGGACAGATCGTCGAGGACTCCTACCGCGGCGACCGGGCCGCCCTGGCGGTATCCCCGTTCCGCCCGCGAGGTCAGGACGCCCCGTCGGCCTGATCGACGTTCCCCTGGGGCCGCGCGGTCGCGTGCTCGCTGGTCTCCGGCAGCTTGTCCTCCCACAGCGCCAGCACGTTCCCGTCGGGATCCGCCACCAACGCCATGATACCCCAGGTCTGCTGGGTGGGCTCGGTCACGAAGCTCACGCCGCGCTCGTGGAGCTCGCCGCAGTAATGGAGCAGGTCGGGCACGTGCAGTGTGATCCCGGTGTGCCGGCCCACGAGGGCGCGCGCGTCGGGATGCACGGCGGGGTGCAGCCCGATCCGGGCACCCGGGCCGAAGAACTCGGCGCCGAACGATCCCTGCTTCGTGAGCGGCAGCGCGAGCCGGTCGCGGTAGAACTCGATCGCGCGGCCGATGTCGTGGACGAAGATGGCGATGCTGTAGACCGAGGGTTCCTGCGCAGGTGCGGTCACTGGAACAGTCCCGAGATGAAGCGAAGGAGGACCACGGCGAGGGCAATCGCCCCGGCGGTGAGGAGCAGCAGGCCGGCGACCAGCAGTGCCACGAACCGGCGGCTCGTGCGCCGCACCTCGACCGGCCGCTGAACGAAACCGTCGAGCAGGGCGAGGTTCCGGATGTTGGCCTTGAAGGCGAAGTCGAACAGGTCGCCCAGGAGGGGGATCTCGCCGACCAGCGTGTCGATGGCCACGTTCCAGCCCATCCGCACGAGCAGCCCGCGCGGGACCCCGAGCCGCCACGCCTCCGCGATGATGTAGAGCGACAGCGCGCCGCCGATCAGGTCGCCGATGCCGGGGACGAGGCCGATGATCTGGTCGATGCCGAACCGGAAGCGGGTGCCGGGGATCGGGATCGCGTTGTCGAGCAGCCAGCCCACCCGGCGGAGGCGCGCCATCCGCGCGGGATCGAGGGTGGCCACCTCAGGCACGAGCGAGGCCGGCGCATCCATGCGGTGCATGCCTGGAAATTACACCGCCCAGCGATCTCCGGGGGTCGCTGGGCGCGATGCCACGAGCTCGGAGCGCGACTGGGTGCCGACAGAATGCGGGCCGCGCATCCTGCCGGACACCCCCGACCGCGTGTGCACGGTCGGTGACGGGCTCCCACTCCCGCCATCTCTCAAAGTGAAACGGGTCGCTGCCACGCTTCGAACTAGGAGACGGCGGGAAGGCGTGAGGGCGCACGTCGGACCAGGAGGCCCACGATCACGAGGGCCACGCCAGTCGCGACGATCGCGGGTCCCGCCGACGCGCCGAGGCTCACTCGATGAGCCCCGATCGCACGGCATGGACGAAGTCGGTGTACGCCGGCGTGCCGCCCGCCTCCCGCACGGCCGAGGCGATCTGGCCGCGATGATAATGCGAATGGAGCAGTACGTGCGACAGGATATCCCCGACCGTGCTGGTCCAGAACTCACCCTTGCTGTTCCGGTACCCGACGCCATCCTCGAGCCCTTCTGCGTCGAGCGTCGCCAGGCACTGCATCCACTCACCCTCGAGGGCGACGAGCTCTTCGGCGCAGGTCTCGAAGTCCAGGTCCGGCCACACCGGCATCTCGGACGGCTCCTGCCGGATCCGCGCGAGCCAAAGTCGTTCCGCGCCGACGATGTGCGCGATCCACGCCAGGGCCTTGGCGGGAGCCGGGCCCACACGGAGCCCCTCGAGCACCACCCCGTTGGCCCAGGCATCGTGCTCGAACATCCTGCGGAATCGAACCCGCTCACTCATGGAGAACCTTCCTGTCGGGAAACGGAGGCGAGCGCGGCGCGAACGTTCCGCCGCATCCCGGCGAGTCCGGGCCGAGCGAACGGTGTGTCGGCGTAGCGCCGGCGAAACTCGTCGTCGTCCATCGCCTCGAAGTGGCGCTCGTCCACCCCGGCAAGCGGACGCCCGGGAATGAGCTCGGGTACGGTCGTCGGCTCGGCGAAGCGGAGATTCCAGGGACAGACGTCGTTGCAGATGTCGCAGCCGAACGCATACCCCTCGAGCCGCTCGACCAGCTCCATCGGGATCGGCCCGCGCTGCTCGATGGTGAGATAGGAGATGCAGCGGGTGGCGTCCAGCACATGCGGAGCAACGAAGGCGGCCGTGGGGCAGGCGTCGAGGCACCTGGTACAGCTGCCGCAGTGATCGGCGGTGAACGGCTCGTCGGCCGGGAGCGGCAGGTCGGTAAAGATCGTGCCGATGAAGAAGAATGAGCCGACACCGGGCCGGATCAGCATGGTGTTCTTGCCGATCCACCCCAGCCCGGCCCGCTGGGCCAGCTCGCGCTCGGGGACCGGGCCGTCGTCGGCGTAGCTGTGCGCCACTCCGGCTCCGAGTGTCTGGAGGTATGCCGCCAGCTGGTCGAGGCGGTTCAGAGTGACCCGATGATAGTCTCCGCCCCGGGCATACTTGGCGACCCGGGGTGCCGCGAGATCCGCCTGTTCGTCCGGCCCGTAGTAGTTCTCCAGCAGCACCACGATCGCCAGGGACTCGGGCACATTGATGCGGGGATTCTTCCGGCGCTTCGCCTGGCGGTGCAGGTAACGCATGGTGCCGGCATAGCCCTTGGCCAGCCACGCATCGAGGCGGTCGGCGTGCGGCGGCGGGCTCGGGTCCGTGATGCCGCAGGCCAGGAAGCCGAGCTCGAGGGCCTTTGCCTTGAGCCCGGCGGCGAGCGTCACGCCGTTCGGACTGGCCACCCGGCCGGCTCGAGCGTCCGCGGCGCCTGGTTCTCTCCGGTGATCAGGCGGGCGCCGCGGCTGTAAGTGACGTAGGACCACGCCCACTGGAGCAGCACCAGAACGCGGTTGCGGAAGCCGATGAGGAAGAAAACGTGCACGAAGATCCACACCATCCATGCGAGGAACCCGCCGAAGTGCAGCTTCCAGATGTCCGCCACCGCCTGTCCCCGGCCGATGACCGCGAGCTGCCCCTTGTCCCAGTAGCTGAAAGCTCGGCGCGGCCGGCCGGCCAGGTCGCCCTCGATGATGGAGGCGGTGTATTCGCCCATCTGGATCGCGACCGGACAGATGCCCGGGAGCGTGCCGCTCTCCTGATGGTTGAACGCCGCGGCGTCGCCCAACACGAACACCTCCGGGTGTCCCGGGATGGTGCAGTCGGGCTCGACGATGGCGCGGCCCACGCGATCCAGCGGGGCGCCAAGGCTCGCGAGAATGGGGCTCGCGGTATTGCCGGCGGCCCAGATGACCGTTTGCGTGGGGATGACCCACCCCGCGGCGTTGACCGATCCCGGCCGGATGTCGGTCACCAGGGTCTCGGTGCGCACCTCGACGCCCAGGCGCCGCAGCTTGTGCTTGGCCTGGGTGCTCAGGTTCTCGGGATACGAGGGCAGGAGGCGCGGCCCGCCCTCCAGCAGCATCACCGTGGCTTCGCCGGGATCGATGTGGCGGAAGTCTCGTCGCAGGGCGTACCGCCGGATCTCGGCCACGGCGCCCGCCATCTCGACGCCGGTGGGCCCGCCGCCCACGATGACGAAGGTCAGGTAGGCGTGGCGTCGAATCGGATCAGATTCCCGCTCGGCGTGCTCGAAGGCGAGCAGCACCCGGCGGCGGATCTCGAGCGCATCCTCGAGGCTCTTGAGCCCCGGCGCGAGCGGCTCCCATTCGTCGTGGCCGAAATAGGAGTGCCGGGCGCCGGTGGCGACGACGAGATAGTCGTAGCTGGCCGTGGCGCCGTCGGTGAAGCGCACTGTGCGGGCGGCGACATCGACGTCGCGCACCTCGGCCAGGAGCACTTCGGTGTTCTTCGACGCGCGAAGGATGGAGCGGATAGGCGAGGCGATGTCGCTCGGATTGAGCCCGGCGGTGGCCACCTGGTAGAGCATCGGCTGGAAGAGGTGGTGATTGCGGCGGTCGACGACGGTCACACGCACCGGGGCGTTGCGCAGATCCTTGGCCGCGTACAGGCCCGCGAACCCACCACCCAGGATGAGCACGTGGGGCAGTTTCGTGGTCTCGCGTGCTCCGGTCACCGCGTGTCCTTGGTCCGTGGAAGAATCGTCTAGAGCCCCATCGTCTCCCGGCGCCAGCGGGCGAACCGGATCACGTCATCGACCGGCGGCACCGCCGCCTCGTCCGCGTAGGCCGTATACATCCGCCAGCGGAGGTACTCCGCGTCCGGCAGCGGGAGGAACGGCGGCCGCGCCCACCAGTTCCGGCGGCGGAAGGCCCACGCGGCCTTCGCCAGGTCGAGGGCCAGGCGTGGGTTCACGAGCCCGCGGAGGAACAACGTGGCCGTGAGTGACATCCATGACCTGGGCGCCGTCATGGGGGAAAGATAGACGGCTCGAGAGGTACACGTCATCCCGAGCGGTGCGAGGGACCTCGGCCGCGGATCCCGAACCCGGCCTGCTCCCGGAAGTGCCATCAGGGTCCCTCGCTGCGCTCGGGATGACGAGCTGGCGTTCCCGTGCCACCATCCGCTGCCGGAGCCTCTATATTGTCCACCATGGCAACCGCCGCACCAGCGCCGCCGCGGGATTACCGGGCGGAGTTTCCCATCTTCCGACGATCGATCTACCTGAACAGCTGCTCCCTGGGAGCGCTGTCCCTGCGATCGCGCGCCAAGGTGAACGAGTTTCTCGACTTATGGGAGACGCGCGGGGCGGCGGCCTGGTACGAGATCTGGTGGTCGGCCCTGGCGGACCTGCGCTCGCGCTACGCGCGCCTGATCGGGGCGGCCGAGGGAACGGTCGCCCTGCATCCCAACATTTCCGTCGCCCTGACCGCCGTGGCGGAGTCGCTCGACTATGGTCACCGCCGAAAAGTGGTGGTGACCAGCCTCGATTTTCCCACGGTCGCCTACCAGTGGCTCGCCCGGGCCGGCGAGGGGATCGAGGTCGTGCTGGTCGAGAGCCCCGATGGCATCGGGGTGCCGGTCGACGCCATCGCGCGGGCGGTGGACGATCGCACGGCGCTGGTGGCCACGAGCCACGTCTTCTTCACCAGCGGCGCCATCCAGGACGTCCGCGGGCTGGCCGAGGCGGTGCACCGAAAAGGCGCGCTGCTCTTGGTGGACGGCTACCAGGCCGCCGGCCAGATCCCCGTGGACGTACGCGCGCTCGACGTCGACTTCTACTGCAGCGGCGGCCTCAAGTGGCTGCTCGGCGGCACGGGCGTGGCGTTCATGTACGCGCGGCCCGAGCTGTGGCCGACGCTCCACCCGCGGGCGAGCGGATGGTTTGCGCACCGGGACCAGTTCCGGTTCGATCCTCGGACGCTGGAGCTCCACGACGACGCGCGCCGGCTCGAGGCCGGCACGCCCGCGCTCATGCCAGTCTACGCCCAGCTCGGCGGGCTCGAGGTCATCGAGGAGCTCGGGGCGCGGGAGATCCGCCGCCGGACCATGGCGCTGGCCGAGGATCTGATCGAGAACGCTCGCGCTGCCGGGCTCCAGCCGAAGGTGGCCCCGGCGCCCGAAGAGCGCACCGCCATTATCATGCTCCCGAACGAGGATCCACCAGCGGCCGTCCGCCGGCTGGCGGAGGCGGGCATCGTCACCGACAGCCGGCCAGGGCACGTGCGGGTCTCGCCTTATTTCTACAATGTCCCGGACGACCATCGGGCCGCCATCGAGCGACTGATCCCGTGACCAACGATCCCTATCGCAACCTGAACGACAAGAAACTGCCGACCGAAGACGAGCAGCTGCTGGAGAGCCCGCCGTCGCAGCGGCCGGAGCAGCTGTTCCTGAAATCGGACTCGTGGCGCGTGCTCCGGATCATGGGCGAGTTCGTCTGGGGTTTCGACAACCTCGCCGACGTGGTCGACGGCGTCACGATCTTCGGGTCGGCGCGCACCCAGGCCACCGACCCGCTCTACGTGAAGGCGGTGCAGACCGCGATGCTGCTGGCACAGGCGGGCATCCCGGTGCTCACCGGCGGCGGGCCGGGGATCATGGAAGCCGCCAACCGCGGAGCGAAGGAGGCGGGCGGACTCTCCATCGGGTGCAACATCGAGCTGCCGTTCGAGCAGGGGTCAAACCCCTACCTGAACCGGAGCCTCAACTTCAAGTTCTTCTTCGTCCGGAAGACCATGTTCGTGAAGTACGCCACGGCGTTCATCGTCTTCCCGGGCGGCTACGGCACGCTCGACGAGCTGTTCGAGGCCCTGACGCTGATCCAGACCGGCAAGGTGAAGCACTTCCCGGTCATTCTGTTCGGCAGCGCGTACTGGGCCGGGCTGGTCGAGTGGCTCACGCGCACCGTTGCCGAAGAGCGGAAAATCAATCTGACCGACCTGCTGTTGTTCCGTGTCACCGACGATCCGGCCGAGGCAGTGCGGATCGTGGTCGAGGCGCGCGCCGAAAAGCCGGACGACGCCATGGGCCGCATCATGACGGCCGATCATGTCCGCCCGGCCTGACAGAGGATGACCCGATGACGAGACCGTCCGAGCCGTACCTCCGCGGCCAGCGCATCGACCCGGCCCCGATCTCCGGCCAGGAGACCGCCGCCGCGCTCATCGACAACGCCTTCCTGGCCTACAACGCCGGCCGGCTCCGCGAGGGCTGCCAGCTCTTCACCCAGCGCATGCTCGAGGCGGACACCACGGTCGGCATGACGCTCACGGGCGCGATGACCCCGGCCGGACTCGGGATGAGCTGCCTCATCCCGCTCATGGAGGCCGGGTTCGTCGACTGGATCATCTCGACCGGCGCCAATCTGTACCACGACGCCCATTTCGCGCTCGGCCTCGCGATGCACCGCGGCACGCCGACCGCCGACGACGTGGAGCTGCGCGACAAGGGCGTCGTCCGGATCTACGACATCTTCTTCGACTACAGCGTCCTGCTCTCGACCGACAAGTTCATCCGCGAGGTGAGCGCGCGCGAGGAGTTTCAGCGTCCGATGAGCTCGGCCGAGTACCATTATCTGCTGGGCGGCTATGTGCGCGAGCGCGAGAAGGCGCTCGGGCTTTCCCGGCGCTCGGTCCTGGCCGCGGCGCACGAGCTCGAGGTGCCCATCTACACCAGCTCGCCCGGCGACAGCTCGATCGGCATGAACGTGGCCGAGCAGGCGCTGGCCGGAAGCAAGCTCCGGTTCGATGTGAGCGCCGACGTGAACGAGACCGCCAGCATCGTGCTCGAGGCCAAGCGCACGGGCGGCAAGAGCGGCGTACTCATCGTGGGCGGCGGCAGCCCCAAGAACTTCATGCTGCAGACGGAGCCACAGATCCAGGAGGTGCTCGGGATCGACGAGCGCGGGCACGACTACTTCCTGCAGATGACCGACGCGCGCCCGGACACCGGCGGCCTCTCGGGTGCCACGCCGGCGGAGGCAGTGAGCTGGGGCAAGATCGACCCGGAACAGCTTCCGGGCACGGTGGTGGTCTACGCCGACAACTCGATCGCGCTGCCGCTGCTTACGGCGTACGCCAAGGCCAAGCGGGCGGCCCGTCCCCTCAAGCGGCTGTTCGCCCGGCGCCAGGCGATGATGGACCGGCTGGTCCAGGAGTACCGCGCGGCGCTCGCGTTCCGGGACGAGCGCGCGGAGGAGTCACTGGCACATGTGCACCCGGGCGCGGGGGGAGCCGAGACCACGGCTCGGCGGTGATGCCGCCGCCCATTACCCCGCCGACCCCGCCGACCCGAGCCTATAGCTGGTACGCGCTCGGGCTGCTCGCGCTGATCAATCTGCTCAACTACATCGACCGCAACGTCATCTATGCTCTCTTCGAGCCGATCAAGCACGATCTCGCGCTGACCGACTCGCAGCTCGGCTGGCTCGGCTCCGCCTACATCTTCGTCTTCTCGGTGGCCGCACTGCCGTTCGGCGTGCTGAGCGACCTGCGCTCGCGGCGGGCGGTCATCGCGGGAGGCGTGACGGTGTGGAGCGCCTTCACCTTCCTGAGCGGCCTGGTCAACAGCTTCGGCCAGCTCTTCACCTGCCGCGCGCTGGTGGGTGTGGGCGAGGCCGCGTACGGGCCGGCGGCGGCCTCGCTGGTGGCCGACTATTTCCCGGCCCGCGGCCGCGCGCTCGCCATGGGGATTCTTTCCTCGGGCATCGCGCTCGGCGGAGTGCTCGGCCTCCTGTTGGGCGGCACGCTCGAGGGGACCTACGGGTGGCGGGTGGCGTTCATGACGGTGGGCGTGCCTGGATTCATCTGCGCGCTCATGGTCTCCCGGCTGGTCGATCCGACCCGGACCCCCGCACGGCTGACCGTGCGGTCATTCCTCCGGGACTTCGAGATCGGCGTGCTGCCGCTGCTCCGGAACCTGTGGCCGCTGCTCGTGGGCGTGACGGTCGGCGGCGCGGGGGCCTGGTGGCTCGATCGCGCCTACGGCGCCGACTCGAAGGTGGATATCGCGGTATTCAGCGGGGCGGTGGGGCTGGGACTCGCCCTGACCATCCTGCGCTGGGTGTTCCGCACCCCGTCGGACGACGGCGACGACACCGTCTTCGGCAGCGGCATCAGCGGCGCCTTCGACGACATCGCGCGCGCAGGGCGCACGGTGCTGCACACACCGACCCTGGTCTACATCTTCTCCGCGGGCGCCATGATCTCGTTCGGCCTCAACGGGATCGTCGGCTGGGGCCCGACGTTCGTGAACCGAGAGCTGGGGCTGAGCTCGGCGGAATCGGCGGAGCTGCTGGGAAAGTGGGGGCTCATCTCGGGAACGGCCGGCACGCTGTTCGGCGGCGTGCTCGCCGACTGGCTCCGGAGGCGCTACGAGACGGCGCGGGTGATCGTCGTGGCCCTCGGCCTGCTGCTGGGTGGACCGCTGGCGCTCTGGCTCCTCACCATCCGTGACCAGGCCCTGTTCCAAGCGGTGTTTGCGCTGGCGTTCTTCTGCCTGTCGTGGTACAACGGTCCGATAACGGCGGTGATCTTCGACGTGGTGCCCTCGCGGATCAGCGCGACGGTCGCCGGCGCCTACCTGCTCTTCATCCACCTCGCGGGCGACGCGATCGCACTGCCGCTCGTAGGCAGCCTGAGCGACCGGTTCGGGCTCGACCGGGCGGTGCTGCTGCTGCCGGCCGTGGTGATCGTCGGAGGGGTCACGGTGCTGGGGGCGATGCGGACCGTTGGGCGGGATATGCATCGGCGGGGGGTGGAGAGGTAGGCGGTCACCTCGTGCTCCGAAACACCAGCTCCAGCAGCTCCTCATACATCGCCTCGGAGCGCTCGGGGTCATTCGAGCGGATTGCTTCAGCCGCGCAGTGCTTCAGGTGGTTCTGCAACAGGGACCGGCTCACCCCGCGGAGCGCCTCCTGTACCGACGACACCTGAATCAGCACGTCCGCGCAGTAGCGCTCGTCTTCCACCATCTTCTGCAGGCCCCGGACCTGGCCCTCGATCCGGCGCAGGCGCGTGAGCACGGCATGCTTGATTTCGGGATCCACCGCCACGGCGTGCGTGCCGTCGCCCGGGCGGGCGCAAGCGCAGGGGATGACGGGCTGGCTCATGGCTGACCTTTCGGCGTGAAGCGGCGGAGCCGCAGGCTGTTGGAGACCACGCTGACCGAGCTCACGGCCATGGCGGCCGCGGCCATGGCCGGCGTAAGGCGGAGGCCGAACGCGGGATACAGCACGCCCGCCGCGATCGGAATCCCGACCACGTTGTAGACCAACGCCCAGAACAGGTTCTGCCGGATGACGCGGAGAGCCCGGCGGGCGAGCCGGATGGCGGTCACCACGCCCAGCGGGTCGCCCCGCATGAGGGTGACGGCGCCCGCGTCGATGGCGACGTCGGTGCCGGTGCCCATCGCGACGCCCACGTCCGCCTGCGCCAGCGCGGGGGCGTCGTTGAGGCCGTCGCCCACCATCGCGACGACCCGGCCCTCGGACTGAAGCCGCCGGATCTCGTCGAGCTTCCGCTCGGGCAGCACCTGCGCGACCACCCGCTCGATACCGACGGCGCGGGCCACGCTCGCCGCGGTCCGCTGGTCGTCACCGGTGAGCATCACCGTCTCGAGTCCCATGCGGCGGAGCGCCTCGACGGCGTGCCGGCTGGTCGGCTTGACGGGGTCCGCGACGGCGATGATGCCGGCGAGGCGGCCGTCCACTGCCACGTGAATCGGTGTGCAGCCATCCGCTGCGACCCCGTCCGCGACCTTCGCTAGCGGTCCTGGGTCGATGTCGAGCTCGAGTAGGAGCGCCGTATTGCCAACGGCTACCCGGTGGCCGGCGACGGTGCCCAGCACGCCGCGCCCCGTGTGGCTCTCGAAGCCGGCCGCCCCGAGAGTCGCCGCACCGAGCCGGCGCGACTCGGCCACGACGGCCTCGGACAGCGGATGCTCGCTCAGCGCCTCGACCGCGGCGGCGAGCGCCACCAGTCGCGCCTCGTCCGGGATGGCGCCACGGTCCACGCCGGGCGCCAGCACGACCGTCTGCACCGCCGGGTGTCCCTCGGTGATGGTACCGGTCTTGTCGAATACGACCGTATCGATCGCCTGGCTCCGTTCGAGCGCCTCGCCGCCCTTGATGAGCACGCCGAGCTCGGCGCCGCGGCCGGTCGAGACCATGACCGCCGTGGGGACCGCGAGCCCCATCGCGCACGGACAGGCGATGATCAGCACGGTGACCGCGGACACGAGCGCGTGCAGGTACGCCGGCGCGGGCCCGACATCGAACCATACGACGAAGGTGACGATGGCGATCGACAGCACGACCGGGACGAAGACCGCCGAGATGCGATCGGCCAGGCGCTGGATCGGGGCCTTGCTGCCCTGCGCCTGCTGAACCAGGCGGATGATCCGTGACAGGACCGTCTCGCCGCCCACCCGCTCGATGCGAACGCGCAGCGCGCCGTTCCGGTTGAGCGTGGCACCGATGACGGTGTCACCGGGGCGCTTGGTGATCGGGGTCGGCTCGCCGGTGAGCATCGACTCGTCGACGTTGCTCGTCCCGTCAGCCACCACGCCGTCCGCGGGGATGGTCTCGCCGGGGCGGACAAGGACCTCGTCCCCGGGGCGAAGCGCGACGAGCGGGATGGTCTCCTCGCGGCCGGCACGGAGCACGCGCGCGGTTGCGGGCCTGAGCCCGATCAGTCGCCGGATGGCGCCGGACGTCTGCCCCCTGGCCCGGGCCTCGAGCAGGTTGCCCAGCAGCACCAGCGCGATGATCCAGGCCACCGTCTCGTAATACACGTGGGGCTCGACGCCGCGCGCGGCGAACCAGTCGTCGAACAGCGTCACGGCGGCGCTGAAGAGGAATGCGGCGCCGGTGCCCACGGCGATCAGGGTGTTCATGTCCGCGCCGTGATGCCGGAAGGCCGACCACGCCCGGGTGTAGAAATGCCGGCCGGCCCAGCCGACCACCGGTAGCATGAGGGCGAGCTGCAGGTACCGTATCGGGCCGGCGGTGCCGGGTGCCATCGCGGCGGGCGCCATGCCCAGGGCCATCGCGGCCACGCCCGCCGCCGCCGCCACCGCGAACTTCCACTGGAGCGAGCGCAGCTCGGTCGCGCGCGCCTCATCCTGCGCGTCGAGCAGGTCCTCGGACGACGCCTCGGGGAGCGGCAGCTCGGCGCCGTAGCCGGTCGCCCGAATCGTCTCCACCAGCCGCTCGGGCGACGTGACGCCGGGGTCGTAGGCCACCGTGGCGGCGTCGGTCATCAGGTTCACGTTGGCCGACGCGACACCGGTGGTCCGCTCGAGGGCGCGCTGCACTCGCGCGCTGCAGGCCGCGCAGGTCATGCCGGTCACCGGGATGGTGCAGGACTCCGTCGGAGACGTCACGGCGCCAGGCAGCGTGAGCTCAGCCATGCTGTTCGGCGATGATGGTGCCGCGCACCATTCCCATGCCGCAGGTGAACTCGTAGGTCCCGGCCGTGGGGGTGAAGCTCACCGGCGTCGTCCGGTGCGCCGGCAGGTAGGTGCGGATCCCGAAGTCCGGAAGCACGACTTCCTCCGTGCAGGGGTTGGACTCGTCGCGATGAAAATCGAGCCGCACCGGCGCGCCGGCGCGAACGCGGATCACCGCGGGCGCGTACCCGCCCTTCACCTCGACCCGGATGCACTGCACGCCGCCGGCCTGCACTGTCGCGGCCACGGCGACCCCGCGGCCGGCTACGAAGAAGTACCAGTTGACCCACAGCACGGCCGCGAGGCCGAGAAGGGTCACTGCGATCTGGGCAGTAGTCACGATGCGGCCGTGGCGCGATAGCCCGCGCCACTCACGGCCTCGACGATCAGGCCGGGCTCGACGGCGCTCTCATCATACCGCACGTCCGCGCGCCCGATCCGTACGGACCCGATCTCCACGCCGGGTACCGAGGCAAGCGCCTGGTTGACGGCGTGCAGGCAGTGGCCGCAGCTCATGCCTTCGATGAACAGCGTCAGATCCCGCATGGCTTCCTCCGGTGGGTGTCGATGGGAGCATAGTATAGGGGTGGGGGGTATGTCAACTCCGCTTGCGATGGCTATTTCCGGGTCGACCCGTCGCGGAAGCAGGCTGCAACGGAGGCGGGCAGGACGCCACGAGCGCGGTGCTCATGCGTGCCACAGTGGCCGAGCGCGTGCGCTAAGTCGTTTGAGTGGAACGCGTTTGCGCATGCCCACGGGCGGCATACCTCCTGCCCCTGAGCAGGCCATGACGTCCGATCCCTTCCCCGGCCACCAGCCCGACTCCGCTTCGCGGGGCGAGCCGCTCGTGCCCCTGCTCCGGGTCGAGCAGGCATTGGGAGACCCGGATGCGCTGGCCACCTGGTACTCCGCCCTGTCGAATGCGCTCGCCATCGACCTGCCCCACGACCTGCTCGGCCTCTGGCTCTATCCGGCGCATGGCGGTGGCGCGGTACTGATCGGGCCGGAGGCCCTGGCGCAGGACCATCTCGCGGTGCCACTCCCGGCGCCGCAGGTGGAGCCGTCGCAGATGGCGCTGCTCGAGGACATCGTGCGGGACGCAGGCTATGCATCGGTCGCCTGTGTGCCGATCCGGTCGGGCCGCCGCGACGTAGGACTGGTGCTGGCGGCCGATCTCCAGCCGGAGCGCTACGGCGAGGACGAGCGGCAAGTGTTGGAGCGGGTAGCGCAGCGCCTCTCGCCGCTCATGGGACGGTTGTCCCGGCAATGGGGCAGCAGCGGCGGCACGATCCCGCAGGGGGCGCGCCTCGCTGCCCTGGTCGACGCCCTCGCCTTCCTCACGGAGCATGCCGGCTCGCCGCCGCTCTACGTCGCCGAGCTGGGACGGGCGCTCGAGCCGCAGCTGCCGCATGATCATCTCGAGCTGCTCGTGGCCGACACCGATCGCATGCGCGCCTATCGCCTGGGCGAGCACGCCGGCGGACCGCTCTGGGCCGATCCGTCGCTCATCATCAGCCGGGAGCACCTGGACCTCGACGCCTTGTTCAGGAACCGGGACGCCATCGTCCTGCCGGACACCTACCAGGATGCGCGCTGGCCGCGCGGCTACTTCACGGTCGAGGAGCCCACCGGGGCGGAGGTGCGGTCGGTGGTGGGGGTGCGTGTGCGGGGGCCGCACGGGATGGCGGCGTATCTGCTCGCCGGCAGCGTGAGCGCCGACCTCTACGACGAGGCCGATGCGGCGCTGCTGACCCGTGTCGCCGGGCTCATCGCCTCACAGGTGTGGGTGCTGGTGGAGGCGTTCTCGCCAGCGGCGTCGGCGCCGGCGCCTGCCGCCCTTCCGGAGGCCGCGCCGGAGCCACCACCTTCGCTGTTCGATGCCGTCGAGCTGCTCGCCACGGGCACCGAGTTCGCCGAGACGACGCGGCGCGTGGCCGACCTGGCCGCGCGGCTCATTCCGTTCGACGACATGCGGTTTGCCATTCGCCTGAGCGAAGGCGACCGCGTGGTGCTGCTCGAGCCTGGAGAGCGGCGGTCGCTGCCCGATCTCCCCCTCATTCCGGTGGCGGGCACCGCACTGGCGGCGGTGCTCCAGGGCGAGTTACCGAGCTCGTTCGCGCTGGTGCAGGGCGAGGCGCGGCTGGTGGTACCGCTCCGCGTGGCAGGGCGCATCCACGGCGCGCTGGTGCTGACGGCGAAGCACCCCGCGATTCTCCGCGAGGTGCACCTCGCGCCGGCCCAGCAGCTGGCCGACGTGATCGCCAGCCACCTGGAGCTGCTGCGCCGGACGGCGTTGCTGCCGCCGCCGTACCTGCCGGGGTGGAAGAAGGTGCGGTGAGCCGCCCGCGGCGCCTGGCTGCAGAGGTTTCGTCATTCCGAGCGGCCTCGTCATCCCGAGCGGAGCGAGGGATCTTCTCAACCGGACGTCGCTGACCGTCGAGTAGGTCCCTCGTCGCGGCATTCGATGTCCCGACCAAACGGCGTGAACCCCAGCGGGAAGCCCCGCATGCAGCGGAGCCCCCGTCGGAGTGCGATCCTCGTGATCAGAAGTCGGTGCTGACCCGAACCGTGAGATTCCGACCCGGATCCAGCACCACGGGGTCAGCCGCGAACTTGTACCGGCTCAGGAAGCTCTGGTACTCCTTATTGAACGCGTTTCGCAGGCTCACGTCCAGGTGTACCACCCGCGGGCCCGTTGCGAACGCCACCCCCGCGCCAACGTTGGCCAGGGTGTAGCCCTCCGGGGCGACATCGCTCGGATCCAGCCGGGTCTGGCGCGCATTCGACTCGCCTCCCACCACGACGTAGGGGCTCTGGAACAAGTCGTTCCCCCGGGCTTCGAACCGCGCGCTGTAGGTCGCGCGGAACGGGGGCACCAGCGGGAGTGGCTGGTCGGTGGACCGGTTCTGCCCACGGGTATAGTCCGCGGTGCTGCTGAGGTGCAGATAGCTCGTGGGGTGATACTCGGCCGAGAACTCGAGGCCGGTCAGGCGCGCGTCACCCTGGACCGACTGGAACTTCTGGAAGCAGCTGAAGTTGTCGGGGTCCGAGCAGGGGTCTTCGAGGGAACCCGATGGCGAATCGAAGGTCCCGGTCGGCCGGAAATAGATGTAGTTGCTGATGTAGTTGGCGAACCCACCGAGCTCGAGGTTCACCCGCCCACTCTGCACCCGCAGGGCCAGGTCGGTGTTAAACGACGTCTCGTTCTTGAGGTCGGGATTTCCCACGTCGTACTCGATGGTGCCCTCGTGGACGCCGTTCGCGAACAGCTCGATCGGCTGGGGCGCGCGATAGCCGCGCCCCACGTTCAGCACCAGCGCCACCGGCTCGGACACGTGAAACAGCGCGCCGAAGTTCCCGACGCCCGAGTTGTATGTGCGGGTCTGGGCGGGCGTGCCCGTGCCGACGGGGGGGCGTCGGGTCTTCGGTCACGTCGAGATGGCGATAGTCATAGCGACCGCCGAACGACAGCGTCCACCGGTTCAGCTCGAGCTGCTCGAAGGCGTAGATTCCGACGCTCCGCGTCTGGTTGCTCGGAATGAGGTGCTGGTCTTCACCGGACACTGTGAAGTCGTCGAAGAATGTCTGAACCCCGACGAGACCGGTCAGCCGGCCGAGCGGCGCATGGTGGAACCGCACGTCACCCTTGTAGCTCGTGGCGAGCAGGCCGGACGCCACTTCGTCCGCGCCCGCCTCCTCGAATTCCCGACGCCGGTTCCGCTCGAACCCGGTGATCACCTCCAGGCGAGATGCCCCGATCGGAAGATTGGCGGTGACGCCGGCCCGGGTGTCGCCGATCCGCTGGAGCGGCGTCGCCGTCGCGTCGTCATGGAACTCCGGCTTCTCGTCGCGGTAGGAGACATCGGCGCGGACGGAGCCCCAGCCGCCGCGGTAGCCGAGCGAGCCGTCTCCGGCCACGGCTCGATTCCCGGTGTTGAAGACCTCGCCGAGCGGGGTCCGGAAGTCATCGCTCGTGCGGCCGGTCACCGAGGTGCGGAAACCCAGACCACCCGTAGCGCCCTCGAGCCGGACAGTGCCGTCCGGCTGCCGATTGTTCGTACTATATGCCGCAGCCACCTGGCCTCGGGCAAACGGGGTCCGGCCCATCGCATCGGGCAGGTCTCGCTTGACTACATTGATGACGCCTCCCAGCGCGTCCGAGCCGTAGAGCACGCTGGCGGGCCCGCGGATCACTTCGATCCGCTCCGCGTCGGCGGTCTCGACATTCGGCGAATGCTCGTCGCCCCACCCCTGCGTCTCGATTCGCTGGCCGTTGTCGAGCACGAGCACGCGGCTCGAGCTCAGGCCCCGGATCACGGGCTTCCCGATCGCCGGCCCCTCGTTGATGCTGTGCACACCCGCGAGGCCGTTGATGGTCTCGCCGAGCGACGGTGCCTGGGCCACGCGCAGGTTATCACCGGCCAGGACGCTGGTGGGCTGCGGCGACGTAAGCGCCGTGGTGGCGTTCGGCGTAGCGGTCACCTGGACCTCGGGCAGCTCCACCGCCGATGGACGCATGGAGACTTCGAGGGTGACGTCCTCGGCACCGATGGTCACCCGGCGCACGAGCGGGGCATAGCCGATCCGGGAGAACGCCACGCCATACGTCCCCGACGGCACCTCGGCCAGGGTGAACCGGCCATCGAGGTCCGTCGTGGTCGTGCGTCCGGCTTCGAGCACGCGCACCCGCACGTCGGCGAGTGCCGTGCCTGTCGTATCGGTCACGCGCCCAGTGAGCGTGCGGGCTGGTGCGGGAGTCGGATGGTGGGTGCAACGGCATTGGGGCAACGGCCAGAGCCGCTGCCAGCAACAGCATGTACATGCGAGCCTCTCCAGATCGGTATGAGTCCACCGCCCCGAGGTCGGGGTGGTGGTGTCGCCGTGATGTCGTCGGGACTACGCGGCGTCGATCGGAGGGGCGCGGGGAAGGGATGACGAGGCGACCCGCGCGGCAAGCGCGGGCGCCGGAGGCAGCGGGCGAAGCGGCTGCCGGTGGTCCGGGGCGTGGCGAACGACAATGGCGAGCGGGGCGGCGGCCCGCGATCCAGGCGGCGTCCGCCCGAGTGTACAGTGGTCTCCGTGAGCGGTGCAGCCACCGGCGGGCTCCACGTGGACCCGGCCCGCGAGCGGATCCACGCGCCAGTGGAACAGGAGCGCGTCGGGACTGGGCAGGCTGGTGCCCGCCCCCAGGAAGAGGGTGAGGAGCAGCCAGGCCCGCGCGCGCCGCGTCACGGCCGACGGCCCATGGCTAGGCTGCGACCTCGTGTGCCGGCTGCTCGTCCACTGCCGGCACACGGACGCCCGTCAGGCGCCGCACGGCGCCCGCCAGGATGAGCACCAGGCCGAACATGCACACCACCACCGGCCCGGTCGGCAGATCGTAGCGGAAGGAGACCAGCAGGCCCGTCGCGGAGGCGACGGCGCCGGCCACCCAGGACACGATGGCCAGCATGCCATACCGCCGGGTGAACTGGAACGCGATGGCCGCGGGCACCACGAGGAACGAGAACACCAGCAGCACGCCGGCGATCGGCACCGAGAAGGTGATGACGATGCCGAAGCTCAAGTAGAACAGGAAATCCCACCACCGAATGTTCCAGCCGCGGGCCAGCGCGGTCTCGGGCTGGAAGGAGATCGTGAGGAACCGGCGGCGGAGCACCCAGTGAAACACGCCGATGACGGCATACACCGCGGCCAGCCGGATGATGGCCGGCCAGCTCACCCACAACAGGCTGCCCACCAGGATGTCCTTGATCGCCTCGCCGCCGCGCGGAGTCCGGTCGGCCACGAGGATCGCCGCCGCGGAGGCGACCACGAACACGATGCCGATGAAGGCCTCCTGCGGCACGCGGCCCTTCTCCTGCGTGCGCGTGAGCGCGAAGAGCACGGCACCGATGGTGGTGAACCCCAGCGCGTAGACGAACGAGGCCGTCGAGTCCGGCTGGCTGCCCGCGAGGACGGCCACGGCCGAGCCCAGGGCCGCCATCTGGGCCAGCGACAGGTCCACGAAGATGACCTCCCGCGCGATGACATGGAGGCCCAGGTACGAGTGAATCGCCACGATCACGAGACACGCCGCCAGCGGCGGCAGGAAGAGGCTGAGATCCATCAGGAGGCGCCTCCCTTGAAGGCTGACGCGAGGCCGTTCACCCACGCGTTCATCAGGTCGAAATACGTGTTGATGCCCGGCGCGCCGTTGGTGTTCTCCGGCACGATGACCGCCTGGGCGTCGGTGCGCTGCGCCACCTGCCGGATCTGGTTCCGGTCGAAATAGTTGGATGCGAAGAGCACGCGGATCTTGCGCTGTTTCATTAGAGCGATCACCTCCTGCACGTGTCCCGGCGTCGGCGGGATGCCGGGCTTGGCCTCGATGTACTCCGCGCAGGTCACTTGGTAGCGGCTGCTGAAGTACGCCCACTCCTTGTGGTAGCAGGCGATCTCCTTGCCGCGGAACACCTGCGCCTCCTTCATCCAGCCCCCCAGCCGGTCGAGCAGCGGCTTGCCCTGGTACTGCTTCGTGCCCAGGAAGTCGTACAGCTTGTCGCTCTTGAGCAGGTCGTACGCGACGGGCGCGGTGAGCACGTTCACCAGATCGGCGCCGATGGTGGCCTCGAGCACCCGGCGCTCGAAGTCCTGCTCGCGCCCGGTGAAGTAGGCCGCGTTGTCCGGCGAAACCCGCCGGAGCCCGGTGAGAATGTTCCGGGCGATGATGATGCCGTTGACCGGATCGGTGTGGATGTGCGGGTTGCCGTCGGCGTGGATGTCGCCCTCGGAGCGGCTGAGGGAGGTCGGCACTTCCAGCAGGTGGATGCCGGTGTACGCCGTCACGTACCCCGGTCCGCCTTCCGAGACCTTGCGGTTGCCCGCGCGGTCGAGGAGCGGCGGCACCCAGAGCTCGAGATCCAGCCCGGTGGTGACGAAGACATCCGCGTTCCGCAGCACGGCGACGAAGCTGGGCTTGGGCTGCACGAAGTGCGGATCTTCGTCGCCCTGGGCGATGGAGGTGACGGTGCCCTTGTCGCCCACAATCTCGCGGGCGATGGCGCCGTAGGTGGTGAGGCTGGTGACGACCTTGATGGGCGGCGCAGCGGGCTCGGGGCGCGCGGCGACGGACGCCGGCGGCGCGACGAGTGCCGCGAGTCCCAGCAGGAGGGTGAGCATCCGAGGTGTGGGCATGTCAGTAGGTCTCGTGCTTGTGAGGGCCCATCGCCCAGACCACCTGGAGCGACAGCAGGTTGTGGGAGCCGTCGAGGTCGGTATGCCCGTGCTCGCCTTCGAGGCGGAGAAACACGAATTCGCTCTGCCACCAGGTGACGGACGGGGTCACGCGCCATTGGGTGTCAGCCGGCCCCCGCGGCGCCTCCACCCAGTCGTAGCGGGTGCCGAGCACCCACCGGCGGGTCAGCTTCGCGTTGAGGTCCACGAAGGTGCCGTAGCGGTTGGTCGTGGTGCCGAGCTCGGTGGCGTGGAGCCGGTAGCCTTCGGCCCGGAGCGTGATCTCGCGCCGGGTGCCCGCCTCCGGCGGGCGGTACGTCAGACGGACATCGAGCCCCGCGAGGCGGCTCCTGAGGCCCTCGTCGTCGTTGTTGCCCCCGGTGCCGGTGATGCCGAGCTGCGCGTAGGTCGAGCGGTTGAGCTGCCAGAAGTTCTGCAGCCGGAGGAGCAGCGTTGGCTGGTGGCCGCTGGCGTAGAGCGGCTCGCTCTCGGCTGTGGTGGCCTGGGCCCAGATCTCGTGGGTGCCGCCGGCCAGCGATATCGGTAACGCCGTGTAGAGCGAGAGGCCTACCCCCGTCAAACCTTCGGGCGCGAGAAAACGCTGGTACACCAGCGGATACTCGGTCTCGGGCAGGGCGTGCAGATGCCAGCGATTGAGATCACCGAGCTGCTGGCGGAACTTGCCCACGTCCACCCGCAGGCGGCCAGGCAGTCCGGTCCAGTAGATGTATCCCTCCTCGACGCCCACCTCCTCGTCCTCGAAGGTGAGGAAGATCTTGGTGTTGGAATACGGGTCGAGGGCCGACTGGATCCCCACCTCGAACTCGCGTGCCACGCCGTTGTCCCGCTGGCGGCCCTCACGGGCAACGAGGCGGACGTCGCCGGTGGCGCTGATCTCGGGGTTGAGCGCCGACGCGTTGCGCTGGCGGCCGATGAACTCGGTATTGGGGGGTGGCGGAGGCGTGGTATCGCCGGCCTGGGGCGCGGGAGACGGTGGTGCGGCCGGCGCCGCGCCGCCTGCCGCAGCTGCGGCCGCGGCCCGAATCGCGGCAAGATCGTCGGAGGAATCGGCGGCCGCCGGCGCCTTCACGGGCGCGGCTCCCGGAGCGCACCGGGCCGCCCGCAGCGTTTCGAGCCGGCGGCTCAGCGCCTCGAGCGTGGCGGCGAGGCTGTCGGTGCGGGGCTCACCGGAGCGGGCGGGCGCCACGATGGCCGGCCCGGCGGGACAGGCGCCCGCTTCAATCGAGTCGAGCCGGGCGCGGAGCGAGCCGAGCCCTCGGCCAACCGAGTCGGCGGCGGCCTGTCCCGGCACCTGGGCCAGGGCGACGGTCGCGGCGCCAAGCCACCAGACGGCGACGAGACAAACCGTGCGAACACGCACGTGCATGAAGACTCCGAATGTGTGAGGAGCGCGCGTCCCGGGCGGGCGCGTGATCGATCAGGCGATTCGGGAAGCCGGTGGGGCGCGGGAGCTGGCCGGGCGATGGGAGGTGAAGTGCGGAAGGCGGTCGCTTGCCGCGACCCGGTCCTCCCGCACGAGGGCGGAAGCAGTGATCGACACATCCGCCGGGTGGGGCGCGCAGGGCGGGAAGATCGCCGCCTGGCAGAAGGCGCAGGTAGCTTCGTCGTGAACCGGAGTCGGAAGCGATTGGCGCGGCGTCCCGATCGTGGCGACGGTGTCCGCGCCCGCGGCAGGACGGTGGCCCGTGCCTGCGGCCAGCCCGAGCAGGACGGGCAGGGTGAGCAGCAGCAGCCGAAGCAGGCGCCGGGAACGCATCGATCGAAAGGTGGGCGGGACGGCCCCCCCGTTCAAGGCCCGTCGGTTCATCCGGCCTCCGCCGCCGGGCGCCGGACCGGGCCCTCGGTCGGCAGCATGAACCAGAAGCTCGATCCGCGACCGGGGATCGATTCCGCGCCGATGGTGCCGCCGTGCATCTCCACGAACTTCTTGCAGAGGGCAAGCCCGAGCCCGGTGCCCTGCGCCTGGCGACTGGCCGAGCTCTCGACCTGGCTGAACTCCTGAAACAGCTTGTCCATGTCCTCCGGCGCGATGCCGATGCCGGAATCGGCGACCGCTATCCAGACGACCTCCCGGGTCACGGCGCGCCGTTCGTCGCCGGGCCGGCCGGCGGGCACCGGCAGCGGCGCGCGAGTGCAGAGGGCGCTCAGGGTGATCTCTCCACCCTCGGCAGTGAACTTGGACGCGTTGGAGAGGAGATTGAAGAGAATCTGGCGCACACGCACGCCATCGGCCACGACCGCGAGGGATGCGTCATCGAGGTGGAGCGTAGACTGCTGGCGCTTGGCGGTCCGGAGGCTGGCGGTGTCCCTGACCGCGTCGGTAACCGCCTCGCGCAGGTCGGTGTGAGCCAGCTCGAGCGCCATTCGGCCGGCCTCGATCTTGGCCAGGTCGAGCACGCTGTTGATCAGCCCCAGAAGATGACGCCCGTTCCGCAGGACCGACTCCAGGAACTCGCGCTGCTGATCGGAGATCGGACCGACGCCGCCCTCGAGGATGAGGTCGGAGAAGCCGATGATCGCGTTGAGCGGCGTGCGGAGCTCGTGGGACATGTTCGCCAGGAACTCGCTCTTGAGCTGGGTGGCGCGCATGAGCTCGACGTTCTTGGCCACCAGCGCGCGCTCGTTCCGCCGGCTTTCCTCCAGCACCGCGGCCCGGTCGAGCCCGACGACCACCTGGTCGCCAAGGGTCTGGAGCAGCTGCAGGTCGTAGTCGCCGAACGGCCGGCCATTCCGCCGGTTGTACACGCTGATGGTGCCGATCACCACGCCACTCGAGCGGAGCGGAACGATGGCGGCGGTAGTGAGCGCCAGGGCCATGCCCGGCACCTGGTAACTCCGTGGGTCGGTGTCCATGTTCTCGGTGACAAGCGGGCTTGTCATTGGACACGGACCAGCCGATGAGCGACTCGTCCACGGGCAGAAGCGAGCCCTTGGTGACGGCGAGCGGTCCCGTCGCCGCGGCGATCCGCACGAAACGCCCCTCCTCCGCCAGCAGGGTCACGCCGCCGCTTTCCGCCTCGAGCAGATCGGCGGCCGCGATCGCGACTTCCTGGAGCAGCCGAGGCGTGTCGGTGCCGGCGAGGAGGGTGGCCGCGAGGTGCCGGAGCCGCTCGAGCTCCCGGGTGCGCACCGCGGCGGCCTCCAGCGCGCGGCGCAGCTCGGCGCTCCGCTGTCCGCGCCATCGTCTCGCCGCGGCGGAACGCCAGCCATGCGAGTGCGGTGGTCACCAGCGGGAGCGCCACGCCGAGCCAGTCGCCCCGAAAGGCGAACAGGACGCCGACCCAGCCCACCACGACCGCGAGGGCGGACAGTCCGAGCGGACCCGGGCGACCGGCTCACTCCGCGGCGTCCTCCCGGAGCAGCTCGCGGAATTCGGTCTCGCCGGTGGCGAGCATGCGGCGCAGGTAGGGACGGCAAAGGCCGCAGCCGGCGCCGCAGCCCGTGGCCGCGGCCAGCTCGTCGAGGCCCCAGCCCTCGGCGCGTGCGAGCGGGAGCAGGCTTGCGAACGGCATGCGCCGGCAGACGCACATCGCCACCAGGACGGGCGACACGCTTACGGGTTGGTCGGACGTAGGTCGAGCTCGCTCACGAGGGCACGCCCGGGAAGCCGCACGGCATGCAGGATGGCGTCGGCGACGTCTTCGGGCTGGAGGATGCGCGCACGATTGGGCGTGAGCATCGGTTGATCGACCAGCATGCCGGTGTCCACCGAGCCGGGGCAGACCGTCACGACCCGGATCCCGTCCTTCCGCACCTCGAGCATCAGCGAGCGGGCAAATCCGAGCACGGCGTGCTTGGAGGCGGTGTACGCGGTGCCGCCCGCGAAGCCGTTCCGGCCGGCCAGGCTGGCGACGTTCACGATGGTGCCTTCGTGCCGGCGCCGCATGCCGGGCAGCACCTCGCGGGTGACGAGATACAGGCTGCGGAGGTTGGTGGCCATCGTGAGGTCCCAGTCCTCGAGCGTGAGCTCCTCGAACGGACGGGCGATGAGCACGCCGGCGTTGTTGACGAGCACGGCGATCTCACCCAGCTGCTCGACGACGTGAGCGACGGCACGCCGCACCTGCTCGGGGTCGGCGACATCGGCGGGGGCGCCCGCGCCCTCGATACCCTCGGCCTGGAGCTCGGCGACGAGCGCCTCGACCTTCGTGCCGGTGCGGGCGCAGACGCCGACACGGTAGCCCGCGCGGCCGAGGGCGAAGGCCGTGGCGCGCCCGATGCCCTGCGTGGCGCCAGTGACGAATGCGGTGGAGCGGGTCGGCATGGCGGGAATGTAACGGGCTATCGGCGGAGCGCGGCGAGCTGGGCGCCGAGGGCATCGAGCCGGCCGAGCAGCTCGCGGTGGCGGGCCGCGTCGCTCGCGCTCTCCTGACCGCGGAGGTAGATCGTGCCGTTGGGGTAGAGGACCGCGCTCTCGACCTCGTCGAGCGAGTCGAAGCCGCGCTCGTGCGCCTTGGCGATGAGCTCGCCGGCGTTGATGTGGAGCCGCCGCATGGCGTCCTCCTGGAGCCGGCCGTCGGCGATCAGGCGGATATCAAGCTCTCGGCTGGCGATCTGCGTCATCTCCGGGCCGCGATAGTAGAACCGCACCAGCACCGCGTTGGCCGCCAGCAGCGCCGCGGCGCCGATGGCGCCGCCCAGCAGCGAGGTGTCGTTGCCGATGATGGCGTTCTGCACCGTGTTCGACAGCGTGAGCAGGACCACGAAGTCGAACGGATTGAGCTGAGCCAGCATCCGCTTGCCCGTCTTCTTCAGCACGAACACCAGCAGCAGGTAGACCAGCACCGGGCGAACGATCTTCTCCGCGACCGACACCGGGTGCGTCGGGTCGCCGAACATGCCGAGGTGCGTGAGGTTGGCCCAGAGCGCCGGCCAGTCGAAGTGGGGCATCGGGAAGTCTCCGCGGATTAGCTTACACAGCATGACACTGCCGCTCGAGCATCCGATTGTACGGCCCAACCGCGGAGGCCGGAAGCCCGAAGAGCCCAGGCTGGGCTGGCGGGCCCGGCTGCAGGCGTTGCGCCACGTGCCGCGGCTGCTGGGGCTCGTGTGGCGCACCGAGCGCCGCTATGTGGCGGGCATTCTGGCGCTGCGGGTGGGGCGGTCGCTGGTGCCGCTGGCGGTGCTCTGGATCGGCAAGCTCATCGTCGACGAGGTCGTGCGCGCGGTCGGCGTAGCGGCCGGGGGCGGCGCCGGCGCCGTCGACTGGCCCCGGCTGGGGGAGCTGCTTGCGCTCGAGCTCGTCATCGCGATGGTGGGTGAGGGGCTGGCCCGCGTCTCTGCGTTGCTCGAGAGCCTGCTCGGCGATCTCTTCGCCAACCAGACGAGCGTCGAGCTCATGCGCCACGCGGCCACCCTCGACCTGGAGCAGTTCGAGGACTCCGAGGTCTACGACAAGCTCGAGCGGGCGCGGCGGCAGACGGTGGGCCGGATCGGCCTCTTCACGTTGCTGCTCGCGTCGGTGCAGGATGCGATCACGCTCGCCACCCTGGCCGCGGCACTGGCCGTGTACGTCCCCTGGCTGCTGCTGCTGCTGGTCGTGGCGGTGCTTCCCTCGCTGCTGGGCGAGACCCACTTCGCCTCGCTGGGGTACTCGCTGCTCTACTCGTGGACCCCCGAGCGCCGCCAGCTCGACTACCTGCGCTACATCGGGGCCAGCGACGTCTCGGCCAAGGAGCTCAAGCTGTTCGGGCTGTCGGACTTCCTGGTCGAGCGCTACGACCGGCTGAGCCGCGAGTTCTACGAGGCCAACAAGCGGCTGGCCGTGCGGCGGAGCCTGGTCTCCACGCTCCTCGCCGGGCTCGGCACGCTGGGCTACTACGGGGCGTATGCGGTCATCATCTACTTGACCGTCACCGGGTACCGGTCACCGGCCGGGCTGTTCACGATCGGCGTGCTCACCTTTCTGGCCGGCTCGTTCCGACAGAGCCGGGACCTGATCCAGCGGGTGCTGCTCTCGCTCTCGCAGGTGTACGAACAGAGCCTGTACCTGGACGACCTGTTCTCGTTCCTGGCGCTCGAGCCGGGCATTCGCCGGGAGCCCGGTGGACGGCAGGTCCCGGTGCCGATCCGGACCGGGTTCGTCTTCGAGCGCGTGGGCTTCCGGTATCCCGGCTCGGACCGCTGGGCGGTGCGCGGACTCGACTTCTCGCTTGCGCCGGGCGAGCGCCTGGCCCTGGTGGGCGAGAACGGCGCGGGCAAGACGACGCTGGTCAAGCTGCTCGCCCGGCTCTACGACCCCACCGAGGGCCGGATCCTGCTCGACGGCGTGGACCTCCGCGAATACGACGTCGAGAGCGTCCGGCGGAACGTCGGCGTCATCTTCCAGGACTTCGTGCGCTACGATTTCGTGCTCCGGGACAACATCGCCGTCGGCAACATCGGCGCCCGCGAGGACGAGCCGCGCATCGAGCTGGCCGCGCAGCGGAGTCTGGCCGACTCGGTGGCCGCCCGGCTGGCGGGCCGGTACGACCAGATGCTCGGCCGGCGGTTCGAGCACGGGGTCGAGCTGTCGGGCGGCGAGTGGCAGAAGGTGGCGCTGGCGCGGGCCTACATGCGGGACTCGCAGCTGCTCATCCTGGACGAGCCGACCGCGGCACTCGACGCGCGGGCCGAGTACGAGGTGTTCCTCCGGTTCTCGGAGCTGACGGCGGGGCGGATGGCGGTGCTCATCTCGCACCGGTTCAGCACGGTGCGGATGGCCGACCGGATCCTGGTGCTGCGCGGCGGGGAGCTCGTCGAGCACGGGACGCACGAAGCGCTGGTGGCGCATGCCGGACTGTACGCGGAGCTGTTTCACCTGCAGGCGGCGGGGTACCGCTAGGCGCACGCGGTAGCCCGGGCGGCAACGCCTGGGTAATGGAGCGTGGAGCAGGCTATCGACGGCCGGGCGGTGGCGGAGACGCTCGGCTAGTGCCGACCCGGCCGGGCCGTGCTGTGCATGTCGGGTAGCGCCGCCGAGTGCCCGCCGGTCGGTCCCCAGGACACCGCCGTTCCCTTCCTGGCCAAGCCCTTCACGCAGCAGGCGTTGCACCTGGCCGTCGAGCACGCGATCAGGCACGCCACGCTCGACGGGCGGGCAGGCGCGGACGAGCCCCGTGAGGCGACACACGATCTGGTGGCATACGCTCACGGGCTGCGAGGACGCCAGGGACCGCGCACTCGGCATTTCCCGAATTGACTTCCGCTCGTCCCGCCTCCACCTTGGGAATCCAACTCTCGCAAGGAGGTGGATGCCATGAAGGTGTATGGCTCCAACGCCATCCGGAACGTGGCGTTCGTCGGCCACGGGGCCAGTGGAAAGACGTCGCTCGTCGATGCCCTCGCCTGGGTGTCCGGTAGCAGCCGGCGCCACGGCAGCATCAAGGACGGTACGACCCTCACCGACTATTCCCCCGACGAAATCGCCCGACAGCACTCGATCAACCTCGCCCTCGGCTACGCCGAGTGGATGGACACCAAGCTCAATCTCATCGACACCCCGGGCTACCTCGACTACTTCGGGGAAGTCGTGACCGGCCTGCACGCCGCCGACGCCGCCGTGGTGGTGGTGAGCGGGACCAGCGGCGTGGAAGTCGGGACCGAGCGCGCCTGGGAGGTTCTCGACCAGCTGCACCTTCCCCGCGTCATCTTCGTCTCCTTGATGGACAAGGAGCACGCGGATTTCGAACGGGTCTTCGCGGACGTGCGGGCGCATCTGACGCCGAAGGTGGTCCCGGTCGAGATCCCGATCGGCGACGGGCCCGATTTTCACGGGATCATCAACCTGTTCTCCGGCCACTGCCATCTGTACAAGAAAGGCGCGCTCAAGGGCGAGAACGAGGTGGTGCCGATCCCGGACGAGTACCAGGCGCGGTACCAGGAATACAGCGAGCATCTCACCGAAGCCGTCGCCTCGACCGACGACGACCTCATCGAGCGCTACCTCGCGGGCGAGGAGATCCCACGCGAGCAGTTCATCGGCGCGGTCAAGAAGGCGATGCTCGCCGGCCAGATCGTGCCGCTGTTCTGTGGGAGCGCCACGCTGACCTACGGGCTCCGGACCCTGCTCCGGAAGATGGTGGAGCTCCTTCCATCGCCCGCCGAGCGCACGCCGCCGGCCGAGGCGCCGCTGGTCGGCCGGGCCTTCAAGACGATGTCCGAGCCGCACGTGGGCGACGTGACGCTGTTCCGTCTCTACGCCGGGGAGCTGCGCAACGGGGATGAGCTGTGGAATGCCGAGCACGAGGTGGCGGAGAAGCTCAACCATCTCTCGATCCAGCAGGGCAAGGAGCGGATCGAGGTCGAGCGGCTGGCCGCGGGCGACATCGGCTCGGTTGCCAAGCTCAAGGACACCCACACGGGCGACACGTTCTGCCGGCGGGACGCCCCCGTGCGGCTCCCGCCGATCCCGTTCCCCGACTCCGAAGCGACGTCGGCGGTCGTGGTGAAGCAGCGCGGAGAGGAGGACAAGCTCGCGGCCGGGCTGCACAAGCTGCATGAGGAAGACCCCACTTTCCATTTCGAATACAGCTCCGAGCTCGGCCAGACCCTGATCCACGGCATGGGCGAGCGGCACTTCGAGACCATTCTCCAACGCCTCGAGCGGAAGTACGGCGTCCACGCCGAGCTCGCCCGCCCGCGGGTGGCCTATCGCGAGACGCTCAAGGGCAAGGCGGAGGGCCAGGGAAAGCACAAGAAGCAGAGCGGCGGCCGGGGGCAGTATGGCGACTGCTGGATCCGGATCTCGCCGCGCCCGCGCGGCGCGGGCTACGAATTCGTCGATGCGATCGTCGGCGGCGTGATTCCCAACAAGTTCATTCCGGCGGTGGACCGCGGGGTGCAGGAGTCGGCCGAGCGCGGGGTAGTGGCGGGCTATCCGATGGTGGATTTCAGGGTCGAGTGTTTCGACGGCTCGTACCACGACGTCGACTCCAACGAAATGTCGTTCAAGATGGCCGGCATCCTGGCCTTTCGGAACGTGGCCCCCAAGGCTCGCCCGGTCCTGCTCGAGCCGCTGATGGAGGTCAGCGCCTGGGCCCCCGACGAGCTCCTCGGCGACGTCATGGGCGATCTCAGCTCACGCCGGGGACAGATCCTCGGCACCGAGCAGGACGGGCGGCTCACCAAGGTGCGCGCGATCGTGCCCGAAGCGGAGCTCTACCGGTACTCGACGACCCTGCACTCCATCACCCACGGCCGCGGCCACCACCGCGAGAAGTTCCACAGCTATGCCGAGGCGCCACCGGAGGTGGCGTCGAAGGTGGCGGCTGAGAATCAGAAGGAGCACGCGGTCGCATCCTAGCCGCCAACGCGGGGCTCAAGGACGGCGCCGGATCGTGATGGCCCGCCACTCTTCGGCCAGGCGCTCAACCAGCCGCTCCGCTCCGAGCGCTCGGAACCCGGCCTCCGCCTCAGCGCGCCGCTCCTGCGCCGCCGGCGTCCGGCCGAGCCGCTTGAGCGTCAGCGCTATCAGCGCCGAGCATTCCGCGGCGAGCACGGCGCTGTCGAAGGACAGGGCGGTGGCGCGGGCCGCCTCCGCGATCGCGAGCGCCTGGGCGAGATCGCCGTCCTTGTAGGCGACCAGCGCGCGTACGCGCTCGACCTCCGCCCGCCCCACCTCATCGCCTGCCTCGGTGGCCCACCGCTCCGCCCGGTCGAGCTCCTGACGGGCCTGGGCCAGCTGTCCGCGCTCGGTCATGAGCTCCGCCCGCCCGGTGGTGGCAAGGGCGAGCAGGCCCCGTTCGCCCACCACTCCGGCATGCCGCAAGGCCTCGTCCGTCGCGTCCTCCGCGTCGCGCCACTCGCCGAGCTGGCGGTAGATGAGTCCGAGATTGTGATAGGCCTCGGCGGTCCCGCGGCGGTCGCCCAGTCGTTGATAGGCCATGAGCGCCCCGCGATACAATCCGACCGCCTCGTCGGCATACCCGCGGAGATGACGCGCGGACGCGAGATTGTTGCAGGCGCGGGCAGCGGTGAGGCTGTCCCCGAGTCGCGTGGCGAGGTCGAGCGCCTCGGCGAGCGACACTTCGGCTTCGCTCAGGCGGCCGCGCTCGATCCGGATGACGCCGAGCAGGTTGAGGGAGCGCATACGGCCGTCGGCGTCGCCGCGGGCGCGGAACTTCACGAGCGCCTGGCCGGCGAGCGACTCGGCGAGGGGGAACTCGCCGAGTCGCGTGGCCGCCGTCGCCGCGAGGAGCTGGGCGTCCGGCCGGTGGCCGGCCGTCGAGCCCTCGACGTGCCGGTACCACTCCAGGGCTTCGCCGAAATGGCCCGTCCGCACCAGCTCGCGGAGCCGGTGGGTCGCGTCGTCGGGGGAAGGAATGGCCACCATCGTCGCGTCAGTAGGCCAGTGCGTAGCGGCTGAAGCCGGTCAGCTCGGCCTCGGCCTCGTCGAGCTCGACCGAGAGGACGGATGTCAGGCGCACGAACGGGTCGCCCAGCTGTTCCTGGCGCCAGATCGACAGCGTACTCTCGATGGAGTCGTCCTCGCCGTCCACGCTGCCGTCGTCGTTGAGATCGCCGTCGGCGTGGTCGTAATGGATCTTGAGGCTGGCCGGCTCCACGGGATTGAATCGCAGCCCCGAGGGGGAAAGCTCGAACAGCATCTGGGCGGGATCCACGACGTTGACGTGAATCAGCACCGAATCGCCCTCCAGCACCGGGGTGCCGTCGGGCAGCGCCAGCAGACTCTGCGCATCCACCCGAAGGCGCAGGTATTCCTCTCCCTGCTGCCCGGTCTCGTCCTGGAAGAAGATGCGGACCTCGCGATCCTCGCCCCGCTTGGCGTAAAAGCTGTCCGACGGGTTGAACAGCGGGGCGCTGTTGGAGGCCACGTGGATCACGTTCAGCTCGCCGGGCGGCTTGGTGCCGTCGTTCGGGCCGCTCCCGTCGGAGCACGATCCCACCGTCCCGAGGAGGGCGGCGAGCAACAGACAGTGAAAGCCGCGAGCGGTATGCATGACAGTCTCCCGTAGGGGTGGCCGGCGCCTCAGTCCATGTCTCCATCGAGCAGCCGCTGAAGCCGCGGTCTCGAGATCCCGAGTCGGCGGGCGGCCTCGCTCTTGTTGCCGCTGGTCAGCTCCAGCATCGCCTGCGCGGCGGCCCGGACCAGCACATCCAGCGTCGAGGGGAAGGGCAGACCGGCGCGGGAGGCCCGGCCGCCTTCGCCCACCGAAGGCGGGATGAGCTCCTCGGGGCGCAGCGTACCGCGCGGCGAAAGCACCAGTGCCCGCTCGACGGCGTTCCTCAGCTCGCGGATGTTGCCCGGCCACGGGTGCGCGCGCAGCGCCAGGCGCAGCTCCGGGGTCAACGCCGGCACCGGGAGCCCGTAGGCGGTGGCGATCCGCGCCAGAAAGGTCTCGGCGAGCAGCTCGATGTCCCCGTCCCGCTCCCGAAGGGGCGGCAGGGTCAGCGCCACGACGTTGAGCCGGTAGTACAGATCTTCCCGGAAGTCGCCCCGCGCGGCGGCAGCGGCCAGGTCCAGATGGGTCGCGCCGATCACCCGGACGTCCACCTGGCGGCCCTGCTGCCCTCCGACGCGGCGTATGGTCCGCGCCTCGAGGGCCCGGAGCAGCTTCGGCTGGAGCTCGAGCGGCAGGGCGCCGATCTCGTCGAGGAAGAGCGTGCCGCCGTGGGCCAGCTCGAAGAGCCCCGGCTTGGCCGCGATCGCTCCGGTGAAGGCGCCCCGCTCGTGGCCGAACAGCTCGCTCTCGAGCAGGTTGGCAGGGATCGCCGCGCAATTGATCTCGACGAACGGCTGCGGCGCCCGCGAGCTGCCGTAGTGAATGGCACGCGCCAGCAGCTCCTTCCCGGTCCCGGTCTCGCCGCCGATCAGGACCGTGACGTCGCGATGCGAGGCGACCCGCGCCGCCTGGTCCAGGGTCTGCCGCAGGGCAGCGCTCCGGCCGAGGATCGTCTCGAAGCCGAGGGCGCTCCGCTCCGCCTCGGCGAACCGGCCGGCTTCGACCCGACCGCTCGCCTCCCGCGCCTCCCGCTCGAGCGAGCGCCGCAGCAGGTCGAAATCGTCCGGCAGCGCGAAATAGTCGCGTGCGCCCCGCTGTACCGCCGCGGCCGCCATCCGGTGATCCGGCGTGGCGCCGACGAGATAGACGGGCGTCGCCGAGGGCGGCAGATCCGCGAGGACATCGAGTGCGGCCGCTTCCTCACCTCCCGCGAGGATCAGGAGGACCGCCGCCCCGACCGGCGGGGCGGTATCCTCCGCCGGACTCCAGGTCACCACGCCCGCCCGGAGCTCCCGCGCCAGCTCGGTAATGCTGGCGCGGAAGCTGTCGGAGAGTTGCACCAGGGCGAGCGACCAGGGATGCTCGGTCACGCCCCACCCATCGGGTCAGTTGTCCGATCCGTCAACGCCGCCATGGTCGTCCGAACCATCGTGGTCCTCGTCTTCGAAGGCATGCAGGGTCGCCTGAATGTTGTTCTCCACCAGGCTCTCGTTGGCGCCGCCGGCGTTGGCGCTGCCCGGATCGACCAGGCCGTCGATCGCGTCGCGGAACCAGCCGTTGAGATCCACCAGCAGGGTGAGGTCGGTGGCCGCGGATTCCGCCGCCACGAGCGGCGGGCTGAGCTCGATCTCTTCCTCGGCGTTGAGGTCACTGAGGTAGGTAAACGGCGCGCCGTTGAAGGAGCCGGTTACTTTGACACTCACGCCCGCGAAGTCGGGGTGGGCCTGGAGAAACGCGACATCGCTCGCGTCGTCGTCGGACGGTTTGTGAATCTCGAACTCGACCTCGTCGTAGGTCCCGGTGTCGACGGCCACGCTGAACGTGCGGGCGGCGCCGCCGATCCCACCCAGCGGGAGGTCCAGCAGGATCGGACCCAGCTCGAGCTTCTCGCAGTGATCGCTCGACGACTCGCCGCAGGTCGTGGTGCTCTCGACTCGCTTGAGCTCGATCTCCCGGAGCACGAGCTGCACCTGGTCGATGATCAACGTATTGGTGCCGTCCGTGAACGTCTCAGGGGTGCCGGTTGTGGCGAGCGCCATCGACGAAGCGGCCGTGGCCGAGCGGGTGGCGACATTGAAATTCATCTGGCCGCCCGAGGACGGACTGCTGGAATCACTGCACGCCGCCAGTGCGGCGGCGGCCAGGGCGCTGACAGCGACAAACGTGGTGCGGCGCATGGGGCTCTCCTGAATGAGTATGGGTGGATGCTGCCATCCCACTCAGGCAACCCATATGCCGGGTCCGCACTATATCAGAAGTCCTTATGAATCAATAACATATGCCAGCGAGGCCAAGATGCGGCAACCCGGCGCCTGCAACGTAATGATGCAGCGAGTAATGCTTCGATGCAACCGCCGCTGGTCCCGGCTGATCGTGGGCATCGCTCTGGCCGCATGGGCGACGGCCTGTGGGCGTGATCGCGGCGACTGCGCGCGATGCGGCTCGGTCGTCATCGCCGCGACCGGCGATCCTTCCCATCTGCTGCCGCCGCTCGCCTACGA
Organism: uncultured Gemmatimonadales bacterium; assembly: GCA_963815515.1. Lineage (GTDB taxonomy): Bacteria > Gemmatimonadota > Gemmatimonadetes > Gemmatimonadales > GWC2-71-9 > CAVVWJ01. The sequence continues at coordinate 186,204 of CAWFGP010000003.1, forward strand.
GACGGTCGCGCGCGACATTGGCGACCAGGTGTTCGAGCGTCTGGCCGACCTCGCGCCCGGCGGCACCCCGATCGACCCCGCGGCCTACCGTCCGGCGCTGGCCACGCGCTGGGAACGAGTGGACTCCCTCGCCTGGCGATTCCACCTGCGTCCCGGCGCGCGCTGGCAGGACGGGCAGCCGGTGACCTCGGAGGACGTGCGGTTCTCCTTCGAGGCCTTCGCCGACTCCGTCATCGACGCGCCGGCACGGCCCTACCTCGCCGGCGTCACCGTGGTGCCGGAGGATTCGGCCACGGTCCTCATCCGCTTCGCGGCGCCGTCCGTGGAACAGCTCTACGACGCCACCTTCCAGGTTCGAGTCATCCCGAGCCACATCTGGGCCCGGCTCCCCAAGGCCGCCTGGGCCGCCGACACCAACGTCGCCCACCTCGTCGGGAGCGGCCCGTATCGGGTGGCGGAATGGAAGCGCGGCGAATTCGTGCGGCTCGTGGCCGACACGACCGCTTCCGCACCGCCGAAGATCCGGCGGGCCATCTGGCGCTTCGCCGCGGATCCGGACGCGGCGCTCAACCTGGTGCTGGGCCACGAGGCCGATCTGCTCGAGACTGCCGGCAGCCCCGACCGCCAGGCCCGGGTGGCGCGCGATACGACGCTGCACCTCGTCCCCTACGCTTCGGCCACCTATGGATTTCTCGGATTTCAGGTCGCCGGTGGGCCGAGGGGCGGGCCGCATCCAATCTTCTTGGACGCGGCGACCCGGCGGGCGCTGGCGCTCGCGATCGATCGCGAATCCCTGGCGCGCTCCGTGTTCGGGCGCGAGGCGAAGGCGCCGCCCGGGCCGATGTCGCAGCTGCTCTGGATCTGGAGCGACAGCATCCGGGTGCTGCCGTTCGACACGGTGCAGGCCAATCGCGCCCTGGATGCGGCGGGCTGGCACCGACCCGACAGCGCGACCACCAGGCAGCGCGGAACCCGCGCGCTTGCGTTCGACATTCTCGTGCCGAGCACCAGCGCGGCCCGCCGCCAGCTCGCCGTCGCCCTGCAGGCGATGTGGCAGGCGGTCGGCGCCGCCGTGACGGTCACGGCGGTGGATTTCCCGGTATTCCAGGAACGGTTGGGGGCGGGAGACTTCGACAGCTACATCGGCGCGTGGCTGGACGAGCCAAGCCCACGCGGGCTGGCGGACCAGTGGAGCCGGGCCGGATGGGGCGGCCTCAACTACGGACACTACGCCAATCCGGCCTTCGATGCGCTGCTCCGACGAGCCACGACCACCGAAGACAAGGACGAGGCGGGCCGGCTCTACCGCGAGGCGATCGACACGCTCAATGCGGACGCGCCCGCGCTATTCCTGTACGCGCCCGCCAACTCGGCCGTGGTCGCCCGGCGGCTCGAAGGGGTGGAGATCGATCCCTACAGCTGGCTCAGCGGACTTCGGCGGTGGTCGGCGGGGCGTTAGATCGGCGCGAACGGTCGCTGGGCCAGGAGGTCTGAGCCCTACAATCTCGCCCCCGTCATCCCGAGCGCAGCGAGGGACCTTCTTCGCACATCCCGGAGCCTGGACAGGTTCCGAGACGGTGGAGAAGGTCCCTCGCTGCGCTCGGGATGACGGCGAAGGACGCTAGGCCGACCGCTTCGCTGCCCGTTTCCGCGGCTTCTTCAGTTTGATGACCCCCGGCTCCTCCCGGGGCTGCCGGTAGACATACTGCTGTCCGCGGAAGTTCCGCAGGACGACCTCCTCGTCGGTCATGCTCACCACGTACTCGGGCAGGAGCGGGATCTTGCCACCCCCCCCCGGCGCATCGATAACGAAGTGGGGGTTGGCGAGGCCGCTGGTCCAGCCCCGCAGCGCCTCCATGACCTTGATGCCGGCCTGCACGGTCGTCCTGAAGTGCTCGGCGCCAGCCACCTGGTCGGCCATGTAGATGTAGTATGGCCGGACCCGGGCCATCAGCAGGCGCTGCATCAGCTCCTTCATGACTTCCGGGTCGTCGTTGACACCCTTGAGCAGCACGGTCTGACAGCCGAGCGGGATGCCGGCGTCCGCCAACCGGCCCAGCCCGGCTACCGCGGCGGGGGTCAGCTCGTCGGGGTGGTTGAAGTGCGTGTTGATGAAGAGCGGGTGGAACCGCTTGAGCATCGACGTCAACTCGGGTGTGATCCGCTCTGGCAGGTGGCAGGGCACCCGGCTCCCGATCCGGATGATCTGGAGGTGCGGGATGCCCCGGAGCCGCGTGAGGATGGCCTCGAGGCGCCGGTCGTTCAGCAGAAGCGGATCGCCGCCGGACATGATGACGTCCCGGATCTCGGTGTGCTGCTCGAGATACTGGAACGCGCTCTCGAACTGCGACATGGGGATCTTCTCGGGATCGCCCACCTTGCGCCGCCGAGTGCAGAACCGGCAGTAACTGGCGCAGACGGGGGAGACGAGGAAGAGCGCCCGGTCGGGATAGCGGTGCGTGATGTTGGGCACCGGGCTATCCGCGTCCTCGTTGAGCGAGTCGACGATGCCGTCCCGGATGTCGAGCTCCTCGACCGTGGGGACGTATTGCCGCCAGATCGGGTCGTCAGGCGACTTGATCAGATCCACCATCGCCGGCGAGATCCGGAACTCGAAGTTCTCGGCGGCCTGCCGGAGCCGATCGAGGTCGGGAAAGTGCTCGGGCCCGAATTTGGCCGCCAGCACCTCGAGCGACTTGATCGAGTTGGTCCTGAGGACTTCCTGCCAGGTTTCCATGACGCTACCCGTCCTTCTGCCTGAGAGCGCGAATCAGCACCTGCGGGTCATCCGTGCGTTCTCCCCTACGTCATTCCGTGCGTTCTCCCCCCACGTCATCCTGAGCGGAGCGAAGGAGCCATGCCCGAACGCATGCCCCTTCGCCCCGCTCAGGGTGACTCACCTGGAGGGCCACCTGAAAGTGACTTGGTGTACACCACCTGATCGTCCCCCGGCGCATAGAAATCGGGGATGCGAGACACGGCCCGGTAGCCGCGCGCCTCGTAGAACCCGCGGGTGGGCGCGTAGTCCGGCCGGCCGGCGGTCTCCACGACGATCAGTCGGGCGACGCCGGCGAGGCGGCTTTCCATGGCATGAAGCAGGGTGGTACCGATGCCGGCGCCGTGCACTGCCGGGTCCACCGCCATCCAGTAGAGATCGTAGGTACCGACGGTGCAGGGAGTGGGTCCCCAGCAGATCCAGCCGGCCAGGTGGCCCATATGCTCGGCGCCCAGGGCCAGGTAGTCGGGGGAGCCGGCCACGCCCGAGCCCGCAATTGCGCCGTCGAACACCTCGAGGGCGACCAGAACCTCGTCCGCGCGGAAGAGCCCGACCGCACGACTGATCTCCTCGATACGGCCCCGGTCGGCCGCGGTGAGGTTCCGGAGGGACGCCAGGGTGAGCGTGCCGCTCACGCGGCCGACACCCCGCTGACCAGGGCGGCGGCGGCGCTGTGGCTCTGGGAGCGCATGAGCGTCTCGTCCACGATCTGCATGACGAGGTCGTCGTAGCTCCAGCCGAAGGCGCGGCCCATCCGGGCGAGGCCCGCGTTGCTCGAGAGGTCGGGGCAGGGGTTCACCTCGAGCACGTACGCCTGTCCCTCTTCATTGACTCGGAGATCCACCCGGCCGTAGCCCTCGCCGGCCGACATATGGACCCAGGCCTCGCGGGCCACGTCGCCCAGCCGCTTGGCCAGCTCGGGAGGAACCTCGGCGGGGCAAACGGGGATGGTCCCCTCGTCCTCGGGGCTGCCGGGAATCCACTTGGCGGCGTAGCTCACGATGGGCCACGACCCGTCGGGCAGCGTGTCGAACCGGATCTCGGCGATCGGCAGCATGCGCTGGCCCACGAAGCCGACGTTGAACTCCCGTCCAGCCACGTACTCCTGGACCAGCACCTCATCGAACTGCTCGAGCATCTGGGCGACGCGCTTCTTGAGCGCCCGCTTGGAGGTGCAGACGGCGCCGTTGTCGATGCCGACGCTGGCGTCCTCGGCCGAGGGCTTCACGATGGCCGGGAGCGGAAATTCGCCCGGGGTCTTGTTGGCCTGGGCCAGGGCGAACGCCGGGACCGGCAGGCCGGCCGCCGAGAGCAGCGTGTTGGCGATGTGCTTCCGATGGCAGACCGTCGTGGGCCAGGTACGGCACCCGGTGAACGGTACCCCGCTCAGCTCGAGGGTTCCGACCACCAGATCCTCGTACCGCGCGTGGCCGTTGATCCCCTCACAGAGGTTGAACACGAGGTCGACCCGCCGGATGCGGCTGAGCCAGCGGAAGTCGCCCAGGCGGACCGGAAGCAGCTCGACCTCGTGCCCCCGCCGCCGGAGGACGTCGCGAACCTCGTGGACGTTGCCCACGACCGCCGCCACATCCTGCGGACTCCACTCGTCGCTGCCGGCATCGAACAGGATCGCCACTTTCATCACGCCACCTCCGCCAGAAGGGAACGACCGCTGATCCGGCGCCAGGCGATATCGGCGACCGTGCGGATCAGCTCGTCGTAGCTCATCCCGGCGGCGCGAGCGGCCTTCGGGAAGCAGGAATTGTCCCGCGGGTCGGGCAAAACGCCCGGCAATGGGTTCAATTCGACGACCATCGGGCGATTGGCGGAGTCGCACCGGATGTCGATGCGGCACCAGTCGCGGCAATCCAGGGCATGATAGGCCGCCAGTGCGGCGGCGCGGACGTCCTCGGCCAGTGCTTCCGGAATCCGGGCCGGGCAGTCGAAAATCTCCAGCGGGTGCGTCGGCGAGTCCCACAGCCACTTGGCTTCGTAGCCGTAGATCGGCGGCGCGCCCTTGGGCAGTGTGTCAAAGTCCATGCCGACAATTGGCAGGCAGTATGCCTCGTCGCCGTTGCCGAGCACGGCGACGGTGAACTCGGGGCCGGCCAGGTAGGTCTCGATGAGCACCGGCTCGGCGTAGGTGGCGAGCAGCTTGGAGACCTGCTTCACCAGCTGGCTCCGGGTCTTGCAGATGCTCCGGACGCTGACGCCCTTGCCCGAGCCCTCGAAGGCCGGCTTCACGAACAGCGGGAACGGCAGCTGGACGTTGCGGGCGTCGGCCGGACTGCGGGCCAGGACGAACGGCGCGGTGGGCACGCCGTGGTACGACATCACTTCCTTCGCGCGGCGCTTGTCGAGCGCGAGGCCGAGGGTCAGCGGGTCGGAGGCGTGGCAGGGGATGTCCAGGAACTCGCAGATGGCCGGGACGTGTCCCTCGCGGTTCGGGCCGTAGAGCCCTTCGGCGATGTTGAAGACGAAGTCCGGCCGGATGAGCGCGAGCCGCGCGGGGAAGCTGTTGTTGGCCTCGAGGCGGTAGACCTGGCCGACGGTGCTCAGCGCGCGCTCCACCGCATCGATGGTGGCGGGCTCGTCCCACTCGGCGTAGAGATCGGGTTGGGGAAGATCGTCGCGGAGCGCCCGACTGTTGGGATCGTCGGAGGCGGAGGGGTTGGTCGGGGCCCCGGCTGTGGTGTCTGCCGGTGCGCTGGGCTTGAGATTGAAGGCGAGTCCGATCCGAACTGCCAAAGGTGCCCCTCTACAAAAAAGGCCGTCTACGAGAGACGAGCCGCGACGAGTTGACTGCTTCGACAGCACTAAGGTAAGAAAAAGCGTTCGCTCGCACAATAGTTTTTACCGAAATTCGTGCCACGAGTTTCTGCGGACGGTCGGACGGTCGGACGGCCGCGCTCCTCGCGCTCGCTGGTTCTTCGCTGTCACCGCGCGGCCCGTTGCTCTTCCGCCCTTCCCTCCTTGTCTCGTTCCCTGTTCTCCTCTTTCGTCTGACCGTCTGACCGTCTGACCGTCTGACCGTCCGACCGTCCGACCGTCCGACCGTCCAACCGTCCAACCGTCCAACCGTCCAACCGTCCAACCGTCTGACCGTCAACCGTCTGACCGTCTGACCGTCCGATCGTCCGACCGTCCGACCGTCTTCCCTCGCGAAACGCCTCACACCTTGTGAAACCCCACGCGTCCTGCCTCGCTCCGGTCGGGTGCGGCATAGATCTCGAAATCGCCGAAGAGCGCTGCCGCCTCCCGCTGCAGCAGGCGCAGGCACGCTACCGCCATCCGGCGGATCTCCAGCTCGGCACCTTCTCCCAGCCGGAGCTCGAGCATCGTCCGCCATGCGCGCACATTGGCGCTCGCCACGATCTTCACCTCGGTGGCGTTGGGCAGGACGCTCCGGGCGGCCTCGCGCGCCAGCTTCCGGCGGTGGATCTTGTCGTCCACCCAGGCGTAGCGCGCCATCAGGCGCTCGACCGCGGCCACGTAGGCCGTCTGTGCCGCCACGACCTGCGCGGTCCACTCCGCCTCGAGGAGGGGATCGCCCTGGATCGCGGGCGGCATGACGAACGCGGCGTGGCTCTCGTCCACGTACCGCTGGGAGAGCTGTGAGTAGCCCCAGCCTGCCCGGTGCCGCACCAGCTCATGGCTGCAGCTCCGGGAGATCCCCTCGATGAGCACGACGTAGGTGCTGTGCTCGAACACCGAGCCGTGTCCCTGCTTCAGGATATTGGTCAGGTACTCGGCCGTGGTCCGGCCCGCCGGGTTGTGCTGGCTCATGTAGCAGAGCCGCCCGGCGAACTCGGCGATCCGCTCGCCGTCGCTCGATTCGCCCTTCCACTGGACCGGCAGGTGAGCGGGCTCGAGGAACTGCGGGCGCGCGATGAGGGTGATCCGGGGCTCGCGAAGGATTTCCATGAGTCGTGGGGTCAGGGGTGAGACGGCGGGCCGTCGGCCAGCTCGAGCCGATGTTGGGCGTACCCGCCGGACTGCTCGATGCGACGGAGGCCGCGCGCGATGTCGTCCGGCAGCGGCACCGCCTGCGGGCCCACCTTGAGCCGGCGGATCGGGCGTCCGGCGTCGGCGCCGGGAAGGATAACGCCCGGATTCAGGATGCCCAGCGGGTCGAAGGCGCGCTTGACCCGGGCGAAGAGTGCCACGACCTCGTCGCCGTAGATGCGGGCAAGCAGTCCGGCGCGAAGCCGCCCGTCCCCGTGCTCGCCGGACGGCGTACCGCCGAGCCGGACGAGCGCGTCGGTGACCGCCTCGAGCAGCGACGCGACCGACTCCTCCCACCCCGCGCGCCCGATCTCGGGGAGCAGGTTCACGTGGATATGGCCATCCCCGGCGTGTCCGAAGATCACCACCGCGAGGCCGCGCTCCGCCGCCGCCTCGCGCACGGCACGCACGTATTCGCCCGTGCGCTGGACGGGAACGCACCCGTCCTCGATCACCTGCAGCGACCGCCGGGTCTCGGGGAGCCCGGCCAGGATCGGGCTCGCCGCGTGCCGCAGCGCCCAGAGCCGCTCGGCCGCCGCCGCGGTGAAGCCGGGGTCGACACTCGCAGCCCAGGGGGCCACCGCAGCGGCGGCGCGCTCCACCGCCTCGCGTGCCGCGGCCGGATCGTCCCGCTCGATCTCCACCAGCAGCACCGCCTCGGTCCCGGCCTCGCCGACCAGCTCGAGAAAGGTGCGGTCGAGCAGTTCGACGGCGGACGGCTGGTGCACGAGCAGCGACTCCACCGCGTCGGCCAGGACATCGAGCGTACGCAGGCGCACCCGGAGCCCCGCGCGGGCGGTGGGCACCGGATCGAGCCGCCACACCGCCGAGGTGACGATGCCGAGCGTGCCTTCGGCGCCGATCAGGAGATCGAGCAGGTCCCCGGTCTCGAGCCAGGCGTCGAGGGCGTAGCCCGAGGCGTTCTTCCTCGTACGGGGGAACCGCGCGCGAATCAGCTCGGCTTCCGCGCGGATGGCAGGGGCAGCCTCGGTCTCGAACCGGTCGACCGCGAGGGTGCGGCCGGCAGGGGGCTGCCCACGTCGGAACTCGGTGACCTCGCCCTCGGCCGTCACGACCTCGGCGCTCTCGACCCAGCGGCGCACGCTGCCGTACCGGACCGTCCGCGCGCCCGCGGCGTTGGTGGACAGCATGCCGCCAAGGGTGGCCCAGCGGCCGCTCGAAGGATCGGGCGGTAGCCGGAGGCCGGCGGCGTCCGCCGCCCGGTTGAGCTCGGCGAGCGTGACGCTGGCGCCGGCCCGCGCGCGGCGGGAGGCGGCGTCGAGGTTCACCCGGGCCGGCAGGTCGGTGAGGTCGACTACGACGCCGTCGCCCACATTGCCACCTCCCATGGCGCTTCCCGCGCCTCGCGGCACGAGCGCCACGCGGTGCGCGGACGCCCAATGCGCGAGCGACGCGACGTCCTCGCGGTCCTGTGGCACGCACACGGCGGCCGGCAGGATCCGGAAGATCCCGGCCCCCTCGGCATACGCGGCGCGCGCGCGCTGGTCGGTTCGAAAGATCCCACGGATCGGCGGGGGAGGCAGCATGGGGATAAGCTAACTATCTTCTTCCCGTATGTCGGACACCCCGCGGGCGCAGTTGATCCACATCGACGTGGACCGTCGGCTCGGCCATGAGTGGGACGAGTGGGATGGCAAGCCGTTGCCCAACCGCGGGGACTACGATGCGCCGCCGTTGCTGTTCTTCGCCTGGTCGGCCGTCGCCCTGGCTGTCGGCCTCGGCATCGTTGCTCTCGTCCTCTTCCTGCTGGGTCCCCGGCTCGCCGATCTCGACCCTCGCGTGCCGCGTCTGCTCTGGGCGGGACTTGGTGTCATGGCGCTCGTGCTGTGGGCCTGGTGGGGCGTCCTCTTCCTCTCTTATGCCACCGGCCGGTCGCTCCTGCCAGAGCGCCTCGCCGAGCGCGGTCCGTTTCTCCGGCTGATGCGGCTGACCTCCCGCGTGGCCGACCGATTCGGCCGGCGCGACTGGGTGGAGAACGCCTCGGTGAAGGTGTACAACGCGCTGGCCCTCCTTCGCGGGCGAAAGGTGGGCAAGGGCGAGCTACTGCTGCTCATCCCGCGCTGCCTCTCGAAGGAGACGCTCGATGGGGTGCTGGGAATCGCGGGGAAGTACGGGGTGCCCGTGTTCGTCGCCACGCGCGGTCAGCTGGCGCGGCGCGTCATCCGGGAGCGGCGCCCGCGAGCGGTGGTGGCCGTGGCCTGCGAGCGGGACATGGTGAGCGGGTTGCACGACGTGGCGGGGAAGATCCCGGTGCTCGGCCTCACGATGACACTGCCGTCGGGACCGTGCAAGGACGCGCTGGTCGATATGGGGCAGCTGGAGGACTGGGTGCGGGCGTACGTCGTGTAGGTGCGGGCGCGCCTTTCCGTCTCCGTCGTCACCCTGAACGCCGTGAAGGGGGGCCATGTCGGGTTATGGCCCCTTCGCTGCGCCTAGGGTGACGGAGGAGCGGTCTCCGGCGTCTCATCCTGGGGTGGTTCGTCGCCCGGCGCCTCCGGCGCCTGCTCGTCCTCCGCACCCGCGGCCGGCGCGGCCACCGGTGCCGGCGGGCCGCCGTATCGCTTCACCAGGTCCTGAAGCGCCGCGCGGACCTTGATCGCAACCGGGTGATCGCGGGGCACCTGCTTGTCCAGCTCGCGCTCGGGGAGCGACGGGTCGGCGAGCGGGCGATAGACGGTCTCCACCGTCACCTTGCTGCTCCCCGGATGGGTCGGATCGGCCCAGGCGCGCACGCGGACGGTGTTCACACCGATGGGCCGCCGGCCCGTGTGCCGGCCACTCGGTGCGTCGAACCAGCTCGTCTCCAGCCACCCATCTCTGACCACCACCCGCTGCATGGGCATCGAATCGGCCTGGAAGGCCTCGGCGAGGAGCCGGGTGGCCTCGCCCGCCGGCAGACGCATCTCGGTGATCGCCGCCTCGGGCACGGGGGGAAACGGCGGCCGCGTGGTCGCCGGCTGGCACGCCGCCAGCGCCGCGACGATCCCCACCGCTGCCGGCCGCTTCCAGCGCATCACGTCAATCCTTGTGCGGCGCCGTGCCGGGCGCATGGGTGTGCCCCGCAGACGGGGCGGAATCGATTGCCGCCGCGGCCGGAGCCACCGCCGCCGAATCGGCGCCCGGGGCCGGGGCCGCGTCCTCGTCGGCCTCGCCCTCGCCGCCATGGTGGTGATGCCCCTCCGCCCGCTCGTGCATCTCGGCCTGGAGCACTTCGGTGGGGATGCCGGCCGCATGATCGAAGACCAGCTTGCCGCCGTACACGGCCGTCGCGAGCAGCGCCATGAGGCCGCCGACTGAAGCCGCCAGGACCACGGCGCGCTCGGTGCTCCCCATCCGCCGCTCCCGCACGATCCGCCAGAGCGCCAGCACCACGAAGACGCCCAGGGTGATCAGGGCCAGCTCCTCGTGAGTCTCCATGGCGCGGTGCACGGCTTCGCCGTGGGCGATGTGCTCCTCCGCCTGTAGTCCCGACACCACCGCGAGCGCGGCACCGGCCGCCCCCACGACGAGCGTCCAGAAACCCGCCGTCCGGAGCGAGGCCCGGCGGGTGACCGCACTCGCCAGGTCGAACAGCACTGCCACCAGCAGGAGGGCGGCGGGCAGGTCGTTCAGGGCGGCGTGCAGCCGGGGCCAGTCGTAGCCGAGCATCGGGTCTCCTCAGAGTCCAAGATCGATGGGAGCGGGCGGGTCGAGCGAATAATCATAAAACCCCCGGCCCGATTTCCGGCCATACAGGCCTGCCACCACCATCCGCCGCAACAACGGCGGCGGAGCGAAGCGCGGCTCACGGTATTCGTCGAACATGATCTCGGCGATGCGCACGGCCGTGTCGAGCCCGATGAAGTCCAGCAGCGTGAGGGGGCCCATCGGGTGGCCGCAGCCGAGCTGCATGCCACGGTCGATGTCGGCCGTGGTCGCCACGCCCTGCTCGAGCGCGCGCACGGCATCCAGCAGATAGGGAACCAGCAGGCGATTCACCACGAAGCCCGACCGGTCGCGGGAGGCGATCGGCTCCTTCCCGAGCCGCCGCGCGAAGGCCATCGCCCGGTCGAGGGTGTCGCGCCCGGTCGTCACCGCCCGCACGACTTCGACCAGCGGCATGAGCGGCACGGGGTTGAAGAAGTGCAGGCCGACGAAGCGGTCGGGGCGCCCGGTGGCGACCGCCATGTCGCCGATCGAGAGACTGGAGGTGTTGGAGGCGAAGATCGTCGGGGCCGGAACGCTGCCGTCGAGCGCGCGCCAGAGTTCGGTCTTGAGCTGGAGGTCCTCGGTCACCGCCTCGATGATGAGGTCGCGGTCGTCGAGGTCGGCGAGCCGGGTCGTGAAGGTCAGGTGCTCGAGCGCGGCGTCCCGCGCCGCCGGATCGATCCGGCCCTTCTCGGCCAGCTTGTCGAGCGATTTCCGGATCGCGGCCTGGCCCTTGGCGAGCATGCCCGCCTCGACGTCGCGGACGATGGTCGAGAAGCCGGCCGTGGCGGCCACCTGCGCGATCCCGCTCCCCATCAGGCCGCAGCCGAGCACGCCGACGCGGGTGATCTCCGGCATTGAGGTCATCTCCGGATCGTGGAGTGACGGGGTGAGCCCCCGCTGCGCTCGGGATGACGAGGCCCGCACCGGCGCGCTACCGCAGCGACCGGCGGATCTCCTCCGCCAGGATTCCCAGCAATCCCGCCGGCCGCCGCGGCAGCTGCCGCTCCACGGCGGCGGCGCCGTGCTCCAGATGGTCCAACGCTCGCTCGAGGCCGAGCTGGACCCGCGCGAGCGTCGTGCGATACTGGCGCGCCACCGCGTAGCCGATCCCCAACCCGACCGGTACCGGAAACAGGGCCACCGGGAGCAGCGCGCCCAGGACTACCATCAGGCCAGCCCCGACCGCGCCCGCGCCCGCGAATGCGGCCCCGCCGCCGACGAACTCCGACCGCGCCTTCCCGGTCTCCGCCGTCAGCATCACGTGGCACCAGCCGGTCTCGAGCGCCACGATGGTGGCGGTCACGGTGTCGGCCCTGGCGAGCATCATCGCCGCGCTGCCCCGGCTGAACGCCGCGGTCGAGCGGCGCACCGCCGCGGCCACGCCGCCAAGAGGCTCCCAGGTGATCCGGCCCGGCTGCTGCCGCTGGACGCAGAAGAGCTCCTTCTCTTCCATCCACTCGGCCAGCGCAGCCTCGACTCCGGCGGCGGTACCCCGCACCGCACGCTGGGACACGACCTGTGAAGCGCCCGCGATCCGGTCCCACGTGCCCGCGGGGCGCACCGCCACGACGCGGGTACGCTCCTCGAGCAACGCCTGCTGGAGGTAGCGTCCCGGGATGCCGACCTCGCGGCCGAGCGCAAGCACCTGTTCGGGCGTGAGCTCCTCCCCGATGTCGCGGTCGCTGGTCTGCAGCTCGGCGGCCCGCTGGATGATCCGTTCGAGCGCGGCCCGATCGATCCGGGCCGGAGTGCCTTCGCCCATGCTAGTCCTGCGGGGGGTTCTGGGCGGTGCCAAGACGGAGCTGTGACATCAGGTCGGACAGGTCCGCTGCGGGGAGCGCGGTGCCGCCGGCCTCCGCATTCGCCACCGAAGCCGGAACCTCGGGGGCCGGGCGCGCCTGCTGCCGCTGCTGGTGGGCCTGCAGGAACGGCGTGAACAGCTCCATCGGGATCGGGAAGATGGTCGTCGAGTTGTTCTCCGCGGCGATCTCGGTGACCGTCTGGAGGTAGCGCAGCTGGATCGCGCTGGGCTCGGTGGCGAGATTCCGCGCCGCCTGAGCCAGCGTCTCCGACGCCTGCAGCTCGCCCTGCGCGGCGATCACCTTGGCGCGGCGCTCGCGCTCCGCCTCGGCCTGCCGGGCCATGGCGCGCTTCATCTGGTCGGGAAGATCGACGTCCTTCACCTCGACAGCCGAGACCTCGATGCCCCAGGGATCGGTGCGCGTGTCGATGATCCTCTTGAGGACCGCGTTGATCTTCTCGCGGTCGGAGAGCAGCTCGTCGAGCTCGACCTCGCCCAGGACCGAGCGGAGCGTCGTCTGGGCCAGCTGGCTCGTGGCGTACAGGTAGTCCTCGATCTCGATGATCGCCTTGGCCGGGTCGGTCACCCGCATGTACAACACCGCGTTGACCTTGACCGAGACGTTGTCGCGGGTGATCACGTCCTGGGGCGGGATGTCCATCGCCACGATCCGGAGCGACACCCGCTTCTGCGAAGCGAAGCCGGCCGGCAGGAAGATGAGCCCGGGACCCTTGGTGCCCCAGAAGCGGCCGAGAAAGAAGGAGACGCCCCGTTCGTACTGGCGAATGACGCGCAGGCTCACGAACGAGTAGACGACGGCGGCGAGCAGCAGCGGCAGCAGCAATTCCATGATGTGATTCCTCAGGCGGGCAGGGCTTCCACCACGACGGCCGCTCCCTGCCCGCCGCCGATGCAGGCGGCACCCAGGCCGTACCGTCCACCGCGGCGGCGCAGGGCATGGAGCAGGTGAGCGGTGATGCGGGCGCCGCTGGCCCCGAGCGGGTGCCCGAGCGCGACGGCTCCACCGTCGACGTTGGTGCGCTCCCGGTCGAGGCCGAGCTCCCGTTCGACCGCCAGGTACTGGGTGGCGAACGCCTCGTTGATCTCTACCAGGTCCATCTGCTCGAGCGACAGTCCTGCGTGGGCGAGCGCCCGGCGCGAGGCGGGCACCGGCCCGATCCCCATGACGCCCGGGTCCACCCCGGCCACGCCCCAGCCGACCAGCCGGCCGAGCGGGCGAAGGCCGCGCTCGCGCGCGTAGCGCTCTCCCGCCACGACCAGCGCGGCCGCACCGTCGCAGATCCCCGACGCGTTCCCTGCGGTGACGACGCCATCCTTCCTGAAGTACGGCGGCAGCTTGGCCAGGCCCTCGACGGTGGTCTCGGGACGCATGTGCTCATCGGCGGCCCAGGCCACGTCCTGACGGGTCTTCCGGTCCTTGAGCATGACGGGCACGACCTCGTCGGCGAGGGTGCCCGCCGCCCAGGCGGCCTTGGCGCACGCCTGGCTCCGCGCGGCGTAAGCGTCGACCGCCGCGCGATCGAGCCCGTAGCATTCCGCGAGCTTTTCCGCGGTCTCCGCCATCGCGAGCCCGCAGTAGCTATCGCGCAGCGCCTCCCAGAGCGTGTCCTCGAGCGCCTGCGAGGGACCGAGCCGAAGTCCCCACCGCGCCCCGCGTACCACGTGCGGTGCCTGGCTCATGGACTCGGTGCCGCCGGCAAGGACGACATCGGTCTCGCCCAGCAGAATCCGGTGCGCGCCCTGGATGACTGCCTCGAAGCCCGACCCGCAGAGCCGGTTCACGGTGACGGCCGGCGTCTCGATCGGGAGGCCCGCGCGGAGGCCGACGTGGCGTGCGAGGTAGGGCGCATCGGCGGAGGTCTGGAGCACGTTGCCGAAGATCACGTGGCCCACGGCCGCCGGGTCGACGCCGGAACGGGCGAGGGCGGCCCCGCCGGCAAGAACACCTAAATCGGTAGCGGAGAGGTCTTTGAGGGCGCCACCGAAGGCGCCGAAGCCGGTGCGGACGCCGGAGAGGAGGACGACGCCCGTCTCGCGTGGGGAAGACATGATCCCCAAATATACGTCAGATCACGGTGCCGTTCCTGATCACGGCGTTCTTGGGGATGATCACGATGCCGTCCCGGATGTAGTAGTTGGGGCCGTCGAGAAAGGCCGGCTTCCCGGCGGGAGAGATCCGCACACCGTCGCCGATCCGGGCGTTCTTGTCGACGATCGTCCGCTCGATCCACGCGCCGTGGCCGATCCCCATCGTCGGGGCACCGGGATCCGGCGCCCGCTCCGGGCTGTCGTAATAGTCCTGCCCCATCACCAGCGAGTCCCGGATGGTGGCACCGGCCTGGACCCGGCTGCGTACGCCGAGCAGGGAGTGCTCGATCAGCGCGTCGTTGATGATGCACCCGTCGGCGATGACCGACCGCTCGATCGTGCTCTTGATGATCTTCGTGGCCGGCAGGTAGCGCGCATGGGTGAAGATCGGCGCGCCGGCGTCGTAGAAGTTGAACTTGGGCAGCGGCTCGCAGAGGTCCAGGTTGGCCTCGTAGAAGGCGCCGATGGTGCCGATGTCCTCCCAGTAGCCGTCATGCCGGAAGGCGTGGACCCGCCGGGTCTCGATCAGCCGCGGGATGATGTGCTTGCCGAAGTCCACCTCGCTGCCGGCGAGCGCCACGGCCAGCACCTCGCGGTCGAAGACGTAGATGCCCATCGAGGCCGGCAGCTGGTCCGGATAGCCGCGCAGCGTCGCCTGCACCGCCGGGTCGGTCGGCTTCTCGACGAAGCGGGTGATGCGGCCGCCCTCCTCCACCTCCATGATGCCGAATGCGCCCGCGATGTCCGCGTGCACGGGGGTCGTCGCCACCGTCACCTCGGCCCCGCTCGCCACGTGCTGCTCGATCACGGCGCAGTAGTTCATCCGGTAGAGCTGGTCGCCTGAGAGGATGAGCACGAGACGGTGGCCGTACGACTCCATGTGCAGCAGGTTCTGGCGCACGGCATCGGCGGTGCCCTGGTACCAGTCGGTGCTGTTCGGGCGCTGCTCCGCGGCCAGGATCTCGACGAATCCGGGCGAGAAATTGTCGAACCGGTAGCTCTCCTGGATATGGCGGTGCAGCGACCCGCTGTTGAACTGGGTGAGGAGGAAGATCCGCCGGAGCTCGGA
Source organism: uncultured Gemmatimonadales bacterium (assembly GCA_963815515.1). Lineage (GTDB taxonomy): Bacteria > Gemmatimonadota > Gemmatimonadetes > Gemmatimonadales > GWC2-71-9 > CAVVWJ01. The sequence continues at coordinate 201,675 of CAWFGP010000003.1, forward strand.
GTTGAGGCAGTTGCTGATGGGGATGTCGACCAGGCGGTACTTGCCGGCGAGCGGCACCGCGGGCTTGGCGCGGTCCTTCGTCAGCGGGAAGAGACGGCTTCCGGCACCGCCCCCCATGATGACCGCGACGACGTCGTGCGGGCGAACGGTGGTCCAGGGCATGGGTGCACCTCACCGAAGCGGAGTATCGGCACCGGAGGCGCCGAACCTGAGCTAGTCCTCGGCCAACGCGGCTCCGCAGCTCACGCAGTGGCGCCATCCGGGCTCGACGTCGCTATGGCACCGGGGGCACTCGGACGGCGCCTGCCGCTGCCCGCAGCTCGGGCAGAACCTGACCGGCCGGTCGGCGGGCAGCACGTCGCCACAGTAGAGGCAGTGCGGCGGGTCGGCCGCTTCCGGCTCGTCGGGCGCCTCGGACGCGTCCGGCTCGATCGGATCGAGATCGTTGAGCGGGTCGAGCGCCGGCAGGTCGAGCCCGGCCAGCGGCGCGCTGGCGAGCGGCGGCGCGTACGGCAGGTCGGGGTCGGGCTCCGCGCCGAGGGCGCGGGCCAGCGGCTCGGAGCGGATCGAGAGGAGCACGTGCTCGAACTTGTGCAGCACGTGCAGATCGGGGTTGGTGCTCGCCGCTTCTTCGGCGAACTGGACGCGCACGTCCTCGGGCTCCGTGCGGACCAGCCCGCCCTCGCCGGCACAGAACCGGAGCACGACCAGCTCGTAGTCCTCGCTGCTCTCGAGCAGCAGGGCGCGGCGGTTGGACCGGTAGGGCACGATCGACTCGAGGATGTCCTCGAGCGGGATCGGCCGGTGCAGGCGCGCCGGATCGCTCCCTGCCAGGTTGGCGACGAGCCGCCGGAAGAAGCGCTCGAGCTCGGTCACGGTGACCTCTGCACGAAACAGGTTCGCACGGCCGCTATTGGCCCTCGCTCAGCGCGAACGGGTCGTCGTCCGACAGCAGTCGCTCCTCGAGCTCGGCGAACGCGGCGTCGGGGTCATACGCCAGGTAGAGCCCCTTCGCCCGCTTGGTCTTCAGCCACTCGTCGAATCCCGACTCCACGATGCCCTCCGACGTCCGCTGCTCCCTGGCCGCGAGCACCGCGAGGTCGTTGGCGTACTCGTTCTTCGCGTGCCCCTTGTGTCCGCGGACCCAGGTCCACTGTACGTCGTGCAGCCGGGAGCTCGCGAGCAGCGCCTTCCAGAGCTCGAGATTCTCGATCGGGCCCTCTTTTCGCCTCCATCCGCGCCCCACCCAGCCCGGTACCCACTCGCGCATGCCCTTCACGAGGTACTGCGAGTCGGACACGATCAGCACCGGGAGCCGGGCGCCCTTCTTGGCCAGGAGCTGCAGCGCCGCGATGGCGCTGGCGAGCGCCATCCGGTTGTTGGTCGTGGCCGGCGCGCTGATGTAGAAATCCCGCCGGTGAATGCTGCCGATGCCGCTCCGCGCCTCGATGAGTCCGCCCCCGCCGCCCGGATTCTGGCCCTCGCGCCCGTTGCCGAGGCAGCTCTCGTCGAGGTGCAGGATCGCGGCGCTGCTCACCCGATCACCTGGAAGCTGTCGATCTGGTCGAGGCGGAAGGTCAGGTCCTCGCCGGTCATCGGCAGCCGGCCGATCAGCACCTCGTGACGGTCGGCCGAGGTGACCCGCAGCGCCACCACGATGTACTCGGTGCCGCGGCGCGAGAGCGCCACCCGAAGCCCCTCGCGGGCGGCGTGCTCGAGCTGATCCATCCGGTCGGCGGTCCAGCGGACGGTCACGCCAGCGTCCGTGTCACCCGGATGTGCCCGGTCGGACCGTCCGTCAGCCGGCCGATCACCGCTGCCGCCGGCGTCTCCGCCTCGCGCAGGGCGGCCAGCAGCGCCGCTTCGTTCTCCGGCGGCACGGCGAGCAGCAGGCCGCCCGAGGTCTGCGCATCGACGCAGAGGATTCGCTCGGTGGGCGTGACGTCGTCCGCCCACTCGACCTGGCCGGCAGCCTGCAGGTTCCGCTGGGTGCCGCCGGGCACGATGCCGCGGTTGGCCAGGCTCAAGGCGTGCGGCAGGATCGGCAGCGACTCGAAGGCGATTTCGGCGCCGACCTTGCTCGCCGCGAGAATGTTGCCCAGGTGACCGAGCAGGCCGAATCCGGTCACATCGGTTGCCGCGCTGACGCCCACGGCCAGCGCGGCCCGGGCGGCGCCCTCGTTGAGCGTGGTCATCGAGCGCACCGCTTCGGCCATGCCCGCCTCGATCAGGGCGTCGCGCTTGAGGGCCGTCGCCAGGATGCCGGTGCCGAGCGGCTTGGTGAGGATCAGCACGTCGCCCGCGCAGGCGCCCGCGTTGGTCAGCGCGCGGTCGGGGTGGACCTCGCCGATCACCACCAGCCCGAAGAGCGGCTCGAGCACGTCGATCGAGTGTCCGCCCAGCATGAGGCAGTGCGCGCGCTCGGTGACCTCCGCCGCGCCGGCGAGCACTTCGCCCAGCACCTCGAACGGGAGTTTTTCCCGCGGCCACCCCACCAGGTTGAGCGCGAAGAGGGGCGTGCCGCCCATGGCGTAGACGTCGCTCAGCGCGTTTGCGGCCGCGATCGCGCCCCACGCGCGGGGGTTGTCGACGATCGGGGTGAAGAAGTCGGTGGTGGCCACCAGCGCGCGGTCATCGCTCAGCTTGAAGACCGCCGCGTCGTCGCGGGTCCCGGCATCCACCAGCACGCGCGGGTCCGCCACGCTCGGCAGGTGCCGGAGCACCTCGGCCAGATCGACCGAGCCCAGCTTGCAGGCACATCCGGCGCCGTGAGAGAGCGCCGTGAGTCGAACCTTGGGGGAGGGGGGACTGGAGGCGTGCGTCATGCCGGAAGTTATACCGGGCTCGAGGTGGGGGACACGGCCTCAGATCTCGGGGTCGGCCCACCGGAACGCGCGCAGCGCGATCAGGGCGCGCTCCTGCTGGGCCGTCGCGCCGAAAGTGCCGTCCGCCCGCTGGCGCTCGGCCAGCGCGGGGAGCGCCCGGGCGACGGCCGTGCGGGCCGCCTCGAGCCCGGTGGCCTGGAGCGCCGCGATCGTGGCGAATGGGTCCGCGCTCGGCCAGAGGCCGTCGGGCGCCTGGTGCGCCACGATCATCCCGACGAGGCGCTCGACGCTCGCCCGCGTCTCGGGCCCGCCCAGGGCGAGGGCATGCAGGCCCGCGACGATCACATCCGGCACGAAGAGCCCGTTCCAGCTGGTCCATTGCTCCGCCAGCAGGCGGAGACTCTCAAGGTGCAGCGCGGGGCCGGGACGATCAGCGAGGCCCGCCCGGAGAGCCGCCCGGAGTCCCACGCAGCTGATGGCGAATCGGGCCGACGACTCTACGCGGAATGCCTTGCCGTTCGGCAGGGTGATCGGCGCTACCCGAACCTCCGGCGGCGCCGGCGAGAAGAAGCCGCGCGCCCAGTGCCCGCAGATCCGCTGGGCATGGCGCGCCTTGTCGCAGCCTTCGCCGTAGGCACCGGGCAGGCTCTGACGCCCCATCAGCCACGCGAGTAACGCCACGACCGCGGGATCGGCGGCGCCCAGGCCGAGATCGAGCAGCTCGTGGGCGCGCCAGATCGTCGGCACCGCGCCACCCACGATGGTGCCGTCCGGCCTGAGCTCGGCGGACAGCTTGCCGGCCAGGTCATGGGCGAGGGCCGCGTCTCCGGCGCCGGGCGCGCCCAGCGCCGCCCGCGCGAGAATCCCCTGGCGGGTGCGCACCACGCCGAAGTAGAGCGTGAGCCGCTCCAGCGCGGTCGGGCTCATGCCCGGAGCACCCAGGCCAACAGGCCTCCGGCCACGACGATGCGGGCGACGCGTGCCGCCCCGGCCAGCGCGCGCACCGGCCAGGCCATGAGCGCGCCGAGAAGCAGGAAGACGAGCCACCAGGCACCCGATCCCAGGCTTCCGAACCACAGCGCTGCGAACAGGGCCAGCAGCAGCGCCTCGCCCGCCAGGGGGGCCAGCTCAGCCGCGGACGGGTGGCCTGCACCGGTCACTCGGCGCTCGCCGAGGGCCCAGGCCGCCAGCCATGCCCCGACCACGGCCCAGGCCAGGAGGATGCGGCCGAACGCCACGCGCCTACCAGGCCTTTCGGAGCGAGTCGGCGGAAAGGAGAGAGCCGCGGGTCATGACGCGGTCGATCGAGAGCGTATGGCGGATGTCGCCGAGCGGGTCACGGGTGAGGATGACGAGGTCGGCCACCTTGCCGGGGGCCAGGATGCCGAGCGAGTCCACCCCGAGGAGCAGCGCGCCGTTCCGGGTCGCCGCCAGCAGGGCATCCCTCGGTGAGAAGCCCGCCCCCACCAGCAGCTCGAGCTCGCGGTGCTCGCTGTAGCCCGGGATCAGCAGCTGATTCGAGGCGTCGGTGCCGGTGGCGATCCGCCCGCCCGCGGCGGCGAAGAGGCGCAGGAACAGGTCCTGTTTCGGGCGGCCCGCCCGGAAGGCGAGATAGTCCTGCTCGGTCCATCCGGCCCGGTGGACCATGTCGGAGACGTTCCAGCGCGCCTGCGCCAGCTCCGGGACCGCGCGGAGCATCGTGTCGGACAGGACCGCCGGCTCGTCGAGCCGGCTGAACGTCTCGTGGAGCACGAGCGTCGGGACCAGAGTCACCTTGCGATCGGCCAACTCCTTCGCGACCCGGCCAAGCGCCGCCGAGTCGAGGCTGGCCCAGCTCCGCTCGAAGGCGGTCCAGCCCGGAAAGAAGCCGCGGTAGTGCGCCGCGTAGAGCGAGGAGGCGTCGGCCATCGAAGCTTCGGGCACGCCGCTCAGGTGCTCGATCGAGCCGATCCCCTCCTTTGCCGCGGTCACCGCGTCCGTCATGCCGAGATGCGCGGCCACGCGGAGATTGAAGGTGCGGGCTTCGTCGAGGGTGGCGCGGAGCAACGTCGGGTCCACCCGGGTGTAGATCTTGATCAGGTCCACGCCGGCGTTGACCAGGCGGTCCACCGCCTTCCGTGCGTCGCGCGGGCTGTTGGCGCCGATTGCGTCAGGATAGGTCGTGGGGAGGCCGTCGATCATCACCCCGGCACTGTAGATCCGCGGCCCGGCGACGGCGCCGAGATTGACCCGGTCCCGGAGGCGGAGCACCGAGTCGAGCGCCTCGTGCAGGTCCCGCACCGTCGTGACGCCGTGTAGGTCCCGCACCGTCGTGACGCCCCAGGCGAGATACCGCGGCAGGGCCCACGGCTCGACGTGCGCGTGCACGTCGATGAGCCCGGGAATGATCCAGCGCCCGGAGACGTCCACCTCACGGGTCTTCGCTGGCAGCGTGAACCCCGCCCGCGTCCCCACCGATTCGATGCGGCCCCGGCGGACGACCACGACCGAGTTGGGCAGCACCGGTCCGCCGCTCCCGTCGAACAGGGTGGCGCCGACCAGGGCCACGCCGTCGGGCAGCGAGCGGTGGCAGGCCGTGAGCGGGCCGAGCGACAGCATCAGGGCCACGCCGACGTACGCGGGAATGCGGATTAGGGACATCACCGGAGGAAGAGGTGCTGGAAGGTGAGTGAGTGACGGGGCTCATGCAAGATCCTCGGTCGCTCTCGGTATCATTGGGCGATGACGACTGGGTCAGCAAGAACTGGCAGCTCCCCGACTCCAGCATCTGGGAGGCCCGGGGCGAGATGGGACCCCCTGCACGCGGAGATCATGGAGCGGGGATGGAGCGAGCAGCACCAGGCCTTCACCCAGGCCTATGATGACGAAGCACTCGACGCGGCGACGCTCGCGATTCCGATGGTGCGGTTCTTCCCCTGGAATCATCCACGAGTGCACGGGACCGTGCGCGCGATCGCGCGCGAGCTCACCAGCGTCGACGGCGAGCTGGTATTCCGCTACAAGCACCCGGACGGGCTGGGGGGAGTGGAGGGGGCGTTCTCGATCTGCACCTTCTGGCTGGCCCAGGCCCTGACCATGATTGGCGAGCGCGAGCGCGCCGAGCGGGTCTTCCGCCGGATGCTGCGCCACGCCAACCACGTCGGGCTCTATTCCGAGGAAATCGATCCGCTCAGCGGCGAGTTCCTCGGCAACTTTCCGCAGGCGTTCACCCACATCGCGCTGATCAATTGCGCCGCGGCCCTGGCGCGCACCGACTCCCCGGTCAAAGGCCGGGCTGCGGCTCGTTAGCGGCGGCCGCGCTTGGGCTTCCTGGCGGCCTTGCGTGCCGGCTTCCTGGACGACTTCTTCGCCGACTTCTTCGCCGGCTTCTTCTTGGGGGACTTCGTCGCTTTCCGGGCGGCCTTCTTCGCCGGGCGCCGGGCGGTCTTCTTCGCGCTCTTCTTGGCGGCCTTCCGGACGCTCTTCTTCGCCGCCTTCTTGGCGCTCTTCTTGGCCGTCTTCTTCCCCGCCTTCTTGGCCGCCGGCCTGGCGGGCTTGGCGGCCTTCTTCGCCGGTTTCGCGGCGGGACGCGCGGCAGCCGGCGCGCTCGGCCGGGCGGCTGCGGGAGCCGGCGTGGCTGGCTCAGGCGGGGTGGGGGTGGGAGCGGGGGCAGGCGGGTACTCGGTCGGAAGCGGATCCATCCATCCGGATCCGGACCAGCCCATCTCCATATAATGAAGCTCGGCCATCTTCGCTTCCTCCGATCGGTGGTACGGCGCAACCCGCCGGCGGTGAGGCGCGCCCGCGCGCCTGTGCAGGGGTAGTTCAGATATAACTTGCACATCTTCGAGGCTTCTGCAAGGCGTACAGCAACGCGGGCCGCCCGCCGCACGGTCGGCGACGCGGGGGAATCGGCCGGCCGGGCTCCGAGGCGGCAAAGTTGCCGCGATGGTTGTTCGTAAGCTGTTATCAAGCAATAGTATAGGCCTCATGGCGTCGGGCACCTGCAAACACCCGGCGTCCGGGCCTCATGCGACCGCGCGCGGCGTGCGCTATACTTCCCGGGCGTCTTCCCTCATCTCTTTGTGGACACAATCGCCGGTGACTCCTCTCCGACCTGAAGCGGACCGCCCCGCACGCCGGCGTCCGGCATGGGCCGCTCGCGGCCTCGCGATCATCGCGTGGCTCGCAGCGCCGGCCGTCTCGGACCCACTCGCCGCCCAGGGCGCCATCGAAGTCCAGGTCACACCCGAGACGATGACTCTCGGCGTCGGGCAGAAGCAGCCCGTCTTCGCCTCGGCGTACGACCGCCAGGGCAACATCATCTCGTCCGCGAAGTTCGTGTTCTGGAGCTCGGACACCGCGATCGTGCGCGTCTCGAAGAGCGGGAGCGTGCTGGGCGTCGCTCCCGGACTCGCCAAGGTCGAAGCTCGGCTGCAGGGCAAGCGCGCGTCGCTCGCGGTGCTGGTCACCGGCGGCACTTCGCCCGGTGGCGGCGTGGCGTTGGCGCTCGATCCCACCACCGCGGTCCTGCTGCCGGGTGAAAGCGTTCTCATCACCCCGCACGCGCTCCGCGAGGACGGTACGCCGCTCCCGCTCACGCGGGTGGTGTGGAAGTCGCTCAAGCCCGAGGTCGCAACCGTCGACAGCACCGGCCTCGTGGTCGCGGTCGCTCCGGGCAAGAGCATCGTGCAGGCGAACGGCGGGGCCGGACTCATGGCCACCGTTCCGGTGGAGGTCGAGCAGGCGGACTTGGTGCTGGAGGGAGCCGGCGGGGTCCTCGGCCCCGAGGAGGCCGAGACGCTGCACGTGCGCGTTCCCTCGCAGGGCAATCGTGAGATCACCAGCGGCCTCCAATGGCTCTCGGCCGATAGCGCCGTGGCCACCGTGGCGCCCGACGGTATCGTGCAGGCGCGCCAGCCGGGCCGGACCGAGATTGTGCTGACCGGCTTCGGGCAGGAACGGCGGGCCGGCCTGACCGTGCACCGCCTGGCCCAGGTGCTGGTCGTCACGCCCAAGCCGCCGGCGGAGGCGCTGCAGGTGCCGGTTCGGGCCACGCGGCAATTCACTGCCGTGGCCCAGGCGGCGGATTCCACCCCCATTCCCGAAGCGCGCATCACCTGGGAGCTGGGCGACACGGCGAAGGCGACCTTCGACCGCGCCACCGGCACGCTGGCCGCCCGGGACACTGGGGCCACCACTCTCACGGCGCGCCTCCGCGGCTTCGAGCCGGTCGTCTGGCGGCTCCACGTCATCGCGGGCGTTCTCGGGATCGACCGGTCCCGCGTCGGACTCGGCCTGGGCGAGCGGGTGACGCTCGCGGCCAACCTGCTCGACGAGGCGGGCAAGGTCATCGCACCCGCCACCGGCGTCGAGTGGAGCATCGACCGGCCGGATGTCGCGGCGGTGAGCGACGGCAAGGTGCGGGCGATCAGCCCCGGCCGCGCGGTCGTGACCGCCACGCTTCCCGGCGGCAAGCCGGCCAGCGCCAACGTCTTCGTCACCGCCGACCTGCTCGTCGCCTCGAACCGGAGCGGCGCCTTCGGGATCTACCAGGTGCGGCCCGACAGTCCCGACACGCTGCTGCCGGTGCTGGTCGACGCCAGCGTGAACGTGCAGGCGGTGCGCTCGCCCGATCGGACGCGGATCGCGTTCAGCTCGAGCCGCGACGGCAGCTATGACCTCTACGTCATGGACGCCGACGGACGCGACCCGCGCCGGATCACGGTGGACGCCGGGAACGAGGGCGACCCGGTCTGGACCCCGGACGGATCGCGCATCCTGTACACTGCCACACCTCGCACCGGCACGCCCCAGGTGATGAGCATCCGGGCCGACGGCGGCGATCCCCGTCCGATTGCCACCTCCGCCGGCGGCAATCGCAACCCGGACGTGTCGCCGGACGGCCGGCGGGTCGCGTTCATCTCCACCCGCGACGGCAATCCCGATGTCTGGGAGGTCGGGATCGACGGCGGCGTTGCGCGGCGCCTCACCAAGAGCGGCGACCGCGAGAACAGCCCGCGCTTCCTGCCGAGCGGCGATCTGATCTACGTCCTCGAGAAGGGCAGCAAGGCGCGGGTGATGCGCCTGTCCCAGGGGGCCAGGACGCCGCTCCCCGTGCTCGAGATCGACCAGCGGGTGGTCGCGCTGGACGTCTCGCGCGACGGCGAGCGCGTGGCCTACGTGGCTGGAAAGCTCGCCGAGGCGGGGAAGGGGAAGTCGCATCTGACGCTGCGCATCCAGTCGCTCGGCGCGGGCGGCACCCCGCTGCTCGTCCCGCTGCATCCGGGCGAGCAGGTGCTGAGCCCCACGTTCTGAGCGCCTCCCGCCGGTGAAGGCCCTCGCGCTCGACGGCGTCGGCGGCATCGAGCATCTGGCCCTGCGCGAGCTCCCGCGCCCCGAGCTCGAGGCGCCGGGTGACGTGCGGGTCCGCATCCACGCCGCCGCGCTCAATCGTCTCGACCTCTTCGTTGCCCAGGGCCTGCCGGGCGTGCGGTACGCCTTTCCGCACATTGTGGGATCAGACGGCGCAGGGGTGGTCGACGCGGTCGGGCCCGCCGTGACCAGCGTCCGGCCGGGCCAGCGGGTCATGATCAACCCCGGCATCTGTTGTGGCGCGTGCGCCGCCTGCCGGGACGGCGAGGAATCGCTCTGCCACGCCCTTCGTGTCGTCGGCGAGCACCGCCCCGGCACCGCCGCCGAGTTTGTGGTCGTGCCCGCCGAGAACCTGGCGCCGGTCCCGCCGGAAATGCCATGGGACCAGGCGGCGGCGTTCTCGCTGGCCACCCTCACCGCATGGCGGATGCTTACGACCCGGGCGGCACTCCGGGCAGGTGAGACCGTGCTCATCTGGGGGATCGGCGGCGGTGTGGCGATGGCGGCGCTTCAGGTCGCCCGGTACCTCGGGGCCCGGACCATCGTGACCAGCTCCGCCGACGCCAAGCTCGAGGCCGCTCGGCGCTCTGGCGCCGATGCCGGGATTAACCACGCCGCGGTGGACGTCGTGGCGGAAGTCCGCCGACTGACCGACGGGCGCGGCGCCGACGTGGTCGTCGACAGCATCGGGGAGGCGCGCTGGCAGGACTCGCTTCGCGCGCTCCGGCGCGGCGGGCGACTGGTGATCTGCGGCGCGACTACCGGGCCGATGATCGGGCTCGACCTCCGGCGCCTGTTCTGGCATCAGTGGAGCATCCTGGGCTCCACGCTCGGCAGCCGCCGAGAGTACGCCGCGGTGGTGGCCCTGGCGCACGAGGGCCGCCTCTGGCCCGTGGTCGATCGGGTGGTGCCGCTCGCCGAGTGGCCCGCGGCCATGGCGCGGCTGGAGCGCGGTGAGCAGACCGGCAAACTCGTGATCGAGGTGACGACGTGAACGAACTGTGGGAGCGACTGCGAACCGGCGGGGAGCAGATCGGATCGGTGGTGCCGGCGCTCGTCGGTGCGGCCGTGATCCTGCTGACCGGCTACTTCCTCGCCCGCCAGGTGCAGCGCTGGGCCGACGACACCCTCAAGCGGCTCGACTTCAACCGCATGGCCGCCGCGGGGGGGCTCGACGAGGTCGTGGGGCGCACGGGCTCCCGGCTGGATCCGGTGCGGGCGCTGGCCAAGCTGATCTTCTGGCTCGTGATGCTGGTGGTGATCCTGCTCGCCAGCACGGCGCTCGGGCTCGAGAGCATCAATCAGATGTTCGGGACGATGCTCGCCTTCATCCCGACGCTCATCGCCGGGATCGTCATCGTGATCCTCGGCATGATCCTGGGCGAGTTCGTCCGCGGCGTGATCCTGGCGTCGGCCGGGAACGTCTCAGGCGTGCCCACCGTCGCCAAGATAGCGAAGGGCGCCGTCGTCGTGATCGCGATCTTCATGGCGCTGCAACAGGTGGGCGTGGCGGAAGAGATCGTCACCGCAGCGTTCACCCTCACGCTCGGCGCCGTGGCGCTGGCGGTGGGGCTCGCGTTCGGTCTTGGCAACCGCGATCTCGCCGGTGAGATCACGCGCCGCTGGTACGAGGAAGGCCGCCGACGGGACCGCCGGCGGACCGACCGCCAGGGGCCGAACACCCCGCCGGGGGACGAGCCGCCGATGCTGGACTGAAGGTTCTTTGGATCGTCACCCTGAGCGGAGCGAAGGGGCATGACCCGAAGCCTGCTCCCTTCGCTTCGCTCAGGGTGACGACTGTTGGATGCCACTACTTGAGCGTGAACCGCCCCACCGTCCGCGTCCCGTCCGCCCCCTTGATCGATCCGTACACCGCCCCCTTCGTCCCGAACCCGGCGAGCGTCGCGCCCTTCGGAAAGTCCACCGACCGCTGCCAGCTTCCCTTGCGGTCGAACACGTCGTAGATCAGCGCCTCGTCCTCCTGCGCGCGCGGCCGCTCCAGCCAGACTTCGCCGTTCGGCCGGCCGAGGGCGAAGTCGAACGGCGGTTTGGTCTCGGCGAACGGGTAGCGGATATCCAGCTCCTGGGGCATGCCGAAATGCTTGCCCTGCTCGCGGATCTGGGCCAGCACCCGGTCACGGTCGGCCTGGGTGACGGCGCTCTTGGCGTACTCGTGCGACTTCCCCCGCGTCCATGTCCCGGAGGGATCGCGCCAGTCGACCCGGTTCTCGTGGCCCCGCGCGAGCCAGGCGGTGCCGTTCGGCAGCACACCGAAGAAGTCGTTCGGCGCGAACACCTTCGCGGCCTGCTGCGACTGCGCGCCGAACATCGCCTCGCCGTACTCGGGCGACGCCAGGTTCGCCACCGTGTCGGTTTTCCCGGTCTTGATCTCGATGCGGAGCACCGGCACGCTGTCCGGCCGCGCGGGCGTGCCCGGCTCGGCCCCGCCGATGATCGAGCGGTAGTCCACCTTGTACCCGTGCCCGACCGTGTCGTAGACCAGCACCGGCGCCGTGCCGCCCACCGGCGCGATCGGCAGCACGCCGAGCGGTTTGCCGTCCGGGCTCCAGAGCGTCGTGCGCAGCGCGCTGAAGTCGACCAGGGCCACCGTGTCGCCCCCCAGGCGCGCCACCCATCCCGGGAACTTGTAGTGCTCTGGCGGCGGATCCTTGACCAGCGAATCCACTCGCGTACCCAGTGTGTCGACCTTTCCGCTGTTGAGGTCGGCAGCCAGAAACAGCTTCGCCTTGGTGTCCGCGAAGGCCACGCGGCCGTCCGCCAGCTCGACGACGTTGCTCAACTGCCCGAACGTGACCGGCAGCTTCTTCTCGAGCGTGAGGCCGCCCTGGCTTTCCGCCGGGGTGCAGCCGGCGACCAGCAGGACGAACGTGCAGAGCGATGCGGCCAACTTCATGCGGCAACTCCTCCGGAAAGCGGCGAAATGGACGCGAACGGAATCATCGGGGGCCTGCGGCCGGGGCGGGCAGGGCGAACCGGAGCAGGCGGGCCCCACCCTTCGCCGGCTCCGCCACCAGCACGGCGCCTGGCGCCACGGCAATGATGCGCCCCCGCCCCGGCACGCGGATCTCCTCGCGCAGCCGGCCCTGCCGGTCGACCACGTGATAGCGGCGGCTGGAATCGATCGGCGCCCGGCTCTTCTCCAGCCAGACTTCGTCGCCGGGACCGGCAAGCCCGGCCTCGAACGGCGGCTTCACCGGCGCGAACGGGAGCTGCTCGGCCGTGGTGCGGAGCTCGGGCGGAAACCGGCGCAGGAAGAGCTCGCGGTCGTACCGGGTCACCTCGAGTACCCGGTCCGGCAGCGGCCGACCCCGGGTCCATTTGCCGGACGGGTCGCGCCAGTCGACCCGGTTCTCGTACACCCGCGCCACCCACAGCGATCCGTCCGGCCGCACACCCCACTGGTCGGTCCCGCTGAACACCCGCCGCTCGAACCGGCGGCCGGCATCGCCCATCACCTCCGCGATGTCGAGCGGCGCGAGTCGGGCCAGCGTGTCCGCCCGGTCGAGCGCGGCCGACGCCCGCACCACCACGGCCGAGTCGCGGTTGCCCTGCCCGTCGGGCCCCGGCTGCGGGCGCAGCTCGAGATAGTACCGGCCGGCGCCGTCCCGGTCCCGCGGCAGCGTGCCGCGCAGCGCGTTCGGTGCGGGGATCGCCCCTGCAAAATGGCCGTCGAGCGTCCAGCGCGAAGTCTGGCGCAGTCCCCAGTCGCCCAGGTACAGCGTGTCGCCGGCGCGGAAGAGCGTCGAAGGATTGCGCAGCCGCTTGCCCCGGTCCGTGTCGAGCGGCGTCACGGCGCGGGTCCCGAGGTCTGCGATGGCGACCTGCTCGTCGGCCGGCGCCAGGAGCGCCCAGCGGTCGCCGCCGAGCCAGGCGCCCGAGGCGATCTCCGAGAGCGTCGTCGGGACCGTGTCCGCCGGCGGGACGAGGGTCACGACCGGCGCCGGCGGCTGTTTCCCCCGGCACGCGGCGAGCAGAAGCGCCGCGCCGAGGAGGGCGTGGGGGCGGGCCGGCATGCGGGGAATGTAATGGGGAGGCTGCGAAGCGGCCGCGAGCAGTCGACCGGAGCAAATCGGGACGACGTGGCTAGCGCAAGATCTCCTCGAACAAGCTGATCGCCCGCGGATCCTCGCTCTGCCCCAGCCAGAAGAGCGCGGTCTTGCGCAGCTCGGCGTGCGGATTGGAGCGCGCGATCCGGATCAGCGCCGGCACGCCTTCATCCGCCGGCCGCTGCGACAGCGCGAACACGGCCTGCTTCCGCACTTCGAGCTCCCCGCCGGTGTCCGTCACCAGCGAATCGAGCCCACGCGTCGCCGCCTCGCCGGCCGCCTGGCCCAGCCAGAAGACCGCCTGGCGCCGGGTCTCGAGCGGCAGCTCGGTGCGGCGCGCGATCCGGAGCAGCGCCGGCCACACCACCGCGCTGTCGGCGAGCGTGGCGGCAGTGACCAGCTCGTCGGCGTCCGCCCGGTGCTGCTCGACGAGCGCCAGCAGATCGGCCGCCGCCTGCCGCGCCGGCAGCTGGCCGAGATCGGTCGTCTTCCCGGCGGGCAGCCGCCACCGACCGCCGACGTAGGTATGGGCGCCGGCCACCCGGCCGCCGCGCACCTGGAGCGATACCCGCACGGGGCCGGGCGTGCAGTCGCTCTCCCACTCGTCGCCCTCGTCGTGGGTGCCGATGGTGATGTTGTGCCCGCCGTTGCCGCAGACCCCGGCCCGCGCGGCGAAGCTGAGCCGGAGCGTGCCGTCGCCGAGGGTCTCGGCGCGCTGCGCCAGCGTCTGTGCGCCGGCCGCCGCGGGCAGGAGCAAGAGCGTGAGCGCTGTCGCCAGCGGTGCATGCATCGTGGCCTCTCCCGGCTCAGGGTTGCTCGATGACGTCTTGCAGCGCCTTGGCGGCGCGGGGATCGTCGCTCTGGCCGAGCCAGAACAGCGCCTTCTTGCGGAGCTCGACGTCGGGCTCGCGCTTCGCGATGTCGAGCAGCTTGTCCACCGCGGCCGGCTCGTCCCGCTGGGAGTAGACGAAGATCAGCTGCTCGCGCATCTCGCGGTCGGGCGTCGCGGCGTACAGCGCCGTCAGGTCGGTCATCGACGCATCGCTCTGCCCCGCCCAGAAGAGCGCCCGCTTACGGAGCTCGAGCGGTTGCCGGCCGTCCTTCGCGATCCCAAGCAGCCAGCGCGCGTTCTCCTGGCCGCCGGCCTGCGAGACCGAGAACAACACCTTCTCCCGCAGCGACTCCTCCTTGAGGCGGCCGTAGAGCTCACGCAGGAACGCCTCGTTCTCCGCCCCGCCGCTCTGGCCGATCCAGAAGATGGTCTTCTCGCGCAGGTCGACCGGCAGATCGGGCCGCTCGGCGTAGGCGCGGAGCGCCTGGTTGGCCCGGGCACTGCCGTGCTGCGAGAGCGCGAACACCGCCTTCTCCTGAAGCGCCTGGTCCTTCGAGGTGCGGAGGATCGAGTCGAGCGCCGTGACCGCCCGATCGGTTCCCACCTGTGACAGCCAGAAGACCGCCTGCTCCCGCACCTCGTGGTCGGGGTCGCTGCGCGCGGTCTCGAGCAGGATGTCCTCGTTGCCCGGGGCGCTCTCCTGCGCGATGAGAAAGACCGCCTTCCGCCGCAGGCAGACCGAGCCCGGATCGCGGCGGGCGAGGACGCGCCGGATGATCGGCCGCGCGCGCTCGTCGTCCATCTGCTGCAGCGCGTTGAGCGCGGCCACCTTGGTGTCGTCGTCGTCATCGGCGCAGCGGCGGTCGTCGCCACTCGGAGGCGTGGGAGGGGTCGGAGGAGTGGGTGGCACGGGGTGTCCCGCCGGCAGCGGCCGCACTGGGGCCGTCGGCGGGACCGGCGGCCGGCCGGCGTTCGCCGCCGCCTCGGCCACGATCGCCGCCGCCGCGGGATCGCCCTGTCGGGCGAGCTCCCCCTGGATCCGGCTCGCCAGTGCCTTGGCATCGCCCTTGGTGGCAGCCTTGGGAAAGCGATCGCGCTGCATGTCGAGCGCGGCCAGCGCCTCGCGCAGCTGGGGCGTGCCGCCTACCCGGTAGAGCGAGAAGGCGCGCCAGTAGTACGCGTCGGCGGCATAGCCCGAGCGAGGGAACCGGGCCGGCACCTGCGCAAACAGCTCGGCGGCCTGCCGGTAGTCGCGGCGGTCGAGCGCCGCCCGCGCGGCGCGGTACACCGAGTCCGCGGGGTCGCCCTGGAGCCAGGCAGCCCGGGGAAGCGACTCGGCCGGGCCGGCGAAGTCCTGCGCGGTGCGGGGCGTCGCCTCCTGCCGGATGGCCGTCGCGAGCTTCCCGCTGTTGCCGAGCGCCATCATTCCGCCCAGCGCCAAACCCAGCCACATCCGATCCATCACAGGTCACCTCGAGTAGGGGTCGATCCGGCGGGCACCTCCGTCCGGAGACGGGAGAGCACTCCGCCGCGGTCCATGCCTTCGCGAATCAGGGCGCGGTCATCCGGCTGCGCGTCGGCCGCGAGCTGGGCGATCTCCGCCAGCACCAGCTCGAGATCCTCCAGCAGCACCCGCGTCTTCCTGTCCATCGCCGCCGGGGAGTCGAGCAGGAGCCGGTTGGTTGCCAGCAGCTGGCGCGCGGTCGCCGAGGCCAGCCGCTCCTGTCCGCCGGTCCTGGCCGAGGAGCGGAAGAGCGTCAGGAACGCCTCCGATTGGCCGAGATGCTCGAGCGTGGTGAGCCGGTACGCGGCTGCGCTCACCCGCGGCGCCGGGGCCGAGGGGCCCCAGTTGGCCACCGGTGTACCCGGGTCCGTCTGTAGG
The DNA here is from genome assembly GCA_963815515.1 of uncultured Gemmatimonadales bacterium. Lineage (GTDB taxonomy): Bacteria > Gemmatimonadota > Gemmatimonadetes > Gemmatimonadales > GWC2-71-9 > CAVVWJ01. The sequence continues at coordinate 217,635 of CAWFGP010000003.1, forward strand.
GAGAGCCGTCCGATGCCGACGCCCAGCGCGAGCAGCGCCGCGGCGGCCGCGGCCCACGGTATCCACCGGCGTGGGGCCGGCCGGGTGGCGCGCGCCACCCGCCGCTCCGCCTGGATGGCTCGCCAGATCGCCTCGCGCGGGAGCTCCGGCGGGCGGTGGTATTCCCTGGCCGCCGCCAGGAGCGAGGGCTCGAGCGGCTCGTCGGGCAATTCGCCGGGGGCGTCGTCGTGCGCGTCGTGCAGGTAGTCGTCCATGGTGTCCGTCAGTCCCTCGCGAAATCGGCCAGCGCGGTGCGGAGCTTGGCGCGTGCCCGGAACAGCTGCGCCTTCGAGGTGCCCGGCTGTACGCCCAGCGCCGTGGCGATCTCCTCGTGCGTGTACCCCTCGACGTCGTGCATCACGAACACCGTGCGGTATCCCTCCGGGAGGCCGTCGATCGCCCGCGCCATCCGGACCTTGAGGTCGGGATCGGCCTCGACCGTCCGGGTCCCAAGCGCCGGGGCCTCGTCCAGTCCGACCTCCCGGTCCCGTGCCCGGCGCTGCGACCGGAGACCGTTGAGCGTGACCGAGACCGCGATGGCGCAGAGCCAGGTCGAGAGCGCGCTTTCACCCCGAAAATCGGCCAGCCGCCGGAACGCACGGATGAAGGTCTCCTGGGTGTAGTCCTGGGCCCGGTGCGGGTCGCCCGCGATCCGGCAGGACAGGCGAAAGACGCGGTCGACGTGGGCATCGTACAGCTCACGCTCGGCACGGGGGTCGCCAGCCAGCACTCGGCCGATCAGTTCACGGTCGTCCACGGGCTCCGGCGCGTGAGGGGTACCAGGTCGAACGGCTCTCTGACACAGGGGTGCCTCAAAGGGTTGCTCGGGGACCGGCCGGCGGGCACGCAACCCTTGGCGCGCCAGCGGCATCTCAAGTCGTACGCGGCCTGACGGCCGGCGGCTTCAGCAAGAACCGGAAAGGTGGAGCAGGCAATGGTACAGCTGTGCAGGCAGGATATGGTGGTGTACATGGTGCTGGACGGCGAACGCCCGATCGGACAGGTGGTGGCGCCCGCGGGAGAGCCGATGCTCGGGCCAGGGGCGGAGACGGTGCTGCTCAGGCGCGGGCCCCGGCCCGCGTGCCGAGGCGGCGGCCGGCGGCTGAAACGTTTTCGGTCCGTCCGGGGTAGTGGAAAGCCGCTGTCCACGCTTCCCCTACCCGGCGGACCCACATGCGGCGTTCCTGGACCCTGGCCCTCGTCGTTCTGCCCGCCGTCGCCGCGTGCGGGGGCGGGCACGCCTCCGAGGCGGTGGCGCCCGCCGGCGGTACCGTGCCGGCGATCACGCCGGCCGATCTCAAGCTTCGCAGCGCCATCTTCGCCGATGACTCGATGCTCGGCCGCCGCGCCGGCACGGTGGGCAACGTGCGGGGCAACGCCTATCTCGCGGGCGAGCTCGCCCGGCTCGGCCTCAAGCCCGCGGGCGACAGCGGCGGGTTCCTGCAACGAGTGCCGCTCACCAGCTACGCCCTCGACACCGCCCGGACCGCGCTCCACGCCGGCGCGAGCGCGCTGGCCGCGTTCTCGGACTTCTACCCCTACCAGCCGACGTTCGCCGTGCCGGTCCGGCCGATCAACGGCGCCCAGCTGGTCTACGTGGGGGCGCCGGCGGACTCGGCGGCGTGGCCCAGCCGCGAGGCGCTGCAGGGGAAGCTGGTCGTGTTCCGGAGCGCGGGCGATGGCCAATCGATCGGCGCACCCAACCTCGGCCCGCAGGGGCCGTTCGGACAGGTGGCAGGGATCGCCGTCACCCAGATCGATCCGCTGATCGGCCAGTTCGGCGACTATCTCCGCGCGCCGCGCGTCGAGGTCAAGAACGGCGACCAGGCGCCGCCCGGCGTGACCCAGCCGCGGATGCTGTTCGTGCCGACGGCGTCGGTCCAGAAGCTCTTCGGCAAGCCGCTCGACGCGCTCAAGCCGGGCGAGACCGGCCCGACGGTCGTGGGCGACGTCGCCTTCGTGGGCCGGGATCTCCCCGCCACGAACGTGGTGGCGGTGCTCGAAGGCTCCGATCCCGCCCTCCGCGGGGAATACGTGGCCCTCGGTGCCCACAACGACGCGATCGGGATCGTGGCGCCGGTGGATCACGACAGCCTTCGCGCCTACAACACGGTCATCCGCCCCCGCGGCGCGAACGATGCGCCACGGCAGCCCACGGCGGACGAGGCCGCACGCATCAAGGACATGCTCGACAGCCTGCGCCGCCTCCGCCCGGCCCGACCGGACTCGATCGTCAACGGCGCCGACGACGACGGATCCGGCTCGATGGGGCTCCTGGAGCTTGCCGAATCGGTGGCGCGGGGCAGCGTACGGCCCAAGCGGTCGCTGATCTTCGTCTGGCACACCGGCGAGGAGTCGGGACTGCAGGGGAGCCGCTGGTTCACCGACCACCCGACCGTGCCGCGCGACTCGATCGTGGCGCAGATCAACATCGACATGATCGCCCGCGGCGGTCCCAACGACGTGCCCAACGGCGGCCCACGGTACGTGGAGGTGCTCGGCGCCAGTCGGCTCTCGACCGAGCTGGGCAAGCTGGTGGAGCAGGTGAACACCGACGGGAAGTTCGGGTTCGGGTTCAACTACGCCTTCGACGCGAACGACCACCCGGACCAGTACTACTGCCGCAGCGACCACGCGAATTACGCCCGCTACGGGATTCCGATCGTGTTTTTCAGCACGGGGAGTCACCGCGATTATCACCAGGTCACCGACGAGGTGGAGTTTCTGGACTACGACAAGTTCGCCAACGTCGTCCGGTACGTGGCGACGCTCGCGGGCCGGGTGGCGGATCTGGATCACCGGCTGGTGGTGGACAAGCCGAAACCGGATCCCGAGGCGCCGTGCCGGCAGTGAGGGCGGAAGGGTAAACGCCAGGAACCAGTCACCCTGAGCACCGCGAAGGGGGCATGCCTTTGGGTATGCCCCTTCGCGGTGCTCAGGGTGACTCACGACTTGGCTGCGCCGCTCCCGGCCACTGTCCGCGCAGGCATCCATAACTCATTATCCTGTGCCGACTTCCATCGGCCTCCCACCGTTGCGTCCGCCCCACACTCCGGGATATATTTGGGGGTCCCGGCGCTCCCTCCGGAACCGCAGGATTTTCCCCTAGCCAGCGACCGACATGACCGCACCCAACTCGCGCGAACGCATCCTGCCTCGGCTCATCGAAGAAGAGATGCAGCAGTCGTTCATCAACTACTCGATGAGCGTCATCGTCTCGCGGGCGCTCCCGGACGTGCGGGACGGCCTCAAGCCGGTGCACCGCCGGATTCTCTACGCGATGAACGAACTGGGCCTGGTCCCCGGCCGCCCCTACAAGAAGTCGGCGACCGTCGTGGGCGATGTGCTCGGCAAGTACCACCCGCACGGAGACCAGTCGGTCTACGACGCGCTCGTCCGCATGGTGCAGGACTTCTCGCTCCGCTATCCGCTGGTGGACGGCCAGGGGAACTTCGGCTCGGTCGACGGCGATCCGGCGGCGGCCTACCGCTACACCGAGAGCCGGCTCACCCGCGTCGCGGTCGCGATGCTGGAGGACATCGACAAGAACACCGTCAACTTCCAGCCCAACTTCGACGATCGGCTCCAGGAGCCAACGGTTCTTCCGTCCAGGGTGCCCAACCTGCTGGTCAACGGCTCCTCGGGCATCGCGGTGGGCATGGCCACCAACATCCCGCCCCACAACCTGCGGGAAGTGGCCAAGGCCGTCGAGCTCCTGATCGACACGCCGGACGCCACCATCGCGGACCTGCGGAAACTCATCAAGGGGCCCGACTTCCCGACCGGTGCCTACATCTACGGCCGGGAGGGCATCAAGGACGCCTACGAGACGGGCCGGGGCCGGGTCCTCATGCGCGCCCGGGCGCAGATCGAGGAGAAGGAGTCGTCCGGCCGGTCGCAGATCGTGATCACCGAGATTCCCTACCAGGTCAACAAGGAGAACCTGGTCAAGGCCATCGCCGAGTTGGCGATGGAGAAGAAGGTCGAGGGGATCAGTGGCGTCAACGACGAGTCCGACAAGGAGGGCATGCGGGTCGTCGTCGAGCTCAAGCGCGACGCGATCCCCAACGTGGTGCTCAACCAGCTCTACAAGCACACGGCCATGCAGTCCACCTTCGGCGTGATCATGCTGGCGCTCGTGAAGGGCGCCCCCAAGATCATGAACCTGAAGGAGCTGCTCGAGCATTACATCGAGCACCGCCACGAGATCGTCATCCGGCGGACCCAGTACGACCTCAATGCGGCCGAAGCCCGGGAGCACATCCTCGAGGGCCTCAAGATCGCGGTCGACCACATCGACGAGGTCATCAAGATCATCCGCGGCTCCGAGGACACGCCCCAGGCCGACGCCCGGCTCCGCAAGCGGTTCGGGCTGAGCGAGAAGCAGACCGACGCCATCCTCAACATGCGGCTGGCCAAGCTCACCGGCCTCGAGATCGAGAAGCTGGAGGCCGAGCTCAAGGAGGTCCGGGCCACGATCAAGGAGCTCAAGAGCATTCTGGCCTCCCGGCCGCGGCGGATGGCCATCCTCAAGCAGGAGATGAGCGAGGTGGTGGCCCAGTTCGGCGATGACCGCCGGACCGAGATCCTGAGCGACCAGGGCGAGTTCACGGTGGAAGACCTGATCGCCGAAGAGGACATGGTCATCACCATCTCCCACACCGGATACATCAAGCGGATCCCGATCACCACCTACAAGCGGCAGCGCCGCGGCGGCCGGGGCCTCAACGGCGCCGACCTCAAGGCCGACGACTGGGTCGAGCACCTGTTCATCGCGAGCACGCACGACTACGTGCTGTTCTTCACCGACACCGGCCAGCTCTACTGGCTCAAGGTGCACGAGATCCCGCAGGCCGGCCGGGCGGCCCGCGGCAAGCCGGTGGTCAACTGCATCGCCATCAAGCCGGGCGAGCAGGTCGCGTCGCTGGTGCCGGTGCGCGAGTTCGCCGACGACAAGTGCCTCATCTTCGCCACCCGGCAGGGCACGGTGAAGAAGACCCTGCTCTCGGCCTACAGCAACGTCCGGACGACCGGCATCCGCGCCATCAACATCGAGAAGGACGACAAGCTGATCGACGTCCAGGTGTGCGACCAGAACAGCGACATCGTGCTGGCCACCATGGACGGGATGAGCATCCGCTTCCACCAGAGCGACGTGCGCGAGATGGGCCGGGACACGACCGGCGTGAAGGGGATCGAGCTCGAGAAGGGCGACGAAGTCATCGGCATGGTCGTCGTCCGGCGCGACTGCCACCCTGCTGGTCGTGAGCGAAAAGGGCTTCGGCAAGCGGTCCGAGCTGACCGACTACCGGGTCCAGAAGCGCGGCGGCAAGGGCATCATCACCCTCAAGAAGACCGACAAGACCGGCTCCATCATCGCGCTCAAGGAAGTCATTCCCGACGACGAGCTGATGATGATCACCGCGCCATGGCGTCATCATCCGGCTGCCGGTGGACGGGATCCGGGTGATCGGGCGCAACACGCAGGGCGTCAAGGTGATGAACCTCGACGCCGGCGACGCCGTGGTCGGACGTGGCGCGCGTGGTGAAGGAGGACGAAGGAGGAGCGGATGGTGTGGTCGGCGGCGACGAAGTGGCGCCCACCGCCACTGCCGACGAATGAGCCGCGAGGGGCTTGCCTAAGCGAGCCCCCACGCGCATTTAGCAGGATATTATGCCACAGACCGTAGACCGGACCGCCGCCGTGACGATCGACTCGCTTCGCGACGCGGCACGCGTGCTCGACGGGGTGGCGATGCGTACCCCTCTGCTCGAGATCCCCGACCTGTCCGCCCGGGCCGGCGTGCCCGTCGGGCCTCAAGTGCGAGCTCCTCCAGCCGGTCGGCGCCTTCAAGATCCGCGGCGCGTACAACGCACTGGCCCGCCTGGTCGCGGGAGGCGGGGCACGCGGCGTGGTGACCGCCTCGAGCGGCAATCACGGGCAGGCGCTGGCCTTTGCCGCGCGCCATTTCGGGCTCCGAGCCGTGGTGGTGATGCCCGAATCCGACTCCCCAGGTGAAGGTGGACGGCGTGCGGCGCTACGGGGGCGAGGTGGTGCTGGCCGGCGCCACGCGGTCGGCCGAACAGGGGGCCAGGGCGGAGGCCATCGCGCAGGAGGAGGGCCTGACAGTGATCCCGCCCTTCGATCACCCGGACGTGATCGCGGGGCAGGGCACCATCGGGCTCGAGATCCTCGAGCAGCGGCCCGACGTCGCCACCATCCTGGTGCCCGTGAGCGGCGGCGGCCTGATCTCCGGCATCTCGGTGGCCGTGGCGGCGCTCGCCCCTGCCGTGGAAGTCATTGGCGTCGAGCCCGAGGGCGCCGCCAAGCTCACCGCCGCGCTCGCCGCCGGGGCTCCGAGGACGCTGGCGCACACCGAGAGCATGGCGGACGGGCTCCTGTCCCGATCCGTCGGCACCCTCACCTTCGACCTGATGCGCAGCGTGGTCCGCCGGTCCGTCACCGTGACCGAGCCGGAGATCGCGGCGGCCGTGCGGTATCTGCACCATCACACCGAGCTGCGCCCCGAGCCGTCCGGCGCCGTGGCGGTGGCGGCCCTGCTGGCGGGCCGCCTCCGACCGGCAGGCCCCGCCGTGGCGGTCGTGAGCGGCGGCAACGTCGATCCCGACCTCTATCAACGCCTGGTACGCTGATGCCGCTCGCTCCCAAGATCCTCGTCGCGGACGATGACCAGGCGCTCTCCCGCACGCTGTCCTGGATCCTCAAGGAGAACGGCTACGACGTGCTCACCGTCCCGGGCGGCGAGCACCTGTTCGAGCATCTGCAGGCCGAGCCGTTCGATCTGCTGCTGCTCGACATCATGATGCCCAAGGTGGACGGCCTCCAGCTGCTGCAGAAGGTGAAGTCCGACCCGCGGTACAAGGACCTCCCGGTGCTCATGATCTCCTCGATGCCCCCGGAGGAGGCCACCGTGCGTTCCCTCGGCCTCGGCGCCGCGGACTTCATCTCCGAAGCCGTTCCGGGTGCGGGAGCTGCTGGCGCGGGTGAAGGCGCATCTCAGGGTGGGGCGCGAGCTGAATCAGGCCCGGGCAGAGGCGCGCTCGCGCTCCGAGATGATGGACATCATGCAGGAGGTGACCGCCTCGCTCAAGCCGGAGGAGATCTACCAGATCCTGGTCCGGCGGGTGGCGCACGGGCTCAACATCTCACGTGCTCGATCGTCATTGCGGGGCCCGACGACGACATGCGGGACAGTCGTGGCCGCGTTCGAGAATCCGATGCTCCACAACCTGTCGGTCGATCTCGGCAAGTATCCCGAGATCCGGCGGGCGCTGGTCACGGGCGAAGTAGTGCTGGTGCGCGACGCGACGACCGACCCGCTGTACGAGGAAGTGCGCGGCCGGTGGACCAACGGCAGGTCTGCCGGTCCAGACCCGGTCGGCGATCGCGCTCCGGTTCTCCCTGCGGGGAGAGCCGGCGGGCGTGTTCTTCCTCCGGACCACCACCGAGGACGCGCCGCTCAACGAGCAGGACGTGCAGTTCGCCGAGCAGGTGATCAGTGCGGCCGTGGCCGCGCTGGAGAAGGCGTACGATCTGGAGAATGCGGTGATGGGCCAGGAGCAGATGCGCCACCTGGCGGAGACCGATCCGCTCACCAACTGCTTCAATCGCCGGGCGCTCATGGAGAAGCTCGAGCAGGAGATGGACCGCGCCGCCCGGTACGCCACGATGCTCACCGGCATGATGATCGACATCGACAACTTCAAGCAGATCAACGACACCCACGGCCACCTGGTGGGCGACCGGGTGCTCAAGCAGCTGTCCAACCTGCTCAAGCGGGAGCAGCGGTCGGTCGACATCGTGGCGCGCTACGGCGGGGAGGAGTTCGTGGTGCTGCTGCCGGAGACCACGTCCGCCGAGTCGCGGAACTTCGCCGAGCGCATCCTCCGCCGGGTGGCCACCCACGACTTCGGGGAGTCCGGCCGGCCGGTGCGGGTGACCATCAGCATCGGCATCGCGTCCTACCCCGGCGAGCGGGTCACCGACGGCGAGTCCCTGCTCCGCCTGGCCGACAACCACCTCTATCGCGCCAAGAGCGACGGCCGGAACCGGTTCCGCGATTGAGCACGCGGCGTTGTCCTCGCTGCCAGACCACCTATCCGGCGCCGGCACGCTACTGCGTCAAGGATGGATCCCCGCTGGTGGAGGCCGAGCCGACCGCCACGTTCGCCCCGCCGCTCGGCCGCCCGGCCGCTGCCGGGCCGCCGCTCACCGGCGTGCATACCGAGGAATATGTCGTCTCGCCGGAGGAGCTCGACCGCTACGCCACGCTGAGCGGCAAGCTGCTCGACCGGCGCTACCAGGTGGGGCGCCGGCTGGGTGAGGGCGGGATGTCGTACGTCTACCGGGCGCTGGACGTCGAGACCAACGCCACGGTCGCGGTGAAGATCCTCCTGCCCCGGTTGTCCCGCGATCCTGCTGCCGTCGAGCGGCTCCGGCGAGAAGCCACCATCGCCACCCGGCTCGAGCACCCGAACGTCTGCTCGATTCTCCGGATGGGCGAGGCGGATGGAATGATCTACCTCGTGATGCCCTACCTCGAGGGCGAGCCGCTCAGCGAGCATGAGGCCCGGCGCGGGGCGTTTCCCCTCGCCGAGGGCATTCCGCTGCTGGTGCAGATGTGCCGCGGGCTCCAGCACGCCCACGAGCTGCAGATCATCCACCGCGATCTCAAGCCCGAGAACATCATGCTGGTGCCGGACGGCGCCGGTGAGGGCGGCGAGCCGCGCTTCCGTGCGGTGGTGATGGACTTCGGTCTCGCCAAGGAGCGCCGCGCGGGGCCGGAGGTGGCCAAGCTGACCGCCACCGGGATCGTGCTCGGCACGCCGGAGTTCATGAGCCCCGAACAGATTCGCGGCAGGCCCCTGGACGGGCGAAGCGACGTCTACGCTCTTGGGATTCTCTCCTTCGAGCTCTTCACCGGCCAGCTGCCTTTCGCCGGCAAGTCGGCGCAGGAGACGATGATCTCCCGTCTCCGCGGCGCTCCGGTCAAGCTGCGGGATCTGCGACCCGAGCTGCCGGCCAAGCTGGAGGCGGTCATCCTGAAGTGCCTGGACATCAATCCCGTCGAGCGGTTCCAGTCGATGGACGAGCTGGCACACGGGTTCGAGAGCGTCCTCGCGACCGGCGTGTTCGGGAGGCTGTTCCGGAGATAGACCGACGACCAGACCCACCTTCCGCCAGGCCTGTCAGGCCGCCCGCTTCCACCCCACTCTACCCGCCCGTCAACGTTGCAGCCCCGGATCAGCGCCGCCTGCCATCGACGATCCCTCTTCGGTCATTTTGACCGATTTTCCGCGCCTGCTACAGGCACGGCCGATGCTATTTCCGATCGCGCGAGTCGAGCCCAGCCGACTCGAGCTGAACTGCAACCAACCTCATGTGGAGGGGTACGTATGTTCCTGACCAATACCCGGCGCCCTCAGGATGGGGTGGCCAATCTCCGGCGCCTGAACACCATTCTGGACGAGGCCTTCAACGCCTGGCCATTCCAGGCCCAGGAGGGCGGTAGCCTGACGTCGTCATGGCTCCCTCCCTGCGACGTCTTCGAGGACAAGAACGCCGTCAAGATCGTCGCCGAAATCCCCGGCGTGGCCGCCGAGGATGTGAAGATCTCGCTGGAGAACAACCTGCTGTCGCTCCGCGGGGAGAAGAAGCAGCAGGCCGAAGAGAAGAGCGAGCGGGTGCACCGCTACGAGCGGAGTTACGGCGTGTTCGAGCGGACCTTCTCCCTGCCGACGACGGTCGATCCGGAGAAGATCGACGCCCAGTACACCCACGGAGTGCTGACGGTCACCATTCCCAAGGCCGAGCGTGCCCGTCCGCGCGAGATCCCGGTCAAGGTGAGCTAACCCACAGCCGCCACCACGGGAATCCCGTACCCTTAGGTGGGACAGAACCGCGCGGTCCCAATGCCCCCCGGCGAAACGGCCGGGGGGCGTTGCGTGCTCGCTGCCCGCGCCCCTGCCGCGGTCCGTATTTGTACGGAGAAGCGATCCGGAGGGATGCGTATTGTCTCCCCTCGGCGCGGCGTGTACCCTTGGGACGTGCTCCGCGAAATCTCGTTCCATGTCGTTGGCGTAAGCCACCATACGGCGGCAGTCGGCGTTCGTGAGCAGTTCGCGCTCTCGAGCGCCGAGCTCGACGCGCTCCTCGCCCATGAGCACGCGGCCGGCCGCAGCGCACTCCTGCTCTTCACCTGCAATCGATGCGAGCTCTACTGGTCAGGGCCACACGACTACGAGTCGTGGTTCTGTGATCTTGCGCGGGCGCGCGGGGTGACGCTCACGGGCGAGCTGACGCGGTTCGACGGACCGGAGGCGGTACGTCACCTCTTCACCGTCACCGCTGGGCTCGACTCGCAGATCCTCGGTGAGACCGAGATCCTGGGGCAGGTGCGGCGCGCCTACGATGCGGCCCGGGCAGCCGGTACGACGACGCGCGACATGGACGCCGTGTTCTCGGCCGCGCTCGCCGCCGGACGCCGGATCCGGCATGAGACGCTGCTGGGGCGGCATCCTGCCTCGGTCAGCTCCGCTGCGGTCGAGCTCGCGGCCGCCACATGGGCCGGCGGAATCGGCGACCGCCCGGTGGTGGTGCTCGGCGCGGGGGAAGCGGCGGAGGGTGTCCTGCGCGCGCTGCACTTCCAGGGAGCCTCCCGCGTCGCCCTGGTGAACCGGAATCCGGGGCGCGCGGCGGTGCTGGCCGGCGCGTGGGGGGCCACGCCGTATGGCTGGGCGGCGCTTCCGGCGCTGCTCGAGGAGGCGGCGCTCCTGTTCGTGGCGACGGCAGCGTCGCGCCCGGTGGTGTCGGCCGATGAGCTCGCCGCCGCCGTGGCTGAGCGGAAGGATGGCGAGCTGCTCACGATGGATCTTTCGGTACCGCGGAACGTGCAGCCCGAGGCCCGCTCGCTCCCGGGGATCCGCCTTCTCGATCTCGACGACCTCCAGCGGCTCTGCTGCCCCGCCGCCGGCACCCCGGCCATCGCGCTCGATGACGCCGAGCGGGTGCTCGACGAAGAGCTCGCCCGGCTCGACGTGCGGTTGCGTGGCCATCGCGAGGCGCCGCGGCTGGCGGATCTTCACCGGCTGGGCGCGCAGGTGGCCGAGCAGGAGGCGGCTTGGGCGCTGGCGCAGCTCGCGACCCTCTCGGAAGCGGACCGGCTCGTGGTCAAGGAGATGGCGGACCGGCTGGTGCGGCGGGTGCTCTATCCGGTGAGCCGGTCGCTACGGGAGGAGAAGCTCCGAGGCACGGCACACGGTCAAGTCGACGAGTCACCCTGAGCGAAGCGAAGGGGCCATGATTCGGGTCATGGCCCCTTCGCTTTGCTCAGGGTGACTCGCCCCGCTTCACCCCTGCCCGCGCCCCGCCCCCGCGCCCCGCCCCCGCCGCCGCCCCCACCGGACCCAGGATCTGCCGACACTGCGGGTTCACGCATCCCGGACACCGGGTCCGGTAGAGCGAGCTGTACGCCCGCCCCGACGCCAGGTGCTCACGCACGATATCCGCCAATGCATCCATGAACTGAGGCCGCTCGTTGAGCGCGGGTGTGCGCCTGTACTGGGTGATGCCCACCCGGCGCGCCACTTCGCCGTAGTCGCGGTCGAGCTCCGACAGGGTTTCGATGTGGTCGCTGGTGAACGCGATCGGCACGACCAGCAAATGCTTCTGCCCGCGCGCGCCCAGTTGCCTGATCACCTGCTCGGTGTGGGGCCCCAGCCACCGGACCGGGCCCACCTCGGACTGAAAGGCCAGGAGGTACGGGTTGGGGCGCTCGAGCCGTTCCACGACCGCCTGGACGCTGGCCCCGATCTCCTGCGGATAGGCGTCACCCCGGTCGATCACGTCGAGCGGGAGGGAGTGGGCGCTGAAGAGGAGCAGCACCTGGTCCCGGTCGGCCGGATCGAACTGCCCCAACCCCTCCCGGACCGTCTCGGTCATCGACGCGATGAACCCGTCGTGTACCGGCCAGCGGTCGATGATGCTCCACGCGAACGCGTCCCGCAGCCCGGTGCGCTCGGCGGCGCGCCAGAGCTCGTTCAGGCTCGAGCCGGTCGTGCTGCAGGAGAACTGCGGATACTGGGTGAAGGCGACGGCGCGCTCGACGCCGTCCGCCGCCATGGCGCGGAGCGCATCCTCGCTCTTGGGCTGGACATATCGAAACGCGACGTAGAACCCGTGGGGCGCGGTCTCGGGGGAGAGGCGGTCCAGCCGCTCGACCATTCCCTGCCCCTGGGCCCGGGTGTACCGCAGGATCGGGGAGCCGCCGCCGATCTGGTCGTACAGCCCGCGGACCTTGGGCGCCCGGCGCCGGGCGATGAACGGACCGAGCCATCGCTGGAACGGAAGCTGGATGATCTCCCGGTCTGCGAAAAGCTCGAGCAGGAATGGCTCGACCTCGTCGAGCGTGGCGGGCCCGCCGAGGTTCATCATGACGATGCCGGTCTTGATCTTGCTCATGCGCCCAATATAAGCACTCAGGGAATGAGTCCCTCCTCGAGCGCGACCTTGGTGAGCCCCGCGACGGTGTAGACGCCGAGCTTCCGCATCAGGCTCTCGCGATGGCTCTCGACGGTGCGGTGGCTGATCCCGAGCTCCTGCGCCATCTCCTTGTTGGTTCTCCCGCCGGCCACCCCCACGAGTACCTGGCGCTCGCGGCTGGTGAGCTGGTCGAGGGCGCCTGGCCGCCCGCCGCCCAGCTCGCCGCGCACGACGGCGCCGAGCTGGCGGGCGACGGACGGACTGAAGAACGATTCGCCGCCGCACACCGCCCGGATGGCCGTGCCCAGCTCGGCGGCGGCGCTGTCCTTGAGCAGATAACCGTGTACCCCGGCGCGCAGGCTCTCGAGCACGTACTCCGCGTTGTCGTGCATGCTCAAGATGAGGATGCGCGTCTCGGGCGCGCGCCGGCTGATCTCCGCCGCGGTCTGCAGACCGGACAGCCCCGGCATCGAGATGTCGAGCACCGCGACGTCGGGCGAGAGCTCGATCGCCAGGGCCAGCGCCTCGGCGCCGTTCGAGGCCTCGGCCACGATGGTGAAGCCGGGCTCGGTCTCGAGCACATGGCGGATGCCGGTTCGTACGATTGCGTGGTCGTCGGCCACCAGCACGCGGATCGCAGGAGCGCTCATGACGTCTCCGCCGGGACGACCGGGAGGATCACCTCGAGTGCCGCACCGGCTCCGCTGTCGCCGCTGCCGGCGGCGCGGCTGCCGTCTCCGAACCGGACGCTCCCGCCCAGCGCGCTGATCCGCTCCCGCATCCCCGCCAGGCCCATGTGCCCATCACGCTCAAGCCGCTCGAGGCTCACGTCCGGCGGGCCCCGTCCGTCGTCCCGCACCGCCAGCCGGAGCTCGCTGGAATCGAGCGTGAGCGTCACCTCGACGCTGCGGGCGTCGGCGTGGCGGCGGACGTTCGAGAGCGCCTCCTGCAGGGCGCGGAACAGGGCCAGCTCCGCCTCCTTCGACAGCGGTGGGATCGACGCGGGCGCCGTGAACCCGATCCGGACGTCGCTGTGGGCGCCGAAGTCCGCCACCAGCGAGCGTAGCGCGGGGAGGAGCCCGAGGTCGTCGAGCAGCGACGGCCGGAGATCGTTGGTGACGCTCCGGATGCTCCGGATCCCGGTGTCGATCAGCGCGAGGGCCTGATCGAGCCGTTCCGCGTGCGCCGGGCTCACGCCCTCGCGCAACAGCCCCAGCTCCATCTTGACCGCGCTGAACACCTGCGCCGTCTCGTCGTGCAGCTCGCGCGACAGCCGGCGGCGCTCATCCTCGTGCTGCTCCACCATGCGCGCCGAGAGCCGGGCCAGCTCGACCGTGCGCGCCTGGAGTCGCGTGGTGAGGTCCCCGTTCTCGAGCGCGGCGCCGACCTGCTGGCCGAGCGCCACGAGGAAGCGATCGTCGAGCGCGGTGAATGGATCGCGGGCGTCGCCCACGAGTACCAGCGCGCCGATGACCGCCTCGCGCCGGAGCAGCGGCAGTACCGCGGCGTAGGGGAATGCCGCGGTCCCGGGCTCGCGCCAGTCGCCGGTGACCTGCGGCAGGCCGGTCTCGTACGCGCGCGCGAGGACGGCGGTGGCCGACCCGTCCAGCTCCAGCTCCACACTCCGGCGGCGATGGCACACCCCGGCGCCCTGTATCAGCCGAGGCCGTCCCTCCTCATAGAGGTAGAGCGCACTGCCCCGGACCGCGGGCAGCGTCAGCGGCCGTGCCAGGAGGGCGGCGAGGACGTCCTGCTCGCCGCCTGCGTGCTGAAGATCGCCCGACAGCGCGGAGAGGGCGCTCAATCCGCGGCGAAGATCGTCGAGCACCAGCAGCAGGATGCCGGCGCCGACCGCGAGCGCGAGCAGGATGTCGAGGTAGTACCCCCAGGGCGCCCATGCTCCCCGCGCGCGGAGAAACGGGTAATCGAGATGGTGGAGCCCCCAGAGCCCGAAGGCCACCGTGAGCAAGGTGGCGCCGCTCGAGGCCACCCGCCGCCGGTAGCGGTAGAACACCCAGCTCGTCCACAGCGTGGCCAGGCTGAGGAACAGCACCGCCGGACCGGCGGCCCAGAGGAAGTGGTCGAGCCGGTAGATGGCGATGTACGACCAGACGGGCGGGAACAGCACGAGGGCGAAGTACCACGGCCGCCAGCGCATGCGCCGGGAGAAGACCAGGGCGGCGTACAGCAGCGCCAGCGCCGTCCACCCGGTGACGACCTGATGCCAGTACAGCCAGATGAGCTGCTGCTCGCTGAGCATGAAGCAGGTGATGGCTCCGACCCGGAGCAAATACAGCCCCCAGGCCACCGCCCACCACGCGAAGTACGGCTTCCGGTATCGGCCGTAGAGGAACGCGCAGAGCAGCCCCAGCGCCCCCGTGATGGCGGCCTGCAGCAGCGCGGCGTCGAGCTCGATGTCGGGCGTGGAGGAGAGGGTTCCCTGGATCACAGCCGAAACAAACGGTCAGACGGCACGGGGCGCAACGTTCCTCCGGATGTCGATCCCCCCCGAGTCACCCTGAGCGCAGCGAAGGGGGCATGCCCGGACGCATGGCCCCTTCGCTGCGCTCAGGGTGACTCGGGGGAGGCTAATACCAGCCGATCGGCTTCTCGTCGAGGTTGATGAACACCTGCTTGGTCTCGAGATACTCCTCGACCCCCCAGTGCCCCAGCTCCCGCCCGAATCCCGACGCCTTGTACCCGCCCCAGGGCGCCTCGACGAACGTCGGCTGCATGTGGTTGACCCACACGATCCCCGCCTCGAGCGCCTTCACTACCCGGAACGCCTTGAAGATGTCTCGCGTCCAGACGGCCGCCGCGAGCCCGTACGACGTCGTGTTGGCGATGCGGATGGCGTCGGCTTCGTCCTTGAAAGGAATGACGCTCATCACCGGTCCGAAGATCTCTTCCTGCGCGATCCTGGCCGAATTGTCGACGTCGAAGAATATGGTCGGCTCGACGTACCAGCCCTTCTCGAACTGCTTCGGTGTCCCGCCACCCGCGGCCACCTTGGCCTCGCCCCGGCCGACCTTGAGGTAGCCGGCCACCCGGTCACGCTGCTCGGCGCTCACCAGGGGGCCCATCTTGGTCTCACGGTCCATGCCCGGGCCGAGCCGGATGGTCTTGGCCTTGGCGGCCGCGGCGTCGACGAACTTCTTGTAGATGTCCTTCTGCACCAGCACCCGGCTGCCGGCTGAACAGACCTCGCCCTGGTTGATGAAGGTCCCGAAGAGCGCGCCGTCCACGGCGTTCTCGAAATCCGCGTCGCCGAAGAAGATGTTGGGCGACTTGCCGCCGAGCTCGAGCGAGACCCGCTTGAGCTGGTCCGCGGCGCTCCGCATGATGAGCTTGCCGACCTCGGCGCTTCCCGTGAAGGCGATCTTCCGCACGTCGCGATGCGCCACCAGGGGCGCGCCGGCGCCCGGGCCGTCGCCCGTGATGACGTTCACCACGCCTGGGGGCAGCCCGACCGCCTCGAAGTCTTCGGCCAGCTTGAGGAGGCTGAGCGGCGTCTGCTCGGCGGGCTTGATCACGACGGTGCAGCCGGCGGCGATGGCCGGAGCGATCTTCCAGGCGGCCATGAGCAGCGGATAGTTCCACGGGATGATCTGGCCGGCCACCCCGATCGGCTCGCGCATCGCGAAGGCCACCGCGTCGGCGGGCACCGGCAGCACTTCGCCGTTGATCTTGGTGGCGAGGCCGCCGTAGTACTCGTAACAGGTGGCGGTGTCGTCCATGTCGTACTCGGACTCGATGATCGGCTTGCCCGAGTTGATGGTCTCGAGCTCGGCGAGCTCGCTCCGGCGCGCGCGGATCCGCTCCGCCAGCCGGAACAGGACCCGGCCGCGCTCCTGCGCGCTCACGCCCTTCCAGCCGCCCTCGTAGAACGCGCGGTGCGCCGCCCTGACCGCCCGGTCGATGTCCTCGGGATCGCCGGCGGGGACCCTGGCGATCACGCCTTCGGTGGACGGGTCGTAGACGTCGAAAGTCTTGCCGCTCTTCGCATCGACGAACTTGCCGTCGATGTACATCTGGTACGAGGTGACCGCGGACTTCCGGGTCTTGCCCCGCGCCGTGGCCGTGCTCGTCATCGTACGCCTCCGGTCACTGCTCTCTGGGGATCTGGTGGATGAGTCCTGGGGCTAATCTATCACGGAGTCGCGAGCGCAGTCACCCTACCCACGAGTGACCCCATCACGAGTCACCCTGAGCGCAGCGAAGGGGACATACCTCAAGGCATGCCCCCTTCGCTGCGCTCAGGGTGACTCGCGGCAGGGCCACTCGCCCGGGCGGGTCCTCAAACCCGCCTACGCCGCTACGGTCTCCCTCGACGGGCGGATGCGCACCTTCGGCAGCTCCGCCCGCGCCGTGTCGTCGCGGACGTGCCACGGCATGCCCTCGCGCGCCATCCGCTCGAGGAACGGATCGGGATCGAACTCCTCGGGCGAGCGGACGCCGGGACCGGCCCAGCGACCCTCGTGGATGAGCCGCGCGGCGATGACCGGGGGAATGCCGGTCTGATACGCCGTGGCCTGGACGCCCAGCTCGGTGAAGACCGTCTCGTGGTCGGCGATGTTGTAGATGTAGAAGGCCCGCGCCTCGCCGTTCCTGTGGCCGCGCGCCAGCGTGCCGACGCAGGTCTTGCCGCGCATCCGCCCCGCGAGGTCCCTCGGATCGGGCAGCAGCGACACGACGACGTCGCGCGGCACCACCGAAGCGTCGCCGACCTGGACTCGATCCTTGCTCGAGAGCCCCAGCCGCTTCATCACGCGGAGGGTCTCGATCGTCACGTCGTCCATGCAGAGCTTGAAGTCCACCGTCCGGGCGGTGGGAAAGTACTTCGGCAGTGTGCGGGACTCCTCGTGGTCCACGTAATAGCAGTTGAGGACGCCGAGCTCGGGAAAGTCGAACGGCTCGAACCCCGTGAGCGGCGGCTCGAGCTGGTACCGCCCGTCGCGGTAGGAGACCGCGTCGCACAGGCACTCGTCGATGAAGACCCACGGGCTGAAGGCCGCCACGAACCCGTCGTGCCCCTGGCAGACGGAGTTGTCGCCGTCACGCACGTGCAGATCGGTGATCTCATCGAGCAGGTGCTTGGCGGCGTAGGCGGCATAGACGTTGGAGGTGCCGGGGTCGGCGCCCATGCCGAGCAGGGCGATCCGGCCGGCCGCCTTGAACTCGGCGTCCAGGGCGAACTGGTCGTGCATCTTGGGGATGCCGTCGTCATCGGTGCCCGCGCTCGCCATGTCGATGTAGTGGCAGCCCGCGTCGAGGCAGGCACGCATCACTTCGAGATTGGTGGCGGGCAGCGCCGCGTTCAGGAGAATGGTGGTACCGGTGTCACGAATGGCGTTGGTCACGGCGGTGCGATCGCGAGCATCGAGCCGGCGGACCGAGACGCGAGGATCACACAGACGGTCCGCGAGGAGGGAAGCGCGGGCGGACACCGCGTCCGCGATGACGAGCTGCTCGAGCATCGCGTCCTGCACGAATTTGATGGCGGACACGGTCCCCACCGCGCCGGCGCCTAGCACCAGGACTTTCACAAACTCCTCTTTTCATTGTTGGCGCGGCCCTCGGTCTGGTTGCAGGCGACCCGGTCCGGCGTCGGCCCTGCGCCCTCGCCCCCGCCGCTGATGGGGGCTCACAGCTCAAGGAGAAAGTCAGCTGTGAGAGTGGACCCTCCGCTTGGTCGGAGGATGCAAACACGCCCTCCCCTCGTGGGGGCGGCGTATAGCCATCATAGCCTCCGCCCCCCTCGGTCTGTCCAGCCCCCTTGACGGGGCCTTGCCCTTGAGATCGGCAGGTGGCCGGACCGCATACCGCTGTTAACCGTATGAAGCACTTGGTGTTGGTGGTCAGTATTCAGCGGGAGTGGATATTTATCGAGGCTACCCGGGGCGGCCGGGGCCAACTGGCGTCATCCCGCCTGATCCTCGCGCATCAGGCGCGCCCACACGACGATGACGGCCACTGACAGCAGGAAGATCACCGTCGCGGCCGCGTTCACCTCCGGCGTGATCCCCCGCCGGAGCAGGCCCCAGATCTGGAGCGGCAGCGTGTTCTGCCGCCCGATCAGGAAGAAGGTGACCGCGATCTCATCCAGGCTGAGGGTGAACACGAGCAGCCCGGCGCCCAGCACGGCCGTGCGGATGTTCGGGAAGGTGACGTGCCAGAAGGTCTGCCATTCGTTGGCGTAGAGGTCCTGGCTCGCCTCCTCCTGCGCCCGCTCGAGCCGCTGGAGCCGGGCGAAGACCTGGGTGATCACCACGGAGGTGAGCGCCGCCGCGTGGCCAAGCACTACCGGCCAGCCGGGAACCAGCGGAAACCCGCTCGAGAGCCGGAGGCCGACGAAGCTGAAGAACGTGAGCAATGAGACGCCGGTGATGATCCCCGGGAGGATCAGGGGCAGCAGTACCAGCCGGCGGAACGCGGTCTTTCCCGGGAAATTCGAGCGGTCGAGCACGAACGCCCCCGGCACCCCGACCACCAGGGCGATGGCCACCGCGAGCAGGGCCAGCTTCAGGCTCGCCAGCGCGGCGTCCAGCATGCCCCGGTCGTGCGCCAGCGCCCCGAACCACCTGAGCGTGCCGAACCGGAGCGGCCACGCGATGATCGGCGAGTCGTGGAAGGCGTAGACGATCACGACCAGCAGCGGCAGATAGATGAAGGCGAAGACCAGCCCGCCGACGAGCCAGAGGGAGGCGGTGAGGCGGTCGGGAAGGCGGGCAGGCGGGCGGGCGGGCAGGCGGTCGGGCGGTCGGATGGTCGGTGGACTCCCCGTGGCACGAGTTGTCATGCTCCGCCCACCTGTCCGCCCGTCCGCCCGACGACGACCTGCCCGCCCGCCCGCCCGCCCGCCTGCCCGCCGTAGTTCATCGCCGTCTCCACCCGGTTCGCGAGCCAGAGCAGGAACAGCGTCATCAGCAGCACCACCACCGACACCGCGGCGCCCAGCGGCCAGTTGTACGCCACTCCGAAGAGACTCCAGACCAGGTTCGACACCATGAGCGCGCTGTCGTTGCCGCCCAGGAGCTGCGGCGCGAGAAAGTCGCCCATGCTGAGCACGAAGGCGAACGTGCACCCCGCCATGACGCCCGGCAGGGACAGCGGCAGGACGATCCGCCGGAAGGTCTGCCAGCGGCTCGCATAGAGGTCTTGGCTCGCTTCCTTGAGCGCGGGAGGAATGGCCTCGAGCACGGCGTAGATCGGCATCAGCGTGAACGGGGTGTAGATGTGGGTGAGCGCCAGGATCACCGCCCACCGGCTGTAGAGCAGAAAGGTGAGCGGCTCGTCGATCAGCCCGGCCGACTGCAGCAGGCCGTTCAGGATCCCCGCCTGGCCCAGGATGATCTTCCAGGCATACGCGCGCACGAGGTAGCTCACCCACAGCGGGATGATCACCGCCATGTACATGAGCTGCCTGTGCCGCTTGACCTTGAACGCCAGCAGGTAGGCCAGCGGATAGGCGAGGAGGAGGGAGAAGAGCGTCACCCGGATGGCGATGCCGGCGGAGAACAGGATCGTGTTCGGGTAGAGCGCCGTGCCGAACAGCCGCTGGTAGTTCTCCAGCGTCAGCTCGTGGGTGATCGTGCCGTTCCGGAGGCGCCAGAACGAATGGACCAGGAGCAGGACGTACGGAATGAAGAGGAGAGCCGTGACGAATCCGATCGGCAGCGCGGCCGCGATCGCGGTCCTGAGTGCCGGGCGGGCACGGATCCGGTCGAGGAGCGTCGGCCGCTCAGTCGCCGACACAGCGCGCGAGCTCGACCGGCCAGGAGAGGGTCACCGGGGCCCCGGCCGGCGCGCTCGTCCCGGAGGGCACGCTCGCCACCAGCCGCTGCCCGCCCGGCAGGGTCACGTGCACCCGAAGCGCCGAGCCGGCGTAGACCGCGTCGTTCACCGTGCCGGCGACCGCGTTCTGCGCCGTCGAAGCCGCGTGGCCGTCGACCAGGCGGATCGCTTCAGGGCGCACGGTCAGCCAGGCCTCCCTGCCCGCCGGCAGGGGACCATCGCTGAGGCCCCGGAGCGCCACGTCGCCCACGCGCAGGGTGGCGACGCCGCCCCCGCTCTCGACGACGGTGCCGGCCAGCAGGTTGGTGTCGCCGATGAAGTCGGCGACGTAGCGCGAGGCGGGCCGGTCGTACAGCTCGCGGGGCGTGCCGATCTGCGCGATCCGCCCCTGCCGCATGAGCACGATCCGGTCGCTCATCGTGAGCGCCTCCTCCTGATCGTGCGTCACGTACACGAACGTGATGCCGAGATTCGTCTGGAGATGCTTGAGCTCAAGCTGCATCTCCTTCCGGAGCTTGAGGTCGAGCGCACCGAGGGGCTCGTCGAGCAGCAGGACCCGCGGGCGGTTGACCAGCGCCCGCGCGAGCGCCACCCGCTGCTGCTGCCCGCCCGAGAGCTGCCGCGGCGCGCGGGCGCCCAGCTCTTCGAGCTTGACCATTTCGAGCGCGCGCGACACCCGCTCCTCCCGCTCGGCCGCCGGAACGCCGCGCATCCGGAGGCCGTAGGCGACGTTGTCGCGCACGCTCATGTGCGGAAAGAGCGCGTAATGCTGAAAGACGGTGTTGATGTCCCGCTTGAAGGGCGGGAGCGCCGCGATCGCCTGCCCCGCCATCAGGATGTCCCCCGATGTCGGCAGCTCGAAGCCCGCGATCATGCGCAGGGTCGTCGTCTTCCCTGACCCTGAGGCACCGAGAAGGGTGAGGAATTCGCCCGAGGCGATCTCGAGCGACAGGTCGTTCACCGCCGCGAAGTCGCCGAACCGTTTCGACAGGTGCCGCAGCTCGAGAATCGGCAGCGAGGCTCGGTCGGGAGTGGGCATCCGCTACTTGGCGGCCTTCACCTCGTTCCAGATCTCCTGGTACTTCTCCCGGCGCGGGCTCCACTGCCAGAAGTTGACCTTGCTGCCGTAATCGGAGATGTCGCGCTGGCTCGCCGCCTGCTCAGCCGTCATGTACGCCTTGGCCGCGGGATTGGCCACGATGTACGCCGTCACGTCGTAGAGCAGCTTCTGGGTGAACGGCTGCGCCGAGTACTCCAGCCACGCGTAGGCGGCGTCGAGGTTCTTGGCGCCCTTGGTGAGCACCCAGTGGTCGGCCCAGGCGGTCGTCCCTTCCTTCGGGATCGTCTCACCGGCGGGGAACTTGGCCTGGCGGAGCTGGTTGGTCATGAGCGGCCAGCCCTCGCCTGCCACGATCTCGTGGCTCTCGAAGAGCTGCGTCATGTCGCCCGCGGTGACCCAGTACTTCCGCACGTTCGGCCGGAGCTCGAGCATCTTGGCCTTGACCTTGGCCAGGTCCTCGTCGCTCAGGTTGTAGAGCTTGCTCGGGTCGTTCGGATCGTCGAGACCCAGGTACTGCGCCACCATGTAGAGCGTGGCGATGTCGTCCTGGAGCGAGAGCTTGCCCTGGTACTTCCTGTCCCACAGGACGCCCCACGAGTCCGGCGCCTTGGTGATCCTGGTCGTGTCGTAAATGAGCGGGTTCGGCCCGAACGCCCAGGGCACCCCGTACACCGCGCTGTCCTTCCGGGCGACCTTGAGGTCGCGGAAGCCTTCGCTCAGATCGGTGTAGCTGGGGACGCGCCCCACGTCGATGGCCGAGGCGAGGCCCGCGTCGATGATCGCGGTGGCCGCATCGCTCGAGGGCGAGATGAGGTCGATCGTCTCGGCGCCGCCGGCGCGGAGCTTGGCGACCAGGTCGTCGCTCGAGCCCATGTAGGTGGCGTTGACCTTGACGCCGCAGGCCTCCTCGAACGGCCTGGTGAAGAGCGTGTCGGTGTAGCCCTCCCACACCATGAAGTTGAGCTCGCCGCCGATAGGTTTGGGGCAGAGCTGCGCGAGGTAGGTCGTCGCGTCCGCGCGCGCGTCCTTGGTCGGAGTAATCGCGATCTTCGTGGCCTTGGCCGCCGGCGCAGCCGCCTGCTTGTCGCCCCCGCCGCACGCCGCGGCCACCAGCGCCGCCACGGTCAGGGCCAGGAGCCCGGGCACTCTCGAACGCCGCCAGGACATGGAGCGCAACTCCTTGATGGGTAGTGGGCTCGGCTGAGGGATCGGCCTCCGGGTACAATCCTACATCCTAAACTGGCGCGTGAGAAGGAAGCGCGGGGGTGGCGGGCGCGTGGCGTCGGCTTTACTTGTTAGTCGCCGTCAGCTCGCGGCGCCGCTCGACGTCCAATCCTCCTCCGAGGCCGTTCATGCCCGGCGTCATTCGCCTGCAGACCGAGATCCCCGGTCCCAACAGCCGCGCCCTCCTCGCGCGCCGCGCCAAGGCCGTGCCGAGGGGCGTGCCTGCCGTCACGCCCATCGCCGTGGTGCGCGCCGAAGGCGCCGTGCTCACCGACGCCGACGGCAACCGCCTGATCGATTTCGGCGGCGGCATCGGCGTCGTGAACACCGGCCACCGGCATCCCGGCGTCGTCGAAGCGGTGCGGGCCCAGCTCGACCGGTTCGCCCATGTGTGCTTCCCGGTCTCGACGTATGAGCCCTACGTCGAGCTCGCCGAGCGGCTCAACCGGCTCACGCCGGGCACGCACGAGAAGCGGACCTTCTTCGTCAACAGCGGCGCCGAGGCGGTGGAGAACGCCGTGAAGGTGGCGCGATACTTCACGGGCCGGCAGGCGGTCGTCTGCTTCGACCACGGCTTTCACGGCCGCACCAATCTCACCATGGCGCTCACCGCGAAGGTGATGCCGTACAAGAAGGGATTCGGCCCCTTCGCGCCCGAGGTGTACCGGATTCCGTATCCCTACTGCTACCGTTGCGCCGAAGGACCGTCGGGTGGCCGGTGCTGCATGGCGGATGCGGCGCGGCTCGAGCAGCTCCTGGCCGGGACCGTCGACCCCGGCTCGGTCGCCGCGATCATCATGGAGCTCGAGCTCGGCGAGGGCGGCTTCGTGCCGGCGCCCGTGGAGTACGTGCAGACCCTGGCCGCGTTCGCGAAACAGCACGGCATCCTGTTCATCGCGGACGAGATCCAGACCGGCTTCGGCCGGACGGGCAAGCTGTTCGCCTGCGAGCACTACGGCCTGGTGCCCGACCTGATGACGACCGCCAAGTCGCTGGCGGGCGGCCTGCCGCTCGCCGCGGTCACCGGCCGCGCCGACGTCATGGAGGCGCCGCACGTCGGTGGGCTCGGCGGCACTTACGGCGGGAACCCGCTGGCCTGCGCCGCGGCGCTGGCGGTCATCGACGCCATGGAGGCGGAGCGGATCCCGGCCCACGCCCAGCGCACCGGCGACCGGGTCAAGGCGCGGTTCCGGAAGTGGGCCGAGCAGTTCCCCTGCATCGGCGACGTGCGGGGGCTCGGAGCCATGGTCGGCATGGAGCTCGTGACCAACCGCGAGACCCGGGCGCCCGACAAGGCGCTGACCGGCCGGGTCCTGGCCGCGGCGCTCGAGCGCGGCCTGGTGCTGCTGTCGGCGGGGACGTTCGGCAACACCATCCGCGTGCTCGCGCCGCTCACGGCCGACGACGCGATCATCGACGAAGGCCTGGACGTCATGGGGGCGGCGCTCGAAGCCGCCGTGGGGCGGGCACCGGCCCTCGCATGACGCTCGACCGGGCGCGCCTCGCGGCTCTCCTTGCCGAAGAGGAGCGCCGGTTTCACGAGGCGCATCCCCGCTCGCTCGCCCTGTTCGAGCGGGCCGGACGGTCGCTGCTCGGCGGTGTGCCGATGCACTGGATGGTGCGCTGGGCGGGCGGCTTCCCGCTGTTCGTCACCGGCGGCGAGGGCGCCCACCTCACCGACGTCGACGGCCACCGCTACCTCGATCTCTGCCTGGGCGACACCGGCGCCATGACGGGCCACGCGCCGGCCGCCACCGTCGAGGCCGTGCGCGCCCAGGCGGGGCGCGGCTTCACCTTCATGCTGCCCACCGAAGACGCGGTGTGGGTCGGCGAGGAGCTGGCCCGCCGCTTCGGCCTTCCCTGCTGGCAATTCGCCGTCACCGCCACCGACGCCAACCGCTTCGCCCTCCGGCTCGCTCGACACATCACCGGACGGCCGAAGATCCTCGTCTTCAACTGGTGCTACCACGGCACCGTGGACGAGACCTTCGCCACGCTCCAGGACGGCCGCACCGTGGCGCGCCAGGGCAACCTGGGTCCGCCGGTCGACCCGGCGCTCACGACGCGGGTCGTCGAGTTCAACGATCTGCCGGCGCTCGAGGCCGCGCTGGCCCTCGGAGACGTCGCGTGCGTCCTCGCCGAGCCTGCGCTCACCAACGTGGGCATCGTGCACCCCGAGCCGGGTTTTCACGCGGCACTCCGGGATCTCACCCGCCGGGCCGGCACGCTGCTCATCATCGACGAGACCCACACCATCTGCGCCGGTCCCGGCGGGTACACCCGGGCCCACGGACTCGAGCCCGACATGCTGACGCTGGGGAAGCCGGTGGCGGGCGGTGTGCCGGGCGCGGTGTACGGATTCACTGAAGATGTCGCCCGGCGGATCCAGGCCCGGAGCCGGCTCGAGACCGCGGATACCGGCGGGATCGGCGGCACGCTCGCGGCCAACGCGCTCGCCACCGCCGCGATGCGGGCCACGCTCGAGCACGTGCTGACGGCGGCCAGCTACCAGCGGACGATCCCGCTGGCCGAGCGGTTCGCCCAGGGCGTGGAGACCGTGATTGCGGAAGAGCGGCTGCCCTGGATCGTGAAGCGCCTCGGCTGCCGCGTCGAGTACTGGTTCCGCCCGGCCCCACCGCGCACCGGCGCCGAGGCGGCGGCCGCGGTCGACCCCGAGCTCGAGCGCTACATGCATCTCGCGGCGCTCAATCGAGGCATCCTGCTCACGCCGTTCCACAACATGGCGCTGCTGGCTCCTGCGGTGACCGAAGCGGACGTCGACCACCACACCGGCGTCTTCCGCGAGAGCGTGCGGGCGGGGAGGCTGTACCATTGATCGAGCGATGCCGCCGGTGATCCAGCGCTGCCTCTGGACCGAAACGGCGCCTGCGTCTCCCGGCTCGCCCAGCGTCGCGCCGCCTGAGCGGACGGACGTGGCCATCGTTGGCGGCGGGTACACCGGTCTCGCTGCCGCCCGCGCGCTCGCACGGCGCGGCGTCGACGTCACGGTGCTCGAGCGGCACGTGATCGGCTCGGGCGCGAGCAGCCGGAACGGCGGATTCGTGTTGCCGGGGTTCAAGCCGGACATCCAGGTGCTCGCCCGGAAGCTCGGCGTCGCCGAGACGCGCCGGTTGTTCGAGCTCTCGAAGCAGGCGGTGGAGGAACTCGAGGCCGTGATCGCGGACGAGGCGATCGACTGCGACTACAGCCGGTGCGGTACGATCGTCCTCGCCGCGAGGGTGGGTCACCTGGTGGGGCTCGAACGCAGCCGGCAGCTTCTCCAGGACCAGCTCGGCCACGAGACGACGCTGTTGACGCGGGGAGACCTCCGCCGTGAGATCGGATCGACGCGCTACCACGGCGGCTTGCTCGACCCGCTGGCCGGCGCGCTGCAGCCGGCGCGTCTGGTGCAGGGCCTCGCGCGAGCGGCCGTGAGGGCGGGGGCCCGGCTGATGGAAGGCGTCGAAGTCCGCGGGCTCGAGCGGCGGAGCGAGGGGTGGCGCGTGGCGACTTCTGCCGGCGTTATCCGCGCGGGCGAGGTGCTCGTCGCCACCAACGGGTACACCGGTGCGGCGGTGCCGACGCTCCAGCGCCGGGTGGTGCCGGTGGGCAGCTACCTGATCGCAACGCCTCCGCTCGATCCGGCGCTGGCCGCGCGGCTCGTGCCGCGGCTGCGCGTGCTGAGCGATACCAAGAACCTGCTCTACTATTTCCGGCTGTCGCCCGACGGCCGGATGGTATTCGGAGGACGGGCAGCCTTCACCCCGACGCCGGTGGCGCGGACCGCCAAGATTTTGGCGCACGGGATGGTCGAGGTATTCCCCGAGCTGGCCGGGGTGCCGGTGGAGTATGCCTGGGGCGGCCAGGTGGCGTTCACCGTGGACCAGATGCCCCACGCCGGCCGGCTGCACGGCATCCACTACGCGCTGGGCTACGGCGGGCACGGCGTGGCGATGGCCATCTGGCTCGGCGCCCGCATGGGCGACGCG
Organism: uncultured Gemmatimonadales bacterium; assembly: GCA_963815515.1. GTDB lineage: Bacteria > Gemmatimonadota > Gemmatimonadetes > Gemmatimonadales > GWC2-71-9 > CAVVWJ01. Next base: position 244,243 of record CAWFGP010000003.1, read on the forward strand.
CTGGCCGGGGCGGGGGAGATCCCCCGGCTCACGGCGCCGTTCCACGCGGTGCCGCTGTACGGAGGCACGCCGTGGTTCCTGCCGCTCGTGGGAGGGTATTATAGGGTGCGGGATGCGCTGGGGTAGTGAAGCGTCGGGCCGCCCTCGCCCGTCACCCTGAGCGAAGCGAAGGGGGCATGCCTTTGATCATGACTCCTTCGCTCCGCTCAGGATGACGATGGTTGGAAGTCCCGAACAGCAATTCGTCCCTCACCAAAGGAGCGCCGATTAATTGCGTTTGCCGAATGCCGAGGTCCTGCAGCACACCCACCGGTATCTGGAGCTGGTCGCCGGGCGGGAGATGTCGACGGAGGAAAAGCAGGCGTTCATCACCGAGACGGTGGAAAGTTACGAGCGGTACTACAACCGCGGCTTCATCTCCTACCGCAAGTCAGTCACCCAGGCCGGCCAGTTCGCCGCTCTCGAGTGGAGCGGCAAGGGCGCCATCCTGCACGATCTCCTGGGCCGTGAGTACATCGACTGCCTGGGCGGGTACGGGATCTTCAGCGCCGGGGTCAACCATCCCAAGATCGTCAAGGCCGTCACCGACCAGCTCGGGCGCATGGCGCTCAACAGCCAGGAGCTGCTGGAGCCCTGGCGGGCCGCGCTGGCGAAGGTGCTCGCCGAGGTAACCCCGGGCGACCTCCAGAACTCGTTCTTCATCAACAACGGCACCGACGCCATCGAAGGGGCGATCAAGCTGGCGCGGCTCTACACCAAGCGGCACACCTTCATCTCGACGCTCGGCGGCTTCCACGGGAAGTCGATGGGCTCGCTCTCGCTCATGGGCAAGGCGTCGTTCCGCGAGCCGTTCCAGAGCGGGCTTCAGGACGTGCGCTTCGTGCCCTATGGGGATGCCGGCGCGCTCGAGGACGAGCTCGAGCGCTGCGATGCGGTGGGGACGCACATCGCGGGCGTGGTGCTCGAGCCGGTGCAGGGCGAGGCCGGCGGCGTGGTGCCGCCCGACGACTACCTCCCCCGCGCCCGCGCGGCGTGCACCAGGTACGGCGCCCTGCTCATCGCCGACGAGATCCAGACCGGGATGGGCCGGACCGGCAAGATGTGGGGCGTGGACCACTGGAACGTGGTGCCCGACATCATGTGCCTCGGCAAGTCGATCGGCGGCGGCGTGATGCCGCTCTCGGCGTTCATCGCGAATCCGACGGTGTGGGAGGTGATGATCCCCAACCCGATCATCCACTCCACCACGTTCGGCGGAAACCCGATCGCCTGCGCGGCGGGCCTCGCCGCCATCGAGGTGACCCTGGAGGAGGACCTGCCGGGCCAGGCAGCCGAGAAGGGTGACTTCCTGCTGCGGGAGCTGGCGGGGCTGCAGCGCAAGTATCCCCAGGTGCTGTCGGAGGCGCACGGCAGGGGCCTCCTGATCGGGATGGAGTTTCCGGTGCAGGAGATCGGCTGGCAGGTTGCCGCGGGACTCTTCAAGCGCGGCGTGCTCGTGGCCGGAACCTACTCGAGGGCGCAGGTCATCAGAATCGAGCCCGCGCTGGGAATTCCGCGGACGTTGCTGCAGGAGATGCTGAGCCGGCTGGAGGATACGTTCAAGGAGGTGGCGCGAGGGTTGTAGAGGAAGCAGGCGCGAGACTTCCCAGCCCGTCACCCTGAGCGTAGCGAAGGGGGCATGCCTCGGAGCATGCCCCCTTCGCTACGCTCAGGGTGACGGGCTGGGAGGCGCTTACTCGGTGGTCTCCTCTTCCGCCGCCGCGCCGTACGACTTCGACCAGCTGATCGTCACCCCGCCCCAAAGCTTGGCGTCGCTGTCGGTGGTGGGGGACGTGACCTTCACGAAGTCGTCCCCGTTGATGACGAGGTGGAGTGCAGGCGTGAAGGAGAGCACCCCCGCGGTGAAGGGAACGCCGGCCGAGATATCGAGGTGAGTGAAGCCGTTATCCGAAAAGTTGAACGACTCCCCGTCCGCCAGCGCGGCCGCGTCGGGAACCCCCTGTCCGGCGTTGAACCCAGCCAACGCCCCCAGCACCACGGACACCTTCTCACTGGCGGGCAGCGTATGGGAGATGCTCCCCTCGAAGTACGCACCCTTGATCTTGTCGACGTCGTACCAGACGGCGAGCTTCGGGCTCAACGGGACGTCGAACGCCGCCTTGGCGTAGATCTCGACCGTGTTCGCATCCGACGTGAGCCCCGCGTTGTTCGGGTAGATGTACGCCGTCGCGCCTGCCGTGAGGGTGGTCTTCGGGCCTGCCGGGAAGCTCACTTCCGCCCAGGGGTCGAACTCGGCGAAATTGAAGGCCGACTCACCGCCGCTCTCGCTGATGTCGTGGTCCACATCGTCGTACTTGCCCAGATCGATGTTGGCCCAGCCGCCGAAGGTGATCGATGCCGGACCGGCGGGGAAAGTCACATAAATGTCGGGCTCCGCCACGGGCTTGTTCGTGAGGCTCAGTCCACGCCACACGTAGGAACTGAACACGCCGAGATCGGCGCCGACGGTTTGTGCCGCCGCCGGCACGGCGGTCGCGACCAGCCCTGCGATGACGAGGGCAGCTCCCAGAACGTTCGCTCGCTTCATTGAGTCTCTCCCACTGGCAGAAGTGAACTGGCCGCATGGCAACAAAAAAGCCCCTCGAACGTGTCGAGCGGGCCGGGAACTACCGCACCATCCTGCCCCGAAACGGCTCGACATCCTACGTGAAAGCGTAGTAATTGGCGGCGCGATTGCGGTTGCTGGTACGCTGGGGGTGCATGTGACCAATGTACGTGCCCGCGTCTGACCGTCAAGGCGTGGTCGCGGTCAGGGAGGCGAACCCGGGGTGGGCCCGAAGCGGGGACCACAGCGGGTCGCTCGTGAGCTCGCCCGGCGTGATCCAGCTCGGCAGCGTGCGCAGGGGGCGGAGCGTCGCCACGGCCTGATCGAGGTTCCCCGTCAGGGTATAGATCTGCGCCAGGTACGTCTGGATGGACGGGCCCGACGCCGCGTCTGCCGTCGGCGGAAGCAATTCGAGCGCGCGCCGCCCGGCGCGGATCGCGTCCGCCGGCCGCCCGGCTCGCGCGCACGCCAGGCCATAGTGGACCAGCCGCTTCGCGTCGTCCGGCTGGAGCTGCAGCTGGGGCTCCAGCCAACGCCGCGCCGAATCGCCGTAGGCCCGCTCGACCGCCGGCTGGCTCCGGTAATGCGCCGCCTCGGCCTTGAAGAGATAGTAGGCGCCGGTGTCCGCCTCGAAGGCGTCCGCGCGCACCGCGTCGGCGGCGGGAAAGAAGAGGCTGTCCGACGAGATGACCGACGCCGAGATCGCGTCCGCCGTCATCAGGGCGCGCGCCAGGCGGCCGGTGCTCACGCGGCTCATCGCCTGGCCGATCACTGCCCGCGCGCGCGGGCGGTCGCCCTTCCAGATCAGATAGAGCATCGCCCGGTAGCCGTACGGCTTGGCCCAGTCGGGGGCGAGCTGGATCGTGCGTTCGATCTGCCGCTCGGCCTCGGGGAACTTGCCGAGCGTGAGATAGGTGTCGCCCAGATCGAAGGCGCGCTGCTGGGAGACCGGGTCGAACTTGATCGCCTCCTGGAATCGCTCGACGGCGGCATCCCACCGGCCCCGGCGCCGCTCGACGTAGCCGATCGCGCCGAGCACGTCGCTGTTGCTCGGCTGCAGGCGGCGGGCGGCCTCGAACTCCTGCAGCGCCCGCTCGTAGTCCAGGTGGCCCCAGTAGTGGTAGTAGCCGAGCGCCACGTGCGCCTCCGCCAGGTCCGGCGCCAGGCGGCGCGCCGCGTAGGCGGCGCGCTTCACCCGCTCCAGCCGCTCGGGCGTGTGATCGTAGTAGAACCAGTACATTGCCGCCTCGGCCCGGGCGAGCTTGGCGAACGCCGGCGCGAAACTCGAATCGAGAGCCACCGCGTGCTGGTACAGATCGATCGCGGCGAGCACGTCCGAGCGCTCGGTGCCGCGGGCGACGTAGTCGTTGCCCCGGAGGTAGAAGTCGTACGCCTCCGGGTTGCGGGTGCCCACAGCGGCCAGCGCGACGCGGTCGGGAGCGCGGAGCGCCACGTCCAGCGCCGTCGTCACCTGCTCCGCGATCTCCGACTGCAGCCGGAACACCTCCCCCAGCGTCGCATCATACGTCGCCGCCCACAGGTGGCTGTCGTCCGCCACCCGGATCAGCTGCGGCGTCACTCGCAGCCGCCCCACCCCCGCCCCGTCCCGCGCCCACCGCACGCTCCCCTCCAGCACGTACCCCGCCCCCAGCGCCGCCCCGATCGTCCGCACCGACTGCTCGCTCGTCCGGTACTGGTCCGCGCTGGTCCGGCTGATCACCCGGAGCCCCGAGAGCCCCGCCAGCCGGCTGGTGATCTCCTCCGTCAGCCCGTCGGCGAAGTACTGGTCGCCCGGCGGCCCCAGGTTCTTGAACGGCAGCACCGCCACCACCCGCGGACCTGTCGTCGCAGCCTGGGCCGCCGCGCGGGAAGCCACGAAGCGCCGAACAGCGAGCCCGCCCCCCGCCAGCGCGAGCAGCACCGCTGCCACGACCGCCACCATCCGCCACCGGTGGGGGGCGGGCGCAACGGCAGCGGCGGATGCTTTCACCGCGCTGCCGCTCACCGGATGCACGGGCATCCGCGCCGCCTCGGCCAGTGCGGTCGAGAATTCCTCGATCGTCTCGTAGCGCGCCTCCCGCGGACGCTCGAGCGCCCGGAAGAGCACCTGCTCGAGCGCCGCCGGCACGTCGTGACGGCGGTCGAGGAGGGTCGGCGGCGGCTCAGTGAGCTTCCGGGCGAAGATGGCGCGGGCGTTTGGGCCGGTGAACGGCGGGAGCAGCGTGAGCGTCTCGTACAGCACGACGGCGAGCGAGTACTGGTCCGTCCGTCCGTCGACCAGCTCGTCACCCGCCGACTGCTCCGGACTCATGTAGACCGGCGTCCCCACCGCGACGCCGGTCTCCGTCAGCCGCCGACCGGACCCCGACGCCCCGCTGTCCACCGCGTAGGCGATACCGAAATCGGCCAGGATCGCGTGGCCCATGGGCGAGAAGACGATGTTCTCGGGCTTGAGATCGCGATGCACGACGCCCAGCGCGTGGGCGTAGGCCAGGGCCGACGCGACCTCGCGGCCGAGTTGCACCGCCGCCGCCACGCTCAGGGGGCCCTGCCGCTGCAGGCGCTCCCGGAGCGTTCCGGTCTCCACGTACGGCATGACATAGTAGAGCTGGCCCGCGGCACTGCCCGAATCGAACAGCGGCAGGATGTGCGGATGATGCAGCCGCGCCTGAGTGCGGATCTCGCGCTGGAAGCGCTCGACGCCCAGCGCCTGGCCCAGCGCGGCATGCAGGACTTTGAGCGCCACGCGCCGGCCGTGGCGCACGTCGTGGGCCAGGTAGACCGTGGCGGTCGCGCCCCGGCCAAGCGCTTCCTCGAGGAGGTAGCGGTCGGCCAGGGCGTCGGCCAGCCGGTCGCGCGATTCGGTCATGAGGGGAAGCGTGTCAGGGTGTACGAATCTACTGCAGTTGCGAAGTCGGGCGAGACGATGCAGCTTGTCGGGGTTCCCCCACTCGACATTCCGATCGACATCCCGAGGCCGGTGCGTGGACTCCAAGTCTGCGTTCGTCAAGCGGTTCGGCGACCTGGTTGCCCTGCTGCGCGTCGACCCCGGCAACGACGCGGCGCAGGACCTCGCCTTGAGTGCCGCCTGTCATGCCGTCGAGGCGGAGCCGGTCGAGATCCAAGCCGGCCTCGCCTGGAGCGTCATCCCCGACGATCTCGCCCTCAAGAGCCGCCTCCTGGCCCGACAGGTCGAGACGGTTCACGTCGCGGCCGGCGCCGAGCCCCACGAGCTGCTGGCGCTTGCGCGGGCACTCTCCCACGACACCGTCATCATCCCGTCCTGCCCCAACGTCCAGGTGCAGATGGTGCAGCATCTCGTGCCTCCACCGGGGCTGCCGGCCGCGCCCGAGCCGAGCGCCGCGGTCGCGTCAGCCCCGCCGGCGCCACGAGGCTTGGGGGAGCGGCGCGCCAGGGAGGAGCGTCGCCGGCCCGGGCGCGGCCGGCATCTCGGGCTCGAGCGGCGCCGCGGGGCCGACCGCCGCGTCAGCGGGGAGCGCCGGCTGCAGCTCATCAACGGGCAACGCTCGGAGATCGAGCGGCTGCACGAAACGCTCGGCCGGAGTGCCCGGAGCATGGCCTGGGAGGCGGTGCTTTCCGCCGCGCTCGCGCTCGTCCGCCTGGTGCCCAGGGTACCCGCGGGGGAGCGGCGCACGTTCGGCATTCAGCTGCGGCGCGCCATTCCCCGGCGCGCGGTCGAGTCGCTGGTGGACCTCGCGGAGCAGGATGCCGCGCTGCGCACGCGCGCCGCCGAAGTGCTGCGGTGGATCGGACTGGATGCCGCCGAGATCATCCTCGGCCGGCTGGCGCGCGGCGAGGCAATCGGCGTGCGGGGATTCTATTACGACGTGGTCGGGGGCATGCCCAGCGCGTATCCACTGGTGACCCAGCTGCTGACCAGCCCGCATCCCCACGATATCCGGCACGGCGCGGCACTGCTTGGCCGCCTGGGCCAGCCCGCCGCCATCAACGAGCTGGTGCCGCTCATGAGCCATCGCGACGAGGGCGTGCGGGTGGCGGGCGTGCGGGCCATCGGCGAGATCCACGAGGGCGCCGCGGCGGAGCCGCTCCGGCAGGCGCTGCATCATCCCGACGCGCGAACCCGGGCCGCGGCGGCCGAGGCGATCGCCATCTGGCGCGGTGGGGTACTGGCACTGCTGCTCGTGGGCCCGCTCGAGACCGAGCGCGATCGTGGCGCCTGGTACGCGCTCGTCAACGCACTCGGACGCATCGGAACGGCCGAGACGAGCGGCGTCCTGGAGGGCGTGGCGCTGACCCGCCGGAGCTTGCTCCGGCGGCAGGGGTATTCCACCGCCCAGCGGGTGGCCGCGGTCGAAGCGCTCGGTCTGTCCGAAGCGCCGGCCGCCCGCGGCACCCTGGAGCGGCTGGCACGCGAGGCCGAAGGGGTGGTGCGCTACGCCGCCGATCTCGTGCTCCAGGCGGAGCGTCAGCGCGCCGGGTGAGTCCGTTGCCGGCGGGACGGAGGACAGACGGACAGAGGAGGATACGGCGGAGTCACCCTGAACGAAGTGAAGGGGGCGTGACCCAGCATGGCCTCCGTCGCTTCGCTCAGGGTGACTCGACAATGTTCGCGTGTGTTCCTGCCTCCTGTGTAATCCCTTCCCGCGTTCCCGCGTTCCCGCTTCCCGCCTTCCCGCTTTCCCGCCTTTCCTCTTTCCGTCTTGCTGTCTTTTCCGTCGGTCCGCCCTCACCGATGCACGTCGAACCCGTCGATGTGCAGGTCGAGGTTGTGGTTCACCCGGATGCCGACCACGCCGTTGTCGTTGTCACCGGCCTTCTGGTCCAGCGTGTAGACCGGCTCGCTGTTGACCAGGAACACCACCTTGCTGGGGTCGCGCTTGTGGTCGATCTCGAGCAGGTTGGTCGAGGCCCCCTTGGTGTCGGGCTTGTGCACCGCCGGCGACGCCACCCACCCCTTCGTGATCTCGGTGGTCTTCTCGCCGTCCCGCCGCTTGACCAGGTACGTCCCGTCCTGCCGCACCAGGAAGTAGGTGTACTTCTGCCCCTTGCCGTCGAGCGCCTTCCCGCCATAGAACAGCCCGTAGCCCTCGGCGTGCTTGGTGGGCTTGGCCTGAGCGAAGGTGGCGAGGGTATGGAACGGCCCGGCGCCCGCCATCTCGTCGCGATACAGGATGATGGCCGGCCCGAGCGTGACGTGGATGCCCTTCCCCATCGCCACCACCTTCACGTTCGCGGTGCCGGCATCCTCGTCGGCCCGAACCGACCAGCCCGCCGGCAGCGTGCCTCCGCCCTGGACCGGGTGGCTGGGATCGGAGTGCTCGCCATGCTCGTGCATGGCCTTGTGAGCCGAGTCCTGGGCGGCGAGCGGCCGGAGGCCCAGGCCAAGCAACAGGGCGGGGAGGAGCGAGAGCGGCCGGGCGGCCGAGAGTGCGCGCATCGGTGATGTCCTCGGGAGAGTGAGTATCGGGTTGCGGGTGCGGCGCGGCGAGCTTAACCTACGGCCCTGCCGAACCCCAAGCCCCTGGAGACGGACGATGTGGTACTGGATCGGAGTCCTGCTTGCGACGATCGGCGCTACGCTCATCCTGAGTGCGCTGGCCTTCGTGTCCACGCTCGTCGGGGTGCTGACCAACGCCATGATCATCCTCGTGTCCGGCCCCGCGATCGACCGCCTCATGGGCCGTCGCGGCGGCGCTGCAGCGCGGTAGGTCAGAGCTCCGGCCCGCCCGGGTCGGACTCGGGCGTCGTGGCAGCGCGGAGAGCGGCCTCGTAGTTGATCTTGAGACTGCCCAGCAGCTCCCGCAGCCCGCGCACTTTCACCTGCAGCCCCCCACCCCGACGCGTCATCGTGCTCATGAGGCCCGCGGTCTCCGAGAGCCCGCCCATGCTCAGCGCGCTGGTCTCGGCCTTCATCTTGTCGAGCAGCCGCGCAAGGCCGCGCACGACGACGTCGTCCGCCTTGAGCCCCGCCATCTCCTCGATGACCGAGTGGATCCGGCCGAGCCTGGGTGGGAGGCTTTGGAGATAGGCCAACTGGGCCTGTTGACGCGAGGACAGTTTTTCGGCCATGCCTGAATCTCTCGTGGAGGCGTTCCGTAGGGCAACGGGTCGCTCCGGACGGCGGGTCGGGCCCGCCATCAGTATATGCCGCTACTACCGGTAGGGTGCCCCTCATGAAGCTCTCGGACCTGTCCATCCACCGGCCGGTGCTTGCCAGCATGGTGAGCCTGGCGCTGGTCCTGTTCGGTGCCATCGGGTACACCCGGCTGGCCGTGCGCGAGTTCCCCGATGTCGATCCGCCGATCATCTCCGTCAGCACCGCGCTCCCGGGGGCCAATCCGCAGGTGGTCGAGTCGGCGGTCACCGACATCCTGGAAGAGGAGCTCAGCACCGTCGAAGGGTTGCGTACCCTTACGAGCTCCAGCGCCGAAGGGTTCAGCAACATCACACTCGAGTTCAACCTCGAGCGGGGCGTCGAGGCCGCTGCCCAGGACGTCCGTGACAAGGTGGCCCGGATCCGCGGCCGGCTGCCGGAGGACGTGCGGGAGCCGGTCGTCGCCAAGCAGGAGGCGGACGCGCAGCCGTTCTTCTGGCTCGCGCTCTCCGGCGAAAACTACGATCTGCTGCAGCTCTCCGACGTCGGCGACCGACTGGTGAAATCGCGCCTGCAGACCCTGCCCGGCGTGGGCCAGGCACGCATCTTCGGCGAGCGCCGGTTCTCGATGCGGGTGTGGCTGTCCGCGTCCGAGCTCTCGGCCCGCGGCCTCACGGTACAGGACGTCCAGCAGGCCATCCGGAGCCGCAACGTCGAGGTGCCGGCCGGGCGGATCGAATCCGACCGCCGCGAGTTCACCGTCCGCTCGCTTGGCGAGCTCAAGACCCCCGACGAGTTCGGCGAGCTGGTGGTCTCCAACACCGACGGCGTGCTGGTGAAGCTCAAGGATCTCGGTCGCGTCGAGCTCGGCGCCGAGGACGAGCGGAGCGAGCTCCGGTTCAAGGGCACGTCGTCGGTGGCCATCGGCGTCGTCCGCCAGTCGAAGTCAAACATCATCCAGGTGGCCGACGCGATCCGGCAGGAGCTGCCCAAGATCCAGGAGTCGCTGCCGCCTGGGGTCAAGCTCTCGATCGGCTTCGACCAGTCGACCTTCGTGTCACGCTCGATCCGGGAGGCGCAGGATACCCTCGTCCTCGCCGGGCTGCTCGTGGTGATCATCATCTTCGTGTTCCTGCGGAACCTGCGGGCCACGATCATCCCGGGGCTCGCGATCCCGACATCCATCGTCGCGACGTTCGCGATCATGTATTTCCTCGGGTTCTCGATCAACAACTTCACCCTGCTGGCGCTCACGCTCGCCATCGGCATCGTGGTGGACGACGCCATCATCGTGCTCGAGAACGCCTACCGCCATCAGGAGGAGCTGGGAGAGAGCCCCGAGGAGGCCGCCGTCAACGGCACGCGCGAGATCGGCTTCGCCGTCATCGCCACGACCATCTCGCTGGTCGCGGTGTTCACGCCGCTCGCGTTCCTCAAGGGGTCGACCGGGCGGCTGTTCAACGAATTCGGGATCGCCGTGGCGGGCGCGGTGGTGGTCTCCGGCTTCGTGGCCCTGACCCTCACGCCGATGCTCTGCGCCAGGATCCTGCGCGTGCCCCAGCGGCATGGCGCCCTCTACCGCATGCTCGAGGGCGGGTTCAACACCCTGGCGGCGGGGTACAGCCGCTCGCTCCGGAGCGCGCTGCGTCACCGCTGGGTGGTCGTGGGTGCGGTGGCGCTCCTGACGCTCGGTGCCGGGCTGGTCTTCCGCAGTCTCAAGCGGGAGTTCGTACCGGCGGAGGACAAGGGCTGGTTCATGACGTTCATCATCGCTCCGGAAGGCTCGTCGCTGGCCTATACCGACGGTTACCAGCGGCAGGCGGAGGCCATCCTGAGCAAGACCAAGGACGTGGAGAGCTACTTCAGCGTGGTGAACATCGGCGATGGGGTGAGCCGGGGGATGATCTTCGCCAACCTGGTCGACTTCGCGCAGCGGACCCGGCCGATCCAGGAAATCATCGGGGAGGTGCAGGGGAACTACTTCGGCATCCCCGGGGTGATGGCGTTCGCCAACAATCCGCCGGCATTCGGCTGGGGTAGCCCGGTCAATTTTGTCATCGGCAACCCTGACTTCGATCTGCTGGTCAAAGGGAACGACACGTTGCTTGCCCGCGCGCGGCAGGTGAAGGGGCTGCTCAACGTGGACAGCGATCTCCGGGTGAACAAGCCGGAGCTGACCGTGAATTTCGACCGCGATCGGGCGGAGGATCTGGGGGTCCCGGTGGGCGACGTCGCCACGACGCTGCAGGTGCTCCTGGGCGGGAACCGCACCAGCACCTTCACCCGCAACAACAAGCAGTACGACGTCATCGTCCAGCTCGACCCGCACGCCCGGGCCACGCCGAGTGACATGACCGGTCTGTACGTGCGCGGCCGGGGCGGGGAGCTGATCAAGCTCGACGCGCTGGCCAGCGTGAAGGAGGGTGTGGGGCCCCGGAAGCTCAACCACTTCAACCGCGTGCGCTCCTCCACGATCACCGCCAGCCTCGCGCCCGGCTTCACGCTCGGCGAGGCGATGGACTCGCTCAACCGCATCGCCAGCGAGGTCCTGCCGAAAGGGAGCAGCACGGCCCTGGCCGGCGAATCGCGCGAGCTGGAGGAGAGCGGTTCCTCGCTGTACTTCGCCTTCCTCCTCGCCCTCTTGGTGGTCTTCATGGTTCTGGCGAGTCAGTTCGAGTCGCTGGTGCACCCGTTCACGGTGCTCCTGGCCGTGCCGCTGGCGGTGACCGGTGCGCTGTTCACGCTCAAGCTGACCGGCGCCACGCTCAATCTCTACAGCCAGATCGGCATGATCCTGCTCATCGGTCTGGTGACCAAGAACTCGATCCTGCTGGTGGAGTACATCAACCAGCTCAAGGAGCGGGGGCTGGAGACGGTGCCGGCCGCGCTCGAGGCGGGCCGCATCCGGCTCCGCCCGATCCTGATGACCTCGGTGTCGACCGTCATGGGCGCCGTCCCGATCGCCTTCGGGCTCGGCGCGGGGTCCATCAGCCGCCGGCCGCTCGGCTACGCCATCGTGGGCGGGGTGCTCTTCTCGACGCTGCTCACCCTCTACGTCGTGCCGGCGGTGTATGTGATCTTCGACGGCCTGCTGGTGCGGCTGGCCGGCCGGGCGCGCGCTCCGCGGCACGGCCTCACACCCGCGGAGGCCGAGTGATCGTCGGCCTGCTCCTTGCGCTGCAGGCGGCTGCGCCGCCTCTCGAGGGCGGCGCGCCCCCGCGCGTGACCCTCGACCAGGCGATCAACCGCGCCACCCGGCTGGATCCGAATTACGTCCGCGCGCTCGGCCAGGTCGACAACGCGGAATGGGGCCGCCGTGCCGCCCTGGCGGTGTTCGTGCTGCCCTCGCTCACCGCCTCGATCGACGCCACCAAATACTCGACCGAGTTCTTCAACATCGGCACCGGCCGGAACCAGGCCGAGGCGGTCAATGCGACCATCGAGGCCCGGTACGATCTCTTCAACGCGCGGAAGCTCACGGACCTCGGGCGCACGGGTGCGGAGCTTGAGGGCGCGCACGCCAGCGAGCTCGAGCAGCGGTTCCACACCGCCCTCCTGGTCGAGTCCGACTACTACGCCGTGCTCCAGAACCAGGAGCTGTCCCGGGTCGCGGCCGACCGCACCCGGCGGGCCGAGGAGGGCCTGGGCATCGCGCGGGCGCGAGTGGTCTCGGGCGCCGCGGTGCAGAGCGATTCGCTGCAGCTGGTGCTGGAGCTGACGCAGGCGCGCACCGACCAGCTCCGCCGCGACGCCTCGCTCCGCGTGTCGCGGCTCCAGCTGGGACGCCGGATCGGCGAGGCCGGACCGGTGGACGCCGAGCCGGTGGACACGACCCCCGCTCCCGACCTGCCGCTGGGAGTCGATGAGGCGGTACAGCTCGCGGTCACGCAGGGGCCGCAGTACCGAGCGGCACGGGCCAGCGAGCGCGCTGCCTCGGCGTTCCTCAAGGGAGAACGCGGTCAGTACCTGCCGCGGCTGACGCTGATCGGCACCCATTCCCGGTTCGACGACAGCTTCTTCCCGAGCGCGCGCCACGTCTCGGCCATCTCGCTCAACGTGTCGCTTTCGATCTGGGACGACGGGCGGCGCGAGATCGCCATCTCGCAGGCGCGGGTCAACCGCGATGTCTCGCGCGCCATCCGCGATGACCTCGAGCGCGCGGCCCGGCCCGATGTGACGGCGGCGTTCGAAGCGTACGTCACGGCGCAGGCCACCACCGGGCTCTCGCGCACGGGGGTGCTCGTCGCTCGGGAGAACTACCGCGTCCAGGAGTCTCGCTACCGCGCGGGCTCCACCACGATCCTCGACGTGCTCGACGCGCAGATCCGGCTCACCCAGTCCGAGGCGGACCTGGTGCAATCGCGCTATGCCGCGCGGCTGGCGCTGGCCGGTCTCGAGGCGATCCTGGGCCACCGACTCTTCACGAACAGGGATGTCCCGTGACACCGATACATGGACTGCTGAGAGGGCTGGTCCTCGCGCTGGCGCTCGCGGGGTGCGACAAGGCGGAGTCGGCCGGCCGGCCCGGGGGCGCCGCCGGCGGGGGCGTCGGTGCGGGTCCGCCCCCCATGCCGGTCGAGGTAGCCGTGGCGCGGACCGACACCGTGGTCGACGCCATTCTCGCGACCGGCCAGATGCAGGCCATGCAGTCGATCGAGCTCCGGCCCGACATCGAGGGCCGCATCGCCGACATCCTGGTGCGGGAGGGCGCCGTCGTGGCGCGCGGCACGCCGCTCTTCAAGGTGGACGATGCCGAGCTCAAGTCCCAGGTCGCGCGGGCCGAAGCGGACCGCGACCTGGCGCGCCAATCGCTCGCCCGGACCCGGGACCTGCTCGAGCAGAAGGCCTCCTCCCAGTCGGAGCTGGAGCGCGCGGAGGCCACGGCGCGGAGCAACGAAGCCCAGCTCGCGCTCCTGTCGACCCGGCTGGACCGGACGATCGTGCGGGCGCCGTTCGCGGGCGCCGTGGGGCAGCGGTACGTGAGCCTGGGCGACTACGTCACGACCGACACCCGGCTGGTCTCGTTGCAGACGGTCTCGCCGCAGCGCGCCGTGTTCCAGGTGCCCGAGCGCTATGCTCAGCAGCTCAAGGTCGGGCAGCAGGTGACCTTCCGCGTCGCCGCGCTGCGCGGGCGCGAGTTCGCCGGCCGAGTGGACTTCGTCGACCCCGCGGTGCAGCTTCCCGGGCGCACGATCACCGTCAAAGCTGTGGTCCCGAATCCCAAGAGAGAGCTGGTGCCGGGCATGTTCATCGAGGTGCGGCTCGCGACGGCCGTCCGGCCCGAGGCCGTGATCGTCCCGGAGGATGCCATCATCCCGCTCCAGGGCTCGAACTACGTCTGGGTCGTGGTCAATGGGAAGGCGGCTCGGCGCCAGATCGACCTCGGCGTCCGCACGCCCGGCTTCGTGGAAGCCCGGAGCGGGGTCGAGGCGGCGGAGCAGGTGGTAGTCGGAGGTCAGGAGCGGTTGGCGGAAGGCGCCCCGGTCTCGCCCAAGGTGGTCGAGCGGACGCCGGCACGCGTCAAGGAAAGCTGAGGCACCGGCCCCATGCTCGAGCCCGGAACCAGGGCCCCCGCGTTCACGCTGACCGACGCGGCGGGGGAGAAAGTCTCGCTCAAGGCCTTCACCGGACGCCACGTCATCCTCTACTTCTACCCCAGGGACGATACGCCGGGGTGCACCAAGGAGGCATGCGGGTTCCGGGACGCGTGGGACGAGCTCCGGGATCTGGGCGCCGTCGTCCTTGGCGTCAGCTCCGATGATGCCGATTCGCACGAGCGCTTCGCCGCCAAGTATCGGCTGCCATTCACCCTGCTCTCGGATCTGGACCATAGTGTCATGGCGGCGTACGGCGCATACGGCGAGAAGACGATGTACGGCAAGAAGGTGGTCGGCGTCATCCGGTCGACGGTCTGGATCGGCCCCGACGCGAAGGTCCGTCGGCATTGGGGCCGCGTGGCCAACGCGGCCGAGCACCCGGCGAAGGTGCTGGCGGCGCTCCGCGAGGCCAAATGACTGCTGTTCCCCGTTATACTTGAACGTTCCCACTCCTGGACCTTTGGCATGACCGCGCACGGCACCACCACCAGCTCACCCTCTGCCGGTCCCACCCGTCCCCAGCGGACCGGCGGGGCCGACCGGTCCCGCTCCGCCTTCATCTGGATGTGGGAGTGGACCAAATCGATCGTGGTCGCGCTCGTCGTCTGGTTCTTCCTCAGGACCTTCCTGGTCGAGGCGTTCCGGATCCCGTCCGGCAGCATGGAGAACACCCTGCTGATCGGCGACTTCCTGTTCGTGAACAAGGCGCTGTACGGGGCCGAAGTGCCGCTCATCCACACCCGCCTGCCCGCGGTACGCGAGCCTGAGCGGAACGACATCCTCGTCTTCGACTCGGTCGAAGAGGAGGGGCTCAAAGTGGTGAAGCGGCTGATCGGGATGCCGGGCGACACTCTGGCGATGGAGGCGGGCCAGCTCTTCCGGAACGGACAGCGGGTGAACGAGCCCTACGTGCTCCACGGCGATCCCCGCCGCTCCGAGGATCCGATCCAGCGCGCGAAGATGCGGGAGTGGCAGGTGCCGCACCTGGCGCAACGGGACACGGCCGCCTACCAGCCGGATCTGCAGGACTGGGGGCCGATCGTCGTCCCGGCGGATTCGTTCTTCATGATGGGGGACAACCGGGACAGCTCGTACGACGGTCGCTACTGGGGATTTCTCCCGCGGATCAACGTACGCGGGCGGCCCCTGGTGGTGTACTTCAGCTACGACCAGAACAGCTGGAAGTCGCTGCCGTTTCTGACCGCGGTGCGGTGGGGCAGGATCTTCACGCAGCCGGAGTAGCGCCGGTCAGGCGTGCCGTGGCGCTTCGGGAAGCGAGGAGCGGCTGAGGGTGCGGGGGATGTACGCGGCAACCCGGCCGCAGGCGGCGCAGTGCAGGGTGACCTTGCCACCCTGGGCGTCCTCGGTTGAAGATCGTTCGGGAGTGCGTTCGACCTCGGGTGAATTGCAGGAAGGACAAACCAGCGGTTTCTGGTCCCGATCTGCGGCGATCAGAATCAGCGCTTCAGGTGCCCGGTACTCCTTGATGCCCCGACGCCCCACAGTCGGCCCTTCCGGCGGGTCTGGTGGCACGGAAGTGGCTACCCCGCCATCCTGTCCAATTTATCCGAAGCCTAGCAGACACGCAAAGGTCCGCACGAGTCGATGCGACCTGGGAGGGGACTCACATATGTGGCGACTGCTTCGAACGATAGCGCTGGGAATGGGAATAGGCGCGTTGGCCGCGGCTCCAGCCGCTGCCCAGGCCACGCACGTGGTGCGGCTCATCGCGGACGCCCGCAAGGACGATTACCGGTTCGAGCCGGCTTCACTCACTGTGCGGCCGAACGACGTGATCGTCTTCCGCGTGGTGAGTGGCGCCCCCCACAGCGTCGTCTTCGAAGGCGAAGGGCTCTCGCCCGGAGTACGTGGCGCCATCAACTCGGCCATGCCAGGGCGGTCGGGTGATCTGAGCAGTCCGCTGCTGACGGCGGTGGGGAAGGAGTACCGGATGGTGGTCCCGCAGGTTCCCGCTGGCAAGTACGCGTTCTACTGCCTGCCGCACCGAGCGTACGATATGCGGGGCTCGATCACGATCGAGTAGGCCAAGGCGTTGCGCGGAAATCGTTTAACGCATTGCGCCCCATCGGGAATCCCGGTGGGGCGCGTCGTTGATGGTCACAAATCTTCTGGTAGTTGCAATAAGGACTACTAGCGAAGTCACCTCACTCGTGCGAGAATTCGGGCAACTGAACTCGGCGTCCTTCGACGCCGGAGCCCTGCAGGCGGAGGAGGATTCGTGGTGTCCGAACTTGGTGGTTCCCAGATCTCGACGTTGCTCGAAACCCTGCCCGGCATCGCCAACGTGCTGCGGAGCCCGGTGGCCGACGCCCTGGGCAACGTGATTCGGGCGGGAGCCCGGCTGGCGGAGTTCCAGGTGCAGGACGCCGAGGAGCTGCTGCGCTACGCCACCCGGCGCGGGCTCCTGGGCCAGGACGAAGGCGACCGGCTCCTGGCCGAGGTGCACGCGGCCGAGCAGCGGCGCGCCGACAAGGCCGCCGAGCGCGAGCGCGCGCTCAAGCTGAAGGCCCGGGCCAAGTCGAAGACGGTCCGGCCGGTGAAGGCGGTCAAGAAAATGAAGAAGGCAACGAAGGGCGTGAAGAAGCGGTAGCCCTGCCTCAGGTCTTGAACTCCTGCATCAGCGCCGTCAACCGCGTCGCTCCTTGCAGGAGGGCCCCCGCCGCGGCGGCCATCTGTTCGGTGCTGGCGGTCTGCTCCTCGGCCGCCGCGGTCACTTCCTCGCTCGACGCCGCATGCTCGCTGGCCGAGTGGCTCACCTCGCGGGTGCGGTGCCCCAGCTGCTCCACGATCGCCTGATTGGCGGCCACCTCGCGGGCCACGGCCTCGGCCGCGTCGTGGACCTCTTCGACCGCGCGTGAGATCTCTTCCAGCGCCCGCGCGGCCGCCGTCGCCACCCCCTCGATACCCTGCACCTTCGCCGATCCCACCTCCATCGTGCCCACCACCTGCTGCGTCTGCTGCCGGATGAAGCGCACTGTGTTGGCCACGTCCTCGGCCGCGGCCGCGCTCGAATCGGCCAGTCGGCGGACCTCTTCGGCCACCACGGCGAAACCGCGGCCGTGCTCGCCCGCCCGGGCGGCCTCGATGGCGGCGTTCAGGGCCAGCAGGTTGGTCTGCGACGAGATTTGCTTGATGAGATCGATGAACGCGGTGATCGGCTCCGAGGAGCGGGCCAGCTCCTGGACCTGGCCGGCCGACGTCCGCACGACCTCGCGCACGTCGAGCAGCGACTGGCCTGCCGCCGCGACGTCCGACCGGTGGCGCGCCGCCAGCTCCTGGATCCGGTCGCCCAAGTCGGCCACCTTGGCGGCGGCCTGGGCGTTGGCCTCGGCGATCTCCCGCAGGCTGCCCAGCAGCGCGTCGGCCTTCTCCATCCCGCTCACCTGCTGCTCGGCGCTGGCCGCGATCTTGACCATCGCCGTGGAGATCTCGCCACTGCTCGCGGCCAGCTCCTCGCTCATCGCGCTGAAGTCACTGGCGCTGTTGCCGATCTGACTCGCCTCGCCGACCACCGAGCGCACGACGCCGCGCAGCCGGCTGCCCATGTCGTCCATCGCGCGTCCGAGACGCTCGATCTCGGTCGGCATCGCCGAACCGAGCTGGATCGGGCGCAGATCGCCGGCGCCGAACTTCTCGGCGGCCCCGATCAGCCGGCTGAGCGGGCGGTCGACCGAGCGGACGGTGCCGAAGGAGGTCACCGCGCCCACGAGCAGCGACGCCAGGAACAGCCCCCACAGCACGTTGCGCCGGTTGGCCGCCTGCCGGTGCAGATCGGCCGCACGGGACGAGGCCCGGGTCGTCTGCGCCAGGCCCAGCGCCCGCACATCGCCCAGGAGCGTGTCCGACGGCCCGCGCGCCAGGTCGGCCATGCGGCGCGCTTCGTCGGCCCGGCCCAGGTCCGTCAGCGCGTGAGCCATCCCGTACGCCACTTCGATCTGCGCCTGATTGGATGCGATCTTGTTGACGATGTAGCGATCCGCGGTCGCCAGCGACGCGAGGGAGCGATACCTGCGCTGATAGGCGTAGGCGGAGTCGCCCTCCTCGATCGTCAGCATCCGGAGGCGCTCGCCCGGGCGGGCCAGGTACGACTCGGCCGACCGGATCTCCGACGACACCGAGGACACCAGACCGTTGCCGAGGTCGGTGCTCTCGAGCAGCAACGAGATCTCACTCGACACCGACGTGTCCAGCGACCGGATCGCGTTGACCCCGAGCAGGGCGATGCCGAAGACGAGGGCCAGGAGCAGCGACATCTGCGCGATGACGCGGTGGCGGAGGCTGGGAAGCAGTCTCATCGCGTGCCCTCCGGCATGTCCGCGCCATTGACCACTCCGACCGCGCCGTTCCGCACGAGCCCGATGTAGACGTTCTGGTCGGGGACGTCGCCGTTGGCGTCGAATGCGACCGTGCCGGTGACGCCCTCGAACGGCTCCGTCACCGAGCCCACGCCCGCGAGGGTCCGCCGGATGGCCGCCCGGCTGGTCCCGGCGCGCGCGATCACGTCGCGCAGCAGGTAGATGGCGTCATACGTGGCCGCCGCGGGCTGGTTCGGCATCCCGGCGTCCGGATACTTCCGCCGGAAGGCGGCGACGAACCGGCGGTTGGGAATGCTCCGGATCGACGGGAAATAGGGCGACGAGAGGTACACGCCGTCGGCCAGCGCGCCAGCGGCCTGGATGCCCTCGAGCCCATCGCCGCCGAGAATCGGCATCTTGAGGCCGCGCTTCCGCGCCTGACGGATGATCTCCTCAGCCTCGCTCCTGTTGCCGGCCACCACGATGAACTCCGGCTGCTCATCGTGCGCGAGGCGGTCGAGGTACGGGCCCACGTCGGGCCGCTCGCCCAGGTACGGGTCGACCGCCTGCAGGTCGCCGCCGAGACGGGTGTATTCGGCGACGAACGTCTGCCGGATGCCGCGCCCGTATTCGTCATTGAGGTAGAGCACGGCGCCGCGGGTGAGATGCAGGCGATCGCGGACCCAGTGCGCGAGCACGGTGCCGTGCGCCATGTCGCTGGGACAGACCCGGAAGGTGTAGTCGCCGGCGGCCGTCACGTCGGGGGAAGACGACGACGGGCTGATGGCGACCACCGGATCGCTGCCGCCGTTGTAGACCGGCGCGGCGGCGAGCGTCATACCGGAGAACAGGTGGCCGACGACGGCGGACACGTCCGAGTCGTAGAGATCGCCCGCGACAAAGACCGCCGAGTCGGGGTCGGCGTAGTCGTCCCGAGCGACCAGCTCGAGCCGGTGGCCGTTGATCCCGCCCGCGGCGTTGATCTCCTCGGCCGCGAGTTCGGCGGCCTGCCGCATCGGGAGGCCGATCGGATCGCTGAAGGAGCCCGCCACGCCGATCCGCACGGGGCCGTTGCCGCTCGACGGGCACGCAATGAGCAGCCCGGCCGCGGCGAGCGGCAGCGCGGTGCGGAGCGCAAATAGCCTCACATCGTCGAACAATGCCAAGACGGACTCCCCGATTGGTGGCCGTCGCGCGGAGCCGAAGCAGGGCCCGGTCGGCGCGGTGGCCTACGGTCGACGAACGTGTCGTAACTGATGTGTCGATAGTTGTTTAGAGCGCTGCCGCTGGTCCGGATACTCGGTGGGTGGCGGGCCGGTAGGCCCCCCGGACTCGTGGCGAGTGAGCGGGAGTGCAATTTACGTACTCAGGGTCCGTCCCTGGGCTGGTGGTCCGCGAAGGGTCAGCGAGAAGGAGCGACGTGATCGACTGGAGCATGCGGGCGCCCGACGCCACGTTCGACCTGCACGGACAGACGGTGCTCGATGCCGTCACCAACGCGGAGCACTTTCTTCGTGCGCAGGCGCGAGCCCGGCGGGGCGGGGTGGTGCGGCTCATCACCGGCCGCGGCCGGGCCGGCGGTGGCGCGCCGATCCGCACCCGGGTGCGGACCCTGCTGCGGCGGCTGAAAGCCGCCAACGACGTGGTGGGCGATTACGTGCTGGAGGAGTCCGAAGGAAGCTACCTGGTGCGTTTGGCCGGCTGACGCCGGTCCCGGCCCCAGGCATCGAGCACGCGGCCGTCCACCAGGCTCACCGACGCCACCTTCCGGCCGCGCTCGATCCGCCAGGTGAGCCGCAGCATCCGTCCCTGGCGCACCCACTGCATCATCCACTGCGAGCCCTGCACGGTCGCGTCCACCCGGCCGTAGCGGCGCTCGATGGTCCGGCGCCAGCGGTCGAGCTGATCGGCAGCCACGGTGCTCGACAGCGAGATCACGCTCGCCACGCTGTCGATCGCCGACACCCACAGGTTGACGTGCTGCCCGAGCTCGACATCCGTGATCGAGGCGCGGCATTCGCTGACCCTCCGATCGGCCTTGGCGCGCTCGCAGCGCAGGCGCCCGCCGTCGAGCGCGTGCAGCAGCGCCTGCAGCTCCGCCAGGGTGGCGCCGGCGCGAAAGCCGTGAAACTCGAGCGGCGCGGTGTCGGCCGGCATGAGCTCGGCGCCCGCCGGCCTGGCGGCGGCAAGCAGGAACAGAATCGGGAAGAGCGCGCGAAATGCTGAAGACATGGGATCTCGGGGTCTCGACAACGGAGCACCCTGTACCCCCCGCCGGCATAGCGGGAGGCTCGGGTGAGACTGGCTCTGCGTCGGTACGGGAAGGGCGCGGAGCGCCGGAGTGTCAGACCTTGCGGACGTTGGAGGCCTGGAGGCCCTTCGGGCCCTCCACCACCTCGAACTCCACGGCGTCTCCCTCGGAGAGAGAGCGGAACCCCTCGGCGATGATGGCGGTATGATGCACGAACACATCCTTGCCACCGTCCTGCGCGATGAAGCCGAACCCCTTTGCGTCATTGAACCACTTGACCGTGCCCTTCGCCATTGTTACAACCTCTTGAAAGGGAGCCCTAGGGCTCCGGGGAAACCCCCGGCCTTCGTGGCCGGGAAAAGGCCCCAAAAGAAAAAGCCGCCCGGACCCTGGGGTCCGGCCGGCCGACGGCGATTCACGTGTGCAAGGGATTGACTTCGCGCAGCATAGTCCAAGCTCATGCGCGATTTGGGATTTGTCAATATGGCCGCCGCCAGGCGGAGGTCGTCAGCGGAGGACGACGCCGGCAGTGCGGAGCTCGTGATCCAGCAGCCAGCGCTTCTTGGCCAACCCACCCCCATAGCCGACCAGCGAGCCGTCCTTGCCGACCACCCGGTGGCACGGGATCAGGATCGCCAGGTGGTTGGCGGCCACCAGCCACCCGATCTGACGGGGATGCAGCCGGGTGGCGCGGGCGATGTCCTCGTAGGACCGGGTCTCGCCGAGCGGGATGCGCCGCAGGGTCTTGAACACCGCGACCTGGGCGGGGGAGAGATCGAACCACTGCTTCAGATGATCGGGGAAGGCGATCGGGCGCGCCGATCCGGCGAAATACTCGTCGAGCCACGCCGCGGTGGCCCGGCAGGGGCCCTGGGCGATGTGCAGCTCGGGGATGGCCGAGCGTAGCCGCACCGCCCACTTCACCGAGGTGGCGCGGTGAGGAAATTCGACGACGAGCGGACCGGCCTCGCACTCGACCAGGGTGAGCGCGCCGACCGGCGAACCGTATGTCGTCCACTCCACGTGCATGCGGTCTCCGGGAACTCGGGCCGGGAGAAAGGTACCCCGCTCTCCTCGGCGGGTCCACACGGGTGGCCGCCGCTCTGACGCAGAACCGTCGTTGCCCTTAGATTCCTGAGATGACATCGCCGCAAGCACTGGTCGTCCGTACCTTCACCGATCGGGCCGAAGGGTTGTCCCACTTCGTGCTCCGGGCGGGGGAGGCGCCCCGCCTGCTCGCCTTCGACGACGCACTCGGCTGCCCGGTCGAGACGGCGCTCGCCGCGCTCGAGTGGACGGGCGCAGTCGGCATCCTCCTGGACGACGACCTGCTGCACGCCGCCCGGCTCACCAGCGAGACGGCGGCCGCGGTGATTGAGCGGAAGGGGCCCGACGGCCGGCGGTTCATCTATCTCGGCCCGCGGCTCGACGCGCCGCCGATGGACGTTTTCGAGGGCGCCGTCCTGTTCGACGAGCCGGGCGTGAAGGCGGTGGAGTTCACCCAGCGCGCACACGGCCTGGCGCACTTTCTCCGGGCCACTGCCGGCGCGGGCGCGCTGCTCGCGCTGCTCGGGCGGCGGGCACCTGAGCTCCGGCATCTCCGACGGTGGCTTGGCGCGATCATGCAGGAGCTGGACGTGCCGCGTCCGCTGGTGGCCGGGTGGTTCGCCGCCAGCTCGGCGGGATGCCTGTTCGGCTCCAACGACCCCGACCCGGAGCGGACGTACCGTTACGTGGAGGTCGGACTCGAGTCCTGACCGGGGTGCGGAGCTCCAGCCAGTGAGCACGTCGGGTGCGTGTTTGGGGATGCGGGTGTGGATTCACATGTCCACATTGTGTGGACGGAGCCGGTAGAATGCGCGGCCGTTGAGGGTTAGGAATCCACATCCCGAGCCACATGAAGCGTCGTAACCCGAATAAAATCAGGCACTTGCGAGATTATCGCGGGTGCCTATTTTAGTGTCACGCGCTTGGAAGGAAACGTGCTGAGACCCCGAGTCACAGTGGCGGCCGGCCGGGCGGGTTCGAGCGGGATATCAGGGGAGAAAGCCGACGCAACCAAGGGCTCAGGCTTTCGTCGATCCTGGTGGTCACCCCGGCTCAAACAGGTGAAGCCAGTCGCGTGCTTCATCCGCTCCGATCTTGCGCCTCGGAGTGCAGTGCGAACGGTCGGTCCGCGACCCGATCTGACTCGCAGCGCTCGAATGGACGAACCAGGTGGGATGGCCATCCGGCCTGGGGATCGAAGCCAAGGCCTCATCTTGCCCTCCCGAGCGGCGTATCAGCCAACCGGTGGCAAGTGGGAGAAGAACGGCGGCAGCAATGCCCCGACCTCGGGTAGTCCATGCGTGGGACGGCCGTCTAGCCACGACTAGGCGGCCGTTCCGTTTTTTACCCCCCGCCGCTCACTCCCCAATCAGAGCTGCCGCGGTACGCCCGCCGCCGGTCGAGCTGCCAGAGCCCGCGCGCGCTGACGAGCGCTTCGCCGATGAAGTTCTCCGGATCGGTGAGCGCGTCGGCCATGCTCGCGGTCTTGGCGCTCGCGTTGTCGGCGAAGTGAAGCACTTCGGCCTCGAGCGTCATGGGTGGCACCGCGGCGCCGAACTCCTGCCGGCCGTGGTGGGACGCGATGAGGTGGTGCAGGATGCTGAGCTCGCGGCCCGTGCAGGACGCCGGAGCGGTCTCGGCGACGCGCCGGTCGAGCATGAGCATGCCGAGGGTGACATGGCCCAGCAGCGTGCCGCGCTCGGTGGTCTCGAACGCGCCCTCCCAGGAGTATGCTTCCAGCTTGCCGATGTCGTGGAGCAGCGCGCCGGCGAGCACCACCTCGATGTTCGCGCGGCAGACCTTGGCGATGGCGCGGCCGATAGCGGCAACCTCACAGGTATGGCGCAGCAGTCCGCCCAGCTCGGCATGGTGCCCCGCGGTGCTGCCGGGGCACTGCTCGTAACGCCGGCGGAAATCGTCGTCGGCGTAGAACAGGTCGAGCGTGCGGCGGAGCCGCGGCCCCCGGACCTTTCCCCGCCAGCGATCGAGGGTGCCCCAGTACGGCGCGACGTCCCCCACCGACGGAAGCAGCTGTCGCCAGTCGACGGTGCCGCGGGGCAGAATCCGGATGGAGCTGACCTTGAGCTGCCGCTTGCCGTTGTACAGGCCCACCTCGGCAATGACCTGCGCCACGGCGCCGCGCTCAATTCCGGCGAGGCGCGGCTGGTCCTCCGGCCAGAATGGAGCCGTGGAGAGCTGACCGTGGCGGTTGCCGAGGGTGAGCGTGGTGAATCCGCCGCGGGCGGACTCGCGGTGCTCGACCTCCACGACCAGCAGCGGATCCTGCACGCGATCGCCGACGGCCAGTTGCTTCAGATCGAGGGGTGCGGGGATCCCGGAATCCATCACGGCGGCTCCGGCTGTTTCGCGTCGGGGTTCGGCTGTAGCTTGAAGACATGACCCCGATGCATCTGCTGGTGCTCGAGCGCGACCCGGCGCGCCGCGAGGCGCTGCTGGGGGTGCTGCGCTCGGGGGGGCATCACGCGGTGGCGGTGCCGGATGCGCCCGCGGCAGCGGCGGCTATCGGCCTCCCCGGCTTCGACGCGCTGCTGCTGGACCTCAGCCTTCCCGATCTCGACGTGCCCCGCCTGCGTGAGGTGCTTGCCCCGGCCGCGCCAGCTCCGCCCGACTCGCTCGAGGCCGCCGAGCGGCGGCACATTGCCCTCGTGCTACGCCACACCGGTGGTAACAAGCGGCAGGCCGCCCATCTGCTCGGCATCTCACGCTCGACGCTGCTGCACAAGGTGCGGAAGTACGGGCTGGCCACCGCGGTGCTGCTGATCGCGGTCACGGCGGCGTAGGCGCGCGACCCCTCCTCGAAGGTGCCGTCAGCCTCCGAGCCTGCCGAGGGGCCGCGCGCTCAGGGCACGATGCGCACCCGCCCGAGGCGGGATACGACGACGGTCCGGCTGGCGGCGCCTCGGCTCAGGACGAACGAGGCGTTGGACACGCCGATCGAGATACCGACCGGCGAGAAGACGATGATGCGGGTCGGCCCGGCGAGGGTGACCCTTTCCGCTGCCGGGCCCGCGGCGCGCCAGGTGTCGGCGGCGGCGCCGCGCGGGCGGATCGAGAGCGCGGCGGCGCTGATGGTGAGCTCGACGATTCGGCTCTGGAGGATGGCGCTGATTCGCGCCCGCCGATGGGCGGACACGATCTCGCGGGCGGCCTGGTTGACGGCCAGGGAGTCGGCATAGCCGCGCACGCGCGGCTCCGCGATGGCCGTCAGGGTCCCGATGATGACCAGTGCCAGGACCAGCTCGAGGAGGGTAGCGCCGCGTCGCATGGGGGCCAGGATAGGGGGTCCGATCCCGGGGCCTGGCACCCAATTGCCGCGGCCGAACTGCCGAAATCTGCGCGCACTTGCCTGGGCGCTTCCGGTGGGCGATACTAGCTCCAACCCCAGCCACTCTCACAGAAGGGCGCGCCCTGTTCACGCCGCAGCAACTCTTCGGTGAGGCCGAGCCTTCAGCAGACGTTCTGACCCACGCGCCCTTCCTGGAGCGGGCGCGCGCGGAGCATGAGCGCGAGCGTGACGTGCCGGCCCGATTGGCGCTGGGAGCGTATCTGGTGTCGCGTTTAGTCGATCGCCTGCTCAAAGACGACACGGACGATACCGCGCGCGAAGGTCTCCTCTGGCAGGTGGACGCCGTTCGGCGCCACCTGCGGGAACTGCCGCCCGACTCGCCCGAGAGCGCTCACCTCCACGGCATCGCCGACGCCGTCCCTTCCGGACCCCAGCCGTTTGCCGGCCTCCGCCTGAGCCTGATGGCGTACGCCTACTTCCTGGAGCACGAGGCTCGGCTGGAGGAGGCCCTGGAGGTCCTGGCGCTCGCCGTGCGGACCCACGGGGCCGAGGTGCCGGCGGGGGACTTCGCGGCCTCGGCGCTGTTCGCCGGGCGACTGAACCGGTTGCTCGCTCGGTGGAATGAGGCCACCAACTGCTACATGTCGGCGGAGTCGGCGGCCGAGCGCGCGGGCGACCGGGTGCTGGCGCTGCGCTCCCGCCTCGGCCGGGTGGGGGTGTTTCGCGGTCAGGGCAACCTGCCGCTGGCGCATGCCACGGTCGAGGTGGTCATCGAGGCCGCCCGGAATGCCGGTCTTCGCGACGTCGAGGCCATGGCGCTCATGGACCTCGGTTCGGTCTACTCGGTCGAGGGCCGGCGCGTGGAATCGGTGCAGGCGAACTACGAAGCCTTCCGCCTGACCGAGGACGCCCTGCAGCGCATGCGCATCCTCGGGGACCTCGGGGTCGGGCTCAAGGAGCTCGGCGCGGTGGACGGCGCGCGCATCGCCTTCGAGCTGGTGGTCGGCGCGCGCACGAGCTTCCTGGTGCGGACCAATGCCCTGCTCGAGCTGATGGAGCTGGAGTCGAGCGCGGGCGACCGCATGGCCTTCGAGCGGCGGCGCGCCGAGGCGGAGAAGGCGCAGAGCCGGATGCCGCCGAGCATGCTGACGGACTATTACTACAAGGCGGGTGTAGGGCTGGCGCGGTTCGGTCAGACCGGCCGGGGCCGCCAGTTTCTCACCGCGGGACTGGCCGTGGCCGAGACCCATCGGCTGAACGCCTGGTATTTCCGCTGCGAGAAGGTCCTCGCGAACCTGGCGGAGTGTGAGCCGGCCGCGCCCGAGCCCGCCACCCACCCCGGCCTCGGCGAACTGCCGGCGGTCCGGGCGGTGGCGGTCGGGCTCCGCGAATACGCAGCCGCAGGGACCTAGTTGTTGGAGCCCTGAGTCTCGTCGAACGCGGGCGTGGTCGAGTCGGACGGCCCGGTGGCGTCGGTACGGGTGCAGGCGGCGGAGGTCAGGGTGGCGAGGGTCAGCGAGGCGATGGCGAGCCACTTCGTAGTGGTGCGGGACATGGTATTCCCTTTCAGCTGGCGTCTGGGGTGAAGGTCACGCCAATCTGCTAGGAGTCTTCGGCGAGTATTAGGCCTTTTTTGCGACAAATAGGGGCCGATTTGCGACATTCTGTTCTCGCGGCCGTGCCTGCCGAGCGATTGTTCCGGCTCCGCTCACTGGATCCCGACCGTTTCGTCTGGGAGGTGGTGAACACGTGGCCTGAAGCGGTCGAGGCCATCCGCGCGCGCCCGGTGCAGATGGCGGTCGTCGATCCGTTGCTCGGCGGCACCGTCCCACGCACGCACGGGATCGGCCGCATCCGCCAGTTCTTTCCCTCGCTGCCGCTGCTGGTCTACACCGAGCTCGCTCCCGCCACCGCCGGCGTTCTGCTCGAGCTGGGGCGCGCGGGCATCCGCCGGGTCATCGTCCATCGGTTCGAGGACGCTCCGGGCTCGCTCCGGAGTGCGCTGCTGGCCGAGCTCGAGCAAAGCGCCTCGCAGCAGGTCATTGTCGGGCTGGGGCACATACTGCGTGACCTGCCGCCCGAGCTGCGGCTGGCGCTCGAGGACATGCTGCACGCCCCGGGAGAGGGTCCCACGGTCACCGCGCTCGCCGAGCGCGCCCGGCTCACCCGCCGCACCTGCGAGCGCTGGTTCACCAAGGTGGGACTGCCGTCGCCGCGGGTGGTCATGGTGCTGACGCGCCTGCTGTACGCGCACCGGTTGCTGCTCGATCCCGGCTACACGGTCGAGGACGTGGCGGTGAAGCTGGGCTACAGCAAGACGAAGACCCTGCAGATGCACCTGCGCGCCGTGTTCGGTCTCACGGCCGGCGAGCTCCGGGTGTCGCTCTCCGTCGACGAAGCGATGGCCACCGTCACCAGCCGGTACTTCACGACTCCGCTTCACCGGGCCGCCGCATCATGAAACCGCGGGTGCTGATCGTCGACGACGAGGCCGCGTTGCGCCGGACGCTGGAGCGGGTGCTCCGGGGAATGGGATACGAGGTGGTGACCGCCGCCGACGCGCAGCTCGCCTACGAGGTGCTGCACGAGACCGACGTGGACCTGGTGCTGCTGGACCTTCACATGCCGCAGATGTCGGGGGACACGTTCTTCGTGGCGCTCGCCCGCCGCTGGCCGCGCCTGGCCGACCGCATCGTGCTCATGACCGGCGACACCTTCGCCGAGACGGATCACTGGCCCCACGAGTTGCGGGCCTGTCCCCTGCTGCTCAAGCCCTTCACGCTCGAGATGCTCCGGGTCACCCTCGCCGCGGCGCTCGAGCGCGGCACCTCCAGCGATCGGCGTGCGGAGAGTGGATCGGCATGACCATGACCGCCGGACCCCCGCTCACCGCCCTGCCCGATCCGCTCACCACGCTCAGGGAGTACCGTTCGCTCGCGCCCTGGGGCCTCCGCGATCTCGCGGCCCTGGCCGCCGGCGTCCTCGACGCGTCGGGGGTGGTGCCGGTCAACGCCGCCGCCCGCGCGCGGCCCAGCGAGCGCACCATCCGGTTCTACGTGGCGCGCGGGCTCGTGAGTCCGCCCGATGGCCGGGGCACTGCCGCGGTCTACTCGTACCGGCACATGCTCCAGGTCCTCGCCATCAAGCTGCGGCAGATGGAAGGCGCAACGCTCGAGACGATGACGCGGGAATTCGCGGGCCTGACGGGGGACCTGATCGAGCGGCGGGTGGCCAGTGTCCTCGGGCCCGCGCTCCCGCGGCCCGAGCGCCTGGCGCTGCTGCAGGCGCCGGGGACGGGCCGCGGCCGGGTCGGGCGGGCGCTGCTCGGGTGGCTGGCCCCCGTGGAGGGCGCCGCCGCCGGCGCCACGGCGTGCCGGCGCATTGCCGTCACTCCAGGCATCGAGGTGCTGATCGACGAACAGCATCCGGTCCTCCGCCTCAACGGTGACGTGGACGCCATCGCCGAAGCGCTCCGCCAGGCGATCGCGGGACTGGTGGCGCCCTAACCCCTCCCCAAGGACCGATCATGGCCCTCCTCATCCTCCTGGTCATTCTCGCCGTCATCGTGCTCTGGCTCATCGGCGCATACAACGGGCTGATCGCGCTCAAGAACCAGGTCGCGAACGCGTGGAAGCAGATCGACGTGCAGCTCAAGCGGCGGCACGACCTGATCCCCAACCTGGTCAACACGGTGAAAGGCGCGATGGACTTCGAGCGCTCCACGCTCGACGCCGTCATCTCGGCGCGGAACAAGGCGGTGAGCGCGAGCGGCGTGGCGCAGACGGCGAAGGCGGAAGGCGAGCTGACCCAGGCGCTGGGCCGGCTGTTCGCGCTGACCGAGGCCTACCCCGACCTCAAGGCCACGGGCAACGTCGCCCAGCTGCAGGAGGAGCTGACCAGCACGGAGAACAAGATTGGATTCGCGCGCCAGCTCTACAACGACACCGTCACGCAATACAACACGAGGCAGGCCACATTTCCGACGATGCTCGTGGCCGGTCTGGCGAAGGCCGCGCCGGCGGAGCTCTGGCAGATCACGGACGACACGGAGCGCGCGGTGCCGGCGGTCGATCTGTCGCCCACCAAACCGGCGCCGTGAGCGCGGACGCCAACCTCTTCGCGCAACAGGAAGCCAACCGCCGCCGGTCCACCTGGCTCATCATCGGCTTCATCATCTTCTTCGCCTGGGTCGGCTTCGGCGGCGATGTCGCCTTCGCACTCCTCACCGCCGACGCCCCGGCGGGCTCCTACCATCACGTCGTTCCCGTCATCGGTCTGCTCACCACGCTGGGGGCCGGCGGTATCTGCTGGTATTCGTGGCGCAACGGAGCGCGCCAGGTGCTGTGGTCCACCGGCGCCCGCGAGCTGGTCGAGCCCGCCACGCCGGAGGAGCGGCAGCTGGTGAACGTGGTGGAGGAGATGGCGATCGCCTCGGGCCTTCCCCGGCCCCGCGTATGGATCGTGCCCGACGACGACCCCAACGCGTTCGCCACCGGGCGCGACGCCGCGACCGCGAGCCTCGCGGTGACCGAGGGGCTCCTCCGCACCCTCTCGCGCGATGAGCTGCAGGGCGTCGTGGCCCACGAGATGGCGCACATCCAGAACCTCGATGTCCGGCTGATGACGCTGCTGGCGGGGATGGTCGGCGCGATCGCGTTGATGTCGGACGGGATGGGGCGGATGATCCGGGGCACGCGGCACGTGGGCGGGGGCCGGCGGAGCGGGAACGGTGGCCGGGGGAAGGGCGGCGGGAATCCGCTGGCGCTGGTGGTGCTGGTGCTCTGGCTGCTCACGCTGGTGGTGGCGCCGATCGTCTCCCGCGTCCTCGCGATGGCGGTGAGCCGGAAGCGGGAGTACCTGGCGGACGCCACGGGCGCGCAGTTCACCCGCAACCCGCTGGCGCTCGCCTCCGCGCTCGAGAAGCTCGAGGCCGCCGCCTCGCCCACCCGCGCCATCACCCGCGGTGCGGCACACCTGTGCATCGTCGATCCGGCGCCGGGCCTGCTCTCGGGCCGGGAAGGCTTCTTCGCCGACGCGCTGGCCTCCCACCCGCCCATCCGCCAGCGGATCGCCCGGCTGCGGGGCATGGGGTATCTGCCCGGCACGCCCGCCGCGGCTTCGGTAGCTCCCCAGGCGTAACCGCCCGGCTCAACTCACCAGATCGACCATGTCCGCGGTGAAGCTGCCCGGATCGAAGGGCAGCTCGATGACCCGGTCGGCGCCGGCGCCCCGTGCGGCCGCGCCGTCACCCGCGACCAGCGCGACCACCCGATAGCCCCGGAGCGGCGGCGGATCGAATCCGCCGAGCGGGTGCGCCCCGGCGGCGCCCGCGCCACCGAGCAGCAGCACCAGGGCCACACCGAGGCGCCCCGCCGCGTGCTGGAGGTCCTCGGTCGTGGCGCAGCGCTCGACCGCGAACCCGGCGTGGCGCAGCAGGAGCGCGACGATCCGCGCCATGTCCTCCTCGGCCACGTGCACCAGCGCGACGCCCCGGTGCGGGGCCGGCGTGCCCAGGTTCTCCGCCTCCAGATCCACCATCTGGATCCCGGGCAGGTAGGTCTTGGTATGGATCGTCCGCAGGTCGCCGATCTGCCGCACGATGTCCCGGATGCGGTGCAGCGCCGTGCGCAGGCCTTCCAGGGCTTCCCTCCGCTGCTCGGGCGGCAGCTCCGGGTCCGACAGCAGCAGCTCCACGTCCGTCGAGGCCGACATCAGCGGATTGTTGATCCCGTGGTGGAGCGCGACCGTCATCTCGCCGATGGCGGCCAGCCGCTCGGCGCGGACCAGGTCGCGCTCGGCCGCCACGAGCGCCTTGCGCAGCTCCCGGCTCCGCCGCACGCGCTCCAGGATCTCGGGCAGCATCTCGAGCAGCGACTGGTCCTTGGCGAGATAGTCGTCGGCGCCGAGCCGGAGCGCGCCGGCGGCCAGCGACTCGTTGCCATGGGCCGTGATGAGCACGACGGCGGGGGGGTTGGGGCGGGCGCGGATCACCTCGAGGATGTCGAGGCCGCTGGCGTCGGGAAGCTGGTGGTCGAGCAGGACGATGTCGATGCCCTCCAGCGACTCGAGCGCCTCGCGCCCCGTGGTGACGTGCACGGCCTCGCCGAAGCCCCGCGCCCGTACGAGGTGCAGGACCAGGCGCGCGATGGTCGGGTCGTCGTCGACGATCAGGACGCGCGGCGCACCCGGGGCATCAGCCATGAGCGGGGGCTATCCCTTCGGGGACCATATCGACACTTCGGCCCACGTAGTCCTCGGTGATGCGGGACCGGACACACAGGGACCGGAGACACTCCACCTGGCGCTCCGGCAGGATCGCGAGCGGCAGCGTGCAGGTCCGGCCCAGCAGAAGGTAGAAGAGGACGACCGGCTGCGCCACGATTGCCATCACGATGAAGCCCTGGATGATCGTGCGCGTGGTCACGCCCGATCCGTCAGGTCCGCGATGGTCTGCAGCAGCAGCGGGATGTCCGCCGGCTTGGTGAGAAACGCGTCCGCCCCGACCTCGCCCGCCCACAAGCGGTCGGTGGTCTCGTCCTTGGCGGTGAGCATCAGAATGGGGCAGCGCGCGAGGGCGGGGTCCTGCTTGAGCGCGCGGCAGGTCTGGTAGCCGTTGAGGCGGGGCATCATGACGTCGAGCAGCACCCGCTCCAGGATGGTACGCTCGACCGGATCGTCGTCGATGACCAGCAGGAGCTTGCTCACGTCAGAGTTGCGCGTCGTCCAGAAAGACGAGCGCCTGACGACGAGAGACCACCGCCTCCAGCGCCTCGTGGACGACGGGGTCGATTGCCGTACCCACGAGGTCGCGCATCCGCTCCACGGCCTCCTCGGGCGGCATCTTTTCCTGATAGGGCCGGGAAGTGGTGAGGGCGTCGTAGATCTCGACCGTGCCGATGATCCGGGCGCCCAGCGGAATGGCGTCCCCGGCCAGACGGTCGGGATAGCCGCAACCGTCCCACCGCTCGTGATGGCTCCGGACATACGTGATGACGTCCCGCAGGTGCACCAGCGGCGCCAGGATCTGCGAGCCGACCAGCACGTGCTGCTTGACGTGCTCGTACTCGTCGTCGCTCAGGGGGCCCGGCTTGTTCAGGATCTCCTCCCGGATGCCGATCTTGCCGATGTCGTGCAGGCGCCCGGCGGTGCGCACGATCTCGATCTCCTCGTCCGGGCGGCCCAGGTGCGCCGCAACGCCGGCCGAGAGGTCGGCGACCCGGGCCGAGTGACCGCGGAGGTAGGGGTCCTTGGCTTCGAGCGCGTTGACGAGCGCCTCGAGGGTGGCCACCGAGATCCGCTCCTGCGTCACCTGATCGTGCCGCCGCTCGGCGGCGCCCAGGGCGACTTCCTCCTTGAGCCAGCGGGTGAGCCGCTGGTCCTCGATGAGGGTGTGCCGCCGCTCGAGCGCGCGGCCGATGGCTCGCCCGAGGTGCACCAGGTCGATCGGCTTGAGGAGATAGTCGAACGCGCCGCGCTGCATGCAGAGCGCCGCGGAAGTAGCGTCGTTGACGGCCGTGAGCATCAGGATGGCGGCCGCGGGCTCCACCTCCAGAATCCGGGGCACCAGGTCGATCCCGTTGGTGCCCGGCAGGTTCACGTCGAGGAGGATGCCCGTGATCTTCTGGCGCTCCAGAATCGCCAGGGCCTCCTCGCCCGATTCGGCGAGGGCGACCTCGAAGCCTTCATGGACCAGATACTTTCTGACGGCGTTGCGGATGGCCTCCTCGTCGTCCACGACGAGCAGGCTGACTGGACCGTCCGTTGGGGCCACGCGGACTCCTCCACCAGGCGGGCGGCCTGGGTGGCGCGCCGACGCCTCAAGGGCAGCGGACGCTCTGGTAGTTCAGGGTACCGGGAAAGTAGGAGACGGGGAAGACAGGGTCAATCACCCCACGAATTCGACCACGACACGCTCGGGGATGAGTCCCGCCGCGTGGCCGCGATCGAGCAGCGTCTGCACCGCCTCACGGCCTCGTGCCCCGTAATCCACGGTCCAGTCGTTGACGTACATGCCGACGAACGTGTCGGTGCGCTCGTCGCCGATGCCGCGGTTGAACTGCTTCGCATGCGCCAGGGCCGGCGCCCGGTGCTCCAGCGCGTACACGATGCTGGCGCGCAGGTCCCGGGCGATCTGATCGATGACCGGGCGGCCGAGGTCCCGCCGCACCGCGTTGCCGCCGAGGGGGAGGGGGAGCCCCGTGTCCTCCAGCCACCAGGCACCCAGGTCGGCCCAGAGGTGGAGGCCGGTGTCGGCGTAGGTGAGCTGCCCTTCGTGAATGAGCAGTCCGACGTCCACGTCGCCCCGGTGGACCGCGTCCTCGATCTGGTCGAAGGGAATCACCACCGCCACCACGTCCGGCTGGTACAGCTCGAGCGCCAGGTAGGCGGTGGTCAGCTTGCCGGGGACGCCCACGCGGAGGCCCCGGAGCGCGGCGCGCGGATCGGAGGGACGCGGGCGGGTGGCCACCAGCCTGGGCCCGTAGCCGTCGCCCATGGACGAGCCCGACCCGAGGAGGACGTAGTCGCGCCAGAGGTAGGCGTAGGCATGGATCGAGACCGCCGTCACCTCGAGCTCCGACTGAAGGGCCCGGCGATTGAGTGATTCGATGTCCGACAGCTCGTGGACGTAGCGCAGGTCCCCGGTGTCGATCTTGCCCTCCGCCAGCGCGTAGAACATGAACGCGTCGTCGGAGTCGGGGCTGTGGGCGACGCGGATCGTGCGGGTCATGGCGTGGCGCTTTCAGCCTGGTGTTTGAAGTCTTCGATGGCCGGCTGATGCTCGCGGTACTCGACCCGGTTCGCCTTCATCTCAGCGTCGTAGTGCGACAGGAACTCGCGCTCGGCCTTCCGGGCGGTGGCGGTGTCGCCCTGAAAGCCGGCCGTAGTGCCGCGCACCATGTAGCCGAACAGGTGGCCGGGGCTCCGGGCCAGGATGGTGTCCGCCAGGGCGCGCGCGCCGGCCGCGTCGCCTACCTGGAGCCGGAGCACCGCGGCGTGGTAACGGGCATCGGTATCGATGGAGTCGAGCTGGGCGTAGGCGCCGAGGGCCATCGGCGTGAAGCGCTCGACCTGGGTGGTGTCGCGCTGCTCCGCGGCCTGCATCACGCGGTTGAACAGCCGGTCGAACCGCTCGCGCGGGGTCATCTGGCTGATGTCGGGCGGGGCGCCGCCCGCGCCGCCGCTGAACGGTCCGCCCGCGGGGCCAGCCTCCTCGCGGGCGCCCTGGGCCCCGGCATTGGCCATGTCGGGGGTCACCGGGGCGGGACGGTCGTGCACCACCCTGAAGATGATGGCCGCCAGCAGCGCCACGCAGAGGCCGCCAGCCACGATCCAGGCGGTCCGCTCGCGTGGCGCCAGGTGGCGTGCCACCGGTGCGGCGCCCGGACCGGTGAGCCGGCCGCACCGGTGGCAGAACCGGGCCTGGGGCGACAGCTCGGCCCGGCAGCCGGCGCAGGTGCGGTCCACCAGGCTCGCGCCGCAGGCGCTGCAGAAGGTGCCCGAGGCGGCGCTGCCGCAGGCCGGGCACACGGAGGGGGAAGTAGTCATCGCGGCAGAAGCGTACACCGGTGCCGGAGCCGGGAAAAGGACGCCCGGGGCCTTACCCCACGACCACTCCCGGGATTTCTTTCAGCGGTCATCGCGCGGCCTTCCCACGGCATCCACCCGGCACGGAGACAGGCAGACATGGCGCACGCCAAGCAGCGGTCGAGCGGCGCGGTCGAACGCCCCAGCCTCGACAACTTCCCGACCGACCTCAGCGGGGCCCGGAAGGAGGACCTGCTGGAGGTCTCGAAGCGCTTCGGCGTCGATTTCATGCGGCTGCAGTTCACCGACATCATGGGCATCAACAAGAACGTCGAGGTGCCGCGCAGCCAGTTCGCGAAGGCGCTCGACGGGGAGATCATGTTCGACGGGTCCTCGATCGAAGGGTTCGTGCGCATCGAGGAGTCGGACATGCTGCTCAAGCCCGATCTCGCCACCTTCCGGATCCTCCCGTACGACGACGAGGGCGGCCGGATCGCGCGGCTCCTGTGCGACATCTACACGCCGGACGAGCAGCCCTTCGCCGGGTGCCCCCGCCTGACGCTCAAGCGCCAACTGGCCCGGGCCAAGAAGCTCGGCTTCACGATGATGGCGGGGTGCGAGGCGGAGTTCTTCCTGTTCGAGAAGTCGCCCGACGGCTCGTCCACGACGGCCACGCATGACTCCGCGTCGTACTTCGACCTCGGACCGCTCGACAAGGGCGAGGAGATCCGCCGGGTCATCGTCGAGCAGCTGGTCGAGATGGGGTTCGAGGTCGAGGCGGCGCACCATGAGGTGGCGCAGGGGCAGCACGAAATCGACTTCCGGTACGCGGACGCGCTGGTCACGGCGGACAACCTCACCACGTTCAAGTTCGTGGTCCGCAACGTGGCCAACCGCTACGGCTACATCGCCTCGTTCATGCCGAAGCCGATCCAGGGGATCAACGGCAGCGGCATGCACACGCACCAGTCGCTGTTCCGCGGCAAGGAGAACGCGTTCCACGATCCCAAGGGCCAGTACCAGCTCTCCCGAGTGGCGCTGAGCTACGTAGAGGGCCTGCTGCAGCACGCCCGCGGCTTCTGCGCCATCACCAATCCGCTGATCAACAGCTACAAGCGGCTGGTGCCGGGGTACGAAGCGCCGAGCAACGTGGCCTGGTCCACGCGGAACCGCTCACCGCTGGTCCGGATCCCGGACCGCCGCGGGCTCGGGACCCGCTGCGAGCTCCGCATGCCCGACCCAGCCTGCAATCCGTACCTCGCCCTCACCGTCCAGCTCGCGGCCGGGCTCGACGGCGTCGAGCAGAAGCTCGAGGCCCGCGAGCCGGTCCACCGCAACGTCTTCACCATGAGCTTCCGCGACCGCCGGAAGTACCGGATCGACGAGCTGCCGCGGGATCTGCACGAGGCGCTCGAGCTGTTCGAGAAGGACGTCGTGGTCAAGGAGGCCCTCGGCGAGCACCTGACGGAGCGGTTCCTGGAAGCCAAGCGGAACGAAGTGCTGCAGTACAACCTGCAGGTGAGTCAGTGGGAGATCGATACGTACCTGGGGAGATATTAGTCGGACGGTCGGACGGTCGGACGGTCGGACGGTCAGACGGTCAGTTGGTCGGAGGGGAGAACGGCCGACGCGACCAAAGCGCTCACTGGTTTCGCGACGGGGACGGTGTTTGCGTTCGGGCAGGGTCGACCGTCAGACCGTCAGACCGTCAGACCGTCCAACCTGACCGTCCGACCGTCCGACCGTCCGACCGTCACCCCGCCTTCGTGAGCTCCAGCGTCACCCGCCCGAACGGCAGCGGCAGGTCCAGCTCGACCGGCAGGCGCCGCTCGTCGTCGGTCATGGTGACGTTCATCAGGAGATTGCGGGATGAGATCTCGAGGTTGAAAGCCGGCACCGTGCGGCCCCCCGGCAGTTGCCACTCGCTCCGGCCGACGACCCTGACCTGGATCGGATTGTATCCGGTCTTGAAGTACCGCGGGATCTGGTAGGTGGCGCCTACCTTGAGCGGAACGGTGCGGAGATAGTACAGGAACGCGAGCTCGTCCAGCGGGTTTCGCGGCGCGGCCCAGTCCCGGGGGACACCGTCCTCGCGATAGCGACTCGAATCGGGGACGATCTGGAACTGCGACTCGTCCACGCTCCCGCCCTGGTAGAGCTTGCGGTGAAACCGCAGGGAGTTGAACCCGCGAGCGCCGACGGTCGAGGTGAGGTCCGCGCCCACCCGGATGCCCATGGGCCGGCCCGCACCCGTGGCCGCGAAGACGTACGCCTCGGCGCCGCGCTCCCGGGTCATCGGGTTGACCGACATCCGGGCGGTGCCGATCGGGATGACCCCCAGCTTGGCCTCATACTCCAGGATCTCCCCCACCGCGAACGGATAGGGAGCGGTCAGACGGGCGAGCAGCGCGGCATGGGCGAGCAGCGTGGTGGCCAGCATAGTCGATCCTTCGAGGGGAACCTGGTACACGATAACCGGTGAGAGCCGGATGCGACAACCATGCCAACCTCTTCTCCCGCTGGTTTCCTGCTCGATCTCGACGGCACCCTGTATACGGGCGACTCGGCCATTCCCGGCGCCGCCGAGGCCCTCGCGGCCTTCCGGACCCGGGCGGTGCCCTTCCGGCTCGTCACCAACACCACCAGCCGCTCCCGCCGCATGCTCGTCGACCGACTGGCGGGGTACGGGCTGGCGGTCGAGCCGGAGGAGATCGTCACCGCCACGCTCGCGGGCGTCGAGCTGGTCCGGGCGGGCGGGTACCGGCGCGTGGCCCCATTCGTCCCGGCTGGCGCGCTCGAGGACATGGCGGGGCTCGCGCTTACGGGCGGCACCTCGGGCCGGCCGCGCGCCACCGCCGATGTGGTCGTGGTCGGCGACCTGGGCGAGCGGTGGACGTTCGCGCTGCTGCAGGAGGCGTTCGAGCACCTGATGGCGGGGGCCGCGCTGGTGGCCCTGTCCCGCGACCGCTACTTCCGCCAGGGCGACCGGCTCGCGCTGGATGCGGGGCCCTTCGTCGCCGCGCTGGAATATGCGTCCGACGCCACCGCCGCCGTGGCGGGGAAGCCCAGCCCGGCGTTCTTCGACGCGGCGGTCCGAAGCCTCGGGCTCGCGGCTGGGCGGTCGGTCGCGATGGTGGGAGACGATCTCTGGAGCGACATCCAGGGTGCCCAGCGCGCCGGCCTGCAGGGATGGCTGGTCCGGACCGGCAAGTTTCGCGAGGACGTCCTCAAGAGCAGCGGGGTCACACCCGATCGCATCCTCTCCAGCGTGACCGAGCTGCCTTGATCGCGGTGGTATCTTTCCGACCCCCGTGATCTGGAGTGCGTTTGCGTTTTCGGCATCTCCTGCCGCTATCGATCCTTTTCGCTCCCCTCGACCTCGCGGGGCAGGTGCCGGTGGACTCGGTGTCCTCGGTCGCGGCTGCGCAGGGCGGCGACACCCTGCAGGGCGTGGTGCTCGACCGACGGGACATTTTCGATCCCGACGAGCGCGGCTGGGTCGCCCGCCTGGGCAACGCACTCCACATCCAGACCAGGGCGGCCACCATCCGCCGGGAGCTGCTGTTCCGTCCCGGGGAGCCGTTCGACTCGGCGCGCGTGGCCGAATCCGAGCGGAACCTGCGGGCCCTCGGCGTCTTCCGGCGCGTACGCATCGACACGGTGCGAACCGATTCGGGGCTGGTGGCGCGGGTCCTCACCAAGGACGGGTGGAGCACCAAGGCCGACTGGCGGTTCCGGAGTACCGGCGGCGAGGTCGCGTTCACCATCGGGCTGGTCGAGGACAACCTGCTCGGCACGGCTTCCTCGGCGGCGGTGCGCTACAAGAAGACCCCGGACCGCACTTCGGTCACGCTCGCTTTCCGCCGGCCGCGGCTGTTCGCGGGCTCGGTCGGCCTGAGTGCGGTCTACGAGGATCGCTCGGACGGGCGTCTCAGCGCCCTCGCCCTCGACCAGCCGTTCTACTCGCTCACGTCGCAGCGGGGATTCCGGCTCGAAGCGGAGGACCGCGACGAGCGAGTGCTCCGCTTCTTCGACGGCGCCGACGAGGCGCGCGACAGCCTGACTCATCGCTACACGCTCGTCCGCGGGTCGGCCGCGTGGGCGCTCCGCGCGTCGTCCGAGGGGTACCTGCGGCTGGGCGTGCAGGCGCAAGTGCGGCGGGAGGATTTCCGGCCGGAGGGCTCCCTCGCGCCGTTCGAGAAGACGGTCACCGGCGCGATCGGACCGTACGTCACGTGGAGCCGAACCCGGTTTCTGGTGACCCGGGGGTACGCCGGCTTCGCGCGCGAGGAAGACGTGGATCTGGGACTCACCGTGCGTGCCGGACTGATGGCGGCACCCGCCGCGTTCGGCTACGAGCGCGACGGCCTCGCCCCGCTGGTGAGCGGCCGACTCGGTGTGCAGGTCCCGGGCGGATTCGGATATCTGGAGGCGCTGGCGGGCGGCCTGTACGATTCGGCAGGACTCGACAGCGGCTCCGTGCAGCTCGCCGCCACTGCGGTGCTCCAGCCCGGCCCCAATCAGGTGGGCATCCTGCACGTGGAAGGCGGGTGGCTGGAGAATCCGGTGCCCGGCAACGAATTCGATCTCGGACTGGGCACCGGGCCCCGGGCATTCCGCAGCCACGCCTTCACCGGCGACCGGTCCTACTTCGGCACCGCCGAGTACCGGGTCACGGTCGCGGACGACTTTCTCGGCATGATCGGGCTCGGCATCGCGGGGTTCGTGGACCACGGGGGCGCGTGGTACGCGGGAGAGCCGCGGCGGAGCGGCACCGACGCCGGCATCGGCCTTCGCCTGGGCGCCAGCCGCTCCACCGACACCGATGCGCTGCGGTTCGACCTCGCGCGCCGCTTCGGGAACGACGCCCAGGGCGCCGGGTGGGTCGTCACCGTGGGCAAGGGGTTCGTCTTCTCGCCCCTGGGGCGGCGGCCGCTATAATTGGGCGTCCCCAACCGAGCCGAATCCTCCTGGGCCTCCTGATGATCCCGCCTGCTTCGGCCACACCGCCTACTTCGTGGACAGCGTCACCGTGATGCAGTAGCGGCGGGCCCCTAGAGCCGCCGGCTTATCAGCACCACGACCGCGACGACCGCCAGGACCAGCAGCACCAGGTTCAGAACGGTGATGCCTTGACGGCGGCGGAGCCTCCCATGTTCGTGACGCATGTCTCACCTCGCTCGGGTTCCCGGATAGCGCGCATTCGACCTCGGCCCAGGAACGCAGTGTGATCGATGTGGCGGTCATTCTCAACCCGGCGTCGGGCTCCGCGGGCCGCGACACGGCTGACCGGATCGTCGAGCTCTTCGCCGCCGAAGGGCGGGTGGCGACGGTGCTGGCCGCCGGGCGTGACCGGACGGTGGCCGATCAGGCGCGTGCGGCGGTCGAGGCAGGATGTCGCGTCGCGGTCGCGGCTGGTGGCGACGGCACGGTCACCACGGTCGCAGCGGCCGTCCTGGGGCGGGACATTCCCCTCGGGGTGCTCCCGATGGGCACACTCAATCACTTCGCGAAGGACCTCGGCTTGCCACTCGAGCTAGCGGAGGCCGTCCGGGTCGTGGCGCAGGGGACCGTGCGTCGGGTGGACGTGGGCCAGGTGAACGGCCGCGTCTTTCTCAACAACTCGAGCATCGGCGTCTATCCCCGGGTGGTGGAACTTCGGCGCCGCTGGGAGTCCACCGGCCTGGGGAAGTGGGTGGCCGCGCTCTGGGCGTCACTGGTCGTCCTGCGCCGGCGGCCGTTCATGGGCGTCCGGATCCGGATCGCCGAGGCCACTGTCGTTCGCCTCACGCCGTTCGTGTTCGTGGGAAACAACGAGTACCGCATGGTGGGTCTCCAGGCCGCCTCGCGCGAGTCGCTCACCGGTGGGAGGCTGGCGCTGTGTGTGATGCACGCGTCCCTCCGGCGTAGCCTGCTGGTGCTCGCCGGGCAGGTCCTCTTGCGAGGCGTGAACCAGGTTCGCGAGCTCGAGCTGTTTCTGGTCTCCGAGGCAACGGTCGAGACCCGTCGGCGGCGTCTTCAGGTCTCGCTGGACGGCGAGCTGGCGGTCCTCGCCTCACCGCTCGAGTATCGGATCCTGGCGATGGCTCTGCCGGTGATCGGGCCTTGAGCGAAGAGGCGTCCCATAGTGACTCATGCTTGCCGGGGCCCTTTCGGGGTTCCGTGAGACAAGTTGGCAACGTGGGTTGCCTTCCCCTGTCCGCCCGGGCATAGTTCCCCCCACTGTCCGTTGTCCTTCCGCCGCTGACCCGGCACGCTCCGCCTGCGACAACTTTCTCCGTGGTACGGTCACCCGCTCCTGT
Source organism: uncultured Gemmatimonadales bacterium (assembly GCA_963815515.1). Classification (GTDB taxonomy): domain Bacteria; phylum Gemmatimonadota; class Gemmatimonadetes; order Gemmatimonadales; family GWC2-71-9; genus CAVVWJ01. The sequence continues at coordinate 285,269 of CAWFGP010000003.1, forward strand.
CGGCGTGATCAGACGCACAGAGGCCCTGCTCCCCACAGTTGGAGAATTCTGCATGCGTCGGTTGCGTATAGGCATTTTGGACCTGGTCACAAAGAGCCCCAATCCATCGCTGTACGGCCGGCTCATGAACGCCAACCTGGCGAGCATCATGCCGCAGGTCATCGGCGTCTGGTGTGAACAGGAGGGTCACGACGTCACCCTGGTGTGTTACACGGGGATGGAGGATCTGCTCGAGGAGTTGCCACCGGACCTCGACGTGCTGTTCATCGGGGCGTTCACCCAGTCGGCACAGTTGGCGTACGCATTGAGCAACCTGTACCGGAAGAAGGGCGCCGTCACCGTCCTGGGCGGCCCGCACGCGCGGTGCTATCCCGAAGACTCCCGCAAATACTTCGACTACGTGCTGGGCTTCACGGATCGCGGCGTCGTGGCCGACATGCTGCGCGACTGCCAGCCGAACCGCCCGCTGGGCGTGCACATGATGGCGGCCTCGCAGCCGCTGGAGCTGCCGACGCTGCGTGAGCGGTGGAAGTTCGCGGCCGCCACGATCGCCAAGGCCCCCACGATCAAGATCGTCCCGATGATCGGGAGCCTGGGCTGCCCGTATACCTGCAGCTTCTGCATCGATTCGACCGTCGACTATCAGCCCCTCGGCTTCGAGGACCTGCGCGACGACCTGGCCTTCCTCCTCACCAAGATCAAGAATCCGATCGTCGGCTGGCATGATCCGAACTTCGGGGTCCGGTTCGACGATTACATGGAAGCCGTCGAATCGGCCGTGCCGCAGGGGCGGATGCGGCACATCGCGGAGAGCAGTCTGTCGCTCCTTGCCGAGCCGCACCTGAAACGGCTCCGGCAAAACGGATTCCAGGCGATCCTGCCAGGGATCGAGTCGTGGTATGACCTCGGCAACAAATCCAAGACCCGCCAGAAGGGCATGGACAAGGTGAAGCAGGTCGCGGATCACGTGAACATGATCCTGCGCTATATCCCCTATATCCAGACCAACTTCGTGCTCGGCCTGGACGGGGACATGGGCCCCGAGCCGTTCGAGCTGACCAAGACGTTCATCGACCTGTCGCCGGGGGCGTTCCCTGCGTACTCGCTGCTCTCGGCCTTCGGCCGGGCGGCGCCGATGAACCTGGACTACCAGCGCGACGGGCGGGTGCTGCCGTTCCCGTTCCACTTCCTGAACAACAACCACGCCATGAACGTCCGGCCCAAGAACTACAAGTGGGGCGAGTTCTACGACGGGCTGATCGACGTGACGAGCTACTCGTTCTCGTGGCGAGCCATTGCCCGGCGCATCCCGGCCACGCCCACGGCGATCCCGAAGTGGATGAACGTCGTGCGGGCGATGTCGTCGGAGGGATGGGGACGCATCGATTACCACACCAAGATCCGCAAGCTGATCGACACCGATCGATCGGTCCGCGCCTACCTCGACGGCCAGACGACGGTGCTGCCGGAGTTCTATCACAACCGAATTCGGCAGGATCTCGGCCCGATGTACCAGTACCTGCCCGAGGGCGCGATCTACCACGATCCGAACGCCTACCTCGGCTCCGTGGCCGAGGAGCCCGCGCTTGCACCGGTGGCGCTGCGGAGCCGCCGGGCTGGGTGAGGTCGGGCAGGCTGTCGGACGGTGAGGCGGTCGGTTCGCGAGTCACCCTGAGCGCAGCGAAGGGGGCATGCTTCTAGGCATGCCCCCTTCGCTGCGCTCAGGGTGACTCGCGCGTGAGGAACGAAGTCCTGCCTCAGCTATCCGCCAGCCGCGTCCGCATGTTGATCCAGGACCCCACCCGTCGCTGTCCGCCGCGAAACTCGAAGTGCTCCTCCGAGATCAGCCGCTCCCCCTGCGGAGTCGCAGGGGCGGTCAGGTGCCAGAGCAGCAACTGCTGGCCGATCGCGGACGCCGGCATCCAGACGCCGGGCTGCACGCCCGGATAGAGGGAGGCATACTCGGGTTTGAGGCGAGCCTCGCGGATAGTACTTTGCACGCGATTCCTCCAACGTGGGGTCCATGGACGACGCGGTGGCCGATACCCTCTGCAAACGCGCCATGGTGGAGCTGGTCTTCCTCCTGGCGCACCAGCGGCACCCGACGAGCCGGGAGCGCCGCGACTGGTCGCTGCTCCGGAGCCTCGTGCGCGACGGGCTCGCGCTCGGCCCGCGCGCGGACGAGCTGCAGGACGGACCATGGCACATCGGCCAGCGGCCGCTCCGCCGGCCGGGGCGGAACGGGATGCGATTCGTCCCGCTGGTGACGCGCGGCGGAACCGAGATCATGATGCCCACCCCCGAGGAGGCCGAGAACCTGGTGGCCTTCCTCAACTGGTGCGGCATGCCGGAATTCGGGGAGCGCTGAGACGGGAGACATCCCGTGCGCCCGAAGATGCTGCCAGAACGGGCGGGAGGGAAGGGGCGTGCAGTGGGGTGCCCTCTAGCGACGCCCTCGCGAGCGGAAGTGTTACCTCGAGCCAGAAGGTCGACCCGACGCCCACCTGGCTCTCGACGCCCAGCCTGCCGCCCATCATGGCGGCCAGGTGCGAGGCGATGGTCAGGCCGAGGCCGGTGCCGCCATACCGGCGCGAGGTCGAGCCGTCGGCCTGGGTGAATTGCTCGAACACCCGGCAGAGCATCTCCGGTGGGATCCCGATCCCGGTGTCCCGCACAGCGATCCTCAACCGCGCCGGTCCCCCCGCTAGTTCCTCCCCGTCCACCTCGATCGTGATCCCTCCGGCGTGGGTGAACTTCACCGCGTTCGCGAGGATGTTCAGCAGGATCTGACGCAGTCGTCCCTCGTCGCCCACCAGCTGCCGCGGCGTCCCTGGCGACCACTGCGCACGGATTGCGAGTCCGCGCTCGGCCACCCGAGGCGTCAGCAACGCCACGATGCCGTCGATGGCCTGCTCGAGGTCGAACGGCGCGGGGTCGAGCGCGAGCTTGCCGGCTTCGATCTTCGAGAAGTCCAGGATGTCGTTGATGATCGCCATCAGTCGCCCGGCGGCGCCCTGCACGGTGCCGAGCGACTCCCGCTGCGTGGCCGTGAGCTCGGTGGCATCGAGGAGCAGCTGGGTGAAGCCGATGATCGCGTTCATCGGCGTCCGGATCTCGTGGCTCATGTTCGCCTCGGGCCGAATTCGAGCGCAAGAACCGGAGTGTCGGGCCGAGCGGGCGTCGTTAGACTGGATCTCGTGAGAACGGCGTCGGTGCGTCGAGAGACTCGAGAGGAGACTTACCGTGACACACATGATCCACCAATCAGGCTACAGCGTGAACGAGCAATTCACCGCCAAGTCGGACAACGGTCTCGGGATGAAACCGACCACCTCTCGGGGCGAAAGCGGCGCGGCCGAGATCAGGTTCGCCATCGGTCAATGCTGGCTGGGCGCGATCCTGGTGGCCCGAAGCGACCAGGGCGTGTGCGCCATCCTGCTGGGCGAGGACGCCAAAGTGCTCGGGCGCGACCTCCAGGCGCGCTTTCCCCGATCCAAACTCATCGGCGGCGGAGCCGATTTGGAAGAGCTGGTCGCGAAGGTGGTGAGCTTCATCGAGGCGCCCGGTCTCGGCCTGAAGCTGCCGCTCGATGTGCAGGGCACGGCCTTTCAGCGGCGGGTATGGCAGGCGCTGCGGGAGATCCCGGCCGGCCGGACGGCGACGTACAGCGAGATCGCCGGCCGCATCGGCGCGCCCGGGGCTGCTCGGGCCGTGGCAGGTGCCTGCGCGGCGAACCCCCTGGCGGTGGCGATCCCCTGCCATCGGGTCGTGCGGACCGACGGCTCGCTCTCCGGCTATCGCTGGGGTGTCGAGCGGAAGCAGGCGCTGCTGGAGCGGGAGCAGGGGTCATGATCGCGCCCGCAGCTGCGCCGGCGGTTGCGAAGCGGATCGACGTCCTCCCCTGGGACCGGGTGTCCAGCGATCTCGACGCCCATGGCTGCGCGGTGCTGGAGCGGCTGCTCCCGCCGGAGGCATGCCAGTCGTTGGCCGGGCTCTACCCGGACGATGGATACTTCCGGAGTCGGGTGGTCATGGGGCGGCACGGCTTCGGCCGTGGCGAGTACAAGTACTTCGGCTATCCGCTACCGGAGATCATCGCCGGCATGCGGACAGCACTCTACGCTGGCTTGTCCCCTGTGGCCAATCGCTGGAACGAAGCGCTGCGCCTCGATGTCCGGTACCCGGCCGAGCATCGTGACTTCCTGGCGCGCTGCCACTCGGCGGGCCAGCGCAAGCCGACCCCGCTGCTCCTGCAATACGGTCCGGGCGACTTCAACTGTCTGCACCAGGATCTCTACGGCGAGCACGTCTTTCCGATCCAGGTCGCGATCCTGCTGTCTGAGCCCGGCCGGGACTTCAGCGGCGGCGAGTTCGTACTCACGGAGCAGCGTCCGCGGATGCAGTCGCGGGCGGAAGTGGTGCCGCTCCGGCAGGGGGACGCGGTCGCCTTCGCCGTGCACCATCGGCCGGTGCAGGGAACGCGGGGTATGTACCGGGTGAACTTGCGACATGGGGTGAGCCGCATCAGGTCGGGGCGGCGTCACACGGCGGGGATCATCTTCCACGACGCAGAGTGAGCGCGGCGCCCGTAAGTCCATACGGCGCAACGGCGTCGACCTGATTGCGGAACTTATTGTCGCACATTAGGTTTGCTGTCCCCGGCGCCGTAGCCAAGTGGTAAGGCAGAGGTCTGCAAAACCTCCATCATCGGTTCGATTCCGATCGGCGCCTCTCGACCGGGTCCTCCAGCCGCCGTCCAACGGTGCGCCACGCTCGGCTCAGTCGTCTCCACCAGCACGCCGCACCACGACTTCTCCCCCGATATTCTGCAACCCCGTCGCCCGATAGTTGAGTAGCTGGTCTCCCGATATCCGCAGAACCCAGGTCACAAACCCGCCGGGCGTCGTCTCGAAGATCGAAATGGGGCCGGAGGCGCCCAGGATCCCGGACCGGGTGCCGAAGTCGACCAGAGTGTTCCCGTTCCCGAGGCGGCGTGCCGAGCCGATGATCGGGGCGTAAATGGTCGGCTCGGGTCTGAACTCCCAGGTCTTGGACGCGGTTCCGGTCGCAAGATCGAGCTTGAGCTCCAGGGCCCGGCTGAAGAGTCCCCGGGCTGATCTCGGCGGCATTGTGCTCGAACCAGAAGTCGTCGCCGGCATCGGGAACGATGGTCGCCCGCGGGGCTCCCAGGCCGCAGCGGTGAGTACCACGCACGACCGCTACGTCATGGCTGACCCAACGGGGCGACGGACGGCGCGGTCCAGGGCAGGAGTCCGTACATCCTCCGCCCAGCCCTGAGCGCGAGCTCGGTAAGCCTCGCTCGGCGTCTTCGATTCGCGAGCCGCGCTGGAACCTCGTAGTGTCCGTATCGTTCGACTCCGATGGTGGACACCCCCGATTGCGCGATCACCGGAAATGGGAAGATGCAGAGATCCGGCAAACCGTGAACCCACGAACGATCGAGCTCATCATCGATCGGCCGGCGCACCGCTTGGCAGTGACGAATCAGGCGCTCCGCACCTGCGCGGGTGATGGCGTAGGCCTGAGCGCCGAAGACACGATCGACGTATTCGATCAGATGACGCTGGAACTCAATGGCATTCGCCTGCACACGCCGGCAGGGACCGGGATCCATGGCGAACAGGCGCAGGAAGTCGATGCCACTGGCCTGGAGATCAATCCGCGCGACTTTCTCAAGGAAGGTCCAATCGACGATGGTATCGTCCTCGAGCACTACCATCTGGGACGCTCTGCCCTCGAGGAACGTCATCCAGGCGGCGTAATGGCTGGCATAGCATCCGAGCTCGCCGGGAGACAAGGGCCGTCCTTTGGAGACGATCGCCTCATCGGGATCGTAGGTGAGGTTCAGCCCCAGCCCACGTCCGGCGTCAAAGAAGCTCCAGTCGAGTCCCGCCCCGCAAGCACGGGCTGAGAAAGCGGCACGTCGTTCCGTCGCGTCGGGCAGGCTGATGACGACGATCTTCATGGCCAACGCTGTCGGGTCATGTGCGAACTCTGCCCACCCTGCCTGCTCCAACTCGGCGAGACATTCGGCATGGCCGCGCGGCTCCTTCGACTGAACAGGGTTCGGTAGGCCATTATGAGCGCGCGAATGCGGAGCGAGCCGTCCCGGATCGGGGCTCCGCGGTGAGAATCGGAATGATTCTGAGGGGAGAGATCCCCGCTCACCCTACGGGTGAGTCCGGTGGTTGTCAAGGAAATGTCCGCGCAAATGTTGCATCACGCGCGGTCGGGCCCGGCGGCGTGGCTCGCACGTGCCCGATGGGCACCGACTTCGGCCAGACAAAACGCCGGCTGGATTATCCTGCCGGCGTTCGACTCGCCTGCGATCAACCCTGCCGTTCAGGCAGTGGCTGCGACGGCCCTGGTGCGTCGCGCGAGCAGGTTTGCTACCCCACCCGCCACACCTACGGCAAGGGCGGCGGCCTTGATGGCCGGCGTCCAGGCGCCTTCGATCCCCAGCGCCGCATCCAGTGCGAACGGGCCGAAGCCGGTGAACGCCAGGGCGATGGCGCCGGTAGCGTACAGCAACGGCACCTCGATGCCGTTGGCCGTGGCGAAGACCCCGTTCTTCCAGTGCACGCTGATCGCGGCCACGATCATGACCGACAGCAGCAGGGCCGGCCCCACCGGGCCCAGGAGGCCGAGCGCGAGCAGGATTCCGCTGGCGGCCTCGCTGAGGGCCGCGGTGATAACGAACAGGCGGCCGGGACGGAAGCCCAGCTGCTCGAAGTACCCGGCGGTGCCGGCGATGCCGTAGCCGCCGAACCAGCCGAACAGCTTCTGGGTGGCGTGCCCCACCATGAGCGCGCCGAGGATCAAGCGGCCGAGCAGGAGGCCCGTGCCCAGGGTGAGGGGATCAGAGATATAGGTCGGAGTGGACATAAGAGCCTCGTGGAAAAGGGACCCGCTCGTTCAGGCTGCCCGTGACAACACATATGTTATAACATGTACATCGCCGAAAAGTTTCACAGCACGTTCCGGACGTCCGCCAGCCCATCGATGATCTGCTGGAGCGTTTCGGCGTTGAAGTGACCGAAACGTTCCCGTTCGAATGCTTCGAGCGGGGCGGTTGCTTCCTCCAGGACACGCAGCCCCTTCGGGGTAATGCGGGCGGTCACGTGCCGGCGATCGCCCGGATCCCGCTCGCGGCGGAGGAGCTGCATGCCCTCCATGCGGTCCAGCAGGCGCGACACGTCGGGCACCTTGGAGACCAGCCGCTCCGAGATTTCCCGGCCACACCAGCCGTCGGGCCCGGCGCCCCGGAGGATCCGTAGCACGTTGTACTGCAGCTCGGTGATGCCGTAGGGACGGAGGACTTCGTTGAGCTGGTGCTCGAGCACCGCCGCCGTCCGCAGCACGCTCAGGAGCGCTTCGCTGCTCCGGCGGGGAAACGGCTTGGTCTGCTTGAGCTCGGCCTGCAGTCGGGATGGCATGACAAGAATATTACATGTCATAACATGCATTGTCAAGGGTGCCGGGCCCGGCGGAAAGGTGCTGAGCGGCGACGTGCTGGGCCGCTCAACGGGAGCCATTCCGGTCGAGACCGAGATGGCGTTCAGGGAGAACGGCGAGGAGATCCAGCGCGAGGAATACCCTCAGCTTACCTTCGACGCCGCGCTGGAGCCCTGGGTCTTCGAGACCGGCGAATGGAAGCGTCCGGGCTGGATTCCGACGACTTCTCGAAGTGATCGGCCGGCTGATCCAGGCTCAAGCTGAGGGCCGATGCTCAGCGCCCGATCTGCAACGACCGGCGTGCCGCCTCGTCCCACCTCGGCCGCACCGGGTCTTCCGCAACCGCCCGCACCAGCCACGCGCCCAGACGCGCGATCCGTGCGGTGAAGTCCGCCTCGATCGTGCCCGCCTCGTCGCTCGCCCGGTGATAATGCTCGTCGGGCCCGCTGCTCGAGAGGAAGATGCTCGGCACCCCGCGACGCGCGAACCAGATCTGGTCCGAGGTCGTGAAATACTGCCGCTCCGGCCACTGGTCATCCACGACGGTGAGGGCCAGGCCCGGGTGCGCCTGCGCCACCGTCCGGACCGTACGCCCGAGTGTCGAATAGGGGCTCCCGACCGCCGAGACGGTGTCGGCCTGCCAGCTTCGTCCGATGCCGTCAAGGTTGACATCGGCCACGATGGCGCCGATCGGCACCGGCGGCTGGCGGGTGAAGTACTCGCTGCCGCAGATGCAGAGCTCCTCGGCGGTGGGCGTGAAGAAGATCACCGAGCGACTGGGGCGCCGACCAATCCGCCCAAAGGCGTGCGCCGTCTCGATCACCGCGGCCACCCCCGAGGCGTTGTCATCGGCCCCGTTGTAAATGCTGTCGCCCTGGACGGCCGGGACGCGGAGGCCGAGGTGATCGAGATGCGCGCTGATGACGACGTACTCGCTCCGAAGCCGCGGGTCGCGTCCCGGCAGAACGCCCACGACGTAAGGGACGAGGACGGTGTCCGTGCGGACGGGGATGACCAGGGTGATCTCCCCCGCCGCCGCCGCATCAGGCACCAGCCGTCGCGCTGCCGCGGCGCTCACGAGCGCCGTGGGCACTCCGTTGGACGCGTGGTCCATTTCGGCGGTGGCGGTCGCGACGGGTGCCACGGCCTGGGCCGAGTCGAGGACCAGCACCAGGCCGGCCGCCCCAGCGCGGCGCGCTGCAAAGGTCGCGGTGTGCGCGGGGCCCCGCCATTCGCCCGCCGGGAGCCGCAGGAGTGGAATGCGGCCGCGGATCGCGGCGGTGTCGCTCAGGTCACGCACCACGACGAGCTGACCCGCAAGTCGAGCGGGACCGGCTCGCATGACGCCGAAGTCCGCTCCATAGGCAAGCCGCTCGCCGGTGGGTCCCACGGCCGCAAGCTCGATCCCGCCGGGGACCAGGTGCCTGGTGACGAGCGGCCACCGCACGATGAGGTCGCCGCCCGAAAGCGGGTGGAGGCCGGCCCGGCGGAACTCGGCCGCGACATAGGCCGCGGCGGCGTCGAGCCCGTGGGAGGGCGTCGCGCGGCCGAGCAGGGAGTCGTGCGCCAGCACCTCGATGTGATGCGCGATGCGCGCAGCCGTGATCCCCTCGATGCCGCCTTGTCCCGCGCGGCTGTCCTGCGCCATGAGCGCGCCCCGCCCCGCGACGGTGACGAGCAGGACCGCGACTCCGGCGATGCAACCCAGACGAGTCATGATTGCAGCTCCCTCTCCCAGGCCCGAAACGCGACCTCGTAGTAGTCGTCGGAGAACCGCACCCACTCGCCCGGTTTGCCGGGCGGCCGCCACCCGCGCGCGCCCTCGGCGGCTGGTACGCCACGCGCGATGACCCTGCGCGCTCCATCTTCGATGCTCTCCAGCAGCGTGAGAAACGCGCGCAGCTCGGGCGCCCGGGCCGCCGAGCCGTGGCCCGGAACCCAGAGCGTGGCCGGCTCGGCGAGCAACCGCCGCACGTGGGCCGTTTGCCGGCTGGGTATGGCGTCGACGAAGTTGGGGAACAGCCCGTTCCAGACCAGGTCGCCGCACCAGACGACCCGCGGATCCAGCACCTCGATCGTCAGGTCGCTCGGCGTGTGGCCCTCGCGCGGATCGATTCGGACCTGGCGCCCGCCCAGGTCGAGCTCGGTCGGGCCGAGCGCGGGCACGATCGTGGTGGGGAGGACGGCCTCGGGCCGCCGCTGGCGAAGAAGATCGCGCGTGGCCGCCGTCCCGAGGATCTCCACCCGCGCTCCCTCGGCCCGGTATCCGCCGAGACCGGCGGAGTGGTCGCCGTGGCAATGCGTGAGCACGACGTGCGACGGCCATCGGCCCGTGAGGCGCCGCGCCTCACCCGCAAGCCAGCCCGCACCCTCCTCGCTGGCGAATCCCTCGACGGCCAGCACGCCCTCACGCCCCGCGACCAGGCCGCCGTTGGAAAACGTGCGCATGGCGATCGCGTGGTCGCCGGCGAGCGGGGTCGAGATCAGCATCCATACCCCGTCCGCCACGCGCTCGAGCCTGCCCCACGGCTCGCGCCGCAGGGTGACGCCGCGCGGCTCCGCCGCGAAGAGTTGCCGGGTGCCGGTGCTCGCGCCTGCCAGCGCGGCCAACACGTGCGCCCCGCAGCCGAGTGCCGCACCAACCGCGGTCCCGAGGAACGCCCGGCGGTCGACGGCGGTCATGGCCGGGCCGCGGTCGCGCCCGCGGTTGAGGTCTTCGCGCCGAGGGTCTTGTCACGGTCGAACTTGGTGCTCACGGCGCGGAGGGTGGGGTAGAACTGCACGAAGACGTTGTCGTCGGCGGCGTTCTTGACGTGGCACGACTGGCAGCCTTGCCGCGGCAACGCGAGCGCACGGGAGGCGGGCGCGCCCATGCCGAAGTTGAAGTAGGCCCAGCTGCCGGGATAGCGGGCGCTGTCCTTGAGCGAGACCTCGAGCGCCATGAAGTCGCCCTCGAAGAAGCCCTGCTTGCTCGGATGGACCTTCTGCCCGGGCATATAGAGCGTCATCGCCATCATGGTCCCCTCGCGGAATTTGCCCGTACGCACATAGTGCTCGTAGGCCGAAGGCTCGATGTAGACGTTGTGGAACATTCCACCGGTCGCACCCGCGGCGTCGGCTCCACTGGGCTGGGAGTAGCCGAGGCCCATCGAGGCGCCGGCCAGGACCCAGCGCTCGTAACCAACGGGACGGATCAGGGAATCGCCCGCGTAGCGGGGGACCGTGTCGCCCGTCGCCCGAGCCGTGAGCCGGGACTCGGACCCGGCGGTCCGCTGCGCCAGCGTGGCGGCGACCGCCACGGCAGCCACGACCAGCGCGATTGCCACCGTCTTCACTGCGCTCATGCTGCCTCCACGCATCCGCCATCAGGCGGATGCAGAATTTTTTGCACCCGGGGTCAAACGAAAGGCGCGCGGCGGGTGCGGCCGGCGCCCCAGCGAAGGCGGTTCTCCCAGCTAGCGGTTCTGCTCCAGCGCGTCGAGCGCCCAGACGGCGGTCAGGCGCACCTCGTGATCGGGATCGCGCGTCGCCGCGATGAGCGGCTCGACTGCGCGCTCGTCTCCCAGCCTGCCGAGCATGTGGGCCGCACTCTCGCGCAGTCGGGGCAAGGTGTCGGCGAGGGTCTGCACCAGGCCGTCGACGGCGGCCGGGTCCCCGGACGCGCCGAGCGCATGGATGAGCGCATCGCGGGCTTCGATGTCGCCCTCGGCGGCAAGAGCGGCGAGGAGCCGGGGCACCGACGCTCGGCTGCCGATCGTCTGGAGCGTCCACGCCGCCGTGGCGCGTACCTCAGGGGTCGAGTCCATCAGCGCGATCTCGAGTGTTTCCAGGCGGACGCGGCTTTCGAAGCGGCCCAGTGCGGTCACGGCCATGACCCGGGTGTGGGCGTCCGGATCGCTCCGCACGAGCCGAGCGAGCGCCTCGGCGGCGGGCTCGCCGCGGATCTCGCGCAGGGCCACGGTCATCACGGCGCGCACGCCGTGCTCGGGATCGGAGGCGAGCGGCGCCAGCGCCGGCACGGCGCGGGGATCGCGCAGGTCGCCGAGGGCGAGGACCGCCATCTCGCGGACGTGGGCGTCGTCGTCCCGGAGCGCGGCGACGAGCGGCGCGACTGCGGCGCGGTCGCCGAGCTTGCCGAGGCCCCAGGCAGCCACGCCGCGGGTGGCCGGATCGAGGTCATGCAACCGGCCGACCAGAGCCTTGCGGGCGCCCCTCGACCCGCGCGAGGCGAGCGACCACACGGCATCGCGCCGGACTACGGGGTCCATGGAGCCCAGTTGGGCAACGAGGTCGGCTTCCCGCGGACCCACGCTCCACGGGTGGAGGGCGGCAGTGGGCACTCCCACCAGCATGGCGGCACCGGCCACGGTCAGAAGCGTACGGCGACCCGCCGGGCGATGATCGAGCCCGACGTCCAGGATGGAGCGCATGCGCTCGGGCAATGTCGCGGCGGCCGCCATGGCAAGTGCGCCGCGCTCCGGAACGCCGGGGGACACGAACGCCCGGGCGATGTCGAGCAACTGCTGCGCGTAGTCGATCGGGCCGGTCCCGAGCGCCACCACGCGATCGTCGCAGGCCTGCTCCTGTTCCAGCCGCGCGCGATGCGCCGCGCGCCACACGAGGGGGTTCGGCCAGTGGAGCGCGCAGGCGAGCTCGATCAGCACGTGACCCGCGTAGTCGCCGCGCCGGATGTGCGCCAGCTCGTGCCTGAGCACCACCCGCTGTCGTTCCGCGTCCCACTGCCTGGCGGCCGGGGGCAGCAGCACCACCGGCCGCCGGAAGCCCCAGGTCACAGGCACGGCGAGCTCGCGGCTGATCCCGATTCGCACCGGCTGCCGGATGCCCAGGTCGGTGGCCACCTCGTGCAGCAGCTCGGCCAATGGGCCGCGCCGGAGCGTCGCCGCCCGATTCGCCACCCGGGCGATCCGGCGAACGTCCCGCACGAGACGGGCGAGCACGACGAGCGCGCCCGCGAGCCACACGCCCAGCAGCCACGGCGCCACGCGGCGAGCCGCCGGTCCTGCCAGCTTGCCGAGACGGGACCAATCCGGACTGATTGCCGCCACCGGCCCGGTTGGCCGATCCATCGAGGGTTCGGCGGCTGGACCGGTCATACCGTTGGCGATGGACCGCATCCGTTCGGCCCCCGACCGTACAGCGAGCGAGTGCGCGGCCGCGGCGGAGCCACGGACCAGGGCCATTGTTTCGGCGGCGGGCCGCCGTCCAGCCACCATTTGTCCCTTCGGGCTCTCCGCTTGTCCCTTCGGGCTCTCCTCGCCGCCGAACGTGGGAGGCTCGAGCACGGGGAGGACCAGGGTCAGAACCGGCAGAAGCGTCAGACAGGCAAAGGCCGCAGTCCACACCGCGTACCGGCCAGCCGCGGACCGCCGCCGCAAGAGAAACACTCCTGGGAAGGCGACTGCCAGAATGAGCCCGCCGCGCACGAGGGTGCCGCCGAGCAAGTCGAGCAGATCGAGAGGACTCATGGGCGCTGCTCCCGCTTGGCCGCCTCGACCCAGGCGGCGAGCTCGCTCAGCTCTTCCTTCGACAACCGGGTCGAGGGCGAATCGAGGAGGGTGAGCACGGCCTTCGAGGACGACCCCCGGAAGAACGTGCGAACCAGGTGCCGGAGGGCCGACTCCCGCATCGTCTCGGCCGGCACCGTGGGCGTGTAGACATAGCGGTTGGCCTCGCGCCGGTGGCGGACGACGCCTTTGCGCTCGAGGATGCCGAGCGTCACCCGGACCGAGTTGTAGGCCGGCCGATCGGACAGGTGATCGACGATCTCAGCCGCCCCGGCTTCGCCCAGGCGGTAGAGGACGTCCATGATCTGCCGTTCCCGGCGGCTGAGCTGGTCCTGCGGGGGCTGGGTCATGGGCCTTCATGCAAAGTTTTTTACACTACGGGGTGTCCAACGCGGAGGTTTCGGATGCACGGCGAAGGTTCGGGGATCAGGCTCGGAGGTCGGCCAGGGCGGCGGTGGCGGCGAAGTAGCCGCCCATCCCATGCACGCCCCCACCGGGCGGGGTCGACGCGGAGCAGATGTACACTCCCCGCACCGGAGTGCGGTAGGGCATTGGCCGCGCGACGGGCCGGGCGAAGATCTGGGGCAGGTCCATCCGGCCGCCATTGATCTCACCGCCGATGAGGTTGGCGTTCCCGCGCTCGAAGTCGGCGGGCGCGAGGACGCTCCGGGCGAGGATCCGCTCGCGGAACCCGGGCGCGAAGCGCTCGACCTGCCGCTCGATCCGGTCGGCGACGTCCAGGGTCGAGCCATTGGGGACGTGGCAGTAGGCCCAGGCCGTATGCTTGCCCTCGGGGGCGCGGCTCGGATCGAAGAGCGTCGGCTGGGCGAAGAGGACGAAGGGACGGTCGTGGACCTGGCCCCGCTCGTGCGCCGCCTCGGACGCGGCGATCTCCTCGAGCGTGCCGCCCAGGTGCACCGTCGCCGCGCGGAGGCACTCGGGCGCGGTCCAGGGCACGGGGCCGTCAAGCGCCCAGTCGAGCTTGAACGCCGCGGCGCCGTACCGGTAGCGCTCGAGGGCCTGGCGGTACCGCACGGGCAGCCGATCTCCACCGATCCGGGCCACCTGGTGGGGTCCCAGGTCGAGGATGACGATCCGGGCCGGGAGCAGCTCCTCCAGGCGCTCGAGCGGGGCCTCGACTTGCACCTCGCCGCCGAGCGAGCGGAAATGGGCGACGAGCGCGTCGGCCATTCGCTGCGAGCCGCCCCGCGCGACCGGCCAGCCCACCGCGTGCCCAGCCACCGACAGCATGATCCCGAAGGCGGCGGTGCCCCAGGCCTCGAGCGCGAGGAAGGAATGCGCGGCGTTGCCGGCGAAGAGCGCCTGCGCGGCGTCGCCGCGGAGCCCGCGGGCCACGCTCGCGGCCGGGCGCGCGGCCTGCAGGCCGAACCGCGCCATGAGAATGGGATGGGCGGGAAGCCGGATCGGCGGCGCCAGCACGTCGGCGGCGAGCTCGGTCCAGGCCCTGACGAACGGCGCATGGAGACGTCGCCAGTCCGTGCCGCCGCCACCCAGCCTGGCTGCCGTCGCGTCGATCGATCGCTCGAGCACGACCGCGGTTCCAGCGTCGAGCGGGTGCGCCAGCGGGGCCGGTGGCTGCACCCACTCGAGGCCGTGCGCGGCCAGAGGCAAGCCGCGGAAGAAAGGCGAGGAGATCGCCAGGGGATGGACGGCGGAGCAGACGTCGTGCGTGAAGCCTGGAAGCGTGAGCTCCGCGGACCGGAGGCCCCCGCCCAAGGTTGGGGCGGCCTCGCGAAGCAGCGTCTTGACGCCCGCCTGGGCGAGAACGATCGCGGCAGCAAGCCCGTTGGGTCCGGATCCAACGACGACCGCGTCTGGCGGCATGCGTAAAGCATAATGCCGGCCCGATGGTTGTCGCTGCGCGCCGCTGGCGGGGGGGATGTGTCTCGTCAGCCCGAGGACTGGGAGGATCGAGGCGCCTTGCCGTCGTGCACGGCATGAACCCGGAGCGTAGTGACGACCTTGTTCAGCAGTTCCGAGCGCGTGAACGGCTTGGCGAGGAAGGAGACGTTGGGATGGTCCAGGCCCTCGCGCACCAGGATTTCGGCCGGATAGGCCGACATGAAGAGGATGCGGACCGCCGGCCATTCCTCGCGGATGAGGTGCGCGAGCGCGACGCCGCCCACGTCGGGCATCACCACGTCCACCAGCACCAGGTCGATCGGCTGCCGGGACGTGGCCAGCACCTCCAGCGCCTCGGTGGCGGACCCGGCCTCGAAGACCCGATAGCCCGCCTCCGACAGCAGGCGAAACGCGGCCTTGCGCACGACCCCCACGTCGTCGACGACGAGGATCGTGCGGGTGCCGGCCAGCGGCAGGTCAGGCGTCGAGTCGATGGTCACGATAGCATGCGTGCTGAGGAAAGGACTTGCCGAGCAGGCCGGCGCTGGCGTCGGAACGGATGGTATGGCCGGGTACACAGGTGCGTCTGTGCGGCTGGTCACTTTTTGCTGTCGGATGTGGAAAACCGTGAAACCACCCGGACCGCAAACACGTCACACATTCCACCGGTCCGATCGGTCGGACCGCCGGCTCCCAGGTCATCCAGAACATCACCCAGGACACGCCATGAAGGCTCGCGCCCTCCGCCTGCTGTTTCTCGTCGCGCTCGCGCCGATCTCCGCCACCCGCGCCACGACGACCGTCCCGGCGCCGGCCACGCTGGCCTACAGCATCGACCTGAATCGCCGCGCGGACGACCTGTTCCACGTGACGCTCCGGGTGACCGGCCTCCACGCCGAGAACGCCATTTACCAGTTTGCGGCGACGGCGCCGGGCACGTACCAGGTCATGAATATCGGCCGCTTCGTGAAAGCATTCGAGGCTTTCGATGCGAAGGGCGTCCGGGTGCCGGCGGAGCAGGTCTCCGTGAACCAGTGGCGGCTGAGCGCGCCGGCGCGCGTCCGCACCATCCGCTACGCCGTGACCGAGACCTGGGACAGTCCGCTGGACCATCCCATCTACAGGATGTGCGGCACCTCGATCGAAGCCGATCACGTGCTCATCAACCCGCACGCGATCATCGGCTATCCCGATGGGCTGCAGGCGGCGCCGGTGCGGCTGCGACTGGCCTATCCGGCCGCGTGGACGGTGGGCACGGCGCTGCACCGGGGCCCGGACGGCGTCTTCGTGGCCGACAGCTACGATCAGCTGGTCGATTCCCCCATCCTGCTGGGCCGGCTCACGAAGGCCCGGCTGGTAGTGACCGGCGTGCCGATCGACGTCTTCGCCTACTCGGCCACCGACAGGATCAAGGCCGGCCAGCTGCTGGGCGCGATGAGCGGCATGCTGAACGCTGCCGGCCGGTTCCTGGGCAAGCTACCCGTGGATCGCTACACCTTCCTCTACCATTTCGCCGAGGCGGGTGCGGGCGCGTGGGAGCACTCGTTCAGCTCGGAGTACGTGCTGCCGGAAAGCGCCTTCACGGACGAGGTGGGCCAACAGATCACCAACATCGCCGCCCACGAGTTCTTTCACATCGTGACCCCGCTCAACATCCACAGCGAGATCATCGAGCACTTCAACTTCGTGACGCCGGTGCCGTCGCGGCATCTCTGGCTCTACGAGGGCACGACCGAGTGGGCCGCGCACGCGTTGCAGCTTCGCGCCGGCCTCAAGACGCCCGAGGACTATCTCCAGACCCAGGTCCGGAAGATGCAGATCGACCGGCAGTCCTTCGACAGCACGTACAGCCTGCGGGAGCTCGCGCTCACTTCGTACAGCGACTCGGGCCAGGCGCAGTACGGCAACATCTACATGCGGGGGGCGCTGACGGCGGGACTGCTGGACATCCGGCTGCTCGAGCTGTCGCACGGGGAGCAGGGGCTGCAGGACCTGATCATCGAGCTCGCGCATCGCTTCGGCAAGCGGCGCGCGTTTCCAGACTCGACCCTGATCGACACGCTGGTGACGCTGACCCATCCCGAGATCCGGGATTTCTTCGACCGCTACGTGTGGGACTCGCAACACCTGCCGATCAAGGAGTACTACGCCAAGCTCGGCATCACGCTGATCGAGGACGAGCAGGGGCAGCCGGTGCGCTTCGAGATCGACGCCAACCCCACCGACGAGCAGCGGCTGCTGCGCGAGGCATGGCTGGGGCGGACGCCGCGCCGCGCGACCTGACCGGCCAGGCCGCTCAGGAGTAGTAGCGGCGGAGGTGAGCCGCGACGCCGTCGAGGTCCGGGAAGAGCCGGCGCTCGTCCACGCTCACCAGATCGAGCTGATCGCGGATGCGCCCCGCCTCCTCGGCCGGAATGACCAGCTTGGTGAGCGTATCGCCCAGGCCGTGATGCTCCAGAAACCGGTCGAACGGCTGGCGCTTGTCGGAGCACAGTGTGAACGCCGCCGACTGGGCCACGATGCGCGCGTCGAGCGACGGCGGCTCGAGCATGCAGGCGAAGGGCCGGACGTCCTCCCGCGTCGCGAAGAGCGCGGACGGCGTGAACGGCCGCGTGCCCCCGAGGATCCCCTCCAGATCCTGAATCAGCAGCGCCAGCTCCGGCAGCTGGAACCGGCGATGCACCGCCTTCCAGTCGAGCCGCCAGACGGCCCGATCCGTGGTCACCGCGGGATCCACCGTGGCGAAGTGCGCGGCCACCAGGGGCGAGTAGGTCCAGTCGAGCAGTCGCGTGGGGAGCCCGTGATGCTGCGCCGCGACCAGCACCTCCCAGTCGTTGATCGGTGGGCTCGCGAAGTACGGCCGGGAATAGCGGATGAAGCTCCGGAGGATGTACTCCTCGAGCTCGGCCTTGGTGTGCGGCCGCCCCGCGCCACCGAGCTGGTCGAGGCTGGTGAGGAGCGGCCACGAAGCCGCGGCCGCGCCGCGGTAGACACCTGTCCCTCGCCGCCGGCCCGAGGTGGGATCGGGCTCCGGCGTGGTCTGGGCGATCAGATCGCTCAGCGAGTGGATGACGACTTCGCGAATCGGCACGCAGGGATATGAAGTCCACCGTGGGGGATCGCGCAAGGCCGAGCGCTCGAGCCATCTTTCCCCCATGCCGGCCATCGATCTCGCGACGCTCGCGGCCCGCCTTCCGGCGCGCCCGCTGACCCGGTTCGCGCCCAGCCCCACCGGATATCTGCATCTCGGTCACGTGGCCAACGCCGTCTGGGTATGGGGGATCGCCCGGGCGCTCGGCGGGAGGGTGCTGCTTCGGCTGGAGGACCACGATCGTGGGCGGTGCCGGCCGGACTACGAGTCGGCCCTGCTCGACGATCTCGAGTGGCTGGGCCTGATCCCCGACGTCGGTACGGTGGCGGAGCTTCGACGGGGGCCGTCGTCGTTCCGCCAGAGCGACGCAGGTGAGATCTACGAAGCGGCGCTGGCCGGTCTGGCCTCGCACGCCAGCGTGTTCGCCTGCGACTGTTCCCGAAAGGATCTGATCGGGGCGAGTGGCGATGTCTTCAACGAGGAGACGCCGTACACGGGCCGCTGCCGGAGCCGGGGGCTCGCGCCCGCCGTGGGCCGAGGGATGCGGCTCCGGGTAGACCCCGGCCTTGAGCGGTTCGACGACGCCAGGCTCGGACCGCACGAGCAGATGCCCGCCGTGCAGTGCGGCGATCTGCTGCTGCGGGACCGCCTCGGGCAGTGGGCCTACCAGTTCGCGGTCGTGGTCGACGATCTTCGACAGGGTGTCGACCTCGTGGTGCGGGGCGAGGATCTTCTGGAGTCGACGGGACGCCAGCTCCTGCTCGGCCGCCTGCTCGGTCGGGCCTCGCCGCCGGTCTTTCTCCATCATCCACTGATTCGGAAGCCCGGCGGCGAGAAGCTGAGCAAATCGAGCGGGGACACCGGCGTCCGGGAGCTCCGGGCGGCCGGTGTGACCGCCGCGGAGGTGCTCGGGCGGGCGGCGTTCTTGACCGGAGTTCAGCCCTCGGACGCGCCGCTTGGGCCGGATGAACTGGCCAAGCTGTTCGGGGTGGGTTAGCATCACGACGGGCCACCAGAGAGGCACCGAAGGTGGCGACGGCATCCGATGGCGTGGATGACAGGACGGCGTGAACCACCGAATGGCGCGGACGAGAGGATGATAGGGCGACAGGATGTCAGTCCGATGAATAGGAGGCGTGGGGCCGTCTTGCTCAGAGCGTTGCTCTGTGTCCTCTGTGCCCCTGTGGTGCAGTCCATCTCCACCGGGCGCGCCGAGGCGCAAGCATACCCACGGGTCATCATCCAGACCGATTTCGGCAACATCGAGGTCGAGATCGACACGGTGCACGCGCCGATCACCGCCGCCAACTTCCTGCGCTACGTCGATCTCGGCTTCTATCGCTTCAGCCGGTTCCACCGGACGGTCCGGGCGGACAACCAGCGCGGGAGCGCCGTGAAGATCGCGGTGGTGCAGGCCGGCCTCGACTCGCTCCGGGTCAGGGACTTTCCGCCCATCAAGCTCGAGCGCACGAGCGTCACCAAGCTGCTGCACAAGGACGGCGCCATCTCGATGGCCCGGGACGGCCCGAACACTGCCACATCCGACTTCTTCATCTGCGTGGGCGACCAGCCGGCGCTCGACTACGGCGGGAAGCGGAACCCGGACGGGCAGGGGTTCGCCGCGTTCGGGCGGGTGATGCTGGGGATGGACGTGGTGCGGAAGATCAACGCCGCGCCGGCCAAGGGTCAGACCCTCGAGCCGGCGGTGCGCATCCAGAACATCGTGCGAAAGCGGGGCTGAGGTCGGACGGTCGGACGGTCAGACGGTCGGTTATGGGCCCGTCGTGCCCTTGAAGATGCCTTCCCGAACTTTGGCGGCCTTAGCCGGCGCGGCGGGGTCGATCTCCAGCCGGCTCTCGACCCGCGGGACCAGCCGGATCTTGCCGTTGAGCGTGAGCCGCTGCCCGCCGCGCTCGACCTGAATCGCCAGCGGCTGCCCATCCTCCTTCCCGAATCTCGCCCGGAACTTGGGGCCGAAGTCGGCGTCCGTGATCGAGATGTCGCCCAGCGTCAGCAGGATGTCGCCGCTCCGCACACCCGCCTCCTCGCCCGCGCTTCCCGGCATCACCTGGCGGACAGTCACCCTGCCCGCGGAGTCCAGCGTCGAGGCGAGCCCGATGCGGGGCTCGAGGATGGTGTCGGCGGCGACTCGCAGGCCCGCGAGCGGAAGGATCTGCCCCCAGGGATAGGGCTCGCGGCCGTCGACGTACCTGGCGGCGAAGTCGGCAAAGCTCTTCCCGCCGGCCGCGGCCGTGACCGCGCGCCACCATTCCGCGGCCGTGAAGCCGCGTCCCGCCTTCCAGGTCGAGCGATAGAGCGCGCGCATCACGTCGTCGAGCGACTGCCGGTTGTCGCTCGCGTCGCGGATCAGGACGTCGAGCATGAAGCCGGCGAGCGAGCCCTTGGGATAGTAGAGATACTGGCTGCCGTCCGTCGGATGAATCCAGGTGGAGAGCGACGCGTCCTCCAGCGCCGTGGGCGGTGCGTCAGCGACCTTGGCGATCTTGTCCGCCGTCTGGCCCAGGAACTGCTCTGCGTTGATCACGCCGCCGCGGATCAGCGCCAGGTCCGCGTAGTAATCCGTGATCCCTTCGCTCACCCACAGCCAGACGGTCGGCTCCGTGCGATCGTACCGGTATGGCACCATGTCCGCCGGGCGCAGGCGCTTCACGTTCCACGCGTGGAAGATCTCGTGGGCCGTAACCGAGGTGAGGACCGGGCTGCCGATCGCCTGCGGGTTGTAGATGCCGAGGTGCGAGTTGGTATGCTCGAGGGCGCTGAGCCCGCCGAAGCTCGAGTCGAACAGCATCATGACCGTATAGTTCTTCCACGGCGTCTCCTGGAACACCGCCGACTCCACCGGGATCACCTTGCCGATATCCTCCCACATCTTCGCCCGCGCCTGGCCCGCGAGGGCGCCGGCGGGGAAGGTGGCGAGCCGCGTCCACACGCCCGCGACCTGCATGCTGTCGTAGTCCATCCGTCCGACCAGGAACGGCTTGTCCACGAGGTCGTGGTAGTTCCCTTCCCGGTACGTTCCGGCCTGCTGCGGCACGCTCTGCATGCCGGTCGCGACCAGCCACGAGGGCTCGGTCCGGATCGCGACGGTCGCGGGGAAGTCGAGGCCCCGCCCTTCGGGGTAGGGCAGGACGTTCGTGCCGTTGAAGAACGCGAAGTTCGGCCGGGCCCAGGCCATGGCGTTGTCCAGCGTATCGGCCAGATAGTCGAACCGGACGCTGATCGACTTGGCGCCGGCCGGCCGGATGCGCCAGGTGTCGTAGTCGACCTTGTCCCACGCCAGCGAGCGGTCACCGGCCGTGGGCGTGAAGTTGCCCACCCAGCGTGCGAACCACGTCAGCTCGTAGGCGCCCGGGGTCCAGGCCGGGAGCGAGAGCAGCACCGGCCCCGGCCCCGCGACGTCGAAGCTCATGGCCACCTTGAGCGTGCGCGTCTCGGCGGTGGTGGAGTCGAATGTGATCTCGTATCGCAGGTTGGTGAGCGGAGCGGACTGCACTGCCGCCGCCGCTGCCGCCGGCGCCTTCTGCGCCACGGCTACGCGCGCCGGCGGGCCGACGAGGGCAAGCGCGGCCAATGCGAGTCGAACGAGCGCGAGACGGGGTGCGTCGGGTCGGGTCATGGGAATCGATCGGCTGGGGTGTTCACCACAGAGACACAGAGGACACGGAGGACACAACAAATTGTCTCTGTGTGTGCTCTGTGCCCTCTGTGCCTCTGTGGTGATTGGCGAAAGCCGTCATTCGATGCCAGGCCGGCTCAGGAGCAAGACAATCGACAGGCTCAGGCGTCGGACCGCGCGGGCGCGACGGCGACGTGGGACGACTGGAGACCCGCCGCCGCCACCTCCGGGCCGAGCTCGCCTTCGGACCGCGCCATCACGGCGGTGGCCAGGCAGTTGCCGACGAGATTCACCATCGTCCGCGCCATGTCCATCAGCTCGTCCACGCCGAGGATCACGGCCACGCCTTCGAGCGGCAGGCCGAAGGCCGTGAGGGTGCCGGAGAGCACCACCAGCGAGGCCCGCGGGACGGCGGCGATGCCTTTGCTCGTGATGAGGAGGGTCAGCATCATGATCAGCTGCTGCCCGATCGACAGGTCCACGCCGGCCGCCTGCGCCACGAAGACCGACGCGACACCGAGATAGAGGGTCGACCCGTCGAGGTTGAACGAATAGCCGGTGGGCATGACGAACGCGACGATCCGGCGCGGCACCCCGAACTCGGTCATGCGCTGCATGGCCAGCGGCAGCGCGGCATCGGAGGACGTGGTCGTGAACGCGATGATGGCCGGATCCTTGACCGCCCGCAGGAACCGGCGGAGCGGAATGCGGGCGATGAGGGCCGCCGGCACCAGCGCCACCAGCCCGAAGATCACCAGGGCGCCGTAGAGCGTGAGCACCAGCAGCCCCAGGTTCTTGAGCACCTGGATGCCGCTGTGGCTCACCGTCACGGCCATCGCGGCGCCGATGCCGATCGGCGCGTACCGCATGACGATTCCCACGAACTTGTACATCACCTCCGCCAGCCCCTCGCAGAACCCGAGCATGGCCTCCTTGGGCTTCCCGCGCACCCGCGTCAGCGCGATCGCGAAGAGCGTGGCCCAGAAGACCACCTGCAGCACCTCGTTGTCCGCCGCCGCCTCGAAGAAGCTCCGGGGCACGACGTGCTCAAGGAAGCCGCCGAAGGTGGTCGGCGCGGCCTTCGGGATGGCCGCGTTGGGATCGGGTGCCGGGAGGACTACGCCGACGCCCGGCCGGGTGATGTTGACGGCGATGAGCCCGACCGCCAGGGCGACCGAGGTCATCAGCCAGAAGTAGGCGATCGACTTGACCGCCAGCCGGCCGAGGCGCTTGAGATCGTCTCCGTGGCCGGCGATGCCGATGACCAGGGTGCCGAAGATGATCGGCACGATCACCGACTTGATCATCCGGAGGAAGACGGTGGAGAGCGGCTTGAGCGAGGCGGCGAACTCCGGCGCGACCCAGCCGATCAGGATGCCGGTCCCCATCCCGATGAAGATCCACCAGGTGAGCGAGATGTTCCGAAGGACGCGCAGCATCAGCGGCCGACCAGCGCTCCGGCCTTCGCCTCGATTCCCGCCAGGAGCGAGCCGTACGACGCCGCGAACTTGGCGACCCCGTCGATCTCGAGCTCGCGGGTGATCGCGGCCAGGTCGATGCCGAGGTCGGCCAGCGCCTTGAGCCGGGCGGGGGCGGCCGCCATGCCATCCTGGATCCGGACCGCCGGATGTCCGTGGTCGCGGTACGCGGCGAACGTGTCGGGCGGCAGCGTGTTGACCGTGCGGGGGGCCACCAGCGCCTCCACGTAGTGCACGTCGGCGTAGGCGGGATCCTTGGTGCTGGTCGAGGCCCAGAGCGGCCGCTGCGGCCGGGCGCCGGCCCGGGACAGGCGCTCCCACCGCGGGGTGCCGAGGGACCACTCGAACAGCCGGTAGGCCGCGCAGGCGTTGGCGATGGCGATCTGCCCGCGGAGGCCGGCCGGGTCGCCGGCCCGGTCGAGCAGCGGGTCGACCTTCCCGTCCACCCGGCTCACGAAGAAGCTCGCGACCGACGTGATCGGCCGGAGCGGCTGGGCCGCCGCCAGGCGGCGCTCGAGCCCGTCGAGGAACGCCTCGATCACCTCGCCATAGCGCTCGACCGAGAACAGCAGCGTCACGTTGACGCTGATGCCGGCCGCGATGCAGCGGGCGATCGCCGGCAGCCCCTCGGCGGTGCCGGGGATCTTGATCATCGCGTTGGGGCGATCGACCGCGCGCCAGAGCCGCTCGGCCTCGTGGATCGTGGCGCCGGTGTCGTTCGCCAGCGTGGGCGAGACCTCGAGCGAGACCAGGCCGTCCGTCCCGCCGCTCGCCTCGTAGACGCCGGCGAACGCGTCGCAGGCGGCGCGCACATCGGCGACGGCCAGGTGCTCGAAGATCTCCTGCGCGCTCCGGCCGGCGTCGGTGAGCGTCCGGATCTCCTCGTCGTACAGCCGGCTGCCGGCGATGGCCTTCTCGAAGATCGTCGGGTTCGAGGTCATGCCCCGGAGTCCGTCCTCCGCGATCAGCCGTGCCAGCTCACCGGTGCTGATCAGGTCGCGGGTGATGTAGTCGTACCAGGGACTCTGGCCGAGCTCGCCGAGCCGGACCAGGGGGTTCACTTTGGCGGTGTCTGCGGTCATGCGCTGCCCTCACTGCGGGTCGGGGCGTGTCGTTGCGCGAGCAGGCGGCGTACGATCGCCGCCGCCCGGTCGGCCGTGAACTTGAACTCCTCGAACAGGCGCTCGCCCGGCGCGGAGGCGCCGAAGCCCTCCATCGCCAGCATGGCGCCATCGGTGGTGACCCACCGCTCCCATCCAAACGGGGACGCCGCCTCGATGCCGAGCCGCACGCGCACGCCCGGCGGGAGCACCTCGTCGCGGTAGGCCTGCGGCTCGGCGGCGAACAACTCCCAGGACGGCATCGAGACCACCCGCACCCGGACGCGGTCGGCCTGCAGCAGCTTGGCAGCGGCGAGCGCCACGTGCACCTCGGAGCCGGTGGCGATGAGAATGGCCTGCGGTGTCCCGCCCGGCGGGTCGAGCAGAACGTACGCGCCGCGAGCGGTCCCGGCGGCGGCCCCGAGCGCCGTGCGGTCGAGCACGGGGAGCTTCTGGCGCGTGAGGACAAGCAGGGTGGGTCCGTCGCGCCGCGCCGCGGCGGCGCGCCACGCCTCGATGGTCTCGGTGGCGTCGGCCGGGCGGAGCACCACCAGATTGGGGATGGCGCGCAGCATCGCCAGGTGCTCGACGGGCTGGTGGGTCGGGCCGTCCTCCCCGACGCCGATCGAGTCGTGTGTCCCGATGTAGATCACCGGCAGCCGCATGATCGCCGCGAGACGAACCGCCGGCTTCATGTAGTCGGAGAAGACCAGGAAGGTGGAGCCGAAGGGGCGGAGCCCGCCGTGGGCGGCGATGCCGTTGAGGCAGGCCGCCATGCCGTGCTCCCGGACGCCCCAATGAAAGGTCCGGCCGGTGGTGTCGGGGCCGAAGACGCCGCCCTGCTTGAGTGCCGTGCCGGTGCTGCCGCCGAGATCGGCGGAGCCGCCCACCAGGTTCGGCACCGCTGCCGCGATGGCCTGCAGGGCGAGGCCCGACGCCTGCCGGGTGGCGAGTGGCCCGCTCTCCGGCCGGAGCGCCGGGAGCCCCTCGTCCCATCCCGCAGGCAGGTCCCCGGAGAGCCACTGCTGGAGCTCGCGGGCGGCCTCGGGATCGTCCGCGGCGTAGGCCGAGAGCCGGGAGCGCCATTCGGCCTCGAGCGTCGCGCCCCGCGCCACCGCCTCGCGCCAGTGATCGAGGGCATCCTCGGGCACGTAGAAGGGTGGCTCCTCGGGCCAGCCCATGATCGCCTTGGTGCGACGGACCTCCTCGGCGCCCAGCGGCTCTCCGTGGGCCTTGGAGGTGTTGCGCTTGGTCGGGGCCGGGTCGGCGATGTAGGTGCGGAGCGCTACGAGGGTCGGGCGCGCGGTCTCGGCGTGCGCGGCTTCCAGCGCGTCGGCGATGGCAGCGAGGTCGTTGCCGTCACGCACCCGGACGACGTGCCAGCCGTAGGCCTCGAACCGGCGCGGCACGTCCTCGCTGAAGGAGAGCGCCGTGTCGCCGTCGATCGTGATGTGGTTATCGTCGTAGATGAGCGTCAGCTTGCCGAGCCGGAGGTGGCCGGCGATCGACGCGACCTCGCTCGCCACGCCCTCCATGAGGTCGCCGTCGCTCACGAAGGCCCAGGTGCGGTGGTCGATGATCCGGTGGCCCGGCCGGTTGAAGCGCTCGGCAAGGAACCGCTCGGCGATCGCCATGCCGACCGCGTTGCCCACGCCCTGGCCCAGCGGTCCCGTGGTGGTCTCGACGCCCGGCGTGTGGCCGCGCTCGGGGTGCCCCGGCGTCTTCGACCCCCACTGGCGAAACGCGCGCAGGTCGTCGAGCGACAGATCGTACCCCGCCAGGTGGAGCAGGGCGTACTGGAGCATGGAGGCGTGGCCGCAGGAGAGGACGAACCGGTCGCGGTCGGGCCAGTTGGGGCTGGTCGGATTGAACCGGAGAAACCGGTGCCAGAGCACATAGGCCGCCGGGGCGAGCGCCATCGGCGTTCCCGGATGGCCGGACTGGGCTGCCTCCACCGCGTCCATCGCCAGCACCCGGATAGCGTTGATGCTGCGCCAGGCCAACGCCTTGGCGGAATCCTCGCCGCCGGCCGCCCCGGCAGCGGGTGGTGCGGCAGGCGCCTCCGTGCCCGGCACAGCGGCGGGTTCGTCGGCGCGCGCGCCGCGGGTGCGAGTACTATCGGCGGACAGAACGGGCTCCTTTCGCGCGCGGGCCCGCGCAGGCGACGAGCGACGGCTGGAAGAGGCGCAATGTGGCGGAAGATAACCGGCCGGTGAAGACCCGGGCAGCCGGTGGATCGTCCGTGACCGCGGGGTAGATCATCCCATCCCGTCAACGGTACAATGCCTTGTCGCGGCGATGCCGCTGTCCTGTCGCTCGGTTCCGGCAGCCCGTACCTTCTAGAGTGGGTTGCGAAACCCATCCCCCCGCGAGTCACCCTGAGCGCAGCGAAGGGGGCATGCCCTGAAGAATGCTCCCTTCGCTGCGCTCAGGGTGACTCGCGGAGAGTTTTCGCAACACCTTGTTAGGACTGGCCCGATGCCATCTACCGTCACGCCGGTGACCCGACCCGACCGCACCTACGAGATCCACGAGGTAGCCGAGCTGACGGGCCTGGCGCCGGCGCGGCTGCGCGCGTGGGAGCGGCGGTACGAGGTCGTGCGTCCCCGGCGCCTGTCCAACGGCTACCGGGTCTACACGGCCGACCAGGTCGCCCTGCTGCGCGCCTACGGGCGCCTGATCGCGGCGGGCGAGCGCATCGGCGATCTCGCCGAGTGCGAGCGAGAGGACGTGCTGGTGCGGGCGGAGGTCCGCTCGCTCGACGGGTCGCCCCAGGCGGCGCTGATGGAGGCGGTGCGGGCATTCGACCGCGAGCGGCTCGAGGGCCTGGTGGCGGAGCAGCTCGCTCTCCGCGGGCTCCGGGCATTCGCGGAAGCGGTGGTGGTGCCGCTGGCCCGATCCGTCGGCGATCTCTGGGCGCTGGGCCGGGTCCCCATCGCCGCCGAGCACCTGGCGAGCGAGGTGGTGCTCCATGCACTCAAGGGCGGGCTCCGCACGTCGCGGGGCACGGGTCCGCTGGTGGTATGTGGATGCCTGGCCGGCGAGCGGCACGAGTGGGGCTTCCTGGCGACCCTGGCGGTGCTGCAGGAAGACGGGTGGCGCATCCACTACCTCGGCGCCGACCTTCCGGTCGATGCGGTGGTCGAAGCGGCATGGAAGCTGTCGCCCGCGGGCGTGGCCTTCAGTGGCAGCGATCCCGCGATCGTGCGCGCCAACCTGCCGGCCCTCGCGGCGGTTGCCGGGAAGCTTCCGCCCCGTACGATGGCCGCCATCGGCGGTGGCGGGGTCGGGGCCCACGCGCACCTGCTCCGCGGTTACGGGTTGAGGATCGGGCTCGAGGCGTTCACCCGGGCAGGAGCCCGGCCGCCGCGGTCTCTGGAGGCGCGATCGTGATCGGCAGACTGCTGGGCCGTCGCCCGATCCTGTCGGAGCGGGAACAGGATCTCCGGAGCCGGGAGCAGGAGCTGCTCGAGCGCCTCGCGGCAGCGCTCGCGCGCTTCGGCGGCGACGTCGAGCCCGACGACCTCCGCCGCTTCCGCGAGGCGCGGGACCAGCTCACCGGGCTCTTCCTCCTCGTCGTGGCCGGCGAGTTCAACTCCGGCAAGTCGAGCTTCATCAACGCGCTGCTCGGGGAGCGCGTGCTCCCCGAAGGGGTCACACCCACCACCGATCGCATCAACCTGCTCCGCTACGGGCCCGAGATCACCGAGCAGCACCTCGAGGCGTTCCTGCTCGAGCGCACCTATCCCGCCGAGCTGCTGCGCGAGATCACCATCGTGGACACGCCGGGCACCAACGCGATCATCCGGCGGCACGAGGAGCTCACGCGCGACTTCATTCCGCGCGCCGATCTCGTGCTCTTCGTCACCAGCGCCGACCGGCCGTTCACCGAGAGCGAGCGCGGGTTCCTGGAGCAGATCCGCGAGTGGGGCAAGAAGATCGTGTTCGTGGTCAACAAGATCGACATCCTGCCCCGCCCGGAGGACCGGCAGCAGGTCCTCGGCTTCGTGCGCGAGCACGCCCAGGCCCTCCTGGCCGAGGCGCCCCGGTTGTTTCCGGTCTCCGCCCGCGAGGCGCTCGCGGCCCGCGCGGACGGCTCGGCCGAGGCGTGGCGCGCCAGCGGGTTGGACGAGGTCGACACGTACCTCGTGCGGACGCTGAACCAGGAGGAGCGGATCCGGCTCAAGCTCCTCAACCCGCTCAACGTGGGGCTCCGGCTGGCGGCCCGGTACAAGGACGTCGCGTTCGAGCGACTGAAGCTCCTCACCCAGGACATCGAGACCATCCAGAGCATCGACCGGCAGCTCGCGCTGGCGCACGACGAGATGCTGCGCGACGTCGAACCGCGCTTGGCCCGGCTCGACGTCCTGCTCGGCGACATGGAGCGGCGGGGCATGCGGTTCTTCGAGGAGACCATCCGCATCGGCCGCATCCGGAGCCTCATGGACAGCGAAGGCGTGCGGCGTGCGTTCGAGCGGGAGGTCATCGGGGACACCGCGGCACAGATCGAGGCCGAGACCGGGCGGGTGATCGACTGGATCGTCGAGCGCAACCTCAAGGCGTGGCAGGACGTGAGCGGATACATCGACCGGCGGCAGATCGCGCGCCACCGCGAGGGAATGGTCGGCGAGGTCGGGACCAGTTTCACCTACAACCGGCAGGCGCTGCTCGAATCGATCGGCCGGGTGACGCGCGAGGTGATCGGGAGCTACGACCGCGAGGCCGAAGCGCGAGCCATCGCCAACGACGTGCAGGGAACCTTTGCCACTACCGCGCTGGCCCAGGTCGGGGCACTCGGCCTCGGGACGCTGGTGGTCACGCTGCTGACCGGCGCCGTCGCCGATGTGACCGGGCTGCTGCTGGCTACGACGCTGGCGGTGAGCGGGTTCTACGTGATCCCGCGGCGCCGCCGTCAGGCGCAGCGCGAGTTCAGCCGGCGGATCGACGAGCTGCGGCAGCGGCTCCGGGACGGGCTCACCCGGCAGGTGCACCTGGAGATCGGCCAGTCGGCCGACCGGATCAACGAGGCCATCGCGCCGTACCGCCGGTTCGTGCAGAGCACCCAGCAGGAGCTCACGGACGCGCGCGGGTCACTCGTGGCTACGGAGGACTCCCTGCTCCGCCTTCGGGCGGAAATCGAGCGGACGTGAGTCACGCCGGGGTGTCGCTCGGCCCGCGACCGGGCCAGATTGGAGGCATGGTCACGGATCTCGAGCAGGAGACCGGAGGACGGTGGGAGCGGGCCCGGCGGTCGCATGCGCGCCGCCCCTGGCTGGGGATGTTCCTCGCCGTCGTGATCCTCCCGATTCTCATCGGGGCCGGCGTGGTGCTGATCGCCGGCCGCGGGGTGGCGTTCGATGCCATCCGGCGGCTCACCGCCCGCAAGTTCCCTGACGTGCTGTGGATCGATCGCGGGGACCTGGCGCGCTGGCGCGAGGATGCCGGTCGCACTCCGCCGATCGTGCTCGATGCCCGTACCACGGCGGAATACGCCGTGAGCCACCTGCGCGATGCGGTGCTGGTGGACCCGGGCCGTCCCGGCCTTCGCCCGCTCGCCGCTCGGGCCAAGAACGATCCGATCGTGGTCTATTCTTCGGCGGGCTACCGGAGCGCCCGGCTGGCGCACTGGCTGTCCGCGCAGGGCTACACCAACGTGCGGAACCTCTCCGGCGGCGTCTTCCAGTGGGCCAACGAGGACCGTCCGCTTTTCCGGGACGGACGCCCGGCTACGGAGGTGCATCCCTACGACCGTCGGTGGGGCCTGCTGCTCGAGTCACGCTTCCGGGCGGCCGTGCCGGACGCCGAGACGCCTTTCGCGGCGCCCTGAGCCCGGCTCAGGTGATCGACGGCGCTCCGCGACCGTCCTCCTCGTCCTCCGCCTCCCCGCTCCGGTTCCAGATATCGGCCGTGAGCTTCCAGGCCCCATCCCGCTGCCGCTTCAGACACATGACGTACTTGCCGGAATCGGCCGGCTCCTCGTCGGTGGCCGGCAGATGGTACCGGCCCACGAGGTAGCCGAGGTCGCCCTCGACCTCAACCGTAAGGGTGGTGACCTCGAGCCCTTCGTCGGTGCCCTGACTCCAGAACTCCCCGATGGCGGCCCGGCCGCGCACCGGCTCGTGGTCCGGCGGGAGCAGGACGGCGTCGTCGGCGTAAAGCGAAGCCAGGGCGTCGGCATCCCCCTGGTTCGAGGCCTCCACGTACCGCCGGACGGCGGCCTCGATGGCCGCCCTGGAGCCCGCCTCCGCTGGGCGGGACCCCCGGCCGCATGCCGTCAGGAGCGCCAGCCCGACGGCGACTGCCGGGGCCTGGACGGCCCAAGCTGTCATTCTGGCGCTAATCTTGCTAAGTTTATTGGTCGTCCCTCGTTGGTCTGCCTGGCAGGCCATCATGTTCAACCTCTACTTGGATCCTTGTGGCTCGCAGATCACGCAATCGAAGCGCCGTTTCCACCACCAGTTTTCGCCGCTCACCCGGCCGTTCCATGCAGTCCCACCGCGATTGGCTCCTCGACCTTCATGGTTCGGTGTGCGCCTATTGCGGGACCGAGACGCCTTCCGACATTATCACCCTGGATCACGTTCGTCCGCGCCGTGGGCAGACCGCCTACGATCGCCCGGACAATCTGGTTCTGGCTTGCCGGGAGTGCAACGCGGCCAAGGCGGATACCCCGCTGGTAGCCTTTCTGATGCAGAGGCGCTCCCGCGGAGTCTACCTCCTGCACTATGGTGAGCACCTTTCGGAGCCGCTCAAGGAGCTGGCCCGACAGGCGTCCGAGCGGCCGATGCTGCCGAAGGACTGATTCGCTGGAAGGATGGAAAACGAGGAGGGGCGGCCGAGAATGGCCGCCCTTTTTTACGTTCGGGACCGGTGGGAAGAGGGGCAGGTCACAGACGAAAGCACGCCGCCGGCACCATTGTGGGCGTCACGCGAAAGCACTCCGGCATCACCCAACCCCAGCCAGGAGGTCATCGATGGTCCGATACAGGGAATCCCGCGTCCGGAGCGACGTGATCAAGGGCGCCATCGCCGGGGCGGTGGCCACCTGGGTGATGGGCAAGGTGACCAGTGCGATGTACCAGCGGGAAGACCGGTGGGTCCGGCGCGCGGAAGAGGACGTGCGGGGAGGCCAAACCTCCTACGATGTCGCCGCGGGGAAGGCCGCGCGACTGGCCGGCGCCTCGCTCGACGACGGCCAGCGCGAACGGCTCGGCTTGGCCATCCACTGGGCACTCGGGATCGGTGCCGGTGCTGCCTACGCCGTGCTCCGCCGGCGATTCCACGCGCTGGGCCGGACGGCGGGGCTGGGTTTCGGGACGGCCTTCTGGGCGCTGCTCGACGAAGGGCTGGTTCCCACGCTCGGCCTCACTCCGGGACCGCTCGCCTTCCCGTGGCAAGCCCACGCCCGCGGCTTCGCGGGTCACCTCACCTTCGGGACCGTCACGGACGGCACCCTCCGCCTGCTCGACGCGGTCGTCTGATTCGGTCCCGGGCGCCGGATCGGACGGCTGAGGTCAGCCCTTCGCGTCGACTGCCGGGGGCATGCTGGGGAGGAGCGGCGGCCGCCGGGCGCCGTCCAGCGCGTCCCGGATGATGCGGCCCTGCTCGGCGGCGTGCGCCGCCGGGTAGCCCTCGGCCGGGCTGGCGCGCTCGGGGCGGCCCACATACCCGACATGGAGCCGGTCCGCGGCCAGCTCCTGCAGCCTGGGCATGAGATAGGTCCAGGCGCCCATGTTCCGTGGCTCTTCCTGCGCCCACACCAGCTCTTCCAATCGAGGATACCGCGCCAGCAGCGTGCGAGCCTCGGCCCAGGGGAAGGAGTAGAGCTGCTCCAGCCGGACCAGCGCCGGCCGCTGTGACGACAGCTTGCCCGCTTCCGACAGCAGATCGTAGTACACCTTGCCGCTGCAGAGCACGATCCGCCGGATCTCCTCCGTGTGCTCGGCGGCCCACGAGTCGTCCAGGATCGGATGCCACCGGCCGCCGGACAGGTCCTCGAGGCGCGAGCTGGCCTGCGGCAGACGCAGGAGGCTCTTCGGCGTCATCACGATGAGCGGGCGCTGGCGGGTGCGCCGCGCCTGGCGGCGGAGGAGGTGGAAGTACTGCGCAGGCGTCGTCGGGTTGGCCACCCGGATGTTGCCTTCGGCCGCCAGCTGCAGGAACCGCTCGAGCCGCGCGCTCGAATGCTCGGGTCCCTGTCCCTCGTAGCCGTGCGGGAGGAGCAGGGTGAGCCGCGTGGTCAGCCCCCACTTGGAGAGCCCCGAGCTCAGGAACTGGTCGACGATGACCTGCGCGCCGTTGATGAAGTCCCCGAACTGCGCTTCCCAGAGGACGAGCGCCTCAGGCGCCGCCGCGCTGTACCCGTACTCGAAGCCCAGCGTGGCGAGCTCGCTCAGCGGGCTGTTGTGCAGCTCGAGCGGCGCGAGCGCGCCGGGCAGCCGCTCCAAGGGCGTGAGCCGGTCGCCGGTGGCCGCGTCGTGGAGCACGAGGTGGCGCTGGCTGAACGTGCCGCGCTCCGTGTCCTGCCCGGTGAGCCGGATCGGCACGCCTTCGGTGAGAAGGGAGGCGAGCGCCAACGCCTCGGCGTGCGCCCAGTCGATGCCGCCCTCGGGTCCCAGCGCCGCGCGCCGCCGCTCGAGCTGCTTGCGGAGCTTGGGATGCACCGTGAAGCCCTCGGGCCAGCTCAGCAGCTGCTCGTTCAGGGCGACGAGGAACTCGCTCGCGAGCGCGGTGTCCACCTCCAGCCCGGGTCCCACCGTCTTGTGCTGCGACTCGGGCGGCGTCCCCCGGCTCATGCTGGCCTTGAAGCCTTGCTGGATGTCCACCAGCCGCTGGTAGGCATCGGCGGCCTGGCGGTCGACTTCCTCCTGGGTCATCGTCCCGCCCGCCACCAGCGCGCGGGCGTACAGCTCGCGCGTGGTGGGCAGCGCCTTGATCCGCTCATACATCGTGGGCTGGGTGTACGCCGGCTCGTCGCTCTCGTTGTGCCCGTGGCGCCGATAGCCGACCAGATCGATCAGCACGTCCTGGTGGAAACGATCCCGGTACGCCATGGCGAGCCGCACCGCGCTGAGGCAAGCCTCGGCGTCGTCGCCGTTCACGTGGATGATCGGGATGTCGAAGCCCTTGGCCAGGTCCGAGGCGTAGCGGGTCGAGCGCGCGTCATCCATGTCGGTGGTGAAGCCGACCTGATTGTTGGTGATGATGTGGAGCGTCCCGCCCGTGCGGTAGCCCTTCAGCGCGCCCAGGTTGAGCGTCTCGGCCACGACGCCCTGGCCGGCGAAGGCCGCGTCGCCGTGGATGGTGACCGGCAGGGCCGCCGTGGGATCGTGATGCGCGTCCCGACCGCGGCGCTGGGTCTGCCGGGCGCGGGCCTGGCCGTCCACGACCGGCGCCACGAACTCGAGGTGGCTGGGATTGGGCGACAGGGTGACGGTGATCGACTTGTTCTTGCCCGTCCGGTACGCGCCTTCGGCGCCGTGATGGTACTTCACGTCACCGGTGCCGCCTTCGGGCGTGAGCTGCCCCGCTTCGACGTGGCGACCGCCCTCGAATTCCGCGAAGATCGTTTCGTACGGCCGGCCCACCGTGTGGGCCAGCACGTTGAGCCGCCCGCGGTGGGCCATGCCGATCACCACATCGCGTGCGCCGCTCTCGGCTGCGCGTTCGATCGTGAGATCGAGCATGGGCACCAGCATGTCGACGCCTTCGATCGAGAACCGCTTCTGGCCGAGATACGCCTTGTGCAGAAACTTCTCGAGCGTCTCCACCTCGGTGAGCCGCTGAAGCAGCTTTCGCTGTTCCTCGGGCGCCATCGGCTGGCGGTAGGCGCCGCTCTCGATCTTCTCGCGGAGCCAGACGCGCTCTTCGTGGGTCGAGATGTGCTCGATCTCGTAGGCCATCGTGCCGCAGTAGGTGGCCTGGAGGTACGGCAGCGATTCGGCGAGCGTGCGGCCCGGCACGGCGATGCGGAGCACCTTCGACGGAATCGCCGCCATCACCTCGGGAGTGAGGCCGAGGGGGCCCGGGTTGAGGGCCGGATCGCCGATGGGGGGCGTGCCGAGCGGATCGAGGTGGGCGGCCAGGTGGCCGTGCATGCGGAAGGCCTTCGTCAGCGCCATCGCAGCCGCCACGTGGTAGAGCATCTCCGGCGTGACCGGGCCCGCGCTCTCCTGCCCGGGCTTGCCGGACGGCTTCGGGCGCGCGAGCTGGTACTCCGCCTGTCCGAGGCCCAGGCTCTCGGCGATGAGCTCGTAGAAGCCCTGGTCGCCCTGGAGCAGGTGATCCAGCGCGGCGAGGAACGCCCCCGACTCCGCACCCTGGATGACCCGGTGGTCGTAGGTGCTCGTGACGGTCATGACCTTGCTGATCCCGAACTCCCGGAGGCGCTCCTCGGGCACCGCCGAGAATTCGGCCGGATAGCCGATCGCCCCGACGGCGATGATGCTCCCCTGGCCGGCCATGAGCCGCGGGACCGACGCGACGGTGCCGAGCCCGCCGGGGTTGGTGAGCGACATCGTCGCGCCGGCGAAGTCGTCGGGCATGAGGCGGTTGGTGCGGGCCTTCTCGACCAGTGTCTCGTAAGCCGCGTGGAACGCGCCGAAGTCCATCGTGTCGGCGCGCTTGATCACGGGCACGACGAGGCCACGGCTCCCGTCCTTCCGCTGCACGTCGACCGCGAGCCCCAGGGCGATGCCTTCAGGCGCGACACGATACGGGCTGCCGTCCTGCACGGCCAGGGTGTGACCCATCACCGGATGCTGCTTGGTGGCCTGCACCAGCCCGTAGGCGATCAGGTGGGTGAACGAGATCTTCCCCGGCTTTCCGGCCGCCTGAAGGGCCTGGTTGAGCCCACGCCGCTTTTCCTCCAGCATGCCGACGGGCAGCACGCGGAAGGTGGTCGCGGTGGGCACGGCCAGGCTCTCGTTCATGTTGGCGACGAGCTTGGCGGCGGGACCCTTGATGGCGGATGCGCCGTGTGGAAGCGCGGTGATGCTCGGGGAGGCAGGCGCCATGGCGGCGGCGACCGCGGGCCGTGGCGCGGCGGCGCCGTTGCCGTCGGGGCGCTCGCCCACGATCCCGCTCTCGAACAGCCGGCGCCATTCGGGGCCTACGGCGGCGGGGTCCCGGAGAAACTCCTCGTACATGACCTGGGCAAAGCCGGCATTGGCCGTTTCGAACACGTTCGAGTCCACGACGTTCACCATCCCGACGGGTGAGCACAGGAGCAGGCAGCCGGCGCGGCCGGCGCCTCTGGAGCGGGACGCGAAAGATAACTGTCCGACAGGGGCTTGGCAGGACGCCTGCCGATGCCGGCGTCCATGGGCCGCGCGGCTGGACCAGCACCTCGCCAGACCGAGCTCGAACCGGGGTGAGTAGGTCCCTCGCTGCGCTCGGGATGACGGAGTGCGCTCGGGATAACGGAGTGCGCTCGGGATCACCCGCCCGCGAACGCCACGTACTTCGCCGCCTCCTCGTCCACCCGCGCCTCGTCCCACCCTCGTTCTCGCGCCATGAGCTCCGCTACTCTCCGGGCCCCCGACACACCGCGGTCGGCCGCCTCGTAGAACAGGTGGGTGCGCCGCACCATCACGTCCTCGACGGTTTGCGCCATTTCGCGTCGCACGGCGTGCACCACCTCGGCCTCGACGGCTGGGTGGGGCGGCACCAGCCGGCGGAGGAGCCGGCGCTCGCCGGCGCCGAGGTTGTAGATGCCGGCGGCCTCGGTGCCGTAGTGCCGGAGCAGGTGCTCCACGCTCTCGGGCGTGAGGCCCAGCTCGAGGCCGCGCTCGCGAAACTGCGCCAGGTCGGCCGCCTCCCCGCCGGGCAAGGGGTCTTCGTCGGTCCGCGGAGCGCCGCCGCGCGCGCGGCCGTCCCGGTGCCGCAGCTCGCGGACGGCCCGGTCCACCACCTCGGCGGCCATCGCGCGATAGGTGGTGAGTTTGCCTCCCACCACCGAGATCATCCCGCCGGCGCCGTAGACGATGGCATGTTCGCGCGAGCGGCTCGAGGCCGCCTTGTGATGGCGGTCCGCCAGGAGCGGGCGCAGCCCGGCCCAGGACGCCCGCACGTCCTCGATGCCCAGCCGAGCGCTGGGAAAGCGGGCGTTGGCCGAGCGGAGGAGGTAGACGATGTCGTCGGCGGACACCGTGAGCTGGTCCGGCGCCTCGGTGGTGTCGGTGTCGGTCGTGCCGATGTAGGAGAGCTCGCCCCAGGGCAGGATGAAGAGGACGCGGCCGTCGATCGGGCTGGTGAAGGCGATGGCCTCGCGGTGCGCCAGCCGGCTCCGGTCCACCACGATGTGCACGCCCTTGGTGGGCTGGAGCAGCGGCGTGGCGCCCGAGTCCTCGAGCACGCGCACCTTGTCGGCCCAGGGGCCGGTGGCGTTGACGACGACGCTGGCGCGGAGGGTGGCGCGGGCGCCGGTGAGCCGGTCCTCGATCTGCGCCCCGACCACCCGGCCGGCGGTGCGCTCGAGCGCCCGGACCGCCGTATAGTTCGCGACCAGCGCGCCATGGTGCACCGCCGAACGGACGGTCGCGAGCGTCAGCCGGGCGTCGTCGCACTGCGCGTCGTAGAACCGGGCGCCGCCGAGGAGACCGCGCTCCCGCAGCATCGGCTCGGCCTCGAGCAGGGCACGCTTGCCGAGCATGCGGTGCGTCTTCACATTGCGGAACAGCGCGAGCGCATCGTAGAGCCACATCCCTGCCGCCAGGCGCCACAGCGGGATCCGGTCGCCGCGGTGCAGGGGGAACACGAACGGCAGTGGCCACACCAGGTGCGGCGCGATGCGGAGCAGGACCCGGCGCTCCCGGTTGGCCTCGAGCACGAGCTTGAAGTCACCGGTCTCGAGGTAGCGGAGGCCGCCGTGCACCAGCCGGCTCGAGCGCGAGCTGGTGCCCGACCCGAAGTCCTGCTGCTCGACGAGCACTGTACGCAACCCGCGCATCGCCGCGTCGCGAGCCACCCCGGCGCCGGTAATGCCACCCCCGATGACGAGCAGGTCGGCAGGCTCGGCCGTGAGCTGCTCGAGCGTCGCACGCACCGAGGATCGACCGCCGTGAGCCTGCCCCCCGTTGCCCGCATGCCCAGACTTAGCACCTGGTTTCTCTGGCATGTTCATCGGATCCACGCCCGAATGCGGGTGCTCGACCTGGCCTGCGGCGAAGGCCGCCACAGCCTGGCGGCGGCGATGCTCGGGGCCCACGTCACGGGCGTCGACCGGGACGAGACCCGCCTGGCGACCGCGCGCGAGCTGGCCGAGACGCAGGGGCTGAGCGTCGACTGGCGGGTCATCGACCTCCAGGGCCCGTGGCCCGAGCTGGGCGATTTTGATGCGGTTCTGGTCTTCAATTATCTTGACCGTGCACGGATGCCCGAGGTCCAACACCTGGTGGCCCCCGGCGGACTGCTGATGATGGAATCATTTCTGATCGGCCAGCGCGAGCTCGGCTGGGGTCCCACCTCGGAAGATCACCTGCTCCGCTCGGGCGAGCTCGCCCGGCTCGTGGCCCCGCTGCGGATCCTGCATGGCCGCGAGGTGCTCGAGCCGATCGACGCCGAGCGCTGGCGCGCGATCGCGAGCGTGGTGGCCTGTCGCGAGTGAAAAGTACAGCCACGTCGTCTGAGACGCTTCTCCCACTTCATCGATAGGTCGACATGCACGACTCCCGGCTTGGGCGGCGGGTGGCCATCGTGGCCGGCCTCCGCACCCCGTTCGCCAAGAGCGGCACCGTCTTCCGCGACGTCTCCGCCACGGCGCTCGCGCGGCATGCCGCGCGCGAGCTGCTCGTCCGGAGCGAGCTCGACGGGCGCGAGATCGACGAAGTGATCTTCGGCCAGGTGGTCCCCTCGGTGCGGGTGCCCAACGTGGCGCGCGAGGTGAGCCTGCTGCCCCAGCTCCTGCCGAGCGTCGCCGCCTATTCGCTCAACCGGGCGTGCGCGTCCGCGGCGCAGGCGATCACCAACGCGGCGGACCAGATCGCCCTGGGCCACGCGGACATCGTGCTCGCGGGCGGGGTCGAGTCGCTGTCCGACATTCCGGTGCTGCACTCACGCCGCTTCAGCCAGATCCTGGTCGAGGCGGGAAGGGCGAAGAGCGTCGGCGGCCGCCTGGCCGCCCTGGCCCGCACCCGACCCCGCGATCTCGTGCCCGTGACACCCGCCGTGGCCGAGCCATCGACCGGCGAGACGATGGGCCAGTCGGCCGAGAAGATGGCCAAGGAGAACGGAATCACGCGCGAGGTGCAGGACCGGCTGTCGCTGCAGAGCCATCAACGCGCCGCCGCCGCCACCGCCGATGGACGCATGACCGCCGAGATCGCGCCCTGGTTCGGCGGGCGCGGGATGGACGAGATCATCGCGGGCGACAACGGGATCCGCTCGGACTCGTCGCTCGAGGCGCTGGCGCAGCTTCGCCCGGTCTTCGACCGGCGCTACGGCTCGGTCACGGCGGGGAACTCGTCGCCCCTTACCGATGGCGCCGCCGCCGTGCTGCTCATGGCCGAGGAGAAGGCGGCTGCCCTGGGATACGAGCCGCTGGCGTACCTGCGGAGCTACGCGGTGGCCGCGGTGGATCCGGGATGGCAGCTCCTGATGGGCCCGGTGTACGCGGTGCCGCGCGCGCTCGAGCGCGCCGGGATCGCGTGGGGCGACCTCGGCCTGGTGGAGATCCACGAGGCCTTCGCCGCGCAGGTGCTCAGCAACGTCCAGGCGTGGGGCTCGCAGTCCTGGGCCGACCGCCTGGGACTCCCCGGTCCGGTCGGGGAGGTCGACTGGGACCGCACCAACGTGATGGGCGGCTCGATCGCGATCGGGCATCCGTTCGGGGCCACTGGCGCCAGGCTGGTGACCACGCTCGCGCACGAGATGCGCCGGCGCGACGTGCAGTTCGGGCTCATCTCCATCTGCGCGCAGGGCGGCATGGGCGCCGCACTCGTCCTGGAGCGCGACTGATGTCCGCGCTCGGCACGGTCGTCGAGGGCGGCATCGCGGTCGTCACCTTCGATCTACCCGGCGAGCCGGTCAACAAGCTGAGCGCCGCGGTGAAGGTCGAGTTCGAGGCGCTGCTCATCCGGATCCGCGACGACGAGGCGATCCGCGCCGCGGTGCTCATCTCGGGCAAGCCCGACAGCTTCATCGCGGGGGCGGATATCGAGGAGTTCACCGCGCTCACCACCGAGAGCGCCGCCGAGCGGCTGAGTTTCGAGGGGCAGGAGATGGTGAACCGCGTGGAGACGCTGGCCAAGCCGGTGGTTGCGGCCATCCACGGCGCCTGCCTCGGCGCCGGACTCGAGCTCGCGCTCGCCTGCCACTACCGCGTGGCCACCGATCATCCCAAGACCCAGCTCGGCCTGCCCGAGGTCCAGCTCGGCCTGATCCCGGGCGCCGGCGGCTGCCAGCGGCTGCCGCGGCTCATCGGCGCCCGGGCGGCGCTCGACATGATCCTGACCGGCAAGAGCGAGCGGGGCGCCAAGGCGCTCCGGCTGGGCCTGGTCGACGAGCTGGTGCCGCCGAGCATCCTGCGCGACATCGCGGTCGCCGCGGCCGGCCGCCTGGTGCGCGACGGGCTGCCGCGCCGGGCGCCGAAGACCGGCATCCAGGGGATGCTGCTCGATCGCACGGCCACCGGCCGGCGGCTGGTGTACCGCACCGCGGAGAAACAGGTGGCGGCGAAGTCCGGCGGCCACTATCCCGCGCCGCTCCGCGCGCTCGAGGCAGTGCGCATCGGCCTGGAGGAGGGCATCACCGCGGGGCTCGCGGCAGAGCACCGCGCCTTCGGCGAGCTCGCCCTGGGCGACGTCTCGCGCAAGCTGGTGGGGGTGTTCTTCGCCACCAACGCGCTCAAGAAGGACGACGGCATTCCTCCGGGCAGCGCGGCGCCCAGGCAGATCCGCCGGCTCGGCGTGGTCGGCGCGGGCTTCATGGGCGCGGGGATCGCCGGGACCGCGGTGGCCAACGTCGAGGTGGACACGCGGCTCAAGGATGCCGACCTCGCCCGCGTCGGGAAGGGTCTCCAGTCGGCGACCGGCATCCTGGCGGACCGGCTCAAGCGCCGGCGCGTCACCCGCCCGCAGTTCGAGCGCCTGAGCGCGCTGGTCTCCGGCGGCGACGACTACCGCGGGTTCGGGCGCGCCGACCTGGTCATCGAGGCGGTGTTCGAGGATCTCGACCTCAAGCGGCGGGTGCTCGCCGAGGTGGAGGCCGTCGTCCGCCCCGAGGCCATCTTCGCGAGCAACACGTCCACCATCCCCATCCGCGACATCGCCGCCCAGGCCATCCGGCCCGAGCGGGTGCTCGGCATGCACTTCTTCTCGCCCGTCGAGAAGATGCCGTTGCTCGAGGTCATCCCCACCGACGACACGGCGCCCGAGGCCATCGTCACCGCCGTCCGGTTCGGCCGGCGCATGGGCAAGACGGTCATCGTCGTCGCCGATCATCCGGGGTTCTGGGTGAACCGCATTCTCTCGCCCTATCTCAACGAGGCGGCCATCCTGCTCTCGGAGGGTGTGCCGGTCGAGGTGATCGACCGGACCATGACCGCGTGGGGGTTTCCGGTCGGCCCGATCGCGCTGCTCGACGAGGTGGGGCTCGACGTGGCGCAGAAGGCCGGCGGCGTGATGCACGCGGCGTTCGGCGACCGGCTCCGGCCGCCCGAGACGCTCGCGCGCCTCCTGGCCGACGGCCGGCTCGGCCGGAAGAACGGCCGGGGGTTCTACCGCTATCACGACGGCCACAAGGCGGGCGTGGACGACAGCGTCTACGGCATGCTCGGAGTCCGGCCGGCCGAGGACGCCGACGTCGGGGTCGTCGAGCGGCGGCTGGTCCACGCCATGCTCAACGAGGCCGCCATGGCGCTCGATGAGGGTGCCGTCCGGAGCCCGCGCGATGGCGACGTGGGCGCTCTCTTCGGCATCGGCTTCCCCGCCTTCCGCGGCGGGCCGCTCCGCACGATCGACGACTTCACCGCCACGCGGGTCCTGGAAGTGCTGCGCGATCTCGAGGATGTGCACGGAACGCGCTTCGCCCCCGCCGTCAGCCTGGTCGAAGCGGCCACGCACGGCACCCGCTATTACCCTGCCTGAGCTGCGGGGCGCCGGAGGGCGCCGGATGGTCATCCCGTTCCTCGGCGTCCTCGCGGTGGCCTACCTCGTTTTCCTGATCGTGTTCCGCTTGTCGGAGAGCCGGCTGCTGTACGCGCCGGGCGCGTCGCGCTCGCTGACGCCGCCGCCGGCGGAGCTCGGGCTCGCACCCACCCGCGTCGAGATCCGGTCCGGCGACGGCGTCAGGCTGGTAGCGTGGGTGATCCGGGCGCCCGCGACGGACACCGCCGGGCGCTGGTTACTCATCTGCCACGGCAACGCGGGCAACCTCAGTGATGCAGGGCGACCCGAGCACTACGCGGGGCTCAGGGCCCTGGGCCTCAACCTGCTCGCGTTCGACTACCGCGGGTACGGCGAGAGCAGTGGGAGCCCCAGCGAAGCGGGGCTGTATCGCGACGCGGAGGCGGCCTATGAGTACCTGCGAGACACGTTGCGGGTGCCGCCCGAGCGGATCGTGCTGTTCGGTCACTCGCTGGGCTCGGCCGTAGCCGTGGAGCTGGCCACGCGGGTGCCGGCGGCGGGGCTGGTGCTGGAGGGCGCATTGCTGTCGGTGATCGCGCGCGCCCAGGAGGTGTACCCGTACGTACCGGTGCGCTGGATCGCGCGGAGCCGCTACGCCTCGATCGACAGGATCGGCCGGTTGCGCCTGCCGAAGCTGTTCCTGCATGCCCGGGCCGATGACGTGATCCCGCTGGCGCACGGCCGCCGGTTGTTCGACGCCGCGCCGCCCCCCAGGACTTTCGTCGCGCTGGCGGGTGGGCACGGCGACGCGTTCGAGGCGGACTCGGCGGCGTACTTCGGCGCCATCGATCAATTCCTGCAGGATCTCTTCGCGGGGCCAGGCGTCCACCACCGGAGATGAGCCGCGCCTGCGGTTCACTATTGGTCCGTAACATCGCTTGCCTCTTCCGCTGCAGCTGCTGCGTTGCGACTTCAGAAGGACATATGGTGGCAAGCGGCCTCCGGCGACCTTGTCTTGGCGGGGGCGAGCGGTTCCCTTCCAAGAGCTCCCGACGCCCCCTATTGGTTTGTCCGGCCCGAACCCGAGTGCGTTGTGTCCGACATCACCAGCCGCCTGCGCACGGCCCTGGGCGATCGCTACCTGATCGAGGAGGAGATCGGCCGGGGCGGCGCGGCCACGGTGTATCTCGCCGAGGACGTCAAGCACGCGCGGAAGGTGGCGATCAAGGTCCTCCGCCCGGACACCTCGGCGGGGTACGAGCCGCAGCGCTTTCTCCGCGAGATCCGGATCGCCGCGCGCCTGGCCCACCCCCAGATCCTGCCGCTCCACGATTCGGGCGAATGGA
Source organism: uncultured Gemmatimonadales bacterium (assembly GCA_963815515.1). Taxonomy (GTDB): domain Bacteria; phylum Gemmatimonadota; class Gemmatimonadetes; order Gemmatimonadales; family GWC2-71-9; genus CAVVWJ01. The sequence continues at coordinate 327,848 of CAWFGP010000003.1, forward strand.
ACGGGTTGCTCTGGTTCGTGATGCCCTACGCCGGCTGCGAGACCCTGCGCGACCGGCTCGAGCGCGACGGGCCCTTGCCGGTCGACGTCGCGCTCCGGATCACCCGGGCCGTGGCCGGCGCCCTGGGGTACGCGCACCGCCTCAACGTGATCCACCGCGACATCAAGCCCGAGAACATCCTGCTGCAGGAGGGGGAGCCGGTCATTGCCGACTTCGGCGTGGCCACGGCCGTCTCCGCCGCCGGTGTCGACAACATCTACATCACCGACCATGGCTTCGCGGTCGGCACCCCTGCCTACATGAGCCCGGAGCAGGCCAGCGCCGAGAGCGGCGTCGACGGGCGCACGGACCAGTACAGCCTGGCCTGCGTGCTCTACGAGATGCTGGCCGGTGAGCCGCCGTTCGCGGGGACCGGAGTGCGCGCCACCATGGCCCGGCACGCCATCGAGACGCCGGCCCCGGTCCGGGCCCACCGCCCCACTGCGCCGGCGGCCGTCGAGCGCGCGCTCGCGCGGGCGCTGGCGAAGTCGCCCGGCGACCGGTTCACCACCATGACCGACTTCGTGGCCGCGCTCGTGGACCCGACGCTCGACGTCGGCCCGGCGGGAGCCGCGCCTGGCAGCGATGCCCGGGCGATCGCCGTGCTTCCGTTCGTGAACGCGAGCGCCGATCCCGAGAACGAATATTTCAGCGACGGGATCACCGAGGAGCTCATCACTGCGCTCACCAAGGTCGAAGGACTCCAGGTGGCCTCGCGCACGTCGGTCTTCGCGCTCAAGGGCGCGCGCGAAGACGTGCGCGTCCTCGGCGCCCGGCTCAACGTGAGCGCCATTCTCGAAGGCTCGGTGCGGCGGGCCGGCCAGCGGCTCCGGATCACCGCCCAGCTCACCGGCGTGCGGGACGGCCGGACGCTCTGGTCGGAGCGGTACGACCGCGAGCTGGCCGATGTGTTCGCCATCCAGGACGAGATCGCGCGGACCATCGTCGACACCTTGCGCGTCACCCTGCTGCAGGACCTGGGTGATCCGACGCCGGTGCGCTACACCGCCAATCTCAAGGCCTACCAGCTCTACCTCAAGGGCCGCTATATGTGGAACCGGCGCACGCCGGCGGCGATCGCCGAGGGGATCCGGTACTTCGAGGCCGCCACCGCCGAGGACGCGGGCTACGCGCTGGCCTACACCGGCCTGGCCGATTCGTACGCGCTGCAGCTCGACTACCGCGGCGCGCCCGTCCGCGAGGGGTTCGAGCGCGCCCGCGCCGAAGCGCAGCACGCGCTCGCGCTGGACGAGACCCTGGCCGAGGCGCACACGTCGCTCGCGTGGGTGACCTTCATCTACGATTGGGACTGGCCGCTCGCGGGCCAGCACTTCCGCCGGGCGATCGAGCTCAATCCCCGCTACTCCGTGGCCCGGCAGTGGCACAGCTGGTTCCAGATGGCGATGGGGCACAGGGAGCTCGCGCTCGCCGAAGGCCGGCAGGCCATCGCGCTCGACCCCGCGTCGGTCTCGATCCGGCGAAGCCTGGGATGGCTGTACTACTACGCGCGGCAGCCCGACCTGGCCTTCGAGCAGCTCCGCCGCGCGGTGGCGATGAATCCCACCGCCGAGGAGAACCACCGGCTGCTCGGCCTCACCTACCTGCACGTGGGGCAGTGGGACGAGGCGGCGGCGGCATTCCGCGAGGCGCGGGCGATCTCCCAGAGCCCCGCGCTCGCCGAAGCCGGGCTCGGCGTGGTGGCGGCGGCGCGGGGGCGCCCCGAGGAGGCCCGCGCCATCCTGGCCGAGCTGGAGGCCCGCCGGCGCGAGGGGTACGTGTCGCCGGTGGCGCTGGTCATGGTGTACAGCGCCCTGGGGGACGCCGACCGCGCCTTCGAGTGGCTCGACTGCGCCTACGAGGAGCGGCGCGGGTGGCTGGTGTATCTGAACGTCGAGCCGATGCTCGACGGCCTTCGGGGGGACCCGAGGTTCCGGCGGCTGGTGGAGCGGATGCGCCTGACGTGATGCACCCGATCGTCACCGACGCCGACCTCGACGGGCTCTTCGCCGCTCCGCTCGCCGTGCTCTACAAGCACAGTCCCATCTGCCCGGCGAGCGACGTGGCCTACGAGGAAATGCTCGCCTTCCGCCGCCGCCGTCCCGTGCCGGTCTACATGGTGGACGTGATTCACCACCGGCCGCTGTCTCGCGCGCTGGCCGAGCGGATCGGCGTCCGCCATGCGTCGCCCCAGGCGATCATCCTGCGGGACGGCGTGGCGGCATGGCATCGCTCGCACTACGGCATCCAGGCCGACGCGATGGCGCGGGTGGTGGATCATCTGACGGGGAAGGAAGACTCGAGCGGCGGGTAACTGCCGGGCTTATCGCGTGCGTACCGCCCGTCGGAAGGCCGACGGGGACAGCCCGGTCTCGCGCCGGAACACATTGGAAAAGTGGCTCTGGTCGGCGAACCCCGCGGCCAATGCGATCTCCGCGAGCGGCGCGTCGGTCTCCGCCAGCCCGCGCGCGGCGCGCGCCACCCTGAGCCAGCGGAGGTAGGCGCCCACGCTGCAGCCGTAGGCCCGCCGGAACCCGCGGGCGAGCGTCACGGGGTGGACTCCCACCACCCTCGCGAGCTCGCTCAGGCTCCCGACCTCCCCCGGGTCGTGCAGGTAGTTTCGCGCGTCCGTGAGCCACCGCGGCAGGGTCCCTGTCAGACGGAGCTCCCGTTCGCGCGCGGCGCCCGCGAGCAACTCGAGCAGGAGGCCTTCGATCGCCAGCGGCGCCGCGGTGTCACGCCGGCGCAGCTCGCCGGCGAGCCGCCATGCCAGCACCGCCAGCCCATCGTCCAGGAAGCTCCCGCGCTCGGCCAGTACCGCCGCATACTTGCCCAGGCTCTCGACCCGTGATGCTTGGGCCTCGACCAGCAGGCCATGCGTGTCCTCCCGGCCAAACTGATTCCAGTGCGGCTCGCCGGCAGGAGTGATCTTGAGGGTACCAGGCGTGCAGTCGAGAGTCGCGGCGGCGAAGCTCTCGGTGAACGCCCCGGCGTAGACGAAGCACAGGGTGGGACCAGGATGGGTATGCCAAGGCAGGGCGCTCCCGGCCCGGTGACGCCCTTCCCGCAAGCTGAACCCGCCGACCGTTGTCGCCCGTTCCTCCATGCACCGTCATCCCTGCGACAGGACGCTTCAAAGATGCCGTTCCGGCTCCGCCCGCACAAATCCGCTCCGTCCCATCAAGACCTGCGGCACCGTCCGACGTAAGAATGAAAGTTCAGCTGGCGGGGCTCGAATCCCGGTTCTGGGAGGACGCATATGCGTGGACAGTCATTACTTGCCGGTCTCGGTCTGGTCACTCTCCTGGGCGCCTGCGGCGGCGGATCCGACTCGACCACCGGCCCGATGGATGCGCAGGGCAACACCGTCACGGTGGGGAATAACTTCTTCTCGCCGGCCGAACTGACCATCGCGCCAGGCATCACGGTGACCTGGAGCTGGGAAGCCGGAGCAGTGGAGCACAATGTCACCTTCGACGACGGCGAGCACTCCGCGACACAGAGCTCCGGCAGCTTCCCCCGCACGTTCTCCACGGCGGGCACCTACCCCTATCACTGCACCATCCACGGTGCGGCCGCGATGCACGGAACCGTGACCGTCACTTCGGGGTCGAGCTCCGGTGGCACGGGTGGATCCGGCGGGGGCGGGGGTGGTGGATACCAGTGATCACCCGGCGACGTGGCGGAGCAGCCGGACCACCGCCTGCTCGTCGTCGCTGAGCCCGGAGGCGCCGGCCCTGGCAGGCGCTCTCCCGTTGGTCAGGGCCTCGTGCAAGGTGCCCGCTTGGTAGGTCTCCAGCACCGCTGGATGCACGTAGTACTTCCGGCAGACCGCGCGCGTGTTGTTGAGCCGCTCGGCCACCTGGTCGATCGCCTTCAGGATGGCTGCCTTCGCCTCGCGCTCGCCGGGCGCGGGGCCAGCCGCGTCGAGTGCTGCCGCCGCCTGCCGCGTGCCGGCCCAGGTCCGGAAATCCTTGGCGGTGAACTCTTCGCCGGTGATCTCCCGCAGATAGTCGTTCACGTCTCCCGAGCCGATGGCGACCCGGTTGTCCTCGTCGTCCAGGTACTGGAACAGATCGGCGCCGGGCAGGGCCTGACATCGCGCCACGATCCGGGCGAGCCGTCGGTCGCTCATCGACACCCGGTGGACCTTCCCGCTCTTGCCGCGGAACTCGAAGCGCAGACGGGCGCCGGAGATCTCCACGTGGCGGCCCTGCAAGGTCGTGAGGCCAAATGAGCGGTTGGATTTCGCGTACTCCTCGTTGCCCACGCGGATGCCGGTGCACTCGAGCAGCCGCACCACGGTGGCCAGCACCTTCTCCTTGGGCAGTCCCGGCCTCGCCAGGTCTTCGTCTACCCGCTTGCGCAGGCGCGGCAGTGCGGCGCTGAACGCGAGCATCCGGCCGAACTTGGTTTCGTCGCGCACCTCGCGCCATTTCGGATGGTACCGGTACTGCTTCCGCCCGCGCGCGTCGCGGCCGGTGGCCTGGATGTGGCCGGTGGGGGTGGGACAGATCCAGACGTCCGTGTAAGCCGGAGGAATCGCCAGGCTCCGGATACGGGCCAGCGTCGCCGCGTCGCGAACGGGCCGGCCATCCGGCCCGACGTAGCTGAACCCGCGGCCGGATCGCCGGCGGCGAAGGCCGGAGCTTGCGTCGCTCACGTACCGCAGACCTGCCGCCTGGGCGGATTCGGTCGAGTCTGGCGCGGGGGGCGCCCTGCGGCGGCGTGCGGGCATGGAGGCGGCTTTCGAAGAGCGTGTCGGACAAGATCTCCGGTCGGTCGGTCTCCGGCGGTGGGCAAGGACACAAATCCGCGCGAGTCGCTCCCCTGCCCATGGCGTAAGATGTCGCCAGCCACAGGGTTGCATAAACATTCAGAGCTGAGACCCCTCTACTCTCCGCTGCCGCGCCCCGCTAGCTTCGGAGCGGTTTTCCCGGGCGGCCGTGACCGTCTGCCAAGCTTCCGACAGGGTGCCATCGTGATCATGCGACAGGGCCTGCTCTGGCTCTCCGAGCGCCAGGGCGTGTTCAACTTCGTGCGCCGCAACGGCCTCGCCCGGCGCTTCGCGGCCCGGTTCGTGGCGGGTGAGTCGATCGACCAGGGAGTCGAGGCGGCGCGGGAGCTGAGCCGGCGAGGGATCACCGCGTCGCTCGACCTCCTGGGCGAGAGCGTCAGCGCCGAAGCCGAGGCGGTGGCCGCGCGCGACCAGTACCTCCGGATGCTCGACCGAATGGCGGCGAGCGGCGCCGAGGTCAACGTCTCGGTCAAGCTGACGCAGATGGGCCTCGACATCGCGGAGGAGCTCTGCGAGTCCAACATGACGGCCATCCTGGAGAAGGCCGCCGCCCTCCACGGCTTCGTCCGCCTCGACATGGAGAGCTCGGCCTACACCCAGCGCACGCTCGATTTCTTCCGGACCCGGCTGTTCGACCGGTTCGGCGCCCACTGCGGCGTCGTCATCCAGTCGATGCTCCGGCGGTCCGAGCAGGACGTGGAGGACATGATCGCGCTGAAGGCGCGGGTGCGGCTCTGCAAGGGCGCCTACCTGGAGGCGCCGACGGTGGCGTTTCCCGAGAAGGCCGATGTCGACCGGAACTACGGGCGGCTGATGGAACGGCTGCTCCTCGCCGGCAACTACCCGGGGATCGCCACCCATGACGAGGCGATCATCGCCCACGCCCGCGAGTTCGTCCGGCGCCAGGGGGTCGGCACCGACCGGTTCGAGTTCCAGATGCTCTACGGCGTGCGGCGAGACCTGCAGGAGAGTCTCCGCCAGGCGGGGTTCCGGCTCCGGGTCTACATCCCGTTCGGTACGCAATGGTATCCTTACCTGATGCGGCGGCTGGCGGAACGACCCGCCAACATCGCCTTCTTCCTTGGCAACCTCGTGCGAGAGTCGGTACCGGGACGGTGAGCGAGCTGACGCTGGGCGGCTACATGGCCAAGCATGAGCGGGCGGCGGCCTTCGGAGGCAGCGACGGCCAGGCCTATTCGGTGGCCATTTACGCCGATGACGAGCCGGACGTGCGCGGCCTCTTTGGGGCCGCGCTGCTGTTCGTGCGCTGGTCGACCGGCGGCGACCGGCCCGTAGGCCACGTAGAGACCGAGACCCTCGCCTGGGGACGCACCGCCGCCGAAGCCGAGGAGCGCCTGAAGGCGCTGTCCCTGTACGACGTCAAGGCCGCGCTCGACGAGGCGATCGCCCGCGCGCCGGCGGAGTGGTGACCGCGCTGCTCGGCACGGTGCTCGAGCGGGACGGGTCGGTCTATCGCGTCGCGACGGAGGGTGGAGAGATCCGCGCGGTGCTCGCCGGCAAGGCCAAGCGGGACACCAGCCGCGTGGTGGTGGGCGACCGGGTGCGGCTCGAGCCCGACCCGGGGGCAGCGCTTCATGCCATCGTCGGTGTCGAGCCCCGCACAGCCCTGCTCGAGCGCCGTGTCCCCGAGGGCCGCGGCGCCCGGCCCGTCGCCGCCAACGTGGACCAGGTCTTCGTCGTCACCGCCTCCATTGATCCCACCCCGATCCCCCAGCTCATCGATCGCCTGCTCGTCGTGGCCGAGGCCAACGAGATCTCCGCCGCAGTGGTCGTCAACAAGGTCGATCTCGATCCCGGTACCGCGCTCATCGACCGGTTTCGGAAGGCCGGCTACGCGGTCTACGCCACGAGCACCAAGACCGGCGAAGGCCTTGCCGAGATCGGTGCCGCGCTGGCCGGCCGGATCTCGGTGGTGACCGGCCCGTCGGGCGCCGGCAAGTCGAGCCTCCTGAACCATGTGCAGCCGGGCTTGAAGCTCCGCATCGGCGAGATTAGCGCCAAGGTCCGGCGCGGCACGCACACCACCGTCTCGGCGGTGATGCTCCCGCTCGACGCCGGGGGCTACCTGGTGGATACGCCTGGCTTCAGCGAGGTGGGACTCTGGGGGATCGACCCGGCGGAGCTCGATACCTGCTTTCCGGAGTTTCGGCCGGTGCTGGGCGACTGCCGCTACACCGACTGCCGCCATCGCACCGAGCCGGGCTGCCGGGTGCGGGAGGCGGTCGAGGGCGGCGTGGTCGCGCGGGACCGCTGGGAGAGTTACCTGGTGCTCCTGGCGGAACTGGAGAACGCGCCGGAGGAGTGGGAGTAGGGCGGTCGGACGGTCGGACGGACGGTCGGACGGTTGGTCGCGACAGGGAACCGACTATCGGTCGTCTGCCCACCCGTCTGCCTGGTCGACCGACCGCCTGTCCGCCTGACCGCTTGACCGCCTGTCCGCTTGACCCCCTGTCCGCCGGTCTGGCTGACCGTCCGACCGTCCGACCGTCTGACCGTCTGACCGTCTGACCGTCTGACCGCCTTTCCTCACCCACCTGTCCCGATCCCGCGTCTCGACCTTCTCCATCATCCGGTCGAACGCGGCCTGCAGGTCGACGCCCTCGCGGTTGGCCATGCAGACCAGCACGAACAGGATGTCCGCCATCTCCATGGCCAGGTCGCCGTCGGCCTCGTCCGGCTTCTTCGTCTTCTGCCCGAACCGGTGATTCACCTCGCGTGCAAGCTCGCCGACCTCCTCGGTCAGGCGCGCGAGGTTGGTGAGCGGGTGGAAGTACCCCTCCTCGTACTGGCTGATCCAGGCATCCACCCGCCGCTGCGCCTCGGCGAGAGACATCCTAGCGCGCGCCCGCCAGCGGCTCGGCCAGGGTTGCGCGGCCGGCCTCGAGCGCGCGGATGAGCGCCCGCATGAACTGGGGCAAATCAGCCGGCGTGCGCGAGGAGATGAGGTTGCCGTCCACCACGACCGGACTGTCCTCCCAGACCATGCCCGCGTTGACGAGATCGTCCTTGATGGCGCCGACGCTGGTGCCCCGCTTGTTGCGCACGATCCCGGCCGAGATCGGCACCCAGCCGGCGTGGCAGATGAAGGCGACCGGCTTGTCCGCTTCGTAGATCTCGCGCGTCAGCTGCAGCAGCTTCTTCGACCGCCGCATGATGTCCGGCGCGTAGCCGCCGGGAATCACCAGGCCGTCGAAGTGCTCGGCGCTCAGGTCCTCGACGTCGGCGTCGACGGTGAGCGGGTAGCCGCGCTTGCCCTGGTAGGTGCGCTCGCCGGTGCCGGCGACCACGGTACGGGCGCCTTCCTCTTCGAGGCGGATCTTGGGATACCAGAGCTCGAGGTCTTCATAGAGGGGACCGGCGAAGAACAACACGGTCGTGCCTTGCAGTCTCATGGCGTGCTCGTGCGGCGGAAGATCCTGGCCCGGGCGGGGTGCCCCGGCCGCTCCGCTAAGTATAGCGGCGGATGGTCAGTAGCTCGACCAGGTGTCGGTCCAGCCGTTCCTGACCCGCTGCAGCGAGCCGATGTGTCCCCCCCCGGCTCCCGGCGCCACGTTCATTCCGGTCTTGACGTTGAGTCCGGTAATGACGGCGCCCATGACCGTGCTGTTGCCGTGCGTGAGGGGGAGGTCGAAGGGGACGATCAGCGATGGTGAGTCATGGCGGTACGCTCTTGCAGAAACCATTCCCCCGGCGGAGATTCACCGATCCATCGCGGCGGCAATGGCTTCATCACGTGTCTCCTGTTTCGTCCACGGACGATGTACGGCAGAATACGATGGGCCGAACCTCACCGGCGCTGCGGCGGTTTGCCGATCGCTGCAGTCGCGTGCGCGGCGCTGCTGGCGATGTTCACTTCGTTTCGCCGAATGTCGGAGCCGATATCATGCGTTCCCGCGATCGTATCCTCGCCAATCTCGAGTCCATCTACCGGGAGTCATACGATCGCGCGAAGGAGGCGGGCGACCGGGGCCGCATGATCGAGCTCGACAGCGGCTACATGCGCGATCAGCTCATGCTCGAGATCCTGCTCGACATTCGGGATCTGTTCTCGGTGGCGCCCGCGGCCTCGGGCGGGAGCGCCCTGGAGAAGCTCGAGGCCATCCGGCGGCTCACCAAACTCCGCTGAAAGCTCCCATGCTCCGGCTGCCGCCGATCGACCGCGTGTTCCCGGCGCTCGCTCTCGCCGGCCTCCTCGCTTGCGGGAACGCTTCGCCTGGAGCGCCGGCCGACCTCGTGGTCTATGGCCGGATCTGGACCGGCGACTCGGCCACCCCCTGGGCGGCGGCTCTGGCAGTCTCCGGAGACACGGTCCGCGCGGTGGGCGACAGCGGGAGCATCGCTCCGCTCGTCGGGACCGCCACGCGCGTGCTGGCCAACGGCACGGCCATGGTCGTGCCCGGATTCATGGACGGCCACGCGCACTTCACCGATGGCGGCTTCCAGCTCGGGAATGTGGACCTTCGGCCGGCCAACACGCCCGAGGAGTTCATCGCCCGCCTCAAGGCGTTCGCCGACGAGCGCCAGCCAGGCGAATGGATCCTTGGCGGCGAGTGGGACCACGAGCGCTGGCCCGGCGCCCCGCTGCCGCGGCGGGAGTGGATCGACTCGGTCACGCCCCGCAATCCGGTGTTCGTGTACCGGCTCGACGGGCACATGGGGCTGGCCAACAGCGCCGCGCTCCGCGCCGCCAAGGTCTCACGTGCCACCCGGGACGTCCCCGGCGGCGTCATCGTGCGCGATCCGCGCACGGGTGAGCCCACCGGCATACTCAAGGACATGGCGATGGATCCGGTGGAGCGGGTGGTGCCCGCCCCCACCGACCAGCAGCGGGACGCTGCGCTCCGGCGCGCGCTGGCCTACGCGGCGTCCAAGGGCGTGACGGCCTTCGCCCACATGAGCGTGGTGCCTGCCGACCTCGGCACCTACCTGCGGGCCAAGGCGGCCGGCGCCCTCACTGCCCGCGCCGCCCTCTACTTCCCGCTGGAGGGCTGGCGTGCGGTGGCGGACACGATCGCGGCGATCGGCCGTGGGGATGACTGGGTATGGATCGGCGGCGTCAAAGGCTACATGGACGGCTCCCTCGGCTCGACCACCGCGCTGTTCTACGCGCCCTACGACGATGATCCCACGACGTCGGGCCTGCTGAGAACCCCCGAGGACTCACTTCGCGCCTGGATCGGCGCCGCGGACTCTGCCGGGCTCCAGGTGGCGGTCCACGCGATCGGCGAGCGCGCCAACGGCCTCATCCTCGACATCTACGACAGCGTCGCCAGGGCGCACGGCCCGCGGGACCGGCGCTTCCGGATCGAGCACGCGCAGCACCTCCGGCGCCAGGACATCGAGCGGCTCGCGCGCAGCGGCGTCATCGCGTCGATGCAGCCGTATCACCTGAGCGACGACGGCCGCTGGGCCCAGAAGCGGATCGGCCCCGAGCGGATCAAGACGACATACGCCTTCCGCTCGCTGCTCGACCGGAAGGCGCATCTCGCCTTCGGCTCGGACTGGACCGTGGCGCCGATGGACCCGCTACTCGGCATCTACGCCGCGGTCACCCGACGGACGCTCGATGGCAAGAATCCGGGCGGATGGGTGCCGGAGGAGAAGATCTCGGTGGAGGAGGCGCTCCGGGCCTACACCAGCGGCGACGCCTATGGCGTATTCGCCGAGCGGACACGCGGCCGGCTCGCACCCGGGTACAAGGCCGACCTGGTGCTGCTCGACGAGGACCTGACGCGAATCGCTCCCGAAGCGATCGAGCGGGTGGCGGTGCGGGCGACGGTGGTGGGAGGGCGTGTCGTATACCGGGCGAAGTAGCGTAGAAATGCGACACGGGGGACCTGAACCCGTCTATCCGCTGTCGCGAACTCGAACGCGCGGCCGTACGGCGCCGATCGTCTGGCAAGCATCCTGACGCTGTCGCGTTTCTAGTGGCTTGACCCGCCGTTGACCGCGCCGCATCTTCGGCTCGTCCCCCCATTACAACTCGACCGGACGCAGGTCGCCCTGGAGGCTGCCTCGGTGACGTACGCCGCGACGCACAAGTCCGCGCGCCACACGCCGTTCGTGTTCTGCCCGAGCCCGCTCATGATCGTGCTGGTCGCGGCGTCGCTGGTCTCCGTGCCGGCCGCGCTCCGGGCGCAGAGCGCACCCGTCGCGCCGGCCTACGCCGATCGGTTCGCGGAGGTGATGGCCTTGAGCGCCGTTCCCGACGGCGTCGCCGAGGTCAGCAACCTCGTCCTCCAGCGCGACCTCGCCAGGTTCACGCTCAAGAGCGGCAAGCTGTACCTCCTGACGCCAATTGGCGGGCGGACCGTGGCGGCCCTCTTCCGCGGAACCGGCACCTTCTCATTCGCGCCGGTCTCCCCGGTCGAGCAGCGCCGGCTGGCCCGCTACGAGAAAAAGACCGCGCTCGAAGCGCCCTTCACCGACCTACTGCTGATGTTCGCCGACACCACGATGGCCGAGCTGCGGAAGCTCACCTTTCGAGCCGAGGCGGCGCCTGGGGAAGTGCGCGAGCGGGTGCGTGACGGCCTCAGGTACCTGAGCGACGAGGATTCGAAGACGTTCGACCCCGATCTGATGGGCGCCTTGCTCAACGGTGACACGACCGACCTCTTCTACGCCCACATCCGGCGGCAGGGCGCGGACCCGCTCATGTTCACGCTCAATCCGCACGAAGTGGAGGCCGTGAGCCTCAGCGGGAGGGGTGGTCGCTGGTGGGCGGAGGATCGGGAGATCCTCTCCCAGTTTCCCCGCCAGGGCCGTCCGCGGGACCCGCAGGTTACCGGCGAGCGCAGCGATCCGGCGGAGATCCGCCGCTACGTCATGAACGTCGACTTGCCGCAGAGCGGTAGCGGAGACATCGCCTTCGCCGCCACTGCGAACCTGGAGATCACCGCGACGCGCCCGGTCGGGCCGTGGGTGGCGTTTGAGCTGTTCGACAAACTCCAGGTGGACTCCGCACGCTGGTCCGACGGGGCGCCCGCCATTGTCTTCAAGGGCAAGGACAGCCGCTTCCTCTGGATGAACCTCGGCTCGCGTCTACAGCCGGGCGAGGTGCGCACGCTTACCCTGGCGTACCACGGAGATCTCATCGACCGAATCGTCGATTTCTTCCTTATCAAAGCCTCGGTGGCCTGGTACCCGCTCTCGCTGGAAGGGCGCACGCTGGCGACCTTCGACCTCACATTCAACACCCCGGACCATTACCTGCTCGCCAGCGTTGGCGAGCGGCTGGATTCCAGCAGGACAGGGCGCGTGATCACTACCCGGTGGGTCACGCCGGAGCGCATCCGGAACGCGTCCTTCAACCTCGGGCTGTTCGAGGATTACACCATCCATCCGGTCGGCAGCCCCGCGGTCACGGTCATGCTGTCCGAGGAGGCCCACAAGAAGATCGGCGGGTTCCACCAGCGCAACATGCGGCTCGTCGTCGGCGAGGACGTCGCGAAGAGCGTGCAGTTCTTCCAGCACGTCTACGGACCGACAAAGTTGAAGCACTTCTACGCGACGGAGATCCCTCAAGCTCACGGGGAGGCTTTCCCGGGCATGCTGCATCTCTCGTGGATCACCTTCCAGCAGACCGACGAGGACGGGTCCGACGAGGTCTTCCGCGCGCACGAGGTGGCGCACCAGTGGTGGGGCATCGGGGTGGACTACCAGACGTACCACGACCGGTGGCTGAGCGAGGGGTTCGCGGAGTTCTCGGGACTCTGGTACATGCAGACCGCACTCAAGAGCAAGGACAAGTACCTCGCGAAGCTGCGCCAGTACCGCAGCAGCATCTTCCTTCGCAAGGAGGTGCCGGGCCCCATATCCCTGGGACACCGGGTGCAGTCGTCCAGGGACCACGATGTCGATGACTATGGCACCATCGTGTACAAGAAGGGCGCCTGGGTACTGCACATGCTGCGCGTCCTGATGCTCGACATGAAGACAATGGACGAAGATCGCTTCTCCGACACCATGCGTGACTTCTATGCGAGCTACGAGGGCAAACGAGCCTCGACGGCGGATTTCCGTCGGATCGTCGAGCGACATGCGGGGATCGACATGGGCTGGTTCTTCGACGAGTGGGTCGACGGCACGTCGCTGCCGACCTACCGGGTGGCGTACCGAACCGAGCCTATCGATGGCGGTCGGTTTCGCGTACGCCTGCAGGTTCTCCAGGAAGGCGTGCCGGACAGTTTCCTGATGTACGTGCCTGTGACCATCGAGATGGGCGAAGGATCAGGTGGCCCGTCTCCGCGTCAAGGTGACCGGTCCTCGCACCGAGATCGAGCTGCCGCCGATGCCTGCGGAGCCAAAGGCCGTGCGCTTCAACGATCTCGAGGGCGTGCTGGCGGACGTCAAGATGGTCGGCTGGAGCAATTGAGCGCCCGCGCCTGGGGACGTGGCGCCCTGCTGGCTTGCGGCGTGGCACCGGCCCTCCTCGGGCAGAAGCCCGTCCCGAAGACGGCGGCTCCGCCGATCGACGCGCTCGAAGCGCAGGCCCGCACCGACTCAAACGATGCGACGCTCATTACGAACTCGCGATGGGCTACTGGCGCCTGAAGCGCTGGAACGACGCGGACCGTGTCCTGCGGCAGGCCGTGGCCCTCGCGCCGGAATACGCGGAGGCCTACCTCGCGCTGTCCGCCTTGCCATTCGTGCGGGGCGAGAAGTACTGGAAGCAGGTCGAAAAGCAAGGTGGCAAGGACGCTGTCGGGAGACGGTCCGGAGCAGGATCGGCCGGATCCTGGCCAGCCGAGCCGCACTGGTGCGGTGGGGTCCTGAGGCAGGAGAGGAATTTCTCGTCCGAAACGACGGCGAGATCCGGGCCGCGCTGCCGCTCTTCGCCCGACTACCCGAGCTGCTGGCAGCCCCCGCTGGAACTCGCTAGGAGACCGCTCGCGGGGCTATCTTCCCGACGTTCCCGGCAGTGGCGACCGCGACCCTCTTCCCCGAGTGCGATGGCTACACGTACACCCACCCGCGCCCGAGCATCCGCCAAGCTGGAGAAGGCGGACCTGCTCGACCTCTATCGGACCATGCTGCTGGCGCGGCGGATCGACGACAAGGAGATCCAGCTCAAGCGGCAGAACAAGATCTTCTTCCAGATCTCGGGCGCCGGGCACGAAGCCGTGCTGGTGGCGGCCGCCCGCGTCTTTCGCCCAGCCTACGATTGGTTCTACACCTATTACCGCGATCGCGCCCTCTGTCTCGGCCTGGGCATGACCGCCACGGAGCAGCTCCTCTCCGCCGTCGGCGCGGCCGATGACCCCAATTCGGGCGGCCGCCAGATGCCGTCCCACTGGGGACACAAGGCGCTCAACATCGTCAGCGCCTCGAGCCCCACCGGCACGCAGTTCCTGCAGGCCGTGGGCTGCGCCGAAGCATGGCTCCGCTACTCGAAGATCGACGGCATCGCCGAGCGTGACGAGCTCATGCGCGGCGACGAGATCGTCCTCTGCACGACCGGCGACGGCACCACGAGCGAGGGGGAGTTCTGGGAGGCCCTCAATACCGCCACCAACCTCAAGCTCCCCGTCGTTTTCCTGGTCGAGGACAATGGCTACGCCATCTCGGTCCCGGTCGAGGTCAACACCGCCGGGGGCTCGATCTCGCGCCTGCTCACCGGCTTCCCCGGGCTCCTCATCCAGGAGGTGGACGGCTGCGACGTTCTCGCCTCCTACGACGTCCTGACGAAGGCCGCCGAGTACGCCCGCGCGCGGAAGGGCCCGGCCCTGGTGCACGCCAAGGTCATCCGCCCCTACAGCCACTCGCTTTCCGACGACGAGATCCAGTACCGGCCGACATCCGAGCGGCAGGCGGACGCGGAGCGGGACCCGCTCAACCGGTTCCCCAAATATCTCCTCGAGCAGGGCATGGCGACGCAGGCGGAGCTCGACCAGATCGCGAAGGACGTGGCGGAGGAGGTCCAGGTGGCGGCCGACGTGGCACTCGCCTCGCCGCAGCCGGGCACCGACACCATCTACAACTACGTCTACTCGCCCGACGTCGACCCCACGTCCGAGCAGTTCGACACCGAGGAGGACCCCCGCTTCGCCGGGGATCCGACCACCATGGTCGACCTGCTCAACATCTGCCTGCGGGACGAGATGGCGCGCGATCCGCGGATCGTCGTCTTCGGCGAGGACGTGGCGGACTGCAGCCGCGAGGACAATCTGGCCGACGTGAAGGGCAAGGGCGGGGTCTTCAAGGTGACCTGGGGACTGCAGCGCGCATTCGGGAGCGACCGGGTGTACAACTCGCCGCTGGCCGAGGCCAACATCATCGGCCGCGCGATCGGGCTCGCCACCCGCGGGCTCAAGCCGGTCGTCGAGATCCAGTTCTTCGACTACATCTGGCCCGCGTACATGCAGCTCCGGAACGAGCTGGCGCTCATGCGCTGGCGGTCAAACAACGCGTTCTCCGCGCCGGTGGTCGTGCGCGTCACCTACGGCGGGTACCTCAAGGGCGGGTCGGTCTACCACTCCCAGACGGGCGCCGCCGTCTTCACCGGCGTCCCGGGCCTCCGCGTCGTCTGTCCCTCGACGGCACTCGACGCCAACGGCATGCTCCGCACGGCCATCCGGTGCGAGGACCCGGTGCTCTTCCTCGAGCACAAGCATCTCTACCGGCAGACGTACAACAAGGCCCCGAACCCGGGCCCGAACTTCATGATCCCACTCGGGAAGGCCAAGGTGGTGCGGCCGGGGACGGACCTGACGGTCGTGACCTACGGCGCCCTGGTCCAGCGGACGCTGTGGGCCGCCAAGCGCGCCGAGGAGCAGCACGGGGTGAGCACCGAGGTGATCGACCTCCGGTCGCTCGCGCCGGTGGACTGGGAGACGATCCGGGAGTCGGTGCGGAAGACCAGCCGGGTGATCGTGGCCTACGAGGACTCGCTGTCGTGGGGCTACGGCTCGGAGATCGCGGCGCGCATTGCGGACGAGATGTTCACGTTCCTCGACGCCCCGGTGCGGCGGGTGGCTTCGACCGACACGTTCGTGGCCTACGCGCCCGAGCTCGAGGACGTGATCCTGCCGCAGGTGGACGACCTCCAGGAAGCGATCATCGAGATCGCGGCGTTCTAAGCCAGTCGCTACTACACGTAGCTTCGCGCCAGCATCGCCGCCGTCGATTCGTCCAGCAGCTCCGCCCCGCGCACCTCGTCGAACAGCGCCATCAGGTCGTCCACCCGAAGCCGGCGCTTCCGGATCCCGCTGAAATCGTGCACTACCCGGCCGCGGTGCATCATGAGCACCCGGTCCCCCAGGCGCGCCGCCTGGGACAGGGAGTGGGTCACCATGAGGGTCGTCAGACGGCGGCGGCTGACGATCTCCTGGGTCATGCGGAGCACCTGCTCGGCGCCCTTCGGATCGAGCGCCGCGGTATGCTCGTCCAGCAGGAGGAGCTGCGGCCACTCCACGGTCGCCATGAGCAGCGTCAGCGCCTGGCGCTGGCCGCCGGAGAGCAGACCCATGGGCGTGTCGAGGCGGTCCTCGAGTCCCGTTCCCAGCAGCTCGATCTGCTCCACGATCTGCGCTCGGCGCTGGCGGCTGAGCGCGGGCCCGAGGCCGCCCTGCCGGGTGCGCCGCGCGGCCAGCGCGAGATTCTCCGCCACCGTCATGTTCGGTGCGGTGCCGCTGAAGGGATTCTGGAACACGCGCCCGATCAGCGTCGCGCGGCGGTGCTCGGGCCAGCCGGTGATGTCCTTCCCATCCAGGCGGATCGAGCCCTGGTTGGGCGTGAACGATCCCGCGACCGCGCTCAGGAGGGTGGACTTGCCCGAGCCGTTGGTGCCGAGCAGGATGACGAAGGAGCCCCGCTCGACCGTGAGGTCGATTCCCTGCAACGCCCGGGCCGCGTCCGGCGAGCCAGGGTGGAAGGTGTGATCGAGGCCTCGGATCTCGAGGGCGGGGTCAGCCACGAGCCCCCCCAGGGACGGTGTCGCGCTGGAGCCGCCGGCGCACGGCGCCCGGGACTACGAGCGCCAGGAACACGAACACCGCCGACACCAGTTTGAGCGCGTTCGGATCGAGGCCGGCCCGGAGCGCGCCGGCGATGATCAGCCGGAAGAGCACCGCGCCGAGCACGACCGCCGCCAGGCGCGGTGCCATCCCGTGGCGGCCGCCGGCCAGTGTTTCGCCCACGATCACGCTGGCGAGGCCGGTGACGATCATCCCCAGCCCCATCTGGATGTTCGCGAACCCCTGGTACTCCGCGAACAATGCCCCCGCGAGCCCGATGAGCCCGTTGGCCATGACCAGCCCCACCACGATCATTCCGTCGACCGACACGCCCAGGGCTCGGGCCATCTGCGGGTTGTCGCCGGTGGCCCGGAGCGCGAGCCCCAGGTTGGTGCCGAAGAAGCGCGCGAGCACCCAGACGACCACCACCACCACGAGCACCATCAGTATCAGCGCCGCCAGGTTGCGCGCGCTGACCGGGGTGCCGAGCAGGGTGATCGCGTCCGCATTCGGCACCAGCCGGGCGAACCACCCCTCCGCGCGGGTGATGAGCGTCGGTACCGCCGCGACCGAGGTGTCGCCGCCACCCATGATGTAGAGGTTGCCGGAATAGAGCGCCGTCGTCGTCAGGATGCCGGCGAGGAGCGCGTTGACCCCGAAGCGGGTATGCACCAGGCCGGTGACGAGCCCGGCCATCATGCCGGCCCAGGCGCCGAGTGCGGTCGCCGGCCCCGGCGACCAGCCGTGCGCCAGCAAGGCCGCCGCGGTGGCGGCTCCGACGCCGAACGCCCCGTCGGCGGTCAGGTCGAGGATGCCGAACACCCGGTAGGTGATGAACACACCCAGGGCCAGCAGCGAGAGCAGGAGCCCGATCGTGAGCGCCCCGATCAGGAGGTTCACGCCGCGCTCGTCGAGGTGACCCGCGCCGTCCAGCAGAGGCCGCGCAGCAGGGCGTTCTCGCCGGCACTCTCCCGCCCCCGGTCGTCGAACACGAGGTGGCCCACGCTCCGGAGCAGCTGGCTCTCGACCAGCTTCTCCACGATCGCGCGCAGCGCCACCGCCCGCTGCGGGACCGGCCGGTAGGGAAACACCATCGCGTGGAAGTGGCCGACGAGGTCGTTGGCTGGATTGAGCGGCCGGAGAAATCCGGCCAGGGCGGCCGGCGGCTGACGCGCGACGACGCCGGCGATGACGACCGAGCGGCGTGCCAGGGTGCGCTCGGGTGAGAAGGCCAGCCATTCGCGCATGGCGGCCGCGTCCAGCGCAGCCGGGGCGTCGGCCGCAGCGGGTGAGCGCCGGAGGGCGGTGGTCACCAGCTCGGTGGCCTCCGCCGCCACGACCAGGCCCGCCACGTCCTCGGTCGAATTGGCGAGCGCCACCCCCGCGAGCTCGGCGAGCGGCACGCTGGCTGCGCCCGGCTGGGTCCGGAACCGGATCAGGTTGGTAAAGGCGCCGTCGAAGACCAGTCCGCTCCCCAGCACCGCGGTCGGCGCCGATTTGGCGGTGGCGGACAAGTAATCGGGAACGAGTGCGCCGTCGGTGGGGAGATAGGCCACCGTTCCCGCCACGCCGACCAGCTCTCCGAACCGCAGGCTGGTCTCATCGAACGTCTCCCCGATGGCGCCGATGCCGAGCCCGAACGTGCTCGAGGTGAAGGAGATCGTCCGGCAATCCTCCTCGCGCAGTCCGGCCGTCGGCCCGGCCGGCCGGCCCACGACGCGGCACGCCAGCTCCCCGGCGAGGTGGCGCCGCGAGATCTCGTACTGGCCGGCCGGGCCGGTGGCGGACGGAACGTGCCAGGCATCGCCGGTGAGCTCGCTTGCCGGGCGTGCAATGAGGGCGGAGGGCCGGCCGGCGCCGCCGGCGACGCGCTCGTCGCCCGGCAGCAGGAGCAGTTGATCGAGGAGTCCAGCGTCCGTGAGGGCCTGGAGGACTGCCGGCGAGGGTGAGGCCACGCGAAGCTCGCCCCGGAGGAGACTGAAGTCGCGGTACCGCTGGCCGAGGACCTGCACACCGGGGGTGCTGATGTAGTCCACCTGGGACATGTCCAGCACGACCGATCGCAGACCGTCCCGGAGCAGTTCGTCGAGCGTATCGGCGAGGTGCCGGGACCATTCGCCGTCCAGCCGTCCGGTCAGGCGTACGAGGGCACTGCTGCCCACGTACGCGGTGACCATTTTCATTTGCTGTCGGTGGCGCTCTTGCTGACCTGCTCCTTGGTCGTCTGGAGGCGGAAGAATGGAATCGCGCCCGGGCTCTCGCCCTTGAGGATGCGGCCGATCATCTTGCCCGCCTCGACCCCGCCTTCCTGGAAGTCGGGGTACAACGCCGCGGTGGCGCCCTTCAGGATCTCGAACGGCGACGGCGAGAACACCGGCACCTTGTGCTCCCGGGCCACCTGGATGATGCTCTCGAACGCGCCGTGCGCCGCGTTCCCGTAGATCTCGATCGCGTCCACCTTCTTGCCCACGATCGCGGCGGCGGCCTCGGTCCCCTCGCTCACGTTGTTGATCGGCACCGCCTCGACCGCGAGACCGGCCTTCTTGGCCGCGATCGTCATCCGGTCCTTGAGCCCGACCGAGAGTGGCTCTCCCGGGCTGAACAGGATGCCCACGCGCCTCGCCTTGGGCACGATGCGCTTGATGAGCTCCACCCGCTTGGTCTGCTCCGGATCGCCGAAGCCGGGCGAGTAGACACCGGTGATGTTGGCGAGATGGTTCGAGTCGCTGGTGCCGGCCCCGGCCGCGAACGGATCCGACAGGATGTTGAAGACGATCGGCGTCGTCTTCACCCGCTGGACGGCCGCCTGCAGCGTCTCGTCCTGGAGGGTCACGATCACCTTGGCCTTGGCGTCCACGGCCGCGTCGATCAGGCTCGGCAGCGTTGCCAGGTCGCCCTGGGCGCTCGACACCTTGAACTCGTAGTCGCGCCCCTGCTCGAGCTCGGATTCCTGCAGGCCGACCTTGAGCGCGTCCTCGGCCCACTCGGAGCCGATCCAGTCCGCCGCCCGGATGATCGAAATGACCGGCGCCGACTGGCCGGCTGCGGCGCTCGACGCGGCGCCCTCCGCGGGCTTGCCGGCCTCGCCGGTCTTCCCGCAGGCGGCCGCGGCAAGCATCGCCGCCAGGGCCCATGGGGTCCGGACCAGTGTGGGCCAGCGCTGGAACCTCGGGTCACCACGCATGCGGGCTCCTCCACGGAGAGAAATGATCGCCCCACAACAGCGGTGCCTCCCTCGATGGGGAGGCACGGTCGTAGCGCCGATACAATACACCACCAGCGACCGGCCGGGAAGACGTCACGGCTAGGGGCGCATCGCCTCGCGGATCTCGCCGGCGGCGGCGATCGCGTTGTCGACGTCCCGGGACAGCGCCTTAGCCTGCTGGGTGGCCTGGGTCAGGTCGCCGAGCACCGCGGCCACCCCGGCGGAGCGGAGGCGCAGGAGATCGAACCTGACGTTCTGCATGGCGAGCACGCAGGACTCGAGGTGGCTCGCCACCTGTCCCCGGCGGCCGCGCAGGTCGATGATCGTCTGCCGCTGGCGCTCGAGCAGGTTGAGCCGCCGGGCCCGCTCGGCATCGTCCGGCTCCCTGGCCAGCGCCGCGATCCGCTCCTCGATCTGCCCCAGCCCCTCGGTGTCCATGTTGCTGTCCATCGCGTGCAGCGTGCGCGCGACGTCGGTGGCACGCTCGTACAGACCGTTGACCGTCTGCTGCACCTCGGGGAGCAACTTGCGCTCGGAGGGCGGCAGACGGTCGAGCAGCTGCAGGATGGCCTGCCGGTCGCTCTGCACCTGGCGGATGGCGTCGATGTGGGCGCCGAACTCGTCCGCCCTCGGTGGCGGGAGCTGGCGGGCCAGTCGAGCCGTGCCCTTGACGAGGGTCGTCTCGATCGCGTCGGGCGCGGGCGGACGGGTCAGCACATCCCGCCAGCTGTAGCCTGACTGCCAGAGCTGGGCATAGCTCCGGAACACGCCGATGCCCATGCCGAACATCGGGAAGAGGAACCACGGGTCGCCGATTCCGGTGGCGATGTTGATGCCGAGGCAGCCGAGGGAGACGGCGGCCCAACTCGCGAACTGGCCGCGCATCTTCTGGACGATCTTCGGCTCGCCGGTGTCCGGCATCTGATCCTTGTCGGGCCGGCGCTCGCGGTAGTCGCGCCGCCGCGCGCCCCGGTCGTCGCGGGGGGCCGGCAGGGGCCTCGGGCCGAGCCCCGGCCGGGGGTCGAGTCCGCGCCGGCTCCCGGTCCCCGCCGTCGGCCGCGGCCGCCCCGCGGCCAGCGCCCGCTGCTCCGCGGGGTCGAAGCGCTGACCCTTGAAGGAGGTCCCCGTCGGTCGATATCCCGACACCGTGCGGCTCTCGAGCGAACGGCGCAGTGCGTCGGCGCTGGGCCAGCGGTTCTCCGGGTCCTTCTCCAGGCAGCGGCTCACCGCCAGCGCCAGGTCCTCGGGCACGTCGGCGCGCCGCGACCGGATGTCCGGAGCCGGCTCCGTGATCTGCTTCATCAGGATCCCGGCGACGGTCGGCGCGGTGAACGGCAGCTCCCCGGTGAGCATCTGGAACGCCACGACACCGAGGCTGTAGACGTCCGACCGGCCGTCGATCTCGCGCTCGCCCGCGGCCTGCTCCGGGCTCATGAACGCCGGCGTGCCGATGGCCACGCCGGCGCCGGTGAGCGTCGCCCCCGAAGTCGAGCTCAACGCCTTCGCGATGCCGAAGTCCGTCACCATCACCCGGCCACGGGAGCCCTCGAGCAGGATGTTGTCGGGCTTGATGTCACGATGAATGATCGAGAGGGCATGGGCGGCGCTGAGGGCGTCGGCCGCCTCACCCATGATCCGCCGGGCCTCGTCGACGGGCAGCTTGCCGCGCCGCCGGATCCGGCCGGCGACGGATTCGCCGTCGACGTATCCCATGACGAAGTAGACCAGGCCCTGTCCCTCGCCGACCGTGTGAATCGGGACGATATGCGGATGGGACAGCTTGGCCGCCGTCTGGGCCTCGCGGGTGAACCGCTCGCGAATGTCCTTCTGGAAGGCGAGCTCGGGCGGGAGGACCTTGATGGCCACGCGGCGCTGGAGCCGCTCGTCCCGGGCCCGGTATACCACTCCCATCCCGCCGCGGCCGATCTCACCCTCGATGGTGTAGGCGTCCCCCAGCGCCTCGGCGAGCCGGGCCGGCAGTGGCCTATCGGCCGAGTCGGTCATGGGCTGTGGCACCTCTAGGAGCAGGCAAGAGGGGAGGGGAAGTGCGCAGCGCGTTGGGACGGCCGAACATGGCCCCCAATCTGTACCGATACACCGCCTGCGGCAACTGAACCGGCAGCGGACGTGTCATCCTGAACGGAGCGAAGGATCGGCCCAGGCATGCGAGTGAGGCTCGATGCCCGGGTGGGGACTCCACGCCCAGACACTGTCGCTCGGCCAGACGCCCCGCGCTCGAGCACCGACCCGCCCCGCATGATGACATCAGCGCCGGCCTCCGACTCCCCTCCCGTCAATATGGCAGCGATACGCTCGGATTTCCCTCCCGACCTGCCGCCCCGGCGCTGGCCAGAGAACCGTCCGGCACCATAAGTTGTTCTGTAGCAAGCCCGGAGACCGCGAGCAGCGTGGCACGCTCGGTGCAAATCTGCGGCCGATCTCTTGTGGGTCCGTCATCTTCCCCGTTCGAACGGGGACTCGGAAGGAGTAGTCTCTACATGGCCGACCGTTTGACATTGCCCGTCCTGCCGCTGCGTGAGGTCGTGCTGTTCCCCGGCGTGACCGCGCCGATCGGCGCAGGCCGCCCAGCCACGCTGCGCGCCATCGAGGCCGCGCTGGCGACGCCTGAGCGACTGGTCTTCGCCGTCTCCCAGCGGCAGAACGTCGAGAGCGTAACCGCGGACGTGCTGTACACCATTGGTACCATCGCCAAGATCGGGCAGCTGCAGCGCGGGCTGTCGGGCATGCAGCTCCTGCTGCACGGCGAGCAGCGCGGCATCGCCATCCACTACACCGACAAGGAGGGATACCTCCAGGCCGTTGTGCGCGAGGCCGAGGAGATGCTGCCCCTCAACGCCGACGACTCGGCGTTCGTGGCCCTGCACCGCGAGGCGCGGGCTCGCGCGGCCGAGCTGGGCCAGAAGTCCGGGCTGCCGGACGAGGTGGTGCAGCAGGTCCTGGCCGGCGTCAATGAGGCCGGGCGGTTCGCCGATCTCGTGGCCGGCTACATCGACATCAATCCCGCCCAGCGGCAGGCGCTGCTTGAGACGCTGAGCGTCGAGGAGCGGCTCCGGCGCGTCCTGGTGCACGTGCAGCGCCAGATCGGCGTGCTCGACGCCCAGGAGGACATCAAGTCCCAGGTGCAGGAAGAGCTGGGCGAGCGGCAGCGCGAGATGTTCCTGCGCGAGCAGCTCAAGACCATTCAGCGCGAGCTGGGCGAGGGCGACGAGCGGGACGACTTCCAGGAGCTGCGTGAGAAGCTCGAGGCGCTCGACCTGCCGGCCGAGGCCCGGAAGGAAGTCGACCGCGAGCTGGGACGGCTCAGCCGCATCGGCCGGGAATCGATGGAGAGCCAGGTCATCCGCACGTTCCTCGAGAACATCGCGGAGCTCCCCTGGAACGTGCGCAGCAAGGAGCACCTCGAGCTGTCCGAAGCGCAGACCATCCTCGACGAGGACCACTACGCGCTCGGCGACGTGAAGGACCGCGTGCTCGAGTTCCTGGCGGTGCGCCAGCTGCGGATGCAGCAGGATACCGCCGACCGTGCCGCCGACGAGGCCAAGGCGGCGGCGCGGAAGGCGGAGCAGGCGGCCGAGGGCGAGTCGACCGACACGCCGCAGGCCACCGCCACCGTCCCGGCGCCCAATGCGGCGGTCAAGGGCAATGACGACGACCGCGCCCGCGGCCCGATCCTGCTGTTCGTCGGTCCCCCGGGTGTCGGCAAGACCTCGGTGGCCAAGAGCATCGCCCGCGCGATGGGCCGGAAGTACGTCCGCATCTCGCTCGGCGGCGCGCGGGACGAGGCCGACATCCGGGGCCACCGGCGCACATACGTCGGCGCCATGCCGGGCCGCATCATCAACGGGATGAAGCAGGCCGGGACCAAGAACCCGGTCTTCCTGCTCGACGAGGTGGACAAGCTCGGCGTCTCGTTCCAGGGCGACCCGGCGAGCGCGTTGCTCGAGGTGCTCGACCCGGCGCAGAACGACTCGTTCGTGGACCACTACCTCGGCGTGCCGTTCGACCTGAGCGAGGTGCTGTTCATCGCGACGGCCAACTTCATCCAGAACATCCCCGGGCCGCTGCTCGACCGGATGGAGGTCGTGGACTTCGCCGGGTACACCGAGCGCGAGAAACAGGAAATCGCCCGGAAGTACCTGATCCCGCGCCAGTTCGCCGAGAACGGCGTGAGCCCGGCGCGGTTGACGATCACCGACGAAGCGCTGGCGGAGGTGATCACGAGCTACACCCGGGAGTCCGGGGTGCGGCAGCTCGAGCGGGAGGTCGGCCGCCTGGCGCGCAAGGTGGCACGCCAGCTCGCGTCGGGTGAAACCGGGCCGATCACGGTGGACAAGGACATGGTCGACGACCTGCTCGGCCGTCCCAAGGTCCATCCGGAGAAGATGGCGCGCTACGACGAGGTGGGCACCGCCACGGGCATGTACTACACCCCCACCGGCGGCGACATCATGTTCGTCGAGGCATCCACGATGCGCGGCAAGGGCGAGCTGGTCCTCACCGGCCAGCTGGGCGATGTGATGAAGGAGTCGGCCCGCGCCGCCTGGACCTACGCCCGCTCACACGCGGCGGGGCTCCAGATCCAGGACGAGATGTTCGATCGCGACATCCACATCCACGTGCCGGCCGGCGCCATCCCGAAGGATGGTCCGTCGGCGGGCGTGACGATGGCGTCGGCCGTCGTGAGCACGCTGTCGGGGCGGCCGGTCCGCCACGATATCGCGATGACCGGAGAGATCACCCTCCGTGGCCGGGTCCTGCCGATCGGCGGCGTAAAGGAGAAGGTGTTGGGCGCGGTCCGGGCGGGCATCACCCGGATCATCGTCCCCAAGGACAATGAGCCGGACCTGACCGATCTGCCCCAGGAAGTGCGGGACAAGATCGAGGTGCACCTGGTCTCGGAGCTGGGCGAGGTGCTCGCGCTCACGCTTCGGGGCGCCACGTTCCGGGAGGGTCGCCTGCTGTTCGGCGACGAGAAGAACCCGCGGGACGTGATGCCGCTGTCGACGGGGTTCCGGCACTAGGGGGACTCGACCTGAGTCGAGGGAGTCACCCTGAGCGAAGCGAAGGGGGCATGCCTTTGGGCATGTCCCCTTTGCTGTTGCTGGCCCCCGCCTCGCTTCGCCCGACGCTCCTACCGTCCGTCTGACCGTCCGGCCGTCCGACCGTCCGTCCCTCTCACCCCTTATCCGCCTTCTCCCTCCGCATCGACCGAACCGCGGCGTGCACCAGCTCGCCGGCGCTGGCGCCATTGGCCGGGAAGCTGGCCCATCCGACGCTCACGTGCAGCGGGATGATGATCCCCTCCGCCGTGGTGGCCGACTGCTCGCCGAGAACACGGCGCAGCTTGCCCGCGACCACGGCCGCCCCCTCGGCGGGCACGCCCCGAAGCACCATCGCGAATTCCTCGCCGCCGAAGCGGCCGATAAGGTCGCTCGCGCGCACGTTCGAGCGGAACACGCTGGCCACGTGGCGGAGCACCTGGTCGCCCACCAGTTGCCCGAAGCGCTCGTTCACCTCGTGGAACCGATCGAGGTCGAAGACCAGCAGGGACAACGGCCCGCCGTGCCGGTGTCCGTAATCGACCGCGAATTCGAGCTCGGCCAGCAGGGTGACCTGGTTGAGCAGGCCTGTCAACGGGTCCCGGATGAGCAGCTCGCGAAGACGGCGGCCCCGCTCGGCCCGCACGACCACCGTCTGGAGCAGGAGCTCGGTGTCGACCGGCGTGGCGAGATAGTCGTCCGCGCCCGCCTGGAGCGCCATCACCCGTTCGACCAGGTCTTCGGCGCCGGCGAAGACGATCGGCATCATCCGGAACCGGGGGTCCTCGCGGACGATCCGGGCGATGGTGGCGCCGTCTCCATCCGGCAGGTGGGTCGCTACCAGCATGAGATCCGGCACCTCCCGTTCGAGCAGCTCCTGGACCGCCTGGGCGAGCGCGCAACGCACCACCCGGATGTTGGCCTCTTCGAGGCACACGGTCTTGGCGGTGGCGCGGTCGGTGTCGTGCTCGACCAGGAGCACCGTGGACGGCGGAGGGCCGATCCTGGCCAGTGCCCGGGCGTACCGGGGAACATCCTCGGATGCCCGCTCGACGGCCACGACCGCGTCCACTCCGGATGCGATCGCCCGGAGCCGGTCCACCGCGCGCAGCGTTTCGACCAGCACGACCGCGCGGGGCCGCAGCGCGTGACCCGTCCACACGGACGCCACCGCCGAGGGGTCACCCTCTCCGGCGGCGGCACCGACCACGAGCAGGTCCGGGCGCTCCCCGGCGGGCAGCGTGGCCGGATCGTCTTGGCGATGGCCCAGCCGCACCTCGTAGCGCTCGGCCTGCAAGGCGGCGACGAGCCGGTCGGTATCCGGCGACGGCGGCAGGATGACCGTGGCGCGCCGCGGCGCTCCCGTCGGCCGCGTCGTGCTGCCCAGCTTGGCCTGCGCCTGACGAAACAGCGCCGCCAGCCGCTCGACGGCATCGTCGAGACGGGGCGCCTCGCCGGGGGCCGGCTTGGTGGCCATCCACTGCTCCATCTCCCGGGCGACGAGACTGATCTCGGGGAAGCCGTAGGAGCCGCCCGATCCGGCCAGGCGGTGGAAGTGCGTCTTGAGCGAGGCCGCCGCTTCGGGACGAAGGGCGCGGAACGCGGCGATATCCGTGCGCAGCTCCTCGAGCCGCTCGGGAAACTCCGCGAGGTACTCGTGCTGCAGCTCCAGCATCGCGTCATCGAGCGGATCGGTCATGGGCCGTGCCGGAATCGCTCGAGCGCGAGGCGCGCGCCGGCCACGAAGGCCGGCGCTGTACTCCAGTGGCCGCGGACGTCCGCGCCCTGGCGCGCGGCGAGAATCGCGCTCCGGTCGTCCACGACGCTGATGATCGGCATCCCCGGCCATCGGTCCGAGCCGGCCACCATCTCCACGACCGCGAAACCGAGGTCCACCGGCGCCGTCGCACAGAGCAGCATCGGAATGCCCGCCGAGTACGGCCGCCGGAGCGCCGGCGCCAGCAGCGGGAAGGCATCCGCCGGCGCCAGCAGCGCCACCGATGCAGTCGCGCGCGCGACGTCGTGCGTGACCAGCTGCAGCACCGCACGGCCCGACTCGATCTCGACCACGGTGGGGGTGTCCGGGACGCTCACGGAGTTGAGCATGTTGCTCAACCGATCGAGCGCCTGCCCATGGTCGGTGGAGATCCGCGCGATGAGCGCCGCCGGCGCCTCCGGCCGGTAGCGCTTGGGCCGGCCGACGTCGACCCGGGCGGCGCCCTTGGTCACGAGACCCTCCAGGGCGCTATATGCATTGGCGCGGGCCAGTCCGGCCGACCGGGCGATGGCATAGCCGGTACCGGGGCCCCCGGTGAGGAGGACCTCGTAGACCAGGCTTTCCGTGGGCGTGAAGCCGAAATGGGTAAGGTCGAGCCGAGACATGATGAGTAGTCTGTCATACTACGCGCTGGCCCGCAATGGCGACGGGCCCCCTCGAACGGTCAGTCGTACTCGATGGGCCATCCCAGCAGCTTGGCGATGAGCGACAGCCGGAAGGTCACGTCCACTTCCCGCCCCTCGGTCGTCTTGGCGTCAGCGAGCAGGGGGTAATAGTGATAGGTGATCTTGTTCAGCGCCTTGGGCTGCGACCGCAGGTTCTTGGGTCGCCAGACACCCTGCTCGTCGGTGTCCTTGAGCAGCCGCCCCAGCGCCTTGGAGGCCACCGGCGCCCAGGGCAGGGCGCCCATTCGCGCCATCAGCTCGATGTAATGAAGCGCCAGCGGCAAGTCGGTCGGGTGGCCTTTGGCGTCGGTCTCGATGGGATCGCCCAGGAGCAGGTGCTGTGGTTTGACCGTGCGCTTCCCCACCTGGATGACGAACGATTTCTTGGGCGCCGGCTGGGCCAGATAGTGGCCGAGACGCTCGGTGAACCCGGCGCGCTCGCGCTGGAGGTTCGGCATGAACGAGAGCATCGCCACCGAGTACCAGCTCGGCGGATGCGCCTCCGGATGCAGCACGATCTGCTTGCCCGCCTTGACGAACGGCTTCTCCGCCAGCGGGCTTCGGAGAAACTGGGAGATCGCGTTGGCGATCTTGTGCCCGGCGCCACGCAGCCGGGGGTCCTCCGCGTATCCCGCCTCCGCCAGCGCCGCCGAGGCGGCCTCGCGCATGATCCCGCGGGCCCAGGTCTCGGCCTCCACATCCGACTTGACCATCTTCTGGAACTCGAACACCAGCGCCGGATCCTCGTCCCGGCTGAGCAGCCGGAACAGCACCCGGTCGCCCAGCTTGAACGGACGGCTGGCTCGTGGCCAGCCGAGCTGGAGCAGGCGGCGGTACTGGGGAATCGTGCCGACGTCCTTGATTCCCTGTGCGGCGGACGCGGCCAAGCCGAGCAGGTTGCCGCCCCACACGCCGGTGTCCTTCTGCTTCTTGACGACCGCCATGGCAGGCTTCGAGTCGACGACCGCCGCCTGGGCAGCCTCGATCATCTCCGCGGAGGCGAATCCGGGGGGCGCCAGCTCGATGTAGGTGCGGTACCGGATCGATGGCCCGGCATTCTCGAGCAGCCAGGTGAGCGGAATCCGGTGCTGATTGGGCAGTTCCAGAAACGCTCCTGGGGAGGGGGGCAGGGCGTAAGCGGCGGGGAAGATAGGCGGGGCAGGTCACCTGCGGTAGGGCGGCGGCGCATAACTGCCGCCGCCCGAAGGGCTACCGGCCTCAAGGCCGGCGTCGGGCCTCCCCCGCCTGCCGGAATTCGGAGCTTGTGCTCCAGGTAGGCTGGCCAGGAGCGTTGCCGACAAGCACCGCTGTCCTGACGATGACGCGAAGCTGTTGCAATGCGCCGTCGTAGTTGAACCACGGCTGAACCTGGTCGCTGGGCTGATGGTACCGCTCGGCGGTGTACAGATCCTTCTGCTCCTTCCCCCAGCCCGCGGGCCGGCCCACGAAGTCGGACCCGCTCTCCAGGCTCGTCCCCGGCACGCCAGCGCGCGCCAGCGAGAAGTGGTCCGACCGGAAGTAGGCGCCGCGGATCAGGGCCTCCTCGTTCGGGGTCACCCGAAGTCCTTCGGCCGCCGCCGCCTGCCCGACGGCCCGCCCCAGCGACGACTGCTCGAGACCCAGCGCCGAGAAGTCGCGGGTCCGGCCGTAGACGTTGAGCACGTCGAGGTTCAGGATGGCCGCCATGTCGCGGAGCGGGAATGGGGGATTGGTCGCCAGGGCCTGGGAGCCGATCAGGCCCGACTCCTCCGCGGCGAAGCCCACGAACACCAGGGAGCGCGCCGTGTGGATGCCGCTCCGGACGAACGCCTCGGCGGTGGCCAGCACGCCCGCCGTGCCGGAAGCGTTGTCCTCGGCGCCGTTGTAGATCGAGTCCCCGTTGACGGGAGCGCCGATCCCGAAGTGGTCGTAGTGGCCGCCGATGAGCACCACCTCCCGCGCAAGCGCCCCCCGGCCCGGCCAGCGGGCGAGGACGTTTTCGGTCTCGGAGCGGCGGATCGTGCTCCTGACGGCAGCATCGAGCTGCAGCGTGAGCGGCACCGGGCGGAACCCGCGTCGGGCCGCGGCGGCGGTGAGCGCCGCGAGATCCTGGCCACCCTGCTGGAAGAGCCGTGCGGCGGTCTCCTGCTGCAGCCACCCGGCCACGATCAGGGAGCTCGGCGCCGTCTCGAGCCTCACCTGAGGTCCGACCCACCCCGACAGGACCGTGGTCCAGGGATATGTCGCGCTCTCGGTCGTGTGGACGATGAGGATGCCGGCCGCGCCCTGCCGCTGAGCCTCCTCGATCTTGTAGGTCCACCGGCCGTAGTAGGTGAGGATCTTGCCGCGGAAGATGGTCGAGTCCTGCAGGCCGGGGTCGTTCACCAGCACGACGACGATCTTGCCCTTCGCGTCGAGTCCTTCGTAGTCGTTCCAGCCCAGCTCCGGCGCCACGATGCCGTAGCCCGCAAATACGACGTCCCCCCGCACGTTCACCAGCGAATCATTCCGCATGGACCACATGACGAAGTCGTTCTTCCAGACGAGCGGCGCGCCCGATGCACCGGCCACCGCGAGTGTCGGCGTGGGGGTGAGCGAGATGATCGGCACGCGCTGGAACCAGGTGCCGCTGTCGCCCGCCGGCTCCAGGCCGAGGCGCTCGAACTGGGTCGCGATGTATTTCGCCGCGGTCTTCCCGCCCCGGGTGCCGGGGGCGCGGCCTTCGAGCGCATCGTCGGCGAGGAACTCGAGATGGGCCCGCAGCGCGCGCGGATCCAGGGCGCGGGCGGCGCGGGTGGCGGCGGAGGCGCTCGCCCCTGCCTGGGCGGCGAGCGGAGCGGCGGCGGAGGTCGCGAGCAGGAGCATCAGGGTCGGTGTACGCATCGGTCTCCAGGGGGTGAGGCTCGAGCTAGAGGCGCAATCGCTTGAAGAGACGTTCCGGCAATATCCGGATGATGGCCATGATCGGCCGCCAGAACCAGGGAATGTAGGCGACGTCGCGCCGCCGCTCGATGGCACGGTGGACATCCCGGCCCGCCCGGCGCGCGCTGACAAAGAGCGGCCCCTGCGCGAGTCCCGCCGTCATCGGGGTATCCACGAAACCCGGCTTGAGCGTCACGACCGCGACGCCGGCACGGAACAGCCGGTTCCGGAGCCCTTCCAGGAACCGGTCGAGCCCGCCCTTGGCGGCGCCGTAGACGTAATTGCTCTGCCGGCCACGATCGCCCGCCACCGATCCGATCACGGCGATGCATCCGCGTCCCGCCGCTTCGAACCGGTTGGCCAGCGGCGTGAGCAGGGCCACCGCCGACCCGAGGTTCACGTCGATCGAGCGGAGCGCCTCGGCGGCGCTCGCCTGGCAGCGGGCCTGATCCGGCAGCACGCCGTGCGCGAGCAGTGCCACGTCCAGCCCGCCCAGGGCGGTCCAGGCGGCCTCCACGACCTCTTCGCAGCGCTGATGATCGGTCGCGTCGAGCAGGGTGGTCTCCACCCGGGCGGCGCCGCGGGTTCGGAGGTCGGCCGCCACCGCCTCGAGGCGATCGGCGTTCCGCGCCGCCAGGAAGAGCTGGGCGCCGTACGCGGCGTAGACGCGGGCGGTTTCGGTGGCGATCGCCGACGTGGCGCCGACGACGAATACCCGAATCGGTGAGTCAGGAGGCATGCACCCGCCGCCAGAAGGAGGAGGAGAACCTGGGATCCTGGTGGGGACGGAACCGATCGAGCTGCGGGAAGAACGCCTGGAAGCTCTCCGGGCTCATGCGGGCGTCCTTGGCCGGATAGACCGCGCCGCCTGCCTCGCGGACGACTGCATCGAGGTCGTCCAGCAGGGCGAACGGCCGGGTGCCACGGACGGCGAAGTCCACGGCCAGGGTGGTGCCTTCCCGGGGGAACGACAGCATGCCCGGCGAACGGGCCGCGCCGAACCGCTTGAGCACTCCCAGCGAGGCCGGCTCGCCCGACCGCGCGATGCGCTCGAAGATCGTCCGGATCGGCCCGTCGGTGGGAGCGCCCGGGACGACGCACTGATACTGCACGAAGCCTTGCGGCCCATACAGCCGGGTCCAGTCGCCCACGCCGTCGAGCGGGAAGAAGAACGGCGCGTAGGGGACGACGCTGCGCCGCCGGCCAGCGAGTTGGCTCCGATAGTACGCTTCGTTGAAGAGAGCGAGCGTCACCCGGTTGAGGAGCCCACCCGGTGCGTCGACAGGGACCGTGAACCGCGCGCCGGCCAGCGGCGAAGGCGCCGGGCCGTCGAGCGGGGCGTGATCGCCACGCATGTAGATCCCGCGCCCGAGCCGCGGCCCGCGCGCCAGACAATCCACCCAAGCCACGGTGTACTCGAAGGCGTGGTCCTCCGTTGCGAGCTCGAAGAATGCGTCGAGGCCGGGAAACCGGATCCGCTCCATGGCGATCCCCGGCCCGTCGATACGCTTGAGCCGGATCTCCGCCCAGGTGACCAGCCCCGTGAGGCCCAGCCCGCCGACCGTGGCCTGGAACAGCGCGTCGTCCGGCCCGCAGACGATCCGCTCGCCGGTCGAGCGGAGGAGCTCCAGCCGCGTCACATGGGCGCCGAACGTGCCGGCGCGGTGATGATTCTTGCCGTGGATGTCGTTCGCAATGGCTCCGCCGACCGACACCCAGCGGGTGCCGGGCACCACCGGCAGGAACCAGCCGCGCGGCACGATCAGCGCCAGGATCTCGGCCAGCGTCACCCCCGCCTCGCACCGAAGCAGTCCGGCTGCGGCATCGAACGCGATCAGCCGGTCGAGCCGGTGCACGTCCAGCAGCAGGCCGCCGCCGTTGAGGCAGCTGTCGCCGTAGCTCCGACCGCAGGCGTACGGAAGGACCGAGCCGCGCAGGCGCTCGAACGGCGGCGCATCGGAGCGCCAGACGACCGGGAACACGTCGGCCGGGGCGGACGACGGATACCGGCCCCACGATCGATAGGAACCCGGCGCCGGGCGGCGCCCGTCCACGGCCCCGGCCATCAGAGCGCCAGGTACAGCACGAGCGCGACGAGGGCGCCGAGAACGTAGCTCGCCGGATCCCGCACCGTGGCGACGATCGGGTCGTCATGGATCCGGCCGCGATGCGCCAGCAGCCACATGCGGCTGGTCCAGAAGAGCAGCAGCGGGCAGACCAGCCAGAGGAGCAGGGGCGTGCGGTAGAGCGCCATCACCTGCTCGCTGTTGATGTAGAGCGCGAGCACGAGGACCGAGAGGTAGCCGCTCGCGCTGCCCATGGAGCCCAGCCATTCGCGGTCGCCCCGGAGGTAGCCGCGGCGGCGGAGCTGTTCGGTCGCCGCGCCCTCCATCGCGCTCACCTCGGTGAATCGCTTGAGAAATGCCAGGCTGAGGAACAGGAACATCGAGAAGGCGAGCAGCCAGGTGGAGAACCGCACCTGCGCCGCGGCGATGCCGGCGAGCACCCGCAGCGTGTAGAGCCCGGCGAGCAGGAGCACGTCCACGACGGCGACCTGCTTGAGATACAAGGAGTACGCCGTCGTCAGGACGACGTAGATGGCCAGCAGCTCGACGAAGCTGTCCGGCAGCGTGAGCAGGCTGGCGGCGAAGGCAATGCCGAGGAGCACCGGGATGAGGATCATACCGAAGGCGGGGCTCAGCGTGCCGGCGGCGAACGGGCGATGGCGCTTGGTCGGATGCCGGCGGTCCGCCTCGAGGTCGAGGGTGTCATTGAGGATGTAGGCGCTCGACGCGGCGCAGCAGAACGCCGCGAAGGCCGTGGCCGACTTCGCGATGGTGTCGGCGGAGAAGAGCTTGTGGTCGAGCACCACCGGCACGAACACGAGCAGGTTCTTGACCCACTGGTGCACCCGGAGCGCCCGCACGAGCGCGACCAGTCGCGCGGTCGGTTCAGGCACGGGACATGCCAGCCAGGCGGAAGCCCCCGGCAGCGGCGCGGAGACCGCTCCGCAGCCCCTGGTCCGCCAGCACCGCCCCCGCGGTCTCGAGGCCCGAGTCGAGCGCGGTGCCGGTCGAAACGATCGACGGGAACGCCCGGTAGTTCCCGCCGAAATACACGTTGTCCCACGAGGCGCTTCGGATCGGCGGATTGCGGAAGCCGCGCCCGAAGACCGGCGAATACATCGGCACCCGCGCCACGTGGGTCCAGAACGGCTCCAGCGCGAAGCCGAACACGGCCCGGAAATCGTCCAGATAGCGCGCCATGAGCTCCTCGTCCGGTACGTGGAACAGCGGGCGGGCGCGGCCGCGCAGGTGGGTGACGAAATTGACGCAGCTGTCGCCCGGCCGCCCGATCGTTGGGTTGAGCGAGCTGAGGAGAAAGATGCCGCACGCCGTCCGGTCGAGGGAGGCCAGGTTGATCCAGTAGGTGCGCGCGTCTACTGGCTGGCGGGTGGCACAGACGACCGAGATCAGGGCCGAGTACCGGATCCGGTCGAGCTCGGCCGTCCGGTCGCCCGGCAGGAGCCGGAGATACAGCTCCGTCGGGATGGTGCTGACGAAGACGTCCCCGCCCACGCGCTCGCCGGTGCCGAGCTCGGCCTCGCGCACCCGGCCGCCGGCAGTGACCAGCCGGGTGACGGTGGTGTTCAAGCGGACCGTGACACCCGCCTCGGCCAGCAGGCGTGCCATGCCATCGCAGAGCACCTTGGTCCAGTTGGTGTCCGGAATGTAGCCCAACGGCGCCGATCCTTCGCGGAAGTGGAGCCGGGCCCCGAGCCACGCGCCGCTCACCTCGGCGCACGGGAGCTCGAACTTGAGCCGGGTGAGCCGCTCGAACAGCGCCTCGCGTGTGCCGGCGCCCGCGTACGCGTCCACCAGCTCCGCCGCGCTCCGGTCCTGCCAGTCCGACCAGTCCCGCTTGTTGAACGCCTTGAGCATGAGCCGGATGAAGCCGGCCTTGTCGCGGAGGGACATCGGAAAGGCCAGGAAACCGGCGGGCGAGCCCAGGTCGTACGCCCGTCCGCCCAGGTGAAACAGCATCCGCACCCGGCGCCAGCGCACGCTCGGCAGCGCCCCGATCCGGTCCAGGAAGTACAACAGGGTTCGGTCCCGATCGAGGATGTGGTGGTAGCCGAGGGGATAGAAGTGACCGTCGCGCTCGAAGCTGCCCGCGAGCCCGCCCAAGGTCGGACCTCGCTCGATCACGGTCACGTTGGTGGCGCCGGCCGTGGCCAGGGCGTAAGCCGTGGCCGCGCCGGACAGCCCGCCGCCGAGGATCACCGTCGATGGGCTCGTCATCCGGCGATACGGTCCGCCCACCCAAGGCCTGTCACCATCGCTGACCTCCTCTTACGTTTGGCTGCTCATACCGACATACGATGAGGCCGCACTTATGAACCGCCCGACGTGGCCGGTCCTGCTCATGCTTGTGCTCGTGCTGGCGGGAATCGGCCTTCGGGTCGCGGCCGCCACGCGACCCGGCCTCTGGGGCGACGAAGTATTCTCCCTGTCCATGGCGACCGGCCATAGCCTGGAGCATCCGGCTTCGTCGGCCCGACCCTCGCTGGGCGATTTCGCCGAACCGCGCCAGGCGCAGCTCCCGCACGTATTCCAGCGCTACGCCGAGCACGAGGACCCGCCTGCAGGCGCTGGACGCGTCCTCCGGGCCGTCCTCTTGTCGGACACGAGCCCGCCACTCTACTACCTGCTGCTGAACGGATGGACCCGCCTGTTCGGCACGAGCGACGCCGCTCTGCGTCTGTTCTCCGTCTGGTGCGGAGTCCTGACGCTCCCGCTGCTCTGGCTCCTGGGACGTGAGGCTGGACCACCTCGGCTGGCGGGGACCGCCTGCCTGTTGTTCTCCTTCTCTCACGTCGCAATCTACAACTCGGCCGAAGGCCGTATGTATGCCATGCTGTGGGTCCTCGGCGCCGGCCTGGCATGGCTGAGCCTGCGGTTATCGCGCCGACCCGGCGACCTCCCGACCGCGCTGGCCTGGGTGCTCGCCGGGGCGGCGGGACTGCTGACCCATTACTTCTTCGCGTTCGTGTGGCTTGCCTGCCTGACATGGCTCGTCTTCGTCGCGCGCCTGCGCGCGCGTGTGGCCGTGCTGGCGTGTATGACGCTCCTCCTGGTGCTGCCCTGGTATGCTCTGGTGCCGGCGAGCCTCAGGCAATGGCGGGTCACGGCGGGCTGGCAGAACGGCAGCCTCGAATGGCCCCGGGCGTTGGGCCGGCCTTTCCTCCTGGCGACAAGCCTGTTGTCCGGTACGAGCTCACTCGGCGGCTGGCGATGGGCTGACCGTCTTGCGCTCGGCCTTTTTGCCGCGCTGGCGATCTGGATCGTCAGCCGCTCCTCGGTTCCCCGGCTCTTCGGCCGTGAGGCCCTCCTGCTGTGGCTCTGGCTGGCCGCATCCTGTCTCGGGCTGCTCGGCTTCGATCTCCTGCGCCACACGACCACGAGCACCATCGACCGTTACGCGCTGCCGGCACTGCCGGCCGCGATGCTCCTGGCGGCCCTTCTCATGAGCCAGCTACCCCGCACGCTCCACGTCGTGGCGTTGAGCGCGCTCCTCCTGGCCTGGCTCCCCGGCGCCCTGGCCCTGGCGAGGGGGGACCCGAGGCCCTGGGAGCCCTACCGCAAAGTCGACGCACGGCTCAAGGCGTGGGTTCAGCCCGGCGATGTCGTGGTGGTCAACTCGGTCCCGACCGGCGTCATCGGATTGGCGCGGTACCTGAGGCGCGACATTCCCATCGTCTCCTGGGTACAGCCGCTGGGCCTCCGGCAGGTGCCACGGGACCTGCAACTGCTCTTGGCCGGCAATCGCCGCGTGGCGGTGGTCAAGATCCACGACCTGCACCTGCCCTCGCCGGTGGAGGGCTGGCTACGGGAGCACGCACGGCTGATTCGGCGGGACATCTTCAACAAGTCCGGCGCCGAAGTGCTGTACTTCGAGCCGTTGAACGGATCCACGTTCTAGTGCGCCATCGCTAGGGCACCGACTGCTGCCCTTGCACGACCGGGTAGAAATGGAACAGCTCCTGCCCCGACACGTACATGTCGTTGGCGCTGTTCGGCAGATCGGCGTTGAAATAGTATCGCAGGACGTTCCCCAGCACGTTCACCACCGTGACCGGCTCGCGGAACAGGCTGTCGCCGCCCGCAGGAAGGTAGAACCCGCCAAAGGCACCGAAGCGCTCGCGGATGAACGCCGGCGGGACGCTTTCCGGGTGTCCGTAGAAGCCCAGGTCGGAAAACCCCGAGCCGTGATCGCCGATTACGAGAATCACGGGCGGCGTCGAGGAGCGCCGGAGCAAGGCGGTCACGGTCTCGAGCAGCAGCCGGTCCACGCAGCGCACCTGGCCGACGTAATCGGCTCGTTGCTCGGGGGTATCCTCCTGCATGTCGTCGGCAATGGGATGCGCGAGCGGCCGGCACCGCGCATCCAGAAGGTAGGGGGCATGCGGCAGCAGTATGTGCACGAACGTGAACGTCGGGGCCGGGTCGGCCGGCACATCACGCAAGCCTTCGAAGGAGCGGACGATGTGCTGCGCCATTGGGATCGGCTCTCCCTCGGGCTTGAGCACCAGGTGCAGGAGGGTGGAGGCCAGGACAGCGCGCCGAAGCTCCGTACGACGGACGACATCCGCGAACGACGACCCGGTCTCCGCCTCGAACTCCTCGTCCGCCAATGGACTGTCCTTCGTCGCGGCCCACCAGGCCGACGGGAAGAGTACGTACTTGTACCCGTGCTTCTTCAGGAAGCGGGCGACGCGGTTGTGCTTCACGAGGTAGGTCGGCAGGGTATGGTCGGTGCTCGCCAGTCCCGCGTCGTCGGTCAGGCGCGTCATGTGCGCGGCGTTCAGCAGCGAGGCCACGGAGAGATAGGTCTGCACGTAGTTGCTGCGCATGTCCCGCGGGATCAGAAAGCCGAGCGCGCGAAGGCTGTCCTCGAAGGGCGTTGCGTCGTACTGGAAGGTTTCGGCCAGCACGCGTGCATTGGCGTGGCCGTCCGCCACGATCATATAGATGTCCCGTGGCGGCGTGTTCCGGCCGGGTGGTGGAGTGCCGACGGTTCGAATGGGCCGGGCCAGCGAGTCCACCAGCGCGCTCCGTGCCACCACGCGCGGCGCGCGCGCCATCAGGATCTGGATCACGAGCAGCGCCACCAGCAGGAGCCCGAACCGGACCAGGAACGCGCTCGCGACTCGAAGCCGCTCGTGCGAGAGGCGCAGGAGCCAGCCGAAGGCGAGGAGCGTTCCGAATCCGACCAGCGGGGCGAGGACCCGCTGGCGAGCCAGCGGGTGGGCGATGGTCGAAAGGGCGCTTCGCAGGG
This sequence comes from uncultured Gemmatimonadales bacterium, assembly GCA_963815515.1. Classification (GTDB taxonomy): domain Bacteria; phylum Gemmatimonadota; class Gemmatimonadetes; order Gemmatimonadales; family GWC2-71-9; genus CAVVWJ01. The sequence continues at coordinate 365,603 of CAWFGP010000003.1, forward strand.
GGCTGTAGTAGAAGCACACGGCGACCCCGATGCTGGTCAGCGCCGCCGACAGCGGCACGGCACGGCCGGATCGGTCGAGCGCGCGGACGCAGGCCAGCACGACCATTTCGGCGAGCAAGGCGGCGAAGCCGACCGAGGCCAGGATCCCGAGCAGATCGGGCAGGCGGTATTGCCCGGGGTTGTGCGCCGCGATGCCGAGCACGAGGGCGGCCGCCAGGAGCGGCGGCGAGGCGAGGGGAACGAGCAGACCGGCGCGACGAGTCACCTTGCTCACGGCGCCGATGCGTTCCCGCTGGGGTCCCATCGCCTGAAGGGCCCGATGCCCGCGTCATGCAGCTGCTGCAGACCGGCCACCATCAGCGGCTCGTCCCAATGCAGCATGAACGCATGGTGGCGGCGGGCGAGGAGCTCTGCCGACGCGCCAGACGCGAGATCGCGCTCGAAGGCCTCCATCCCGGCCCCGAACCAGGCGCGGCGCTTCAGGCCTTCGCGTGTGTTGAGGGGGAGCAGCAGGGCCAGCAGGATCGCCAACGCCGCCGGTCCGGTGCGACGCATCCGCTCCGTCCCGAACAGCAGCAGGGCGAAATACGCGGCGCACATGCCAGGCGCGGCCAGGAGGACGTAGCGCGTCGGCATCCGGCCGGTCTCGGCCGCCCGTCCGGCTCGGCCCCAACCCACGGCCACCGTCAGCACGATGACCGCCGCGAAGAACGCGAGCAGGCCGACGAACCGGAGGCGCTCGGCGTGCTCCCGCCTCGGCCCGGTGCCGACGGAGAGAAGGCCGGCCACCAGCACGACAGCCGCGACGGCGCCGAAGAGCAGCCAGGACTTGGCGGCGACCGGGCCGAGCCCCAGCGCCAGGAACTTGCCGGCCGTCTCGAGGGTCGCGCCCGGGCCGGAGCTCCGGGGATTCCACGGTGATGACTGGTACCCCACGAAGTACACGGCGCATAGCAGGATCGCGAGACCTGCGGCCCCGGCTGCCATGGGGCTCACCAGCGACCGGCCTGGTGCCCGCGCACGCCACCGCGCCCACGCCGCGAACGCGAACCAGGCGGCGAGCGGTGGCGCGAACACCAGACCGTTGGCGCCGGAGAGCGGCAGGCCGATGAGCATCAGCGCCGCGGCGGCGGTGACTCCCGGCGTGCCGAGCGAGGGCCGCGCGAGGATGACGAGCAGGAACGCGCAGGCGAGCACGGTGGGGAGGACGAACTGAATCTGCCACCCCCAGACGAGATTGTCCCAGTTGCCCAGTTGCAGGAGGAGCAGTGGAAAGAACGCGTCCGCAGTACTCGTGCGTCCGTTGCGCAGCGCCCGGGCAACGAGGATCATGGCTGCCGCCAGGGCGCCGAGGGTGAGGGCGTCGAACACCATGGTCGACCGGAAGTCCCCCGTGGCGCGAAGCAGCGTCAGGTTGACCAGGCGGGGCAGCGGGAGTCGATGCTCGCTGTTCTGGCTCCAGAGCCAGTGCGGGAGATCCGGTTCGTGGCCGGTCATCGCCGCCACCATCAGCCAGTCTTCTTCGAACGGAATGTTCCGGCCATCGCGCGCGATGAACACCAGGATGCTCACGAGCGTTGCTCCCCAGACCAGCCATACCAGCCCTGCGGGCGTCAGCCGCAGACGGCGGCGCAGGGGCGGGGCGTCGTCGAATGCCGGTGTCGTCATTGCAGTCCTCGCCAGGTCATCGGACGGAGTGAGGCAGCCATAAGGCCACCCGCGGCATGCGCCAGCGGAGCACCAGGTCCGAGTAGGGCGGCCCGGGCGTCCAGCCGGGCTCCCGATCGACCTCGAGCAGCGCGCACGTGGTCGGACGCTGCTCGAGCGCACGGGACTCGTTCTCCACGAACACATAATGGACGCGAAGGCGCACGCCATGCATGCGTGCGAATGCGATGATCGGATGAGACCAGGTGTCTTCGGTCGCGGCGAGCGCGAGGTCATGACATCCCAGCCGGGCAAGGTCCAGCGCGGCTCGCAGGTAGGGAGCCTCCAGGTCCGGCTGGTTCACGAGGTACTGCCGCTCTCGCGGAACCGCGAAGATGCTCGTGACGTGCCACCGCGGCAGAGTGAGGAGCGGCCGCATCTCGCTGGCAAGCAGCCACGGGAGCGACCCGAGCCAGAGGAGCAGACCGACGCTCAGGGCGCGGCGGCCGGGCATCGCTCGCTCGAGGGTCACAGCCAGCAGCGGGCCGGCCAGGATGAACAGCGGCGTGTGGAGGCGCCCGTGCCAATGCTGCCACTTGAGCACCCAGCAGAACAGCACCGCGCCGGCGAACACGGCGAGGCCGTACCATCGTGATGACCGTGGCTGGGGCCTCAGCAGCAGCAGTCCCCCGGTGGCGAGGACGAGCAGAAAATGCAGCAGATTGCCCGTCCGCCCCTCGTAGGTGCTCATGGGCCACACGCGATATCGGGTATCCTCGTACCACGTCGTCCGCGGGTCCTGAGGATCCAGGCCCAGCGCCTCATGGCCTCGGACGACCGCCAGGGTGAGGCCGTCGTTCCAGAGGCCGAACGGCGTGCCGAGATGCAGCGTCGAGTTACGCACGAGATTCGACGCCAACGTACCCAGTCCGTGGGATTCGTTCCCGTACTCCGCCGCCGTGCCGGCCGGTCCCAGCGGATGTCCGAAGACGCGGAAGTTTCTCGTGTAGAACGGCAGGCAGAGGAGCAGCGCGAGCGCGCCGATGGTCGCGATCTCGGCCAGGGCCCGACGCGTGCCCCCGGAACGGGCGCGTTCCACGAGCCACCAGACGCAGAATGGAGCGCAGATGACGTACGCCGTGCTCTTGCTCGCGAGCGCCAGCCCGAGCGCGGCGCCGGCCAGGAGGACGTCGCTCCATGCCCGCTGACGGGCGCCGTCGAGCGTAAACGCCGCAAGGGTGAGGGCCCAGAAGGCCAGCGGGAGATCGACCTGAGTGGAGCTCGCCTCCAGTACCGCCATGGGGAGCGACGCGATGACCAGCGCCGAGAGGCCCGCGCCCTCGCGTCCGGCCCCGAGTTGGCGGGCGATCCCGTACCCCATGGCGAGGCAGCCCGCGAAGGCGAACCAGGGCACCAGGGAGGAGAGCCGGTCCGAGCCGCCGGAGAGCAAGCGGACATGCAGGATCGCCAGCTCCGTCCACGGGGGCATGAAGAGCTGTCGGGTGGTGCTGGTCGCGTAGGGCTCGATGCTCCCCCGCTGAATCCACTGATCGATCCGGGCAAGGTGATAGATCAGGCCTTCGGTGCTGTTCGGGGCCGCCACCATCCCGATGACCAGCGTTGCTGCCAGAGTGATGCCGACCGGAATCACGATCGCCCAGGTGGTCGGTGCCGCCTCGGCCGGCAGGATGGCGCGGCCCCGCGCCCGCCAGAGCAGCAGGGCGAGGACGCCCGAGACTATTCCCCAGCCCACCGCCACGCCGGTCGGGGTAAGCAGGTGCACCGGGGACAGGACCTCGGTCATCCCGAGCAGGGTCACCCCCCAGAGTACGGCGCTCCGCCGGAACGCGTCCACTGGACCGTAGCCGTGCCGGTACATGCGATAGAGCAACCAGCCCGCAAGCAGTGGCAGGGGCATTAGCTCGGCTTCGCGCGCCGGAAGGAGAAGCCGGCTTCCTCCGGCGTGCGAACCGCCATGAACAGCAGGAACAGGGCGCTCGGCCACAGTTGAAGCAGCAGCCGGTCCACCGAACTGTTCAGCAGGCGGGGAAGGTCGTACGCCATGGCGACGAACACGATGTAGTCGACGGCGAGCATCAGCACGAGCACCACGGCGGCCATTCTGGTCCAGACGCGGTCGAGCTCCCGGCGCCCGATGCCCATGGCCAGGAGGTAGGCGAGGAGCAGCCAGGTCGCGCTCCCGAAGCCGTTGAAACCGAACGCTCCGAGGTGGGCGATGAACTCCCGCAGCGTGAGGAAATAGCGCCTCGGGTCGGTGAGCCAGTCGATGGTGCGCTCGATGCCGAGCGTCGCCACCAGGTCGTTTCGGGGCGCGAGGCGGAGCTTGAAGCTCGCGGCGACGAGCAGCATCGGAAAGAGGCCCAGGCCGAACCCGGTGAGGCGACGGCGCGCGGCCGGCCACCCGCCGACCAGCCCGGTCGCGAGGATGCCCGCGACGATCGCCGGCACGAACGTGACCCCTTCGTTCTTCGTCCACATGGCGAAGCCGGCGGCGGCACCTGCGAGCACGGCGAAGCGCCGGGTGGCCTCGCCATAGCGCCCATCGAGCGCGAGGCAGACGAAGGTGGCGAGCAGAAAGAGACCGACCGGGACGTCGCCGTAGAACGAGGCGCCGTGAACGATGAAGAACGGTGTGCTCAGCAGGACCAGGCCCGCCACCAGCCCCTGGCTCACGCTCCGCATGGCGGCGAGCGCGGCCACCAGGAGGAGGGCCGTGCCGAAGGTGAAGGCCGCTGCCACCATGGCCGGGCCACCCAGCGTCTCGCCTCCCGCGTAGAGCCAGCTCCGCACGACCAGCGACTGCACCATGAGGGGATAGTCCGGGTGCGACCAGGGGATCATGTCCGAGAAGGCCGCCCGCCAGGCCTCGCCGCCCCGGAAGATCATGCGCGCCCGGAGGTCCCAGTTCATCCAGGCATCCCACCCGCCATGCGGCTGCCGTCGCAGCATGCCCAGGAAAGCCGCGCCCGCCAGCGCCAGCGCCAGTCCGGCTGCCCAGGCAAGCAGCCCGGAAGGACGGCCGTGATGCTCATGCGGCGCCCGGGCCGTGGCGACCTTCGTCGCCCGCCTGACGCGCGCCAGCACGATGGCGGTCATGAGAGCGAGCACACAACACTCCGCGATGGGAAAGCCGCGGGTCGGGCCGAACGCGAGCATCCAGAGATAGAGCAGGACGGAGGACAGCCCAACCCCGAACGCCGCGCCGAGGGCCATGCCCAGAGGCCACCACCACGCGGCCGCGGCACCAGGCCAGACCCATCGGATCAGCAGGACTCCCGCGGCGACGGAAACGAGCAGCGAGAGCCCGAGCCACGGCGTCATGGCGACCGCCGGAACAGCACGAGGCCGTTGCCGAAGTCCCGCTCGAGGCGAAATCCCGGCGGGGTCGAAGGCGCCTTCCCCGCATCGAAGTTGCCGACGACGAAGTCGGGCCTCGTGCTCTCGATCAGCACCACGGGGGCCAGTGCATACTGGGCGAGCAGGTAATGCTTGAAGTCGAGGAGCGAGGTCGCTTCGCGCTCGGCGGGGGTGAGGCCTGCCGAATCGGTGCGGCCGAGGTACCCTACCACCCCCCGGGCCGGAATCGCCGCTCGGATCTCCTGAAACCGGCGCTCATAGGTCGAGATTTCATCCGGCGCCGCTCGTCCGGTCGCACTCACGGCCAGCTTGAGCCAGGCGGCGCCCGAAGCCAGCGCGTAGAGCAGCACCAGCGCCAGCGCGATCCGGGTACGCATCACGGACCACGAGTCCGCCGGCTCGGCGGAGGCGGGTGTGAGGCTCATCGCTGGCCGGCCTGCCGGGGCGCCGCCCCGGCGGGCAGCGGAACGGAGAAGGCCGTTGCGTCCAATCCCTGCTCCCGCAGCGCGCCGAGTGCCCCGTACCAGTACAGGTAGTCGATCGCCAGTCTGTAATACTTGTCCATGCGAGGAGGCTCGCGCCGCTCCAGGAGGCCGATGACCGCCACCACCCCGTCCGGCACCCGGTCGCTGAGCCGGCTCAGGCGGAGCAGCGCGCCGCGGAGGGTTCGCCAGCGCCAGGACTCCCGGTCGAACTGCGAGAGCTGGATCCGGTCGACGATCTCGGGATGCTTGCCGGCGAACAGCACCGCCGTCCGGCCGCGCGCGATCCCGTCGCGCGCGAACGAGGCGAACGTCTTCTCGTAATGCTGCCGCGCGCATGCGTCGGCGCTGTAGGCGAGCTCGACGCCCGCCGCCCGCAGGCGGAGCGCGAGCTCGTAGTCCTCGTGCCCGTAGACCCGGAACGCCTCGTCGAACCCGCCGACCGCGAGCAGCACCTCGCGCGGGGCCGAGAAGTTGCCGGTGTAGGTGTCGCGAAAGGTCAACCGGTAGCCGGGCTGTCCCAGCCGCGCGAGGCGCTTGCGGAAGCCGTCGGCCATATACCGCACGAACGGGGGGGAGGCGGGCGAGACGACGATCGGCGCGGCGCCGACGACGGCGCGCCGACCGGCGCCCGCATGGGCCTGGGCGTGGGCCGCCAGAAACTCCGTCGATGCCTCCATGTCATCGTCCAGGAGGATCACCACCTCGCCCCTGGCCGCTCGGACTCCGGCGTTGCAGGCCCGCGCCCGACCCTGGTTGGCCCCCTCGAGTACGGACAGGACGTATGGAACGGCGAGCCCGCGCGCCGCCTCGGCCGTGCCGTCGGTGGAGCCGTCGACCACGGCGATCACCTCGTAGGCGCTGGCCGGCAGCGTCTGGCGGCCGAGCGACGCGAGCACGCGCAGCAGCGAATCCCGGCGCTGATAGGTCGGGATGACGACGCTGAGCGTCGGCGGCGGCGTCACGAGGCGGCGCCGCGACGGGAGGCACGCCCTTGCGCCACACTGCCGAACGCCTGTCCGAGCCGCTCGCGGACGGCCGCGCCCGTGCGGAGCCGGCAGCCGAAATCAAGAAGGGAATCGTGGCCGTAGATCGTGACGCGGTGGAGTGCCAGGAGGTCGTCGCCGGCAGCGGAGCGCCCGGGCCGCGTCGAGCACGCGGTGACGTAGCCCGCCTCGGCGGCGGCGGCCTGCACGGTCTGATCGAAGTCGCCGTAGGGATAGGCGAGGTGGACGACGGGCTGACCCAGCTCGGCTTCCATCCGGCGGCGCGCGTCGACCAGCTCGGCCTGGCGGCGCGCGGGGTCCAGGCCCGCGAGGTGCGGGTGCGTCAGGGTATGGGCGCCGCACTGGAACCCTTCGGCGGCCAGCGACCGGGCCGTATCCCAGCTCATCAAGGCGAGCTCCATCCCGAGCTCCGGGCGCAACCAGCGGCTGGTCGCCCCCATCAGGCCCGCCACCAGATAGAACATCGCGGTGAACCCGTGCGTCCGGAGCACGGGCACGGCGTAGTCGGCGCACCCCTGAAAGCCGTCGTCGAAAGTGATGACGACGGGGCGCCTGGGCAGCGAGGCGTGCCCCTGACGCGCCCGGACCAGGGTGTCCATGCCGATCGGCTGGTAACCGAACGCGGCAAGCCACCACATCTGGCGGGTGAAGTCCCGCACCGTGACGGTGTACCGCCGAAACGCCGGATGGGGCGACGGGGACACCTCATGGTACATGAGGACGGGCACCTCCGCGCCGCCCACCAGCTCGCCCCGGGCGCGCTCAGGCATGCTTGACGGCGCGGACCGTGATGAGCACCTCGTAGTCCGGATCGCGGAAGTCGAGCTCGTCCGGCCGGAGGTCCCGGGTGGACAGCCCCTGCAGAAATGCCGTGGCCGCGAGTACGTTGCCGTGCGTCTCGATTCGGACGTCTCCCTCCGGAAAGCCGCAGTCGAACAGGCGCCGCGCCGAGAGCGACGTGAACCGCCAGAAGTCGCCCCAGCGGTCCATGTCGTACCGGACGATCTGGCTGATGCCGGGCATCGTGGCCAGGACCACGCCCCCCGGCCGCAGGATCCGGTGCAGCGTGCGGACGGCCGCCTGGACGTCCGGAATGAACGGCAGCACCTGCGTCAGCACGATGCAGTCGAAGGTATTGCCGGGGACGTGGTCGGCGGCGGTGAGATCGGCCACGATCGTGGCCTTCTCGTTGTCCGGCGTCGGGTGCAGGACATCCGCCCGGGTGACGTTGGCCCCGCCGAACTTGCGGGTGTAGGCGTCGTCCCGGACCTCGAGCACGCGGCCGGCGATGTCGCCCGCGTGCTGCTGGAGAAACTGCTCGATGTAGTAGCGGTCGACCGGCAGCCCGCCGCGATCCCAGCCGAACTTTCGGCTGACCGGTTCGAGGCGGCGGAGAGTCCCGAAGTGCACCGGGCGCATGCCGGGCGATCCGCCGAGCGCCGGCACGCGAGCCCCGACCCATGAGCGCAGGCCGAGAGGCAACGTCGCCCGCGCGAGGCCCCGGGCCCGCGCCACCGCCCGAGCGCCGAGGCCGAAGGGGCGAAGCTCCGCCTGCACGGTCTCCCAGACTGGGCCGTTCGTCAGCCCCTGCTCCTGGAGGTAGCGGCGGAACCATTTCAGGAAATAGTGCCGAGCGATCTCGCGGCCACCGGTGGCCTTGGAGACGGCATAGCAGGACTCCGGGTGCTGGCGATAGCGGTCCCAGGTCTCTCCGGACGCGAAGGCCGGCGCCCGGAGAATCATTTTCGAGAAGAACCCCTGATCCTCGTACACCATGTTCACGCCGACGAAGTGCGCCTCGAACCCACCGACGCTCAGAGCGGTAGCGCGGCGGACGAGCACGTCGGAGGGGCAGGGCGTCGGGGCGGCGCGCTGCAGGAAGGGGAGCAGCAGATCAGGCGGATCATAGACCCGGTCGGCCGGCAGCTTGAGGTCGATGACGTAGTCGCGTGCGCGGTCCGCGGTCTGCCCGGTCCACCCGAACCAGTAGAGCGGCGCGCCGAACAGCAGGCCCACGTTCGGATGCGCCTCGAGGATCTCGACCTGACGCGCAAGCTTGCCGGGCAGCCAGACGTCGTCGGCATCGAGCAGAGCGAGGTACTCGCCCCGGGCATGGTGGAGCCCGAGGTTCCGGGACGCGCTCATCCCGTGGTTGCGGTGCCCCGGGTGCTCCAGGTAGCGCACGCGGTTGGGCTCGCGCTCGGCCCACCGGCGGGCAAGTGCGCTGCTGCCGTCGGTGGAGCCGTCATCGACCAGCAGCAGCTCCCAGTCCGGGTAGGTCTGCGCGATCACGCTCTGGATGGCCTCATCCAGGAAGCGCTCTCCGTTCAGGAAGATCGCGACGACCGACACCAGCGGAGGGGCGCTCACGAATGGCCTAGGGTCGGAGATCTGGAGAGTGCGTCACGGACTTCCCCCGGGTGAGACTTGTACCCGATGGAAGCGGCTCGCAAGGTGCAGGAAACATACCATCGAGGCCGCTGGTATCGTGCGCCACAGGCGCCCCGCGAACGATCCGAACGCCCCAGGTATGTTGGTCCATGTGAAGCGGTTAGCCGGTCACTTCAGGCCTGGAAGACAGAGGCTCACGCGGATGCCGTCAATGGTCGCCACCAGTCACGGGCACGCTGCCGTACTTCGCCGCGAACGCGCCATACCGCGCGGTCCTGCTGCCACAGCATATCGGGCGCGGGCGAGGAGTGGAAGGTCCGACACCGCGTGACCCGCCGCGACACGATCTGGTCGTCCACGACCCCGCTGCGCCACATGGCCCAACTGGACGGGCTTCGGGCGGTCGCGGTCGCGATGGTCCTCTGCTACCATTTCTATCGTCCCGTGCGTCAGTACGTGCACCTCGGCGGGATCGGCGTGCGCGTGTTCTTCGTGCTCAGTGGGTTCCTCATCACCGGCATCCTGCTCCGGTCGCGGGCGCTCCGTGATACCGGCCAGGCGCCGGCTGGATTGGGACTCCGGCATTTCTACATCCGGCGCATCCTCCGGATCTTCCCGTTGTACTACTTCGCGTTGACGATCGCATGGCTGGGCAAGGTCTCCGGCGTGCGGGAGGGCATCGCCTGGCACGTGGCCTATCTGTCCAACGTGCACTTCTTTCTGGTCAACGGGGCACACCACGCATGGGGCGGCGGAGTCAGCCACCTGTGGTCCCTCGCGGTGGAGGAACAGTTCTATCTGTTGTGGCCCTGGTTCATCTTCTTCGCGCCCCGCCGATGGCTGCCGGGAATCGCGCTCGGCGCCGCGGCCGTCGGCCCGGTCTTCCGGTTCGTCGTCTTCGGCGTCACCGGAAACGACATCACCCCGGTGCTGCTCCCCGGGTGCATCGATTCCCTCGCGCTCGGCGCGTACCTGGCCATGACGGTGCTGCCCGAGTACAAGTCGCATCCGCTGGTGCGCCCGGTCGGGGCGACCGTGCTCTGGTGCGGCGTGCTGCTGTTCGGCGCGTTCCTCGCGGCCGAGCAGACCGACGGCTACTGGATGTTTCGCATGGTGTCCTTCGACCTCGCGATCGCGCTCATGGGCGTCTGGCTGGTGGCTCGAGCGGCGGCAGGGATGGGAGGGCCGGCAGGGAAGCTTCTCGCGCTCCCGCCCGTCCGCTACATCGGGACCATCAGTTATGGCATCTACGTCTATCACCTGCTCCTGCCCGAGCTCGTGTCGCGGGCGACCCATCGACTGGGACATCCCGATCTGCTCGCTCCGCTGGGAGACAAGGGGGTTGCGTACCTGGCCTTCTACAGTGCGCTGACGATTCTGGTCGCCGCCGTCTCGTGGCACTGCTTCGAAGCTCCGATCAATCGCCTGAAGGCCCGGTTTGAATACCGCTAGCCTCACGTCGAGCCGTGAGTAAGGTCCTCCTGATCGCGCCGGTGCCGACGCATCCCAGCAGCACCGGCGCGAGCGCGCGGGTGCGGCAGATGGGAGAAGGGCTCATCGGCCTGGGCCACGAGGTGCACTACCTCCACCTGCAACAGAGCCTGCGGGCCGACCGCTCGGCCATGCAGCGGTACTGGCGGGACCGGCTCCACGTCTTCCGCAGCCTCTCGCCGTCGAGCTTCTTCGGCCGGGCGCGTCGGAAAGCGATCAGGGTGGTGGGCATGACCTTCCATCTCAACCTCCCGGTGGACAGCTATTTCGATCCGGAAGCTGCCGCATTCATGCACGCCCTCCTGACCGGCGGCGGGTTCGACGTGGCCGTGCTGTCCTACGTGTTCTACTCCCGCCTGTTCGAGTCGATGCCTGGCACGGTGCGCAAGCTGATCGACACGCACGACGTCTTCTCCGACCGGTACCGGCTGTACCGGGCGCACGGCCAGGCCAACGAGTTCTTTTCGACCGGACCGACGGACGAGGGCAAGGCGCTCGACCGGGCCGATGCGGTGCTCGCGATCCAGGAGTGGGACGCGAATCACTTCCGGTCGCTCACTGCGCGCCCCGTGGTCGTCGTAGGACACCTGGGACGGGTCGAGGCCCCGGCGCCCGCCGACGCTACGGCCCGCGCGCCCGCCATGCTGTTCGTCGGTGGCCCCATGGGGATCAACGTGCACGGGGTGACCTGGTTCATCGACCGGGTCCTGCCGATGGTGCGCCGCCAGGTGCCGGATGCCGAGCTCTGGCTGGTGGGCGGCATCGGCGAGCGCATCGGCCATGCGGTGCCGGGTGTACGCCGCTTCGGCTTCGTCGATGCGCTCGGCGATGTCTACCGGAGCGCCGCGGTCGTGATCAATCCGCAGCAGTTCGGGACCGGCCTCAGCATCAAGTCGGTCGACGCGCTGCTCCACGGCCGGCCGCTGGTGACGACCGCGTCGGGCGCCCGGGGTCTGGAGGCGGGTGCCGGCGCGGCCTTCCGGCAGGCCGAATCGGCCGAGGAGTTCGGCGCCATGCTGGTCGAGCTGCTGCGGGACCCCGCGGAGGCGGCCGCGCTGGCGCTGCGCGCTACGGAGTTCGCGCGCGACTATCACCGGCGGAACCTGCAGGCCCTGGCGGACGTGGTGAGCGCGTGACGCGCCGCGTGGTGCACTACGTCGACAGCGACACCTTCGGCGGCAGCGAGGAGGCCGCGCTGCACCTCATGGCCTCACTCGATCGCGAGCGTTGGGAGCCGTTGCTGCTCCACCACCCCGATCCTGGAATCCGGCGCCTGGTGGACGAAGCGGCGGCCTTGGGGATTCATACGCTCGCCGTGCCCCGGCCGGCGGGCAGCCGGTTTGCGGGCGTGATCCCGCTCTGGCGTGCCCTCCGCGCCGAGCGGCCGGCGATCTTCCACGCGCATCTGAGCTGGCCGTTCGCCTGCAAGCACGGCACGCGGGCCGCCTGGCTTGCCCGCGTGCCCGCGATCGTGGGGACCGCACAGCTCTACCTCGCCCCGGCCGGTGGCCGGCGGCTACCCATGGTGCTGGGGCTGTACCGGCGGATCATTGCCGTCTCCGAGGAAGTGAAACGTCGGTACCTGGCGGAGCTGCGGGTCCCGGCGCGCACGCTGGTCGTCGTGCCGAACGCCATCAGGATGCCGCCGGCCGCACCCGTGCGGAACGCCGCGCTCCGCGCGGAGCTCGTCGGCGGCCGGCCGGATTTCGTGGTCCTGACGCCGGCGCGCCTGCATCCACAGAAAGGCCACACGTATCTCCTGCAGGCGGCGGCACAGGTGCCGGGTGTGACCTTCGTGCTCGCGGGCGACGGGCCCCTCCGCGCCGAGCTCGAAGCCGAAGCGCGCGACCTCGGCGTCGCCGGCCGCTGCGTCTTCCTCGGCCAGCGCGCCGACGTGCCGGCGCTGCTCGCGGCCGCCGACCTCTTCGTGCTGCCGTCGCTGTTCGAGGGCCTGCCGGTCTCGGTGCTCGAGGCGATGGCGGCCGAACGGCCGATCGTGGCCACGGCAATCGGCGGAACCGACGAGGCCATCGCCACGGAGGAAAGCGGACTGCTCGTGCCGCCTCGGGATCCCGCTGCCCTCGCATCGGCCATCCGGCGCCTCCAGGCCGATCCCGCGCTCGCCCGGCGCCTGGGCGTGGCCGCGCGCGCGCGCGTCGAGCGTGCCTTCTCTTCCACGGCGACGGCCCGCGAGGTCATGCGGGTCTACGACGAAGTGCTGCTGGAAGCGCGGGGCGGCCATGGCGGCTGACACGCCCGAGCAGGAGCGCAACGCGCGCCTCCGCCGGGTCGACTGGCGGTTTCTGCTGCCCTCGCCGCGCCCGCGGCGCGCGCTCTGCCGCACGGCCGGCGCGCTGGCGGCCGCCGTGGCGAGCATCGCGGACCAGGTCGTCGCGGACGGTTCGGGTCGCGACTGTGACCTGACGGTCGCGGCGGACCCGGATGCCGGCACGCTGGCCGAGCTGCACGAGGCGCTCGCGCCGGGTGGCACCTGCTACACGGAGTGGCGCCCGCGCATCGGCGGAGTGGGTCAGGTCGAGCGCGCGCTCCGCGCCGCGGGCTTCGAGGACGTGGCGTGTTATCGGCCGTGGCCGGCCTCGGGCGCCTCCCCCGTGTTCTGGATTCCCGTGGGGGCGCGAGGCGCCTCGGCGTACGTGCGCGCGCGGCAGCGCCTGCGCGGTGGGCGGGTGCGGCGGCTGCTCGCGGAGGCCCGGCGGCGTGGACGCGATCTTCTGCGCGGCCGCGTCGGAACCCCGATCTGCGCCCTCGCGCGGCGCGCAGGGGCCCCGCTTTCCGGCGAGCTCGCCCCATCGGCCTGGCTGCGCGATGGGTGGCCGCAGTGGGGACTCGGCAGCGCGCCCGGCAGGCTGTCGACATTGCTCGTGACCGGCGGGCCGCGCAGCGTGAGCAAGGTCGTGCTGCTGGCGTTCGCCGAGCCGAGCCCGGTCCCATTGGTGGCGGTGAAAGCGCCGCGCGTAAATGAGGCGGCCGCCGGCGTCCGTCGGGAGGGCGATGCGCTGGCGAGTCTGGCGGAGCGCCGCCCCGCCGGCGTCCCCGGCGTGCCCAGGCTGCTCGTCCGGCGGCAGGCCGGAGGCGTTCCGCTGGTGGGCGAGACGGCGATCATCGGTCGCCCCCTCGAAACCCTGCTCACCCGCCGCAGTCTGGGCCCATGGTCGAGGAAAGTCGGCGACTGGCTGGCCGCGCTCGCACCGCGGGAATCTCCGCGCCCGGCATCGCACTGGCGTGACGCGATCGTGGAGCCGGTGATGGCTCGGTTCGTCGAGGTGTTCGGCGGGGTGGTGGACCAGGGCCTGCTGCGGGAAGGCGAGGCGATCGTGGGCGGCCTCGGCGCCCTGCCGGCGGTTCCCGAGCAACGCGACTTCGGCCCATGGAACGTGCTCGTCACACCGTCCGGAGACATCGCCGTGCTCGACTGGGAGTCCGCCGACGTGGACGGCCTGCCCGCCCTCGACCTGCTCTATTATCTGGCGTACGCGGCATTCAATGTGGATCGCGCGTCGGACCGCGAGCGCCGGGTCGCTTCGTTCCGCCGCTCGCTCGACGCGGCCAGGCCGACGGGCGCGATTCGACGCGACTGCCTGGCGCGCTATTTCGGCGCCCTCGGCCTCGACCCGGCGCAGCTCGGGCCCCTGCGTACGCTGGTCTGGATGATCCACGCGCAGTCCGACGCGCGCCACGCGGCGGCCGACGCGGGTGGGGCGCCGCCCGCGGAGCTGCTGTCGCGAAGCCTGTTTCTGGCGCTCTGGGAGGAGGAGGTTCGCCACATCGCCGGCCGGTGACGGCCGAGCGCTCACGCGCGCCCTTCAGCTGGCGTCCAGGAGCTCGAGCCTGCAGGTGACCACTCCATCGTCGGTCGGCGTGACCCCGAGACCCGGCGACTGCAGCGCCACGACCTCGACCTCGAACCCGACCGGGATGTAGTCGTAGATGGCGCCGAGCGGTCCCGCCAGCCAGAACCCCATCTGATACACACCCGGATTGAGATGCAGGGCGGGCAGGCGCAGCGCGACCCGGTGAGTGCCGGGCTCCAGCCGGAGCGTGTGCCCCACCGCCACCGTATCCGCGTTGACGAGCTTCGTCCCCTGCATGTCGTACAGCGTGACCGCGAGGCTGGGGATCGTGCACGCGGCCCTGGTCTCGATGGCCAGGCCGACCGTGAGCGGCCCGTCGGGGAAGGGCTGGCCGCCGGCCGTATCGGCCTCGCTCCAGTAGCGCGCTTGCAGCACACGGGCCACGCCGCTGCCCGTCCGCTCCACGCTCGACAGGTCGATCCACGCGCCGGCCGACGACGGCGCGTCGGTGCGCGCCAGATACTGCCCCACGATCTCCGCCGTCGGGCCCGAGGCCACCGCACGTCCCCGCTCCATCAGGATCGATCGGGTGCACAGCCGCTGCACCGCGTCCATGTTGTGGCTCACGAAGAGGACCGTCCGGCCGTCGCCCCGCGAAACGTCCCGCATCCGCCCGAGGCACTTCTTCTGGAACTCGGCATCGCCGACGGCGAGCACCTCGTCGACAATGAGGACCTCAGGCTCGAGGTGCGCCGCCACGGCGAAGGCGAGCCGCACCTGCATGCCGCTCGAATACCGCTTGACGGGTGTGTCGAGGAACGGTCCGATGTCCGCGAACGCCACGATCTCGTCGAATTTCCGTTCGATCTCCGCCTTGCGCATGCCGAGGATGGCGCCGCTCATGTAGACGTTCTCGCGGCCGGTGAGCTCGGAATGGAAGCCGGTGCCCGCCTCGAGCAGCGAGCCGACCCGCCCCTCGATCTCGGCCCACCCTTCGGTCGGCGCGGAGATGCGCGACAGGATCTTGAGCAGCGTGCTCTTGCCCGCGCCGTTCCCGCCGATGATCCCCACGACTTCGCCGCGGTGCACCTCGAGCGACACGTCGCGGAGCGCCCAGACGGTGCCTTCGCCCGCGGCAGCGGGGTCGCGACGGCGGAACGGCGCCCGCACCAGCTCAACCAGGTCTTCGCGCAACGTTTGCGGGCCGCGCGCTTTGCCGATGCGGTACTGCTTGCCCAGGCGCTCGACCCGGATCACGGCGCGAGGCATCGCTCAGACCACGTCGGCGAAGGTGCGTTCCACTCGCCGGAAGAAGAAGAGCCCCGCGGTGAGCACGAGCGCGACCGCGCCGACGGCGAGGGCGATCCCCGTTCCCGGCACCCTGGCCTCCGGGGCCACCATCCAGCGGAAGCCGTCCACCACCGCCACCATGGGGTTCAGGCCGTAGACGGCCCGCCAGCGCTCCGGGACGAGGCTGCTCGAATACGCCACCGGCGTCGCGAAGAGCCAGATCTGCACGAGGAACGGGATGACGTAGCGCACGTCGCGATAGCGCACGTTGAGCGCGGCGAGCCAGATGCCCGGTGCGAGCGCGCTCGCGACCGCCAGCAGCGCGAAAGCGGGCACGGCCAGCAGTCTGATCGATGGCGTGATGCCGTACCAGGCGAGCACCGCCAGCAGCAGGGCGAAGGAGATCACCAGATCGACCAGCCCCGCGATCACCGCCGCGAGCGGGAGCAGGAGCCGGGGGAAGTACACCTTCGTCAGCAGCTGATGCTGGTCCACCAGGCTGGTGGCGGCCTGCGTGAGGGCGTTCGCGAAATAGGTCCACGGCACCAGCGCGGCCAGCGCGAACACCGGGTACGGCAGCCCGTCCGAGCCGAGCCGCGCGAGCCGGCCGAACACCACCGTGAAGACGGCCATCGTGAGCAGCGGCTGCAGAAGCGCCCAGGCGGCACCGAGCACGGTCTGCTTATAGCGCAGCTTGAGATTGCGGAGGACGAGGAAGTAGAGCAGCTCGTGGGCGCCGGTGAACTCGCGCAGGTCGAGCGGTGCCCAGCCCCTCGGCGGGCGGATGATCGTCACGGGCGCCGCGGCTGGCTCAGGCATCTCGTCATAATAATCCGCCGCGGGGGTCATTCCCATCGGGCCGCGGCCTGGTCGGGGAAGACGGTCGCCCCATTCGCCGGGGCGAAGTACCGCACTTCGGCACCCGACGCCGGAAACGTGTCGCGCCCCAGTGGGCGAGCGTGCGCCTCGAGCCACGGCATGAGCGAGTCGGTGGCCCCGAGATGGTGGATGGTCGCCACGGCCACTCGGCGCCGGCCGCTCAGAAGGCGCTCGACGTCGGCCGGCACCTGGCGCGTCTCGAGCTGTACGACCCAGGAGGCCAGCGGGATATCGCGGCTCATATAGCGCGCCACCCCGATGACGCCCGTGGGAATCGAACGCACCAGCACCAGGTCACCGGGTTGGGCCCAGGATTCCAGCCGGGTGTCCAATTCCCGATAGGGCTGCCGCGGCCGGGGGACGCTGGCGGTGATGATCGGCCAGTCACCAGGCAACCAGGCCAGCACCAGCACGGTCAGCATGCCGCAATGGAGCCTCGGTGGCAGCAGGCTGACACCGAGCGCGGCCAGGAGCATCGCCGCGGGAAGGCCCGGCACGACGTAGCGAGGCACCTGGGTGGTGGTCGTGTGGCGAAGCACGTCGAAGACCAGCGGACCCGCGCACGCCGCAGCCAGCCAGCCCCAGACGAGGGGGGTCCGCCCGGCGAACGCCCGCGGGACCGATCCCTGGCTCACCAGCCAGATCAGCACCGTCAGCAGGAGCCCCGCGGCAATGCGATCCGTCCACCGCCACCCTCCCAGAATGGTGGTGCCGGAGAACAGGGTTCCGGCCAGCGCGACGGGACGGCCGAGGGCCCGGGGCCAGGCGAGCTCGCCGCTCAGCCAATCGCCGCTGACCCGCCACCGCGCGAGGCTGGCCGGCACCTGGAGGTACCACGGCAGCACGGCAAGGAACGTGGCAGCAGCGAGCACGGCGACACGCCGCCGGAGGGTCGGGCCAACCTCGATCCAGAGCCACACCATGCACGCCAGCCACGCGAAGGCGAAGAAGTAGTGGGTCAGGAGGCCAGCCACGCCGGCGAGCACCCAGAGGGCGGCCGGCCACCGGCCGCCGCCGTCGGCGAGGCGGATCGTCGACCACACCAGCGCCAGTGCCAGGAACCAGAGGAGGGAATACATCCTCCCTTCGACCGAGTAACTGAACGCGACCGGGGAGAAGGCGAACAGCAGGCACGCCGACCAGGCTGTCTTTGCGCCCCCGAGCTGCCGTCCCACCAGCCACAGCAGCGGCAGCGACAGGGCCGCCCACCAGACCGAGAAAAGCCGGAGGGCCCGGTCGCCGGTGCCGAACAGGCGGATCCAGGGGTTGAGCAGCAGGTAGTAGAGGGGCGGGCTCGTGTCGGACAGGAGGACCGCTCGAATGACCCGTCTGGGGCTGGCGGGTCGGGGGTCCGGCTCGGCATAGCCACGAAAATGCTGCGGCACCCGAGCTTCGGGCGACTGGACGTAGTCGCCGAGCGCCGGGTCGGCATCCTTCGCCGGGTGCTCGAGGCTGTGGCCGGTGGCCATGGCGAGCGAGAAGATCTCATCGGCCCAGAGTCCCGGGCGCGACGCGGCCTCGATTCGGAGCGCTATGGCCACAAGCGTGAGCAGCAGGACCACGAGCGCCGGCCAGGGCGCCCGCGGCAGGCTCACGCGGCGTCCTGAGGCCGGCTGATCGACATGGCGGAGATGAAGAGCGACGAGAACAGCGTGCTGCAGCCGAGGATGACGAGCGTCGCCGCGAACGATACCCATTCGGGGTGCGGCAGCGGGAGCAGGTCGGAGCGCAGCCACTCCACGATGATGGCGACGAGGATCGCCCCGCCGCCGGCGATGAGGCTCGCGCCGAGCAGGAGCCCGGTCTCCAGCTTGAAGTGCCCGTAGAATGCGGCCAGGGCGCGATTGTCCCGATCGAAGCGGCGGCTCCACGAGTACGTCTTGGCGTGGAGGCCGAGGCTGAGGATCTCGAACCCGACGACGCTGAAAATCGTGGCGAACACCGCCGTGACCCCGCTCGCCGGCCGCCCGCCGAACCGCACCAGGCCCAGCAGCACCGCCAGATGAATCGCCAGCCCGAGCACGAGCAGGGTGGCGCCCGGCGCGAGAAAGAGCTTGTTCGGGGAGTACAGCAGCATCATGCGGAGGCTGCGCCATCCATCGCGGAAGGTCCGCAGCTTCGATTCGCCCTTGCGCGGCGCCAGGACGATCGGGATCTCGTGCACCCGGAGGCCGGCCAGCCCGGCGTTGATGGCGAGCTCGAGGTTGAACTCCATGCCCGGGCTCACGGGCCGGATGGTGTCGTAGGTCTCCCGGGAAAACGCCCGAAAGCCGCAGTAGACGTCGGTGTAGCGGGTGCCGAACAGCAGGTTGAGGATCCGGGTCAGCGCCGGGTTGCCGAAGTATCGGTGGAGTGCGGTGATCTCCGCTTCTCCGCCGCCGAGATACCGGCTGCCGGTGACGAACTGCTGGCCGCTCTCGAGCGCGGCGACGAACTGCGGGATCATCGTGAAGTCGTAGGTGTCGTCGGCGTCCCCCATCACGAGGTAGCGGCCGCGGGCGCTGGCGAAGCCCTTGAGATAGGCGTTCCCATAACCCCGCAGCGGCTGGTGGACGACCCGCGCGCCCATCCGCTCGGCGATGGCGACCGAGGCATCGGTCGAGCCGTTGTCGCACACGACGATCTCGCCGTCGATGCCGGCCGAGGCGAAGGTGGCCCGGATCTTCTCGATGCAGGGGCCGATAGCCTCTTCCTCGTCGAGGACCGGCATGACGACCGAAACCAGCGGTCCGTCGCTCATTCCCACCGCGGCCGCGCTTCGGCGGCGTCGGCCCCGAAGCGCATCCAGCGGATGCCGCCGGCCACGAGCCCGGCCGAGTACGCCAGCCGCGCGGCCAGCACCACCGGAAGCATCAGGAGCGGCTCGAGCGCACCCGCGCGGACCCAGCACCACAGGATGTAGGCCGTGCTCCCGAGCGCGAGCGGGAGGCTCGCAGCGACCAGTACGGCGGGATAGCGATAGATCCAGGCGAAGCGGACCGCGCCGGTCGGCGCCTTGCTCTCGATGGCACTGTAGCCCCAGCGGTAATTCCGGCGGAGCAGGTTGCGGAAGCCAGGCCGGTTGTAGTGCAGGACGGTCGCGGCGGGATCGAACAGGATCGTGCCGCCGTTCCGGCGAACCTCCGCCTGCCAGACCAGCTCTTCGTGCGCGTACGCGATCGGCTGCTGCTCCGTGAAGCCGCGGGTGCGCTCGAAGTCGGCGCGGCGCACGCTGAGATTGCCGGGCGGGTGATTGGGTACCTCTCCCGCCGGGCGGCGGGAGTGCACGTGGTACCAGCCACAGTAGTAGTCGCAGCGGGCCATGAACGGGAGGCCGGGCGGCAGGTCGAGCGAGCCGCCCACCACGGCCGCGCCTGCGGCGTGGCCCGCGAGGATCCGCGCCAGCCAGCCCGGGGTGGGGAGACAATCGGCGTCGAGAAAGACGAGCGGATCGCCCGTGGCGGCCAGGGCGCCCCGGTTCCGCGCCACCGCGGGGTTGCCGCCCCCCGGGCGGCGGCCGAGCTCGAGGACGCGCGCACCCGCGCCGCGCGCGATGGCGGCCGTATCGTCCGTCGACCCGTCGTCGACCAGCACCACTTCCACGCGCCATCCGGCCGGTGCCTGCTGCTGGACGGCCTGGATCAGGCGCACGATCGTCCGGCACTCGTTGAGGGCCGGGATGATGACCGAGACCGTCCGATCGGGCGAGACCGTGCGCCGCTCAGGCCCGGCCGACAGGGGCATCCCGCTCCACCTCTGCATAGAGGGTCTCGATCGAGTCGACGAACCGGCTCCAGCCGAGGTGGGTCTGGGCGTAGCGGCGGGCGGCGACGCCCAGGCGCCGTGCCCGCTCGGGATCGCCGAGCACGGAGAGGATGCCTTCGGCCAGGGCCTCGGTGTGCGGGGCGACCAGCACCGCCCGATCCTCCGCCAGGACCGTCCGGTGAGTGGGGATGTCGGTGGCCACGATGGGACGGCCGGCGGCGAGGTAATCGAACACCTTGAGCGGAAGATTCCCGCCGTAGGAGCGCGGCGACACCAGCACGTCGGCCATCGCCAGATACGCGGCCATCGCTTCGCGCGGCTGGCGGTCCACGATGCGCAGCGCACCGGCCGTCACCAGGCCGCCGGCGTTCTCGTGGGCGACCAGGCCGTTCGCGCGATCGGCGCCGACGAGCACGAAGGTCACGTTCGGTACCCGCGCACGGACAACGGGAATCGCGGCGATCAGCTCCGGCAGCCCCTGGTACGCCTCGAAGGAACCACTATAGAGCACCACCGGCCCCGTGCCCGAGAGCCCCAGCTCGTCGCGAATGCTCTGGACGCCCACCTGCGTCGAGTCCGTCGGAGCGCTCGGGAAGTGCCACTCGCGCACCGGAACTTCCGGCACCATGGCCCTGACGCGAGCGGCGAGACCCGCGCTCGTAACCACCAGGCTGGAGCGGCGCAGCAGCCACCGCTCCATCGCATCCAGGGCATGGCGCGTAAGCGCCAATCCCAGGGGGTCGAGCCAGGCGAGCTGCTCGGCAAGGCTGGACTGCATGTCGTACAGCAGCGGGATGCCGTGGCGGCGGGCCAGCACCGCGGCCGGGAAGGCCGCCTCCTCCACCGCGTGAATGCAGCTGTAGCGCGCGGGGTCGACCACCCGAAGCATCGACCAGATCAGCGACACATCGAGGACGACCTTGCGGACGGACAGGCCGATCGGCACGCGCTCGAGGTTGAAGGGGTTGGCCGACCGGAAGATCGTCAGGCCTGGAATGTCGACGTCGTTCCCGATCGGAAACGTCAGGAGATCGACGGAACGCCCGAGCTCGCCCAGCGCTTGGAGGACCTGGCGGACGGCGATGGGAGTTCCACGGTCCTCGTAGAACGGTTGGGGAGCCACGACCAGAATGCGCCGACCGGGGATTTCCGCCGGACCTGGAGAGGCCATGACCGACCCGGCCGCCCTCGCCCGCGAGGCGGAAGTGCGTGCCTTGTCCATGCTGCCGGCCGTCATGTGCTCAACGCTGTGGGTCACTCAACACTCCAGAACAACCTAAGTGTTTACTGCGCTTGCACTTGCAGGCCAACCACTGCTCGACCGCGAGGTCGCAGGCCGACTGTGAGGACTCAATATAGGGCAAGGACTGCAGAATCAGCGTGATCCGCACCCTACTTGGAAAGCAAGATTCTTGCCTACCCGGGCCCCTCGTAGAGGCAGTCTCGGGGATGGATTGTTGTGTTAGACCGTCGACGAGGGGCAGAGATCGGACAGGACGCAATCCTGACACCGCGGCCGCCGGGCCACGCAGACCTGGCGGCCGTGAAAGATCAGCAGGTGGGAGAGCAGCGCCCATTGGTCCCGCGGGAAGAGCGTCATCAGGTCCTGCTCGATCTTCACCGGATCCGCGTGCCGCGTGAGCCCGAGCAGCCGGCTGAGGCGGGTCACGTGGGTGTCGACCGTGACCCCTTCATTGATTCCGTAGGCGTTGCCCAGGATCACATTGGCGGTCTTTCGCCCGACCCCCGGCAGCGACTGGAGCTGCTCCATGGTTCGCGGCACCTCGCCCCCGTGATCGGCTACGAGCGCCTGCGCCATCCCGATCAGACTCCGGGCCTTGTTCCGGAAGAAGCCGGTCGGCCGGATGATCTCCTCGACGTCCGCCTGCTTCGCCCGCGCGAGCGCCTCAGGGGTCGGATAGCGCCCGAAGAGAACGGGTGTGACCAGGTTGACCCGGACATCCGTGCACTGAGCGGACAGAATGGTCGCGCAGAGGAGCTCGAAAGCTCCGCGATGGTCGAGCGCACAGTGAGCGTCGGGATACGCGGCCCGGAGCCGGGTGAGGATCTCGGGGGCCCGGACGGCGGCATCCCGCGTCCGGCGCGCGCGCCGGGAGCGCTTCGGGGCCCTCCGGCTCACCGCCAGCCGGCTCTCCGGCGGGCGACCCGGGCCAGAAACTCCTCGACCGGCAGCGCGTTCAGGATGTCGCCGGCGCCGAGCCAGCCCTTCCGGGCCATGTTCACGCCGTACTCGACGTTGGCAATGCCGGCGGCGCTATGGGCGTCGGCGCCGATCGAGATGGCGGCCCCACGGTCGCGCGCGCGGCGCGCCAGACGCCAGTCGAGGTCCAGCCGGTGCGGATCCGCGTTGATCTCCAGCGCTACTCCCGTGGCCGCCGCCTTCGCGATGACGGCATCGACGTCGAGTCCGTAGGGCTCCCGCGAGAGCAGCAGGCGGCCCGTCGGGTGGCCGATGATCGTGAGATGCGGATTGTCCATCGCGGCCAGCATCCGGGCCGTCATCTCGGCCGTATTCATGTTGAACCGGCTGTGGACCGAGGCGATCACGAAATCGAGCCGGGCAAGCACCTCCTCGTCGAAATCGATCCGGCCGTCCTGCAGGATGTCGGCCTCGACACCCTTCAGCACCCGGATGCCGCCGAGCCGCCCGTTCACCTCGTCGATCTCACCCGCCTGGCGCGCGAGGTCGCCGGCCTTGAGGCCGCCGGCGTACGCCGCCGCCTGGCTGTGGTCGGTGATACCGACGTAGGCGTACCCGGCGGCGCGACAGGCAAGGGCGAGCTCCTCGATCGAGTTCGACCCGTCGGAGTAGCGCGTATGGCAGTGAAGAAAGCCGCGCAGGTCTCCGCGCTCGAGCAGCCGGGGGAGGGCGTGGCGCTCGGCGGCCTCGATCTCGCCCTGGCCCTCGCGCAGCTCGGGCGGAATCCAGTCGAGGCCGAGCGCCGCATAGAACGCGGCCTCGTCGGGGGTGGGGACGAATGCGCTCCCTCGCCAGAGCGCGGCGCCGCTCAAGGCGAGATCGCGCGAGGCGGCGTGCGCGGCGAGCGCCCGCAGGTGCGCCTCGCTCCCTGTGGCCTGCACCAGCACGGCGCCGGTGTTCACCGGCGTCGTCACCACGATCTGCGCGCTGGCCCCGCCCGCGAAGCGAAGCGTGAGCCGGCGGTCGTCCTGGCCCGCGAACTCGTGCACGCCCGGGAGCTGGCTCAACCGCTTGAACAGCTCGCCGGGCGGGACGTCCGCCACGATCACCAGCACCAGATCGCGCACCACCTCGGCGCGGCGGCGCACGTCGCCCGCCACGACGACCTGGAGCACGCCCGGCATCCGCTCGAGCGCCGCCCGCAGTCCTTCCGCCTCGTCCGCGGCGTGGTGCGAGAGCCGGAAGGCGCTCGCCTGCCGCAGGTAGGCGATGCCCTTGAGGATGTTCTCGGACGTCTTCGGGCCGAAGCGGGGCAGGCGCGCGAGCCGGCCATCGAGCGCCGCCGCCTCGAGCTCCGGCAGCGAGTCGATGTCGAGCACCTCGTGGATCTGGCGGATCTTGGCGACGCCGAGACCCTGGATGGCGAGCATCTCGACCAGCCCGGGCGGAATCTGCTCGCGCAGCTCCTCGAGCATGCTCGCCCGGCCGGTGAGGACGATCTCCTGGACGATCTGCAGCGTCGCGGGGCCCACGCCCTTGGTGGAGGCCAGGCTGCCGTCGTCGATCCCGTCGCGCAGGTCGGCCGGAAAGCCACCGACGGTGCGGGCCGCGGTGCGGAAGGCCCGGATGCGGAACGGATTCTCGCCCTTGAGCTCGAGAAACGCGGCGATCTGCTCCAGCACCTGGGCGACGGCCTTCTTGTCCATGAAGCTGCGGACGGCGTCGGTCATGGCGGGCTCGCCGAGAGCTCGCTCGCGAGCGCGCGGGCACGCCAGCCGAGCTCGAGCAGCTCCTCGGCGCCAACGAGTGAAAACAGCCCCGCCGCCTCTCCGCCCGCGAGGACCGGAGAGAAGAGCGGCGTCCCGTCGGGGCGCTCGAGCCCCTGGGGCCTGGGGCCGGCCGTCTCGACGGCGCTGAAGCCTTCCCGGTCGGGCCGAAGCCCGAAGATGCCGAGCACGCGGAGCTCGCCGTTGGCTGGGTGAACAAAGCAGCCGTCCATGGGCTCGGCCGCGTCGTCGTCGATGACTCGTGCCCACACCTGCCGGTCCAGCAGCTGGGCGTAGAACGCGCGCGGCGGCTGATCGAGGCCGGGAGAGGCCGGGGGCGGCGGGGCGAGCAGGGCGCCCAGCCGCTCGGCCGAGATCGGGAGCGTAAGCGCGCCCGCGGTCCACAGCAGGTAGGCGTGGTGCGCGAGCGCCACGAGCTGATCCATTCCCTCGCCGATACCCTCCTCCGGCCGGAGATCGTGCAGCAGCGACACGACCTCCGGCACCATCAGGAAGGCATCGCGGTCGGTGGGATCTCGCCCACCCCGCTCCAGCGCGGCACGGACCACGGGGAACACGGTTTCGGCGGTGTGGGCGAAGACCAGGTCGAACGGGGTGGGTCGGGCCATCCCGGAAGATAGCAGGTCAGAGGAACCCGCCGACCAGCGTCCGGAAGGGCTCGAACGCCTCGACGTAGGGCACGTGTCCGCAGCGCGGCAAGGCATGGAACTCGGCGCCGATCAGCCCGGCTGCCGTCCGCGCCGCCTCGATTGGAATCGGGTCGGCTTCGCCATGGATCACGAGCGCGGGGATTCCGCGAAGCTCGGGCAGCCGCGGCCGCAGGTCGAAGTCGCCCAGGCTCTGCCACACCTCCTGCTGGGTGCGGCCGGTGACGCGAAACGGCGTGAGCTCGCGCGCGCGCTCGGGATCGTAGAAGTACGGCGCGACCGACAGCTCGAAGATGCGCTGCTGGAAGGCCGCGGGGTCCCGCTCGCGGAGGCCACTCTCGCGGAGCTGCCGCCGGGCCTCCTGAAACGCAGGATCGACGTTCCGTCGGGCGAACGTGCTCTCGAACTGATCGCGCGCAGCCCGCCACGCCGGCGCGGGCGATACCAGCGCAAGCCGCCCCACCCGGCCGGGGTGGGACACGGCATACAGCAGGGCCAGCAGCCCGCCCCACGAATATCCCACGAGCGTCAGCCGCTCCAGCCCCCACGCCGTCCGCAGGGCTTCCAGATCGGCCACGTGCTCGGTCCAGCCCACCGCCACGTTGCGGGCCACGGGCGAGCGGCCGCCGCCGCGCTGGTCGTAGTAGATCAGCTCCCGGCTGTCGGCGAGCGCGTCGAAGCCGGGCAGCAGGTAGTCATGGTGAGCGCCGGGTCCGCCGTGCAGCACCACGGCGGGCGATCCCCGGCCCACCCGCCGGACGAAGAGCTCGACACCCCGCACGGCCACCATTCCCTCCCGCGCGGCCCCTGGGTCAGACATAGGCGGCCAGCGCGGCCTCGACCGTATTGACCTGGATGGTCACGACGTCCTCCAGCTCGCGGGCGTACCCGCCGGCCAGCGTTACCACCGCCGGAAGCCCGCGGGCGCGAAAGGCATCGAACGCGCGGACGTCGCGCTCCCGCAGGCCTGAGACGGTCAGACCCAGCCGGCCGAACCGGTCGTGCACATACGGGTCCGCGCCGCCCAGATAGAAAACGAGCTCCGGCCGCGCGGCGTCCAGTATTGTCCCCAGGTGCGCATCGAGCACCGCCAGATAGGCCTCGTCCTCGCAACCGTCGTCGAGCTCCACGTCGAGCGCGCTCCGCTCCTTCCGGAACGGGTAGTTCCGGGCGCCGTGCATCGAGAAGGTGAAGACGTCGGGATCGTCGGCGAAGATGTGCGCGGTGCCGTTCCCCTGGTGCACGTCCAGATCCACTACGGCCGCCCGGGCGATCCGGCCCTCGCGCTGCAGGACGCGGATGGCGATGGCCACGTCGTTGAAGACGCAGAAGCCCTCGCCGTGGCCGGGATAGGCGTGGTGGGTGCCGCCGGCGAGGTTGATGCCGAGCCCCGTTTCCAGCGCGTCGCGGGCGGCCTCGAGGGTGCCCTGCACCGTGCGGAGCGACCGCTCCCGCAGGTCGGGACTCCAGGGGAAGCCCAGCCGCCGGACCTCCGAGGGTGTGAGGGTTCCGGTGAGCACCGCATCGGCGTATGGGGGCGTATGCACCAGCTCAAGCGCCCACCGGTCGGCCCGGTCGGGCTCCTCGATGGAATGCGCGGGGAGCAGGGCGCGGGCTACGACCTCGTGACGGATCCGCGCGTACTTGGCGATGGGGAAACGGTGGCCGTCGGGGAGCGGCACCGTGAACCGGGCGGACGACCACGCGCGCATGCCGGAGTCCTGGCGCGCGCGTGTCAGAGCAGGACGGCGAGGGCGTCCGCCACCTTCCGGACCGCGGCCTCCTCGTCGGGCGTGAAGGGGTCGGGCACGTCGCTGTCCACGTCGATCTGGCCCAGAATGATGCTGCCGCGCCGGATCAGCACGACCAGCTCGGACCGCGTCCAGGTGTTGCACGCGATGTAGTTGGAGATCGCGCGCACGTCGGGGACGTTCTGGTCGGCGCCCAGTGGCCACGGCCGTGCCGCAGACGCCGTAGCCCACCGCGATGCGGGTGTGCTCCGTGTCCCGGCCGGCGTAGGCCTCGAGCACCAGCTCCTCGCCGTGGAGCATGTACATGTAGACCGACGTGTAGGGCGCCCCGGCGCCGCGGATCTTCTCCGCCGCCACCGTGAGCAGCTCCACCCGTCCGGCATCGCGGGCAAATGCGCCGCGGAGCGCGGCGATGACGCGATCGGCGTCGAGAGCCGGCATCGGTCAGCCTCCCCGGGTGCCGAGGGTGGCGCGGAGCGTGGTTACGTCGCGGCCCCGCTTTACGGTGATCTCGACCGTGTCCCCCGGCTGATGGCTCCGGAGCGCGTCGGTCATCGCCTGCAGGTCGGGCACGTTCATGTCGCCGATCCTCGTAATGATGTCGTCGCCGCGGAGCCCGGCCTTCTCGGCCGGGCTCCCGGCCCGCACTCCGAGCAGGCGCACGCCGCCGGGACTGTCGGTCATGTCGGGCACGGTGCCCAGGTACGCTCCGTAGCCCTGGCTCGCATGCTCCGGGCCGGGGGCATCGCCGCTGGCCGGCGGGCGCGTCGCGGCCGCGACCGGCGTGAGCGGCCCCGGCCGGTTGGCCAGCGCGGTCACGACTCCGGTGACGAAGCTCGCCACCTGCCCGAACCCCTCGACGTTGATCTTCTCCCAGTCGTCGGTGGTGCGATGGTAATCCTCGTGCAGGTCGGTGAAGAAGTGCAGCACGGGCCGGCCGGCGGCGTAGAACGAGCTCTGGTCGCTCGGCCCGTAGCCGTCGCCCTGGGCGTGCAGATCGAGCCCCGCGTGCCAGTTGAGCGAGTCGAGCAGGGCGGGGAACTCCTTGGCGGTCTGCGATCCGTAGACGATGAGCCGCTTCTGCCGGAGCCGGCCGACCATGTCGAGGTTGATCATCGCCAGCGTGGTGGAGAGCGGGTAGATCGGCTGCTTGACGTAGTACCCCGAGCCGAGGAGGCCGAGCTCCTCGCCGCTGAACGCGATGAAGATGACCGTCCTGGCCGGAGGGGCAGCCGCCAGCCGCGCGGCGATGTGGATCAGCATCGCCGCGCCCGAGGCGTTGTCGTCCGCGCCGTTGTGCACCTTGCCGGTGCTGTCCGGGTCGAGGCTCCCGAACCCGCCCAGCCCGAGGTGGTCGTAATGGGCGCCGACGATGATCGCCTCGTTTCGGAGGACCGGATCGCGGCCGGGCAGGAGGCCGATCACGTTGCTGCCCTTGAGCCCCGCCACGTGCGCGTGCTGGGCCACCGGCGCATCACGCGCGATGGTGAACGTCTGGAACCAGCCGCCGGCCGCGGGCTGGAGCCCGACCGCCTCGAACCGGCGGGCGAGGTAAGCCGCCGCTGTGTCGGCCCCCGGGCTGCCGGTGAGCCGGCCACCCAGCCGGTCGTCGCTCAGAAACCTGATGTCGTCGAGCGGAAGCACGGGCGGCGTCAACGGGCGCGGCGTTTCCCGCTGGGCGGTGCCCATCTGCTGGGCGCTCACCGCGGGGACGGCGCCCAGGGCCAGGAGGGTGAGCGCGACAGAAAGGGATCGTGCGGTCATACGGTCGAAAGTTACCACGCCGCTCAGCGCGGCACGAAGTCGGTGTCGGGAGAGAGCCGGCGCACGAAGGCGGCGAGCAGGCGGGCCGTCCGGTCCAGATCCTCGAGCGCGATCATCTCGTTGGGGCTGTGCATGTACCGGTTGGGGACGGACACCAGGGCCGTCGCCACACCCCGGTGGGCGTTGAAGATGGCCTCGGCGTCGGTGTGCGTGTCCCGCGAGGCGGCCTCGATGGCGTAGGGGATCTGCTCCGCCTCCGCCGCCTCGGCCAGGCGCTCGAACACCAGCTCGCTCACCGACGCGCCTCGCGAGAGCACGGGGCCGCCGCCCAGGTGGTAGTCGCCGTGCCGCCGCTTGTCGATGCCCGGGTAGTCGGTCGCGTGGGTCACGTCGATGACGATGGCCACGTCCGGCTCGAGCATCGCCGCCGACGAGCGCGCACCGCCGCCGGTGGCCGCGATCTCCTCGCGCGTGGTCGCCACGGCGGTGACCGACGCCGCGGCCCGGGGCCGGTCCGCAGCCAGCAGCCGCAGCGCCTCGAGCACCACGAAGGCGCCGATGCGGTTGTCGATGCACCGGCTCACCAGCCGCCCGTTGGGAAATTCGAGCACCCCGGCGGCGAGCACGCCCGGGTCGCCGATCCGGAGCTGCCGCTCGGCCTCGGCACGGTTGGCGGCGCCGACGTCGATCCAGAGATCCTCGACCTTGGAGGCCTTCTCCCGGTCGTCCTTGTCCATGATGTGGATGGCCTTCTTCCCCACTACTCCGAGCACCGGTCCCTGGCGGCCCAGCAGCCGCACCCGCTGGCCCACGAAGACCTGGGAATCCCAGCCACCGATGGTATCGAAGCTGACGAAGCCGTCGTCGTCGATGTGGCTCACCATCACACCGATCTCGTCGATGTGCCCGGCGAACATGACCCTTGGCCGCCCGTCGCCATCGAGCGTGGCGAACGAGTTGCCGGCCACGTCGGCCCGCACGCTGCCGGCAAACCGCTGGGCCTCGGCGCGCCACACGCGAGCGGGGGCGGCCTCGAAGGCCGAGGGGCCGGGAGTGTCGAGCAGCGTCTTGAGAAAGGCGAGCGATTCGGGCGTCATGACTCGATTGTGGGTGGAGGGACCGCCAAAGGTCGCGGCCACGCGTCCGGATGTCTACCCCCGGGAGGGCAGCAGATCCAGCTCCAGGAATTCCGCGCCGGGCACGGGGTTGTGGCGGTAGGCCGGGATCGGCCGGAAGCCCAGCGCGCGATAGAGCGCCCTGGCCGGCGCCATGGCCGGGAGGGTATCGAGCCGCATGCGGCGGTATCCCGCCGCTGCCGCCTCGCGCACCGCGGCTTCGGCCAGCCGGCGCCCCAGGCCCGACCCCCGGAAGGCCGGACCGACGTAGAGCCGCTTCATCTCGCAGACCTCAGGCTCGAGCGGGCGAACCGCGACGCAGCCGGCCGGCATCACACCGTCCCGCGCGAGCAGCAACCGCCCCTCGGGAGGGGCGTACGCTCCGGGCAGCCCGGCCAGCTCTTCCGCGAAGCCCTGGAAGCCCAGGTCGACGCCGAGCGAGCGGGCGTACTCCTCGAACAGGGCGCGGACCTCGCGGAGCATCTGCTCATTTCCCACCGGGACGATCACCATGCTCACCGGGCTGGCCTCCACGGCGCGAGGCCCGGCCTGGCCTCTCCGCGCATCGCCGCCTGCAGCCGCTCCGCCCCGTCGACGATCCGCGGCCCCGGGCGGGACGTGTACGCGTTTCCGTCGAGCACCCACACGGGCGCGGATCGGAGCAGCCGATCGGCCGCTGCGTCGTGCAGCGCGTCGAGCTCGCTCTGCGCCCGCGGGAGCCCGAACCCGCACAGCATCACCGCGATCAGGTCGGGTCGGAGCTCGGTCGCGGCATCCCACGAGCTGACCGCCGAATGCGCGCCGGCCGCGGCCCCCACGTCGCGGCCGCCGGCCGCCGCCACCAGGTCCGGCACCCAGTGGCCGGCGAGGTACAGCGGCGCCAGCCATTCGACGCAGAGCATGCGGCACGGCGCCGGCGGCGCCCCGCGGCGGAGCCGTGTCAGCCGGCTCCGGAGGCCGGCGGTCAGCTCGTCGCCCTCGGCGTCGAGGTCGAGCGCCCGCGCCACGGCGCGGATATCGGCCATGACGCCCTCGACGGTTCGTCCCGTGAGCGAGAGCACCTGTGGCGGTGGGTCGAGCGCCGCCGCCAGGCGGTGCACGGCGCCGTCCGATACGGCGCACACCTCGCAGAGGTCCTGGGTGATGACCAGGTCGGGCGCGAGTCGCCGCAGCGTGTCGGCCTCCACCGCTATCACGGTCCGGCCCGCGCCCCGAAGCCGGCGGACTTCGGCGTCGATGGCTGCGCCGGGGAGGTTGGGATCGATCGGCGTGGAGGTGATGCGCGGCAGGTGCTGCACCGCCGCGGGGTAGTCGCACTCGTGGGAAATGGCGACCAGGGACCCGGCCCCGCCGAGGGCCGCGACGATCTCGGTGGCCCCCGGCAGGAGCGTCACGACCCGCATCAGCGCTCGGGCAGGCGGCGGGGATGGTAGTTGGCGAAGAGCAGCAGGCCGATGAACGGGGCAAGGAGCGTTCGGAAATCATGGGTGAGCGTGAAGACGACGAGTCCCAACACGGTCGGGGCCTCGACCAGGCACCAGCTCACCAGCACCCGGCCGAGGTTCGCGTTCCACCAGTCGTCTTCCGAAGCGCCGCGTGTCGGCGCCGGCAGTCGACCGTACTGAAGGCGGCAGCCCCGAACATGATGGCGCTCACCAGCGCGAGCGCCACGTACAGAATGCGCCGGTCGGGCAGCGCCTCCGAAGGGACGGAGCGGTCGCGGATGGCGAAGCCGCTGCCCCGAACATGAGGATCCCGAGCACCAGCGCCCCGTGAATGATGCGGGCTCGATCGAAGGCGAGATGGCAGCGGCCGGCGGCATGCCGTCAGCGCCCCGCCACCCGGTAGAGCGCCCCTGCCAACAGCGCGAAGGCCGCCAACGCCACCAGGTCGTTCCCGGCGGCGGCGCCCAGTGCCGACTCCAGGCCGGCGACATGCGCCAGGTAGTCGGCCGCGGGAACCTGCGCGGCATCGGCCCGGCGGACCAGCGCCGCCGCCACGCCGGCGATCGCCACGCCGGCCAGCGCGCCGCCGGCGATGAGCCCGCTCGAGAACAGTACGCCCGGCCCCGACTCGACCTCGGCGATCGACCGCTCCGCGCCGCGCGCCCGCCGCTCCACCAGCCAGCGGACCACGCCGCCCGCGAACATCGCCGACGAGGTCGAGATCGGCAGATACACGCCCACGGCAATCGGCAGCGACTGCAGCCCCATGAGCTCGATGGCCAGCGTGAGGAAGACTCCGATCAGCACCAGGCCCCATGGCAGCTTCTGGGTCAGGATGCCGTCGGTGACCAGTGCCATGATGGTCGCCTTGGGCGAGTCGAGCTTGGTGACCGGCCGGCCGTCGATCTCCCGGATCCGCCCGCCGATCCCGGGGTCCACGAGGTACGCCACCTCCCGCGACGCGGGATCGATGAGGTACTTCCCGGGCTGAATGCCTTCCGTCGGCAGATTGACCCGCACCACCTCCCACTCCCGCCCATCGTGCTGCATCCGCTCGCCGAGGGTGGTGACCGACCGCGTCTCCGCCCCGGGCGCCGCGGCCGCCAACGTGACGCCGGGATGGTGCTCGGGGACGATGGTCGTGTACGTGGTGTTGAGCAGCGTGAGCGTCCAGCCGACCGCGAGCGCGGAGGTCACGGCGCCGATGATGATGCCGATCTGCTGCCGCCGCGGCGTCGCACCGACCAGGAAGCCGGTCTTGAGGTCCTGGCTGGTGGCGCCGGCGTTGCTCGCCGCCACGGCGATCACGCCCGCGATCGAGATCGCCCCGACCCGATGGTCCACGCCGGTCCAGCCGATCAGCAGGAAGATGGCCGTCGTCCCGATCAGCGCGGCGATCGTCATCCCCGACACCGGGTTGGCGCTGACGCCGATCTCGCCGGTGATGCGCGACGACACGACCACGAAGAAGAAGCCGAACACCACGATGAGCACGGCC
The DNA here is from genome assembly GCA_963815515.1 of uncultured Gemmatimonadales bacterium. GTDB lineage: Bacteria > Gemmatimonadota > Gemmatimonadetes > Gemmatimonadales > GWC2-71-9 > CAVVWJ01. The sequence continues at coordinate 397,892 of CAWFGP010000003.1, forward strand.
CCGAGCAGGTTGACCGCGAGCTGCGGCAACATGGTGAGCAGGAGCGCCAGCGCCACCGCGCCCACCAGCGTGACCCAGACCGGCAGGTCGAGGTCGGTCCGGAGCCGGGTGACGGTGTCGCCCATGCTCCCGCGCAGGTCCTGGAAGCCGGAGCGGAACGCCCCGAGGATGGTCGGCAGGGAGCGGAGCAGGGCGATGATCCCGGCCGAGGCCACCGCGCCGGCGCCGATGTAGAACACGAAGTTGGCGCGAACCTCGCCCGGGCTCATGTCGGCGATCAGCTTGGTCTCGGCGAAGATCGGCGAGGTGAGGCCGCTGCCGAACAGCTTGATGGCCGGGATCAGCACGAGGTAGGCGAGGCAGCCGCCGGCGAAGAGATAGCCCGCGATGCGCGGCCCGATGATGTAGCCCACCCCCAGCAGCTCGGGCGAGACCTCCGCGGAGATCGACGCGCCCTTGTAGCCGGTCGACACCCAGCCCGGGTACTCCTTCCAGGCCTTGAGCCCCGACATCAGGAACTTGTAGGCGAAGGCGATGCCGAAGGCCTGGAACAGGCGGCGGGCCTGGAGACCGCCCTTCTCGCCCGCGACCAGCACCTCGGCGCAGGCGGTGCCCTCGGGGTAGGTGAGACGGCCATGCTCCTTCACGATGAGCGCGCGCCGGAGCGGGATCATGAGCAGGATGCCCATCACGCCGCCCACCACCGCCACGATCGCCACCTTGCCGACGCTCAGGTCGTAGCCCATCAGCAGGATCGCCGGCAGCGTGAAGACGATGCCCGCGGCGATCGACTCGCCGGCGGAGCCGGTGGTCTGCACGATGTTGTTCTCGAGGATCGTCGAGCGGCCCAGCGTCCGGAAGAACGCCACCGAGAGCACGGCGATCGGGATCGAGGCCGAGACGGTGAGACCGATCTTGAGCGCGAGGTACACGCTGGAGGCGGCGAACACGAGGCCCAGCAGCGCGCCGAGGATCACGGCGCGGACCGTGAGCTCGGCGGGTGATTGGCTGGGTGGAACGAACGGGTGAAAGGTCGGGGCGTCGGATGGAACCGGCGGCGACTGCGTGGCCATGCGTGATCCTTCAGGCGTCGGGAACGAAGCGGGGTGGCTGATCCAAGCTACGGGTGCGGCGGAGAGGCGTCCAGCAGCCGAACGCGCCGAGACCCATCCGCTCCGAGAGGGATGGGCCTCGACCTGCGGTCGTCGATCCTACCGGAGTGACTTGTTGGCGTACATCGTCTTCAGACCGGCGAGGTCGGTGGGGAAGAGGTGGCGCTTCTCGCCGCCGAGGTAGAACGGGTTCATCACGGCCTCGGGATCGAACACCTTGCCGTTCGGCTGCAGCTTGAACGGCTCGTTGACGTTCGGCCCGCCGAAGTGGCCGAGACCGTGGGTGTGGCCCACCTCGTGGACCACGATGGACTGGACGTCGAAGATGTCGCCGAGGAACGTGGAGCCGGTGACGTTCCAGTCGAACACGGTGTTGTAGAACTGCTCGGTGTAGACGCGGTCGCGGTAGCCGTCGAGCCCGTCGCCCAGGGCGCCGTCCACGTCCGAGAATGTCCAGGTCACGCCGATGATGTTCGCACTGCCCAGGCAGTCCTCGAAGTATTCGGGCGCGAGCCAGCCGCCGAACAGGTTGTCGGCGACCGGGTTGAAATTGATGTTCCCGGTGGCGGGATCATAGTCGATCAGCGTGGCCGCCGTCACATCGACGACGTCGACGCATTCGCCCGCGGTGTTCCGAACGATGCCGTCGAGGATGTCGTTGTTCGCGCCGTTGTCGGGCACCCGGGTGGAGTGGAGCACCAGGTTCCGAATGCCGTTATAGGTCTCGTGGGCGGCGAGGAGCGCGGCCAGGACGTCGGCGTCCGTGAACGGATTGCCGAGCCCGGTGTACTTCACCATGTCCGACTCGTCGACCGAATAGGTCACGCTGCGCGGGTTGACCCAGCGCGAGCCGGTCCGCAGGCGGCGAAAGTCGTCGGTGCCGGGCCCGGTAGTGAAGAAGTAGGCATCGTCCAATCGGACTGTGCTGCCCGAAGCCGCCAGCCGCGCGTTGACCCGTTCCGCCAGCTGGGCCGCACGCTGTGCCGGTGTTCCGGTGAGCGCGGTGGCTTTCCTGGCGAAGGACGGCGTATCCTGATTCTGCGCGGTCGGCGTGGAGTTCTCCTGGCAGGCGGTCAGCACCAGGGCTCCTGCCAGCAGAAGCTGAACGGCAGTTCTCTTCATACGATCATTCTCCTGAGAGGTGAAGAGGGCACACACGTGCGAGCCACGCGCGTTTCTTGAGAGGAGATCGGACGGCGCCGCGAGGAGATGGGGACGGTGCCGCAGTCTATCGCATCAAAAAAGGCACCCAACAATATCGCGCGATGTGGGACCTGACAACCCGCCTCTATCGCCTTGGGCTGCAAGAAATTGCGGTGGCTGGAGGGGCGCTGCCGTGACCGCCGTCACGCGTCTGAAACGCGAGCGCCGCTGGCAACGAAGTGTGCGCGCGGGTGACCATGCTCACGGTGCCACAGGCGCTCGACTGGTAGTGTTGCGAACGTCGGGCTCGTGGCGGCCGGCGGCACTCCGAATTCAGGCCCAATCCGATGGAGGATCTCATGCTCTGGACGATCTTCGTCATCCTGCTGGTGCTGTGGCTCCTGGGCATCGTGTCGTCCTACACCATGGGTGGCTTCGTTCACCTGCTGCTGGTCGTCGCCCTCGCCGTCGCCGTGATTCAGGTGCTCCAGGGCAGGAAAGTCGTATGAAGCCGGCGGTGATCGTCGGCCTGCTGCTGATCATCGTCGGCATCGCCGGCCTCGCGTTCGGTGGCTTCTCCTTCACGCACAAGGAGAAGGTGATCGACCTCGGCCCGATTCAGGCCAGCGCCGACAAGAAGGAGTCTCTCCCGGTCCCGCCGCTGCTCGGGGCGCTCGCCATCGTCGGCGGACTGGTCCTGCTGGCAACGAGCGGCCGCCGGACCTGACGGGCGACCTGCCGAGCTCGCGCGTGAGGAAGGGGGCATGCCTCGCGGTATGCCCCCTTCCTCATGCAGATCGAGGTCGATGTGCGGCTCAGGCCCTCAAACGGGGAACCGGATCGCGGCCAGCAGCGTCTCCTGGTTGACGGAGCATTCCGCCGCCGTCTCCTCACCTGGCAAGCAGGGGCTCGGTATGCGGACACCGTGGGTAAGGACACTCTTGTCGCCCCCGGCACCGCGGTGCTGGCGCCCGGCGACGGAATGATGCATAAGTAGCGACATGCCGCGACCCGATCCGCCACGCGCGGGAAATCCCGGCCCGTCCGATCCAGGCCCGGGCGGCCGGCGCCCGCTCGCCCTCGCCGGCGAGGCCTCCCTCCGCCGCCGCCTCGTGTCGCGCGATGAGCAGGCGCTGGTCGAGCTCATCGAGGTCGCGAGTCCCTGGCTGCTGGGTGTGACGCAGGGAATGCTGAGCGACCCGGATGAGGCCAGAGAGGTGGTCCTCGAGGTGTTCGCCGCCGCCTGGGACCGGATCGACAGTCTGGGCGACGAGCACGACGCGCTGATGCCGTGGCTGTTGCGCATCGCGCGCAATCGCGCGATCGACCGGCTCCGCCGCCGCCGCCGGTTCAAGCTCAAGCTGGCCCGCGCCGAGGCCTACGGTGAGCTGCCGCCCGACCGGGTCCGCGCGGTGGAGGTGGACGAGGCGGCGCAGCCGGGTTGGCACGTGCACCAGTCGGTGCATGCGGCGCTCGACGCGCTGCCGCCGGACCAGCGGGAGGCGGTGCGCCTGGCGTACTTTCGAGGCTTCACTCACTCCGAGATCGCGAAGGAGCTCGCGATTCCGATCGGTACGGTGAAGACCCGGCTCCGGCTCGCGTTCGACAAGCTCCGCACGTCCCTGGCGCCGATCAAGGACTGGGTCGCATGACCGCGCACGCCTGGTACGTCGAGAACCGCACCGCCTTCGTCGCCCGGAGCCTGGATCCCGCCGAAGAGCGCACGTTCCGTGACCACCTGATCCGGTGCGACGAGTGCACCCGCGAGGTGGCCCGGCTGGAGGGCGAGCTGGGCTGGCTCCCGATGGGTGTCGCTCCGGTCGCCCCGCCGCCGGGCTTCGCCCGACAGATCGCGGCCGAGATCCTCGACCGGCCGAGCCGGTGGAGGCGGCGCCTCCCGCTGGCGGTGGCGGCCAGCCTGGTGCTGGTGTCGCTGGGTGCGTCGGTGAGCGCGCGGCGCGATGGTCGCGAGCTGCGCGAGCTTCTCGCGTCGCGGGAGAGCCGGCTGGCGGCGCTGGAGGACACCCTGTCGGTCCTGCGCCGCGCCAACATGGTGCTGCAGACGCAGATCTCGATGAACGGCCACGAGCAGGGCGGCCTGCTGATCTTTCAGGACGCCGGCTCGCACCGCTGGGGCGTCATCGTGCACGGACTGCCGCCGGCGCCCTCGGGAAGCAAGTATCAGTTCTGGTTCATCACCGAGACCGGCATGGTACGGTCGGTCGAGGTGAACGCCGACATGCGGCGGCCGGCCTTCATGACGCTCCCAATGCCCGGCGTGGCCGCTCCGGTGATGGGCGCGGCGCTGACCATGGAGCCGATGGCGAATCGGTCGGACGAGCCGAAGGGCGTGACGCTGGCGCACGTGACGTTTTAGCGGGAACGGCGCACGAGTCGCACCAGGGCAGGAGCAGGCACCGTGGCTCGGTATCCAGCCAGCCCGGAACCTGCAGCCGAGTCACCCTGAGCAACGCGAAGGGGGCAGGCCTCGAGGCCTGCCCCCTTCGCGTTGCTCAGGGTGACTCGTACGCGCCCGTTAGCGCGCCCCCACAACCGAGTCGGCCCGGCCGGCTGCCGGCGCCGGAACGGCCACGGACGCTCGTGCGGCCACCGGCTCGGCCGCGGGCAAGCTGTCCGACGGGTCGTTTGCCAGCGAGTCACTCTCCGCCGCCCCGGCGGTCCACCAGGCGGGCGTTCCCGTCACCTCGCCGCCGAGTTGGACGGGCGGCTCGGGCAGCGTGTCCGTGGGGATCACGACCCCGTTGGCGCCGAGCTCACGGAACAGCTTCCACTGCGCCTGCCGCGCCGCCCAGGGCCGGCCGCCGTTGTACATCAGTGCCACCAGCAGCGTGCCTTCCGGGCGTCCCAGGTACCCCACGACGGTCGATACCCGGCCGAGCGTGCCGGTCTTGGCCCGCACCACGCCGACGCCGGGAAAACCGCTGTTGAGACGGTGCAGGGTCCCCGTACCATTGGCCGGCAGCAGCATGGGGAAATTCCGGCCGGCCGGGGTCATGGGAAACTTCGCGAGATAGGTGACGAAGGTGTGGGGCGTGACCCGGTCCTCGTAGGAGAGCCCGCTGCCGTCGACGAGGTAGACCCCGTCGGTGGAGCCCACCACCTGCCGGACGTGGTCGGTGAGCAGCGCCGGTGCGCGGTCCCGCCCGCCGGCCCACTGGAGCAGCAGCTCGGCGCCGAGGTTGAGGCTCCGGCGGTTGATCTCGCTGGCGAGCGAATCGAGCGACGGCGAGGACACCTCGGCCAGGATCTGCGGTCCACCCGCCGGGGGCGCGCCGATGAAGGGCGACGGATTCCAGGCGATGCCAGCGCGCTTGAGCGCGCTGCCCCATACGGCGCTCAGTACCGCCCGCGGGTCGCGCGTCACGGCCGTGAGCCGGCGGGGTGCCGCGCGAACGCCGATGGTCCCGGTGACGACCCACCCGCCATCGGCCCGCGATCGGAGCGCGAGGCGCGAGCGCCGGCCTGAACGGGTGGTGGCCGTGACCCGGACCATCGAGCCGATGCCGTCCGGGGCCGTCTCGATGACCCGAACCCGCTGGCCGGCACGCTTGCCCGGCTGAACGGTGATCCAGACGATGTTCTCGTGCAGGGTGAGCGGCCCCACGAGCGGGGCGAAGATCCGGCCCTGGTGCCGGGAAGACCAGGCGGCGGGATAGACCGCGTTGGCGGGACCGTTCGAGCTCTGGAGCTGGAGCGGGCCCGTGAGCTTCCGGATGCCGCTGCTGGCGAGCTGCAGCGCCAGGTCGTACAGGGTCGGCCCCGAGCCCTCGGCGCGCTCGAGCGACGGGTCGCCGTTCATCTCGATGGCCCAGCTGCCGACCCACTCGCCGGTCGCCGGCTCTACCGATCCGACCCCGACCACCCGCGTGGGCCGGCGTGCGGTGCCACCCAGCACGCTCCGGGCATAGCCGGTAGTGAACAGTTTGACCGTGGACGCCGGCATCAGCGGCAGATCGGGACTGACGCTCCAGACCACCCGGCCGGACTGATCGGCCACGGCGATCCCCCACTCTCCGGGGGCCGAGCGGAGCGACCGCTGGTACCAGGCGTCCAGACGCTCGGTGAGCCACTGCCCCTCGGTTTGCGCCTGGAGGGGCGCGGAGCAGATCGGGAGACAGGCCGTCACCAGCAGGAGCGCGAGATGGCGGCGGAACGACAAGAAGGGCACGGCGTTACCAGGCAATGAGGAGGGTCCAGTCTGCCAGCGGCCGAAAGTATGGCGAGGCTGCGTCGCGTGTGTCAAGAGCATAAACCTCTGCTCATCATCAATTTACGTACGGTAAGCCCGGGCGGATTCCAACGGGCGGCAGTTCTGGCCGGCTCCCTAGCCGAAGTGCAAATCCCGGGCCCGGTTCGGGTGGCCGCTGCCACGATCCTCGCCGAGCATGAAGCCCGCCCGGCGCAGCCGACCAACGAAAACGTAGCAGCCGAGCCACGGGCGGGGCTTGGGCCGGCGTGTCGTCCGTCATCCTGAGCGGCGCCCAGGGAGCGAAGGACCTTGCTTGGGAATGGCTCGAGCCAATCCGAACAAGGTCCCTCGCTGCGCCCGGATGACGACCAACGACCGGGCCTACCCCGCCGCTACTTGAGCAGCCCCTTCGCGATCGTCTGCAACTGCATGTTGCTCGTCCCCTCGTAGATCGTCCCGATCTTGGCGTCGCGGTAGTACTTCTCCGCCGGATATTCCTTGGAGTACCCGTACCCCCCGAACAGCTCGAGGCAGTTCGACGTCGTGCGATCCGCCACCTGGGAGCTGAACAGCTTGGCCATCGCCGCCTGTTGGGCGAACGGCAGCCCCGCGTCCTTGAGACGCGCCGTGTTGTACACCATGAGCCGCGCCGCCTCGAGGTCGGTGGCCATCTGGGCCAGCTGGAACTGGACCCCCTGGAAGTCCGCGATCGCCTTGCCGAACTGGCGGCGCTCCTTCACGTACGCGGTGGCCGCCTCGAGCGCGCCCGTGCCGATGCCGATCATCTGCGCTCCGATCCCGATCCGGCCCTCGTTGAGCGTCTCGATCGCGATCTTGTAGCCTTGGCCGATCGGCCCGAGCACATTGGCCTCCGGCACCCGGCACTGCTCGAGGATCAGCTCGGTCGTACTGGACGCGCGAATGCCCAGCTTGTTCTCCTTCTTGCCGACCGAGAAGCCGGGGAACCCGCGCTCCACGATGAACGCCGTGATCCCCTTGTAACCTTTCGAGGGGTCGACGTTGGCGAAGACGATGAACACCCCGGCTTCGGCGCCGTTGGTGATCCAGAACTTCCGGCCGGTCAGCTCCCAGCCATCGGCCATGCGCTGGGCGTGCGTCGCCAGCGCGAAGGCGTCGCTGCCGCTCCCCGGCTCCGAGAGCGCGAACGCGCCGAGCAGGTCGGTGGTCAGGCGCGGGAAATAGCGGCGCTGCTGCTCGTCGTTCCCCCATCGAAGGAACGCGTTGTTCACCAGGGTGTTGTGGACGTCGACGTAGATGGCGGCGGACGCATCCACCCGCGCCAGCTCCTCGATGGCGAGTACGGACATGAAGATGCTCCCGCCGGCCCCGCCGAACTGCTCCGGCACTTCGATGCCCATCAATCCGAGCTCGAAGAACTTGGGGATCAGGTCCGCGCGGAACTGCGCCGCTTCGTCCATCGCCGAGACATGCGGCGCCACCTCGGTCACGGCGAACTCCCGGACCGCGTCGCGGAACATGTTTTCCTCTTCGCTCAACGACGTCAGGGCGGGCGGGGCGCTGCGGAGGTCCTGCATCAGGGGCTCGGGCTCCGGGGATGGGCGGCAGCGTACCTCAGGTGGGGGGAGTATATCCCCGACCGACGGCCGGTTCAATCGGCACCGCCTCGAGCACCTCGAGCGCCACCGGTACCCGGCCGAGGGGCGCCGACACCTGCACGCCCTGCACCCGGTCCGCCACGGCAGCGAGCATTTCGCGCGAGATCCGCACGCCCTCCGCCAGCGCCTCTTCCTTCCCGCCCGCGCTCGCCACCCGCATCCGCTCGACGATCGCGTCCGGCACCGAGACGCCGGGCACCTCGTTGGCCAGGAATTCGGCGTTCCGGAGCGAGATCAGCGGCCAGATCCCCGCCACGATCGGAATCCGGAAGCCCTCCACCCGGGCCAGGAACCGGTCGAGCTGTTCCAGGTCGAAGACCGGCTGGGTGATGGCGTACTCCGCGCCGGCCTCGACCTTGTAGGCGAAGCGCTTGAGCTCGCGCTCGAAATCCGGCGCGGCGGGATTGACGCCCACGCCGACGACGAATTTCGTCGGCGCCCCGATGGGATTCCCGCCGGGATCGAGTCCGTGGTTGAGCCGGCTGACCAGGTTGGTGAGCCCGATACTGTCGATGTCGAAGACCGCGGTGGCCTCGGGGTAGGGCCCCATCTTCGGTGGATCGCCGGTAATGATCAGCAGGTTCCGGATGCCGGCTGCCGCTGCTCCGAGCAGGTCGGAGAGCATGCCGAGCAGGTTCCGGTCCCGGCAGGCGTAGTGCACGACCGCCTCGAGCCCCACTTCCCGCTCGATCATCAGGGCCGAGAGCAACGCTCCCATCCGGCTCTGCGCGCGGGGGCCGTCGGGCACGTTGACCGCGTCGACGCCCGCCGCCTTGAGCTGGCGTACCTGCGCGAACATCGGCGCCGGGTCGACGCCCTTGGGCGGCACGATCTCGACCGTTGTGACGAAGCGCCCCTCCGCCAGCTTGGCCCCCAGCCGCGAGCGGGTGGCGAGCGGCACGGGGTCGATCGCCACGGCCGGAGCCGGCGGCGGGAAGGTGCCCAGGTCGAAGACGTGCCGGGGCGACACGCTCTGGACGAAGCCCACGATGGCGCGGATGTGGTCGGGGGTCGTGCCGCAGCAGCCGCCGACAAACCGGGCGCCCGCCTCCACCATGCGCCGGGCGTAGCTGGCCATGTACTCGGGCGACGCCATGTAGATCTTGCGATCGCCCACCTCGCGCGGCAGCCCGGCGTTGGGCTGCGCCGAGATCGGCATGCTCACCACCCGCGCCAGTTTCTCCACCGCCTCGAGCACGCCGTGCGGGCCGACGGAGCAGTTGACCCCGATGACATCGGCGCCCATCGCGGCGAGCTCCGGCCCGAAGACCGCCGGGTCGGTCCCGTAATGCGTCTTGCCGTCGGTGCCGACCGTCATCTGCGCGATGATGGGAAGATCGCTGCACCCGCGGATGGCCTCGAACGCGGCGCGGAGCTCGGCCACGTCGCTGAAGGTCTCGAGGATGAAGCCCTGTACGCCGCCGTCGAGCAGGCCCCGCGCCTGCCGCTCGTACATCGCGCGCGCCTCGTCGAGCGACAGCTCTCCGAACGGCTCCACCCGCACGCCCAGGGGCCCGATCGCACCGAGCACCGCGGCCCGCTCGCCGGCCGCCTCGCGGGCCAGGCGGGCGGCCTCGGCGTTGATGCGCTCGGTCTCGCCGGCCAGGCCGTACGTCGCCAGCTTGAGCGGGTTGGCGCCGAAGGTGTTGGTCTCGAGCAGCTCCGCGCCCGCCCGGACGTATTCGCGGTGGATGTCCCGCACGAGATCGGGCTGCCGGAGGCTCAGCTCGTCGTAGCAGACGTTGACGAACACGCCCCGCCCGTACAGGACGGTGCCCATGGCCCCGTCCACCACGTGGACTCGGCTGTCGGCGATGAGGTCGCGTACGGTGGGCACGCTAGCGCTCGTAGTTCAGGTTGGGGGCGAGCCAGCGCTCCATCGTGGGGACGTCCATCCCCTTGCGCCGGGCGTATTCCTCGACCTGATCGCGCTCGACCTTGCCGACCCCGAAGTACTGGGACTCCGGATGCCAGAAGTACCAGCCGCTGACCGAGGCGGTCGGCAGCATCGCGAAGCTCTCGGTCAGGGTGATGCCCGCGTTGGTCTCCGCCCGAAGCAGGTCGAACAGCGTGCGCTTCTCGGTGTGGTCGGGGCAGGCCGGGTAGCCCGGCGCCGGCCGGATCCCCTGGTACTTCTCGTGGATCAGGGCGGCATTGTCGAGCGCTTCGTCGGGAGCGTAGCCCCAGTACTCACGACGCACGCGCTCGTGCAGGCGCTCGGCGAACGCTTCGGCCAGGCGGTCGGCGAGGGCCTTGGCGAGAATCGCGTTGTAGTCGTCGTGCGCGGCCTCGAACGACGCCGCGAGCTCGTCGAGCCCGTGGCCCGCCGTCACCGCGAAGGCGCCGACGTAGTCCGCGACGCCCGCGGCGCGCGGCGCCACGAAGTCGGCGAGCGCGAGGTTGGGCCGCCCGGGCGGCTTGAGCATCTGCTGCCGGAGCGTGCGGATGACGGCCAGCTGCTCGGTCCGCTGCTCGTCGGCGTAGAGCTCGATGTCGTCGCCCACGCTGTTGGCCCGGAAGACGCCGAGCACACCGCGCGCGCGGAGCAGCCGCTCCCGGACGATCCGGTCGAGCAGGGCCTGGGCGTCCCGGAACAGGTTGGTCGCCGCGGCGCCGAGCGTCGGGTCGGACAGGATGGCCGGATAATGGCCGGACAGCTCCCAGGTCTGGAAGAACGGGGTCCAGTCGATCCGCGGCACCAGGTCCTCGAGCGGGTAGTCGTCGAGCACCGTCAGGCCGGTCGAGCAGGGCACGGGCGGCGCCACGCCGCTCCAGTCGATGGCCAGGCGGTTCCGCCGGGCATCCTCGATCGACTGCCGCCGCTCCTGCGGCTTGTGGCGGCTCCGCTGCTCGCGCACGTCGCGATACTCCTCGCGCGTGTCGGCGACGAAGCCGTCGCGGAGCGTGTCGCTCAGCAGATTGCCCGCCACGCCCACCGCCCGCGAGGCGTCGAGCACGTGCACGGTGGGGCCCTTGTAGTGCGGCTCGATCTTCACGGCGGTGTGGACCCGCGAGGTCGTGGCACCGCCGATGAGCAGCGGAATGGTGAACCCCTCCCGCTGCATCTCGCTCGCCACGAACGCCATCTCCTCGAGCGAGGGGGTGATGAGCCCGCTGAGCCCGATGATGTCGACCCGCTCGCGGCGCGCCGTCTCGAGGATCTTGGCGCACGGGACCATCACCCCGAGGTCGATGACCTCGTAGTTGTTGCACTGCAGCACGACGCCCACGATGTTCTTGCCGATGTCGTGGACGTCACCCTTCACCGTGGCCATGAGCACGCGGCCGTTGGTCTGCGCCACCTCGGAGGACTCGCGCTCCGCCTCGATGTACGGGATGAGATGCGCGACGGCCTTCTTCATGACACGCGCGCTCTTCACCACCTGCGGCAGGAACATCTTCCCGGCGCCGAACAGGTCGCCGACGATGTTCATCCCGGCCATGAGCGGACCCTCGATCACCTGGATCGGACGCTCGACCAGGCGGCGGGCCTCCTCCGTATCCTCGACGACGTAGTCCGCGATCCCCTCGACCAGTGCGTGGGCCAGCCGTTCGTTGACCGGTGCCTCCCGCCAGGCCAGGTCCGCGGTCTGCGCGCCGAGCTGGCCCTTCACCTGGTCGGCCACGGCGAGAAGACGGTCAGTGGCGTCGGCGCGGCGGTTGAGCACCACGTCCTCGACCCGCTCGAGCAGGTCGGCCGGGATGTCGGAGTAGATCGGGAGCCCGCCGGCGTTCACGATCCCCATGTCCATCCCCGCCTCGATGGCGTGGTAGAGGAACACGGCGTGGATCGCCTCGCGGACCGGGTCGTTGCCGCGGAAGGAGAACGAAACGTTGCTGACGCCGCCGCTCACCAGCACGTGCGGCAGCGTCGCCTTGATCCGGCGAGTGGCTTCGATGTAGTCCACCGCGTAGTTGTTGTGCTCCTCGATCCCGGTGCCGATGGCGAAGATGTTCGGATCGAAGACGATGTCCTCGGGCGGGAAGCCGACGCGCTCGGTCAGGATCCGGTAACAGCGCGTGCAGATGTCCACTTTCCGCTGAGCGCTGTCCGCCTGTCCCTGCTCGTCGAACGCCATGACGATCACGGCGGCGCCGTAGCGCCGCACGAGCGTGGCGTGCCGGACGAACTCCTCCTCGCCCTCCTTGAGGCTGATCGAGTTCACGACCCCCTTGCCCTGCACGCACTTGAGGCCCGCCTCGATCACCGACCACTTGGACGAGTCGAGCACCACCGGCACGCGGCTGATCCCCGGCTCCGAGGCGATGAGCTGGAGGAATTTCACCATCGCCGCCTGGGAGTCGAGCATCCCTTCGTCCATGTTGATGTCGATCATCTGCGCGCCGCTCTCCACCTGCTGGCGCGCGATCTCCAGCCCTGCCTCGTAGTCGCCCGCGAGGATCAGCTTCGCGAACTTGCGCGAGCCGGTGACATTGGTCCGCTCGCCGATGTTGGCGAAGATGCTGTCCGGCCCGATGGCCAGCGGCTCGAGCCCGCTCAGCCGGAGGACGCACTCCGGCCGGGCACGCTGCCGCGGCGCCAGGCCGCGCACGGCGTCGGCGATCGCCCGGATGTGGGCCGGCGTCGTCCCGCAGCAGCCGCCGACGAAGTTGACCAGGCCGTGCTCGGCGAACTCGCGGAGCACGCCGGCCATGAACTCCGGCGTCTCGTCGTACTGCCCGAACTCGTTCGGCAGGCCCGCGTTGGGATGTGCGCTCACGTACACCGGCGCCACCCGAGAGAGCTCCTGCACGTATTGCCGGAGCGCCTGGGCTCCCAGCGCGCAGTTGAGCCCCACGCTCAGCGGCCGGCCGTGCGCCACGGAGTTCCAGAAGGCCTCCGTGGTCTGCCCCGAGAGCGTCCGTCCGCTCGCATCCACGATCGTGCCGGAGATCATCACCGGGAGCCGGTACCCGATCCGCTCGAACAGCCCCTCGAGCGCGAACAGCGCCGCCTTCGCGTTGAGCGTGTCGAAGATGGTCTCGACCAGAATCAGGTCGGCACCGCCGTCGACCAGCCCGCGCGCGCCTTCGGTGTACGTGGCCACCAGCTCGTCGAACGTCACGTTCCGGAAGCCGGGGTCGTTCACGTCCGGCGACAGCGACGCGCTCCGGTTGGTGGGGCCGAGGACGCCGGCCACGAAGCGGGGCGCGTCGGGCGTCCGGCGCTCCCAGTCGTCCGCGGCGTCGCGGGCCAGCCGGGCCGCGGCGTGGTTGAGCTCGTAGACCAGCTCTTCCATCCCGTAGTCCGCGAGCGACATCGCGTTCGACGTGAACGAGTTGGTCTCGATGATGTCGGCCCCGGCCTCGAGATACGCCGAGTGGATGGCCCCGATGATCCCGGGCTGGGTCAAGGTGAGGAGATCGCTGTGCCCCCGGAGGTCGCGCGGCCAGTTCGCGAAGCGCTCGCCCCGGTAGTCCTTCTCGCCCAGGCCATAGGTCTGGATCATGGTGCCCATGGCACCGTCGAGCACCAGAATGCGCCGGGCGAGCAGGGGCTCGAGCAGGGCGAGCCGCGCCTCCCGGGTGAGGCCGGTGGCGGCAGGTGCGGGGGGAAGCGAGTGATCGACCGGCACAGGCTCTCCGGGGATGAAAAAGCCCCTGAAGGCCAAAACGCCTCAGGGGACGCGTTTTAGCGATTGTTTAACGTGGCCGCAAGCAGCGCAAATCGCCACGAAATCGATTGTCCAATGTCCAGCGGCCGAAAGCTAAACCGAAGCGTCCGTCCTGGCCATGGCTTCAGCCGAGAAGCCGGCGGGCGGCCGTCTCGGGGTCGACGCCGTCGATCGCCACGACCTTGGACCGGCCGGACGTCCCGACCTCGATCCGCACCGCCGACCGGGGCACCTCGAGCCGCTCGGCCAGGAACCGGATCAGGGCTTCGTTGGCGGCCCCGTCGACCGGCGGCGCCGTGAGCCGGATCCGGACCGCGTTGCCGCCGTAGGGGCCCGCCACCTCGGTGCGCGATGCCCGTGGCTGGACGCGCACGCGGAGGCGGATGCCGGTCGGCGTCGGATCGATCAGAGGTACGACAGCACGAAGCTGCGTACGACGGTCAGGACCAGCCAGGCCACCAGGGGGCTGAAATCGAGCATGCCGACCGGCGGGAGGAGGCGCCGGATCGGCTGGATCAGCCAGTCGGTCAGCGCGTGGGCCAGGCGCATCCACGGCCGGTAGGGCGAGACCCCGAACCAGGAGGCGACCACCCGGACGAACAGGGCGATCATGAGCACGCTGAACAGCGTGCTGACCAGGAAGCGGGCCCAGGCCCGCGGCCCCGCGGCCGAGAGGTAGCTCAGCGTGGCCACGAACCCCGCGAGCCAGTGCACCAGGGTCAGCAGCAGCAGTCCTCCGGCGACCACGGCGCCCAGGAGCCAGAGCGGCGCGTCCTGCGGGCTCCCGCCTGCCCGGACGATCCGGCGCTCGAGCGGCAGCAGGACGGGGTCGCTCGCCCGGCGCATGAAGCGCGGCCACGCCCCGAACGGCGTGACGCGCCGGCTCCGAACGGCCCAGTGCGTGAGTGCCACCGCCGAGGCATAGACCAGCGCCACGACCACGAGCGTGCGGGCGACCAGATCGAGCGTGGCGAAGAGCATGGAAGGCCGGGTCAGCGGGCGGCGTAATCGCCGATGCGCATGGGCCGCTGCGCACCAGTGCTGGTGGTGCACATGAGCGTGAAGCCGCCGGCGTTGAGGGTCGCTTCCTCGAGGATCTGGCTGTCGCCGCGACAGGAGGTGATCTCGCGGTTCTCGGTTCGGCGGAAAGCCACGGTCACGACCGGCTCGCGCTCGAGGTTGACCAGGCGCCGGACGGTCGTGGGCGTCAGCGTGTCGATGCCCATCTGGCGGAAGCTGGAGGCGGGACGGCCCCGGTGCGAGCCGCGGTAGTCGATGGCGCGGTCCACCAGGTCGAACACCTCGCGGCCGAGCGTTTCGGCGTCCTGCCGGTCACGCGGCAGCGTGGGGCGGGACTCGTCGGCGGCGGGACGGGCCGCATCCTTGGCGCCGCACGCCGCCAGCAGTAGCACCGCGAGCACGGCTCCGGCGGCGGCCCGTCCCATCAATCCATCGCGAATTCGCGGTTGAACACGACTTCGAAGCTGAAGGTCTTGGCCCGGCTCCGGGTCTCCATGATCTCGGCGATCCGCTTCAGCCTGGCCGGAATGCCCATGATCTTCTCCTGGGCCAGGCGGCCGATCTCGTTGAGCCCCTGCAGGCTCTCGATCTTCCAGTAGCGGATCTGCTCCTGGACGATGCGGAGATAGTCCCGCGGCCCGTAGATCCCCGCCCGGCGGATCACCTCGGCCAGCTCCTTGAAGCCGGGCATCGTGACGCCGGGCATGTCGATGGCGGGGAGGATGAAGGCCGCCGAGTGGAGCGCTCCGTTCGGGTCGCGCTCGAGGATGAGCTCGAAGACGCTCCGGTAGAACGCGTAGTGTCGCGCCTCGTCCTTGGCGACATGGCTCAGGACCTCGGCCAGGCGCGGCTCGTACTCGCCCACGATGCGGCCGGTCTCGCCGTGCGAGAACTGGGTCGCCCGCTCCTGCACCGTCGTATAGGCGAACACCCGGTATGGATCCCGGTCCCACTCCGGATGGAAGCCGGCGCGGAGGTATTCGAACTGCATCTCTTCGATCTTGCGTTGGTCGAACAGGCGGGTGTCGCGCGCGTAGTCGTGGAGCACCTGGCCGTGCCGGTCTTCCTCGGCGGTCCAGAGGTTGTTCCAGGCCCGCCAGTGGCTCTCATCGCCCAGATAGACGGCCAGGAGCCGGTGGAAATGCGGCAGCCCTTCCTCGGTCAGCATGTTCAGCGCGAGCGCCGCCCGGATGGGATCCGGGATGCCGCTGGCCTGATCGCGCAGCGTCCGGGTGAAATCGTCCGGGGAGGTCTCGGGCTGCGGGCCCAGGATGTCGGATGGGAACCACAGGTCGCGCTTGCGCTCATGGGCCTCCATGAGCTCGCGGACCGGCTCCTCGAGATCCTTGAGCACTTCGATTTTCGATGCGATTTCGCGCGCCAACTCGGTGGCGGTACGCATGTGTTCCCTTTTACGACGGTGAGCCTGCCCCCTGCACGACAAAAGACCAGCCACCAAAGATATAGTGGCTGGTCCCGCGAACGCCAACGAGGCCGGCGGCTACCGGGGGTCGGCGCCCAGCGGCTTCTCCATCAGGGACCAGGTGCGGTGGCCGATGTAGTCCTCCCGCTGGAAGATGCGGCGCCAGCCCAGGGCGCCCAGGAGGCCTTCCGACCGCTGGTCGTCGGTCCAGAATTCGGCCACATGTCCGCCCGCCTCGGCCGCTCGCTCCTCGAACGCCGCCATCAGCCGGTGGGCGTGGCCCAGGTGCCGCTCCTGCGGCAGGACCACAACGTCCACCAGATGGGCCACTCCACCCCGGAGCCAGTACCGCAGGCCCCCGATCCAGTCCCCGATCTCATTGCTGAGAATGAGGTAATGCTCGTCCATTCCGCCCGCCGAGCCGGTTGTGGCGTCTTCCTGTTCGAGTAGCTCGGAGAACCAGGCCGAGAAATCCTCGTCCTGTCCCATCTCTCGAATCGTGAGCTCGCTCATGGACCGCCTACCTTCCGGGGTGATGCTCGTTCACCTATTGCAACAGTAATGCCAGCCAGGCTGTTCCTGTGTGAACGGGGTCAAGGGCCTAGGTTGCAAGAGACCGCCCTGCAAACGAAAGGAGGGAACATGAGCCCGTCCGACCAGTCCCCCCGCGGCGTCGTCGCCTGCGCCTTCTGCGCGACCCTCAACCGCGTCGACCTGACGAAACTGTCGAATGGCCCGAAGTGCGCGAGCTGCCAGCGGCCCATTCTCCTCGACCGGCCGGTCAAGGCGACCGCGGCCAGCTTCGACAGCATGGTGAACGGCACCACCGTGCCGGTGCTGGTGGATTTCTACGCCGACTGGTGCGGTCCCTGCCGCATGATGGCCCCGACGCTCGACGACTTCGCGAAGCGGCAGATGGGCAGCGTGCTGGTCCTCAAGCTTGATACCGATGCCCATCCCGCGATCGCGGGCCGCTACGGCATCCGCGGCATTCCGACCGTCATCGCGTTCGACCGGGGCGAGGAGCGACGCCGTCACGTTGGCGTCGCGAATCTCGAGGTGCTCCAGGCGCTCACCGGCGTCGCCGCATGACGGCTCAATGCCAGCCCGTCGCGACCGCCACCCCGATGGTGATGGCTGCGAGCGTCACCAAGGCCCCAATCACCGGCACCACGAATCGCAGCCAGTCCTCGTAGCGCACGCCGCTCGCGGCGAGCATCGCCATCAAGGCCCCGTTGGTGGGCGTCAGCAGCTCGCAGAGCCCGGCGCCGTACTGATAGGCCAGCACCGTCACCTGGCGGGAGAGTCCAATCAGGTCCGACAGAGGCACCAGCAGCGGCATCGTCAGGACCGCCTGGCCGCTGGTACTGGGGACAGGGAGGTGCACCAGGGCCTGGACGCCCATCATGCCCAGGGCCGCGAGCGTGGTGGGCAACGCCGCCACCGGGGCGAACGCTCCGTGGACAATCGTGTCCACGATGCGCCCTTCGTCGAGGACGATGAAGATGCCGCGGGCGAATCCGATGAGGAGGGCCGCATAGGCCATGGAGCGGAAACCCTCGACGTAGCCGTCCGCGGTGCCCTCCACGCCCAGCCGGCCGGTCAGCCCCGCCGCCACGCCCATCAGGAAGAACAATGCGGAGAGCTGCTCGAAGTCCCAGCCGTACCTGGTGACGCCGACGACGAAGATCACGAAGGTCAGGAGCACCATGCCGAGGATCGCCGCATGCCGGCGGTCTGCGGCGGCGGTCCCGGTGGCCGCGGCGGCCTCGGGCGGGACGCGAGACCGTCGCGCGAAGCGCATCGTCCCCGCGATCCAGATGAGCCAGGCCACGGTCAAGGCCACCGAGCGGAGCTCCCAGCCACTCACCAGCTTGAGGCCGGCCACCTTCTGGGCGATGCCGACCTGGAACGGATTGATGAAGCTGAACGAGGCGCCCACCGCGGCCGCCCCGAGGCTGATGGCCACCGCCACGAGGGCGTTGAAGCCCAGCCGGCGCATCAGCAGCAGCAGCACCGGCACGAACGCGATCAGCTCCTCCTGCATCTGGATCAGGATCCCGCCCCAGGCGAAGGCGAACCCCACGATCGGAATTACCCAGAGCCCGCGAGCGGCCAGCCGGTGCGCCAGCCAGTTGACCAGCTGAGCGAGGGCGCCGGTGCGCTCCACCACCGCGAACGCCCCGCCGACGAGGAACACGTAGAAGATGATCGACGAGGCGTCGGCCATGCCTTTGGGAATGGCGACCAGCGCATCGAAGGGGCCGACCGGGCTGGCGGGAACGGTGTGATACGTCCCGGCCACCACCACCTCCCGCTGCGCTACCGGGTCCTGGCGCCGGTCGTACCGGCCGGCCGGGAGTACCCACGTGAGGATGGCCGCCACCAGAACGCAGCCGACGAGGAGGATCAGAGGGTGCGGAAACCGGAGGCGCGCGGCCGTCACAAGGTGCGGCAGGTCCGGCTCACCGGCCGGACCCGGGAGCAGGCGATCGCCTCATTCATGCCTCCGGTGATCGGGCCGCAGGCTGCCGTCTGGGCCTCCCGCGCGGCGGCCTCCTCCGAGGCGCCCGACGCCGTTGCCGAGCCGGAGCGGCCCTGGAACTCGACCGCGATCGCGCACTCGACTCGCTGGCTCGAGAGGGTGGACCACAGCAGAAAGGCGACGAATCCAACGAGGACGAGCAGGGTCACGGTTCGGGTGCGAGGGCTCATAGCAGGAGGAACCTCCAGCGGAGGTGTACTGTTCAACAGGGCGTACCCCCGGCCGGACGGCCGCTGCCCTGGGGAGGGACGACGCGAATGGAATGTCGAGAGGTCATCGACCGACTGTGGGAATATCTGGATGATGAGCTTGCGGCGGAAGAGGCCGCGGCAGTGCGGCATCATCTGGTCGACTGCCCGACCTGTCATCCGCGATGCCGTTGCGACCGTGCCTTCCTGCTGGTGATCGTCCGCGCGCTCACGGCGTCATGCCCGGCCCCCGCGGGGTTGTCCGAATCGGTCCGGGCTCGTCTCGGCGGCCGAATCCGCTAAGTCCCGGAGCTCATGCGCGGTCGAGCTCGGGCAGTCACCTGGCGATGGGATCGCCCACCGACTCCGCGATCCACCGCAGGTATTCGGGATCCCCGCCGACGATCGGCACCGAAATGATCTCGGGCGTGTCGTACGGATGGAGCTCACGGACCCGCGCCGAGAGACCGGGTGCCCGCGCGAGCGTCGTCTTCAGATGGCAGTACCACTCCGTGGCCCGCTCGACCCTCCCCTGCCACCAGTAGGTGCTCTCGACCGGCCCCCCCACCTGGGCACAGGCCGCCCAACGCTCCTCGACCAGAACCGCCGCGAGCCGGTCCGCGGCAGCGCGCTCGGATAGCGTCGTGATCACCTGGCAGCATCCGTCCGGGATCGTCACGGCGTCCCTGTCGATATATTGCGTCACTTGGCCGGGGGTGCCGCCGGTGCGCCGGCTCCGACTGTCTCCGATCCGCTCTTGCCGTCCTCGATCGGGGGCACGCCCACGCGCCAGCCGCCCTTGAAGCTGATGGTGAGCCGGTGGCCCAGCGGGTCGGCGCTGATGGTCGCGACGTCCGGCAGCGTGTGGGCGTAGGCGATCGCGGCGTCCGCCTGTCTGGTCAGGGCCTCGGGCGAGTCCCCCTGGGCGGCTTTGCCATACTCGCGGCCGATCGCCACGGCCTCGGCCTGCTCCTTGCCGTAGCGGGCGAACTGGTCCGGGGGCACCAGGCCGTCCTGGCTGGTCATGGGAGATTTGTACTGATAGCTGCGGCAGGAGACCAGCGCCAGCAGCGCGAGACAGGCCCCGAAGCGACGATTCATCTGCTCCTCTGAGCTGAGATCCCGAACGACGAACGACCGAAGGTAACCACACTCCAGGGCGGCGTGCCACGTCCGGGAGCGACGCGGAGGTCCGGGCATGTATCGCACTTCACTGCTGTGGCTCGGACTCCTCGCGGCCGCCGAGCCCGCTCTGCTGGCCGCACAGACCCTCGACACGCTGCCGGACCTCCCCGCCGGGGCGACGGCAGCCGCGCCCCACACCATTCGATTGTGGCACGCGGCCGTGGCGGTCGGCGGGCTCTCGACCTTGATGCTGCTCGACCAGCCGATGCGGCGCTTCGCGGGGCACAACAGCGGCACCGGCGCCGACAACGTGGCCGGGGTGGTGCGCCACTTCGGCCAGCCCGAGGCGTATGGCACCGTGACCGTCGGGCTGCTGGCCGCGGGGTTGGTCACGGGCCGGCCACAGCTTACGCGGGCGGGCGGGCACCTGGCAGCCTCGCTCGCGCTCACCGGGCTCACCGTGCAGGCGGGGAAGTACGCGTTCGGCCGCCCGCGGCCGGAACAAAGCCTCGACGCCGACGGCTTCGTCCCGTTCTCCGGCCAGGTCTCGTTGCCGTCGGGGCACTCCGCCATGGCCTTCGCGCTCGCCACCTCGCTCGCCGACGACATCCACCGGCCCTGGGCCACCGTGGGTCTGTACGGGATGGCCACCGCCGTTGCCTGGTCGCGGGTGAACGACAACCGCCACTGGCTCAGCGACGTGGCCGCGGGCGCCCTGGTGGGGATCACGTCTGCCAAGCTCGCCTCGGGGCGGTGGCGGATCTTCGGCGTCAGAGTGCCGTCGATCGTCGGGTCGCCGACGGGCATGGGGTTGGGGTGGTCGGGGCAGTTCTGAGCGGTCCCGCCTTCCTGATCTGCACGATCCCGTCATCCCGACCCTGAGCCTAGCGAAGGGGACGGACCTGCTCACCCGGATCGGGGCGCCGGGCGAAGGTCCGAGCTCTCCGACCAAGGTCCCTCGCTCCGCTCGGGATGACGGGGGGCCGCCCTTCCCGCCGCAATCCGAATTCCGCCGCAATCCGAATCCCGCGGCAATGCGATTAATTTCCGGGTCCCCCGAGCCTGGATGCACCGATGAGCGGTCTCCCGAACATTCCCCAACCCCACAACGAACCGGTCCTCGGCTACGCTCCGGGCAGCGGCGAACGAGCGGCGCTCAAGAGCGCGCTCGCCTCGGTCGGGGCCGAGCGGGCCGACATTCCGGCCGTCGTCGGCGGGCGTGAGATCCGGAGCGGGGTCAGCCCACGACGTCGTGTCCCCCCACTGCCACGGGCGGGTGCTCGCCACCCTGCACCAGGCCGACGGCGCCACCATCGACGCCGCGATACGGTCGGCGGTGGAGGCCCAGCTCGATTGGGGGCACTGGCGGTTCGAGGACCGCGCCGCGGTCTTCCTGAAGGCGGCGGACCTGCTGGCGACGACGGCCCGGCAGCGGATCAACGCCGCCACCATGCTTGGCCAGAGCAAGACAGCCTTCCAGGCGGAGATCGACAGCGCCTGCGAGCTGATCGACTTCCTCCGGTTCAACGTCCACTACGCCGAGCGGATCTACCGCGAGCAGCCCGACTCCGCGCCCGGCGCGTGGAACCGGATGGATCACCGGCCGCTCGAAGGCTTCGTGTACGCCATCACGCCGTTCAACTTCACGGCCATCGGCGGCAACCTGCCCACGGCGCCGGCGCTCATGGGCAACGCGGTCCTGTGGAAGCCGTCGCACACCGCCGCCCTCAGCAACTGGAATTTCTACCGGCTGCTCGAGGAGGCGGGCCTGCCGCCGGGCGTGATCAACTTCCTCCCCGGCGATTCGATCGAGGTGAGCCGCCGGCTGCTGGCGAGCCCCGATTTCGCCGGCATCCATTTCACGGGCTCGACGACGGTCTTCCGGAGCCTGTGGAAGACCATCGCCGACAACCTGGAGCACTACCGCACGTATCCGCGCATCGTCGGCGAGACCGGCGGCAAGGACTTCATCGTGGCCCATGCGAGCGCCGACGCGGAGGCGCTGGCGGTCGCCATGGTGCGCGGGGCCTACGAATACCAGGGGCAGAAGTGCAGCGCCGCCTCCCGGGCCTACGTCCCCGACACCCTCTGGCCCGCCGTCCGTGACCGGGTAGTGGCGATGATCGAGGACATCCGCATGGGCGACGTGGCCGACTTCCGGAACTTCATGGGGGCGGTGATCGACCGGCGCGCGTTCTCCCGGATCCGCGACCACATCGAGGAGGCGCGCCGCGCGCCCGGCGTGCGCGTGGTGGCCGGCGGAGGGACCGACGACAGCGTCGGCTTCTTCGTGCAGCCGACGCTGCTCCAGGCGGAGGATCCCGGCACCCGCACGATGTGCGAGGAGATCTTCGGGCCGGTGCTCACGGTCCATGTCTATCCGGCGGCCAAGTGGAGCGAAACGCTGGCGCTGGTGGACCGCACCAGCCCCTACGCGCTCACCGGCGCCGTGTTTTCGCGCGACCGGGCCGCGCTGCTGGAAGCGGACCGGGCGCTCCGCCAGGCGGCGGGGAACTTCTACGTCAACGACAAGCCGACCGGCGCGGTCGTGGGCCAGCAGCCGTTCGGCGGCGCGCGGGCGAGCGGGACCAACGACAAGGCAGGGTCGATCCTCAACCTGTTGCGCTGGGTCTCGCCGCGGAGCATCAAGGAGACGCTCGTGCCGCCCAAGGATTATCGCTACCCGTTCATGGCGGAGGCGTAGGACGCCCGCCGTCGGGATGACGTCCGCCGTCCGCGATAACCCTCGTCGTCGGAATGGCACTCGCTTCGGCCGGCCTCCTGTCGGGCGCGAGCGCCGCCGCCGCCCAGTCCCCCGCCGAGTTTCGCTACACCCCCGACCAGTTGAGCTGCGTCTCACTCCACGAGCGCTCCCGCGCCGTCCTGGAGGCCGAAACCGGCCTCCGGCGGCGGCGGGAATCGCTGGCACGCGACGGCCTCTGGCGGCTGCGCGGGTCACCGCTCCCGGCCGGAATCGCCATCGAGGCGTGGTACGATTCGCTCGCGGTTTCGCGGACGAGTCCGGAAGGTGTGCTCGAGCCCGATACGGACGGCCTGCTCGGCGGACGGTACCGTGGGACGCTTTCACCCGCGGGCCGTTACACGGCCGGCTCCCGACCGTTCGTGCCGGATGAAGTGGCGGAAGTGTCCGACCTCGGTGCGGCCATGGACGATCTGCTTCCGCCGCTGCCTTCCTCAGCGCTTGCGGTGGGAGCGGCGTGGCGCGATGGCAGCGGGCTGCAGCTCACCCGGCTGCCCGACAGCCTCGCGGGTGGACGGCCGGTGCAACGACTCGCGCTCCACTCCCGCGGCGAGGTCAGTCGCGCCACCGTGCGCGGCGACACGACGGCCATCGCGGCGCGGCAAGTGACGGTGGAAGAAGGACAAGTGGATTGGGACGGGGCGGCCGGGCTGCTGCGGCGGACGCGGCACATCGTGGTCGAGACGTCGGTGCCGGCGGGCGGCCCGCTGCGCGCGCCGTTGCGGTCGCGGCTGGAGCAGGATGTCGTGCTGGAGCGGGTGGCGCCGCTTCGCGGGGCCTGTCCTGAGCGCTAGCGCAGGGCTCAGGATGACGCCGCTCGCCTCGTCCGCACGAATCGCTGCTCCGGGTCGAACAGCAGCGCCGTCAGCCCGAACGCCACCACCACCGCGCCCGCGAGCACCAGCACGTCCGTGCCCGCGGCGAACTCGGTCGGCTGGCCGAACGCGTGCCGCATGAGATCGACCTGGTAGGTGACGGGGTTCACCCGCGCGAGCAGGCGGAGCGCCGCCGGCATCCCGGCCGTGGGGTAGAGCGCGCCGCTCACGAAGAGCAGCGGAAACAGCACCACGTTGATGACCCCCGCGAAGTTCTCGACCGACCGGAGCCGCGCCGCCACCAGCAGGCCCAGCAGGGCGCTCACCGTAGACGCGAGCACCAGCGCGCCCGCCGCGGCGCCGAGGTTGCCCGGCGAGACCTGCACCACCAGCGGGGCGCAGGCCAGCACGATCCCACCCTGAAAGACACCAACCAGCGCGGCCGCGATGGCCCGCCCGGCCAGCACCGCGGGCACCCCGGCCGGGCTCGCCAGCATCAGGCGCAGCATGCCGAACTCGCGGTCATATACCGTCCCGATGGCGGTGAGCATGGCGCCGAAGAGCGCCGCCATGACCACGATTCCCGGAAACACGAACGCCTGGTACGGCAGTCCGCCCTCCAGCCGGGCGATGGCGTTGTAGCCGGTCCCGACCAGCAGCAGCCACATGAACGGGCGCGCGAGCCCGCCCAGCAGGCGGCTCGTCTGTCGCGTCGTCCGCGCGAGGTCACGCGCGACGATACCGACGACCGCGCTCCACGCGCTCACGCCGCGCCCTCGCGCGTGTGGGCGAAGTAGGCATCCTCGAGCGTCGCCGGTCGAAGCGCGAGCCGCTCGATGCCCGGGGCGCCGGTGGTCAGCTCCATGACCGACTCCCGCTCTCCGGTGATGCCCACGCGGAAGCCGCGGTCGGTCTGGAGCACGGTGGCGGTGGCACCCAGGGCGCGGATCGCCCGCGCCAGGCGCTCCGCGCCCGGCCCTTCGATCTCGGCGACCTCCACGCCGACGGCCGCCCTGAGCGAGGCCGGCGTCCCGTCCGCCACCGCGCGGCCGCGCGAGAGCAGGACCACCCGGTCGGCCGGCTCGGCCTCGGCAAGGTAGTGCGTGGAGAAGAGGACGGTGGTGCCGCGCTCGCGCCGCTCGGCGCCGAGGATGGTCCAGATCAGCTCGCGATGCTCGGGATCGAGGCCGACGGTGGGCTCATCCAGGATGAGCAGATCGGGCCGGTGCAGCGTGGCGCGGGCGATGTCGACCAGCCGCCGCCACCCGCCCGAGAGCTGCCGTGCCGGCTGCGCCGCTCTCGGGGCCAGCCCGGCCCGATCGATAGCGGCAGCAACCGCGGCGCGGAGCTCGCGCCCGCCCAGGCCGGCGAGGCGGCCGGCAAAGCGGAGGTTCTCCTCCACCGTGAGCAGGCCGTCGACGCTGGTCTCCTGGAACACCAGGCCCAGCCGGCGCCGCACGGCGCCGCGCTCGCGGACGACGTCGTGGCCGAAGATCGTGGCGTCGCCTCGGGTGGGTGCCAGCAGCGTGGCGAGGAGGAGCATGGCGGTCGTCTTGCCCGCGCCGTTGGGGCCCAGCAGGCCGACCAACGCGCCAGCCGGAACCTCCAGGCTCAACGCGTCGAGGGCCCGGACGTCGTCATAGTCGCGCCCGAGCCCCGCGGTGACGATCGCCGGCGACGCGCTCAACGCGGCTCGACGGCGAAGTCGCGATAGACGTACGCGTCGGCCCCGGCGTGCTCGTGCAGCGCCTCGTCGATGAGGTGGCGGTGGGGACTCAGCGTGCAGACCGGGTCGGCGTTGGCCGCGTCGCCGGTGAGCGCGAGCGCCTGGCAGCGGCAGCCGCCGAAGTCCACCGCCTTCCGCGGGCAGCTCCGGCACGGCTCCTTCATCCACGCGTCGCCGCGGAAGGCCTGAAACGCGGACGACTCGTGCCAGATCCAGTGGATGGAGTGGTCCTGCACGCTCGGGAGGTCGAGCGAAGGAATCGCGTACGCGCCGTGGCAGGGCAGCGCTTTGCCGTCCGGCGACACCACGATGTAGTACCGTCCCCATCCGCCGTAGCAGGCCTTGGGCAGCTCCTCGAAGTAGTCGGGGAGCACGAAGGTGATCTGCATCTGCCCCTTGTACCGCTGCATCCGGTCCTGGGCGATCTCCCTGGCCGCCAGCACCTGCTCGCGGCTGGGCATGAGCGTCGCCCGGTTCTTGAGCCCCCACCCGTAGTACTGCGTGTTGGCGAGCTCGAGCCGGTCGGCGCCCCAGCCGGCGGCAAGGTCGATGATCTCGCCGATGCGGTCGAGGTTGGCGCGGTGGAGCACCACGTTGATCGAGAAGGCGAACCCCAGCTCCTTCACCAGCGCGATGGCCGCCTGCTTCTGCTTGACCGAGCTGACGCCGGCGATCCGCTCGGCCGTTTCGGGGTCCGCGTCCTGCACCGATACCTGGATGTGCTCCAGGCCCGCCGTCCGCAGCGCCTCGGCGCGCTTCCGGGTGAGCCCAAGCCCCGAGGTCACGAGCGTAGTGTAGAGGCCCAGGCTCCGGGCGTGCGTGGCGAGCGCCTCCAGGTCCTTCCGGATGAGCGGCTCGCCGCCCGAGAGGCCCAGCTGCAGCACGCCCAGCTCCCGCGCCTGGGTGAACACCCGCTTCCAGTCCTCGGTGCCGATCTCGCTCTCGGCCCGAAGCAGGTCGAGCGGATTGGAGCAGTAGGGGCAGTGGAGCGGACAGCGGTGCGTCAGCTCCGCGAGGAGGGTGGTCGGGCGTTCGGTGGTCATTGGATCAGCTCCCTCTCCGCCAGGTGCGACAGATAGTCGGTCACATCGGCGGTGACGTCGGTCTGGTAGCGCTCGCGCAGAAGCGCAGCGATCTCGGCCACGGTGCGCGCGCCGTCGACCAGCTCGAGGATCTCGCGCCCGGTGTCGTTCAGAAGCACGGCGCCCTCGGGATACAAGAGCACGGGCCGCTGCCGCGCCGGGTCATAGTCCAGCCGGGCCAGCCGCCAGATCCGCGGCACGGAGTCGGGGGAGAGCGTCACGCCGGCTCCTCGCGGTACGCGTTGTGGATGGTGTCGATCATGGCCCACAGCATCTCCAGCTTGAAGGCCAGGGCCTCGAACACCCGCTGCTGGCGCTCGGGCGTCGTGGCCCAGGCGCGCACGATGCGGAGGCCGTGGTTCACGTCGCGCGGGGCCTGCACCAGCCGGCTCTTGAAGTAGTCGAGCCCCTCGGGCGGAATCCACGGGTAGTGGCGGGGGAACGCCTCGATCCGCTGCTGGTGGATCTTGGGCGCGAAGAGCTCGGTGAGCGACGACGCACAGGCCTCCTGCCACGGCTTGGTCCGGCAGAACGTGACGTACGACTCGCAGATGAGCCGTACCGCCGGCAGCACGTGCCGCTCGTCCTCCATCTCCTCGCGCGGGACCCCGAGGGCGACGCCCAGCTGGATCCAGAGCTCGATCCCGCCGGTGCCCGGCTCGGTGCCGTCATGGTCGATGATCCGGCCGATCCACTCCCGACGGACGTCGGCGTCGGGGCAGTTGGACAGGATCGCGGCGTCCTTCCGCGGCACGACGCGCTGGTAGGCGAGGCGATTGGTCACCCAGCCCTGGAACTGTCGCTGGCTGAGCTTGCCCTCGTACATGAGCCGGTGAAACGGATGCTGCACGTAGTACGACCCATGGAACGCGCGCAGGGCTTCCTCCAGCGCCGCCGGCGCGAGCGGGCGCTCGAGCACAGGAATGGGAGGCCGGGGCGGCGTGGCGAGGTGCGAGGCGGCAAGCGTGGTCGTCATGTCGGGCCTCAGAGGGTGAATCGCATGCCGTCGACGCCGATCCGGAGACCGGCCTGCTCCACCAGCGCCCGCTCGGGCGCATCCTCGAGCAGCATGGGATTGGTGTTGTTGATGTGCGTGTACACCCGGTGCCGGCTCGGCAGGCGGCCGAGCCGGGCAAGGCTGCCGTCGGGTCCGGAGACCGGCAGGTGGTCCATCTGCCGCGCCGTGCGCTCGCCGATGCCCAGGCCGATCAGCTCGTCGTCGGTCCAGAAGGTGCCGTCGAACAGCACGAGGTCCGCGCCGCCCAGGCGGGTGAGCAGGGCGTCGTCCAGATCGCCGCAGCCGGGAACAAAGGCGCAGGTGCCGCCGGTGTGCTCGTCCCGAAGCAGGAGCCCCACCGTGTGGGCCGGGCGCTCCGCGCGGGCGAAGCGCGGGGGTCCCGCGGGCACGGGGAAGCAGGTCACCCGAAGCCCGCTCGGCGTGCCGTCGCGATAGCAGAGCCCGAGCGGCTGGTCGGGTATGAGCTCGGTGACGGTGACGTCGGCGAATGCGCGGGTGACGGGGAGCAGGCGCGAATCGTCCTCGATGACCCGCCGGACCGCGTCGGTGGCAGCCACCTGCAGCCGCCGAGCCTCGCGCAGGAGCACGATTCCAAGCGTGTGGTCGAGCTCGGCGTCGGTCAAGACGATGCCCTCGACGGGGACGTGCCGGACCCCCGCGGGTGGCGGCATGTGGAGGCGGCCGAGCTGGGCATGGACGTCGGGCGAGGCGTTGAGGAGGAACCAGCGTGCACCATCGCTGCTCACGGCTACCGACGACTGGCTCCGCGGGATCGCGCGCCGCGGGTCCGCGCGTGCGACGCGGCACGACGGGCACCAGCAGTTCCACTGGGGAAAGCCTCCACCGGCGGCGGTACCGAGGAGAACGATGTGCATGGGAACGACAGGGCTGGGAGGGGGCGGAAACGACTGAGGGGCCCGCTTTCGCGAGCCCCCCAGATCAGTCTTTCGCCTTACAGGGTCGCGACGTACGCGGTGACTTCCATCGTAACGGCGACGATCTCGGCCTCGGGCTTGGTCCACTTCATGGTTCGTCCTCCGAGAGGGTTGTGGAACGGACTGACGATTGGGTGCTACCACCCAGTCGGATCGTTGGTGGATCCGACGACGCCCGCTCAAACGCAGGTGGTGTGCCAGAATGTTTGGGATCTCAGATTGTTGCGTAAGACCACTGCAGGGCTAGGCTTGCGTCAATTGCGCCGGGTCGGGTTCTGGTGGCTGGGAGTTGGGGGATACGCCCCGATTGGGTGATCTCACCCAGCCGACAAGCGCAAGTCATCCTGAGCGAAGCGAAGGAGCCATGACCTCGAGGTCATGGCTCCTTCGCTTCGCTCAGGATGACGGCGTAGGGCTGCGACAAGTCCTAAAGGCATCGTCCCACCCGTGCCCCTCACTGAATCCCATGCTTCTTGAGCCGGTACCTCAGCGTGTCCCGGCTGATCCCCAGCCGCTGGGCGGCGCGGGTCTGGTTGCCGTCGCACTCCCGGAGCGCCTGCTCGATGAGCGTGCGCTCCCACTGGTCGAGCGGCATCCCTGGTGGAGGAAAGGCAGGATAGTCTCCGCTCGCGGCAGCCGGCTGAGGCGCCGATTCGTCCGGAGGGCCGGACGCGCCGGTTCGAGCCGGAGCCGGCGTCGGGGTGGCCCGTCCGGTTGCCGCGGCAGGTCCCGGCGGCGCTCCGGGCGTGCCGAGCGAGAGGTGCTCGACGTCCAGGATCGGCCCGCGGCTCCAGAGCACCGCGCGCTCGATCACATGGCTCAGCTCGCGCACGTTGCCCGGCCACGGGTACTCGGCCAGCAGCGTCCGGGCGCGCGCGTCGATCTGTCGCACGTCCTTCCCGTACTTGGCGTTGAACCGCTCGAGGTAGTGCTGGGCCAGGAGCAGGATGTCGGCGCCCCGCTCCCGGAGCGGCGGCAGGTGCAGGATGATCACCGCCAGGCGGAAATAGAGGTCGCGGCGGAAGGTCTCGCGCTGGGCGTCGCGCTCGAGGTCGCGATTGGTGGCGGCCAGGATCCGCACGTCGATCTGGCGGTCGCGGGTGCCACCGACGCGCCGCACGGTCCGATCCTCGACGGCCTTGAGCAGCTTGCCCTGGAGCGAGAGCTCGACGTCGCCCACCTCGTCGAGGAACAGGAACCCGCCGTCGGCCGCCTCGAACAGGCCCATCCGCGATTCCTTCGCGTCGGTGAACGCCCCGCGCTCGTGGCCGAAGAGCTCGGCTTCCATCAGCGTGGCCGGCAGTGCCGTGCAGTTCACCTCGATGAACGGCTTGCCCGACCGTGGGCTCGCGCCGTGGATCGTGCGGGCGACGAGCCCTTTCCCGGTGCCGGTCTCGCCGATGATGAGCACCGGCGGCGTTTCGTCGAGCGCGGCGATCTGGCGCGCCTGGTCGAGCACTTCCCGGATGGAGGGTGATTCCCCGATGACGCCGGCCAGCGGCGTCCCGCGGGCCGCGTCCCGCCGACGATAGTAGGAGAGCTCCTGCCGGAGCTGGGAGTGCTCCCGGGCGCGGTCGGCGAGGAGCTTGAGCTCCTCGAGGTCGATCGGCTTCTTGAGATAGTCGAACGCGCCGAGCTTCACCGCCTCGACGGCGCCCTCGATGGTCCCATGGGCGGTCATCATGATCACGGGGATGGCGGCGTCGAACTCGCGGATCCGCCGGAGGAGCGCGATGCCGTCCATGCCGGGAAGCCGCACGTCGGTGAAGACGACGTCGGGGCGCATGGTCTCCAGCAGTCCGAGCGCCTGCTCGGCGTCGCCCGCCACCTCGGCCTCGTAGCCCGACTCGGTCAGGAATGCCTTGATGGCCCGGGCGAGCGTGCGCTCGTCGTCGACGATGAGGACGGTGGAGCCGCTCACGCTCTGCGCCTCACGCGCTGCGCCTCACGCGCTGCGCTCGGCCGGGAGGCGGAGCCGGACCGTCGTGCCCTCGCCCGGACGGCTCGCGATCTCGAGGCGGCCGCCGTTCTGCTCGACATATCGCTTGGCGATCGCGAGGCCGAGCCCGGTGCCTTCCTGCCGGGTGGTGAAGAACGGCTCGCAGACCGACGCGAGCACGCGCTCGGGGATCCCGCCTCCGGTATCGCTCACCTCGAGAACGACGGCGGCCGGCCCCTCGCCATTGGCGACGAAGGCGCCGATCCGGAGGCGTCCACCATCCGGCATGGCGTCGAGGGCGTTCGACACGATCTCCAGGATGGCCTGCTCGAGCTGCATCGGATCCACCCGCACCGGCGGCAGCGTGGCGGGCACGGCCATCTCGAGGTCGACGTGCTGCTCGCGCATCGGCGTCGTGACGGCAGGGAGCAGGTCGTCGATCAGCCGCGGCAGGCTCTGGGAGCCCGGGTGGAAGGGCGCAGGCCGGCTGAAGCTGAGCAGATGGCTGATCCGGCGGTCGAGGCGATCCACCTCCTCGATGATGGCGTCGAGGTGCTCGCCGGCGCCGGGCGATGCGGGGTGCCGCCGCACGAGCTGCGCGGCCGCGCGGAGGCTCGCGAGCGGATTCCGGAGCCCGTGCGCCACCGCGGCCGACATCTCGCCGATCGAGGCGAGCTTCTCCGCCTGCACCAGCTGCTCCCGCGAGGCGCGGAGCTGGCCGGTCATGGCGGCGAGCGCGCGCGCCAGGTCGCCGACCTCGTCGCGTGACGTGGCCTCGACCGGGTGGTCGAGGTCGCCCCCGCCGACCACGGCCATCGCCTCGGTGAGCCGCTTGATCGGGCGGGCCAGGCTCTGCGAGATGACCCAGCTCGCCACCAGTCCGGCCGCGAGCGCGAGCGCGATGATGGCCCCGAGCGACCGCCCCTCGGCGGCCAGGATCTCTTCCAGCCGGCCGAACGCGCCGCGCACGCTCGACTCCCGGGCGCGGCGGTAGATCTCCCGGTTCATCTGCGTGAGCGCGGGCTGGAGCCGGCCCCTGAGCTCGCGCTCCGCGAGCCGATACCCGTCCTCGCGCCGTCCGGCGTCCTCCAGCGCGAAGACGCTTTCGGACACGGCGACGATCTGCCGCTGAATGTTCTGGACCCCGTCGGCGAGGGTCGTCTCCTCGGGCTTGAGCTCGGCGCGCCAGCGGTTCTGCCAGTAGGTGACGACCTCCCCGGTGAGCGCGAACTCCTTGCGCGCCGTGGGATCGAGGCCGCTCAGGTCGCGCCAGATGAGCTCGGTCTGGTCGAACATGGCGGTCTCGAGCTCGGCGTAGGTCCGGGTGCGCGCCATGCTCTCCCCCAGCGCCGTGAGCGCGCGGCGCTCGAGCACGTTGCTGCGGATGGCCTCCGCGCCGACGAGCAGTGCGGGCAGCACCATGAGGGAGAAGCCGAAGAGCAGCTTGCGTTGGAAGGTCACGAGGGAAAGATGAGGGGAAGAGGGAAAGAGGGAAGGAGGGACCGTATCAGTGCGCGGCGCCTCCCCCGCGCACGCGGCCGGTCCGGAACAGCAGCAGGAGCGGCAGGGCGGCCGCGAACGTGAGGCCCATCGTGAGGAACACCTTCTCGAAGGCCACCATCGAGGCCTGCTGCCGGAGCGTGGCCTCGAGCAGCGCGAGCGCCTGCTGCCGGGCGGCCCCGAGCGAGCCGGCGACCGTGAGCAGCCTCGTCGTGGCCTGCTCCAGCCAGGCCGCGGCCGCAGGGCTCGCGGGCGAGAGATGCGGGAGGAGCGCTTCCCGGCTCTGCTCGGTGAAACGGGTGAGCAGCGTAGCGGTGAGGGCGATGCCGAAGCTGCCCCCGAGCTGGCGCGACAGGTTGAAGAGGCCGGTACCCTGCGCCATCTGGGCGGGGCGGAGGTCCGCCACCGCGGCCCCGGTAAGCGGCACGAAGATGAAGCCGAGGCCGACGCCGCGGAGGATCATCGGCCAGAAGAGGTCGTGCATGCCGATCTCGGTGGTGAGGCGGGAGTGCAGCCCCATCGACCAGAAGAACAGCAGCACGCCGATGGTGACGAGCACCCGCGCGTCCATCCGGGGGCCCAGCCGGCCCATGGCGGCCATGGTGAAGGCGCTCGCGATGGCGCCGGGGAGGATCACCCGTCCGGTGTCCCACGCCGAGTAGCCGAGCAGATTCTGCAGGAACACCGGCAGCGCGAAGACGCTCGCGTAGAGGGCGAACCCCAGGACCATGGCGAAGGCCACGCCGGCGGCGAGCTGCCGGTTCAGGAGAATACGCAGGTTGACGATCGGGTCGGACGTGCGGAGCTCGTGCCAGACGAACGCCACCAGCCCCACGCCGGCCGCGATAGCCTCGACGACGATCTCGCGCGACTCGAACCAGTCCTTGCGCTCGCCGCGCTCGAGCAGCACCTGCAACGCCCCGATCCCGACGATGAGGAACGCCAGCCCCAACCAGTCCACCCGGGTCTGCCGGATGGCGTGCTCGGGCTCGGGGACCGATCGCCACGTGGTGGCCGCGGCGAGGAGACCCAGCGGCAGGTTGATGTAGAAGATCCAGGGCCAGGTGTAGTTGTCGGTGATCCAGCCGCCGAGCGTGGGGCCGAGGGTCGGGCCGACCATCACGCCCATGCCGAAGATGGCCATGGCGGTGCCGCGCTCGCGCAGGGGGAAGACGTCGAACAGGATGGCCTGCGCCGTACTGATGAGCGCGCCGCCGCCGATGCCCTGGACGACACGCCAGAACACCAGCGCCTCGAGCGAGCGAGCGGCGCCGCAGAAGAACGAGGCGAGGGTGAAGAGCAGGATGGAGCCGGTATAGTAGTTCCGCCGGCCGAACCGCTCCGAGAGCCAGCTCGTGAGCGGCAGCACGATGACGTTGGCGACGAGGTATCCGGTGCTCACCCACGCCACCTCTTCGAGGGTGGCGCCGAGATTCCCCATCATGTGCGGAATCGCCACGTTCACGATGCTGGTGTCCACCAGCTCCATCATGCTCGCGAGCGTCACCGCGAAGGCGATCAGGTAGCGTGAGCGGTACACCTGCTCCGGGCTGAGCGCCTGCCGGCGCGCGGGCAGCGCCAGGGTGGCCATCGCGATCGCCGATCAGTCGGTCGTGATGGTCACGTCCACCGACATCCCCGGGCGGAGCGGACGTGCGGGGTCGGCCTTGCCGTCGACCGCGATCCGGACGGGGACCCGCTGGACCACCTTGGTGAAGTTGCCGGTGGCATTGTCGGGCGGGAGCAGGGCGAACCGGGCGCCGGTGGCGGGGCTCAGGCTCTCGACCTTGCCGTGGAAGGTCGCGCCGGGATAGGCGTCCACGGTGAACTCGGCCGCGTCGCCCACGCGCACGTTGGCGAGCTGGGTCTCCTTCAGGTTGGCCGTGACCCACACGTTGGTGTCGGGCACGATCGACATGAGGTTCTGCCCGATCTGCACCAGCGCGCCGGGCTCCGCGCTCCGCTTGGCGATGACGCCGTCGTCGGGCGCGAAGAGCGTGGCATAGCTCAGCTGGAGCCGCGCGGTCTCGACCGCGGCCTCCGCCGAGGCCAGGCGGGCGTCCGCGCCGCGGAGCGCGGCCCCCGAGGCGGAGATCTGGCTGCCGGCGGCGGCGGCACGACGGCGGGCGGCCTCGAGGTTGGCCGCCGCCGCGTCGCGCGCCGATTGGGCCGCGTCGAGCTGCTGGGCGGAAACCACCTTGGTGGCGGCGAGCGTCCGGTAGCGCTGGTAGTCGGCCTCGGTCTGGCGGGCGGTGGCCTCGGCCGCGGTGACGTCCGCGTCGGCCGAGGCGGCCTCGGCGCGCGTGGCCTGCAGCTGGGCCACGGCCTGGCCGGCGCCGTGCCGCCCGCTCACCAGCGCTTCGGCGTTCCGCAGGTCGGCCTCGGCCTGGTCGAGACGGGCGAGGAGATCGCGCCGGTCGAGCACCACGAGCGTGTCGCCCACCTTCACGTGCTGGTTCTCCTCGACCGCCACCCGGTCGATGAACCCCGCGATCCGGGGCGCGATCGAGGTGATGTGACCATCCACCTGGGCGTTGTCGCTGCTCACGTGGTTCCGGCTGTACAGCCAGCGCCGCACGCCCCAGGTCGCGAGGGCGATCACCAGGAGGATCCCGATGATCATGGGCAGGCGGCGAGTCCAGCTCCGGGTCTCGGGCTGGGCCGCGGCGGGGAGGTCCATCGCGATGTCGGTCGTCATACGGGTTCTCGTTCTCGTCGCGCCGGAGCGCGGGTCAGTGCATTTGATCGATGACGCCCAGGGCCCGATAGGCGCTGACCCGGGCGGTGCCGAAGTTCACGCGCGCCTGGATCAGGGCGTCGCGCGCGGCGATGACCGATCCCTGGGCATTGGTCGTCTCCACGCTTCCCGCCACGCCGGCCTGGAAACGCTGCTGCGCCTGGCTCAACTCCAGCTCGGCGAGCCGGAGCCGGTCTTCAGCGATGCGCACCTGCTGCTGGGAGGAGGCCAGGTCGAGCACCGACTGGCGCGCCTCGGTCTCGACCTGGTTCACCAGGTCGCGCTCGCGGATGGTCTGGATATCCACGCGGAGGCTCTGCTCCTTGACGCGGTTCTGGCGGCGGAAGCCGTCCAGGATCGGCACCGTGAGCTGGAGCTGCACGTTGTAGGTGCCCGCGAGATCACCGGCCTCGCGGCCGCTCTGCTGATACTGCCCGCTCAGGCCCAGGCTCGGCAGATATTCGGCGCGGATGGCGCCGAGCTGGCGGCGCGCGGCTCGGGTCCGGGCCTGCTCGGCGGCGAGCTCGGTGCGGTGCTCGCGCGCGAAGCCGGCGGCGGAGTCGGGATCGAGCGGGATGTCGAGCGGGCCGGGCCCGAGCGAATCGGCGAGCTCCACCCGGGTGCCCGAGGGCAGGTCGAGCGTGCGCAGCAGGTCGAGGCGCGAGCGATCCGACGCGTTGCGCGCCACCTCGAGCTGGGTGCGCACGGAGGCGAAGCTGACCTCGCTCCGCGTGGCGTCGATGGCCGGGCTCACACCGGCGTCGACCAGCTGCCGGGCCTGTCCCAGCAGCTCGGCCGCGATGGTGCTGTCGGCCTGGCGGGCGCGCACGGTCTCGCGCGCGCTCAGCGCGCGCAGGTAGGCGAGGCCGGCGGTGGCGCCCGCGATCTCGCCGGTGGCCCGGGCGTCGAGCCCCGCCGCGACCGCCGTGTCCCGCGCGGCGCGCAGCCGGCCGATCAGGGACGCGTCGAAGATCGTCTGCGAGGCGCGGAGCTGCAGCCGGTAGATCTCGAACGGATCGGTGACGCCGCTGGCGACGGGGATCCCGAACTCATCGAGGTTGAGCGTCTGGCGGGTGATGGCCGCGTTGCCGCTGATCGTGGGCAGGAGATCGGCCCGCCGCTGTCCCACGCGGGCGTCGGCCGCACGCACGTCGAGCCGGGCGATGGCCGCCTCGACTCCCTGACTCCGGCCGAGCGCGATCGCCTGGAGCAGGGTCAGGGGGCCCTGCGGTACCGCGGGCTGCTGGGCGGCGGCGGGCACGGTGGCGGCGAGCGACAGGAGGAGCAGCGAGCGAGCGGAGCGCATGGGTCTGCCTCAGCTCACTTCCACGGGGCGCGCGAGCACGCCGTGGAGATAGAGGTCCAGGAGGCCGTCGAGCGCCTGCTCCTCGCCGAGCGCCTGCGGATCGAAGACGTGGTAGAAGCACTGCACGTGAGCGGTGTGGACCAGGAGCGAGGTCAGGCCCCGCGCGGCGAACGCGTGCGGGGTGGGCCGGAACTCGCCGGTGGCCGCGCCGCGCTCGAGCACCTGCTCGATCAGGCGACGGGCGCGCAGAATCACCTCGTCGAAGTAGAACCGGGCCAGCTCGGGGAAATACATCAGCTCGGCCTGGACTACGCGGGCGATCCGCGTCATTCCTTCCTCGCGCATGCGGACGTACATGCGCCGGATGAGATCGACGAGCAGCGCGCGCGCAGAACCTTCGTGCGTGCGCACGAGCGCCTCGCCTTCGGCGAGGCAGGCCACGATCTTGGCGCGCACCATCTCGCGGAAGAGCGCTTCCTTGGAGTCGTAATAGAGGTAGACGGTGCCCTTGCTCACGCCCGCGAGACGGGCGACGTCGTCGATCTTGGCGCGGGCGAAGCCGGACTCGCCGAAGACCGCGAGGGCGGCATCGAGGATCTCGTCGGGGCGGGCCTCGGGGCGGCGTTGCCAGCGGGGCGGGGCAGCGAGAGTCGAGTCGTCGGCGGGCATAGGGCTCCTCAATGATGCAGTTACTAACTGACTGGTCAGTAATATGGGCGAGCGTTCGCCCCCGTCAAGCCCCAGCCGGACCCCGACTCGGCTCCCGCTTCTCTTGCTCCTGTTCGCGGAAGTTCCTAGTTTGCAGCAACCTACCTGCGGAGGACGGCCGATGTCGGATGCCTTTCTCAGCTCCGACGACTTCGACGAACAAGCCCATCAACTCTACAACGAAGGCCGGTACGATGAAGCGCTGCTGATCCTCAAGGAAGGCACCACCCTCTACCCACATGCCGTCGAGCTGCACATCGGGATGGCCTATGCCCATCTGGCCCGGGAGGAGTTTGCCTGGGCGCGGCGGAGCTTCGAGCAGGCCCTCGGGCTCGACCCGGACCACGAGGACGGCCTGGCCGGTCTGGGCGAGACGCTGCTGAAGCTGGGCGACCGGTCCGGCGCCATGCGCGCGTTCGAGCGGATCCTGCAGCTCGGCTTCCAGGACGATCACGAGCTCATGCTGCAGGTGGGGCGCGCGCTGTTCCGCGAAGGGCACATCGCGCCCGCGCACCGGTTCTTTGATCTGGCGGCCGCCGCCCATCCCGACTCGCCCGACGCGGCCGCCTGCCTGGGCTACGCCTCGCATCGGCTGGGGAACGATGCGGGGTCGTTCTACTGGCTCCGCCGGGCGCTCGAGCTCGACGCGTCGTACAGCGAGGCCCGGATCTATCTCGCCAACCTGCTGTACGACCGCGGCGAGACCGAGGCGGCCCTCCACCAGCTCGAGCGCACCCAGCCCGAGGACCACTTCGACGAGCTCGGCATCTGGCGCCACATCGAGCTCAAGAAGACGGTCTATCGCCTGCCGGACGAGGACCCCGAGCTGGTGCCCTGGCTTACGCGCCTGGGCGAGGTGGCCGGCGAGCCCGACGCGATCGACATGCTGCTCGCCGAGGTCGAGGCGCAGCAGGCCGACGGCGGCGTCCGCGATCCGCACCAGCTCGAGCTGTTCGGCACGCTCCTGAGCGAGCTGCACGCAATGCAGAAGAAGCCCGGGCACGCCGACGCGCATCTCGTGGTCACGCTGGCCGGGGAGGCCATCCGTGGCGACTGGGAGGAGATCCTGCTCCAGATGAAGGCGGCCGACCGCGACTGGGCTACCGGCTCGCTGACCGATTTCATGGCCAGCCTGGCGCGGCGGGGGCAGGCCGAAACGGGCATCGTCATCCCCACCACGGATGCGGAGGCCTTCATTCGCGGCAGCGCCGAAGCGGGCGTGCTGCGGATCGTGCAGTAGCGCGCATGGCGGCGCGCGGTCCCGAGCAGTCGCCGTCGCCCTGGACGGCCGGCGTCCGCCGCGAGGTGCTGCCGAACGGCCTCACCCTGCTGGTGCAGGAAGACCGCTCCGCCCCGGTGGTGGCGGTGGTGACGCACGTGAAGGCGGGTTTCTTCGACGAGCCCGACCGCTGGATGGGCATCTCCCACGTGCTGGAGCACATGTTCTTCAAGGGCACGGCGCGCCGGAGCGTGGGGGCGATCGCCCGGGAGACCAAGAGCGCGGGCGGTTATCTCAACGCCAGCACGACGTACGATCACACCTCGTATTTCACCGTCCTTCCCGCCGCCAACCTCGCCGAGGCGCTCGACATCCAGGCCGACGCGCTGCGCCACTCGGTCATCGACGAGGGCGAGCTGGCCCGCGAGCTCCAGGTCATCATCCAGGAAGCCAAGCGCAAGCTCGACTCGCCGTCGTCGGTGGCGTACGAGACCCTGCACGAGGTGATGTTCGACCGCCACCGGATCCGGCGCTGGCGCATCGGCCACGAGGCGCAGCTGGCGGGGTTCACCCGCGCCGACGTCCACGGCTACTACACATCCCGCTACGTGCCCGAGCGGACCATCGTGGCGATCGTCGGCGCGGTGGATCCGGAGCGTGCGCTCGAGCTGGCGCGCGAGGCCTACGGCGGCTGGCCGCCCGCCCGCGGCGCGGTCGATCCCTCCCCCGAGGAGCCGGACCGGCGCGAGGTGCGGACCCGCACGCTGCGGGGCGACGTGAGCCAGGCCGAGCTGTCGCTGGGGTGGCGCGCCGCCCCGCCGCTCGCGCCGGACGCGCCGGCGCTGGACCTGGCCGCCGCGGTGCTCGGCGCGGGCCGAGGCAGCTGGCTCTACCGCGGCCTGCGGGAGCCGGGGCTGGTCACCTGGATCGCCGCGCATTACTACGCGCCGACGGAGCTGGGACTCTTCGGAGTCGCGGCCGAGCTGGCGCCCGCGCGGGTGCCGGAGGCGCTGGACGCAATCGCCGCGGCGGTGACCCGGCTGGCACTGCTCGGTCCCCCGCCTGAGGAGCTGGAGCGCGCGCGCACACTGCTGCGCGCGCGCTGGGCCCGCCGGCTCGAGTCGATGGAGGGTCGCGCCTCGGCGCTCGCCGCCGCCGAGGCGCTCGACGGCTACGGTTTCCTCGACCGCGAGTTCGAGGCGATCGCCGCCGTCCGCCCCGAGGACGTCCGTGCCGCCGCGGCCCGCTACCTCCAGCCCGACGCGGTGTCCGGCGTGCTCTACCTCCCCGAGGACGAGGGCGCCGAGCTCACCGCCGACGTTCTGGGCCGGGCCTTCGCGGTCACGGAGCTCCGGCCGGTCGCGCCCGCGCCGGACGCGTCGGTTCCGGCGCCGCGGTCTGCCGCGGTGCGCCCGTCGCGGCGCGAGGCCGACGTGGTCCACACCAGCCTCCCGGGCGCCGACCTGCTGGTTCGGCGGAAGCCCGGCGTGCCGCTGGTGCACCTCGGGATCTACGTGCCGCGGTTGGAGCTCGACCCTCCGGCACAGGCGGGACTCGGCGCGCTCACGGTGCGGAGCGCGGTGCGCGCTGCCGGCGACCTGGACGCCGCCGGGCTGGCCTTCGCGTTCGAGCGCCTGGGCGGGACGCTGGGCCCGGTCGCCGCGTCCGACTGGTTCGGCTTCGGCACCACGGTGCTGGCGGAGCACCTGGCGGCGGCCGCGGCGCTGCTCGACCTGGTCCACATCTCGCCCCGGCTGGAGGAGCGCGATGTGGCGCGCGAGCGCGGCCTGATGATCGCCGAGGCGCAGCAGGTGGCGGACGACATGTTCCGCTATCCATTTCAACTCGCGTTCGCGGCCGCCTTCGGCGAGGAGGGATACGGGCTCCCCGTGGCGGGGCTGCCGTACACGCTGCCGGCCATCACCGCGGCCGACACGCGGGCGTGGCACCAGCGCGCGCTGCGCGGCGTCCGCCCGGTGATCATCGCCGTGGGCGACGTGGACCCCGACGAGGCCTCGGCCCTGCTGGCCGGGGTGTTCGCCGGCGCCGAGCCGCGGGCGACGGTCGGCCCGTTGCCCATGCTCGACTGGGTGGCCGGCGTCGGCGGGGAGACGCCGGCACGGGTCGTGTCCCGGGACAAGGCGCAGGCAGCCATCGCGATGGCGTTCCCGGGAGTCGCGCGGCGGCACCCCGACCGCGCGGCGGCGCAGGTCTGGGCCGCGGTGGCGAGCGGGCTCGGCGGCCGCTTGTTCGAGGCGCTTCGCGACCGGCGCTCGCTCGCCTACACGGTGGTGGCGTCCGCCTGGCTCAAGGCACGCGCAGGCGCGCTGGTGACCTACATCGCCACGTCACCCGAGCGCGAGGACGAGGCGCGCGAGGAGATGCTGCGCGAGCTGGACCGGTTTACCCAGGAGCCGGTGAGCCCGAGCGAGCTGCGGCAGGCGGTGAACTACCTGGCCGGCCAGGCGGAGGTGAGCCGCCAGTCCGGGGGCGCGGTGGCGAACGAGATCCTGGAGGCGTGGGTGGCCGGATCCGGCCTCGGGGAGCTGGCGGATCCGGCGGCGGCGTTCCGGGCCGTCACCGCCGAGGACGTGCTGCGGGTGGCGCAGGCGTCGCTCGATCCCGAGCGGCGGGTCGAGGGCGTGGTCCGCGGCACCGGGGCCACCCGGCCGCCGGCCGCGGCGCTTCAGTCCTAGCCGTCAGGTGCTTCCTCACGGCGCTCGCCGTCCCCCGTCTCTGGCGAGCCCGCGGCTGACCACCTCGACGCCCCGCCGGACGTCGACCGGGGCGCGGGCGACCACCGATACGAAGCACAGCCCCTCGTCGGGAATCGTGTGGAGCACGATGTGGCCCTCGCGGCAGAGCAACGCCACGGCGACGCCGCCCGGACTCTCGCGTACGAGCGGCGGTCCGAGCGGCGGCATCCCGACCGCGCCCGCCGCCGCCACGACGATGGCGGATAGCCCGTTGGCGTCCGCCAGGCGGGCGCCGCTGATGGCGGTGAGCTCGTGCACGTGCGAGTTGAAGGCGGCGTCCACGCTGGCGGGCCCGCCCGGTCAGACGCGGAGGGGGAAGGCGCAGACGGCGTCCCGGTAACCCTCGGGCACGCCGACGTCGAAGAATGCCGCGCGGCTGATCACCCCGGCCAGCGCGTCCCGCCGCGCGAGGCGCTGCAGCACGGGCACGTCATCCAGCTCCACGCCGGCGGGCAGGCCCCGCCCGACCTCCTCGAATTCCTCCAGGATGCCGCCCGAAAACGCCATCCGTCCGATCGGCGTCATCGCGGCCGCCTCGCCCGCGGTATCGAAGCGTCCCGTCCCCTTGTCCGCCACGTCCGTCACCCGGAGGGCCCCGTCGGGCATGCTCCGCACGGTGGCGCGCCCGGTCGCCCCCTTGCCCGTCGCGTCCTCGCGCGCGATCTCGGCGAGGAGGACGGTGGCGAGCCCGGTCGCGCGAAAGGTGGCGGCCACGGCCGCGCTCGGGTTGGGGCCCTGGAACAGGTTGTCGGGCAGGAGGGCGAGGAACGGCGAGCCGGCGAGATGGTCGCGCGCGCGGAGCAGTGCGTCGCCCAGCCCGCGCGGGTGGTCCTGGGGCACGAACTCGAGCTCGAGCGGCCCCTCGTAGGTGCGCGCGGCGGCTTCGAGCAGGGGCTTGTGGGGGTTGGTGATGATGATGGCCCGGAGGAGCCCCGCGTCGGCGGCTTCGTCGAGCGTCCAATAGAGGATAGGCCGGAGACCCACGGGCAGGATTTCCTTGGGCAGCCAGCGGGTGATCGGGTGGAGCCGCGTGCCTCGACCGCCACAGGGGATGACCGCGGTGTCCAGCGTCATGCTAGTATCTTGCACGCCATGCCGTTCGAACCTAGTCCGCGCCCGGAGGGGGAGCAAGGCCGCGACGGATGGACCACCGCGGACCTGCTGAGCGCGGTGCGCATCCCGCTCGCCATCGCCTTTCCGTTCGTGTCCAACGACGTCCGTCTGGTGCTGCTGGGCGCCGCCGCGGGGAGCGACCTGCTCGATGGTCAGCTCGCGCGCCGGTTCGGCAGCTCGAAACTCGGCGCGGTGATCGACCCCGTGGCCGACAAGCTGTTCATGGCGTCCGCCTTCGGCGTGGTGGCGGTGAGCGGCCGGCTCGAATGGTACGAGATCCTGGGCGTGCTGCTCCGGGACCTGGTCGCGACCATCGCCTTCGTCGTCACCTATCTCTCCCGCCGCCCGCGCGCCATCCCGGCCCGGGCGGGCGGCAAGGCGGTCACCGTCGCCCAGGTGCTGACGCTGGTGGCGTTCCTGACCGACTCGCCCCACCTCCGGCCGCTGGCCTGGGCGACGACGGCGATCGCCCTGTATGCCATCTGGGACTACTATCGCGTCGCGCCGGCCGCCGAGCGCCGGCTGGGAGGAGACACCAAGCCGTGACGGCCGAGACCAAGCGGGTGACGCTCACCTGGCAGCAGAAGCTCGTCTTCCAGGGCGGGGAGCCGGGCGGGCCGGTGACGACGATCGACGGCGACAACGCCGCCGCGCCCGGACCGATGCTCACGCTGCTCCTCGCCGCGGCCGCGTGCACCGGCTCCGACGTGGCGGTCATCCTGGAGAAGATGCGGGTCACGCTGCGGGACTTCCGGATCGAGGCGAGCGGCGTTCGTCGGGAGGAGGAGCCGCGGCGCTACACCGCGCTGCACCTGGAGTATCATCTTCGGGGCGACGGGCTCGACGAGGCCAAGGCGCGGCGCGCGATCGAGTTGTCGATCACCAAGTACTGCTCGGTGGTCCACTCGCTCGCGCCGGACATCCGGGTCACGCATGGCCTTACGCTGGGCTAGGCGGGCGGCCGCGGGGCGCGCCCTTGCGGCGCTGCTCGCGGCAGCTCTGGGGTCGGGAGGGGCGCCGGCGGCGGCGCAGCAGGTGACCGAGCTCGGCGTCATGGGGCTCGCCACGGCCTCGGATCCGGCGCTCGTGGTCGGCGGCGGCTACGGGGCCATCCGCACCTCGCAGCGGACGCGCATCTCGGCCGGGCTGGGCGCGGGCGTGAGCGACGGGCAGGCCGCCTGGCGCGGCGAGCTGCTGGCCCACTTTCTTCTCAATCCCGGGCAGCGCCGGGGCGTGGGGGTCTACGGGGCGGGCGGGGTCGCGGTCGTGGGTGGTCCGGTGGATCAGGGCTATCTCGTGCTGACCCTCGGACTCGAGGCTCAGCCAGGGGGACGCTCGGGGTGGTTCGTCGAGGCCGGCGTGGGCGGGGGTGCTCGGCTGGCGGCGGGGATGCGCTGGCGGCGCTGGCCGCCGGGATGGGTGGGATCGTGAGACAAATCGCCCCGGTGCAGGCGATGCACCGGGGCGATGGCATGACCAACCAGCGGGTGTCGTTACGCCGCGCCGGTCTCGACCGTCTCCACCTTCCGCTGAACCGGCTGGGAGAACCGCTCGCCCAGCAGACGGAGCTGCGTCAGCTCCTCTTCCGTGAGGTCGTCGTAGCGATCGGCCAGGTAGAGCATGGTGTCGTCGAACCAGTCCTTCTGATGCTCCGGCAGCGCGTCGATCACGCCGCACCGGAGGATATGACTGAACATCTCGTCACGGGCCTGGGCAAACGAAACGGCTTCGGGGTCACGCTGGGTCTTCTTCTTGTTCATGCACCTTCCTTTGGGCGTCGAACCTGCTTGAGGTCGCGGTCTTTACCGCGCCGGAATCTAACGGGTTGCACCTTTTGGTGCAAACCCTCCGGTTTTTCCCGGTGAGGGCTCTGGTGATTATGTTTATCGGCAGCATTTACATGAACTTGACCGAGGGAGCCGCCGCCCCTCGAGGTGGCCATGCCAGAGCATGATGAAGTGTACGACGACGCGCGCGCCGAGCGGCTCGCGGAGATGCTGCGCGCCCTGGCGGAGCGCATCCGCGAGCTCGACAGGAACCGGCAGCTGCTCGGTGGAGTTCCCGAGCTCCTCCGGCTGATGGGTGACGCCCGCAGCGAGATGTTCCACTACGAGGTCCGCGTCACCTACGACACGCCCGAAGTCGCGGAGAGCCGGCGGATCGTGGACGAGGCCCAGCGGCAGGATCAGTTTCACCCGGACGAACCGGAGGACGAGGAACCATGGCGGCATCCCCCAACGGAATGACCCGCTTCTACACGATTCTGGGGGCGGTGGCGGTGGTCGGCATCGGCCTGCTCGGCTATCAGCTCTCCAAGCCGGCCACGGTCAGCATCCCGGCGAACGTGACGATCCAGCCGGCCGACACCGCGGGGTTCCGGGGCTACCTGAAGGGGTCCGACAGCGCCGCGGTCGAGATCACGGAGTTCGCGGACTACCAGTGTCCGTTCTGCCAGACGTTCGCGACCCTGCAGATGCCGACGATCGACGAGCGGCTCATCCAGACCGGCCGGCTGCGCTGGCGCTACCGCGACTTCCCGCTCCAGCAGCACCCGTACTCCCGGATCGCCGCCCATTCGGCGGCGTGCGCCGATGAGCAGGGCAAGTTCTGGCCCCAGCACGAGCGGATCTACGAAGGGCAGTCCGAGTGGGCCGACGTCCCGGGACGGCGCCGACATCTTCCGCCGCTACGCCCGCG
Source organism: uncultured Gemmatimonadales bacterium (assembly GCA_963815515.1). Lineage (GTDB taxonomy): Bacteria > Gemmatimonadota > Gemmatimonadetes > Gemmatimonadales > GWC2-71-9 > CAVVWJ01. Next base: position 442,222 of record CAWFGP010000003.1, read on the forward strand.
AGGTGGGACTCGACCTCGCGAAGTACGACGCCTGCATGTCCTCGGGCAAGTACGCGGGCCGGATCCAGGCGAGCTACGAAGAGGGCCAGCGGGCGGGCGTGAGCTCGACGCCGACCCTGCTCGTGGGCGGCCGGCTCTACCAGGGCCGCTTCGATTCCGACGCCATTACCCGGCTGGTCGATTCCCTCGCGCCGCGCGCCACCAGCGCGCGATGATCTACCGCATGGGCGCGGCGCTCATGAGCCTCGTGGGCGTGTTCGTGTCGGCGTATCTCTACCTCTACAAGATCGGCCGGATCGGCACGCTCGCCTGCGGCACGCGGCGGGTGCGAGACCGTGCAGACGAGCGCAGTGGAGCCGATTCCTGGGCGTCGAGGTCGCGCTCATCGGCATCGTGGGCTACGCGCTCTTGCTCTCGGTGGCTCTGGTCGCGCTCCGGCCCGCGCTCGCCCGAGCGCGATGGCCGGCCGCGCTCTTCGCGGGGCTCGCCGCCGGCGGTGTGCTGTTCACGCTCTACCTCACCTACCTCGAGCTGTTCGTCATCCACGCCATCTGCCGCTGGTGCGTGGGCTCGGCCGCCATCATCTGTGTCGATTCTGATTCTGGCCCTCCTGGCTCTGCGACGGGCGCCGGAGCCTCGGGCCGGCTGAGGTGTCCGATCCGGCAAAGCCGCCGCCAATCGGCCGGGCCCTTGCGACGCTCTCCCTCGGAGCGCTGGGCGTGGTCTACGGTGACATCGGCACCAGCCCGCTCTACGCACTGAAGGAATGCTTCTGGGGCCCGCAGGGCTTTCCGGTCGACGAGCCGAACGTCCTGGGCATCCTCTCGCTCATCTTCTGGTCGCTCAACTTCGTCGTCACCTTCAAGTACCTCACGATGGTCATGCGGGCGGACAACCGTGGCGAGGGCGGCATCCTGGCGCTGCTCGCGCTCGCGCGACCGCGGGGCACGCCCAAGGGCCTGGGACGGCTGCTGGTGGCCGCCGGGCTGTTCGGCTCGGCGCTCCTGTACGGTGACGGGATCATCACCCCCGCGATCTCGGTGCTCGGCGCGGTCGAGGGTCTCAGCATCGCGGCGCCGGCGCTCCAGCACCTCGTCGTGCCAATCGCGTTCGTCATCATTCTCGGATTGTTCTTCTTCCAGCGGCGCGGGACCGCCGGAGTGGGCGCGGTGTTCGGTCCCGTCACCCTGGCCTGGTTTCTCAGCATCGCGACGCCTGGGCATCTCGGGATCGTCCGCCAGCCGGCGGTGCTGCGGCCGCTGAATCCCTGGCACGCGGTCGGATTTCTTTCTCCGGGAGGGAGTGGCCGGCTTCACGGTCCTGGCGGCCGTCGTCCTGGTCGTGACCGGCGGCGAAGCGCTGTACGCGGACATGGGTCACTTCGGCCGGCGGCCGATCCGGGTCGCGTGGTTCGTGGTGGTGCTGCCGGCGCTGGTGCTCAACTACTTCGGCCAGGGTGCGCTGTCTGCTCGCCGAGCCGTCGGCGGCGCGTGAACCCGTTCTACTCGCTCGTGCCCGGCTGGGGCCTGTATCCGATGGTCGCCATCGCCACGGCGGCCGCGGTGGTGGCCTCGCAGGCGCTGATCTCGGGGGCCTTCTCGCTGACACGGCAGGCGGTCCAGCTGGGGTACTGCCCGCGGGTGACGATCGGCACACCTCGCGGACCGAGATCGGCCAGATCTATCTCCCGGGCGTCAACCGTGCTGCTGGCCGTCGCCTGCATGCTGCTGGTGCTCAGCTTCCGCTCGACGGGCAACCTGGCGTCCGCGTACGGCATCGCGGTCACCGGCACGATGACGATCACCACGATCCTGTTCTGCGTCGTTGCGCGCGACCGGTGGCACTGGCCCCGCTGGCGCATCCTGGCCGTTGGGGCGCTGTTTCTGAGCTGTGGACCTCGCGTTCCTCGGCGCCAACCTCGTCAAGATCGCGCAGGGGGGGTGGTTCCCGATTCGTGATCGCGCTCGGCGTGTACCTGGTCATGACCACGTGGAAGCGCGGCCGGCAGATCGTCGCCACGATTCTGAGCGACAGCTCGCTGCCGATGGACCTGTTCCTGAGTGACATCGCGCGCCGCCAGCCGCCCCGGGTGCCGGGCACGGCGGTGTTCATGACCTCGAACCCGACCGGGGTACCGGTCGTGCTCCTGCACCACCTCAAGCACAACAAGGTTCTGCACGAGACGGTCGTCATCATGTCGATCGAGGGCGAGGAGATCCCCCAGGTTCCCGGAGACGAGCGGGTCACGGTGGAAGCCCTGGGAGACGGTTTCTACAAAGTCGTGGGTCGCTATGGCTTCATGGAGACGCCGGATGTCCCGGCGCTCCTCGCGTCGGTCGAGCGCCAGGGCCTTCATGCCCGGCCGTCCGAGACCAGCTTCTACCTGGGCCGCGAGACGCTGCTTCCCGGCGGCCCGGCCAAACTCGCCGGCTGGCGCAAGCTGCTGTTCATCCTCATGGCGAGGAACGCCCAGTCCGCCACCGCCTTCTTCAACCTGCCGCCCAACCGGGTGCTCGAGCTGGGCGCCCAGATCCAGATGTGACCGGTCCGGCTCTTACCCCGACGCCGCTTTTGCAGTAGAATCTCGCGGTCTGCGACGCAAGCGGTCGCACTCAGGTCCTGGGCCCCGTCTGTAAGTGACCAACTGACATTGACTTGGTGCCACTGGCACCAGACTCGCCTTTCTCGAGGGCGCAGCCGCAACGTAGCCTGCGGCGAGGCGTCGATTCTCTCGATAAGAGCACACCCGGAGCGATCCGGGGCCGCAAAACTAGAGGTCTCACCTGCTGGTGGTGAGATAGCTCGGTGCCGAAGGAGGATGGATGAGGACCCCGCAGGAGTTGGAACGTGGCCTGGCCGCGCCGGAGACGCTCGGTCTGGAGACACGTGTCGCGATCCGCCAGGAGGCGGAGCAGCTGCTCGAGGCGATGCCCGAAGGCTCCGGCCGGCTGGTCATCGACCTCACCCACACACGGGAAGTCGATTCCGCGGGACTGGGCGCGCTGATGCTGATCCAGCGCCTGGCCGCCGAGCGACGCCAGCCGGTGGTGCTCCGCAATCCGAGCGAGGAGATCCGTTTCCTCCTCACCATCACCAAGCTGTACGACCTGTTCATCGTGGATACGACGTACGACTGAGCGAGCGCCCCGTCGCGTTACGGGGCGCTTGTCCTATGGACGCGCCCCCCGGAACAGGTTAGAGTACGCCGCTGGCTCCCCATCCCATTCAGCGGTCGGCACCGGGTCGCGGGGTACGTGGCATGACCGAGGCAAAGCGCCGCCGGCGCGTCCTGATCGTCGAGGACGAGCCCGCGCTGCGACTCAGTTACCAGCGGGCGTTCCAGCCAAGATACGACCTGGCGTTTGCCTCCACTGGCGCAGAGGCGATGGAGCAGCTCGAGCTGCAGCGCCCCGACGTGGCGGTGCTGGACATGCGCCTTCCCGACACCGACGGGGTGGAGCTGCTCCGGCGCATTCGCCTGAGTCAGCCCGACTTGCCGGTGATCATCACCACGGCCTACATGAGCATCGAGCCCCAGCTCAAGGTCCTCAATCTTCCCCACTCCGGCTACATCGTCAAACCCTTCCGCCTGGACGAGCTCGGCGCGCGGATCGATGCCGTCTCGTGACGGCGAGCCCCTTCTTGCCGCCCGTGGTCTCCGTCGCTCCTTCGGCCGCCTTCGGGTCCTTTACGACATCGACCTGACCCTGTCGCCCGGCGAGGCCCTGGCCGTCGCCGGGCCCAACGGGGCGGGGAAGAGCACGCTGCTCCGGATCCTGGCGGGCCTCATGCGGCCGACCGCGGGCGAGGTCCACGTGCTCGGCCGGCCGCTCGCCGGCAACGCGGCCGAAGCCCGCCGCGCGATCGGCCTCCTGTCGCACCAGTCCCTGCTCTACGACGATCTGACCGTAGCGGAGAACCTGACCTTCGTCGCGCGCCTCTACGGCCTTGCCCGTCCGGCGGAGGCAGCCCGCGCCGCGCTCGAGGCGGCGGGGCTCGCCGGGCGGGCCGACGACTCGCCCCGCCGGCTCAGCCGCGGGCTGCTCCAGCGCGCCGCGATCGCCCGCGCGCTGCTGCACGCGCCGCGGGTGCTGCTGCTCGACGAGCCGTTCACCGCGCTCGACGCCGCCTCGGCGGACCGGCTGCGCGCAACGCTCGAGGCCCGCCGCGCCGAGGGGCTCGGGCTGGTGATCGTGACCCACCACCTGGCGGAGGTCTGGGAGCTGGCGACGCGGGTGGCCGTGCTGGTCGAGGGGCGGTGGGTGTGCGACGAGCCGGCGGCCGGCCCGCTCGAGGCCTTCCTGCCGCGGTACCGGGAGTGGATCGGTGCCTGACGCGCTGCGGCTGGCCCTCGTGATCGCGGCCAAGGACATCCGGGCGGAGCTCCGCAGCCGGACGGCGCTGCTCTCGGCGGTGGTGTTCGCCGCGCTGGTCCTCGTGGTGTTCAATTTCGCCCGCGACCCGACCGCACTGTCGGCGACCGACCTGGCCCCGAGCGTCCTGTGGGTCACGTTCGCGCTGGCGGCGATGGTGGCGATGAACCGTGCCTTCACCGTCGAGCGTGAGCACGGGGCGCTCGACGGGCTGCTGCTGGCGCCGGTGCCGCGGGGCGCGCTCTTCGGCGGCAAGCTGCTCGCCAACCTCGCGTTCGTGGGCACGGTGGAGGCGGTGACGCTGCCGCTGTTCGTGCTGTTCTTCAACGTCGACCTGTCGGCGGCGCTGCCGGGGATCGTCGGCGTGACGGCCCTCGCCACGATCGGCTTCGTGTCGGTCGGCACGATCTTCAGCGCGATGGCGGTGCGCACCCGCTTCGCCGAGCTGATGCTGCCGGTGCTGCTGCTGCCCTTCATGGTGCCGCCGCTGATCGGGGCGGTGCAGGTGACCTCGCGGCTCCTGGCAGGGCGTCCATTGAGCGAGATGCTGGGGTGGCTTAGACTCCTTGCTCTCTATGACGTGGTGTTCGTGACCCTCTGTACGATGGCCTTCAGCGCGGTGGTCGACGAATGACGTCGGACGCCGCGATTCGCGCGATCACCCGCCGCGGGCTCCGGATCAGCCTCGCGGCGCTGCTCGGCCTGGCGGCGGTCTACGTGCTGGCGATCGGGTATACCCCGATCGAGGCGCGCCAGGGCATGGCGCAGAAGATCTTCTACCTGCACGTGCCCGCGGCGTGGAGCGCGCTGATCGCCTTCTCCCTGGTGGGGGTCACGAGCGGGCTCTATCTCTGGCTGCACGACCCCCGGCTCGACCGGTTCGCCGCGGCCTCCGCCGAGGTCGGGGTCGCGTTCAGCGCGGTCATGCTGACGACCGGGCCGATCTGGGCCAAGCCGATCTGGGGCACGTGGTGGACCTGGGACGCGCGGCTCACGCTGACCCTGTTCCTGTTCTTTCTCTTCATCGGCTATCTGGCGCTCCGCGCCTCGCTGCACGACCCGGCCGAGCGGGCGCGCTTCAGCGCGGTGGTGGGGATCCTCGGCATGCTGCTCGTGCCGTTCATCCATCTGAGCGTGTACCTGTTCCGGACGCTCCACCCGCAGCCGGTGGTCCTCAAGCCGAGCGCGCCGTCACTCCCGCCGGAAATGCTCCGGACACTGCTGGTGTCGATGGCGGTGTTCACCCTGCTCTACGTCGGCCTGGTGACCTTGCGGTACGGGCTGGGAATGGCCGAGGACGCGCGCGAGGAGGCGACCGATGCCGGCTGAGACGCCCGAGAACGTGAGATACATGATCGCGGCGTACGTGGTGGCGCCGGTGATTCTGGCGGGGTACCTGGGGTCGCTGTGGGGGAGGGTGAAGCGGGCGGGCGGGCAGGCGGTCGGGCGGTCAGGCGGTCAGGCGGGCGGGCGGTCGGACGGTCGGACGGGTGGGGGAGGTGGTCGGCAGGGCGAAGCTCCTTCACGCTGAGTCAGTGGCGGAAAGGCGCGAGGGACCTCCTTTCGGGTTTCGATCCCCGGTCAGAAGGTCCCTCGCTTCGCTCGGGATGACGGCGCGACGTAAACGTGGCACCTTCGTCCCGCCCGCCCGCCCGCCCGCCCGCCCGCCCGCCCGCCCGCCCGCCCGCCCGCCTACCCCGCCCGCTCCCGCTTCGGCAGCAACAGGTACTCCCACAGCAGCGCCGCGACGAGGCCCCCCAGGATCGGCCCCACCCAGTACACCGAATGTGCCACCCACTGCCCGCTCACCAGCGCCGGCCCGAACGCGCGCGCCGGGTTCATGGCGGCGCCGGTGAGTGATCCGCCGACCAGGATGTCGAACAGCAGCACGAGACCCACGCCGAACCCGCCGACTTTGGGGGCCTCCGGGTTCACGCACGTGCCGAAGACGGCCGAGACCAGGAAGAAGGTCAGGACCGCCTCGAGGCCGATGCCCTGCCCGAGCTGGACGTTGCCAGCCAGGGACGGCGTGCCGAGCTCCGCGGCCCGAACTGCGACGCTCGGGAACAGGGCCTTGACCGCCAGCGCGCCGAGGACCGCGCCCAGGAGCTGCGCCGGAACGTAGGCCAGCGCCGTTCGCGCGCTTATGCGGCGGGCGGCCAGCAGTCCGATCGTGACCGCCGGATTGATGTGCCCGCCGGAGATGGCCATGGTGGCGGTGATCATGACCGAGAGGACCACGGCATGGGCCAGCGCGATGCCGAGCAGCCCGTAATTCGCACCCGAGGCGGATTTTTCGACGACCGACGCGACACCGATGAAGATCAGGCCGAAGGTACCAAACGCTTCTGCGAGCGAGCGGCGAAACAGCGAAGGCATGGCCATCCTCGAGTCGAGTGTAATCCGGGCGGGGTCGGCCGCGAATCTAGGCGTCCGCTCGGCGAAACACCAGCGCCGCGTTGATCCCGCCGAACCCGAACGAGTTGCTCAGCAGTACCTCGGGGGCGAGGTCCCGACCCTCGCCGGTCACCATGGGAAGATCACAGGCGGGATCGGGGGTCTCGAGGTTCACGGTGGGCGGGAGCCAGCCGTGCCGGGAGGCGAGCGCGCAGATGGCGGCCTCGAAGGCGCCGCTCGCGCCGAGCGCGTGGCCGTAGTACCCCTTCGTGCCGCTCAGCGGCAGCCGGTCGGCGTGCTCGCCGAAGACCTGGCGGATGGCCCCGGTCTCGGTCGAATCGTTGAGGGGGGTCGAGGAGCCGTGGGCGTTGATGTAGCCCACCTCGCCGGGCGTCACGTGGGCCTCGGCCAGCGCGTTCCGCATGGCGCGGGCGGCCTGGCTGCCGTCGGGGCGCGGGGCCGTCATGTGGTGCGCGTCGTTGGTCAGGCCGAAGCCGCAGAGCTCCGCGTAGACCGGCGCCCCGCGCGCGAGCGCGCGGCCGCGCTCCTCGAGCACCAGCACCGCCGCGCCTTCCGCCATGACGAAGCCGTCCCGCCCCACGTCGAACGGCCGGCTGGCGTGCGCCGGGTCGTCGTTGCGGGTGGACATCGCCCGGATGATCGCGAAGGCCCCGAAGCAGAGCGGAGCCAGCGGGGCCTCCGCGCCGCCGGCGAGCATGATGTCGGCATCGCCCCGGACGATGGAGCGGAACCCGTCGCCGATGGCGATGGCACCGGACGCGCAGCTCATGCCGTTGGTGGAGTTGGGCCCGGTGCAGCCGAACTCGATGGCGATGTTGCAGCTCGCCGCGCCCGCGAAGACGGTGAGCGCGAGTCCGGGGTCGACCGCGCGCGGGCCCTGGGTGAGAAACGCGTGATAGTTCCGCTCCCCGTTGGCGACGCCTCCGAGGGCAGTGCCCATCATCGCGCCGACCCGGTCGGGATCCTCGCGGGCGAGGTCGAGCCGGGCGTCGGTGAGCGCCATCCGGGTCGCCGCGATGGTGAACTGCGAATAGCGGTCGAGCCGGCGCGCCCGGCGCTCCTCGATGTGATCGGTGGGCACGAAGTCCGGCACCTCGCCCGCGATGCGCGACTTGAACGCGGTCGGGTCGAACCGCGTGATGCAGCGGACCGCCGACGTCCGCCGCCGGAGTCCCTCCCACAGCCCGTCGACTCCCAGCCCGATCGGGGTGATCGCCCCGATCCCGGTGATCACCACCCGTCTCGCGTCGCTCATGCCGCTCCTGCCTCCACCGCCCGCCGGATGCCCGCCAGCGTCCGCGACGCGATTCCATGGATGAACACCGGGCCGATGACCCACGTCGCCGCCGGGCCGCCGATGAGGGGCCAGCGCGGCCCGGTCCAGTCGTGAACGATCGTGACGTCGGTCCCGCCGTCCGCCGTCTCCATCCGCCAGACCACGTCCATGCCGGCCGTTATTCCCCGCACGTGGCGATAGCGCACCGCCGGCGCATCGTGGTCCACCCACATCTCCGAGACCCACCAGGTGGGATAGTTGAGCGGACCGAACGGCCGCCATGCCGCCATCTCCACCAGTCCGCCGTCGCCGCGCCGCTCGAGCTTCCGCACCCAGCGGTAGTGCGGCAGCAGCGCCGGCCAGCGCTCCACGTCCACCGCCGCGGCCAGCACACGCTCGAGCGGGGCGCGGATCAGGGTCCGGTCGACGGTCTGCATCAGCGCGCCGCCGGCCGCCAGGTGGCCACCAGCCGGTACCCCGGGCGACGCTCGACGACGCCGCGAACGCCGGCCGCCGCGAGCAGGCCGCGGAAGCGATCGACGGTGTAGCCCCGCCGGAGCGAGGTCATGCCGTCCGCGACCGTCACCGGGTCGAACCGGAGCGCGCGCGCGCCGACCCAGAAGGCCAGCGGGCCGAGCGGGCCGCGCCGGAGGTCGGCGATGATGACCGCGCGGCGGGCGAGGCGATCGCACAGCCGGAGCAGGCGCACCGTCGACTCGTCGGCCAGGTGGTGCGCCACCTGGCTCACCAGCACTACGTCCACCGACTTCTCGCGGAACGGCGGGGCGCCCGCGCAGGCGACGGCGCAGGGCACCCCGCCCGCGAGCGCCAGGCGCGCCGCCACCGGGCTCCGCTCGAGCCCCACCGCCACCAGGCGCACCCCGCGGCGCGCGGCCCAGCGCGCGGCGGCCCGCGGCAGGTCGCCGAGGCCGGTGCCGAGGTCGGCGAGCGTGAGCGTGGCGCCGGCGGGCACGCCCGCGAGCACCCGGGCGAGCCCGTGCCGCACGGCCGCCGCGCCGCCGAACCACCGGTTCGCGCGGGCGATGTTCCGGAGCGACTGGGCCACGGTGGCGGGATCGGCGGCCGGATCGTCGAGCAGCTCGACGCCGACCGGGCTCAGGGCGAACGGGGGCGTGGAGATCACGAGAAGGCGGCGTAGCCGCCGCGATAGTAGAGGAGCGGGTGGCCGTCCCGGGTATCCCCGCCGGTGACGCGCCCGACGATGATCGTGTGGTCCCCGCCGGGATACTCGGCGAAACGCTCGCACTCGATGTGGGCCAGGGCACCGTCGAGGAAGATCTGGCCGTCGGGGCCCGCGTGATAGCCGATGCCGTCGAAGCGGTCGTCGTGCTGGTCGGCGAACCGGCGGGAGAGCTCCTCCTGCCCGCTCTCCAGGATGTTCACCACGAACTCGGGCGCGGCGACGATCAGGTCGTGCAGGTCGGCCGTGTGGTCGACGCAGACCGAGACCAGCGGCGGCTCCAGCGACACCGAGGCCAGGCTGCTCGCGGTCATGCCGGCCGGGCGGCCCGCCGCGTCGCGCACCGTGAGGACGGTGACCCCGGTGGCGAAGCGGCCGAGCAGCTGGCGGAAGCGGGCGGGGTCGACGGCGGGCCGGCTCACAGGATCATCCTCGCGAGGAAAAGCGGGTTGAGTACGTGGCGGGCGGGCACGAAGTCGCCGGTCACGCCGATCAGCGTGTCGGCCATGCCGGCGCGGCGTCCCAGCCGCGCCACCGCGCGGTCGAACAGGGCGGGGAACAGCATGCCGTAGCCGATGAGCCGCTCGACCGCCCATTTCCCGGCGAATGCCCGGCGCCGGGCCCGGCGATACCCGGCGAGGCTGCCCGCGGTGACCGGCCCTGGCCGCTCCAGCGCCGCCGCCGCCACGCCGGCCAGGAGCTCCGCACCGCGGAGCGCGCTGTAGATCCCCTCGCCGGTGAACGGGTCGAAGAAGTCGGCGGCGTCGCCCACCAGCGCGGCGCCGTCGACCGTCACCCGACCGGACCACGCGGCGAACGGACCGGTGGCGAGCACCCGCCGGGCCAGCGTGCCGGCCGCGACCCGCTCGTGCAGCCCGGGAAACGCCCGCAGCATCTCGAGCAGGAACGACTCCATGCGGCCGCCCGCCTCGCCGCCGCGCTCGGCCGGCACCACCAGCGCCACGTTGGTGCGTCCGCCGCCGATCGGATTGAGCCCCACGTATCCCCGCCGGCCGACGTGCAGCTCGGCCGAGTCGCCCATGCCGGTGACGCCGTCGACGTGGGCGACGAACGCGAGGCGCCGGAGCCGGCCGTGCCTTCGCCGTCCGATCCGCCGGGCGACGACCGAGCGGAGGCCGTCGGCCCCGATGGTGAGCCGCGCCTGGAGGGCATGGCGCTGTCCATCCGCATCACGGACCACGGCGCCGCCCACCGCTCCACGGTCGTACAGCAACGCCTCGACCGCCGTGCGCTCCAGCACCGTGGCGCCCGCGGCGCGGGCGGCGCCGACGAGACTGTCGTCGAGCAGCCGTCGCGAGAGCGAGAGCCCGGTGGGCCGGAAGGGCGGCACGCCGGCCAGGGCGAACCGGCCGTGGAGCCGGCTTCCGCGCGCCGCGGTGACCTGGGTCCCGTGGAGCGGGGCAGCGCCGGCGGCCTCGAGCTCCGGCACGACGCCCAGCCGGTCCAGCAGGCGGACCGCCTCCGGGCTCATGTACTCGGAGCAGGGCTTGTCGCGCGGAAAGGCGGCGCGATCCACCGCCGTCACCCGGAAGCCGGCGCGCGCGAGGAGCGCGGCGGCGGCGCTGCCGCCGGGCCCGGCGCCGACGACGAGCACGTCGACGGGAGCGGCGCGCTCAGCGGCGCGCTCAGGCGAGGCGCTGATACTCGAAGCCATCGAGCACGAGGCGGTCGGGGTCGAGCGCGGCGAACGAGTAGTCGAAGGTCACGGTGCCGCCGCCCACGAAGCTGATGGCGACCTCGCCGGTGCTGGTGGTCCAGGTGCAGGTGCGCTCGGTGGTACGCGGGAACCCTTCGGCGAGCGATTCGGTGAGCACCGTCTGCCGGCAGGTCCCCGCGACGTCGAACCGCCAGGTCGTGGTCCAGGTCTGCAGGTCGCCGGGCACCTCGATCACGACGACGGTCTGCCAGGCGCCGACGAGCTCGGACCCGCCGCCGCCCCCGCCGCTCGCCCCCGAGCCGTTGCCGCCGCCCGGCGGGCCCATGCGCGGGGCGGTGGGGTCGCCAGCGCAGGCGGCGAGCAGCAGGATCAACGGGCCCAGCAGCGCCAGGCCACGCCCGCGAGCACGGCGCCCAGCGCCGAGGCGGCGAGGTTCACTCCGTCGTTGTCCAGCCATGCCATGCCTCCCAGCCGCACGGTGCGGGTGCCGCACCGGTGCACCCGCCATTCACTGCCGACGTCGCAGGCGGGGCAGCGAAAACGCCCCTGCCAGCCGGACCCCAGGGCGGAGTCCGCGACCATCCCGAGGAAACCTACCAGCGTTCCGACGGGGAGCAGCGTGGGGACCGCACCGGCGGCGGCGCCGGCCGCGGCCACCAGCAGTGCGCCCACCGCCGCGCCCAGCGTCCCGGCCGCCGTCATGCCGCCGCTGATCCCCCGCGCCAACTCCTCGCCCAGGAGCAGCCGGCGCGGCGGTGTACGGCTCCAGCCGCCGGTGGCGGTCGCCCAGGTATCGGCCGCGGCGGCCGCCAGGCCGCCGGTCACGACCCAGAGTCCCAGCGACGGCTCGTGGAGCCCGAGCAGCGCGCCCAGCGCCGCGGGCCCGCCATTGGCCCCGACCTGCCAGGGGTCGCGGCGCTCGCCCTTCGGGTCGAGGCCGGCCGGCGCGGGCGCCAGCCGGCCGATCACACTGCTGGAGACGAAAAAGGCGGCCAGCACCGCGCCGCCCGCCCATCCGGTTCCCACCAGTACCCCAATGCCGACCAGCCAGGCCGCGACCGCGCCGCCGGCAGTCAGGCTCCGGACCCCCCAGGCCAGCAGCGCCACGACCCCGGCGGCCAGCACTGCCACCGGTGCGGCGACCGGCGTCAGCCCTGCTCCATCTCGATGCGCAGCTCGCGGAGCACCCGCGCGCGAAGCTCGTCGGGACAGCAGGAGTGGCCGGCCCGGGCCTCGAGCATCTCGAGAAAGCTCTGCTCGAAGCGGGCGTAGCCGTGGCAGGGCCGGCAGTGCTCGAGATGGGCCCGGAGCTCACCGGCCAGCTCGGGGGTCAGCTCCTGCTTGAGATAGTCCTGGAGGCGGGCGATCGCCTCCCGGCAATCGAGCGAATCACTCATGCGGCGCCTCCCGCGGAGGAATGATCCCGGTCTCCACCGCGTACTGGTAGAGCGACCCCTGCAGCAGGCGGCGGGCACGGAAGAGGCGCGACTTGACGGTGCCGACCGGCACCTTCAGCGCCTCGGCGATCTCGCCGTAGCGGAGGCCCTCCATGTCGCTCAGCACCAGCACCTCGCGGAAATCCGGCGGCAGCGCGTCGATGGCCTCGAGCACCTTCTCATCGACGATCTTGGAGAAGAAGGCGCCCTCGGGGTCGACGTCCTCGACGGCCCGGTAGATGGCGTGCGGCTCGATGGCCTCCAGGTCGGTGGCCACGGGCTCGAGCTTGCGGCGGCGGTAGTCGTTGATGAAGGTGTTCCGCAGGATCGTCAGCAGCCAGCCCTTGGCGTTGGTCCCGGGCCGGTACTGCCGCCAGGCGCGGTAGGCCTTGAGCATGGTGTCCTGCACCAGGTCTTCCGCCTGGGTCGGATCGCCGGTGAGCCGGAGCGCCACGCGGTACAGCGCATCGAGATGCGGGAGCGCCTCGGCGTCGAACGGGCGTCCGGTGGTGGTCGGCTCGGCCATGGAAAGAATGTAATGGACCCGCTACACTTCCGGACACAGACTCCGTGCCTACTCCTGCCGCCGTTCCCGCGCTCCTCCCGCTCAGCCTGCTCGAGGCGATCCGCAACCTCGACACACCCGTCGAGGACGGTCTCGACGAGCTCGCCGAGGAGATCGTCGTTCGCCGGCTGGGCCTGAGCCCGACGGTGGCCGCCCAGATCCAGCGCTACCGCACCACGGCCGAGCGGGACGGGACGGTCGAGCTCGACGAGGTCGTCAGCGTGCTGCGGCTGGTGGGCCGGCGGCCGGACGCGGCACTGGTCTTCGCCGACGCGGGGCGCCGCGCGGCGCGGTACGCGGCCCGCACGCGCTCCCGGTCGGCGCGGACGTTCTCGCGGGTCTCGCCGGCGGGCCTGGCGCGGCGGGTGGCGCTCCGTGCGGCGCGGCGCCTGGCGCGCGAGGTGTTCGACGGCGAGCTGCGCTCGCCGGCCCAGGGCACCGAAGTGCGCATGACCGACCCGCTCTCCATCCTCGCGGTTCCCGACGGCGCCGCCTGCGCCTTCTACGGCTCGGCCTACGGCGAGCTGCTCCATTACCTCACCGCGTTCGAAGGCGCCATGGTGCACGAGCGCTGCCGCTCGCGCGGCGACGACGCCTGCGTGTGGCGGAGCGCCGCGGCCGAGGTCTACGAGTGATTCCGGACGCCGGCGCGCTCAGGGAGGCGCTGGCGGCGGCCGGCGTGGACGGGTGGCTGCTGTACGCCTTCCACGGCCTCAATCCGGTGGCGACGCGGGTGCTCGACCTGACGGGGCTCAACACCCGGCGGCTGTTCGTGCTGCTGCCACGGGAGGGCGAGCCGGTCGCGGTGGCGCATCGGATCGAGCTGGCGGCGGTCGACGGGTTCCCCGGGCGGGTGCTGCCGTACGCGCGGTGGGAGGAGCTGCACGCGGCGCTGGGCCAGGTGGTCCGGGGGAAGCGGCTGGCGATGGAGATCTCGCCCGAGGACGCCGTGCCCTATCTCGACCGGGTGCCCGCCGGCGTGGTGGAGCTGCTCCGCCGGCTGGGCGCGACCATCGTTCCGTCGGGGCCACTGGTGAGCCGCTTCGCCGCCGGCTGGTCGGCGGCGGAAGCGGCGGACCATCGCGCCGCGGCCGAGGTGCTGGCCGAGGTGGCCCAGGCGGAGCTGGCGCGCGCCGTGGGCGAGGGCGGCACGGGGCTCACCGAGACGGGACTCCAGGCCCGGGTGGTGGCGGGGGTGGAGGCGCGCGGGCTGGTGTTCGACACGCTGCCGATCGTGGGCTTCGGTCCCAACTCGGCCAACCCGCACTACGAGCCGCACGCGGGGCGGGACGCGACGCTCCGATCGGGCGAGGTGGTGCTGCTCGATCTCTGGGCGGGGCGGAGCCGGACCACGGTGTTCGCCGACCAGACCTGGATGGGGTTCTCGGGCCGCCGGGTGCCGCCCAAGGTCGAGCAGGTGTGGGAGACGGTGCGCGGGGCGCGGGATGCGGCCGTGGCCGCGGTGCGCGAGGCGGCCGCGGCGGGCCGGCCGATCGCGGGGTACGAGGCCGACCGTGCCGCGCGGGCGGTGGTGGAGGCGGCCGGCTATGGCGAGCGCTTCGTGCACCGGACCGGGCACTCGATCGACCGCGAGCTGCACGGCTCGGGGCCGCACCTGGACGACTACGAGACCCACGACGACCGGTTGCTGGTGCCGGGGATCGGGTTCTCGGTGGAGCCCGGGATCTACCTGCCGGGCGAGTTCGGCGTGCGGAGCGAGGTCAACATGCACTGGGGCGAGGCCGGCCCCGAAGTCACGCCGCGCGTCCCGCAGACGCGGCTCATCGTTCCGTCGGCGTAGGGGCCGAGCGCTAGTCTGGCAGGCTGCTGAGAAATAGGGCGGGGGCTGCGCCGGCGGGGGCGCTGACGCGCCGGCGGGAGCGGCGGGGAAGCTCACGTGGCGCCTGGCCTGCTCCATGACCACCCCAAGCAGCACCCCGCCGCTCCCGCCGGGCGCAGCCCGCCCGCCGGCGCAGCCCCCGCCCCCCAGGGCCCGAGCCCATCGCGAGCGCCCGCCCCTTCCCAAACTCTCCGGGGCGCATTAGAATCGCGTCCGACTCACTCCCTTGTTTACGTCGACCCATTCGCCTCACTGCCGTTCCGCATTGCGCCCGCGCTTCGTCCTCGCTCGCGTCCGCGCCGTGCACGTTCCGCGCATCGCGGAGAAGCCTGTTGGTGTTTCAATAGGCAACTTCTCCGGTTCCAGAGAGTTACACCGGCCGTGCCGAGTGGAGTGCCGAGCCGTGACGATTGCTTGACACGAAATTTTTCTGGCCTCATATTGGTTGGCGCCGACCGGGCCGCGGTCGTCGCGCACGACATCCTTGATGTCGTCTCCCTTCTTCTGATGCAGGTGTACTACTCCCACAGCAGTCGCATTCCGTAGGCCACAGGGCCCTGGGGAGCGTGTGCGCTCTCCGCTCCAAGTCGGTCGTACGCGCAGGTTCACGCCTTTGGAGGACGTATCCATGAAGCATTGCCGTGTCAGCGCCTTCGCACGCGTTGCGCGAGTCATCGCGTACGCGGCAGTCGCGCTGGGCCTGGGAGCCGGATCGCTCCTCGCCCAGAGCACTGGTAAACTCGAAGGCAGGGTGCGGGATCAGGCGGGCGCACCCATCGCCAACGCCCAGGTCATCGTGGTGGGGACGGCGTTCAACGCCGTGACCAACCCCCAGGGCTACTACTTCGTCAACAACGTGCCCGCCGGGCCGGTCACCGTGCGCGCCCAGTTCATCGGGTACAAGTCGACCCAGGTCGAGGGAGTGAAGGTCCTCGCGGGTCAGACGATCGCGGTCGACGTCCAGCTCGAGCAGACCCCGGTCGCCATCACCGAAATCACCGTCGTCGCGCAGACCCAGCCGCTGGTGCCGCGCGACGAGGTGACCACCAAGCAGCGCATCGACGGCGTGTTCACCGAGAACCTGCCGGTCGACCGGCTCAACAGCGTGCTGGCCCTGCAGCCGGGCGTCGTCGCGAGCCCCACGGCCAACACCATCTCCATCCGCGGCGGCCGCACCGACGAGGCGGTCACCTACATCGACGGCGTGCCCGTTTCGGCCGGCTACCGCGGCGGCTCGAATCTGGGCTCGGCGGGCACCGAGATCTCCCTCGGCACCAACTCTCTCGAAGAGGCGTCGGTCACCACCGGCTCCTCGTCGGCGGAGTTCGGCAACGCGCAGTCGGGCGTGATCGCGGCCCAGATCCGGAGCGGCTCGAGCCAGTACCAGGGCAGCCTCAACTACGAATCGGATGAGCCGTTCGGGACCAAGTCGAGCCTCGGGTTCAACCGGGTCCAGGCGAGCTTGGGCGGCCCGATCGCCCGCAACTTCACCTTCTTCCTCTCCGGCGCGCTGGAAGGGCAGAAGGCCGTCGCCGTGGGCGACGAGGCGGAAAAGTCGCCGGTGTTCGTCCAGGCGGGCATCGACACGGTGCTGGCGGTTCCGAGCGCCCTGGGCGACCCGACCGCCGACACCACGCTGGTTCCGGTGTACAACTTCGCAGCCTATCGCGGCGAGTGCTCGCAGTTCGAGGGCAGCGCCAACCCGGACATCGCGAACAACTACGGCGTCGACTGCCAGGGCATCCGCACCCCGTACTCGGCCCGCACCACCTACAACCTCACCGGCAAGCTCAACTACAGCTACGGCACCGGTTCGCGCGTGTCCCTCACCGCGCTGTCCAGCCGGTTCCACGGGCGGACGTTCAGCCAGAACCGGGACCTCACGGGCCGGGTGCTCACCCTGCAGAACCTCTACAACCCGGAGGCGTTGACCGGGTTCCGCAACACGAGCCGGGTCTTCACGCTCAACTGGACCCAGAACCTGAGCAAGTCCGCCGAGCGCGCCCTGGCGCTGGAGACGTTCATCTCCTACCAGCAGGACCGCACGGTGCAGGGCCCGATGACGCTCGAGACCGATGCCGACACCCGTGATCCGTTCGGCGGGTTCATCCTCGGCAAGATGAATTTCCTGATCGACTTCGACAACTTCCCGATCAACCAGGAGCTGGTCGACAACTTCCGGCGGAACCTGCCGGGCACGCGGCGGGCGCCGGGCGACCTGAGCAACCCGGCGCAGTACGCCACGAACGACGTCTACCGCAACGATCCCTACGCGCTCTACAACCGGGGCTCGGACGGCGGCGACCTCCAGTTCTTCGAGAGCGGGCTCGGCGGCATCCAGGGCAGCCGGGTGATCATGTATCGGGAGAACCGCTGGGTCGGGAAGGCCAACCTCGACTGGCAGGCCGACCGGTTCAACCGCATCAAGCTCGGCGGCGAGTTCACCCACTACGAGATCGGCAACTACTCGCACAACTGGGAAGACCAGATCTTCTCCGACATCTACCTCGAGAAGCCGATCCGGTGGAACGCCTTCATCGAAGACCGGCTCGATCTGGGCGACGTGGTCCTGGTCGGCGGCCTGCGGTACGACTGGTACCACACCCGCGCCAAGCGGCCGGTCGGCTTCCCGCTCATCACCACCAGCCCGTCGTACGATCCCAGCAACCCGGACGCGTTCTTCAACGACCCGAACCTGTTCGCCGAGGACAAGAGCCACAACTACCTGAGCCCCCACGTGCAGGTGTCCTTCCCGGTCACCGACCGGACGAACTTCCGGCTCAGCTACTCGCACCAGGTGCAGGTGCCGGACTTCGGGGTCGTGCTCCAGGGCATCAACGCCGACATCAACCTCACCAACACGAACAACGTGTACGGGGCGGACGTCGACTTCGGCAAGTCGATCACGTTCGAGTTCGGCATCCGGCACGCGTTCAACGACGACATGGTGCTGGACCTCGCCGCGTACAACAAGGACAACCTGTCCAACGCGGCGAACCGCCTGCTCTCCTTCCCCGATCCCAGCACCGGCGCCACCGGCAACGTCCGCCAGCTCACCAACGCGGACTTCGGCAACACGCGGGGCATCGACGTGCGCCTCGACCGCCGGTTCGGCAACCTGTTCAACGGCACCCTGTCGTACAGCTTCATGGACGCCAAGAACACCGGCTCGGACCCGGACAGCTACATCGACTTCGGCTCGCGGGTGCTCAACAGCCTGTCGGGCGGCAACCAGCCGCCGCCGCAGGCGATCTTCGCGACCGATTTCAACCGGCCGCACACGATCGCGGCGGCCGCATCGCTGAGCTTCCCCAAGGACTGGCAGCAGGGCACGGCGATCGGGTCCATTCTCCGCGATTTCGGGGTGTTCGCGACGTTCCGGCTCACCAGCGGTACGCCATACACCAAGTGCGACCCGGGCCCGACCGACAAGGACGTGGTCTCGGGCGACAACTGCGACCGGACTTTCCCCGAGGGGCTGAACCATTCCCGGCTGCCCTCGTACAAGACCCTGGACATGCGCTTCACCAAGGGCTTCGGCCTCGGCGGGGTGGACCTCACCGCCTACCTGGATGCGCGTAACATCCTGAACTTCAGGAACATCATCCAGGTCTTCACGGCCACCAACGACATCCGGAACCAGGAAGAGGCGGACGCCGAATTCCAGGCCAACCAGGAAGAGTACCTCACCGAGGCCGCGGCCTCCGGGGTGGCGGTGTCCGGCGACAACGCCATCGACCTCAGCTTCGGTGGCGTGGCCGACCCGCGGACGGGGTGCGGCAACTGGGTGACTACGGACGGCGTGCCGGCCTCACCGAACTGCGTCTACCTGATCCGGGCCGAAGAGCGGTTCGGCAACGGCGACCACATCTTCGATGCGTCGGAGCAGCATGCGGCCTCGGATGCGCTGTACAATCTGATCCGTGGAGTCCACAACTTCACCGGCGCCCCTCGCCGGGTTCGTCTGGGTCTCGAGTTGAACTTCTAAGACGACGAAAGATCGGAGCGCGGGTCCGTGCCGCACGACTGCGGCATCGGCCCCGTGCGCCGAGGTTTTCTTCCTGAGAGAGGACGCGATGCACTCCTTCTGCCGTAAGAGCAACCTGCTGCGGGTGGTCCTCATGGCCTTCGGGCTGGTGGCGGCGCTGCCGGCCTCGTCGATGGCGAAGCCGAAGCCGGGCAAGCCGTCGCAAGGCTTCCGGCTGTTCGCCAAGGCCACCGGGGCCATGACGGTCAACCGGATCTACTGCGGCATTTCCACCACGGGGGAGATCTGCGTCGACTCCCTCAACTCGTCCACGATCGGTGGCGGATTCTGGCCCAAGGGCACGGCCGACCAGTACGTGTTCAACTCCGGCATGCAGATCGCCGGGATCATCGGCCCGGACGCGAACCCCGAATGGGCCGGCGACACGACCGCCGCGCAGCTGTTCAACCCCCGGGGCGACAACGTCGGTGAAGGCGTCTCACTGCTCTACAACGCCTCCGATCCGGACGACCTGGCCGACTGGCCCGAGGCCGCCAAGGTGCCGCTGGGTGACGCCAGCGAGAACCTGTTCGACCCGCTGCTCCGCGGCCGCGTCTCGGCCTCGCAGGGCGACGTCTGGATGCTGTCCTGGGAAGGCAATCCCTCCTTCACGGCGGGCCGGGAGCACCCCCTCGGCCTCATGGTCGAGCAGCGCGGCATGGGCTGGAACTACCCGTCCGGCAACGAGGACATGCTCTACTTCATCTACACGTTCTACAACGTCACGGCGCGGGACCCCGCGGCCTACGCCGCGATCCGGCCCGGCATGCGGGAGATGGCCGAGGCACAGGGCGTCAAGTTCCAGGACCTGAACGAGAACAAGTACGGCATCGACATCCCGGACGGTGGCTACACGCTCACGGACCTGTTCGCGGCGTTCGGCGCGGACATGGACGTTGCCGAAGCCGGCGCCAACTACGCCTCGGTCAACCTGCCGTTCGCGCTGGGATACACCTACGAGTCCACCTTCTCGGGCGCCGACGGATGGACCTTCGACCCCGGCATCTTCGGGGCGCCGTTCTTCCCCGGGTCCGGCTTCGTCGGCGTGAAATACCTGAAGAGTCCGGAGCTCCCTGCAGGGGGAGAGGTAGGGCTGACGCTGTTCAGCAACACGATCAACGGCGGCGCGTTCGATGACGCCTCCAACGCCATTCAGCTGTTCCGCTACCTGTCCAACAACATCAGCGTGGCCGCCGGCGACGCCGCCTGCAACACCGGCGTCGCGGCCGTGACCAAGATCTGCTACATCAACAACGGCGCGCCGGACGACATGCGCTTCTTCCAGGCGTCCGGCCCGCTGACGCTGGGCCCCGGCGAATTCCAGTCGATCGTCGTGGCCTACATCTTCGCGGCCCCGGTCTCGGTCGGCGCCTGCACCGGCCCCGGCACCTGCAGCGTCACGCCGGGCGATGCGACCCGGCTCTCGAACCCCGCGCAGCTGGCCAGTGGGGCCAACACGGTGGACTCGGTCTCGGGCTTCCGGGGCTACAACGACGACAACGGCGACGGCATCGTCCAGCAGGCCGAAGTCGACGTGGTGCCAGGATCGCTTCTGGGCAAGTCGGTGACGGCGCAGCTGGTCTTCGGCCTCAAGTTCCTGCTGCCGTTCGCCCCCGAGACGCCGGGCTTCTTCCTGATTCCGGGGAGCAACCAGGTCACTGTGCTCTGGCAGCCGTCCAGCAGCGAGCAGACGGGCGATCCGTTCTTCGCGGCCGCCTCGACGCCGACGGTGATCGATCCGACGACCGGGCTTCCCACGACGAACCTGCTGTACGATCCGAACTACCGGCAGTTCGATGTCGAGGGGTATCGGGTCTACCGCGGGCGAGTGGATTCGCCGAACTCGCTCACCCTCGTGGCGCAGTTCGACTATGCGGGCACCTTCATCACCGACTTCGGCAGCCAGGTCAATCCCGTGGCCGGCTGCGCGCCCGAGCTGGGCATCAACACGGTGACGGTCGATCCGGAAAGTGGCGATACCACCTTCGGCTGCCCCGTGACCTTCGATTCGGTTGGCCCCGGCGTGGCTCCCACCGTCTCCGTCGACGTCCCGCTGGCGGGCCCGATCGTCCAGGTGAAGAAGGGCGAGCGCGTCGGGCTCGCGACCGGGGACGCCATCCTGCTCAAGGCGGACACCGCGATCACCGGCGCCGCCTCGGGCTGCCTGACCCGCGGGACGCCGGCGCTGTGCGCGCTCAAGGACAATGGGGTCCCGTTCACCTTCGTCGACCGCGGAGCGAAGAACAACCTGCGGTACTTCTACGCGGTCACGGCGTTCGACATCAACTCGTTCCAGTCCGGCCCCTCGAGCATCGAGTCGGCGCGGGTGACCAAGGCGGTCACGCCGGCGGCGCCGGCGTCGAACCTCTCGAACACCGTGGTGCTCGCGACCAACGTGATCGGCCGCAGCCGGGCGCAGGACAGTGTCTTCACGGCGGACCCGACGCTCGACCCGGCAACCGGCAAGTTCAGCGGCCCGTTCCGTCCGGCCACGGGAGACCTGCACTTCGCGGGTGAGTTCGTGAAGCAGGTCGTGGCCGCGCCCGGCGCCGTGTCGATCAAGCTCGACAGTCTGACGTTGGGAAGCGCGTACGACGGCACGCCGAACATCTACTACTTCACCGCGACGACGGGCGGCGGGCAGGCGGTCGCCTTCACCTTCCCGATCGTGCAGGATGCGTTCGATGCGACAGTCCCGGCCAACGGCGTCTTCGACGGCGTCCCGGTGGATGCCGCCCTCGCCCAGCGCTTCGGCGGCAATCAGTCGTTCTCGCTGAAAGCCGAGTTCATTCAGGCGGTGCCGGGCAACTATTACACGAATACCCAGGGCCGCGGCTGCATCAACGGCGCGCCCGGCTTCGCGGGCGGCGCCTGCGACTACAACGGCGCGCGGTGGTTCCTCGGACCCTCGCCCCAGAACAACGAGACGGCGGACAATCCCACCTCCGGCAACCAGGTGAACCTGTCCGGCACCGTCGCGACGAACCTGAACAACGCCGGCGCCATCGAGGGTGTGGCCGTGATCCGCGAGGATCACGCATACCAGACTACGGGCGGGAGCACCTATCGTGCCTTCGATGCGATCCCCGGCGGCGCCGCGCGCGCGGCGGATTTCAACGTCTACTGGGGCGACGGCGGCAAGGTCGATTCCGTCATCGACGTCACCCACGATGTGGAGGTGCCTTTCAGCCCGACGGTGGGGGCGAGCTGGGGCATCCTGAACCCGTCGGCGACCACCGGCGGCGCGTCGGCCGACGGGCGTCCGGAGCTGACGCCCGCCGATATGGGCTGCGTCGAGCCATACCTGTCCTCCCCGTCCGCGCAGGGCAACTTCCCGTGTGGCGGCGGGGTCCAGTACGCGCTGAGCGAGACCGCGGTGCCGGGTCCGGTCGCGTACATGAACGGCAGCGCCGGGAGCGTGACGACGACGCCTGCCGGCGCGGGCCCGGGCTTCATCATGTACCTGCCGGGCCACTTCTTCACCTTCGAGCTCCCCCCGGGCGGCACGGTGCCGGCCAAGGGTGTCGTCTGGACGATGCGCAGCTACATCGGCGCGATCTCCGGCGGGCGCGGCGACGCCGGCGACGAGGGGGATTACAGCTTCGTGCAGGTCCCCGCGGCGGTCACCGCCGTCGGCTCCACGGTGCGGCTCTCCTTCGACGTGACGAACTCGGTCGCGGAGGCGACGTCGACGGACCTGCAGCGGGTGCACACGGTGCCGGACCCGTACTACGTCACCAGCGGCTTCGAGCAGGGTACGGACAACAAGATCATCAAGTTCGTGAACCTGCCGGCCAACGCGATCATCCGGATCTATTCCTCCAGCGGCGTGCTGGTCGCGCTCATGGAGCACAACTCGACCACCTTCGGCGGTGACGAGACCTGGAACGTGCGCAACCGCAACAATCAGGTCGTCGCGAGCGGCGTCTACTTCTACCACGTGGAAGCGGGCAACGCGCGGCGGGTCGGCCGATTCACGGTGGTCAATTTCGCTCAGTAGCAGCCCACAGGCGGGGGTGGCCGGAACGTCCGGCCACCCCCCAATCCAGGAGATGGGAAGATCATGAGTCAATTCTCTGCACGACGCCTGGCCCTTGTGGTTCTGCTGGCGGGCGGGCTTCCCGCGCTCGGAGAGGCTCAAGCAGCCAATCAGGGCGCAGACAATACGGCCTACGGTACCACGTCGGCCGAGTTCCTGTTGTTCGGGGCCGGCGCCCGCGGCACCGCGCTCGGCGGGGCTTTTGCCGCCATCGCGACCGACCCGAGCGCGCTGTACTACAATCCGGCCGGCATCGCGCTGATGTCCCGGGCCGGCGCGACGGTCGGCACGTACGACTATGTCGCGGATACCCGCTACAGCTGGGGCGGCATCGCCTTCCCCTTCTCCGGGGGAACGCGCGCCGTCGGCATCCAGGTGGGCACCTTCGGCTTCAAGGATCAGCCGGTGTACACCGCGGCCCAGCCCGACGGGACGGGGTCGGTGTATTCCGTCAGCCAGACGGTCGCCGGCCTGACCTTCGCGCAGAACTTCTCCGACCGATTCTCGGCCGGCATCACGGCCAAGGGCGTGTTCGACAACCTGGGCGAGGCGTCGGGGAAGGCCTTCGCGCTCGATTTCGGCACCAACTTCCACGCCCAGCTGAGCGGGCACCCGATCAAGTTCGCCTTCAACGTCCTGAACCTGGGGACCAACCTGTCGTACAGCGGCAGCGCCCTCCAGGTCGACGCGGGCCGCGATCCCATCCCGGGTGAGGACCCCGTCCCCGAGAACCCGCAGCCGGCCGAATTCCGCACCAAGGACTTCCCGCTGCCTACGGTGTTCCGAGTCGGACTGGCGTATGACGTCATCACCGGCGACAACAACCACCTGACGGTCCTGTCCGATTTCAACCAGCCGAACAACAACGGCGCGGGCTTCTCCGCCGGTGGCGAGTGGATGTCCCAGCAGCTCGGCGGGTCGCCGTTCGGGTTCGCCCTGCGCGGCAGCTACAGCTTTGCTCCGGCCAACAACCTCGACCCTGTGGCCAGCCCCACGGCCCTGTCGGACGAGGAGCGGCTGCAGGGGCTGGCCTTCGGCGGCGGCCTGAACTACGCGACGGATAATTTCAGTCTCGGCGTCGATTACGCCTGGAAGTATCTCGGTGTGCTCGGCGGCACCAACTTCTTCAGCATTACGCTCGGCTGGTAGCACCCAAGGCGGGGGCGTGGCGGTGACCGCACGCCCCTGGTCAGGATAGTGATGATTCGATTGCTGATCGCCGCGGCGGCCGCGGGATGGATCACGTCCATCCCGGGCCCACAGACCCAGGGTCCACAGACCGGCTCGCCGTTGGTCGTCAATGCCGTGCGGTTCTATCGGTCCGACCAGAACCGCACCCGGGTTCGGGGCCTGATCGAGATCCCGATGTCCCTGGTCCAGCCGACGGACAGGCAGGCCAGCCCGGTGAGCTATACGGTCTCGGTCCGGGTCGCCGACTCCACGGGCTTGACGCTGTTCAAGGACGGCTGGCACAATCGCACCGGCCCGCTCGCGGACGCCGCCGAGGCCTACACGGTCGAGATCGTCGATTTCGTGGTGGCTCCCGGCGCCTACCAGCTCGAGGTGCAGGTCGTGGATTCCGCGTCGCAGCGGGCCGCGACGTCGTCGGTGCCGATCCAGGCGCTGTCGGCAGGAGACGCCGCCTCCGACCTGCTGCTGGCGCCGGGGATACGCGTCGCCCCGGCCACGGATACCATCCCGCAGCCCGGCGAATTCCGGTCGGGGCAGTATCTGGTCACCGCGGCGGCCCGGGTGCGGCTCACGCCACTGCAGACCAGGATCTACTACCTGCTGGAGGCGTACGCGGACAGCGAGCAGGCCGGCACGCTGTCCGTGAGCATCCGGGATTCCAGCACCACGGTCGTGCGCACGCCCGATCTCAAGGTGCAGGTGGGCGCCGGGGGCGGCGTCCTCAAGGGCCAGCTGGATCTGGCCGGCCTGCCCGAGGGCGCGTACAGCATGGTGGCCACCCTGAAGCTCGGGGGGCGCGACATCACCCGGTCCGCCGAGTTCACCATGGCCGGACTCCAGGAGACGGTGGCCCGGGCCGCGGAGCAGCGGGAGGCGGCCCGCGAGACCGATCAGGGATATTTCGACGTCATGACGGGCCCGCAGCTGGACAGCGCCGAGGCCCCCCTGGGATACATCGCCGAATCCCGCGAGCTCGCGGCCTGGAGCCGCGGGATGAGCGTCGCCGCCAAGCGGCGGTTCCTGACCGAATTCTGGACGCGCCGGGACCCGACGCCCGGGACCGACCGGAACGAGCGCCGGGAGGGGTTCTACGAGGCCATCGCCTACGCCGACCAGACGTACAAGGAAGGCGGGCGGAAGACCGTTCCAGGCTGGCGGTCCGACCGTGGTCGGGTCTATGCGAAATACGGCAAGCCCGGCGATGTGCTTCGGCGGCAGCAGGAGGGTCAGGCTCCGCCGTACGAGGTCTGGCGCTACAGCACGGGCAAGGGCGCGTACTACATCTTTGTCGATCGCACGGGGTTCGGCGCGTACCAGCTGGTGTACAGTAACGACCTGTCGGAACCGAGCGTGGCGTCATGGGTCACCATCCTGGGCCGCCGCGCGGTCGCGGATGCCGGCCAATTCGTGGGAGTGGACCTGCTGTCGCAGACACGACAGGATGACATTCAGCCGCGGCAGCGTTTCTGATTCTTGAGGATGCATCTTCACAGTCTTCCGCAATGAGGGCTCCATTATGAAGCGCTGGCTTCGTGGTTCGGTCGTACTCGCAACCGCAATCGGGATGTGGTCGTGCTCGGGCGACCCGACCGACAGCTTCCGCGGAGGCACGGACAGGATCGTTGCTACCCCGGCGTCGCTCTTTCTCCCGGAGGGCGCAACCAAGGCGGTTCTCGTTCAGGCGCAGGATGATCAGGGCAACCCGATCGCGGCTACCTTCGACACCGCCATGGGGCCGGGCATCACGGTCGTGGAGGACACCAGCTTCCTGCCGACCAACGGCGCCCCGATCGAGGGTCAGACCCGGTACCTCATCACCGCCACCACGTTCGTCGGCACCACGTTCACGGTGTCGGTCGGCGACAAGTCGCTCGTGATTCCGGTGCGGAGCCTCCCGACCTCGTTCGTCGGCGAGTTCTCCAACAATGCTCCTGCGCTCGGCGAAACGGTGACGCTCACGGCGCCGGCCGGCATCACGTTCGGGGCCGAGACTGGCATCACCTTCCCCGGCGCTGCGGGGGAGCCCGTCATCACCGGGATCTCGGACGACGGCACCGTCCTCAGCTTCCTGCCGGCACCCGGTACAGATACCACCGGCTTCCTCTCGGGGCTGGAATTGACCTATGCCGCGGGCGTGCCGGTCGATACGCTGGAGACGACGACCAAGTTGACGACGCCATCGGTCACTGAAGTTCCGGTGAGTGTTCTCGAACGCCAATCCAGCGCGTGAATGAGGCCGTCGTCGCCACTCATTGGCGCCGGATTCGTCTTCCTGCCGACGGCGAGCGTCATCTTCGGACTCGATACGGCGCTGTCGTAATCGATCGGGCGGCGGACAGCTCGACCATCACCTTCTACAATGCCGCCGGAGTCGACTGGCATCCCCACGATAGCCGGGGTGGCGCTCGACTTCCTGACCGCCGTACCGCTTGACGCCTCCCCGCTACCACCACCGTAACGGTAGAGTACAACCCCACTCGGTGGTACGGATGACCCTGCCACGGCGCCGTCGCTTACGGTTCCCGCTGCGGGGGATACAGCCTACTCTCCGACGACGCACCGGATTTCCCTGGTGCTGCGGATCGCTTCTACAAGTTGACAGTGGGGACGGCCGGTGATTACACGGTCACGTTGGATTGGGACGGTGGGCTCCGATATCGACATGATCCTGTGCAACGACTTGGCGTGCTCGGCTCCCGACTTCGGCAGCGGCCACTGGCAACAAGCCTGAGGAAGCTACCTTCGCCCTCACGGCCGGAACCTACTGGGTCATCGCCGAGGACTTCGGGGGTGACGCGGCAGGGGCGACGATCACGATCAAGGTCGCTCGCTGACGCAGCGCGGGATTGGCAAGCGAAACGAAAAACCCCCGCCGGAATTCCGGCGGGGGTTTTCTCTTGCTGCGTCGCGGCGGCAGTGCGTCGGTTTCTCGCTCTGTACATCAGGTCGGCAGTTACGACAACACCGCCCGATCCTCCTCCCGGAACTGCCGCTGATACAGCCGCGCGTACAGCCCGCCCAGCGCCAGCAGTTCCCCGTGCGTCCCTTCCTCCACGATCCGCCCGTGCTCGAGCACGATGAGCCGGTCCGCCCGCTGCACCGTGCTCAGCCGGTGCGCGATGATCAGCGTCGTCCGCCCCACCAGCAGCTTCGCCAGCGCGTCTTCGATCAGCCGCTCGCTCTCGTTGTCCAGGCTGCTGGTGGCCTCGTCCAGGATGAGCACCGCCGGGTCCTTGAGGATCGCCCGCGCGATCGCCACCCGCTGCCGCTGGCCGCCCGAGAGCTTGATCCCCCGCTCCCCCACGATCGTATCGTAGCCCAGCGGCAGCCGCTCGACGAACTCGTGCGCGTGGGCCGCACGCGCGGCCGCCAGCACCTCGGCATCGGTTGCCTTGGGACGGGCGTAGGCGATGTTCTCCCGGATCGTCCCGCTGAAGAGCGCCGGCTCCTGCGGGACGACGCCGATGGCGCCGCGCAGGTCGGCCAGGCGGAGCGAGCGGATGTCGGCGCCGTCGAGCGTGATGCGGCCGCGGTCCACGTCCCAGAACCTCGGCAGCAGCGAGACCAGCGTGGTCTTGCCGCCGCCCGACGGGCCCACCAGCGCCACGGTCTCGCCCGGCGCCACCCGCAAGGTGATGTCGTCCAGGATCCAGGGAAGCGAGGAATCCGGCTGGTAGCGGAAGCTCACGCCTTCGAATGCCACCTCGCCCTTGACCGGCGCCGGCAGCGTCACGGCTGCGGCCGGATCGGCGATCGCCGGCTCCATCTCGAGGATCTCGAACACCCGCTCCGCGGCGCCCACCGCCTCCTGGTAGGTGGTGAACGAGGTGGCCAGCGCGCCGATCGACGCCGCGATCGTGATGGTGTAGAGCAGGAACCCGACCAGCGCGCCCGCCGTGAGACTTCCGTCGAGCACCAGGAGGCCGCCCTGCCAGAGCACGAACACGATCGCGGCGAAGGTCGAGAAGGTGAGCATGCCGAAGAAGACACCCCGGACCCGGGCGCGCTTGAGCGCCAGCCGGACACTCGCCGCGATCCGCTCGCCGTACCGCTCGCGCTCGGCCCGCTCCTGCACGAAGCTCTGCACCGTCCGGATCTGCGAGAACGCCTCCTCCGCCACCGCGCTCGCCTCGGCCACCCGGTCCTGGACCCCGGTGGTGATCCGCCGGAGCCGGCCCCCGAAGATCAGCGCCGTGCCGACCACCACTGGCGCCACCAGCAATGCCGTGAGCGTGAGCTTGGGCTGCAGATAGGTCAGCAGGACGATGCCGCCCAGCAGGGCCAGCACCTGGCGGCAGAACTCCGAGATCTGGTGGCTCAGCACGCTCTGCAGCAGGCCGATGTCCACGGTCAGCCGGCTGGTGAGCTCGCCCGTCCGGCGCTCGGCGAAGAAGCCGGGCGGCATCTCGAGCAGGCGCGCGAAGACCTCGCGCCGGAGCCCGGCCACCGCCTGCTCGCCGGCCGCGCTCAGGAGGTAGGCCTGGACGTAGTTGAGCACCGCCTGCACGGAGAACAGCGCCACGAGGCCGAGCGCGATCCGGTCCAGCAGCGCGCGGTCGCGATTCACGAACGCGGCGTCGAGCAGGTAGCGGACGACCATCGGGAACGCGAGGCTGGCGGCGCTGCTCAGGACGAGCGCGACCGTGGCGCCGAGCAGGATCCGCGGTACGGCCGTACCCGCGGCCACAGCCGGACGAGGCGGCCGGGCTTGGGGATGCGGCGCGGCCGCGACTCCGCTGGTTCGGGGATGGTCATGCGGCTGAAGGAACGGTCTTCACCGTGGTGTGCAGTTCGACCGGCCGGTCAGGGATGAAGGTGCGCCGCGGCAGGCATGGCGACCTGCTCGCCGGGGTGGCTGAGAATGATCACCTGGTGCGCCTCCGTCCGGCCGAACGGCAGCGCGCGGTCGATTCCCATGGCCACGAAGAGCAGGGCGAGGTAGAGCAGGGAGTACCGGTACATCTGCCACGCCACCGGCGTGACCGACCGCTCGCGCCTGAGGCGGATACAGTACCACAGGAGCCGCGCACCGAGCAGCGCGGCCGCCACCCCGTAGAACGGCCCCAGCGCTCCGAAGAACGTCGGCATGATCGTGAGCGGCAGCAGCATCAGGGTGTACGCGAGCATCTCGAACTTGGTCCGTGCCTCGCCCCGCACCACCGGCATCATCGGGATGCCGGCCCTGGCGTAGTCGGCCTGCTTGATGAGCGCGAGCGCCCAGAAGTGGGGCGGCGTCCAATAGAATATGATGGCGAACAGGTAGACCGCCGCCAGATCGAGCCGTCCGGTCATGGCCGCCCAGCCGACCAGCGGCGGGAACGCCCCGGCCGCTCCGCCGATGACGATGTTCTGCGGGCTGGTGCGCTTGAGCCAGATGGTGTAGACGAACACGTAGAACAGGAGCCCGGCGAGCGCGAGGCCGGCGCTGAGCGGGTTGACCCGGTACCAGAAGACGGCGAACGCCGCGAGCCCGAGCGACACGCCGAAGGCCAGCCCGAATGCGGCCGAGATCCGTCCCGACGGGATCGGCCGGAGCCGCGTGCGCGTCATTCGGGTGTCGATGTCCCGGTCGAACCACATGTTGATCGCGTTGGCGCCGCCGGCCATGAGGTAGCCGCCCACGAGCACCCAGAGCACCTGGCTCCAGGTCGGCAGCCCGGCCGGCGTGATGAACATGGGCGCGATCGTGGTCACCAGCAGCAGCGAGATGATCCGCGGCTTGGTCAGCGTCACGAGGTCGGCGGCGAAGGACGGGCGGCGGCTGCCGGGCTCGGCCTCGCTCACCTCGGGGTCCGCCACCGGGGTGCGCCCCGAGTGAAAGACCAGCAGCACAAGGGCCGCCCAGACGAGCGTGCCCACCAGCAGGTGAAGCGCCCGGAGCGCCGGCGGGAGGAGGTGCAGGACCATGGCCGCGGCCACCGCGATCTGCGCGACGGTGGCGGCCAGGACCATCCCCGCCGCGCGGCGGAGCTTCCGGCCGGCGTCATCGCTCCGGTGGCTGACCCGGCTCACCATCACCAGCGCGAGTCCGAGGAAGGCGAAGGCGAGCACCCGGTGGGCCCAGTGCAGTGCCGCCGGTGGCGAGGCCGGTGGCAGCAGGCTGCCGTTGCACAGCGGGAAGCCGAGGCAGAGGAGCCCGGCGTGGAAGTTGGCGACCTGCGCCCCGAAGAGGATGACGGCAAAGCCGAGCGCCGCGGTGGCCAGGACGAGCCCGTGACCGCCGTGGCGGGCCTCGAGCCGGGGTAGGCCCGGCCCCTCCGGCGCGCCCGCCCGGAGCGCGACCACCATCAGCGTGGCCAGCAGGAGCATGGCGTTGGCCAGATGGGTGATGATCACCCAGGGAGGCAGCGCCAGCTTCACGGTGACGGCGCCCAGCAGCACCTGAGCCACCAGCAGCCCCGCGGCGAGCAGCGCGGGGTTTCGGAGCGCCGGCTCGGTCCGGTGCCGGGTCCAGGCGACCACCGCCGTGGCGAAGACCACCAGGCTGACCAGCGCCGCCGCCCAGCGGTGTCCGATCTCGATCAGGGTCGGGAGGTCGAGTGGAGGAAACCACTGGCCATCGCAGCGGGGCCAGTGGTCCCCGCAGCCCATGCCGGAGCCGGTGATCCGGACGACCCCTCCAAGCACGATCAGGCCCAGGGCCAGGGCGCTGCCGGTCCAGGCGAGCCGGCGCAGCAGGCGCGCCCGATCGGGGGTCGATGGTGTCATATCGCGGGGAAAGAAGGTGTCTGGCAGAGCCTTGTCAAGGCTATATTTAGCCCATGCCAGCCCAACGCGACGCATGGGGTGAGCGCCTCCCCCGACACCTCGGTCTCGGGAGCGCCATCGCGGTGCTCGTGGGGTCGACGATCGGGAGCGGCATCTTCCGCGTGCCGGCCGGCGTCGCGGAGCGGCTGCACGAGCCGGGGCCGGTCATGCTCGCCTGGGTGGTGGGCGGCCTGGTGGCATTGTTCGGCGCCCTGACCTACGCCGAGCTGGCGGCGGCGCTGCCGCGGTCGGGCGGAGTCTTCGCCTACATCCTCGAGGGGTTCGGTCCGCTCCCCGCGTTTCTCTTCGGCTGGTCCGAGCTCACCGTCATCCGCGCCTCCGCCCTCGGCGCCATCTCCACCATCTTCGCCGAGTACCTGGGCTACTTCATTCATCTCGATCCGGCGCAGGTCCGCTGGGTGGCGGCCGTGGCCATCTTCGCCATGGGCGCGCTCAACTACGTGGGCGTGAGCAGCGCGGCGGTGCTGATGAACCTGACCACCATCGCCAAGTTCGGCGCCCTGGCCGCCCTGGCGCTGCTCGCGTTCACGGCCGACAGCACCGGGGCCTCCCACTTCACGCCGGCCTGGCAGGGCGGGCTCAACCTGTCGCTCATGGGGACGGCGCTGATCGCGATCATGTGGACGTACGACGGCTGGGCCGACCTGTCGTTCATGGGCGGCGAGGTGAAGAATCCCGGGCGGACGCTGCCGCTGGCGCTGATCCTCGGCACGGCGGCGATCGTGCTGGTCTACCTGCTGCTCAACGTCGCCTACATCTATCTGGTGCCGCTGCCCGAGATGGCGGGCGCCCGGCTGATCGCCGCCACCGCGGCGGACCGGATCCCGATGTTCGCCGGCAAGGGCGGAGCGGTGGTGTCGGGCATCGTGATGCTGTCGTGCTTCGGGGCGCTCACCGGGTCGATGATGACCGGCCCCCGGATCTTCTTCGCCATGGCCGACCGGGGCCTCTTCTTCCGGGCGATCGCCCGGGTCTCGCCCCGGTTCCAGAGCCCGTCGGTGGCCATCTGGCTGGCCACGACGCTGGGCATTCTCTACGTGCTGTTCAACGACTTTCAGCAGCTCGCCGACAAGTTCATCCTCGGCATCTGGCCGTTCTACGCGCTGGCGGTGGCCGCGGTGTTCGTGCTGCGCCGCACCCGTCCCGACATGCCGCGCCCCTACCGCACCTGGGGCTACCCCGTCGTGCCGATCCTCTTCCTGCTGGCCTCGGTGGCGATGGTGGTGAACGCGCTCTGGACCGATCCGATCAATACCGGGTTCACGTTCGGGATCATCCTGACGGGGATTCCGGTGTACTACGGGTGGCGGGCGTGGAGTGGGCGGGGGACGGTGGTGCCGGTAGTCGAATAGCTCGGTGTGGGATTTGGGCATCGACAAGTCCCCTGCGCCGACGACCTTGTCACATCGCGCGCAAGAGCGGCCGGTAAGTCCCGCGGGACCCTACTTCTTCCTCACCTTGATCGCGACTGCCGAGGACGTCGTCGTCGCTCCGCCGGTATCCGTCGCGCGCGTCGTCAGCGAGTAACTGCCCGTGGCTGGTCGAGCATGGTGCGCACCGACTCGACCAGCGTCCGCACGGTGAACGGCTTCTCCAGGAACGCCACCCCCGACGGAAACGACTCCCCACGGGAGGCCCACTCCTCGGAGTAGCCGGACATCAGCAGGACCCGCGGCTTCATCCCGGCCTCGCGCAGCCGGCGCATCAGCTCGAGGCCGCTCAACTCGGGCATGACCAAGTCCGTGATGATGAGGTCGACCGACCGGCCCGAGCCCAGGCAGAAGGTCAACGCCTCCGCGCCGTTCGGCGCGG
The DNA here is from genome assembly GCA_963815515.1 of uncultured Gemmatimonadales bacterium. Taxonomy (GTDB): domain Bacteria; phylum Gemmatimonadota; class Gemmatimonadetes; order Gemmatimonadales; family GWC2-71-9; genus CAVVWJ01. Next base: position 474,846 of record CAWFGP010000003.1, read on the forward strand.
TGCGTACCCGGTAGCCGTGCTTCTCCAGCACCCGCTTGGTCACCCGGCGCACATCCTCCTGGTCCTCGACCAAGAGAATGGTCTCGGTGCCGCGCGGCGGGTCGGCGGTGCCGCCGCCGGGATGGAGGGCGAGCGTCAGCGCCTCGGCGGCCGCGTCCGATTCGGAGGTCTCTGGCAGATAGATGGTGAACGTGGTCCCTACCCCCATCTCGGTCTCCACCCGCACCTGCCCACCGCTCTGCTTCACGATGCCGTAGACCGTCGAGAGGCCGAGACCCGTGCCCTGGCCCGCTTCCTTGGTCGTGAAGAACGGCTCGAAGATCTGGGTCAGGAGCTCGGGGGGGATACCGGTGCCGCTGTCACCGATGGAGAGCGCCACGAACCGTCCGGGGGCGACATCCTGAGCGCCTTCGAACGGGTTCGCGCCCAGGTCGACGTCGGCCGTGCGGAGCGTCAGCCGCCCGCCCCCCGGCATCGCATCGCGGGCATTGACCACGAGGTTCAGGATGACCTGCTCGATCTGGCTCGGGTCGGCCCGGACGGCGCGGAGCGCCGGAGCACGGTCAACGACCAGCTCGATATCCTCCGAGACCAGGCGGCGAAGCATCCCCTCGAGGCCGCTGACCACTTCGCCCAAGTCGACCCGGCGAGGCTGGAGCAGCTGGCGCCGGCTGAAAGCCAGGAGCTGCCGGGTCAGCGCCGCGGCGCGGTCGGAGGCCTTCCGGATCTCCTGCAGGTCGGAGCGCAGCGGGTCGCCCTGGCGCAGGTCCGCGAGCATCAGGTCGGCGTAGCTTCCGATGGCGGTGAGAACGTTGTTGAAATCGTGGGCCACCCCCCCGGCCAGGCGGCCCACGGCTTCCATCTTCTGGGCCTGCAGGTAGCGCTCCTCCAGGGATCGCCGCTCGGTGAGATCGCGGAGCGCGGTGATCCGCCCCGGCCGGCCGTCCACCTCGTGCGTCTTCGCGGTGGCCTCCAGGGGGATCCGCCGGCCATCCCGCCGCTTCCCGACCAGCTCGTATCTGCCTTCCAGCCCGTCCGCGATCCGGCGGCGCACGTCGGACAGCGACTCCTCGGCCACGAAGTCGGTCGCCGGACGTCCGATCACCTCGTGGAGGTCGTAGCCGAACATGTCCGCGAATCCCTGATTCGCCTCGCGGACGATGCCATCGACCACGATGTCGATCCCGTCGAACGAGGCTTCCCCCAGCTTGCGGAACCGCTCCTCGCTGTCGCGCAGCGCCGCGTCGGCTCGTTTCCGCTCGGTGAGATCGAGGACGAACGCACTCAGCAGGGTGCCGGGGCCGAACACTCCGTGGGGCCCCCGCTCGAGGATGGTGACGCCGATCAGGACCGGCACCCTCCGGCCGTCCTTGGCGACATACGACTTCTCCCACGGGGCCGTATGGCCGATGCGGTCGAGCTCCTCCATCGCGGCGTGATCGCGCCACAGCTCGTCGGCCGGTGTCAGCAGGTCCCACCGCATCGCGCCAGACTCGACTTCAGCCGCGGAGTATCCGAGCAGGGCCAACAGCGCCTCATTGGCGTATGTGATCCGGCCGGAGTGGTCACCCAGGGTGAGTCCCACTGCCCCGTTTTCCACTAGCGCCCGGAAGCGCTGCTCGCTCGCGCGGAGCGCCTGCTCGCCTCGCTTCAGGTCGTCGATGTCGTGGGTAACGCCGACCCACTCGATCACCTCGCCGGTTGGGTCCACCACCGGCATGCCGCGGTCGGCGAACCAGCGGTAGGAGCCATCCGCCATCCGCAGGCGGAACTCGACCTGACAGAGGGTGTGATGCTGGAGCGCGTGGGCCCAGGTGGCAACGGTCCGATCGGCATCCTCCGGGTGGAGGGCGGCGGCCCAGCCACGGCTCTGGATGTCCGATTCTCCCTGTCCGGTAAGTGCCTGCCAGCCGGGTGCGAAGAGCCGGGTGCCGTCGGGGCTGCAGGTCCACACGATCCGGGCCGCCGCGAGTGCAAGCGCGCGGTAGCGCGCCTCGACGAGACTGACGGCCCGTTCACCGCGGACGCGTTCGGTCACGTCCTGGACCATCCCCACCATTCTCGCCGGACGCCCGCGCAAGTCGCGCCGGACCTCCGCTTGGCAGCGCAGCACCAGCTCCTCGCCGTCCGGCCGCCGCAACGAATACTCCAGTGTGTACTCGGCTTCACCCCGCAGCGCCACATCCAGAGCCCTCTCGTGGCGCTCGCGATCGGCCGGGTCGAGCAACTCGCGCCAGGCCGCGTAGGTGAGCGGGCGCGCTCCTGCCGGAAACCCGAAGATGCCCTGGATTTCCTCTGACCACGTGATCGCACCCGACTCCAGGTCCAACTCCCACGCGCCCAGTCTGGCGATCCGACTCGCCTGGACCAACAGCCGCTGGCTGGTTCCCACCGCCTCCTCGGCCAGGTGACGGCGGGTGATGTCGATGAGGAGGCCGCGCTGGCGGGAGGGGGCGCCATCGAGCCCCAGATCCACGATGCCGCGTTCCTCCAGCCAGATCACGGTGTCCATGTCCGCGCCCGCCAGCCGATACTGCACCGCGTACTCGCCCCCCCGCGCCAGGGCGCCAGCGATGCTGGCCGCGCGGTGAGGGCGATCCTCCGGATGGACCCGCGCGGCCAACTCCGTGAGACCCGATCCATGGCCGAGACCCGACCCACCCAGCACCCGGACGGCGGCCGGGGAGAGCCGGCTCGCGCCGGATCGACAATCCCCTTCGAAGGCCACGATGCCCGCCACCGGCAGCACCTGCGAGGAGGGGCATTCGGACGGCTGCTGCTGCCCGAGGCACGGGCTGAAGAAGACCGCGACGCCCTCCCCGAGCGGCTGGACCCGGACATCGCAGGTCCGGCCCGCTATGGGAAGGCTGTCGATGGCGGCGGGAGTGCCAGCCGCTCCGGCCGCGACGATCGTTTCGGCCAGGCAGCTGCTCACAAACCCGGGGATGAGCTGAGTCACACTCGTGCCGGGCACCGCGGCCAGCGGGCCGAAGAGTTGCTCCGCGGCGGCGTTGAGGAACGAGATACGGCCGTCGCGGTCGATCACCACGACCGCAGCCGGACTGGCCTGGATCAGTTGTAGGAAGAGACCTGCGGCAGGCTCCGCCCACTGCCGGACCGTGCCGTGCCGGTAGAACGTGCCGTTGACCACGCGCACTCCTCGACCTGGTCCGCAGGCTCGATTGTCAACTGAAGGGGTGACGGAAGGTCGTCAGCGGGGCCAGAAGAGATCATGAGGCGTTGATGAAGGCATCTTCAGACACCGCCGCCTGAAGTGTGCCATGCGGCGTCGGCCTGTGTGCTCTGTGCCTCTGTGGTGAAATCGGAGAGGAGAATAGAATGTGAGGCCCGGAGACTAACTCACCACGAGCACCTCCAGCGCCAGATCCGCCGCCCGCACGCTGTGCGTCAGCGCCCCGATGGAAACGAAGTCCGCCCCCGCCTCCGCGTACGCCCGCACGTTCTCGAGCGTGATGCCTCCCGTCGCCTCGATCTCGATCCCCGGCCGCATCGCCCGCGCGCGGACCCCCCAGCGTCCGACCGCCTCCGGCGTCTGGTTGTCGACCAGCAGCCGGGTCGCGCCGGCAGCGCAGGCCTGCTCGAGCTGCTCCTGGGACTCGACCTCGACGTAGAGCGCCGTCACGCCGCGCCGGCGTGCCTCGTCGAGCGCATCGGCCAGGGTGCGGCCGCTCCGGAGTGCCGCCTGCCAGTGGTTGTCCTTCACCATCAGCTCGTGGCTCAGATCTTCCCGGTGCCGGACGCCTCCGCCCGCCAGCACCGCCGCGATGTCGAGCGCACGGAGCCCCGGTGCGGTCTTCCGCGTGTGGAGGACGCGGCACCCGGTGTCCGCGACGGCGTCGACGTAGGCGCGGGTGGCGGTCGCGATCCCCGACGCGCGCTGCAGCAGGTTGAGCATCGGCCGCTCGGCCCGGAGGATGCGAGCCATCTCGCCGTGCAGCACCCCGACCACGCTGCCCGGCCGAACCACACGCCCGTCGGGCGAGCGCCAGTCGATGCGGCACTCGCAGGCGCGCGCCACGGCGTCCGCGTAGGCGGCGCCCGCGAGGACGCCGCCGCTGCGATACTCGATGCTCCCCTGGGCCTGGAGGCCGATCGGGACCGTGACCGCCGTCGTGACGTCGGTCGGGCCGTCCTCGGCAACCGCGGCGGCGGCGATGCGCGCCGCGTCGTCGCTCACTTGCCGAGCGCGACCATGCGGTCGATGGCCCCGCGGGCGCGCGCCGCGATGTCGGGCGGGACGGTGATGTGGTGGCGGTCGTGCACGAGCGAGTCGCGCACGTTGGTGAGGGTGATCGTCTTCATGAAGGCGCACTCGGCCTCGGGGTCGGCCGCGATGAACTCCTTCTCCGGCGCCATCTGCCGCATCCGGTGCATGATGCCGGTCTCGGTCGCGACGATGAACTGCCTGACCGGCCGCTCGGTCACCGCGCGGATCATGCCCTCCGTCGAGGCGATGTGCAGCCCCTCGGGCCGGATGCCGCCCCGGCCCATCTCGTAGATCAGCTGGCCCGCGCAGCCGCACTCCGGATGTACCAGCACCTCGGCGTCCGGGTACTGCTCGCGCGCGGCGTTGAGCGTCTCGGGGCGGATCCCCTTGTGCACGTGGCACTCGCCCAGCCACACCTCGACCCGCCGGTCGGGCCGCATCCGGCGCACGTGCGCGCCGAGGAAGAAGTCGGGAAGGAAGAGGATGCCCTTGTCCGCCGGGATGGCGTCGATCACGTCCAGCACGTTGCCGCTGGTGCAGCAGTAGTCGAGCTCGGCCTTCACCTCGGCGGTCGTGTTGACGTAGCCCACCGAGATGTAGTCCGGGAACTGGGCCTTCCAGCGCCGGACGTCCTCGGCGGTCACGGTGGCGGCGAGCGAGCAGCCGGCCTCCAGGTCCGGGAGCAGGACCCGCTTCGTGGGCGACAGGATCGCCGCGGTCTCCGCCATGAAGTGGACGCCCGCGAAGATGATCACCTCGGCCGGCGTCTTCGCCGCCTGGCGCGAGAGGCCGAGCGAGTCGCCCACGAAGTCGGCGACATCCTGGACCTCGGGCCGCTGGTAGTTGTGCGCGATCACGACCGCGTTCCGCCGCCCGGCCAGCGCCCGGATCTCGGCCTGGAGCGCGGCGATTTCCTCGGGAGTCTCGTCGAGCCGTTCGATGACGGGAAGGGACAGCGTCATGCCGTCTCCCGCTTGAGGGCGGCGGGCGGATAGTCGAGCCGGCGGTGCCCGCCGCGGCTCTCGCGGCGGCGGCGGGCGGCTTCGGTGATGAGTCGGGCGACCAGAAGCTGGTTGTCGGTGCGCCAGGCGCCCGGGGGGGTCGCGCGCGTGAGCTCATCGAGCGCCTGCTCCGCGTGGAGCAGCGAAGACTCGGTCCGCTGCACGCCCACATCGGCGGACATGGTCTCGCGCATCTGGCGGCGGATCTCGCCGCTGGCTTCGTCCGCGCCGCTGTCCGGCGTGCCTGCGCCCGGCGCCGGGACCTCCGATGCCTCAGGGATGACGACGGGCCCCGCGGCCGTCACCGAGCGTCCGGCGCGGTCGGCGAACACGAGCCCCTCGAGCAGGGAGTTGGATGCCAGCCGGTTGGCCCCGTGCACGCCGGTCGACGCCACCTCGCCCACCGCCCAGAGCCCCGGCAGGCTGGCCCGGCCCTCGAGGTCGGTCTGGATGCCACCCATGGCGTAGTGGAGCGCCGGAGCCACCGGGAGGAGGTCGCGCGCGGCGTCGAGGCCGTAGCGGGCCAGCATCGCCGTGATACCGGGGAAGCGCGCCGGGAAATCGGTGATCGACCGGGCATCGAGCCAGGCGCCGCCCGTGGCCACGGCCGCTGCCACCGCCCGGGCCACGATGTCGCGCGGCGCGAGCTCGCCCCGTGGATCGGCGTCGAGCGCGAAGCGCCGGCCCTCGTGATCGACCAGCAGGGCGCCCGCGCCGCGCACCGCCTCGGAGATGAGCGGCGCCGGGTTCACCCCCGGCAGCGTGAGCGCGGTCGGATGGAATTGCAGGAATTCGATGTCGCGGAGCCTGGCGCCGATCCGGTGCGCCAGCGCCCAGCCGTCGGCGGTGGCCACCTTCGGATTGGTGGTGACGGCGTAGAGCTGGCCCACGCCGCCCGTGGCGAGCACCACCGCCCTCGCATAGATCGGATAGCGTGCCCCGCCCCGCGGCAGCGCCATCACGCCGGCGATCCGCTCCCCGTGCACCAGCAGGCTGGTGACTTCGGTGTGCTCCAGCAGCTCGATCAGCGGGTGCAGGCGGACCACCTGTGCCAGGCAGCCGATGAGCGCGGCACCGGTCCGGTCGCCGCCGGCGTGGATGATCCGGGGGCGGGTATGCGCCGCCTCGAGCCCGAAGCGCAGCCGCCCATCGGCGCCGCGATCGAACCGGGCGCCCAGGGCAAGGAGCTCGTAAATCCTGTCCGGCCCTTCGCTGGTCAGGATTCTGACGGCTTCGGGGTCGGCCAGGCCGTCACTGGCGGCAAGGGTGTCTGCGGCGTGCTGGCTGGGGCTGTCGCCGGGGCCGAGGGCCACCGCGATGCCGCCTTGCGCCCAGGAGCTGGCGCTGTCGGCGAGGGTTTCCTTGGTGACCACGATCGCCGCCTGTCCCTCGGAGGCCAGCCGCCAGGCTGTCCAGAGGCCGGCGATGCCCGTTCCGACGATCACGGGGCGAGTGGTCATGGGGGGAATATACCAGCGCGAGTCACCCTGAGCGAAGCGAAGGGGGCATCACCCGAATCGTGCCCCCTTCGCTTCGCTCAGGGTGACTCGCGCTGCTCTCGCCGCCCGTCCCTCACGTCCTCACCCGCGCCAGCAACACCAGCCCCGCCAGCAGAAACACCATGTTCGGCAGCCACGCCGCCAGGGTGGGGTCGATCAGCCCCCCGGCACCGACCGCCTTCATGATCTGGGTCATCAGCAGGAAGATCACCGTCGTGCCGAGGCTGATCGCGACGCCGATGGCGGCGCCGGCCCGCGGGGCCTGCACCGCGAGCGGCGCGCCGAACAGGGCGATGATGAGGCAGGTGGCCGGCAGCGCCAGCTTGAGCGACTGCTCGACCACCAGCTTGTTGGCGTCATTGCCCGAGCGCTTCAGGGCGTCGATGTAGCGGCCGAGCTCCGCGTAGCGCATCTCTTCCGGCGCCTTCGGCTCCGCCAGCAGATCGGCCGGCGACTGGGTGAGCGCCCGGAGCCGCATCGTGTGGAACGCGAAGGCGGCCTCCTTGCTGGACCCGGCGATGATCCGGCTGGTGCCGCTGGTCACCCGCCAGTGCCGGGTCGTGTCGTCCCAGCTCGCGCTGTCGGCCGTAATGACGAGCCCCGGATACTGGAGCCCATTGCCCTGCCGCTCGAGCAGCAGTTGCTTGAGCTGCCGGGTCCCGATGTCCAGCGATCGCACCGTGTACACCCAGCCGGCGTCGGCGCGGTAGACGAAGTTGTAGCGCGAGCGGGTGGAGCGCGTCTGCTTGCTCTTCTGGATCTCCGCCTGGCGCGCCGTGGCGCCCGGGGCCATCTCGCCGACCACGAAGGCGAGGCCGGTCGCGAGCACGGCGGCCACGAGGATCGGGGCCACCAGCCGGTGGAAGCTCATCCCCCCGGCCTTGGCGGCCGTGAGCTCCGAGTGCCGCCCCATCGCGCCGACGGTGAACACGGTGGCAAACAGCACCGCCGCGGGCATCACCAGGAACACGTTCTCGGGGATGGAATACACGTAGCTCACCACGATCTCGCGCATCGTGAGCCCGCGGTCGAGCAGCTTGTTGAGCGTGTCGGTCAGGTTGATCAGGATCGACACCAGCGGAAAGCCCAGCGCGGTGAGGACGAAGATGCGTACCCAGCTCCCGAACACGTACCGGTCGAGCGTGCGGATGCCGATCAATTGACGGGCCCCGCCGGCGCCGCCGGCACCCCGCGCAGGCGCCGGAAGAGATGCCGGATGCCATCCAGCACCTCCTGGAAGTCACCGCCGCGGGTCGACCCCGATTCCCGGCTCACCCGGACCAGGCCGAGCAGGCCGGCGATGGTCAGGATGATGTTCGGCGTCCACATCGCCTGCCAGGGGGAGACGAAGCCGCGATCGGCGAGGCTCTCCCCGGCGGTGAGCCCTACGTAATGCACCGAGAAGATCAGCAGCCCGCCGCCGATCACCAGGCCGATGCCCCCGCGCGGGAACCGCAAGGCCATGACGATGCCGATGATCACGAACGAGATGCAGGCCATGCTGATCGCCCACTTCTTGTGGACCTCGACCAGGAACCGGTCCGCGCGGCGGTCCGCGTCCGTGGCGCGGTCGGCGGCCGTGGCCACCTGCGCCCAGTTGGACAGCTGGATGCGCCCGGCCACGGACTGGGGCCGGGGATAGTTGAGCGCGGGCGGCGCCTTGCGCACTGTCGGCGGGGCGGGAATCTGCCGCGATCCGAAGGGTGGCCGCTGCTTGATCCTCTTGGCGGGTTGCTGCGCAGGCGCGGGCACCTGGGCGGGCGCGGGCACCTGAGCCGCCGCAGGCACCTGAGCCGCCGCAGGCACCTGTACGTTCGCGCCCTGGCGGCTGGAGATCGGCCGGGACCCCGGCTGTGCGGGGTTTGCCTCTTCCGCCGTCCTCGGAGAGATTGCGCTCTGCACTCGAGCGATCCAGCCGCAGTAGGACGGCGGCTGACTGTCGGTCGGGTCGAGCGGGGCGGGGCCCAGCGCCGGGAGGGCCAGCAGGGCCCGGAGATCGCCTACCAGCAGCGCCTCGCGATCCTGAGCAGCCACTCGCTGGTCGGTGCGGGCGTCCCGGATGACCGACATCATCTCGCAGGTGCTCATTTCCCGGTCGCCCCGGACGGTCTCGGAGCTGTTCCGTACCAGCTCGTCGAACACGTTCTTCACCCGGATGTCGTTGACCTTGTAGGCCGTCAGCTGGAAGGCGGTGGGGTCCGACGGCCGGTACTGGTGGATCGTCCCATCGTAGAGCCTGAGGCTCAGGTCGGTCTGACCCTCCGCGTAGGCCATCTGTCCGCTGTCGGCGTAGATGATCCGCCGGCTGGCCTCCCCACCCACGTCGTAGATCGTGATGTCCCGGAGTCGCCCGGTGGCGGCGTCGATGCGGCCGGCGCGCAGGAAGTACTGGGAGGGGGGAACCTCGTTGATCACCTGCTCGCGGAGCTCGAACGTCGGCTTCTTCCGGCCGATGTCGATCAGGAGACCCCGGAGCCGGGCGTTGCTCCGGGGCAGCACCTGATCCACGAATGCGAAGTTGAAGGCCGACATGAACACGCCCCACGCCAGCACCGGCGCCAGGATCTGGTAGACGCTGATCCCGCTGGCCCGCATGGCCGTGATCTCGTTGTCGGCGGCCAGGTGGCTGAAGGCGTAGAGCACCGCCAGCAGCACTGCCATGGGGAGGGTCATGGCAACGATGAACGGCAGGCTCAGTGCGAAGACCTCGCCGATCACGCCCCAGGGCAGGCCCTTTCCCACCAGCGCGCCGAACTTCTTGGCGATCTGGCTCAGGAGCATCAGGCTGGTGAGCGCCCCGAGTGCGAACAGAAAGGGCGCCGCCAGCTGGCGGAGGAGGTAGCGACTGAGCAGGCGCACTGCGGCTAACTCATACCTTTGGAAGGGGTTGGTCGCGCGATTATATTTTCGCGATCCATCGTTTCCACGCCGGGTCCCGATCTATTCTCGAGTGATTCGCCGCCTCATCGCGCTGGGCTGCCTCGTCGTGCTGCCCCGGGTGCTCTCTGCGCAGGGGGACACCGCGGCTGTCGGCGTGCGGCCGCATCTCCTGGTCGCGCCGTTCGTGCTCCGCACGCCGCCCGCGCTGCGAGCCACCTGGCTGGGGGCGCCCCGGCTCCCGCCCAGCCAGCTCGTCACCGCCTGGGACAGCTCGGTCACCGCCGCCGTCGATTCCGCACGCCGGGAGCAGAGCACCGCCCTGCGGCTCGCGACCATCTATGGCACCTCGCCGGCCACGAACGCCCGCGGCGAGGAGATCCTGGCGCCGCCGCGGCGTGTTTGGGCTCAGTGAGGGGGTCGCCGACCTCAACATCGATGGCCAGGCCCGGCTGGAGCTCAGGTCGGAGCGGCTCCGCAACGAACGCTGCAGCCCTCTGGTTCTGCTGGACCCCAATTCCGGCTGCCGCGGCAACTTCACCCCGCCACGACTGGACGCTCAGATCAATATACGGTCGGGGGGAACGATCGGCAGGCGCGTCCACGTCAACGTCGACTACGACGACCAGCGCGACTTCAGTGCGAACAACAACGTCCAGGTGTACTACGAGGGCCTGCAGGACGAGATCGTCCGCCGGGTCGACATCGGCACGGTGGTGTTCCAGCCCCCGCCCTCGCGCTTCATCACCGCCGCCGTGCCGGCCAACAACTTCGGCATCAACGCCACCTTCGAGGTCGGCCCGGTTCAGCTGCAGACCCTCGCCGCCACTCAGAAGGGCAGCGTGGTGTCGGAGAAGACCTATACCGTCGGCCAGACGACCACCCAGGCGCAGGACCGGCAGGTGCGCGATCTGGACTTCGAGAACGGCCGGTTCTTCTGGGTAGTGGATCCCGGCAGCCTGGCCGGGTTCCCGGCGCTCGACATCCTCAAGCTTTCCCCCGAGACGCTCAACCCAGGCCTCCCGGCCGAGCGAGGTGCGGATCTACCGGTACCGGGCGGCCGCCAGCAAGAGCGGGGTCAACCCGAACCTGGGTGGCATCACGGCCCTCGCGCAGCGCTCGGACAGCCCGCAGAGGTTCGGCCCGGTCCGCTGGGAGCTGCTGATCCAGGGCACCGATTACCACCTGGACGAATCGGGATTGTGGATCGTACTGGCCAGTAAGCTCGATCAGAGCGACTACCTGGCGGTCAGCTATCAGACGGTGGCTGGCGGCACGATCGGAACCTTCCCCGGGACCGACCGGGGGACAGTGGACGCTGGAGGCGTCCCGCAGGCGAGGGACACGCTCGAGCTCATCGTGCAGCCGCAGCAGGGGCCATCGCTGCCGACGTTCCGGTACGAAATGCGCCAGGTGTACCGGGTGGCCGGAGCGGATCTCGACCCCACCTCGCTCCGGGTCGGAGTCACCCTCAACCGCAGCGAGCAACCCCTCAGCGGAGCCGCCGAGACCTACCTGCAGCACCTCGGGCTCGCCGTGCCCAGTGACGCGGCGACCTTCGATCGCACCAATCGGCTGTTCCCGCGCGCGCAGGACGCGCAAGCGTCGCAGGTCGTCCACGACGCCTACATCGTCTTTCCGCACCTGCAGCCGTTCGCGGACCCGACGCGCCTCACGCCCGCGGAGGCGTCCGACTCGCTCTATCGGACACCGCTGTTCCTGCTCCTCTCGCAGGGGCCGCCCGCCAAGTTCGCGCTCCATCTCCAGTATGACGCCACCGGCGGGGGTGACCGCTCCACGCTCAATCTCAACGGGCTCCAGCTCAGCGAGAATAGCGAGCAGATCTTCGTGGGCGGACGGAAACTGGTGCGGGGAGTGGACTACTCGATCTCGTACGACCTGGGCCAGGTGACCTTCCTGAATCCGGACGCCTTGTTCGGCTCGGGCACCGCCCAGGTGACGGCACGATTCGAGGAGCGCGGCCTCTTCGCGGTCGCGCCGACCACGATCCTCGGCATGGCCACCCGCTACTCGCTCGGTCAGCGAGGCGCGGTCAACCTGATCGGCCTGTACCAGCGCGAGCAGAGCGCCTTCACGCGGCCCGCGCTCGGCTTCGAGGCGTCGGCCAACCTGATCGGCGGGATCAACACCGCGCTCCATTTCAAGCCCGACTGGCTCACCCGGGGCCTCAACTCGCTGGTGACCTCGGCGTCGACCGCGCCGTCGGTGTTCGATGTGAACGCCGAGGTGGCCTTCACCAAGCCCGACCCCAACCGCTCGGGGCAGGCATACCTCGAGGAGTTCGAGGGCGAAGCCGGCCTGCGGGTTCCCCTGCGCGAGACGCAGTGGGAGTTCGGGAGCCGGCCGCAGCAGGCCACCGGCCTGGAGGACATCCTCGGCGGCGAGTTCGACCCGGACGACGCGGTGGCGCTGACCTGGCAGAACCTGGTGCCCGGCCCGGGGGGGAGCGCGTCCGAGCTCCGGCCGCAGGACATCGACACGCTGATCCGGTTGCAGGGCCGGGACCAGGAGCCGGAAACGATCATGTATCTCACGCTCCATGCCGACACGGCGGGCGGCATCGTGCAGCGGAACAACTCGTCCCGCTGGTCGCTCCCGCAGCGCGACTTCAGGCCGCGCTGGCGCTCGATGGTGACGGCGCTCAGCACCACAGGCGTCGACCTCACCAACGACGACTTTCTCGAATTCTGGCTGTTCCAGCCGAACGGCCAGCCGGCCAGCACTGCCGGCGTCCGCCTGGTGTTCGACCTCGGGACGGTCAGTGAGGATGCGGTGGCGATCGCGCCCGATACCTTCACCGTGAATGGGACGGATACCCTCTACCGGGGCCGGCAGTACGTGGGCCGGGGCCGCCTCGACACCGAGCGCACCGACATCGGGATCTTCAACGCCGAGACCGACGACATCGGCATCCTGGGCGATCGCCCCGACTCGGTCGTCGAGGCCGGCGCCGGACCGGTGACCAGGCCGGCGCTCTGCACCCAGGTCCTGAGCAGCAACGTCCCGGTCTTCCCGTGGGGCGATCTCAGCGCGCGCTGCTCCAACGGGAACGGCGCGCTCGACACCGAGGATCTGAACGGAGACGCGGGGCTGGACCTCACCGGCACCAATGAGAACGTCTTCCGGTACGTGCTGGATCTCGCGGCCGACAGCTTCTTCGTCCGGAACGGCGTCCCGTCCGGGAACTCGGTCTGGAAACTGTACCGGATCCCGATCCGCCAGCCGAGCGCCGTGATCAACACGCCGACGCTCCGGCTGGCCCAGCACCTCCGCGTGACCCTCGTGACCCCGCCGGATGCCGGCGGCGCCGATAGCGTGGCGCGGGTGGCCATGGCGCGGCTCCGTTTCGTCGGCTCGCCCTGGGTGCGCCGGTCGGATACGCCGATCGAGGGCCTGACCGGTGCCGAAGGGCAGGCGCATGGCGCCGTGGGCACCTCGGTCATCTCGACCGAGAATCGCACCGATCTGGGGTACGAGTCGCCGCCGGGCGTGCTCGAGAGCACCGCCCGGCGGGGCGGTGACGTCCAGACGCTGGGCTCGCAGATCAACGAGAAATCGCTCCGCATCCTCGGCACCGACCTTCGCGTCGGCGAGCGCGCCGAGGCCTATCTCCGCTTTCCGGCCGGCGCGCAGAACCTGCTGACGTACCGCACCCTCCATGTCTGGATGCGCGGCCGCGGGCCCGGCTGGGAGGAAGGCGACCTGCAGGCCTTCCTCAAGCTGGGGAGCGACAACGACAACTTCTACCTCTACCGTGCCCCCGCCAAATCCACTACCTGGGAGCCCGAATTCGTCATCGATCTCGAGACGCTGCGGCGGTTGCGCGCCGACGTGGAGAATCGCTGGCTGAGCGGGCAGGCGCCCTCGGGAGCAGCCGACTGCGGCCTGCCGGATGTGGGGGCCTACGTCGCCTGCGACGGGCCCTACCTGGTGCATGTCCGCGACCCCGGGATCAACCCGCCGAACCTGGCGGCGGTCCAGGAAATCTCGGCCGGTATCTTCCGCGTGGCCGAGACCGTCACGGTCCCCACGGTCGAGCTCTGGGTGGACGACGTCCGGCTGAGCGAGCCTGTGTCACAGACCGGCACCGCGGCCTCGGTCGACGCGCGGCTCGTTGCGTCCGATGTCGCCGGCTTGTCGATCGCCTACGTCCAGCGGAACGGACAGTTCCGGCAGATCAACGAGGACCCGTCGTACCGGGGCTCGAAGGTGTTGCAGATGGCGGGAAACGTCCGGCTCGATCGGTTCCTGCCGGACGGACTCGGGATCGCGATGCCCCTGACGGTGAACTATTCCCACACCGGGATCAATCCCGAGCTGCTCACGGGCACCGATATCCGGGGCGACGCGCTCTCGGGGCTCCGGAAGCCCGACTCGCGGAGCGCCACCGTCAACCTGTCCGTGCGCCGGCGGCTGCCGGGAGCCAGCTGGCTGGTCAGGGGGCTGGTGGACCCGCTGTCCCTGTCGGCCAGCTTCACCCGCGGCCGCGCGCTCACCGAGCTGAGGGAGGCACGGGCCAACTCCTACAGCTTCAACGTCGCCTATCAGATATCGGGGCGGCGGAAGGGGATACGGCTTCCCCTCGGCGGAATCGTCAAGGGCCTCCCGGGGTTCATGCGCGGCGGGGAGCTGGGCAAGAGCCTGGCGCGCGCAGACGTCAGTCTCATCCCGACGCGGGTCCGGCTGCAGAGCGGGCTCAGCCGTGACGAGTCCAACTCCACCGCCTTCCGGTTCCCGGTGGCTCGCAGCGACGACAATCCCTTTGCCACCCTGTCGCTCAATCACGTCTGGCGGAATAGTGCGGGATTGACCTGGCAGCCACTGGGGATGCTCAACCTCAACGGGGATCTCGTCAGCACGCGCGACCTGCGGATCTACCCGGATTCGTCGCCGATCGGCCGGCTGGCGTACGCCGAGCGCCGGTTCCTGCTGGGCCTGCCGGTCGGGGTCGAGCGGGACCGGACGCTCACCACCGCGCTGGCGCTCACGCCCAACCTGGCCTCCTGGTTCCGGCCCCGGTTCATCTCCAGCAGCAATTTCGTGCTGAGCCGGACCCTGTCGAGCCGGGAACCGGTCCGGGCCGACGGGGACAGCGGTGCCTTCATCCTGCCGCAGACCCTGAACAACGCGCGCACCAACGAGTATGGCGCATCGCTGGATCTGGCGCGGGGCCTGCGCATCCTGGCGGGCGACAGCAGCGGCTTCGGCCGGGCGCTGCTGCGCGTGCGGCCGGTGGACGTGAGCACCCGGCTCACGCGCACCTCGACGTACGATCTGGAGGCGTTCGACCCGAGCCTCAAGTATCAGCTCGGGCTCGGCGGGCTGGAGAGCTTCCTGGAGCAGGACGGCGCCGGCGCCCGCGGGGTGTCGGAGTCGCGCGTGGCGACGCTCGCGAGCGGGGCCGATCTGCCGTACGGGATCACCTTCACGCTGTCCCACTCGCTGACGCGGACGACGCGGCTGCAGCGTGTAGGCGAAGGCCTGGTCGAGACCGAGATCAAGCAGCACGAGTTTCCGGTGGGCAGCGTCCGCTGGAGTCACACCTTCCGCGGCGGGCCGCTCGCCCTGGTGGTGGTCGGGACCACGTTCCGCCGCCGCGAAGGCAGCTCCCTGCAGGTCAACCGGACCGGGCCGGGGGCGGAGACCACCACCCATTCGCGGACGGTCACCCCGGACGTTCAGCTCGGGCTCCGGAACGGCGTCTCGGTGACCCTCGGCTTCAACTCGCTCGACCAGGACAACCGGTCGAACGGCAACGAGACCCGCCTGGACCAGAACGACATCACCGGGGGTCTCAACTACAGGTTCCGGCTGCCGCGCTCGCTCAGCCGCTCGCGGAAGCAGGTGCGGAGCTCGCTCTCCTATCTCCAGACATCGTCCAGGACCTGCCTCCTGCAGGGCACGGCGGTGGAGTGCATCCTCGTCTCCGACGTACGGCGGCGCGAGATGCGCGGCGGGCTCGACACCGACCTGCTGCAGACGCTGACCGGCGGCCTCCAGGTGGGGTACACGATCAACGACGCTCGGCATCTGAGCCAGCGCACGTCGCAGATCTCGATCATCGCCTCGTTCCAGCTCTCGCTGTTCTCGGGAGACTATCGCTGACGGCGCGGGCGTGCCCGCGTTGACTTTGCCTCCCGAGCGGGATTTCATCCTGCCCATGCGCCGCCACTGCCTGCTCGCCGTCATGCTCCTCGCTGCCTGCCGCGACACGACTTCGCACGTGCGCGAGTTCGACGGTGCGGCGGCCTTCCGGTATATCGAGACCCAGGTCGGCTTTGGCCCGCGCATCCCGGGAACCGAGGCGCACCGGCGCGCCGCGCGGTGGCTCGACAGCCTCCTGCGCCAGCGGGCGGACACCGTCATCGTGCAGTCCTGGACCCACGTGACCGCCGCCGGCGACTCGCTTCCGCTCACCAACTTCGTCGCGCGCTTCCGGCCCGGTGCCGCCAAGCGGCTGCTCTTCCTGGCGCACTGGGACAGCCGGCCGACCGCCGACAGCCCCACGTCGCCGGACTCGACCAAGCCCGTCCCCGGCGCCAACGACGGCGGCTCGGGCGTCGCCACGCTGCTCGGCGTGGCCGACGTGCTCAAGCGCACGCCGCCGTCGATCGGCGTGGACCTGCTGTTCGTGGACGGCGAGGACTACGGCGACTTCACGAAGACGCCCAAAGACGTGCTGATCGGCTCGCGCTACTATGCGGCGCACCCGGCGCCCGGCCCGCAGCCGCTATACGCCGTGCTCTTCGATCTCGTGGCCGACAAGGACCTGCAGATCTTCGAGGAAGGGAACTCGCTCGTGGGTGCTCCCGAGGTCGTCGAGCTCGTGTGGAACACGGCGAAGGATCTCGGCTACGCGGGAACCTTCGAGGCGACACCGAAGCACACGCTGATCGACGATCACCTGGAGCTGCAGAAGGCCGGCATCCGGGCCATCGACGTTGTGGACTTCGACTACCCGTCGTGGCACACGACGGACGACACGATCGACAAGGTGAGTGCCGCGAGCCTGCAGATCGTGGGCGACGTGGCGGTGGCGCTGGTGCGGAGGGAGGAGGAGTAGAGCCGGGAATGGCTCACGCCACACCACCGGTTCACCACGAGGAAAACACGGAAAACACGGAAGATGCGAGGAACAACACCACAAGATTTGCTGTTGCCTGTTTCCGTGTCTTCCGTGCTTCCGTGGTGAACCGTCTACCCGCTTTCGCAGGCCCCCGCTGCGCGTTTCTGTTCCGCCATCTGGTCCGCCGCCCGCTCCCGCTAGCATGCCTGCATGTCCGCCGCCGAGCGCCGTGCGCTGATCCTGCTGCTGTCGCTCGGGCTCGTCGGCCAGGGCGTCCGCTGGTGGCTCACGCGGCCGGACCAGGCTCCCGGCGACGTCCAGTTGCTCGCCGCGCTCCCGCCCCGCTCTCCCGCCGCCCATCGCGACAGCATCCTCGCCCTGGCCCGTCCCCTGGGCCCCGATGAGCGGGTGGACGCTGACCGGGCCACTGCGGCCGAGCTGGCCCGGCTCCCCCGGGTCGGGCTCGGGCTGGCCAAGAGAATCGTGGCGGATCGCGAGGCCCGGGGTCCGTTCGGGGGGCCGGCAGGGCTGGACCGGGTGCCCGGAATCGGAGCCGGGCTCCTGGCCACCATCGGCCCGCACCTTGCCTTCTCCGGCCCCTCGTCCTCGCCCGTCCCGCTGCCGATAACCCCAATCCAGCCCAGCGCTCCGGCCGAGCCTTCGGGCACCGAGCCGGTGGACCTGAACCTGGCGGACGCGTCGTTGCTGGATGCCTTGCCTGGAGTGGGTCCCGCCCGGGCCCGGGCCATCGTGGAGTACCGGCAGGCCAACGGCCCGTTCCGTGCTGTGCAAGAATTGTCTCGGGTGCCCGGAATCGGTCCGGCCGCCCTGGCTCGACTGCAGGGCCGCGTGCGGGTAGGGAGCCGGTGATTCGGCCCTCTTGCCGCCACGCGGCCCTCGTCGACCCCGACCACCCACAGACCAGGACCTCACGCGATCATGGCGACCGCAGCGGCCGGCGGCAGCGACCGGCTCGGCGAAACCCTCCTGCGCGACGGCCTTCTCTCGCGCGAGCAGCTGACGCAAGCGCTCGTGGAGCAGAAGCTGTCGAAGCACCGGCTGGGCTTCGTCCTGGTCAAGCTCGGCCTGGTGCCCGAGCTGGAGATCACGAAGATCCTCGCGCGCCAGTTCCGGATGCCCGCGGTGGACCTCTCGCGCTTCGAGGTCGATCCCAAGATCCTGAAGCTCGTACCCAGCGACATGGCCACGAAGGGCGTGGTCCTGCCGCTCAAGCGCGAGGGCCGCACGCTCACCGTCGCCATGGCCGACCCGAGCGACATGGGCCTGCTCGAGGACCTCAAGTTCGTCACCCGGTTCGATCTCTTTCCCGTCATCGCCGGCGAATTCACGCTGCGCGCGCTGATCGAGAAGCACTACCAGCAGGGCAACCAGCAGGAGCTCGAGAACCTCCTCAAGGACATGGAGGCCGCCGGCGAGGACCTGGAGGTCGTCGAGGAGCGGGAGGAGGAGACCGTCACCCAGGCGCAGCTCGAAGACGCGCCGGTGGTGAAGCTGATCAACGGACTGCTGATCGAGGCGGTCAAGCGCGGGGCCAGCGACATCCACATCGAGCCGTTCGAGCACGAGATCCGGGTGCGCTATCGCATCGACGGCGCGCTGCTCGAGATCATGCGGCCGCCGCTCAAGATGAAGGCGGCCCTCACCTCGCGCATCAAGATTCTGTCCCAGCTCAATATCGCCGAGCGGCGCGTGCCCCAGGACGGCCGGCTCAAGCTCAAGATGGGCAATCGGGTCATCGACTTCCGCGTGTCGACCCTGCCGGTGCTCTACGGCGAAAAGATCGTGATGCGAATTCTCGACAAGGGCAACCTCACGCTCGACCTCACCAAGTTCGGCTTCGAGCCGAAGGCGGAGAAGGACCTGATGAGGGCCATCCTGAACCCCTACGGCATGGTGCTGGTCACCGGCCCCACGGGCTCGGGCAAGACGACGACGCTCTACTCCGCGCTCTCACGGGTCAATACGCCGGAAGTGAACATCATGACGGCGGAGGACCCGGTCGAGTACAACCTGATGGGCATCAACCAGGTGCTGGTGCGGAACGAGATCGGGCTCACCTTCGCCGCGGCGCTCAAGGCGTTTCTGCGGCAGGACCCCAACATCATCATGATCGGTGAGATCCGGGACCTGGAGACCGGCGGCATCGCCATCAAGGCCGCGCTCACCGGGCACCTCGTGCTCTCCACCCTGCACACCAACGACGCGGCCAGCACGATCACCCGTATGATCGACATGGGGGTCGAGGCGTTCAACGTGGCCAGTGCCGTAAACCTCGTGGTGGCACAGCGTTTGGTGCGGCGGATCTGCAAGGACTGCAAAGGTCCGCACCAGTATACCGATGAGGTGTTGTCGACCGTGGGCACAGATCTTGAGAATCTGCGTGCGATACCGTTCATGAAAGGCACCGGCTGCGACACCTGCAGCGGCACCGGCTACAAGGGCCGGGCCGGCCTGTATGAGGTCATGGCCCTCTCGCCCGAGCTCCGCCGCATGATCCTCCGCGGCGCATCCGTCTCCGAGATGCAGGAACAGGCAGTCCAGGAAGGCATGCTCACCCTGCGCATGGACGGCATGAAGAAGGTCGAGCGCGGTGTCACCACCCTCGAAGAAGTAGTCAAGGAGACGGCCGGATGAGCTTCAATCTGCGGGCGCTGCTCGAGGAAATGATCGAGAAGGAGGCCTCCGACCTGCACATCACCACGGGGGAGCGGCCTAAGTTGCGTGTCGATGGGGACATCACCGACAGCTCGGTGGCCGAGATCCTGACCCCCAAGGATACGCTGCAGCTGGCCTATTCGGTCCTGACCGAGAACCAGAAGAAGCGGTTCGAGACCGAGGACGAGCTCGACTTCTCCTTCGGAATTCAGAACTTAGCTCGCTTCCGCGGCAACTGCTTCAAGCAGCGCGGCTGCGTGTCCATGGTAATCCGCATGATTCCCTTCAATGTGCGAACCTTTAACGAGTTGGGCCTGCCCCCGGTGATCGCCAAGCTGGCCGAGCGGCCGCGCGGGCTGATCCTGGTGACCGGGCCGACTGGCTCGGGCAAGAGCACCACGCTCGCGGCGATCATCGACAAGATCAACAAGGAGCGGAAGGGCCACATCATCACGGTGGAGGACCCGATCGAGTTCATCCACCGCCACCAGAGCTGCATCGTCAACCAGCGCGAGATCGGCACCGACACCAAGAGCTTCCAGAGCGCGCTCAAGTACGCGCTCCGCGAAGACCCGGACGTGATCCTGGTGGGCGAAATGCGGGACCTCGAGACCATCGCCGCGGCGCTCACGATCGCGGAGACCGGCCACCTGGCGCTGGCCACGCTGCACACCAATTCGGCGGCGGAGTCGATCAACCGCATCATCGACGTGTTCCCGTCGAATCAGCAGTCGCAGGTCCGCGCGCAGCTCGCGTTCGTGCTGGAGGGCGTCGTCACTCAGACGCTGCTCCCGAAGGTGCGCGGCCGCGGCCGGGTGATGGCGTGCGAGATCATGGTGGCCACCCCCGCGATCCGCGCCCTCATCCGCGACGACAAGATCCACCAGATCTACTCGGCCATGCAGTCGGGCAAGAAGCATGGCATGCAGACGATGAACGACGCGCTGTACCAGCTGTACACCAACCGCGAAGTGGCGCAGGAGGAGTGCGAGCGCGTGTCGTCGGAGCCCAAGGAGTTCCTCCGCATGATCGGAGTCACCCCGATGGAGGAGCAGGAGATGGCCTCCACCAACGGAACGCAGCGTCCTGCCGTGAACCGCCGCTAAACGGAGAATCGTCCCGATGCCGATGTTCGAGTATACCGCCCGCGCCCAGAACGGGCAGATCCAGAAAGGCCAGCTCGACGTCTCCACCAAGGACGACGTCAGCGCCTACCTGCGGAAGAACCGCCTGATCCTGGTGAGCGTCCGCGAGGCGCCCAAGCAGATCAAGTTCAGCATGGGCGGCCCGCGGGTGAAGACCCGCGACATCGTCATCTTCACGCGCCAGTTCGCGACGATGATCAACGCCGGCCTGCCGCTGGTGCAGTCGCTGAACATCCTGGCGGCCCAGACCGAGAACAAGACCCTCGCCGAGGTCACGCGGGCGGTGGTCTACGACGTCGAGAGCGGCAACACGCTGGCCGATGCCTTCTCCAAGCACCCCAAGGCCTTCTCGGGCCTCTACGTGAACATGGTCGCGGCCGGCGAAGCGGGCGGTATCCTGGACACCATTCTGCTGCGCCTGGCCACCTTCCTGGAGAAGAACGACGCCCTCGTCCGCAAGGTGAAGGGCGCCATGATCTACCCGGGCGTCATCATCTCCGTGGCGGCGATCGCGATCTGCATCCTGCTCATCTTCGTGATCCCGACGTTCCAGACGATGTTCGCCTCGGCGAACCTCGAGCTGCCGCTGCCGACGCGGGTGGTGATCGCGATGTCGGACGCGCTCATCAGCTACTGGTGGGTCATCCTGGGCGCCTTCGCCGGGGCATTCTTCGGCATCCGGAGCTACTACGCGACGGCCCCCGGCCGCCTGCAGATCGACACCTTGCTGCTCAAGGCGCCGGTCCTGGGCGACGTGATCCGGAAGTCGGCCGTGTCCCGCTTCACCCGGACGCTGGGCACGCTGGTGAGCTCGGGCGTGAGCATCCTCGAGGGCCTCGAGATCACGGCCAAGACCGCCGGCAACCAGGTGGTGCACAACGCCGTCATGGAGTCGCGGCAGTCGATCGCCGGCGGTGAGACCATCGCGGCGCCGCTGGAGAAGTCCAAGGTGTTCCCGCCGATGGTCATCTCGATGATCGCGGTGGGCGAGCAGACCGGCGGCCTGGACGAGATGCTGAGCAAGATCGCGGACTTCTACGACGAAGAGGTGGACGTGGCGGTGAGCGCGCTCCTGAGCCTGATGGAGCCGGCGATGATCGTCTGCCTCGGCGTGATCGTGGGCGGCATGGTGATCGCGATGTACCTGCCGATCTTCGATATGATGAACGCGGTGCAGTAGGCTCTGCGCCGAATACGCTTAGCGAGGGCCCAGGAATCTGGGCCCTCGCTGCTTCAAGCCCGTCGGGGTATCTTCTTCGGACTGGATGACCCTGCAGCACCACCGTCGAGCACCCGACGGCTTACACCCACCCCACGTGCTGGTCGTGGACGAAGCCACCGGTAATCAGCGGGCCGTGAACTTCACTACCAACATGCCCCCCCAGCCCGGGCGCGCGTCCACCACGACGAAGACCTCGCCACGCAATCGTCGATCGGGGTCCCCGAACGCAGCCGACGCACCGGAGCTCACAATTCCGGCGAGTGCGCCACCCAAGACGCGCGTGCCATTTCAGCGGTCGTGCATATGAAGAACATTTCTCCCGCGGCCGCCATCACGCTGCTGCTCTGCAGCGCCGTTCCGGTCGCCGGCCAGCAGCCGACTCCCGCCGCCGACCCGAACGCAATCGTCGTTGCCGGCGATGCGCGCTTCACCGTGCTCACGCCGCAGCTGATCCGCATGGAATGGTCGCCCGGCGCCCGCTTCGAGGACCGCGCGTCGCTCGTCTTCCTCAACCGCCGCTTGCCTGTGCCGCCCTTTCAGGCCCGGCGCGACGGCCCGTGGCAAGTGATCGACACGGATGCACTCACGCTGCGCTACCGCGCGGGCAGCGGCCGCTTCAGCCCGGAGAATCTCGCCATCGAGCTGAAGACGCTCGGCAGAACGTGGAAGCCGGGCATGCCGGACACCGCGAACCTGCTCGGCACCACGCGCACCCTCGATGGCGCGCGCGGACCCGTGCAGCTCGAGCCCGGACTCATCTCGCGCGACGGCTGGGTCGTCGTGGATGACTCGGAGCGCCCGCTCTTCGACGATTCGCCCTGGCCGTGGGTGCAGCCACGCGATACCTCGACGCACGCCCAGGACCTCTACTTCTTCGGCTACGGCCGCGAGTTCCGCCAGGCGCTCGGTGATTTCACGCGCGTCGCCGGCAAGATCCCGATGCCGCCTCGCTTTGCCTTCGGCGCGTGGTGGTCACGCTACTGGGCATACACCGATGCGGAATTCAAACAGCTCGTAGGCGACTTCGATCGGAACGACGTGCCGCTCGATGTCCTGGTCATCGACATGGACTGGCACAACACGTTCGAACTGCGCTGGCAAGGCCAGCCGAAAGACCAGGCCGGAGAAGCGCTCGGGTGGACCGGCTACACCTGGAACCCCACCTATTTTCCGGACCCGGAGGAGTTTCTGGAATGGGTGCGCCGACAGGGACTGCGCCGCACGCTCAATCTGCATCCCGCATCCGGCATTCAGCCGCACGAGGCGCAGTATCCTGCCATGGCACGCGCGATGGGCATCGACCCCGCCACCAGGCAGTACGTGCCATTCGAGATCGAGAACAAGACATTTGCGACGTCGTATTTCGAGGACGTCATTCATCCTCTCGAGCGCCAGGGTATCGACTTCTTCTGGCTCGACTGGCAGCAGTGGAGCAAGACGTCGATCGCCGGTCTCACCCCGACGTGGTGGTTGAACTACACGTTCTTCACCGACATGGAACGCGAGGGCCGCGCGCGCCCGCTGATCTTCCACCGGTGGGGCGGCCTGGGGAACCATCGCTATCAGGTCGGGTTTTCCGGCGATACCTGGGTGACCTGGGACGTGCTTGCATACGAGCCGGAATTCACTGCCACTGCCGCGAACGTCGGATATGCGTACTGGAGCCACGACATCGGCGGGCACGTGGCGTCGGATTCCTCGCCCGAGCTGTACACGCGCTGGGTGCAGTTCGGCGTCTTCAGTCCGATCCTGCGCACACACACCACCAAGAACGCGAGTGCCGAACGGCGCATCTGGGCGTTTCCGGTCGAGCATGCCGCCGCCATGCGCGACGCGTTCAACCTGCGCTACCAGCTGGTGCCGTACATCTACACGGCGGCGCGCCACACGTACGACAGCGGCGTCGCCCTGCTGCGCCCGCTCTACTACGACTATCCCGATGCGAGGGAGGCGTACGACTTCAAGGGCGAGTATCTCTTCGGCGATGACATGATCGTGAGTCCGATCGCGACGCCCATGTCGCCCGACACCCTGCTGGCAACGACCAGAGTGTGGCTGCCCCGGGGCGAGTGGATCGAATGGGCGACCGGTGCGCGCCTGCACGGACCGGCGGTCGTGACGCGTCGCTTCTCGCTCGATCAGGTACCGGTGTGGGTGCGCGCGGGCGCCATCGTGCCGATGCAGCCCCTCGCGCATCGTATCGGCGACAGCGCGCCCGACACGCTCGTGCTCGAGATCTTCCCGGGCGCCGATGGCACCACGCGTATCTACGACGATGCCGGCAATTCGCTGGGCTACCAGCGCGACGAGCACAGCTGGACGCCCGTTCGGCAGCATCGCGATGCAGCAGACGCGTTACATATCGAGATCCTGCCGGCCGAAGGCTGGTATCCCGGCATGAAACGCGAGCGCAGCTATGAGGTGAGACTGCCGTTCGCGTGGCCGCCCACTCTCATAACGTGGCAGGGCGCACCCGTGCCGTGGCGCTACGACGGCGATCGCCTCATGACGATCATCTCGCTGCCCGCCTCGGATGTGAGCGCCCGCCAGGAGCTGGTCGTGCATTCGGCGCCACCCGCCTCGAGTGACAGACTGCTCGACGGTGTGCCGGGCAGGCTGCATCGCCTGTACGAATCCATGACCATGCTGGAGCAACTGTGGCCGACCGACTGGCCCTCCGATGCGCTCGTCTCACTCGTGCAGACCGGCAATCGCATCGGCCTGCATCCGGATAGCGCGCGAGTCGAGCTGCAACGCCTGCGCAACGAGTATCCGCGCGTGCTGGAGCGCATGCTCCGCTTGGAGGGAGATACGACCGTAGTCAAAAGGGCGCTCGCACACCTGCGTGCGCGATAATGAAAGTGCCAATGCAGGTTGGGCGTGCGCCGGCGGCTGGGCCTCCGGGAGCCCGGAAGACTGGCCGAACCGGGTCCCGAGCGGTATCCTCCAGGGAGACTCCTCCTCCATAACGACGGGACCTCGTGACCGATCCTCGTGACCGGCTCCGCCTGGCGCTTGCCGATCGCGACGCGATCGAGCGATGAGCCTCACGCCCAGCCGCCTCGGCGCGGCCCTCTCGGATCGCTACATCATCGAGCGCGAGCTGGGACAGGGCGGCATGGCCACCGTGTACCTGGCCCAGGACCTGAAGCACGACCGCCGGGTGGCGGTCAAGGTGCTCAGGCCCGAGCTCGCCGCGGTCATCGGCGCCGAGCGGTTCCTGAGCGAGATCAAGACGACGGCCAACCTGCAGCACCCCCACATCCTGCCGCTGCACGATTCCGGCGAGGCGGACGGCTTCCTCTTCTACGTGATGCCTTTCGTCGAGGGCGAGACGGTCCGCGACCGCATCACCAGGGAGAAGCAGCTCCCGGTGGCCGAGGCGGTGCGCATCACCACCCAGGTCGCCGCGGCACTCGACTACGCCCATCGCCACGGCGTGATTCACCGGGACATCAAGCCCGAGAACATCCTGCTGCACGACGGCAGCGCGCTGGTGGCCGACTTCGGCATCGCGCTCGCCGCCAGCAAGGCGGGCGGCTCCCGGATGACCGAGACCGGCATGTCGCTGGGCACGCCGCACTACATGAGCCCGGAGCAGGCCATGGGCGAGCGCGAGATCACCGCCCGCTCCGACGTGTATTCCCTGGGCTGCGTCCTCTACGAGATGCTCACCGGGGACCCGCCGTTCACCGGCTCGAGCGCGCAGGCCATCGTGGCGCGGGTGGTGACCGAGACACCGCGGCCCCTCACGCTGCAGCGGCACACGATCTCGCCGCAGGTCGAGGCCGCGGTGCTGACAGCGCTGGAGAAGCTCCCGGGCGACCGCTTCGCGACCGCCGCGGAATTCGCCGCCGCCCTGGCCGATCCGGGATACGCCACACGGAGCACGGTTGCGAGCCCCATCCCGGGTGGACTGCTCCCTTCGGCTGCTCGTGCCCGCGCGCTCGTCGGGGTGCTGGCGCTGGCGGTCGCGCTCCTTGCAGGCCTGGCTGCCTGGGGCTGGTTGCGCCCGGCACCGCCCCGGCCGGTGCTCCGCTTCAGCATGGGACTCCCCCCCGACCAGGCGATGCGGCAGGGGGTCCTGGGCGTGAACCTCGCCATCTCCCCCGATGGGAGGCGCTTCGTGTACGTCGGGCCCGGCCCCGGCGGAGACCAGCTCTGGGTCCGGGAGCGCGACCGGCTCGACGCCACACCGCTTCCGGGCACGACCGGGGCCGTCAACCCGTATTTCTCGCCCGACGGCAACCGGATCGGGTACTCGGCCGGCACGAATTTCGACCTGAAGGTGGTGCCGGCGACCGGCGGCCCCCCGATCACCCTGACAAAGGTCGGTGGCGGCTCGGGTGGCGGGGGGGCCTGGGGGCCCGAAGGGTGGATCTACTTCGATTCGCCCCTCGGACTGTCCCGGGTCCAGGCCGACGGGGGGCGCCCCGAGCTGTTCATTCCGTACGATTCGGTGGCCCACGAGATCGGACATGCCTGGCCCGCGGCGTTGCCGAACGGCCGGGGCCTCCTGTACCGGTCCCGGCGGAATCTGGACCCGGCCGACTTCGACATCGTGGCGCTCGATTTCAAGACGCGGAAGCGCCACGTCCTCACCAAGGGCCTGCTGGCGCGCTTCATCGCCCCGGGATACCTGGTGTTCCTGCGCGCCGACGGCGCGGTGCTCGCGGCACCGTTCGATCAGGACAAGCTCGAGCTGACGGGACCTGCCGTCCCCCTGTTCGAAGGGGTGATGACCAAGCCGTTCGGTTCGGCCGACCTCGCCATCTCGCCGGGCGGGACGCTCGCCTATGTCCCCGGGCTGGCCTCGAACGCCGGCGGGGTGGCCGAGCTGGTGTACGTGGACCGGCAGGGTGGCATGGCGCCGCTCAGTCCTCCGGTCTCCTTCAATCCATCGTCCAATCCGGGGCTCAGCCTCTCGCCGGACGGAACCCGCATCGCGCTCGACATCGTCGGGCTTGCTTCGCCGGACGTCTGGGTCAAGCAACTCCCCGGCGGGCCCCTCTCCCGCTTGACGTTCGACGGGATCGCCTCCAACCGGCCGACGTGGACGCCGGACGGCAAGTCGGTGCTCTACGTCTCGACGCCCGACAGCGGGCCCCCATCGGTCTGGAAGAGGCGAGCGGACGGGAGTGCCGCCGCCGAGCTGGTCTGGCGTGTGCCGGGTCAGGCGATCGGCGAGGCCTCGCTCTCGCGCGACGGCCAATGGCTGATCTATCGGGTGACCGGGGCCGATGGCAACCGGGACATCTACGGCCTCCGGCCCGGGCGCGATACCGTGCCCACGCCGCTCCTCACGGGACCGTTCCTGGAGCAGGGCGCGGCGCTCTCTCCCGATGGCCGGTGGCTCGCCTACACGTCGAACGAGTCGGGCCAGGACGAGATCTTCGTGCGGCCCTTTCCCAACACGAACACGGGGCGATGGCAGGTCTCCACCCGCGGGGGCGGCGCCGCGCGCTGGTCGCGCAGCGGGCGGGAGCTGTTCTTCGAGGGCGCCAACGCGGACTTCATGGTGGTGCCCATCGCACCCGGGCCCACCTTTTCGCCCGGCGAGCCCCGGCGCCTCTTCGCGATCAGCGGGGCGCAGTTCGGGTCGCTGGTGGTGCCGTACTACGACCTCACGCCCGATGACAAGCGGTTCGTGATGGTCCGCCTCGCGGCGGTCAACCAGGCGCCGGGCGCCGGGCAGCTGGTGGTGGTGGAGAACTGGTTCGAAGAGCTCAGGCGCAAGATGCGGCCGGAGCGGAAATGAGATGACGGTCGCCGCCGACCGCCTCACGATCACCCTGGCCGACCGCTATCGCATCGAGCGCGAGCTGGGGCAGGGCGGGATGGCCACGGTGTACCTGGCCGAGGACCTGAAGCACAAGCGCAAGGTGGCGCTCAAGGTCCTGAAGCCCGAGCTGGCCGCCGTGCTCGGCGCCGAGCGGTTCGTGCAGGAGATCACCACCACGGCGGCGCTGCAGCACCCGCACATCCTGCCGCTGTTCGATTCGGGCACGGCCGACGGCTTTCTCTACTATGTCATGCCGTTCATCGACGGCGAGACGCTCCGCAGCAAGCTCAATCGCGAGACCCAGCTCGGCATCGACGAAGCGGTGAAGCTCACCATCGCGGTGGCCGACGCCCTGGACTACGCCCACCGGAACGGCGTGATCCACCGGGACATCAAGCCCGAAAACATCCTGCTCCACGACGGCCGGCCGATGGTGGCGGACTTCGGGATCGCGCTCGCGGTAAGCGCGGCGGCCGGCGGCCGGATGACCGAGACCGGCTTGAGCCTCGGCACCCCTCACTACATGAGCCCGGAACAGGCGACGGCGGAGAAGGAGATCACGGCGCGATCCGACGTGTACTCGCTCGGCAGCGTGCTCTACGAGATGCTCACCGGGAGCCCGCCGCACGTGGGCGCCTCGGCACAGCAGATCATCATGAAGATCGTGACCGAGGAGGCGGCGCCGGTCACGAAGCTCCGGAAGGCCGTGCCGCCCAACGTGGCGGCCGCGGTGAGCCGGTCGTTGGAGAAGCTGCCGGCCGATCGGTTCGCGAGCGCGCGGGCCTTCGCCGAGGCACTTGCGGACCCCGCCTTCGCCACGTCCACGACGACACATCGGGTGGGACGCATTGCCGTCGAGAGCCGGCGATGGAAGGGAGTGGCGCTGATCGCGAGCACCGCGGCGCTCCTGCTCCTCGTTCCCGCCGCCCGGACCTGGCTGGGGCCCGCGGCGGATCGCGGGGCGGGGCGTCCGTGGCAGGTGCGGATCATGCTGCCGGACAGCGCACCGCTCGGTGAAGGGCTTTCACTTTCCCGCGACGGCTCGGCCCTGGTCTACGACGGCGGTGGCCGGCTCCTCATTCGTGCCGCCGATGCGATCGGTCCGGTCTCCATCGCCGGAACGGAAGGCGGCGCCCTGCCCGCCCTCTCCCCGGACGGCCGGCGCGTGGCGTTCTACCGGGAGAACCGATCGCCGGTGGCGCTCGTCGTGATGGCGCTGGAAGGCGGTGAGCCAAGGGTGGTGGTGCCGATGGCCACCATCGATGCCGGGTTCGGGTGGACCGATGACGATCACATCGTCTACCCCGGGCTCGCGGGCCTGATACGGGTACCGGTCGCGGGCGGTGATGTCCAGCCGCTGACGACCGTCGATACCGCTGCCGGGGAGGTCTTCCACATTGAAGCGAGCGGGCTGCCGGGGAACAACGGGGTGGTCTTCTCCATCGGCATGAGGGATTCCCACCGAGCAGCCATCGCGGTGGTCGGTCCGGAGGGCGGCAAGGTCACCACCCTGTTCCCCGGGATCCGGGCCATCTACGCCCCGCCGGGCCACCTGATCGTGACCCGGCTCGACGGCTCCATCGTCGCCGTGCCGTTCGATGCCAGGCGCCGCCGCGTTACCGGCGCGCCGGTCTCGATCGCCTCGGGCCTGCGCACCGGGAGCTTCACCACCGTGGGCCGGACCGCCGTGTCGGCGACCGGGCGCCTCATCTACGTGGCCCGCGGCCCGTCGTCCTTCGGCGACCCGACGGATCTGATCTGGATCAGTCGCGGCGGGGTCGCGACTCCCATCTACCCTGGCTGGACAGGGGTATTTCAGAGCGTCGCCCTCTCGCCCGACGGCCGCCGGGCCGCGGTGGGGCTCGCCACGGAAAACACCGAGGAGCTCCAGGTTCGTGATCTCTCGACCGGCTCCCTGTCGCGCGTGGCGATCCCGGGAACGCTGCTGCGGGACCCGGTCTTCTCGCCGGACGGGCAGTGGCTGTACTTCGTCGGCTTGGGCGCGAGCCACGGGCTGCACCGGGTGAAGCCCGGCGGCGCCGCGCCTCCCGAACGCGTCGTTCCATCCGAGTTCGCGTGGATCGGGCACCCGGCTCCCGCACCCGACGGCGACCACGTCTATCACGCGCGGGACGTGGCCGGGGCAACCCGTCAAATCGTTCGCCACTCGCTGTCCGGGGGCCCGATGGACACCGTGGCCACGGTCGCCGGCGGAGGCGCCCTTCGTCCGCAGGTGTCACCCGACGGGCGGTGGCTGGCATACCTCTCCAGTGGATCCGGCCGGCTCGAGGTCCACGTGCGCTCGACCGATGCGGCGCGCTCGGAGGACTGGCCGATTGCACAGGCCGCAGACCGCGGGACGGCAATCCGCTGGTCGCGCGCTGGGAACGAGCTGTTCTACGTCGCCCACGACTCCATGATGGCGGTGCGGGTGTCCAGCACCCCCTCCTTCGCAGCCGGAACCCCACGAGCGCTCTTCCCCACCTCGGGCCTCCAGCCGGTGTTCGACCTCGGCCGCGACGGGAGGTTCCTGATGATCCGGCAGCGTCCCGATCTCCGTCCGCCGACGGAGCTGGTGATGCTGGAGCGCTGGACCGACCTGTTGCCGCGATGATTGCCATCCATGAATGACTCCGTCGCGCGCCTCGCCGCCGCCCTCGCCGGCCGCTACCGCCTCGAGCGCGAGCTGGGGCAGGGCGGCATGGCCACCGTGTATCTCGCGCACGACCTCAAGCACGACCGCGATGTCGCGATCAAGGTGTTGCACCCCGATCTCGGTGCCGCGCTCGGCGGCGACCGCTTTCTCACCGAGATCCGGACCACCGCTCGGTTGCAGCACCCGCACATCCTCCCGCTGCTCGATTCGGGTGAAGCCGACGGGCTGCTGTATTACGCGATGCCGCTGGTGACCGGCGAGACATTGCGCACCCGGCTCGAACGCGAACATCAACTGCCGATCGACGACGCGGTCCGCATTGCGCGCGAGGTGGCCGATGCCCTCGGCTACGCGCATGGGCTCGGCGTGATCCACCGCGACGTCAAGCCCGAGAACATCCTCCTGCAAGGGGGGCACGCGCTCGTTGCCGACTTCGGCATCGCGCTCGCGGTGCAGAGCGCCGGCGGGCAGCGGATGACCCAAACCGGACTCTCGCTTGGCACACCGCAGTACATGTCGCCCGAGCAGGCGGTGGGCGAGCGCGCGATCGATGCACGCAGCGACATCTACGCGCTCGGCGCGGTGACCTACGAGATGCTGGCCGGCGACCCACCGTTCACCGGGTCGAGCGTGCAGGCCATCGTCGCGAAAGTGATGACCGAGCGCCCATCCCCGATCAGCACGGTGCGGAACACCGTGCCGCCGCATGTCGAAGCGGCGGTGCTGACGGCGCTCGCCAAGTTGCCGGCCGATCGCTTTGCGACAGCGACGGAGTTTGCGCACGCACTCGCGGACCGGACGTACACGACCACCGTGTCGCTGGCCCATGTCGCCCCATCGCGCGAGAGTGGTCGCTGGCGCCTGGTCGCGGGGATGCTGGCGGTCGCGTTGATGGTCGCGACGGCCGGTGCGGCGCTCGGGTGGATGCGCCAGACTCCACCAGGGGTAGTGCGACGGTTCTACGTCACGATGTCTCAGTCTTCTCCCGATTTCGGAAGCCCGGTGATCTCGCCCGACGGCGCCCGGCTCGTGTATTCGAATACCGAGGGAGCGCTGATGCTGCGCCGCGGCGACGACCTCACGTCCAGGTTGATCCCCGGGTCGGATGCGGCCTGGGCGACGGTGTTCTCACCAGACGGCAGGTCGCTCGCGATCAATACCGGCTTCCCCGGTGCGCTCAAGATCATCCCGCTCGACGGCGGCCCCCCACGCACCCTCGTGGCCGACTCGACCTACGGGAGCGGCATCGCATGGAGTGAGGACGACTGGATCTACTTTCTCCATGGCGAGGACTACGGTCGCGACCTGATGCGGATTCGCGTGAGCGGCGGAGCTGCCGAGTTCGTCGCCCGACCAGATTCGACGGCGAACGCCCTCTTCTTCTACTGGCCCCAGGTGCTCCCGGGCGGCCGGAAGCTGCTCCTGACCGTGTATCCCATCCGGGGAGAACCGAGCATCGGGGTCTTGGATGTTGCCAGCGGCAAGGTGACGTTGATTGCGGCGGGGGTGCAGGCTCACTTTGCGCCGACCGGTCACGTCATCGTTCTCAAGGCTGACGGCCTGCTCCAAGCCGCGCGCTTCGACGCAGCCCGCGGCACGGTCCTCGGCGGCCTCACGACCGTCGCCGAGGGTCTGTACACCTTCGCTTCAAACACGTCAGCGCTAACGCTGTCAAACGACGGGACGTTGGTCTACCAACCGACGCCGGCCGCTGGCCGGGTGGTTCGGGTGTCTCGCGATGGAGGGGTGGAGGAAGTCCTCGATCCCGCCTGGCAGGGGCAGTTCTGGTCGGTGGCGCTTTCGCCGGATGGCGCCAAACTCGCTGTCGGGCTGGGTCGCGGTGGTCGCAGCGAGTTATGGGTCAAGGCGCTCGGTCAAGGCGCGTTCACGAGACTCTCGGCGGGGGGAACACAAAACTACCGGCCGAGCTGGTCGCCCGACGGGCGCGACGTGGTCTTCACCTCGGACCAGAACGGGAAGATTACGACCTACCAGGTGCCGGCCGACGGCAGTGCACCACCGAGTCGTCTCCTTCCTGCCGTGAAGCAATCGGTGGATGAAGCGGCGTACTCGCGGGATGGGCAGTGGATCGTTTTCCGCGGCGGCTCGGGCGGCGGTCGGGACATCTATGCCATGCGCCCCGGCGTCGACAGCTCGGTTCGGGCTATCGTCGCCGGGACGGCGGAGGAATTCTCGCCGGCGTTATCACCGGACGGCCACTGGCTGGCGTACGCGTCGGACGAAACCGGGCGGACGGAAGTCTATGTCCGGCCCTTTCCCGACGCACGAGCCGCCAAGTACACCGTCTCGCACAACGGGGGTGCCGAGCCGCTCTGGTCTCACTCCGGAAAGGAGCTGTTTTTCCGTGACGGCGAGGAGAACCTCGTCGCCGCGGAGATTGCTCCGGGAGATGCATTCCGGGTCACGTCCGAACGCGCCCTCTTTTCGACCCATGACTACGCGACCGACAACCGCCACCATTCCTACACCGTGTCGCTCGATGATCGCTCGTTCATCTTCGTCAAGACGCCGATTCTTTCGGGGGCGCCTAACCAGATGGTCGTCACTCTCAACTGGTTCGAGGAGCTGAAGCGGAAGGTGGCGAAATGAGCGAAACCTCCAGTTCTTGACCGACCAGACAACAACTACTACCATTAAGTCCATGGCTCGTCCCAAGTCCTTCGACGACGCTGCGGTCCTCGACCGCGCCCTGCAGCTCTTCCGGCAGCGGGGCTTCGAGGGCACCTCCATGTCCGATCTCGAGGCCCACCTCGGCCTCGGCCGGCAGAGCCTGTACAACACCTTCGGCGACAAGCGGGAGCTCTACCTCAAGGCGCTCGACCTGTACCAGCGCCAGGCAACCGGCCAGATGCTCGACATGCTGGAGGCGCCCGATGCCGGTCTGGACGCCGTACAGCGGTGGCTGGAGGCCAACACGGCGGCGGTGACCGCACCGGGTCGTCCCGCCGGGTGCTTTGTCGTGAACAGCATCGTCGAGCGCCCGGACGACACTGCCACGGCGAGCCGCTGCACCCGCGGCCGGGAGTACCTCACCGCGGCGGTCCGCGGGGCGCTGACGAGGGCCCAGGCCAAGGGGGAGATCCCGGCCGATCGGGACGTGGAGGGCCTGGTGGGGGTGGTGGTGGCGCATGTCTACGGGCTGGCGGTGCTCGCCCGGGCAGGTGCCACGGAGCAGGAGCTCAGGGCCGCAACGGAGTCGCTGATGGCGGTCGTGCGCTGATTTCTTCGTGTCTAGTTTTTGATCGATCAGTCACTAATCACAACGGAGTGGGTCATGTCGAACGGAACGCAGGTGCGTGGGCGGGTGGCGCTGGTGACCGGGGCCAACCGTGGCATTGGCAAGGCGATCGTAGAGGCGCTGCTGGCACGGGGCGCGGCAAAGGTGTATGCGGGCGCCCGGAATCCCGAGAGCCTGGCGGCGGTGGTGGCGGCGTCCGGCGGACGGGTGGTGCCGCTCCGGCTCGACGTGACGGACGGCGGCCAGGTGCAGGAGGCGGCCGCCGCGGCGGGGGATGTCGATCTCCTCATCAACAACGCGGGCGTGGCGGCGCATGCCTTCGCGGCCTTCGAGGACCCGGCCTGGCTGGACGCGGGGCGGCGCGAATATGAGACCAACGCGCTCGGCACGCTGAGGGTCACGCAGGCGTTCGCCCCGGGCCTCGCGGCACGGGACGGCGGGACGGTCGTGAACATCGTGTCGGTCGCGGCGTTCGCCAACTTCCCGATGCTGCTCGGCTACGCCGCCTCGAAGGCGGCCCAGCACTCCATCACGCAGGGAATGCGCGCCCTGCTGGCCGGCCAGGGTATCCGCGTCGTGGGCGTCTACCCGGGACCGGTGGACACCGACATGGCGGAGAAGATTCCGATCGAGAAGGCATCTGCCGCCAGCGTCGCGACGGCGATCCTCGACGGGCTGGAGGCGGGAGAGGAGGACATCCTCCCCGATCCGTACGCGGTGGACGAAGGCGCCGTCTACGCGGCGTCGCCCAAGACGCTCGAGCGCAACCGGTCCAGCCAGGTGCTGGCGGCCTGACGGGCTGCTGAGCTGGGCAGCTCCCCGGCAACACACTGACGCATCGGTTCCAAGTCCCGAGGGCCCGGAGTTCGTCCGGGCCCTCGGTGCGTTTGCATCTTGATCCGGTGCTCGACCGCGCGCGCCTCACGGGTGTGTAAACGTTTACATCCGGCAGGAGATTCGTCAGAATGAAAGGAGGCCCGACGCCCCGTGCCCCCCGGGTGAGGAGGTCGCATGTTCCTGAATCGGTACGAGCCGTACAGGTCGAGCATCCCCATGGTCATCGCGACCCTGTGGCTGGCCGCGGGCTGCCGCGCCACCCCGCCGGGAGTCGGCACGATCCCGTCCCCCAGGGGGGCGCCACCGGCATCGGCACGTACCGACGCCCCGGCCATGAGCCGGTTCCTCGACTCGCTTCTCCAGCGCATGACGCTCGAGGAGAAGCTGGGGCAGCTCAACCAGCCGGGCGGCCCCGGAAACGACACGGGGCCGGCTGCCCGCGCCGGCAGCGAGGCCGACGTCCGCGCCGGACGCATCGGCTCGTTCCTCGGCGTCAGCGGCGCGGCCGAGACGCGCGAGTTTCAGCGGATCGCGGTCGAGCAGAGTCGGCTGGGTATTCCCCTCCTCTTCGGCCACGACGTCATCCACGGCTTTCGCACCATCTTCCCCGTGCCGCTCGCCGAGGCGTCGAGCTGGGACCCGGCCGCGGTCGAGCGCTCGGCGCGGATCGCCGCGATCGAGGCGACCGCCGGCGGCGTGACCTGGACCTATGCTCCCATGGTGGACATCGCGCGCGACCCGCGGTGGGGCCGCGTGGTCGAGGGCTCGGGCGAGGATCCCTACCTCGGCGCTGCCATGGCCGCCGCGCGGGTGCGGGGGTTTCAGGGCGACGACCTGGCCGCCGACAACACCCTGCTCGCCACCGCGAAGCACTTCGCGGCTTACGGCGCGGCCGAGGGCGGGCGGGACTACAACACCGCCGACATCTCGCAGCGGACCCTCTACGAGACCTACCTCCCACCGTTCGAGGCGGCGGTCCGCGCCGGTGCGCAATCGGTCATGGCCGCGTTCAACGAGATCGCCGGCGTGCCGATGCACGCGAACCGCGAGCTCATCCGCGGAGTGCTCCGGCGCGCCTGGGGCTTCCAGGGTGTGCTGGTGAGCGACTATACCGGCGTGCTGGAGCTGCAGCGGCACGGCGTCGCGGCGGACAGCGCCGCCGCCGGTGTGATCGCGCTGGAGGCCGGCGTGGACGTGGACATGGTGAGCAGCATCTACCTGAGCCAGCTCGCGCCCCTCGTGCGCGCGGGGACCATTCGGGAGTCGCTGGTGGACCAGGCCGCGCGGCGGGTGCTCCGGGCCAAGTATCTGCTCGGGCTCTTTGCCGATCCGTACCGGTACAGCGATCCGGCCCGCGAGCAGAAGCGAATCTTCACGCCGGAGCACCTGACCGCCGCGCGCGACATGGCCAGGAAGTCGATCGTGCTGCTCAAGAACTCCGGGGCCGTGCTGCCGCTGTCCAAGTCGATCCGCAGTCTCGCGGTGATCGGCCCGCTGGCGATCGACTCCGCCTCGTCACTGGGCTCGTGGTCGGCGGCCGGCCGTCCGGCGGACGCGGTCACGGTGCTGGAAGGCATCCGGCGGGCGCTGCCCGCGGGAACGCGCGTCGGCTACGCCAGGGGAGCGGATGTCGCTTCCGGCGACACGACCGGATTCGCCGAGGCCGAGCGGGCCGCGCGGGAAGCGGACGCGGTGGTGCTCGTCCTGGGCGAGTCGCGCGACATGAGCGGCGAGGCCCGGAATCGGAGCTCGCTCGATCTGCCCGGCGTGCAGCGGCGGCTGGCCGAGCGCGTCCTCGCCGCGGGCAAACCAGTGGTGGTGGTCCTGATGAATGGCCGGCCGCTGTCGACGCCCTGGCTCGACGCGAACGTGCCCGCCATCCTCGAGACCTGGTACCTCGGCGTGCAGACCGGGCCTGCGGTAGCGGATGTGCTCTTCGGTGACTACAACCCCGGCGGCAAGCTGCCCATCAGCGTGCCGCGGACGGTGGGGCAGGTGCCGATCTACTACAACCACAAGAACACCGGCCGGCCGCCAGACCCTCGCGACAACTACACGTCGAAGTACCTCGACCTGCCGTCCACGCCGCTCTATCCGTTCGGCTACGGGCTGAGCTACACCACGTTCGCCTACGGGAGCCCGCGTCTCAGCGCGACGCGGATCCGGGCGACGGACTCGATCACCGTGAGCGTGGAGGTGACCAACACCGGCCGGGTGGCCGGCGACGAGGTGGTCCAGCTGTATCTCCGCGACGACGTCGCCAGCATCACCCGGCCGGTGAAGGAGCTGCGCGGCTTCCGCCGGATCACTCTTCCGCCCGGCGAATCACGAATGGTCGCGTTCGTGCTCCACCCGGGCGACCTGTCGTTCTATGGACCGGATCTCCGGCGCATCGTCGAGCCGGGGACGTTCACCGTGTTCGTGGGGACCAGCTCCGAGGCCGTTGGCGAGGCGCATTTCGAGGTGGCCCACTGAGGGCAGCTTCACCCGCGCCCGGCTCCTCTGTACTTTCCTCTGTCCACTGTCCACCTGCCCGGCCCACATCCCCCAAGAGCTCGCCGTATGGCCATGACGCGTCGCCGACTCCTCGCCTTGGCGGGCGCACCAGCTGCCCGGCTGGCGCCCGCGCTCGCGCCGCGTCGCGAGCGCTACGACGTCTGCATCGTCGGCAGCGGCGCCGGCGGGGGGATGGCCGCCTACGCCCTCACCCAGGCCGGAGCCAGACGTCGTGCTGCTCGAGGCCGGCCCCGAGTGGTACAGCGAGCGCGACTCGTTGATGCTGACCGCTGCCGCGGACTCGCCCCGGCGCGGCGCGGCCACCAAGGAGCGGCAGTTCGGCGAGTTCGACGCCTGTCTCGGCGGCTGGGAGGTGGATGGCGAGCCTTACACGCTGGCGCCGGGCACCGAGTTCGGCTGGTGGCGCGCGCGGATGCTCGGCGGCCGCACCAACCACTGGGGGCGCTACTCGTTCCGGTTCGGCCCCGACGACTTCCGCGGCAGGAGCGTCGACGGACTGGGCGACGACTGGCCGATCGGCTACGACGACCTCGCCCCGTACTACGATCGCCTCGACCGCTTCATCGGCCTCTTCGGCAGCAACGAGGGGCTCCGGAACCATCCCGACGGCATCTTCCTTCCGCCACCCCGGCCCCGCTGTTACGAGCTCCTGGTGCAGCAGGCCAGCCGCCGGCTCGGGATCCCGTGCATTCCCAACCGGATGTCGGTCCTCACCCGGCCGCACAACGGCCGGCCCGCCTGCCACTACTGCGGCCAGTGCAACCGCGGCTGCGGGGTGAACGCCAACTTCTCGAGCCCCGGTGTGTTCATCAAGCCGGCGCTCGCGACCGGACGGCTCACGCTGGTCACCGGCGCGATGGCGCGAGAGGTGACTGTCGACGCGGCGGGGCGCGCCACCGGCGTCTCCTACGTGAACAAGGCCACCGGCGCCGATGAGCACGTCCGGGCCCGCGTCGTCGTGCTGGCGGCGAGCGCCTGCGAATCGGCCCGGCTCCTCCTCAACAGCCGCTCGCCGAAATTTCCGGACGGGCTCGGCAACGGCGGTGGCGTGGTGGGCCGCTATCTCACCGACACCACGGGCGTGGACGTGGGGGGCTTCATCCCCAGGATGGCGGACCACGTGCCCCATAACGAGGACGGCGTCGGCGGCGCGCACGTCTACATGCCCTGGTGGCTCGACAACCGGAAGCTCGACTTCCCCCGCGGGTACCACATCGAGGTCTGGGGCGGCCTCGGCCAGCCGTCCTACGGCTTCATGGGCGCGATCCACCAGTATCCCGGCGGCGGCGGGTACGGCAAGCAGCTGAAGGACGACTACCGCCGGTACTACGGCGCCACCATCGGCTTCTCCGGGCGCGGGGAGATGGTCCCGAACGACGACTCCTGGTGCGAGATCGACCACGAGGTCGTGGACCGCTGGGGTATCCCGGTGCTGCGCTTCCACTGGAAGTGGAGCGATCACGAGCTGAACCAGGTGCGCCACATGCAGCGGACCTTCCGCGCTCTCATCGCGGAGATGGGCGGCGAGGTCTTCGCGCCGATGCCGACGAAGGAGGAAGGTTACGGGATCGCGCCGGGCGGCCGCATCATCCACGAGCTCGGCACCACGCGCATGGGCAGGGACCCCTCTCGATCCGTGGTGAACCCGGACTGCCGGGTACATGGCGTATCCAATCTCTTCGTTGCGGACGGGGGGCCGTTCGTCTCCCAGGCGGACAAGAACCCCACCTGGACGATCATGGCCCTCGCCTGGAGAGCCAGCGACCACATCGCGGCGCAGCGGAAGGCGGGTGCCCTATGAGCGAGCTGACCCGCCGTGAGCTGGTGACGCTGCTCGGGGTTACCGCCGCGGCGGCCGCGTGTGGGCGGCGGCCCGGCGGCACGAGCGCCGAAGCGAAACGGCAGGCCGACAGCGCTGCCGCGTTGATGCAGGCGCCGCAGTTCTTCACACCGCACGAGTTCGCCACGGTCACCCTGCTGGCTGATCTCCTCATCCCCGCCGACGAGCGCTCCGGCAGCGCGAGCGACGCCGGGGCCCCGACGTACATCGACTTCGCCCTGCGCGAGGTGGAGAATGACGTCATGCGACTCGCGATGCGTGGCGGCCTCGCCTGGCTCGATGCCGAGTCCGGGCGGCGCTTCGGCCGCACGTTCGTGGACGCGGCTTCCGCCCAGCGCATCGCCATCCTCGACGACATCGCGTGGCCGGCCAGGGTTGTCCCTGGGCTCGCGAACGGCGCCGCATTCTTCAGCGATTTCCGCGACCTCGTCGCCACCGCGTTCTGGTCGAGTCGCATCGGCGTGCGGGATCTACAGTACCAGGGCAACGTGCCCCTGCCGGAGTGGACGGGCTGCCCTGATGCGGCACTTCGGAAGCTGGGTGTGAGCTATGGACCGGAGCCGACGTCATGAGCGGGCCGAGACTCGGGGTCGGCATCATCGGCAGCGGCTTCAATGCGGGCTTCCATCTGCAGGCCTTCACGGCGGTGCGCGACGCCGAAGTGCGAGGCGTCTGGAGCCCCAATGCCGGCAACGCCGCGGCGGCCGCGGCGCTGGCCCGGCGGCTCGACGTGGGCGAGGCCCGCCCGTTTCGCTCGATCGCGAAGATGGTCGCGGACCCCGGCATAGACGCCCTCTGGCTCTGCGGTCCCAACCACGCCCGCATCGAGAACGTCGAGGAGATCGCCGATGCCGTCGAGCGCGGCCAGGGCCAGCTCCGCGGCCTGGCCTGCGAGAAGCCGCTGGCCCGTAACGTCGCCGAGGCGAAGCGGGTGCTGGGGCTGGTGCGGCGAGCCGGGATTCCGCATGGCTACCTGGAGAATCAGGTCTTCGCGCCGCAGGTGCGGCGGGGGCGCGAGCTGATCTGGGCGCGGGGCGCGCGCGCCACCGGCCGGCCGTACCTGGCGCGCGCGGCGGAGGAGCACGCCGGACCGCACAGGCCATGGTTCTGGCAGGGTGCGCTGCAGGGGGGTGGGGTGCTCAACGACATGATGTGCCACTCGGCGCTGGTGGTGCGCCACCTGCTGACCGAACCCGGACAGCCGGCGTCGTCGCTCGAGGTTCGCCGGGTGACCGGCCACATCGCCAGCCTCAAGTGGACGCGCCCCGAGTACGCGCGCCGCCTCAAGCGGACGATGGGCGCCGCCGTGGACTACTCGAAGCGCCCGGCGGAGGACTATGCCAGCGTGGTGCTCGAGTTCGAGACCCCCGACGGCCGGCGCGTCATCGGCGAGGCGAGCACGTCCTGGAGCTTCGTGGGCGCAGGCCTCCGTCTCTCGGCCGAGCTCCTTGGCCCGGAGTACTCGATGTCGTGGAACTCGCTCGACACCGGTCTCCACCTGTTCTTCAGCCGCGAGGTGGAGGGAAGAGCCGGTGAAGACCTGGTCGAGAAGCAGAACGCCGAGACGGGGTTGATGCCGGTGGTTGCCAGCGAGGCGGCGGCGTACGGCTACGAGGCGGAGGACCGCCACTTCGTGCGGGCCTTCCTGGGCAAGGAGGAGCCGCTGCTCACGTTCCAGGACGGCCTGGACGTCGTAAAGGTGCTCATGAGCGCCTACATGAGCGCCGAGCAGGAGAAGACGGTGCACTTCCCGCCCCGGGGACTGGAGTCGTTCGTCCCGGCGGTAGCTCGAGGCCGCTGGAATCCGGTCAGTTGACCGGGCGGGGCCGGAAGAGCAGGGCGAATCCGGCGAATACCACCAGCGCCATCGCCGCCGGCACCAGCCAGATGGTAGACCAGTCGTGGACTCCCTGAGGGCTGGTCCAGCGCTCCACCACCGCGCCCGACACGAAGGCCCCTACGAAATAGCCCAGCCCGTTGGTCACGAAGTTGATGAACCCCTGCGCTGCGGCGCGGTTCCGCTCGCCGGCCTGTTCGTCGGTGTAGATCTGTCCCGCCACGAAGAAGAAGTCGTAGCACAGGCCGTGCAGCAGGATGCCGGCGAAAACCAGCCACATCCCCGTGCCGGCGTCACCCGCGCTGAAGGCGAAGTAGCGGAGCGCCCAGGCGAGCATCCCGCCGAGCATGATGCCCTTGATGCCCCAGCGCCGGAGCGCCAGCGGCAGAAGCAGCATGAAGCCGATCTCCGACATCTGTCCGAAGGTCTGGATGAATGCCGGCTCGGGCGCGCCGATGTCGTTGAGATAGGGGTTGGCGAACGTGTAGTAGAACTGGAGCGGGATGCAGAGCAGGAAAGAGCCGATGGTGAAGATCAGGAAGGCGCGGTCGCGGAGCAGCTCGAGCGCGTCGAGGCCCAGCGCATCGCGTGCACTGAACGGCGCGCCCGCCGCCTTGGGCGGCGTGTGCGGCAGCGCGAGCGAGTACAGCCCGAGCAGCACGGACCCGACTGCCGCCACCCGCATCGGCAGGACCAGGGCATCGGCGTGGAGCACGCGGCCCACCACGATGCCGGCCACGATCCATCCGACGGTGCCGAGCACACGGATGACGGGGAACTCCCGGCCGGGATCGCGCACGTGGTGGAAGGCGATCGAGTTGGACAGGGAAAGCGTCGGCATGTAGCACAGCGCATAGGCGATCAGCGCCGGATAAAACGTGGCGAAGGTGGTCTGGGTCGAGGTGAGCCAGAGGAGGCCCGCGCCCACCAGGTGGAGGACGGCCATGAGCCGTTCGCTCGCGAAGAAGCGATCGGCCACCATGCCGAGGAAGAAGGGCGAGACCAGCGCGGCGATCGCGGTGGCGCCGTAGGCCAGGCCGACCTGTGAACCCGTGAAATGCAGTGTCCGGGTCAGGTAGGTGCCCATCGTGACGAACCACGCGCCCCAGACGAAGTACTGCAGGAACATCATCGCCGATAGCCGGCCCCGAACCGACCCAGCGGCGCCGTTCACGGGAGCGTTCGCACCTTGATGTCGCGGTAGGCCACCCGGTCGCCGTGATCCTGGAGCGCGATGTGGCCCGAGGCCGCGCGCCCATAGCCCGGCCATTGTTTGAACTTGCTGTTCCGGACCCTCGCCTCCCAGTCGGGACTCCCGAGCTCGTACTCGACCACCTTGGTGCCGTTGAGCCACTGCTCCACATGGTTCCCTCGAACCACGATCCGCGCGGCATTCCACTGACCGGCCGGCTTCACGACGCCGGCCGGCGCGGCGTACAGCCCATAAGCGGAGCCGGCGGCGGTGAGACGCGATTCGCCGTCCTTATGGTGCGCGTCGTCGAGCACCTGCATCTCGGGCCCGGTCTCATAAGTTTCGTCGGCAGTCTCGGCGACCCGGAACATGATCCCGCTGTTGCCGCCCTCGGCGACCTTCCATTCGAGCGTCAGCTCGAAGTCGCTGAACTGGTCCCGGGTAATGAGGTCACCGGCCTCCCCGACCCGCGTGAGCGCTCCGTCCACCACTTGCCACCCCGCCGGCACGCTGTCCTTCTTGAACCCCCGCCAGGCGTCGAGCGATCGGCCGTCGAAGAGCGTGCGCCACTCGCCGCCGGCGGGAGCGGAAGCGCCGGTGGCGGAGTCCGGCTTCATCGGCATCGAAGCCGCGCTGGACGGCTTCTCGGACGAGCAGCCGGCGAGTGCGACGACGAGCAGCCATCCGGCGGCGAGCCGCGGGGCCAATGGTTTGTGGTTCCGGCACATGAGCGCCTCCCGAGAAGGATCGAGGATCGGTTCCGGCTCACCGCCGGCCCGGAGAAGGGGTCTCGTTCAGCCCGTAGGAAGGCGCCGCCGAGGAGTTGGAGGAAGACCACCGGATGGTTGGCTGGGCCGTGTTGGCTGGAGCGCTTCCCATTGTACTTCCCAGCTCGCTTCCGAACAAGCGATCATCGAGGCGATAGCCGCCGCCTCGTCGCGCTCATCGCGCGCCGAGTGCGGGGTCGCGCGGCAGGGGGGCTCCGGGCGAGATTGCCGGGACACCGCCCGGAGGCTCCTCGTCGTGGACATGGCCCGTCCTCCCCTCCTCCGGGCGCTCCGCCACCGCAACTACCGCCTGTTCTTCGCCGGCCAGAGCCTGTCGCTCGTCGGCACCTGGATCACGCGGATCGCGACGGGCTGGCTGGTGTACCGGCTGACCGGCTCGGCGCTGCTGCTTGGCGTCGTCGGTTTCTGCGGCCAGATCCCGACGCTCTTCCTCGCGCCCGTCGCCGGGGTCTTCGTGGACCGCTGGGACCGGCATCGGGTACTGGTGGTCACCCAGGTGCTCTCGATGCTTCAGTCGCTGGCCCTGGCCGTGCTGGCGCTGGCGGGGATCATCACCGTTCCCATGGTGCTTGGCCTTCAGGTGTGCCAGGGCGTGATCAACGCGTTCGACACGCCCGCCCGCCAGGCATTCGTGGTCCTCTTGATCGAGGACCGCGCCGACCTGCCCAACGCCATCGCGCTCAATTCCTCGATGGTGAATGCCAGCCGGATTCTGGGGCCTTCCATCGGCGGGGTGCTCATCGCGGCGGTG
The DNA here is from genome assembly GCA_963815515.1 of uncultured Gemmatimonadales bacterium. Taxonomy (GTDB): domain Bacteria; phylum Gemmatimonadota; class Gemmatimonadetes; order Gemmatimonadales; family GWC2-71-9; genus CAVVWJ01. Next base: position 518,040 of record CAWFGP010000003.1, read on the forward strand.
GGGGAGGGGTGGTGCTTCCTGCTGGACGCGATCTCCTACCTCGCGGTCATCGCATCGCTGCTCGCGATGCGGGTGCCCGCGCGGGCGCTCCGCACGAGCAGGACGCGGGTGGCGGAGGAGCTCCGCGCGGGCTTCGCGTACGTCACCGGCTTCGCGCCGATCGGGACCGCATTGCTGTTGCTGGCGCTGGTGAGCACCATGGGGATGCCCTACACCGTGCTCATGCCCGCCGTCGCGGCCAAGGTGCTGCACGGCGGCCCGCATACCCTCGGCTTGCTGATGGCCGCGGCGGGCGCGGGGGCCCTGGGCGGCGCGGGCTACCTCGCCTCCCGGCGGACGGTCCTGGGTCTGGGGCGGGTGATCGCGATCGCCTCGGCGGTCTTCGGCGCTTCGCTCATGGCGTTCTCGCGCTCCCGCAGCCTCTGGCTCTCGCTTCTCATCCTCCCGCTGGTCGGCGCGGGGTTCATGGTCTCGCTCGCCGCGACCAACACCGTCGTGCAGACCATCACGGAAGAGCGTTTTCGCGGGCGGGTGATGGCATTCTACACGATGAGCTTCCTCGGCACCGCGCCGCTGGGGAGCCTCCTGGCAGGCGTTCTGGCGGACCGGATCGGCGAGCCCACGACCATTGCGGTCGGCGGCGCAGCGTGCATGCTGGGCTCGCTGTGGTTTGCCAGCCGGCTGCCCCGGCTGCGGGAGCTGGTCCGGCCGATCTACATCCAGCAGGGGATCATCGGGGCGCCGACGCCGGCGCCGGGAACAGAGGTCGAGTGAACCCGCCGGGCGCTCTGGGCACGGGCGGCGGGCGGGGGTCGAGCGTCCGGGGTGGGCGAGCAGCGGACCGGCGTGTAGATTGTCGCCGATGCAGCATCGGCACGTGCTCGCGATGGCGATTGCCACGGCCCTCCTCCTCGGCCGAGCGCGGCCGGCGCTCGCCCAGGACCTCACCTGGAACAACGGCCTCACGTTCTACCTCGACAACACCGAGTTCTTCAATCCCTACCGCACCGGCGAGACCCTCCTCGGCGGGCAGATCCTGAGCTATCTCTCCGCCGTGCTCGGGCCGCGGACCGAAGTGGTCGCCGGCTTCCACGGCAACCACCGGAGTGGCGACTCGGATTTCTTCGATCCGTTCAAGCCGATCCTCGGGTTCCGCTATCGCACCGAACACTCGCTCGGCGTGCTCGGCACCCTCGTCACCGAGGACCGCCACGGCTACCTGGAGCCGCTCGAGGGCAGCCTCCTCGACATCACCCGCCCGGTCGAGTACGGGGTCCAGTGGCGGGAGCAGCACGCGGCCGGCGGCGGCGAGATCTTCCTCAACTGGCAGCGGCTCAACACCTCCCGGGGCCGCGAGGTGTTCGACTACGGCCTGCTGCTCCACGCCGATCCGGCCGCCTGGCTCCGGATCGAACTGCAGGGTCACGGGCTGCACCATGGCGGTCAGCTCTACTCCGCCGGGGAGCCGGTGGTGAACAACCAGGTGCTGGCGCTCGGCGGTGAGCTGCATGCACTGCTCCCGGTCGTGGGCCGGAGCTCCTTCAGCGCATTCCAGCTGCTGAGCCACGGCGACATCGACAGCCTGCCGTCCGGGCGGCCCGACCACGGCCACGGCACCTACCTCCGCGCGGCGATCACGCCGGGCGGGTGGCTCGAGCTCTTCGCGATTCAATGGTGGGGGCGGGACTTCGTATCCAACGAGGGCGACGCCAACTACAACTCGCAGGGCTCGGATCCCGCGTTCTACCACTCGTACCGGAAGTACCAGGAAGTCGGCCTCGCGCGGCGGACGCCGATCGAATCGGGCCTGACGCTCGATACCGAGTTCCGATTCCATCGCATCGACGATCGCCGGAGCATCGCGATCGGCACCTCGCCGTGGGAGTATTCCTATCGCATGATCGTCCGCGCTCCCTTCAGCATGCGCCTCGGCCGGCCGAAGGCCGAAGGCTCCGGGACGAAAGGCTCGGGGGCGCAACTTTCGGAGTCGGAACGTTTGGCGGCGGAGGGGTCGAAGCAGCGACGGGCGGAGAAGGACGGGCCGCCGTCTGTGCAGGGCAGCGAGTCACCCTGAGCGCAGGGAGCGAGTCACCCTGAGCGCAGGGGAGCGAGTCACCCTGAGCGTAGCGAAGGGGGCATACCTAAGGGCATGCCCCCTTCATCATTGCCATCCACTACCAGCCCCCACCTCACTGGCCCCGGAATTGCCAATAGCCGGGTGCTCCCGCATCACGCGCACCTGGCACACCCCCCGACAGGAGGATTCATGGCGGCTAACCGACTGGCAATTCTGACGCTCGCCCTGCTGGCTGCCTGCGGCGGCGACCGCGGCGCGAGCATGGCGGCCGACAGCCTCAGCCGCGATCTGCAACGGCTGCCGGTCGATTCGTCGGCCACGTTCAGCGATCAGGCCGCGGCCACCCCGGTGCCGGCCCCCGCCGCGCCAGTGGCGGCCAAGCCGAAGGCGAAGCCCAAGCCGAAGCCCGCGCCGGCTCCCGCCCCGGCTCCGCTCGCCCTCGATGCCGGCACCGTCGTGGCCACCACGGTGGACCGCGAGATCACCTCGAAGACCGACAAGCCGGGCGCCACCGTCACCGGAACCGTCGCGAGCAACGTCCTGGACGCCACCGGGCGCGTGGTCATTCCGGCGGGCTCCAGGGTCACGATGACGATCACCCAGATTCACGAGTCCGAGAACAAGGGCGACAAGACCGGCAAGCTCACGCTCACCCCGACCGCGGTCGAGATTGCCGGCGAGAGCCACGCGCTCGACGGCTCGGCCGTGGCGCTCGAGCGCACGCTTCGCGACCGCAAGACCAACGCGGGCGACGTGGCCAAGGTCGGTGCGGGCACCGCGATCGGCGCGCTCGCCGGCCGCGTGATCGGCGGCAACACCAAGGGCGCGGTCATCGGCGGCATCATCGGTGGCGCGGTCGGCACCCAGCGCGCCATCGAGACTCAGGACCGGGACGTCGTCGTGCCGGCGAACTCGCGCGTCGAGGTGACGCTCGGAGGCACCTTCACGCGGTAGCCCGGCGCGATTCGTCACCCTGAGCCCTGGCTTCGCCCAGGGTAAACTCCGCGAAGGGGGCATGCCTCGAGGCATGCCCCTTTTGCCGTGGACCATCGCCCCGCGGCGGGGATATACTGACATCATGTCGCGCGCATTCGTCAACGAAGACGCCGGAGGCCAGGAAGCCCCCCGGTACACCCTCCCCGACCGTGCCGACCCCGGCTACGACCTGGCGGCGGCCCGAGCGCTGCTGCGCGGGGCGGACCAGGGCGACACCGCCGGCGCCGAGGCGGCCACCGGCTACTACTGGGGCGACCCGGCCCTCTTCTCCCACGTGGAGCGCCTCCTCGTCGAGGCGCGGGAAGACCGGAACGACCGCCTGGAGCAGCTCGCGGAGCGCTTTCTCCGCGGCCCCGTTCGCCCGAGGGGGCGGCGCCCCCCCGCCTAGGACCGCAGGAGCAGCGCGCTGCGGCGGTAGGGAAACACGTCCACCACGTCGCCCTGGGCCAGACGGCGCTGCACCCGCTGCCAGAACTCGATGTCGAGCAGATCGCCGTGCGCTTCGAGGAAGCCGTCCCGCACCTCTCCGGGTGGGACGAGGAAGGCGCGGAACTCCTCCGGGAACACGTCGTGCTCCCCCACGAAGAACCAGGGCTCGGCCGCGAATTCCTCCTCGATCGTCGTCGGCGCCGGGATCCGCCGGAAGCGGCACTCCGACAGCAGGCAGAGCTCGTCGTAGTCGTAGCAGATGACCCGCCCGTTCCGGGTGACGCCGAAATTCTTCAGCAGCATGTCCCCGGTGAAGATGTCCGCGGCGGCGAGGTCCTTGATCGCGTTGCCGTACTCGATCACCGCCTCGCGCGCGGCGCCGGGCTCCGCGTCGCGGAGGAAGATGTTGAGCGGCGTCACCCGCCGCTCGGTGTAGACGTGCCGCACGATGACCCGGTCGCCCTCCACCCGCACGGTCTCCGCCGCCGTCGTCACCAGGTACGTGAGCAGGTCCTCGGGGAAGCAGCGCCGCGGGAACTCGAGGTGCTCGAACTCCTGCGCGTCGGCGAGCCGGCCCACCCGGTCGCGCACGAACACGAAGTGGTACTTGTCCATCACCGCCTGGCGGGTGGTGTGCTTCGGGGCGCCGAAGCTGTCCTTGATGATCTTGAACACCAGGCTGAAGGCGGGCAGCGTGAACACCGCCATGACCATGCCCTCGTCGCCCTCGGCGAAGGCGAAGCGCGCCTCGGGCTGCTCGAGGTAGGTCATCAGGTTCCGGTACAGCTCGGTCTTGCCGTGCTTGTTGAAGCCGATGGCGTTGTACAGCTCGTCGATGCGCTTCAAGGGCATGATCGAGCTGAGGAACTCGACCAGCTCGCGCGGCCGGGGCACGTCGACCCGGAAGTACGACCAGCTGAATCCGAACACGATGCTCGCCTCGTTGGGCGACAGCAGCGCCGCGTCCACCACGATGCCCCGCTCCGCGCGCAGCAGCGGAATCACCAGCGGCAGGACCGCCTCGCCTCGCCGCACCCGCCCCACGAGGTACGCTCCCTTGTTCCGGTAGAACACCGAGCGCACCATGTCGATCTCGATGGTTCCCGCGGCGGGCAGGCGGTCCACCGCCTCCGCGATGATGCGGGCCACGATCGACGCGTCCCGGCGGAGCGACGCGTACGGTACCGACCACTCGAAGCGCTCGAGGATGCGGCGGATCACCTCGCCGTCGAGCGTCTCCACCCGCTCCCGGTCGTAGAGCGGCGGCCCATCCGGTGACGACGGGCCCGGGGACGGGGCGATGTACTCGATCGCGTCATCCACGCCCACGGTGCTGAACACCCGGCGGGTCACGCTGTTGAAGAAGGTCTGCGCCAGCTCGGCGTCGGGCCGGCCCCGGACCCCCAGCGCGTGGCGCGCCCGCATGGCCCCCCAGAGGGTGCGCTCCATGACCGCGTCCAGCAGGATGTCGCGCACGTCGGCCACGGCGCCGTCCACGTGCGCGCGGTAGAGCGCCAGCCGCTCGGTGGCGTCGGACTGGGCGCCGCGCCAGTCGCGCCGCTCGAACCGGGCGCGGGCGCGGCGGGTGATCTCCTCGAACCCGCCGTGGTAGCGGTCGTAGGCCGCATGGATGGCCGCCACCGCTCGGTTGCCGATCTCGGGACAGGCGGGCAGATTCAGCGTCGATTCACTGCCGATCGCACTCATCCCGATCCGTTCGAAGGAATCCGTTCATGACAGTCTCCACCGCGGGCGACAGCATCACCATGCGCAACGGGCGGCTCGAGGTCCCGAGCCAGCCGGTGATTCCCTTCATCGAGGGCGACGGCACCGGGCCGGACATCTGGGCCGCCTCCCAGCACGTCTTCGACGCGGCCGTACGCCGCGCGTACGGCGGCAAGCGCGGCATCGTCTGGCGCGAGGTCCTCGCCGGCGAGAAGGCCAAGAACCAGCTCAACAACTGGCTGCCCGACGAGACCCTGGCGGCCATCGACCAGCACCTGGTGGCCATCAAGGGGCCGCTCACCACGCCGGTCGGCGGCGGCTTCCGCTCGCTCAACGTGGCGCTCCGCCAGAAGCTCGATCTCTACGCCTGCGTCCGTCCGGTGCGCTGGTTCGAGGGCGTGCCCTCGCCGGTCAAGGCGCCGCAGGACGTGAACATGATCATCTTCCGCGAGAACACCGAAGACATCTACGCCGGCATCGAGTACAAGGCCGGGACCGACGAGGCCCGCCGGGTCGTCGACTTCCTCCGGCAGCAGATGGGCGCCCAGACGATCCGGTTCCCCGACACCTGCGCCATCGGCATCAAGCCGGTCTCGGAGGAGGGCTCCAAGCGCCTCATCCGGAGCGCGCTCGACTACGCCGTGGCCCGGAAGTCGGCCAGCGTGACGCTGGTGCACAAGGGCAACATCATGAAGTTCACCGAGGGCGGCTTCCGCGACTGGGGCTACGAGCTGGCCCGCCAGGAGTACGGCGCCGTGGAGATCGACGGCGGGCCCTGGTGCCGGCTGCCCTCGGGCGTGGTCGTCAAGGACGTCATCGCCGACGCCTTCCTCCAGCAGATCCTCACCCGGCCGCGCGAGTACGACGTCATCGCGACGCTCAACCTCAACGGCGACTACATCTCCGACGCGCTCGCGGCCCAGGTGGGCGGCATCGGCATCGCCCCCGGTGCCAACATCAACTACCTGACCGGCCACGCCATCTTCGAGGCCACTCACGGCACCGCCCCCAAGTACGCCGGCCAGGACAAGGTCAATCCCGGCTCGCTCATCCTGTCGGGCGAGATGATGTTCCGCTACCTCGGCTGGGACGAGGTGGCCGATCTGATCATCGCCTCGCTGGAGAAGACCATCGCTCAGAAGCGCGTCACCTACGACTTCGAACGGCAGATGACCGGCGCCACGCTGCTCAAGACCAGCGAGTTCGGGAACGCCATGATCGAGAACATGGGGTAGCGAGCCCGCCGTCATCCCGAGCGAAGCGAGGGACCTGGCCGGCGGCTCTACTCCCGCCCCCTCAACCGGTCGATCTCCCGCCGGTCCCGCTTCGTCGGCCGTCCCTTGTCCGGCGCGAACGCGGCGTGCAGCGTCTTGAGCTGCACCGCCATCGCCTCCCGCGCTGCCAGGCTCTCCTGCCGCTCCTCATACAGCCCGACCGCCACCGAGGCGGGGCCGCGGTGCGCTGAGAGCGCCCTGACCACCACGGTATGCTCGTACGGGCCGAGCCGCACCCGCACCTCGTCGCCTACCTGCAGCGGGCGGGCGCGCTTGGCCCGGTCCCCGTTCACCTGCACCTTGCCGCCGCCGATCGCCTCCGAGGCGAGCGCGCGGGTCTTGAAGAAGCGCGCGGCCCAGAGCCACTTGTCCAGGCGCACCCGCCCGTCGTCGGCATCCTCATCCACTGCTCGCATGTCCTGAATAGTACACGGCGGGGAGAGCCGTGGCGCAGGCGCAACAATTGCAGGTCACCTGGGTCTTCTCCCCTCCATCGTGGACCTGCATGCTGCCACTGCCCCCAGTCTGGGTTGCTTTCGCCCTCGCCCTCGCGCCGGTGCGGGCGCCCGTCTCGGTTCCCCGGCCCGGGCCGATCGAGACGCGCGTCGCCGATTCGCTCATCGCCGACGCGACCACCGCGTTGGAGCGGGGCCGTCCCTGGCAGGCGAGCCGCCTGATTGCCGTGGTCCTCTCGGATTCGGCGCGACAGACTCCCGACGCCGTAATGCTCGCCGCCACCGCGGCGAGTCGCTGGGGCGGGTGGCCGGAGGTGACCCGCCTGCTCGGCGGGCAGCCCTGGGTGGACTCTGCGTACGACGGCCAGGGCCGGCTGCTTCTGGCCCGCGCCGCGCTCGAGCAGGGGTCGGATTCGGCCGCGCTGCGCCACGTCCTGGCCGCGCCGAGCCCGAATGTGGCTGCCGCGGATGGCGAGCGCCTCGTGCTTCTTGCCACGGCCCTCGACCGGCTCCACGCCCGGGACAGCGCCGCCGCGAGCTACACCCGGGCGGCCGAGCGGCTCCCGTCCATCGCCGGGTGGCTCCGCATCCGGGCCGCGGCGGTCACCGACGACGAGGGCGAGCGCGCGCGGCTGTACCAGCAGGTCACCGATCCGCTCGCGCGCGACCGGATCGCCTGGAGCGAGGCCGCCGCCCACAGCGCCACCGGCGATCTCACGGGCGCCGCCGCGCGCTACGCCGCCCTCGGCGCCCGCGCCACCGCGCTTCGCCTCCGGCTGGCCGCGAGCCCCGACAGCGCGTCGCGGGCCGCGGTGCGCCGGGACCTCGTGGCGCTGGTGGCCGCCCGGCGGAGTCCGGGCGAGGTGCGGGACGCGATCGGGTTGCTCGACAGCGCGTTCGCGCCGCTCACGCCGGCCGAGGAGCTCGAGGTCGGCCGTGCCGCCGCCACGGCGGGGAGCCACACCCGGGCCGTCGCGGCGTTCGAGCGGGCGCTCGGCACCGGCCCCCGCACGGCACCGGGCGTAGGGCTGGGCACCGCCGAAGACCGTTTCGCCTACGCCACCGAGCTCACCCGGCTGGGCCGCCACGCCGATGCGGCGCCGCAGTTCGCGCTCGTGCGGGCGCCGCGCGAGCTGGCCGCCTCTGCCGCCTACCAGCGCGCCCGGGCCCTGGTCCGCTCCGGCCAGGAGTCGCTGGGGCGCACGGCGCTCGCGCGTGTGCTCCAGCTGCATGCGCGGGACACCACCGCCGCCTCCACGGCCCTCTTCCTGCTCGGCGATCTCGCCTCTGATGACCGCGCCGACCCGCGCGCGCGCGGCTACTACCGTCGGGTCGTCACCCGCTATCCCAGCAGCCGGTTCGCGCCCGCGGCGGCCTTCCGCGCGGCCAACATCGCCCTGCTCGCGGGCGATGCGAGCCGCGCCGCCGCCGAGTTCGACAGCCTGGCCCGGCGTTACCCGAAGAGCGAAGAGGCCGGCGCCGCGACGTACTGGGCCGGCCGAGCCTGGTACGCTACGGGCGACACCACCACGGCCCGCGCCCGGTGGGAGTCACTTGCCGCGGGCGACCCCGGTTCCTACTACACTGGCCTCGCCTTCCGCCGGCTGGGCCGGCCCATGTGGACCCCGCCCGCCGCCGCCGACAGCTTCGTCCCGATTCCCGCCGCCGACAGCGCCATGGCGCGGGCAGCGTTGCTCGCGCGCCTCGGCCTGTTGACGGAATCCCGCTGGGAGTACGACCGGCTGGTCCGGCAGAGCGATACGTCGTCGGAGCGCCTGCTCGCGCTGGCCCACGCGTTCCGCCGGGACGGGCTGGCCGCGCAGGCCATCCAGCTCGCGCGCCGGGCGGTGGCGCTGGGCGCGCCGTCCGACTCGCGCACCTATCGGCTGCTCTACCCCGTCGTCCTCGAGGACGCGCTCCTCGCCGAGGCGCGGGACCACGGGCTTGATGCGGGGTTCGTTGCGGCGCTCATCCGCCAGGAGTCGATGTTCAATCCCACGGCCACCTCGCCCGTCGGGGCGCGAGGCCTGATGCAGGTCATGCCCGACCTCGGCGGACGGCTGGCGCAGTCGCTGGCCTACCCCGTGTGGGACCCGGTACTGCTCTACCAGCCGGACGTCAGCCTGCAGCTGGGCGCCTATCACCTGCAGGAGCTGACCGGCCGGTACGTCCAGACCGTGCATGTGCTGGCCGCCTACAACGCCGGCGTGAGCCGGGTCGAGCGCTGGTCGCAGCGCATCGGCGTGGACGATCCGGAGGTCTTTACCGAGCGGATCCCCTTCGCCGAGACCCGGGGCTACGTCCGCGCCATCCAGCGCAACCAGGACATCTACCGCGCCCTCTACGCGTGGGCCGCCCCCTGAGGCTGGCACCCCGGGGGGGACTTTCTTAACTTTTTGGACGTTCCCACCACCAAAGGCCGCTCCGGGTTGCTCGATTCCCCTCGCTCGCTGACCGCTCTCGACCTCATTGGCGAGGGCATCTTCGCCCTGGATGCCGGGGGGCGGATCTCGTACGCCAACCGCGCGGCCCTCGACCTTCTCCCGGCGCTCACCGGCGCGGGCGGTGAGCTCATCGGCACCGTCGTCTGGGACGCGTCGCCCTCGTTCGCCCAGACGCCCACCGGTGTGGCGCTCCGCCGCGCCGTGGACGAAGGGGTGCCGGTCGTCCACAGCGTGCGGCATCCCGTGTCCGGCGGGCTGATCGAGCTCCGGCTCTTCCCCTCGAGCGAAGGCGTAAGCGGGCTCCTGCTGCAGGCCGGCCGGCCGCGCGCCTCCGACGTGCTCGACCGCGTCAGCGATCTCTACCTCGCGTGCGACGAGGAGTGGCGCCTCACGCTCGTCAACGCCCGCGCCGCCGACTACCTCCGCCTGCTCGGCCCCGACCGCGGCGACCCCGTGGGCCGCTCGGTCTGGGACGCGATCCCCGGCCTGGTGGGCTCGCGCTTCCAGGCCGAGGCGTTCCGGGCGATGGTCGAGCAGGCCGAGGTCGAGTTCGAGGGCTTCTTCGCGCCGCTCAAGCGCTGGTTCTCGGTCCGGATCACGCCGACCACGGACGGGGTCATCGCTTCCGCCCGGGACATCACCGGCTGGCGCCAGACCCGGCGCGTGCTGACCCGCGAGGCCGAGCGTCTGGCGGCGGTGATCGACACCCAGCAGGCGGTCGCCACCGCCGGCCCCGACCTGGGCGCCGTCATGCGCGTGGTGGCGGAGCGGCTGCAGGCGCTCACCTGGGCTGGCGCGGCCGGCGTGTTCGTGCCCGAGGATGGGGATCTCGTGCTCTGCGCGGCCAGCGGGTCGGGCCGAGGGCAGATCGGCCTCCGCCTCGAGGCGGCGTCGTCGCTGGTCGGCCGGGCGTACACCTCGGGCGAGCCGATCCGCTCCGAGGATCTCACGCTCGAGCCCGGGGTCGACCGGAGGGCCATCGAGGCCCTCGGCGCGCGCTCGGCCATCGTCGTGCCGCTGTGGACCGAGCAGCACGGCGTCCAGGCCGTCGTGGCCGTATGGTCCGACCGGCCGAGGGCCTTCCACGACCTTCACGTCCACACCATCCGTCTCGTCGCGGGGCTGCTGTCGGCGGCCCTCGAGCGCGCGTCCGCCTTCGCCGCGAACCAGATGCTGCTCGCCGAGCGCACCGCGTCGCTCGCGGCCATCCGGGCCGGCGAGGAGCGATTCCGAACCCTCGTCGAATCGATCGACGACGTCGTCTTCCGGCTGGATCGGGACCATCGCTGCGTCGACATCTTCGGCCGGTGGCTCCGGCGCGAAGGCTATCAGCCGGCCGACTTCCTGGGGCGCAGCACCACGGAAATCGTGGGCCGGGAGGCCAGCGCCGTGCACGAGCGGGCCAACCTCCGCGCGCTCGCGGGCGAGTCCGTGACGTACGAATGGACCCGGGAGTCGCGGCGCGGCACGCGGCACATGCAGACCACCCTCTCGCCGCTGCGCGGCGCGCACGGCGAGGTGGCAGGCATCGTGGGTGTCGGCCGCGACATCACCCAGCGGATCGAGGCGGAGCAGCAGGTCCGGCAGGCGCAGAAGATGGAGGCGGTGGGCCGGTTCGCCGGCGGCGTGGCCCACGACCTCAACAACATGATGATGATCATCCTCGGATTCTGCGACTTCCTGCTGGGTGCGCTCGAGCCCGGCGACGACCGCCGCTCCGACGCCGACGAGATCCGGAAGGCCGCCGAGCGCGCCATGCACCTCACCCGCCAGCTGCTGGGCTTCGGGCGGCAGCGGGTCGTCGCCCGGGAGGTCATGAGCCTGAACACGGTGGTCGAGGGCATGGAGCGCATGCTGCGCCCGTTGCTGGGCGAGGACATCACGCTCCTGACCGGCCTGGCCCCCGGCCTCGGCGGCGTCGAGGCGGACTATGGCCAGATGGAGCAGGTGGTGATGAACCTGACCCTGAACGCGCGCGATGCGATGAAGCAGGGCGGGCAGCTCGCCATCGAGACCATGGACGTGGAGTTCCCCGAGGGCTACGCGTACCAGCACCTCGGCGTGGACATCCCGGCCGGGCCGTACGTGCTGCTGGTCGTGAGCGACACGGGGCACGGCATGTCGGCGGAGGTGAAGTCGCACCTGTTCGAGCCGTTCTTCACCACCAAGCCGACGACGCTCAACACGGGGCTCGGCCTGGCCACGGTGTACGGCATCGTGGTGCAGAGCGGCGGGTACATCTGGGTGGACACCGCGCCGGACCAGGGCGCCAGCTTCAAGATCTGCCTGCCGCGGGTGCTGGTCGACGACGTCGCCGACGCCGTGGCCGAGCGGGCGCCGGCGCCCGCTCGGGGCTCGGAGACCGTCCTGCTGGTCGAGGACGAGGACGCCGTGCGGCTGCTGGCGTCCCGGGTGCTCGCCGACCAGGGATATACCGTGCTCGAGGCCCGCAACGGCCGCGAGGCGCTCGGCGTCCTGGGCCGGCCCGACCACGGCATCCAGCTGGTCCTGACCGACGTGGTCATGCCCGACATGGGCGGCGTGGAGCTGGTCGAGCACCTCCGCGGGAGCCATCCCGACATCCGCGTCGTCTACATGTCGGGCTATACTGAAGGGGACAAGCTCCAGCCGGCCGTGCGTAATTCGCCCTATCCCTTTCTGCAGAAGCCGTTCTCGCCGGGAAATCTGGCCGTTCGGATCCGGGAGGCGCTGGACCGGGCGGGGCGGTAACGCCCCGCCGAGCATCACATCTCCACCCACGAGCATCACATCTCCACCCACGAGCATCACATCTCCACCCCAGGAGGCGAGCCATGCAAAGCAAGGTCAAGCTCGCCGGCCATCCGGCGCACCCGATGCTCATCGTGTTCCCGCTGGGACTGCTGTCCACGGCCCTGGTATTCGACATCATCTATCTCGTGACCAGCGTCGCCCGGTGGACCGAGGTGGCTTTCTATCTGGTGGGCGCCGGACTGATCGGCGGCGCCATCGCCGCGACGGTGGGGTGGACGGACTGGGCGGCGATTCCCCGCGGCACGCGGGCCAAGCGGGTGGGCCTGGTGCACGGCATCGGCAACGTGATCGTGCTGGGGCTCTTCGTCCTGAGCTGGCTGCTGCGGCGCCCGAATCCGTCAGAGACGCCGACCGCGGCGATCGCGGTCGGGCTCGTGGGAATCGTGCTGGTGACGGCGACGGCCTGGCTGGGCGGCGAGCTGGTGAGCCACCTGGGCGTCGGCGTGGATGACGGGGCGAATCTCGACGCGCCCAACACTCTCTCCGACGTCCCGCCCGCCCTGCGGCCCCGCGGCCCGGACCGGCGGAAGCAGCCGGGTCGCTAGTACCTCCGCTCCCACGGCCGGTACCCGATGGCTCCGTTCAGCCACCGCACCAGCGGCACGAGCGCCGCGAAGTCGCGCTCGAGCAGCGCGGGCAGGCGGGCGCTCGTCGCCTGGGCCTCGGTGAGCATCCGGGTGGCGGTGAACGACTTGTACCGGAGCCACCGCTCGGCGGGATGGCCTTCGGCGTAGCCCCGCGGGAGCCGGGTCAGCATCGCCGTCCGGTCGAGGGCCTTGAACCGGCGGCGGAAGACCGGCGCCCGGACGATCTCCTCCAGCCCCTCGGGGTCCGCCGCCAGCGCCTCGCGGATCTTCTCCAGGGCGGGCCGCGCGGGCATCCAGATGCCGCCTGCCACGAAGCACTCTCCGTCGGCCAGCTGAAAGTAGAGTCCGGCGCCCGCGCCCTCGGCGTCCTGTCCCGCACCGCGGCCCGCGTCGCCGTGGTAGAACTGGCAGGCCGCGTTGGTCTTGTAGGGCGACTTGTCGGCCGAGAAGCGGACGTCGCGGTGGATGCGGAAGATCGAGCGCCGCGGGTCGCCCACGATCTCGGGAGCGACCCGCGCCAGCCGGACGTCCATCTCCTCGACCAGGCTCCGGAGCGGGTCCCGCACTTCGGTCTCGTAAATCGGGCGATGCCGCTCGAACCATTCGCGGCTGTTATGCCGCGCCAGGCGGCGGAGGAAGGCCAGCGCCGAGGGCCGGAAGCCGCGGAACTCGGTCGCGGTCGTCGCGGGATGGGCGGAAGTCGAGCGGGTCACGAGCTGTTCCTTTGCGGGGCGGGGGAGCCGCTTGATCGCAAGCTCCCGGCGGAGCGCCGCGCCGCGGTCGGCCGCCGGCTCCACGTGGATCAGCCGCACGGGCCGGCGCGAGCGCGTGTAGGAGGCGCCCCGGCCGGCGTTGTGGGCCGCCTCCCGCCGGGCCGGATCGGTGGTGATCCCGGTATAGAGGGTGCCGTCGCCGCAGCGGGCGACGTAAACGTGCCATGCCATATGGATTGTAATGATAGGCCCGCCTTTCTATCTTCGGCCAATCCCCCGTGAACTCGCCGAGTCCTGTAGGAGACAATGCCTGATCGCCGCCGGGTCGGCCGCAGCACCCTGCCCGACCAGCGCACCCTCCTGTCCTGGCTGTTCGTCGGGCGGCTGGTGCTCTCCGTCGGCATCCTGCTCGGCGCCGGGCTGGTCTGGACGGAGCGGCCCCAGGAGTCGTTCCTGGTCACCATCGCCGTCACCGTCGCCCTGCTCTTCACGGGCTACGGCGGGTGGTGGGTGTTCCTCCGGAATCAGCGGGCCGGGAACGGCTTCCTCCTGGTGCAGGCGCTGGTGGACCTCGGCGTCATCACGACGATCGTCCACTTCGCGGGCCAGCCGCAGTCGGCCTTTCCGGCGCTCTACGTCCTCGCCGTCGCGGCCTACGCGCTCCTCATGCCGCCCACCTGGGGCGCGGTCACCGTGGTCTTCGCCTCGGCCCTCTTCCTGGGCGACGCGTTCCTGACCCGGTCCGGCGCGCCGGACACGGCGTTCTGGGCGCAGGTCGTGGTGTTCAATGTGGTCTTCGCGATCGTCGCCGTCCTGGGCCACCGCCTCCGGGAGGCGGGCATGGAGCAGGAGACGCTCGCCATCGAGCTCAAGCGGGTGCGGCTCGAGGCGGACGACATCCTGCGGAACATCCGGTCCGGCGTGCTGACGGTCGACGGGGCCGGGCGTCTGGCCTTCATCAACCCGACGGGCCAGAAGCTGCTCGACCTCGACGGGGAAGGGCTGATCGGCACGCCGGTGCTCGACCAGCTCAAGACCCGCTCCTCGGAGCTCTGGGCGGCGGTGGTGGCCGGAATCCGGAATGGCCGGAAGATCAGCCGGGGCGAGGGCATGGTGACGCACCAGGGCGGGCGCATCTTCCCCATCGGCCTCAGCACCACCACGTTCCGGCAGGAGGCGCAGGAAGCGCCGTCGGTGACCGCCATCTTCACCGACATCTCGGATCTGAAGGAAGTGCAGGAGCTCCAGGCCCGCGCCGAGCGGCTGGAGTCGGTGGCGGCGCTGAGCGCCTCCCTGGCGCACGAGATCCGGAACCCGCTCGCCTCGATCCGGAGCTCGGTCGAGCAGCTGGCCCGCTCGAAGTTCGTCGACGAGGACGAGCGCTTCCTCGCCGGCCTCATCGTCCGGGAGAGCGACCGGCTGAGCCGGCTGCTGAGCGAGTTCCTCGACTTCGCCCGGGTGCGTGCCACGCAGCTGGTAGCGCTCGACCTCCACGCGGTGGTGGTGGCGGTCGTCCGGCTGATCCAGGCGCACCCCGACTGCCGCCCCGACGCGGTGCTCACGATCGAGGGCGGGCGCACCATCGTGGACGGCGACGAGGACCTGCTCCACCGGGTCATCGCCAACCTGGTCCTCAACGCGGTCCAGTCCGCCCGGGGGCCGATCCGGATCACGGTGAGCGTCGCGGCGGTGCAGGGGGCGGACATCCCCCACGGCACCAATCTCGACCACGCCGTGCGGCTGCAGGTGCGGGACGACGGTCCGGGCATCCCCGACGAGATCCGCGAACGGCTGTTCGATCCGTTCGTGTCGGGCCGCCCTGGTGGGAGCGGGCTGGGCCTCGCGATCGTGCAGCGGGCCGTGCAGGCGCACGGGGGCCTCGTGCTGGTGGACTCGGGCCCCGGCGGGGGCACGACCTTCACAATCTTTCTGCCCGCCAAGATGATGGCGGAGGATGCCGCATGAGCAACAAGCCTTCGGTCCTGGTGGTCGACGACGAATCCGGCATTCTCGACACCCTCCGCATCCTGCTGCGCAACGAGGGATTCGAGGTGACCACCGCCCAGGGCGGCAAGGCGGGACTGGAGCAGATCCGGTCGGGCACCCACGACATCGTGCTCTCCGACGTGCGCATGCCGCAGGTGTCCGGGCTCGACATCCTGACCGCGGCCCGGGAGCAGGATCCGATGACGCCGGTCATCCTGATGACCGCCCAGGCCTCGCTGCAGAGCGCGATCGCCGGGCTCAACTCGGGCGCCTTCCACTATATCCAGAAGCCGTTCGGCAACGACGAGCTGGTCGCCATCCTCCGGCGGGCCTGCGAGTTCCGCGCAGTGCGGGTGGAGAACAAGCAGCTCAAGCAGGAGATCCGCCGCCGCGACAAGAGCACCGTCACCCGGCCGATCGGCAAGTCGAAGCGGTTCATGGAGCTGCTGAAGCTCGCCGAGCACGTGGCGCCGACCGACTCGACCGTGCTGATCCAGGGCGAGAGCGGCACCGGCAAGGAGGTCGTCGCCCGCTACGTGCACAATCTCTCCAACCGGACCGAGGGGCCCTTCCTCTCGATCAATTGCGGCGCCCTGCCCGAAAACCTGCTCGAGAGCGAGCTCTTCGGCCACGTGAAGGGCAGCTTCACCGGCGCGGTGCGGGACAAGCAGGGTCTCTTCGCCGCGGCGCGGGGCGGGAGCTTCTTCCTGGACGAGGTCGGCGAGATGCCGCCGTCGCTGCAGGTGAAGCTGCTTCGCGTATTGCAGGAGCGGGAGGCGATCCCGGTCGGCGCCACCGAGGCCATTCCGGTGGACGTCCGGATCATCGCCGCCACCAACCGGGATCTCGAGGAGGAGATCCGCCGGGGCAACTTCCGCTCGGACCTGTTCTACCGCCTCAACGTCATCGCCCTCAACCTCCCCCCGCTGCGCGAGCGCCGGGACGACCTGTTGCTCCTGATCGAGAACTTCCTCCAGAGCCTGGGGAGCGAGGCGGGGACCGAGCCCAAGGCGCTCGCGTCGGACGCGCTCGACGCGGTGATGGTCTACGAGTGGCCCGGGAACGTCCGCGAGCTGGAGAACGCGCTGGAGCACGCCACCGTGCTGAGCCGCGGCAACGTGATCGAGGCCGCGTCGCTGCCGGAGCGGATCACCAAGCGCCGGAAGGAGCCCCTGGTCGCCGAGCGGTCGTACCTGAACCCCACGCTGGAGGTGATCGAGCGGGCCTACATCATGTGGGTGCTGCAGGCGGAGGGGGGCAACAAGACCCGGGCGGCGGAGGTGCTGGGGATCGACCCCTCGACCCTGTACCGGAAGCTCAGCCGGTATGAGGAGCAGGTGGAGGTGAAGGCATAGTGGCCATCGGCAGGTGGGCGCCGGCGGCCGGTGCCGCCGCCGCCTTTCTTCTCAGTGGCTATACGGCGGTCACCGAATCGATGCCCGAGCTGCGCATCTACGACGGGTACCGGATGATGCTGGGGGCGGCGCTGGCGGTCGGGGCGGTGGCCCCGGTCGTCTGGCGCTGGCGGAGGGAGCGCTCCCTGCCGGTCGTCGTCGTCGCCTCCATCCTGGGGTGCTGGCTCCCGATCGTATGGCTGGCGCTGCGGCGGCATACGCCGATCGTGGAGCGCGTCCTGGGCGCCTGGTACCTGATGGGCGGCGACGTGGTCGGCGCGGCGATGCCGGTGGGGGTCGCCTGCCTCTGGATGGCGCTGCGAGGTCCCGATACGTCACGACCAGCCTGACCGGCACCCTTTCCGCAGTTTGCGACGGCCACCCCTCGAGGTGGCCGTCGCTTTTCTATGCTCCCTGCCCCGCGGAATGGGTCCCAGGGCAGCCGGGCGCTCGGCGTACGTTCTGCATCGGGTGGACGCGCAATGAACTGCGCTGCGCCGGACCCGGCGGCTGGCGGTCTTGCAGAATCCTGTTCCGGGAGCCCGATCCCGCGGGGCGCAAACCCTGTCGTCGGTCTCCTAAGTCGGCAGGATCCAGCGCCTTACATGCATGGGTCCGAGGGTGGCATGCGCGTTGCCTTACTCCCCGCCAGTCCGACTCACTGCTGTCGTCGGCTCGGCCACGTCGCCGCTCACTCACCCGGAGGAAGTATGCAGAATCGCAAGGGCTTTACGCTGATCGAGCTGTTGATCGTGGTCGTCATCATCGGCATTCTGGCCGCGATCGCCATTCCGAAGTTCGCGAGCACCAAGGAGAAGGCGTACCTGGCCGCCATGAAGTCCGACCTGCGGAACCTGGTCACGGCGGAAGAGGCGTACTTCTCGGATAACCAGGTCTACCTGGCCGGTTCCGCTTCGAACCTGGGCGGCGCCCCGGTGGAGCTCGACGCTACCACGCACTTCGTGCCGTCGGCGGGCGTGACCGTGACCGCGGCCCTGAGCGGCAACGGCTGGAACGCCGGGACCACGCACACCGCCACCAGCAAGGTCTGCGACATCTACGTCGGCGACGGTGCGACTGCCATCGCCCTTGCCACTGCCGAGGGCGAGCCGAAGTGCACGCCGTAACTCGGTCGTAATTCCTCAAGGCTTCAAAGGGGCGGCGGTCTTCGGGTCGCCGCCCTTGCCTTAGGCTCCTGACACTGATTCGGCAGTACAAAACCGGAACCTGACACGCAGCACACTTGGACGAGCGCAGCGCTTCTCACGGAGATCAGAGTGTATGAAGACATCCAATCGCGGCTTCACCCTGATCGAGCTGCTCATCGTCGTGGTGATCATCGGCATCCTGTCGGCGATCGCGATCCCCAAGTTCGCCTCGACCAAGGAGCGCGCGTTCCTGGCCACGATGAAGAGCGACCTGCGCAACCTCGTGACCGCGGAGGAAGCCTATCTCGCGGACAACGGGGCGTACTACGGCGGCGGGATCCCCAATGCGGCGTTCCCGTATCGGCCCAGCACGGGCACGACCGTGACGATGGTGAGCATCGTCGGCGGCGGCTGGTCGGCCAGCGCGACCTACACGGGGACCAGCAAGACCTGCGCGATCTTCTACGGCAACGCCGCCGTGCTCGCGCCGGCCACTGCCAACGGCGAGCCGAAGTGCGCGTAAGCGGACCCGGCGGCCGCGGCTGAGCGCATGACGCCGCCGCGCCGCTCGCTTCGCACCGAGCTCCTGGTCAGCCTCGGCTTCGTCACCTCGGCGGCGGTCCTGCTCGTCGGCCTCACCACGATGCTGCTCCTGGGCGGCGACGTGCGCGAGGCTTTCTGGCCGCTCCTGGCCCTGTGGATCGGCAGCACCGCGGTCTTCGTGTGCTTCGGCGCCTACGTGGTGCACCGCCTCGTCATCCGCCCGCTGCAGGTGCTCGCCGCCGAGGCCGACGTCCTCGCCGGGGGCGACCTGCCCGCCGAGTCGCCGTCCTACGAGACCCGCGAGCTCGGGGCGCTGTCGGCCCGCTACCGCGGCATGGCGGAGGAGCTGCTCGACGTGCAGAGCCACATCGTCCGCGTCGAGAAGCTGGCCGGCATCGGCCGCCTCGCCGCCGGCGTGGCCCACGAGATCCGCAATCCGCTCGGCGCCCTCGGCACCTATGTCGAGGTCCTCCGGCAGCGGGGCGCGGACCGCGACATCACGACGGAAATGAACGTCGCGATTGGCCGCGTCGACCGCATTGTGCAGGGGCTGCTCGACTACGCCCGGCCCGATCGGGGCCCGGCCGGAGTGCAAGTGCACGGGCCGGTCCAGGCCGATCTCAACGGCGCGGTCACCACCGCCGTCGAATTTCTCGAGCGCCAGGGGCTGCTCCAGGGCCGCAACCTCGCGCTCCACATGGAGTCCGGGTTGCCCTGCGTGCAGGGCGACCGGCATGGGCTCGAGCAGGTGGTCATCAATTTGCTTATGAACGCCTGCCATGCCTCGACCGGCAGCCTCGCGGTCGGCACGGCGCGGCGGCCCTTCGAGCCCGGTCAACGGGTCGGCGGCCGCCAGGACGATACGGCGCCCGGCCAGCCGCCGGGCCGGCGGTGGGTCTCGCGCCCGAGGCGGCGGGATCTCGCGCCCGGCACTCCCGGCGCGATGCTCTACGTCGCGGACGACGGCCCCGGTGTGCCGGAGGCCGATCGCGAGCGGATCTTCGATCCGTTCTTCACGACCAAACCGCCGGGCGAGGGTACCGGGCTGGGTCTCGCGATCGTCGCCCGGACGGTGTACGACGCCGGTGGTGTGGTGTGGGTGGACCGCGCGCGCGAAGGCGGCGCGGTGTTCAAAGTCTTCCTGCCTCTTGCGGGTGCGAGCGATGCGCGTACTGATCGTTGACGATGACGCGGGACTCCGACAGTCGCTGGCGCTCCTGCTCCAGGAGGCCGGCTACGACGTCGTGACCGAGGGCGATCCCGAGCAGGCCCTGCAGCGGGCCAGCGCGGGGGCGTTCGACCTCGTGCTGTGCGACGTGCGGATGCCCAAGATGGACGGCGTGACGTTTCTCCGCCGCTATCGCGCCGAGGGCGGCCAGGCGCTGATGATCATGATGAGCGCGTACGGCAGCGAAGACAGCGCCCTCGCCGCCATGCGCGAAGGCGCCTACGACTATCTCCACAAGCCGTTCCGCCCCGACGAAGTCACGATGACGCTCAAGAAGGCCGAGGAGCGCGAGAAGCTCCGCCGCGAGGTGGAGGTGCTGCGCACCACCCTCGGCGCCGGCGCCGCGAGCGATCTCGTGGTGTGCGAGAGCCGCTCGATGCGCGACTTGCTCGACCTCGCCACCCGCGTGGCGCGCCACAGCACCACCGTGCTCATCACCGGGGAGAGCGGGACGGGCAAGGAAGTGCTGGCCCGCGCCATCCATCGGATGAGCCCGCGGAGCGAGCAGGGCTTCACCGCCATCAACTGCGCCGCCATTCCGGAGCACCTGCTCGAGAGCGAGCTGTTCGGTCACGTGCGGGGAGCCTTCACCGGCGCCACCGCCGACCGGGCCGGGCTGTTCGAGCTGGCGCACGAGGGCACCTTGCTGCTCGACGAGATCGGCGATCTGCCGCTCGATCTCCAGGCCAAGCTCCTCCGGGTGCTCGAGGACAGCGAGATCCGGCGGGTGGGCGGGCGGGAATCGAAGAAGGTGGACGTCCGGGTGCTCGCCGCCACGGCCAAGCCGCTCGACGCGGCGGTCGAGCGCGGCGAGTTCCGCGCCGACCTCTACTACCGGCTCAACGTCGTGCACCTGCACCTGCCGCCGCTGCGCGAGCGGCCGGACGACGTGCCGGCGCTGCTCACCCATTTCGCGCGCCAGGCCGCCACACGGCTGGGCCACCCGGTGAGCATCACGCCCTCGGCGCTCGACGCGCTCACGCATCATTCCTGGCCCGGCAACGTGCGCGAGCTCCGGAACGCGGTCGAGCGCGCGGCGGTGCTCGGCACCGGTGGCCCGCTGGAGCCGCGCGATTTCGCGCTGGCCAACGGCAATGGGAACGGCAACGGGACCGGGCACCACGGCGGGGACGGGCACGGCGCCTCCACGCAGGCCACCGGTGGCTCGCTCGAGCTCAAGACCCAGGTCGAGGCGGTCGAGCGTCATGCCATCCAGCGTGCGCTCGAGGCCTCCGGCGGCAACCGCCGCCAGGCCGCCAGCCTCCTCGGCATCAGCCTCCGCACGCTCTTCTACAAGATGCGCCGGCTCCCCGTTCACTGAGCGGGGAACGCGCAGACAACTGCGGTGTGCTGCATCCCTCTGCAGTCCAGGCCGTCCGACCTCCGTTCTCAAGTCATTGCCGCGTCGTGACTTCGTCTTTGGTATGAGTTCTGCCTATTACTGCCGCCGAAGAGTCGGCCACATCACCGAGCGCCGCCGAGGGAGGGAGGAACCGTGAGCCGTCGAAGGGGATTCACGCTGATCGAGACCCTGCTGGTCATCGTCATCATCAGCATTCTCGTCCTCATCAGCTACCCGAAGATCAGTTCCGCCATGATCAAGACCAACGTCCGCGGCGCGCGGACGATGCTGGCGAACATGTTCGCCAAGGCGCGGACCGCGGCCACGCAGACCAACCGTCAGACCCGGTTGATGTTCAGCGGGAACCAGGTGTGGATCGTCGCATCGCCCAGGCTGCTGACCGGGGCCGGCACGGTTGACACCATCGGCCCGGTGGAAAACCTGAACACGCTCTATGGGGTCACCGTCACGCCGCCCGCGGGCGTGGACTCGGTCGTGTTCGACCTCCGCGGACTCAGCGCATTCGGCGCCACCAGCACGTTCAAGGTCGCCAAGACCGGGCACACTGATTCGATTCTGGTCGACGGACTCGGGAGGATAGTCAAGTGAAGCGCACCGACTCGGGGTTCACGCTGGTCGAGGTGCTCGTGGCGGTCGTGGTGCTCGGCGTGGGCATCACCGCCCTGGTGAGCTCGTCGGCCATGGTCACGCGGATGATCGGGCGCGGGCAGATGGAAACGCGGGCGGCCCAGCTGGCCTCCAAGCGGCTCGAGACCCTTCGCCGCGAGGCCTACTCGACATCGCCGAAGTGCACCAGCGGCGGGTTCGCCAACGGAAACTCAGCGGCCAACCAGGGTGTCACGGAGTCCTGGCAGATCACCGGCGCCACTCCTCGAACGGTCACCGTGACAGTGTCGTACCGGACGGTACGCGGCACGCACACCGACGTCCTCACCACCCGAATCTGGTGCTGACCGCCATGCGCAATCACCGGGGCTTCACGCTCATCGAGCTGCTGGTCGGCCTGGTCATCATGCTGGTCGTGACCGGGGCCATCTACACCATGCTCAACACGACCCAGCGGGTCTCCCGCGCGCAGGCGGAGCGGACGGACCTGCAATCCAACGTGCGGGCGGGCGCCATCGTGATCCCGAACGAGCTGCGGGAGATCAACACCGTCGAGGGCTCCGTCGTTGCCTCGCAGGTGGACATCCTCGCCAAGTCCGCCACCAGCATCACCTATCGGGCCATGCGCGGCATGGGCTACGTCTGCCAGACGCCAACCATCAGCGAGATCAGGGTGCTGAAGGGCACCTGGACTGGCCTCCGCGATCCGGTGGCCATCCGCGACAGCGCGTATGTCTTCCTGGAGGGGGCCGATCCGGACCAGAGCACGGACGACGGCTGGCAGCCGGTACGGATCAGCGTGGTCAACACTGGCTCCAACTGCGGCGGCGTTCCGGCCTACGCCTTTACCATCAACCCGACCGTAGCCGCTCTGACGGCGGTGCCCATCTCCGTCGGCACGCCGGTCCGGCTGTACGAGGTCATGGAGCTCAGCCTGTACGTCAGCGGCGGCCAGTCGTGGCTCGGCGCCCGGAGCGTGAGCGCCGGTGAGCCGTCGCGCCGCAGCCGGTGCTGGGGCCCCTGGTCGATGGCAACGGTCTCGCGTTCGAGTACCTGGACAAGAATGGCGCCGCCACGGCCACGTCGGCCGATATCAAGAGCGTTCGCCTGACCATCCGCGGGATCACCGACAACGCGATCACGACCGGTGGCGGGTCGGGAACCACCCAGCACGTGCAGGACGTGCTGGTGAGCGAGATCCAGCTCCGCAACGCGTTCCGGCCATGAGCGACTCACTCCAACAGGAGATCGGCATGCAGGCATCGCGGGTTTCCAACGAACGCGGGATGGCGCTGGCCGTGGCCATCTTCGCACTGGTCGTGATCGGCGCGCTGGTCGCCGGGACGTTCTTCGCCGGCCGGCTGGAACAGCAGTCGGGGCAGAACGCCTTCTACGCCAGCCAGGCCTCCGAGGCGGCCGAGGCCGCGATCGCCCAGTCCCTACGGCGGCACGCTGACGTCCACCGCCATGCTCGCACTCCCGACCAACGGGACGGCCGCCCTGCCCACGGTGTCTCTGGGCGGCAGCGTGGCCGCGACGTCTTCGGTCACCCGCCTCACGAGCAGTGTCTGGCTCGTGAGCGCGTTGGGGACGCGCCAGGGTGCCGGGGGCACCGTGGTTGCCCGCCGTTCGCTCGGGCAGCTGATCAGGCTGAACCAGCCCAGTATCCAGGTCTCGGCCGGCCTCACCGCTATCGGCAAGGTCACGGTCAGCGGCAACTCGACCGTGAGCGGCTACGACGCCACGCCGCCCGAGTGGACTGCGGCGGCGGTGGAATGCCCGACCCCCGACGACGTCGCCGCCGTGAAGTACAACGGCCAGGTCACCCAGCAGGGCAGCGCCGTCATCAAGGGGGATCCGAACCGGTTGAAGGACACCACGATGACCAAGGACAACATGCTCGGCGGCTCCAACTTCGAGCAGCTGAAGGCCCTGGCGACCCTCACCTTGAGCGGGAACGTCAGCGGACTGGCGCCAGCGACCACCGGCACCCCGCCGGTGTGCGACACGTCGCTCGAGAGCAACTGGGGGGCGCCGACGGACAAGACGAGTCCCTGCTTCACCTACTTCCCGATCGTCTACCACAACGGTGATCTCTCGCTCTCGGGGTCGGGTGCGGGGCAGGGGATTCTGCTGGTCGAGGGCAACCTGAACGTGCAGGGCAGGATCGACTTCTACGGACCGGTCATCGTCACCGGCGGTGTGAACATCCGCGGCACCGGCAGCGACGACGTGAAGTTCTACGGCGGCGTCATGGCCCAGGACGTCACCCTCGACGACAGCAAGCTCACCGGTAACGCGACGGTGAACTACTCGTCGTGCGCGATCCGGCGGGCCCTCCAGGGCTCCGCCACGGCCATTCCGCTGACCGAGCGGAGCTGGATCCAGCTGTATAACTGAGCTTGGAACACCGGGCCCCGGCGGCGCTCTCATCTGGGCGCCGCTCGGGCTATCCGGCTCGAGTGCCATAGCCTGCACGACCCCTGCCCACCCCTGAGTGCTGCATCGTGAGAGAGGGGTTGCGAAAGGGAAGATCGGCCGCCCGCCCCCGGTGGCGTAAGTCTGCTCCCATCTGCGTCAAGACGCTCCGACCCAACCACTTAGCAATGTGCAATTTGTGTGGCACATCGGTTGCCCTCTCACGGTCGGACTACCCTCATGCCCCGGCGCCGGCAGCACGTCCGGAGCGAGCGCAGCAGGCCTGAGCCACCCCTCGACAAGCGGACATCTATGGGACTCTTCGGGCGCAATACGACGACGGTCGGCCTCGACATCGGCAGCGGCCTCATCAAGCTCGTCGCGATCTCGCACGCCTCGGGCGGGCCGGTCCTGACCAAGGTCGCGTTCACCTCGGTGGTGAACGACGCCATCGTCGAGGGTGAAATCATGGACCCGGCCATCGTGGCCGAGGCCATCAAGGGGCTCATGGCCTCCGCCGGGATCAAGAGCAAGAAAGTCGTCTGCGCCGTGGGTGGGCGGGACGTGATCATCAAGAAGATCGCCATGGACCGGATGAAAGAGACCGAGGCCCGCGAGGTGATCCGCTGGGAGGCCGAGCAGCACGTGCCGTTCGACATGGACAACGTGGAGCTCGATTTCCAGATCCTGGATCCCGAGTCGGAAGGCCTGCAGATGACCGTGCTCCTCGTGGCCGCCAAGCGCGAGCTGGTCGAGCACAAGCTGGCGCTCCTCAACGACGTCGGCCTCGAGGCCAGCGTCATCGACGTCGACGCCTTCGCCCTGCACAACGCCTTCGAGGTGAACTACCCCGAGGCCATGCGCGGCGTCGTCGGCCTGGTCAACATCGGCCACGAAACCACCAACATCAACATCCTGGACGAGGGCGTCCCGGTGCTCACCCGGGACATCCCCATCGGCACCCGGCGCTTCAAGGAAGATCTCCAGCGCGAGCGCGGCCTGTCGGCCGACGAGGCGGACGCCGTGCTCCAGGGCGCCGACACCGGCAGCGAGGCGCTCGATCCGCTGCTCGAGTCGCGCGGCGAGGAGCTCGCGGTCGGCATCGAGCGCGCCGCGGCGTTCCTCCAGTCGTCCAGCCGGTCGTCCACCGGCCTCGGCCGGATCTTCACCACCGGCGGCGGTGCCCGTATCCCGCGGCTCAACAAAGTGCTCTCGGACCGGCTGCGCATCCCGGTCCAGCTGGCCAACCCGATCGAGAAGCTGCAGGTGGCCGACGGTGTCTTCGACCGCTTCCCGGTCGACGAGGTCGCGCCCCTGCTGATGCTCCCGATTGGCCTCGCGCTGCGCAGCGCCGCGTAACCCCGACCAGGACCGACGACCGATGATCACCGTCAATCTCCGCCCCGATCTCAAGCGCAAGCGCGCGCGACGGCCCGTCATGGGGTCGCTCGATGGGCTGCGCAGCCTGGGGAGCAAGATCAAGGAACCCGTCCTGCTCCTGGCCGTCCTGAGCTGGGTGGGCGTGCTCGGCTGGCTGGGCTTCGTCTTCATCGGCACCACCCGCGAGCTGAGCGCGCTCACGCCGCAGCTCGAGCAGAGCCGGGCCGAGAACAAGCGCTTCAAGGCGTTCCTGGCCGAAAAGCGCCACCAGGAAACCATCCGGGACTCGCTGGTGGCGCAGATCGGCGTCATCCGCACCGTCGACGGCGATCGCTACGTCTGGGCGCACGTGCTCGACGAAGTGACCCGCGCGCTGCCGGCCTACACCTGGCTGGTGGACCTGGGCCCCGCCGGCATCGGCGCCACCCAGCGGACCAAGGGCGCGGCCCCGCCGCCGATGCCCAAGCCGGCCAAGCCGAGCACCAAGGCCGACAGCATGAAGATCGAGAACGCGCCGCCGCCGCCCGTGATGTTCGAGGTGAACGGCCGCACGGTGGACATTCAGGCCTACACCCGCTTCCTCCGTCAGCTCGAGGCTTCGCCCTGGATCACCGACGTGCAGCCGGTCTCGGCGCAGACGGTGGTCGAGAAGGAGCGGCCGGTGACGGCGTTCACCATCCGGGCCACGTTCCGCCAGGCGGACTCGGCGTACATCCGGACCGTCCCCCTCAGCCAGTCGGTGAGGTAAGCGCGCCATGGCTCTCTCTTCGAAGCAGTCGACGCCGATCCTCATGGTCCTGCTGGCCGGGATCGTCGGCTACATCGCCTACACCGGCAACGTGGTGGACGCCATCGGCGTCCAGGGCCTGAGCGCGCGGCAGCAGCAGGTCGTCGCCACCCGCGACACCATCGCCCGCCTCGACGCCGCCACCGACAGCGCCAAGAAGGAGCTGGCGCGCGGCACCGTCGAGGACCTGCGCAAGCGGCTCGACACCTACCGCGGGAGCCTGGCACTCCTCCGCCGGCTGGTGCCGGAGCGGAACGAGGTGCCCAACCTGCTCGACGACATCTCGAGCCGCAGCAAGATCCGGGGTGTCACGCTGTCGCAGGTGGTTCCGCTCCCCGTGGAGGCCGGCCCGGCGCCGTTCGACACGTACAAGTACAACATGTCCGTCATCGGGCACTACGACGAGATCGGCCAGTTCATGGCCGACGTCGCCAGCCTGCAGCGGATCATCGTTCCCTACGATCTCAGCGTCACGCCCGCCAACGCCAACGCGGCCAAGGCGATGAACGACACGAGCGGGGCGCTGCTCGAAGCCAAGTTCCAGGTCCGGACGTACGTCAAGACTTCCGCGGAGGGAGAGGCCAGTGGCACGTAACGCGTGGTTCGGGGCCGCGCTGCTCGCCCTGACGTCGGTGGCGGCATGCGGCGGCGAAGCGGCCGAGGCCAAGGCGGCCCAGGCCGCCCAGGCCCAGCTCGCCATGGTGCGTGCGCGCACCGATAGCATCAAGCAGGCGCGGGCGGCCCAGATGGCCGCCGTGGCAGACAGTACCGCCACCGGCGATTCCACCGCGGCCGACAGCACGGCGCAGGCGTCGCTCGCTTCGACCGCCGGGGCCTCCGCCACGGAGCTGGCCTCGCTCGCCGCGACGCCCGGGAGCGTCACCGCGGTGCCGGCACCGGCCTCTGCGAAGCCGGCCGCCGACACGCTCGACCAGGATGCCGAGGCGGCCCTGGCCGACTCGGTGCAGCGCGCCCGGGAGATCGACGTGCTGCGCGAGACGTTCGCTTACGCCGGCGGCACGCGCGATCCGTTCAACTCGCTCATGAACATGAACAAGAACGGCCCCGAGATCGGCGAGCTCGACCTCGTGGGCGTGTATCTGGACCTTCGCACCCCGAGCAACAACGTGGTCGTGCTGAGGGAGAAGGCTACCACCGGCAAGCGGCACAAGATGCGGGTGGGAGACCAGCTGGGACGGGCGCGCTTGACGCAGATCCGTGCCCGCGATGCAGTGTTCACGATCCAGGACTTCGGGTTCGAGCGCCAGGAAACTCTCTCGCTGCGGAAGCAGGAGGTCGAGACGCCATGACGGGTATGTATCGCTGGATGCTGGTTGCCGCCGCGGTCCCCTCGCTGCTGTTCGGGGCGAGCCTCTCGACCGCGACCTCCGCGTGGGCCGAAGGGCCCGGCAGCGGAGAGGTGACCGCCGTGAGCCTGGCGCCTTCCGCCGGCAAGACCGAGATCGTCGTCAATGTTCGCGGCGCCGTCGATGTCCGCGACTTCCTGCTGAGCTCGCCCGACCGGCTGGTGCTGGACGTGGTCGGCGCCAAGCTCGGCGGCACCACCGCCACGCTGTACGACGGCGTGAAGCGGGGCGGGGTCGTGAACCTCCGCTACTCGCAGTTCCGGCCCGACATCGTCCGCATCGTGGTCGATCTCGAGGGCCCGCAAGCCTACAAGATCGACCGGTCCTCGGGCGAGGCCATTCGCGTGAGCTTCGGCTCGGGCGAGGGCTTCCAGGCCTGGTCGTCCAGGGATGAAGTCGCGGCCATGGCCGCCGATGTCGCCGACGCGGCCGAGGTGATGCCGGCGGACGTGACGCCGGTGGCCGCCCCGGTCCGCACCCGGAAGCCCGAGCTGGGCATCCGGAGCATGGCCATGGTGACGCGCGCCGACGAGCCGCGGATCACCGTGACCTGGGATCGCGCCTCCATCGCCGACGTCATCGCCGGGTTCGCCGCCTTCAGCGGGCGCACCATCATCCTCGGCAAGGACGTGAAGGGCGAAGTCAACGCCGAGATCAAGAACCAGCCGTGGCCGCAGGCCTTCCAGGCGGTCCTCGCCACCCAGGGCCTCTCCGCTCAGGAGATGACCGGCGGGATCATCCGCGTCGACGCGCCCTCGGCGCTCGCCGCCCTCGACTCGCTCGAGCCGCTGGAGACCAGCATCGTCCGGATCAACTACGCCCAGGCCGCCTCGCTGGCCAAGACGGTCGAGAGCATCCTGACCAAGAACCGCGGCCGCGTCGTGGCCGACACCGGCTCCAACGCGCTGATCGTCACCGACACCCGGAGCCGCATCGAGAGCATCAGCGACTTCGTGCGCGGCCTCGACATCCGCACGCCGCAGCTCTCGATCCAGGCGAAGATCATCTTCGTCGACCGGACCGACATCGAGCAGCTTGGCATCAAGTACGACCTCGGGAGCCGGAGCCAGTTCTTCAACAAGCTGGTCCAGCGGCCCGATCCGAATCGGGGCCCGGGCGACGTGTTCGACAAGCCCGTCAACGTGATCGACCTGGGCGGCAACTCGGTGTCGGCGGTCGGCAACGCCGACGCGACCATCGCCGGCTCGGCGCTGGACCTGATCTACTCGACCAGCATCGGTGGCTTCTCGCTGACCACCTTCCTGAGCGCGCTCGAGAAGACGGAGCTGGCCGACATCCAGGCCGAGCCGGTCATCTCGACGCTCGACAACCGCCAGGCCGACATCCTCGTGGGTGAGGAAACGCCGGTCCGCGTGATCGACGCCAACTCCAGCTCCACCGGGACGGCCCGCGCCAACGTGCAGTTCAAGGAGACCGGTATCCGCCTGACGGTCACCCCGCACGTGACCAACAACCGGCAGGTCCTGATGCAGCTCCACACGGAGCGCTCGGCGATCCAGCCGCTGGCCGCGGCCGACCTCGGCTTCATCTTCCAGAAGCAGAAGGCCGACAACCAGCTCCTCGTCAACGACGGCGAGACGGCGGTCATCGGCGGCCTGACGGTCACCCAGGTCACCAAGACCCGCTCGGGGATCCCGCTCCTGGGGAGCCTCCCGATCATCGGCAAGCTGTTCAGCTTCACCAACGATACGGAAAACCGGCGTGACCTCATTATCTTGGTCACACCCCGGATCACCGACGACGGCGCCTCGGATCAGTAGCCGCTCTACGCGGACCGTTCGAGCACCCCGACGGGAACGAGTCCGGCGCAAGCCGGGCTCGTTCGCTTTTGGCGAGGCAGGCCGGGGAAGCGTCGCAGGCCAATCCGGAGTCACGCTCGAGGAAGGACCGTCGTGTGACCCTCAAGTTCTCCACCGCCGGCGAATCCCACGGCAAGGCCCTCGTCACCCTGGTCGAGGGCCTGCCCGCCGGGCTGCCGGTCAGCGCTGAGTGGGTGGACCGCGAGCTCGTCCGCCGGATGCAGGGATACGGCCGCGGCGCCCGGATGAAGATCGAGCGCGACCACATCGAGTGGCTCTCCGGCGTTCGTGCCGGCGAGACGCTCGGCAGCCCCGTCGCGATGCTGATCCCCAACCGCGACTGGGCCAACTGGGAAGACGTCATGGCGCACGAGGCCGCCGAGCCGGGCGAGCTGCGCCGCCGCCGCGTCACCCGCCCGCGGCCGGGCCACGCCGACCTGGTCGGCGTGCTCAAGTACGACCGGGTCGACGCCCGCGACATCCTGGAGCGGGCCAGCGCCCGCGAGACCACCGCCCGGGTGGCGGCGGGCGCACTCGCCAAGCGGCTGCTCGACGAGTTCGGGGTCGAGGTCGGGAGTCACGTCGTCTCGCTCGGCGGCATCCGCACCACCCCGCCGGCGGCGCTTCCCGTCCCCCTCAACGAGGCCGCCGACCGCTCCGAGATCCGGGTGCTCGACCCCGCGGTCGAGGCCGAGATCATCCGCCGCATCGATGCGGCGAAGCAGGCCGGCGACACGCTCGGCGGCGAGGTCGAGGTCGTCGCGCGCGGCGTCGTCGTGGGGCTCGGCAGCCACGTGAGCTGGGACCGGAAGCTCGACGGCCGGCTGGCCGGGATGCTGATGTCGATCCCCGCGGTCAAGGCGGTCGAGATCGGCCTCGGCGTCGAAGCGGCGCGCCGGCCGGGCTCCCAGGTGCACGATCCGATCGACCCTTCGCTGCCCGTTCGCTCCGCTCCGGGCGGCTCAGGGCAGGCCCTGCAGCCTCCGCTCGGCGGCGACCTCCGCGCCGGCTTCCGGCGGCCCAGCAACAACGCGGGCGGGCTGGAGGGCGGGATCACCACGGGCGAGCCGCTCGTCCTCCGGGTGGCGATGAAGCCGATCTCCACCCTCATGTCCCCGCTGCCCACCGTCGACCTCGCCACCGGCCAGCCGGCCAACGCCCAGAGCGAGCGCTCGGACGTGACCGCCGTGCCCGCCATGGGCGTCATCGCCGAGGCGCTCACGGCGATCGTGCTGGCCGACGCGATGCTGGAGAAGTTCGGCGGCGATTCGCTCGCCGAGATGCGGCGGAACTTCAATGGGTACGTGGCGTCGCTGGGCGCGCGCTGGTCGGCGCTCAGGGAAGCGGTCGAGGGCTGACGGTGCGACGCCACCTCCTGCTGGTGGGCCTCCCCGGCGTCGGGAAGAGCACCGTGGGCACCCTCGTGGCCGAGGGGCTGCCGGCCCCGCTGCTGGACATCGACGGCATCCTGACCCGGCAGATGGGGATGCCCGTGGCGCAGATCTTCGGGATGGTGGGCGAGCCCCGGTTCCGCGCCATGGAGCGCGACGCCGTGGCCACCGCCCAGGCGCGGGAGCCGGCCGTGATCATTCCGGGCGCCGGCTGGGCTGCCCAACCGGGCCAGATGGAGGAGGCCAAGCGGGCCTGCCTCATTATCTATCTCAAGTGCTCCGTCACCACCGCCGCCCGCCGGAGCGAGCAGGGGGAAGCTCGGCCGCTCCTGGCAGGCGCCGATCCGGTCGACCGGGTCCGGGCCCTCCTGGCGGCCCGGGAACCGTTCTACAAGCTCGCCCATTATGAAGTCGCGGCGGACGTGAAAGCGGCGCCGGCGGTGGCGGACGAGGTGATACGGTTGGCGAGGACGCACGGGGGGTGGTAGGGAGGGGGGTCGGACGGTCGGACGGTCGGACGGTCAGGCGGTCAGGCGGTCAGGCGGTCGGACGGTCGGACGGGTCGGTGGTCCCCCCGGGTTCGTCATCCTGAGCGAAGCGAAGGAGCCATGCCTCAGGCGGTCGCTCCTTCGCTACGCTCAGGATGACGAACTAGGCTATTGTATTACAAAGACTTGGAAACTCCCGTCTTGCGAACCCCCCTCCACCCGGATTTCTTGCAGCCACCGAAGTTGACCCGGCGATGACTCCAGCAGGCATAGTGCAGACATGGCGACCAGATCCAAGCGATCCGTAAAAACCCCATCCAAGCCCGGCAAGAGCGCCGAGGCCGCGACGCCGCCCAAGGCCGGCGCCAAGGCGGCCAAGGCCCGTGCCCGGGTGGCCAAGCCGCGCGGCCGTGCCCGCGGCGATGGGACGGCGCTCGTGATCGTCGAGTCGCCCACCAAGGCCAAGACCATCGGCAAGTATCTCGGCGCCGGCTATGACGTGAAGGCCACCGTCGGCCACCTTCGGGACCTTCCGACCCGCGAGCTCGGCGTCGATGTCGACAACGACTTCGAGCCCAAGTACGTCACCATCAAGGGTAAGACCAAGACGCTGGCCGACCTCAAGAAGGCCGCCAAGACGGCGTCCACCATCTACCTCGCCACCGACCCGGACCGCGAGGGCGAGGCCATCGCCTGGCACGTGGCCGACCAGCTCGGCTCCAGCGCGCCGACCCACCGCGTGCTGTTCCACGAGATCACCAAGGACGCCATCCACGAGGCGATGGAGCGGCCCGGCGTGATCGACGATCGCAAGGTGAACGCCCAGCAGGCGCGCCGCATCCTCGACCGGCTGGTCGGCTACAAGGCCAGCCCGATCCTCTGGCGCAGCATCAAGACCGGCCTGTCCGCCGGGCGCGTCCAGACCGTCGCACTAAGGCTCATCGTCGAGCGCGAGCGCGAGATCCGCGCCTTCACGCCCCAGGAGTACTGGAGCATCGAGGCGCTGCTCGCCAAGGACGGCCAGACCTTCGAGGCCGCGCTCGCCAAGGTGGACGGCCACAAGCCGCAGCTCCACTCGGCCGAGGACGCGCAGGCCGTGGTCGACGCGGTGCGGCAGCTGCCGTTCGTCGTCTCCAAGGTCGAGAAGCGCAACCGGCGGAAGAACCCGGGCGCGCCGTTCACCACCAGCACCCTGCAGCAGGAGGCCGCCAAGAAGCTCGGCTTCAGCTCGCGGCGCACCATGCGGGCGGCGCAGGACCTGTACGAGGGCCGGGACGTGGGCGAGGACGGCCCGGTCGGCCTCATCACCTACATGCGGACCGACTCGGTGCGCGTGTCGGACGCGGCCATCGCCTCGGTGCGGGACTTCATCGGCTCCAGCTACGCCAAGCCGTACCTGCCGGCCGTGCCGAACACCTACAGCTCGAAGAAGAACGCGCGGGTGCAGGACGCCCACGAGGCGGTCCGCCCCACCGACGTCCGCCGCCGGCCCGAGCAGGTCCAGGCCTATCTCGAGCCCGACCAGTTCCGGCTGTACCAGCTCATCTGGCAGCGGTTCGTGGCCTCGCAGATGTCGCCGGCGGTCTACGACATGACGATCGTGGACTTCGATCTCGGCCGGTACGTCAGTTCCGGGCCACCGGCTCGGTGCTCGTCTTCGACGGGTACCACGTGCTCTATATGGAAGGGCGCGAGAAGGAGGAGGGGAAGACGATGGACGACCTCCCGCCGATCCCGCCGCTCGCCCAGGGCGACGCGGTCGAGGTCCGGGAGATCACGCCGTCGCAGCACTTCACCGAGCCGCCGCCCCGGTTCTCCGAGGCCAGCCTGGTGAAGGAGCTCGAGCGGCTCGGCATCGGCCGGCCGTCGACCTACAGCGCCATCATCTCGACCCTGAGCGCGCGCGAGTACGTGAAGGTCGAGCAGCGGCGCTTCTTCCCGACCGAGCTGGGCGAGCTGGTCGAGAAGATCATGATCGGCAAGTTCCCGGAGATCTTCAACGTCGAGTTCACCTCCGGCATGGAGCTGGAGCTCGACCGGATCGAGGACGGCGAGCTCCTGTGGCAGGGCGTCCTCAAGGACTTCTACGCGCCGTTCAGCAAGGCGCTCGAGGCCGTGGACCTGAACGCGCTGGTGGCCGACGCGCACGGGCTCAAGCCCGAGGATCTGGCCAAGGAGCGCTGTCCCAAGTGCGGCTCGGCCATCGAGCTCAAGACCGGGCGCTTCGGCCCCTACCTCGCCTGCGTCAAGTACAAGGACACCTGCGACTACGTGAAGTCGCTCCGGAAGGGCCGCGCGCCGGACCGCCCGACCGATGAGAAGTGCCAGCTCTGCGGCTCGCCCATGGTCATCAAGACCGGCCGGTTCGGCGAGTTCCTGGCGTGCACCACGTATCCCGCGTGCAAGGGCACGCGCGCCATCTCCCTGGGCCTCAAGTGCCCCAAGTGCCTCGAGGGCGAGCTCGCCGAGCGCCGCACCAAGCGCGGCAAGTCGTTCTGGGGCTGCGTCCGCTACCCCGCGTGCGACTTCTCCACCTGGAACAAGCCGGTGCCAGATACCTGCGCCGAGTGCGGCTGGATCGGCATGGAGAAGAAGGTGAGCAAGGCGGAGGGCGAGACCCGCACCTGCCTCAAGTGCGGCAACAAGATTGTGCTCGCCGAGCCCGAGGAGGTGGCGCTGGCGTGAACGCCACCGTCGTCGGCGGCGGTCTCGCCGGCTCGGAGGCGGCGTGGGCGCTCGCGGAGCGCGGTGTGCGGGTGACGCTCTACGAGATGCGGCCGGCCGTGCAAACGCCGGCCCATCATACCGGCCGCCTGGCCGAGCTCGTCTGCAGCAACTCCTTCAAATCGGTCGACGTCACCAACGCCCACGGCCTCCTCAAGGCCGAGTTGCGCGCGCTCGGGAGCCTGCTGCTGCCGTGCGCCGATCTGGCGCGGGTGCCGGGCGGGACCGCCCTCGCCGTGGATCGCGAGATCTTCTCCCAGGCGGTGCACGAGCGGGTGACGGCGCACCCGAACATCACGGTGGTGCACGAGGAGGCGGCCGGGCTCCCGTCGCCCGGCGTGGTGGCCACAGGTCCGCTCACCTCCGCCCGTCTCACCGAGGCCATCGTCGCCCGGCTGGGCTCGGCGGCGCTCGCGTTCTACGATGCCATCGCGCCGGTGGTCTCGTCGGACTCGCTCGACCACCAGCGGCTCTACGCCCTCTCCCGCTACGGCAAGGGCGAGGGCGACGACTACCTGAACGCGCCGATGGACCCCGCGGCGTACGAGGCCTTCCTCGACGCCCTGCTAGAGGCCGACCAGCACCAGGGGCACGAGTTCGACCAGGTACCGTACTTCGAGGGCTGCCTGCCGGTGGAGGAGATGGCGCGCCGCGGCCGGGAGACGCTGCGGTTCGGGCCGATGAAGCCGGTCGGGTTGCCCGATCCGCGGACCGGCCGGGAGCCGCATGCCGTGGTGCAGCTCCGCCGCGAGGACCGGGCGGGACAGATGTGGAACCTGGTCGGCTTCCAGACCCGGCTCCGGATTCCCGAGCAGCAGCGGGTGTTCCGGCTGATTCCTGGGCTCGAGCAGGCGGAGTATCTCCGCTTCGGGAGCATTCACCGGAACTCCTATCTCAACAGCCCTGCCAGCCTCGGCCCGGCGCTCGCCGCGCGGGACGACGATCGGCTGTTCTTCGCCGGCCAGCTCACCGGTGTCGAGGGCTATACCGAATCGCTCGGCACCGGCCTCCTCGCCGGCATCAACCTGGCGCGGCGCCTCGAGGGAAAGCCCGCCGCGGTCCCGCCGCCCACCACCATGCTCGGCGGCCTCTACCGCTACCTGCGCGAGGCGGAGCCGAAGCACTTCCAGCCCATGAACGCCAATTTCGGGCTGCTCGAGCCGCTGGCGGGGAAGGTCAAGAAGGATCGGAAGAAGGAGCTGCTGGTCGAGCGGGCGCAGGTGGAGTTCGGGCGGTTTCTGGAGGAGCTTCGGTGAGACTTGGAGTGAAGGTGCTCATTCAACACGAAGGCACGAAGGGCACGAAGGACCACGAAGCCACCCCATCCCCCACAAAGGTTTTGTGGGTGTGGGGTCGGGCTTCGTGGTCCTTCGTGCCCTTCGTGCCTTCGTGTTGAAGAGCCAGCGATCTATGCCCGTTCCCCGAGAGATCTCCGAGTTCCTCACCCACCTCGACAAGGAACGCGGCCAGTCCCCGCACACCGTGAAGGCCTACGGCCGCGATCTCGAAGCGTTCACCGGCTTCTGCGACCGCCACTATGCCGGCGCCTGGACCTGGACGACGGTGGACCGGCTCGGCATGCGCGGGTTCCTCGGCGAGCTGCAGCGGCGCGGGCTCTCCAAGCGCTCGGCGGCGCGGGCGCTCTCGGCGGTGCGGAGCCTGTACCGGTTCCTGCAGGAGAACCACGGGGTCCCGAACAACATCGCCCGCGCGGCGAAGGTGCCCAAGCTGGACAAGCGCCTGCCCACTTACATGGGCCGCGAGCAGACCCAGGCCCTGTTCGACTGGGCAGAGGCCCGGGCCCAGGGCGACGACTTCACTGCCACGCGGGACCTCGCCATCCTCGAGCTGTTCTACTCCACCGGCATCCGGCTCTCGGAGCTGAGCGGGATGAACCTCGCGGATCTCGACCTCCTGTCGGACCAGGCCAAGGTCCGCGGCAAGGGCCGGAAGGAGCGGATCGTCCCCGTCGGCTCGCGGGCGGTGCTCGCCCTCAGGCGCTATCTTAACCACCGGGAGGCGCTGGTCGGCCGGATGGGCGGCGACAAGCGGGCGGTGTTCGTGAGCCGCCGCGGCGGCCGGCTGGCCCCGCGCGGCATCCAGCGGGCGGTCCACATCATGTTCGACGCGGTCGGCGGTGATACTCTCCGGGTGCACTCGCTCAGGCACACCTTCGCCACCCACATGCTGGACGCCGGCGCCGACCTGCGGGCGGTGCAGGAGTTGCTGGGGCACGCGTCGCTCAGCACCACGCAGATCTACACGCATACCAGTGTGGAGCGGTTGAAGAAGGTGTACAACCAGGCACACCCGCGGGCGTAGGAAGCTGGTCGGGCAGTCATCCTGAGCGAGGCGAAGGAGCCATGCCCGGAGGCATGCCCCTTCGCGCTGCTCAGGGTGACTCGCGAATCAAGGACTCGAATGCACGTATTCCACGGCACCACCATCCTGGCCGTCCGCAAGGACGGGCGCGTCGCCCTCGGCGGCGACGGCCAGGTGAGCATCGGCGACACCGTGATGAAATCGCGGTCCACCAAGGTGCGCGCGCTCAAGGGAGGCAAGGTGCTGGCCGGGTTCGCCGGGTCCGTGGCCGACGCGCTCACCCTGTACGAGAAGTTCGAGGAGAAGCTCGACCGCTATCCGTCGAACCTCCCGCGCGCGGCCGTCGAGCTCGCCAAGGACTGGCGCAGCGACCGGATCCTCCGCCGGCTCGAGGCGCTGCTCGTGGTCGCGGACCTGGATCACAGCTTTCTCTTGAGCGGCTCGGGCGAGCTGATCGAGCCCGACGACGGCGTGGTGGCCGTGGGCTCCGGCGGCAACTATGCGGTCGCCGCCGCGCGCGCCCTGCTGCCCATCGACGGCCTCGGCGCCCGCGACATCACCCAGCGGGCGCTCGAGATCGCCGCCGACATCTGCGTCTTCACCAACCGGCACATCACCATCCTGGAATTGCCGGGCGAGAAGTGATATGACCGACACCGCAACCAGCGTCACCCCCGAAGCGGCCGAAGCCACAGCACCGCTGCCCTGGCTGGAGGAGATGCCGCCGCGCCAGATCGTCGCGGAGCTCAACCGCTACATCGTGGGACAGGAGGCCGCCAAGAAGGCGGTCGCCATCGCGGTCCGGAACCGCTGGCGCCGCGCGCAGGCGCCGGACGACATCCGGGACGAGATCACCCCGTACAACATCATCATGATCGGCCCCACCGGCGTCGGGAAGACCGAGGTGGCCCGCCGTCTCGCCCGGCTGAGCGGCGCGCCGTTCATCAAGGTCGAGGCCTCCAAGTTCACCGAGGTGGGCTACGTCGGCCGCGACGCCGAGAGCATGGTGCGCGACCTGGTCGACTCCGCCATCAACATGGTCCGCACCGAGCGCGAGGACGAGGTCTATCCCCAGGCCGAGCAGCGCGCCGACGAGCGCCTGCTCGATCTGCTGCTGCCGCCGGCCCCGCCCACCCCGGCGGAGAAGGCCGAGAAGGCGGACCGGTTGACCTCCTCGGTGTTCGTGGTCGGCTCCACCGGCCAGGCCAAGGCCGAGAAGGCCGCTACGGGGGAGGAGGAGCGCCGCCAGCGCTCGCGCGAGAAGCTGCGCGGCATGCTGACCGAGGGGCAGCTCGACGACCGCGAGGTCGAGATCGAGTTCACCCCGCAGAACTTCCCCATGATGGACATGATGCAGCCGCCGCAGGGGCTCGAGGGGACCGACTTCAACTTCACCGAGATGCTGCAGGAGATGCTGCCGAAGCGCACCAAACGGCGGACGGTGAAGGTGCCGGATGCCCGCCGGGTGCTGGTGGACGAGGAGCTCAAGAAGCTGGTCGACATGGACGACGTGGTGAACGAGGCGCTCGACCGGGTCGAGAACCACGGCATCATCTTCATCGACGAGATCGACAAGATCGCCGGCGAGCGCGGCCAGGCCGGCGGCCCCGACGTCTCGCGCGAGGGCGTGCAGCGCGACCTCCTGCCGATCGTCGAAGGCTCCACCGTCCAGACCCGCTACGGCTACGTCCGGAGCGACCACATCCTCTTCATCGCCGCCGGCGCGTTCAACGTCTCCAAGCCGTCGGACCTCATCCCCGAGCTCCAGGGCCGCTTCCCCATCCGGGTCGAGCTCCAGCCGCTCACCGAGCAGGACTTCATCCGGATCATGACCGAGCCGGAGAACGCGCTCACCAAGCAGTACCAGGCGCTCGTCGCCTCCGAGGGCGCGGAGCTCGAGTTCACGGCCGACGGCATCGCCGAGGTGGCCCGGGTGGCGTTCCTGGCCAACGATCGGATGGAGAACATCGGCGCCCGGCGGTTGCACACGGTGATGTCGGCGCTGATGGACGAAGTGCTGTTCGAGCTGCCGGACTTTCAGAAGAAGATCGTGTTCGGGGCGGACGAGGTCCGGGACCGGCTGTCGAAGATCGTGAACGACGACGACCTCCGGCGCTACATCCTCTAAGCCGCTCCCACTACTCTGGTTGACGCCCCGCCAGGGGCGTAAGTTGGCGCATGGACCCGCTCGTGATTGCCGGAACCGTGCTGGGCGGCCGCTACGTCATCGACCGCGAGATCGGACGCGGCGGAATGGCCACCGTGTTCGTCGCCGAGGACCTGCGGCAGCGGCGGCGGGTCGCGGTCAAGATCCTCCGGCCCGACGTCGCCCTCGCGCTCGGCTCCCAGCGGTTCCTCAGCGAGATCGAGATCGCCTCGCGCCTGACCCATCCCCACATCCTGCCGGTCCACGACTCGGGCGAGGACGCCGGCGTCCTGTATTACGTCATGCCCTACGTCGAGGGCGAATCGCTCCGGGAGAAGCTCACCCGGGTCGGCACGCTGCCGGTGGAAGAGGCGCTGGAGATCACCCGGGAGATCGCCGACGCGCTCGCCTACGCGCACGGCCTCGACGTCGTCCACCGCGACATCAAGCCCGGCAACGTGCTGCTCCTGGCCGGCCATGCCGTCGTCGCCGACTTCGGCGTCGCCCGCGCGATCAGCGCCGCCGCGGACGAGCGGGTCACCAGCGCCGGGTTCATCGTCGGCACCCCGGTCTACATGAGCCCCGAGCAGGCCGCCGGGGAGCGCCTCGACGGCCGCACCGACGTGTACGCGCTGGGCTGCGTGGTGTACGAGATGCTCACGGGGAAGCCGCCGTTCCTCGGCGAGACGCCGCAGGAAGTCTTCGCGCGGCATCGGACCGCGCGGGTCCGCCCGGTGCGCGAGCTCCGTCCTCAAGTGCCGGCCGCGGCCGCCGAGGCGATCGAGCGGGCGCTGAGCAAGCTGCCCGAGGCCCGATTCGCGGGCGCGCGCGAGCTCGCCGAAGCGCTGCGCGCGCCCGCGCAGTGGGAGACGGCGGTCCCGCGTTCACGCCGGCGGGCGGGCCTCATCGCGCTCGCCGCCGTCCTGGCGGTCGCGGCCGGGGTGGCGGTGCGCGCGGACCGCGGGGTGCGGGCCGATCTCGCGGTGCCGCCGTCGATCGTGGTGCTGCCGCTCGCCGGTGACCAGGCCGGCCCGGGGGCCGACTCGCGGCGTGCGGACGCCATGTTCGCCGAGCTCATCGGCTGGATGCCCGGGCTGCACGTGGCGCAGCCGGGCGCGGCCCCGCCCGACATGCCATTGGCGAACCTGCTCACCTGGGCGGGCAAGCAGGGCGGCCGCTATCTGCTCGCGGGCTCGGTCGCGACCGAGGGCGCGGGCCGCCAGGTGACCATCGATCTCTACGCCACCGGCACGGGCGAGCGGCTGAGCCATGCCGTAGATACGACGACCGGGCCCGACATCGGTTCGGCGGTTGGCCGGCTCGCGGCCGGCGTCGTCCGGACGCTGGCGGGGCGCGAGCGGCTCGAGCTCGGGTCCGCCGGCGCGGTGCTCGCCAGCACGAACGTGCTGCCGGCCATCGGCCACATGCTGCAGGGGCAGGCCAAGTTCTGGACCGGCGATCTCGATGCGGCGGCCGGGGAGCTGCGCGCGGCGATCGCGGCGGACTCGAACTGCGGCCTCGCGTACCACCGGCTGAGCGTGGTCGAGACCAGGCGGTACGACTTCGCGGCCGCGCTGGCCGCGGCGGACGCGGGCCTCGCCCGGACCGATCGCCTGGCGCCCCGGTGGGTCCAGCTGCTGAAGGCGCAGCGCTACTTCGTGCTCGGGAATGGCGACAGCGCGATTGCCACCTTTCAGAGCGCCGTGCTCGACGATCGCGACGACGTCGACGGCTGGTTCGGACTGGGCGAGGCGCTCTTCCATTTTGCGGGCTTCAGCGACGCGTCGCCGCGGGACTCGCGGCCCGCGTTCGAGCGGATGGCCGCGCTCGACAGCTCGTTCGCCCCGATCTACGACCATCTCGTCGACCTCGCGGTCTACGACGGCGACCGAGAGGCCGCGACCGCCTTTCTCGCCCGCATCCCGGACGATCGTCCGGGAAGAACCACCAGCGCCGCCGAGGTCGCCCTCCGCTTCGGCGACGCGGCGGAGCGCGCCGCGGCCCTCGCGACCCTGCGGACGGCCGACCGGAAGGACATCACCGAAGCCATCATCTTCTGGGCCCGCGGCGGCTTCGACATCCGGCTCGCGGACACCGCGGCGACCTTCCTGCTGGGCCCGGACCGCGTGCCCGACGACCGTGTGCGCGGCGCGGAATACCGCCTGGCGACCCAGGCCGCTCTGGGACAATGGGAGCGTGGGCTTGCCGCGTGGGATTCGGTGGGGGGCTCGGTGCCGTTCGACGCCTGGCTGATCCTGGCGGGGCTCGCGGGCCATCCGGTCGGCGCCCGGGCGGGCCCCATGTTCGATCGGGCGCGCGCCGACGTGGCCGCCGGCCGCACGCCCGATTTCACGCTGCCGCCGTGGAGCGAACCCCGGCAGGGCTTCGAGGCCCTGGTGTTTCGGGCGCTCGCGGAAGGCAGTGCCGCCGACACGCGTGACCTGCTGCGCCGGATCGAGCGGGCGGCGCCCGCCGCGCCATCCGAGCCCGGGGCCGACGCGCTGCGCGGGTCGCTCCGGGCGCGGCTCGCGCTCCTGTCGGGCGACACCGCCGCCGCGATCGGCGAGCTTCAGCGCGCCGTCGCCCGGATTCCGCAGTCGGTCACCGCCAACTATCCGCTGGTCGCGGCGCCACTCCAGCGGTTTCTGCTCGCGCGGCTGCTCCTCGCGCGCGGCGACACGGCCGGGTCGGAGCGGTGGCGCCGCTCCTTCGTGGGCACGCGGTCGGTCGCCGATCTGCTCTTTCGCGCCGGGCTCGATTCCCTCGGTGCCGGCCGCCTTTCCCCTCGCTCCAGGAGTGTTCCATGAGTACGCGCACCGCCTCCCCAGCGCAGCTCGGCATGATCGCGCACGGCACGGACGACAACCAGCGCGGCCTGACCCCCAAGCTCGCCTCGGTCGGCTCCGATCCGGACGAGCGGTTCTACATGCTGGCCGCGTACTGCTTCGATCTTTCCCGGAAGATGAAATACATCTCGCTCGCGCTGCAGGAGTACTATCCCGACACGCCGCCCGAGTTCGCCAAGAAGATCCGTGACCACGAGCGCTACATCAATCCGCGGCCGGAGGCGAATTTCATCTCGTGGAAAGAGATGGCGGAGCGCTCGGAAGAGGTCATGAAGGCGCTGTGGAGCGAGGTGCAGGCCGCGGGCTACAAGGAGCATC
Source organism: uncultured Gemmatimonadales bacterium (assembly GCA_963815515.1). Taxonomy (GTDB): domain Bacteria; phylum Gemmatimonadota; class Gemmatimonadetes; order Gemmatimonadales; family GWC2-71-9; genus CAVVWJ01. Next base: position 559,808 of record CAWFGP010000003.1, read on the forward strand.
TCGACCGGCTCGCCGATCTGGCGGAGGAGGGGACGAGCCAGAGCGCCGAGTAGCCTCCCGGTGGCGCGGCGGCCCGCGCGGGCCGGGGCTGGTGCCCCGTCCCGCGCCCGACTACAATTGCCCGACCGCGACACCCCGGCCCCCAGCCCCCGGCCTATGAAGCCCACGCGACACTTCCTCGCGATCCCGGATCTCACGCGCCCTGAGCTCATCGCCCTGTTCGACCTCGCCGCCCGCATGAAGCGCGGGGAGTATCGCGACCGGCCGCTCGCCGGCAAGACGCTCGGCATGATCTTCGCCAAGAGCTCGACCCGCACCCGCGTCTCGTTCGAGGCCGGCGCCTACCAGCTCGGCGGCCACGCGCTCTTCCTCTCCGCGCGCGACATCCAGCTCGGCCGCGGCGAGCCCATCCGCGACACGGCGCGCGTCCTCTCCCGCTACCTCGACGGCCTCATGATCCGCACCTTTGATCACGGCGACGTTGAGGAGCTGGCACGCTACGGATCGATCCCCGTCATCAACGGGCTCACCGACCTGCTCCATCCCTGCCAGGTGCTCGCCGACCTCCTGACCGTGCGCGAGAGCCTCGGCGGCTGGGACGGCAAGGTCGTGGCCTGGATCGGCGACGGCAACAACATGGCCAACAGCTGGATCAACGCCGCCGGCAGCCTGGGCTTCGAGCTCAGGCTCGCATGCCCCGAGGGCTACCGGCCGAACGCCGAGATACTGAAGCGCAACCAGGCCCAGGCGACGATCCTGCTCACCGCCGACCCGCGCGAGGCCGTGCGCGGCGCGCACGTCGTCACCACCGACGTGTGGGCCTCGATGGGGCAGGAGCAGGAGCAGGAAATCCGCGCCAGGGCATTCCAGGGCTACATCGTCGACGGCGCGCTCATGCGCCTGGCCGACCCGTCCGCCATCTTCCTCCACTGCCTCCCCGCGCATCGCGGCGAGGAGGTCAGCGAGGAGGTCCTCGAAGGGCCGCAGTCCCGCGTCTGGGACGAGGCCGAGAATCGTCTCCACGTGCAGAAGGCACTCATGGCCACTCTGATGGGCGGTGCCGCGTGACCGCGCCGCCGACGCTCCAGCGCACCAAGTTGTTCCAGCGCCACCGGGCGCTGTTCGCCAAGATGGTGCCCTACGCCGGCTGGGAAATGCCGGTGCAGTATCCCACCGGCATCCTGGCGGAGCACCACGCCGTCCGGAACGGCGCCGGGATCTTCGACGTCTCCCACATGGGCGAGTTCGAGGTCACCGGGCCCGACCGGAACGCCTTCGTCAACCGCGTCACCACCAACGACGTGTCCCGGCTCGAGCCGGGCGGCGTCCAGTACTCGGCGCTGCTCACGGCGCAGGGCACGTTCGTCGACGACTGCACGGTCTACCGGTTCGACGACAAGCTGATGATCGTGGTCAACGCGGCCAACACGGCGCCCGCCTGGGAGCACATCGTCGAGCAGAAGGGCGGCATCAACGTCCGCCTCAAGGACATCTCGAACGAAGTTGGCCTGCTGGCGGTGCAGGGGCCCCGGGCGGAGGCGCTGCTCCAGCCGCTCGCCGCCCTGCCGCTCGGCGAGATCAAGTACTACCACTTCGACGTGGGGAAGATCGCCGGCGCGCAGTGCTTCGTCTCCCGCACCGGCTACACCGGCGAGGACGGCTTCGAGCTCTACTGCCGCGACCGCGACACGGTGGCGCTGTGGGACGCGATCACCGCGGCCGGCGCCCAGCCCATCGGGCTCGGCGCCCGCGACTCGCTCCGGCTGGAGATGGGCTACGCGCTCTACGGCAACGAGATCGACGACACCGTCACGCCGCTCGAGGCCAACCTCGGCTGGATCGTGAAGCTCGACAAGGGCGCGCCGTTCCTGGGACAGGACGCCCTCCGGGCGCAGAAGCAGCGCGGCGTCACCCGGCGGCTGGTCGGCTTCCGGCTCGAGGGCCGCGGCTTCCCCCGGCACGGCTATCCGGTGTTTCACGAGGGCCGCGAGGTCGACATCGTCCGGAGCGGCACGCTGAGCCCGTCGCTGGGCGTGGGCATCGGGACTACCTACCTGCCCGTAGCGGCGGCAACGCCGGGAACGAAGTTCGAGGTCGACTGCCGCGGCCAGCGGCTGGCGGCGGAGGTGGTGAAGCTGCCGTTCTGGACGAAGGGGAGCGTGAAGAAGTAGCGGCGCACCAGGATTGATCGCCACCATGCGCCTAGCCATCCTCACCATCTCGGACGCCGGCCACCGCGGCCAGCGGGCCGACACCTCGGGCGACGCCATCGCCGCCTGGGCGGCGGAGCGCGGCTTCACCCTCGCCGACCGGACCCTCGTCCCCGACGAGACCGTCCGCATCGCCGCCGCGCTGATGGGCTGGGCCGACGCCGACCTGGCCGACCTCGTCCTCACCACCGGCGGCACCGGGCTCACCCCGCGCGACGTCACCCCCGAAGCCACCCGCGCCGTGCTCGACAAGGAGGCCCCGGGCATCGCCGAGGCGCTTCGCATGGCGGCCTACCCGAAGTTCCCGCGCGCCGCGCTCTCGCGCGGGATCGCCGGCGTGCGCGGCCGGACGCTCATCGTCAATCTCCCCGGCAGTCCCGGCGGCGTGCGCGACGGGCTGGCGGTGCTGAACGACCTGGTCGAGCACGCGGTGGATCTCGTCCGCGGCGAGCGCACCGGCCACGGCTGAGGCGATGGGCTCGTCGCCCGGCTTGTGCGGCGGCCGCGCATGGCTCAGTTTGGAAACGCTCGTTCACCAGACTCCATCGACGACGACACAGCGGGCGTTCGGAGGTTCCGTGCGCGCATGGCTTGGGATGCTCCTGCTCACGCTGGGGGGTGCGGCGCCCCTCCTCGGGCAGGGTCTGCAGGACCGGCTCACCGATCTGTTCATCTTCGGCACCGGCGACGAGGTGCTCGTCCTCGGCGGGTCGGCCGCCGCCGACAATCCGGCCATCCAGGTGCACGGCTCCCACTTCGTGCCGTCGGCGGTCAGCGGGAACGCCACCATCATCTCGTTCCTCGGCAGCTCGATCAGCAGCAACATCACCAACATCCCGTTCAGCTCGTCCAGCGGCGGCGAGACCTTCCGGTTCGAGGGCGCCACCCCGGTGCGGACGTCGATCTCGGCCGGGCCGATCTACGCCGAGCGGGCGCAGACGCTGGGGCGCGGCCGCCTGTTCGCCGGGGTCGCCCGGAGCGGCCTCCACTACAAGACGCTCCGCGGCATCCCGCTCGACGACATCCAGTTCACCTTCGCCCACGCGAACGTCGACTTTCCTGGGTGCGACGCGATCTTCAGCGGGGACTGCACGCTCTACGGCGTGCCCACCTTCGAGAACGAGACCATCGACTTCCGCCTGGCGCTCGACGTGTCGGTGGACGTGACGGCGCTGCTCCTCACTTACGGCATCTCCGACCGCATCGACTTCGGCGTGGTGCTCCCGTTCGTGAGCACGGAGCTCCGCGGGACCAGCACGGCCACCATCATTCCGTTCGGCAACGCCGGGCCGCCGCCGCACTTCTTCTCGGGCACGCCCGAAAACCCGGTCTTCACCGCCAGCCGCTTCTCCGAGGGCTCCTCGTCCGGCCTCGGCGACGTCTCGGCGCGGGTGAAGATCAACCTGCGCGAGGCCAACCCGGTCTCGCTCGCCATCCTGGCCGAGGGCAGGTTCCCGACCGGGAGCGAGGAAGACCTGCGCGGCTCGGGGGCGGTGGCGCTCCGCGGCCTGGGCATCGTCTCGGCGCATCTGGGAGATTTCTCGCCCCACGCGAACGTCGGCTACCTCTACCGCGGCCGCTTCGTCGACAACGACGCCTTTCTGCTGACCGGCGGGTTCGACCAGCTGCTCGCCCCATGGGCCACGCTGGCGGCCGATCTGATCACCGAGTTCCAGGTCGGCGCCAGCAAGCTCACCGTTCCCTCGGACGTGGTCCTCGAGGCGCCCTTCCGCCGGACGATCCACGCCACCACGATCCCCGAGCGGCGGGACGACATCGTCAACGCGTCGCTCGGCACCAAGCTTTCGCTGGCCCAGGGGGTGACGTTCCTGGCCAACGCGTTGTTCCCGCTGAACCGCGGAGGGATGCGGCCCGACGTCCTCTGGACGCTGGGCGCCGAATACACCTTCTGAGCACGGCAGGCGAGTCCGGCGCTATCTGAGCGACTCGATCCGCCACCCGCGCGCATCGCGCCGAAGCGTCGCCAGCAGGTTGACGCTGTCGCGCCGGGACCGCCGCGTGGCCGGATCGGTGAAGGCGTAGAGGCCCGACAGGCTCGCCTCGCCCGTGTCGCCGCGCACGTCCAGCCGCGTCATTGCCAGCTTGACCTCGATGTCGTCCACCGCGCTGAAGAACCGCTCCCACTCCTTCGCCTGGTCGGGCCGCAGCCCCGGGTACACCTGGCGGATGTTCGCCACGCTTCGGGTCTCGACCGCCGCGGCGTACTCGTCGAACAGCGCCCGGATCCGCGGAGAGGGGTCGGGCGGTGGTGCCGGCGGGGCGGCCTTGAGCGTCCCGGCAGCGGTGGGCGGAGGAGCGGGCGGCGCGGGCGCCGGCGGCGCGGCCACCTGCGGGGCCGGCGTCGCGACCGGCGCCGACACGGCCACCTGCGCCGCCGTCGCCGCGCCGCCCCATACCGCCGCCGCCGCCGAGTACTCCGCCGCCGCTTCGGCCGCATGCTGCGCGGCGCGCAGCGACTCCGCGCGACGGAGCGCGGAATCCCCCCGGGCGATCAGCTCGGGCGCCGCGGCCGCTTCGGTCGCCCGCCGCTTCGCGCCGAGCGCATCCTCGCGAAGCCGCGCCAGCAGCGCCTCGTCTTCCGCCGCCACCGATCGATCCGTCCCGGCCGACGCGTGCGGAGCCGCCGGCTTCGGCGCGCGGGCGGAAGGAACAGCCGCGGAACGCTCGGCCGCTGGAGGTACAGACCCGGGAGTCAGAGACCCAGAAGGCGCAGTCCCGGAAGGCACTCCTGCGGCCCCCGCGTGGCCGGTGTCGGCCGCTGTCCCCGGTGTCGCTGCCCCTGGCATCGCGCCTGTCGCCTCCGCGGGCGACGCCCCGCCCGGCCCCACCTCGGCAGTCGACGCCGGCTCGCCCGACGGCGCCCCATCCGACCGCGCGGACCACGCCCACACCCCCACCGCCGCCGCGACCACGATCGCCGCCGCCGCCGGCAGCCGCCGCCGCGCCGTCGCCTTCGCGCCCGTCGCCTGCCGCGCGCGCAGGTCCACCGTGGGCGCCGGCACCGGGATGGTCCCGCCGCTCGGCGTGGTCAGCAGGTCGAGCGTCGAAATCAGGGTGCCCGCCGTCTGTGGCCGGTCGGCCGGATGCTTCTCCAGGCACTGCATGATGAGCGCGGCCAGGGCGGGTGGGAGGCCCGGGCGGTGCTTCGTTATCGTCTCCGGCAGTGCCACGAGGTGCGCACCCAGCAGCGCCTGCGGCGTGTGCGCGCTGAACGGCGTCTGCCCCGCCAGCATCTCGTACGCCATGATGCCGAAAGCGTACACGTCCACCCGGTGGTCCATGTTCGGGTCCGCCGAGCACTGCTCGGGCGCCATGTACGCCGGCGTCCCCAAGGTCACGCCCATCGTCGTGAGTCCGGGCGTCTGGCCCGGGCTGCTGCCCGCGGCGGACGCCGAGAGCGCCTTGGCCACGCCGAAGTCGGTCACCACAGCCACGCGGTGCGTGAGCAGCACGTTGTCGGGCTTGATGTCCCGGTGGACCACGCCCTGGGCGTGGGCGTAGTCGAGTGCGGAGGCCACGTCGCGGAGGAGGCGGATGGCCTCGGGCACGGGCAGCTCGTGGTCGCGGAACAGCCGCGCCCGGAGCGACTCGCCGACCACGAACGGCATGGTGAAGTAGGGCAGGCCCGCCGACTCGCCGGCGGTGAGGAGGGGCACGATGTGCGGGTGCTGCAGCTGGGCCGCGAGCTGGATCTCGCGCCGGAACCGGTCGATGCTCACGCCCGCCGCGAGCTCGGGCAGCAGCACCTTGACCACGACGTTCCGCCCCAGCGCCGTCTCGACCGCCAGGAAGACTCGCGACATCCCGCCGCCGCCGAGCTCGCGCTCGAGGCGGTAGGCCTCGCCCAGCGTCTGCTGGAGCTGTTCCCGCAACTGGATGGACACGAAACTCGACGGTTGGGACCGCCTCAATTTAGCATGCCGGTGGCGGGCCCGCTCCTCGCCTTGCCGCGGCGGCGCGTGCATCTTGTTGGGGCTACGGCGGATGTCCCCGCCGCCCCCAGGAGACCAGCCATGTCCATCGGCGCAGGCTTTCTCGACCAGGTGAATCGGGCGTTCGACCGCGCGGCGGCGTTTACGCCGCACAATCCCACCCTCCTCGCCAACATCAAGGCCAGCAAGAACCTCTTCTACACCAGCTTCCCCATCAAGCGCGACGACGGCACCATCGAGGTCATGCACGCGTGGCGGGCGGAGCACAGCCACCACAAGCTCCCCTGCAAGGGCGGCATCCGCTATGCCGAGACCGTCGATGCCGACGAGGTCCAGGCGCTCGCGGCGCTGATGACCTACAAGTGCGCACTGGTGGACGTCCCGTTCGGCGGGGCCAAGGGCGGCATCCGGCTCAATCCCAAGACCTACTCGGCGGGGGAGCTGGAGCGGATCACCCGGCGGTACGTCTTCGAGCTGGTCCGCAAGAACTTCATCGGCCCGGGGCTCGACGTGCCCGCGCCCGACGTCGGCACCGGGCCGCGGGAGATGGCCTGGATCGCCGACACCTACAGCCAGCTCCGCCCCGGCGAGGTCGACGCGCTCGGCTGCGTCACCGCCAAGCCGGTGAGCGCCGGCGGCATCCGCGGCCGGACCGAGGCCACCGGCCGGGGCGTGTTCTACGGCGTGCGGGAGGCGTGTGGCATCGCCGAGGACATGAAGGCCCTGGGGCTCTCGCCGGGCATCGAGGGCAAGCGGGTAGTGGTCCAGGGGCTGGGGAACGTGGGGTACTTCGCCGCCCGGTTCTTTCAGCAGGCGGGGGCGGTGCTGGTCGGGTTCGCCGAGTCGGAGGGGGCGATCGCCAGCAAGAAGGGGTTGGACCTCGAGGCCGTCATGGCACACCGGCGCGAGCGGAAGAGCGTGCTGGACTTCCCCGGCGGCACCAACCTGGCGCGCCGCGAGGACGCGCTCGAGCTCGACTGCGACATCCTCATTCCTGCCGCCCTCGAGCGCCAGATCACCGCCGACAACGCCGAGCGGGTCAAGGCGAAGATCGTGGTCGAGGCCGCCAACGGCCCCACCACGCCCGAGGCCGACGAGATCCTGGCCCGGCGCGGCGTGATGGTGATCCCCGACGCCTACATCAATGCCGGCGGCGTGACCGTGTCCTACTTCGAGTGGGTGAAGAACCTGGGCCACGTCCGCTTCGGGCGGATGCAGAAGCGGTTCGAGCAAGGCGCTTACGGGCGGCTGCTGGAGGCGGTCGAGGGCGTCACCGGGCGGAAGTTCACCGCGGAGGAGATCACGCGGGTCACCCAAGGTGCGAGTGAGGAGGACCTGGTCAACTCGGGGCTCGAGGAGACCATGGTGACCGCCTACCACCCGATCCGGGCGCAGTGGAAGGAGCGGGGCGGCAAGGTCGACCTCCGGACGGCGGCGCTGATCGTGGCGATCGACAAGGTCGCGCTGAGCTATGCGCAGTTGGGGATTTTCCCCTAGGGAAAGAGGGCGGGGGCGCTGACGCGCCGGCGGGTGGGCTTCGCCCGGCGGGAGCGGCGGGATGCTATTTGGAGCTGGCAACGGAGGTAGCCAGGCGATTTCCCGCCGCTCCCGCCGGCGCGTCAGCGCCCCCGCCGGCGCAGCCCCCGCTGGCGAAGCCCCCGCCGGCGAAGCCCCCACCGACGCAGTTGAGGGTGGACTGGTGTCGCGTGCCGCTGATGTGAAATTGGCGTAAGGTACGCCGCACCAGCGACCGGCCGCACGCGATTGGGGAAACCGGCACCAGATCCCCCCTCGGTGCGCGGGTCCGCGGCGGTGAGCGCCGCGGGCCCGCGCCGTCATGCCCTAGCGAGGCAGCCGATAGCTCAGGCCACCCGTCCACAGCAGATCGGCCTGGGTCTTGTCGAACCCGTTCCGGTCGAACTGGTAGACGTACGAGCTGGCCTGGGCGTAGAGGCCGAAGTTGCTGCGGGGCAGGGTGTACTCCACCCCCAGCCCGCCCTTGCCGGCGAACTTGGTGAAGCGGTCGAAGGCCGCGTTGTCGGGATTGTCGATGGTCACGGCGCCGGCGCCGAGCAGCACGTAGGGCGCGAGACCGCTGGCGGTCGGATAGCGGAGCTGCAGGTCGCCGCCGTAGAAGTAGTGGTTGAGGGTCTGCCCGGCGATCGCCGTCCCGCTCTCGCCGTCGGCCCGCGCGAAATCGAAGGTGCCGCGCAGGGCGACGTAGCGGTTGAGCTGCACGCCCGCGCCGCCGCCCGCGGTCCAGCCGGTCTTGAGCGAGTTGGCGCCCGCATCGTCGAGGTCGGTGAGCGAGGAGTTGCCGCCACCGTTGGCGAAGAACACGACCGTGGGATGATCCAGGGTCTGGCTGCTCTGGGCGGTGGCGATGCCGGGGGCGAGGAGCGAGAGCACGAGCGCTGCGGTCCCGATAGACTGCGCGTACATGGGAAGCCTTCCTCCGCTGATGCGTTGACCCAGCCGATCATTATTGACCGACCGGTAGGTAGACATTATATACCGACTGGTAGGTAGTCAAGAGGGAAGTTCCGCCGGATTCAAGCGCTATATTCCAGTGGGCAGGTCGGGAAAGCCCACCGCGAGCGGGGACAAATCGATGGAATCGATGGATATGTCATCAGTGGATCAGGTGGAAGCCGCCGCCGAGGCACGCCCCCCGCGCCAGCGCATGGCCCCCGAGGAGCGCCGAGGCGCCATCCTCGAGGCGGCGCTCGCCGTGTTCTCCGACCTCGGTTACACCCAGGCCACCCTCAACGACGTGGCCGACCGGGTCGGCGTCACCAAGGGCTGCCTCTACCACTACTTCGAGTCCAAGGAACGGCTGCTCCTCGACCTGATCCAGGACCGGATCACGGCCGCCATCATCGCGGACGAAGCGCTGGCGTCGGTGGAGGGGACGCGGGAAGAGCTGCTGCGGGCATTCGTCGAGCGGCTGTGGCAGCGCTTTCAGCAGCCGGGCCAGATCGAAGTCGCCATCCTGGCGCTCACCGAGCTGCCCAAGATTCCCGAGGCCGGCCGCATGCTGCACGAGGAAGTGCTGGCCCGCAGCGAACACACGCTCCGGGACGTGCTGCACCGGGGCGGCGGCTGCGACTGCGACGAGGTGCCCGCCGAAGAGATCCGCCGCGCCGCCAAGATGATCCCGCTGATGGTCCTGGGCGCCGCCATGGGCACCCGCCTGTTCCGCACCATCGACCCCGGCCAGTTCTCGCCCGAGCTCACCGGCCAGACGGTCACCGCCATCCTGCTGCACGGCCTGTCAGGCGCGTGCTGGGGTGAGGCGCCCGAGTCACCCGGCTGACCGGGCGAGACCCCGTCATCCCGAGCCCCGCCCCGTCATCCCGAGCGCAGCGAGGGACCTTGCCCGGGAATGGCTCGAGCGAGGCGCAGAAGGTCCCTCGCTCCGCTCGGGATGACGGCGCCACTTCGCCCCGCACCTCACCCCCGCAGTCCAGCCCGCGGCCCTACCGCCCCCCCACCATCACCCACCCCGTCCAGTAATCGATCCGCAGCGAATCCCCCTTCAAGTACCCCTGCAGATTCGTCACCGTCACCCGCGCCTGCCGCGTCCCCGCCATCGTCTCGATGCTGAGCCGCTCCGCCGGGATCGCCGTCGCGAAGACCGAATCGGCATACCGCCGCGCCAGCGGCCGCAGATCGACCTGCGCCGTGTCCGCCCCGACTCGAATCCGCTCCACCCCGTTCGCCGCATGCGGCACCAGGCTCACCGAATCCCCGTCGACCGAGCCGGACGCTCGTGTCGCCGCTCGAGAGCGGCACCGCCCAGTCGAACCCCGCCACCCGCATCGGCACCCGCTGGTAGCTGTCGATATGGAACCACCCGCCCCGGCGATCCCGTCCATTGTCCGCCACGTACGCCGCTCCCGCGAGCGCCATGATCTGCCGGGCGACCGAATCCCGCTTCCCGGCATACCGCGGCAGCGAGTCCCAGCCAATCCGCGGCAGCGGCTTCGCGACCCGCGCGGCGATCTCGCCGCCGGCCCCGTGCTCGAGCAGGAACCGGAGCGCGGCGCTCGCCTCGCGGGCGTTCTCGCCAGCGGCCGCGCCGGCCTGCAGCAGCTTCGCGAGCCGCCGCCCCTGGCTCGAGATCGAGATCCGGCTCAGGCTGAGCGGCCCGTAGAGCGTGAGCAGCAGCAGCGACGCGAGGGTCGTCGGGATCACCTTGATGCTCGCGCCCCGGCGCGCGGTGAACAGCAGCGCGATCCCCAGCAGCCAGAGCCCGAGCACCAGCCCCAGCGTCCTGGGCTCCGTGAGCCCGTACGGCGCGATCCGCTTCCAGAAGGCGACGAGCAGCATCAGCGCGGCCGGCACCAGGCCGACGAACAGCCAGCGCCCATACGACCGGATCCACCCCTCGGCCGGATCCTCGCGGAGCGGGTGCACCAGGAGGAACCCGAGGATCCCCGTCACCGACACGCTCGCCACCAGCCAGCCGACCCACCCGCTCGGCCATTCGCCGCCGGCCACGATCTTGACCAGGTACGCCAGCAGGATGAGGAGGTACGTGAAGGCCAGCGGCGTCAGGATGTACTGGGCGAACACCTTGAGCGCGCGCGGATACTCGGTGTCCTGCGCCAGCGCCGGCAGGTCCTCCGGTATCGTGGCGAGAAAGATCCAGGTGTTCACCACCAGCGCCACGACCAGCCAGATCCGGCCATAGGTCTCGCCCTCGATGTGCACGCCGAAGAGCTTGTCCAGCGCGCCGAGGGCGATGACGATGCCGACGAACAGCACGCCCGAGAACACCACGGCGCGGAGGAAGCCGAGGAACAGGCGGCGGTTGTATTGCCAGAAGGCGAGCGAGTCGCCGGCGCCGAGCAACGGCAGGAACGCCACCGCGAGGTGCAGCGCCGCGCTCAGCTGGAAGTAGCGGATCGCGTCGTACCGCACCCCGATGCCGGGCCACGCCAGAAAGAACAGCGCCAGCGCGGCGGCGCTTCCCGTAAGCACGGCTATCCGAAGCGCACTGGGCCAGCCGCGGACTTCGGCGAGGAGCGTGAGGGCGATGGTGACCGGCAGGCCGAGCGCGGCGACGAACGCCAGGCGAATCCAGACGTCGTCGGCGCCTTGGGTGGTCGCGACGATGCCGGCCACGGCCGCGAGCATGCCGGCGGCCAGCGTCCAAGGGAAGCGGCGCAGGACCTGGGTGGCTCGCTCGGCGAGCGATGCAAGGGAAGGGAAGCGCATGGGCCTCTACAGGGCCTCGCCGTGTGGGGCCCTCACTGGCCTTCTCTCTTCCGGCCCTGCGGACCTGCGACGCGCTCGACCACGATTTCACTTGACCGTAGAAATTGCCCGGTGACCGGACGCGAGTTTACCTCCGGGCCAGGCCGCGACCACGCGCAGCCGCCCTTGCCGGCGCCGGCGCAGCGCCGGGCGCACCACGATCTCGATGTCGCGGCCGAGCGCCAGATGCGACAGCAGGGGAGTTCCGCGGTATGGTGGGGCCGCTGAGGCCCTCCGGTCACACCGGATCCGCCTGCCGTTCGCGTGCTCACCAAGGGTCAGGCCCGACAACCCGGAGGCGCCCCGAGCGCCGGAAGACACACACGGTCGACCCCTCGGCAGGTTGCATCAGTATCCGAAATCCAGCAGGTCCCGAATCTCCCCTGCGTTTTCTGTATCCGGATTGAGGTGAAGAGCCCGCTGCAACCATTCCTTGCCCTCAGTAACGTGATGCGAGTCCATGAGAGCCTTGCCGAGGCGGTATGCAGTGTTGGAATCACTCGGATCAATCTCTGCAGCTCGCCGCAGCTGCTCGACCGCCTCGGGGAGAGACTCGAGGGCGAGAAGGCATTCTCCGAGAAGGCTGTGAGGCAATGCAAGAAGCGGTGCGAGCTCCACTGCCACAGAGAGCTCGGACTGGGCCTCTTGATGTCGACCTTGGGATGTAAGCAAGTTCGCAAGATAGATCCGTGACCAAGTTAGCTCGGGTTTCAACTCGACCGCGATCCTCAGCATGACCTCTGCCTCTTCAAACTTCTGTTGCCCAGCCAGCGCAAAGCCTAGTTCGGCGTACGCCTCCGCATAGGCAGCGTCTATCTGGACGGCTCGCCTCAGAAGTGCGATCGCCTCTTCCGGTCGATCCCTCCTAACGAGCAAGGCCAAGTTGTACATGGCCTCTTCGTCGTCTGGTGTCAGCCGCAGAGCCGCCCGAAAGGACTTCTCTGCCTCCAACAGTCGGCCGCGAGTCGCCTGCACGTCCCCCAACAAAACATACCGGAACGATGTGGGCTCGAGGTCAACGCTACGCCGAAGCGCTACCTCCGCTTCCTCCAGCCTTCCCAGCGCTTCGAGAGCTTCACCCAGACCCGAATAGGCTGTAGGTGAATTCCTGTCCAACGCGATGGCGCGCTCGAATGCGTTGAAGGCTGCGGCGTACTGCTCACGCTCGTTATACTGTGCTCCCAGCCACGCCCAGTAGAATGAGTGCGAAGGGTCTACTGCAAGCCCTTGCTCGAGATAGGAGATCGTCCCGAGCAAGTCCTCGCGTTTGCTAGCCTCTATCGCCAGGGTGAATAGCTTTTTAGCGTCTGCCAACACGTCGCATCCTCTACTCCTCGTCAATGCCGTCGAGAGCGTCTTGGGCCTTTTGCTTGTCGCTTTGCTTACCGCGCTGCTTGCTCTTCCCGATACGATTGATCTTGTCGCCTTGCCCGCGCTTTCTGTTGGTGTCTTGGGCCTTCTGAATTTCATCACGCTGCTCGCTACCGTCCTTCGGCCTGGCCTTATCTCCAAAGTGGAGTGCCTGCGAAACGAGCTCACCCAGAGCACGACCAGCCGCTCCACCGACAGCCACGGCAGTGACGGTCTGGGCAACGGCTACCGGCGCGAGCACACCGCCTGAGAGTACGGTTTCACCTATCCCAGTTCCGCCGCCGAAGAGAAAGCCTCCCACCTCTCCCGCGCTCTGGAACGAACTGACGATCAGCTCACAATCTGCATCATTATCGGGACACAACCCGAACGGATCGGTAAACATGACCGGGTTGTTGCCCGCGTACTGATACAAGTTAAGCCCGCCAGCGACCCCGATCGGATCTTCCTGCGTAAAGCGCCCCGTTGTCATATCATAGGCGCGGTTCCGGAAGAAGGAGAGCTCGGGTACGTCGCCTCCACTCTGCCGATCCGCATTGAAGGAATGGCCAGCGCTGATCCCGCCCGCAAGGCTCCAGCGGGCGATCGGGGTGGAACTAACATCCGTAGGTTTCCGTTCGCCGCTCGAATCCGCTACCGCGAGGACTCGTCCCTGGCCGTCGGTCACGAAGTAGAAGATTCGCTCGGTACCGAGTTGCCGGTGGTACCCGGTCAATGGATCGTCCGTACCAGGACCGTGCACAAAGCTCCAGCCAGCATCCGGATAAGTCACTGTGGGCGTGTAGAGCACACCGCTCACATTCGCACCGTTAAAGGCCAGATATGTGGCGCCCGCTCCACTGCACGGGAGAGCTAGCTGGCCTTCGGGATCATACACGCAGCTCCCTGGATTGTGGTGCAGGGTATTGAGCTGGTCGTCATCACGCTCGACTGAGCCAGCCATTCGCCCGAGACCGTCGTAGTAGTAATAGGTCTCCCGATAATCTAGGTGGTTATCGTACGCTTTTTCCCACTTCCGGGCCCCGTCCGGCAAGTACAAGATGTTCAAAGGGATGAGTCGCGCGTTGGCCTCACTCACGTCCTTGAGCTGGTTGTGCGTCGCCGCCGCGGTGGAGTCGATGAGGAATACGTCTCGACGGAGCGCGGCAAGGTCCGGATCCCACTTCTCGCGCAGAATCATGTTCCCGGATCCGTCATACTGCATGCTTTCCGCCCTGGCCGTTGCGCCAGAAGGCATCGCTTCCTGCCGCATCAGCATTCCGAAGCGATTGTATTGATTCCTCGTATTGTTGCCCCCGGATGACCCCCCGCATGGATTCCCTGGTGAGCTCACGCCCAAGCACGTCAGCTCCTGCCGCCACACTCGCCCCGCGGCATCCACAATCTTGTTCCGGAACGTGAAATCGAATACGTCCGCGGCGGCCACCCCCCCAGGGGCCCCAGGGTGGCTCGATACGACCCGGCGCAGCACGCCAGCCGCATCGTACCGATACTTGACGGTCATGTCGCTGGGACCCGTTGGATCGGTGGGGTAGGTGATCTGCCGACGCCGGCCAAGGGCATCCCACAAGAAGGAGAACACTCGAGCGCCGTCGCTTCGACCGCCCCACGTCACGGTCATCGTCTGCAGGTCGCCGGTCGTGGGATGATACACGTAATCCGTGACGTCCCGACCGTGGGTTACCTTCGTCACCGCACCGCTTGCATCATACACGTAGCTGATGGTGTCTGCCCGGTAGGGTGTCGACCCCACCTTCGGGCCGACGCTGGAGATCTTGCGCTTGAGCGCGCCGTCGGCGTAGTACTCGCGTACGATGCTGTCCGTGTTATTTCTCACCTTCGTCACGTTGCCCATCACGTCGTACTCGTATCGAATGCTGTCGCCTAAGGTCGTCGCCGGTGCGAAGGTCGGGTCGGGGCTCGGGACGGCGGGATACGCCAGGGCGGTGCGGCGTCCGCTCGGATCATAGTACGTACGGACCTTGATCCCCCGACGGGAGAGCGTCGAATCCGACGCGCCAACGCCGCTCAGATAGGTCACGTCGGACACGCCAAAATCGTCGGTTGACTGCCAGCGGAGCCCACGGGCGTCATAGCCAAAGGTGCGCCTGAGGTTCCGCGGGTCGGTCACCGACACCATGGCGCCGTTCTCGTCGTATCCGTATCGAGTCATCTGCGGGTTGGCGGGCAGCGTCGGGTTGAACGCCACGGTCGAGTCGACGCAGAGCACCTGGGTCGCATCACACGGCCGGCCCTGCGCGTTGTGCGCGCCGAGCGGGTCGACGCCGCCTGGATGCGCGACCGGATTCGTGTAACGTCGGATTTCCAGCACCCGGTTCAGGTCGTCGTACTGGCGTTCTTCCCGAGTCTTCAGCGGGTCGTACACATCCGTGATGCGCCCCTTGGCATCCGTGAGGTAGGATGTGACCACGCCGACCGGGGAGGTGTAGGTCTTGACATTGCCTTTGGTGTCGTAGGTAAACCGATGCACCTGGTCGAACATGCCGTCGTCGGTGACATCGTCCGCGCCGCCTTCCTTCCACGTCTCCACCTTGCGCTCCATGGTGCTGTCCACCACCCCTGCAAGCGCACCGGTCTTGTAGGCCAGGCTCATGCGATGCCCGTTCGGCGCGATCACCGTGTCCGTCAGGCCGGCGTTGTTGTAGTGGTAGCTCGTCGTTCGAGCCTGCCCATTGAGGGAGTCGTCGACCTGGGTCGGGGAGTCGAGCACGAGCCCCGTTGTCGGGTACACATAGGTCTGAGCCTTCGTGGGTCGCTGGTCCAGGTGCTTGGTGCTATCACGCACCTGCGTCAGGTTTCCACGGAGGGTGTCGTAGCGCATCGTGACGACGCGGCCATTGGGGTAGCGCACCTCAGTGACCTGCGCCGGGAAGGTCGCGTTGCCGCGGGTTATCGTGGTCGTGGCCGGCACAGGTGTTCCGATCCTCGTCGGCGCCCCCCACCGGTCCACCCAGAAGACCACCGTGTCGCCAGCAACCGCCAGGGATCTGGGCCCGAGGAAGCGCGTAAACGCCTTCGCCGTGTCGGCCGCAATCTGATTGGTCGAACCGACGGCGAGGCCCTTGTCGTTCCAGGGTTCGAAGCGGGTGACCGCGGTGGTGCCCACCAACCCCGGCCGTTCGGTCGGGATCGTCACCTTGGTGACCCTGCTTCCGTACGCGAGGCCGTTGGAGTACTCATAGCTCGTTGTATAGCCCCGCCGGTTATTGCGCCACAGTATCCGGCGGTCACCGTCCGACCCGAAGTCGACGTGGCGCCCGTCGGGGTCGGTGAGCCTGGACATGCGGCCGTTTGTTATGGTGACGTCGAGCGCGCGAGTGGCGGGATCAATGATGGAGTCGAGATTGTCGAGCCCATCCCACCGAAGCGCGTAGGTCGTGCCGGTCTGTCCCGCTGGCGGCACAGTGATACTAGTGAGCCGAGTAACCGCGGTGCTCGTGTCCCAGCCGAAAACCGTTTTCACGCCTACCCGGTTGATCGTCTCGATGTGTCGGCCTTCGGCTCGCCCAGAGGAACCGAACGTGACCTGCACGCCGTGGCGTAGCTTCCGGGTATAGACGCCACCGCTCAGGGTCAGCGTATCGCGATAGGCCCCAGCGGCCGCCACCCAGGTCGTGGGGCCTGCCTTCCGGTAGAGCTTCGCCGACCCATCTCCTCCGACCCAGAGTATGTGTTCCAGGTTCGTTCCTACGGGCTGGTGCAGGTACAGCTGTTCTAGGCCGGCGAGGCTGAAGCCCGCACCGAACTCGCTGAAGAACCGGTTCACGATGAGGAGGGTGTCGTCGACTACGGTTTCGTAGACGCCCGGGTATTGATTCCGGACCCGGAGCTGTATCGGGTAGGCACCCGTCGCAAAGAGGGCGCCGTTGAAATCCAGGACGAGCTGCCTCGCACCCGCCGGGCCGTTCGCCCAACCGGCCGTCGTATAGGTCGCCGAGGTTTGAGGTGAGGGTGCTCCCGCACCGACCCGGATCTCCGCATACACCGTGGGCGGCAACGAGGTGGTGGTGGGCTCGGTCACCACGGCGGCGATTGCCGGCCTGGGATAGGCAGTGGCAGAATTGTGGATCAGCGTGAGCGTGCGTTCCCGGCCCATCGTCGTGAAGCCCGGCATCGCATGGGTCACCACGAGATCCCCGCAGCTCCACGCCGCGGCCTCGCCCGCGCCTGCCGTCAGGCAAAGCGAACGGTCCACATTGTCCCTATTGTGATTCCGCAGAGTGACGGTCGGTGGACCGAGACTGCCGACCACCACGGTCCGCTCCTTGTACGACGAAAGCGGATTGATGTCGCCCCCATACGTGGCCCGCATCCCGACGAACCCGGTGCCCGGCGCGCCAACCGAGTAGGTGACCGTCACGCTGAACGACGCTCCGCCGACCAGCGAGGAGCGGAAGCTGGGTGTTACCGTCCCGCAGGTCACCGGGCCGCCGCGCTCACACGTCAGGCTGATGCTCCCGATGGTCGTGGTACCCGTATTCTTGACGGTGAACGGGACCGAGAACGGGCCGGTGTTGGGTGCACGGGTAGGCTCGACCGTTGTCGCGGTCGAGACCGTCAGCTGGTTGCCCGCCGCGTTGGGCACGGGGCCACCACCCGGCCGTTGCGCCACGAGGTGCGGCGCTCCGACGAGTGCGACGAAGAGGAGCATCGGCAGTCCACGGACGAACGAGCGGCTGGTAACCACGGGGAGTGCTCCGGATGGGGATGGCCCCCCTCAGGGCAGGAGCCGTGCCGCCACCTGCAACTTTCCAACGTCTTCAACGATCAGGAGTTACTCCGGTGGCGGAGGCTGAGACAGGTGAGACGGTCGCACGCGAGTCTCACGAGCGCGTGAGACTTTGAGACTTTCGACAGTCACCGAGATTGCGAGAAGCTCTCAGAGTTCGCGCGTGGGCCCCGAAACCCTGGGATGGCGGAGAGAGATGCCACACTCGCGCAGGCGTCGGTACAGCGTCGCCCGGCTCACGCCGAGGGCCGGCGCAATCCGGCGGGTATCCCAATCGTTCGCGGCGCACGCCTCCCGCAGGGCGGCGTCGGAGACGTGCCGTTGTCCTCCGTCGAGGCGGGCTCGCGAGCGGGATGGCCCAGGATCGGCCAACGCGCCGGTGCCGCCCCAACAACTCAACGCATCCAGAATGAGGGGCACGCCCAGCGCCTCCTCGTCCGACAGGACGGCCGCCCTGTCGATCACTGCGCGGAGCTCGCGCACGTTGCCGGGCCACGGTTGATTCTCGAGCAGGCGCGCGGTCCCGCTTCCGAGCACACGAGCGTGGCGGGCGGCGAAGTGCGCCGCCAACGGCTCCACGTCCTCGGGGCGTTCGCGCAGCGGGGGGAGGCGGATGGCCAGTCCCGCGACACGGTGGAAGAGATCGCGGCGGAAGCCTCCGGCCTCGACCCTGGAAGCGATGTCCTCCTGCGCGGTGGAGACCACGCGGAAATCGACGAGCCGCTTCGCCGTTTCACCAATCGGTCGAACCTCTCCGGTCTCGAGCAGCCGGAGGAGTTTCGCCTGCCCCTCGAGCGGGAGACTGGGTAGCTCATCGAGGAACAGGGTGCCGCCCGCTGCTTTCGCGACCAGACCCGCGGCGTCCTCGACTGCCCCGGTGAACGCCCCTCTGCGGTGCCCGAAGAGCATGCTTTCAATCATCTCCCTGGGCAGCGCGCCGCAGTTGATGTCGACCAGTTCACCTCTGCGCCCGCTCAGGGCATGGAGGTGTCGTGCGAGAAGCTCCTTCCCCGTTCCGGTTGGCCCGACGAGGAGCACGGAAATCCGGCTTCGGGCAAACTGCCGCAGCCGATTTACGGCGCTACGGACCGCAGGCGAGCGCCCGACGATCGGCGGCAGCTCATCCTCGCCGGCCTGGATTGCCGGTTTGGCGGTCATTGACCGCCCTCCCTCGGCAGCCGCGGCGCCGTCACGCTGTCCGCGTCCTCGTCCGTCCTGAGAATCCGCGGCGTCAGAAACAGGTACAGCTCCGTCGCCGTGCTCCGCCGGCTCGAGCTCCCGAACAGCCCACCGAAGATCGGGATCCCCGACAGCACCGGCACCCCCGACTGCGACCGGTCCTTCTGCAGGTCCCGCAGCCCGCCCAGCACGATCGTCTGCCCGTCCTTCACCAGCACCTGGGTCGCCGCTTCCCGGGTCGAGATGACGGGCGCGTCGAACTGGGTCTCGCCGGTGGCGGAGTTGATCTCCTGCTGGATCACGAGGGACACGTACCCGTCCTGGTTGATGGTCGGCCGCACGCTCAGTTTGGTGCCCACGTCCCGGTACTGCACTACCTGGTCCCGCGTCGGGGTATCGGTCGGGAGCGACCGGCTCACCTGCACGAACGGCCGCTGGCTCCCGACCAGGAACCGCGCCTCCGTGTTGTTCGAGGCCAGCAGCACCGGCCGGGACACGATGGTCACGTCCCCCCGCGACTGCGAAGTCCGGAGCACTGCGTCGAGGTCCAGATGGCTCAGGCGCATGATCCGGATCACCAGGTCGCCGATCCCGCCGCCGGTGGTGGTGGCGCCGATGGTGCCGTCATCGCCGACGTCCTGTGGGGGCAGGGTCAGGTCGGCGCCGAGCGAGAAGGTCCGGTCGTGCCGGGCCTCGACGATCAGCACCTCGATCAGGACCTGGAGCGGCCGGATGTCGAGCTGGTCGATCGCCTCGGTCAGCACCGCGAAGTCCTCCGCCGACGACCGGACCAGCAGCGAATTGGTGAGCTGGTCCGGCACGATCGTCACCGCGCCGCTCAGCGACGCCATCCTGACGGCTGCGCCACCCGGCGCCTCGGCCGGCGGCACCGCCGGGGCCGGACCCTGCGTCGGCACCACGTTCCGCTCGAGCTCCTGCGACAGCGTCCCCGCCGACAGCCCGCCCCCGCCCGAGAAGACGCCGCCGCCACCGAACAGCAGGTTCACCGTGGCCGCCACATCGGCCGCGCGCGCGTGCTTGAGCCGGACGACGAACAACCGGATCTGCTCGGGATCGCGTGCCCGGCCACCCGATCCGGCCGCCGCCGCGGGATCAGGCGGCGGCTTGGGACCGATCCGGATGAACGCCGAGTCCTCGGAGTACTCGAGGCCCTGCGCCTCGACGAGGCCCGCGAGCAGCGTGGCCAGCGTCGCGCGGGTAACCGGCTCCGGCGTCTCCAGCGACACCCGCACGCCCGGGACACCGCCCGTCACCACCGGCTTGGGGAGGTAGCGCCCGACCGACTGGATCACCGCGCGGAGATCGGCGTCGAGGAAGCGCACGCGCACGCTGTCGTTGATCACCCGGACGGCGGCCGTGTCCTGCGCCCGAGCGCGTTGTGCAGTCCCCAGTGCGGTGAGCAGCGCGGTAAGCGCGACGGCTCGGACGAGCGTCCCGCCCCTCACCGCCACGGCTCCCGGACCTCGAGGACCCAGCTCGTGTCGCGGCCGACTAGCACCACGCGTGATCGGTCGATGCGCGTGACCCGGATGCCGCTCGCCGCGTCTCCCCGGCGCAGCACCGTCGAGCCCTCCGCGCCCGGCATGCCCTCGACGATCGCCGCGGGCTCGGCGCCCCACACGATGCCCGACAGCGCGAGCGACGGCCGCTCGACGGGAGGCGGGGCGCTCTCGCCCGACGCCGCGGCCGCCGAGCGTGCCGGATCGAAGCCGACCGCCGCCGGCCGGCGCGCCGGCCGGAACAGCGGCCGACGCAACGCGTCCGCCACGAGGCCGTCGGCCGTGTCCGGTCGCGGAGCCGGCACCTGCGCGGCGGGAGCCCGCACTGCATCCATTCGTCCCTCCTGGGTCATCGGGACCGTCGCGGCCCACGCGACGGCGGCGGCGCCCGCGGCAATGGCCGCGAGCACGCCGATCCTGGCACCGGCCGCGTTCACGGCGTGCCGGCGCGGGGGAGATACCACCCGCGCACCGTGATCTCGGTGTGCAGCAGCTCGGGCGCGGCGGCTGCCGCTGGGGGGTCCGCTGCGACCCGAAGGTCGCCGACCATTAGCACCGCCGCCCCGTCGGCGAGGGCGCGCAGCAGCCCGAGCAGCCCGGCCGTGTCGCTCTCGAGCGTAGCCCGGAGCGATACCCGGCGGGCGAGACC
This sequence comes from uncultured Gemmatimonadales bacterium, assembly GCA_963815515.1. Taxonomy (GTDB): domain Bacteria; phylum Gemmatimonadota; class Gemmatimonadetes; order Gemmatimonadales; family GWC2-71-9; genus CAVVWJ01. The sequence continues at coordinate 580,702 of CAWFGP010000003.1, forward strand.
CGCATAGGCGGAGTCGGCGATCGCCTCGGTGCGGCTCACCTGCACCCGCTGGCGCTCCGCGGCCATCGAGACCAGGGCGCCGAGCGCCGTGGCCGCCTCCGTCTGGCTGTCCGGACTCAGCAGCCGTCCCGCCAGCCCGGCCATGCGGCGCCGGACCACCTCGGCGGAGTCCTGCAGCCGCGCCGTGTCGCGCAGGTCGGCCCGCATGCGCGCCAGCAGCCCGGCACGCGCATCCAGGTCCTCGCGCGCGCTCCGGAGCTGCGCGGCGGCCATCGGCGCCAGCCGGAGTGCCGCTACCGCGACGGCGATGGCGGCGACACCTGTCAGCACGGCCCGGCGATCGCGCGGCGTCATGGGGTCGGCGTGGGGCGTGGGGCGTCGAACGGAACGGCATCGAACCGCACGGCATCAAACCGCACGGTGAAGCGCTCCCACTCGCGCCCGCCGGCGGCCTCACGGACCACCGTGCCCTCGATCCGCGGCGTCGCGATCGCGCCGACCCGCTCGAGCGCGGCAGCCACCTCCGCCGACCGCCGGGCCACCACCGCCAGCTCGCCGCCGCCGGATTCGTCAATGGCGAGCGAGGTGGCGTATGCGGAGTCGGGCAGGGCGGCGGACAGCCCCGCGAGCTGGTCGAGCGTCCGTGTCCGGTTCCGCCCGGCGGTCTCCACCGAGTCCACGAGCTCGGCCGCCACGCCAAGCGCGCGCCGGGCCGACCCGATGGCCTCGGCGGGCGCCCGGAGGCGCGCGACCTCGCGATTCACCGTCCGGCGCTCGCGCTCGAACCGGACACCCCAGACCGCCACCGCCGCGGTCCACGTCATCGCCGCGATGGCAGCCAACCGGCCGAGCGCCACGAGCTCGCGCCGCCACCGGCGGCGGCGCTCCTCGGCGGAGAGCAGCTCCAGCCGCACGCCGGCCGGACCGCCGCCCGGCCGGATGGACTCGACCTCGCCGCCCCCGGCCGCCGCGCCCTCGAGGATGGCCGCGATCCACGGCTCCTCGGCCGCGGCCGCGAGGGCGACGCCGCCGCGACGCTTTCCGCCCGGCCACGCCGCGTCCGTCACCAGCGGCTTGCCGTTCCGGCGGAAGAAGCGGCCCGCCTGATTCGCCACCAGCGCCTTGAGGTGCGCGGTGCGCACCGGCGGCAGGCCGTGCAGCGTGCGCACCTGCGCGAGCGGTTGCCCCAGCTCGACCCGGAGGCGCGGGGCCCTCATGGGCATCGCATCGCCCGCGGTGAGCTGGGCGATCGCGTCGCGCAGCTCGCCGGGGCTGGAGTACGCCGACTCCGCGGCCCACAGCACCCGCGCCCCACGGGTGAGCTCGGCCCGTGCGGACGTCGCGCCCACCCGCACCGTGAGCACGGGTCTCATCGGACCTCGCGGCGGATCACCGCCAGCCGGCCAGGCACCGGGACCACGGTCAATCGCTCGCCGGCAACGAGCGTCGGCCGCCCGGCGGCGCCGCGCACCCGGAGCACGACCCGGCCGGCCCCGTACGCCGCGCGACCGGTGAATTCCTGGTAGCGGTCGAGCAGGGCGGTGCGCGACGATTGGGGAAGCACCGCGAGCAACGCGTCGGTGCTAGGAAACCGGGCTGCTGCTCGTCGAGCGAGAATCATCGCGACCGCCTGCGCATCCAGCCCTGGCAGCGAGGCAATGACGGCCGCAGGCGCGGCGTTGAGGTCCACCGCGATCTCACCGGACGTCGTGAGGAGCGGCTCGAGGCGGCGCACCGTCGCGCTGTCGAAGCCACGTACCCACCGTAGCTCGGCGGGGTCGGCAAACGGGCCGTTTCGCGGCGACCGCCGTCCACGGCCGGCGTACCATTCCCGCTCGGCGCCCTGCGGACGCGGCACGTCGTCGCCGTCGCGCCAGTCGAGCAGGGCGTCGGCCAGGCTGTCGCTCCCGAGCAGCTTGCTCAGGGCTTCGGGCGCCGCGCGGTTAAGGTCGAGACGGGTACCGGCCTCCTCCACCACGGCGTCGCACCAGACACCGCCACCGAGGTCGGTCGAGTCGAGTGGCTCGACTCGTTCACGTTCGGCGTAGCGGGCGAGCAGGATCTCCTCGCACGCGTTCCGCGCCCAGGCGGCCCGGATCAGCAGGATGCGATTGCGGCTGGCGCCCGCGCCCACCCGAGCGACCGCCAGCGAGGCCGCCGTGATGGCGCCAAGGCCGGCGATCAGCCATAGCACCGTGAGCAGGGCGAACCCGTGGCGGGTCATCCGCGCGGCTTCACGAGGTAGAGCATGGTATCGCACCCGCCTCCTGTGCGGGTCAGCCGCACGCGGACGGCGAGCGGCGCGCTGACCTGCGAGTGCCAGTCCGTCACCCAGTGCGCGTCCGCCCCCGGCTCGAGCAGGTAGTCCAGCCCCACCGACGTCACGTTGTCGGCGAGCACCAGCCGCGTCCCCGGCTCGTCCCCCAGCGCCGCGGTCCAGCGTCCGCCGGCCAACGAGAGGTCCACAGTGCGCCGCTCGTCCCAGCCGTCCGAGACCGGCAGCCGGGCGGAGAACCGCAGCCGTCCTGGTTCGCCCTCGAACGAGCCGGCGCTGTCGGCGCCGACCTCGAGGGCGAGGAGCGCGTCGCGCAGGAAGGCGCGCGCGTTGCCCTCCCGGTCGAGCCGCCGCCGCGCCTGCTCCAGGCGGCGGCTGCCGTCCACCGCGACGGCGAAGAGCTGGTGGGCCAGCAGGGCGACCGTGCCCGTGATGACGACGGCCACCAGCACCTCCAGGAGCGTGAAGCCCGCGCGCCGCGTCATCTTCACGGCCGGTCCGGGTCGGGACGGTACACCACCGTGACCAGCTCCTGCCCGCCCGCGCGGCGCACGGCCAGTCGGTACAGCGTCGGCTCCGGACGCTGAACCTCGGCCACGAGCGGCCCGACCGAGTGCCGCCCCAGCCGGCGGTCGAGATCGGTCCTGGTGAGCAGGCTCATCGCCGCGAGCAGCCGGTCCAGGTCGCGCCATTCGGCCTCGCGCCGGGCGAGCGCGGTCTCGCTCGCGAGCGAGGCGGCGAGCAGCGACACGAGGGACACGCCGGCCGCGAGCAGGATGGTCAGCGCGATGACCGCCTCCAGCAGGACCGCGCCCCGCTCAGCGCGACGCATCAGGCGGCCCTCCGATGAGCGGATCGACTCCGGCGCCCACCGCGCGGCCGTCGGGCAGGAACAGCACCGACTCGCCGCTGGCATCGTCGAGCCGCACGCGGGTGCCGGTACGGATCGCGCGCTCCCGGGCGCGTGCCAGTGCCTGGGCCCGGGTGTCAGGTTCACTCATTCGCAGGCTCCCCAGCGTGGCCGCGGCGAGACCCGACAGGAGGCCGAGGAGCGCCAGCGTCACGGTCAGCTCCACCAGCGTGAAGCCCCGCCTCACGCGCCCACCGGCCGCAGGCTGTAGATGGCCTGGAGCAGCGCGGCCGCGACGAACGCCACGAACCCGCCGAGCGCTACGACGAGGAGAGGCTCGATCAAGCCCACCAGCGTGGCCAGCGCGCGCTCGGTCTCCTGCGAGGCGAGATCTCCGGCCCGCGCGAGCATGGCGGCGAGCTGCCCGCTGCTCTCGCCGACTGCGATCAGCTGCACCGCGCCCGGCGTCACCGCTCCTTCCAGCTCGAGCGCCCGCGCCACGCCTTCGCCCCGCGCGATGCGCTCACGTGCCGCGGCGAGCCTGAGCCCCACCGCGGGATCGCCGCTCGCCTCGGCCCCCGCGTCGAGGGCGGCCAGGAGCGGGGCGCCGGCCTCGAGGCTTCCGCCCAGCGCGCGGCACACCCGCGCGGTGGCCAGGCCGTGCCGCACCGCGCCGACCGCCGGAGTGCTGAGCAGCATCCGGTGCCAGCGGAGCCGTCCCGCCGGACGCCGGGCCCACGTCGCCATGGTGGAGACCAGCAGCAAGGCGCCGAGCCCGAGCGCCAGCCAGTGGTCCGCCACCAGGCCGGTGACGGCGAGCAGCGCGCGCGTCGACGGAGGCACCTCCTGGCCCAGGTCGGCGATCAGCACCGCGAACTTGGGCACGACCACCGTGCCGATGATCAGCACCGAGGCCGACGCCGCGACGGCGAGCACCGCCGGGTAGGCCAGCGCGTGCCGGAGCCGGCTCGTGAGATCGGCCTCGAGCTCGAGCTGGGTCGCGACCTGCTCGAGCGCGGCGCCCAGCCGGCCGGCCCGGTCGCCCGCGCGGAGCATGCCGAGCACGACCGATGGGATCGCGCCGCCGCCGGCACCGAGTGCCTGGGCGAGGCTGTCGCCGCCGCGGAGCCGCTCGCGGCTCCGGGCGAGGCAGTCCCTCAACGACCCGCGCGCCAGCCGCTCCGTGGCGGCGATCGAAGCCTCCAGCGGGACGCCGGCCGCGGTGAGCGCCGCGATGCTCCGGAACACCACCGCCAGCTCACGGCGCGCCGCGACGCGCCGGCCCTGGCCGGGCCCGGCCGACTGCTCGACCGCGATCGGGTGGAGCCCGCGCTCCACCAGCAGCGCGCCGGCCTGCCCCGCGCTCGCGGCCTCGATCCGGCCGGTGAGCAGCGAGCCGTCCATGCGGGCGGCGCGGTAGCGGTATTCGGTCATCATTTAGTCGGCCCGCCCCACGAGGTGACGTCGGCATCCTCGCCGCTGCCGCCCGGCGTCCCGTCCCGCCCCAGGCTCAACAGATCGTAGGCGTCGGGGTTGCTGTCGCCCGGACTCCGGTAGAGGTACGGACGTCCGTAGGGATCGAGCGGCACCGCCTTCTTGAGGTAGGGGCCGCGCCAGTTCCGGGCGGGGGGCGCGCCCGGCGGTGCCCGGCGCAGGGCTTCGAGCCCCTGGGCCGTCGAAGGGTAGTAATCGTTGTCGAGCCGGTAGGCGTCGAGCGCGAGCCCGAACACCTCGACCTGCGCGCGGGTGGCGGAGAGCTTGGCGTCGCCGACGTTGCGGAAGACCATCGGGGTCACCAGCGACGCGAGAATGGCGATCACGGTGATCACCACCAGCATCTCGATCAGCGTGAATCCTCGGCCCCGATCACGCGTCGATGACACGCAGTACCTCCTCCACGGTGGTGATCCCCGCCTGTACCTTGGCCCAAGCGTCGTCCCGGAGCGTCACCATGCCCTCGCCGCGGAGCTGCTGCCGGATCACGGACAGGTCCAGGCCGGTGGCGAGCTGCCGGCGGAGCTCTTCGGTCATCACCATCAGCTCGAAGATGCCGATCCGGCCTCGATACCCCGTCTGCCGGCACGCGCCGCATCCCCGGCCCCGCGCGAGCGACTGCGTGCCCACGGGACGTCGCGCCAGCAGTGCCACGACGCCGGGATCCGGCTGATAGCGCTCCCGGCATTCGGGGCAGATCCGCCGGACCAGTCGCTGGGCCAGGACGCCTTCCAGAGTGGAGGCGATCATGTAGGGCTCGACCTTGAGGTCGGCGAGCCGGACCAGCGCGCTCGCCGCGTCGTTGGTGTGCAGGGTGGAGTACACCAGGTGGCCGGTCATCGCGGCCTGCACCGCGATGGCCGCCGTTTCACCGTCCCGCATCTCGCCGACCATCAGCACGTCGGGGTCCTGGCGGAGCAGGCTCCGGAGCGCGGCGGCGAAGGTCACCCCTTCGCGCTGGTGCACCGGCACCTGGGTGACCCCTGGCAGGTGATACTCCACGGGGTCTTCCACGGTGATCACCTTCTCCTCGGACGGGTGCCGGAGACCGAGCGCGGCGTAGAGTGTCGTCGTCTTGCCGCTGCCGGTGGGCCCGGTGGCGAGCACGATGCCGTGCGGCCGCCGCGCGAGCCGCTCGAACTGCGCGAGGACGTCCACGGGCATGCCGAGCTCCTGGAGACTCACGGGCTGGCCGCCGCGGTCGAGCAGACGGAGAACGAGCGATTCCCCGTACAGCGTGGGCACGGTCGACACCCGGAGATCGAGCTCCCGGGATTCCAGCCGCACTCGGATGCGGCCGTCCTGCGGCCGCCGCCGCTCGGCGATGTCGAGCTCGGCGAGCAGCTTGACCCGGGACACGACGGCCGCCTGGAGCGAGCGGGGCGGGCTGGGCAGCTCCGTCAGGACGCCGTCGATCCGGAGCCGGGCCCGAAGTCCGTCAGCCGTTGCTTCGAGGTGGATATCGCTCGCCCTGGCGTCGTGCGCTTCCCGGATCAGCAGGTTGACGAGGCGGATGACGGGAGGCTGCGTGGCGAGTCCACGCACGTCGGTGAGAGCGTCGTCCGCCCTCACCGCTACGGTGTCGGCATCCTCGCTCAGGTCCCGCACCAGCTCGAGCACCGATTCGGCTGCCGCGAAGGTCTGCCGAAGGCACTCCCGGAGCTCCTCCTCAGTTACGGCCACGATCTCGACCGGCCGTGCGTAGGACCGGCGCAGGTCCTCGAGCGCTTCCGCGTGGGGCTCCCCCGCCACCGCGACGCGTAGACAGTCCGGCGTCAACTCGAGCGGCAGCATGCGGTAGTATTCCAGGTATTCGGCCGCGAAGGCGTCGGCGACCGGAAGCTTCGAGATCAGGGCGGAGTTCGGCACGGGCGCACCGGGAAGGGGTCGCCCCTTGGAGAGGCAGACATCGTGCCCGGCTGATGTGGAAGAGTGAAGCGCTTGCGGTGGGAGATCTTAGGCGCCAGCAGCCTGGACGGGGCAAGGTGTCACATGTTACAGGTTCCGGTGTAACATGCTCCCGGACGAGTTACAGGTGCGTCGAGCCCTCCTCACGCCTTGAGCCAGCGGTAGATCGTGGTCCGACTTATCCCCAGGTGGCGGGCGGCGTCCGACTTCCTGCCCCGCGAACGTGCCAGCGCCTCGCGCGCCTGCTGGCCCCGGTCCACGGCGTCGAGGTAGGCCTCGCGCGGGCGCTCACCTAACCGCGCCACGAACTCCGGAGGCAGGTCCTCCAGGTCGACCTGAGTGGAGCTCCGCCCGAGTGAGGCGAACGCGAGCGCGGTGCGCAACACCAATCTTAGCTGCCGCACGTTGCCCGGCCACGGTGCCGACACGAGGAATTTCTTGAGCGCGTCAGACATGGTCGGTCGTGCGCGCATGGTCGGCCGTGTGCGCAGCTTCCAGTCCTCAGCCGCGGCCGCAAGGAATTCATACGCCAGGGGCAGGATTTCCTCCCGGCGCTCGGCGAGCGGTGGTATCCGCAGCACCATATAACCCAGCCGATCGTGCAGGTCCGCTCGAAACGTGCCCTGGGCCACGCGTGCATCGAGGTCCTCGTTGGTGGCGACGACCAGGCGGACATCGATAGTCCGCTCGCGGCTCTCGCCGAACCGCTCGACCGAGCGCTTCTCCAGAAAGCGCAGGAGTACCCGTTGGACCTCATCCGTGGCGAGGCCGAACTCGTCCAGAAACAGCGTGCCACCGTGCGCTTGCTCGAGCAGCCCGGCCCGGTCCTCGTGCGCGCCCGTGAAGGACCCGCGCGCATGGCCGGTAAAGGTGACGGCCTCCATGTCCTTCTGAATGGTGGGCATCGACCGCTCGATGAACCGTCCCGGCCGGCCGGAAGCCTCATGAATCCGCTCGGCCATCCATGTCTTGCCGGATCCGCGCTGGCCGAGGATGATGATCGGGTCGGCGGTAGGCGCGAAGCAGGTGATCGCGAACAGTACCTTCCTCATGGCAGGCGAGTCGCCAAGCCGTGGACCGGGCTGCCGGGGCATAGGTTCCGAGGTGGACCGAAATATGTGAGGGGGGGACGCGGCGAATATACCCGCGGTTGGGGTTTGCGGAAGGGTGGTGTGCGCGAAGCGCTCCTGGCTGGGCAGCCGCCCTGCGGCGCAACCGCCGCCGATAGTCGCGTCTATCGGCGAGGGGCGGGACGCGGATGACGGTGGGCGGGGCAGGAGCGAGGGTTGAAATCACGGAGTGGCCGCCCACACCACGCTCGCCGCACCCTTCTCCACCGGCCGCACCCCGGCCGGGCTCGGGTATCGCCCACCCTGCGGATCAAGCCGTCGTCCAGCAGGTGGAGGAGGATCTGCTGCACCCTGGCCGATGCCAGCGCCAGATCGTCCAGGAAGAACGTGCCCCGGTGCGCGCACTCGAGCAGGTCGCCACGATCGTGGCCCGCTGCGGTGTGACGGGCGACGACGGTCTTCCCCGTGCCTCGCGCGCCGAGGATCAGCAGCGGGTAGCGCACTCCCGCGCACCTGGCGCAGTCGGCGGCCACCTGCTGGATGGCGCACGAAGTGCCGAACACCAGCCGCAGCTGCTGAGTCTTGCGAGCGTCTTGATTCGGGGTCGTCAACGGGGGTGGCGAGAGAATATGCGCCTGGCTGGCGAGTCCGGAAGGGTGGGGGCTAGGACGCGAAGGTCACCGCCCTCATCGATTGTCGCGGGGGAGAGTCTCAGTCTACGTGCTCCAGCTTTCGGGGAGAAGGTCAACGCCTCTCGCCTATTTCCCCGCTTCTTGAAGTGTACCTCCCCGGCGGCAGGTCGTGTAACCGCCGAGGGGGGATCGCGCCTCAACGACTCTTAGAAGAGATTCAGAACTTCACCACTGAAGCTCGCCAAGGTCATTCGCCCTTATCTGTCTGAGGGCCGAAGCCCGTGTGATTGTAGAGGCCCTGTGTGCGGTAGTACGCCCACCCCAGGTAACCCGCCAATAGAGTTGGGCCGAGCGTCATGATCAGGAAACCTACTGGGGAGCGACCCCACAAAGACGTTGCCCAGCCAGTTAGCACCCCTTGCAAGAAGACCGCGAGCATCGCGATGCGCGCGTTACTTAGGGCAATTCTCAAATGGACCCTTGCTGATAGCTCCTCTCTGTCGCTCATCGTCTAATACTCCGGATTGAGACCACAAATCACCAGGCTCGCAGGGAAATAACCTAGGGCCAAGCCGCCTACCGTAACCGCCAAGTACGAGCTGGCGGTTATAAGGCCTCCCCCTGTTGCGAGGAAGCTCTGTCCTGCTGGAATGCTTGCGACACCAGCCCGCATCGCGAAGGCAGATGACTCCCCTGCACCGAAGGCCTGAGAAATGATAGCATTGCCCTGCGCGCGTGCGAGAACACCTGTGCCTCGGAGGGCGATTACCGCATCCGCGGCAACCACGCCCGCCCACGCGACAGCCTCCTGGCGGACTGGGGCTGTATTCTCAGCAACGCACTGCCCTACGGTACGCCTCGGTTCAGGTTGCTTGGCTTGCGGTGTCGGCACAACCGCGTTGCAGTTCGGGTTCTTCAAGATGTCGCAAGGCGGCCTCCCGGCGCTACCACCACCCCCTCCGGCCTTCAGTCCGCCCATGAACCCGCCTGAGCCACCGCTCGTCCCCGGGAGTGGTGCGAATCCAAACCCGTTCCCGACGCGCCAGCCGTTCACTGAGCGGCGCCGGGTCCAGGATTCAAGGTCCGGAAGGTGTTGCGGATCGTCCCCTCCTACTCCACCGTTCCCGGAGAGGACTTCCGTCATGTAAAGGCCATCAGGATCTCGACGGTCGAACACCTGACCGTTCACATAGGCATACAGATTCGCGCCTCCAGCGAGGCCGATCGGATCCTCCTGGACAAAACGGCGCTGTCCGGGATCGTAGTACCGGGCCCGAAGGTAGTACCAGCCGGTCTCCGCATCATATTCGCGCCCGGTCCAGCCGTAGCGCACGCTGGGACCCGCCGCGGTAGTATCCCGCCGCACCAGTGCCCCGTAGGCTGCGAAGGTCTGATTCATCTGCCAGGCACCGTCGCGGCGGTACAGGGCCCGCACACTCCCCAGCTTGTCCTGCACGGCGTAGTACTGCGTGCCGGCCGCATCCCGCACCCCCACGAGATCATCGGTCCCGAGCCCCCACGTGTAGCGCAGCCCCATCGGGCCACCCGAGTCCGCCTCGAACGCGACCTGATCGCCATGATAGGCAAACCGGAGATACGCCGCCGTGCCGCCCGTGGCGGTGCTGTAGACCCGCTTGGCGATCCGCCGCCCGAGGACGTCATAGGCGTATCTCGCAATCAGCGTTGTTCCTTGTCGCACGCTGACCAACCGGTCCAGCGCGTCGTAGCCATAGGTGGTCGTCACCCCCGCGCGCGTCGTGCTGACGACGTTCCCGGCGCGGTCGTAGGCGTAGGTCCTGGTCTGGCCGGCATCGGTTCGGGAGAGCAGCCGGTCCGTCTTGGCATGGTAGCTCTCGTTCCCCGCGGCCGCTCCGGTGCTCAGGTTCCCGTTCCGGTCGAATGTGTAGGCTTCGCTCACGCTGCCCCCACTGGTCAGCACCTGGTCCCACTGCGTCACCCGCTCCCAGCCATCGTAGGTCAGCGAGTCGATCCACAGCCCGGCCCGGTCCTCCCAGGCCGGCCCGACCGTGGGCTGGCTCGGCTCATCCACGCTCTTGCGTGCGTAGCGCCCGACGGAGGTCGCCCCCACCGTGTGCACCAGGGAGTCGAGCCCTCCTGTGACCGTCCACTTCGGCGTGACGGTCTGGAGCTGCCCGCTGCTGCGGATGGTCGGCCCGATTACTCGCAACCGCGCGTCGTACGTATATGTGAGGCTGTCGGCAAACGGGGTGAGCAGCGTGTCGGCATAGCCCCGACTGGTCTCGTAGCGCGTGGTCCAGGTGCCCAGGGGATCACTGATCGTGCTCGGCCGCTCGTAGGTGTCGTAGGTGTAGCTGGTGGCACGGGCGGTCGAGCCCGTGTAACTCGTGTCGGCTCGGAGCCGCCCGCGGCTGTCGAAGCCCCAGCGGAGCTCCCCGTTGATGCCCCCGATCGAATCGGTCGGCGTGTCGTACCACAGCCGCGTGAGTTGATCCTGCGGGCCGGTGAAGCTCCGTCGCAGGGTGCCCACACCCGGGATCACCGTCAGGGTGTCGCGGTTGCGGGAATCGTAGTTCACGGTGAGCTGATCGCCCCGCCGGGTGAGGGCGGTCTTCAGGTTTCCCGCCACGTCGTAGGCGAACGAGTCCACCACCGCCACCGAGTCGGTCCAGGGCCGCCGGCTCACGACCCGGCCAAGCCGGTCGTACAGCGACCACATCTTCGTCCCCTGACTGTTGGTGCGGATCGAGTCGCGTCCCGCCCGGTCGAACGACCACTTGACCCACTGTGCCTGCGACGTAGGGAACGGGCGGCTGGGCCAGGTGGGCGTGGTGCACGGGTCGGCGCAGTCCGCGGTCCGGATCAGAATCGTCGAGTCGGTCTGGCCGGCGGCGTTGTAATACGAGAGGACCCGGCGCCACTGCCACTGGGTCGTCGTGCTCGTCTTCTTGACCCGGAGCTTGCGGTCCGCGGTGATCACGCGGCCGAGATTGTCGTACGCGTTCGTGACCAGCACCGTGCCGGCGGGGTCGGTCACCTGCCAGAGGTTCTTCCACGTCGTCTCATAGCTGAACAGCGTGGAGGCCGTCTCCCCGGGCGCCTGCGTGGAGGTCACCAGGCCATCGCTGGCCCGATACGTCATGCGCGTGACGTTGCCGGCGGCGTCCCGGGTTTCGGTCAGGTTGCCCCGGCTGTCGTAGGTCAGGCTGTCCACCTTGCCTCGCGCGTCGATCCGCTTCACGACCCGATGGTTGGAATCGTAGACCAGGCTGTCCAGCCGGAGCATGTCGCCGCCTCGAGTGATCCAGGAGCGCGCGAGGCGGCGGAGCGCGTCGTAGTCGCGGTAGACCCGGCTCGAATCGCCATTCTTGCCCTCCGACCAGCGGACCATCCCATCCGGGTCGAACTCGCTCTTGGTAATCAGACCCAAGGCATCCCAGGTCTTCCGTGCCTGGCCCCAGCGGTTGAGCAGCGAGCGCGTCCAGTTGTTTCGAGGGTCCTTGAGCTCCACATAGACGCTGTCGAGCGAGCGCAGGCTGCCGAAGCCCTGTCGTTCGTAGGCGGTGTAGTTGATGACGGGGTTGACGGTGGTGCCCATCTCGTCCGCGACCTGCGGCAGCCGCACGCGGGTCGGCCGCCGCGTGAAGGCCGAGTCATACGTCACGATCGTCGTATCGAGGATCACGCCGATGCGCGTGAGCAACACGACCGTCTGCGTGCCCGGGTAGGTGCGGTACACGAAGGTGGTCCGGTCGCCTCGGTTGTCCGGTGAGCTCGACGAGTCGGCCGTGAGCTGATTGGTCGTCCCGTTGATCGTGACCGTGCTCTGCCGGCCCCCGGGGTCGGTGAACGTCGTGAGCTTGCCGCTCACGTAGGTGAGCGTGATCGACCGACCAACTGGATCGATGAAGGCGGTGACCTGATCGGTCGATCCGCTGTACGTCACGGAGTCGCGGTTGCTGTTCTGATCCACCGACGCCACCAGACGGCCGGTAGCGTCGAAGACCAGCTTCGCCAGGCTGCCGCGGGGAGCGAGCTCCCATCCTGTGGCCGTCTTCTTCAGGACGGTGTAATTGCCCGGCGGCGCGATGTATAGGCTATCGCCGTTGCCCCGGTACACCGTGGCGGTCCCGGATGCGCCGACCAGCACGCGATCCGCGCCGCCGGCCGCGAGCTGCAGCACGCCGGCCGGCCACCAGCCCGAGCCGTAGCGCGTGGTGCGCCGATCCACCAGGACCACCTCGACCGAGTCGGTGCTCGTCTTGACGGTCGCCCCCGAGGTGACCGCCGCCTCCACGGTGAGCCACTTGCGGGTGGGCGCGCTGAACGTGCTCGCCGCGAAGTCCCCCTGGAGCACCACTCGGCAGCGCTTGACCGCTCCGGTGGCACAGGTCGGGCTTCCCAACACGAGCGAGTCGAGCTTCACGGCGCCATCGAACAGCCTGATCGCGATCTGGTCCGGCGTGCCGGCCGGCCACGGGAGCTCGAGGTCGACGGGCACGAGCGCGCGCGGATAGGACTGCCGGGTGGAGTAGGCGAGGCCCGCGCTCCGGGGTGTCCCCAGCGAGACGTAGCTCGGAATGCTGAAGCCGGCTTCCACGTCCGCCCCGCTCACGCCGAGGCCTGGCCCGAACGGCGCATTGAAGCCACTGCCGAGGGCCTCCATCGGCACGCCCGTGAAGCCCATCACCGGTGTCTGGTCGTTCGGCAGGACGACCCATCGCGTCACCGTCGTGCAGGGACCATTGATCGTGCAGGCCGTGACTGCTGCCAGGGCGGAGTCCCCGACCGCGAGCCACCGCGTGGAATCCACTTCCCACTCCACGAGGCCGCGGCTCTGCCGGGCCAGGGCGGTCACGTTCTCCCCACGCCATGTGAGCACGGTGGCCGCCGTGTCCAGGGGATCCGAGGCGCGCAGAAAGGTGGCGCGAAGGATAGGCTGCCGGGTGCGGACGACCGCGCGGGAGGTGCCGGTGGGGACGACGAGCGTGACGGTCGGCGCGGAGTTGGTGATGGTGACGGCGGCACTGCCCTGGTCCTTGGCGCCTGTCGCCGTCGCCGTGAGAATGACCTTGCCCGTACCCATGCTCCCGACGTTGTAGGTCACGATGGCCGTGTCTGCCGCCGCCGCCGCCAGAGTGAGGCTCCCCGGGGTGATGCCCGTGGTCGTCACGTTCCCGAGACTGCCATGCGTGAGCGTGTAGGTCTTCGAGACGCCGCTGGTGTTGGTGATCGTGAAGACCTGGCTGTGCCCCGTAGTGTTCGCCGTCCGTTGAACCGGCGCCAGATCGGGTGTGACCGACACACCGACCGGGGCCACCATGCTCACGCTGACGTAGCCGGTATCGACCCCGCTCCCCGACGCGGTGAGCACGAGCCGTTGCTTGGTCGCGTTGCCGGCGGAGAACTTCACGCTGGCACCGTCCGATTCTCCGGCTAGCAACGTCAGGCTGGCCGGCGTCACGCTTTCGCACGTCACGGCGCTCGTCGCCGAGCACGTGAGGGTAAACGTCCGCGTGATGGCCGAGTTGTTCAGCACCGCAAACGTTGCGGTGTTGCCGAACGAATATCGCGTGACCGAGACCGTCCCGCCGTCGGGCGTGACTTCCGGGCCACCGGGCGCGAGTGGGCCGATCTGCGCGGCGAGACGTCCGGCGAGGGCGAGGGTGCTGAGGAGCAGGACCAACCAGACGCGGCGGTGCGACACGGGCGGCTCTCGAGAGGAGGATGCCGCGTGGGGAAGGCAGGGGTCGTGCCGGCCGGCTGAGGGATCGGATCGGATTGGTGCTGCGGCACTTGTGCGAAAGTGAACAGTGCAGCGGGGTGAGACAGTCTCACCCAGTCTCAGAGACTGCTGAGACTCTGAGACTCGAGGATCCGCCGCGACCGCCAGCCAGGGGTGGTACCGCAAGCGCATCACCGCCGTACAGGATGCTGTACTCGATGTCCTGGGGCCGGTCCGGCAAGCTCACAAATGGATTTGTCAGGCCACCGCGTACAGCCCTGGGAACACGAACGGGGCCGCGTGCGCGGGGATCCTGAGCTGGATCGGCGCCCGATGGGTCTCTGCGGCCACGAATCCCTCATCCACCAGCCGCTGCACGAAGCGCCGTGCGGTTCGTTGTGGCGTGCCGGCCACGTCGGGCACCTCCGCGCGGGGCAACTCGCCACGATAGATCAGGGCGATGAGGAGCCGGGTCATCCCCGGTGTGAACTTCTCCCGGCCGGCCAATCCTTCGGGATCGGTGATGGCGCCGGCTTCCCGCGCCTTGCAGTATCCGCGCACCCGCTCCGCGAGCCCGTCGATCTCCAGCAGGCCGCCCATGTACTGGAGCTGGTCCTGACACACGGCCAGGAAGAACTCGGAGAACTCGACCAGCGCCCGGTTCGATCGGGCTCCCCGGCCATCGTAGGCGTCCCAGCGTCCCGCGTCCGCGGCGGCCAGCCGCTGCTTGTACTCGTCCCGGCGCCGGGCCAGCCCGCGAGCGACCGTCCAGAGACCGGCGCCGCCGACCCCGATCCGGCGCAGGTAGGCGTCGGAGAGCAGCCGCACGACTCGGCCGTTTCCGTCCCCGAACGGATGGATCCAGAGGAGCCGGTGATGCACTGCCCCGGAAACGGCCAGCGCCTCGACGGGCGAGCGGTTCGCGGGATCGAGCACGGCTGCGAGACGTTCGAGCAGGCGGGGAACATCGTCGGACGGCGGCGCAATGTGGTCTCCGACGCGCACGTCGTAGTCCCGGATCATCCCGGGCTCGACCATGATTTCCCGGCCACCTTCCGGGTCCCTGACGATCCGCAGGCGGTCCGGCAGGCGGACGTAGAACTCGTGATGCAGCCAGCAGACGAAGTCCGGCGCGCAGACGTTGAGGCCAGGCTCCTCCTCCAGCCGCCCCTCCGCCAGCCGCTGCACCGCGATGTGGGCGATGGCCTCGAGCTGGAGATCGCGCAGATGGGAATCCGGCGCGTACTCCTGGCGCATCGCCCTCTCGATCTGGACCGGGTGGGTGTTGTGCCCCTCGATCAGATTGGAGTAGTAGCAGTTCACGGTCCGGAGCAATTCGGCCACCGCCCGGAGGGTGAGCGGATGGAGGTGCCGCCCCAGCCCGGCCGCGCTGGAGAAGAGCCCGGCCGCCTGCTCGCGCAGCGGCTGACTCTCTGGGATCAGGGGTTCGATCAGCGGCAGGGACACGGTAAGATGGCCGGTTGATTGGCCGGAAAGTTACGTCTGTAATACGTCTATTGTCAAGTGTTTATGATCTCAATCCTCCATTGAATATTGCTCTATTTGGCCGGTTCGGTGGCCGGTTGGAGCAGCTAGCCGCTCCGACAGAGCCGGAGTTACAGGCGACTCCGATTCGTCCGTCATAGCTTCCTCTCCCCGTCTCGGTCCCGCGGCCGCCGCATGCGGCGGCTCTCAATTCTCCCCTCGCTTCGCGCGCCGCGGCCCGCCGGTTAGTTTCCCCCCATGCCCGCCCGCATCCTGATCACCATGGACGACCTGTCCACCGCCGTGCCGCTCAACGCGGCCTTCGAGGCGGCGGGCTACTCGACCGCGATGTTCTCCTCGCTCGACGACGTGCGCGGCAGCCTGCGGCGCGAGAATCCCGAGCTGGTCATCCTCACCGGCGCCATCCACGAGCCGCACGCGCTCCAGCTCGCCGCCCTCGCGCGCGACGCGGAGGTCAGCACCCTCGCCCTGCTCGAGCCTACGGATTCGGAGCGGGCCGAGCGGGTCGCCCGGCTCGGCGCCACCGAGACCATGATGAAGCCGGTGTCGCCCGACGACGCCGTGGCCACCGCGCGCCGGCTGATCGAGCGCCGGAAGCTGCAGGAGCGCACCGGCATCTCGGGCGAGAGCGCGCCGATCCAGGAAGTGCTGGTCAAGATCGAGCAGATGGCGCCGGTCTCGAGCACCGTGCTGATCCAGGGCGAGAGCGGCACCGGCAAGGAGCTGGTGGCCAAGGCCATCCACGACCTCTCGCCCCGCCGGGGCAAGCCGTTCATCGCCGTCAACTGCGCGGCGCTGCCCGACACCCTGCTCGAGAGCGAGCTCTTCGGCCACGAGAAGGGCGCCTTCACCGGCGCCGCCGAGCGGCGGCTCGGCCGCTTCGAGCTGGCGGACACGGGGACCATCTTCCTCGACGAGATCGGCGAGATCCCGCCGTCGACGCAGGTGAAGCTGCTCCGCGTGCTCGAGAGCCGCACCTTCTTCCGGGTGGGCGGCGTCCAGCCGATCAAGGTGGACGTGCGCGTGCTGGCCGCCACCAACCGCCCGATCCGGGACGCCGTCGCCCTGGGCGAGTTCCGCGACGACCTCTACTACCGGCTCAACGTCCTCAACATCTACCTGCCGCCGCTGCGCGAGCGGCGGGAGGACATCCCGCTGCTGGTGCGCCGGTTCATCCGCGAGCTGGCCCGCGAGCACGACCGCACCTTCCGCGGCATCATGCCGGAGGCCATGCAGCGGCTGGTGAGCGCCCCCTGGCCGGGCAACGTCCGCCAGCTCCGGAACCTGATCGAGTCGATGGTGGTGCTGGCCCCGGGCGCCGAGATCCGCGCGGCCGACATCCCGCCGGACATCCTCGACGGGCCCAGCCTGCTGCCGGTGCGGCTGGCCGGCGCCGGCCTCGGGCGCGACATGCCGGGCGGGCAGGAGCTGGAGTTCATCCTCCGGAGCCTGCTCGACCTCAAGCTCCAGGTGGAGGAGCTCCGCCGGCGGCTGGACGAGCACCCCCAGCGGGTCCAGGTCATCGAGCTGGGCGACCACACCAGCGTGGCCGACGTCCTGACCGACGGGAACGGGGACCACCAGGACGTGGTCTACCGGAGCGGCATGACCATGGCCGACGTGGAGAAGGCGGCCATCGAGGCGGCCCTCAGGGAATACCGGGGGAACCGGCGCCGGGCGGCCGAGGTGCTCGGGATCGGGGAGCGCACCCTGTACCGGAAAATCAAAGCCTATCATCTGGAATGATTTAGCTCGGACTGCAAGAAAACGTGACGCCGCCTAAGTTCTGGTGTATCATTGTTTTGCACCTTTCGAGCCATTGACAGTTGGTAAGTGGGCCGTCAAATTGCAGATGTCCCACCCGCCCTGACCGGTCAGGTCCATTGAATTTCGTCATCGACGCCGAGCACTGTGTCGCCTGCCTGGCTTGCGTCCGGGTTTGCCCGACGGACGCCATTGCCGTGGCGGGCGAGGAGCCGTTGCTGCTGCAGGTCGTGGACGAGGCCTGCATCCGCTGCGGGCAGTGTCTGCCGGCCTGCCCGCACGGCGCGGTCAACGTAAACGGCGAGATCGGCCGGGCTCTTGCCATCGCGGCGTCCGGGGAGGGGGTACTCATCCTCAGCCCGGAGTCGGTGGCGCACTTCTACCCGGCCACGCCCGAGCAGCTGATCAACGCCTGCTACGAGGCCGGCTTCCGGGCCGTCACCCGCGGCGTCATCGGGGACGAACTGGTTGCGGCGGAATACCTTAAGCTGTGGGAAGAGGAGCCGTGGGGCACCCTGATCCGCTCCACCGATCCGGTGGTGGTGGAGACGGTCCGGACCCAGTACCCCGAGCTCCTGCCGTACCTGGCGCCGGTGGCCTCCCCGGCGGTGGCGGAGGCCCGATACCTGCGAGCGCAGCACGGGCCGGGGCTCAAGATCGCGTTCGCGGGCGTGTGCCCGCCGGTCGCGGCCCCCGATCTCGACGCAGCCATCACGTACGGCGATCTCGACCAGTTGTTCCGCATCCGCGGGGTGAGCGTGCTGACGCAGCCCACCTTCTTCCACCGGGTGCCGGAGGAGCGGCGGCGGCACCTGAGTGCGGCGGGCGGGCTGCCGCTGGCCCTGCTGGAGGAGTCGCGCTACTCGAGCCGGCGGTTCCGGAAGATCCGCGGCCTGGACGCGCTCCCGGCCGTGGCCCGGGCGGTGGCGGTGGACCGGCTCGACCTCGGCTTCGTCGACATCCTGTCGACCGAAGGGGCGCTGGACCACCCGCTGAGCGGGCCCACCGAGGAGCTGTACTGGCGGCGCGAGCTGCTGGCCAGCATCGAGCCGCCGCGGAGCCGGCAGCCGGTGGTGGACGGGACGGTGGTGGCGAGCATCGGGGCGGTCTTCGCCTTCAAGCCCCGGCGGCCGGTGCCGGATCCCGAGGCGGTGGCCGGGATCCTGGCCTCGATCGGCCTGGGCCCGAACGGACGCCCGTGGGACTGCCGGGCGTGCGGGTTCGAGACCTGCAAGCGGTTCGCGGAGGCGGCGGCGCTGGGGCGGGCGTCGATGCGCCAGTGCACCCCGTACCAGGAGCGCCGGGCGGACGAGGCGCAGCGCGCCGCGGCCGTGGACACCATGACCGGCCTCTCGACCTACCGGGTGCTGCGGGACCGGCTGGCGTTCGAGGTGGAGCGCGGCAAGCGCAGCGCCGAGGGGTTCGCGGTGCTGTTCCTGGACCTGGACCGGTTCAAGGAAGTGAACGACCAGTACGGCCACGAGGCGGGCAACGAGATCCTGCGCGCGGTGGCGGGCGAGATCCGGAACGCGGTCCGCGCCTCGGACGTGGCGGCCCGGTACGGGGGCGACGAGTTCGTGGTGATCCTCACGCGCACCGACCTGCAGGGCGGCGCCCGGGTGGCGGAGGCGCTCCGCGCGGGAATCGAGGGCATCGGGCGGCGGCTGGGCTATCCGCCGGGGCTGATCACCGTGAGCATCGGGCTCGCCGAGTTCGATCCGGACGAGCCGTCGGAGGGCGATCTGCTGGTGAGCGCCGACCGGGCGCTCTATCGCGCCAAGGCCGCGGGCCGGAACGCCGTGGCATGAGGGTACCTCCTGAGCGCACGCAGGTGAGGGTGAAAGGACGAACCATATCGTGACCGGATTCAGTCCCCGCCAGCCGTCCCAGCCGCAGCCGCCCGTCCCGGGTCGTCCCGCCCCGGAGAGCGCGCCGGATCCCTGGGGCGTCAGGCGCGCGGAGAACCTGTTGACCAGTCTCGAGGGCATTCTCTCGGCGCGGGTGGTCACCACCCCGCTGGGCGAGGTCAGCGAGGTCCACATATTGGCGCACGCGGGACTGCAGCCCAAGCAGCTGGTGCGGAACATCGAGAGCGCGCTGCTGGCGCAGCTCGGGCTCAAGATCGACCACCGGAAGATCAGCATCGCGCAGACGGCCGAGGTGAAGCCGATCGAGGCGCTGGAGAAGGACTCGGTACGGGACCGGGTGCTGCAGCGGACGCTGCTGTTCGAGAACCTGGCGGTGGCGCCGGGGCGGCGGCCGCACCGGATCGCGATCGCGGTGACGCTGTCGTACCGGGGGGTGACGGAGACGGCGGAGGAGGAGACCAGCGACACGCCCCGGAGCCGGGTGGAGGGCGCGGCCAAGGCCGCGGTGTCGGTGCTGGACCGGCTGCTGACGGAGAGCTCGATCGCGCTGGAGGGGGCCAAGATCGTGGAGGCGTTCGACCGCGAGTTCGCCTTCGTGGCGGTGCAGGGGCTGGGGGGGCGGGAGACGATCCTGATGACGGGGACGTCGGAGATCAAGGAGAGCGCGGAGCGGGCGGCGGTATTCGCGGTGCTGGACGCCACGAACCGCTGGACGGAGGCCCGCCGGCCGGGCTGAGCGGGGCAGGGGCAGCACGCAGGACCAACTGATCAACAGAAACGAGCGATCGACGGGGGCGCGGCTCAGGCCTGGCGCCTACCAGACCGATAGTGGGGCAGACACGCATGTCGTGGGCGCATCGTGAGTGCGCCCGTTGCATCAGGAGGGTGGTCGGGGCTGGGCGCGCGGGTGTACGCCAACCCAACAACGAGAAAGGACACAAGGGTTACAGGGGATCCCGGTCTTCGTAGGTAGGTCTGGGTAGTTAGTACAGCGGAGACTAGCGGATACAAAAAAAACGAGCGGAGCGTCGGTGAGCCGTAGCGAGGCTTGCCTTTATCCCTGATGGTTTTCGGAATTCTTCTCTGGGGAGACGCTCATGTTAAAAGTCAGCCTGCTCGTATCGTTTGCCAACATGATTGCTGGTTTGTTTGGCAAGAGTGAAGGCCAGACCTGGGGCTAAACAGCCTGAGGCAGGACCTGGATCCCCAATCCTTGACTCCATTCTAAGAATGACTCGCGCGCACCGTACCTACTTCTTCGTCGCAAGTGTCACGGTCGTTGCCGTGGTACTTGGCGTGCATTGCCAAGGGTACTCCCTCCCGTTTCCCGGCTGGTGGGCATTCGGCAGCTTTCGTCATCGTCGCGACTTTGTCCTCGAGACAGCTAAATACACAGCTCCGTGTCGGCGAAGGGTTCCACATCCTTCATCATGCACATTGGCGCTGCCTTGCTGTTCGGCAGCCTGTGGGGTGGCCTTGTAGCTGGTGTGTCCACGCTCCTTGGCGAGCTTGCACGCGGAAACAAGGTCGTGAAGATCATCTTTAACGTCGCTCAGAGAATCGTCTCTGTCGTCGGCGCTACCCTAGTCTACACGTCACTCGGCGGAAAACTGCCTCCAGCTTACCTGGCTGCCGGGGTGACGCTCTCTTCTGACATGTTGCAGCGCGACCTCGGGCTCTTCTTTGTCTTTGCGTCGCTGTACTTCTTGGTCAATTCAGCGCTTGTAAGCGCTGTTGTCTCCATCAGCTCGGATCGAGCCTTCCGAGAGGTTTGGAGCTTGAACACCCGTGGCGTACTGGGGTACGATCTCGGGGCAAGCATAGCCTCGGTTCTTGTCGCTTGGCTTTACACGTCCGTCGAGCGTTGGATCGGTTTTGGTCCGATCGGTCTGATAGGCGTAATTCTGCCAGTGGTTGCGATTCGGCATGTGTACGGACTCTATCATCAACTTCAGGACAGCGGTCAGGAACTCCTCCAGTTGATGGTCAAAGCCATCGAAGCCCGAGATCCATATACATCCGGTCACTCAGTCCGCGTCAGCGAGCTTTCCCGAGCCATTGCAGTCGAGCTTGGGCTTATCCGGCGAAGGAAATTGAGCAAGTCGAGACGGCGGCACTGCTTCATGACGTCGGCAAGATTCACGAGGAATTTGCGCCTCTGCTCCGCGAAAGAGGGCCGCCTTACGGAAGAAGAGACTGCGCTCATGCAAACACATTCGACCAGAAGCGCAGAGCTCGTCGGCATCATATCTAAGTTTCGGGGTTTCATTCAGGACTCTGTCCGGCATCATCACGAACGCTGGGATGGACAGGGGTACCCCGGTGGGCTTTCGGGCAAGAGTATCCCGCTCGCCTCGCGCATCATTCTCATTTCCGATACAATCGACGCAATGACCACGGACCGTCCGTATCGCAGAGACGGCTTGCGCTGGAGATTGTGGTCGCGGAATTGCAGAAATGCAAGGGAACACAGTTCGATCCAGAGATTGCGGAGGTTGCAATTGGCTCAGTGGCTGTGAGGAGGTTGATTGCTGGGGCCAGCCCCGAGGCATTTGACAGAGACCGCGTACCTCGGTCCCGCCGAGTGAGTTGGCCAGGTCAGAGTCTCTGGAAGATTCGTGGGGCATGACTGGGCATTGGACCAACCTCTCTGGCCCTCGTTGTCACCGCCGCTGGTTGCCGGGGACTTGGTTCAGAATCGGGGATAACCGGGGAGGTCGTGGAGCTCCGTAGTCCGCAGGGGACTCAGCGCCCGGGATGTCACTTAATTCAGGTGTTGGTTATAGGTCTATGACCATCCCGAGCAGGCGAAGGTTGGTTGCCGTGCAACTTGGCAGTGATTGGAGCATCTCGGCGATCCTTCGCCGATACTTGTAGGCGGTCCCTGAGTCAACGTAGGTAACTCCGCAAAGTATCTCCAATCGATCCATCGCATCGAAGTCAGGTAAGCGTTTTTCCAGATCGTCGAGTACATCTCGGGCCCTCGCTTCCAGGCGGTGCCCCCGCCCGACGATAGCCACCCAACGAGCGAATGGTCCGGCAAACTCGCGCGCTTCCAACCTGAAGTCATGCTCCTCAATCGCGCCAGTGGCCGCCAACTTGGCCTCAGCCTTCAAGCCAGATACCATCAACACGTCCGCCTTCCAAAGCAGCCACCGTTGCTTGAAGGAACTCTCAAGGTTACGTCCTAGGCGCGCTTCAAGGCCCTCGATGGCACTCTTGGCCTCGGCCACTCTACGATTCATCGCATGCGCAAAGGCTTTCGAGAATGTCAATTGAATGTCTCGCCAGGGATTGAGCTCACTGTCAACAACGCTTGGAGCAGCTTCAGCGCAAGCGAGCTGATCGTCGAATCGGCCGAGCCTGCCGTATGCCAAGGCGAGGTTGGCCCCTATCCGGCTGGCAAGGCTGTCGTTCCCCAGCCTTTCCGCGGCGCGAAGCGCGAATTCATAGTGCAAAGTGGACTGCTCGTACTTTCCTTGGAGGGATCGCAGAACGCCTAATCCGATCTGAAGCTGGACGGCCACGGTGTTGGCGATGCCTCTACGCTGTAATTGTTTCCATTCAAGGTCTGCCTGCTCGAATGAGTCCTCCGTTCGGCCGGCTTGATAGAGAAGCATGGCTCGCGCCAGGCAAAGCTGACTTTGAGAATCGATGTCAAGGTTGGAAGTTGGAATCTCGCAAACAAGGCTCAATAGTTCCTCCCCGAGAGCGCGATCTCTTAGAAGTACGATTCCTTGGGCCGCTGCCCCGGCTGCTCGAATTCGGCTCGCAATGTGCGGACAGGAGCGAATGGTGTCTTTGAGGGTCGGCAAGAGCTGAAGCAACTCCCGCGAGTAGGAACCCCCTAGGTACGACTTGGCTAGAGACGCCAGGGCCAATGCCTCCTGACGTCGGCGATCATCAACGATCTCCTCGAGTGCGCGACACACACTTAGGGAGTCAAGCCAGCGGCCTTGTTCCTGCAGAGCCTCCACAAGGAGAAACATTGCCTCCACTTGGTCCTCTGCGCGTAACGACGGCATAGCGCTCGCGAGCGCTCTCTCCGCGCTCTGGGGAGCACCGAATCGCATTGCCTCGCGCGCACCTTCCAGCAGATGGGCGATTGCATCGGACAAGCGGCCACCCCGCATCGTGTGCCACGCGAGCTCCAGATGTGAGGGGGAGGCGTCGCCGTCCCCACGGTGGCAGAGTCTCTCAGCAACGGATGCGTGCAGCGCTCTCCGGACGGAGGTTGGAATCGAAAGAGTAAACGTGTGCGCGGATCAACTCATTGGAAAATTCCAAGCGATCGATGCCGTCACGAAGCACTCGCATGTCTGCAAGCTGGCCAAGGGCAACCATGGTTTGGCTCATACTGAGATCGATCACCTGGTACATCGGCAGATCATTTAGCCTGCGACCTAGTACTGAGGCCAAGTCAAGCGCTCGTTTCGCAGCAGGTTCGAGATTGCCGGTTAGGCGTAACAGGATGGGCCCGAATGCATCTATTAGGTCCGCGCCTGCTACGAGGTCAGCTGTCATTGCGTCAAGTGCCAAGGCGATTGAACTCCTGCCATTCTTGCGCCAGTCCTGAACTAGGAGTTCAAGAGCCATTGGCAAGCCGCCGCTGGCTCTCAGTAAGTCAGCCTCCTCTGCAGCGCTTGGCTGAGCCTCCCCGGACTGCAATAGCGATCTGAGAAGTTCAAGGCCCTGTTCTTTCGGGAGTGGGGCCAGAAGAACCTCTTGACTCCCTAGGCGATTGAGGCTCTCCCGCAGAATAGTGGCCTGAGTGGACCTGCAGAACTCGGCTGGACGACCTGTGAATAACGCGATGACGCGCTGGCTAGCTGCGCGTCGCAGGACAAGGTGAATGACCGCTAGACTCGGCTCGTCGGCCAAATGCAAGTCGTCCACCACGAGAATCGCAGGGTGCTCCTCTGTCACTGCTTGTAGCAGTTGCTGGAATGCCTCGGTAAGCCGTATCCGCGCGGCTTCACCTTGGGCATCCTGCGGAGTGGGCAGGCATGAAAAGCGTCGACTGACTTCCGGCGCTATTCGAGCGAGGTCGGCCAAGGCTTCGGGCGGCGTAGCCGACGCGCCTGGCTTGTCCAGAAGGCCGGCAATCAGGCCGCTAAGAGTCGCGAACGGAATCCCTCGCTCGAGATCGTAGGACTGAACCTTCGAAACGGATGCACCCTCCAATGTCGCAACCGTCGTAAAGCGTTCGACTAAGGTCGTCTTGCCGACGCCTGAATCGCCCAGGATAAGCGAATGGATAGGTCTTCCCTGCTTGGAGTGAAGCCAGGTCTCATACAGAAGTCTGTACTCCTTGGCTCGTCCAACGAACGGTCTCTCCCGAGCATGTTCCAGCGGAAGCGTGGGGATGTCGTTGACGTCGGCTCCCCAACCGCCGCGCCGTAACCGCGCCGCCATTTGTTCGACTGAAGCGGATGGAGCTGCTCCCAACTCGCCGTTTAGCCTTGCCTTCCAGTCCTCGAAGAGTTTGAGCGCCATTAAGCGATCGCCCGCCAGTGCCCGAGCCTCCATTTGCGCGGCCACAGCTTCTTCACTGAACTCATCGAGTGACAGCATCCGCTCCGCCAACTGCTCGACCAGGTGCGACTCGCCGCTCCTTCGGTACCTATGCATCAGGACAAGAAGAGCGTCCTTTACTGCCGGAAGCAGACGCGCCTTCTGTCGGTCCTTCCACATAGCAAACTCTGGGGCATCCGGGATGTCGAAGCCCTCGAGGAAGGGAGCGACATCCAAGGTCGCCGACGTCTCGCAGCCTTGGATGTCCTTGGATGTCAGTCGTTCGAGGTCCAGAGAAAGGCGATCGCGGTCGAGAGATACGTGCTCACGAGTAGTGGTTAGCGCATGGAGGCCTAATACCGGACGTAGAATGGACAACGCGGTGGCGAGCGAGTGTCGCGCTTCTGCGGTCGCGGCCTTGGGCCACAGTAATTCCGCCAATCGATCTCGACGGTGACAGCGCAGTCCCTCAACGGCCAAGTACACCAATAACGCCAGGTGCTTCTTGGTCCGAAACCGAATCGGATCACCGTTTGGGGCGAACAGCGCGGGCTGTCCCATGCAGCGAAGGTGGTGTCGGAGTGTCATGAGCGCTCGCGTCAAGGGTGTCGACCCATATTATGCTGCTCGTACAACGGAGCGTCAACGGCCTAATCACCGTGCTTCGCCAATCGTTGATGAATTGTTAGTGAATGCGGGCGAGTATTGGCGCACCGATGTGTATGAGCGGCTTATCCTCCGCCTGTGCCAGCACATACACGTGATGCCCCGCCCCGCAGCACCGCCCACCCCCGAGGGATCAGCCCGCGCCCCCGCACGATCAGCGTCACGCTCGACCCCTCCGGAAATCCAGGTCCCTGAGCGTCGCCCACGTCACCACCAGCACCTCGTCGACGTAGAACGACATCAGCTCCCCTCCAGCGGCAGCCGCGACTCGATCGCCGGCACCGCCTACGGCGCCGGCGCCTCCTCAGCCGCCACATCAACCACGCCACTGTCGCCCCGGCACCAGCGTGCACCACCACCTGGCCGAAAGCAGCAAGGGCGGGGTCTACTCCTTCTTCTTCCGCTTTCGCACGCGAGCCATCAGCTCCACGAACGCATCCGGGTCCGGCAGCGCCACCTTCCGCGCCTTCGCCGCCCGCCGGATCCGGATCTTGATGGTCCGGACCTCCTCGTCCGTGTATTTGCCCGCGTTCAGGGGCTGGTGGATGTAGGCCCAGGCGGCCTTGATCCGGCCGGGCGTGTCGATCGGGTACTTCTTGTTGACCGGGTCGGCGAAGGTCGCTTTCCCATACTTCTCGACGCCTTTCCGCGGGTCGGCGTCCGGCCGGCGATGAATTTTCCTGGGAGTCATACGCATAGGTCAAACGGCCCTGTTGCCCGCTCGACCGCCCCTCCATATAGTGGCTCGACCGGCCTCGAGATCTCGACGCCAGCCCCAGCCCGGTAACCGCATGGGCAAGCTCCAGATGCCGTGCATACTCGTCGTGACCGACGAGCCCCTGATCCGCCACATGGTCGCCCGGCTGTTGGCGAGCGAGGGCCTGTGGGCGGTGACCGCCGAGCAGGGTGAGGCGGATTTCGAAGGGCTCGCCCGCACCCCCATCGCGCTGATCCTCGTCAACACCTACCTCCCCGATCTCAGCGGCGAGGAAATCGTGGCGCGGGCAAGCGCCGCCTTCCCCGGTATCCCCGTCCTCCACCTCGACGAGGCCCTGTCGGGGCCCTTCAATGTGGACGGACTGCTGCAATCGGTGCGCGCGCTGACGCACACGGAACGACGGCGCCGCGCCCGGAGCCCCGCGGCCTCCTGAGGACAGGCGCCCAGAGCGTCAGGCGGCCGACACCAACCCGCGCATGGCCGGAGGCAGGCGCTCGGCGACGAACGCCGACGCGAGCCTCGGATCCTTGAAGTGGGCATAGGTAAGGCGCAAGCGCCGGTCATGCCGCCACAGGATGAGCGCCTCCCCCCCGGGATCTGCCGCACTTCGGCCCGAGTCACCTCAAGCCACCGCAGTTGACCTCACCCCCGCCAGTCCCACGAGCGCAGGCCCTCCTCGTCCCACACCACCCGCGACTGCCCTCCATAGATGCTGGTCACCCGGGCTCACTGCCGCGCGGCTCGACCGCAGGCGGAAGCGCGTCCGTACGCCGCTGCTGCGCGAGCACGCGCTCCGCAAAGTCCAGGCGCTCCTGGGTCTCGCGGAGCTCGTCCCGCATGGCCCCGAGCTCCGCGCGTAACTCGTCGTTCTGAGCCTCGAGGCCCGCCAGGGGAACATCCCGTCGGCGGGACCACATCCGGGCGATCACGATGGCGGCAACGGCGATCGGTAGCGCAGGGAGTAACGGCATCAGCGGGATGAGATACTCCATCGTCCCTCCCTCGAGGTAGAATGGCCGTGCGTCGGCGCACGGTCGCTGCCTGGGTATGATCACCAGTCAGCACTGGCTCGCAGCTCCCTGCAGATAACGTCCCGGGTGGTGCTCGGCCAGGCTCTCCAAATCGCAACGGTAGCATCGACTTCGTGCGGAGTGAGGTTTCGTGGCTGCGTTGGCGTACTCACGGTGGCACTGGTGACCGCCCTCGCCCGAGGCAGGGTGCCGTCTGCCGTAACCTACGGTTTTTGTTGCCGAGCGGAGGCTGGGCGCGGTCGGCGGGTTAGGCGGTGCCCTTCTGGAGGCCGAGGCGCAAGAACGCGAATGGGCACCGCCTCGGTCGACGACAAGCTGAACGTGATGGAGCTGTCCCGGTGCTGGAAGACCAGAGATCTCGTGATCGGGGCGACAAGTACCGGGAACCTGGCCTACTGCTGGGGCGTCATTTCCTCTAACGACAATCCCTACGGCTATACGCTGCTGCCCGTGGCAGTCGCGGGCGGGCTCAAGATCCGACAGGTGGACGAGGGCGGCCGGGGCGCCTGCGGGGTCACGACCGCGAATCGGGCGTACTGCTGGAGCGGCGACCTCACGCCAAGTCCTCTCCCCGCGCCAGAGTAGCAGGTCCCCGTGGTGCGCTGACCCACGCTGGCCCGCCGAGTACCATTCGGCGGGCCCGTGACCGGCGTGCTTGCCGGGTATCGTCAGCGGAAATCGCCCTGCTCCCGCGCAATGGAACGGCCGACATACCGCTCGATCACGAGGTCGACCCGCTCCCCGCCCTGGAACCGGACCGGACGCGCCCAATAGCTCCCACCGCCATCCGACACGGCGAGGAAGGAGCTCTGGCCGGACGCGCAGCGTGCCGCCTCGGGCCGGATCTCGAATGCCGCGGATCCTTTCTTCGGGATGGAGCCGAGCCATCTCCCCTCGCGGAGCCCGCACGTCAGGTACACGTCTACGTCATTGCGGTTGTAGCTGTGGCCGGAAATTTGGATCGGCGTGGCCAGCGCTTCCGGGCTTCTGGGGGCGACGGCGCACGCTCCCAGGACCAGCGCCGCGGCGGCCCACCGGCCGGACCGGTACAGGCGACGGGACCAGAGAGAGCCTCCAGCTTGGGCTGGTGGGGAGGCATCAAGCGAAGGATCGGGGTGCAGGCGTGGCATGGCAGTCTCTCCGATGGGGGTGAGTTGGCCCTCAATGGAGAACTGCGGAGAAAGACCGGACAGCCGGACACGGGGGGAGGGCGTTGACCGGTGGCCGATTCCCTCCCTTGTGCGGCTCCCGCCTGATGTCGCAAATTGGCCAGTGTTCCCATCCGGACCAGCCCATGGACAACGTGCAACCCGATCGCGCCGCGTGAGCCCCGCCGTCGATCAGCAGATCCGCTTCTGCACCTCATCCGACGGGTCGCGTATCGCCTACGCCACCAGCGGGCACGGCCCGCCGCTGGTGAAAGCGGCCAACTGGCTCAGCCACCTCGAGCACGACGGCAACAGCCCGGTCTGGCGCCACTGGATCCGGGAGCTGTCCCGCGACCACACCCTGGTCCGGTACGACGAGCGCGGCTGTGGCCTCTCCGATTGGACGGTCGACGAGTTCTCGCTCGACGCCTGGGTCCGCGATCTCGAAGCGGTCGTGGACGACCTGGAGCTGGACCGCTTTCCCCTGCTCGGCATCTCGCAGGGCGGCCCCATCGCCATCGCGTACGCGATCCGCCATCCCGAGCGCGTGAGCCGCCTCATCCTGTACGGCAGCTACGCCAGGGGTCAGGCGCACCGGGACCTCTCCGATCGCGAGCGCGAAGAGCGCGAGCTGCTGCTGCGGCTCATCCGCGTGGGCTGGGGGAAGGACCACGACGCCTTCCGCCAGGTCTTCACCCGCCTGTTCATCCCCGAGGGCACCGCCGAGCAGATGCACTGGTTCAACGAGCTGCAGCGGGTCTCGGCCACGCCGGAGAGCGCCGCGCGGATGTGCGACGCCTTCCACCTGCTCGACGTGCGCGACCTGGTGCCCCGCCTGGACCTCCCGACCCTGGTCCTGCACGGCACGGGGGATCTCCGGATCCCGTTCAACGAGGGCCGGCTGCTGGCCTCGACGATACCCGGTGCCGGCTTCGTGCCGCTCGAGAGCCGCAATCATCTCCTGCTCGAGTCCGAGCCGGCGTGGCCCCGCTTCCTCCGGGAGGTCCGGACGTTCCTCGGCGTGCCCGCCGACACCGCCGGCGATCCCGCCGCACGGCGGCGGCGCATCGAGGCCCTGTTCGACGAAGTGCTCGACCTCACCCCCGGTGATCGCGCGCGGATCCTGGCGCAAGGCAGCGCTGGCGACCCGGAGCTCCGGCGCGAGGTGGAGGCCCTGCTGGAAGCTGCCGGGCGGACCGGCATCACCGGAAAGCTCGCGGGAGCTCTGGTGGGCCCGGCCGCGCACCATCCCGCCCCGCCTCCGGTGGTGGTCTCGCAATACGAGATCGTCGAACGGGTGGGCGGCGGAGGCATGGGGATCGTCTACAAGGCCCGGGACCCGCGGCTGCAGCGATTCGTGGCGCTCAAGTACCTCCCGGCCTCGGTGGGGGCCAACCCGGAGCTCAAGCACCGGTTCCTCCGGGAGGCGAAGACGATCGCCTCGCTCGACCACCCGAACCTGTGCACCATCTTCGAGGTGGCTGAGCCGGAGGCCGGCCAGCTCGTCATCGTCATGCCCTACTACGAGGGGGAAACGCTCAGACAGAAGATCGCGCGAGGGCCGTTGCCGGTGGCGGAGGCGCTCGAGTACGCGCTGCAGGTCGCCCGCGGCCTCGACCATGCCCATGCGGCCGGTGTGGTGCACCGGGACATCAAGCCCGCCAACATCGTGGTGACGCCCGGCGGCCAGGTGAAGATTCTGGATTTCGGAATCGCCAAGGTCGCCGCCGCCAATGCAGACCTCACGCGGACGGGTGCGGTGCTCGGCACCCTCTCCTACATGAGCCCCGAGCAGGCGTGCGGTGACCCGGTCGATCACCGCACCGATCTGTGGGCAGTGGGCGTGGTGCTGTACGAGATGCTCACCGGTCGGCCGCCGTTCAGGGCGGAGTCCATGGAGGCGCTGTTCTATGCGATCCAATGGCGGGACCCGGGCCCGTTGGGGGCGCTCCGCCCGGACGTGCCGCCGGGGGTCGTGGAGCTCGTGCACCGCCTGCTGGAGAAGGAACCGGCCCGGCGCTACGAGGACGCTCGCGCCCTCGCCCCTGCGCTCGAAGCCCTTCGCGTCGAAGCGACGGCTGCACCGGCGCCGCGGGCCCCGGTGATCGCGGACCGCCAGGGATACCCCTGACCGCGCGCGATCGCGCGCACCTTCACGGCGCTCCTCGACCCTTCTGTTGACGAAACCTCGTAATCCCTTGCGGTATCTGCTACCCTTCAAAACCCCCACGGGTATCCCGCAGCGCTCCGCCAACCAGCCTGCCACGAGGTCTCGCCGGGTGACCGCCTCGACCCAGAGCCAACCGTATCCCTTTCTTCTGAACGGCGAGCTGCGCGCCGGCCCCGCTGTCCTGGAGGTCCGCAGCCCGTATTCGGGCGACCTGATCGGCCGCGCTTCGTTGGCCGGCCGCGGGGACGTTATCGCGGCGATCGACGCTGCGGTGGCCGCCGCGCCGGCGGCCGCCGCGCTGCCCTCGCACGCCCGCGCCGCGGTGCTCGATCGCATCGGCGCGGGGGTGGTGGAGCGGAGGGAAGAGCTGGCCCGCCTTCTCGCCGCCGAGGCGGGGAAGCCGCTCCGGCTCGCCTACGCCGAGATCGACCGCGCCGCCTTCGTGTTCCGGCAGGGGGCGGAGGAGGCGAAGCGCATCGGCGGCGAGGTGATTCCGATGGATCTCGCCCCGCACGGCGAGAAGCGCTGGGGTCTGACCCGACGCTTCCCCCTGTCACCGATCGGTGCGATCATCCCGTTCAACTTTCCGGTCCTGCTCGCCGCCCACAAACTGGCGCCCGCGATCGCCTGCGGGGCCACCATGGTGCTCAAGCCGCCGCCGCAGGATCCGCTCGCCACGTTGCTGCTCGCGGAGATCGTGCAGGGGAGCGGCTATCCCGCCGGCGGAGTCTCGATCCTGCTCTGCACCAACGAGGACGCGGCCCCGATCATCGAGGATCCCCGCGTTCGGATGATCACCTTCACCGGCTCCGCCCGGGTCGGTTGGACCATCCGCCAGCGCGCGCCGAAGAAGCGGGTCACCCTCGAGCTCGGCGGCAATGCCGCGGTCCTGGTCGAGCCGGACGCGGATATCGACCACGTGGTGCAGCGCTGCGTGACCGGCGGATACCTCTACGCCGGGCAATCGTGCATTTCCACCCAGCGCATCCTGGTGCACGTGTCGGTGTACCAGCGCTTCGTCGAGCGATTCGTCGCCGCGGTGCGGTCGCTCCGTACCGGCGACCCC
Source organism: uncultured Gemmatimonadales bacterium (assembly GCA_963815515.1). Taxonomy (GTDB): domain Bacteria; phylum Gemmatimonadota; class Gemmatimonadetes; order Gemmatimonadales; family GWC2-71-9; genus CAVVWJ01. The sequence continues at coordinate 612,086 of CAWFGP010000003.1, forward strand.
ATGGTCGAGACGACCGACGTGGGGCCGATGATCGACCGGGCGAGCGCCGAACGGGCCGAGGCATGGATCGCCGAGGCGGCGGCAGGCGGGGCGAGGGTGGCGGTGGGCGGCGGGCGTGACGGCGCGGTGCTCGAGCCCACCGTGCTGCTCGACACGACGGGCGACATGCGGGTGAACCGTGAGGAGATCTTTGCACCGGTCACCACCGTCCGCCCGTACACGGACTTCGACCAGGCGATCGAGGCGGTCAACGATTCGCCCTACGGGCTCCAGGCCGGACTCTTCACCCACGACGTGCGGCGGATCCTCCGGGCCTTCGAGCGGGTGGAGGTCGGTGGACTGGTGGTCAACGACGTGCCCGGGTACCGCGTGGATCACGCCCCTTACGGCGGGGTGAAGGAATCGGGACAGGGGCGGGAAGGCGTTCGCTATGCGATCGAGGAGATGACGGAGCTGCGGCTCCTGGTGATCGGCGAGTCCCCGTCACCTGAGGGAGTGAAGGAGGCATGATTCACAGCCCCTACTTCGTAGGATGATGAAGTTCACGACTTCGGGGGGTAATGCGACGAATCCTGGGCTCGGTTTGCTGTGCCTTCCCGCCGCCCTGCACGCCCAGGCCCCCAACCCGGCGCACACCGCCCTCTACCGCGCGAAGCAGCTACCCCATGAGGCGGGATTCCGGGTGTTCATCGTCCCCGACATGGAGGGCATGGGGAGCGCGGTGGACATCCGCGAGGTGATCGCGGGGAACGAAGGCGAGCGGTACAAGACGCTCACCAGCGTCGACTACTGGGATCGCTTCCGCGGCCTGCTCACCCAGGAAGTCAACGCGACCATTCGCGGCGCCCGCCTGGCCGGTGCCCGGAGCTTCGCGGTCAATGAGGGCCACGGCGGCAACCTCTTCGCCAACGTCCTTCCCTGGGAGCTCGACAGCTCGGCGATCCTGGTGCGCGGCTTTCCCAAGCCGCTGGTCATGATTACCGGGCTCGACAGCACCTTCGGCACCTTGATGTTCACCGGCGCGCATGCGAACGCCGGGAGTCCCGGCGTGCTGGCTCACAATTTCGCGTTCGACTCGTTCACGGTGAACGGCAAGCGGCTGAACGAGGTCGGCATCAATGCCCTCATGGCGGGTGAGATGGGCGTGTCGGTGTCACTCGTGAGCGGCGACGACGTGCTGATCGAGGAAACCAGGGAGATGCTCGGCAACGGCTTCATCGGCGTCGTGGTCAAGCAGGCCGTGGGACGAAGCGCGGCCATCACCTACAGCCCGGCCAAAGTGCGCCGCATGCTGCGGACGGCCGCCGCCGAAGCGGTGCGCCGCGAGCTCCGGGGCGACTTCAAACCGCTCACCATGGAGCGGCCCTACCGGGTCGACTTCAAGCTCCGGCAGAGCTACCCGGACAGCGTGGTGAAGGGGGTGGCCGAGCTGTCCGAGTTCAAGCTCGAGAAGACCGGGGATCGCAGCTTCCGATTCGTGACCGACAGCGCCCGGCAGATGGGGTATCTGCTCGACGCGATCGAAGAAGTGGTGCTCCGATGATCCGCCGACTGCTGCTCGCCGCCGCCGCCGCGCTTCCGCTCCCGGCGTGGGCCCAGGGCCAGCCACAGCAGCCGTCCGCGCCGCCGCCGCCGCGCGACACGACGCCGCCCGCCGCCTACTTCGGTGTCACCGAGTACCAGCTCGCGCGCCGGAAGCTGGAGGGGGACATGCAGCGCGGCGGCTTTACCGTCTACATCATCGCGGACATGGAAGGCCTCGCGGCGGCGGTGCGAAACGCGACCGAGATGCGCCCGGTGGAGCGCGGCGGCTCGCCGCAGCACGAGCGGTTCCGCCAGGAGCTCACGGACGAGGTCAACGCGGTCATCGCGGGCGCGCGGGCCGCGGGAGCGACGCAGTTCGTCGTCAACGAAGGTCACGGCGGCACCCTCTTCCGCAACGTGCTCGTGGACCAGCTCGATGACGAGGCCATCCTGATCCGCGGCTATCCCAAGCCGATCGTCATGTCCACCGGCCTCAACCCCAAAGTGGACGCGATCATGATCGTCGGCGCCCACGCGAATGCGGGGAGCCCGGGAGTCATCTCGCACAATTTCGCGTTCGACTCCTTCACGGTGAATGGGAAGGCGCTGAACGAGGCCGGGATCGCCGCGTTCATCGGCGGCGAGATGGGGGTCCCGTTGGCGCTGGCCGCCGGCGACGACGCGCTGACCGCGGAGACCCGTGAGATGCTCGGCCCGATCGAGACGGTGACGGTGAAGACCGTGTTCTCCCGGTCCGCGGCGGCCGTCCTGCCGCCGGCCGTGGTGCACCGGCAGCTGCGCGAGGCCGCGGCCCGCGCGGTGCGCCGGGTGAAGCGGGGGCAGATCCCGCCGCTCGCCATCGAGAAGCCGTACCTGGTGCGGTTCTGCCTCCGCCGCTCGTTCACCGAGGACGACTGGGTGCGCGAGACGGTCGGGCGGCTCGAGGGCGTGACGCCGGACGGCGGCCGCGGCTGTTTCGCCTATACCTCGGAGTCCGCCGAGGCGGTGGGGAACCTGCTGAACGAGGTCGAGTGGACGGTGCTGAAGCCGTAATGGACCCCGCGTCGCCCTGACCGGCAGCCGTGCTGGCAACTCGAAGTCAGTCGGGGCAGATTCAAAGGGTCTCCACTCCAGGCCGCCGCTATTGGCCGACATCCCAGGCCAGCTCAAGGACGCCCTCCGCGACCGCTACCTCCTCGAGCGCGAGCTCGGCCGCGGGGGCATGGCCACGGTCTACCTGGCCCGCGACCTCCGGCACGACCGCCAGGTGGCCCTGAAGGTGGTGCACCCGGAGCTGGCGGCGACGCTCGGTCCCGAACGCTTCCAGCGTGAAATCAGGCTCGCCGCCCGCCTGCAGCACCCGCATATCCTCACGGTTCACGACTCCGGGGAAACCGCCGGGCAGCTCTGGTTCACCATGCCCCTCGTCGAAGGTGAGAGCCTCCGCGATCGCCTGCGGCGCGAGACGCAATTGCCGGTGGAGGATGCACTTCGGATTGCCACCGACGCCGCCCGGGCGCTCCAGTATGCCCACGACCACGGGGTGGTTCACCGGGACATCAAGCCCGAGAATCTGCTCCTCACCAAGGACGGCAGCACGCTCGTAGCGGACTTCGGCATCGCCCGGACGCTGGACACAACGGGCATCGAGCGACTCACTGAAACGGGGCTCTCGGTGGGCACTCCGGCGTATATGAGTCCTGAGCAGGCAAGCGGCGAGCGAACGGTGGATGCCCGGAGCGACCAGTACAGTCTGGCCTGCGTGCTTTACGAGATGCTGGCCGGTGAGCCGCCGTTCACCGGCCCCACCGCCCAGGCAGTGATTGCGCGACGCGTGAGCGGCGAGATCCCCCCGCTTCGCCGCGTGCGCCCGAGCGTGCCTCGCGAGTGTGGAGCAGGCGACGCTGCGGGCGCTCGCTCCAGTTCCCGCCGACCGCTTCCCGGACGCTGCCGCCTTCGCGCAAGCCATTGCCTCCGCGACCGCACAGAATGCCGTGTCGACGGCAACGACGGTGATCCCGCGATCACCCATCCGCGCGCGGCGTCGGATCGGTGGGCTCATCGGCGGCGCACTCCTCCTCGCGGCCGCCGTCGCGGTGTGGCATCCCTGGCGGCATCCAACGAGAGCAGGCGCGCTTCCGGCCGGCGATCGCGGGGGTACGACTCAACGGTCCGACGACGCGTCAGGCGGGAATGAGCGGCGGCCGAGAGTGATCGCCGTGCTCCCGTTCGAGAATCTCGGTCCCGCCGCCGACGACTACTTCGCGGCCGGCATGACGGATGAGATCACCAGCCGCCTGGGGGCGGTGAGTGGTCTTGGCCTGGTGCCGAGCCGGGCAGTCCAGCGATACGCCCGCACCAGCATGACGATGCGAGAGATCGGTCGGGAGCTGGGCAGCGACTATCTCCTGGGCGGCAGCGTGCGATGGGCCGGCGGGGATAGCGGCTCGAGGAGGGTCCGCATCACTCTCGGGCTCCTCCGTGCCAAGGACGAACGCCAACTCTGGGCAACGACCTACGATCGGGAGATCACCGACATCTTCAAGGTACAGTCGGACATCGCAGAGCAAGTGATCGAGAGGTTGGGTGTCACCCTGCTCGAAGGCGAGCGCCATCGGTTGAGCGCCCAGCCGACTACGAATCACGAGGCATACACACTCTACCTGAAGGGCCGGTACTTCTGGAACAAGCGCACGGAAGCGAACATCGAAACCGCGCTCGACTACTTCCAACGGGCGGTCGACCTGGACCCCGGCTATTCCCGGGCCTGGGTGGGGATCGCCGATGTGTGGATCTTTCGTGGATGGTACAGCCGCCTGGCACCACGTGAGACGTTTCACAAGGCCAAGGGTGCCGCAATGCGGGCGTTGGAGTTCGACAGCACGCTGGCGGAAGCGCACGCTTCGTTGGCGCATATCCTCTTCGAGTTCGATCACGATTGGACGGCTGCCGAGCGCGAGTATCGTCGGGCAATCGAGCTCGACCCCAGCTACCCGACCGCACGGCACTGGTACGGGGGGTTCTTGTCGGGGATGGGTCGGCACGACGAAGCGATGCACCAGGCAGTGGCCGCCCGCGCCCTCGATCCACTCTCGTCCATCATCCAAACCTGGATAGGGTTACGGTACTACTTCGCCGGAAAGTACGACGACGCGATCGCGGAGTACCGGAAGGCATTGGAGCTGGACCCTGACTTCGCCCCGGCACACTGGCACCTCGGGTGGGCGTACGAGCAAACAGACCGGCTCGAGGAGGGCGTCTCGGAGGCCAAACGAGCGCTGGCCATAGACGGGGGAAGTCTGCTCTATCTGGCCTCTCTCGGTCATGCCTATGCCCGGGCGGGAATGAAGAGCGAAGCGCGCGCAACGCTCGCTCGCCTCGCGGAGGCGTCCACGCACCGGCATGTCTCCGCGTATCACGTTGCCGTCATCTATATCGCGCTGGGTGATACGAAGGTCGGGTTGGACTGGCTCGAGCGTGCGTATGACGAGCAATCCCCCTGGATCGGTTATCTCAGAGTTGACCCGCGCGTCGATCCCGTGCGCTCGCACCCGCGATTCGACAGCCTTCTGAGGAAGGCGCGACTACGGTTCTGATCGATTCCCATCGCGTATGGCCCGGGCTTGCTCTCCGAGATAGGCCCAGGCAAGCCCGCCGCCGGAGAGCTGTCCGGGACCCGACATACTGCGGATCGCGGATTGCCGGGAAGTCTGGCCCGGCGGACGGCTGCGATGCTACGAAACTGCGCCGGTCTCACCCCGAAGGATCAGCCGGGCTGTCGTTGCGCCCCCGCAGAAGATCAGGAGGTTGCCGATCTGGCTGAGAACGACCTGGGCGGAGAGGATCTCGGCGAGGATCAGCAGGGCGCCGATCGAATAGAGCGCGGCGATCCAGCGCAGTGTGCCGCCGGCCATCACCAGCGGAATCGCGAACGCGGCAGTGCCGACGAAGAATGCGAGCGCGGCGGGCATGACCGCGGCGACCATCGGTCCCGAGAACATGCTGTCCAGCAGGTCCGTCGCCGCGGTGGCGTCCGCGCCATCCGTCACGAACCGCCCGATCAGCATCTCGCCCACGAAGATGGCGGCGAAGGCCGCGGCCCCGATCAGGACGAGGATGCGCGCCGCATGGCCGGCGGCCGGCTTGCGCCGGGCCGTGAGGCTGGCGAGCGCGAGGAGCCCGGGAATCGACAACAGTATGCCGATGAAGAGGAGGAGATGCGCTGCGTACCAGCGTGAGGCGTGGTTCACGAGGATTGCGATCTGCTCGGCCGTGTCCATTCTCTCTTCCGGGTGGAAGAGGTCCCCGATGCTCATCAGAAGGGGGCCTACGATGAGGCTTGCTGCGGCAATGAGCGTTCGATAGTCGCGCGTAGCGGGAGAGATTGCCATGTCTGCCTCCGTTCCCTGACACCCGAGACTCTATTCCGCCTCCGGCCGCCCGAACATGAGCTGAATCAGCGGCTTGTCCTCCACCTGCGCCAGCACGTACACGTGATCCCCTGACTGCAGCACCGTCGACCCCCGTGGCGGGATCAGCCGGTTCCCCCGCACGATCAGCGTCACGCTCGACCCCTCCGGGAAGTCGAGATCCCGGAGCGACGCCCCCGCCACCACCAGCGCCTCGTCCACGTAGAACGACATCAGCTCCCCCTCCAGCGGCAGCCGCGACTCGATCGCCAGCACCGCCTGCGGCGCCGGCGCCTCCGCCTTCTGCAGCCCCAGCCGCCGCGTCACCCACGCCACCGTCGCCCCCGGCACCAGCGCGTTCACCACCACGATGAAGAACACCACGTGGAAGATCCGGTCCGCCCCCGGCGCCCCCACCAGCACCGGGTACGTCGCCAGCACGATCGGCACCGCGCCGCGAAGCCCCACCCATCCAATGTATGCCACCTCGCGCGACGGATACCGGAACCAGACCAGGCACAGCGCCGCCACCAGCGGCCGCGCCACGAACGCCAGCAGGATCGCGAGTCCCAGCCCCGTCGGCGCCACCTCCACCAGCCGGCTCGGGAACACCAGCAGGCCCAGGATGAGGAACATCCCGATCTGCGCCAGCCACGCCAGCGCGTCGTGCACGCGGAGCAATCCGTTGTGGTAGGGCAGGGGCCCGTTCCCCAGCACCATTCCCGCCAGGTACACCGCCAGGAATCCGCTGCCGCCGAGCAGCGTCGTGACCCCGTACGCCAGCAGCGCGAACGCCAGCGTGAGCGCCGGATAGAGCCCGCCCGTCGGCAGCGGGTAGCGCCGGAGCAGCCACCGGCCGCCCTGGCCGATGCCCACGCCGAGCGCGCCGCCGATGGCGAGCTGGAGCAGCACCTCCAGCACGATCCGCCCGCCCGACATCTCGCCCGGATGCATCAGGTTGGCGGTGAGCGCGGTGGTGAGGATGACGGCGACGGGATCGTTGAGACCCGACTCCAGCTCGAGGGTGGTGCCCACCCGCCGCTTGAGCTGGAGTCCGCTGCCGCGGAGCACCGAGAACACCGATGCCGCGTCGGTGGACGACACGACCGCGCCCAGCACCAGCGCCGCCGGCCACGAGAGCCCCCAGAAGTGGGCCGGCAGCGCGATGAGCAGCGCCGTGAGCGCCACGCCCACCGTCGCCAGCAGCCCCGCCGGCGCCCAGCTCCGCCGGAGCGCGGCCAGCGGCGTGTTCAGCCCGCCGTCGAACAGGATCAGCGCCAGCGCCAGCGAGCCCAGCCGGAACGCGAACCCGTAGTCTTCGAAATCGATCCGGCCCAGGCCCTCCGACCCAGCCAGCATGCCGATGCACAGGAACAGCAGCACGATCGGCACGCCGATCCGGTTCGACGCCCGGCTGAACAGCACGCTCGACCCCATCAGGAGGCCGGCGACGGCGAGCAGCAGCGCGGTGGCGAACGGCTCGGAGGTGGGCATGGTCCCAGCTTACCCCTCGGCCCGCGCCGCGCGCCAGCCCCGCCGCGCGCGGCGCATCGGCGCGCCGGATCCCTGACTTTCGTCCGGTCCGTTCCCCCTCTTCCGCCCGATGCCGCACCCGCGATCGCGGGTGCGAAGTCCGGCCGCGCGCCGGATAGTTGGCGGCCCCGCGCGATCCAATATTCATCTCCGGAAACCGGCTCCACCAAACGCGCAGTCATCCAAGGGGGAACTCATGATCAGGCAGCTCTTGACCAACGTCATCCTGGCGCTGGTGGCCGGGTGCTCGGGCTACAACGCCCCGATGGGTCCATCCACCGGCGGCAGCGGCTACCCCACCGGCGGCCCCACCGGGGGCCCCACCGGGGGCGACAACGGCGGTGACAGCGGCGGCGGCGGCAGCGACCCCGCGCCCGCCACGGCGTCCGTCATCGTCGGCAACGTCTTCTTCAAGAGCGGGCACAACGGGTCGACCAACAAGGCCGTGGACACCGTGGCCGTGGGCGGGACTGTCACCTGGACCTGGACCAGCACAGGCGACATCCCCCACAGCGTCGAGTCGCTGGGCTCGCCGATCTTCCGGAACAGCATCATCCAGACCGGCGACGGCAAGACCCATTCGGCCACGTTCCACTCGGCCGGCACGTACCAGTACGATTGCGCCATCCACGGCCCGGCGATGACCGGGACCATCGTCGTCCGATGAGCTCCTTGGAGGTTCCCCCATGCGCGCTCCGAGCTTCGGTCTCAGCACGACGCCCGTCGTAGACGTCAAGTCGGAGCTGCGGCTCCAGCTCGAGCGCGACATGGTGGCGCTCGTGTATCGGAACACCCGCTAGCCCCCGCCCGCGCAGCGTGTTCCGCAGTGGCGGGCGTCTGCCGCCAGCGCCGCCGCATCCCTGACTTTGGTCTGGTCCGATCCCCCTCCTCCGCTCTATGCACCACCAGCGATTACCGGATCGAAGTCCGGCCGCACGCCGGATAGTTGGTCCCCTGGCGGGCGCCAATATTCACCTCTGCAATCCGGCCGCCACGAGCGTGTACCGCTCAGCTCTGCCGGCCGCGCGCTCTGTTGTCGCAGGTTCGCATTCACACCAAGGAGGTATCTCATGATCGGACGTTTCCTGGCCACCGCCGGCCTCGCGGTGCTCGCGGGCTGCTCGGGCGGCAGCACACCCACGGACCCGGGTACCCCCGGCCCCGCGCCGGCCCCTGCGCCCGCGCCTGCTCCGGCGCCCGGGCCTGCCCCCGCGCCTGCGCCCGGGCCTGCCCCATCCACGGCGGCCGTCACCGTCGGCAACATCTTCTTCAAGAGCGCGCACAATGGCTCGACGGACCGGGCCGTGGACACCGTGGCCGTCGGCGGGACCGTCACCTGGACCTGGACCGGTACGGGCGACATCCCCCACAGCGTCCAGTCGCAGGGCACGCCGAGTTTCACGAGCAGCGCCATCCGCACCGGCGACGGCACCACCCATCAGGTGACGTTCTCCGCGCCGGGCACCTACCAGTACGACTGCGCCGTGCACGGCACGGCGATGTCGGGGACGATCGTCGTCCGGTGATCGCGGTGTCACATCTCTCGACTATGTCACATCACTCGAACGAATGAACGGGAGGGTATCATGAGACGGTTTGCCGCGCGGTTCCTGCTCGCCTTGCTGGGAGCCTCGCTCACAGTCGGCTGCGGCGATGGAGCCGGCCCTACAGATGCCGGCAGCCTCACCGACGCCGTGCGGCCGGCCTTCAAGGCCGGCGGCCGGGGCGGCTTCGGCTTCAACGGAAGCGTCAAGGGATTTCCCGCGGGTGAGGTCCGGCTCACGGGCGGCGGATCGTTCGACCCGGCCACCGCGACGAACACGATACCGACCCCCACGTCCGTCGCCGCCGCGGGCGGCTTCGACTGCACCGACGCGGTGGCCCAGGGCCCGCTCGCGGGCTGCGCCGCCGGCGAGGGCGTGCGGTGGGACACGGCGCAGCTGCTCGAGTCCACCGGTTTCAAGTGCACGGGGACCGACGTGGCGAAGCTGGCCACGACGGGCGAACACACGGTCGTGCTGCTCGCCGACTTCTACCGGGCAGGGGACGGCAACGAGGAGTCGTTCACCGCGCAGATGATCGTCTCGGACGGGGATCTCGCCGACGACATCGATGGCGTCCAGAACCTCTGGGTGCAGGGCGTGGGGTGCGGTACGGCGATCGTGAATTTCAATTAGGACGGGATCGTCAGGTGAGCTCAGGTCAGACCGTGTGCTCGGCGCTGGCGCGTTGCAGCGCCGCCGCATCGGTCAGATCGAGCCGCAGCGGCGTGATCGACACCAGCCCGCGCTCCATGGCCCAGCGGTCGGTCCCCTCCTCCACCTCCTCCAGCGGAGCCACGGTGAGCCAGAAGTGTTCCCGGCCCATCGGGTCGCGGCCGGGAACCACTCTGCCATCGTAGTGGCGCACGGACTGCCGGGTCCAGCAGAGGCCCCTGGGCACGGGCGGGAGATTGACATTGACCAGGCTCAGCCAGCGCTCGGCGACGAGCAGCTCCAGCACCCGCTTCACCCAGGGACGCAGGCGGGTAAAATCCGGTTCGCTGCCCCCGGTCGGCGTGCTGAACGCGATGCCCCGCAGGCCGAGCAGGGCCGCCTGCTTCGCGGCTGCGAGGGTCCCGGAGTGCCACATCGCGTTGCCCAGGTTGGGGCCGAGGTTGATCCCGGACAGGACCAGGTCGACCCGCTCCCATCCGTAGACGCCGAGCGCGACGCAGTCGGCTGGGGTCCCGTTGACCCGGTAGGCTTCGAAGTCCGCGATGGGGGTGCGCCGGATCGTGAGCGGCCGGGAGTGGGTGATCGCGTGGCCCATGGACGATTGCTCGACGTCCGGCGCGTACAGCCGGACGTCGGCGAAGTCCCGCGCCGCCTCGGCGAGGGCGAGGAGCCCGGGACTGTAGATGCCGTCGTCGTTGGCGATGAGGATACGCATGGCACGTCGCAGGCGAGCGGTGAGCGCGGCAAAGGGGTAAGATGAACGTTGGCGCGGTCGAAGTACAGTTCACGTGGTCGAATGAGGGCGTCTGTGCGAGTCACACTGGTGCACAACCCCGCGGCGGGGGACGCGCAGCACTCGGGCGACGATCTGCTCGAGATCCTGGCGGAGGCAGGCCACGAAGTCCACCTGCTCGCCGGCGAGAAGAAGCTCGAGAAGAAGCTCGACAAGGCCCTGGCCGAGGCGGCCGAGCTGGTGGTGGTCGCGGCCGGGGACGGTGGGGTCCGGCGCGTCGCGCTGGCCCTCGAGGGCCGGGATGTTCCGCTGGCCATCCTGCCGATCGGCACCGCGAACAACATTGCCAAGTCGCTGGGCATCTACGGGGCGGTCCGCGAGCTCGTCGCCGGCTGGCGGCGTGCGGAGCGGCGGAAGCTGGGGATCGGCACGGTGGCGGCCCGGGCCGGCGCGACGCGCTTCGTCGAATCGACCGGTGTCGGCGTGTTCGCCGAGCTCGTGACCCGCGGGGGCGAGGAGGCGCATGAGAATGCCGCCGGCCTCACCGGGAATCCGATCGACCGGGCCCTGGCGCTGCTCCAGCGCATCGTCGCGGCGCAGGCCCCGGAGTTCCGCCGGCTGGTACTCGACGGGGTCGACCTCTCCGGCGAGTACCTCATGGTCGAGGCGATGAACCTCCCGCTCGCCGGTCCCAACGTCCAGCTCGCTCCCGGCGCCGATCTCAGCGACGGCCAGCTCGACCTGGTGACGGTCTCCGAGCGGGAACGGCCGCTGGTCGAGGACTACCTGCATGCCCGGCTGGCGGGAGAGGTCGCGCCCCTCGAGCTCCCGGTCCGTCGCGGCCGACGCATCCGGCTTGGGGCCGGTCCCGAGGAACTGCACGTGGATGACGACGTCTGGGAGCCGGATGAGCCCGGAGCCGGCACACGCGCGAGCGAGCCGGCCCCCGGTGAGGTGACGATCGCGCTGGAAGAGAAGGGCGTCGAGGTCCTGGTGCCCCGCTCGCGGGGCTCGGTTCCGAAGAGCTGAGCCGGAGCAGGACGTGCCGCCGAAGGCCTGCGGCTGGCGCCAGCCGCCCTTCCGGGCGCATGTTTCCCCCATGACCCACGAAAGCTTCACCGCCCTGCTCGCCCTGGTGGGCATCGTCGTCATCCTCTCCTCGCTGCTCTCCGGCGCCGTCGAGCGCACCGGCCTGCCGCAGGTGGCGATCTTCCTCCTCCTCGGCGTCGCCCTCGGCCCCGCCGGCCTCGGCCTGGTCGACCTCGCCCTCGATTCGCCCGCGCTCCAGGTCCTCGCCACCCTCGGCCTGCTGCTCGTGCTCTTCACCGACGCCATCGGCGTCGACATCGGTGAGATCCGCCAGCAGCGCCGCCTGGCCGCCCTGATCCTCGTACCGGGGACGCTGCTCCCCGCGGCGCTCACCGCGTTCGCCGCCTGGGCGCTCCTCGGGCTCCACCCCGCCGCGGCCGCCATCCTCGGCGCGGCACTGGCCTCGACCGACCCGGTGCTGCTGCGCTCGTTCCTCCGGAACCCCAATCTCGCCCCTTCAGCCCGTCTGGCGCTCCGGCTCGAGAGCGGGATGAACGACGTGATTCTGCTCCCCATCGTCGTGCTCTGCATGCTGGCGCTCCGGAGCGCCGGCGCGGCGCCGGCGTGGGAGTTCGGGAGCCGCGCCGTCGGCCTCTTCCTGCTCGGGCCCATGCTCGGCGTCTTCGCGGGCTGGGTGGCCATCACGCTGCTCGACCAGGTGCGCCGGCGGGTGGGCGTCCGGCGCGACTACGAGTCGCTCTACGCCCTGGGGGTCGCCTTCACCGCCTTCGCGGCGGCCGAGGCGGTGGGCGGGAGCGGATTCCTGGCGGCGTTCGCGGCGGGGCTGGTCATCGCGGCGCTCGACGTCGAGCTGTGCGACTGCTTCCTCGACTACGGCGAGGCGTCGGCCGAGATGTTCCTCCTGCTCACCTTCGTGGCCTTCGGGGCGGGGCTGATCTGGACCGGCCTGTCGCTCGCGGGCGACTGGCGCGTGCTGCTCTTCGCCGCCGTGGCGCTCGGCGTCCGGACCGTGGTGCTGATCCCGGTGCTCGCGCGCTCGGGGATCGAGCCGGGAAGCTGCCGGCTGATCGCCATGTTCGGCCCGCGCGGCCTCTCCTCGCTGCTGCTGGTGCTGCTGCCGGTGTTCGCCGGGATCCCGGGCGCGGAGCGGCTGTTCACGATTACCTGTCTCGTGGTGCTGCTCTCGGTGGTGATCCACGGCGGCGGGATCGCGCTCTACCTCCGGCGCTACGGCGGCGCCGCGGCCGGCACGCCCGCGCCGTCGGCCACACCGCGCCCGTCGCTGGCGGACACCGCCGCCCACCCGACGCCTCGCCCGTCGCTCGCGGACACGGCCGCCCACGAGACGGCGCGCGTGGCCCCTCGCATGTCCTCCCCGAGGCAGCCGGCCGCCCAGGGCGCGGGCGGCGACGTGCCCGAGCGGATCACCATCCAGGAGTTCCGCGATCTCCACCGGTCGGGCGAGCCGGTCATCGTGGGCGACGTCCGCACCGAGCGGAGCTACCGGGACGATCCCAACATCGGCATCGGCGCCATCCGGCTCCCGCCGGACGACGCGGTCCGCCTGGCCCGCGAGCGACGATTCGACCCCAACGCCACCCTCGTCCTTTACTGTGCGTGAAAGGACGAGGCCACAAGCACCCGTGTGGTGCGAGAGCTTCGTCGGGCGGGATGGAAGAAGGCGCGGGCCCTGGTGGGCGGCTGGGCGGCCTGGCAGGCCGAGGGCCTGCCGGTCGAACCAAAATGATCCGAACGAGATGGCTCGCGCCGCACGTGAGCGCGATTAGGGTTGCGAAGCCGAGGGCGAGTCACCCTGAGCGCAGCGAAGGGGCCATGACTCCGGTCATGCCCCTTCGACTGGACGGTGTTACGCGTCACAGTCTCAACGCTCCGCTTCCGCGACTGTAAGGGCGACGGACTGACGACCCCCTGTAGCGCGGAGGCTCCCCATGGCGGCGAAGAAATCAACGTCCAGAAAAGGCCGAAAATACGGCAAGGCGGCCAGCAAGAGCGTCAAGAGCGCCATGCGCCGCCGCAAGAAGGGCACCCTCACCCGCGGCAAGGGCGGCCACGGCGGCAAGGTGAAGAGCCGCAAGCAGGCGATCGCGATCGGCTTGTCGGAGGCCCGGAAGAAGGGCGCGAAGGTTCCGGCGAAGAAGAAGTCGTCGAGGAAGAAGAAGTAGGCCGCCTACTCCACCCCCATCCTCGTCAGCACGACCCGGTCGACGCCCACCAGGAGCCCGCTCGACTGCCGGGACCGGCCGGCGATGATCAGCCGCACATTTCGGGCTCCCGGGGCCAGGACGAAGCTGCCGACTTGATAGCTGCCCGTCGCCATCACCTTGGGCCGAAAGCCCGTGAATGAGAGCGATGATGGCTTGCCGTGCACCTCGAACTTGAGGTCGGCGTAATCGGGCGCACTGGTGGGGTAGATCTCGATGACGTACCGCCCCGGCACCACTATGTCGGCGGTCAGGTCGAGGACCGACCCGATCTTGCCGCCGGTCCAGAGTAGCTGCGCGTTGCCGCTCCAGGACGGGCCGAAGCCCGCCATGGGCTGTGCGCTGAGCCTGCCGTTGCTGACCCAGGCCTTCCCGGTCTTGACCAGGTCCTCGCCTTCGAGCACCAGCTTGACGAGCGCGGGCTGTGTGGCCACCACCATACCGCCGCCCGCCGGCTGATCGCCGAAACGGACTCTCGGGACCGGAGCCGGCGTAGGATCCGGCGGCGGCGCGGGCGTGCTCCCTGACCCCTGCGCCAGGGACAGCGCCTGGGCCTCCGCCAGCGCCACCATCCGCGCCAGCAGGAAGACCCTCGGCTCGATCACCTCCATCGGCACCGGAGCGCCTCCCTCCACTTTCGCCTGTACCGCGATGCCCTGGCAGCTGCCCAGCCCGCCGGGAGGGTTCATCAGCCAGGGATCCTGCGTGCACACGCCGGCCGCGAATCGGACGCCGGTCGCGCTCCCGGTGAACTCGAGTGTCTCGCTGGCCTGGCCGGTCTTCCGCTCCCACCGGCCTTTGCCGGTGACGTCGAAGTCGAGCCACACCACGTTCGTGGTCTTGCCATCCTTGGTCTCCGACGCATGCCGGGAGCAGTGGGCCGTGAAGGTGTAGCGGTGCTCGGTCCCGATGACGCCGCTCGCGTTCATCAGCCGCATCTGGCCGCAGGCCAGGCGCGGCTCGGCCTGTACCGATGGCACGGCGAGCAGCCAGAGTGCAAAGAGCATTGTTCCCTCCATGGTCGCGTCCCGACTGGTGAACTGGTCCCTGCCAGCCTATACGCGATACCCGCCTCGCACGGGCCATGGTATGGGGGAGGCGACCGTCCGACCGTCCGCCAACCCGCTGCCGCACCGCAGGTTGGCCCAGGTGATTCGAGGGTGATCAGCGCGGTGACTCCGGCGTGACTACCGGCCTAAGTTGGCCCCCGTTGCCGATGTGCACGCTACCGCTCTCCCTCGGCTCATCCTCTCCGCCGCGCTGGTCGCCCTGGGCGCCTGCGACGGCAGCGACGTAGGCGGCAACTGGGTCTTCACCAGCCTGACCAAGGTCTACGGTGCGGCCGGCGTGGCGTATCGCCGCCCGGTGCTCTCCCCCGACGGCAGGAAGATTGTGTTCGCATCGGAGGCCGACGATGCTTCGGGCGAGATCTACGTCATGAACGCCGACGGGGCCGGACTCCGGCGGCTGACGACTGGCATGGACGCGAATCCCTCGTGGTCGCCGGACGGCCGGCGGATCGCGTTCGCGAGCTACCGCGGTGGGCAGGCTGGCAGTCTGGTCCATGACCGCGAGCGGCGCGAAGCCCAAGCGGCTCACCGATCTCACCCTCAGCGCGGCCCAGCCTTCCTACAGCCGCTGACCCAGGCACGAACAAACGGGTGAGGCCGCCATCGAGGCGACCTCACCCTTACGTTCCGCCGCTCCCGCCGCTCCCGCCGCTCCCGCCTACTTCCCCGCCCCCGGCAACTGAATCATCGGCATCGCCCCGCCCGTCACCTGCGGCATCTGCCCGTTCCAGCGCTTGCTCATCTCGTACTGCACCAGCGTCGGCGTGATGCTCTCACTCAGGAGCCGGTTGGCCTTGGCCTGGGCCTCCGCCTCCGCCAGGATGGCCTTGGCCCGCCCGGCCGCCTTGATGGAGTCGCCCTGGGCCTGGAACTGGTTCTTCTGCAGCTCGTTCTGCGCCGTGAGACCCTGCTGCTGCATCACGTTCTTCTGGTTGATGGCCTCGATGACCGACGGCGGCGCGCGCAGCTCGTTGATCGTGAACTGCTTCACGATGATGCCGTAGGGCGAGAGCCGCTGCTCCAGCAGGCGGCTCACCCGCGACGTCACCTCGAACTTCTTGGGGCCGATGATGGCCGCGATCTCCTCGTTGCCCACCACCTCCTGCAGCGACTGCCGGATGGCCTGCTTCACGTAGCTGTGCTGGATGGACGCGATGTCGGTGCGGAAGGTGGAGTAGAGCGCCGGCACCTTGGTGGGATCCAGCTCGAACGACATCGACACGTCGAGCGAGAGCGGCTGGCCCTCGACGCTGTTGACGTTGATCTCATCGTTGGCCGAGGACCCCTCGTTCGAGCCGCGGGTCAGCACCAGCGTCTGCATGAACGTGGGGTACTCCTCGATCCCGGTGGTGAGCGGGTTCCGGGCGTGCAGGCCCGGGCTGAGCGGCGTCGGGTCCACCCCGCCGCCGACCCGGTGGATGACGATCCCCACGTGGCCAGGGTTGATGTAGGTCATGGCCGTGGGCAGCAGCACCAGCAGCGCGATCAGCCCCAGGGCCACGCCGGCGAGCCGCGCGAGGCGGCCGAGCCCCGAAACGCCGATGCCGTCGCTACTCATGTAATGCCTCCTTGTAACAGGTCGGACAGATGCGGCTGCCGGACGGCAGGCGCACCATTTCGTCTTCCCGCTGCGGCCCGTGGATCGGGCAGTCGAGCTCGAGCGTCTCCTCGATCTTCCGCCGGTTGGCGTCCTGCCGGAGCCGGAGCCCCAGCGGCGTCCAGCGCACCAGCGCATAGAAAAGGAGGGTGGCCACCGTCGCCAGCAGCGCGACGAAGAGCACACCCTCCAGAATGATCCCGCCCATGTCCTCCACCCTGGTTGGTGAAGCGTCCCTCCAGCGGCCGGAAATATAGCGACCGGACACTCTCCCCGCTCCCCGACCGTCCGACCGTCCGACCGTCTGACGTCCGTCCCGGGCATGCCCGTTGCCCATCTGTTCCCCGCCGCCGCCGCTGCCAACCCTGGCACTCGGCGGCAACTCACGGATCATCAACGGCTTCGGCTGTTCGTTCGGAACCCCTCGTGGAGGCGGATCTCATGCGCGTCACGCATTACGCAAGGCGATCGCTGGCCGCGGCCGGGCTGGCCCTGGCGCTGGCCGGCTGCGGCAAGGACGGCAACGCTCCCAGCGAGTTCGATCCCCAGGGAACCTCCGCCGACATGGCCGCCGCGCAGGACGCCTTCGCGTCCGATCCCACCGCCAGCTTCGCGGCCGTCGGCGGGGACATCTCCGTGGCGCTGAACGGCTCCCAGCTGGTGCAGAGCTCGGCGGCCCTCGCACTCTCCGGCCCCTCCAAGGCGAGCGAGCGCTACGTGCGCCAGATCGCCAAGCTGATCCCCACCGGCGGCGCCGGCATCCAGGCCAGCGTCGTCGCGATCCCGTCCGCGCTGGCCGGGAAGACCTTCGTCTGGGACGAGAGCACCGATACGTACGTCGTCTCGGACCTGAGTGGCGCGCCGTCGAACGGCGTCCGCTTCCTGCTCTACGCAGTGGACCCGGTGACGCTCCGCCCGGTCGAGCCGGTCGTGGAGACCGGCTACGTCGACGTGATCGACCAGAGCACCGCGTCGAGCGTGAACGTCCGGGTCCAGGTGATCGAGAGCGGCGTGACCTATCTCGACTACTCGGTGGTGGGCGGTGAGACCGCGTCGGGCGCCACCGTGACCATCGACGGCTACGCCTTCAACGGGACCGTTCGCGCCAACTTCAAGCTCAAGAACAGCGTGTTCCTGAACAACGGCGGGGTCGTCATCGTGCTCGACTATACGCTCGCCGTGCCCACCCGCGGCCTGTCGATCGACTGGACCGCCACCCTCGACGACGCCTCCGAGAGCGTGACCCTCGACCTGGGCGTCAGCGGGCCGAACGGCGACGTGAGCCTCGTGGGCAGCTCCAACGCCGATGGCGGCACGTTCACCGTCAAGGTGAACGGCGACACCTTCGCCACCATCAGCGTGACCGGCAGCTCGACCGTCATCACCGGCGCCACCGGCGACGCGCTCACCCCGGACGAGGAGCAGGCGATGGAGACGGTGTTCGACTCCTTCGAGGCCTCGCTCGGCGCGTTCAGCGCGCTGTTGATGCCGGTGAGCTGAGCTCCCCCCCCCGGAGTCACCCTGAGCGAAGCGAAGGGGGCATGCCTAAACGCATGCCCCCTTC
Source organism: uncultured Gemmatimonadales bacterium (assembly GCA_963815515.1). Taxonomy (GTDB): domain Bacteria; phylum Gemmatimonadota; class Gemmatimonadetes; order Gemmatimonadales; family GWC2-71-9; genus CAVVWJ01. The sequence goes on from CAWFGP010000003.1 coordinate 630,004, forward strand.
GTCTTGCCCGCCACCAGCTCCTCGCTCGTCCGGTCCGCCGCCTTAGTGTGTCACCGCGATCACAGCCGGATCAGTCGGCCAGCCCCGGCCCAGGTAGCAGCGAACATGGGCGCGCAGCACCACGGGATGCCTTTGATTGACGAAGGTCAGGAGCAACGGACACGCCTGGGTGGCACTCCCGAACAGCACGTCGGTGGTGTCACCCCGCTGGAAGCCGACGGACGCGGCGGCGGAGTTTGCCCAGCTCGCCAAGGCCACGCGCTCTCTCTGCTCGGCGTTCAGCGCCCATTGGACTGCCACCGCCGACCGCGACAGGTGAGCCAGGGCTGCCGTGTCGCGTTGGAGCGCTGCCGCGAGATAGCTCCGCGCAGGTTCGTCGAACCGGGACCAGGGAGACCTCACCGAATACGGTTGCAGAGTCAGCACCAGGCCTGCCATTAGCCCGAAGGCAGCAAGCCCCAACAAGAACGGCTTCCGACTGACGGTCACAGCGCCTCCCAGGTGGCGCGCCGGGTGCTGGAGATGCAGTCGTACACGGTCCTGGTGGCCTCGACACCGACCGAGGCGCTCGAGGTCGCGGCGCAGTTCGAGGGCCGCATCGACCTTCTGCTGACCGACGTCATCCTGCCCGGAGTGACCGGCCCGCGGCTGGCGGAGCCCTTTCTGTTCGGGCGGCCCGGGCTCCCGGTCCTCTACATGTCCGGCTATGCCGACGATGCCATCGTGCAGAGCGGGCAGCTCGCTCCGGACATGGAGTTCCTCTCCAAGCCCTTCACGCCGGAGACGCTGCTCCGACGGGTGCGGCAGACTCTCGACCAGCATGGCGCCGCCGGCGCCGTGGCCAGCGCGTAGCCGCTGGTGTCCCGCATCCTGATCGTGGACGACGAGCCGGCCTTGCCGATGTGCTCCGCCGCGCGCTCGAGCGAAGCGGGCACCAGGTCCGGGTCGCGGCGAGCGGCCTCGAGGGTGCCCGGCGGTATCGGGAGCTGCCGGCGGATCTCGCGGTCATCGACCTCCATATGCCTGAGATGGACGGGCTCGAGCTCCTGGTGCAGTTCCGCGCGATCGCGCCGGCGATGCCGGTCATCGTGATGTCGGGTGGCGTCCAGACCGGAGGCCTCGATCTGCTGGGGGACGCGCGGCTGCTGGGCGCGTTCGCGACGCTGGCGAAGCCATTCTCGATCGACGAGCTGCTCGGCGCGGTGGCGCGGGCGCTGTCCTCGGATCCACGGGCCGAGACGGGCTGATGGCGCGGATCCTCGTGGCGGATGATCAAGTCGGGATCCGGCGCGCGATCCAGCGCGCCCTCGAGCGTGACGGGCACGACATCATCCAGGCCGTCGACGGGCTCGAGGCGGCGCGCGCGATACGGGAGGCTGGGGCGGACCTCGCGCTGATCGACATCAACATGCCGAAGATGGGCGGTATCGAGTTGCTGACCGCCTTCAAGGCGGTCGCACCCGCGATGCCGGTGGTCGTCATGTCCGGCGGTGATCGAGAGCTTGGGATGGGTCTGCTCGAGGACACGACGTCGATGGGGGCCACGGGCATTCTGGTCAAACCGTTCACGCTTGCGGAACTGCGGGAGGCCGTGAGCCGGGCACTCGGGGCGGGGCGGCGGGCGGACACGGGTTGACCGGGGGATCAGCCCTCAGGCTTCCATGCCGCTACTTCTTCCTCTTCTTTCGTACTCGAGCCATCAGCTCCACGAACTCATCGGGGTCGGGAAGCGCCACCTTCCGCGCCTTGGCCGCCCGCCGAATCCGGATCTTGATGGTCCGGACCTCCTCGTCCGTGTACTTGCCTGCGTTCAGGGGCTGATGGATGTAGGCCCAGGCGGCCTTGATGCGGCCCGGCGTGTCGATCGGGTACTTCTTGTTGACCGGGTCGGCGAACGTCGCTTCCCCGTATCTCTTGAGCCCTGTCCGCGGGTCGGCGTCGGGCCGGCGGTGGATTTTCGTGGGACTCATCGATTTCCTCTGCCTACAGCGCCGGCCGCGTTGTCACGGGAGAGGACTCCACCGGCCGAACACCTCTGCCGATCCGCGACGTGGCGGAAGCGATCGATCTCCGCCCGACGACCGTGCGCCGGTGGCACCGGCGAGTGGAGGGCGCCGCGGTGGACCGATCGAGTCGGCCCCATCGGAAGGCCTTCCGAACGAGGTGGATCGCGCGTCAGAGTTTCGCGACCGCCGCCTTGGCGAGCTGTGCTTCCTTCTGCTTCAGCGCGTCGGGCGCGAACGCCTTGAACTTTCCCCCGTTGAGCATTTGGATGACGACGGCCGAAGCCCCCTTGCGCACACACAAGGCGGGACTGCCGCCTCGGAAGATCTCGTAATAGGCGTCGTCGCCGATCCCTGGTGCCGGCTCGGTGGTAATCCTGGGGACGGATTTCCCTACATCGAACGCCATCGTCGTGATGATTGAGAGAGTGACACGACGGTTGCTGATCGCGCCATCGGGGTCGTCGGACCACATGCAGTGTTTCCGGTCGCCAGCGACCACTGGCTTACCAGGCAGGCTGGCGATCTCGAGCACGCTGCTCACCTCCGCGACCGTCAGGAGGGAGCAGGCGTCGGGAACGACCGCGGCGAGTGAGGGCAGGTGGGCACGCGGGAGCGGCCCGGCATTCAAGTGCCCCGCGTCGAGGACGAGCAGGGCGGCGATCGCGGCGACGGCGAAAGTGCGGTGGGCGTCCACGGTCAGCTCCGGCCTGAGAAGTTGACGCACTCGGGGCGCCAATATACGGCGGGCGTGCACAGGGGGTCAAGCCGAAACGGCCGCTTCCGGTGCCAGCGCGCCAACGAATGAACTGCCGGTCCCGGAGAACGTTGGACCAGCGAAGCTGCGGCGCTTGCCCTGGCGGCTCTCCGACGCGAGCGTGGTCATCCGCAGCCGCGCTGGATTCCAGGCGCGGGAATCACTATAGTATTCCTATCCCTTCCAGTCTCGTGGCCGGAGTGCCCGATGTGCCGCACTGGTAGCCGCCAGTTTCTTTGTGGGACGCCTTCCGCCGGACTGCTGCATCCTGCAACGACTCCACGGTTCTGCGGCCGCATTCTCTCCACCGCATCGCATCGTCTGCACCGAACCCTTGTCATCGTGGGGCTGGCCGCGGCCGCGGCCGGCTGCCGCGCCAGACCGAAGAGCGAGGAAGCCGGCGCGCCGGCAGGCACGGCCGGGCTTCGGACCGGCATCGCCCCCGTGCTGGTGGCGGACTCCGCCGGCATTCGACACTACCTCCAAACCGTGGACACGGTCCGCGGCGCCACCTTCGACGTGACGTGGAGCCCGAACACGGTCCTCCTGTCGCGGGACCAGACGCTGCGCGCGCTGCGGCGGGTGAGCCGGGACGGCAGCACCTTCACTTTCGCCGCGGGCGATCCGGCGATCGCCGCCCTCGAGCCGGGTCAGATCCTCCTGGTGTGGGGCATTGCGCTCCGAAGGGTGACGGCGGTCGAGACGCAGGGACCCCGCGTGGTGATCCGGACCGGCATCGTCTCGCTGCCCGAGGCGATCCCCAAGGGCCACATCGCCTGGCATGGGCGCACCCGCTTCGGGCAAGGGATCATCTCGCCATCGGTGACGGACACGGCGTCGAAGCGAAGCGCTTACCGTCGGAGCCGGGCCCGGATTATTCGCTTCGCCTCCTGGCGGCAAAGCGACGGCCAGCAGGGTGAGGACGGCGAAGCGAAGCAGGGAGAGGACGAGGATGAGGGCGGAGAAGCAGAAGAGACCGAGCTACCCCACCACGCCGGAGGCGAGTTCGGCGGCTACGAGTTCGAGGTCGGCTACGCCAGCAGGGGTCAAGGGCTCGACTTCCAGGTCGAAGCCCGCAAGGGAACCGAAGGCGCGTTTCCAGAGCCCGAGGAGAACCTGGGCGAGCGGACCCGTGCGCACGGCACTGAGCACGTCGGGGCGGGCGGCGGTTTCACCGGCGAGGAGCATGGAGCGGCCTTGACGAACGAGGAGAAGAAGCAGAAGAAGGAGCACGAAGAGCAGGAGAAGAACACCAAGCAGGGCGTCAACAAGCCGGAGACCCCGACGGACATCCTGACCCCCAAGGGACTCTTCGGGATGGCCAACGAGCTGCTGGACCTCAGGGTCAGGGTCCGCGGCCATCTGGACGGGTTCGACACGAGCGGCGACATCTCGCTGGCGAACTCCGCCCTGGGCGGGTTCCAGGGAAAGGTCGAGAAGCTGAACGGGACGGCCGACCTCGACTGGATCGCCCGGCTGGGGGAACAGGGCGTGTTCTCCGAGCACGTGAAGCTGGAAATCCCCTTCAACTACGACATTCCGCTCATCATCGGCGGCCTGCCATTCATGATCGAGGTGGGCGCCGACCTGCTCATGACACCGGGCCTCACGAGCCACCATGCGACCGCCACGGGGAGTTATCACATCACCTTCGACGGGAGCGCCGGCATCACCGCCACCGGCACCGACGTCAAGACCGACGGCAGCCTCTCCGGCCACGTGGAGAGCGGACCAAGGGAGGTCACGAGCCTCGGCGTCTCGGCGGTCCTTGTGGCCGCGCAGGTGCCGCGCATCGGGTTCGGGTTCGGGCTGCTCAACACATCCCTCGTGGCATACGTGGATCACGTGATCGCCGGGAGCGTCGTGACCGAAGGGGCGACGGGTCTCGTGCCCTGCCGCCGCTACCAGATCAACAGCACCTTCGGCGCCGGCGTGGGGGTCAAGATCCTCGGTATCGCGGTTCCCGGCCTCGGCTCCAAGCATGTGCTGGGGACGCCGTTTCAGAAGATCGAGACCGAGCCGCCGGGCCTCAACTGCAAGGTGAACGGCGAATGAGGCGGCCATGCGGGGTCCGGCCCGCGGCGGCGCTGGCCGTGGGAGCGCTGGCCGTGGCGGCCGGCGCTCCCGCCGCGGCCCAGTCCACGGTGCCCTTCGGCCCCGGCGTCGTCTACAACTACGTGATGCACAACCTCAACCACCCGCAGGACTGGCAGTTCTTCACCACCGTGGCCTCGGTCTCGCCGGATGAGACGGTGTACACCGAGGACGTCGTGATTCTCGGCGCGGACGGCAAGCCGCACAAGTTCCTCTGGCGCCGGACGGTGTCGCGCCGGGAGGCGGCGAACAGCAAGGGCATCGACAACGGCACCACCTGTAACCCAGGCGACACGACCGACGCGTGGCACCGTGGCAGCACGCTTCGCATGGCCTCGCGGCGCGTCTACCGCGAGCTCAAGGCCGAGGGCGGCACCGAGGTCTCGCTCTTCGTCTCTTACGGCTGCTCCAAGCCTTACACGGTGACCGGCACCGTCACCCGTGACAGCAAACCGGTCACCGTGCCCATCCTGCTCAACGGCCGCCGGCTCGACCTGACGACGATCCACGCGCAAGGGATTCTGGGCGGGTTCGGGGGGCAGTACGCCGAGCAATTCTGGATCCTCGATGACTCGATCCGGCCCTGGGTGGTCCGCCAGGAAGGACTGCACGACGGGCAGCATTATCTCCAGCAGCTCGGCACCATCCTCGCTCCTGATCCGGCGCAGGAAAAGAAGATGGAGCAGGCCCTGGATAAGAGCTGCCGGGCACCGGTGTACGGGATCTACTTCGAGTCTGCCAGTGCCGAGCTGAACGTGGCGTCGCGTCCCACGCTCCAGCAGATCGCCGCGGTGATGCAGCGGCACGCCGACTGGACGCTCACCATCGAGGGCCACACCGATTCCATCGGCGGCCCGGCCTTCAATCTCGACCTTTCCAACCGGCGGGCTGCATCCGTGAAGGCCGAGCTGGCCGGCCGATTCGGGGTGCCGGCGGCGCGGCTCGCGACCAAGGGCTACGGCCTGACCCGCCCGGTAGAGACCAACGGCACCATCGAGGGACGCGCACGCAACCGGCGGGTGGAGCTGGTGCGCGCATGCACGTAGCCCAGGAACGGAGGAATTATGCGCGGAACGACGTTGCTGCTCGCGGCGATCGGGCTCGCTACCGCCTGCGGCGGAGCAGACAAGAACAAGAAGGGAAATGACGAGCAGCCGGACGCCTCGGATGCCGCCAAGGCCATCGGCGGGCTGGTGGGCGGCTTCCTGAAGACGGCGGCCAAGCAGGATTCGATGGACAAGGCCAATCCGTATAGCGAGCTCGAGGACCCCTGCATCCTGGTGAGCCGAGCGGACGCGGAGAAATACCTCGGGCCGCTGCGGGCCGATCCCTGGACCGACATCGACGGCGAGACGTGCGTGTACGATGCGGCCACCGGGCGCAGCATCAGGATCGACGTCTCCTACACCGGCGGCAAGATGGCCATGGGCATGATGAAAACCGTGGGCGGCCTCACCAACCAGGTTCTGGTGGACGAAAGCGGCAAAGCCGACACGCTCGACGGCGACTGGGACAAGGTGCGGTGGCAATACGGCACGCTCGACGCGCTCAAGGGCGATGTGATGGTGGGCGTGAACGTCCAGGCCTCGGAGGCAGGGCCGACAGGAGCCGCGGAGCTGGCCAACCTCGCGCTCAAGCGACTGCCCTCGCCACTTAGGTATGACGGCCAAGCCGCTGCGGCGCACAAGCCCGGCCCCCTGGTGCCCCCGCACGACCCCTGTACCCTGGTTACCAAGCAGGAGGCGGCCGCGATTCTCGGCACGCTCCAGGGCGACCCCACACCGGACCCGACCGGTTGTACATACCCCATCCCCAGTCCCATGGGAAAGGGTACGTTGCCCGTCCTCCTCTCCGTGAGCTGGGAGGGCGGATTCGACAAATTCGGCGAGGAGAAGATGGTAACCGGCATCGCGGAGCAGAGCTTCACCGGCCCGATCATGGGCGGAGTCGGCGCCGACCAGATGGACCAGAAGATGAAGAGCGACCCGGCTGCCCGGGAGGAGATGGAGAAGGCACGGAACACGATGTCGGGAATGGGACCGTCACTCAAGGATGGCAGCCTTCAGCTCAAGACCGACACACTGGTCACCGGCGGCCCCTGGGATGAGGCGGCGGTGTTGAACGGCCTCACCTTCGCAGCCGTCAAGAAGGACGTCTATATCGCCGTGGACCTGCGGCTCCTGGGAGAGGCGAAGGCCAAAGCGCTCGTGGCCAAGGCGATGAGCCATATCTGAACGGCGATCCGCCCCGGCGGAACGCCGTGCACGCTATTCTGCTCTCTCTGTCCGCCGCCGCGCCTCGTTCGCGAGCAGCACAGAGGAGGCCCTCGACCGGGCGTTGTCGTCATGACGGACGCGAGGCGTCGCAGGATGAGTCCCATTCGACCTACTCCGCCTCCGGCCTCCCGAACATGAGCTGAATCAGCGGCTTGTCCTCCGGCTGCGCCAGCACGTACACGTGATCCCCCGCCTGCAGCACCGTCGACCCCCGCGGCGGAATGAGCCGGTTCCCCCGCACGATCAGCGTCACGCTCGACCCCTCCGGAAACTCCAGATCCCTGAGCGACGCCCCCGTCACCACCAGCGCCTCGTCCACGTAGAACGACAGCAGCTCACCCTCCAGCGGCAGGCGCGACTCGATCGCCAGCACCGCCTGCGGCGCCGGCGCCTCCGCCTTCTGCAGCCCCAGCCGCCGCGTCACCCACGCCACCGTCGCCCCCGGTACCAGGGCGTTGGCCACCACGATGAAGAACACCACTGTGGAAGATCCGGTCCGCGCCCGGCGCCCCCACCAGCACCGGGTACGTGGCCCGCCCGCCCAGGCATGTCCGTTGCCAAGCTGATCCGCACCGCCGGTCCTGGCGAAGGACTCGGGGCAGTGCAAGCCCTGGCATCGGCGGCAACTCACTGCCCATCAACGGCTACAACAAGCTCCTTCGGAACCCCTCGTGGAGGCGGATCTCATGCGCGTCACGCATTACGCAAGGCGATCATTGGCCGCGGCCGGTCTGGCCCTGGCGCTGGCCGGCTGCAAGAACGACGGCGCCTCTCCCAGCGCGTTCGACCCCCAGGGGACCGCCGCCGACATGGCCGCCGCGCAGGACGCGTTCGCGTCCGGGCCCACCGCCAGCTTCGCGGCCGTCGCCCCGGACATCTCCCTGGCGCTGAGCGGCTCTCCGCTGGTGGCGAGCTCCGCTGCCCTCGCGCTCTCACGCCCGTCCAGCGCGAGCGCACGGTACGCGCGCCAGATCGCCTCGCTGGTCTCCGCCGGCGGCTCGGGCATCCAGGCCAGCGTCGTGGGCATTCCGGTGGAGGTGGCCGGGAAGACCTTTGTCTGGGACGAGAGCACCGACACCTACGTCGTCTCGGACGTGAGCGGCGCGCCGTCGAACGGCGTCCGCTTCCTGCTCTATGCGGTGGACCCGGTGACGTACCGCCCGGTGGAGCCGGTCGTGGAGACCGGCTACGTCGACGTGATCGACCAGAGCAGCTCGGAGCTCGTGAATGTCCGCATTAAGGTGGTCGAGGCGAACGTGACCTACCTCGACTACCAGGTGGTGGAAAGCGCCACGGTGTCGAGCGGTCTCGTGACGATCAGCGGCTTCGCCTTCAACGGGAACGACCCGCGCGAACTTCACGCTCAAGAACACGGTGACCAGTAACTCTGGCGGGCTCGTCCTCGTGCTCGACTACGAGCTCGACGTCCCCTCGCGCGAGCTGTCGATCGACTGGACCGCGACCTTTGCCAACATCTCCGAGACCGAGGTCGCGGTGACCCTCGATCTGGCGGTCAGCGGGCCGAATGGCGACGTGCGCGTCGTGGGCACCTCCGGCGTCGATGGCGGGACGTTCACCGTCAAGGTGAACGGCGACACCTTCGCCACAATCACCTTTGCCGGCAGCTCGCTGACCATTGTCAGCGCGACCGGCGACCCGCTCACACCGGACGAGGATGAGGCGCTGGAGTCGGTGTTCGATTCCTATGAAGGCCTCGCTCAACGCGTTCAGCGCGCTGCTGATGCCGGTGAGCTGAGGGGGACGCGCCGAGCCCGACTCCGATCTCGAGTTACCCTGAACGAAGTGAAGGGGGCATGCCCAAAGCATGCCCCCTTCGCTTGCGCACAGTCGGTGACACCTTCTAGTGTGTCACGCCGATCACAGCCGGATCAGTCGGCCAGCCCCGGCCCAGGTAGCAGCGAACATGGGCGCGCAGCACCACGGGATGCCTTTGATTGACGAAGGTCAGGAGCAACGGACACGCCTGGGTGGCACTCCCGAACAGCACGTCGGTGGTGTCACCCCGCTGGAAGCCGACGGACGCGGCGGCGGAGTTTGCCCAGCTCGCCAAGGCCACGCGCCCGCCTGCTCGGCGTTCAGCGCCCATTGGACTGCCACCGCCGACCGCGACAGGTGAGCCAGGGCTGCCGTGTCGCGTTGGAGCGCTGCCGCGAGATAGCTCCGCGCAGGTTCGTCGAACCGGGACCAGGGGGACCTCACCGAATACGGTTGCAGAGTCAGCACCAGGCCTGCCATCAGCCCGAAGGCAGCAAGGCCCAACAAGAACGGCTTCCGACTGAGGGTCATAGCGCCTCCCAGTGGAACTGCATCAGGAGCCCCGCTCACCCCGTCGTCCCGAGCCACCCCTTCCCCCCCACCAGCTCCCGCATCAGGTCCTCGCTCGTCCGGTCCGCCGCCTCCGCCGCGAAGTTCGTGACCACCCGATGCCGCAGCACCGCCGGCGCCACCGCCCGCACGTCGTCGAGGTCGGCCATCGGGCGCCCGGCCATCGCCGCGCGGGCCTTGGCGCCGAGCACCAGGTACTGCGACGCGCGCGGCCCGGCGCCCCAGTCCACGTACTCCCGGATGAACGCCGGCGACTCGGGGTCCGGGGGCCGAGTCATCCGGGCGAGCGTGACCGCCGCCCGGATGAGGCCCCGGCTCACCGGGATCCGCCGCACCAGCGACTGCATCGCCAGTACCGACGCCGCGTCGAGCACCGGCTGCAGCGGCTCGCGGGCGGTGCCGGTGGTCTGCTCCACGATGGCCTCTTCCTCGGTCCGGCTGGGGTACGCCACCCGGAGCTCGAGCATGAACCGGTCGAGCTGCGCCTCGGGCAGCGGATAGGTGCCCTCCTGCTCGATCGGGTTCTGCGTCGCCAGCACGAAGAACGGGTCGGGCAGATGGTAGGTGGCCCCGCCGGCCGTCACCTGGTGCTCCTGCATCGCCTGCAGCAGCGCCGCCTGGGTCTTCGGCGGCGTGCGGTTGATCTCGTCCGCCAGCACCATGTTGGCGAAGATCGGGCCCTGCACGAACCGGAACGCCCGCCGGCCGGTGGTGAGGTCCTCTTCGATGATGTCCGTGCCGGTGATGTCGCTCGGCATCAGGTCCGGGGTGAACTGGACCCGGTTGAACGAGAGGTGGAGGGTCTCGGCGACGGTCTGCACCATCAGCGTCTTGGCCAGGCCGGGCACGCCGATGAGCAGGGCATGGCCGCCGCTCAGGATGGCCGTGAGGATCCCCTCGATCACGTCGTCCTGCCCGACGATGCGCAGGGCCACCTGGCGGCGCAGCCGGACGACCGCTTCGGTGAGCCGCTGGAGCTGCTGGACGTCGTCGTGCGGGCTGGCTGCGGTTGCGGTCATCGGATCTCTAAAGGAAGGGACGAGAGGAGGAATGGGTGGAGATTACCCGCCTGTCTGGCCTGACGCCATGGGACCGCGGATCGTTTCCGGCCGCCCGGAGGCCTATATTGGCGGTCCGGATACCCGCCGTTCCTGCGGTCAGGATCACTGCCGGACGCGCTTGCGAAAAATTTCACAAGGGACTAGGTTCTCCGCGTGAAACCCCCAGATCCGGACGGTGGAAAGAGTCCGGGGCCGATGCGTTACGCGGGGCTCGGGGTTCAGCTGGCGGTGAGCCTGCTGGTCTTCGTTCTGGCCGGACAGTGGCTCGATAAGCGGCTCGGCAACACGGGCATGGTTACGATCGCCGCTGCGTTCCTCGGGTTCGGGGGGACGATGTACTCGCTGATCCGCACACTCAACCGGCAGGACGCGAGTAGCCAGCACAGCGGGGCCAATGGCGGCGCTGCCAAGGGCGACGGTGGTGAGGCCCGCGGTCGCAAGGGCGGTTGGCGACACGGGCGCGGGCGACAAGGTTGGCGGCGCCGAGTGAGGCTGGGGCTCCGCTACCTCACCGGCGTGGCGATGGTGGCGGCCGGTGGGGCGCTCGTGACGGCGATGGTGCCGGCCGCGGACCGGGGGGTGGTGGGGTGGGGCGTCGTGGTCGGCCTGGTGCTGCAGACGCCGCTCGGCTGGTGGGCCATCCGGAGCATCGGCACCGACCGGTTCCTGGCGGTGTGGGGCCTGGGAATGCTGGTGCGGCTCACGGTGGTCGCGGTGTCGGGGTTCGCGGTCCTGCCGGTGCTCGGCCGGCGCGCCGGGCCCATGCTGGGGTCGATGGTGGGAGTCCTCGTGGCGCTCCTTTTTGTCGAAGGCGTCACGGCTCTTCGGGAACAGTCGCGGGAAGGCGAGCGATGACGCGTTTCGGTCGACGGTTGGCGGTGGTGGCGGCGCTGCTCGGAGCGGGGTTCTCCGGGACGCGGACGCTCGCGGCGCAGGAGCCCGACGCCCGGCAGGAGCAGGCCGTCAAGCAGGCCACGGGCCAGATCGACATCGTGCACCACCTCGCCAACTCGCACGAGGTCGAGCTTCCGTTCGGCTTCGTCTGGCATCTGCCCGAGGGTTGGAAGATCCCGCTCGGCACGGCCGCCAGCGGCCAGCCACGGTTCCTCGACATCTCGCCCACCAAGCACCTCGTTTTCCTGCTGCTCGCGGCCGTCCTCGTGGCGCTCGTGTTCGTGCTCAGCGCGAGCAGGATCACCAGCCTGCAGGCCGCCGGCCGGCCGCCCAAGGGGTTCGCGGGCGCGATGGAGGCGACGGCGCTCTACATCCGGCAGGAGGTCATCCTGCCGAACGTGGGAGCCCACGGCGAAGGCTTCGCGCCCTACCTGCTCACCCTGTTCTTCTTCATCCTGGCGATGAACCTGCTCGGCCTCCTGCCCTGGGGCGCCGCCGCGACGGGCAACATCGCGGTGACGGCCGGGCTCGCGGTCATGGCGTTCATCGTGATCGAGGTGACGGGGATGCGGACGCTGGGGTTCAAGGGATACATGGGGACCATCTTCTATCTTCCCCACGGCCTGCCGGGCGGCATCGGCGGCACCTTCCTCAAGGTGCTGCTCCTGGCCGTCATGACCCCCATCGAGCTGATCGGCAAGCTGGCCAAGCCGTTCGCCCTGGCGGTGCGGCTGTTCGCCAACATGACGTCCGGCCACGTGCTGGTGCTGGCGCTGATCGGGCTGACGTTCCTGTTCCAGAGTTACACCGTCGGAATCGCGGCCTCGGCGCTGGCCACCGGGGTCATGCTGCTGGAGCTGTTCGTGGCGTTCCTGCAGGCGTTCGTGTTCACGCTGCTCACAAGCGTGTTCATCGGGTTGATGCGGGCGGAGCACTAGGTGCCAGGAGCGCCAGTCGTTAGATGAGTCACCCTGAGCATCGCGAAGGGGGCATACCCCGACGCACGGCTCCTTCGCGGAGCCTGCCCTGGGCGTAGCCAGGGCTCAGGATGACTCACACTTGAAATCCCCAGCCGGCGCGCGCTCGCGCCGCGCTGGAGCAGTAGTCTGCCGAACGGCGGACGATGCCCGCTGTCCCTCGCCGACCTGGCGACGGACGCCGGCGGGCCACCGCGACGAGGCCGCTCCCTGGAGAGGCGGCCGCACGAGCGGCGGGCGCAGCCGAAGTCGATCTCCGAACCTCACGAGGAGCACGCCATGCTGTCCATGATCGCCCTGTTGCAGGATGCGGCCGCCGCTGGAGCGGACAAAGGCTTCGGTCTCATCGGCGCCGGTCTCGCTGCCGGTCTCGCCGTGGTCGGCGCCGGCATCGGCATCGGCCGGATCGGTGGGTCCGCCACCGAAGGCATCGCCCGCCAGCCCGACGCCACCGCCCGGATCCAGACGGCGATGATCATCGCCGCCGCGCTGGTGGAAGGCGTCGCGCTGTTCGTCGCGGTCATCGCGTTCCTGATCCAGGGCAAGATCAATTTCTAGTCGAGGCGCTGCGTCATGAAGAAGCCGGTGCTCGCCCTCGCCCCGCTGTCGCTCCTCCTGGCCCCCGCGCTCGCGGCCCAGGAGGAGCACGCCGCCTCCGGCCCGCTGACGGTCGAGGGCGGGTTGATGTTCTGGACCATCATCGTATTCCTGGTCCTGCTGGCGGTGCTCAAGAAGTTCGCCTGGCCGGCGATCCTCGGCGCGGTGGAGGCCCGGGAGAAGGCGCTCGAGGAGCAGCTCGCCGCCGCGGAGCGGGACCGGACCGAGGCGGCGAAGCTGCTCGAGGAACACCGCAAGCTCGTCGCCGACGCGAAGGCGCAGTCGCATGGCCTGGTCGTCGAGGCCAAGCAGCTCGCCGAGAAGGAGCGCGCGGTGGCGATGGAGAAGACCAAGCAGGAGCAGGAGGAGCTGCTGGCGCGCGCCCGGCGGGAGATCGCCGCGGAGCGCGACCGGGCGGTGGCGGATCTCCGTCGCGAGGCGGTGGACCTGTCGCTCGCGGCCGCGTCCAAGCTGGTGGGCCAGCGGCTCGATGGTGACGCCGACCGGAAGATCGTGCTCGACTATCTCGCCACCCTGGACGACGGCCGGTGAGATCGGAGACCATCGCCCGCAACTACGCCGAGGCGCTGTTCGAGCTCGGCGAGCGGAGCGGGAACGCGGCGCAGTACGCGGACCTGATGGACGCGGTCGCCGCGGCCGTCGAGACCACGCCCGCGGTGCAGGCCGTATTGATGTCGCCCCGCGTGCCCAAGGCCGAGAAGTCGCGGCTGCTCGGCGCGGCCCTGAAGGAGGCGCCGAGGGAGTTCGTCCTCTTCCTGCAGGCGGTGGTCAAGCGCGGGCGGCAGCAGCTCCTGCGCGAGATGGCGACCGAATACGCCGCGCTGCTGGACGTCAAGCTCAACCGGGTGCGCGCGGGCGTTACGCTCGCCCGGCCGGCCACGGAAGCGCTGCAGCAGAGCATCGCCGAGGCCCTGAGCCGGCACCTGGGCAAGGAAGTGCTGCCCGCGTTCTCCATCGATCCGGAGATCCTGGGCGGCGCCATCGTCCGGGTGGGGGAGCGGATCCACGACGGCTCGCTCCGGCGGCGGCTGGTGAAGCTGCGGAGGCATTTGCTGGCGAGGTAGGACGCTACCGATAGCCCGTCAGCGCCAGTCCGTCACCCTGAGCGCAGCGAAGGGGGCATGCTTCCAGGCATGCCCCCTTCGCCACGCTCAGGGTGACGAACCCGGCGGGTGACGAGCGCCGGGGCCCTCCCTTACGGCAACGGCCTCAAGTCCGGCTCCACCCACCCCGCCCGCGCCTCCGCCGACTCGAGCCGCGCCTCCGAGTAGTGCCGCAGCGGCAGCTCACGATTGCCGAACCGCGCGACCAGACGATTCGCCCGCTCGGCCCAGTCGCCCTCCCGCCCGTCTTGCTCCACGAAGTGCCTCACCACCTGCATGTAGAACCGCGTGATGGTCTCGTGATACCCGCGCGTCGGCGTCGTCGGCACGCCGTGCGCGGCGTTGAGGCGCAGGATGCCGGCGCGCACCAGGTCGAGCGCCTCGGCGGCGTCATGGTGCGTGGCGTGCCACAGCGCCACCGTCAGGTGCGCCCGGTGGGTCCACTCGGATTGCGGCAGCGTGCCGTCCCGGAACCCTGTCACCACGCGCTCGACCTCGGCCACGGTCTCGTAGGGGCGTTCGGACATCGCGGGCGTGCTCGAGTGTTGGGTCATGCGTCCACCGAGTGTTCGCTCATGCGTCCGCCGGGCACCGCCGCCGGAGCGCACGCACCGGCTCGGCCGGCCGTGCGCGCGCCGGCCGCGCCGCGAGCTGGATCCACACTACGGCGCCCAGGATGAGGGCCATGGCCGTCAGCATGCGGCCGGTGATCGGCTCGTGCAGCACCAGCCAGCCGAGCAGGACGGCCACGACCGGGTTCACGTACGCGTAGGTGCCGACCACCGTGGCCGAGCCGTGCTCGAGCGCGTAGCCGAAGGCGGTGTAGCCTACCAGCGAGCCGAAGATGACGAGATAGGCCATCGCCGCGAGCCCGGTGCCCCGGAGATGGAAGCTGGCCGCCTCGCCGAGGGCGAGGCCGACGACGCAGAGGATCGCGCCCGCGATGGCCATCTGCACGGCGGCCGCTGCGTACGGGCTCACGTCCGTGGGGTTCCGCTTCCAGTAGACGCTGCCAAGGGCCCAGCAGGCGCTGCCGAACGTGAGGGCGATCGGCCCGCGCAGGTCGGCAGTGGCGAGCTCGTGCGGCGTGATCCCCGCGAGCAGCGCGCTCCCCAGGAAGCCGATGGCGAGCCCCACGCCGATCCGCCAGGTGAGCGGCGTCTTGCCGCCGGGCCAGATGGCGTCGAAGAACGCCGCCCAGAGCGGCATCGCGGCCACGAACACGCTCGCGATGCCGGAGGCGACGAACTGCTCCGACCAGACCAGGATGGCGTTGGCGCCGCAGAGCAGGAACACGCCCGTGATGGCGAGGGTGCGCCAGTCCTTCGCGCGCGAGGGGAGCCGGATGCCCAGGCTCAGGACGATGGCGCCGAGCAGCAGCCCGGCCACCAGGAACCGCACGCCCGCGAACAGGAACGGCGGCAGGTGGGCGACGCCGATCCGGATGGCCAGATAGGTCGAGCCCCACACCGTGCAGACCAGCAGGTAGGCGATGAGCGCCTTGCCGCGGAGGGCCGCCATGTCAGTCGGCCTCTACGGGCACCACGCCCGCCTTCTCGAACACGCTCGAGAGCACGATGGTGGTGCGGGTGCTGGCGGAGAGCCCGGGGTCCCGGAGGGAGCGCAGGATGCGCTCGAGCGCTTCGAGCGAGGGCGCGGCCACCTTCAGGATGTAGCAGTCCTCGCCCGCCACGTGATGGCACTCCAGCACGCTCGGGTTGGCCGCCAGCGAGCGCACGGCCGACTCGCCGCCGTCGATCTCGCTGCCCGGGTAGCGCACCGCGACGAACGCCGTGATCGGGAAGCCCAGCTTGGCGCGGTCGAGCCGGGCGCTGTAGCCCAGGATGTGGCCGCTCTCCTCCAGCCGCTTCACGCGCTCCATCACGGCCGGGCGCGAGAGCCCGACCTCGTCGGCGATGGCCTGGTAGCTGGCGCGGCCGTCGGCGAGGAGGAGTTGGAGGATGCGGCGGCTGATGGGGTCGATGGCGGACATTGGGGTCTCCGATTCGTGTCGCCCAAAGCTATCGTAGGCGAACGGTTCGTCAATCCCGGAAGTTATTGCCGGACTATTAGCAGGAGTATGTAGTTGGCGCACACGAAGAGTCGGTGTTATACTTGTTGAGCAGACAGCCATCAGGGAGCGGATTGGGCCGGGGAATCGGCAAGAGTTGGCACAATGTTGCGGGGGTGCGGCGTAAGTCGTTAGCGCGTCAGGCTTGCCGATCCACTCAGCAGGCAACTAGTTGACAATTGTCAGCGTCAAGGGCAGACTAGGCTAGCCGTCAACGCTGTCGTTTACGGCAATTGCGTGCGGCGGGATTCGAACCCGCAACCTGTCAGGGACCAGATTCCAAGTCTGGAGCGTTTACCAGTTTCGCCACGCACGCGACCAGCAGGACCGGGGCCTCCTACCCCGGAGAAGCAAGGGGCCCGGTCGCCCTGGGGTTGGAACCCAAGACGCCGGGGGAGATCGGGTAGAGCACGACGGTTTTGGAGGCCGCCGCATGGAGGCCAGGACGTATCAGCGTCCTGGCCATTTTTCTGCGCACCCTACAGCATCACCAATTGTATCTCATTTGTCAAAAACCATTGAATCCTCTTATCTTGCTCTCATGAGCAAGCGCCAACCACCGCATCCCGGCCCAAAAGCGAAACGCCCTCGCGGACCAGCCCCCGAGCACTTGAAGCTTGATGGGAAGTGGGAGGATGCGGTCAAGACGGCGCTCACGAAACCGCAGCGAACCCCGCCACAGCCAGCAAGACGAAGCGGCCAGCGATAGACTCGCTGGCCGTGTTTCTTTTCTGTCTTTCAGATGCGTGGAGGCCAGAGTCCGCTTAGTCTGGCGGCGGATCGAACAAGCTTTTGTTCGTGTAGCAGCTTCAAGAGGTCGGGTATAGTAGCGGGAGGCTTCTTGCAGGCCGCAGCCTGTTCCGCAATCGCCTGAACGACCGCCCCCTCGGCAAGGTCCATGGTTTCGAGGATGAACTCGTCCGGGTGCTTCGGTTCAATGGAGTATTGTGCCAGCGTTGCCTCAGGGAAGTCCCGGAGGTTGAAGGTCACAATCGCTTGCGCGTTGGCGCGGATTGCCGCCGCCAAGACGTGGCGGTCGTTCGGGTCGGGCAGTTCAAGGGCTGGGATCAATTGCTCGTATCCGGTGACGAGGCAATCACGGACGCCCTCGATCATTAGCCGCCTAGTCCTGTCCAATCTTCCGGGCGGAAGGTCCGGCCGATCGGCCTTGATGGCAGCGAAAGCTTCATCGAGGATGGCGTCTGTCCACTGAGCGCGTACTGTCCCAGCCGCCGCCAAGCGTACAAGAAGGTCGCGTAGCGGGGCTGGGTAGAGGACACACGCATCGTAGATGACGCCGAACGGCATTCGCCCTCAATAACCCAGGCCAAGATCCTGGGCGTCTGCTGTAAGCTCGTCCAATACACCACGACGCCGGGCGTCGTCCTCCTGCTTGAACGCCATTAGGTCAGCAAACTTAATGCGACGATGCGTGCCAACCTTGCGATACGAGATCCTTCCCGCCTCAAGCAAGCCGACTAGGAATGGCCGGGACACGTTCAGGAAGTCAGCAGCCTGCTGCGTAGTCAGCTCCGCGTGAACAGGCACGATCGTAACTGCGTTTCCGTTCGCGATGTGCCCCAGGATTACCCGAAACTGTTCAAACGCCTCGCGTGGTACTATGACGGAGATAGGCTGGCCGTGGTCAACATCCACCGTAACGGCCTCGTTCTCCTTGGGACGCACCTCCTCCAGTTCACGAAGGGCGGTTCTGGCTTGCTCCACGGCCTTGGCGGTTGGAGCTTCTAGTGTGGCAGGCATGTCAGGTGCCTCCATTGAATTATCCGCAATATACGCAATAGTCGCATTAAACGCAATACGCGAAATAACCGCAATATACCCCACCGCCCACCATGGAATCGGTCTATTAAGTATTTGCTTCTTAACTACATACCGCCATTGTAGGCAGTAGTCGTGCCCCTAATTAATATTGTACTTGACGCACACGGGTGCGTGCGGTATACTTGAGATCATGCCCAAGCGGGAGCGGAAGCCCCAAGGCCCGGTCGGGGAAGCCAAGTCAGAGGTTATCACGGCCCTCCCAGCCGCCTGCGGCGATGAGCGGCTAGCCGTCGAGTTCATGGAGCGCCAGCGGTGGGGCGACTCCCCGGCCTGCCCGCGCTGCGGGGATTGCGCCGTGCGGCAGATGCTCGCCACGGACGGCACCCGCAACAAGCGGTTCCTCTGGAAGTGTTCAGGCTGCAAGCAGCAATTCACTGTGCGGGTCGCCACGATCATGGAGGACAGCCCGATCCCGTTGCGCCATTGGTGCTACGGGTTCTGGGCCGCGTGCGCGGGCAAGAAGGGCGTGAGCGCCTTGCAGATTCAGCGGCAGACCGGACTGAGCTACAAGTCGGCCCTGTTCATGATGCATAGGATTCGCTACGCCATGACGCCGCTGGACGAGCCGCCGAAGCTGACCGGCATTGTTGAGGCCGACGAAACCTACGTGGGCGGCAAGGTGCGCCCGCGCTCGCTGGCCGAGCGCAACGCCGAGCGGACCGACCTGGGGCGTCTGCCGAAGCGGGACAACGACAAGGTGCCGGTCATGGCCCTAGTCCAGCGTGGCGGCGACGTGCGGGCCACCGTGGTCCCGACCGTGACCGCCGTCAACGTGCGGGAAGTGCTGCTCTCCTATGTGGACCCATCGGCCCGGCTCATGACGGACGAGGCTGGCGTCTACAAGCGGATCGGCCGACCATTCGCCAGCCACGATACCGTGGAGCACGGCAGGCGCGAGTACGTGCGCGGCGAGGCCCACATCAATAGCGCGGAATCGTTCTTCTCGCGTCTCAAGCGGCAGCTCTACGGGACGCACCATGCGGTGAGCAGGCGCCACCTGCACCGCTACGTGGCAGAAGTCGCCTTCAAGCACAACACGCGGTGGTTTGAGGATGGGGAGCGGGTCGTACGGGCGATCCACGGCGCGGACGGCAAGCGGCTCCGCTACAGGGAGCCAGTGCAAACGAGAGCGCCGGGAAACTAGCCCCGGCGCGTTTTGCCTCTCACATTGGAGGATGCCCAAGACAATCCTTCTTCTCGCGGTGCTTGCGCTCGCCGGCCCAGCCGCGCACTCACAGCAGCCTCCAAAGCCTCCACTGAATCGCCCCGGGATTGCCGGAGGCTCCAATGGTTGAGAGGTTGGAGCCATGGACAAACGGACGCGGTACTCCCCGGAGGTGCGGGAGCGGACGGTGCGGCTCGTGCAGGACCAGGCGCACGAGCATGGCTCGCAGTGGGCGGCCATTCGATCGATCGCGACGAAGGTGGGGTGCACCGCCGAGACGCTCCGCCGGTGGGTGCGGCAGGCGGAGCGTGATGAGGGCCGGCGCCCGGGCCTGACCACTGAGGACCAGCAGCGGGTCAAGGTGCTGGAGCGCGAGAATCGGGAATTGCGGCGGACGAACGAGATTCTGCGCAAGGCGTCCGCGTATTTTGCCCAGGCGGAGCTCGACCGCCGCGGGCCGTGATGGTGGCCTTCATTGATGCCCACCGCGAGACGCATGGAGTCGAGCCGATCTGTGCGGTGCTGCCGATCGCTCCGTCGACCTACTACGAGCAGAAGGCACGCCAGGCGGATCCTCGCCGCCAGCCGGCTCGGGTGCAGCGCGAGGCCCGACTGCGCCCCGAGATCCAGCGGGTCTGGCAAGCCAACCGGCGGGTCTACGGGGCGAAGAAGGTCTGGAAGCAGCTGAACCGGGAAACGATTCCGGTGGCGCGCTGCACCGTGGCCCGGCTGATGCGCGACCTGGGGCTGCGGGGGGTGGTGCGGGGGCGGCGGACCACGACGACGATCCCCGACGCGCTGGCGGAGCGCCCGCGGGACTTGGTGGAGCGGGACTTCCGTGCGACGCGGCCGAATCAGCTGTGGGTGGCGGATCTGACCTACGTGGCGACGTGGCGCGGCTTCGCCTACGTCGCCTTCGTGATCGACGTGTTCTCGCGGCGGATCGTGGGCTGGCGGGCCACCCACTCGCTGCGGAGCGATCTCGCGCTCGATGCCTTGGAGCAAGCCCTCTACGATCGCGAGACCGACGCTGGCCTCGTGCATCACAGCGACCGCGGCGTGCAGTATCTGTCCATTCGGTACACCGAGCGGCTGGCGGAGGCGGGCATCGAACCCTCGGTCGGGAGCCGGGGGGACTCATACGACAACGCGCTGGCGGAATCGGTGATCGGTCTGTTCAAGACGGAGCTCATTCGCCAGGCCGGCCCCTGGCGTGGCTTGGACGACGTCGAGTACGCGACCCTCGAGTGGGTCGCCTGGTTCAACACACAGCGTCTGCTGGAACCGCTGGGGTACCTGCCCCCGGCCGAATACGAGGAGCAGTACCACCGCGCCTCAGCGGCTCAGGCCACCGAGGGCGCACTCACGTAACCGAGTCTCCGGGAAAGCCGGGGCGATTCACACAGGTTCCAACCCAGCAGCAACCCGATAGTGCCCTGAAACTGAAGGGTCACGGCAACACAGAAGCCAAGCGCCCCCCTGACTCTAGCCCCGCGCCTCCAGTAGGTCTGGCCCCAGGCCGCAACGGGGAAGGCCAACAGAAGGCCGACCACGGCGACGAGAATCCCTCCGAGTTCTGGACCATCCTCGGCCACCGAGTGAAAATCACCGATGCGCTCATCGCATTTTTCACGTTCGTCTTGGCGGTCGCGACGGTGTTCTTGTGGCTCACCACTAGCGACTTGGTGAAGGATTCCGCCAAGGCTGCCGCGCAACAGGCCCGTGACGTGCGAGCTTCGCTCGCCCTTTCTAGGGAATCTGCCGATATCGCCGCTCAAGCCGCACGGGCGGCCACCCTGCACGCCCAAGCAGCGGTCGCGGTGGAGCGGCCATTTGTCCGCGTGTTGAATCTCTTTCTCAACGAAGCCGGTAGAGACGAAGCGCCTGACAAGGACGCCCTCTACCTCAGACTCGCGTTCGAGTTCAAGAATTACGGCCGCACCCCGGCTTTCGTGAAGAGGATTGGCTATGGGTTCGAGATTGCCGATCACCCGACGGCGCCCGCGCCCGAATATCGCTTCAGCGAGGGATTCACGGAGGAGTTCGTAGTCGTACCCGACGGAACACGCCTGCTTGGCGCACCCGGCCTGGTCGCGATTACGCCAGCCGACTGGGCGGCCATCATCGGCCGCACGGCAGTTCTGTGGTGCTGGGGACAGTTGCAGTATCGGGATTTCATGAACGGGGTGACTGAGGCGGGGTTCCTGGGCCGCTATTACCCCGAAGTGGGGGCAGTGGGACATATCGAGGAGCAGGCCGAGTTCCGCTTCACTGGCCCCGAAGCCTACACCTACCAACGATACATAGAGGGTGAAAGCCAATAGGCCCCGCGCCGTCGTTTCGCTGTGCGTCAAGTACATACTCCTGACTATTAGCAGGAGTATGTAGTTGGCGCACAGTCGATTCGTCCGAGGGCTGACCATTGGCTGGGCGCGGCGATAACTTGCCCCGATGCCTACGCCGTCCTGAGGCTCGGGCGGGTCCAGTCTGCCCGTGATGCCGTGCGGGCTTCGATCGTGCAGGTCTATCGGGAGGAACCAAGAATGACCACTAAGCCACACACTGTACTCAAGCTCGATTCTGAACGCTCTGAACTGAATGTATTGTGCACGCCAATGGTTGTCGTGTGCGAGGATGGATCGGTCTACACCTACACTATCGGGTCCCACTCTGATGCGTGGTATCCACTCCCCCCGATCCCCGGGACCAAGGCCGCTGAGGAAGTTTCTGTAAGCCGCTGAGGGAACAGCCTATCTTCGGCCATGACTCGCAAGGTGGGGTAGTCTCCGGCCAACGGTCCGTGACCGGGGTCCCCCCACTGTGGCTATTTCGGCCTCTACCGCCCCGCCCTGGGAGCCCGTAGTTTGATTCTCACCCCCAAGACGCGACGCGATTATGGCCCCGGCAGCAGGCCCCCAAGAGCGGGTCGTCCTCGTTGTAGACGACGAACCGTGGTGTGCCGTCTGACGGCCCGTATCCTGACGGATGCTGGCTTTCGCGTGGTGGAGGCTCGCAACGGGTCCGAAGCGGTGGCCCTGCTCTCCACGCTCAACGGCAGCGTGCAGCTCGTCGTGAGCGACATCGCAATGCCGGGGATGACAGGGGTGGAACTGGCGGCGGTCATGGCCCGCCAGTGGTCGAATACGCCGGTCGTGCTCGTCTCGGGCCAGGGCGGCC
Source organism: uncultured Gemmatimonadales bacterium (assembly GCA_963815515.1). GTDB lineage: Bacteria > Gemmatimonadota > Gemmatimonadetes > Gemmatimonadales > GWC2-71-9 > CAVVWJ01. Next base: position 652,388 of record CAWFGP010000003.1, read on the forward strand.
CCGGCACCGGCTACCTCGGCAAGTTCCTTCCGAAGCCGTTTACCGTGCACGCCCTGCTCGACGTGGTGGGCGAGCTGGTGCCCGTCCCCAAACAGTGAGTCCCGGGCCTTCAATTATCCCTGTTGCCGCGACTCAGAAGCGCCAAGCGACCCCGAACATCTGATCCACGTTGTAGAGCCGACCCCCATACATTCGGTCGCGCCACACCTGTAGCGACCCTGTCAACATCGCTCGTGGCCCCACCGGCAACTCGAGACTCAGCCCGCCACCGGCGGTGAAACCGGTCCGCTGATTCGTGATCCCGAAGAACGGGTCGTTCTGGTACTGGCTGAAGTCGGTCTGCACGCCGGCAGCATGGACGACGCCGACGCCAGCCGAGAATACGGGCGTCACCCGAGAGAACAGGCGGGGCCCTTCATAAGAGCCGGTCGCCGCGAACCGGTAGACGCTCTCGTCCGAGCCGCGCACGACCCAAGGTCTCCCCACGTCACCGACGCTCGCGCGCGAGGCCAGCAGCCCCACGCGGATATGCCGGGCGACCGTGCGTTCGGCCCCGAGCTGGAACATGAGAAATGCGTTGCCGGTGCCCGGGAGTGACGCCTTCAGACACGCTTCGCCTTCGCAACACCTGGCAACAGACAGATGCGCGACTGGCGGTGAACGCGATAGGGGAGAGAAGCCCAGGGGGTACGGCGTCAGGCGCGGAACCCCATCACACGCCCATCCCTCTGTGCGTCAGTATTACACGCAGTATCCCCCGTGCGACGCCTCGGGTACGGACCCATACTATCCAGGCATTGCCACTTCGGCCGTGCCCCGCCACTTGGTCCGGGCGCAATAGACACACCGGCCCGTCGCCGGCACGAGCACGCAGGTGCCCCCCTCCTCGTCGGGCGCCGGGCTGTTGTTCCGCAGTATAAGGAAGGGGCCCCGCTCCTCTCGCGGCCAGAGGGCCACGTCGGCCCCGACCAGGGTGGCCAGGAACCGGCCTGCTGTGAGCCCCAGCGCCGGCGCCAGCGATCCGGGATCGGCGTAGGTGCGGGAATCGATCAGCGTAAGAGAAGTGTACTCCAGCCGCTGGACCAGCACCCGCACCTCTCCCGGGGGGCTCACGTCGGTCGCCAGCAGCACCACCCACTCCAGCTGCGACGGATCCATCGGTCGCTTGGGCGAGAAGCGGTGAAGGCTGACCAGCGCCGACAACCTACCCCCCTCGCTCACCTCGGCGAATTCCGGGTGGGTCGCCGCGGCCGCCAGGATCTCGGCCACCTGCCCGGCGGCCGTCTGCTCGACGCCGCTGCTCCAGGCGTCACAGATCCGGATCGACGGGGCCAGCGCCAGCGCTTCATCCCCGACGGTGGCCTGATGGTCGACCCAGGCGTCCGCCGCCGCGCTGCTGTGTGCCCGGTAGTACAGCCGGTCGACGGCGCGGAGCCGGGACCAGGCTTCGTCCGGAAGAGCGATCGTCCCGGGCGGAACCAGGCCGCGCGCCCAGGAGCCCCACCCCGCGCCATCCCCCGGGCCCGCGCTGGCGCCGAGCCCCTCAGGGGACGCCGCGACCTGGACCGCGCACCATCGGTCCGGGTCGGCGACGATGGTCAGACTCGGCGCGGACGCCTGGCGGTCCACCAGTGCCGGCGCGTGGACAGCGAGTTGCGCCATGCGCTCACCCCTTGAGGTCCCACAGCGACTCGTCGAGCGCGTGCGATCCCAGCACCTGCGCCAGCCCGGTCGGCAGCGCATCGTCCAGTGACTGCCGGCGATCCACCAGCCGTGTCCGAGGTGCCTCGGCGGCCCGATCGTCGGCGATCGAGAACGCCAGGCCCCGCCAGTCGGGCGAGCGCTCGGAGACGGTCAGCACCCGATAGTAGAGCGCCGGCCCCCGCGAGAGCCGCCGCCACGCCTCCGTCGGCAGGGCGAAGACGGTACCCTGTCCCGCCGCGGCCTCGATCAGGCCGAAGCGCGGATCGCTCCACGAGGCGTAGAAGGTTTCCGCCGTCCGGTCGCCGCGAGACTCGTTCTCGAACAGCCGCCAGTCGGTCGCCACCTCGACGGCGAAGTACCGGTTGACGCCGGGGTTGACCAGGAACTCGGGCGGCGGGTCGGACCGGGCGCGAAGCTCGGGCCCGTCGATCGTCGGCCGACCGCGGCTGGCGACTTCCCGCAGCGGCTCGTCCGAGCGGTCGGACCGGTTGGCCCGGAGCCCGCGGGCCCACGAGGCGAACTGGTCGTCTGACATGGCGGCCCCCTCGTAAACCCAGGTCGAGAAGCTGCCCGCGACGTCGATGTGCACGCTGCTGGGACCGAGGCCAATCCCGATGTCCTGCTCGATGGCCTCGAGCGCCGCCTGGGCGATGTCGGTGGGACTGGCACCGGCTCCGCCCGCGCGGACCACCGCCGCCCGGCCGGTGAGATGCTCGCTCTGCTCATCGCCGCCGAGGGTGTCGTTCAAGGCGGGATAGCGATACCCGGACTCGATCACCAGCGGCTTCCCGATCCGGCTCCGGAGCGCCTGCAGCGCCTCGACCAGCTCCGGGGCGATCCGGGCGTAGCGGGCGCCGCTGGCCATCAGCTCGCGGACCCGGAAGCTGGCCGACAGCTGCTCGGCCTCGCGCCCGCGCACCTCGATCAGGGGAATGATGCCGTTGGCGACCGGATCGGAGTAGTCGATCCCATCCTGGGTGCTCGCGACCGTCCGGAAGACCGCACCGCTGGGATAAGTGAGCTCGGTGTCCGCCGGCTCCTCGCCGGACCCGCCACCGCCGCCACCGGTCCCGGTGACTTGGATCGACGGGCATGGGCCGCTATCGGGGAACGTGGCGTAGTTGCCCCACTGGTCGTCGCTCGCGAAGTGGCCGCGATAGAACACCCGCCCGCCGGCGGCGATCGAGGCCCAGACGTCGCTCGGCGGCGTGTAGGTCGCGTCGGAGATCAGGCCTTCGACCCACGAGCCGTAGTAGTTGGCGGAGGTCCGCCGGGCCTCGTTGGCCGAGTCCATCAGGTCGGCCGACGCGCCGAGCTCCACTGCGAACAGGCTTCGGCCGCCGAACGACGCGCTGAACGCCGGGGGGCTGTCGGCGGCGGACGAGGCCGGCGCCGAGAGCGACGGGGCCGAGGTGTTCGCCGAGGTGCCGCCACCGGCGCCTCCAATCGCGATCGAGGGCGCGTCGGTGGCCGAGGCGCTGACGACGTAGTTGGTCCAGTTCTGGTCGTCGGCGAAGTGCGCCCGATAGAAGACCTGGCCGGCGGCCGCCAGCATGGACCAGACGTCGGCCGGCGGGGACCAGGTCGCGTCGCTCGTCAGGCCGGTGCTCCAGCTCTCGTAGTAGGACGACGCGCTCCGCTGGCCGGCGTTGGCGCCGTCGAACAGCTCGCGTCGGGTGGCGAGCTCGACGGCGTAGTAGCGCCGGTTGCCCTTAGTGACAACGAAGGACGGCGGTGCGTCCGCGGCGGCGCTGGCCGGAGCGGAGATCGACGACGTGGTCGCGCTGCCGCTCCCTCCGCCGGTCTGGGCCCGGCAGACCGCCGCGTAGGCATTGACCCGCCCGAATCCGAACTGCGGGTGGTGGCCCTGCGCGTCGTAGATCCCGGCCCCGCCGATCTTGTCCGCGGTGCTCTTGAGAATCTCCTTGACCTGGTCGCGGGTGAGGGTCGGGTCCACGGCCATCACCAGCGCCGCGACGCCCGCCACCAGCGGGGTGGCCGACGAGGTGCCACCGAAGCGGGCGGTGTAATCGCCCGCGGCGTCGCCGATGGTGGCGTCGCCGCCGTTGTAGCCGGCCGCGCCGAGCCGGTCGGTCGTGAAGACGCGGCGGTCGCCCGCGGCCGCGTCGCCGCTCGACGGGGCGCAGATGAAGATTTCCGGCCCGAAGTCGCTGTAGGGCGAGCGGGTGTCGCGTTCGGAGGTGGCGGCAATGGCCATGACGTCGGGGTTGCTGGCGTAGCCGTCATCCGACACCAGCTCGTTGCCGTTGCCGGCCGCGAAGAACACCGGGATGCCCTTGCCGCCGCGCCCGGAGGTGAGGCAATAGTTGATCGCGGCCCGCACGTTGTCCACCAGCGAGAACGGTCCGGCGTTGTCCGGCGGCCCCCAGCTGCAGGTGATCACGTCGGCGCCCTGGTCGCTGGCCCAGCGGAACATGTTGGCCTCATCGGCGACACCGAGGAGCGACGGCGTCCGCACCGCGATCAGCTGGCAGTCCGGCGCCGTGCCCGAGGCCTTGACCCCCGCCGCGGCGGCCACGCCGGCGCAGGCCGTGCCGTGCTTGTCGTCGGCCAGCTTGGGCGAGGCATCCGCCACCTTGTTCTGGAAGTCGAACTGGGGCCCGAGCTTGCCGGAGAACTCGGGATGCGCCACATCGACGCCGTCGTCGAGCACGGCGACGGTGACGCCGGCGCCCCGGCTGACGGCCCAGGCGTCGGTCACCTTGGCCACCGTGAGGTGCCACTGGCGGGACACATAGTCGCCGTCGCGCTCGGCCACCGCCACCCGCTCGGCCACCGGGGCGTCCATCAGCCCCACGGCGTTCCGCCACTGCCGCCGCTCGATGAAGTCGGGGTGCGCGAAGTCGCACAGGCCGGTCTCGTAGTAGCCGTTCGCCAGCGCCACGGGGCCGACCTCGCCCTGTGCCGAGGGGGCCTCGAGCAGGAAGCCGTTGGCGACGTAGCCCAGCCGCTCGACGACGCGGACGTCGTAGCGGCCGTTGAGGTCGTCGATCTGGCCCCGGGTCACGCCGGCCTTGAAGGCGACGACGAACCGCGGGGTCAGGAAGCTCAGGTTGCCCTCCCCGTCCATCCGGCGCACGGCCTGGGCGGCAAACTTCACCGGCTGCTCGTCTTCGAGCGCGCGGACCGCGCGCTCGATCCCGGCCGCGGCGAGGCCGTCGGGCGCGAGCGCCGCCGCAGCCCGATAGATCTGCAGGCCATACTGGGGCACGAACCCGATGGGGTCGGCCGCCTCGTTGAGGAAGCGCCGCGCGGGCACAGTGAGCGTCGCGTCATCGCTCTTCTGGCCGGGGGCGAAGCAGACGGCGAAGACCACGGGATCGCTGGTCAGCGGCACCCGCTCGCCATCGTTGTAGTAGTAGCCGGTCCGGTCCTCCACTCGTGCGGTCGCCATGATCCCCTGCCTCCTGTGAGTCGCCGCGCTCGGCGCTTACGCCACCTGTTGCCACTGGATGTCCACCAACGCTCCCGGGCACACCGCCCATCCCTTGTCGAACCGGTCGCCGTTCGTCATCACCCGCACCAGACGGTACTCGATGACTGGTGACGCCGTGCCCGCCCCGATGATCGAGGACAGCGGCGCCACGAAATCCGCCGACCCGGTCCGGGGCATACCGTCCGACATAGTCACGCGCTCCTCGCCGCCTACCCCTCGCAGCCGGGCGGACACCTCGATCTCCGCGATCCCCCGCGCGGCGTAGTCGATGCCGCAGGTGAAGATCACGTTCGTGGTGACGTCTTCCACGTAGACGCGGGCCTCCTCGATCGACCGCGGCCCGCCGGGCGGGATGGTGTAAACGACGGCGAGCTCGGCCTCCTCGTCGTCCACGGGCACCGGAGCCGCGGCCTGCGGCTCGAGCCGCTGCCCGACCGCCACCTCGGTCGCGGCGGCGACGCCGGCGTACAGCCGGAGCGCGGACACGTCGACGGCCCGGTCGATCCGGTTGGTCAGCCGGGCCTGGCCGCCCGACACTTCGGCCGAGACCGCGCCGGCGCCCCAGGGCCCGACGATCCCGCTCAGGAGGATCTCGACGTCCGACCCCAGCTCCGACCCGTCGTCCATCGTGAACGCCAGCCGGCCGAGCACCCCGCCGGCCTCGATGGCGCTCCGGAGGACCAGCGCGTCCGCGATCTGGCACTCGAGCACCACCTGCACGCCGGTGCCCGCGACGGTGAAGCGCGGCTGCGCCAGCGCGCTCGCCACTGGCATCGACGGCAGAGCTACCGCGGTGGCCGCGTCGGTCGGTAGGTCGAGCTGGATCGAGGCGGGCGGCGCGTAGCCCAGGCCGAGGGCCGCGCGCAGGGCCCGCACCGCGAAGGGCGGGATGTCGGGCTCAACCGTCGCGACGAAACGGTAGCGGTTGTCGGCCACGGTGTCGGGGTCGAGGACGGCGTAGACCATGGCCGCGGGCAGATAGGCCCGCTCGTGGCCCGGGGCGTAGCGGGCGATGCGGTACGCCCGGGGCAGGACCAGGAACCGCCCGGGCTGCGGCAGACACCGGTAGACCCGAAACCACTCGCTGGCCAGCGTGCCGATCTCCTGGTAGAGCTGCGCCGGGGCGGTCCCGAGGCGGAACGCCTCCTGGCAGCCGATGGCCTGCCAGCCGGTCGCCAGCCGCTGGCGATAGAGCGGGCCGAAGCGGTCGCACGGCATCAGCACGTCGGCCGCGCCCTGCACGCCGACGCTCTGCTGGACGTAGACCTGCTCGCGGAGCGGCGGGATGACGTCGACGAGGGCGGGGCGGATCTCGAGCGGAAGCGGCGTGATCCCCGGCCGCTCGATCGGCCGCGCCAGGATCGCAGCGGTGGCCACATGGCCGGCGAGCCCACGGCCGGCAACCTCATGGACCGCGGCCGCGACCTCCTCGCGCGCGAAGCGGATGCTGGTGGCGCCGGCCGTGAGCACGGCCGCGGCCGGATCGAAGGCGAGCGGCCGAGTGACGGCGCGGTTGGGATTCCAGTCGATCGGGATCAGCGCCTGCTTGAGCCCGTTGAGCGGCCGGATCCACGAGCCCTGGGTGACCCGGTAGCTCTCGTACCGGAAGGCGTACCGGATCGCGGGCCGCTCGCCGGGGCCGAAGTCGGACGGCGAGAGCACGCCGTAGGCGAGCCGGACCCACTGCGCCGCGACCGCGAAGGTCGCGACGATGTCAGCGCCGGCCCGCTCGACCGTGCCGCGCAGCACCGTCCGCGTGGGGCTGTTGTCGGCGCTGTCGATGAAGGGAATCGCAAGCTCAACGCCGAGATCGAGCAGCTCGACCGGCTGGGCCGGCGGGTTGCCGAGCCCGGCGAGCGCGGCCCGGACCGCGTCCGGGACCGCGGGGCGAAGCGTGACGCGGACGGTCGCGCTCAGCGCGGCGTCGCCGGTGCCGGTGGTGCCGATACGCTCGAAGGAGAAGAGGAATGCGGCCGCGTCGGGGTCGCCCGCAGGATTGGGCTCGACGATCTCGAGGGCGGGGACGTACCAGCGGCGGGTGGGGTCGAGCCGATCCGGAAAGAGCGTCTCGCTGCCGTCGGCCGTGACCGGCAGGCTCCGAACGCGGCCCTTGCCGCGGTAGTCGAGCACGCCGTCGGCCAGCCAGAGATGCCGCACTTCGCCGGAGGCCAGCGCCGCCGGGCGGAGGGCCGGCCGGGCGGTGGCCGTCACGGCGGAGGCATCGACCATGGTGGAGCCGACCAGTACCATCGATGTGACCGGCAAGCCGCCGGCGTCCCGATCGACGGCCATGACGTCGCCGCGACTGCGGCGCGGCACGGTGGTATATCCGCCGTCCGGGCCGTCGGGCGCGACCAGGCGGACGAACTCGTCCCAGTCGCGTCCGTCGAGCGCGCCGCCGAGGACCTGCTCCAGCGGCGCCTCGATCCGTACCTCCGCCGTCGCGGGGACGGAGAGCGTCTCGGTGTAGCGCCACCCGAACGCCTCCGACGGCCGCTCGGTCAGACGGTAGCGCCGGGGGCCGGGACCGGGCAGGCGGGCCAGGATGATCCCGCCGTCGCGAGTGAGCCCCCGGACGGCCGCCGCCAGCGCGTCGGCCGGGGCGATGCCCGCCGGCTCGGCGGACAGCTCGAGCCCGCCGGACGACACCAGCTGCTGCACGGCGTGCTCGAGGACGGCCAGGTCGAAGTCGGACCCGCCGGCGGCCTCGCGCTCGATGGCATCGTAGACCGCGGCCCACAAAGCCCGGAGCGTGATGCTCGTGCGGACCGGCTCGCGGTCGAGCACCAGGTCCACCAGCAGCTCCATCCCGCTTCCGGCGCCGGCGAGGGCATCGAGGACCGCCCTGACGTCCGCGGCGTCGAGCGACGCCGTGAGCGCGGCCCCCGCCCCGGGCCCGGAGGTGAGCGCCCTGGCGACCTCCGATTGGCCGGCCCGCGACGTGAGCCGGAACAGCGCCGACCGCGCGAACGCCGGCCGCGCCGCCGCCACTGGAGCGGCGGTGGAGCTGGACGGGATCGCGAGCGTGGCGTCGAAGCTGAGCACGCCGCGCTCGATGAGGCTCCACGCCTCGGACTCATCCGGCCCGGGGCGCCGGGCCAGCACTACGGTCAGCGAGAGGACCGGCCGGCCGCGCGCGTCCCGCGCGAGCCATGGCCGGCGCGGCAGGTAGCCGCGACCGGCACCGGCCGACTCGAGCTCGAGGAGATCCCCGGCGGCGGCCCTGGGAGGGACTACCGCCGGTTCACTCTCCGCGCCAGGTGCGGCGGCATCTCGAACCCGCAGATCGACGACCGAAGCCACGACGCGCCATCCCTTCCGACCACCTCAGAGTTTGCGGAAGGACGTCGTGAGCTCCAGCTTGCCGGCGTTCTTCTCACCTTCTCCATTCGAGCGCTCGCCGCGGGCCGCCGGCGGCGGAGCCACCGGCATGGGGCCGGCGGTGCGCGCCTTCTTGCCGGCCTTCGGCGCCGAGAGGCTGTAGCCGCCGACCGTGGCCGGCGCCTTCTCGGTGCGGGTCGCGGGCGGGGGCCCCGCCACCGCGGGCCGGCCGCCGGCCGCGATCGGGACCGAGACCGTCGTGGGCGGCGGCGGCATGATGCCCCCGGCCGCAGCGGCGGTGTCCTCGGCCAGCGCGCGGCGGGTGACGCCGGGGTCGTCGGCGGTGGGCACCGACACCATCAGCGGCCCGTTGCCCAGTCCCTGCATCCAGGGGCCGATCCATTCCATGCCCTTGGTGAAAATGCTGCCCTTCACGATGACCCGGACCCGGTACTGATATTGGACCTGGAAGGCGGGGTCGCCGGTGAAGATCTTCCACCGCCGCGGCAGGTCCTGATCGTCGGCCTTGAACGAGAATCGGACGACCGGCCGGTCGTTGCCGTCGAGCGTCTTGCCGGCGGCCTGGAACTCGACCTCGACCACCTGGGTGGCGTCGGCCAGAGCCACGTTGAGCGAGAGCGGCCCGACCTCGAGCACGCCGACCGAGTCAGCCCGGACCTCGATGGTGTTGTCGTTGCTGAGCGAGCCGTTCTCGCCGTCATCGAGATCGATGGTGTTGCGCTCGACGAAGACGCGGTTGTTGGCGTCGGCCAGGGCGCTGGGCGGCTCGGTCAGGTGGACCCGCCGCTTGACGAAGGCCTTGTCGGGCGTCCAGTCGGCGGGAGCGTCGGCCACGTCGGCCGCGTCCTTCTTGGCGAAGGCCGGCACCCAGTTGGTCATGTCGCCGGTGTCGGTGGACTGGAACACGTGGGCGGCCCATTGCACGGCGCCGCGGGTGTCGGGGTATCCCACCTGGCACGAGAGGAAGGCCACGGGATCGCCGATCCATTTCTGGGACGGATCGGGCCAACTCGCGACCGGCTTGACGAGCCGGGTGACCTTCCGGTCCCAGTCGTCGAGATAAAGGGTGTCGAAGTATTTCCGCTCGGCGTCGGGGTCGCGCTTGAGGTCGTCAAAGAATCCCTCGAGGGTACTGCTGACCACGTGCAGCCGGTTGTAGCGGAACTGCCGGCGCTCCTTGTAGGTGAGGTCGACCATGGTGTCGTCGCGGCGGAACTTGAGCGCCAGGCCGGCGCCGAACCCGAACAGCCCACCGAGGAGCCCGCCGTTGTCGGTGGAGGCCTGGGCCGGCTCGACGGTCGGCGCGGGCTGGAAGATCACCTGCTTGGCGAGGGTGGTGAACTGCTCGCTGATCAGGTCGATCCGCTTGTTGATCTCTTCCTGCATCTTGTCGGCGCCGGGAGCGGTGCCGTCGATCAGCAGGTCCACCGTGATCCCGCCGTTGATCCGGAGGTTGTTGAACTCCGCCTTGATGTCGGCTGAGAACCAGAAGACCTTCCCCTTGGCGTTGGACGAGAAGTGGGTGAAGACCCGTTCCCAGTTGCCCCGGATGGTCAGCTCGATGTTGGTGGACCAGACGGGGATGAGGAAGCTCTGGACCACGGACACGGGCGAGTAGGCGCCGCGGAAGCCCTGCCAGAGAATGGCGGTCGGCAGGGTGCCGAGCAGGCCGCTGAAGGCGTGCTCGGCGGCGGGGTCGAGCGGGCCGGGGCCGTTGCCCTGGAGACCCCAGTACCAGGGATCGAGGGCCGAGCCGCCGACGTCGCGGTCGTAGCGCATCTTGTCGTCGAGTCGGGCGGTGAACGGCCTGCCGGTGACCAGGTCGGCGCGCGAGCGGCGGATGAGGCCGAGCTCGGCACGGGGTGCGCCGGCCGCGCCGGGAGGGCCGGCGGCACCGGCCGCCGGGGCCGCACCCCCGGCGGGAGCCGCACCGCCGGCGGGCGGAATGGTGGCGTTGCCTGGCTGCGGCAGGGTTGGTGTCTCGATCGGCACCGAGCCGTCGGCATTGGGCGAGAGATTGGTCATCTGGACGCGGCTGGCGGAGACCGGCGTGGGCGCGAAGGCCGGAGTGATGTTCGAGCGGATGGCCCAGAACTTCCTGCTGTCTCCCTGCAACCGCTTGATCAGCGCCTGCTTGGCGCTCTCGAGGGCGGCGAGCGGCGGGGCAGTGGTGGTGGTGACGGAGATGACGCCTCCGGCCGTTTCGCGGGTGCCGGTCACGCCGACATGGGTCTCGCCGGTCTGGACACCGACGAAGTGCATGAGTCGGAACTTGTAGTCGCCGCTCTGGCCGCCCTGGCCCCCCTCGCCGCGGCGGGCGATGCGGACCGCCCGCGGAAGCCAGTAGAAGAAGGCGGGCTTGCCTTCGCGTTGGAGGTCGTCGTTCTTGACGTCGGGCAGGAACAGGATCTCGTAGCGCTGTCCATCACTGTCCACTCCAACCACTTCCTCGCCACCATCGAAGGTCGGGCCCATCGGGTTCACTGCCATAGCGTCCTCTTTTCGTTATCCTCGACATGCTGGACGGACGGACTTCTCCGTGCTACCGGAGCGGCTGGTATCCCGCGATCCGCCAGTGCGAATCGAAGGCGGTTCTCGGGATTGAAGTTGGGGATGCGCTGGCGGGCGACATCGCGCTTCAAGGGCGAGACGGTCGGCGATCGCGGCGATTCTTGGGAGAGGCGCGGGTGCACGATTGGAGATCGGCGGAGGAGCATCAAGGTCTTTTTTGCGACAAATAGGGGCCCGTTTGCGACAACGCAGGATGTCGACGGCGGCGGAATGGGCGGACCGGCCGCCGCCGATCGGACCTGCATTGATTGCTGGACGAGTAGCCGCTCTTTTGGCCTACCGAATCGTCCGTGCTCGGGCTGCAAGCGATGGCCGCGGTACCGGCGGTGACCGCGGGGTTATGTTGCGTCCTTCACTCGATCTGGAGCGGGACAATGCCGGACGAACGGGCGGACGTCGTGGCCATCATGGCGGCCATCATCTATGCGGGGCGCACGGGCGAGTCGGGGCAGGTGCCGAACGAGAAGGCCTTCGGGCTGGTCGCCAAGGCGGCGTGGGACCTCCACAAGGCGGTGATGGGCGGCGAGGACGTCCACGTCGCCAAGACGGGGTTCCAGCAGCCCTGAGCGGGGGGGGGGCCTCGGCCTGCCGGTCGGCCCTGGCCGAGCTAACTTGTTGCGATGGACCAGCCCACCGAGTCGCCCGAAACCGATCGCCGGCCCGTCGTCCTCGTCGTGGACGACGAGCCGATGATGCGCTGGTTCATGACCACCGCGCTCCGGGACCACTTCCGGGTGCTGGTGGCGGCCGACGGGCAGGAAGCTCTCAACACCGTCCGCGAAGTGGGGGACGAGATCGCGGCGCTCGTCACCGATATCCGGATGCCGCACCTGGACGGCCTGGAGCTGGCCGCCCAGCTCCGGGCGATGGACCAGCCGCCGCCCCTGCTGTTCATCTCGGGATTCATGGGCGGCGGTGAGCTCCCCGGCCCGTTCCTGACGAAGCCCTTCCGTCCCGAAGCCCTGCTCGCGGCCGTGCGACAGCTGATCGCCGCGGAAGCGTAGCCCACCCCCAGACCGTCGAGCCGTTCGTGATCGCACTGGTGTTGCTCGCCCTGCAGCAGGCCCCCGCCGCGCCCGCGAATCCCTACTGGCAGCAGGACGTCGCCTACGAGATCAGCGCCCGGCTCGACGAGCCCGCCGGCGTGCTGAGCGGCGGCGAGCGCATCCGCTACCGGAACGCATCGCCCGACACGCTGACGTCGTTCTCGCTGCATCTCTACCTCAACGCGTTCCGCCCCGGCTCCCGCTGGGCCGACGTCGATTCGGCCGAGGGGCGCCGGCGCTTCAACGACCTCAAGGACCCCGACTTCGCGTTCAACCACGTGCGCGACGTGCGGATCATGGGCCAGGCCGTCGAGGCCATCTATCCGCTGGCGCCCGACAGCACCATCGTCCGCTTCGCGCTGCCGCGCCCACTCCTGCCGGGCGACTCGATGACGGTGGAGATGAACTGGGACGCGCGGCCCTCGACCGTGCCGCGGCGTCAGGGGCGGCAGGGACGGCGCTTCGATTTCGCTCAGTGGTATCCCAAGGTGGTGGTCTACGACCGGCTCGGCTGGGAGGAGCACGCCCTCATGCCCGCGGGCGAGTTCTACGGCGAGTTCGGCACCTTCACCGTCGACCTCGATCTCCCCGAGGACCAGGTCATGGGGGCCACCGGCGTGCCGGTCTGCGGCGATCCGGGCTGGGAGCGCGCCAACCGTGCGCCCGCCCGCGCGGTCGAGTACCAGCGCGACTACTACGGCGCCTCCACCCCTTCGGCCGACGCCTGCGCCGGCGCCGAGCCCGGGCGCAAGCGGCTCCGGTGGTACGCGGAGCGCGTGCATCACTTCGCCATGTCGCTCAACCCCGCCTACCGGTACGAGGGCGGCCGGTTCGGCGACGTCGCGGTGCACGTGCTCTATCAGCCCGGCGACGACAGCACCTGGGGCGGCGGTGTGGCGGTCGAGCGCACCCAGACGGCGCTCGCCTGGCTGGACCGGGTCTATGGGCCGTTCGGCTGGCCGCAGCTCACCAACGTGCACCGGATCGAGGGCGGCGGCACCGAGTTCCCGATGATGATCCACGACGGCTCGGCCGACCAGGGGCTCATCGTCCACGAGGCCGGCCACAACTACACCATGGGGCTCCTCGCCAACAACGAGTGGCGCGAGGGCTGGCTCGACGAGGGGTTCACCAGCTTCCAGACCAGCTGGTTCTGGGAGACCATGGGCCGGGAGAGCTACGGCGGGACCGAGGCCAACGTGCTCGAGCTGGATCTCGACGGCTACTCCGAGCCGCCCAGCCTGGAGGCCCAGGCGTACCGCGACTTCACCTCCTACAACATCGCGATCTACACCCGGGGCGAGCTGTTCTTCCACCAGCTCCGCGCCATCGTGGGCGACGAGACGATGCACCGCATCCTCCGGACCTTCTACGAGCGGTGGAAGTACCGGCACGTCGACGAGGCCGCCTTTCGCTCGGTGGCCGAGGAGGTGTCGCATCGGGACCTGTCGGCCTTCTTCGCCCAGTGGCTGCACGGCACCGGGCTGTACGACTACGCCATCGGGAAGGTGAAGAGCCGCCGCGAGGGCGACGGGTACCTGACCCGGGTCGAGGTGGTGCGGAAGGCGCCCGGCCGGTTCCCGCAGGACGTGGCCGTCTTCGCCCAGGGCGACACCGCGGTGGCGCGCACCGACGGCCTCGCCGAGCACGAGTGGGTGGAGCTCCGGACGCGCACGCGGCCGACGTCGGTGATGGTCGATCCGCTGGTCCGCGCGCACGACTGGAACATGCTCAACAACCGGCGGCGGCTCCGGTTTTCGCTGGCGCAGGTGATCGCGCCCCTGCCGGGCACCGACGTCTACTTCCACCGGTACTTCAGCACCCGTATCAGCCGCGACCGGCTGACGATGGGGTTCCAGCCGGTGGCCTGGTACAACGACGCGGGCGGATTGACGCTCGGCGTTCGAAGCCGGAGCGATTACCTGGGCCGCTTCGAGCAGAACTCCTGGACGGTGACCGGGAGCACCGGGGTCGGGGTCGACGAGGACACGCGGGACGCCGACTTCTGGTTCCGGCTCCGGAATCCGACCTTCCTGCGCGCGCCGACCTTCTCCCAGACGCTCGACGTGTACAACGTCGAGGGCCGCTTCGGCGCCACCGCCGCGGTCGAGCGCACGCGGCGGGCGCATCTCACCTTCGGCCCGGCCTGGACCGAGGGACTGGCGCTGCAGTGGGTGCAGCCCGACGACTTCCGCTACCTCGACCGCGGCTATTACGACGACGCCGGCACGGTCGAGCTGCGGCTCTCGTCCGGGGTATCGACCCGGGCCGGCCAATGGCAGCTCGAGCTCCGCAACACCGTGAGCGGCGGCCTCGCCTACCACCGGGACGGGCTCGGCGCGAGCGGCCGGACCGATCTCAATCCGTTCTATGGTCGGGCGATCGTCGAGGGCACCGCCCGCCGCCCGCTCGGCGCGCGCTGGACAGTGGGCGGCCGGCTCTACGCCGGCGTCGCCGGCGGGGACGGGCTGCCGGCCAAGCAGCGCCAGATCTACGTCCAGGGCGCGGATCCGCTGGAGCGGCTCGCCAATCCGTTCCTCCGCTCGCGCGGCGCGTTGCTCGAGGGGAGCGACATGCGCTACCAGCTCCCGGGCGGCGGCGGGGTCCGCGGCATCGACCCGCGGGTGTCGACCCGCGGCCTGGTGGCGCTCGACGTGGAGCTCGAGCGGACGATGGTGTCCCGGCCCAAGGCGCGGCTGTTCTCGCGGGTGGCGCTGGCGGCGTTCACCGACCTGGCGCACGGCTTCCAGGCCGATGACGACGCGCCCGCCAGCGGCCGCATCCGCTTCCTGGGCGACGGGGGCATCGGGCTCCGCGCCGAGCACCGGATCGGAGACACGCGGTTCGTCACCCGCTTCGATCTGCCCCTGTGGGTGAGCCGGCCGGAGCTGGCGCAGGATCGGTCGCCGGGGGATGACGAGGTGGCGTTTCGGTGGGTGGTCAGCTTTGAGCCGGGGATTTAGGGAGGACGGAACGACGGAACGAGGGAATGCGGGCAGGGTGGGAGCGGGCGCGAACTCTCGCGAACTCTTGCGAGTCACCCTGAGCGAAGCGAAGGGGCCATGACCGAAATTATGGCCCCTTCGCTTCGCTCAGGGTGACACCGCCCATCCCGCGTAATCCCGCCATTCATCAGCGCCCCTGCCGAGCCTATATTTCCCGCCGCACGCCCCACCGCCGCCATTTCGGAGGATGCGAGTGCCCGATTTGCCGTACCGTGTCGAGAAGCCGTGGGGCTACGAGCTCATCTGGGCCCGCACCGACCGCTACGTGGGCAAACTGCTCCACGTGAAGGCGGGCCACGTGCTGAGCCTGCAGTATCACAACCTGAAGGACGAGACCATGCACGTGCTGCGCGGCGAGCTGATTCTCCGCACCCGTCCGGGCGCCGAGATCGTCGTGCGGGCGTTCAAGGCGGGCGAGACGGTGCACATCCCGGCCCGGATGGTGCACCAGATCGAGGCCGTCATCGACAGCGACGTGCTCGAGGCATCCACGCCGGAGCTCGACGACCTGGTCCGGCTCCAGGACCGCTACGGCAGAGGCTGACATGCAAGTGATCATCCCGCTCGCCGGGAAAGGCACCCGTCTCCGGCCGCAGACGCATCTGGTTCCCAAGCCGCTGCTCAAGGTGGCGGGGCGGCCGGTCATGGACTGGGTGATGGACCGGCTCGACGGGCTGGACGTGAGCGAGCTGATCTTCATCACCGGCCACCTGAAGGAGCAGGTCGAGACGTACGCGCGGTCGCGCTACACGATCCCGTCGCGCTTCATCGAGCAGAAGGTGCAGGACGGCACCGCCGGCGCCATCAACCTCGCGCGGCCCTTCGTCCGCGAGCCGGTGCTCATCATCTTCGTCGACACCGTCTTCGAGGCCGACCTCACGCTGATCAACCGGTCCGACGCGGACGGGATCATCTGGGCCAAGGAGGTCGAGGACTACCAGCGCTTCGGCGTGGTCGTCACCGACGCGCAGGGCTACATGACCCGCATCGTCGAGAAGCCGTCGACGCCGATCTCCAGGCTCGCCAACATCGGCCTCTATTACATCCGCGCGGTGGACAGCCTCTGGCAGGGCATCGACGAGGTGCTGGCGCGGCCCAAGAACAAGGGTGAATATTTCCTCACCGACGCCTTCCAATGGATGATCGAGCACGGCAAACGCATCCTCACCGCCGAGGTCGGCGGCTGGTACGATTGCGGCAAGCTGGACTCGCTGCTCGAGACCAACGACATTCTGCTCCGCAAGGGCGCGGCGCGCCGTCGGGACTTCCCCGGTGTGACGATCCACGATCCCGTCTACATTGAGGATGGCGTCACGATCGAGCGCAGCGTGATCGGTCCCAACGTCTCCCTGGAGCAGGGCACCAGGGTGACCGACAGCCGCCTCGCCAACACCATCGTGGGCCGCGATGCCATGCTCACCCGCGTCCAGCTCGACGGGACGATGCTGGGCAATGGCGTCATCGTCGAGGGGCTGACGGGCAGCGCCTCGCTCGGTGACCATTCCGAGGTGACTGCGAAGCCGCCCGCGTGACCTCGAGCGCAGGTTCGAGTCCCCGCCCCCCATTCCCTCTCCCGGGACGCCGGATGCCGTCTGTCGACGAGCTCTGCCAGTCCTACCTGGACCTCAAGTACCACTTCGACCCGGCCGCCGCGAGCCAGGCCGGGCTGGTGGCGCACGACGGCCGGCTGGGCCTGTTCGATGCGGCCACCGTTCGGACGCACGTCGCCGCTCTCCGGTCGGTGGCGGGCGCGGTCGAGGAGCTGGACGTCGAGGACCTGCAGCAGGAGGTCGACCGCACCGCGCTGCTAGGCGAGCTGCGGAGCACGATCTTCCGGCTGGAGCACGAGCGGCCGCACGAGCGGAACCCGATCTTCTGGGTCAGCCATCTCTTCCAGGGCCTGTACGCGGTGCTGGCACGGAACGCCGCCGATACCGGCGCGCGGGCCCCGGCGGCGCTCGAGCGGCTCCGCGCCATCCCGGACTTCCTCGACGCCGCGCGCGAGACGCTGGACGAGCCGCCCTCCGTGTTCGTCGAGTCCGCGCTGGGGATGCTGGGTGGCGGTGGCCAGCTCATCGTGCAGGTGGCGGTCGCGATGAGCGCCGAGACGCCGGGGCTCGCCGACGAGCTGCGGATCGCCAGCGGCCGGGCGCTCGAGAGCCTCAAGCGCTTCGGCACCGCGCTGCGCGACGAGATCGAGCCGGCCGCCGATCCCCACGCGTTCGCCATCGGCGAGGAGCAGTTCGCCCGGCGGCTGCACTTCGAGCATGCCGTCGTGGCGGGCGCGCCCGAGATCTGGCGCTACGGTCTCCACCTGCAGGAGGAGACGACGGCCCGGCTCACGGCGCTCGCCGCCGGGCTCGGCTCCCGTCCCTGGCGCGAGCTGGTCGACGAGCTCCGGAACGACGCCCCCGACGCCGGCGAGCTGCTCGACGTCTACCGGGCGGAGCTCGACCGCGCGCGCGCGTTCGTGGCGGAGCGGGACCTGGTGGCGATTCCCGACACCCCGCTCGACGTCGTCGCGACGCCCCCGTTCCTCACCTCGCTGGTGCCGTTCGCGGCGTACGAGCCCCCGGCCATCTACCTCGGCGAGCAGCGCGGCCGCTTCTATGTCACCGTGCCCGATCCGTCGCTGCCGGCGGAGGCCGCGGCCCAGCAGCGCCGCGGGCACGGCCGCCACGGGATCCCGGCGATGGTGGCGCACGAGGCGTATCCCGGCCACCACCTCCAGCTCGTGACCATGCAGGAGCTGCCGTCGGAAGTCCGGCGCCATCTCTGGACGCCGGTCATGGTCGAGGGATGGGCGCTCTACTGCGAGCAGCTGCTGGACGAAGCGGGCTACTACCGGACGCCCGAGCAGCGGCTCTTCCAGCTGGTGAACCTCCTCTGGCGCGCCATCCGCGTCGTGCTCGACGTGGGCCTGCACACCCGCGGGATGACGCCGGCCGAGGCGGTGGACTACATGGTGGAGCACCTCCCGATCGAGCGGCGAAGCGCGGAGGCGGAGGTGCGCCGCTACTGCGCGTGGCCCACGTACCAGCTCTGCTACGCCGTCGGCCGCCGCGAGCTGCTGCAGCTGCGCGAGGATTGGCAGGAGGCCACCGGCCCGGACTTCGATCCGCGCCGGTTCCACGATACGCTGCTGAGCTACGGAGGCCTGCCCGTCTCCCTGGCGCGGTGGGGCATGGACATGGCCGGGTAAACGACGAGGAGCGCTCGTGAAGATCACCGTCCTGACGTATCTGGACAGCGAGAACGAGAACTCGAAGGAGTATGACGCCGTCGTGCCCCAGGTGGCCCGCACCCTCCGCCGCCTGGGGCACCGCGTGTCCATCCTCGGCGTCCACGGCGACGTCAAGCGCCTGATCGCCGGCCTCTCGCGGCGCAAGCCCGAGCTGGTCTTCAATCTGATGGAGATGTTCGGGGACAACGTCTTCGGCGACATCCCGGTGACCGGCCTGCTGGATCTGCTCGGGCTCCGCTACACCGGCAGCGGTCCCGGCGAGCTCTACCTGAGCCAGGACAAGGGGCTCACCAAGAAACTGCTCGCCTTCGAGGACATTCTGTATCCCCGCTACGCCGTGTTCTCCCGCCAGGCCGCGTTCGAGACCGGCGGCAACCTCCGGATGCCGCTCTTCGTGAAGCCGCTCCGCTCCGACGCCTCGCTCGGCATCGGCGGCAAGTCGCTGGTGCACGACGCGGTGGCGCTGATGGAGCGGGTCGCCGCCATCCACAAGGAGCTGGAGGATTCGGCTCTGGCCGAGGAGTACATCGACGGGCGGGAGTTCTACGTGGGGGTGCTGGGCAATGCGCAGCCCAAGGCGCTGCCGCCGGTCGAGGTGGACTTCACCGGCTTCCCCGAGGGCGTGCCCAAGGTGATGGACAGCAAGGCCAAGTGGGACGAGCGCAGCAAGGAGTACAAGGGGACCAAGTCGGTCATCGCCACCCTGCCCGACGAGCTCCGGGCCAAGCTGCAGAAGGTGGCGGTCGACGCCTACCGCGCGCTCCGGGTGAAGGACTACGGCCGCGTGGACCTCCGGCTCACCGAGACCGGCGAGATCTACGTGCTCGAGGTGAACGCGAGCTGCTATCTGGAGAAGTCGAGCGAGTTCGCCATGGCGGCCGCCGCGAGCGGGCTCGACTACCCGCGGCTGATCGAGCGGATCGTGAACCTGGCATCGGAGCGGATGGAGAAGAAGAAGCGGTGAATCCGTCGTGACGGGCGGCATGCGACGCATCAGGGCAGGTACGACCCCCGCTGCACGTAGTTCATCGCGAGCCCCGTCACCAGCGTCGTGATCCCCACGATGGCCGTCGTCTCGCGAGTGGTCTCGTATCCCTGCTGCAGCTGCGCCGCCCGCTCGGCCAGGTACCGGAGCAGTACCCGGGTCCGCTCGGGGAAGTGCCCGGTCCACCGGAACACGTTCGCCATGAGCTCGGGCTCCAGCCGCCGGATCAGCGCCGCCGCCGGCGCCAGCGGCTCCTCGAGTGACATCCCCTCGTCGCCCCCCAGATCCTCGAAGATCGCGCGCAGCGCCCCGTCCAGTCCCGGCGGCAACTCCGAAGCCGACGCGGCCGCGTCGAGATAATACTGCTCGATTGAATACTCGATCTGACCCACGTCCTCATCCAGATCGGCATCGGTCACGACCGGATCGCGGTCCCGGATCGCCGCCATGGTCCGCTCGCAGAACGCCAGCTTGGCCGAGGCCACCGGCCACCCGCCGTACTCCTTCCGCCAGTCGAGGCCTGGCGTCATCCACACCGCGAAGGTTTCCGACCAGTCCTCGTCCGGGTGCTTCTGGGCGTACCAGCCCGGCAGGTGCCGCACGTAGCGCCGGCTGAACGGCTCGGGCCGGTACTCCTCGGCGTAGGGCTGGGTGATCGAGCCGAACTGCTTGACCCACTCCTCGTCGTCGTACAGCCGGTAGGCGTAGTTCACGACGTGCCCCATCTCGTGCCGCAGATAGCGGAGCACGTCGGCCCGGTCGAAGCCTTCGACGTGCCCCACCCGTTCCGCATGGAGCGCCGTGAGGTCCGGCCGCGCGAGGTAGAACGGGATGGCCACGGCGATCGTCTCGAACGGGACGCCCCACTCAGTGGAGAGGTAGAACCGCGGCCGCACCCGGGTCAGGCCGATGCGCAGGAGCTCGGCCTCGAGCTCGGCCAGGATCGGCTCCAGGCGGGTGCCCTCGATGGTCAGGCCCAGGTCACGAATGGGCGTCGACCAGAGGTTGGATTCGTGAAAAGCGGCGGCGTCGGCGGCCATGGGGGGTAACATAGAGACTATCAGGGTATCACCGCTGTGAGGCGAGTGCTAAGCGGTCAGCAGGAGGACGCGGTGGCGAGGCTAGAGGCCTATATGACGGACGAACGGCAGCAGGCATAGCGGCCCCCGCGTCGGCGCTGTAGCCTTGGGGAACCGCATCGCACACCACGGAGCCTCAATGAGCCTGACCTACATCAAGCCGCAGCGCGTCTTCCTTCGCGGCCACCCTGAACTCACCGAGAAGTGGCTGCAGGACCGCATCGCGGAGGACCCTTCGCTACTTGGGCTCGGGGAGCTGGTACTGAAGGACAAGGAGCGGATCCACCCCAAGGCTGGCCGGCTCGACCTTCTATTGCAGGGCATGGACAGCAATCGACGATACGAGGTTGAGATTCAGTTGGGCGCGACGGATGAATCCCACGTCGTCCGCACGATTGAGTACTGGGACATTGAGCGGAAGCGCTATCCCCAGTACGAGCACACCGCCGTCATTGTGGCTGAGAACATCACTGGCAGGTTTCTCAACGTCATTAGTCTGTTTAACGGCTTCATACCTCTGGTCGCCCTCCAACTCAGCGCGGTACAGGTGAGCAATCAGGTTGCGCTGGTCTTCACCAAGGTGCTTGACGAACTGCAGCTAGGCTTGGTGGATGAGGACGAAGAGGTTCAAGAAGTGACCGATCGCTCCTATTGGGAGAAGATCGCCAGCAAGGCAACACTGAGCATGGCCGATGACCTTTTCGCTTATCTCAAATCCCTTGACAAGGATCTGGACCTCAAGTACAACAAGTTCTACATCGGACTCGCGCGAAACGGCCAGCCCAGCAATTTCGTGCTCTTCCGACCAAAGAAAGAGTGGCTGCGCCTAGAACTGGCCTTGGAGCAATCCCCGGACGTTTCCGCGCGCCTTGAGAAGGCTGGCGTTGACGAGATGGAGTATGATAGCCGATGGGCAAAGTATCGCCTCCGCTTAGGGAAGGATGATGTGAAGAAGCATCGGGAGCTGCTAGAAGAGCTGATGAGTCAGGCCTACAACCGGTCCTCGGAGTAGCAGGGCAGAGGAGGAGAAGGTGCCTAAGAGTGTACCGCGGCGCGATACGGAATACGCGCTGGAGATTGAGACCGCTCGCCTGCCCTCAGGGAAGGGCAACGATGTCGTGGCCATCGAGCGGCTTTACGTGAAAGGAGCGGCTCAATACGAAATCCGCTTTTCATGGTGGAAGGGAAAGCAAATGATGGATCGGCCCCTCGATCTTCCAGAGTCCGAGTTGTTGCCGCTCATGCGTGAAGCGATCAAGGAGAACGTGTTCTCCGAAGAGTTCCTCCTAAGTCTACGTGAAATTATCGACGACCACCGATCGCTCTAAGAGTTCGTGGAGCCGCACGCCTTTCTGAATCACGAAACTGGGCCAGGGGGCGTGCGCACCTGGCAGGCAGAGGTCGGCCAGCAGGTAGAGTCGTTTGAAGTCATTGTGGGGTAAGAGGTTCGCCTGATTGAGGGTTGTCTTGGGAGTCCTAGGTGTTAGCTTGCAGGTGCGGTCGAGAGCGGGTTTGCCACGGCGAGCCCCTGGGGATGCTAAGGCATCCTCCTCGATCGCTCTTCTTTTAGGGCCACACCCGCACTACCTCGACGCATCCTTGGCAATACGCCTTCCACTGCACTTCCACCGCGAGGTCGCTCTTGGTGTACTTGCTCTTGTCGGCACCCTTAGCCTCATATGCTCGCTGGAGTCGATTCCTCAGGTACGCCACGCAATCTGTGAGCTGGAGCAGCCAGCTATCGTGAGACGGAACGTAGTGCACTGTGTCGATCAGATACTTGATCTCTCTTGCGTAAATTCCAAAATCAGTTCCATTCTGCCGCCAGCGATTGAATCGCGCAACGATTTCCCGTCCCATCTCTAGCTGCTCATCCGCCACGACCAGGCCGAGTACGGGTGTCGCGGCCACGCCCTTCGGGGGCTGCTGTCTCTCCAACCAGCCGTCTAGTGACTCCGTGAGATACATGAAGGCGAGCAGATAGGGATTCGAAGGAAGGTAATAACCACCTGCATCTGCGCGCCTCTTGTGGCGAAGTTTATGAATGCCGCGCGCAAATATTCGTATGCCGTTGCTACTCAGGGTTGATAAGATTTCATTGTATAGCTGTATCCGCTCCGGTGGTTTGAGGTTTGCAAAGTCTCCCTCGCCTTGAAAGATCCTTTGTCCCTTAAACTCAAAATCAGGCTTGTCGGCCCGCTTATAGAACTGCTTCTTAGCAATGCTTCTCAAGGCTGCTTCAGTCGCGGGTACTGCTTGCGAGTCAATCGCTAGTGCCACCATCCACGTGATGGGCTGGTCCGGGTCACTCAAGTTGTTACCAGTATGACCACTCTCGTCCAAGTAGAAGAGAAACACGAATGGTCCTAATCTGAGGGTGAGTAGAGCATACCAGCACCGCCGGGGCTGTTTGGCGACCCACATCACCACGATTTGTGGGGCTCGCCCTTCACATCCGTCATAGCATTCCCCGTGGTCTTCCCTCACACCGTAGCTTCTTCGACTTCCCTTATCTCGTCTTGCGTTAGGTCGTAGAGTCGATACACTAGGCGATCCAGCCTGTCGTCAAGGGCCTGCCATTGTCTGACGAGCACGTCTCTCTCATGTGACGTGCGCGAGCCGTGTTCCTGCCGCCGACCCGCAAGTAGCTCAGTTACCGTGGCTACAATCTCGTCGTGCAGCTCGCGTCCTTTCGAGGTTCCAAGGTCGACGCGGCGGACCGGTGCTAAACCGAGAACATTGCCATTGATTTCTAAGCCGACACCACGACGCTTGGCATAGTGCTGGAACCATTTCCACAACACCCGCGAATTCAATACACCCACAAAATAGTACAAGTGCTCAGGCCGTCCTGGCTCAGGGTGACCTTGGTCCCGTTTGTAGGCAGTTCTGCGCTAGAGTAAGGCGACTTCTTCGGTCCGTTGCTCCTGACGTTGGGTCGTGAACTCCACCGGGGTCAGGTGCCCGAGGGAGCCGTGGGGACGCTGGTGATTATAGTCCATGCGCCACGCTTCGATCTTCGCTTTCGCATCGGCCAGGGAGAAGAACTGCTGGACGTTGAGGCACTCGTCGCGGAGCCGGCCGTTGAACGACTCGATGTGCGCGTTCTCCACGGGCTTGCCCGGCCGGATGAAGTCGAGCTGGATGCCCCGACGGTAGGCCCAATCCTCGAGCGCCCGGGACATGAACTCGGTCCCATGGTCCACCGTGATCGAGCGGGGCGACCGGCCCGCCCCGATCACCCGGTCGAGCACGACGGCGACGTCCGATCCCGAGAAGCGCTGCGCCGCCTCCAGGACCGGACTCTGGCGACTCCACTGATCGACCACCGTGAGCACCCGAAACGGCTGCCCCTCGGCCAACTGATCATGGACGAAGTCCATGCTCCAGCGCTCCTCGGGACCGCCGGGGACCGGCGCCGGCCCCCGGTGCAGCGCCATGTGCTTGCGCCGGCGCACCCGCATCCGCACCTGCAACCCCTCCAGGCGGTACAGCCGACGCACGCGTTTCCGATTCACTGGCCAGCCCTCCCGCCGCAGCAGCACCCAGATCCGATTGTAGCCGAACCGTGGGCGCGCGTGGGCCAGTTCCTTGATCCGGAGCCGCAAGGCCGACTGGTCCTTCGCCATGCTCCGCTTGTACCAGCCCGAGCGGCTGAAGCCGGCCAACGCACACGCGCGGAGCACACTCGCCCCGAAGGTCTCCTGGAACCATCGGGCCAGCTCGCGGCGGCGCGTCGGCCTCAGACTTTTTTTCGCAGGGCTTCGCTCAGCATGTGCTTGTCGAGCGTCAGATCGGCCACCAGCCCCTTGAGCCGCCGATTCTCGTCCTCCAGCTGGCGCATCCGGCGGAGCTCGCTGACCCCGAGGTGGGCATACTTCTTCTTCCAGGCGTAGAACGTCGCCTCGCTCACCCCCAGCTGCCGGCAGACATCCGCCACCGCGGTCCCGCCCTCGGCCTGGCGCAGCGCGTAGGCCACCTGCTCTTCGGAGAACTTGGAGCGCTTCATGGGTCCCTCCCTTTCCTGAGATCGGGGACCGCTGAAGCCAACTTACTCTAGTTCTGACCTGCCGTACTTTTCTGGGGGGACGTCAGCTATCGGGGTAGTACAGGTGACTGATGATCTCCCGAAGGGGTCTATCGTCTATCTCGAGGCGCGGGGTGAGGTCGTCCGGCGCCTCGGCTCGGCCCGCTTCTTGTCGGAAGTGAAACAATCCGGAGTTGTAGCGGTCGTCTGCTTGCATAAATAGGCTCAGCAAACGCCCGTGAACCTGGTCTTCGTTCGCGGCCTGGAGCAAGCGCCCATACTCCTCGATTCCCCGGTCCTCGCAGATACGAAGAAATACGATCCGATCGATAACCTGCTGAACCGCGAAGTTCAGCTCACGCACGCCCAGTTGATTGCGCAATGCGATGTTGCGCGCCAGGGTGTCCCGCCATCCCTCAATTTCGTCTAGGAAGGCATCGTCGACTTGCGCAGTACCCCTTCTGGGACGCTGACTTTGGCTGTATGCGTCGAACGCGCCCGAGAGCACGGCATCGCGCGAGAAGATGGAGGCCAGCTCTGACCAGCGTTGAGGCAACTCATCGTACCGGAGGAATATCAGCCGAGCAGTGGTCGGAGCATCTTCCTTGTGGGGCCGGAACCGGCAATCGTAGACAGCGAATTCTTCAAAGTCAGTCAGGATCGACAAAGGCACCTTGGCGGACCAGCCGTACCTTCTGAGCTGGAAAGCCCATTGTGGATCTTCGCCTACGTTCTCGACAGGGCGCTTGGCCTCCACGAAGAACTTTCTCTCCCCACCCACCCTAAAGCAGTAGTCGGGCGCCTTAAGAACGCCGCCGATCTTAATAGAATCTTCGTGGAGCACATCCCTCGTGGTTTCAGGAAGGCCGCCTTGATTGTCGACGTCCCAGCCCAGCGCACGGAAAAAAGGATCGATGAAGTCTCGTCTAACCGGTGTCTCTCTGTATCCGCGAGTCAGGTATTGATCGATGTTCCGATGAAAATTTGCGACTAGCCTTAATACCGATTCGGGCATCGTCATTTACAGGCCGCCTCCGGGACCGGTCTACCGTGCAGCACCTAAGCTTGTGGGAACGAATTCAAGAAGATCTGTTGGACAAGGGCGGCGCCGCAAGCGCCCCTGCAGCCTCTAGAGAAGCTCGGAATAACGCCAGAATAACATGCCGCCCGTAGCGAGGTCTAACTCATTCCCTCCCAACGCCCGGCTCGACGCGACTCACTTTCCTGCTACCTTCCGGCGATGCCGCGCTCCGCATTACCGCGTCTGACCGCCGGCCTGACGTGAGCCGGGTCCCGCCGGCCGTCAAGGGATTGTCGCTCGTCTCGCTGTTCAATGATTTCGCGAGCGAGATGGTCTATCCGCTCCTCCCTGCCTTCGTCACCGGGACGCTCGGCGGCGGCGCCGCGCTGCTCGGGCTGCTCGACGGCGCAGCGGACCTGACCTCCGCGGTGCTCAAGGTGGTGAGCGGCCGCCTCGCCGACCGGCCCCGCTGGCGGGCGCCGCTGATCCTGGTCGGCTACGCCACGGCGGTCCTGGTGCGTCCGCTCATTGCGGTGGCGGGAGCGGCGTGGCAGGTGGTGGGCTTCCGGGTGATCGACCGGGTCGGGAAGGGCCTCCGGACGCCGCCGCGCGACGCCCTCATCGCGGGGATCACGCCGCCCGAGCTCCGGGGCCGGGCGTTCGGATTCCACCGCGGAGCGGACCACTTCGGCGCGGTCATCGGCTCGCTGGCCGCCTGGTACCTGCTCTCGCGCGGGTCCGAGGTCCGGCGGGTCATCGAGTGGAGCGTGGTGCCGGGCCTGGTCGCTTTCGCCGTGCTGGCGGTGGTGCTCCGGGGCGCGCGCGCGGTGCCCGGCACGGTCCCCACAGCCGCGGCGGCGACCACGGATCCGGGCGGACGGGTCTTCTGGTTTCCCGTGATGGCGTTGACGGCGCTCAGCTTCTTCCGGGTGCCCGAGGCGCTGCTGCTGCTCCGGCTGCAGGATGCCGGGGTGGCGGTGGCGATGGTGCCGCTGGTGTGGGCGGGGCTCCACGTGGTCCGGAGCGCGAGCTCCTATCCGGGCGGATGGCTGTCGGACCATCTTGGCCCGCGCGCTACCGTCGCGGCGGGTGGCCTGGTGTTCGCCGCCGTCGTCGCGGCCCTCGGCGCGACGCTCCAGCCGTCCGCGGCGGTGGTCACCTTCCTCGCACTCGGCCTCGTCGCCGGACTTACCGAGTCGGCCGAGCGGGCGCTGGTGGCCCGCCTGGCCCCCGTGCGGACCGGACGGGGGTTCGGCCTGTATCATGCGTTGACCGGCGCGGCCGCCCTGCCGGCGGGGCTGCTGTTCGGCGCGATCTACCAGATGGCGGGCGGCCCCGCGGCCCTGCTCGCGAGCGCGGCGGGTATGGCGCTGGCGGTGGCCGCTTGGCTCGTCGCTTCACCACGAACCTCGGAGAGAGCTCCCGCATGAAGATCGGCTTCGGTATCGGACTCGGAATGCTGCTCACGCTCACGGCCGGTCCGGCGCGGGCCCAGGTGCAGGTACGGCTGGGCGTGCCCGGGCGGGCCAACTATTCCGAGCTCCACGAGGCGCTCCGGCCGGGCACGCCGTCCGCCGACACGGTGATGCGGATCCAGCGCATCCGGACCCCGGCGCCGCTCTGGCGGATGGTCATGGCGGCGGTCCGCGGCAGCGGCGACTGGCAGAGCGGCCTCATCGCCGCCACCCGCCTGGCCGAGCTCCGGAGCAGGGCCTATGCGGACAGCGCCCGCCAGCTCCGCACCAGGATCGAGACCGCCGAGGAGAATCCGTTTCCGGAGAATCCGGGGCTCACGCCCGATGACGTGGTGCCGTCGCTCCAGGCGGTGATCCTCGAGCGCCGCCGGGCCGTCGAGGGCGACTCGGCTGTGCTCGCCGACATCCTCGGCCGGCTCCAGTCGAAGCAGTACGAGCACGGCGACGCCTGGGTCCTGGGCCGGCTCGGCGCCGGCGCGGCCGACTCTCTGACCGCGCGCTTCCTGTCGGCCGACAGCGCGGAGTTCAAGGTGCGGTACCTGACGCTGCTCTCCTACTTCACCGATCCCTCGCTGGTGCCGCTGCTCGCGCGGGTCTACGCGGCGCCGGACAGCTTCGGCCTGCCCAAGCGCTACGCCATCCGGGCTTCGGACGGCCTGCTCTGGATCGGCACGCGGGAGAGCCTGCAGGCGCTGCTGGACGCCCGCGCCACGGCCCGTGCCCGGGGGATATACGACGACCCGAAGCTGCGGCACGCGGATCTCGATTTTCTCGGGAGCGACAGCTCGTCGGTGATCAGCCGGACGGGGAAGTGGCTGACGGAGTGGGTGGCGGAGCTGGGGCCGGCTCGATCTTCGTCACCCTGAGCGAAGCGAAGGGGGCATGCCTCGAGGCATGCCCCCTTCGCTTCGCTCAGGGTGACGAGCCATATGAGAGGCGCGGCGCGGCGACTAGCAGCACCGCGTCGGCCCATCCCCGTAGCGGGCCCGGACGTACTCCTCGTAGAACTCCCGGGCCGACGGCACCGCGCGCTCCGGATGACAGCGCCTCAGATGCGCCACGTGGGCCGCGTAGTCGGGCATCCCGGCGACGCGCCGCACCACCTGCAGCAGCCGCTCGACCCTAGCCCACATACGCCGTCTCCACGAAGGGCGTCTCCGTCGCCACGGCCGGCCGCCGGCGGAGGAGCACCAGGATCCACTCGCGCGCCGACGCGGCCACCACGAGCAGGGTGACCGCCATGAACACGAGCGCCGCGACCGCGTCGAGCCGGTCGTTGAAGATGAGCCGCGCGCCGCGGGCCGCGTCGAGCGAGCCCGCCGCCACCTGCGCCGCCGTCGCGGCCGCATGCGACAGGAAGCCCAGCCGCGGGTCGGCGGCGAACACCTTCTGACAGCCGGCGGTGAGCGTCACCGTCAGCACCCAGGTGAGCGGCAGGAGAGTGACCCAGGCGTACCGCGCCTTGCCGCCCTTGATGAGCACCGTGGTGCCCACGCAGAGCGCCACCGCGGCGAGCAGCTGGTTGCTGATGCCGAACAACGGCCAGAGCGAGTTGATGCCGCCCAGCGGGTCATTGACCCCCTGCACCAGGAAGTAACCCCACGCGGCCACCGTGCCGGCGGAGGTCACGATGATGCTGGGATACCACGAGGTCCGGCCCAGCGGCGCCCACACGTGGCCGGCCAGCTCCTGCAGCATGAACCGGCCGACGCGGGTGCCCGTGTCCAGGGTCGTGAGGATGAACAGCGCCTCGAACATGATGGCGAAATGGTACCAGAACGCCACCAGCCCCTGGCCGAACGCGCCGCTCAGGATGTGCGCCATTCCCACCGCCAGCGACGGCGCGCCGCCCGCGCGGCCGAGCAGGGTCTGCTCGCCGACTTCGGCGGCCAGCCGGGTGAGCTGGTCGGGGGTGACGGTGAATCCCCAGGCACGGATCACCGAGACGGCGGCCTCCGGGGTGCCGCCCAGCGTGGCGAGCGGCGCGTTGATGGCGAAGTAGACTCCCGGATCGAGCAGGGTCGCGGCGCACAGCGCCATCACCGCCACGAAGGACTCCATCAGCATGCCGCCGTAGCCGATGAGGCGCGCGTCGCGCTCGCGCATGATCATCTTGGGCGTGGTGCCGGAGGCGACCAGCGCGTGGAACCCGCTGATCGCGCCGCAGGCGATGGTGATGAAGGCGAACGGAAAGACCTTCCCGGCGAAGATCGGCCCGGTGCCGTCGATGAACCGGGTGACGGCCGGCATCCGGAGCGGCGGAAGCACGAGCAGGATGCCGAGCGCGAGCAACAGGATCGTGCCGATCTTCATGAACGTCGAGAGATAGTCGCGCGGACAGAGCAGCATCCAGACCGGCAGCACGCTGGCCACGAATCCGTACGCGATGATTGCGTACGCAAGGGTGGGCCCCGACCAGGTGAACATCGGCGCCAGCGCGGGAGAAGTGGCCACGTATCGGCCACCCACCAGCGCGAGCATCAGGAGCGCCACGCCCACGGCCGACGCTTCGATCGTCCGGCCCGGCCGCCACACCTTCATCCAGTAGCCCATCAGCAGCGCGATCGGAATCGTGCAGGCGATGGTGAACACGCCCCACGGGCTGTCCTTGAGGGCGTTCACCACGACCAGCGCGAGCACGGCGGAGAGGATCACCAGGATCGCGAGCACCGCCACCATCGCCAGCAGGCCGGTGACCGGTCCCGTTTCTTCCTTGGCCATCTGCCCCAGCGACTTGCCGTCGCGGCGCATGGAGGCGAACAGGATCACGAAGTCCTGCACCGCGCCCGCGAGCACGACCCCGAGCACGATCCAGATGGTCCCCGGCAGGTAGCCGAACTGGGCCGCGAGCACCGGCCCGACCAGCGGGCCCGCCCCGGCGATGGCTGCGAAATGGTGGCCGAAGAGCACCCACCGGGAGGTGGGCACGTAGTCCCGGCCGTTGGCCAGGCGCTCCGCCGGAGTAGCCCGGCGGTCGTTCAGGCCGAACACCCGGTTGGCGAGGAAGCGACTGTAGAAGCGGAAGGCCAGCAGGTAGGTGCCGACCGCGGCCAGAATGAGCCAGGCGGCGCTGATCGTCTCACCGCGGTGGAGGGCCAGCACCCCCCAGCCGGCGGCCCCAGCGAGGCCCACGAACAGCCATGCGATGGTGCGGAGCATGTGGGACAATTAACAACCGGCGGGGCGTGAGGTGAAGGGCGCGGCGCTCCTTGCCCTCGCCTCGGACGCGCCGTACCTTCGAGGCCCATGCCCTTGTCATCCTTTGGGTTCGGTCACCGGCCCTCGTGGGAATCTCCGGCCCCGGACACCAGTGGCGCCGCCCTCGAGGAGCCGCAGCCGCAGCCGGCCCGCACCGGCTGGCGCGGCAAGGTTGCGATCGTCACCGGCGGCGCCACCGGGCTCGGCCGGCACATCGCCATCGAATTCGGCAAGCTCGGCTGCCACGTCGCGTTCTGCTTCGTGAACATGCCGGGGCGGGACGTGAGCGAGCAGGCCCTGCTCACCGAGGCGGCGCTCACGGCCATGGGCGTCGGCGTCCTCGCGATGCGGTGCGACGTGCGCGACCGGCATGCCGTCGATCATTTCGTCCTCGAGACCAGGCAGCGGCTGGGCGGCGTGCACTTCCTGATCAACAACGCCGGCATCGCCAGCGACGGCGCGCTCTGGCGGCTGAGCGTGGAGGCGTGGCAGGAAGTGCTCGACACCAACGTGACCGGGGCGTTCAACTGCATCCGCGCGGTGGCGCCGGTGTTCCGCGGGCAGCACTACGGAAAGATCGTGAGCGTCAGCGCGCACCAGGCGGAGCGGCCGGGGTTCGGGGTGGCCAACTACGCCGCGAGCAAGGCGGCACTGCTCGGACTCACCCGCGCGGCGGCGGTGGAGCTGGGGCCCGCCAACGTCAACGTCAACGCCGTCGCCCCCGGCTTCATCCGCACCGAGCGCATGGCCATGCTGCCCTCGGAGGTGATCGAGCGGGCGCAGAAGAGCTCGGTCCTCGGCCGCGTGGCGGAGCCGGACGACGTGGCGCACGTGATCTCCTTCCTGTGCTCGGAATCGGCGCGGCACATCACCGGGCAGACGATCGTGGTGGACGGGGGGTTGTCGCTGGAGTAGGCCGGGGCCTGCCGGTCGCGCCAGGTTGTACCTGGCGGCATCTTTCGGGCCCCGTCATCCCGAGCGCAGCGAGGGATCTTGGTCGGATGCGATCCGACCGCTGCCCGCTCTTCGTTTACATCCTCAGCAGCCAGACCGCGTTCTCTATACCGGGTCTACGAACGACCTCCACCGACGGATGTATCAGCACAAAGCCGGACTCTTCGCCGGCTTCACGCAGGAATATCACATCACGCAGCTCGTCTATTTCGAATGCCACGCGAGCATCCGCGCCGGCGTCGAGCGCGAGCGGAAGATCAAAGGCTGGCGCCGCGCGAAGAAGCTCGCCTTGATCGAAACGATCAACGCCGGCTGGCTCGATCTCGCCGCCGGCTGGTTTCCGGCCCTATCCGGGCAAGGTCCCTCGCGGTGTTTACGCTGGGCGCAAGCCAGGGCTCGGGATGACGGCGGGCCGACTTTTTCCCACCCTCCCCCCCCATTACCTTCCCGCCGTGCCCCGCCATTTCGTTGCGACGTTCGCATTCGCGCTCCTGCTGGCTCCGCCGCTCGCGGCGCAAAAAGCGCCCGCCCTCCCGGTGCCCTCTCAGGGGCTGGCGGGACAGGAAGTGGCGATCATGCCGCTCACCCTCATCGCCACCGATCCCGCCTTTCAGTCCGACACCCTCTTCGACGCCTACCGGGACCGCCGCGCCACCCTGACCTGGGCCGATTCCGTGATCGGCGAGGCCTTCGTGTCCCGGGCGCCCGAGGTGAGGTGGGTGCTGCCGCCGGCGCTTCGGAAGGTGGCGCGGCGCGCGCCGGGCATCGTCGGCGACCCCGACCAGATGGGCCAGGCCATGCTGCGCGCGCCCAAGCTGAAGGACGTGCCCGAGCCGCTCCGCGCCTCGCTCCGGAACCTGATGGCGGTCGTCGGCGGGCGCGTGGCGATGGTGCCCGCGGCCCTGAGCTTCAGCCCCGACTCCGCCGGCCGGGTGCGCGCCGAGCTCTCGCTCGTGGCCGCCGACACGCGGGCGGGCAAGGTCGTCTGGCGGAGCCAGGCGCCCGGCACGGGCGCTACGCCGGCAGCGGCCCTCGTCGCGGCACTCGTCGGCGTTCTCCCGCTCGAATGACCTACGACGTCACGCTCATCCCGGGTGACGGGATCGGCCCCGAAATCACCGCCCAGACCGTGCGCGTGCTCGAGGCCAGCGGGCTCCGCTTCAACTGGGACGAGGAGCTGGCCGGAATGGCGGCCGTCGAGGCCACCGGCACGCCGCTGCCCGACGCCACGGTCGAGAGCATCCGGAAGAACTCGCTCGCGCTCAAGGGCCCGCTCACGACGCCCGTCGGCACCGGGTTCCGCTCGGTCAACGTGGGGCTCCGGAAGGCCTTCGGGCTGTTTGCCAACGTGCGCCCGGCCCGGACCATCGTGCCCGGCGGCCGGTTCGAGAACGTGGACATCGTGCTCGTGCGCGAGAACCTCGAGGGGCTCTACATCGGCGTCGAGCACTTCGTGCAGGTGGGCGACGATCCGCGGGCCGTGGCGGAGTCGATGGCGATCGTCACCCGCGGGGGTTGCGAGCGCATCGTGCGCTACGCGTTCGAGTACGCCCTCCGGCACGGCCGGAAGAAGGTCACGATCGTCCACAAGGCCAACATCCTCAAGATGGTGAGCGGGCTGTTCCTGGAAGTGGGCCGCGCCATCGCGCAGGAGTACGAGGGCCAGGTGGCGTCGAACGACATGATCGTCGACAACACCGCCATGCAGCTCGTCATGCGCCCCGAGCAGTTCGACGTGGTGGTGACCACCAACATGTTCGGCGACATCCTGAGCGACGAGGTCTCGGGCCTCGTCGGCGGGCTCGGCCTGGCGCCCGGGGCCAACATCGGCACGACGGCGGCCATCTTCGAGGCCGTGCACGGAAGCGCGCCCGACATCGCGGGGCAGGGCATCGCCAACCCCTCGGCGCAGATACTCGCCGCCGCCATGATGCTGGACCACATGGGCGAGCTCGACCGGGCCCAGCGTGTCCGTGACGCCGTCCGGGACACGATCGTGCAGGACAAGATCCGCACGCGCGACCTCGGCGGCACCGCCTCCACGGAGGAATTCGGGCGTGCGGTTGCCCGGCGGGTTGCCTGAGGTTCCCTGCGCCAAATGTGAACGGCGGGTCGCGGGGCTCCCCTGGGGAGAGCTCTGCTCCGAATGCCGGGCCGAGCGGCAGGGCCGTGCAACCCGGCTGGCCCACCGCATCTCCCTCGCGGCGACGGCGCTGATGGCGGCGTACGTCGCGTTCCGACTTCCAGGCGATCCCACCTCACGACTCTACGGAGCCGTCGCGGTGCTCGCCACCTACATCATCGTGCGGCGGGTCGCGATCCGCGCCGCCATGGAGTTTCTCCCGAAATGACCACGACCCGCGTGGCCGGCCTCCTCCTGCTCCTCGGCGCGGCGCCCGGCGCGCTCGCCGCGCAGACCTCGCTCACCATCTACAACGACGGCCGCGTGCTGGTGCGCCGGACCGTGCCCGTCACGGTGCCGAAGGGCAGCAGTACCCAGCGCGTGACGCTGGGCGCGCTCGACCCTGCCTCCCTCTTCTCGCTCGACTCCACGGTGACGCTCGACGGCCTCGCCTACGACGGCGCGGTGGACGAGGGCAGCGTGCTCCGCCGGTCGGTGGGCCGGCGGGTGGTCTTTCGCCTGCCGGAGTCGAAAGACACCCTGAGCGCGCTGGTGCTCGGCGTGGACCCGCTCCGGCTTCGGCTGCCGGACGGCAGCGTGACCTTCAGCCCGCCCGGCGCCGCCATCTACCCGGGTGACGTGGTCGTGGCCGACCCGACCGCCGCGCTCCGGCTCACGAGCGCCAGGGCGCAGGACCGGCTCCGGCTGGGCTACTTCACGACCGGCGCGGCGTGGCAGGCCGGGTACCAGGTGATGGTCGGCGCGGCCGAGGCGCGGGTGACCGGCAGCGCCGTGATCGAGAGCCAGACGCTCAAGGCCGAGGACGCGGAGCTGCAGTTGCTGGCGGGCGCGGTCGGGCGGGCCCAGCCATCGCCGCCGCCGGTGCCCTACGCCGGGCGCGCCGTCATGGCCGAAGCGATGCGGATGGACAAGATGGCGGCGACCGAGCAGCGCGTCGGCGAGTTCCACCTGTACTCGCTCCCCGGCCGCACGTCGCTTCTGCCTGGGTTGACCAGCACCATCGCGCTGTTCGAGCCGGCCCAGGTGAAGTACGAGCGCAACTACGTCGTGCGCGGGCTGGTGCCGTGGTGGGGCGTGCTGCCCCAGCAGGGCGACGAGACCGAGGCGCCGGTGGAGGTGTCGTACACCCTCAAGCGGCCGCGGAAGACCGAGTTCGGCGATCGCCCGCTGCCCGGCGGGGTAGTGCGGCTGTTTCAGGCCGACAGCGGCGGCCGGGCGCAGCTCATCGGCGAAGCCGCGATGGACCACACCCCGGCCGGCGAGGACGTCCGCCTCTCCGCCGGCAACGCGTTCGACCTCACCGCCCGGCGTGTACAGACCAGCTACTCCACCCGCCGCGACAGCACCAAGGCCGGCTGGCGCACGCTCGCCACCGCCGACTACAAGGTCACGATCCGAAACGCCACCGACAGCACCGTCATGGTCGACGTGCGCGAGGAGCGGAGCGGCGAGTGGAGCGTGCTGCAGAGCAGCGTGCCGGCCGAGAAGCTGTCGTCGACGATCACCCGGTTCCGCGTGAAGGTGCCCGCGCGCGGCGAGGGAGTGGTGACGTACCGGCTGCGCGTGGTCTGGTAGCGCCCACGGACATTCCTGTTCACGAGTCACCCTGAGCGAAGCGAAGGGGCCATGCCTCCGGACATGCCCCCTTCGCTTCGCTCAGGGTGACTCATGCCTTACCTTGTACTCAATGACCGCCCCGGCCATCTCCATCGTCCATCTGTCCGACCTGCACTTCGGCGGCTTCGCCGACCTCGCGCAGATCGAGGCGCTCGAGGATTTCCTGCCCACCCTCGGCGCCGCCGCCACCGTCGTCTCCGGCGATCTCACCCAACGCGCCCGGCACGGCGAGTTCCAGGCCGCGCACGCCTTCCTCAAGCGGCTGCGGGTGCACGCGCCCGTGCTGGTGGTACCGGGCAATCACGACCTCGAGTGGTGGAAGAGCCCGCTCGGGCTCGCCGGCGACGCGGTCAAGTACGCCAAGTACGCCCGCTACTTCGACGACCTCACCCCGGTGCTGACCATCCCCGGCGCGGTCATCGCCGGCGCGCTCAGCAGTTACGGCGTGGCCTTCGGCTCGCTCACGTGGAACCTGAACGACGTGGCGGTGAAGGGCCATCTGCCCGCCTCGGAGACCCGCCGCGTCACGAAGATCTTCCAGGATGCGCCGGCCGATGCGGTCCGGATCCTGACCTTCCATCACAATATTCTGCGGGGCGGCATCTCGCGCCGGATGGGGCTCGCCAACTGGCGGGCGGCGTACCGGCGGCTCCTCGCCACCGGGGCCGACGTCATTCTCTGCGGGCACGATCATCACGAGGGGGCGGGGCAGATCGAGGGCGTCCTGGCCGTGAGCACGGCGGGCACGCACAGCTTCCGCACGCGCGCCGGCCGCCCGTCGGTGTTCAATGTCGTGAAGATCGACGACCGCGCGGTCCACATCCGACACT
This sequence comes from uncultured Gemmatimonadales bacterium, assembly GCA_963815515.1. Classification (GTDB taxonomy): domain Bacteria; phylum Gemmatimonadota; class Gemmatimonadetes; order Gemmatimonadales; family GWC2-71-9; genus CAVVWJ01. Next base: position 688,086 of record CAWFGP010000003.1, read on the forward strand.
ACCGCTGGGAAGCCGCCAGCCGGCAGTTCCTCACGTCCGACATGAACTCCTTCGCGCGCCAGGGGTCGCCGCGGGTGGCGGTCTCGGTGGCCGGGGGCTCGGGGCCGGTGACGTGAACGAGCTGCTCGCGCACCGCCTCGCGCAGCTTGGCCTGCGGGACGTCGATCGGATCCACACCCACACCAATCGCACCGTCATGATCAGCCTCACGCGCCGCGTGCTGCGGCTGCACCGCGGGTACGCCAGCGCGCCTGATCGCGTGCTGCGCGCCATCGTGCGGTTCCTCGACCCGCGCGTGCCGCGGGCCGCGCGCCGCGGCGCGGAGCGCGTCTTCCTCGGCTTTCCCGTCGAGCTCTACGCGCCGCCGCCGGAGCGTGCCGTCCGGCGCGAGCGGCCGCAGCCCGGCGACCTCCTCTGGCTCGAGCGGCTGGTCTCGCTCCACGAGCGGCTGAACGCGGCCCACTTCGGCCGCGCGCTCGGGACCATCCCCATCCGCCTGTCCGGCCGGATGCGCTCGCGGCTGGGCGAGCTGGCCGTGGACCTTCGCACCGGCCGGCCTCTCGAGATCGCGATCAGCCGCCGCCATCTCCTGCGGCATCCGTGGCCCGAAGTGGAGCACACCATGCTGCACGAGATGGTGCACCAGTGGCAGGCCGAGACCGGGCTGGCCGTGAACCACCTCCGGTCGTTCCGGCTGAAGGCGGCCGAGGTGGGAATCGAGCCGCAGGCGCGCCGCGCTATCTTTGGGACTCACGCGAGGAGGCCTCATGCGGTGGACGCCGGGAGGGCGCAGCAGTGATCTGGAGGATCGCCGCGGCAGCAGCGGTGGCGGCTTCGGCGGGGGCGGGATGCGGATCGGGCTGGGCGGCGCGGCCGTCCTCCTGGTCCTGAGCCTCGTCTTCAAGCAGGACTTCTTTGCCCTTCTGGGCGACGGTGGCGCCGGCGGGGAGCCGACGGCGGCCGGACCGGTCGCCAGCACTCCGGAAGAAGAGAAGAAAGTCGAGTTCGTGTCCTTCGTCCTCGACGACGCCCAGTCGACCTGGGCACGCCTCTTCCAGGCGCGCGGCCGGACCTACGAACATGCCAAGCTGGTGCTCTTCCGCGACGCGATCCAGTCCGCGTGCGGCTTCGCGGAGGCCGCCACCGGACCGTTCTATTGTCCGGGCGACGCCAAGGTCTATATCGATCTGGGCTTCTACGACGAGCTGCAGGAGCGCTTCGGCGCACCCGGCGATTTCGCGCAGGCCTACGTGCTCGCCCACGAGCTGGGGCACCACGTTCAGCGTCTGCTCGGCACCGAGGCCCAGGTGCGGGAGGAGCAGCAGCGCCGCCCCGATCTCGCCAACCAGCTTTCCGTCAAGCTGGAGCTGCAGGCGGACTGCTATGCCGGTGTCTGGGGCCACGAGACCGCGCAGCGCCAGGTCCTGGAGAGCGGTGACGTGGAGGAGGGACTGGGCGCCGCGGCCGCCGTCGGTGACGACCGCATCCAGCGCATGCAGGGGCAGGGCGTCCATCCCGAGGGATTCACGCACGGGTCCTCCGAGCAGCGCGCGAGCTGGTTCCGGCGCGGCTTCGAGTCGGGGCGCCCGGAGGACTGCGACACGTTCAAGGGCTGACGGTGAGCGTTCCCGCGTCCGGGAGAGTGGATCCGCCGGTGTGACATAGCTGCGCGCAATCCGTGGCGTTGTTGCACGTTCGACACGCCCCGTGCTCGATCGAAGCCTCAGAACGTTCCCGAGCCCGGACTGGGTGGAGGCTGTCCCGGCCGCTCCCGAAGCCGCCTGCCAGCTTGTCGCTAAGCCAATGTCACTATAAGGCTTTACGCGACTGTGTCCGGGCCTGTTCCGCGACACTTCAGCCGCGCGCCCCCTCGCGTACCACGCCGGCGTGCATCCTGACGGCGCGAGTTTCCGGTGGTACTTTCCTTGCCCCTCCATCGCCTCTCTCATCGTACGCTCTGGAGTGTGCATGGCTCTCGGCCGCCGGCCGTCCATCTGCCATATCGTCCCGGGACTGGACCTTGTCCCCGGGTCGGCCGCGACGCGTCAGACCCTCGGTCTGGCGCGTGCGCTGGCCGCGCACGCCGAGGTCACCGTGGCCTTCCGCCGGGTGACCGGTCCGGTGTCCCATGATCCCTTCGACGTCGTCGCGCTCGAGCCGCACGGCCGCGAGCTTTCCGACGACCTCGCGCCGTCGCGGCGCGCGCTCGGGCGCTTCATCGAGGAGCGGTGCGGGACCTACGGCACGGTGCTCGAAGGCACCTGGCCGATGCTGGGCAAGCTGACCGCGTGGTGCGCGCAGCGCGGGATCCCGGCCGTGCCGATCGTCGAGCGACAGCCTGCGGCCCGCTGGCTCGCGCCGATCGACATGGGGCGGTCGTGGCTTGCGCTCGGCGCCTCTGGGCGATACCTGCGGCGGGCGCCGGTCGTGATCGCCTCCAGCGACGATCTCAAGGACACCATCATCCGGCGCTGGCGCGTGGAGGCCGACCGCATCACCGTGACCGGGGCCGGCGTCGATCGGGCTCGCTTCGCGCCCCGCGACCAGGCCGATGCCCGCCGCCGTCTCGGATTCTCACCCGAGCATCGCATTCTCCTGGCTGGCGGGGTGCTCGACCATGCCCGCGACCTCACCCCCGTGATCGAGGCCATCCAGCGAGCGGGCGACCCCGACCTCCGCCTGCACGTGCTCGGACAGGGCGAGCGCCGCGCCGCGCTCGAGCGGCTCGCGGGACTGGGGAGTGCCGTGACCTTCCATGGCCGGGTCGGCGACGATCTGCTGCCGGTGTTCATCGCCGCCGCGGACCTGTGCATCGCCATCGAGCATCCCGACGGGCCGGTCACCGATTCCGCCAGCGAAGCCGCCTTAACGGTGGCGGAGTGCCTGATCTCCGGCCGCCCGGTGGCGGTCGCGTCGGACGGCGACCGCCACCACCCGCTGGTCCGCCACCTGGTCTCCGGTTTCGTCATCGAACACGATCTGCTGGCCTGGATCCGCTTTCTCCAGCGCGACTGCCCGTCGCGTAACACCTTGCGCATCATGGGCCAGGCTGCCACCGCCACGCCGGTCGACGGGGTCGAGCAGGCGGCCTCGGTGTACCTCGAGGCGATCGACCGCGCCCAGCACGCGGTGAGGACCGGCGCGCCCGCCCGCTGAGGCTGCGTTGGGCCCGGGGGACGGCTATCTTACCGGCGTTTCCCGGACCCCCGCATGAGGCGATCACATGGCCACCGCAGCCGCTGCATCCCAATTCACCGGCGTTGATTTCCTGGCCTTCGACAGCCTGCTGTCGGAGGAGGAGCGCGCCGTCCGGGACACCGTCCGGACCTGGGTGGACGAGAATCTCATTCCCGTCATCGGCCACGCGTACATCGAGGGCAAGTTCCCCAAGCAGCTTATCCCGGGCATGGCCGAGCTGGGCCTGTTCGGCGCCAACCTGCCCGAGGAATACGGCTGCGCCGGGCTCAACAACGTGGCCTACGGCCTGATCATGCAGGAGCTCGAGCGGGGCGACTCCGGCATCCGCTCGTTCGCCTCGGTGCAGGGCGCGCTGGTGATGTATCCGATCTATGCCTTCGGCTCCGACGAGCAGAAGCAGCACTGGCTGCCGCTGCTCGCCTCCGGCCAGGAGATCGGCTGCTTCGGCCTCACCGAGCCCGACTTCGGCTCGAACCCGGGCGGCATGATCACGACCGCGCGGGAGACCAAGGACGGGTGGGTGCTCAACGGCACCAAGATGTGGATCACCAACGGCTCGCAGGCCACCGTCTCCATCATCTGGGCCAAGACCGGCGGCGTCGACGACTCCAAGTCGATCCGCGGGTTCATCGTCCCCACCGACACCAAGGGCTACACGGCCAAGGATCAGAAAGGGAAGCTCTCGCTCCGCGCCAGCGACACGAGCGAGATCCACCTCGCGGACGTCCACCTGCCCAAGGGCGCCATCCTGCCCAAGTCGGGCGGACTCAAGAGCCCGCTCATGTGCCTCACCCAGGCGCGCTATGGCATTGCCTGGGGCGCCATCGGCGCGGCGATGGCGTGTTACGACGAGGCGCTGCGCTACGCCGGCGGCCGGGTGATGTTCGACAAGCCGATCGCCGGGACGCAGATCCAGCAGGTCCGCCTGGTGGACATGCTGACCGAGATCACCAAGGCGCAGTTCATGACCCTGCAGCTCGGCCGCCTGAAGGACGCGGGCACGATGTCGCCCGAGCAGGTGTCGCTCTGCAAGCGGAACAACGTGAACATGGCCTGCGACACGGCCCGCGAGGCGCGGCGCCTGCTCGGCGCCAACGGGATCCTGGTCGAGTACCACTCGATGCGGCACATGGCCAACCTCGAGTCGGTCTATACCTACGAGGGCACGCACGACATGCACTCGCTCATCGTGGGCCAGGCGATCACGGGGCTCCCCGCCTTCGGGTAACCGCACCTCGGTCTGCTGGCCAGGCGCCCCCCGGTGTGACGTTCGGGGGGGGTGGTACGAGGCGCACGGCCGCGCCGTCTACAGCTACCTCCGCTTTCACCTCTCGTCAGCCGACGAGGCCGAGGACCTGACGGCCGATGTGTTCCTCCGCGCGGTGCGGGCCGAGGAGCGCTTCGACCCGGCGCGCGCTTCGGCGCGCACCTGGCTGTTCCGCATCGCGCGGAACGCCCTGCTCGATCACGTGCGCCGGGAGCGCCGCCGGCAGCAGGTCCCCCTCGGTGCCCTGCGCGATCTCCATTCGGACGCCCCGTCGCCCGAGGAGCGCGTGCTGTGGGAGGAGGAGGTCGGACGGCTGCTGAGCGCCGTGGCAGGACTGGGCGCCCGCGACCGGGAGATCATCGGGCTCCGCTACGGCAGCGGGCTCGACACTCGCGAGGTCGCGGAGATCCTCGGCGTGGCGGAAGCGGCCGCGCGGACGCGGCTCTGGCGCGCGCTCGCCAGGCTGCGGGCGGTGCTGGGATCGTGAGCCGGCCGCCGGAGGACCTCCGTGACCTCGACCGCCGGGCTGGTGACCCGCGAGCACTGCTGCGTCGACTTCGATGGCGGCGGCCCGGCCGACGACGGTGTGCTGGTGATCGGGGTGCCGCCGGATCGGGTGCTGATGGCTGCCATCTACGAGCGTGAGCGCAGGCCGGCGGCGGGTGCGCCCGCCCGGTTTCCGCTCCGTTGAGCGCTTCCTCGAACGAGGTGGTTCGCCCATGATCCGGACGGCTCCCATCGCCTCGTTCGTGCTGTGGGCCGCGGTGGCCGCCCCCGCGGCGCTCCGGGCGCAGGTGCCCGACTCCACCCGGCGCGACAGTGCCGCCGTGACGCTCAAGGAGATCGAGGTCGTCGGCTCGATCGCGCCGACGGCGGGTCCCGCGATCGGCTCGGGGATCCCGGCGAGAATCTCGACCGTCACCGGCGAAGCGATCGAGGCCTGGGAGCCCCGCCTCCTGGCCGACGCGCTCGCCACCCAGCCCGGCATCTCCCTGTACGACGACCTCGGCAGCGCCTACAAGCTCAACCTCAGCACGCGCGGGTTCAGCGTGGGCCCGGTGGTGGGATTGCCGCCCGGCGTGTCGGTGTTCCTCGACGGGGTCCGACAGAACGAGCCCGACGCGGCCGAAGTCAACTTCGATCTGCTGCCGATGGAGCACGTCCGGCGGGTCGAGCTGCTGAGTGGGTCCGGCTCGCTGCTCGGAGCCAACTCGCTTGGCGGGGCGATCAACCTGATCACCCGCCGCGGCACGGGCCCGCTCGAAGGCGAGCTCGAGCTGTCGGGCGGCTCCTACGGCGCGGCCTCGGCCGAGGCCTCGGTTTCCGGGGTCACGGCGGGCAAGACCGACTACTACGTGGCCGGCGGCTACGAGCGGGAAGACGGCTGGCGCAAGGCCACCGGCGCGCACGACTACAACGTCTTCACCAATGTCGGGCGGCGGGGCGAGCACCGCGGCATCAGCATGCAGGCGTTCGGCGCCAAATCGCGGGCGGAGACGGCCGGCTCCCTCCCCGAGAGCATCTTCGACGTCTCGCCCGGGACCAACTTCACCACCGGCGACTACGAGGATCTGGACCTGCTGCAGACCACCGTCTCCGGATACGCACCCGTGGGGAAGGGGCTCGGCTCGTTTACGACCTACGTGCGCCGTTCCCACGCCGAGCGCTTCAACGTCAACCAGGCGCCGGACGACAACGTCCGCTCGCTCACGACCAACGGCACGGCCGGCACCAACCTCGACTGGCGCTGGACCGTCCCGCTGGGAGGCGGCGAGCTCTCGCTCCGGACCGGGGCGGATGCGTCGGCCAACCGGGTCCACATCCAGCTCTTCACCGAGAGCCCCGTCGACACCGGCGACCGGACGCTCACGACCGACGTCCGGAGCCCGAGCTGGGACGTGGCGGGGTATGCGCTCGGCGACTACCGGGTGGGGCGGGTGACCCTGTCCGGCGGCTTCCGGTACGACTACATCCGGATCCCGTTCGAGAACCAGCTCGATCCCGCCGCGGACACCAGCCACAGTTTCCAGCGGCTGAGCCCGCGCGGCGGCGTGAGTGTCGACCTCGGGACCGGCGCCAGCGCCTACGGTTCCGTCGGCCGGAGCTTCCGCGCGCCCGCGGTGCTCGAGCTGGCCTGCGCGGACGAGACGGCCGCCTGTCCGCTCCCCTTCGCCCTGGGCGACGACCCGCCGCTCGACCCGGTCATCTCGACGACGTACGAAACCGGCGTGCAACTCGTGCGCGGCCCGGCGATTCTGACCGCGTCGGTCTACCGCACCGACGTGCGCGACGACATCTCCTTCATCCAGTCCCCGGATGCGGTGTTCGAGGGCTTCTTCGACAACATCGGCGACACCCGTCGCGAGGGCGTCGAGCTCGGCGTCCAGGTGCTGCCGAGCGAGGCGGTCTCGCTCTACGCCAACTACGCCTTCACCCGCGCCACCTACCGGAACCCGGCCGAAATCTTCAGCCTGCGCGCCGAGGGCGATTTCGCCGGGTCGGCGCTCGCGGGGCCCAACGCGGTGGAGGCGGGGGACCGGCTCCCGCTCGTTCCCGGGCACCAGGTGAAGGCCGGTGGGCTCGTCCGGCTGTCGGCCGGCGTGGACGTTGGCCTCGATCTCCGCTACACGGGCCGCCAGTGGCTCCGCGGCGACGAGGCCAACGAGACCGCCCCGCTCGGCGGCTATTTCACCGGGTCGGTGCGCGCCGGCCTCACCCGGGGCGACTGGGAGCTGTCCGCCGTGGTGACCAACGTCTTCGATACCCACGACGCCATCTTCGGCACGTTCAACGAGAACCGCCTCACCGGCGAGCTCGAGCGCTTCCTCACCCCGGCCGGCGCCCGCGCGGTCAAGGTCGTCGTCCGGCGAGGCTTCGGCGGCGGCTGAGAACGGCCCGACGGGGCCTGCGTGACCCGGCTCACCGCCGAAAGGTGCCCCGGCGCCCATTGTGAGGTCCCCACCTCACGGACAACGGCGTCGGAGGTTACATGCAGGACACGTCCATCCCGGTCCCCGTGCGCACCATGGGCGAGACGATCCGCGCCTCGCTCGAAGGCGCCGTCAATACCCTCCTCTCGACACTCCCCCGGCTGCTCGGCTGCGTCGCCATCCTCATCGCCGGATGGGTGCTCTCGTCGCTGCTCGCGCGGGGCGTGGCCGCCCTGCTGCACGCGATCAAGTTCAACGAGCTGGCGCGGCGGTCGGGGTTCGCGGACTTCGTCCGCAACATGGGGGTGCGCCAGGACGCCTCGTGGTTCATCGCCGGGATCGCGAAGTGGTTCGTCCGCCTGATCACTCTCGTCGTGGCCTTCGACCTGCTCGGTCTCACGGCCGTCTCCGGGGTGCTGCAGCAGCTGCTGCTGTGGCTGCCGAATCTGCTGGTCGCGCTCGTGGTGCTGGTGATCGGCGGCCTCGCCGCCAAGGCGCTGGCGCGGCTGGCGCGGGGCGCCACCGCCGAAGCCGGGTTCAGCAATCCGGACGTGCTCGCGGCGGTCACCAAGGTGGCGGTCTGGGCGTTCACGATCGTGGTGGCCGTGAACCAGGTCGGCATCGCGACGGAGCTGATCAACACGCTCATGATCGGCGTCGTCGGGGCGTTGGCGCTGGCCTCAGGCCTCGCCTTCGGGCTGGGCGGGCGCGATCGGGCGGCCGAGATCCTCGACCGGCTGGGCCGCCGGACGGACCATGTCGGGCCACGGCTCGAGCGCGCCACCGTTCCCGTGAGTGAGCCGGCGCGGGGCGGCGCGCGCGCGCCGGCGGCCGCGGCCTCCGGCCCCGCCATGGCCGCCAGGCCGGCACCGTTCGACGAGGACTGGCTGCCGCGATCGGGCCGCGATCGTCGCCGGGTGGCGAGAAGCGGGATGGACCGGCGGATGATGAGCTCGCGCTGAGTGCCGCTGGCGGGGGTGGAACTGGGCGACTAGGTTTGCGGCCAGTTTTCAGGCCGGTTCGGTACTTCTCCGGGAGCGCGCGTTGAACATCGCCGTCTGCATCAAGCGGGTGCCGGACATGGAGTTGCGGTTCTCCATCGCGGCGGACCGCAAGGCGCTCGACCAGGCAGGACTCAAATACGACATGAGCGACTTCGACGGCTACGCGCTCGAGGTCGCGCTCCAGCTTGTCGAGCGGCAGGGACCGGGAGAGGTCGTGCTCGTGTGCCTCGGCCCGGACGGGGTACAGGAGACCCTCAGGAAGGGGCTGTCGATGGGCGCGGCGCGGGCGGTGCAGCTCAAGACGGAGGATGTGCCGGTGGACGGCATGGTCATCGCCCGGGCGCTCGCGGCCGAGCTCGAGGGCGGCGGCTACGATCTCATCCTGTTCGGCCGGATGGCGACCGACACGGCAAGCGGCACCGTGGGGCCGATGGTCGCCGAGCTGCTGGGCCTGCCCTGTGTTACGGCGATCTCGCAGCTCGAGATCGCCAACGGGCAGGGGACGGCCCGGCGTGATCTGGAGGGTGCCGCGGAGACCGTGCGGTTCCCGCTGCCGGCGGTGCTGACCATCGACGAGGGAATCGCGCGGGCGCGGCTCGCGACGCTCAAGGGAATCATGGCCGCCAAGAAGAAGCCGCTCGAGACCCGGCCCGGCCACGCTGGGTGCAGCTCGCGTGACCGTCGAGGCGATGGCGCTTCCGCCCGAGCGCTCGGGCCCGCGCTTCATGGGCGAGGGCGCCGAAGGGGTGCCCGAGCTGGTACGGCGGCTCCGGACCGAAGCGAAGGTGCTGTGAGATGGCGCTGATGTTCGCGTTCGCGGAGACGCGCGGTGGGGAGCTCCGCAAGGTGGCGTTCGAGGCGGTGACGGCGGCACGGCACGCGGCCGACGCCTCCGGCGGTGGCGAGGTGCACGCCCTGGTGCTCGGTGCGCCCGGTATCGCGGCCAAGACAGAGGCGCTGGCTCGCTACGGCGCGGACGTCATCGTCGTCGTCGAGCATCCGGGACTCGAGCGCTATGACCCCGAAGTGGCGGCGGCGACCGCCGCCGAGCGGCTCCGGGCGGGCCAGTATCGCGCTGCCTTCTTCTCCGCGTCCGCCGAAGGGCGCGATCTCGCGCCACGCGTCGCCGCGAAGCTCGGTGTCGGGCTGGTCTCGGACGTGACTGCCTTCGAGATCCAGGGTGACTCGCTACTCGCCCAGCACCCGGCGTACACCGGGAAGATCATCGTCACCCTGCGTCTCACCGGCTCGCCGGCGATTGTCTCACTTCGCCCCGGTGCGACGCCGGCCGCCGAGCACCCCGGAGCGGGGCGGGTCGAGCAGGCCGCGCCCGCCGTGGATCCCGGCAGCTCGCGCGTCGTCGTCACGGAGCTGGCTCAGCAGAGCGGCGCCCAGCTCGACCTGAGCGAGGCGCCGGTGATCGTGAGCGGTGGCCGCGGCCTGCGTGCCGCCGAACACTTCGCCCTCGTAGAGCAGCTTGCGGATGCGTTCGGCAATGCCGCCGTGGGCGCCACCCGCGCCGTCACCGACGACGGGTGGCGGCCCGCCACCGACCAGATCGGCCAGACCGGCCGCCTGGTGAGCCCCGACCTGTACGTCGCCGTCGGCATCTCGGGCGCCAGCCAGCACCTCGCCGGCATGCGCACCTCCAAGACGATCGTCGCGATCAACAAGGACAAGGACGCGCCCATCTTCAAGGTCGCCGACTACGGCCTGGTGGGCGACCTGTTCGAGATCCTGCCGCGCCTGACCGAGGAAGTACGGAAGGTCCGGGGGACCCAATAGCCGAGCGTCCGGTCGGCGCGCTCGGCGAGGTCGAGGAGCTGGACGACCGCGCCCGCGCTGCCGCGCCGGGCCGGTTCGCCCGGCTCAGTGATGGTGCGACGCATTACGAGGCGGCCGGCCCTCCCGCGGGACCGGCCGTCGTGCTGGTGCACGGGTTCTCCACGCCGCTGCTGATCTGGGAGCGCACCGCACCCGCGCTCGCCGCGGCGGGCTGCTGCACGGTGGCCTACGATCTCTACGGCCGGGGCTACTCGGACCGCCTCAAGTGCGCCTACGGTCCCGAGCTGTACGAGCGGCAGCTGTACGAGCTGCTCGCGTCGCTCGCCGTCCGCTGGCCGGTCGATCTGGTGGGCTTCTCGATGGGGGCTCAGATCTGCGCCCGGTTCGCCGACCGGCACCCGGCGCGGGTGCGGCGGCTGGTGCTGATCGATCCGGCCGGGTTCACCGCGTCCGCCGTGCGGCCGAGCCGGCTCGCGCTCCTCCCCGGTATCGGGGAGCTGCTCCAGCGCCGCGCCGGGCCCCGGACGGTGGCGAACCGGGCCGTGAGCATGTTCGCGGACCAGACCGAGGTCCCACCGGACTTCCGCGACCGGGTGCTCGCCCAGGCCAGGTTTCGGGGAACAGGACGGGCCCTGCTCTCGACCCGCCGATCGATGCCGGCGAAGGTGCCGAAGCTCTACGCGCGGCTCGAGGCGATGCGGAAGCCGGTGCTCATCGTCTGGGGCACGGCGGACCGGATCACTCCCTACAAGCGGCACGTCCGGGCCCGGGCGGCGATCCCGTCCGCCGAGTTCCTGGCCGTCGAGGGCGCCGGGCACGCTTCGATGTGCGAGCGACCGGGCGTGGTGAATCCGGTGATCGTCGAATTTCTGCGTCGGGGGTAGCGGAACCCGCTTCAGGGTGACTCGGGAGGATCAGCGCTCTCTCAGCCTGCCCCCTTGACCATTTCCTGAATCCGCCGCGCCCCCTCCACGACCGCCCGCTCCTCCGGCCCGAACGAGAACCGCACGTAGTTCCGGAAGCGCGACGGACGCCCGCTCCTCCGCTTGCCCGGGTTCACGTCGAAGAACTCGCCCGGGACGCAGATGACCTGGTGCTCCAGCGCCTGCTGGAAGAACCTCATCCCCGTGTTGAGTTTCGCGGGCAAGGCGGAGACGTCCCCCCACCAGTAGAACGTCCCCTCCGGCGCGAGATCGAAGCGCACTCCGGCCGCGCGGAGTCCCTCGCCCAGGATCCGGCGCTTCCGCAGAAACGCTTCGCGGATCGCCGCCGTTTCCGCCCGCACCAGCGGCGGGGCGAGCAGGGGCACGGCGGAGCGCTGCAGCGGCTTGCTGCCGCCGCCGTCGAGAAAGGAGCCGCTGCTCGACACCGCCTCGATCACCGCCTGCGGGCCGACGATCCAGGTCGTGCGCCAGCCGGGATAGCGCCAGTTCTTGGTGAGCCCATCGAACAGCACGACCGGATCGGCGTCCACGTCGTCGACGAACCGCGCCGCCGAGACCACGCCCTCGCCCTCGGCCGTGTCGGCCCAGATGTAGTGCGAGTAGAACTCGTCGATCAGCAGCGTGCAGCCGACTTCGCGCGCCACCCCGACCCAGCCCGCCAGCTCGTCGCCCTGGATGACTCGTCCGGTCGGGTTGCAGGGATTGGACAGCAGCAGCGCGGAGAGGCCGCGGCCGGTGATCTCGCGCTCGAGCTCTTCCAGGCCGAAGTGATACCCGCTGGCGCCTTCGAGCAGGATGGGAATCGACGTGAAGAGCTTGAAGATGTCCAGCAGCTCCTCGTACGCGGTGTAGTCGGGCAGGAAATGGCCGAGGTTCACCTCGCCCAGCGCGGCCACCGCGCGGGTGAGGGAGGCCCGGCCGCCGCCGCAGATGCAGACGTTGCGCTCGGTGTAGCGCGAGCGCTTCCCCTGGCGGTAGAGCTCGTTGTACAGGTCCGCCACCGCGCGACGGAGCTCCCAGATCCCCGGCACCGGCGCATACTCCTGGTCGTCGACGCCGATCTCGACGTGGTGCACCCGCGGCGGCGCGCCGGGAAGCGGTCCGGTCTCCGGCTGTCCCTGGCCGAGGTTGCACCAGTCGGCGTGGCCATAGCGGAACCCGCGGCGCGCGGCCTCCGCCATGACGTAGATGACGCCGGTGAAGGGGACCGAGCGAAAGCCTGGAATGATCGGGGTAGTCATGGGGCTGTAAGGTAGCGGGGCCGACGGGGTCAGTGCATGACGCCGACTACAGTACACGCCTTCGAACATGCACCGCGTACCGCCGATACTCCGGATACCGCTCCATCAGCCACCGCTCCTCCGCCCGCGCCTTGGCCTCGAAGTACTGCCACGCCACCGCGCCCACCACGAGTGCCATCGTCCAGTTGCTCCACGCCAGGGCGTACCCCGCGAGCAGCAGCACGAGCCCGGCATAGATCGGGTGCCTGCAATGGGCGTACGCCCCACTCGTCACCAACGGCACCCCGGGAAGCGGCTCGGTGCCCGGCGTCAGGCTGCGGCCGAGCGAGCGCGCTCCCCAGACGCCGATCGCCAGCCCGGCGCCCGCGAGCAGGCCGCCCAGCGCGCGGATCCACACCGGATCCACCCGGTTGAGCGCGAAGTCCGCGTTCCCCAGGTTCACGTAACGCGGCAGCAGCGGCGCGACCACGGCGACGAGGCCGATCAAAACGAGCTGGCCCCACACCCACGGGTCCCGGGATGCCTTGTGGAGGTCCATGCGCCGAAACATACGGCCGCCCGGCCCGATGTATATTCTGCGCCAGCCGTTCCGTACCCATCACGCGCGAGGAGCCGTCGTGTCCACGATCCTTCCCATCCGCCATCAGCCCCCGCTGCCGCTCGACCGCCTCATTCGACGCGATCCGCCGAGCGCGGAGGCCATCGAGATGGACGTGCTGATCGTGGGGGCGGGGCCCGCGGGACTGGCCTGCGCCATCGAGCTGGCGCGGCTCGTCAAGCGCGAGCGGGACGGCGGCGGCGATATGCCGGAGCTCAACATCGGCGTGCTCGAGAAGGCCGGCAGCCTCGGCGAGCACAATCTCTCCGGCTCGGTCGTCAATCCCCGCGCGTTTCGCGAGCTGTTCCCCGAGCTCCAGCCCTCCGATTTCCCGTTCCGCCAGCCCGTGCCCGGCGAGGCGGTCTACTTCCTGACCGAGGGCCGGGCGCAGCGGATGCCGACGCCGCCCACGATGCACAACAGCGGCTACTACACGGCATCGATCTGTGAGATGGTCCGCTGGCTCGGCGAGCGCGCCGAGGAGCTTGGGGTGAATATCTTCGCCGGCTTTCCGGCCGACGCGCTGCTGGTCGACGGCTCGGCGGTACGCGGGGTGCGCACGACGGCGTCGGGACTCGATCGCACCGGGCAACCGGGCTCGGACTATGTGGAGCCGACCGACCTGACGGCGCGGATCACGGTCGTCGCCGAAGGAACGCGCGGTGCGCTCGGCCAGGCGTGGCGGGAATGGCAGCAGGTGGGGTCGCCCAACCCGCAGCTCTTCGCGCTTGGCGTGAAGGAGATCTGGGAGGTGAAGCGGCCGCTCGACAGGGTCATCCACACGCTGGGCTGGCCGCTCCCGACCGACGCCTTCGGCGGCAGCTTCTTCTATCCGCTCGGCCCGTCGCAGGTGGCGCTCGGGCTGGTGGTCGGCCTCGACTACCACGACGCGAGCCTCGACGTGCACGAGCTGGTGCAGCGGCTCAAGCTGCATCCGCTGTTCCGGCCGCATCTCGAAGGCGGCCAGCTGGTCGAATGGGGCGCCAAGACGATTCCCGAGGGCGGGTACTACGCGTTGCCCATGCGCCGGAGCGGCGACGGCGTGCTGTTCGCGGGCGACACCGTGGGCTTCGTCGACGTCCCGTCGCTCAAGGGGATCCACTACGCGATGCAGTCGGGGATGTACGCGGCCCGGGCCGCGTTCGCGGCCCTCAAGCGCGGCGATGTATCCGCGGCCGCGCTCGCATCCTACGAGCAGATGATCGACCAGAGTTACATCGTGGCCGACATGCGGCGCACGCGGAACATGCGGCTGGCGTTCAAGGACGGGCTGTACGTCGGTGGGGTGAAGGCGGGCCTCATGACCGTCACCGGCGGCCGCTTCCCCGGCGGACGGATCGTGATGCCCGAGGATGCCCGGACGCCGCGGGCGACGTCCGGGCCGCGGCCCTTCGCGCCCGACGGCACGCTCACGTTCAGCAAGGTGGACGCGGTATTCAAGTCGGGCAACGCGACCCGCGACACCATTCCGCAGCACCTGCTCGTGGGTCCGGACGTGACGGGGGAGGTCGCCGATTTCTACTCGCACGTCTGTCCCGCGGGCGTCTACGAGCGGGTGGGCGACGAGCTCCGGGTCAGCGCCGCCAACTGCGTCGACTGCAAGGCGACCGACGTGCTCGGTCCGCGGTGGACGCCTCGGGAGGGCGGGAGCGGCCCGAAGTACCGCAGCATGTAGTTTCGCCTTGCCGCTAGTGCAACACCTTGCGCCAGCGAAACTCGCTGGCGCGCTGTCTTTTCCACCCGTTCCTCAGCTTCGCCCCCAATCGACCGACAATGAATTGAACGCTGTCCTCTTCCTGCGGATTGCGGGGAAGTCGCCGGGTTCGCACAATGAGCAGACCGTTCGCCAATGCCGGGAGGCTGCATGTCCGCCCACAGGGTTTCGCTCGCCGTCGTTCTGCTCGCCGCGTTCGGCGCGGGTGCGCTCCGCGCGCAGACCAGCTCGCCCGCGGCCTGGCAGGCTACCCCTGCCTCGGTGCTCAAGAGTGCCCTGCGGAGCGCCCTGGCCGCGCAGGATCGCTACCGTGCCGCCCACGAGACCTACGCTCCGTCGGTCGAGGCGCTGGGCCTCCGTTCCGAGGCGGGCGTGCGCGTGGACATCCTGCGGGCGGGTGCCTCAGGCTGGCAGGCGCGGGCGACGCACCAGACCCAGCCCGGCCGGAGCTGCGTGGTCTTCGTGGGCTCGCTCGACGGCGCGGAGGCGCCGCGGACCGACGGCGACCACGAGATGGCGGGCGAAGAAGGCATCCCGCTCTGCGACCGGATGCGCTAGCGCCGCATGGCTTCCTCGAAGCGCGACGCGGCCGAAGCCGGGCCGACCTGGATC
Source organism: uncultured Gemmatimonadales bacterium (assembly GCA_963815515.1). Lineage (GTDB taxonomy): Bacteria > Gemmatimonadota > Gemmatimonadetes > Gemmatimonadales > GWC2-71-9 > CAVVWJ01. The sequence goes on from CAWFGP010000003.1 coordinate 703,379, forward strand.
GTCAAGGCATGGAAATGGGGGGCGGGCTCGCTGTCGGCGGGTGCCGCCCTCGTCTCCATCGTGTCGTCGGTGCGCTCGCTGCCGGCCGACCAGGTGCGCTGGATCGGCGTGCGGCCCATCGCCGACACGGCCTGGGCCATCGGCGATTCGATCCAGCTCGCCATCACCATTACGGACGCGCACGGCGGCGTCGTGGCCGGCGTAGGCGTCGGGTGGACCTCGACCGACACGTCGGTCGCCTCGGTGGACAGCGCGGGCACCGTAGTCGCCCGGTCGCCGGGCGTGTCGACGGTCGTCGCCGCGGCCGGCGGGCGGATCGCGCAGTCGCGCATCCTGGTCCGCTCGCGCCCGGCTGCCATCTGGCTCCAGGGGGACTCGCTGGTCCGGCTCGGCGAAGGCGGCGTGGCCCGGCTCGTCGCGCGCGTGGTCGACGCCCGGGGGCATCCGGTGTCCGGGCAGGCGGTCGCATGGCGCTCGTCGGACCCATCGGTCGCGCTGGTGGACAGCGCCGGCCGGATCACCGGTGTCACCGCCGGCCGCGGGACGCTCGCCGCCTCCGGTGGCGATCTCGTGCGCGAGCTCCCCATCGAGGTCTATCCGGTTCCCGCGACGATCACCCTTCTCGCCGGCGACGGCCAGCGCGCGCCGGCGGGACAGCGCCTGGCCGTCCCGCTCAAGGCGCAGATCGTGTCGCGCGGCGGCCGGCCGATGGCCGGCGTGCCCGTGCGCTTCACCGTGGCGGAGCCGACCGGGCGCATTGCGCCCGACATCGACACCTCCGACGCCGATGGCCTCGTGCAGGCAGTCTGGACCCTGGGCGACCGGCCGGGCCGGCAGCGGAGCGCGCTCGCGGTCGACGGCGAGCCGCCGACCGCTACGGTGCTCGCCGCGGACGCCGAGCCGGTGGCCGACAACACGCGCATCACGGCGGGCGAGCCGCCCTCGGGCGAGGCCGGCCTCGAGCTGGCCGAGCCGATCGTGGTCCGGGTCACCGATTCCACCGGCGTGCCGCTGGGTGACGTGCCGGTCGCCGTGGGAGGCCGCAGGTGGCGGCACAATCGTGGGAGACGGCGTCCGAACCGACTCGCTCGGGCAGGCGCGGGCGCGCTGGACCCTCGGGCCCCGGGCCGGGACGCAGCGGGCCTACGTGCAGGTGGGCACGTCGCGCGCGGTGCCGCGCGCCGTGCTCTCGGCGACGGCCGCGCCGGGGCCGGCCGCGTCGCTCGGTCTTATGCGAAGCGCCGTGCCTCGTGGGGTCGTCGCGCGCCCGCTCCTTCCTGTCGTACAGCTTCGCGTTGCCGACCGGCACGGCAACCCCGTGGCCGGCGTGCGAGTCTCGCTCCGGCCAGTCCAGGGAACGGTCGCCGAACGGACGGCGGTCACCGATTCGACCGGGCGAGTCGAGGCGGCCTGGACGCTGGGCCCCGCGGCCGGCCTGCAGCACCTGACCGCGTCGGCGCAAGGGGTCGGAGCGCCACTCGAGGTGACGGCGCGAGCGATCGCGGGCCCGCCGGCCAGGCTCGTGCTCGAAGGCGTGCCCGCTGGCGCGACGGTGAGCCGGCCGTTGCCGCAGCCGGTCCGGGTCCTTGTGACCGACGCCCATGGGAACGCCGCGGCCGGAGCCTCCGTCGCGTTCTCGACGCGATCAGGCGCGCTGACGCCGACGCGGGCGCGCACCGATAGCGCCGGGCGCGCGCAGACGCGCTGGGTGCTGGGCACGCGCGCCGGCGATCAGGTCGTGGAGGTGGTGGTGAAGGAAGGCGGGCTCCGCGCGAGCGGCAGCGTTCGGGTAACCGTGGCTCCCAAGCGCAAGGCGCGCTGATCATTCGCCCAGGATCTTGACGATCACCCGCTTCCGCCGCTGGCCGTCCCACTCGCCGTAGAACACGCGTTGCCAGGGGCCCAGATCCAGCTTGCCGGCCGTGACCGGCACAATGACCTCGTGGCCGACCGTCAGGCTCCGCAAATGAGCGGCCGCGTTGTCCTCCCCGGTCTCGTTGTGGTGGTATCGCTCCGGGTCCCAGGGGGCGATGGTCCCCTCGAGCCACGCGAGGATATCCTGCCAGAGCCCGGATTCATGGTCGTTGACGAAGACCGACGCGCTGATGTGCATGGCGGAGACGAGCGCGAACCCCTCGCGGATCCCGCTGACGGCCACCTGCCGCTCGACCTCGTCGGTGATATCGATGAGCTCCTGGCGGCGCTTGGTCTCGAACCAGAGGTAATGGGTGTGGGTGGGCATGGGCTCAGCGCAACAGCTCCTCCAGGCGCACGGCCGTCTCGGTCTTCTCGTCGCGATACTTCACGATCACCGGCGTGTACAGCCCGATGCCCGCCTCGCGGCCGGCGCCCGAACGCACCGGGCGCGTTCCCGGGACCACCACCGCGCCGGCCGGAATCTCCAGCGGGCGCTCGCCGTCGCGGCGGTAGACGCGATCGTGGACCAGGTCGAAGACGGCCGTGCCCCCGGTGAGGATCGTACCCGGCGCGAGCACCGCCCGCTCGCGAACGATCGTGCCTTCGTAGACCCCGCAGTTCCCGCCGACCAGCACCTCGTCCTCGATGATGACCGGGAGTGCGCCGGCAGGCTCGAGCACGCCGCCGATCTGCGCGGCGGCGGAGAGGTGAACCCGCCGGCCGACCTGGGCGCACGAGCCGACCAGCGCGTGCGAGTCGACCATGGTCCCCTCACCCACGTACGCGCCGACGTTGATGTACATCGGCGGCATGCAGACGACCCCGGGCGCCACGTAGCAGCCATCGCGGATGGCCGATCCGCCGGGCACGATGCGCACGCCGTCTTCGACGGAGGCGCGACGGAGCGGGTAGGTGTCCTTGTCGTAGAACGGGAACGGCCCGCCCGTGGCGGCCGGTGTGATGCGGCCCAGCCGGAAGCCGAGCAGGATGCCGGCCTTCACCCACGCGTTGGCGCGCCACTGCCCATCGGCGCCGCGTTCCGCCGCGCGCACCGCGCCCGAGTTGAGCGCGGCCTTGAGCTGGACGAAGGCGGCGCGCGCGCCGCCTTCGTCCTCGGGCGCGACCGGGCCGCTGTAGCGGGCGAGCTCCGTCTCGAGCGCCTTCACGTCGTCAGGGGACATCGGCACCCGCTGCCACGAGCGCGACGCGCAGCGCGTCCCGCGTGGACTGGCCGGCCGGGACCAGCGGCAGGCGGAGCACGTCGGCGATCCTGCCCATCAGGGCCAGCCCGGCCTTCACCGGCGACGGATTGGTCTCGAGGAAATTGGCGTCCATGAGCGGGAGCAGGCGATACTGGCCGGCGCGGGCGGCGTCGAGGTCGCCGTGCCGGGCATGCCGCACGAGTGCGGTCATCTGCGCCGGGACCTCGTTCGACGTCACCGAGATCAGCCCCTCGCCGCCGGCCACGGCAACCGGGAACGCCAGCCAGTCGTCACCCGAGAGCACCGCGAAGCCAGCAGGGCGGTGTCGGATGATCTCCATGATCTGGCGCAGGTCCCCGCTCGCTTCCTTGATCCCGCGCACGTTCGGATGCTCCGCCAGGCGGAGCGCCGTGGCCGGCAGGAGATTGACGGCGGTGCGGCCCGGGACGTTGTAGAGGCAGACCGGGCGGATGGAGGCGTCGGCGACGGCCCGGAAGTGCCGGGCGAGACCCTCCTGGGTGGGCTTGTTGTAGTACGGTGTGGCCGAGAGAATGCCGTCGACACCGAGGGCGCACATGCGGCGGGTCTCGTCGACGGCGCGGCGGGTATCGTTGCTGGTCGCGCCGGCCACCACCGGCACGCGCCCGGCGGCCGTCTCGACGACCGCGGCCACGACCCGCTCGCGCTCGCCCTCGTCCAGGGTCTGGGCCTCGCCGGTGGAGCCGCACGGGACGAGGAAGTCGATCCCTTCGGCGATCTGCCACTCGACGAGCGCCCCGAGCGCCCGGAAGTCGACGGCGCCGCTCTCCGTGAACGGGGTGACCAGGGCGGTGCCGCATCCCTCGAAAGCGGTCATCCACTCTCTCCGAAGAGCATGTCCTCGACCGTGTAGACGCCGCGATGACCAGGCAGCCACTCGGCCGCGGCCAGCGCGCCCGCCGCGAAGCCTTCGCGGCTCCGCGCCACGTGCGCCAGCGTCACCCGCTCGAACGGCCCGTCGTAGGCCACCAGATGCGTGCCCGGCGTGACCCCGGCACGGACAGAGGTGATCGCGAACGGTCGTGCCGGGTCCGCGTCGCTCGCGCGTCGCTGGAGCTCGCGCGCCGTACCGGAGGGCGCATCGAGCTTGGCGGCGTGGTGCTCCTCCAGTATAAAGGCGTCGAAGCCGGGGTGCCCGGCGAATCGGCGGGCCAGGTCCTGCGCGGCGCGGAGGAAGAGGTGGACGCCGAGCGAGAAGTTGGCGGCGTGGAGCAGGGCACCGCCGCGGCGCTCGACCTGGGCCGTGATTCGCGGGAGCTGGTCCAGCCAGCCCGTCGTCCCGGTGACGACGGGGAGGCCGGCATCGAGGAGGCGCTCGAGATTGGCCACGGCCGCATCGGGCCGGGTGAACTCCACGGCGACGTCGGCGCCCTTCAGCCGCTTCGCCGTGAGGGCATTGCCGCTGGCGTTCTCGGCGCCGCCGATCATTGCCTGGATCGTATGGCCGCGCGTCTCCGCCAGACTCGCCACCGCCCGGCCCATCTTGCCGTCACCTACGATGACGATTCGCATGCGGCGCTCCCGTTCACCACAGAGGCACAGAGGACACGGAGGGCCACGGTGCATGCACAAAAAATCGGTCCTCCGTGGATGTTCTCTGTGCCCTCCGTGCCTCTGTGGTGGGTCTTTCGTGGTTTTCTAAATCGATCCCCGAGCCCACCTCGGAGTCTCAGCACGACCCGAAGAACTCCTGGTGCAACCGCCGCACGACGTCCGGCCCGTCCTCCTCCCGCACGACGAACGTCATGTTGATCGCCGAGGCGCCCTGGGAGATCACCTCGACGTTCGCCGGCTGGACCGCGCGGAAGAGCCGGGCGGCGAGACCGGGCGTGGAGCGGATGCCGATGCCGACGACGGCGATGATCGCCCGGTGGTCCTCGACCCAGACCTCGCCCAGCTCCGCCAGATCGCGCACCACGGCGTCGAGGCGCGTCCGGTCCTCGACCGTGAGCGAGACGCTGACCTCGCCGCTCGCCAGCACGTCTACCACCACCTCGTGCCGCTCGAAGACCTCGAACATCGCGCGCAGGAAGCCAAAGGCGCCGAGCATCCGCGGGGCGCGCACGTTCACCACCGTGATGCCGGGCTTCCAGCTGATCGACCGCACGGGCGAATCTCCCATCCGCTCGAGCTCGGCCGACGGCTCGATGGTGGTGCCGGGATCCCCGGGACGTGTGGAGTTGAGGACGATGATGGGGATCCCCGAGCGCACCAGCGGCTGCGCGGTGGCCGGGTGGAGCACCTTGGCGCCGAAGGTGGCCAGCTCCGCGGCCTCCTCGTAGCTCGCCGCCCGGAGGGTGCGCGCGGACGGCACGATGCGCGGATCCGCCGTCATGAGCCCGTTCACGTCGGTCCAGATCTCGACCCGTTCGACGTCGAGCACGGCGCCGAGCAGCGCGGCGGTGAAGTCGGAGCCGCCGCGGCCAAGCGTGGTCGGGGCGCCGTCGACGGTGGCGCCGATGAATCCCTGGGTGACGGGGACGCGGCCGCCGTCGACCAGCGGCCGGAGGCACTCGCGCGCCCGGTCGCCGAGCGCCTGCATGTACGGCGTGGCGCGGCCGTGGCGATCGTCGGTCACCATCATCGGCCGGATGTCCACCCACGTGGCGGCGAGCCCGGCCGCCTCGAGCGCGGCCGCCACGAGCCGGCTGCTCCAGAGCTCGCCCCGGCCGGCGAGCGCGTCGAGCTCCGCGGGGCGCAGCATGCGGCCGAGCGCCGCCCCGAGCTCGCGCCGGAGCGCGGCCGCGTCCTCGGCGATGGCCGGGAGGGCCAGGGTGGCGCCCGGCAGCTCGCGGGCGGCAGCGGCATGGCGCTCGACGAGCGCGGCGATGGCCGCGTCGAGCGCGGCGCCATTGCCCGCGTGCACCACCGGGGCGAGCGCCAGGAGGCCGTCGGTCACCCGGGCGAGCGCGCTCACCACGACCACCGGCCCGTCGGCGGCCCGCGACCGCACGATGCCGATCAGCCGGCCGATGGCCGCCGCGTCCGCCACCGAGGTCCCGCCGAACTTGGCGACGATCATGCCGGCCGGTTCACCCGGCCTTCCGCCACCAGCAGCTCGGCGATCTGCACGCCCTGGCCGGCCGCGCCCCGGATGGTATTGTGTCCCAGCAGCACCAGCCGAAGATCGAGGATGGGGCAGGCGCGCACCCGGCCCACCGTTACCGCCATCCCCCGGCCGCGCTCGAGATCGAGTCGCGGCTGCGGCCGGTCCTGGCGGGTCTCGACCTCGACCGGCAGGGTGGGCGTGGACGGGAGGCACTCGACCCGCGGGCTCGCGCGGAACTCGCGCAGCGCCGCCATGGCCGCCTCCGGCGTGACCCGGGTCCGGAAGCCCGCCGAGACCGTCATGAGGTGCCCGTCGATCGTCGCGACCCGGTTGGTGTGTGCGCTCATCGCGAAGTCGGCCGGTGTCACGCCGCCGGCGGCGAGGGTACCGAGGATCTTCCGGCTCTCGCGCTCCATCTTCTCCTCTTCGCCGCCGATGTACGGCACCACGTTGCCGAGGATGTCGAGCGAAGGCACCCCGGGGTAGCCGGCCCCCGAGACGGCCTGCATCGTCGAGACGAAGATCTTCTCCAGCCCGAACGCGCGATGCAGCGGCGCGAGCGCCAGCACCAGCGCGGCCGTCGAGCAGTTGGGGTTCGCGAGGATGGCGCCCGGCCAGCCCCGGCCTTCGTGCTGGCGGTCGACCAGGGCCAGGTGGTCCAGATTGGCCTCCGGGATGAGCAGCGGCACATCCGCGTCCATCCGGTGGGTGCGGGTGTTGGTCACCACGTAGGCGCCGGCGGCCGCGAACGCCTGCTCGATCGGCCCCGCGACCTCGGCATCGAGCGCGCTGAACACGATCGGCCCCGGCAGTGGCGGCGCCGACGGCTGCACGATGAGCGCCGCGATCCGGTCGGGCAGCGCGCTCTGCTCGCGCCAGCGGACAATGTCGCCATAGGGCTTGCCCGCGCTCGCGGACGACGCGGCCACCGCCGCGACCTCGAACCAGGGGTGGTCGGCCAGCAGGCGGACGAACTTCTGGCCAACCGTGCCCGTGGCCCCGAGCACGCTGACCGGGATCTTCGCTGTCATGACGCCTCGCGGGCGAGGAGATCGGTGGCCAACCGGACGTACAGCTCCACGCCGCGCAGCAGGTCGGCCTTGCGGATGTGCTCCTGGGCGGTGTGCGCGACCTTGATCGTGCCCGGCCCGAGCTGGTAGCACTCGCCCCAGCCCGCGAGGAACGGCAGGTCGCTGGCGTAGCTCACGACGGTCGTGTCCCAGCCTGGCGGCACGGTCCCCGCCTTGTGACTGGGCAGCTCGACCGGGAACGCGATGGCGACGCCCGGGCCGGCCAGCGCCTGGATCGCGGCCTTGAGCGGGCCGGTGGGCTCGACCGTGCGGATCAGGATCTGCGCGCTGGCCTCGGGAGCGAGCACGTTGGGCGCGACCCCGCCCTCGATGAGCCCGACATTGAGCGTCGAGGAACCGAGCAGTGGGTCGCGCGGGAGCGGCATCCGCCGGATGCGCTCGATGGTGTCGAGCAGCATGGCGACGGCGCTCTGCCCTTCATCGGGATAGGCGGAATGGGCCGCGCGGCCCGTCGCCCTCAGGTCCACGCGGAGCGAGCCCTTCTGGCCGATCGAGAGGCGGTTCTCCGTCGGCTCGCCGTTGATCAGGAACCGCCCGCGGGGCTCCAGGCCGGCCGCGGCGCGGGCCCCGTCGGAGCCGTTCTCTTCGCCGACCAGGAACAGGAGCCCGATTCGCCGCTCGCCGCCCGCGGCCAGCTGCTCGGCCGCCGCGACCATCGCGGCGGCGAGGCCCTTGGCGTCGCAGCTCCCGCGGCCATGGATCGAGTCGGCGTCCTCGGAGAGCGGGAGATACGGCGGCACGCAATCCACGTGGGTGGAGAACACCAGCGCCGGCGGCTCGCGGAAGGCGAGCAGGTTGTCGCGCCCAGGCGTGACCGGCTGCCGCAGCGTGCGGTAGCCCGCCCCGCGGAGCGCGCCGTCGAGCAGGTCGGTGGCCGGCCCCTCCGACCCGGTCGGGGTCTCGAGGGCCACCAGCGCGCGCGTGAGCCCGAAGGCGTCGGCCAATGCGTCCATGAATGCAAAGTGCCCCGCCGGCGAGGGGCGCGGCAGGGCTCCAGGTTGAAGAGAGGCGGCAGTGCCCCGGGCCAGGTACTATTGATCCACGGCGCAAGTTAGGGAAGCCGCCAAGACGCGGCAAGGTGCTTCGGCACCAGGAGGTTTCCATGTGGGCCCGCCTCCAGTTTCTCGTTCCGCTCGCGGTCCTGGCACTCGCCGCCTGCGGCGAAACCTTCATCGACATCTCCTCCGACGGCCGGATCGAAGTGTCCGTCACCACCAGCGGCACCGATCCGGATGCCGACGGCTTCCGTGTCACCGTCGACGGCGGAACCACGCGCTCGGTCGCTCCGGGCGCGAGCGTCGTCCTCGACAGCCTGGGCGAGGGGAGCCACAGTGTCCTGCTGACCGGGCTGGCGGAGAACTGCCAGGTCGTCGGCACCAATCCCCGATCCGTGGTCGTGGGCCCGGACGGGCGTGCGGACGTGTCGTTCGACGTGCGCTGCGCCCGGGCGACGAAGGGAGGATTCACCATCCAGGTCGGCACCGTGTGCGAGGCCGACGGCTATGCCCTTGCGGTGGCCGGCGCATCGATCCGAGGGGTCGGCCCAGCGCCAGCGAGGCGGCTCGTGGTGGCCTGCGGCGACCTGTCCTGACTCAGCTCACCGCCCGGGCCGCGGCGTCCGCGGTCCGCGCCTCGCGCTGGCCCTCGTCCAGGTTCACGAACGCCAGGATGGCCGCGCCCACGGCAAAGAAGCCGATGACGCTGAGAATCGCGTTGCGGCTCGATCCGGTGGCCGCGATCGTTCCCGCGAAGATCAGCGGGCCGAAGATACCCGCGAACTTCTCGAACACGCTGAAGAAACCGAAGAACTCCCCACTCTTGTGCTGCGGGATCATGCTGGCGAAGAGCGACCGGCTCAGCGCCTGCGTGCCGCCCTGCACCATCCCCACGAGGCCCGCCAGCACGTAGAAGTGCGCGGCCGTCTTCATGTAGAAGCCGAGGATGCTGATGGCTGTGTAGGCCAGCAGCCCGAGGAACAGCGCCCGCTTCGCCCCGATCCTGCCTGCCAGCATGCCGAACAGGAACGAGCACGGGATCCCCACGAACTGCACCAGCAGGATGGCGCCGATGAGCGCGCTCTGGTCGATGCCGAGCTCGGTGCCGTAGGCCGTGGCCATCTTGATGATGGTCTGGATGCCGTCGTTGTAGATCAGGAACGCCAGCAGCATCAGGAAGGCCTGCCGGTAGCCGCGGAGCTCCCGGAAGGTCTCGCCCAGACGCACGAAGGCCATCCGGATCGGGCTTTGCCCCTTCTGCTCGTCCGGCTCCAGCCGCCGCGGTGGCTCCGGCACCCGCCGGAACAGCGGGATCGAGAACACCAGCCACCAGACCGCGACGCTCAGGAACGCCAGCCGCGCCGGCAGCGTGGCCGCCGATTCATCGAGGCCCGGACCGGCGGGCAGCCCGAACCACCCCGGCTTCTGGATCCACGCGAGGTTGAGCGCCAGCAGGATTCCGCCGCCGACGTAGCCGAGCGCGTACCCGGCGGTCGAGATGCGGTCGAGCTCCCCGCCGCGCGCGATGTGCGGCAGCAGCGCCTCGTAGAACACGAAGCTTCCCGCCACGCCGATGAGCGCGAGCACGAAGAGCCAACTGGCGAGGGTGAGATCACCCGTGTGGACGAAGAACAGGCCGGCCACCGCGGCGGCGCCCACCGCCATGAACGCGGCGATGAACCGTTTCTTGTTCCCGCCGTAGTCGGAGACGGCGCCGAGCACCGGCGAGGCGAGCGCGATGAGCACGAGCGCGATCGTGTTCACCGTCGCCAGGCGCTGGGTGGCACCGCCTCCGGCCAGTCCCGCGCCGGCGACCTTGACGAAGTAGATGGGGAAGACCGCGACCATCACCGTGGTCTGCATGGCGGACGCGGCCCAGTCGTACATGGCCCAGGCGCGGAGCTCCGGCCGGTCGAGGCCCAGGCGGGCAAGCAGCGATGGTCTGGGCATGGGACGGAAGATGACCGGCCCCGGCCCGGGTGCAACCCTTCGTGAGGTGGACGCCGCACTGGCGGAGGCGGTCTCGAGGCGGAATACTTCTGACCGCTCCTGCTGTTCTCATCCGCCTTCCCCCAGGATGCCCGAATGCGATCGCCGCTCTGTCTGCTGTTCTCCGCCATGCTGTCCACCGGGATGATCCTTCCGGCCAATGCCCAAACGTCCCGTGTCGCAACCTCGCCGGCCGCGCTGATCGGATTCGGCGGCGGAGCGGCCGTCGCGGGCGGGCAGGTTCTCGTCGGTCGCCCCGGTCTCCTGGCCAGCTTTCCCATGCCGGCGTCGCAGGCCGGGGCCGTTCTCGTTTTCCGGCGCGGCGCCCGAGGCAGTTGGACGCAGGCGGCCGTGCTGGCGCCAAAGGATGGGGAGGTGGGCGACGGATTCGGCGCGGCGCTGGCGGCGGAAGGCACCCTGGCCGCCGTTGGAGCGCCCGACGCCGCGCACCGATCCGGCGCCGTCTACATCTACGAACGCGACCGGTCCGGTCGGTGGACCCAGCGGGCGCGTCTCGTGCCCGCGGCACCGAGCGCGGGAGAGCGTTTCGGGGCCGCGCTCGCGGTGCAGGGCGGGGTCCTCCTGGTCGGAGCCCCGGGCGATACGACCTTGCCGGGTCGCGTCGTCGTGTTCCGGCGAGGCAAGAGCTCGGCCCAGTGGTCGGAGGAAGGCGTGCTGAGCGGCTCAGGGGCCTCGGCAGGCGATCGGTTCGGCCGCTCGGTCGCCATCGGGCGCGACCGGGCGCTGGTCGGGATGACGGGTCCGGGCGGCAACGATTCGACCAGGTGGCGGCCAGGGGCGGCCTACGTCTTCCGGCACGGCGCAGGCGGCTGGACCGAAGAGGCGGTGCTCCGGGCGGATTCGGCGTCGGGGCCGCCTTCCTTCGGCGTATCGGTCCTCCTCGACGGCGACGACGCACTGATCGGCCATCCCGTGGCCGACAGCCTGGCCGGCCAGGTGATCGGCTTTCACCGCGGAGCGGACGGCCGGTGGACCCGCGCCGTGACGCTCGCCGCCGCGACCCCACAGCGCCCGGCGGCCTTCGGCGCCTCGCTCGCGCGCGATGGGCGCGACCTCTTCGTGGGCGCGACCGCCTCCGACTCGGGCGCCGGCGCGGTTCACGTGCTTCGGCGCGACGCCGCCGGAGCGTACGCCGAGCTCCGGCGGTTCGGGACCGAGAAGCTCGGGTTCGGGACCCAGATGGGGTACGTGGTCGCCGCAAGCGGCGGCGTCGCGGCGGCGGGTGCGCCGCTCGCGAGCTTCTTCGAAGGCTTCACCAACGTCTACGAGCGCGACGCGGCCAGCGGCGAGTGGCGCGCGAGCGCCACCCTGACCGACACCGCCGGAAGCGCTTTCCCGGCCGTGACCGGCGGGGAGGTCACCTGTCAGAGCGGCAAGGCGCGGACGTTCGAGTGCCGCGACGCGGACCTCGTCTCCTATCTGCCGGCCAAGGCCATCGGCGCCGAGCGCGGCGTGCTGATCAACGACCTCTGGGGCTGGACCGACACGACGACCGGCCGCGAGTTCGCTCTCGTCGGGCGCACCGATGGCACCGCGTTCGTGGAAGTCACCGATCCCGCCCGGCCGGTGTTCCTGGGCTCGCTGCCGCTCACCGAAGGCGCGCGCTCGAACATCTGGCGCGACATCAAGGTCTACAAGAACCATGCGTACATCGTCGCCGACGGCGCGGGGCCGCACGGGATCCAGATCTTCGACCTCACGCAGCTCCGGCACGTGGCCGGTGCCCCGGTGACGTTCCGTGAGACCGCGCACTACGACCGGATCTTCAGTGCGCACAACATCGTCATCAACCCGGAGAGCGGCTTCGCCTTTACCGTCGGCAACAGCATGGGCGGGGAGACCTGTGGCGGCGGGCTCCACATGGTGGACATCCGGGACCCGGAGCGGCCCAGGTTCGCCGGGTGCCAGGCCGACCCGACCACCGGCAGGTCGCGCACCGGCTACATCCACGACGCGCAGTGCGTCACGTACCACGGGCCGGATGAGCAGTATCGGGGCCGGGAGATCTGCTTCAACGCCTCGGAAACCGCCCTCGGCATCGCCGACGTGACCGACAAGAGCGCCCCCCGGCCGCTCAGCACCGCCGCCTATCCGAACGTCGCCTACGCCCACCAGGGATGGCTGAGCGAGGACCAGCGTTACTTCTACCTGGACGACGAGGGGGACGAGCTCGCGGGCACCGCCCCCCACACCCGGACGGTCATCTTCGACGTGGCTGACCTCGACGACCCGGTCGTGGCCAAGGAGTACTTCGGGGAGACCGCCGCCTCCGACCACAACCTGTACGTCCGCGGGAGCTACATCTACGAGTCGAACTACGTGTCGGGCCTCCGGGTCATCGACGCCAAGGATCCCGTGAACCTCGTGGAGGTGGGATACTTCGACACGGTGCCGTTGGGTGAGAACGCCCCTGGGTTCGCGGGCTCGTGGAGCAACTATCCATTCTTCAAGAGCGGCATCGTGGCGGTGACCAGCATGCGGGAGGGGTTGTTCATGATTCGTGCGCGGCCCGCGGCGGTGGTGCCGTGACGCTCGCGCTGCGGCTCGCGATGGCTGCGCTGGTCGCCGCGACCCCGCTCGGGGCGCAGACCCGGCTCTACGTCACCAACCAGGACGACGCCACCGTCTCCGTCATCGACGCCGGCACCCGTCGGCTGCTCGAGACGGTGGACCTCCGTGCCTACGGCTTCGGCGACAACGCCCGGCCGCACCATGTCCAGGTCGAGCCCGACGGCAAGTTCTGGTACGTCACGCTGATCGGGGCGGGCAAGGTGCTCAAGCTCGACCGGGCGAACAAGCTGGTGGGCAGCGTGAGCATGGAGGTGCCGGGCCTGATCGCGCTGGACCCGAAGGGCGACCTGATGTACGTAGGCCGCTCGATGAGCGCGGTGAACCCGCCGCCCCGAATCGCCATGATCCGGCGATCGGACATGAAACTGCTCGACGAGGTGGACCTGCTCTTCCCGCGGCCCCACGGCATCATCTCGCCGCCCGGGGGCGGGCGGGTGTACGTGGCGAGCCTCGGCACCAACCAGCTCGCGAGCGTCGGTGCCCAGGAGGAGGATGTGACGCTCACCGACATCCCGGGCTCCGCCGCCGGCTTCGTCCAGACCGCGATCTCGCCCGACGGCCGCTGGCTCGCGGTTACGGCCGAGCTGACCGATTCGCTCCTCGTGTTCGATCTGGCCGACCCGAAGCATCCGGCGCTCGCGCACGGCGTCTCGATGCCCGACGGGCCGTTCGAGCCGGCGTTCACGCTCGACGGGCGATTCATCTACGTGACGAGTCTCCTGGCCAACCGCGTGTCGGTGGTGGATACGCGGAGCTGGGCGGTGGTGGATACCCTCACGAGCGAAGGCTTCAGCCAGCCGCACGGCCTGGCCATGTCCCCGGACGGGCGCTGGGTGTTCGTGAGCAACCGGCACCAGTCCGGCGGCGTGCACCAGCACGAAGGCGGGCAGCCGACCGGTGCGGGGACCGTGGTGGCGATTTGCGCCGCCACCCATACGGTGGACACGGTGCTCACGGTGGGCCAGTACGCCGCCGGGATGGGCATAGCCGCGCCCCGGAAACGCGTGGAGCGCCTGCCCGCACGGTGCCGCTGAGCCGGTCTCTCGCCGCGGCGGCGCTGCTGCTCGCGGCTGCGTGCGCTCGTCCGGCCTCGCCGGTGGCCGACACACGACCGGCCGCGGGCCACCGCACACCCTCCTACCAGCCGGTGGTCTCCCCGTTTCCGGTGACCGACTCCAGCGGCCGGATGCTGGAGCTCGCCTTCCTCGGCGGCTTCAACGCGCCCCGCCCGCAACTGGTGGATGCCGACGGTGACGGCGACCTCGACCTGTTCGTCCAGGAGACTACCGGGCAGGTGGCCTACTTCGAGCGCCGCGGCGAGGGCGACGGCCTCCCGCGCTTCGAGCTCCGCTCGACCCGCTACGGCGAGCTCGACGTCGGCGAATGGTACCGCTTCGCGGACGTAGACGGCGACGGGGATCTCGACCTGCTCGCGGAACAGCCCTACAGCTACATCAAGTACTTTCGCAACGAGGGGGCGAGCGGTGTTCTCCGCTTCACGCTCGCGGCGGACACGCTACGGGACACCGACGGCGTTCCGATCTTCTCCGACCGCCAGAACATCCCGCAACTGGGCGACCTCGATTGCAACGGGCGGGCCGACCTGCTGATCGGCAAGCTCGACGGCACCGTTGCGCGCTACGAGGCGGAGGCGCGCGACTCGGCCGGCGTGCCGCGGTTCCGGCTGCTCGCCAAGGAATACGAGGGCATCCGGATCATCGGGCAGCAGGGGCTGCCGGCGCCGGCGCCGCTCTTCGGGCCGAGCATGCACGGCGCCAACACGATGGCGCTGGCGGACGCCGACGGTGACGGCGACCTCGATCTGTTCTGGGGTGATTTCTTCGAGCCCGGGCTGCTCCTCATCACCAACCGCGGCCGTTGCGCGGCGCCCGACTTCCGCGGCACGCCGACCCAGTTCCCGGCGGGACGGCCGATCCTCACCTCCGGCTACAACGCACCGGCCTTCGGCGATCTCTCCGGCGGCGGGCGACTCGAGCTGGTGCTCGGTGTGCTGGGCGGCGCCTACAATCCGTTGCGCACCTCCGCCGACAACCTGTTCTACGTCGGCCGCACGCCTGCCGGCGACTGGGAGGTGCGCACGCGCCACCTGCTGCCGGCACTCGACGTCGGCAGCGAGAGC
Organism: uncultured Gemmatimonadales bacterium; assembly: GCA_963815515.1. Lineage (GTDB taxonomy): Bacteria > Gemmatimonadota > Gemmatimonadetes > Gemmatimonadales > GWC2-71-9 > CAVVWJ01. Next base: position 718,393 of record CAWFGP010000003.1, read on the forward strand.
TTGCCGGCCATCGCGGACGTCGACGGCGACGGCGACCTGGACCTCGTCATCGGCAACAAGCTGGACCCGGCGGACCCTCGCACGTCGCGTCTCTACCTGGTGGAGAACGTCGGGGACCGGCACCGGCCGGCGCTCCGAATGAAGGGCGCCTTGCCGATCACAGGCCGGTACCACCAGGCGCCCGCGTTCGGCGACCTCGATGGCGACGGGCATCCCGATCTTCTGCTGGGCCAGTGGGGGCCGCGCATCGGCTGGTACCACGTGACTGCCGGCCGGATCGAGCCGGTGGATACCGCGCTCGTGACGATCACTCGCGGCAGCAATACCACGCCCACCCTGGGCGATCTGGACGGCGATGGGGATCTCGATCTGGTCGTCGGCGAGTCGTCCGGCGCGCTCAACTACTACCGCAACGACGGCGGCACCGCGCGGCCGGCGTTCAAGCTGGTCAGCGACGAATGGCAGCGGATCCACGTCGGCCGGCGAAGCGCTCCCCTGCTCGCCGACCTCGATGGAGACGGGGACCTCGACCTGCTCGTCGGCTCGGAGTCGGACGGCCTCGCGCTGTTTCTGAACACGGGGACGAGGTTCGCCGCACGATTCGAGCGGGACTCGGCGTTCGCGCCGGCCGTCCCGTCGCTCGCCGCGCCTGCGGCGGGAGATCTCGACGGGGACGGGGATCTCGATCTGGTGGTGGGTGAAGTAGGCGGCGGCGGGATCTATCTGCGGGCCGGCGCCGGGAAGGGGTTGCCTTAGTCCGTGTTCCTGGCGCCCCGCCGGAGCGACAGCCCCACCGACGCGCCGAGCGTGAGCACGATGACCGCCAGGCTCGCCAGGATGGGCACGTGCAGCCACGCGCTCGCCACCATCTTCCCGCCGACGAACACCAGGATCAGCGCCACCCCCGGCTTCAGGTAGACGAACTTGTCTATCATCCCCGCCAGCACGAAGAAGAGCGCCCTGAGCCCCAGAATGGCGAACACATTGGAGCTGTACACCAGGAACGGATCGCGCGTGATCGCGAAGATGGCGGGAATGCTGTCGATGGCGAAGACCAGGTCGGACCACTCCACCACGAGGAGCACCAGCACCAGCGGCGTGGCGAGCAGCCGGCCGGTGCCGGTCCGGCAGGTGAAATTGGCGCCGTCGTAGCTGTTCGTGAACGGCAGTACCCGCCGCGCCAGCCGCACGATGGGGTTCTTCTCCGGCTCGATCCGCTGATCCTGCTGCACCAGCATCCGGATACCGGTCACGATCAGGATCCCGCCGAAGACGTAGATGATCCACTCGAACCGATGGAGCAGCAGCGCGCCAACGGTGATCATGATGAACCGCATCACGATCGCGCCGAGGATGCCCCACTTGAGCACCTTCGGCTGGGCCTCGGAGGGCACGCCGAAGTAGTTGAAGATCAGGATGAAGACGAAGAGATTGTCGACGCTGAGCGAGAGCTCGATCAGGTAGCCGGTGTAGTACTCGAGCGCGTGGTGCCATCCCTCGCGCGACCAGAGGAAGAGCCCGAACACAAACGCGAAGGCGATGAGCCCGAGACTCCAGGTCATCGCCTCCTTGAACGACAGCACGTGGGACCGCCGGTTGAGCACCCCCAGGTCGAGGACCAGGAGGGCGATCACGATCCCGGTGAAGCCCAGCCAGACGGCCAGGCCGTGGTGGCCCACCTAGCGGCTCGCCGCCACCGTCATCGCTTCGAGCCGGGCGACGCGCTCCTCGGTCGGCGGGTGCGTGCTGAACAGGCCGGCCACTCCGCCGTGGGCCGCGAGCGGGTTCACCTGCGCGAGCGGCGCCGCGGCCGGAGCCACCTGCATCGGGATCCGCTGCGCCATCGCATCCAGCCGGCGGAGCGCGTTGGCCAGCGGCATCGGACGGCCCAGAATCTCGGCGCCGACCCGGTCGGCCTCGAACTCCCGCTGGCGGGACACGGCGAACTGGATCAGCATGGCGCCGATCGGAGCGAGCAGGAGCAGCGCCAGCTGCGCCATCGGGTGGCCGTCCTCGTCGCTCCGCCCTCCGCCGAACAGCAGCAGGTACGGCAGGTTGCTGATCGCGCCGGCGACGCCCGCCGCCAGCGTGGTGATCAGCATGTCCCGGTTCTTGACGTGCGCCAGCTCGTGCGCGATGACGCCTTCGAGCTCCTCCTGCGGCATGTACTTGAGGATCCCGGTCGTCACCGCGACGACGGCGTGCTCCGGGTTCCGCCCCGTGGCGAACGCATTGGGCTGCTCGTGCGGCGCCACCGCGACGACCGGCATCGGCAGTCCCGCCCGCTGGCGGAGCGGTCGACCATCCGGTAGAGCTCGGGCGCCTGCTCCTCGGCTGACGATCTGCGCGCCGTACATCCGGAGCACGATCCTGTCCGAGAAGAAGTACATGATGAAGTTGAACGCGCTGCCCAGGACCAGGGCGAGCACGAGCCCCTGCGACCCCCCGAGCAGCTGGCCGGCGAGCAGGAACAGGCCCAGAAGGCCGGCCATCAGGACCATGGTCTTGATGTTGTTCATGCGCTCCTCTTGGCACGTTGCGGTAGCAACTTGCTGGTAAGTGGGGTCTGATGACAAAAAGAGCGAGACCCCGTCCGCTCCGCTTTCGCGTGGACGAAGGTCTCGCTCTGATGCGGGGAGATCGTGTCTCCCTCGACCCCGGCTGGACCGTGCCCGAACGCGTCGGACAGTCTTGACGATCCAGTCGTCCGCCTCAGGGCGGATGAGCTACTCCCCTTCTACAGGTCTCAAATCTAGCCGGGTATCCCGCGGGAATCAATTCAGCCGCAGCTGCCCCTCAAGCGGCTCGTTCCTCCGTCGCCGCTGGCGCCGCCCCAGGTTTTCGAGCGCCGGCCGGATCGTCTCCAGCTTGTCCAGCGCCCCCACGGCGACCGTCGCCGGTCATCGTGCGCTCCTCTCTCGTCTACGCTATTCGCGGGTGGCGGTGAACATGCCGGTCGCCTTCATCGGCCGGGTCTCGTCGGCCGGATGCGAGGCGAGAAACCCGGTGGCCACCACCTGGAACCGTCCACGAATCACGTTGTCGGTCGCGGAGGTGATGATCGGGTAGCCCGACTGGCCCCGGAACACGCCGGTGGGCCGGGTGGCGGAGCCGGTCATGACGAGCGCGCGGACCTCGTCAGAGCCATCATCCCGCCCCGAGACCGCGTAGGTGCCGGGCGTCAGCCGGGCGCGGTTGGTCCGGGTGAAGAGCACCGAGCCATCCGTGCCGTCGGCCCCCAGCGACAGAGCGAACATCGTTGGGGCGCCGCGACTTTCGACCGCGCCGAACCGCGCCGTGCCGCGGGGGCTGGCGTGCAGGTCATCGCCATGGAGCTCCGCGAGGAAGGAGGAGGACTCAGTCAGAACCGGCAGGAGCGTGGGGCGCGGTCTCCCGGTGAATGCCGCCAGCGTGAGGACGATGAGCGAGCTCAGACTCAATGCGGTAGTGGTCTTCATGGTGTGACTCCTTCTCGGGGGGCCCAGGCTGTAGTGGCAGTCGGCTTCGGGCCTCGCCGCCGCCCAGTTGACGGGAACAAGTCTACGGGGCGGAGTCACGCTGAAATCACCGGGATCTCACCACGTGCATCTGGCTGGCCCACAGCGACTTACGGTAACGCCATGTAGCGATGACGATCGAGGGGCCCTGATTCGCATGACCCGAGCGGGTAGGCGAGGTTAGAAGGCGGGTTGCGCCTGGTGCCCGTGGTCCTCGAAGAGGATCGCGGGCACTTCCGCGCCCGCCGGCGTCTCGAACTGGCCTTCGGGGATGACGAGCAAGGCGTTCGCCAGGACCATCGAGGTGAGGATGCCGGAGCCCTGCGGGCCGGTGAGCCGCGCTTCGAGGCCATCCGCCGTTTCGCGGACCACGCCTCGCAGGAAGTGCTGCAGCTTCGGTCTGACCGAGACCGGCTCCGCCAGTCGCACCGGCACCGCCCGGCGGAAGGGCAGGGCGTGGCCGCACATCTTCCGGATCGCGGGCCGCACGAACAGCTCGAACGTCACCATCGTGCTTACCGGGTTGCCCGGTAGCCCGATCCACGGAATCCCGCCGAGCAGCCCGAATCCCACCGGCGCGCCCGGCCGCATCCGCAGCTTCCAGAACCGCTGCACGGCACCGAGCTCATCGAGCACGGAGCGGACGTAGTCGTGCTCGCCGACGCTGATCCCCGCCGTGGTGACCAGGAGATCGCAGTCGAGCGCGCGCTGGAAGTGCTCGCGCAGGCTCTCGGGGGTATCGCGGGCGATGCCGAGATTCACCGGCTCGCCGCCGGCGTGGCGGACCAGCGCCACGAGCGTATGAGTGTTGCTGCTGGCGATCTTCCGTCCGCTCAGGATCTCCTCGGGCTGGTCGACGTCCACGATCTCGTCGCCGCTGCCGAGAATCGCGACCCGCGGGCGGCGGTAGACCAATGGCTGCGCCACGGCGAGCGAGGCGAGTACCCCGAGCGGCGCGGGGCCCAGCTCCATTCCCGCCGTGAGCACCGTGGCGCCGCGCCGGATGTCCTCGCCCACGCGCCGGAAGTTGACGCCGACGTCGCGGTCGCGCACGATCGTCACCGTCTCGACGCCTTCGTCGGTGTCCTCCTGCCGGACGACCGTGTCGGCGCCATCGGGGAGCGGGGCGCCGGTGAAGATTCGGGCGGTCTCGCCGGCCTCGATCCGGCGCGTGGGGAACGCGCCCGCGGGAAGCACCTCCACCACCCGGAGCCGCACCGGCTGCTCGGCCGACGCGCCCCGCACGTCGTCGCCGCGGGCCGCGTAGCCGTCCATGGCCGAGTTGGTCCAGGCGGGGATGTCGATCGGGCTGACGACGTCCTCGGCAAGCACGCTGTCGAGCGCGTCGTCCAGCGGGACCCGGAGGGCGGGCTGGCGGCTCACGTCGTCGAGGATGCGGCGCGCGGCCTCGGCGGCCGAGAGCGGCGCGTTCATCCGTCGATCGCCTGGGCGCACTCGATGGTCAGGGAGGCCAGCAGCTGCAGCCACATCGTGTCCTGGAAGCGGATCACCTTGCAGGGCGACTCATAGTCCAGATCGTCGGTGACGAGGGCGGCCCAGAGGTGGGCATCGGGCCCGGTGGGATCGAAGATCGGGGTGGGCGCCACCGAGGGACGGAAAACCTCGATCTTGGGGATCGGCGCCCGCTTATAACCCTCGGCGAGGACGATGTCCGCGTCCGACATGTACCGCCGCGCGAGCGCCACCGGATCGTACTCGTCGGGGGACCGCTCGAAGAGCACGCGGAGATCGGGTGCCGCGATCAGCGAGCGCTCGGCACGGCCCTCGTGGAAGTGCCGCCAGCTGTCCGAGCCCGGCCGGTCCACGTCCGCGGGGTGGTGGCTGTGCTTGATGGTCATGACCCGCCGTCCGCGCCGCGCGAGCTCGCTCGCGAGCGCCACGGTCAGCGTGGTCTTTCCGGCGTTTTTCCGCCCGATGATGGAAAGGATGCGTGTCGACGCCACAGTCCGTCCGCGCGAGCGAGATCGTCCGCGGTGTTGACGTTGAAGAACAGGAGCTCCGGATCGCCGAAGCGCCGGACCTGGGACAGAGGGAGGATACCGACAGAGATGCGCTGGTGGAAGCCGATGGCGCGGAGGTCGCCGGCATCCAGGGTGGCGGCGATGGCGTCGCGGCAGGCGGGCCCGTAGGCGGCACAGAGCGGCTCCACGCCCCGGCGCCCATCGCTCTCGGCCAGCATGGCGTCGTGGGCGTCGAGTCCGGCGGCGAGGGCCTGGACCAGCGCCACCGACACGAACGGCATGTCCCAGGCGACGCACACGACCGGCGCGGGGGCCTCGACCACCGCCGTGTAGATCCCGCCGAGCGCCCCGAGCCCCGGGCGGACGTCGGGCACCACCCGAAGGCCGGGACGCCAGGCGCCGGCGTCGGGGGCGTTGGCCACGAGCAGCGGTGGCTGGCCCAGGGCCTCGGTGAGCGCATTGACCAGCCGGTCGAGGATCCGCTCGCCGCCGATCATCTCCAGGCCCTTCGGCCGGCCGTCGAAGCGGGTGGCCCCGCCGCCCGCCAGGACCGCGCCGCGGATTCGTCCGCCGGTCAGTAGCGTCTCCCCGGCCTGCGCTCCAGGATCACGTCGAGCCCGATGTTGATGCTGAAGATGTGCTTGTACACGGTTTCGTTCGGCGGCACCTGCCCCTGTCCTATGGGGCCGGTGACCCTCTGGATGCCCACGATGTTGTCGCGGATCTCCCACCGGATCTGGTACGCCCGGCCGGCGGCTACGGTGGTCCCGATGCCCAGCACGAAGGCGGGACGGAGCCGGGTGCCCGTGTTCTCGTCATCATAGACCAGCAACTCGTCGCCGTTGCTGTCGCGTCCGAACAGGCGGAGCGGGCTCTGGTTGTTGACGAGCATGCCGGCGGTGACGCGGGCGAACGGCGAGATGAACTCGTCGCCCGTGAGCCGGTAGATGAGTCCGGTCGTCAGCGCCACGGCCGCGGCCGACCGCTCGCGCTCGTCGATCGAGTTGCACCGATCGACGTTGAGCGCCGCCTGGGGCGGAGCCACGAGGCGACAGGTGTCGTCGTATCCCAGACCCATAAGGAACGCCTCGCCGGTGATCCCGAGGTGGCTGCCCTTGTAATACGTGCCCGCGAAGCCGGCGCCGATCGTGCGCTTCACGTTCCGGGTGAGGGCGAAATGATCCGTGCGCGTGCCCGTGGCGGGATCGATCACCGGCTGGTCGGAGACGCTCCACAGCCCGACGTCGTCGAGGTAGGCTCCCGAGACCGTGAAGATGAGGATCGGCCGACCGGCGGCGTGTTGCGCCGCCAGGCGCGAGCCGGGGATCACCAGGCAGGCGGCGGTGAGGGCGACAGCGACGGCCTCTCTCATCAGGATCACTCCCCCAGGAATTGGTGGTCCACGGTCGGGCGGACGGAGAGGATCGTTCCGCAGGATCTCCGCGATCGCCGCGCGGTCACTCGGCACCGGCGGCCCCCGCGCCGTGGCGCTGGGGTGTGCCGCTCACCGCCCGGCCGACCAGCACCATTCCGCTCCGCCGGGCGATCTCGACCGCCAGCGTCGAGGGCACCGACGGCGTGGCCACCCAGCTCAATCCCGCGCGTGAGGCCTTGAATGCGAGCTCGGCCGAGATCCGCCCGGTCACGAGCAGGCCGAGACCCTCGAGGCGGCGGCCGGCCAGGAAGGCGCCGCCGATCGACTTGTCCACCGCGTTGTGCCGCCCGATGTCCTCGGCGTGGGCGATCAGGGCGGGCTCCGCCCCGGCGACGAGCGCCGCCGGGTCGACCAGTGCGGCGGCGTGGATGCCGCCGGTGTCCTTGTAGCGGTCGCCCTGCGCGAACAGGGCCTTGAACAGCGCGCGGAGATGCTCGGGTTGGGGGGGATCGCCGCGCGGCGGCCGGGCCTCCACGGTGCTGGGCTCCGCTAGGAAGGTGGAGACGGCGCCGCAGCCCGATGCCAACACAGGACGGCGGCCCTCGGCCTGCACCGCCGCCACCCGCGCCGGCGGGACCTCGGCCCAGAAGCCCAGGTCGGTGGCGCAGGGCCTCAGGTGCACTTCGTCCAGCCGGTCGATGTAGCCCTCGCCGTGCAGCCAGCCGATGGCCAGCTCCTCGAGCAGGTCGGGTGTGCACATCCAGGTGACGACCGGTCGGCCATTCACCTCCAGCCAGACCGGAACTTCCTCGACGGCGGCGAGCCCGGACATCCGTCCCCCGCGCTTGGCGGGGCGGGCGAGCTCAGGGGGGTCCGGTGTAGTCGGCATAGAGCGTCGGGTCCTCCAGAATGCGTATACGCTCGAGCGTCACGCCGGCGGGGAGACGGGCGGCAACGCGGGGAAACACGTGCGCGGCGATCGCCTCGCAGGTCGGCAGCGTGCGGCCGTAGGCGAACTCGGGCAGGTCCAGATTGAGGTGCCGCCCGTCGAGCCGGGCCACGACCTCCTCCTGCAGAACCCGGTCAAGAACTACCAGGTCCATGACCATCCCCCGCGTTTCCTCGAGGGGTCCGCTCACGGTCACCACGCATTGATAATCGTGTGCATGCCCCGGTGCGTCGCTCAGCGCGCCGAACGCCTCCCGGTTCCGGTCCTCGCTCCAGTCGGGCCGGAAGAAGCGGTGCAGGGCGCGAAAGCCGACGACGCGCGAGAGCGAGGCCGCCACGGATCAGAGCGAGAAGGTGTAGCCGAGCCCGACGGTCAGCACCGAGCTCGTGATCCACTCGCTCACCCGGCCATCGGTGATGACGGCGTTGGAGTTGTCGGGCGGATCGCCGGGCTCGGCCGCGGGCTCGTCCTCGAAGGTCGTAGGATACTTGAGCTTCAGGAACAGGGCCCGGGCCTCGCCCCGGAGGGAGAGCCGGTCGGTGACGAAGATCCGCACGCCGACCATCGGCGCGAGATAGATCTTCTTGCCCAGCTCGAACCTGCTGGTGTCGGCGGGGGTGCCGCTGGGAAAGGTGAGGCCCACGCCGCTGCCTACGAAGGGCGCCAGCCGGTGCCAGGTCTTTCCGCCGGTCAGGTTGAGCTGGAGGTTGGCCTCGGCGAACGTGACCGTCTGGTCCACCGGGCCCGAGACGCGCCGGGACAGCGAATCGAACGGGTCCACGATGAGCCGCTCCAGATCGGCGCGGGCAAACCCGAGGCCGATCTGGATCGTCGAGCCGGTCCGGAGGTCGTAGCGGAGCCCGTAGATCTGCCCGTCGTGCGGGCCGATCTCGAACCGTCCGCCCGAGCCCCCGAACTGGCCGAAGAAGGGCGTGACGGTGTGCCCCTTCCGGATGTCGTGGTAGGGCGAGGATTCGGGACTGTGTCCCACCTGGGCGGCGAGCGGGGCGGGGAGGCCCGCGAGAAGCAGCACGCCCGAGAGCAGCACTGCGCTGGCCGAGAGCAGAACGGCGCTGGCCGAGAGAATTGCGCTGGCCGAGAGCAGAATTGCGCTGCCCGTCATCCCGAGCGGAGCGAGGGACCTGCTTCCGGGAATCGCTCGAGCCAGTCCCGGAAGAGGTCCCTCGCTCCGCTCGGGATGACGGGCCCGCTCGGGATGACGGGCGACGATCGAATTACGCTGATGCATGCACGCTCTCACGCAAAGTGTTCCCCACGTTCAGCTCTCCCGCAGATCCCGCCCCGTCATCTCCGCCGGCGGGGCGATGTCCAGCAACCGGAGCACCGTCGGTGCGACGTCACGCAGCGAGCCGCTGCTGCGCAGGGCACCCCCGCCGGCCCGCACCGCGACGAACGGCACCGGATTGGTCGTATGCGCCGTGTGCACGCCGCCCGTCACCGGGTCGATCATCATCTCGCAGTTGCCGTGGTCCGCGGTGATGAGGACGCTGGTCCCGGCCCGCTCCGCACTGACGAGAACCCGGGCCAGGCAGGCGTCCACGGTCTCCACCGCCTTGATCACGGCCGGCAGCACCCCGGTGTGTCCCACCATGTCCGCGTTGGCGTAGTTGCAGAGGATGAAGTCGTGGTGGCCCGATTCGATCGTGCGGCAGAGCGCGTCGGTGATGCCCGCGGCGCTCATCTCGGGCGCGAGGTCATAGGTCGCCACGCGCTGCGATGGGATGAGGCAGCGCTCCTCGCCCCGGTAGGGCGGCTCGTATCCGCCGTTGAAGAAGTAGGTGACGTGCGGATATTTCTCCGTCTCCGCGGTTCGAAACTGGGTTCGCCCCTGGTCAGCGAGGACTTCGGCCAGGATCCGCGCGAGGCTGAAGGGCGGAAAGGCCGGCGGCATCGGGAAGGTCTGGTCGTACTGCGTCATGGTGACGCAGGCGAGTGCCGGACGGTGGCCGAGATCGAACTCGTCGAACCCGGGGATGGCCAGCGCGCTCACGATCTGGCGCATCCGGTCGCTGCGGTAGTTGAAGAACAGCACCCCGTCGCCGTCGCGCATCGTGGCCACGGGCCGGCCGTCCCGGTGGTGCACCAGCGGACGGATGAACTCGTCGGTCTCGCCGCGCTGGTAGGCCGCCTGCACGGCGAGCACCGGATGCTCTACCGGTGTTCCCACGCCATGCACCATCGCGTCGTACGCCAGCTGGGTCCGGTCCCAGCGCCGGTCGCGGTCCATGCCGTAGTAGCGCCCGGTCAGCGAGGCGATGTCCACCCGGGTCCCGGCGATACGCCGCATGTCGAGCAGCAGCGTCCGAACGACTTCCGCACCAAGAGTCGGCGACGAGTCGCGGCCGTCGAGGAAACCATGGATGGCGATCGCCGGCACCCGCTGCCCGACGCCCAGCTCGACGCAGGCGAGCAGGTGCCGGTCGAGCGCGTGCACGCCGCCCGGGCCGAGCAGGCCGACGAGGTGGAGGGTGCCGCCCGACTGCCGGAGCTGGCTGCAGAGCTCGACCAGCGCGGGGATCTGGTAGAACTCCCCGCTCTGGATGCTCTGGGAGATGCGCACGAGGTCCTGCGGCACCACCCGGCCGGCGCCGAGGTTGAGGTGGCCCACCTCGCTGTTCCCCATCTGGCCTTCCGGCAGACCCACGGCCAGGCCGCTGGCGTCCAGCAGGGTCCGCGGCGACGACTCCCAGAGCCGGTGCCAGACCGGCGTCGAGGCCAGCTCGATGGCGTTGCCGTCCCGCTCGCGCCGGTAGCCCCAGCCGTCCAGGACGACCAGGACGACCCGCTGCCGGGTGCTGCCGTTTGACATGAGTCTCCGCGTGCTCTACAATGCCGGACTGTGAGTTACGCGCCGCAATCTAGTCCCGGGCTGCTTCGCCTACCAGCCTGCGTGATCGTCGCATGCCTCGCCCTCTCGGCCCCTGCCGCGGCTCAGGAGGACACGGCACTCTCCGCGCCCGCCAGCCTGCACAAGGAGCCTGAAGGGGTTCCCCTGGTCGCCCTCCCCGCCGGTGCTCCGGTCGAGGCGGGACGCGCGCGCGGGAGCTGGAACGAGGCCACCGTCGAAGGGTGGATCTACACCAACTCGACCGAGCGAACACGACGGGACGGGTACGATCTGGTGGTGACCACCGACGAAGGAGAGAACCTCCGGCGCTCGCCCAACGGTCCCCTGCTCGGCCGGGTCCGCGAGGGGACCCTGCTCGAGCGGGTGGGCCAGAAGGGGAAGTGGACCCGGGTCCGGCGAAACGGCTGGATTCCGAAGAAGGCGCTCCGCCCGCCCGCCGCCGCTGCCCAGCAGCCGGCAGCGACACCTCGTCGGCGCCCCGCCGCCAGTGTGGCGGCGACGCCCGCGCCCGCGACGGCTGCCTCCCCGTTGGCGCCGCCAGGCGGTCCCGAGCGCGTCCAGACCGCCCGCGAGGTTCCCTTGGGCGCCACGCCCGCGGGCGGGACACTCGGCACCCTCCAGGCCGGTACGCCGGCACGGGTCGTAGCCCGCTCGGGCGAGCTGGTGAAGGTGCAGGTCGAGGGCTGGGTCCCGGCCGACGCCATCGCCGTCTCGGACAGTTCGGCGCTGGTCGGGGTGAGCGCCGCCGAAGTCCGCGCGGAGCCCGCCCGGTTCGTCGGGCAGACGCTCGAGTGGCGGCTGCAGGTGATCGCCGTCAGGACGGCCGACGAGCTCCGAAGCGAGATGCCGCCGGGGCAGCCCTACCTCCTCACGCGCGGACCGTTGCCCGAGCCCGGTTTCGTGTACGTGATCATCCCATCCGCGCAGGTCGCCGCGTTTCAGGCGCTGCCGCCGCTGCAGGAAGTGGTGCTCCGCGTCGCCATCCGGGCGGCCCGCACGCGGTTTCTCACGACGCCCGTCGCGGAGCTGGTGTCGGCGGTCTCGGGGATGGAAGGCGAAAGGTGACCCGATGAACGATCTTCTCAAGCAACGCATCGGCCGGCTGCTCGACTCGCTGAGCGACGAGCGCGGCTATCAGATCCTGGACTTCATCGAGTTCCTCGACAGCAAGTACGCCGAGCGGGGGCGCCCGGGCGGCATCCTCGCCAGGATCACTGAGACCGTCGAGGACACCATGCGGGCCGGCAAGATCCCGATCCAGGCGATCAGCGGGACCATGGGCATCATGGACGGCGCGGCCAAGGTGATGAAGGGGCTCGCGGCCGCCGGCCAGGCGGTGGTGGATGAGGCGGTGAAGGTGGCCGAGCAGGCGTCGAGCCCACCGGAACAGATGCCCGCGCCCGCGCCGCCGGCCGTGCCGCCCGCCAGCCAGCAGTCCGGCAGCGGCGCCTAGTGGCCGCCACGGCGAAGACCGAGACCGCCAGCGCGGCCCCGGCGGAGTTCATCCGGGGCATCGGTCCGCTGGCGGCGATCTCGCTCGTCGTGGGCTCGATGATCGGATCCGGGATCTTCATCGTCTCGGCCGACATCGGGCGGCAGGTCGGGCAGTGGGGACCGGGCGCGCTGCTGCTGGTGTGGGTCGTGACCGGCGCCATGACCGTCACCGGCGCGCTCGCCTACGCCGAGCTCGCCGCGATGATGCCCAGGGCGGGCGGCCAGTACGTGTTTCTCCGCGAAGGGCTCTCGCCGCTCGCCGGCTTCCTCTACGGCTGGACCCTCTTCACCGTCATCCAGACCGGCACCATCGCCGCGGTCGCGGTGGCTTTTGCCAAGTTCCTGAGCGTGCTGGTGCCCGGCGTCTCGCCCGACGTCTTCCTCCTCCTCGGGCAGCTCCGGCTTCCCGGCGCCTCGGAGGCAATCCAGCTCGGCCTCTCGCCCCAGCGCGTCGTTGCGATCGTCATGATCGCCGCGCTCACCGCTGACCAACATGCGGGGCGTCACGCTCGGCGCGGCGATCCAGACGGTCTTCAGCGTCGCCAAGATCGGCGCTCTCGCCGCGCTGGTGCTGCTCGGGCTCACGCTGTTCCGCCAGCCGGACATCGCCGCCGCCAACTTCGCCGACTTCTGGGGGACCGGGGACTGGTCGATCGCCGTCATCCCGGTGCTGGGAGCGGCCATGGTGGGCTCGCTGTTCTCGAGCGACGCCTGGAACAATGTCACCTTCGCGGCCGCCGAGGTGCAGAATCCCACCCGGAACCTGCCTCGTGCGCTCGCGATCGGCACGGTGACGGTGAGTCTCCTCTACATCCTCGCCAACGTCGCCTATCTCAACATCCTCCCGTTCTCGGGCGATCCCCACGGCGCCGACGTGCTCGCCCGCGGGCTCCAGCATGCGGCCCAGGACCGGGTGGGCACCGCCGCCATCGAGGCGGCCCTCGGCACCGCTGGCGCGACGGTGATGGCGGTGGCGATCCTGCTCTCGACCTTCGGCTGCAACAACGGGCTCATTCTCTCCGGCCCGCGGGTCTACTACGCGATGGCCCGCGACGATCTCTTCTTCCAGCGGGCGGGCGGGCTTCACCCGACGTACCGCACGCCGGTCTTCGGGCTGGTGGCGCAGGCTGTGTGGGCCAGCGTGCTGTGCATCAGCGGCACGTACGGACAGCTGCTGGACTACGTGATCTTCGCGGCCATCGTGTTCTACTTCCTCACGACGGTGGCGCTGTTCCGGCTCCGGCGGACGCGGCCCGAGTTGCCCCGGCCGGTGAGGGCGTTCGGGTATCCGGTCCTCCCGGCACTCTATATGGTGGCCAATGCCGCGCTGATGGTCATTCTGCTGCTGGAGAGGCCGCTGTACACCTGGCCGGGTCTGGTGATCGTGGCCACGGGCGTGCCGGTGTACCTCATGTGGAGAAAGAGCACGCCCGTACGGACCTGACGGAGTCGAGGCGGCCCGAGTCCGCAGGACTCCGTAGTCCTGCCAGGGAGCTCCCGGGGGCAGGCGCTGGGGCCCCCTGCCCGAACCGGTCCGCTTGCGTTCCCCGTACCCTGACCCTAAACTCCGTGATGGAAATGCTCACTCCAGGCCTGCCGACCGCCCTCCCCGGGCCGCGGTGGGCCGTTGCGTATAGAGCGATCACTTTCTGCCCCATGCCCCCGAGCGCATGAGCGTCATCCGGAATAAGCCCGGCCTCACCTTCGACGACGTCCTCCTCGTGCCGAGGTATTCGGCCGTTCATCCGCGCGAGGTTTCGACCAGCAGCCGCCTCACCCGCACGATCGCCCTGAACATCCCGCTCGTCTCCGCCGCCATGGACACGGTCACCGAAGCCGATATGGCCATCGCCATGGCTCGGTCCGGCGGCATCGGCGTGCTCCACAAGAACATGACCGTGGAGCGCCAGGCAGCCGAAGTCGACAAGGTGAAGCGGAGCGAGAGCGGGATGATCATGAACCCGATCACGCTCGGGCCCGACCGGCCGCTCCGCGAGGCGTACCAGCTCATGCGGCGGTTCAAGATCTCGGGCGTGCCGATCGTGGACGGGCAGGGGCGGCTCATCGGCATCATCACCAATCGCGATCTCCAGTTCGAGCGCAACCTCGACCAGCCGATCCGCGAGGCGATGACCAAGGAGAATCTCGTCACCGCCCCCGTCGGCACCAGCCTGGACGACGCCGAGCGCATCCTGGCGAAGCACCGCATCGAGAAGCTGCCGGTGGTCGATGCCCAGGGCGTCCTCAAGGGGCTCATCACAGTCAAGGACATCTTCAAGCGCCGCGAGCATCCGCTCGCCAACAAGGACCAGCACGGCCGGCTCCGGGTGGCGGCGGCCGTGGGCGGCGCCCAGGACGCGACCGACCGCGCGCGCCGGCTGGTCGACGCCGGCGTCGACGTGCTGGTCGTCGACTCCGCCCACGGCCACAGCGAGGGCGTGCTCCGGACCGTGAGCCAGCTGCGCGAGGCCTTCCCCGACACCCAGCTCATCGCCGGCAACGTCGCCACCGAGGCCGGCGCTCGCGAGATGGTGCGGCGCGGGGTCGACGCGGTGAAGGTCGGCATCGGGCCCGGGAGCATCTGCACCACGCGGGTCGTGACCGGCGTGGGCGTTCCCCAGATCACCGCCATCATGGACGCGCTCCGCGGCGCGGACGACGTCCCGGTCATTGCCGACGGCGGCATCAAGTACTCGGGCGACGTGGTCAAGGCGCTCGCCGCCGGGGCCTCCGCGGTGATGATGGGCTCGATGCTGGCCGGCACGGAAGAGAGTCCCGGCGAGTCGGTGCTCGCCGAGGGGCGCCGTTTCAAGATGATTCGCGGCATGGGCAGCCTCTCCGCCATGCAGGACGGGTCCGCCGACCGCTACTTCCAGGAAGGCGAAATGGCGCCCTCGAAGCTGGTCCCCGAGGGCATCGAGGGCCGGGTGCCCTACAAGGGGCCCGTGGCCGACGTGCTGTATCAAATGGTCGGCGGCCTCCGTAGTGGCATGGGCTATTGCGGCGTCTCCTCCATTCCCCAGCTCCAGTGCGACGTGGAGATGCTCCAGATCACCTCCGCCGGGCTGCGTGAGTCGCACCCGCACGATGTGACGATTACGCGGGAAGCACCGAACTACAGCGCGTAGCACTCACATGCAGGTCGCAGTCGGCGCCGCCCGTCCGGTGCGCGCTTCTCCATTCTTCGAGGACCATTCTATGAGCTTGTGGGCGACGAAGTCCGTCACGGTGCTGCGCGCCGAGGCGGAGGCAACGGGCGAACGGTCCCTCAAACGCACCCTCGGGGCGTTGAATCTGACCATGCTGGGCATCGGCGCGATCATCGGCGCAGGCATCTTCGTGCTGACCGGGCTCGCCGCCGCTCTGCACGCGGGACCCGCCGTCCCCCTCTCGTTCGTCGTCGCCGCGGTGGCCTGCGGCCTCGCCGGCCTCTGCTACGCCGAGATGGCCAGCGCGGTGCCCGTCGCCGGGAGCGCCTACACCTACTCCTATGCCACGATGGGCGAGTTCGTCGCCTGGATCATCGGCTGGGACCTCGTGCTCGAGTACGCCATGGGGGCCGCCACGGTCGGCGTCGGCTGGTCCGGATACTTCGTCAGCATGCTGGACTATTTCGGAGTCCACATCCCGGCCGCGCTCACTTCGGCGCCGCTCCGCTTCTGTACCGCCCCCGACGTGGCAAACGCGGTGGCCGCCTGCGTCCATCCTGGCTGGAACCCGACCGGCTCGCTGGTCAATCTGCCGGCGATGCTGATCGTACTCCTCGCCACGACGGTGCTCACGATCGGCATCGAGGAGTCGGCCAAGGTCAACAACCTCATCGTCATCCTCAAGATCGGCGTGGTGCTGCTCTTCGTCCTCTTCGGGTTCCACTACGTCAATCCGCAGAACTGGCACCCCTTCATTCCACCCAACACCGGCACCTTCGGCGAGTTCGGCTGGAGCGGGGTGTTCCGCGGCGCCGGCCTGATCTTCTTCGCCTACATCGGATTCGACGCCGTGAGCACGGCCGCGCAGGAGGCCAGGAATCCGCAGAAGGACATGCCGGTCGGGATCCTGGGATCGCTCGGCATCTGCACCGTGCTCTACATCGTCGTGTCGCTCACCCTGACCGGCCTGGTGCGATACGACCGCCTCAACGTGGCGCACCCGGTGGCGTTCGCGGTGGAGCAGATCCAGGGGCTCAACTGGCTCCGCCCCTTCATCACGATCGGCGCGGTGCTCGGCCTTGGCTCGGTGGTGCTGGTGATGCTCCTGGGTCAGAGCCGGGTGTTCTACTCGATGTCGCGCGACGGTCTCATCGGGGCCTGGGCCGGCAGGGTCCACCCCCGCTTCCGCACGCCGTACCTCTCCACGGTCTACGTCGGCCTCATCGTCGCCGTCATCACGGGCACCTTCCCGATCCAGATTCTCGGGGAGCTGGTCAACATCGGCACGCTGCTGGCGTTCGTGCTGGTGTGCGCCGGCGTCATGATCCTCCGGAAGACGCGGCCCGACCTCGAACGGCCGTTCCGAACGCCGCTGGTGCCGCTTGTTCCGATCCTCGGCATGCTGGCCTGCTTCGGCCTCATGGCCACGCTGCCGGCCGATACCTGGCTCCGGCTCTTCGTGTGGCTGCTGATCGGCTTCGTGGTCTACTTCAGCTACGGCCGCAAGCACAGCGTGCTGCAGAAGGAGCGGAGGGGAGCGTAGGGGGCGGTCAGGCGGTCGGGCGGTCGGACGGTCGGACGGTCGGTTCGAAGGTTGCGAGTTTCTGCAAAGCCCGTCACCCTGAGCGCAGCGAAGGGGACATGCGTCGACGCATGCTCCCTTCGCTGTGCTCAGGGTGACGAGGGTTGGCGGTTAGCGCGCCCGCACCACACCGACCGCCTTACCGCTTCGACCGTCCGACCGTCCGACCGTCCGACCGTCCGACCGTCCGACCGTCCGACCGTCCGACCGTCCGACCGCCCACCCCTGTTAGATTTTCCCCATGCCCTTCACCCTCGCCCCCGATCGGGCCGCCGCGGCGCGGGCCCTGGCCGCCGTGTTCCTGCCGGGGCAGCGGGTCTGTCTGACCACCCACGTCAATCCTGACGGCGACGGCCTCGGCAGCGAGGCCGGGCTGGCGCACCTGCTCCGGGCGCAGGGCATCGACGCCATCATCACCAACCCCACCCCCACGCCCTCCCGGTTCGCGTTCCTCTTCGACGACCTGCCGGGCGTCGACCGCACCCGGGAAGGCATCCGCGAGCTCCGGCGCGCCGACATCATCGTGGTGCTCGACATCTCGGACCTGGGCCGCCTCGGCAATCTCGGCGAGACGGTTCGGACCCGCGGCGTGCCGGTGGCCTGCGTGGACCACCACGTGAGCGAGGGGGTGCTCCCGGACGGGCCGCGGTACCTGGACCCGGGCGCGGCCGCCACCGGCGAGCTGGTCTTCGAGCTCGCGGTCGCGAACGGCTGGACGCTTACCGAGATGGCCGCGCGAGGGCTGTACGTCGCGATCCTCACGGACACCGGCGGGTTCCGCTTCAGCAACACGCGCCCCCGGACTCTCCGTGTGGCCGCCGAGCTGCTCGAGGTGGGCGTGGATCCGGAGGAGATCTACCTCGAGGTCTACGCCCGTGCCCCCGAGGGCCGGCCCCGGCTTTTCGCGGAGGCGCTCCAGACGCTCGTGGTCGAGCCGGAATACGGCCTCGCCTGGGTCACGGTGCCGCCCGGGGCCATCGAGCGCCTGGGCGTTTCGTCCGACGACCTCGATGGGGTGGTGGAGTTCCCGCGCTCCATCGAGGGCGTGCGCATGGCGCTCCTCTTCCGCGAGGTGAGCCAGGGCCGGGTGAAGGTCTCGCTCCGCTCCGTCGGCGACGTGGACGTGGCCGCGTTCGCCCTGCCCTTCGGCGGCGGCGGGCACACCAAGGCCGCCGGCCTCGCGCTCACGGGGTCGCTCGCGGAGGTGCAGTCGCTCGTGCTCACGGCCGCCCGGCGCTATCTCAAGGACGGCGGCCGCCGCAGCGCCTGACGGCCGTTGACCGGCCCCGAGGGGGGCCTATATTGCCGAGTAACTCAGTAGGAATTGCGCCGGGGGCTATGGACACCATCGATCGGATCGAGAAGACGCTCGACACGCTGCGTCCCTATATCGCGTCGCACCGCGGCCACGTCGAGGTCGTGGATTTCGACGAGAGTGACGGCGTGCTGCTCGTGCGGCTCGGCGGCACCTGCCACGGCTGCGCCGCCTCGACCGTCACCCTCAAGCAGGGGATCGAGAGCCGGCTGCGCGAGGCCGTGCCCGAGGTGAAGCACGTGGAGGCCGTCTAGTGGCCTCCGCGCTCGAGGCACGTGTGGTCGAGGCGCTGGCGGCGATCCGGAATCCACGGCTGGACAACGATCTGCTCTCGGCGGGGATGATCCGGGACCTCGCCGTGACCGATGGGGGCGGGGTGAGCTTCACCTTCCTGCTCGCTCCGGAGGATCCCGCCACGCTGGTCCGCCAGGCCCGCGCGGCCGTGCAGGCGATCGACGGCGTCCGGCGCGACGAGATCAAGATCACGGTCACCAATCCCGCCGGGCCCGCCCGCACCACCCATCCGCCGCCCTCCGCTCCCGCTCCCGCCCCCCCGGTCGGCGCGCCGACGCCGGCGGAGCAGGCGAATCTCGGGCGCATCATCGCGGTCTCCTCCGGGAAGGGCGGGGTGGGGAAGTCCACCGTGGCCGTGAACCTGGCCGTGGCCCTGGCGCAGGAGGGCGCCCGGGTGGGCGTCATGGACGCCGACATCTACGGGCCCAACATCCCGCGCATGTTCGGCGTGTTCGAGAAGCCACCGGTCATCGGCGGCAAGATCCAGCCGCTCGAGGCCCACGGCGTCAAGCTCATGTCGCTCGGCTTCCTGGTCGAGCGCGACGCCCCGGCCATCTGGCGCGGACCGATCATCATGAAGATCGTCACCCAGTTCCTGAAGGACGTCGAGTGGGGCGAGCTCGACTATTTTCTCGTCGACCTGCCGCCCGGCACCGGCGACGCGCAGCTCTCCCTGGTACAGGCGACACAGGTCTCGGGCGCCATCATCGTCACCACGCCGCAGGAGATGGCCGTGGGCGACGCGCTCCGGGGCGCCAAGATGTTCGAGCGCGTAGGCGTGCCGGTGATCGGCGTGGTCGAGAACATGAGCGCGTTCGTCGATCCGGAGACCGGCCATCGGCTCGAGTTGTTCTCCTCGGGCGGCGGCCAGCGGCTGGCCGAGGAGATCGGCGCACCGCTGCTCGGAAGCGTGCCGCTCCAGCCACGCATGGCGGAGCTGGCCGACGCCGGTCAGCCCATCCTGGTCGCGAGCCCCGACAGCCCCGCCGCCACCAGCCTCCGTGCCATTGCCGGGGAGCTTCGCTTGAAGACCGCCGGCCGAAGCGCGGCGCTGCCCATTCTTCGGAACTGAGCCCTGCGGCCCGTCCCCGCGAGTCACCCTGAGCATAGCGAAGGGGGCATGACCCGAATCATGCCCCCTTCGCTGCGCTCAGGGTGACTCGCGGTCGGGCATGAGACGGCGTGAACAAGCAGTCGATGAGCAAAGCGACGCGGCCCGTCGTCCCACCCGCCGGTCTCTACGCCGAGCAGCCGGATGCCGCACCGGCGCTCGCGCCGCCTGAGGGGACGGGCATCATCGACGGACCGCTCCGCCCCGCGATCCTCCGCCTCGCCCTCCCCGCAGTAGGCACCACGCTCTTCCAGGTGCTCTTCAACATTACCGACACGTTCTGGGTCGGACGGATGCTCGGCCCCGACGCGCTCGCCGCCGTCTCGCTCGCAAGCTATTCGGTGTGGGTGATCGTCTCCATCGGCGAGCTCGTGGGCGTCGGCCTCACGGCCGTGTCCGCGCGCCGTCACGGTGAGGGTGATCCGGAGACCGCCGCCCGCGCCGCCGGCACCGCTCTGGTGATGGCGTTGGTGCTGGGGGCGGTGATCGCCGCCGCCGGCCTCCTGAGCCTGCCCGCGATCTTCCGGCTCATGAACACCCAGGGCCTGGTGGCCGAGCTCGCGCGCCAGTTCCTCGTCATCCAGCTGCTCGGCGCGGTGCTCATCTACGGCTACTTCGTCGTCACCGCGGCATTCCGGAGCGCGGGCGACACCCGCACGCCGTTCATGCTGCTGGGCGCGTCCGTTCTCCTCAACCTGGTGCTCGACCCGCTGATGATCCTCGGTTGGGGGCCGCTGCCGGCGCTCGGCGTCTACGGCGCCGCCCTCGCCACGGTGCTCACGCGAGGCCTCGGCTTCCTCGTGGGGATCGTGCTGCTCTATCGCCGGGGCGGGATCCGGCTGCGGCTGAGCCTGCCCGTGGCGCGCACGATCGCGCGGATCGGGCTCCCGACCATGCTGACCGGCGTGCTGTTCAGCGTGATCTATATGCTGCTGGTGCGCGTGGTCGGGCGGTTCGGCACGCCAGCCATCGCCGCGCTGGGGGTGGGCCACAAGATCGAGGGGGTCAGCTATATGATCTGTGTCGGCTTCGGCCTGGCGGCGGAGACGCTCGTCGGGCAGAACCTCGGCGCCGGTCAGCCGCGGCGCGCCCGCCAGGCGGGATGGCTCACGGCCCGTATCGCCGCGGTGCCGGCCTGCGTGCTGGCGGTCGTTTTCCTGCTCGCGCCCGCGGCGATCGTTGGTGTGTTCACCGACGACGCGGCGGTCATCCGGGACGCGACACTGTATCTCCGCGCGGCCGCCGTGGCCCAGCTCTCCATGGCGTTCGAAAACGTGCTCGAGGGCGGGCTGACCGGGGCGGGGTACACGCTGTACACGATGCTCGCAGTGGTGGGGATCAGCTCGCTCCGCATCCCGCTCGCCGGGCTCGTGGCCGGCCCCTTCGGGCTGGCCGGCATCTGGTGGATGCTCGCGCTCACGGCGATGGCCCGCGCAGCGGCGATGACGGCGCTCTGGCAGTGGGGTGGATGGGAGAGGGCGCGGGCGTGAGCCCGTTACCTTATGGCATGTCCCTCGTCACCCTGCTGACCGACTTCGGCAGCTCGGATTCGTATGTCGCCGAAATCAAAGGCGTCCTGCTGGGTCTCTGCCCCGCCGCGGTGCTGGTCGACGTCACCCACGCCGTGCCCCCGGGCGATATCCGGGCCGGCGCCTACCTGCTCGGCCGGTCATGGCACCGATTCCCCGCCGGCACCGTGCACTTCGCGGTCGTGGATCCCGGGGTCGGCACGGCGCGCGCGGCCATCGCGCTCCGGGCCCACGGGCACTGGTTCGTCGGTCCGGACAATGGGCTCTTCACGCCGGTCCTGCGCGACGCGGAGGTCGAGATCGTCACCCTGCCGACTCCGGCCGGGGCCGCGCCGACGTTTCATGGCCGCGACCTCTTCGCTCCGGCGGCTGCCGCGCTTGCCCGCGGTACCCCGCTCCAGGCGCTCGGCGGCCCCTTCATCGCGATGCCCGCGCGGCTCTCCTACACGGAGCCGCATTACGAGGGGAAGGCGGTGATCGGAGAGATCGTCTACGTGGACCGCTTCGGCACGCTGGTCACCAACCTGACGACCGAGCTCGTGCCGCCGTACGCGGTGCTCGCGGTCGACGATCTCGACATCGGGCCGCTCCGGCGCACCTTCGGTGACGTGCCGACGGGCGGGCTGCTGGCGTACGTGGGCTCGGGCGGGGCGATCGAGATCGCCGTGCGGGACGGCTCGGCGGCGCGGCGGCTGGGGCTGGGGGTGGGAGGCCGGATTCGCGCGCGTCTCGGCTGACTTGCGATCAGCAACTCAAGTCACTCTGAGCGAAGCGAAGGGGGCATGATTCTGGGCATGCCCCCTTCGCTTCGCTCAGAGTGACTCGGAGACTGCTACTGGCCCGTCGGCGTCGCGGCCGCCTCCGCCCCGCTCGGCCGCTTCCCGAACCGCGACACGACCTGTCGGAAGAACCGGAACAACCGCCAGATCAGCAGGATCGCCAGGATCACGAGCACGGCCGTGAGCCCTACCGTGATCACCGGATGCGCCGCCGCGAACCACGCGAGGAACACCGCGATCGAGTCCTCGGCCAGGCTCAACGTCCAGTTGCTCACCGGCTCGGGGCTCACGTTGGCCGCCGCGCGGGTGGTGGCCTTCGCGCCGTGGGAAGTGAGCGCGACGCTGCCGGCGAGCAGCGCGGCGCCGATCTTCCATTGCTCGGGGACGCCGCCGGCGAAGGCGCTGTAAGAGAGAAAGGCGGCCGCCGGCGGCCGGATGAAGGTGTGCACCGCATCCCACACGCTGTCCACGTACGGGATCTTGTCCGCTACGAACTCGATCACGAAGAGGGCGAGCGCGACACCCAGGACCATCGGGTGCGCCAGCACCTGGAGCGGCTCGGGGAGATGGATGATCCCGAACCGCTCGAACAGTCCCGCGGCTGCCACCGTGGCGTAGAGGTTGAGTCCGGAAGCGAACGAGGTGCCGAGCGCGAAGCCCAGCGTCTCCAGCGGGGACATGCCGGAAGCTACTACTCCAGCCAGTCGACCGTCACCCCGCCGATCGCCGTCGTCACGTCGATGTCGAGATGGCGGGTCGCCTGGTCGTAGCCGGGCGAGAGATAGCTGGTCCCGCGCCGCACCATGCCCTGCGGCTCGAAGCTGGCAAGGAACTTGTCCAGCGTGATCCGCACCCCGACTCCGCGCGGCAGGCGCAGCGCCACCTCGCCCAGCGCCATCTTCACCGCGACCTGCGAGCTCGAGGTCCAGGTCCCGCCGAAGTCGAGCGTCACCCGGCCCACACCGCCCTCGAACGTGATGCGGTCGCATCGGCTGTTGCCCAGGCCGAGCACCGACAGCTCCGCCGCACCGGCGGTGAGGGTGGCGGCGCGGCAGCGCGCGGCGTTGGGTTGCGAGAAGCGCACGGTGGCGCGACTCGCGCCGGCTTCGAGCTTGAGATCGGTCAGGCGGAGACCGCCCAGCTCGAGGTCGCCGTCGACCGCGCCGAGGGTCACCGCAAGCGCCAGATCGCTCCGGGGCGAAAAGGTCACCGAGGCCGTCTGGCGGAGCTGACTCCTGGACACGACTCGGAGACCGCCCTCGCCCGACGCACGGAGCCCGAGCGCGACCCCGCCGCGCGCCGCGTCGAACGCGCTTACCGGCACGTAGCGCTCACCGTCGTAGAGCACGTCCATCCGATAGAGCTCGTTCGGGCGGCCGGCGGCGAGGCGCAACGCCCCGGCGGCATACTCCAGCCGCGCGTCGAGCCGGGTCTCGCCATGCCATTGGCGGTAGGTGCTGAAGGGGCGCATCGACTGTGCGGCGGCGCCGGACGCCCCGAGCGCGAGCGCCAGAAGCGAGAGCAGTACCCGGCGCATCAGAGGCCCCGCGTGGGCGTTCGTGAGCCGGGGCGCCTGGCGGCGGTGACGCCGTACTGCGGGGTGGCCCAGAGGTATTCGTCGGTGAGCGCCTCGGGCGGGAGGAGACGCCCCGCGAAATTCTCGCGGATCCCGGCCCGGCTCAGGAGCGCCGCACCGAAACCGGCGGTGGCGAGCAGCCAGGTCACCAGGATGGCCGCGCCGCGGATCAGGTCACCGGCCACCGGTACCCACCCGAAGACCGACCACGCTCCCCAGAACGCCGCCAGCGCGCCCAAACCCACAAGCAGGTAGCGGTAGCTGTTGGGCGAGCCGATCATGGCGCCGAGGGCGAGCCGGCGCCGAGTGTACGTCTCGCCCATCGAGTGCGCCACGGCCAGGTAGCCGCCGACCACGCCGACGATCACCAGCAGCGCGTAAACCACCACCGCGAACGGCAGCAGCACGATGCCCACCACGCTGAGGATCAGGCCCACCACCAGCATGCCGAACGTGGGGAGCAGCAGCAGCTGGCCCAGGAGGCCGGCGGCGAACGCACGCCCGAACGAGTGCGACACGGTGTCCGACACGACTTCGAGGTTGGGCCGCCCGAACATCACCAGGCCGAAGCCGAGCGCGCCGAGCGTGAGAAAGACGCCCACCACGCCTGCCATCCGCCGGAATACGGTCTCGATCGCCGTGGGCGGCGCTGCGCCCTGAACCGGGAGCGGGGTGGCGAGGACGGAGGAGGTGCGGAACGTCCGGACCTCCCCGCCGATCTCACCGCCCTCGTCGCGCACCTCGCCGCCAAGCGTGAGGATGTCCCCCGAGACGACGCCGCCGGCGTGGATCACCACGTCGCCATCGACGGTGACGAGGTTGCCGAGCAGCTTGCCGTAGATGTCGGCGGTGCCCTGCACCACGAGCAGTTGACCGGACTTGGTTTCGTTGGAGCCGATGCTGAAGTCGCCCATGCGGGCGGCGCCGTTGGTCACGGTGACGCGGACCCCCCCGTCGCGCCGGCGGAGCGCGTCCCTGAGGCGCGACTCGATGGCCGTCGGCTGGCTCAGGTCGTCGAGGGAAACCGCGGGCTCGTCCTTGCCGCCGGGAGGAATCGCCTGCGGCGCGGGATGGGGCGCCTGGAGGTCGTCGCCGTCGCCGGGTCGGGTGGCGGCATCGGTGACGAGCGACCAGAAGCCATGAACCAACTGCACCGTACGGGAGCCGGCGGGATCGCTCAGGGCGTCGGCGAAGGCGGCAGATGGAGCGAGGATCGACAGCAGCGCCACCGCCCGAAGCAGCCGGCTAAGCGCTCGCATGGGCCACCTGCTGCGCGGGCAGAGCCAGGAGGCGGCGGAGCGCCAGGACACCGCCGAGGTAGGCGGTGAGCGCGAGCGCGGAGGCGAGCCCGAGACGGCCCGGATGCGCCGCCAACGCCTTCAACCCGGCGAACCAGGGCTGCTCCATGAAGTTCGAGGCCACCCCGCGGAGGCCGAGCCAGGCGGCCTGGCCGGCCTGGGCCGTGAGCCAGCCGCCAAGTGCCGCGAGCGTGTCCTGATGGCCCAGCGTCCAGACCACACTCCCGGTCATCGAGCCGGCCAGCAGCACCAGCAGCGACGCGGCCAGCGCCATCGAGCGGCGGGTGGCGAAGATGCGGTTCCGGAGCAACGCGAAGGTGGACACGGCGAGCGGCTGGGGAATCGAGACCCGCGCCATCACCCGCTCGGCGAACCCCGGCGCGGGACTCATGAGCGGCAGCGCGCGGAGCAGCTCGACGATTTCGCGCTCGGTCTCCGCGCGCTCCCGGCAGACCAGGCACCGGGCGAGATGGTCCTCCGACGCCGGGGCGAGCGCACCGGCGAGCCACGCGTCGAAGTCGTCCGGCGTGAGATGGGGCCCGGAAACAGGGGTCATAAGTGGACCCTCCTACGGTGAGGGAGCGGGGGAGGTTTCATTCTTCCTTGAGGTGGGCCAGGGCCTGCCGCAGCTCGTTCCGGGCCCGATGGATATAGGTCTTCACGGTGCCCAGCGGGAGGTCGAGCATCTCCGCGATTTCTTCGTAGGCGCGCCCCTCCACATGCCGGAGCAGGATGCACGACCGGTACTCCGGCCGCAGCCGTCCGATGGCGATCTCGATGGCGCCGCCCAGCTCCTTCGCCTCCACCGTGTCGAGGGGCGACTCCTGCCGCGCGCCGATCTGGAGCGCCGTGGCCTGCATCGCCTCGGGCGTCTCGGCGTGGGGCGAACCGTCGAGCGAGAGCGTGTCGAGCTCACGCCGGCGCAGGTGATCGATCGCCGCGTTGTTGGCGATCTTGAAGATCCAGGAGGAGAACTTGAACTCCGGGCGATAGGACTCGATCGCGTTGAGCGCCTTGATGAAGGTCTCCTGCGACAGGTCCTCCGCCAGCTCGCGGTCCCGCACCATGCGGAACAGCAGCGCGAAGATCGGCCGCTCGTAGCGGCGGATCAGCTCGCGGTAGGCCGCCTCGCGGCCCGCGCGGGCCATGAGGACGACCTCCTGATCGCTGAGCCGGACCCACTCGGGGGTGTCAGCCACCCGGCGGCCGCCTTGCCAACGGTCTCGCCGCCGGACTACATTGAGCGCCTATGTTAGCCTCGGATCGTGAGTTACCGGTCTCGGGCGGGCCCGAGAAACGGGCCTACGTCCGGGACGTCTTCACCGCCATCGCGCCCACCTACGATCGTCTCAACCGCATCATCAGCCTGCGCTTCGATCGGGGCTGGCGACGGTACGCGGTCGGACGGCTGGGGTGGGAGCGGAAACCGGACGGAATCTACCTCGACCTCTGTGCCGGCACGCTCGACTTCGCGGCCACCCTCGCTCGGCGGCCCGGATTCCGGGGGCGGATCGTCGCCGCCGATTTCGTGCCGACGATGCTCCGGCTCGGGCGCGACAAGGCCGCGGGCCTGGCGCCGGTGGCGGCCGATGCGCTCGAGCTGCCATTCCCGGATGCCGCGTTCGACGGGGCGATGGTCGGTTGGGGTGTGCGGAACCTGGTGGACCTCGATGCGGGGCTCGCCGAGGCGGCTCGGGTGCTCCGGCCCGGCGGCCGCCTGGTGATCCTGGAAATGAGCTTGCCGCCCCAGCCGGGACTCCGCCGGCTGTACGAGTTCTACTTCCGGCGTGTGATGCCGTGGATCGGCCGGCGAATCTCGAAACATACGACCGCCTATACGTGGTTACCAGTTTCGACGATCGCGTTCCCCAGCCCGGCCGAGCTGGCGCGACGGCTCGCGGCGCAGGGATTCGACGGGGTATCCTATCGCCTGTTCATGGGCGGCGTGTGCGCGCTGCACGTGGGGACGCGCACGGGCCGGATTCACCCACCGTCGAGTCATCCTGAGCGCAGCGAAGGAGCCATGCCTCCAGGCATGCCCCCTTCGCTCCGCTCAGGGTGACTCCCCGAACGCCTACACCCGGATCTCGACTCGGAGCCCCATGCCCCTCGACAACCTCCGCGACTTCATCAAGGCCATCGACAAGCTCGGCGAGCTCGTGCGCGTCACTCACCCGGTGCGCGCGCGCCTCGAGGTCGCCGAAATCGCCGACCGCTGCATGAAGAGCCCCGGCGGAGGTCCCGCGCTCCTGTTCGAGCACGTGCTGCTCGACGGCGGCGCCCGGAGCGCGCAGCCGGTGGCCATCAACCTGTTCGGCTCGATGCGCCGGATGTGCCTCGCGCTCGGCGTCGACGACCTCGACAGCATCGGCGGCCGCATCTCGGAGCTGCTCAACCTCAAGGTGCCCGAGGGGCTCTTCGGCAAGCTCGCCATGCTCCCCAAGCTGGCCGAGATCGGCAAGTTCCCGCCGCGGGTGAAGAGCGGGCGCCCGCCCTGCCAGGAGGTCATTCTCCGGGGCGACGCCGTCGACCTCGAGCAGATCCCGTTCCTCACCACCTGGCCCGGCGACGGCGGCCGCTACATCACGCTGCCGATGGTCATCACGACCGATCCCACGCGCGGCATCCGGAACGTGGGCATGTACCGGGTCCAGGTGCTCGGCCGCGACACGCTCGCGATGCACTGGCAGCGCCACAAGGTCGGCGCCGCCCACTGGCGCGAGATGGCGGCGAAGGGCGAGCGCATGCCCGTCGTCATCGCGCTCGGCGGCGACCCGGCGAGCATCTACTCCGGCTCGGCCCCGCTCCCGCCGACGATCGACGAGTTCATCTTCGCCGGCTTTCTGCGGCGGGAGCCGGTCGAGCTGGCCCACGCCGTCACCTGCGACCTCGAGGTTCCCGCCGAAGCCGAGCTCGTGCTCGAGGGCTACATCGATCCGGCCGAGCCGCTGGTGCTCGAGGGCCCGTTCGGCGACCACACCGGCTACTACTCGCTCGCCGACTATTATCCGCTGGTGCACGTCACGGCCATTACCGCACGGCGCGATCCGATCTATCCGGCTACGCTGGTCGGCCCGCCGCCAATGGAGGACTACTATCTGGGGCACGCGACCGAGCGGATCTTTCTGCCGCTCCTCAAGCTGACCGTGCCCGAGATCGTCGACTACCACATGCCGGCCGCCGGCATCTTTCACAACCTGGTCTTCGTCTCCATCGACAAGCAGTATCCCGGGCAGGCGTACAAGGTGATGAACGCCCTCTGGGGCCAGGGGCTCATGTCCCTGGCGAAGGTGCTGATCATCGTCGACAAGCATGTCAACGTCCGCAATCCGGACGAGGCCTGGTGGATCGCGCTCAACAACATCGATCCCGAGCGGGACGTCCGCTTCACGATGGGCCCGATGGACGTACTCGATCACGCGAGCCGCGAGTTCACCTACGGCAGCAAGATGGGGATCGACGCCACGAAGAAGTGGAAGGAGGAGGGCTTCACCCGCGAATGGCCGGACCTCATCACCATGGACGCCGAGACCAGGCGCCGGGTGGACGAGATCTGGCCGCAGCTCGGCATCCGCCTGTGACCTCCCCGGCGCGCGAGGGGCAGACGTTCGCCGGCGAGTCCCTGCTCGTCCGCTACGTCAACTTCGTCAAGCTGCCGCATACGCTCTTCGCACTCCCCTTCGCGCTGCTCGGTGTGCTGGCCGCCTCCCGGGCGGCCCCGGTGACGCCGCGCGCCGTCGTGCTCGTGGTCCTGGCGTTCTCCGCGGCCCGCTGGGCGGCGATGGGGTTCAACCGCGTCGCCGACCTTCGGTTCGACGCGCGGAATCCGCGCACGCAGAACCGCGAGCTCCCGCGCGGGGCCCTCACGCCCGCGCAGGCCTGGATCTCGATCGTCGTAGCCGCGGCGCTCTTCGTGGTCGTCGCCGGCCTGCTCAACCCGCTCTGCCTCCGCCTCAGTCCCGTCGCCCTCGGCTGGGTGCTGATCTACAGTCTCGCGAAGCGGTTCACCTGGTGGCCTCATCTCTGGCTGGGCATGAGCCTCGCCATCGCGCCGGTCGGGGGCTATCTGGCGGTGATGGGGCGTTGGAGCGATCCCGCCTGGCTGCTGCTCGCGGTGTCGCTGGCGGTGGCCACCTGGGTCGCCGGTTTCGACATCTTCTACGCGCTGCCCGACGCCGGCTTCGACCGGGAGCAGGGGCTCCGGAGCGCCGTCGTCCGCCTGGGCGAGCGGCGCGCCATCCTGCTGGCCAAGCTGCTCCACGGTGTGACGATTCCGGCGCTGGCGCTGTTCGGGTGGGGCGCGGGCTTCGGGGCGTGGTATTTCACGGGGCTGGT
The DNA here is from genome assembly GCA_963815515.1 of uncultured Gemmatimonadales bacterium. Taxonomy (GTDB): domain Bacteria; phylum Gemmatimonadota; class Gemmatimonadetes; order Gemmatimonadales; family GWC2-71-9; genus CAVVWJ01. Next base: position 747,527 of record CAWFGP010000003.1, read on the forward strand.
GGTGGCCGCCGGCATCCTCGTCTACGAGCACCAACTCGTCCGGCCCGGAGACCTTTCGCGTCTCGACGCCGCCTTCTTCACCATGAACGGCGTCATGAGCGTCACGGTGTTCGCGTTCGCGCTGATCGATCGGCTCGTGCGATGAAGCAGCGGTCCACCCCTCGGCCGCCGGACAAGCGCCGAGCGGCAGACGAGCCGCCCAAGTCACCACGCCGGCCGCCGCCAGCCTCCGGCACCCAGGCATCCCGTTCGCTCTCCAACGCCCAACCGGAGGGGACAGTGACGCGTCATCCGGTGGTCGTGGCGCTCACCGGCGCCTCGGGGGCGCCCTATGGGGTGCGCCTGCTCGACGTGCTGGCGCGGAACCAGGTACCGGTGTGGCTCGTGGCCTCGAGCCACGGTATGCGGCTGCTGCGCGACGAGTGCGGCATCGAGACGCTGGACGCGCTGCGGGAGGCCACGGGCGGAGACTGGCGCTCGGTGACGAGCTTTCCCGACGGCGATCGCGGCGCGCTGCCGGCCTCGGGCTCGCAGCGAACTCGCGGCATGGTGATCTGCCCCTGCTCGATGGGGACCGTCGCGGCCATCGCCGCCGGCACCAGCCGGTCTCTCGTCGAGCGCGCCGCGGACGTGACCCTCAAGGAGCGGCGGAAGCTCGTGCTCGTGCCGCGCGAGACGCCGCTCTCCCTGATCCACCTGCGGAACCTGGTGACGGTCACCGAGGCCGGGGCTGTCGTGATTCCCGCCGCGCCCGGCTTCTACCACCGGCCCTCGAGGGTGGCCGAGCTGGTGGATTTCATCGTCCAGCGCGTGCTCGACCAGCTGGATCTCGATATCGAGATCGCCCGCCGCTGGACGGGAGACGACGCCTGATGGCGCGTATCGGCGTCATCGCGGATACGCACGGCCTGCTTCGCCCCGAGGTGTTCGAGGTGTTCCGCGAGGTCGACCATATCCTGCACGCGGGTGACGTCGGACCGGCGTCGATACTCGAGGAGCTCGCGACCATCGCGCCGGTCACGGCGGTCTACGGCAATACCGACGGCCGGGAACTCCGTGAACGGCTCCCGGCCGTCGCCACCGTCGAGCTCGACGGCTTCACCATCGTCGTCACCCATGGCGACCAGCTCGGCAGCCCGACGCCCGAGCGGCTGCAGGCCGAGTTCCCCGACGCCGAGATCATCGTCTACGGCCACACCCACCGCCCGCTGCTCACGCTGGTCGACGTCGTGGTGACGGTGATGAACCCCGGCGGCGCCGGGCCGCGGCGCTTCGACCTGCCGGCCTCCGTGGGTATCCTGGAGCTCGAGCCTGGCATCCCGCCGCGCGGTCGCCTGGTGCCGCTGACGCCGCTGGATCCGGACTAGACCGCTGCTCGTCTCCGTCGCTTCACTGCTGCTCGTGTTCCAGGGGCGCTGTGGGTGCCGCTGGAGTTACCCTGAGGCGGAGTCACCCTGAGCGCAGCGAAGGGGGCATAACCAGACATGGCCCCCTTCACTTCGTTCAGGGTGACGGGCTTTGGCCAGCTCTTTACAACCCCAGCCGCAGTCCCGCGCTCACCGCGAAGCTGTGCGTCGTCTTGGTGTCGACGTTCAGCCCCGTCGCCTCCTGCGCATCGAACTTTCCGATGTAATCCTTGACCATGAACTGCAGGCCGAACCGCGGGGCGAGCGCCACGTCGGCCCCGGCGCCGACGTTATAGGCGAAGTTGGTGGAATGCGTCGACGCCGGCCCGATGTCGAACGACTGCCGCGCGTAACCGGCCCCGCCCTGGACGAACGGCGAGACCGGCAGCCCGCCCATACCGACCGGCACCCGCAGCCGGAGCGCGGCGTCGTACAGCAGCACCGAGCTCTGTCCGACCGACACCCCGCCGATCAGCGGCGCGCCGATCTCGAGTCCCGGCTGGGTGTACGCCACGTTGCCCACGAGTGCGATCGCCCGCGTGAATCCGAGCGTCGCTTCGGCGCCGTAGACCGCCGCGCCGGCGTTCCGCACGCTCGTGCCGAGCGGACCGGAGACGAGATTTCCGAACTTCATGTACCCTGCGTAGGGGGTGATGCCGAACGAGGGACCGACGGAGCGCTGCTGGGCGGCCAACGGCGTCGAGACGGCGAGGCCGGCGACGGCGCCTGCCCAGAGGATTCGGTGGAGCATATGACCTCCCGCAAACGAGTGGGTGGCTGCGCAGAGCGCGCAACAATGGAGGATCAGGCAGGTGGGGTGCCACAAAATGCAGGTTGCTAACGTGCTGACTTGGAAGGCGTTACGTTGGCGGTCCCGAAGAGCCGTCCCCTGATCCGGACGCTCGGCCCGTCCTAAGGCCCCCGACTGTCGCTCAGGCGGCCCACTCGGCATACGGGGACGTCCGGCGCAGCGCCTCCGGGTGGGCCCGGAACCAGGACATGAGCAGCAGGATCTCGTCGATGGCCTCGAGCGGGAGTGGGCCCACCGGTGGAGAAGGCCTGGCCGCCTCCTCGGCCACCACGGCGCGGAAGGCCTCGTGCTCGATGGGCGTATTGGGATACGGGAAGGACGCCCGCACGACGCCCTGGCGGACGAGGTAGACGCGGTCGTCGCCGAAATCGCCGGGGTCGCGGTAGACGAAGGTGAGGAGGTCGCGGGCGGAGCGGGCGCGGCTGGTGGCGGCGAGGAGCCACTCCAGCTGCTCGAACTTCTCGCGCCAGCGGGCCGCCACCTCGAAGCGGGCCTCCGCCGCGGCGCCCTGCATCGCCTGGACCACGCGGTCGATCGGCTGGATGGTCCGGCCCTCGAGAAAGGCCATGGCCGTCTCGACCCGCCGGCGATAATCCAGTTGCGCCACGAAGCCCGCGCACGGTCCGCTGCAGACGCCGAACTCGTGGCGCATGCATCCCGCCTGCAGTGGCTGATCGAACAGATCGGCCTGGCCGGCGAATACCGCGGGCATCTCGGCCTTGCAGTCGCGGAGCCCGAGCAGGTCGTTGAGCGTCCGGACCGCCTCGAGGGTCCGCGCCATCGACCGGAACGGACCGTAGCAGCGCGCGTCGTCCCGGGCCACGGTGGCCCCGGCATACACCCGCGGCGCGAGGTCGCTCGAGATCTTGATGAGCACGCTCCGGCGCGTGACGTTGCCCCGATGGTTGAAGTACGGTCGGAACTTCCGGATCTGCCGGAGCTCGCCGAGGTACGCCGCGAACTCGCTCGGCACGTAGTCCCAGGCGATGTCGCCCGCGGCGTAGAGAATCCGCGCCGCCTTGTCGTCCGGATAGGCCGCGCGGAAATACGTGAGCAGCCGGGTGCGGAGCCGCTTGGCCTTCCCGACATAGATCACCCGGCCCATGGCGTCCGTCATCCGGTAGACGGCCGGCCGGTTCTCCGCCAGCGCGCGGACGCGCTGGCGGAGCTGCTCGAGGTCGGTGGCGGGAAGCGGGACGGCCCGCTGTGCGCGGCGGGTGGAGCTCACGATTGGCAGCGATGGCAGAAGACGGAGATGCGTGCGTCGATCAAGTGCGTCCCGGCGAGCCGCGTGCCGCAGCGACGGCACGGCTCGCCTTCCCGGCCGTAGACCAGCAGCTCCAGCTGGAAATTGCCGGGCTCGCCGGTGCCGGTGCGGTAATCCCTCACGGTCGTGCCGTTGGACGCGATGGCCGCCTCCAGAATGCGCCGGATCTCCGCGTGCAGCCGGCGGTGGTCGTCGGGCGTGAGCTTCCGCGCCGGCTTCGACGGGTCGATCCCCGCCGCGAACAGCGCCTCGTTCGCGTAGATGTTGCCGACGCCGGCCAGGTGCCGCTGATCCATGAGCACCTTCTTCACCGCCTGGCGCGAGCGGCCAAGAGCGCTGCCGAGCCGGTCGGCGGTGAAGTCGGGCTCGAGCGGCTCGGGGCCGATCGCTTCGGTGTAGCGGCGCCAGCCGGCGGCGTCGAGCAATCGCAGCTTCCCGATGCGGCGGACATCGCGATAGACGAGCTCCCGTCCGTCATCGAGCGGCGCGCGCAGCACCGCGTAGCGGCGCTCGTCATCCGTGAGAGGGTGGTCGTACACGATGAGCGAGCCGGTCATGCCGGGCTGCACGACGAGGCGGCGGGTACCGAGGTCGAGCACTGCGTGCTTGGCTCGGCGGAACACGGACTGCACGGTGGCGCCGTTCAGGCCGCGCAACAGCGTCCGGCGGGTCACCCCGCTCAGAATGTCGTCGTGGCTCAGCGAGACTCGGCCGAGCTGACGGCCGACGAGGGCGGGGCGGATGTCGCGAACGATGGTTTCGACTTCGGGGAGCTCGGGCATCGCTCCCAAATCTAACGGGGAGGGTCGGCGCAGGAGGATGGGCTCAACGGATCTCCCTCATCCTGAGTCTCCGTCATCCCGAGCGCCGCGAGGGACGACGAAATCAGGGCGACGTCAGGCCCTCACCGCCACCCGCGCCGCTTCCCGCCAGCCGATGTCGCGCCGGAAGACCTTCCCCTCGTACTCGATCGCCTCGGCGGCCTCCCGACTGAGCCGCTGCGCCTCCGGAAAGCTCGCTGCCACGGCCGTCACGTTGAGCACGCGTCCCCCGTTGACCCGCAGCACGCCATCCGGCCCCCGCGCGGTGCCCGCGTGGAAGACCGTGACGCCCGTCGGCAGCTGCTCGGGTATCCGGATGGCAGCGCCCTGCTCGGGCCGGTCCGGATATCCCCGGGAGGCCAGCACCGTCGTCACCGACGCCTCACCGGTCCGGCGGGCGATCGGCGCCACGCCTTCTCCATGCGCCACCTTCCAGAGCGCGTCGGTCAGGCCCCCCTCCAGCAGCGGCAGCACGACTTGCGTCTCGGGATCGCCCAGGCGGCAGTTGAACTCCACCACCCACGGCGTTCCGCCGCGATCGACCATCAGTCCGGCATACAGCACGCCGGTGTAGGGCGTGTCCCGCCGCTGCATTTCCTCGAGCGCCGGCAGCAGGACCTCCGCGCGCGCCCGCGCCAGCAGCGCGGGCGTCGCGACCGCGACGGGACTGTACGCCCCCATGCCCCCGGTGTTGGGGCCCGCGTCCCCCTCGAGCAGGCGCTTGTGATCCTGCGAGACCGGAAGCAGCTCGACGTCCCGGCCATCGGTGATCGCGAGAACCGAGATCTCTTCGCCCTCGAGGAACGCCTCGATGACGACGGTCGCTCCCGCGTCGCCGAAGACGCGATCGCCGAGCATGGCGCGGACCGCCGCGGCGGCTTCGCCGCGCGTGAGGCAGACGACCGCGCCCTTGCCGGCCGCGAGGCCCGAGGCTTTGACGACTAACGGCTCGGAATGGCGGTCGACGTAGTCGAGGGCGGGGCGGAGCTCGGTGAAGGTGCGGCTGGTGGCGGTGGGGATGCCGGCGGCGTGCATCACTTCCTTCGAGTAGGCCTTGGAGGCCTCGAGCTGCGCGGCCGCCGCGCTCGGCCCGAATACCGCGCGCCCCTCCGCCCGGAGGCGGTCCGCCAGCCCGCGAGCCAGCGGCACTTCGGGGCCGACCACGGTGAGGTCGATGCCGTGCATGTCGGCCGCGTCGGCGATCCGGTCGAGGTCGTCGGCAGCGATGGGCAGATTTCTCGCCAGGGCGGCAGTGCCGGGATTGCCGGGAGCGCAGTAGAGATCCGCGTCCGGGTTCTCGCGCCGGAGGGCCCAGCAGAGGGCGTGCTCCCGTCCGCCTCCGCCGATGACCAGCAGCCTCACGACTTCTGGGCGTTCCGGAACGCGTCGCGCGCGCGCTCGGCGGCGCGCTTGGCCGCGTCCGCGACCTGGGTGGCGAGCTCCCGCGCCTCGCCCGCATAGTAGTTGCCGGCGGCCGACATGTCGTCCCGCAGCGGCCGGCCGGTGGTCTCCGGGCCCCGCCGCGCGTATTCGCCGCGGAGGATCCGGTCGTATTCACCGCTCGACACCCAGCGCTGGAGCTCCGCGGCCCGGACGGTGTGCATCGGATGCGTGAGCGCCAGGGTGCTGAGCAGCTTGTAGACGACGTCCAGGCCTTCGCCGCTCGTGGCGTACTCGTGGGCCTGCTGCATGAACGCGTCGACATTGAGCTGCCCGCGGAAGCCCTCGCCGCGGCCGCCGCCGGCCATCTTCATGTCGAGCCGGTGCGCCGCCACGATGTCCTGCGCGCCCAGCAGGCCGGCGCGGTCCGCCGACAGCTCCGATTTCCGGGACCACTCGAGAAAAGCCAGGCGGACCGGAAGCACGGCCAGGCTGGCGAGCATGGGGAGCGCGCCGAGGCTGATGAGGGCGAGGATGGCGGCGATGGTGCGGTAGAGCGCGTGCCCGCTGATCACGTGGCCCAGCTCGTGGGCCATCAGCACCCGCAGCTCGTCGTCGTCGAGCAGCTCGAGCGCGGCCGAGTGAACCACGATGAACGGTTGGTCGATGCCGTAGGCTCCGGCGTTGAAGAACGGCGTCTGGGAGACGTACAGCTCGGGCACCGTGGGCCAGTCGAAGGTCGTGACCGCCTCGTTGTGCAGGTGCCAGAGCTTGGGAAACTGCGCCGGCCCCACTCGCACGGCGTTGCCCTGGAACAGGAGCCGCACACCCCGCTCGCCGCCCAGCAGCGCGAGCGTCTTCCGGATGACTTCGTCTACTCCGGGGACCGACCGCAACGCCTGCAGCGCGGCGCGATCGGCCGGGTGCTCCCAGGAGACACCGGAGATCTGGGGAAAGGTCTGACGCGGGCGCTGGGCGGGCAGGGAGGTGCTCATGGCCGGCTCGGGTTGGAGGTGCGGGGCCTTACGGGTGGCTCGCCCCGAGGTTTCACTTTGAGACTAGGCGGCGGCGAACGCCCGGTCGAGATCCTCGATCAGGTCCTCGGAGTCCTCCACCCCGCAGCTCAACCGGACCAGGCTGTCCGTGAGGCCCATGGCCAGCCGCATGGCGGGCGGGACGGACGCGTGGGTCATGCTGGCCGGGTGGCCGATCAGGCTCTCCACCCCGCCGAGCGATTCCGCCAAGGCGAAGATCCGAGTGGCCTCCACGAACCGCCGCGCCCGGCCGGCCTCGCCCAGGTCCAGTGAGATCATCCCCCCGAAGCCGGTCATCTGGCGGCAGGCGAGCTCGTGCTGCGGGTGCGACGGGAGGCCGGGATAGTACAGCTTCGCCACGTCCGACCGGTGTCCCAGCCACTCGGCGATGCGCCGGCCGTTGGCGTCGTGCTGCCGCATCCGGAGCGGGAGCGTCTTGATGCCCCGCAGCGCCAGCCAGCAGTCCATCGGGCCCGGGACCGCGCCGGCGGCGTTCTGGAGGAACCCGATCCGCTCGGCGAGATCGTCGCGCCTGGTCACCAGCAGCCCGCCGACCATGTCGCTGTGGCCGTTCAGGTACTTGGTGGTCGAGTGCAGCACGATGTCCGCGGCGAACTCGAGCGGCCGCTGGAAGTACGGCGTGGCGAACGTGTTGTCGACCACGTAGAGGAGCCCGCGGGCCTGGGTGAGGTCGCCGACGGCGGCGAGGTCCACCAGGTTCATCATGGGGTTGGTGGGCGTCTCGCAGTAGACCATCCGCGTGGCCGGCGTCAGCGCCCGCTCCACCAGGCCGATGTCCCGCATGTCCACGAAGGTGAACCTGAGCCCGAGCTCGCTGTACACCCGCTCCATCAGCCGGTGGGTGCCGCCGTACACGTTCTCGCCGCAGACGACGTGATCGCCGCTGCGAAGGAGCTTGAGCAGGGTGTCGAGCGCCGCGAGCCCGGAGCCGAAAGCGAAGCCGTGGGTGCCGCCTTCGAGCGCGGCGATGTTGCGCTCGAGCGCTTCCCGGGTGGGGTTCTGGGTGCGCCCGTACTCATATCCCTTGTGTCGGCCCAGACCCTCCTGGACGTAGGTCGATGTCTGATAAATGGGCGTCATGACCGCGCCGGAGAGCGGCTCGGGTACCTGGCCGGCATGCACTGAACGCGTGGCGAACCGATGGTCGTGATCGTGGAGCAGAATGCGGGTCATCGCGGGCCGCAAGGTGAGGGTCGGAGAAGCGTAATGGCGCGGGCCGCGCGGTTGTAGAGGGGGGCGGTTTACGGTTACCTTCGGGGCGTGTCTTCTCCGTCCCCCGCCCCGGCCAGCGCACACTGCCTCGTAGTCGACGACGACGCCCAGGTGCGCCATTCACTCGCCCGTGTCATCCAGGCGCACGGCCTGGCGACGCTCGAAGCTTCATCGGGGGCCGAAGCGCTCGCGATGCTGGAGAGCCAGGGTGAGGTGCCGCTCGTCATCTCGGACATCTACATGCCCGAGATGGACGGCGTCACCTTCCTGCGCGAGGCGCTCCGCCTCTATCCCGACACGGCGTTCGTGATGCTCACCGGCGTGGCGGAGGTCGCCACCGCGGTCGAGTGCCTCAAGCTCGGCGCGCTCGACTACATCTCCAAGCCGGTGCTGGTGGAGGAGGTGCGGGCGCGAGTGGACAAGGCGCTGGAAAAGCGGGACCTGGTGCTCCAGAATCGGTTCTATCAGCAGCATCTCGAGAGCCGCGTTCGGGAGCTCGACCGTCGCAACAAGCAGTCCCTGATCAATGGTGTGCAGACGCTGGTGCACGCGCTCGAGGCCAAGGACGCCTATACCAGCGGCCACTCGACGCGGGTGAGCCGCTACGCGGTGAAGACCGCCGTGCAGCTGGGGTACACTGGCGAGCGGCTGGAATTTCTCCGGCTCGGCGGCGAGCTCCACGACATCGGAAAGATCGGAACCCGCGAGGACATCCTCAACAAGCCGGGACCGCTCACGCCGGACGAGTTCGAGCACATCAAGGGACACGCCGCGCTGGGGGAGCGCATCCTGGCGCCGGCCCTCGCCGAGTCACCGACGGTGTTGCGCATCGTGCGCTCGCACCACGAGCGCATGGACGGCCGCGGCTTCCCCGACGGCCTGGCCGGGGCGCAGATCCCGGCGGAGGCGCGCATCGTGGCGGTGGTGGACGCGTTCGACGCGATGACCACGAACCGCGCCTATCGCCCGTCCCGGACACCGGCGGACGCGGTCGACGAGCTGCGGCGGTGCATGAAGACGCATTTCGATCCCGAGGTCGTCGACGCGTTCCAGCGCGCGTTCCACGACATCTCGGTCCTGCCGATCTCCCTCTGACGCCCGTCCAGATCCGGTCCTGATGTCCGACACCCTGATGATCAGCGTTTCCGGCATGCGGGGGCACGTCGGCACCGATCTCACGCCCGAGCTCGTGGCTCGGTACGCCGCCGCGCTGGGCGCCTGGGTCCGGACCTCCGCGGGCGTGCCGCCGGGGGCCGGGGCGCGACCGGCGGTGGTCCTCGGGCGCGATGCGCGGACGAGCGGCGCCATGTTCACCTACGCGGCGGCCGCCGGGCTGATGTCGGCGGGCGTCGACGTCATCGACGTGGGCGTGGTGCCGACCCCGACCGTGCAGGTGGCCGTGGAACACCACCACGCCGGCGCCGGCCTGATCCTGACCGCGAGCCACAATCCGATCGAGTGGAACGCGCTCAAGTTCGTCGGCCCCGACGGGATCTTCCTCGATGCCGAGGCCGGCGCACGGGTCCGCGCCCTGGCCGACGCGGGGCCGCCCCGGATGGGATGGGACGGCATCGGCACGCTGCGCGAGGACCGGGAGGCCGTGGCGCGTCACCTGGACGCCGTCCTGGCGCTGCCGCTCATCGATGTCCCGGCCATCCGCGCCCGCGGCTTCCACGTCGCGCTCGATTGTGTCCGCGGCGCGGGCGCGTCCGCGATCCCGCCACTCCTCGAGCGGCTGGGATGCCGCATGAGCGGCATCAACCTCGAGGCCGACGGCCGCTTCCCGCGGCCGCCGGAGCCGGTGCCTGAGAATCTGGGCGAGCTCGGCGAGCTGGTGCGCCGGAGCGGAGCCGACATCGGCTTTGCGGTCGATCCCGACGTGGACCGGCTGGCCATCGTCGACGAGCGGGGCCGCCCGATCGGCGAGGACTACACGCTGGCGTTCGCCGTCCGGGCTGTGTTGGATCGACGCATCAGGCCGACGAAAACTGCCACGGTCGTGGTGAACCTGTCGACCAGCCTGGTCGTCGAGGACGCGGCCCGAGCCGCGGGTGCCCGGCTGGTCCGCGCACCGGTGGGCGAGGCCAACGTGGCGCGCACCATCCGCGATGAGGGCGCGGTGATCGGCGGCGAGGGAAACGGCGGCGTCATGCTGCCCGCGCTGCACATCGGTCGCGACGCCCCCCTTGGCTTGGCCTTGATCTTGCATCTTCTTGCCACGTCTGGGGCTACGGTGTCGCAACTGGTGGCGGCATCCCCCGGATACACCATCGTGAAGGCGAAGGGTCCACGCGGGACGGAGCTCCCGCCGCTCTACGCCAAGCTCCGCTCCCGATTCCCCGACGCGGAGGCCGACGACCGGGACGGGCTCCGGCTCTCCTGGCGGGACCGCTGGCTCCACGTGAGACCCTCCGGCACCGAGCCGATCGTCCGGCTCATCGCCGAGGCACCGACGACCACCGATGCGGAGGCGCTGATCAGCGCGGCCCGCGAACTCTTGCACTGAGGTTCATGTCCTGATGTGCGGCATCGTGGGGTACATCGGACCCCGGCAGGCGGCCGGGCTGCTGCTCGAAGGACTCCGGCGGCTCGAGTACCGGGGGTACGACTCGTCGGGCATCGCGATCGTGAACGGCGACGGCCTCAAGATCATGAAGGCGGCCGGCAAGCTGAGCATGCTGGAGCAGGCGCTCGAGGAAAAGATGCCCCTGGGCACGCTGGGCATCGGGCACACCCGCTGGGCCACGCACGGCGCGCCAACCACGCCGAACGCCCATCCGCACACCGACCAGGCCGGCCGGATCGCCGTCATCCACAACGGCATCATCGAGAACTCGAACGCCATCCGGAAGGCGCTCGAAGCGCGCGGCCACAGCTTCAAATCCGAGACCGACACCGAGGTGCTGGCCCATCTCGTGGGCGAGTTCTACCGGGGCAATCTCGAGGAGGCCGTGGCGGAGGCGCTGCGCGACGTCGACGGCGCGTACGGCCTGGCGTTCATCTCGGCGGACGAGCCCGGTGTGCTCGTGGCCGCCCGCAAGGGTTCCCCGCTGCTGGTGGGCGTGGGCGAGGACGAGTACTGGGTCGCCTCTGACGCGTCCCCCCTGCTGCAGCACACCCGCTCGGTCGTCTATCTCGACGACGGCGAGCTGGTGGTGCTCACCCGCGACGGCTACCGGGTGCGGAACCTCCAGTCCATTCGCATCAGCAAGCCGGTGAACCAGATCGACTGGGACCTGGCGCAGGTGGAGCGCAACGGCTACCCGCACTTCATGCTCAAGGAGATCTACGAGCAGCCCGAAAGCCTCTGCAACACGCTCCGCGGCCACCTGCTCGACGACGAGGGCACCGCGCGCGTCTCCGGCCTCAACCTGAGCGACGACGAGCTGAAACAGGTCGAGCGGATCGTCATCACCGCGTGCGGCACGTCGTGGCATTCGGGGCTCATCGGCGAGTACATGCTCGAGGAGATGGCCCGGATCCCGGTCGAGGTGGAGTACGCCTCCGAGTTCCGCTACCGGAACCCGGTGGTGGACCAGCGGACCCTCGTGATCGGGATCTCGCAGAGCGGCGAGACCGCCGACACGCTGGCCGCCGTCCGCGAGGCCAAGCGGCGGGGTGCCCGGACGGTCGGCTTGGTCAACGTGGTGGGCTCGACCATCGCGCGCGAGGTCGACGGCGGCATCTACCTGCACGCCGGTCCCGAGGTGGGCGTCGCCAGCACCAAGGCGTTTACCAGCCAGGTGGCCGCGCTCGCGCTGGTGACGCTGCGGCTGGCCCGGCTCCGCAACCTGAGCATCCTGCAGGGGCGCCAGTTCATCGAGGCGATGCGCCGGATGCCCGAGCAGATCGCCTCCATTCTCGAGCGCGGGAGCGAAATCGAAGCCCTGGCCGAGCGGTTCCTCAAGAGCACCTCGAACGCGCTCTATCTGGGCCGGGGGGTGAACTTCCCCGTGGCCCTCGAGGGCGCGCTCAAGCTCAAGGAGATCTCCTACATCCACGCCGAGGGCTATCCGGCGGCGGAGATGAAGCACGGGCCGATCGCGCTGATCGACGAGAACATGCCGGTGGTCTTCATCGCGCCGCGGGACGCGGTGCACTCGAAGATCGTGTCGAACATCGAGGAGGTGAAGGCGCGGGGCGGGAAGGTCATCGCCCTCATCAACGCGGGCGACACCGAGATCGAGCGCCTGGCCGACGCCACGTTCACGATCCCGGACACGCTCGACATGCTGACGCCGATCCTGACGATCATTCCGCTGCAGCTGCTGTCGTACTACGTCGCGGTGGCGCGAGGCTGCAACGTGGACCAGCCGAGGAACCTGGCGAAGTCGGTGACGGTCGAATAGAAGGCGGCGTGCGCCTCACGCCCCGCTGGACGCCTTGGATGACGTGCAGAACCTTCACGGCGCCGCGGTGGGAAGGTGCATCGGGTACTTCGGCTGATACTGCGCGGCGCGAATCGAGGTTGCGAGCTCCCCTCCGGCGGTCGCCGCCGGCTTGCCCGGCGTGCCGGCGCGGACCACCGCTTCGGCCACGACGACCGAAACCTCCCGTAGCCGCGTGATGCCGGGATATACGGCGCCGCTGGCCAGCTCCGCTGGCGTCAGCAGCCCCGCCAGCGCGTCAGCCGCGGCGAGAAACATCTCATCGGTCACCCGTCCCAGTCCCCCCATCATGACGCCGAGCCCGACACCCGGGAAGACATACGCGTTGTTCGCCTGGGCAATGACGTGCCGCTGGCCGGCCCACTGGACCGCGGCGAACGGGCTGCCGCTGGCGAAGACCACCCGGCCGCCGGTGGCGCGGTAGGCGGCTTCCGCGGTGCACTCGGCCTGCGAGGTGGGGTTGGACATCGCGAACACGATCGGCCGGGGGTTGAGCTCGGCCATGGCGGCGAGCACGGGCTCGGTAAAGAGCCCGCCCTGGCCCGAGAGGCCGACGAGCGCGGTCGGCCGCAGCGCGCGAACCGCCTGCTCGAGGTCGCGCACCTCGCGTGCGGGTGGGCATACCGCGCCTGCTGGGGGCCGATGCCCCGCCGTCCCGCGACAATGAGCCCGTCCCGATCGAAGAACCAGCAGTGCTCTCGCGCTTCGGCCTCGCCGGTTCCTTCCCGCCGGAGCGCCGCCACGATCAGGTCGGCGGCGCCGATGGCCACACCGGCGCCGGCGAAGAGGACGCGCTGGCGGGTGAGCGGGATGCCGGTCAGCCGTCCCCCGTTGAGCAGGCCGGCCAGGACCACGGCGGCGGTGCCCTGGATGTCGTCGTTGAACATGCAGGCCCGGTCGCGATAGCGCGCCAGGAGCTCGAACGCGTTGGCGGTGCCGAAATCCTCGAACTGCACCAGCGCGCCGGGGAAGACCTCGCCGACCGCCGCGATGAACTCGTCCACCAGTGCCACGTATCCGTCGCCTCGCAGGCGCGGCTCGGCCAGGCCGATGTACTGCGGGTCGCCTCGGAGCTCCTCGTTGTCGGTGCCCACGTCGAGCATCACCGGCAACCCCCGCTCGGGGTCGAGACCGCCGCAGGCCGTGTACAATGTCAGCTTGCCGATCGGGATGCCCATCCCGTGCGCACCAAGGTCGCCCAGGCCGAGGATGCGCTCGCCGTCGGTGACCACGACGACCGCGACGTGGCGGTCGGGCCAGTTGCGCAGGACGTCACGGACCCGGCCGCGGTCGCGCGAGGAGACGTAGAGCCCTCTCGGCCGGCGGAAGATCAGGCCGAACTGGCGGCAGGCCTCGCCCACCGTGGGCGTGTACAGGACCGGCAGCAGCTCGGCGAGGTTGTCGATGACGGTCCGGTAGAAGAGCTGCTCGTTGCGATCGAGCAGGGCCACCAGGAAGAGGTATTTGTCCAGCGGGGTCACCAGCCGCCGCAGGTTCGCCAGGATCCGTTGCTCCTGCTCCTCCTGGGTGAAGACGCGTGGCGGGAGGAGTCCGCGGAGCCCGAGCGCCTCCCGCTCCCCCTCGGTGAACGCCGTCCCCTTGTTGAGCCGAGGATCGTGCAGGATCTGCGCGCCGCGCGGGGCCCGTCGGTCGGGTCCCTCTCGTTTCTCCATCAGGCCACGGCGCTCGCGCCACCGGGCGGCAGGGACCAGGTCTGGCCCACCTCGGTGATCACCACCCGGTGTCGCTCGTGTCCGGCCGCGGCGAGGAGCCGCCGGATCGGCTCGTCCATCGGCTCCCGGCTCAGGCGGAAGGTGGAGTGGTGGATCGGCAGGAGGTAGTCGGCGCCGAGAGCCTGGAACATCCGCCAGGCCTCTTCGGGCGAGGCGTGGCTGGTGACCCACGGGTCGTAGGCCCCGATCGGCAGGATGGCCAGATCGATCGCCCCGCGCTGCCCGTGCCGCGACAGGACGTCGGTGTAGGCCGTGTCGCCGCCGAACAGGACGGTACGGCCGGCCTTCCGGAGGAGGTATCCGCCCCAGCCGCGGTACCGGTCGGTGACCATCCGGGCGCCCCAATGACGAGTCTCGATCGATTCCACCTCGAGATCGCCGATGCGGGTCGTCTCGCCCCAGGCGAGCTCGTCCACTGCATGGAACCGGCGGACGAGATCGCGATTCCCCGACTGGACGACGACCCGCACGCCCGGCGGGATGGCGCGGAGCGTGCCAAGGTCGGTGTGGTCCATGTGGGCGTGCGAGAGCAGGACCGCATCCAGGCGAGGCAGCTCGCGTTTCCGAAGCGCAGGCTGGATCAGCCGCCGAGGTCCCAGCTTGACGACCCCGCGCCCCAGGCCGATGCGGCGCTCGAGCACCGGATCGGTGACGATCGACGTGCCCAGGACGTTGAGCAGCACCGTGGCGTGGCCCAGCCACGCCACGGTCAGCCGATTGTCGGGCCATGTGCCCGGATCGGGCCGGTGCGGGGCAGGGGCGATGCAGCGTCCGATATCCTGCCGGCGGTCAGCCACGGCGACGCGCGCATACCGGCGGGCGAAGGCGAGGCGGTCTGTGAGATGCACGTGCACGCTCCAGTCTCGATCCGGGTCTATCTTTCAGGCCGCCCTGCCGGGCGGCCACCAGCCCGAACAATAATCGGGCATTCCCCGATTCCCCTGGCGAGCCCATGCGCGTTGTATTGCAACGAGTCTCCCGGGCGTCTGTTACCATCGAGGGCCGCATCGCCGGAGCCATCGGCCTCGGGTTCTGCCTGCTGGTCGGCTTCACGCACAGCGATACCGGCGATCAGGTAGATTGGATGGCCGAGAAGGTCGCGGGACTCCGGCTCTTCGCCGACGCCGAGGGCAAGATGAACCTCGGATTGGCGGAGGTGCAGGGCGCCCTGCTGGTGGTCAGCCAGTTCACGCTGTATGGCGACGCGGCGAAGGGCCGCCGGCCCTCGTTCATCGACGCGGCCCGTCCCGAGGCCGCGATCCCGCTGTACGAGCGTTTTGTCGCCGCGCTCCGGAACCGGGGGCTCCAGGTGGCCACCGGCGAGTTCGGTGCGGACATGCTGGTCGAGATCCACAACGACGGACCCGTCACCCTCATCCTGGACCGCGCATGAGCCGCGAGACGCTGATTCTCGCTTCTGCTTCACCGCGACGCCGGCAGCTTCTCGAGATGCTGGGCATGCCGGTGCGCGTGGTGCCATCCCACATCCCCGAGGTGCGGCGGCCGGTGGAGACGCCCGTGGACTACGTGGAGCGCCTGGCCCGCGAGAAGGCGCTGAGCGTGCCGGGGCGCCTCGTGCTCGGCGCGGATACCACGGTCGTCGCCCGGGACGAGGTGCTCGAGAAGCCGCTCGACGCCGCCGACGCGCTTCGAATGCTCCGGAAGCTGCAGGGTCGCACGCACCAGGTGGTGACCTCGGTCGCGCTGGTGGCCGACGAGACGGTGCACCAGGCGACCGACGTGACCAACGTCGTCTTCCGGCGGCTCGACGACGCCTTCCTCGAGGCCTACGTCGCGACGGGGGAGCCGATGGACAAGGCGGGGGCGTACGGCATCCAGGGATACGGCGCGGCGCTGGTGGAGCGGATCGACGGCGACTTCTTCAGCGTGATGGGGTTGCCGATCCGGCTGGTGCTCCAGCTGCTCGAGGGTGCGGGGCACGCCTATCGATTCGAGGGGGGGCGGAACGGCACCGCCGCGGTGAGCGAGGTGCGCTGAGGCTGCACGTCCCGCACCCGGTACACCTGCACCACCTGTGCCTTCCCCTTGAGCGCCATTTCCGGCAGGTAGTCGTAGGATACCTGCTCCCGCACGACCCCCAGCACCGCCTCGCTCACCAGGATCTCTCCCGGCCCCGCCTCGGCGCAGAGCCGGGAGGCGATGTTCACCGCGTCGCCGATCACGGTGTACTCCAGGCGGCGATGGCTGCCGATGTTGCCCGCGAAGACATCGCCGTGGTTGATGCCCATGCCGACGCCGATTTCCGGCCGGCCCTGGCCGGCCCAGCGCTCGTTGAGCCGGGCGATCGACCGCTGCATCGCCAGCGCGGCACGGAGCGCCCGGTCGGGATCGTCGACGTGGGCGATCGGCGCGCCCCAGAGAGCCATGATCGCGTCGCCGATGAACTTGTCGAGCGTGCCGCCATGCTCGAAGATCACCTCGACCATCTCCGTGAAGTATTCGCTCAGGAGCTGCGCGATGGCGTCCGGCCCCAGGGATTCCGCGATGGCGGTGAAGCCCCGGATGTCGCTGAAGAGCACGGTGGTCGGCCGGCGCTCGCCGCCCTGCCGGATGGCGCCATCCTGCTGCGCGATATCGGCCGCCACGTTAGGCGCGAAGTACCGCTCGAAGTTGGACCGGACGGTGGCCTCGCGCCGGATCTGCTCGGCATAGCGCGAGTTCTTGATGCCGATGGCGGCCAGCCCGCTGAACGCGACGAGGAACTGCAGGTCCTCGTCGGTGAACGTGTTGGTCGTCGTGAGGTTGTCGACGTAGAGGAGGCCCAGCACCCGGTCGGCGGAGGCCATGAGCGGGGAGCACATCGCGCTCCGGACGCTCTGGAGCAGGATCGACTGGCCCCGGAAGCGCGAGTCGGCGGGAGCGTTCTGCGACACGACGGCCACCAGCTCCTGCATGACCTTGTCGGCGATCGATCTCGGGATCTGCATCGGCTGCACGTCGCCGAGGCGGCTCCGGGAAATGGTCGGCACCAGCTCGCCCGTCTCCTCGTTCCGGAGCACGATGGTGACCCGGTCCACGCTCATGATCTCGAAAGTGACGTCGACCACCGCGCGGAGCAGCCGGTCGAGGTCGAGCTCGGCGGTGAGCTTCTGGGAGACCTCGAGCAGCATCTGCAGCTTGAGGGCCTGGCGGGCTTCGCCGCCTGCCGCCTCCACCTTGAGCTGGCCCGCGGGCGGGCGGTCCCGGCTGGTGATGCCCGGCGGCGCGCCGCCGGTCACCACGAGCTGGCGGACGATCTGCCCGCCGGCGGGACCCACCTCCACGGCCAGGGCCGGGCGCTGGTGCGCGGCGGCCGACGCGCCTGGAATGGTCAGCCGGAAGACCACCTTGCCGAACGTGACGGTGTCCTCGAGCGCGAGCCGCCCCGACGTGATCCGCGCGCCGTTGATACAGGTACCGTTCGAGCTGTCGAGGTCCTTCACCTGGACCCCGTCGGCGCCGACGACGAGCTCGGCGTGACGGCGCGAGATGGTCGGATCGTAGATCGCGATGTCGCTCGTGAGCCCCCGGCCGACGACCAGGGTCCGGCCGTCCTTCAGCTCGAAGGTCTGGTCGCCGGAGGTGCTGACGAGGCGGAACGTGGGCATGGGGGGAAATATACGACGTCGGGCGGGAGGGCAGGCGGATCCCGCCGCCCCTCGTCATCCTGAGCGCAGCGAAGGAGCCATGCCTCGGGTGATGGCTCCTTCGCTACGCTCAGGATGACGAGGGGAGCCGCTCGGGATGACGAGGGAGCCGCTCGGGATGACGAGGGAGCCGCTCGGGATGACGAGCGGACCGCTCAGGACGACGAACGGGCCGCTCAGGATGACGGGGCAGGTATCGACCGTCCCGCCAGCGCCAGCGCGAGCAGCACCGCCCGCGCCTTCGCCTCGGTCTCCCGCCATTCCGCCGCCGGGTCCGAGTCGGCGACGATACCGGCCCCGGCCTGGATCCAGGCACGGCCGCCCTGCATGACGCAGGTGCGGATGGTGATGGCGGTGTCCATCGTGCGGCCGCCCCAGCCGATGTAGCCGACCGCCCCCGCGTAGGGCCCGCGCCGCACTGGCTCGAGCTCGTCGATGATCTGCATGGCGCGCACCTTGGGGGCGCCGCTCACCGTGCCGGCGGGGAACGACGCCGCGAGCGCCGCCACCGCGTCGAGATCGGCCCGGAGCCGGCCTCGCACCTCGCTCACGAGGTGCATGACGTGCGAGTAGCGCTCGATCGTCATGAAGGCGGTGAGGCGGACCGAGCCGAACTCCGCCACCCGCCCCACGTCGTTCCGTCCCAGGTCCACCAGCATCAGGTGCTCGGCGCGCTCCTTCGGGTCGGCCGCGAGCTCCTCGGCGAGCGCCGCGTCCTGCGCCGGCGTGGCGCCTCGCGGGCGGGTGCCGGCGATCGGCCGCAGCGTGACCTCGCCGTCCTCCACCCGGACCAGGATCTCGGGCGAGCTGCCGATGACGTGGATGTCGTCGCAGTGCAGGTAGTACAGGTACGGTGCGGGGTTGAGCGCCCGGAGGTAGCGATAGGTCAGGAACGGATCGGGCGCCGCCACTTCCAGCCGTCGCGAGAGCACGGTCTGGAAGGTGTCGCCGGCCGCGATGTAGTCCTTGATCCGGCGCACGTCGTCCTGGAACCGGTCGTCGGGATACGGCGTGATCGCCGGCGGCAGCGAAGTCGGCGGGTCGATGGCCAGCGGCTGGATCGACCCGGGCGCCGAGAGCCGGGCCACCCACTCGTCGATCCGCGCCTCCGCCGCGGCGAAGAGCCGGTGGAGCTCGGCATCGTCCGCCTCGGGGGCCACCTCGACATTGGCGATGACCGTCGCGCGGTTGTACAGGTTGTCGAGCACCAGGAGCGTGTCGGTCACCATCATGAGCGCG
Source organism: uncultured Gemmatimonadales bacterium (assembly GCA_963815515.1). Lineage (GTDB taxonomy): Bacteria > Gemmatimonadota > Gemmatimonadetes > Gemmatimonadales > GWC2-71-9 > CAVVWJ01. Next base: position 766,486 of record CAWFGP010000003.1, read on the forward strand.
TCGGGCAGGGACCGGTCGTCGGGCGGCGCGTCGGGGAGCGACTCGATCGTCCGCACGATGTCGTACCCCAGGTATCCCACGGCGCCGCCGGTGAAGCGCGGGAGCCCCGGCACGTCCACCGGCGGATGGCGGCGGAGCAGGCGACCGAGATGCTCGAGCGGCGCCACGTCCGTCTCGACCTCCCGCCAACCGGTGGCCGGGGTCCAGCGGGCGCACGCGCGCCCACGGTAGCGGAAGACCTCGCGGGGATCGGTGGAGAGGAACGTGTATCGCGCCCACCGCTCGCCGCCCTCGAGCGATTCCAGCAGGAAGCCGTACGGCCCGCGGTGGAGCTTGGCGAAGGCGGAGACCGGCGTGTCGCCGTCGAGGACGACCTCGCGGGTCACCGGGACCATCGCGCCGCCCTGGCGGGCCCGGGCGGCAAACGCGTCGAAGGTGGCGGTCATGGCGCGGCGGCCACGACGTAGGTGCCGGCCGCCGGCAGCGCCGACTGGAGGTTGTCGGCCACGGGACGCGTGGAGGGGAGCAGCGCCACCTCGCCGCCGGGGCGATACTGGCCCACCGCCAGCGCCCGCTCGTAGAGGACGTCGCTCCCGTAGGCGGCGCGAGCACGCGCCGAGGCGGAGAAGTAGCGCGCGTACTTGAACACCACGGAGGCGCCCTCGCCGAGGGGCACGCTGGTCGTCACCTCGAGCCCGTAGACGCCGGGCCGCGGCCGCACCTCGACCCGCACCGTCCGCCCGCTGTCGGCGCGAAAGGCGCTCGGTGGGAAGACCAGCTCGGCGAACACGACGTTCTCGGGGGGGCCGTGCCGGAGAACGATGACCCGCGGCTCGCCGGCCGTGAAGGTCACGGTGGTATCGGAGGGCGGCGGCCCCGCGGTCTCCAGCACGATGGCCGACGCCAGCGGGACCACGCGGGGCGCCGACGGATCGACCCCGTTCTTGGCCCCCGCGCGGCCGCCGCACGCGGCCGCCAGCATCGCCGCGCCGACGCGGAGCCAGCTTGCCGGGCCCCAGCGCCTCCGGGATATTCCCGTCATCGACCCCCTGCCTGCGTGAGAGGTGCGTGCGTGCGACGTGCGGTCCGTGCGGCGATGGTGCTGGTCCTCACCCACGCGTCCCCGCTCGTCGCCCAGAGCTGGAACGCGCCGGCCGCGCTCGAGCTCGTGCGGCGGGCCACGGCGTGGCGTCGCGCCGCGCAGGCGGACTCCTCGCTGGCGAGCTACCGGACCCGGGCGCACGGGTTCGTGTTCTTCCTGGCGCAGGTGGGCGAGGGGCTCCACGAGCCGCCCCGGCTGGTCAAGGCCGACGAGCTGCGGGTGGAAGTGTATTGGCGCGCCCCGGACCGGAGCAAGCAGGTGATTCTGGGCTGGCGCGACGGAGCGTTCCTGCCGACCGACATCAACTACCACCGCGACCACCTCGGCATCGTCACCAACAACTTCGGCAACGTCATCCGGATCGGCGAGGGCGACGAGGTCCGGGACGTGCCGCACCCGCTCTCGCCGGCCGGGCTCGCGGCGTACGACTACGCCCTCGGCGACTCACTCGCGATCCGCACGGCCCGGGGCGAGACCGTGGTTCGCGAGGTCCAGGTGCGGCCCCGCTCGTTCCGCCGTCCGCTGGTGGTGGGCACGCTCTACCTCGATGCCGCCACCGCACAGCTGGTGCGCTTCCGCTTCAGCTTCACGCCGGCCGCCTACCTCGACCGGCAGCTCGAGGACATCAGTATCGTGCTCGAGAACTCGCTCTACGAGCAGCGGTACTGGCTGCCCTACCGCCAGGAGGTGGAGATCCGGCGGCGTACGACCTGGCTCGACTTTCCGGCCCGGGGCATCATTCGCGGCCGCTGGGAAATCGAAGGCTACGACCTCAACGTGCCGCTGCCCGACGGGCTGTTCGAGGGCCCTGCGATCGCGGGGCTCTCCCACCCCCGGCCGGCGGATTCGACCTGGGCCACGACCCTTGGACATGCCATCGCGGGTGAGGCGGCCCCGGTCAACCGGCAGGACATGGACGCGCTCCGGGTGGAGGTCGAGCGGATCGCAGGGGCCCGCGCGCTGAGCGGACTCCCCTCCCGGCGGCTCGCGGCCGGCAGCGTGAGCGATGTCGTCCACGTCAACCGCGTGCAGGGGCTCACGCTGGGCTTCGGCGCCGTGCTGGGGCTCCGGGAGAGCCGGATCCAGGTGCGGCCGTCGCTCGCCTATGGCACGTCGGACCACCGGGTTACCGGCGCGCTTACGCTCGCGGCGGGGGTCGGCGCCACGCAGGTCACGCTGGACGCCGCCCGTCGCATCCGTGATCTGAGCGACCTGCCGGTGATCGCGCCGGCGGTCAACTCCCTGCTGGCGCAGGAAGGCGGCAAGGACTACGGCGACTACGTCCTGCTCCAGAGCGTGACCGCCGGGCTGCGGCAGCGGCTGAGCGGCCGCTCGACGCTCGCACTGTCGGCCGGCGTCGAGGAGAGCCAGTCGGTCGGCGTCCGGGCCACCCCGGCCACGGGGAGCTACCGTCCCAATCCCGCGCTGGGCTCGGGGACGTGGCGCGTGGCGCGGCTCGAGCTCGAGCGGGCGAGCGGGGGCATCGCGGTGCGGCGCGACTTCCAGGGACGGCTCAGCCTCGAGGGCGGGGAAGGCCCCGGCGACTACGTCCGGGCCACCCTCGAGAGCCGGTGGCTCACCACCCTCGCCGGCCACGACCTCGTCTCGCGGGCCTACCTCGGCGCCGGGACCGACGAGATGCCGCTCCACCGGAGCTTCGTGATGGGGGGCCGCGGGACGCTCGTCGGGGAGCCGTTCCGGGCCTACGGCGGCCGCGAGATGGCGCTGGGGCAGGTGGAGTGGCGGTTCGAGGTGCCGGTGCCGGCGATTCCCCTGGGCTCCTTCGCATCGACGGGACGCTCGATGACGGTGGCGCCGTTTCTCGCGGCGGGCGTCACCGGCCGTCCGCTGGCGGGGCTGCCGTGGGCCGGGTCGGACGGGGTCCGGCCGGTGGCCGGGGTGGCGCTCGAATGGTTCATGCGGCTCATCCGGGTCGAGGCCGGGGTGGGCCTCCGGGACGGCGATTTCGGGCTCACGGTGGACGTCAATCGGGACTGGTGGGGGCTGTTGTAGCCGCCTTATCTTCCAAATCAGGCGCCCCTGCCAACCGACCCGCCGGAACTCACAACCGCCAGAGCCCGAACGATGCAGTTCACGGATGAATGGCTGGTCCATACCATCGAGCCCCTGGTGCCCGATGGCACGGTCGCATCGATCCGGCAGGAGCCGTCCTCCGCGCCCGGCTCGCTGTGGGAGATCCTGGTCCAGCGGAAGCTGATCGACGACAACCAGATCCTGAAAGCCATCGCGGCCCGGTTCCGGTTCGCCATCGCGGACCTGAGCCGTATCGACCCCAAGCTCCAGCAGAGCGTGCCGGAGCAGGTGGCGCGGCGGTTCACGGTGGTGCCCGTCGGCCAGACCGATTCCTACCTCGAGATCGCGACCTCCAATCCGTTCGACCTCGACGCCGAGAAGATGCTGGCCTTCGCCACCGGCCGCGAGGTTCGCATGCTGCTCGGCACGCCGGCGGTCATCCGCCAGCGGATCGACGAGCTGTACCGGAACGAAGATGCCGCGATGAACCGCCTGCTCGAGGGCATCGGCAACGAGCTCGACGTCCAGGAGCTGCGCGAGGACGACGAGGATGCCGCGGCCAGCGCCGAGGAGGCGAGCCAGCGGCCGATCATCCGGCTGGTAGACGTCATGCTGGCCGACGGCGTCGCCAGCCGGGCGAGCGACATCCACGTCGAGCCCATCGAGGGCGGCGTGGTGGTGCGCTATCGCATCGACGGCGTGCTGCGGCAGGTCATGAAGATTCCGCGCAAGGCGGGCCTTCCCCTGATCTCCCGCATCAAGATCATGTCGGGGCTCGATATCGCCGATCGCCTCCGGCCGCAGGACGGCCGGGCCCGCGTCTCGGTGAACGGGGAGCCGGTGGACCTCCGCATCTCGACCCTGCCGGCGTCGCTGGGCGAGAAGGTGGTGATCCGGATCCTGAGCCAGCGCGCCACCGTGCTGAGCCTCGATGCGCTGGGCATGCACAAGGACGAGCAGGAGCGGGTGAAGGCGCTGCTCTCGGCCAAGGAAGGCATCCTGCTCGTGACCGGACCGACCGGCTCGGGCAAGACCACCACGCTCTACTCGGCCATCCGGCTGATCCAGAGCGAGGGCGTCAACATCGTCACGGTCGAGGATCCCGTCGAGTACCGGCTGGGGGAGAACATCGTCCAGGTGCAGGTGCACGAGAAGGCGGGCCTCACCTTCGCCTCGGCGCTCCGGTCGATCCTCCGGCAGGACCCCGACGTCGTGCTGATCGGCGAGATCCGCGACCAGGAGACGGCGCAGATCGCGCTGCAGGCGTCGCTGACCGGCCACCTGGTGCTCTCCACGCTCCACACCAACGACGCGCCGAACGCGGTGACGCGGTTGGTCGACATGGGGATGGAGCCGTACAAGATCGCCTCCGCGCTCCGGGGCGTCGTGGCCCAGCGGCTCATGCGCCGGCTGTGTGCCGCCTGCCGCCAGCCGGCCACCGAGGCGCTGCCGGAGAGAGTCGCCCGCTTCATCCCGGCCGGCACGCCGCTCTTCCGCGCCGTAGGTTGCGGCGAGTGCGTCCAGACCGGATTCCGGGGCCGCTTCAGCATCATGGAGGTGCTGACGCTGACCCCGGAGATCGAGCGGCTCATCGGCGAGGGCGGCACCGCCGAGCAGATCGCCACCGCGGCGCGGGCCGCCGGCATGAAGTCGCTGTGGGAGAGCGGGCTCCGGCACGTGATCGCCGGCGAGTCGACGATGGAGGAACTGCTCCGGGTCACCGACGTGCCCATGGAGGGCCGGACGGCGGCGCCGGAAGCCCCCCGCCCGGACGCGAGCCGGCGCGCAGACCGGCGCCCCGCGCGCGGATCCGGCACGTCGCCGGCGGCGGCCGCGCCGGCGCCTCCGCCTCCGGTCTCGATTCCGTCGCTGGATTTCGCGATGGACCTGGAGCTCGTGGACGATGCCGGTACCACCGACGCTATCCCGGCCGGCCGCGGCCGCGGGGCGAAGGTCCTGCTGGTGGAGGACGAGGAGCAGCTGCGGCGAGTCATGAAGGACCTGCTGGAGCGCGACGGCTACATCGTCGCCGAAGCGCGGGACGGCATCCAGGCCCTCGACGAGGTGGACCGCCACGCGCCGGACATCATCGTGCTGGATCTCAACCTGCCCGGCCTCGACGGATACGGCGTGCTCCAGCAGCTGCGCTCGCGGCCGGCCACGCGGGACATTCCCGTCATGGTCCTGACCGCCAAGGGCGACGAAGACAACGAGGTCCGTGTCTTCGAGCTGGGCGCCGACGACTTCATCACCAAGCCGTTCCGCGCGCGCGCCCTCTCCGCCCGGCTCGAGGCGGTCCTCGGCCGCCACCGCGCTTGAGCCAGCCGACTTCACCGCTCGACCCACCCGCTTCGCGGGTACCCGCCGACCGCCCGCTCAGCACCGGAGCCTCCGGGCCGGCAGGTGCGTCGTCCGACGGCGCCGAGGGGCTCGCGCTCATCAAGCCGGCCGTGCGCGCGCAGAGCGCGTACACGCTGAGCGCGCCGGTGGCGCGGCGGAAGCTGAACCAGAACGAGAGCCCCTGGGACATGCCGCCGGAGGTCAAGCGCGAGGTGCTCGCGGTGGTGGAGCGCGCGCCGTGGCAGCGGTATCCCGAGTTCGCCCCTCCGGCCCTGCTGGCCGAGCTGGCGCTGCACTACGGGTGGACCGCGGACGGCGTGCTCGTGGGGAACGGGTCGAACGAGCTGATCCAGGCTACCCTGGCGGTGGCGCTCGAGTCGGGTGACGTGGTCGTGGCGCCGGCCCCGACCTTCTCGCTGTACCGGCTGCTCACGGCCGTACTCGGCGGGCGCTATCGTCCCGTGCCGCTCGGGCCCGATTTCGCCTTCGACGTGGACGAATTGATCGACGTCGCCGTGCGTGAGCGGGCCCGGGTCGTCGTGCTCAACTCGCCCAACAACCCGACCGGTTCCGCACTCCCCGCAGGAGCGGTCGAGCGGGTGCTCGAGGAGACCGGCGCACTGGTGGTCTGCGACGAGGCCTACCAGGAGTTCGGCGGACCCACGGCGCTCCCGCTCCTGGCCCGGAGCTCGCGCCTGGTGGTGCTCCGCACCTTCAGCAAGGCGCTGGGGATGGCGGGGCTCCGGTTCGGACTCGCGCTGGCCCACCCGGCCGTGGCGCGCGAGATCACCAAGGGAAAGCTGCCCTACAACGTGAACCTCGTCACCCTCGCCGCGGCGGCGGCCGCGCTCCGGCACCAGGCGGTGCTCGAGGAGCGTGTTCGCGAGGTGGTGGTGAATCGCGCGCGGCTGGCCGCCCGGCTCGCGGCACTGCCGGGCCTCACAGCGTATCCCAGCGCCGCCAACTTCGTGCTCATCCGGGTCCAGGCGGTGCCGGCGCGGGAGGTGTTCCGGCGGTTGCTCGACGAATACGGCATCCTGATTCGGGACGTTTCCAGCGCGGCTGGGCTGGAGCAGTGCCTCAGGATCTCGGTGGGGACGGCGGAAGACATGGACGCGGTGGCGGACGCGCTCGAGCGAATTCTGGGAGGTGCACGGTGACCGTGGCCCGCATCGGCGAGATCCGCCGCACCACGAAGGAAACCGACCTCCACGTCCGCGTCGACCTCGATGGCCGGGGCACGGCCGCCGTGCACACGGGGATCGGATTCTTCGATCACATGCTGGACGCCCTCGCGCGGCACGCGCTGCTCGACCTCACCGTCGAGGCCCAGGGCGACCTGCAGGTGGACGGCCACCACACCGTGGAGGATACCGGCATCGCGCTCGGTCTCGCGCTGGAGCAGGCGCTCGGCGACCGCGCCGGGATCCGGCGCTACGCCGATGCGCTCGTGCCGCTCGACGAGGCCCTCGTGCGGGCCGTGGTAGACGTGTCGGGGCGGCCGTTCCTGTCGTACGCGATCGACATCCCCAAGTGGCAGATGCTGGGCGACTACGACGTGTTTCTGACCCCGGAATTCTTCCGGGCGGTCGTGCTCAACGCCGGCCTCACCGTCCACATGGATCTCATCCGCGGCGACAACCCGCATCACATCGTGGAGGCGGCGTTCAAGGCGTTCGCCCGCGCGCTCGACGGCGCCACCACCATCGACCCGCGCGTCGTCGGCGTGCCCTCCACCAAGGGCGCGCTGTGATCGTCGTCGTCGACTACGGGGTGAACAACCTGAAGAGCGTCGTACGGGCCCTCGCGGCCGGCGGGCACGAGGCCCGGCTCACGGTCGATCCGGACGAGGTGCGCCAGGCGGATCACGTGGTGATGCCCGGCGTCGGCCACTTCGGGCAGGCCTCGCGCAACCTCGCGACGACCGGGCTCGGCGCCGCCGTCCGCGAGGCCGCGGCGCGCGGCCAGGCCGTCATGGGCATCTGCCTGGGCCTGCAGCTCTTCTTCGCCATGAGCACAGAGGCGCCGGAAGTGCCGGGACTCGGGATCCTGCCGGGCGAAATCCGGCGGTTCGACACCACGCTGCACGTGCCGCACGTCGGCTGGGCGCGCGTCGACCCGACGCCGGCGGGCCGCCGGCATCCGGTGCTGGCCGCCGTCTTCCACGGATCGCCGCAGTTCTTCTATCACGTGCACAGCTACCACCCGGCCGCGCTGCCCGAGGACGACGTGCTGGCCACGGGCACGTATGGGGACGTGTTCCCCACGATCGTGGGCCACGGCAACGTGCTCGGCGCGCAGTTCCATCCCGAGAAGTCGCAGCGGGCGGGCATCGAGCTTCTGGACGCCTTCGCGCGGTGGCGGCCGTGACGTCGGTCCGGGTGTCGCTGGTCGACTTGTACGTCCTGCGGGGCACGGGGAGCGCGCTGGAGTGTCTGGTGCTGCGCCGGGCACCCGGCGGGCGCTGTCCGGGGTCCTGGGAGACGGTACACGGTCACATCGAGGCGGGAGAGACGCCGGCGGATGCGGCGCGGCGGGAGCTGGAGGAGGAGGCCGGGCTTGCACTCGAGCGGCTGTACAACCTGAGCCGCGTCGAGACCTTCTACCAGCACCGGTTGGACGAGGTGGCGCTGGTGCCGGTGTTCGCGGCGTTCGTGGCCCCGGAGGCCGCCGTCCGGACCGGCGCCGAGCATGACCGGTTCGAGTGGCTTCCACCCGCCGTCGCCCGCGGCCGGTTCGCCTGGCCCCGCGAGGCGCGCGCGCTCGACGACGTCGTGGCCCTGCTCGGTGCGGGGACCGCGGGCGCGGTCGAAGACGTGCTCCGCGTATGCTAGCGCGCCGGATCATCCCCTGCCTGGACGTCGCGGGCGGCCGGGTCGTCAAGGGCGTGCACTTCACCTCGCTCCGGGATGCCGGCGACCCGGTCGAGCAGGCCACCCGCTACGACGCCGAAGGCGCCGACGAGCTGGTCTTCCTCGACATCTCGGCGAGCCTCGAGGCCCGGCAGACCACGCTCGAGATGGTGGGCCGAGTGGCGGAGTCGATCTTCATCCCGTTCACCGTGGGCGGCGGCATCCGCGCCGTAGCCGACGCCGGCGCCGCGCTCCGGGCCGGCGCGGACAAGGTCTCGGTCAACACCGCGGCCGTCCGCGATCCGGCTCTCGTCTCCCGTCTCGCCGAGAGCTACGGCACCCAGTGCGTCGTGGCGGCGGTGGACGTCAAGCGCATCGGGGGACGGCTCGCGGTGATGGTCACGGGCGGCCGCGAGGAGACGCCGCTCGAGGCGATCGAATGGATCCGTCGCCTCGAGGCGCTCGGCGCGGGCGAGATCCTGCTCACCTCGATGGATCGCGACGGCACCGGGGCCGGCTACGACCTGCCACTCCTGACCGCGGCGTCCGCGGCGGTGTCGATCCCGGTGATCGCCTCGGGAGGCGCCGGCCGGCTCGAGCATCTCGCCGAGGCGTTCGAGGCGGGCGCTCACGGCGTCCTTGCGGCGACCATCTTCCATTTTCAGGGCTCCACCCTGCCCGAGGCGCGCGCCTATCTGGCGGGGCGTGGCTATCCGGTGCGGCCGTGAGCCTCCCGGGCGCGCTGGGGCTCGCAGCGGTGCTGGCCGCGCTGGTTCCGACGCCGGCGCTGGCGGCGCCGTGCGTCCGGCTCACACGCGCCGGCACCCAGGTCCAGGGCGACGTGCGGATCTGTCCCGGGCACTACCGGATCGCCGACCCGACCGAGCGCGGCGTCGTGATCGCGGCCGCCTCGGGCACCCGGATCGATCTGGGTGGGGTCACGCTGGAGAGCGGTGACTCGGTGCCAGCCCGCTTCGTGGGCGCCGGGGTAGTGAGCCGGAACGTCGACGGGGTCACGGTGCTCGGCGGGATCATCCGGGGATACCGCTTCGGCGTCCGGCTCGAGGGCGGGCGGAACCACCGGATCACCGGGATCGACGTCTCCGGCAGCCGGAGGCAGGCCCTGCGTTCCACGGAAGAGCTGACCGACACGCTCGACCGCCTCGATGCGGTGCATGCAGAGGCCCTCGACCAGTATGGCGGCGGCGTCCTGCTCCGCGGCACGAGCGGCGGCAGCATCACGGGGATCACCGCGCGCGGCGCGCAGAACGGCATCGGCCTGGTCGACGCGAGCGGCGCCTACGTGGCGGAGAACGACGTCTCCGACAACACCGGGTGGGCGGTGCACCTCTTCCGCTCCTCCCGCAACACGATCGTGCGGAATCAGGCCTCGCGCACGCGGCGGTGTCCGGCGCCCGAGACCGATTGCGCCGCCGCCGCCGTGCTCGTGCGCGAAGGCAGCGACTCCAACACCATCGCCGACAACGATCTGACCTACTCGAGCATCGGCGTGCTTCTGCTCGGCCTGGCGCCGCTCACCCGGGGCTCCGCGGGCAACCTGGTCTACCGGAACGACGGGTCGCTCGCTACGGTGGCGGCATTCGTGGCACGCGGGATCTGGGCCATCACCTTCCTCGAGAACCGCGCCGACAGCGCGGCCACCGGCTTCGAGCTCACGCGACTCAGCGGGGGGACGATCCGCGGCAACACGGTGATCGGGGCCCGGCGCGCCGCCATCGAGGTCAGACACGGCGGGGACACCAGCATCGAGAGCAACGAGCTCCTCGGTGCCCCGGTGGGCATCCGCATCACGACGCCCGAGGCCGGAGTGGCACCGAGCCGCGCATACCGGATCGACGACAACCTGCTGGCTGGTGTGGGTCAGGGGATCGTGCTGCGGGGCGTGACGGGGAGCCGCGTGCGCGGCAACGTATTCGATGGGGTAGGCGACGGGCTGGTGGTGGACGGCGCCGGCCACGGGACCGAGGTGAGCGGCAACGTCTTCCTCCGCGCCAGCGGATGGTTCATCAACGCGCCCGACCTGGTGGCGGGGGGGAACTACTGGGCTACTCCCGACGCGGCCCGCGCCGCCGCGCGGGTGCGGGGACGGGTCAGCGTGCTGCCCTGGAAGCCGGCGAGCGCGGCGGGCTACTAGCGAGCACCTGCGACGCCAGCGCATGGAGGTCGCGCAGGTTGAAGGGCTTCCGGGCGCGGAGCACGGGGCGGTCGAGCAGGGGATCGGGCGGCTCGGTCTGGCCCGAGTAGGTGAGCACGAGCCGGTCGATCGCGTCCGGACAGGCCGCCGCCAGTGCGTGCACGAACAGCTCCGAGGCGCCGGCGGTCATGCGCGCATCGGCGATGATAAGGTCGTAGGCGCCATCGGCCGCCAGCCGCAATCCCTGCTCGCCTGTCCGAACCGATTTCACTTCCATTCCCTCAGGCGAGAGCAACGCGTTCACCAGGCGGTGGACGCCCGGGTCGGCGTCCACCACCAGGACCCGCCGCGACTCCCGGCCGGGTGCAGGCGCGGTCTCCAGGCCGGCCGCTTCGGCCGGCGCGTCGTGCAGCGGCAGCACCACCCTGAACTCGGCGCCGCCTTCGAGCGGAGGGTCGTAGCTCAGCTCGCCCTCGTGGGACTTGACCAGGCCGTAACTCAGCGACAGTCCGAGCCCGGTTCCGTGGCCGGGCGCCTTGGTGGTGAAGAACGGCGTGAACAGCGACGAGGCGTTCTGGGGGGCCACGCCGGGACCGGTATCGCGCACGCGGAGCACGGCCTGCTGCTCCAGCCGGGCGGTGGCGACGACGATCTTCCGCGGCTGCCCGGCCGGCAGGCTGCTCACCGCCTGCACGGCGTTGGTGATGAGGTTGAGCAGCACCTGCTGGAGCTCGTAGCGGTCGCCGAGGACCACCACCGGTGACGGATCGAGTGCCTGCTCGAGCTCGATCCCGTGGAGCTGCAGCTCGTAGACGATGAGCAGCGACGTCCGCGCGGCCACGTCGTTCAGGTCGACCGGCGCCTTCTCGGGCACGCCCTTCCGGGCGAAGGTGAGCAGGTTGCGGACGATCCGGCCGGCCCGCTCCGCCTGGTCGTGAATGACCCGCAGGTGCTCCCGCGGAAAATCGGGATGCAGGTCGCGCTCGAGCAGCAGCTCGGTCAGGCCCGCGATGGACGTGAGCGGATTGTTGAGCTCATGCGCCACGCCCGAGACCAGCTGGCCGATCGAGGCCATCTTGTCGTTCTGGATGAGCTGCGCCTCCATGATGCGCTGCTCGGTCACATCCTCGACCAGCATGACCACGGGCCCGGGGCCAGCGCGTTCCGCCAGCGGCGCGGCGGTGAGCCGGAGCACCCGGCCGGATTTCTCAAGGCGCGCAACGACCGGCGCGGTCCGCTCGCCCCGCTGCGCTGCTTCGATCAGCTGCGCCACCACCTCGGAGGTCCCGCCCAGCGCCTCCGAGAAGCTCCGTCCGACCAGCTCCGCTTCGGTGGTTTCTGCCATCGCGGCCAGCGCGCGATTGGCCCGGAGCACGGCGTCCCCCGGGCCCACGACGGCGATGCCTTCCGCCAGCGCATTGAAGGCGGTCTCCCACTCCTCCTTGCTCCGCCGCACGATCTCGTACAGCCGGCTGTTGGCCAGCACCACCGAGGCGTTGGTGGCCACGGTCGAGAGCAGCCACAGGTCCTCGGTGGTGAACGGCCCGCCCTGGCGGTCGGCCACGGCCAGGGCGCCCATGGTGACACCCTGGGAGCGCAGCGGGGCCACCGCCGCCGAGCGCACGGTGAGCCCGCCGATCAGGTTCACCGAGGGCTCCGCCGTCCCCTGAGACACCTCGATCCGCTCCCGCTGGATGGCGAAGCGGACGAGCGCGGTATCGGGATCTTCGGTGACCTGCCCGATGAGCGGCTCGAGCGTCCCCGACGCGCCGGCGATCCGGAGAATGCGTCCCTGCTCGTCGTCCGCGAGCACGACGATGGCGCCGTCCGCCTGGAGGAAGCGGCCGGCGTACTTGGCGACCTGGTCCACGATGCGGTCGAGCTGGATCGACTCCGAGAGCACATAGCTCAGCTCCTGCAGCGAGAACAGCTCGCTGATCCGGCGGTCGAGCTGGCTCGCCAGTTGCTCGGACTTGGCCTCGGACTCGCGGAGCCGCCGCCTGCCCCGGATGATGGCCACCCAGAAGCTGCCCGCGATGTTCACCACGGCCACCACCGCGAGCCACCAGACCCGGTCGTTGGCGGCCCACGCGACGATGCCGAGCAGCGTCGCGGCGCACGCGTGGATCGGGACCTCCCACTCCTTGCGCCAGACGGCCAGCAGCAGGATCAGCCCCGCCGAGATACCGAGGCCCACCGAGAGCAGCCCGGGCAGGCCTCCGAGCAGGGAGCCGATCAGGGCGCTCACCAGGAGCGCCCAGGCGACCAGGGCCGAGGGCGAGGTGTACCAGCGATCGCGGGGACGCTTCAGGGCTCAGGGCTCCGTAGTGTGGCGCTGGACGCGCTCGGTGACGTACGCCTCCGGGGGTGCGTTGGGCTTGACCCGAATCGACTTGGCGGGGATGCCGACGTTCACGTGGAACGGCCGCACGTTCTTGGTGGCCACGGCGCTGGCGCCCACCATCGCGTTCCGGCCGACGTGGACGCCCGCCAGCACGGTGGCGTGATAGGTGATGCGGACATCGTCCTCGAGCACGGTCTTCGCGTTGGTCACGTCCTTCTGGTCGACGATGCTGTGGGTGTGGCTGTAGATGTTGGCGTAGTCGGAGATGCTGACGCGGTCGCCGAGGACGATGCCGCCCCGGTCGTCGAGCAGGACGTGGCGGTGGACGACGCAGTCGTCGCCCACCTCCAGGTTGTAGCCGTAGGAGAACTCGACGAAATGGAAGCACTTGAAATTGCGGCCCACCCGGGCGAACAGGTGGGGCGCGAGCACGCGGCGGAAGCCGACGCCCAGGTGGACGTTGCCGGCACCGAGAGGCGAGCGGTCGAAGCTCTGCCAGAGCCAGTGCAGCGGCTTCACCCGGGCGTAGCGCACCGGATCGACATCCGCATAGTACTCCGGCTCCAGCGTGACGTTGCGGGGGTCGAGACTCAGGAGCGCCGCCCGCGTGGCCAGGGGCGTCGCCGGATCGCCGACGAGGGCATCATAGTCCCCGAGCCCGGGGTACCAGATCTCGAAGAGCACGTCCCGGGTGATTCGATGCCAGTCGGCGTCCGGGGCCGCCAGGCGGCCCGCGAGCTGCTCGAGCCAGGCGTCGAACAGCCGTTCGGAGGCTTGAGGCAGGGGGACCGACTTGAGCGGGAGATAGGCCATCGAGCTGCCTCGCGGGGCGTCTGGAACCTGAGGGGTGTTGGGGGTACGTGAACCCAATGATGTGTGGGACGGGCAGTTGACACCAGGGCCAATGGGGAATAAAGTAGTAGGGGTTGTGTTGAAAATGATTCTCAACAAGTCTTTCTCCCCTGGAAAGGCCTCATGCGCGTGCTGCTTCCGGTCCTCGTCGCCGTCCTCACGCTCTGCACCCTCCCCTTCACCTCCACCCGCGCGGGGCAGGCCGCCGCCCAGGAGGCCGACGAGGAGCGCACCAGCATCGGCGGCTACGGCGAGGTCCACTACAACAACCGGTCCGGACCGGACACGCCGGGCATCGTCAACGTCGCCCGATTCGTCCTGTTCCTGTCACACCAGTTCAATGACCGCATCGCGTTCCGCTCGGAACTGGAGGTCGAGGACACGAAAGTGGAGGCCGGCCACGACGACGCGGGCGAGGTGTCGGTCGAGCAGGCCTACCTCGACTACATGTTCTCGCCGGCCGCGACGCTCCGCGCCGGCCTGCTGCTGGCCCCGATCGGGATCATCAACGAGACCCACGAGCCCACCACTTTCAACGGCGTCGAACGGCCCGCGTTCGACAACGACGTGATCCCGACGACGTGGCGGGATATCGGCCTCGGCCTCGTGGGCCTGATTCCCGGCAAGGCCGGCCTGAGCTATCGGGTCTACCTGCTCAACGGGCTGGTGGCCAGCGAATTCACCGCCGACGAGGGGATTCGCGAGGGACGGCAGGAGGGTCAGCTCGCCAGCTTCGCGAATCCGTCGCTCACCGGCCGGCTGGAATACGGGCGGCCCGGCCTCAAGGTCGGGGCGTCATTCTGGTATGGCGGCAGTGCCAACCAGGATCCCGCGCTCGGCGCCGGAACGTTCGACAACGCCGTGGCGCTGATCTCGGCGGACGCGCGATACGACGTCGGGCCTTTTATGTTCCGGGGCGTGGTGGCCAATGTGAGCATTGCCGATGCCGAAGCGATCAACGCCGCATTCGGCTCCGGGACCGGCAGCCGGATCGCCGGCGGCTACCTCGAAGGCGCCTACAATGTGTTCTCGAAGCTCGCCCCCGCCTCCACCCAGCAGCTCAATGCCTTCGTCCGCCACGAGCGGTACAACACGCAGGCCAGCGTACCGGACGGCGTCACCCGCGACGACGCTTTCGCGCGCCGGATCACCACCTTCGGCCTCACCTACAAGCCGGTCTACAACGTCGCCTTCAAGGGCGACTACCAGCTGCGCCGGAATCGCGCCGGCGTGGGCGAGGACGAGCAGCTCAGCCTGGGGGTGGGGTATCAGTTCTAGCGGGTCGGCGAGCCAGTCGCGATGACGATGAGGAGCGTGCTGGTCAGCTGCGCCCTGGCGGCCATGCCATCCCTAGCGGCCGCCCAGTCCCAGCCACCGGCCAAGCTCGCCCAGTCGCTCGAGCGGATCTATGGCGCGGGAGCGCAGGTGGATACGGTACACGTCGATTCCGCGGCGGTGTACCGTGTCTCCCGCGCGGGGGCGCTCCTGGGCTTCGCGGAGGTGCGGAACGTGAAGGGGAAGGAGCAGCCGATCACCTATCTGGTGGCCACCGATTCGGCCGACGCGCTGCGCGACGTCGACATCCTGGTCTATCGGGAGCCATACGGCGGCGAGGTGGCCTACGACCCCTGGCGCAAGCAGTTCCGCGGCAAGACGACCGCGGCACCGCTCCAGCTGGGGAAGGACATTCGGAACATCTCGGGGGCCACCATCAGCTCCAACGCGGTCACCCGGGCGGTTCGGAAGACGCTGGCCCAGCTCACCGCGTGGCATGCGGAGGGTAGGCTCCGGTGACCGGCTCCACCGGACCGACCTGGCGGGACGCGCCCCCGACGCTCCGGGCACTCGGGCGCTGGGTCACCCTGGTGCAGCTCGTGGGCTACACCACTGGCTTGCTCTACGTGCGCCACACCACCGGCATGACGCCGCCCGGCGTCAGCGAGCAGTACCGCGGCTCCGACTCGACCGCCGTCACCGAGGCGGCCATGAAGTTCCCCAAGTCGTTCGCCGAGATGCTCAACATCACCCATACCCACCTGCTCGGCATGCTGGTCATCTTCGCTATGAGCGGTGCGGCCCTGGCGCTGTGCGAGCGACCGTCCGTGCGCTGGCGCAAGCTGTTGATCATCGAGCCGTTCGTGGCGCTCCTGGTTTCGTTCTCGGCCATGTGGCTCATGCGCTACGTGGCCCCCGCATTCAGCTGGCTGCTGACGCTGTCGAGCGGGCTCATGGCGCTCACGTTCTACGTCCAGTCGTTCTTCGTGCTGCGCGAACTGGCCGACGCCCGGGAGCCGCGTGAAGCGGCGTGACTTCCTCGGCGCCCTGGGCGCCGGCATGGCCGTCGTCGCCGCGCCGCGGTGGCTCGCCGCGAGCGCTCCCGCGGCGGGCGACGTATTCGTGGAGCGCTGGTCCTGGGCAATGGGCCAGCCCGTCCACCTCCAGCTCTTCGCTGCCTCGGAGGCGGCCGGGTACGAGATCGCCCAGGCGGTGCTCGCGGAGCTCCGGCGGGTCGAGGGCGCGCTCTCCCGCTTCGAGGAGGCCAGCGACCTCGCCGAGCTCAACCGCCGGGCGGGCCGGGGCGCGCTCGCGGTGGGGCCGGACCTGATGGCGGTGCTCGCCGCCGCGCTCCGCTTCGAGCGCGCGACCGATCGCGCCTTTGACGCCGCGGTCGAGCCGCTGATGCGCGCATGGGGCTTCCACGCGCCACGCGCCACTGCGCCCACGGCAGCCGAGCTGGCTGAGGCCCGGGCCGCGGTGCGGGCGGCGCGCATCGATCTCCGGAACGGCCGGGCCGCGCTCATAGGACGCGCGACGCAACTCGATCTGGGCGGCATCGGGGTTGGGTACGGACTGGATCGGGCGGCGGCGGTGCTGCGCGCCCGCGGCATCCGGCGGGCGTTCCTCGACGTCAGCGGCGACTGTCTGGCGCTCGATGCGCCTCCCGGCGAGGCCGGGTGGCGGGTGGACATCGCCGACCCCGAGCGCCCGGGTGGCGTGATCGCCTCGACGCGCCTCCGGCATGCGGCGCTGGCGACGTCCTCGAACCTGGTGTCGGTGGTGCGCTACGGCCGGGCGGTCCGGGGCCATGTCATGGACCCCGCGTCGGGATGGCCGGCTCGGCGTTGCCGGCAGGTGACGGTGGTGGCTCGAACTGGGCTCGAGGCGGACGCGCTCTCGACCGCGGCGCTGGTCTCCCCGAAGGCCTTGGGGCTGGTGCGGCGCTCCTGGGTGGTCTGAGCGCGCGGTGGGCGGTGTTACGTGGGGTTCAGCGGCCGCTGTCGGCCGCCGTGGTATCGCGGGCACTGGTCTGCTGGCGGAGCGCCACCCGGGCCCGCTCGCGATCGAGCCTCCGCTGCTTGTTCTGCCAGTCCTCCGACGGTTGTCCCGCATACAGGACCGTGAACGAATCGTTCACCGGCAGATCCTCCTCGAACAGGTAGATCCCGCTCACCTGCGCCCGTACGTCGAGCTGCTGGGAGGTGAACTGACCGCTGAACGGCACGATACCGAGCGGACGGAACTCACGGTTGCGGACGAGGACGGTGATGGCCTGCGGGTCGAACCGCGCGTTCGCCCGCTGGGCGAAGAACGTCACCAGGGCGAGCCCGGGGCGCGAGACCCCGGCCGCGTTCGCCACCGAATCGATGGCCGCGCGCCGCGCCTGGACCACCGAGCGGAGCGACTCCCAGCTGTCCCGGGCCAGCAGCCGCGTGACCCGCGGATCGAGCGGCACGAAGCGGACGTCGAGATCAGGCGTCCGGATCCGGAGCGCCAGGTCGTTCTGGGTCAGGGAGCCGAAGCCGCCTGGTGGGAGCGTGCTGCCAGGACCCTGCCCGCGTGCGGCGGAGACGCCGAATACCAGGACCGCAACCAGAAGGACCATCCCGGGCCTGCGCGAACCCCTCATGCGGATCCCTCCACGGCGGCGACGATGCTGGCGGCGAGCTCGGCGATGCCGAGCCGGGACGTGCTGCTGGTGAGCTGGATCTGGTCCTCGTCCAGGCGCAGGGCCGCGGCGAATGCGGCGGCTCGCGTGGCTTGGGCGGAGCGAGTGAGCTTGTCGCCCTTGGTCAGGGCCACGAGCACCGGCCGCCCGCTCCGGGCAAGCAGCTCCTGAATATCCAGGTCGTCCTTCGACGGCTCGTGGCGCACATCGAGCAGCCAGACCACTCCGGCCAGGGTCGGCCGCTCGAGCAGATAGCGGTCCACCAGCCGGCGATACCCCGCCCGGGCGGCCTTGCCCGCGCGAGCGAAGCCATACCCGGGCAGATCGATCAGGTACCACCCGGGCAGCCGGAAGGCATTCAGCAGCGTCGTCTTGCCCGGTGTCCCGCTGATCCGCGCGAGCCCCGGCCGGCCGGTGAGGGCATTGAGCAGGCTCGACTTGCCGACGTTGGAACGGCCGATGAGGGCCACTTCCGGCAGCGCCGGCGAGAGCGGGACGAGCGGATCGGGGAAGGAGCCGGCGAATTCGATCGGGAGGGCGGATAGGACGGTCGGACCGTCCGACCGTCTGCCCGTCACGCCTCCCGCTTGGCGCGGGCGCGCTCCGTCACGATCAGAGGCGAGGTGCCCTCGGTGATCGCTTCCTTGGTGAAGACGATTTCGCGCACGTCGTCGCGGCTGGGCAGGTCGTACATGATGTCGGTCATCAGGGTCTCGAGGATCGAGCGCAGGCCGCGGGCGCCGGTGCCGCGCTTGAGCGCCTTGTGGGCCACCGCCCGAAGCGCTTCCGGGTCGAACGTGAGGCCGACATCCTCCAGCTCGAACAGCTTCTTGTACTGCTTGGTGAGCGCGTTCTTGGGCTCGACCAGGATGCGCATGAGCGCGTCCTCGTCCAGGGCCTCGAGCGACACGACCACCGGCAGGCGGCCGACCAGCTCGGGGATGAGTCCGAAGCGAAGCAGGTCGTCCGGCTCCACCTCGGCGTAGGGGTTCCTGGTGTCGGGGCCCGCCGCGGCGGCCTTGGCCGCACCGCTGAAGCCGATCTGCTGCCGGCCGGTCCGGGCCTCGATGATCTTTTCGAGCCCGTCGAACGCGCCGCCGCAGATGAACAGGATGTCCTTGGTGTTGATCTGGATGTATTCCTGCTGCGGGTGCTTCCGGCCGCCCTGCGGCGGGACGGAGGCGATGGTTCCCTCGAGGATCTTGAGCAGCGCCTGCTGGACGCCCTCGCCCGAGACGTCGCGCGTGATGCTCGGATTCTCCGACTTCCGCGCGATCTTGTCGATCTCGTCGATGTAGACGATGCCCCGCTCGCACTCGGCGACGTTGAACTCGCCCGCCTGGAGCAGCCGGACCAGGATGTTCTCCACGTCCTCGCCGACGTAGCCGGCTTCGGTCAGCGTGGTGGCGTCGGCGATCGTGAAGGGGACGTCGAGGATGCGGGCGAGAGTCTGGGCGAGCAGCGTCTTGCCGACGCCGGTGGGGCCGAGGAGCAGAATGTTCGACTTGTCGAGCTCGACGTCGCCGTCCCGGCCGTTGGTCGCGTTGATCCGCTTGTAGTGGTTGTAGACGGCGACGGCCAGCGTGCGCTTGGCCCGCTCCTGCCCGATCACGTACTGGTCGAGGACGTCCTTGATCTCCGCCGGCGTCGGGACCTGGGTGATGCTGTCCGCAACCTCGCGTTCCTCGTCCTCCGCCAGGATCTCATTGCAGAGCGTGATGCACTCGTTGCAAATGTAGACGGACGGGCCGGAGATGAACTTCCGGACCGAGTCCTTCGATTTCCCGCAGAAGGAGCAGCGGAGGTGCTTGTCGTTGGACATGGAGCCACGTCGCGATGGAGGTGAGGGGTGCCGGAAAGGTGGTCCCCGGCACCGGCAGCGTCAAGTCTCCTTCTTGCCGTCCGTGGGCGGAACCAGGGCGTGTCGCGGCGTGAAGACGCTGTCGATCAGCCCGTACGTCTTGGCCTCCTCGGCACTCATGAACCGGTCGCGGTCCATGTCCCGCTCGATGGTCTCGATCGGCTGGCCGGTATGCTGCGCGTACAGCGCGTTCATCTTGCTGCGGAGGTAGAGGATCTCGCGGGCCTGGATCTCGATGTCGGCCGCGGTGCCCTGGGCGCCGCCCGACGGCTGGTGGATCATGATCCGCGAGTGGGGCAGGGCGCTTCGCTTGCCCTTGGTCCCGGCCGCCAGGAGGAACGAGCCCATCGATGCCGCCATGCCCATGCAGATGGTATTCACCGGCGCGCGCAGGTGCTGCATGGTGTCGTAGATGGCCATTCCGGCGGAGACCACGCCGCCCGGCGAGTTGATGTAGACGTAGATGTCCTTGTCGGGGTTGTCGGCCTCGAGGAACAGAAGCTGGGCGATGATGATGTTCGAGACGTCATCGTTGATCGGAGCGCCGAGAAACACGATCCGGTCCATCAGCAGGCGCGAGAAGATGTCGTACGTCCGCTCGCCGCGGCTGGAGCGCTCGATGATGTACGGCGGATAGAGCGTGGCCATCGTCAAGACTTCACCTCATCGATTGTGGACTGCTGGAAGAGCCAGGCGAAGGCCTTCTCCTCGGTGATGCCGCGCTCGAGCTCGGGAAGCCGGTTGGCCTTCTGCAGGGTGCCGTAGAGCTGGCCGGCCGGCACGCCGCGGCTCGCGGCCAGCTCCGCCACCCGCGCGTCCAGCTCGGCCTCGGTGGCCTTGAGCGCGTTGGCCTCGACCACCGCGTCGAGCACGAGGTCCCGCCGGACCTGCGCCTCGGCGACCTGGTGGAACTGCTGCTCGAATTGCTCAAGCTGCTCCTGCGGCACCCGGTACATTTCGGCATAGGTGTGCATGAGCCGGTGCACCAGGGACTCCGGCGCCTGCACGTTGTTGGCCTCGACGATCTGCTGCACCAGCGACTGGCGGACCTGGGCGTCGGCCTCGCGGGCGGCCTCACGCTCGAGGTCCTGACGGATCGCCGCGCGCAGCGCATCGAGGTTCTCGAAGTCGCCGACCTCGCGCGCGAAGGCATCGTCGAGCAGCGGCAGCTCCTGGCGCTTCACGTCGTGGAGCGTCACCCGCACCCGGCGGCTCTGGCCCCGGCGGCTCTCGTCCGGATGATCCTCGGGAAACTTGACCTCGGCGTCGGTCTGGTCGCCGGGGAGCAGCGTCATGATCCGCTCTTCGAGCTCCGGAATCGCCTGGTTCTGGCCGAGGACGAGGTCGTACGGCTGCGACGCGCCGGCGCCGGCCCCTGTCTCGTCGAGCGGCGCGACCTCGACCCGCACCATCTGTCCCGGAGACGGCTTGGCGCCCTCGACCGGGATCCAGGTGGCCTTCTGCTCCTGCACCCGCGCGAGCTGCTCCTCGAGCGCGGCGTCGGCCACCGGGGCCACTCGCCGCTCGACCCGGAAGCCGCCGGTGCGCTCCAGAGTCAGTTCGGGCCTGACTTCCACCAGCAGATCGAACTCGATGGGACTCCCGTCCTCGAACTTGAGGTTCCGGATGGACGGATCGGTGATGGGCTTGAGCGATTCCGAGGCCCGGGCCGTCTCCCAGCTCTCGCGGATCACGTCCTCGAGCACGCTCTGGCGGATGGCGTCGCCGAAGCGCTTGCGGACGACGGCCGCGGGCGCCTTTCCCGGACGGAAACCGGGCAGGCGGGCGCGCTGGACATAGTACTTGAGCGCCTTGGCCTCGGCCTCCCGCACCCGGTCCACGGGCACCGTGACCCGCAGGGACTTGGACGCCGAATCCTCGGCGGTTTTCTCGACGGTGATCTCGCTCATAGTGGGGGGAATCTACCCTGCTGTGCTTCCTAGGGTCAATTTTGCCTGGCGCGCCGGGCGATGGCCGGGAAGCCGTGCCGGCGGCGCACTACCATCCAGAGGATGGGCCCCACGGCGAGGAAAGCGCCGAGCGTGATCGCCGCGGCCGAATTCGAGACGTTGAACAGCTTGAGCGCCGAGGCCAGCAGCACGAACGCGAGGGCCCGGCGGACCAGTCCGCCGGGCGCGCGTGCCGAGAGATGTGCCCCGACCCAGACCCCGGGAAGGGACCCGAGCAGCAGCGACGCGGTCAGGTCCAGGTGGAAGTCGCCGAACAGCAGGTGGCCCAGCGCGGCGGAGGCGACGAGCGGCACGGCCTGGACCAGGTCGGTGCCCACGAGCTCGTTGGCCTTGAGGGTCGGATACAGCGCCATGAGGGCGATGATGATGAGCGACCCCGACCCCACCGAGGTCAGCCCCACGACGATGCCGCCGAGCGCGCCCAGCAGGGTGGTGGCCAGCGGACGGAGGACGACCGTGGGTGGCCCCTGAGGCAGCGGCGCCGCGCGGCCGTCTCGCTGGCGCGCGTGCTCGGCGAGCCGGATGTATGCCCGGACGATGAGCCCCGCCGCCGCCAGGACCAGGGCCACGCCGAGGGCGATCCGGATGACCTGCTGCACCTGCTCGCCCCGGCCCATCGCCCTGGCGATGAGCACGCCGCTGAACGCGCCCGGGATCGAGCCGATGCAGAGCCACTTGACCAGCCCCAGGTGCACCGTGCCGCGGCGCAGGTGCACGACCGACCCCACCGGTTTCATCACCGCGCTGGCCACGAGGTCCGACGACACCGCCGTCAGCGGGGGCACGTTGAAGAACATCACGAGGACGGGCGTCATGAGGGCGCCGCCGCCCATCCCGGTGAGGCCCACGACGATGCCGATGCCGAACGCGGCGATGGCGAGGAGCGGATCGATGGTCACGGGCTCTCATCGGAAGGGACGACATGAAGATGCGAACGGCGGGAGTCGAACCCGCACCCCTTGCGGGACAGGATCCTAAGTCCTGCGCGTCTGCCAGTTCCGCCACGCTCGCGAAGACGGCAATCTAACTCGTCGCCAACGGCCCCGCGATCAGGTCGTGCGCTCCCGGATCCACTCCTGGTAGAGCCGGTCGCAGTAGGCATTGTTGGAGGAGCTGGCCGTCTTCACCCGCCGGCCATCCGTGAGCAGGGCGAAGGCGCAGAACTGCGCCACGGTGGGCCGCCCATTGGGCCCCATGCATTCGGGCACGGCCTCCTGGTTCACCTCGAGCCAGACGGTCCGATTCGGGTTCCGCTGCTGCCAGGCCGCGCACCGGCCGCCCAGGTCCGGGTCTACCTGCTGTCCGGCCGGCTGGATCACGATCCGTGCGACCGATACGGGAGCCGGGGCGCGGGCCGGCTTTCGCGGCGGCACCCGCGGGCCCGTGTCGACCACCACCGGCCCGGATGGCGCCTGCGCCAAGGGACGCACGTACTGCCACGGCGTGCAGGTCTCTCGTGAGAGTCGCGGGCCGTGTACCGCGGCGACGCAGGAATAGCCGGACGCCGTCTCCCCGGCCTTTGGCGCGAGAATGCGGAGGGTATCGGTGTTGTGGGTGTTCGGCGTGAGCAGGACCTGCCGCTCCGCCCCGCTGCCGAGGCCCACCTCGATCCGCACCGAGTCGGCAGGGGCGGCCGACGGTGGCTCGGTGAGCCTCCAGAAGACGGCCACGTCGAGCGAGTCTCCGGCCACACTGATCTCCGAACGAACCCCCACCGCGGTGGCGAGATCGGCGGGGCGCGCCGGCCGCATCCGGCGCCGAATGATCCACAGCCCCGCGCCCGCCACTCCGACCAGCGCGAGCAGCAGCAGCACCATCGGCCAGCGCGGTGACTTGCGGGCCTCGACGACCTGCTCGCTCGGCGGCTGCCAGCGCGCCATGCTCAGCGACCCAGGCCCAGGACGTTCGTCCCTTGCTCGAAGACGACGTCGACGGGGATGCCCTTGCTGCCGACCCGCGCCAGATCACCCTGGAGCTCGGGAGCGAGCTTGCTGCGCGTCGTCATGAAGGCGCGCACGCCGGCGTAGTCTCCGTCGCCCTGCAGCTTGAGGATGAGCGCGCCGAGTGAATCGACGGCGGTCCGCATCCTGGGGAAATCGACCCGGTAGCGGCCCGTCGAATCCCGGCTGAACGCGCCCTGCTCCTCGAAGTAGGAGAGCTGGGCGGCGTTGGCCCGGCCGTGCGCTTCGCTGGCGCCGAAGCGGATCGAGCGAAAGATGCTCGCCAGGAAGGTGACGTAGTGGTCCTCGAGCGTCGTGCCGGTCAGCTCCTTCTGCTCCAGCAGCCGGGTGACCATGTAGAGCCCGAGGATGTCGGCCTTGCCCTCTTCGAGCGCGCCGGCCTGGTCCTTGAGCGCGGCGCGGACCGTGCCTTTCCCGTCGATGGTCCGCTTGATCCCGAGGCCATGGGCCACCTCGTGGAACATCACGTTGGCGAAGAACGCGTCGAAATTGATCCGCGGCCGCTGGTCCTCCGCGATCATCTCGCCGGCGATCGGCACCAGAATGCGGTCGAACTTGGCCCGCATCACGTTCTTGAGCTGCAGCCGACGGGTGCCTTTCCGCAGCTGCACCTCTTCGTCGTTGGGCAGGTTGATGGCGATGGTCTTGGAGCCCGCGTTGGCGTCGCCCGCGTAGTACAGGGCGTCGTACGCGTTGAGGTCCGAGTCCGTGCCGGGGCGCTCGCGCTTGTAGGCCTCCGGCACCGGCAGCCCGCGCTGCAACGCGGGGAGGAGCGCGGCGTAACGCGCCAGCCGCGCACTCCACGCCTTGTCCTTGAGCAGGACGTACGCCTCGGCCCCGGTCTTCTGCCCGAAGAGACGGTCGATGTAGGTCTCGATCGGTCCGATCACCACGTCGATCCCGTTGGTCTTCATGTCGAGCCATGCCAGGTCGCTTGGCTGATACACATCGGTCTCGAGCGCCCGGGCGCGAAGCTCGAGGTAGCGCCGCAGGCCGGCGTCATCGGCGAACGCCGCGGCCTCGCGGAGCTTGGCGGCCGCCCGGCCCATGGGCGCGGCGTAGACCTCGTGGTAAGGGACAGCGACGAGTGCCCCGGCGCTGTCCCGCCGCACGACGGTGTACTGCCCGCGGAGGACCCGGCCCGCGGCGGGCGAGGCGTTGGCGGCTCGCTCGAACTCTTCCGCCGTCAGATCGCGCGGATAGAGCTCCACCCCGGCCGGGCGCTCGCCGGCGCCGGGGACGAATGGCCGGTCCGAGTCGAGCCGGTCCCACGGCCCGTAGTTGATCTCGACGAATCGGCGGGTCGCGGAGTCCTGGATGCTCGCGAGCAGCGAGTCCCGGGCAGGGTAGTACTGCTGCTGATAGACCGTGTCCATCTCGGACGCGGCCTCGATCAGCAGCGGAAGCATGCGCCGTTCGCGCTCGGACAGGCCGGCGAGATCGGCGGTGAGCCGCACCGACGTGTACTGCGCCACCTTGCCCGCCATCGACGGGGCCGAGGAGTCCGCGCTCCCCGGCCCGGCTTCGCCGCGGCTCGCCTCGCCGCCGCCACAGCCGACCAGGCTCCCTCCCAAGGCGGCCATCACCGTCCAGCGCCTCCAAGGCGGCATCCCATGCTCCCGTTCAAGTGCGGTGCAGGCCGGCTTCAGGTGAGGTCGATCCGGCCGGTCACCACGATGTCTGTCGGCAGCCCGTCGACCACCATGGTGGCCCGGGCGTCGAGACCGTCCCGGCCCGTGAGCGTGCCGGCCGTCCGGGCCGCGTCGACGGCCTTCTCGATCTCCCGTTGCGCCGTCACCCCGAACTGCTTGAGCAGCTTGCGCAATGAAAGGTTGAACCGTTCCTCGTCCATGGTCGACCTCGCGATGAAGGTACAGTCACCGGCCTTCCAGGTCACGCTCGCCCGGAATGTGCCGCTCCGCCCGACCCTCCCCCGGGTGGGCCTTGGCCTCGAGAAAGCGCTCGCCCTTGAGCCGGATGAAGGTGACGAACTGGTCGTACTCATCCTCCGTCAGCGCATCGGCGATCCTCGGGATGAGGCCCTTCACCAGGGTGATCCGCTCCTCCAGCGTCAGGGCGGCGGCCTGCTCGATGAGCCCCCGGAGCACCGGGTGGTTCATCCAATCGGTTTCTTCGCTCGTGGTCACGGGAGAGCTCCGGGGAAGAGATGTCCCAACATAGCCGCGACCCGGCGGGGTGCGGGAGAGGCGGAAATGCGAAAGGGGCATGCCCCCGAGGCATGCCCCTCCGCACCAACACCAACTTCCCGCTCCCGGGGTTACTTCGCGTCGCCCAGGCGGATCCGCTCCACCCGGCGGGCCTGCGCGCGAGGGTTGAAGATCCGCAGGGTCACGATGCTCCCCGCCTTCTCGCCCGCCAGCGTCTTCCGCAGGTCGGCCTCGGTGTGGACCGGCTTGCCCTCGACCGAAAGGATGATGTCGGGGCCGCCGCGCTGCGGGTCGTCGAACAGGACGTCCCAGGCCGGGCCGCCCGGGGTCACATCGGTCACGATGAGTCCGCGGGCATCGGCCGGGACCTGCAGCTGCTGGGCCACGTCGGCCGTGACCGGCTCGACGCTGATGCCCAACCGGCTCATCGCGGCGCCGGCCGGAGCGCCGGCGTGGTCGCTGTCGCTGTCCTCGTCCGCGGCCGCGAGCTGCGGCGCATCATTCAGCGGCTGCAGCTTGACGTTGAACGACTTGCGCACACCGCCCTTGCGCGCCACCTCGACCTTGACCACGTCGCCCGGGCGGCGGAACCCGATGATCTGCTGCAGCTGGCCGACGTACTCGACCGGCTTCCCGTCCACCGCCACGATGATGTCGCCCGGCTCGATGCCGGCGGCCTTGGCCGGCGAGTCGTCGCTCGGAATGTCCTTGACCACGACGCCGCGGATCTCCGGCAGGCCGACGTACGCCGCATCGTTCAGGTTGACGTTGTCGATCGAGACCCCAAGGGCCGCCCGGTGCACCCTGCCGTCCGTGATGAGCTGATTCATCACCGTCCGGGCCAGGTTGATCGGGATGGCGAAGCCGTAGCCGGAGTAGAAACCGGTCTCACTGGCGATGGCCGAGTTGATCCCGATGACCTCGCCGCGTACGCTCACCAGGGGGCCGCCCGAGTTGCCCGGATTGATGGCCGCGTCGGTCTGGATGAAGTCCTGGATGCTGCCCTGACCCCGGCCCGGGAGGCCGCTCAACGCACGTCCCTTGGCGCTCACGATGCCGCTGGTGACCGTGAACGTGAGCCCCTCGCCGAGCGGATTGCCGATCGCCAGCACCCACTCGCCCACGCGCGCGTCATCGCTGTTGCCGAGCGCCACCGGCGGCAGGGACTTGGCGTCGATCTTGAGGACGGCCACGTCCGTGTTGGGGTCGGTCCCGATCACCTTGGCCTTGAATTCCCGCCGGTCGAGCAGCCGCACGGTGACCTGCTCGGCGCCCTCCACGACGTGGTTGTTGGTCAGGATGAAGCCATCGGCCGAGATAATGAAACCGGACCCGCTGCCCTGCTCGATCTCCGGCTGCTGCCGGAACTTGGGCGAGAAGAACCGCTCCATGCCCGGAGGAATGCGCGGCTGCTGGCTGGCGTGCTCGGTCCGCTGGGAGCGGATGTAGACCACGCTCGGCTTGACGTGCTCCGCCACCGCGGCGAACGCCTCGCTCAGCTCCTGGAGCGGGCGGGCTGCCGGGATCGACGGTGCCGGCACGGGCGCGATGGCCGAGGCCTGGCGCGCCTGCTCCTGGGCCGACGAGCGGCTCGGCAGGTCCAGCAGGCCTGCGAACAGCAACCCGAGCGCGAACGCCAGGGCCACCAGGCCACCGAACTTGAGCCAGTTCAACGATCGTGCGGACATCGAGCGATCCTTCGCAAGGCGTAATGGGCGTACAGCTGGAACCTGCCTAATAGTACCTAGATGTACCGGCGGTTGTTTCGGTCGCGGACGGGGCCGGTGGGTCCCCCGGGAGTTACGTCACCCTGAGCGGAGCGAAGGGGGCATGATTGGGGTCATGCCCCCTTCGCTCCGCTCAGGGTGACGAGCGGGACCCTTACGGGTCGCTCGTCACTTCTATTCACTCAGGGTGACGAGCAGGCCCTTACGGGCGGCTCGTCACTTCTTCTCGTCCACGATCTCGTAGTCGGCCTCGACTACATCGTCCTTCGGAGCGGAGCCCGCCGGCTCCCCGCTGGGGCCCTGGCCGGGCTGCCCCTCGGGAGCCGCGCTCTGGGCGCTCTGGTAGAGCGTGGCGCCCGCGGCCGAGTAGGCCGCGTTGAGCTCGTCCAGGGCGGTCCGGATGCCGTCCGCCTCGCCGGTCCGGAGGGCCTGGCGGGCCGCTTCGACCGCCGCGTCGAGCCGGGTCTTGGCGTCCGCGGGCAGCCGGTCCGCCCACTCCTTGCTGTCCTTTTCGACGGCGTACACCTTGCTGTCGAGTTGGTTCCGCTGCTCGATCTGCTCGCGGCGGGTCTTGTCCTCCTGCGAATGCGCCTCGGCCGCCTTGACCATCCGGTCGACGTCCGCGTCGCTGAGCCCGCTCGACGCTTCGATCCGGATCTTCTGCTCCTTGCCGGTGGCCTTGTCCTTGGCCGTCACGTGCAGGATGCCGTTGGCGTCGATGTCGAATCCGACCTCGACCTGCGGCATGCCGCGCGGGGCGGGCGGGATGCCCGTGAGCTGGAACTTGCCGATGGTCCGGTTGTCCTGGGCCATCTGGCGCTCGCCCTGCAGCACGTGGATCTCCACCGTGGTCTGATTGTCCTCGGCGGTCGAGAAGGTCTCCGACTTCTTGGTCGGGATCGTGGTGTTCCGCGGGATCAGCACGGTAGTGACGCCGCCCAGGGTCTCGATGCCGAGCGACAGGGGGGTGACGTCGAGCAGCAGGACGTCCTTCACCTCGCCGCCGAGCACGCCGCCCTGGATGGCCGCGCCGATGGCCACGACCTCGTCCGGGTTGACCGACTTGTTGGGCTCCTTGCCGAAGAAGTCCTTGACGATCTGCTGGATCTTCGGGATGCGCGTCGAGCCGCCGACCAGGATGACCTCGTCGATGGCCTTGGGGTCGAGCCCCGCGTCCTTGAGCGCCTGCTGCATCGGCGGGATCGTGCGCTGGATGAGGTCGTCCACCAGCTGCTCGAACTTGGCCCGCGTGATGCTGATGTTCAGGTGCTTCGGGCCGCTCTGGTCCGCCGTGATGAACGGCAGGTTGATGTCGGTCTGGGTCGTGCTCGACAGCTCCATCTTGGCCTTCTCCGCGGCCTCCTTCAGGCGCTGGAGCGCCATGGCGTCCTTGGAGAGGTCGATGCCCTGGTCCTTCTTGAACTCCGTGACCAGCCAATCGATCAGCCGCTGGTCGAAGTCGTCCCCGCCCAAGTGGGTGTCGCCGTTGGTGCTCTTCACTTCGAAGACGCCTTCGGCCAGCTCCAGCACCGAGATGTCGTAGGTGCCGCCGCCGAGGTCGAACACGGCGACCTTCTCTTCCTTCTTCTTGTCGAGGCCGTAGGCCAGCGCCGCGGCCGTCGGCTCGTTGATGATGCGCTGCACGTCGAGCCCGGCGATCTTGCCGGCGTCCTTGGTGGCCTGCCGCTGGGCGTCGTTGAAGTACGCGGGGACGGTGATGACCGCCTTGTCCACCGTGTGGCCGAGATAATCCTCGGCGGTCTGCTTCATCTTCTGCAGGATCATCGCCGAGATCTCGGGCGGAGTGTAGGTCTTGCCATCGATCTTCACGGCGGCGAGGCCGTTGGGGCCCTGGACGACTTCGTAGGGCACCCGCTTCACCTCTTCGACGATCTCGTTCTGCCGGCGGCCCATGAACCGCTTGATCGAGAAGATGGTCCGCTTGGGGTTGGTCACGGCCTGGCGCTTGGCCACCTGGCCGACGAGCCGCTCACCATCCTTGGTGAACGCGACGACCGAGGGGGTGGTACGCCCGCCCTCGGCGTTGGGGATGACGACGGGATCGCCGCCTTCCATGACGGACACGACCGAGTTGGTCGTGCCGAGATCGATGCCGATAATCTTGGAGGCCATGTCGACTCCGGTTGAGTGCGAAAAAGCCAGGGCCGGCCTGCCGATCTGCCGACCCATGGCGGTTGCCCGCCCGGGGTGCAATTGGCATACCCGTCAAAGCTGCCAAAATGGCGGGCAGCACCCCGTGACAGGGGTCACGACGGCGGATCGGCAGTTCCCCTATCATCAACATGGTCCCGATGGAGTGTGAAAGCCTGGGCTTTCAAATCCGAGGAGGCGACAATATGCTGTGGACGATCTTCGTGATCCTGCTGGTACTCTGGCTGCTCGGGGTGGTCACGTCCTATACGCTGGGCGGGTTCATTCACGTCCTGCTCGTCGTAGCGGTCGTGCTGGCCATCATGCAGCTGCTGCAGGGGCGTCGAGCGCTCTAACCGGCGCGCCGCGTCCTCGAATGGGGGGGCCGGGGCTCGGGACGGCGGGTTCCCGAGCTTCGGCCCCCCTATATTTGCCCCATGTTTCCCTACAAGGACGACAACCCCACCCTCGCCACTCCCGTCGTCACCGTCTTTCTGATCGGGGTGAACGTGGCCGTCTGGATCCTGGTCCAGGGGATGGGGACCGATCCGGCGCTTTCCCATCGGTCTGTAGCCTCGGGATTGATCCCGGGCGACTTCCTGGGACGCGTTCCACCGGGAACCGAGCTGCCGCTGAGCCCAGGCATGCCCCCTGCCTGCTGGGAGTGGAGCGGCACTGGTATCCGCCGCTCACCTCCATGTTTCTCCATGGCGGCTGGCTCCACCTCATCGGCAACATGTGGTTCCTCTGGCTCTTCGGGAACAACGTCGAGGACTCGATGGGCCGCGTCCGGTACCTGGCCTTCTACCTGATCTGCGGGCTCGCGGCCGCAGCGACGCAGACGTTCATGAGTCCGTCGAGCATCGTGCCGATGGTCGGCGCCTCGGGCGCGATCAGTGGCGTGATGGGCGCCTACGTCATTCTGTATCCCCGGGTCCGCGTGCACATGCTGGTGTTCCTGTTCATCTTCATTACCCGGATCGCCGTTCCCGCCTACCTCATGCTGGGCTATTGGTTCCTGCTGCAACTGCTCGGCGGCAGCGCGGCACACGGGGAGGGTGGTGTTGCCTTCTGGGCGCACGTCGGTGGATTCGTGGCGGGGCCGTGCTCATTGCACTGTTCAAGGATCCCGAGCTGGTCAGCAAGCACCGCGCACAGGCCCGGATGGTGGGCCAGGGCTTCGGGTATCGCGAGCGCTACTGAGCACCGCGCCATCCGTGTGTTCGGCGCATGGCTCGACACCTCTCGCCATGACGCACCCGCACGAGCCGGCCCACAGCCGCCGCGCTCGTTCGAGGTGCCGGTGGCGCCGCGGAACCCCGGGATGCCCCTCGAGCTGGATTGGATCGAGGAGATCAGGGTGAACCGCAGCGCGGTGGAGCGCCGGAGCGCGACCCTCCGCGGCCGCCGCACGGTCAAGAAGGAGTGGCAGGCCGCCTGGCTGCTCCGCGCCGTCACCCTGATGGACCTCACGACCCTCTCCGGTGACGATACGGCCGGCCGGGTCCGGCGCCTCTGCGCCAAGGCCCGCCGGCCGGTCCGGGCGGACCTGCTGGAGGCGATGGGTGCGAGCCAGCTGCCGATCCGGGTCGGCGCCGTTTGCGTCTACCACCGGTTCGTGGCGACGGCGGTTGAGGCGCTCGAGGGCTCCGGCATCCCGGTCGCAGCGGTCTCGACCGGCTTTCCGGCCGGACTCTCGCCCGTCGAGCAACGCCTCGCCGAGATCCGGGCATCGGTGGCCGCCGGCGCGGAGGAGATCGACGTCGTCATCACCCGGTCCCATGTCCTCACCGAGGACTGGCGCACCCTCTACGACGAGGTGCGCACCATGCGCGAGGCCTGCGGCGACGCCCACATCAAGACCATTCTCGCCACCGGCGAGCTGGGCACGCTTCGCAACGTGGCGCGCGCCAGCGTCGTCTGCATGATGGCCGGGGCCGATTTCATCAAGACCTCGACCGGGAAGGAAAGCGTCAATGCCACGCTTCCCGTGGGCCTGGTGATGGCTCGGGCCATTCGCGATTTCCGGGAGCGCACCGGCCACATGGTGGGACTCAAGCCGGCCGGCGGGATCCGCGCGGCGAAGGACGCGCTGGACTGGCTGGTGCTCGTCAAGGAAGAGCTGGGCGATCGATGGCTGCGGCCGGACCTGTTCCGCTTCGGCGCGAGCACGCTGCTCACCGACATCGAGCGGCAGCTCGAGCACTTCGTGACCGGGCGGTACTCCGCGGCGTACCGGCATCCGGCGGGGTGAGGCGGATACCCATGGCTTCCATACCCGACATCTTCGACACCATGGCCTACGGCCCCGCCCCCGAATCGGCGGCGCCCGCGCATGCGTGGCTGGACGGCCACGCCCGCCGCTTCGGGCACTTCATCGACGGACAGTGGTCGGAGCCGGGGTCCGAGCTCTTCGAGACGCTGAACCCGGCCACCGGGAAGCCGATCGCCCGGCTGACCCAGGCGAGCGCCGCCGAGGTGGATCGGGCGGTGGCCGCCGCGCGGGCCGCGCAGCCGGCGTGGTGGGCACTGGGCGGGCACGGACGGGCCCGCTATCTCTACGCGATCGCGCGACAGGTACAGAAGCACGGGCGGATGTTCGCCGTGCTCGAGTCGCTCGACAACGGCAAGCCGATTCGGGAATCGCGCGACATCGACGTGCCGCTGGTGGCGCGGCATTTCCTGTATCACGCCGGCTGGGCCCAGCTCATGGAGCGGGAGCTCCCGGGGCGGGTGCCCGTCGGCGTGATCGGCCAGATCATCCCCTGGAACTTCCCGCTGCTGATGCTGGCGTGGAAGATCGCGCCCGCAATCGCCATGGGGAACACCGTCGTGCTCAAGCCGGCGGAGTTCACCTCGCTCACCGCGCTCCGGTTCGCGGAGCTGTGCGAGGAGATCGGGCTGCCCGCCGGTGTGGTCAACATCGTCACGGGCGACGGCCGCGCCGGCGAAGCGCTCGTGGCGCACCCGGACGTGGACAAGATCGCGTTCACCGGGTCCACCGACGTCGGCCGGCTCATCCGCACGGCCACCGCGGGCAGCGGCAAGAAGCTCTCACTGGAGCTCGGCGGAAAGTCACCGTTCATCGTCTTCCCCGACGCCGACCTCGACAGCGTGGTCGAGGGCGTGGTGGACGCGATCTGGTTCAACCAGGGCCAGGTGTGTTGCGCGGGCTCGCGAATCCTGGTGCAGGAGGGGACTGCCGATCGACTGGTCGCCAAACTCAAGGCGCGGATGGAGACGCTGCGGGTGGGCGAGCCGCTCGACAAGGCGGTGGACATGGGCGCCATCATCGCCCCGGTCCAGCTCGAGAAGATCGCCGAGCTGGTGCGCCGTGGGGAGGAGGAGGGAGCCGTCCGGTGGCAGCCCTCGTGGAGCTGCCCCCGCGACGGCTGGTTCTATCCGCCGACGCTGTTCACCGAGGTCGCGCCGGCCGCCACGATCGCGCAGGTCGAGATCTTCGGCCCCGTCGTGGTGCTGATGAGCTTCCGAACGCCTGCCGAAGCGGTCGAGCTGGCCAACAACACCCGTTACGGCCTGGCCGCCAGCCTCTGGACCGAGAACATCAATCTGGCGCTCGACGTCGCGCCCCAGCTCCAGGCGGGGACGGTGTGGATCAACTGCACCAACGTGTTCGACGCGGCGAGCGGGTTCGGCGGGTACCGCGAGAGCGGGTTCGGGCGCGAAGGGGGGCGGGAGGGGTTGCGGGAGTATGTGAGATGGTCGGACGGTCGGACGGTCGGACGGTCGGACGGTCAGACGGTCGGACGGTCGGAGGGTCAGTCGAGCGGCTCATGGTCTGATGGCAGCTCGGATCGCCAAACCGACCGTCCGACCGTCCGACCGTCCGACCGTCCGTCCGACCGTCTGCCCGCCATCGACCGCACCCCGAAGCTCTACATCGGCGGCAAGCAGGCCCGCCCGGATTCGGGCTACAGTCTCCCGGTGCTCGACGCCGCCGGCCGACTGATCGGCGAAGTGGGGCAAGGAAACCGGAAGGATATCCGGAACGCCGTCGAGGCCGCCCACAAGGCGGCCGGCTGGAGCCGGACCACCGCGCACAACCGGGCGCAGGTCCTGTACTACCTGGCCGAGAATCTCGCCGTGCGGGCGGACGAATTCGCGCACCGGCTGGTGCAGCTGTCCGGTGACGAAGCTGGTGCCGAGCGCGAGGTGGCGCTCGCCATCAGGCGGACCTTCACGTACGCGGCATGGGCGGACAAGTACGACGGGCTCGTGCACCACACGCCGTTCCGCAACGTCACGCTCGCCATGCCCGAAGCGATCGGTGTGGTCGGCGTGATCTGTCCCGACGGCTGGCCCCTGCTCGGTTTCCTTTCGACCGTGCTGCCGCTCGTGGCCATGGGCGACACCGTGGTCGCGGTTCCGCCGGGGCGTTGGCCGCTCGCGGCGACCGACCTCTACCAGGTCCTCGACACCTCGGACGTCCCCGGCGGGGTGGTGAACATCGTCACCGGGCTCCGCGACGAGCTCGCGCCGGTGCTCGCGGCCCACGACGACGTGGAGGGCCTCTGGTATTGGGGGACGCGCGAGGGGTCGGCCGAGGTCGAGCGACTCGCGGCGGGCAACATGAAGCGGACCTGGGTGGACTACGGCGAGGGCCGCGACTGGAGCGACCTGCAGCACGGCGAGGGCGAGGAGTTCCTGGAGCAGGCGACGCAAGTGAAGAACATCTGGGTGCCGTATGGGGAGTGAGCCTGGCGCGGCATAGCCGGCGCTACGCCCTCGCGGGCTTCGCCACGATCTTCACTTCACGCTTCAGCAGCTTCGCCAGCACGTCCGCCTTCCGCGCCGCGCCCCAGACCTCCAGTCCCAGATCGGCACCCCTGAGCCGCGGCGCGATGCGGACGACGAGCGTATCCCGGGTGAGATCGGTCACGAGCGTGTTCACGGCCGCGGTGTGCCCGCGGTCGAGGCCGTCGGCCACCCGAAGGAGACCGCTCAGCCGGCGAACGATCGCCTGATCGGCAGGCGGGAGGGCCGCGAACTCCGCGTGCTGCTTCCGTGGTCCGGTGCGCCGGTGATAGCGGCTGATGAGCGCGACCAGCCCGCGCTCCCGCGGCGGCAGCCCCAGCCGCTCGGCGTGATTGATGAGCTGGAAGCTGTGCTTGTGGTGCTTCCGGTAGCTCACCAGCTGGCCGACATCGTGCAGCAGCCCCGCGGCCTCGAGCAGCAGCCGCTCCTCGGGCTCGCAGCCGAGCTCCTCGCCCAGCTGGTCGAAGAGCTGGAGGGCGAGCGTCCGGACCTGCTCGACGTGCCGGCGGTCGCCCTGGCAGCGCTCGACGAACTCGCGGAACAGCCGGAGCGGATCCGGGGCCGCGATCTCCTTCGCCCCGGCCATCTCCAGCAGCAGGCCCTCGCGCAAGCCGAAGGCGCTCACCGTCAGCGACCGCGAGCGGATCCAGTCCAGCAGCTCGGCCGTGACCGCCAGTCCGGCCAGGATGATGTCGGCGCGCTCGGGGCTGAGACCGGGCACCTGGCGGCGCTGCTCCGGCGTCCGGCTGGCGAGCCAGTCGATGAGCTGCTCCACCTCCGCCGTGGTGACGCTCACGCCCTGGACGCTGTCGCCCACCGGCTGGCCCCGCCGGGACTGGACCATGCGTCCCAGGCTGGTGAAGGTCCCGCCGGACCCGATCACGGTGGCCGCCGACCACGCCCGCCCCGAGATGCCGCGCTTGAGCTGCTTGCGCACGTGCTCCCGCAGGCGCTCGATCTCCCTGTGGGTGCCCCGCTCGCCGGGGAGGTGGAGCTCGGTGAGACGCACCGCGCCGAGCGGGAGCGACACGGTGAGCTCGACCAGCCCGTCCACGGCTCCGATGAGCTCGAGGCTGCCGCCGCCGATATCGGCCACCAGCGCCCGCTCGCCCGCGAGCCGGAAATGGTGGGCGACCGAGCGGTAGGAGAGCGCCGCCTCGGTCTCGGCGTCGATGATCCGGAGGGGGATGTCGAGCTCCTGGCGGACCCGCCGCACGAACGCGGCGCCGTTCTCCGCCTCGCGGACGGCGGCGGTGGCGACGGCGGCGATGCGTTTGACCCCGCGCCGCTGGCAGACCTCGCGCATGCGGGACAGGGTCTGCATGGCGCGCTCGATGGAGGCCTCGGACAGGCAGCCGGTCTTGGCCAGCCCCGCCGCGAGGCGGGGCTGGTCCTTGAGCTCGTCGATGATCTCGAGACCGGAGGCGGGATCGTACTCCGCCACCAGCAGGCGGACCGAGTTGGAGCCGACGTCGATGGCCGCGATGCGATCGCGGGTGGCCGGCTGGGGGCCGGGCCTGGACGCCGGTCGCGCGCTCACGAGCCCGAAGTGGCCTGGTAGACGCCCGAGGCGGGCGCATCGCCGCGGTCCTCGGCGTGATGCTTGATCGACTTGCCCTCGACGAGGAAGACGACGTCCTCGCCGATGTTGGTGGCCAGGTCGGCCACGCGCTCGAGGTTGCGGCTCACCAGGAAGAGCTCCATGCCGGCGCCGATCATATGGGGATCCTCCATCATGTGCGTGAGGAGGATGCGGAACACGGAACGGTGCAGGGCGTCCACCTTGTCGTCCCGCAGGCAGACCTCGCGGCCGGCCGTCGCGTCGCCCCGGATGAACGCCTCGAGGGCGTCGGACAGCATGTCGCGTGCCAGCCGGGCCATCTCGACGATCTCAGGCTCGGGCGTGATCGGCCGCGCCAGGGTCAGCCGCTCGGTGCTCTGGGCGATGTTGACCGCGTGGTCGCCGACGCGCTCGAGGTCGTTGGCGATCTTGAGCGCGGAGGTGAGCATCCGGAGGTCTCGCGCCATCGGCTGCTGGAGGGCGAGGAGGTTGATGCACTGCTCCTCGATCTCGACCTCCATGCTGTCGATGACCCGGTCGCCGGCGATCACGCGGCGGGCCTTTTCTCCGTCGCGCTCGAGCAAGGCCTCCACCGCCAGGCCGAGCGCGGCCTCCGCCTCGCCCGACATGGTGAGCAGGCGGACCTTGACGTGGCTCAGCTCGTCGTGAAAATGGCGATGCGCGTCGAAGGTCATCCGAATCTCCCTGTGATGTAAGCTTCCGTGCGCTCGTGCTTGGGCGTGGTGAAGATCCGCTCGGTCTCGTCGAACTCGATGAGCTCGCCGCGGTCGAAGAACCCCGTGAAGTCCGACACGCGCGCCGCCTGCTGCATGTTGTGGGTGACGATCACGATCGTGTACGCCTTCTTGAGCTCGAAGATGAGCTCCTCCACCCGCTGCGTCGCGATCGGGTCGAGCGCGGAGCACGGCTCGTCCATCAGCAGCACCTCGGGCTGGTTCCCGAGCGCGCGCGCGATGCAGAGCCGCTGCTGCTGCCCGCCCGACAGGCCCGCCCCCGACTCGTTCAGCCGGTCCTTCACCTCATCCCACAGCGCCGCCTGCCGGAGGCAGCGCTCCACCAGGTCGGGCAGATCGCGCGCCGAGACCAGCCGGTTGAGCGCGGGACCGTAGGCGACGTTGTCGAAGATCGTCTTGGGGAACGGATTGGGCCGCTGGAACACCATGCCCACGCGCTGCCGCAGGGCCACCAGGTCGGTGCCCGCGGAGAAGACCGACATGCCCTCGACCAGGATGTCGCCTTGGTGCCGGACGCCCGGGATCAGGTCGTTCAGCCGGTTGATCGACCGGAGGAACGTGGACTTGCCGCATCCCGACGGGCCGATGATGGCGGTCACCGCCTTGCGCTCGATGCCGAAGGTCAGGTTCCTGAGGACCTGACGGGCGCCGTACGCGAAGCCGAAGTTGCGGACGTCCACGGCGGGCGCGCCGCGCTGGCCGGGCGTGGGCGCCGGTGGCCGCGGCGAGAGCGTGGCGCGGGGCGTCGGGACGAAGCCCGGCTGCGCGCGCGGGGTGGCGGTGCTGCTCATCCGAATCTCCCGGTGATATAGGCCTCGGTCTGCTCGTTCCGCGGCGCGGTGAAGATCTGCCGGGTGGCGCCCGACTCGACCATCGTGCCCAGGTAGAAGAACGTCGTCGTGTCCGACACCCGGGCGGCCTGCTGCATGTTGTGGGTCACGATGATGATCGTGAAGTGCTGCTTGAGGTCGAACAGCAGCTCCTCGATCCGCTGGGTGCCCTGCGGATCGAGCGAGGCCGTGGGCTCGTCGAGCAGGACCACGTCCGGCGACGGCGCGATGGTGCGGGCGATGCACAGCCGCTGCTGCTGGCCCCCGGAGAGCGCCATGGCGCTGGCGCCAAGCCGGTCCTTCACCTCGTCCCAGAGCGCGGCCTGCCGGAGCGACCGCTCGACGATGCCGTCGAGCTCGCGCCGGGGCAGCCGGCCGTGCACGCGGAGTCCCGCCGCCACGTTGTCGTAGATCGACATCGTCGGGAACGGCGTCGGGCGCTGGAAGACCATCCCGATCCGCCGCCGGAGCTGCATGGCGTTGACCCGCGGGGCGTAGATGTCCGCGCCATCGAGCAGCACCCGGCCCGTGATCCAGCCGTGATCGGACAGCTCGTGCATCCGGTTGAGGGTCCGGAGGAACGTCGACTTCCCGCAGCCCGACGGGCCGATCAGCGCGTGGACCCGGTTGACCGGGAAGGCGAGGGAGACGCCCTTCACCGCGGTGAACTTGCCGTACATCGCCGTGAGCTTGTCGGTCTCCACGCGCACCCGGGGCGGAGCGCCTGCCGCCGGCGCGGGCGGTGAGGTGGGTGGCATCGCGGTTCGCAAGGCGGGCTCAGCCATTGAGGTCGAACCTCCGCCCGATCGCGAGCCGCGCCCCGAGGCTGAGCACGAACACGACGAGGATCAGCACCAGCGCCGAGGCCCAGGCGTACCGGTGCCATTCTTCATAGGGGCCGGTGGCGTAGGTGAACACCGTGAGCGGGAGCGCCGCCATCGGCTGGTTCAGGTTGTAGCTCAGGTACTGGCTGCCGAGCGCGGTGAAGAGCAGGGGCGCGGTCTCGCCGGCGATGCGCGCCACGGCCAGCAGGCTTCCGGTGACGATGCCGGGCAGCGTGGTCCGTACGACGATGGCGAGGCTGGTACGCCACCTCGGGTACCCCAGCGCCAGCGCCGCCTCGCGCAGCGAGTTGGGCACCAGCTTGATCATCTCCTCGGTGGTGCGGAGCACCATCGGGATCATCAGCATCGCCAGCGCGGCGCTCCCGGCCATGGCGGAGAAGTGCTTCTGCGTCGCCACGATCCAGGCCCAGGCGAAGACGCCCACCACGATCGAGGGCGTGCCGTTCAGCACGTCCGCTACGAAACGGGTGACCCAGGTGAGGCGGTTCGTCGGGTACTCGGCGCAGTAGATCCCGGCCCCGACGCCGATCGGCAAACCGATCAGGCTCGCCATCCCGACGATGAGCAGGGTGCCGACGATGGCATGCACCACGCCGCCACCCGACTCGCCGGCCGGGGCGGGCGTGTGGGTGAAGAAGGCGAGCGAGAGGCTGCCCGCGCCCTTGAGCACCAGGGTAGCCAGAATGAAGATCAGCGGCAGCAGCGCTGCGACGACGGCGCCGATCATCAACCCGACCATCAGGTTGCTGTATGCCCGGCGAAGGGTCCGGCGGTTCATGCGGCGCGACGCTCCCGGGTCACAGCGCCTTGCTCCCGACGCCCGATCCGCGGGCCACGCGCCAGATGAGGAGCCGGGCCCCGGCATTCACGACCACCGTCACCACGAAGAGCAGGAAGGCGACGTAGGCGAGTGCTGAGAGGTGCATGTCGCCCACGGCCTCGGTGAACTCGTTGGCGATCGCGGCGGCCATCGTGTAGCCCGGCGCGAACAGCGAGGCGGCCACTTCGTGCCGGTTGCCGATGAGCATCGTGACCGCCATCGTCTCGCCGAGCGCCCGGCCAAGCCCAAGGATGACCGCGCCGATGATCCCCGAACGGGCGTACGGAACCACGGTCGTGATGACCGCTTCCCAGCGCGTGGCCCCGAGTGCCAGCGAGGCTTCGCGCTGGGTGTTCGGGACCGCCATCAGCACCTCGCGGGACACCGACATGACGTACGGCATCACCATGATGGCGAGGATGATGCCGGCAGCCAGCATGGAGGGGCCGTAGATCGGGCCCTGGAACAGCGGGAGGAAGCCGAAGACGTCGCGGAGCGCGGGGAACACGCTCTTTCGGAGCACCGGGACGAGCACAAAGATGCCCCAGAGCCCGTAGACCACGCTCGGGATCGCGGCGAGCAGGCTGATCAGGAACGCCACCGGCTGGCGGAGGGCCTTCGGCGCGAACTCGGTGAGGTAGATCGCGACGCCCAGCGAGAGCGGGACCGCGATCACGAGCGCGATCAGCGACGATACCAGGGTGCCGAAGATCAGCGGGAAGGCGCCGAACCGCTCGGCCACGGGGTCCCACTCGCTGGTGATCGCGAAGCCGAGCCCAAACCGCCCGATCGCGAGTCGCGCGCCGCTCCAGAGCTCGAACAGCAGGAAGGCGAGCAGGACCGGGACGGCGATGGCCCCGAGCGTGAGGAGGCCTTTGAAGAGGCGGTCGCCGTGGCTACGGCCTTCCAGTGAGGACGAGACCTGCGGTGCCGGGGCCATGGGCGCGTCGCGCTCGGTCGTGACGGTCATGGCGGGAGTGTAGCCTGCGCTACCGCGGTGCCCGTCACGTTCGTGTAACGGATGCGTCACGGGCTTCGAGGCGCCGCTGCAGCAACTCGATCAGGGGAACCGGCAGCGGCGCGTAGTGCAGGTCGGCGGCCATGCGCTGCGCCTCCGGCCGGAGCATCCATACCAGGAACTCGTGCAAGGCACGCGCCTTGGCGCTGTCGCGCGGCTGGCGGTGGATCAGAAGCCAGGTGAAGGAGGCGATCGGATAGCTGTCCGGCCCGGGCGCGTTGGTGATCGACACCCGGAAGTCGGTGGCCGAGTCGAGCGCCGCCAGCCCGGCCGCCGCCGTGACGCTCCGCAGGCTGGGCGCGATGAAGCGTCCGGCCGAGTTCCGCAGCTGGGCGGCCGGCAGGCGATTGGAGAGCGCGTAGATCAGCTCCACGTATCCGATCGCCCCCTCGGATTGCTTCACCAGCTGCGTGACCCCCTCATTGCCCTTGCCGCCCAGCCCGAGCGGCCAGTCGACCGACGTGGCCTTGCCGACCTGCTTCTTCCACTCCGGCGAGATCCTGCTGAGGTAGTCGGTGAAAATGTACGTCGTGCCTGAGCCATCCGAGCGGTGCGCGACGATGATGTCCTGATCCGGCAGCGTGACGCCCGGATTGAGCGTGGCGATGCGCCGGTCGTTCCACCGGGTGATCCGCCCGAGAAAGATGTCGGCGAGCGCGAGCCCGTCGAACCGGAGCGGCGTCGCGCCGAGCGAGGGGAGGTTGTAGGTGGCGACGACCGCGCCGAGCACCGTGGGGACGTGGAGCACATCGCCATGCACCGCGGCGATCTGCGCGTCGGTCATCGGGGCGTCGCTGGCGCCGAAGTCCACGGTGCCCTCGGTGAACTGCCGGATGCCGCCGCCG
Organism: uncultured Gemmatimonadales bacterium; assembly: GCA_963815515.1. Classification (GTDB taxonomy): domain Bacteria; phylum Gemmatimonadota; class Gemmatimonadetes; order Gemmatimonadales; family GWC2-71-9; genus CAVVWJ01. Next base: position 807,399 of record CAWFGP010000003.1, read on the forward strand.
GAGCCGATCGACTGGTAGTTGATCCGGGTGCCGGTCTCCTTCTGATACTTGTCGAACCACTTCGCGTAGATCGGATTGGGGAAGGTGGCGCCGGCACCGGTCAGGGCGCCGCCACCCGGCGCGTGGGCGTCCGCCCCGCCGGAGGGTCGCCGCTCGCCCGGGCCGCAGGCGCCGAGCAGCACCGCCACCACGATGGGCCACCGGAATGCGCGACGGAACACGTGACCTCCTTGCCGGGGACGAGGGTCCACCACCGGAAGCTAGCACGCGGCCGGCGCCGGACGCGAGACGGCCGACATCGGGGGATGTCGGCCGGGCGTAGGCAGGGCGCGGGACGCTACTCGCTCGCGATGGTCTTCCCGTTCGACTTGAGCGACGGCAGGCGGGCCTCGATCAGCTTCACGACCTCCTGCGGAAGCGGCGCGTACTTGAGCGTCGACGCCATCTCCTGCGCCTCCGGCGTGATCATCCACTGGAGGAAATCCCGCACCGCCTTCGCCTTGCCCTGGTCCGGCATGTCGGGCCGGACGAGCAGCCACGTGAACGACGAGATCGGGTAGGCGTCCTTGCCGGGCGCATTCGTAATCGACACCCGGAAGTCGGTGTTCTTGGCGAATTTCGCGCTGCCGGCGGCGGCCGTGACCGAAGGGAGCGAGGCGTCCACGAAAGCGCCGGCCGCATTCTTCACGGTCGCGTAGGCCAAGTCGTTCGAGAGGGCGTAAATCAGCTCCACGTAGCCGATGGCGCCTTCCGTCTGCTTCACCTGCTGGGTGACGCCTTCATTGCCCTTGCCGCCGAGGCCGACAGGCCAGTTGACCGACGTCGCCTTCCCGACCTTCTCCTGCCAGTCGGGTGAGACCTTCGACAGGTAGTCGGTGAAGATGTAGCTGGTGCCGGACCCGTCCGAGCGGTGCACCACGATGATGTCGCCGGTCGGCAGCTTCACGCCCGGGTTGAGCGTGGCGATCTGCTTGTCGTTCCACTTGGTGATATGCCCCAGGTAGATCCCGGCGATCGTCGGCCCGTCGAACTTGAGCTTGGTTGCGCCCAGCTCCGGCAGGTTGTAGGTGAGCACCACGGCGCCGAGCACCGTCGGGACGTGCAGCACCTTGCCCTGGACGGCGGCGATCTGTTCGTCGGTCATCGGACCGTCGGACGCGCCGAAGTCCACGGTGTTCTCGGTGAACTGGCGGATGCCACCGCCGGAGCCGATCGACTGATAATTGACCTGCACGCCGGTCTTCTTGTGATAGGCATCGAACCACTTGGTGTAGATCGGGTTCGGGAACGTGGCCCCGGCGCCCGTGAGGCCTGCCTGGGCGGCCACCGGCGCTGCGAGCAGCGAGGCGAGGCCCAGGACGATGCCGCCGCGAAGCATGGAACTGCGCATGGAATCCCTCTCGGTAGATGTCATCGAGCGTTAGAAGGCGAACTGAGCCTGGAACAGCCCCTGGGTCTTGGTGGCGTACAGGGTCGGCGCGACGACATCGCTCTGGAACGCCACGTTGTCGACGTCCGCCAGCAGGCGCAGCGCCGGGGTCAGCTGGTACGACACGCCGGCAATGAACCGGGTCTGGCGGTTGTCCGACACGTCCTTGTCGGGATCCGTCACGTCCACGCGCCCGATCAGCGCGGCCTTCGACTGCGGGATCTTGAACACACCGAAGAAGCTCAGCACCTCGCCGTCGATGGTCGTGGTGCTGGGCGTGGCGGGGGGCGCCGGAGCTTCCTGACGATCCCTGGTGCGGGCGTACTCGCCCGCCAGCGTCAGCATCTTGCTCTTGTAGGACACCATGCCGAGGTAGCGCTCCCGGGTGCCGCCCCCGGTCGGCTTGCCCACCTGGCCGTAGCCGGTCAGCCGAAGGCCGCCCACCCGCGTCGCATCATCCGTGTCGAGCACCCGGACCGACACCCGGCCCATGGCGTCCTTGCGCTGGTCGCCGGGCGCATGGTTGTAGTTCTCGCCGTTGTAGATGCCGACCTGGGCGTTGACCAGCTCCTTCTTCCAGCTGCCGTCCACCCCGAGACCGAAGTCGGAGGACGAGACGTAGCCGCCGCGCTCCATCGCCATCTGGCCCTGCATCCGGTAGTCCCACATCGCCTCTTCCCAGTCGAGCCACGGGGTGTGGATCTGGCCGAGCTTGAACGTGAGGGCGCTGTGCTCCGGCGTGAAGGCGGCGTAGGCGTACTTGAGGCGGTAGGCGAGCGAGCCGTCGGTGTTGCGGTAGACGTCGGCGGTCACGCGGGTCGCGAGCCCGCTGGGGAACTTGCCGATGACGTTCACGTAGGCGCGCGTGACGTCGAAATTGTTGACGTGGCTGGCGGTGTCCTTGAACTGGTAGAGGTACTGCGCGTACACCACGCCGCCGACCGTGACGCTGGGCGTGGTCGGTGGCGTCCCCTGCGCGCGCGCGGCGCGCACGCCCACGAGCGATCCGGCAACTGCGAGGAGGCCGGCCAGTCTGACAGCGGAGCGCATCGGAACCTCGTGGTGGAATGTGTCCGTCGCATCGGGCGCGGTGCCCGGGGGTCTGCCGCCGGATAAAGAGCCCTCCGCCGGTCACGGACACTCGGCTGGCGTGTAACAGACAGGTAAACCCGCCCGAAGGCCGCGCTCTGGGGACCCTACTCCTCTTCCATCACGACGCCGTGGGGCGGGCGTAACGGCTCTGCACAGCGAACGGCTCGATCATCGCCGTGACGAAGCCGTTGCGCGGCCGTACCGAACCGGAGACAGGCCATCGGCAGATTGCCGCGCGTTCGCCCTCGCCCACCCCAACCCTTCGAGCCGATGCCGCCATCCTCCATGGTCCGCCGCTGCTCCGCTCTCCTCGCGCTCGCGCTCGCCATCCCCGCCATCGCCGCCGCCCAGCTCCCCACCGGCCGGATCGTGGGCCGAGTAGTGGATGCCGAGCAGGGCGCCCCGGTGGCCGGGGCGCAGGTCGAGGTGGTCGACGTCGCGATTCGCACGGTGTCGGCGCTCGACGGCCGGTACACGCTGACCGACGTGCCCGCGGGTCCGGTCTCGATCCGCGTGCGGATGATCGGGTACGCGCCGAAGGTGGTCACGGGGATCGCGGTCCAGGCCGGGCAGACCGTCGCCCAGGACGTCGCGATGGCGGCGGAGGCGGTGCAGCTCGCCGAGATCTCGGTCAGCGCGCAAGCCGAGCGCGGCACCGTGAACCGGGCGCTGGACGAACAGCGGCACGCGCCCAACATCAGGAACACCATCACCGCGGAGCAGATCGCGAGGAGTCCGGACAGCGACGCGGGCCAGGCGGTGCAGCGGGTGAGCGGTGTGACCGTGCAGGACGGCAAGTACGTGTTCGTGCGCGGGCTGGGCGAGCGGTATACCACGACGTCCCTCAACGGGGCGCGGGTGCCCAGTCCGGAGCCGGAGCGGAAGGTCGTGCCGCTCGACCTGTTTCCCTCCGGCCTGCTGCAATCGGTCACCACCTCGAAGACCTTCACGCCGGACCAGCCGGGCGACTTCAGCGGCGCTCAAGTGGACATCCGGACCCGCGAGTTTCCCGCGCACCGGCAGTTCCTCTATTCATTGACAATGGGGCTCAACGACGCGGCCAGTCGCGCCTCGGTGCCCGCTCCTCCGAGCAGCGGCGGCGAGTGGATCGCGCTGACCGGGCGGGCTCGCGACCTTCCGTCCAGCATCGCGAGCGCGGGAAACTTCAGCACGCCGCTGGCCCAGCCCTCCGTCAACCAGATGGTGGGCGCGTTCCGGGATGCCTGGAGCGCTCGGCCGCGTACGGTCCTTCCCAATACGTCGTCAGGCGTTTCGGTCGGTGGAGAGGATCCGGTGTTCGGCCAGCGGATCGGCTATCTGGCCTCGTTGACCTACTCCTACAACCAGGAGGTGCGTGCCGATGAGATACGGGCCTACGCCCGGCCAGGCTCCGCCCCCGGCAGCACCGAGGAGTCGGACCACTACGACGGCGCGACCGGCCGCTCGAGCGTGCTCTGGGGAGGCCTGGTCAACCTGAGCACGCTGGTCGGCTCCCATTCGAAGTTCGCGCTCAATACCGTCTACAACCGCAGCGCCGACAACGAGGCCCGACTCGAGGTGGGGAACAGCGAGAACCTCGGCGGGCGCTTCCAGGTATCGCGCCTGCAGTACGTCGAGCGGGCGGTGCGATCCATCCAGCTGAGCGGCGAGCACCAGCTCGGTCTGCGGCACCGGGTCGAGTGGGCACTGACCTCGTCGGGCGTACGGCGTAAGGAGCCGGATCGCTCGGAGATCGTCTACGCCCTTGATGGGGGCAGCGGTACCGCGCGCTGGTTCAGCGGAAGCAACGAAGGCGCCGTGCGCACGTTCGGGGATCTGGACGAGACGGGCTTCGAGGCGGGCCTGAATTACCGGCTGCTGCTGGGGGAGTCCGAACGGGCGCCGATCCTGAAGGTGGGCGGACTCTATCGGTCCACCGATCGTGATGCCGACAGTCGCCCGTACAGCATCTCGGCGCCAGGCCTTTCGGCCGCGGCCCGCGCGCTGTCGCCCGAAGAGATCTTCGACGGGCGCTTCGCCGCGCCGGACTCGTCGGTGTTCCGCTTGTCGCTGCTCACTCAGGGTGGATCGTACGCTGCGCGCGATCGGCTGGGCGCCGGGTACGGCATGTTTGACGTCGGACTGAGCGATCGGCTGCGACTGGTCGGCGGAGCGCGGGTCGAAGCCTCCCGGGTCCGGGTGGATGCCCAATCGACCCTGGGACAGGCCGTCCGCACCGAGCCGCGGTATACCGACGTTCTGCCTTCGGCCGCCCTCAACTACAGTCTCACGGAGGACCAGAACATCCGGCTCTCCGCGTCTCAGACGCTGTCGCGTCCGGAATATCGGGAGCTGGCCCAAGTCCAGTACCGGGACGTGCTCGGCGGCGACAACGTCGTGGGCAACCCCGACCTCCGTCGAGCGCTTATCCGCAACGCCGACCTGCGCTGGGAGTGGTATCCACGGGCAGGGGAAGTTCTCAGCGTGGGCCTTTTTGCCAAGCGATTCGACTCCCCGATCGAATTGATCTACCTGGCGACGTCCGGCACCCGCGTGCTCAAGTACGTGAATGCCGAGTCGGCGAACAACTACGGCGTCGAGCTCGAGCTCCGGAAGGGGCTCGGACTGCTGGGCCAGTGGCTGAGCCCGTTCACGGCATTCGCCAACACCACCATCATGCACAGCGAGGTGTCGGTGGGCACCTCCGACGCCAGCCGGACCAACGACAAACGGCCCATGGTAGGCCAGGCCCCGTACGTCGTCAACGCCGGCGTCACCTACACCCCGGTGAGCGCCGATTTCAGCGCCACGCTGCTCTATAACCGTGTCGGCCGGCGGCTGACGAGCGCCGCCGAGGCTCCTCTCCCCGACGTGTATGAAGAGGCGAGGGACGGTCTCGACCTCTCGTTGCGCTTCCCCGTCGCCGGCGGACTGGCGGGGCGGCTGGATGCCAAGAACCTGCTCGACTCCCCGACCACGGTCACGCAAGGCACGGTGACCCGCGAGTACTACCGGGCCGGCCGGATCTTCCAGCTCGGTTTCACCTGGGGCTCCTGAGGGCCCCGTCGGCCGTGACGGGACGGTGACGCAAGCGGAACCGCCCCGTCACGCCGTGATGCTTTCATATGCCGTCGCAAGTCGAGCGACCGACCACCGGTGACATTGTGGACCACCCCACCCCCTCGAGGTACGGCGACACATGACCTTCTCACTCGGTAGGCTGACCCACACCACGCGGTTGCTGGTCTGCGCCCTGGCTGTGGCGCTGGGCGCGTGCAGCGATGACTCCAACAGCTCTGACAAGCCGAATCCGCCCGCCGGCGTCACGGCGACCGCTCTCTCCGAGACGAGCGTGCAGGTGACCTGGACCGCGGTCTCCGGTGCCACGAGCTACATCGTCGAGCGCGCGCCAGGAACCGGGGGCAGCTTCGCTCAGGTAGGGACCCCGACCGACCCGACCTTCGATGACACGGGGCTGACCGGCAACACGGCATACCGGTATCGCGTATCCGTGGTGACCAGCACGGGGACCAGCGACCCGAGTTCCGAAGCCTCGGTCACGACGTCCGGCGCCGCCACGCAGGTGATTTCGGCCGACATCACGTCGGACCGGACGCTCTTCGCGGACACCGTGTACACCCTCTCCGGATTCATCCACGTAGCGAATGGAGCGACCCTGACCATTCAGCCCGGGACCACCATCCTCGGCGACTTCAATACCCTCGGATCGTCGCTCTTCATCCTTCGCGGCGCCAAGATCCAGGCCGTCGGCACCGCGGACCAGCCGATCGTCTTCACGTCCTCCCGCGCGCCCGGTGAGCGGCAGCCGGGGGACTGGGGCGGTCTCATCATCATCGGGAACGGGATCATCAACCGGTCGGCGCCGGTGATCCTGGAGGGCACCAACACCGGTGCCGAGAACCCCCCCGAGGAATACAGCGGCGGCAACGACAACGCGGACAACAGCGGCGAGCTGCGCTACGTGCGGGTCGAGTTCGCGGGCTTCGCGCCGGCGCAGGACGCCGAGCTCAACGCCTTCACCCTGGCGGCCATCGGGAGCGGCACCAAGCTCTCCTATCTCCAGGCCGACGCCGGCCTCGACGACTCCTACGAGTTCTTCGGCGGAGCGGTGGATGCCCAGTATCTCGTCTCGTACGAATCCGGGGACGACCACTTCGACATGTCCGAAGGGTTTTCGGGGCGGCTGCAGTATCTGATCGCCTTCCAGTCCCGGATCCTGCAGCCCCGGGCCGGCGCCGGTAACGTCTCCAACGACCCCGAGGGCATCGAGAACGACGGCTGCGCGGGCGCCAACTGCACCAACGGCCAGGACTCCGAGCCATTCACCATCCCGCTGGTCGCCAACTTCACCCTGATCGGCACCGGCCCGGGTGTGGTGGACGCCACCAATGGCGGCATCGGCATGATGCTCCGGCGCGGCACCGGGGGCTACTACCTCAACGGCGTCGTGTCCCGCTGGCCGCGGGCGGCCATCAGCCTTCGGGACGCCACGACGGACGCACGGGCGACGGCCGGCGATCTCCAGGTGAACAACCTGCTGATGACCGATATTACGACCGTGTTCCAGCCGACCGAGGGCTCCAACACGCAGTTCACGCTTGATCTGGCCGCGAACTCGCTGGAGCAGTCGGCCGCAACGACGGCAAGCCTCTTCACCGCGCTTCCGGCGACTCCCAGCACGGCAGCGGACTTCGATTGGACCCCAGCCGGGGGTTCGGCGGCAGCCTCGGGAGGCTTGACCACCTTCTCCGGCGCCGTGGCTACCAAGGCGGGGACCGTCGTCGTCGGAACCGGGTACCGCGGCGCCGCGGATCCGGCAGGTGCCAAGTGGTGGCAGGGTTGGACCGCCTATCAGGCCAACTGAGCGCTGATCTCTATACACCCATCGCCAAGCCGGTGCCGCCCTCGGCATCGGCTTGACGAGCTTTTCGGAGAGAGTGGGAACGTGGGCTCCAACCGCTGCAATCGTACCGGCATTTGGTTCGCCACAGCCCTGGTCTGCCTCAATGCCGCGTGCGGCCGCGACACCGGCCAGGACTCCGCGGCGGATCGCACGGGGGAAGGCATCACGCCTGCCCCTGTCGCTTCTCTCGCCTCAAGCCGCCATGTGGATAGTATCTTCCCCCTGGAGGAGTCCGTTCGCCGCTTTCGTGTCGGGCTTCCGTCCGTGACCGGCCTCTCCGGTGGCGCCCGAAGCAGGGAAGGGCTGGTCCGGAAGTTCGTCAGGGCCGTGGCGCGTAGCGACACCGCGACCATACGCCGCCTCGTGCTCGATCGGGCGGAGTTCGCCTACCTCTACTACCCCTCCAGTCCCTACGCGGCTCCCCCGTATTCGCAGCCACCCGGGCTGCTCTGGCTTCAGATCCAGCTCAACAGCGAGAAAGGAATCGTTCGCGTGTTGCGACGGTACGGGGGACATCGCTTGTCCCACGCCGCGCACGAGTGCCCGGCCGCGCCGCTACGACAAGGTGAGAACCGGCTCTGGCAGGCGTGCTCAATGCGGCTGTCCGTGGACGGCGTCACGACTGGAAAGCGGCTCTTCGGCACCATCGTCGAGCGAGACGGCCGCTTCAAGTTCGTTTCGTACGCCAACGACTTCTGAAGTCGCGATCCGGCCGGAAGAAGCCGAGGGGAAGGATGGTACGGACCTTCACCCCGGCTTCACGGCCTCTTCAGCCTCGGCGGCCTAGACTGGCCAGAGCCATTCGTCGTTCGACGAACGGCGCACACGGCGACCGCCTGGGAGATCGACGCATGCCCCCGACATCCAGCCCGCGCTCCCGCCCGTTCTCGAGCCGACGTCGGACCCGGGATCTGGATGCCGAGCTGGCCCGACTGACGAAGGCGCTTGGGCATCCCGCGCGCATCCGGATACTGCGCCTGCTGGCCGGGCAGACGCGCTGCTCCTACGGCTCGCTGGCGGATGAGCTCCCGCTCGCCGCGTCCACGGTATCGCAACACCTGCGCATCCTGCGTGACGCCGGGCTGGTTCAGGGGGAGGTGGAGGGTCCCCGGACCTGTTACTGCATCAATCGCGAGCGCCTGGCCGGGGCGGCCGCCCTGCTCCGGGACCTGGCCGGGAACCGCGCGGCGGAAACGGAATCGCCGATACCCGCGCCGTCCTGCGCCACCTGAGTGCATGAGACCTCGATGACTGCCATGCCTGCGCCGCCGAAGCTCGCCCAGCGGCTCTCGTTCCTGGATCGCTACCTCACGCTGTGGATCTTCCTCGCCATGGCCGTAGGGGTCGGCGCCGGCTACCTCATCCCCGGGGTGGACGCGTTCATCACGCGGTTCCAGGTCGGCACGACGAGCATCCCCATCGCGGTCGGGCTGATCCTCATGATGTACCCGCCGCTCGCCAAGGTCCGCTACGAGGCGCTGGGCTCCGTCTTCCGGCACCGGCGTGTCCTGGCACTCTCGCTCGTACAGAACTGGGTGGTCGGTCCGATCGTCATGTTCGGGCTCGCGGCGGCGCTGCTGCACGATCTCCCGGAGTATGCGGTCGGGGTGATCCTGGTGGGCCTCGCCCGCTGCATCGCCATGGTGCTGGTATGGAACGACCTGTCCGAGGGCGATCCCGACCTCGTGGCTGGTCTCGTCGCGTTCAACGCGCTGTTCCAGGTGCTCTTCTACGGAGTCTATGCCTTCGTCTTCCTCACGGTGCTCTCGCCGCTGGTCGGCCTGGAGAGCGTGCGGGTGCACGTGACCGTAGCGGAGATCGCCCGGACCGTCTTCATCTATCTCGGGCTCCCCTTCGTGGCCGGTGTGGTGACACGACTCGGGCTGGTGCATGCCCGCGGGCGCGCATGGTACGAGGAGCGCTTCATCCCGAAGCTCAGCCCGGTCACCCTGATGGCGCTGCTGTTCACCATTGTGGTGATGTTCTCGCTCAAGGGCCACCTGATCGTGCAGCTGCCGGTCGATGTCATCCGGATTGCGGTCCCGCTCACGATTTATTTCGTCGCCATGTTCGTGCTCACCTTCTTCGTGGCGCGGACGCGGGCCGTGCGGGCGGGCTACCCCGAGAACACGACCGTCTCGCTCACGGCGGCCAGCAATGACTTCGAGCTCGCCATCGCCGTCGCCGTCGGCGTCTTCGGCATCAACTCGGCGGCGGCCTTCGCCACCGTGATTGGTCCGCTGGTGGAGGTGCCGGTGATGATCGGGCTGGTGCATCTCGCCCTCTACTTCCGACGCCGGTACTACGGTCATGCCATGGCCCCGGCCGCCGCCATGGCCGGGATCTCGCTGGAGGAAGGCGGATGAACCTCGTCGAGTCGCCAACCAGGCACCTCTTCTTCACCGGCAAAGGCGGCGTCGGGAAGACGTCCACTGCCTGCGCAACCGCGGTGGGGCTGGCCGACGAAGGGCGGCGGGTGCTCCTCGTCAGCACCGACCCTGCCTCGAACCTCGACCAGGTGTTCGGGGTTTCCATCGGCGAACAGCCCACCCCGATTCCCGGGGTGGCGGGACTCTTCGCCATCAACATCGACCCCGAAGCGGCGGCGCGAGCGTACCGCGAGCGTGTGGTGGGTCCCTACCGGGGTGTCCTCTCGGCCGACGCGGTGGCCGGGATGGAAGAGCAGCTCTCGGGCGCCTGCACGGTCGAGGTCGCCGCGTTTGACGAGTTCACGGAGCTTCTGACACCGGATGGTCCGGCCGCGGGGTTCGACTATGTGGTGTTCGACACGGCCCCCACCGGACACACGCTGCGTCTCCTGCAGCTCCCCGCGGCGTGGACCGGCTTCCTCGAGACCAACGAGCGTGGGGCCTCCTGTCTGGGGCCGGCCTCGGCCCTCAAGACACAGCAGACGCGCTATGCCGCGGCGGTTGCGGCGCTCGCCGATCCGGTGCGTACCACGGTCATCCTGGTTGCGCGGCCCGACCGTGGGGCCCTCCAGGAAGCTGGGCGGACTGCGGACGAACTGGGTGCGCTCGGGCTCCGCAACCAGCGGCTCCTGGTGAACGGCGTCTTCCGTGCGACCGACCCGGGCGATCCGCTGGCGGTAGCGCTGGAGGCGCGCGGCCAGGCCGCCCTGGGGGAGATCCCGCCGTCCGTGCGGGACCTACCGCGGATAGAGGTCCCGCTCCAGGGACACAACATCGTCGGCCTCGTGGCCCTGCGCCGGCTGGGCCGCCCTCACTCCCCGGGGGAGGAACGTCCCCCCGCCCCGATGGCCGTGACCGGTCCGGATCTGCCCGCGCTGGGGGCGCTGGTCGACGAGATCGCGGCCGCGGGTCACGGGCTGGTGATGGTCATGGGGAAGGGCGGCGTCGGGAAGACGACGATCGCGGCCGCAGTCGCCGTGGAGCTCGCCGGGCGGGGCCTGCCGGTGCATCTCACGACGACGGATCCGGCGGCGCACCTGGCGGAGGCCCTGGGCCGCGACGTGCCCGGCCTGAGGGTCAGCCGGATAGACCCCGCGGCCGAGACCGCGGCGTACCGCCAGAAAGTGCTGGAGCGGTCGGCCAGCACGCTCGACGAGGCGGCTCTCGCGCTGCTCGAGGAAGACCTTCGCTCGCCATGCACGGAGGAGGTGGCCGTCTTCCACGCTTTCTCCCGGCTGGTCTTCGGCGCGCGACGCGAAATCGTCGTGATGGACACGGCGCCGACGGGGCACACGCTCCTGCTGCTCGACGCCACGGGCGCCTACCACCGGGAAATGCTGCGCACGACGGCCGGCACGCCTGGCAGGGTCCAGACGCCGCTCATGCGACTGCGGGACCCTGCCTACACACGGGTTCTCGTGGTGACGCTCGCCGAAACGACCCCGGTGCTCGAGGCGGCGGAACTCCAGGGCGATCTCCGGCGCGCGGGCATCGAGCCATTCGCCTGGATCGTGAACGCCAGCTTCGCCGCCGCGGGGCCGAGGGATCCCATCCTGGCTGAGCGCGCCGCCGCCGAGCTTCAGCAGATTGCCGCGGTGACCGGGCTGGCCACCCGGGTGGCGGTCGTGCCGTGGCTGGCCGAGGAGCCGCGGGGTGCCGAGCGGCTGCGCGGGCTCATCCAACCGGTGATGACCGGGTGACCGCCGGGGCCGCTGCATCGCCTGCGCCGGCGCTGCCTGAAACAGGTCGTTACGGAGGGCAATCGGCTCTGAGGCAAGAGTTGTTCGTGCGACGTTCAGTCTATCTTCACCCTGGACCGGCTAGTGTCGGCACACCGATGGCAGGCGACATGACTACACTCCTGACAGCGACATTCGCGAGGCGACCCGTGAGACTCATTCGATCCGCAGTAACAGTGATGGCCCTTGCGATTGGCGCTGCAGGTGGCCTGGCAGCGCAACAGCCGGGTCCACCGCAGCATCCGCATGAGCACGGCCAGGGGGCCGGCATGGCGGGCCGCCCGGGCATGGCCGACCAGATGCAGATGATGGACTCACTGAACACCCGCCTGGATTCGCTGGTGGCCCGGATGAACCAGGCGACCGGCGGCCGCAAGGTCACCGCCATGGCCGAGGTCATCAATGAGATGGTCGCGCAGCGGAAGGTGATGCAAGAGCATATGCACAAGATGATGGGGGGTCGGGACGGCATGATGAAGATGATGGGGCCCGATTCGGCGGCGGCCGATACCGCTGGTCACGCGGGGCATCACCCGCCCCAGTAAGGCCTCGCCAGCGCGGCAACCGACGTCCCGAGCGCCCCGTCGCGCGAGGCGACGTGTTGCCTCAGCCGATCAGGAGCACCACGCCACCGGTGGTGAGGGCAATGGCCTGGCCAGCGAGAACATCTCCGGGGAAATGAACGCCGAGCCGGACCCGGGAGAAACCGACGAGCAGCGCCAGGAGCAGGAGCGGCAGCGCCAGGAGCGGGAAGGCGACGCCGTAGCCGAGCGCGACCGACATGGCCGCGGCGGCATGCCCTGAGGGAAACGAGAACCGATCGGGTTCGGCCACCGCCGCTCCGGGCATCCCGGATTCGGCGGGCCGGGCCCGGGCGACCGTGCGCTTCATGACCTGGACGAGCAGGTGCGAGGCGACCAGGGTCGTCAGCGCCAGGCGCGACGCCGAGTGCAGCGCGCAGCACTGGAACCAGGGCACCGTGGCGGCGGCCACCGTGGGTCCCGTGCCGCCCAGATGGGTCACTGCCACCCACGCCAGACGCGCCCGCCGCGACGCCGCCAGCGGAATGGCGCAGCGCAGCATCAGCGCGCGATCGCGCGCATCGAGGCGAACCAGGAGATGGGCAGTCATCGCCCACGAATCTGCGGATCGCCACCCACACTGCCGTCGTGCCGGGGCCACGACCTGGTAACATCCGCCTCCTCGACACCGGGCCGATCGAGACCCGGTCGTCACCGCTCCGTGACCGCGTCGATCCAGCTTTCGTAATCCGTACAGAGAGCTTCGATGCGCGTGCTGTACTGCACCGACACCTACCCGCCGCAGATCAACGGGGTCTCGATCGTCACCGAGCTGAGCGTCGCCGGGCTGACCCGGCGAGGCTGGGACTGCGCCGTGGTGGCACCACGCTATCCGGCAGGCGTCCACACCGTGTGGCGGGGCAATGCCGAGGGGCGACTCCGGGCCGCCGGTCACGAGCCTTCCGAGCGTGGCGATGCCCCGGTATCCCGACGTTCGGCTGGCGGTGTCCGGCCGGAAGACCGTGCGGCAGGTCATAGCCCGGTTCCGTCCCGACCTGGTTCACTGCGAGACGGAATTTTCGATCGGGCACATGGGCCAGCACGCGGCCGCCGCGGCCGGCGTGCCGGTCGTCTCCTCCTATCATACCGACTTCGGGCGCTACGCCGAGGCGTACGGGATCCCGTGGCTGCGCCGGACCGTCACTGGCTACCTGACGCGGTTCCACCGGCGGAGCCGCCGGGTCTACACGCCGTCTGCGGTGGCCAAGGCGGAGCTTGCGGCACTCGGGGTGGATGGCGTCGAGGTCTGGGGGCGAGGTGTCGACACGACGGCCTTCAATCCCCACCGCCGGAGCCAGCAGCTGCGGGAAACGCTCGGCATGGGAAGCCGCTTCACGTTCGTCTACGTCGGGCGGCTGGCGCCGGAGAAGCGGGTGGACGTGGTGGTGGAGGCGTTCCGCCAGGCCTCGGAGCTCGTTCCGCGAGGCGTCATCCACCTCATCCTCGCGGGGACCGGGCCGTGCGAGGCCGAGCTCCGGGCGGCGGCACCGGCCGGCGTCACCTTTCTCGGCTTCCTCGATCGTCACACCCAGCTGCCCGATCTCTACGCCAACTGCGACGCGTTCGTGTTCGCGTCCGTGACCGAGACCCTCGGCCTGGTCGTGCTCGAGGCGATGGCGAGCGGGCTGCCCGTGATCGCCGCGCCGGAGGGCGGCGTCCGCGATCACCTGCGCGACAGCCTCAACGGCGTGACCTACGAGGCGGGCGACGCCGCCGCGATGGCGCGCTCCATGGTGCTGCTGGTCAACGAGTGGGAGTTCACCCGGCGGCTGGGGCGGCACGCGCGACGCACCGCGGAGGCGTTGAGCTGGGAGCGGGAGCTGGACCGGCTGGACGCGAGCTATCGCGAAGTGTGCGCCGGCGGGATGGCGGCATCAGGCCGCGGCATCGGGAAAGACGCACGTGACCGTGGTGCCGCTCCCACGCTCGCTCTCGGCGTACACCCGGCCGCCGTGCGCCTCGACCAGGTGCTTCACGATCGCGAGGCCTAGCCCGGTCCCACCCTCCTCGCGCGAGCGGGACGAGTCGGCCCGCCAGAACCGCTCGAAGATGCGCGGCAGATGATCATGCGTGATACCCACCCCGTTGTCCCGGATGCCGATCGCGACAGCGCCGGTGATGCGCCGGCTCAGGCAGGTGATGCGGCCGCCCGCAGGGGTGTACCGCAGGGAGTTGTCCATCAGGTTGGTGAGGATCTGCCGTACGGCGTCGAGATCCGCGTGGACGATGTCGGCGTTCGGCCCGAGGTCGAGCACCAGCTCCACCTGATGCGTTTCCGCCCGGACCGCGAGCGCGGTCCACGACTCCCGCGCCACTGCGGCGACATCCACGTCCGTGAAGCTCGGCTGCCAGCGGCCCGCCTCGATGCGCGACAGGTCGAGCAGGTCGTCGACCAGCCGCTGCATCCGGCGCGCGTTGCTCAGGATGGTGGTGAGGAACCGTCGCGTGGTGTCGGGATCGGGGGGGTCGCCGAGCAGGGTCTCCGCGTACCCCGAGATCGACGTGAGCGGCGTCTTGAGCTCGTGCGAGACGTTGGCGACGAAGTCCCGCCGGACCGCCTCGAGCCGGCGGATCTCGGTGAGGTCGTGCAGCACGAGCACGGCGCCGCCGGCGGGGAGCGGGCGCGCGTTCACCAGGAACACGCGGCCATCCATGTCGAGCTGGCGGTCCTGCACCGCCCGGCCTTCGAGCGCGACGTCCACCACCTCGCGGGCCGCTTTGACCCGGAAGAGCGCCGGAAGGTCGGGCAGCACCCCCGTGGGGCCATAGCCCAGCAGCCGGCGGGCGGCCGGGTTGGCAGTCACGATATGCCCCCGTCCGTCCGCGGCGATCACTCCCTCCACCATGGACTCGACCAGCGCCGCCGATTCGGCCTGCTCGCGGCGGAGCTCGGCGAAGCGGTCGCCGAGCTGCTGATGCATCTGGCGGAGCGACTGCACCAGCAGGTCGATCTCGGAGACGCCGGAGCGCGGGAATCGGGGCGGCGTGCCGGCGGCGATGGCCCGGGCGGCCGCGGAGATGTCGTGGAGCGGCTGGGCGACGGACCGCGCGGCCACGAGCGCGAGCACGGTGCCGACCAGCAACGCGAGCAGCGCCGCCCCCGTCACCTCACCCTGGGCTCGGCGCACGATGCCGTCGACCTGGGTCAGGTCCGCCGCTACCCGGACGACGCCGGGGCCGCCCGGCACCGCGACGTACATCAGCCGACGGCCCACCGTCTCGCTCTGCCGCGTGGCCACGCCCGTCCGACCGGCGAGCCCCAGGCGGACCTCGGGCCGGCCCGCATGATTCTCGATCGCGGGGAGCGGGCCCGGGGGGAAGTCGCTGTCCGCCCGCACGCGGCCGGTCCGGTCGATGAGCGTGAGGCGATGGCCGTTGGCGCCGGCGAGCCGGTGCACCGCCGGTTCCCAGCCCAGCGAATCGGCCGGAAGGGCCTCGCGGATGAGCTGGGCCTCGCGCACGAGCCCGCCCGCGATGTCGCCCTCGAGGTCCCGCCTGAGCGACCGCTCGGCGCCCCAGAGGAGAATCAGGACCGTGAGGATGAGGATGACGACCGTGCCAAGCACCAGCCGCCGGGCCAGGCTCACCTCGCGCGCGCTCCCCGCTCGGTGCCGCGGAACCGGTAGCCGAAGCCCCGGACGGTCTCGATCATACGGCCCGCGTCGCCGAGTTTCGTACGCAGCCGCTGCACGTGCATGTCGACCGTGCGGGTTTGAATGTCGGGTTGCGCCTCCCAGACGGTCTCGAGCAGCTGCGGGCGGGTCTGCACCCGGCCGCGGCGCTCGACCAGGGTCAGCAGGAGCTTGTACTCGGTGGCGGTGAGGCTCAGCTCCTCCCCGCCGATGCTGGCGCGGTGCGCGGAGCGGTCGATCGAGACCGGGCCCGCGCTCAGGGTCGAGCCGGCCGTCACCGGCGGAGAGCCCAGGCGCCGGAGCAGGCCGCGCACCCGGAGCGAAAGCTCCTGCGGCGAGAACGGCTTGGTGAGATAGTCGTCCGCGCCGAGCGAGAGGCCGCGGATCCGGTCGGTCTCCTCCCGCCGCGCGGTGAGCAGGATGACGCCCACGTCCCGGGTCTCGTCCCGCTGGCGGAGCTCGGCGAGCACGTCGTAGCCCGACACGCCCGGCAGCATGAGGTCGAGGATGACGATGTCCGGCCGCTCTTCGCGGGCGGCCTTGAGCGCCTCGGGCCCCGTGCTGGCGGTCGAGACCCGGAAGCCCGCCTTGGCCAGGTGATACGCCACCAGGGCGGTGATGTCGGGTTCGTCGTCGACGACGAGTATGCGATGCGTCATTCGGGCCTCTTCGCGCGGGTCATCGGCTTGTCGCTGGGGGGCTCTTCTACCCGGAGATTCGTGTGGGTCCGGCTCCGGTCCGTCGCGCGGTCGCGCTCGGCGCGCATCACCGGATCGTCGCGCACCACGGCGTCGATGATCGCCGTGAGCAGGCGGCCGTGCGTGCCGAGGTCCCGCCGCAGTCGATAGAGGACGAACTGGGCGATGGGGGTGTCCCGCACGACGTCGACCCGACGCAGCACCTGGAGGTGGCGGGAGACCGTGGGCTGGGGCAGATCCAGCACCGCCTGCAGATCGGAGACGAAGAGCGGAGCTGCCGCCAGGCAGTTGAGGATCCGAAGCCGGGTGGGCTCGGCGACGGTCAGGAGGAGATCGGCGGCGGTGGTCGTGGAAGTGGTGGAGGTCATATTCGCGGGAACATATATACAGCCAGGCGCATATAAACAAGGGCCCGCTCGCTCGAGCCGTTCGGAGCGCACAGCCTAATGCACCACGGAAACACGGAAGACACGGAAGTCGCACGGAGCAGACCACAAATTGTGGCCCTGGTTGTTTCCGTGTCTTCCGTGTTTCCGTGGTGGAATAGGATCTCTCGCGGATCGGGTCGCGTGAGGGGATGGTCCGAGCCATTCCCGCGCAAGGTCCCTCGCTCCGCTCGGGATGACCGGGGGGTTCAGCTCGGGATGACCGGGGGGCTCAGGATGACAGCCCACCCCCTTCCGCCCCATATTCCACCCCGATGCTCTCCCTCCTCACCGCGCTCGTGCTCGCCGCCGCTCCGCTCCAGGATACGGCGCACGTCGTGCTCGTCGCCACGACCGACCTCCACGGCCACGTCACCGACTGGGACTACGTGGCGGATCGCCCGTTTCCCGGCGGGCTCGCGCGCGTCGCGACCGTGGTCGACTCGCTCCGCGCCCGGTACCCGGGGCAGGTCGTGCTGGTGGACGCCGGCGACCTGCTGCAGGGCGACGCCTTCGCCACCTACTTCGCCCGGGTGGCGCCCGCCGTCCCCCATCCCGTCGTCGAGGCGCTGAACCTGACGGGCTACGACGCGGCGACGCCGGGCGACCACGATTTCGATTGGGGCCTGCCGTTCCTCGAACGCGCCGTCGCCGACGCGCGCTTTCCGTATGTGAGCGCGAACGTCTACGCCGCCTCCGGCGACTCCCTGGTGTACCCGCCCTATCGGGTCGTCCAGCGGCAGCGCGTCCGCATCGCGATCACCGGCGTCACCACGCCCGGCACGATGGTCTGGGACCGCGTCCGGCTCGGCGGCCGCGTCCGGGTAGCCCCGATCGGGCCCGCCATGGCCCCGATCTTCGCGGCCATGCGGCGGGACGCGGACGTGGTCGTCGCGCTGGCCCACTCGGGGCTCGGCGGCCGCGCCTCGTACGACACGGCCGGGGTCGGGGACGAGCATGCGGCGGCCGCGCTCGCGAATCTCCCGGCCCACCCCGACGTGGTCGTGGTGGGCCATTCCCACCGCGAGATGCGCGATTCCGTGATCGAGGGCGTCCACTTCGTCCAGCCGGCCCCGTACGGCGCCAGCGTCTCGGTGGTGCACCTGGACCTGGCGCGCGAGGAGGGCGTGTGGCGGGTGCGGCGCATCCGCGCGGACCTGGTCTCCACTCGCGGGGCCGCGCCGTCGCGACTGCTGGTGCAGCGGCTGGGTCCCGCGCGGGATTCGGTGCGCGAGTGGGCTCGCGCGGCGATCGGGCTCGCGGTGGCCCCGATGCGGGCCGGCGCCGCCCGGGTGGGGCCGGATCCCATCGTCGAGTTCGTGCAGGACGTGCAGCGCCGGCGCTCGGGGGCGGAGCTCTCGGCGGCGTCGGCCTTCGACCTCCGGGCCGGCTTCGACGCCGACACGATCCGCGTGGCGCACGTGCTGGCGCTCTACCCGTACGAGAACACCCTGCGCGCCGTGCGGGTGAGCGGCGCCCAGCTCAAGGAGTATCTCGAATGGAGCGCGCGCTACTTCCTGGTCGATCCGGTCGGGCGGATCGCGATCAACGATTCGGTGCCGGGCTACGACTTCGACGTCGTCTCCGGCGCGACCTACGCGATCGACCTGCGGCGGCCCGTCGGCGAGCGGATCCAGGGCCTCGCCGTGCGCGGGCGGCTGGTGCAGCCCGCCGACAGCTTCACCCTCGCCGTCAACAGCTACCGGCAGGCGGGCGGCGGCGGCTACACCATGCTGCAGCACGCGCCGGTGGTCTACGACAAGGGCGAGCGAATCCCCGATCTGCTCATCGATGCGGTGCGGAGCCGGAGCCCGCTGGATCCCGCGCAGTACGCTCGCACGCCGTCCGCGGGCGGCGGCTGGCGCATCGTGCCGGAGGTAGCCGACCGCGCCGTTCACGGCCTCTTCGGCATCCCGATGCGCCCGCCGCCGCGGGCTGCGCGGGATACCGTGATCCTGCGCATCCTCGCCACGGGCGATCTCCACGGCGCCCTGCTGCCCGGTGCGGGCGCGCTCGCCGCCGCGCTCGACAGCCTGGGCGACGACTGCGACTGCGCCCAGCTGCGGCTCGACGCCGGCGACGCCATGCAGGGCACGCCGGTGCAGAACGACAGCCGGGGGCGCGCCGGCATCGCACTGCTCGGCCGGCTGGGCTACGCCGCCGCCGCGCTCGGCGACCACGATTTCGACTGGTCGGTGGACGTGCTGCGGCAGCGCCTGGACGAGTCGTCCTACCCGTGGCTCGCGGCCAACGTGGTCGACAGCGCCACCGGGCGGCGGCCGGACTGGATCACGCCGTATCGGCTGCTGGACGTCGGCGGGATGACCGTCGCGGTGATCGGCTACATTACGCCCGAGACCAAGGGCCTGCTGCCCGCGGCACGGACTCGCGGACTCCGCTTCGGCGAGGGCGAGCTGGCGCTGCACGACGTGCTGCGTGAGGTGGCGGCTCGCCGGCCGGCGCTGACGATCCTGCTGGCGCACGCGGGCGGCAGCTGCGACGCGGTGGCCTGCAGCGGCGAGATCGTGCGGCTGGCGGACGAGCTCCGCGGCGCGGGCGTCCGGTTGATCGTCGCGGGGCACACGCATCGGGTGATCACGACCAGCGTCGCGGGGATTCCCATCCTCGAGACCGGGAGCAGGGGGCGGATGATTGGCGTAGCGGATCTGGTGAAGACGCCGGCGGGGGGATTCGACATCCGCGTGGGCGTGGTGCCGGTGGATTCCACGCGCAGCGGCGGCGACGCGCGCTTCCGCGCCGAGCTCGACCGCTACGAGCGGCGGAGCGACTCCGTGCTGACCCGTCCCCTGGCCGCGCTCAAGCGGCCACTGGTGCGCGCGGGCGCGCAGTTTCCGCTCGGCACCCTGATCGCGGACGCGCGGCGGAACGCGCTCCGCACCGATCTGGGCCTCGTCCGGACCGAGTCGATCCGCGCGGACCTCCCGGCCGGTCCCGTCACCTATACGCGACTCTCGGCGGTCGAGCCCTTCCGCGGCGATCTCGTCCGTCTCACCCTTACGGGTACCCAGATCTCGGCACTGCTCGAGCAGGCCCTCGCGGAGTCGGGCGAGCCGACTATCCACCTGGCCGGGGCGCAAGTTCGCTACGATCCGCGGGCGGCGGCCGGGAAGCGGGTGCGTGGAGTGGTGCTCGCGGGCGGCCGGAAGCTTCGGCGCGACGCGGAGTATTCGCTGGCGACCGACGAGGCGACCGCCGGCGGGGCCGGCGGCCTGAGCGCGCTCGCGGGCGTGCTGTACGAGCGCGAAGGCCTGCTCGACGTCGAGGCCGTGGGCGCGTTCCTCCGCCGTCTCCCCCAGCCGGTCGAGGCCTCCGAGCCCGCCGGTTTCGTCTCCACCCGGCGGTGAGCGCGAGCATGCGGGTCTTCGTGAACGCCACTCCGGTCGACGTCGCGGCGGGCACCGACGTGCGCGGTGCGATTCAGGCCCTCGACCCGGCGCTCGAGGCCAGCGCCGCCGCCGGCACCGCCCTCGTCACCGACGCCCGCGGCATCGAGCTGCCGCTCGACGGCCGGCTCGAGGCGGGCTCGATCCTCCGGGTGGTGGTGCGCGCGCGGCGCCAGGCGCAGGACGCCGATGCTGACGCGTGAGCTGCTGGCCCGCCTGCCGAAGGCGGAGTTGCACACCCATCTCGACAGCGCGCTCCGACCCGAGACGATGATCGAGCTCGCCCGGGCGGCGAAGTTCACCCTGCCGACGACCGATCCCGACGGGCTCCGGCGCTTCATGCTGGTGAGCGACGCCGGCAGCCTGGAGGACTACCTCGCCCGCTTCGAGTACACCATCCCGCTGCTGCAGACGGAGGAGGGGATCGAGCGGGTATCGCACGAGATGGTGGAGGACGCGGCGCGGGACGGGCTCCGGTACCTCGAGGTGCGCTACTGCCCCAGGCTCAGCACCCGCGGCGGGCTCACCATGGAGGCGGCCCTCGAGGCCGAGCTGCGCGGGCTGGCGCGGGGCGAGCGGGACTTCGGCGTGATCACCCGCGTCATCAACTGCTCGCTCCGGCACTACTCGCCCGAGGTGTCGCTCGCGATCGCCAAGCTGTCGGTGGCGTATCGCGACCGCGGGGTGGTGGCGTTCGACCTGGCGGGTGGCGAGGCGGGACGGCCTCCCGGCGTCCACCAGGCGGCCTTCGATCTCGCCGCCGACGGCTGCCTCGGCATCACCATCCACGCCGGCGAGGCCGCGGGCGCCCAGTCGATCGCCGAGGCGGTGCACCGCTGCCACGCCGACCGCATCGGCCATGGTACGCGGCTGTACGAGGATCCGGTGCTGCGCGACTATCTTCGAGACCGCCGGCTGCCCATCGAGATCAACATCACCAGCAATGTGCAGACCCGGGCCGTGGCCCGGGCGGCGGACCATCCGGTCCGCGGGTATCTGGACGCCGGGCTGGTGGTCACGCTCTGCACCGATGGGTGGCTCATGACCGGGGTGACGCTGAGCGACGAATACTGGCTGGCGCACACCGAGCTGGGGTTCACGCGGGCGGAGATCGACCGCTGCATCCTCGACGGCTTCGCCAGCGCGTTCCTGCCCTGGCCCGAGCGGCAGGCGCTCGTGGCGCAGGTGGCGGACGAGCTGGCGGCGCTCGGTTGAGTCCGGACTCGTCGCCCCACCGGGTCGTCCTCCCGAGCGGAGCGAGGGACCTTGCCGACTGATCCGGGGCTGACGGCGCCGGCTCCCGTACCTTCCACGGAGCATCCATGCTGACACGCGGTCGTCCCGGCGCCGGAGGTCTGCGCGGCGCCCTCATCGCCGTCGCGGTGATCACGCTGGCGATCGGGGGCTCGTGGCTGATCCCGGGGCTCGCCTGGCGCGGCCTCGCCGCGATGGAGCGGCCCGCGGTCATGGTGCAGGGAGACTCGGTCCCGCCCGCCGACTCCGCGCATCCCGCCGCGCAGGCTCCGCCGACCGTGCCCGGGGCGCAGATCCAGCTCGAGGGGCCGTCGGGGCCGCGGGGTCCCGAGTCGCCCTGGAGCCGGTTCTCGGGCATCATCGGGCTGGTGCTCATCATCGGGATCGGCGTGGCCCTCTCGCACAACCGGAAGGCCATCCGGTGGCGGGTAGTGGCCTGGGGACTCGGGCTGCAGGTGCTGTTCGCCATCTTCGTCCTGCGGGTTCCCGCGGGCCAGGCGCTCTTCCGCTGGCTCGGCGCCCTGGTCACCGGCATCCTCGGCTACTCGTACATCGGCTCCCAGTTCGTCTTCGGCGAGCTGGGCAAGCCGAATTCGAGCCTGGGGATGATCTTCGCCTTCCAGCTCCTGCCGGCGATCATCTTCGTGAGCGCGCTGTTCGCCATCCTGTACTATCTCGGCATCATGCAGCTCATCGTCCGCGCCTTCGCCATCATCATGAGCCGGGTGATGGGCGCGAGCGGGGCGGAGAGCCTCAACGTGGCCGCCTCGATCTTCATGGGGCAGACCGAGGCGCCGCTCACCATCCGCCCGTTCCTGCCGCGGATGACGCGCTCCGAGCTGATGACGGTGATGACGTCGGGCATGGCCCACATCTCCGGCTCGATCATGGTGGCCTACATCGCCTTCGGGATCGAGGCGCGGCACCTGCTCACCGCGGTGATCATGACGGCGCCGGGGACGATCATGATGTCCAAGCTGTTCGAGCCGGAGACCGAGGTGCCCGAGACCTTCGGCACCGTCAGCATCGACATGCCGAAGCAGGACGTGAACCTGCTCGACGCCGCGGCCCGCGGGACGAGCGAGGGACTGCAGCTGATGCTCAACGTGATCGCGATGCTGGTGTCGTTCGTGGCCCTGGTGGCGCTGCTCAACGGCGGGTTCGCGGCAGTGCACCGCTACGCCGAATGGTTCCCCTCCAACCTGCAGACCCCGCTGGGCTGGATCTTCCGGCCGATCGCCTGGTCGATGGGCGTGTCGTGGCACGACAGCGGCACGGTCGGGAGCCTGCTGGGGACGCGCATGGTGCTGAACGAGTTCATCGCCTTCGCCCAGCTGGGGCCGATGAAGGGGCAGCTCGATCCGCGATCGTTCACGATCGCGTCGTTCGCGCTGGCGGGCTTCGCCAACTTCAGCTCGATCGGCATCCAGCTCGGCGGCATCGGCGCGCTGGCCCCGGAGCGGAAGAAGGACCTCGCGCGGCTCGGCCTGCGCGCCATGCTCGCGGGCACGCTCGCCAATTTCCTGTCCGCCACGATCGCGGGGATCCTGCTGTGACCACGACGCAGGCCGCGGGCGCGGTGGCGCCGGACGCGACCGCGATGATCGACGAGGCGGCGGATGCCGTGCGCAAGCGGCTCGGCGGCCGGACGCCGACCGCGGCCATCGTCCTCGGCTCCGGCCTGGGCCAGTTCGCCGAGCGGCTGACGGATGCGGTGCGGATCCCGTACGCGGAGATCCCCCACTTCCCGGCGCCGACCGTGATCGGCCACAGCGGCGAGCTGGTGGCGGGCGCGCTGCAGGGCCGGACGGTGCTGGTGCAGAGCGGACGGTTCCACATGTACGAGGGCCACCCGGCGTCGCTCACCGCGCTGCCGGTGCGGGTCTTCGCGCGGCTTGGCGTCGGCACGGTGGTGCTCACCAATGCCGCGGGGGGCATCCGGCGCGGGTTCGGCTCGGGCACGGTCATGCTGATCGCCGACCAGATCAATCTCAGCTTCCGGAACGCGTTGTTCGGTCCGGCGCTGCCCGGCGAAATCCGCTTTCCCGACATGTCGGACCCGTACGATCCCGGCCTCCGCGCCATCGCGCGGGAGGTGGCCCGCCGCCGGAAGATTCCGCTCGCCGAGGGGGTGTACGTCGGGCTGCTGGGGCCGAGTTATGAGACGCCGGCGGAAGTCCGGATGCTCGAGCGGCTGGGGGCCGACGCGGTGGGGATGTCGACCGTGCTCGAGGTGATCGCCGCGCGCGCGGCCGGCCTCCGGTGTCTCGGCTTCTCGGCGATCACCAACCCTGCCGCGGGCGTGACCCTCGCCAAGCTCAACCACCTCGAGGTGATGGACGTCGCCTACCGGATCGCGGGCGAGCTCGCCGCCCTCATCGAGGGGGTGGTGGCGGAGCTGTGACGGTGTGGTCGAGCGGCCCGTGCCCGGCGCCGAGCCCCGGGGCGCGGGCGATGGCGCGATGCACGAAGTCCAGTGCATCGGCGACGGCGGTATCGAGCGGACGGCCCAGCGCGAGCCCCGCTGTCACCGCCGCCGACAGGGTGCAGCCGGTACCGTGCGTGGAGGTCGTCGCCAGTCGCGGATGGGTGAAGCGGCGCACCTCGCCGGGCATCACGAGCACGTCGGTGATGGTGTCGGCGTCGCCGCTCAAGTGTCCGCCCTTCACCAGCGCGGCCGCCGCGCCAAAGCTCAGCAGCGTCTCCCCGGCCCGCTCCATGGTGGCGATGTCGTGCACCGCGCGGCCGGTGAGGACGGCGGCCTCCTCGAGGTTCGGGGTCACCAGCGCAGCCAGCGGCAGAAGGCTCTCACGGATCACGTCCTCGGCCTCGACCGCGAGCAGGCGATGGCCGGAGCTGGAGACCATCACGGGGTCGACCACCAGCGGCTCCCATGCATTCTCGCGGATGGCCTTGGCGACCAGCCGGACGAGCGACGCCTCCGCCAGCATGCCGGTCTTGAGCGCGGCCGGGGGCAGGTCCTCCATGAGCGCGGTGAGCTGGGCGGCCACCATCGCCTCGGGCACTGCCTCGACGGCGCGGACACCAAGGGTATTCTGGGCGGTGAGGGCGACGATGACCGACGTCCCGAACACCCTGAACTGCTGGAAGGTCTTGAGGTCGGCCTGGATGCCGGCGCCGCCGCCCGAGTCCGAGCCGGCGATCGTAAGAGCGATCTTCATCCCGTGAGCACCTCCAAGGATGGGACGCTGCTGACCACGATCCGCGATCTCGCCCGCCGGCGTGGGCGCGAGCGCCGCGGCCTGGCGCTGGCCGAGGGGATCCGCCTCGTGGAGGAGGCACTCGCGGCGGGGACGCCGCTGCGCGGCGCCGCCATCTCGCCGGCGTTGGAAGGTACTCCCCGCGGGCAGGCGCTCAAGCTCGCGCTGGCGGAGCAGGGGGTCCGGCTGGTCGAAGTACCGCCGGCGGAGCTCGACGCGCTGGCCGATACCGAGCACCCGCAGGGCGTGGTCGCGATCGTCGAGCCGCGGGTCTGGTCGCTGGCCGACGTTCCCTCCCCACCAGGAGCCGTCGTCCTCGTGCTCGACGCGGTGCAGGACCCGGGCAACGTGGGCACGATGCTTCGGAGCGCGCTCGGGCTGGGCGCCGCCGGCGTGGTGGCGCTCAAGGGGACGGCCGAGCTCACCAACCCCAAGGTCCTGCGCGGCAGCATGGGGGCGGCGTTCCGGCTCCCCGCGGTTGCGGCGGATGCGGGCGCGTTCCTTGGCTGGGTGGCCGACCGCGGCGTCGAGATCTGGGTCGCGGCCGCGGATGGGGAGCCTGTCAGCCGCCGCCGCGGAGGACCGAGCCGCCCGCCGCTCGCGCTCGCGCTGGGCAACGAGGGCGCGGGAGTGAGCGCCACCATCGCCGCGGCGGCGCGACGCCGGGTTGCCATCCCGCTCGCGCCGGGGGTGGAGTCGCTCAACGTCGCGGTTGCGGCGGGCATCCTACTGCACGAGGTCACGCGTGACCGCTGAACTGACGAACTGGGGCAACGACCCGATCCTCGTCGCGTATGCCGGACTCCTCGGTGCGGCGATCGGCAGCTTCCTGAACGTCTGCATCCTCCGCTGGGGCGCGGAACCCAAGCAGTCGGTGATGCGGCCGCCGTCGCGCTGCCCGAAATGCGGGCGGGGCCTGGCCTGGTACGACAACATCCCGGTCGTTTCGTGGCTGGTGCTCCGCGCGCGCTGCCGCGGGTGCGGCGAGCCGATCTCGGCGATGTATCCGGCCATCGAGCTCGCCACCGCCCTCGTCTGGGCATTCATGGCCTGGCGTTACGGTTTCGGCCTCGAGGCGCTCCGGGGCGCGGCGTTCGGCACCGTGCTGCTCGGCATCGCGATGACCGACGCGCGCGCCTACATCATCCCCGACGAGTTCTCGATCGGCGGGCTGGTCCTGGGCGTGGTGTTCGCGCTCGCGGCCGGGCGGCAGGCCTTCGGCACGGCGCTGCTGGGTGCGGCGGTCGGCTTCGGGCTGCTCTGGGTGGTCGCGGTGGCGGGGGAATGGATCTTCAAGCAGGAGGCGATGGGCGGTGGCGACATCAAGATGATGGCGATGGTCGGCGCATTCCTCGGCTGGCAGGGGACGCTGCTCACGGTGTTCCTGGGGGCGCTGATCGGCAGCCTGATCTTCGTGCCGCTGGCGCTTGCCGGGCGCAAGAAGCTGGTGCCGTTCGGGATCTTCCTGGCCCTCGGCGCCGCGGCCACCGACCTGGTGGGCCCCGCGATTCTCCGCTGGTACGCCGGCTACGTGGCAGGCGCATGAACGGGCGGCGGCGTGCGGTAACCGTAGTCGCGCTGCTGGCGTCGTCGGCCGTGCTCGCCGACTGCCGCGGCGAGCAGCGCGGCGCGGGGGAGGACGCGGTGCTTGCCCGGCTGGTCGACAGCCTCCGCGTTCCGGTGGAGCGTGCGTCGGGCCTCGTGTTCCGGACGCCGCCCCGCTCTGCCCTCCGCTCGCCTGAGCAGGTGCGCAACTACCTCATCGCCAAGCTCGACGAGGAGCTGCCGCCCGAGCGCATGCGAGGCCTCGAGACCGCCTACCGAATGTTCGGGCTCCTGCCGGACACGCTGACGCTCCGCCGCCTGCTGCTCGACCTCTACGCCGAGCAGGTGGCGGGCTACTACGATCCCGACTCCGCCATGCTCTTCGGGGTGGCCGGAGCCGACCGCTCCCAGCTTCGGCTGGTGCTGGCGCACGAGATGGTGCACGCGCTCCAGGGCCAGTACCTGCCGCTGGATTCCATCCTCAAGGCCACGTCGAGCAACGACCGGCTCACCGCGGCGCAATCGATTCTGGAAGGGCAGGCCACGCTGGCGTCGATCGAGGTGCTCGCGCCTGGCCAGGGTGTGACGCGGACGCCGCAGTTCTGGGACCTCTACCGGGACCAGGTACGGCAGCAGCAATCGGCGATGCCGGTGTTCGCGCGCGCCCCCCTGGTGGTGCGGGAGGCGCTGATCTTCCCGTACCTCGACGGCGCGGAGTTCATGCACTGGTGGGAGACGGCGGGCCCGAAGGACACGCTGCCGTACGGGCCACGGATGCCGGTCTCGACCGAGCAGATCCTCCACCCCGACCGCTACGCCCGCGGGGACGTGCCCGTGCCGCTCGCCTTCGCGAAGGACAGTGGCGCGAAGGGCGGCGGCGTGATGTACCAGGACGCACTGGGGGAGAACGAGATCCGCGTGCTGCTGGCGGTGCTGGCCGGGTCGGACGACGTGCAGACGGTGATGCCGATCGGGTGGGGCGGCGACCAGTACCGGGTCTTCGACGCGCCGGGCGGCCCGGCGCTGGTCTGGTACGTGGCGTGGGACGACCAGCGATCAGCAGATCGGTTCATGAAGACCGCGGGTCCGGCGCTGCGGCGGACGGCGCGGCCGGGATATCGCGCGGCGATCGACACGGTCATGGTCGCGGGGAAGCCGGGCGTGCGGTACGTGCTGGCGCCGGTGGGGTGGGACAGGTGGGGGAGTCTGCCGCGGGTAGAGTAATGCACACCGAGTCACCCTGAGCGAAGCGAAGAGGGCATGCCCTGAGGCACGGCTCCTTCGCTTCGCTCAGGATGACTCGGGTGTGGTTGTGCGCCCGCGAAGGCCGGATTTACCGCCCCCCGTGCCCCACCATCTGCGTCACCGCGTACAGCACCAGTCCCACCAGCCCGCCTACCAGCGTCCCGTTGATGCGGATGAACTGCAGGTCCCGACCGATCTGGAGCTCGATGCGGCGGGACGTCTCGTTCGGATCCCACGCGCTCACCGTGGCCGCGATCAGCTGCCCCACCTCGTGCCGGTGCTGCTCCACGATCCGGAGCACCGCGCCGATGATCCAGTCGTCGATCTTGGTGAGCAGCGCCTCGTCCTCCAGCGCGGCCTCGGCCAGGGCCGACAGCCCCCGCTCCAGCCCGCCGGGAGTGCCCCGCTCCGCCGCGTCCACCTGGCGGTCGAGCACCTGCTTGAGCTCGCGCCACAGCGATTCGGTGAGCCGGTCGCTCGTCGGGTTGTCCAGCACCTGCTGCTTGAGCGACTCGGCCCGGGCCATCATTTCCGGTGACTCCCGCAGCTGCTCGATCCAGTTCGTGAGCAGGTCGTCGAGCTGCCGGCGGAGCGGGTGGCTCGGGTCCTCGCTCACGCTGTAGAGCGTCCGCGCGATTCCGTCGACGATCCGGTCGTGCAGCTTGTCGTCCACGAACTCGGGGATCCACCAGGGGCTCTCCTCGCGCACCCGGTCGCGGATCAGCTCCTCGTTCTCGGCCAGCAGCCGGGCGAGGCCGTGCACCACCCGGTCGAGCAGCTGCTGGTGCCGGTCGTTGGCGGTGAGGAGCGTCAGCCCGCCTGCGAGCACCGGGGCGATCGGCCGCTGCTTGAGCGGCTCGATCACGCTGCGCTCGAGGAAGGCATGCACGTCGTCGTCGCGGACGACGGCGGTGGCGCTCCGGAGCGCGCCGGCCGCCTGGCGGACGACCATTCGGGCATGCTCGGGGTCCCGGAGCCACTCGGCGGCGCGGCGGCTCAAGGCCGCCGCGCGCAGCTTGGCGCCCAGCACCTCGGGCGAGAGGAAATTGTTCTGGACGAAGTTGCCGAGGCTCCGGCCGATCCGGTCCTTCCGCGAGGGGATGATGGCGGTGTGGGGGATCGGCAGGTTGAGCGGCCGGCGGAAGAGGGCCGTGATGGCGAACCAGTCCGCCACGCCGCCCACCAGGCCGGCCTCCGCCGTGGCCCGGACGTAGCCCAGCCACGGGTGCGCGGACTCGAGCACCCAGGCGGCCACGAACACGACCCCCATGAGCACGAGCAGGCCGGTGGCCCGCCGCTTCATGCGGTCGAGCTGGATCTGCTTCGCTTCGGCGTCGATGACCTGCGGGATCGGGGGGCTCATCGGACTCGAAAGCTATACCCGTCAGGCCCGCTCCCGAGGTCCGCCCGGGCACTGCGTGGGCGAGACCCCGCGGCTTGTCCAAAGCCTGTTCGCTGGTTATGCTTACGGGCTTATGTTCGAAGAGCTATCCCAGAAACTGAACGACACGCTCCAGAAGCTCACCGGACGCGGTGTCCTGACGGAAGACGCGGTCAAGGAAGGGCTCCGGGAGATCCGCCGGATCCTGCTCGAAGCCGACGTCAGCTTCGACCTCACGCGCGAGTTTCTGGAGCGGGTGCAGGCCCGGGCCGTCGGGGTCACGGCGCTCAAGGAAGTGCGGCCGGGCCAGCAGATCGTCAAGATCGTCTACGACGAGCTCGTCGCGCTGCTCGGCGAGACCCAGGCGCCGATCGCCCACGCCACGGTGCCGCCGACGATCATCCTGCTCGTCGGGCTGCAGGGCTCGGGCAAGACCACCACCGCGGGCAAGCTCGCCAAGCGGCTCAAGCTGGAGCAGAAGGCGCCGTACCTGGTCGCGGCCGACGTGTACCGTCCGGCGGCCATCGACCAGCTGCAGACGCTCGGCAAGCAGATCGACGTCGGAGTGCACGCGGACACCGCGTCCAAGGACGTGGTCCAGATCGTCCGGCAGGGCATCATCGAGGCGGGCAAGGCGCGCGCTCGGACGGTCATCGTCGATACCGCGGGCCGGCTGCAGATCGACGACGAGATGATGGGCGAGCTCAAGCGGCTCAAGGCTGCCGTCTCGCCCCACGAGATCCTGCTGGTGGCCGACGGCATGACCGGTCAGGACGCGGTCCGGATCGCGCAGGGCTTTCACGACGCGCTGGGCGTCACCGGCGTGATCCTGACCAAGATGGACGGCGACGCCCGGGGTGGGGCGGCCCTCTCGATCTACGGGGTCACCAAGGCGCCGATCAAGTACATCGGCGTGGGCGAGAAGCTCGACGCGCTCGAGCCGTTCTACCCCGACCGGCTCGCGGGCCGCATTCTCCAGCAGGGCGACATCCTCTCGCTGGTCGAGAAGGCGCAGGGCGCGGTCGACGAGAAGGAAGCCGAGCGGCTGGCGAAGAAGGTCACCTCGAAGAAGGGGATGGACCTCGAGGATTTCCTCAACGCCATGCGCCAGATGCAGAAGATGGGGCCGCTCAAGAGCGTGCTCGGCATGCTCCCGGGGGTGAACCCGGCCATGCTGCAGGCGGCCAAGGTCGACGACAAGAAGCTCAAGCACGTCGAGGCCATCGTGCTCTCGATGACGGCCAAGGAGCGCTCCAACCCGGACGTCATCAACGGGAACCGGCGGCTCCGGATTGCCAAGGGCAGCGGGCGCACCGTGCAGGAAGTGAACACGCTGCTCGCGCAGTTCAAGCAGATGCAGAAGGTCATGAAGAGCGTGGGAAAGACCGGGGGGAAGGGCATGAAGCTCCCCTTTGGACGTGGACCTTTCCCCGGTTAACCCGCACACCAGGAACGGACATGGCAACTCGGATTCGCCTGCGTCGCGTCGGCCGCAAGAAGCTCCCGCTGTACCGGATCGTGGTCGCCGACCAGGAAGCGCCCCGCGACGGCCGCTTCATCGAGATCATCGGCAGCTACAACCCCAAGGGCGCCACGATCGCCGACAAGGTCACCGTCGACGCCGACAAGGCGCGCCAGTGGATCTCGAAGGGCGCCACGCCGTCGGAGACGGTGCAGTCGCTGTTCAAGCAGGCCGGGGTGTTCAAGGCCGCCACGGTCTGATGTCCGCCGACGCCCGCCACATGGTGGTGGGCCGGCTCAGGAAGCCGCACGGACTGAAGGGCGACCTGACGCTGTTCCCGATCACCGACGCGCCCGACACGGTGTTCGCCCCGGGACGGGCGGTGTGGCTGGTGGGGTTGGACGGCGAGACGGTCGCGGGGCCGGTGACGATCGAGCGCAGCCGGTCGTATCACCGGGAGTGGCTGATCAAGTTCGCGGGCGCCGACCGGCGCGAGGCGATCGACCCGTGGCGGGGGCTGTTTCTGGCGGTCCCGGCCGACGAGTTGGCCCCGCCCGAGGGCGACGAGGTGTACCTCCACGAGCTCGACGGCTTCGCGGTGCGGCTGCCCGACGAGACCCCGCTCGGCCTGGTGAGCGCGGTGTACGAGCTGCCGTCCGGGTTGATGATCGAGGTGCAGGGGCCCAAGCGGGAGTTCCTGCTGCCGTACAAGAAGGAGTTCGTGCGGGAAGTCGATCGCGCGGGGCGCCGGCTGGTGGTGACGCCGCCGGAGGGGTTGATAGAATAGGACGGTCGGACGGTCGGACGGTCGGACGGTCGGACGGGCAGAGGGGCGGCGGGCGGCGGGGCGGCGGCGAGCGTTCTGCGATTCGTCATCCCGAGCGCAGCGAGGGATCTTGGTCGGCCGAGCTCGAGCCCCGGGTGAGTAGGTCCCTCCCCTTCGCTGCACTCAGGGTCGGGATGACGGAGCTGACGGGGCCGACGGTGCGATGCTGACGATCGACGTGATCACCCTGTTCCCCGAAGTCGTCGCCCCGTTTACGGCGGCGAGCATTCCGGGGCGGGCCGTGGCGGCCGGGCTGGTGAAGTTCAATCTCGTGCAGCTGCGGGACTTCACCCACGACCGGCACCACACCGTCGACGACTACGCCTACGGCGGCGGCGCGGGGATGGTGCTCAAGCCGGAGCCGTTCTTCGAGGCGGTGGAGAGCCTCGGGCCGGTGGAGTCGGTGGTGCTGCTCTCGGCGCGGGGCCGGCGGTTTGGGCATGACGACGCAGTGCGGTTCTCGCTTGGCTCGAGGCTCACGTTGCTCTGCGGCCACTACAAGGACGTGGACCAGCGGGTGGCCGACGGGCTCGGGGCCGAGGAGCTGTCGGTGGGCGACTTCGTCCTCTCCGGCGGCGAGCCCGCGGCGATCTGCGTACTGGACGCGGTGGTGCGGCTTCTCCCCGGCGTCCTCGGCGACCACGAGAGCGCCAGCGGCGATTCGCATTACGACGGGCTCTTGAGCCCGCCGAGCTACACCCGGCCGCCGGAGTATCGCGGCCTCGTGGTGCCGGAGATCCTGCGGTCGGGAGATCACGCCCGGATCGAAGCGTGGCGGCTGGCGGAGGCGGAGCGGTTGACGCGCGAGCGGCGGCCGGATCTGTGGGAGCGGCATAATGGGGCGGGGCTGCGCCGGAGCTCCGGGTTCGTCATCCTGAGCGCAGCGAAGGAGCCATGCCTCGAAGCATGCCCCCTTCGCCTTGCTCAGGGTGACCCGGAACGAAGCGGCCTCGGAACAGGATGAAGCGCAGGGCAGCGGTTCAACGATCTACCAGGCGCCACACGGCGCGGAGGATTCGACGATGGAGCGGTTGGCAGAAGTGGCCCGTGAGGGCTTGCGCACGGACATTCCTGCATTCGAGCCGGGCGACACCGTCAAGGTCATGGTCCGCGTCCGCGAGGGCGACAAGGAACGGCTCCAGGCGTTCGAGGGCATCGTCATCGCCAAGCGGGGTGGCGGCATCAGCGAGAACTTCACCGTCCGGAAGGTTTCGGCCGGGGTCGGTGTCGAGCGCATGTTTCCGATCCACAGCCCCACCATTGCCACGCTCGAACTGGTGCGCCGCGGCCGTGTCCGCCGCGCGAAGCTCTACTACCTCCGTGCGCTGAGCGGCAAGGCCGCGCGCATCAAGGAGAAGCGCGAGGGCTGATCGGTGGCGCTCCGCCCCTCGCTCCAACGGGAACGGGCGGCCTGGGCCCACGAGACGCTGCTCGTGGGCGTCGATGAAGCGGGCCGCGGCCCACTGGCAGGACCAGTGGTTGCCGCGGCCGTCGTGTTTCCGCCCGATTGCCGCGCCGTGCGCGGGCTCCGGGACAGCAAGACGCTCCCCCCCGCGTGCGCTTCGCGCTCGCCGACCGGATCCGGTCCCGCGTGCTCGGGTGCGCGGTCGGCGCCGCCTCCTGCCACGAGATCGACCGGCTCAACATCCGCGTCGCCACCGCGCTCGCCATGCACCGGGCGATCGCCCGGCTCCTGACGCGGCCGCCGCTCGCGGGCCATCCCCACTGGATCCTGATCGACGGACTGCCGCTGCCAGAAGTTGGCTTCCCCCACGAGGCGCTGGTCGAGGGCGATGCCCGCTGCCAGTCCATCGCGGCCGCGGCCATCCTCGCCAAGACGGTGCGCGACCGGCTGATGGAGCGGCTCGCGCGACGGTATCCGGGCTATGGCTGGCATACGAACATGGGCTACGGGACCGAGGAGCATCACGAGGGGCTCCGGGCGCTCGGGCCGACCCGGCATCACCGGTGGACCTTCGCGCCGATCGCGCAGCTGGCGCTGTTCTGAGATCGTTGGCTGAGTCACCCTGAGCGAAGGGAAGGGGGCATGATTCAGTCATGCCCCCTTCGCTGCGCTCAGGGTGACTCGGGAGGCGCCGATTACATTCCCAACCATGACTCTGACCCCTCGCCGGCTAGCGGTCTCCTATGCGCTGCTTCTGGCCCCCGCGCCCCTCCCCGCCCAGTCCAACCTCGAGCGCGTCGTCAACGGCGCCTTCACCGCCTCGCACGACTACGACCTGATCCACCAGCGCATCGAGGTGGGCAACTTCGACTGGGACTCGACCGCCTTCGACGGCCGGGTCACCACCACGCTGGTGTCGCTTCGCCCGGCGCTGGATTCGGTGGTGCTCGACATGGGACGCGCGCTCGAAGTCCGGAGCGTCACCCCGCCGTGCCGCGCGGGCCGGCACTGCGCCGGCCTCGCCTACACCCGGCCCGGCGACTCGCTCGTGGTCCGACTTCCGCAGCCCGCGGCCTTCGGCGACACCGTACGGTTCACCGTGGACTACCACGGCCGGAACCGGCAAGGCTACGGGCTCTACTTCTTCACGGGCGACGGGCGTCCCCATCGCCCCCAGCAGGTGTACAGCGGCGGCGGCACGGACGGCAATCCGCGCTGGATTCCCACCTGGGGCGGGCCGGCGGACAAGGCCACCTGGGAAGTGATCGCGACGCTCCCGGCTCGGCTCACCGTCGTTTCCAACGGCCGGCTCGTGAGCACGCGGCCGGCCCCGCGCGGCGAGCGCACCACGCACTGGCGCCAGGAGCGGCCGGCGTCGACCTACCTGATCTCCCTCGCCGCGGCGCCATTCGTGAAGCTCAGCGACCGGTGGCGCGGCGTTCCGGTGGATTACTACGTCTATCGAGAGGACAGCGCCCGCGCCCGGCCGCTCTTCGGCGTCACGCCCGACATGATGGAGGTGTACAGCCGGCTGACCGGCGTGCCGTATCCGTGGTCCAAGTACGCGCAGGTCACGGTGGCGGACTTCGTCGGCGGGATGGAGAACGTGAGCGCCACCACGCTGGTCGACTGGCTCCCCGACGCCCGGGCCTACCGCGACCGGCCGTGGTACCGCGAGTTCCTCATCCCGCACGAGCTCGCCCATCAGTGGTTCGGCGACCTGGTAACGACGGAGAACTGGGCGAATTACTGGCTCAATGAAGGAATGGCCGAGTTCATGCCCGGACAGTACTGGGGCGCGAAGCAGGGGCCGCACGCCGAGCAGGACTACTACCTGGCGGAGTACCGGCAATTCCTCGGACTCGACGCGCGCCGGCGGATGCCGCTCGCCGCCTACAACTCCAACAATGTCTATCCCAAAGGCGCGCTGGTCCTCGAGATGCTGAAGGCGCAGCTGGGCCCCCAGCGGTTCTGGGCGGCGATGCGCCGGTATCTCACCAGCCATGCCTACGCCTCGGCCACGAGCGACGACCTGCGGCAGGCCGTGCTGGAGGCCACCGGCCAGAGCCTGCCGTGGTTCTGGTCCCAGTGGATCTATTCGGCGGGGTACCCGGCCTTCGCGGTCTCGGCCGCCTATGACTCGGTCGCGCACGCGCTCACGCTCGACGTGCGACAGACCCAGACGGATACCGTCACCGCCGACAGCACCGGGCTCCGCTACGCGACCCCGTCCGTTTTTCGCGCGCCGCTCACGATCCGGGTCGGCACGTCCGCCGGCGATGTCGTCCGCCAGGTGACGATCGATCAGCGCGAGCAACGCGTACGAATCGACCGACTGCCCTCGGCGCCCACCATGGTGGCGTTCGACGACAGCAACGCCGTCCTCAAGTCGCTCGCCTTCGAGCAGCCGACGCCGTGGCTCGCGACGCTGCTCGAGCGCCATCCCCACCTCTGGCAGCGAGCCTGGGCCATCGCGCAGCTCGGAAGCCGGCCGGCGGACACGCTCGCCGGCGCCGCGCTGGCGCGGGCTGCGACCGGCGCGGACTACGCGCTCACCCGGGCCGATGCCGCCGGAACACTCGGCCGATTCCCGCCGGCTTTGGCCCTGCCCGCGCTCGAAGCCGCCGCGCGCGACACGTCGGCCGGGGTGCGCGAGGCCGCCGTGACGGCGCTCGGGACCTTGGGCGGCCCGCGGGCGCTGGCGGTCGCGGGAAACGCGTGGCGCGCCGACTCCAGCGATCAGGTGCGCGCCAAAGCGCTGCTGGTCCTCGTCAGGCTGGGCGGCGAAGGCGCCCGTGAGGCAGTGCTCCAGGGGCTCGAGACGCCGTCGTATCGGGAGGCGATTCAGAACGCGGCGGTCGCGGCGGTGGTCCAGCGCCCCGATTCCGGGCTCGTCCTCGCCCTCACCCGACAGCTCGGCGCGCAGCCGTTCCCCGCGATCGGGCTGGCCGTGCTCACGTCACGCGGAGACACTACGGCACGCGGGGCAGTGCGGCAGGCACTGGACGATGCGCGGGCCTGGGTACGGGAGTGGATGCTGGCGGCGCTCGAGGATCGGCTCGAGGCCCAGGATGCGGTGGCGCTGTTGCGGGAGGTTGAGCCGGCGCTGCGGCTGCCGGAGGCGCGGACCGAGGTCGCGCGGGCGATCAACCGGCTGGCCCGCCCGCCGAGCTGACGCTCAGGCCGCGCGCGGGTCCCGGTCGAGCTCGCGTGTGATGATCTCCGATTCCGCTGTCGGCAGGCCGCCGTGCAGGCCGCGCAGGATCGGGCCCACGTTCCACGGAAGCATACCCTCCCCGATCCACGCGGGATCCAGCGCGTGCAGGTATCCCGCTACACGGATGCGCGCCTGGGCCTCGCCGTCGAGGCCCTGATGCCGCGCCGTCTCTGCCGCGCCTTCGGCTACCCGCTCGGCGTGGCCCTCGCTCGAAGGGTCCAGCACCGCCAGGAGATCACCCCAGGCACGCACGCTCGCCGGATACTCGCCGCCGTGGCTGGTGGCCGGCGGGCCGGCGGGCTTGAACCGCTCCAGGTCGACCACGGCTTGGCCCATCAGCGCCGCGGCCTCGGCCCTCCGGCCGAGCGCGGCGAGCACCAGCGCGAGCTCCCGCGTCGCCTCCGCTTCGCTCAACTCGCACCGGGAAGTGGACGCCACCTCCACCGCGAGCCGCAGGCGCGTCTGGGCGGCGACCAGCTCGCCGGACTTGCGCAGCACGCACCCCAGCACCCGGTACGCCTCGGCCAGCTCGAGCGGAGCATGCAGCTCGTGAAGATGCGCGCTCTCCGGAGATGGAGGTCGCCCGTGAGGGTGACGTGCTGGAGGCAGAGGCGGAGGTAGCGATCGGCGTCGGCCCACCGCCGGAGATCGATGCTGATGACGCCGAGGTTGTGGTAGGCGACGGCGCAGCCCTGCTCGTTCGCCGCGCGGAGGAAACCCGCGAGCGAGCGCTGGTAGCGGTCGAGCGCCTCGGTGTAGTCCCCCCGGGTGCTGGCGACGGTGGCGAGATTCTGCTCGATGCGGCCGAGGAGATCAGGGTCGGTCGCGAGCGCGGCCGCCTGGCGGAAGCAGGTGCGGGCCTCGGCGAACCGCTCGTCGAGGAGCTCGATGCCGCCGGCCGTGTTGAGCGCCTCCGCGACGAGTGCGTCGTCGCCCGCCTCCCGCGCCACCGCTTCGCTCTGTGCGCAGAACGCCCGGGCCGCGTCGTTCTCCTGCCGCCGGCAGTGCACCACCGCGAGGCGTCGCAGCGCCTCAGCGGCCACCCACCGGTCGCCCGCGCCGGTGGCGGCCGTGACGGCCGCATGATAGGCGCCGGTGGTCTCCTGCAGGTAGCCCTTCCGATCGTACTCGCGGGCGATCTGCAGCAGCCACTCGGGCGACGACGAGCGTGAGGCCAGCGCGGACTCCGCGCCGGCCTCACTATCGCCGAACGGGCTTACCACGCTACCGCGTACCGGGAAAAGTGCTCGAGGCTGCCGGTGACCTTGCGGCCGAGCAGGTCGTCGAGCGAGGGCACGTAGGACAGGATGCCGAGCAGGTCGGTGGTGTACGCGACCCGCTTGGGAAGCAGGCTGCCGAGCAGCGGGCAGTTGGCGTAGCTGAGGGTGAGCTTGGCCGGCTTGCCGGCGGCGAACTGCAGTCCTTCGGGCTGCAGCTTGACCGAGTTGACCGTGCCGACCGGCGCTTCGCCGCTGATGACCACCGGGCCGGCGAGCGCACCGGCCGGCACGGTGAGCCGGTGCGGCCCGATGACCAGCGTCCCGCCCTGAGTACCGATCGTCGCTGACGCCGAGGCGTAGGGCAGGGGGTCACACGCCAGGAGGCCGCTGCCGATGGACGTGCCGAGCAGGCCGTCGCCGGACAGGAGCGACGTCGACGCGACGGGATCGGCACCGGGGCCGGTCGGGCCATCCTCGACCGAAGAACAGCTCGCGAGGCTGAGCGCGCCGGCGAGGACCAGGGCGGACAGGAACGGGATGCGTTTCACGGCTGCACTCCGGAAGAAGGTGGCTCGTCGTGCGACGGTACCGCGGCGCGGATCGCTCCGGCCGCCGACGCATCGACCCGCCCTCGGGGATATCCCCCAGGGCCGGATCGAACGGTGGACGCGGGACTCCATTCAGCACCGCTGGTCAGGGGCAAGCCGCATACCCGACCGACGCTGCGAGATCGCTCAGTCAGCCTGGGAGGGTGGGCTGGTGAGTCCGGAATTGGCCTTTGGGGGACAACGACTTAGCGGTGGGGCATCGGGGTCCGGAGGAATGCAAATCTTGCGACCCGCCTGCAAGTTTGGTCGCCCGCGCCAGCGGTTGCGCTTCCCGCGTTTTCAGCCCGGGGAAGGCCTCTCAAAAAACACGACTGGCGGTCAGCCGCCGGGCTCGTGGATCCACCCGAGGATGGGCTGAATCTCCCTCCCCGCCGTGGCCGGATCCGCCCGCCGTGGCACGGTCACGATCCGGTCGATTCCGGCGAGCCGGGCGATGGCCGCTGCATTGGAATCGGTCGAAGGGTCCGTCGTCTCCGGCGTGGTGAGTACTACGCCCGCGACTTCGAGCCCGGCGAGCTCCAGCGCGCCCAGCGTGAGGAGGGTGTGGTTGATCGTGCCGAGCCGGTCGGCGGCGACCACGAGCGCTGGCGCGCCGAGCGCCCGGGCCAGGTCCACCACCGTCCACTCCCACGTCATCGGCGTCAGCAGCCCGCCGACGCCTTCCACCAGGACCACGTCGGCGCCGGCACTCAGCGCCTCGAGGCGAAGGAGGATCGCGTCGAGGTCGATCGTCTCGCCGGCGGCATCCGCCGCGAGCGCCGGGACCAGCGGCGCAGGGAACCGGTAGAGCGCCGCGCGCGGCTCGGCCTGGCCGGTGGCGGCGGCCAGCATCGCGCCATCCTCGAGCCGCCTGGTGGTGCCGGAGCAGCCGGTCTCGATCGGCTTGATGGCCACCACGCGGCGTCCCTCCGCCGCGAGCGCGTGGCCCAGCGCGCGGCCGATCCAGGTCTTGCCGACGCCGGTGTCGGTACCGGTGATGAGCATGGTGGTCACGCGCCGTGCTCCGCGTCGAGCACCTGCAGTGCCTCGTGCGCCACCAGCCGTCCCAGCCGGGCGCCCGCCTCGTTGTCGAACGGATAATGCACGCCGGCCCACACCCGGGAATCCGTCGCCTCGCGCGCCAGGCTGTCGAGCGCCGCCTGCTCGGCCGGGACGAGATGGCCCAGCACCATCGCGCCGGTCGCGAACAGGGTCGCGTGCGCGGAGGGGTAGGCCGGGAAGTTGGGGACCGGGATCGAAAGGTCGAGCGTCGAGTCGATCTCGGAGGGCCGGGGCGACCAGTAGGTCAGCTTCGCGTCCCAGCAGGCGATGGTCGCATCCGAGAGGGCCATGTTGAGATACATGAGCGCGCGTGCGGCCTCGGGCTCGGACAGGTGGCGGCGAAGGATCACGTCCCCGGCAATCTCACTCCAGAGCGTCGCACCGTTCCGGGCCCAGGCCCAGGTGGCGCGGGTCTCGGCGCGCGTCCGTTGCGCGGTCGCGGCGCGGACGGCGGCGAGCGCAGCGGCGAAATCGGCGGAGCCCGGTGCAGGCGGCGGCGGCGGGCGGAGTCGATCGCTCCCCGCGAGGAACCAGGGGCGGAGCCCGACGGAGATCGCGAGGCCCGGCGGACCGCCTTCGCCGCGCCAGCGGCCGGCGCCCACCGGCGCGCGCCCGCTCCAGGGCGGCACGCGGAGCTCGGCCGCGGCATCGGCGGTCCAGCGACGGGCGGCGTGGCGCCCCGCCGATTCCCCGGCGCGGATGCCCGCCACCGCGATGCCGCGAACCCGCAGCCGTGCCCGCTCGGCGGCCAGCTCGCGATCGAGCAGGGCCCGCTCGCCGGGGAACACGACCCCGAGAACGGCGGCCGCGGCGGCCGCTGAGGCCGCGTCGGCCTCGCCGGGAGCGGTTGTGGCGCGGAGGGCGTCGAGCTGCGCCCCGCTCACGAGCGCGTAGAGCCGGGTGTTGTTATTGCCGTCGTAAAAGGTGGGCCTGGCGGAGCGGCCCTGCCGGGCCGCGAGTGCGCGTCCGATGAGCTCGCGGGAGATGACCTGCCAGCGAAGCACCGGTCCGGCCCGGCGGAAGACCGAGTCGGGAGCGAAGGTATCTGCGCCAGGGCGGACGTCCGGCACCGGACGCTGCGCCCGCGCCGTCCCCGCGAGCGCGAGCGCGGCGGCGGTCGCGAGCAAGGGGAGGCGCACTCCGCTATGGCTCGGTCGGATGGAGCAGCAGGATCTTCTGGATGGTCCGGAGCCGGTCGGCGAATTCGAGGGGCGTGAGGTCGTAGACCTCGTCGTCCCCGCCGACCAGGGCGCTCATGGCGCCGGCGCTACCGGGGCCACCGGCGCCGACATTCACCTCGGACTTCCGGATCAGCCGGATCTCGTTGATGTGCGCTACCGGCACGCTCACCAGGCTGTCCGACTGCCGGACGACGAGCGAGTCGCCGTCGAGGCGCACGAGCCGGATATCCCACACGTAGCGCTCGTCGTCGAGCGCCACCTGCCAGCGGTCGTCCTGGGCCTGCGCCGTCTGGGCAAGCGCGAGCAGGAGCGTGAGCGTGCTGCCGATCAAGCGGATCATGGGTGGCCTCCTGGGTAGGCGAACCCGTCCCTTCTCGAGGCGGTTCCGCGCCAGCCACCCGAATATACGGCCGAAACGGCGCTACGCGTCCTCCCCCTGGGCCGCCAGGGCGGCCTGATTGATGCCGCCCTGTCCCAGGGAGGTCAGCGTCTCGTCAGCGGCCTCCTCCTCCGCGAGCGTCTGCTGAAGCAGTTCCGCCGCGTCGTTCCGCCCAAGCAGCTGGGCATAGGTCCGGAGACAGCCGTACGCCGCCATCTCGTAGTGCTCCACGCGCTGCGCGGCGGAGATCAGGGCCGCGTCGATCACCTCGGGCGCCCCGTCCTGCTCGAGAATCTCCTTGCCTTCATCGAGTAGCCCGGTCATGCCTTTGCAGGTCTTCCCGCGCGGGGTGAGGTCGAGCGACTTGAAGATCTGCTCGAGGCGCCGCACATGGCCCTCGGTCTCGCGGAGGTGCTTGGTGAAGGCATCCCGAAGGGCGTCGGAACTGGCCGCCTTGGCCATACGGGGCAGCGCTCTCACGATCTGCTTTTCGGCATTGTAGACGTCTTTCAACTCGTTCAGAAACAGGTCATCCATCGATCCGAGTGACATGGTGGGCTCCGGTCAGGGTGGTTGGCGGCCATCGGGTGATGGCGCCGCGGCGCGTGCCAACGTCTTCGCGAACGGCCGCGCTCCACTATGTGGTACTGTACGGCAGCAGAATGTGACGCTGGTCCCCGAGGGCCGTCCCAATCGAGCCTGGCCGAGGCGTCAGAGGAGGACGGTAGGGCAAGTGAGCGCCTGCGGCGGTAGATTTGGGCGGTGGGCGTTCCAAGTGGACTTTTGGGGTTTGGAGGCATCATGGTGCGCAAGACGCGCGAGCAGGTCTGGCGGGAGCTCGATAACCTCGGGGAGGAGGAGGTGCGGCGCCGCTTGGAGGCCAAGCCGACCGAGGTGGAGGAACCGGGCCTGATCCACGAGTGGCTGACCCAGCGGGACCGGGTCAACTCGGCGCTGGCCGACACTTCGGACCAACTCGCCGCCCGGAAGCCGGGCCTGTCGAAGGGTGTGAAGCGGGCGGTCGGGTCCGCCGCGCTGATCGGCGTGGCGGCGGTGGCGCTCGCTATCCTGCTGGCCCGGCGCAAGCGCTGATGTCTCGCCCAGGCATCCGGCAGGCCATGCTGAAGCCCGCGTTCGCCCACCTCTATCCCGGCATCCCTGCCAACGAGTGGCTGCCGGCGGGGGTCATGTTGGATCAGGTGCTGTCGCTGCGGCTTCGGAAGCAGGACCAGGTGCCGGTCACCCGCGAGCGCGCGCTGAACGAGACCCACTTCGAGTTCCGGGGCGTGGCCTCCTCGGGCGCGTCGGACGCGGTGCGGGAAGCGCGGCACCAGGAGCGGCGGGACGAGCGGCGCCGGCGGCAGGAAGAGCCCGAGTAGTCTGCCTTCCTCGATTCGTCGTCCCGAGCGGAGGGAGGGATCTTGCCGGCCGAGCTCGACACCCTTTCCCGACTGGCGCGGGAGGATTGGTCACCTGGCTCTGTCAACAGGGGAGCGGGGCATTGAACCTTGTGCTGCAGAATCCGGACGAAGATGTTTCGTCCGGCTCGGGGGCGTAGCTCAGCTGGTAGAGCAAGGGACTTTTAATCCCTAGGTCGTGGGTTCGAGTCCCACCGCCCTCATTCAAGTAAGCTGCCAGCTCGTATTGCGCTAATTAAAGACGATGTGTCCCCTTTCTGCCGGCCGCCCGGCCTCCCACGCCGCCGGCGGCAAGCCCAAGACTGCTCTGAGCCTGCGGCTCAGGTGGCTCGCCGTAGCGAAGGACGCGCTCTACGTGCAGGAGCTCGAGGCCGGTCTGGGGCGGCTCCGCAGAGTGCCGTTCGGCACCACGGGCGCTATGCGCGTCCGCCTGCCCGCAGACGGCGCCATCATCACGATCGCGGTGCAGCGTCGGCAGCCAAGCGTGGTGTTTCCGATCGAGTAATATGGACTGGATGGAAGCCGGCAAACTCCGACATCTGAGTGAGTAAAGCACGGCAAAGTCCGGCATGAAAGCCAGCAAACTCCGGCATCGGGTGACACGAACTCGCGTGAATGGTAGCAAGTTGCCGGAATTTGCGCGGTTACAGTGGCCCCTCTGGATCAGGAGAGTCCTGGTTCGAGCCCAGGAGGGGCAACTGGAAGGCCCGATTCCACTCGGTGGGTCGGGCCTTTTCGTTTCTACGCCCGCTGCTACCGGCGGTCGAGTTCCCCAATCCGAGATGCTATCAGTCGGACGACTAGCAGCAGGATTGGAGTTTCGGCAAAGCGCCCTTTAATGAGCCCTTCATGCCCGCTTCACCCCCGGCGGCGCATCTTCCCCTGTGAGCTTCGTGGACGGACTTGGCGGACTTGGAGGAAATTATGCGGTCCGGATGGCAATCGCCCTACCAGCTGTTGATTCGCGAGGTGGCCGGTAACCTCGAGGGCCTCGACGGGGTGGGGGCGAGGCGGTGCGATGGCGTGCGGGCCGGCGGCGGCGGATTATGCCTCTGCCACAGGACCACGGGTCATGGCGGGGCACATCGGTGCACGTGTGGTGGGGAGTGGTCGGAGCGGCCGGTGCCGCCGCGCGCGGCCAATAACTGGTGCGCCGCGGACGCCGTACCCGAATCGGTACCTTTGTGTGATCAGGAGCTGGTTGCCCAACTGGTGTGAGGGTATAGGTTTGAATTAGTTGCGTCCAGCGGCACGGATACAGGGTACAGGGGGGTGACCGGTCGAGAGCGGGCGAACGGATAACGCCACCTCGCCGGGAGCTCCTTCATTGAAGCGCCCCTTCGGAAAGGTCGAAGGGGCGCTTCTCGTTCCCAGCGGCGGCGGTTACGCCGTCGCGGGAGCCTGCTCCGCCCGCCAGCCCGCCACGATGTCGAGATAGCGCGTCGGCCGCTCGCTGACGACCGGCAGGCACCCTTCGTAGACGGCGCCGAGGCTGCCATCGAGCGAGAGGAGGTCTCCCACCCCAAACGTGCGCGAGCCGATGCGGCACCGGGCCCTCTCGAGATCGACGACGAGGTTCCCGCAGCCGACGATGCACGGGCGGTCCAGCTGACGTGCCACGACCGCGGCGTGGGACGTGCGGCTGCCCACGGCGGTCAGGATCCCGCAGGCCACAGCCATGCCTTCGAGGTCGGACGTCGAGGTATCCGGCCGCACCAGGATCGGGGCCGCGCCAGCCCGAGCCAGGCGCTGGGCGGCCGCGGAATCGAGCGCGATCGGACCTACGGCGACGCCCGGGCTGGCCGGGATGCCGCGTCCGATCGGCAGCTCCTCCCCTGCCGGTACCAGCCTGCGCACCTCGAGGCCGTCAAGCTCGACTCCGGCGATTCGCTCGAGCGCGGTCGCCCGGTTGATGAGTCCCGCCTCCACCAGATCCACGGCGATCCGGAGCGC
The DNA here is from genome assembly GCA_963815515.1 of uncultured Gemmatimonadales bacterium. Taxonomy (GTDB): domain Bacteria; phylum Gemmatimonadota; class Gemmatimonadetes; order Gemmatimonadales; family GWC2-71-9; genus CAVVWJ01. The sequence goes on from CAWFGP010000003.1 coordinate 851,087, forward strand.
GGCGAGCGAGGTACGCTTGGCTGCGCGCGTCTGGAGGAGGAATAGGTGCCCCTCTTGGACGGTAAACTCGAAATCCTGCATATCCCCGAAGAGCCTCTCCAACCGGACGCGCAAGTCCTCGAGCTCGGCGTGGACGTGCGGGAGGTAACGGGCCAAGGCCTCCGTGCCGTACGCGGTGCGCCGGCCGGAGACAACATCCTGTCCTTGCGCGTTGAAGAGGAAATCGAGGTAGAGCCGGTTCTCGCCCGTGGCCGGGTCGCGGGTGAACCCTACGCCCGACCCGGATCGCCCGTCCAGGTTGCCGAAGACCATGGCCTGCACAGTGACGGCCGTGCCGGCGTCGTCATCGAGCTTGTGCAGCCGGCGAAACGTCCGCGCGGTGGCGCCGTCCCACGAGCGGAACACCGCCGAGATCGCGTCCCGGAGCTGGGCGCGGGCATCCTGGGGAAACGGCCCCCTCGCCAGGGCCTCGTATCGCTCGGCGTAGGTCGCGGCCAAAGAGCGAATCGCTGCAAGGTCCAGCTCGCTCTCGTTGGGAACGTCGGCCTCGAGCAGCGCGGCGGCAAGGAGACGCTCGAATGGATCGCAGGACGCGTCGTGTACGACCTCGGCGAAGCCCTGAACCAGGCGCCGCTGCGCGTCCCATGCGAACCGGGGATCGCCGGTGGACCGGACAAGGCCGCCCAGGCTCCGCGAGGTCAGTCCCACGTTCAGGAGCGTCTCCATCATGCCCGGCATCGAGGCCGCCGCGCCGGAGCGCACGGAGACGAGCAGCGGACGGCGGTCGCCGCCGAACGTGAGCCCGGTCGCACGCTCCAGAAACGCGACACCCTCGTCGGTTCGCTGATCCAGGCCGTCGGGCACGCGGCCGCCCGCTTCGAAGAAGGCGCGGCATGCATCGGTGCCCAGGACGAACCCCGGCGGCACCGGCAGTCCGGCAGCGACGAGCTGCATCAGGCCCCAGGCCTTGTTCCCGACGCGGTCGCGCGTCGCGCCCGGATCGGGCGCTACGCCGGACCCGAAGGTCATCAACGTGAGCGGCCGGCTCACTGCGGCGCCTCCGCGCCGAGCACGTGATTCCGGACGGCCCATGCCGCTCTGGCGAGATCGTCGGCCGCCTCCTCGAGGCGGGCCGCGACGTCGCCGAAGATGGCGAGCTGGCGGAAGTCCGGGGCGCCGGAGATCAGCTGCCGCCGCGCCGCGCGGTGGGCATCGTCGCCGTGATGCTCCGTGGTCATGATCTCGTCGACCGCCTCGAGGAAGTCCTGCCAATCCGCCCGTGGGCTCTCGCGGTGCAGGAGGCGTGCGCACTCGATTGCCTTGACGTACTCCCGCGCCCCGTGCACCACCAGGTCGGCCAGGCGCTCCACGGGCGCGTACAATGCCTCGTCCGAAGTTCCGGCGCCGAGCAGCGTGAGCATCGAGGCAGCATCCTCGAGATCGTCGGCGACGTCGTCTGCGCCCACCAGAATGTCCCGCACCTTTGCCGCACCGGGCCGCCGGCCCGCGAGCGTCCGGGCCTGGTTGACCAGGTCGTCGGCCCGGTGCTCCCATCGGCGGGCTCGGTCCGCGGCCCGCTGAACGAATCCGGTGTCCCCGGCCCGAGCGTGCTGCAGTCCATCCCGAACGGCCGCGGCCAGCTCGCCGAGCAGCGCGGCGTGCTCCCCTGCCAGCTCGAGGCTGGACTGCTGCGCCGTGACCAAGCATCGCATCAGCTCGGCGCCGATCTCGTCGCGCGCCAGAAACTCGGAGCGCCCCTGGCGCAGCGCCTCGGTGCAGGTGCGCAGGACGAATCGAAGGAAGTCGACGGCCCGCTCCCGCCCGATCACCTGATGAAGCGTGTCTCCGTAGCGAATCGGCGCCTTGGCGAGATCGATTGCCTCGTTGATCAGCCGCTCGCCCCCGAGCTGGAGCCAGGCGCGGTGCCCCACCTCGGCCGAGGCAGCCCAGCGCAGCAGGGCCTGGGCGTCGTCGCCTTTGACGAAGCCGCGCAGCCGCTTCCGAGCCCGGTTCCAGTCGATGAGGAAGACCAGCCGCGATCCCAGATGCGAGAGGTATCGACCCACTTCGTCCGGATCGGCCGCGGCGAGCGTCCCCACCGCGAGCTGGTAGTCTCCCTCGCCGTCGAGCTGGGCCGAGTGGTGCGAGGTGCTGGTCGACCAATCCACGGCGAACGGTGTCTGCATGCCCTGGAAGAAGGCCAGCCGCTCGGGGTGGACGTCCGTGTACTCGACGGTGACGCGATTCTCCTCGACGTGCACGACCAGGAGGTGGGCGTCGGTCATGCCGATGTCGTTCTGCAATACGAGACGTGGCCCAATGCGAGTGGCCGTAGTGCCGAGGCCGGGATGGTCGAACTTGAGCTCCGCGGTGCGGCCGAGGCCGGCCATGAAGGCCGCCACCAGGGGCCGGTCGCCGACGGACAGCCCATAGGCCCGCGCGCCGCCGATCGATTCCTCCGCAATGCTGGTCTGGAGCGCGTTGAGCGCGCGGTGCAGGTCCATGACCAGCAGATGCAGGCTGTCCCCTGCCTGGCGGTCCCCGGAGGTGAGCCGGTCTACGTAAGCGCCTGGAATCGGCTGATTGAGCGGGGGAGCCGTGGCCAGGAGTGCGGGCAATCGGTCGGTGAGCGCCCCGGCAGCACCCCCGAAGGTCTCCGGGAGGCGGGTGGCGGCCTCGAGCGGGGCTACCATCGCGCGCACGTCGGCCACCAGCGACTCGTGTACGCCCGCGAATCCCGGCATCTCGAAACGATCTCCCGACACGCTCCGAGTCGCACCAACCATGCGATCGAGCGCCTCGTCCTCCACGCCACATTCGATCCGCTCGCGACGCAGATTCGGCGCGGGCGCCTCGGGGTGCAGCGCGTGGTATCGCGCGGATTGCAGCAGCGTGAGGCGGTACTTGGCCCGGTCGTTGGCCGCGAGTGCCAGGTTCACGAGCGTGGGGAGGAGTAGATCGTGCTCACCCAACTCGGACAGCATTCGGGACTTGGTGGCCATGTGCACGTGCCGGCGATTAGGGAGTCGAGGACGGGTAGGCCATGGATAACGCGGGAACCCGGGGCGCGCGAGAGGCGGGCGTCACGGCCGCGTAACAATGAATGCGGCGGCCTGTCCTGTGGGTGGCGTGATCCACCGCCCGTCTTCTGAGGTCGCGGAACTCCGGCGGCCGCTCCCTGCCGCCGCGAAACTCGTAGCAGGCAGGCTCGCACGCCCGCGCCCCGGGGCAAACGCCGCGGCGCTTCGCCGTGCCTTGGTGATCACTTCGGCCGCGAGATCCTCTGCGTCCTGGGACAGCATGATACTCGGGATGCCGCTACGCCCGGGCGACCGTCCAGCGCCTCGCCCTGGCGGCGCCCGAGTGACTCGCCACTTCTCCTTCCGAGGAGGCTTCCGTGCCCCAGGTCCCTCACGGATCGTCACGTGAGTATCCGCCGGTCCGGCGCGGGTCGAGTTGAAGCAGAGCGTGGTCCCGTTCCACCGGAGCGATGGCCTGGTCTCGTCCGCGCTGCTCCGATGCGCGCATCATCGGAGTAATCGGTCTCGGGTTGCTGCTGATTGCTGCCGCCGTGGTGCGCTGGCCCCTGCTGCTCGCGGTTCCTGCAGCCCTGTTACTCGTTTGGAGCGCCGTGGCGCTGCTGGTACGGGCCCATCGCCAGTATCGGCGCCGGCAACCCGAGGCCGTCTCGTTTCCGGATGCCCCCCAGCCGGCCGCTGGCGCGGCGGTCGCTCAGAAGGATCCAGCCCAACCCAAGCGCTGACTCAGCGAGGCGATCCGCTGACCGTAGTGCCGCGCAATGTGGGTGGAGGGCTCCACTCAGGCTCCTGCTGCCGTGTCCGATCAGACGGGAGGCCGGTCACCTTGAGGATCTCCTGCTCGTCCAGCGTCTCACGGGCGAGCAGCGCTTCCGTAGGGATTGTTGTGGGGCGCGAGCTGCTTCGGGGATCTGCCCCACGAGGCGGTGGATCGCCTGTTTATCGGCATAGCTCTCCACGAATCCGGTCAGGTACACCACGCCCTCGCGGACGGTGATCTGGACCGAGCGCATGCCATCGTCCGGCTGGAGGCCCAGCTCCGCCCGGACGTCCGGGTGAATCTCGGAATCGCGCTTTTCCGGCTGCATGACGTACTCTAAGTTTGAGGCGGCGTCGCGTCCTGATCGAAACTGCTGAACGAAGCTGCGCTGGACCTTCTGGCGAAGGCCCGTTCGGGCGCTACATTCAGACCTTACCGATGACATAAAGCTCCTCATGCCAGAGCTCTCTCCCTTCCGCCTCGACTCCGCAAACCAGTGCCTCTGGCGCCGCTCCGGCGCCGGTGGGGAGGAGCGCATCCTGTTGACGCCGACGGAGTTTGGCGTCCTCGACCACCTGGTCGCTCGGGCCGGGCAGTTAGTGACTCTCCGGGAGTTGCTCGACGCGGTCTGGCCCGGCACGGCGATCGAGCCCCAAGTCGTCAAGAACAAGATCTTTCACCTCCGCAGAGTGCTGGAGGATGAGCCGAAGCGGCCTCGGTACATCGAGACGCTGTCCCGGCGGGGGTACCGGTTCGTCGGCCGAATGGAGCGGAGCGCACCAGGAGAGCTGGAGTCCGTGGAGCCGGGGAGCAGGCTGGTCGGGCGCGAGAGCGTTCTGGCTGAGCTCTGGCAGGCGATGCGCAAGGCGTCGGCCGGAAAGGTGCAGGTCGTCTTCCTTACGGGAGAGCCCGGCATCGGGAAGACGGCACTGGCCGACGCGTTCCGGCGGCAGGTCGCCACCTCGGACCGCAAGGTACGGTTTGCTGAGGGGCAATGTGTGGAGGGCTTCGGGAGCAAGGAAGCGTTCTACCCCGTGCTCGAGGCGGTGGGCCGGCTCTGCCGCGGGCCCGACGGCGCCCGAGTGGTGGATACGCTCGCCAGGGAGGCTCCGACTTGGCTGGTGCAGTTCCCCGCGCTGCTCACGCAGCGCCACCGGGAGACTCTCAGGCAAGAGATCCTGGGCGCCACGCGGGAGCGAATGCTGCGCGAGATCTGTGACGCTTTGGCGGCGGTCTCTGTGGGGAGTCCGCTGCTCCTCGTTCTGGAGGACCTCCACTGGGGGGACTCTTCGACTCTCGACCTGATTTCTGCGCTCGCGCGCCATCGAGCCACAGCTAGGATCATGCTGCTCGCCACCTACCGACCCTCGGAAGTTGCAGGGCCCACCTTGCCGCTGGACGCGCTCAAGCGCGATCTGGTGGCGCGCCATCTGGGTCGGGAGATTGTCGTGCCGCCACTCACGGACGCCGAGATCGTCCAGTATCTGGCTGAAGGGCAGTCCCCGGCCAGGGTGCCGCAAGAGCTGGCCTCGCTGCTGCACCGCCACACCGAAGGCAACCCGCTGTTCATGATCGCCGTGCTGAATCACATGCTGGAGACCGGGATGGTCGAGCATGACCAGGGCGGGTGGCGGCTTCGGTGTCCGGCGAGCGAGATCGTCCTGCAGGTTCCGGAAACCCTGCGGCAGATGATCGGAGCACAAGTCGAGCGGCTGAACGCCACGGAGCAGCGGGTTCTGGAGGGAGCCGCGATCGCGGGTATGACGTTCACGCCGGCGATCAGGGCTCCCACGATCAACATGGACCCCAGCTCCTTCGAGGACTGCTGCGACGCGCTCGCCAGACAGAATCACATCCTGCGGTTCGCGGGCACCCGGGAGCTGCCCCACGGTCAAGTGGTCCAGCGCTACGAGTTCGTGCACGCCCTGTACCGCGAGGTGCTGTATCGGCGACAGGCGCCCGCACAGCGGGCAATGCTGCACCGACGTGGGGCCGAGCGGACCGCGGAACTCTTCGCGGCCAGCCTCGATGCCGTCGCCCCCGAGCTCGCCCATCACTTCGAACAGGGCGCTGATTGGATGCGCGCGCTGAAATACCTGCGCCGGGTCGCCGAGGTGGCCGGCAAGCAGGGCGCTTGGGATCGGGCGAAATCCAACCTGGAGCATGCCCTGGTGCTGGCGACCAGGCTTCCACCCAAGGAGCGGGTGGGGGCCGAGCTGGAGATCCTTAACTCCCTGGCCGGCATCTCTCTGGCCACAATGGACGCCGCTGGGGTGCTGGACCGAGTCACGTTCCTGCGGAAACTAGCCGCCGAGCACGGACTCATCGACGTCGAGGTCAGCGCGCTTATCGAGATGGCCTTCCCGCTGGCGTGGAGCAGCAGCGAGCGATCCATCGAGGCCATCGAGCAGGCGCTCCGACTGACTGAGAGGCAGCGGCGCCCCCTGATGCGCTCCCGGACCCGTGCGCGATGCATGGTGCGGCGGATCCTGGTGAGGGGCTGGGACGCTGGGGATGCGGAGGCATGCCGCACCGCATTGGCCGACATTCGCCGGCTCGGAACCAGGAAAGACGTCGCGTGGGACACAATCGATTGCGCCTGGGTGGAGCTGACCTCTACCGATTACCGAAAGGCTTACCGGGACACGGCGGAATCGCTCGCCGTGCTGAAGGAAGCAGGTGCCGAGCACAGTCACCTGAACTACCCTGCGGCCCACCGCCTCCGTGAGTACATCGGCTCCTGGAGTCTCATGCTGCTGGGAGAGTGGGGCGCTGCACTGCGGGAGCTCGACGCGGCCATCGCCCTGGCGGAGCGGAACGCCGACCGAAATGGAGGCAGGACACTGCTGCTGGTGCGCTGCTTGGCCCAGGTGCTGGCATTTGACTTTGCCGGCGCTCGGGCCGGCTGCGCCTCGGTTTCACCCGGTTCGGACCAAGCGTCAGCGAGCTTCCCCTGGCACCTCTGTCTCACGCTGGAGGGGGCAGCGGCGGCGGGGCTGGGCGACTATGAGAGCGCCATCGAGCGGCTGCTCACGGCGCGCGAGGAGATGGATCGACAGCCGCAACTTCTGGACTGGTATTGGGGATTGCTACAGCGGTGGGCGCTCGCCGGTCTCTGGCTGTCGCGGGGCGAGCTGGAGCAGGCCCGGAAGGAAGCGGAGCTGATGGCGGCGGAAGCCGCCGCTACGGCGGAGCGAACCTGGCAGGTGCTGGCCTGGGACGTGAACGCCAGGATCGCGCTCGCCGGTGAGGACCCGCGGCAGGCGCGGGACCTCATCGAGCGCGGGCTGGACGCGATCGAGGGGGTCGAGGGTCCCGTGGCAGCTTGGCAGATTCACGCAACCGCAGCCGATGTGTTCGAAGCCCTGGGCGAACCCGGCAGCGCTCACTCCCACCGTATGTCGAGTCGTGACACCGTGCTGCGATTGGCCGCGTCGTTCGACACCTACGAGGCCTCGCGCCGGACCTTCCTCGCGTCGCCGGCCGTGGCCCGCGTACTCGATACGGCCGCCGTCGGCCGAGCGCCTTAGACCCGCCACGCCGAAGGCCTCACAACCGGAATCCTTGCGGTGTGATTCCGTAACCAAAGCACAACCTCCTCAAAACCACTTGAACCGTCGGTCTTCCTACCTTGGCGTGTTGCCGAGGGAAGGGAGCGGTGTATGGAAGCGAGCGAGTTGAACGAGTCTTCACAGTGAATTCACCATGGCTTAAGCAGCGGTACAGCAGTACATGGCGCATTGAGCAGTCTCGTTCAAGACCGAGACGGATGGGACTGCAAGTGTTCGAAGGCCGCGTTCGCGGCAGGAGGGAATTATGACAACCGATCTCATTGAATCCGCCTACCGCCGTACCTGGTGGGCCCTCGTGCTTCGGGGCCTGCTCGCGATCGCCGTCGGGGCGGTCATCCTCTGGCGTCCCGTCGAATCGGTCGCCGCCTTTGCCCTCTTCATCGCGATCTGGGCGCTCTTCAACGGAATCGTGCAGATCGTGCACTCCTTCGAGCTGCGCCCCGTATTCGACCGCTGGTGGGTGCTGCTGGTAAGCGGCGTGGTGAACGCCGTCTTCGGCATTGCAGCTCTCTACTACTACCCGGGCCTCTCGCTGGCCCTTGCGGTCACCCTGACCGCCTGGTGGCTTCTGGTCACCGGCGGCCTCGCGGGCTACGCCGCCATGGTCGAGCGCCAGGTGGGTGTCTCCTGGGGCTGGACACTCGCGTTCGGCATTCTGTCGATCATCTGCGGCGTGCTCGCGATCATGAATCCGCCGACCACGCTGGCCGCGCTGATGGGCCTCATTGCCGGCTTCGCGATCGTGGGTGGGGTCGTGCAGCTGATCGCCGCCTACCGGCTCTCGTCGTTCAAGCACGAGGTGAGCCGGGTCGTCGGCGCAGCGGCCGCTCGCTGAGTGCCGCTGCTGGAGGAGTAATGGCTATGTGCTGCCAGACACGTGCCCCGACCATTCAGAGGGTCGCGCGACGGTGCCTCCCCGCCATCGCCCTGGCTGCGGTGGCCGCATGCCGAGGCTCGGGTTCGGTGTCGGAGAGCGATGAGCGCGAGTTGGGTGCCTACCAGGCGGCATACATCGACTCCGTGGCGCCGCTGATCAGCGACAGCATCATCGCCGGATATGTCGCGGCACTCACCCGCTCGATGGCTTCCCGCACCAGTCGCGCGGACCTGAACTGGCGCGTCAAGGTCGTGAATACGTCGCTGGTCAACGCCATGGCGCTTCCCGGCGGCTTCTTGTACGTCACCCGGAGCCTCATCGAGCAGTCGGACTCCCTGGACGAGCTCGCGGGCGTCATGGCCCACGAGATCGGTCACGTGGTGCGCCGGCACTCCGTCAAGCAGATGCATGAGAAAGAGAAGCAGGATGTGGCGCTGCTGATGCTGTGCACCCTCACAAGGGCCTGCAGCACGGTTGGTGGGGCCATCGCGGTACAGGTGGGTGCCGACGCGGCGACGGCACAGTACAGCCAGCAAGATGAGAGCGAGGCCGACTCGATGGCCGTGGTCATCACCTCACAGGCCGGGATCGATCCCGACGGACTTCCCGTGTTCCTGCAGAAGATGCTGGACCAACGGGGCGAGCAGCCTACCCCGCTCGACGCCTTCTTCGCCTCTCATCCGACCGACGAGCGGAGGATCTCCGCGCTTCGGCGGCAGATCGCCGCGCCCGGTGAGTTGGCGGGGCGGCGGCGGCTCATCCGGGATGCGCCGGAGTTCCACTCGGTACAGGAGCGCCTGCGGGCGCTGCCTCCGGCACCACCGCTGCCCAAGGAATACACTGCGGCCGGCGTGGAAACCCGGCTGCGAACAGCCGAAACACAGGAGGAGTGAGCCATGGCAGAGCTGGTGGTAATCGGAGTCGAGGGGAAGCAATTGATGACCTCACCCATCACGGCCGCGGGTTGAGGCGCGGCCACCAAGACCAGGAGGTGTGAGATGACGACGAAGGTACAGAATGAGAAGGACCTCGTGGCCGAGAAGCTGGAGTCCGAGGTCAGGGAAGCAGAGGCCAGGTTGAAGGTCCTGCAGGCACAGACGGAGGCGCGAAGGGCCCAGGAGGACATGGATGAGATCTCCGGCCTCACCGCCGCCAAGGAGCGGGTGAAGCAACAGATCGCCGAAATGAAGCGGCAGGCAGGTGAGAACTATGCCGCCCGAAAGCGGGAGGCGGAGGAGGGGATGAAGACCATTAAAGCCGACCTCCAGCGCATCAGCGAGCGCTACACCGCATGGGATACCGCCCGCGAGCGGAACTTCTACGCCCGGCTGGACGAGGCCGACGCGCAGCTCAAGGTCTGGAAGGCGCAGGCCCAGCAGAAGCGGGCGAAGCAGGAGATGAAGGGCCACGACGAACTGGCGACGCTGGAAGAGAAGATCGCCCTGGCCCGGGCTGGGGCCGCGGCAGCGAGCCATGAGAAGCACACCGCGAAGGCTGATGCGGCGCTGGAGCAGGCGGCGTACCACCTCGACCAGGCGTACGAAGCCGCGGCCAAGCGGTACGGGAAGAACTGAACCGGAGGATAGCATGGGCACACGCACCGCCATATGGACGCTCACGGCGCTCTGTTCAGTCCTCGCCGCAAGTGCCTGCCGGAAGGGCAACGACGCAGCACCCTCAACGGAGACCGGCCAGGCGGTCCAGGGGACGACTCCGTCGGCTGGGACCACTGAGCAGAGCAAGGGCCTCGACCCGCAGGTCCTGCGCGACAGCGCGCGGGCGAGCATTGGCCGAGATAGCGCAGCCATGACGCGGGCCCTCCGTTCGGCCGCCGATTTCGCCCGGCGCCAGGCCGACCGCGCGAACCAGACCGCGAAGGAAGCGTATATCCGGTCCGCGGTTGAGATGGATACGCTGGCCACGAGCATCTCCGCTGGGGTCAAGCGGACCGAGCAGACCGTGGATAGCGCCTTTGCCCGGTTGAATTACGCCGAGGGGCTCGACCACATGGCGGAGGCAATGAACGCATGGGCGGCACACCAGCGCTCCCAGGCCGCCGAGGAGCTGCAGGCGGCAACCGACAACCTGGAGCGCGCGGCACAAGATGCCAGGGTCCAGCTTGACGCCCGAACCACGAAGGCAGCCGCCGACGCCCGAGGCCTGGCCGGCAGGATGAAGGAAGCTGCCAAGCTCGAGGACCAGGAGGTTCGGAGGACCATGTCGGAGCTGGATGCGCGGCTGCGCCAGTTGGGCGCGAGGATCGAGAAGAAGTCATAGCAGGGGTGCGCAACGAAATCAGGAGGGGAACATGTACGAACTCATCGCAGTAGGCTTCCCGGGAACCCAGCGTGCCTCGGAAGTTCTCAACCAGATCGAATCGCTGAGCGACCGCTGGATGTTCTCGGTGCGCGATGGGGTGGCAGTGTATCGCACCGAGAACGGCAAGCTCCACATCGACCAGAGCGTGCAGCCGACCACCCGCGAAGCGGCGAGCTGGGGTGGTGTGCTGGGCGGACTGCTGGGCGCGCTGCTGGCCGCACCGCTCACGGCAGGGGCGAGCGTGGCTGCTGGGGTGGGCGCCGTCGGAGCGGGCGCGCTGGTCTTCGGTGTCCCCGGCGCGGCCTTCGGCGGGGAGGAGGCTGAAACGTGGAAGGATGTGTATGGGGTACCGGAGGATTTCGTAAAGGAGGTCAGCGGGATGGTGCAGCCCGGCGAGTCAGCGCTGTTCGTATTCGCCGAGGCGAAAGAGCCGGCAAAGATCGCCGAGCACTTCCGCGGCAGCGGGGGGACGGTGCTCCGGACCACACTCCCGAGCGAGAAGGCGGAGAAGCTGCAGAAACTGCTCGCGGCCCATTGAGGACCGCAGCAGTTCTCACCCTGAGAAAGATGAAAAGGAGTCGACGATGTACGACCTCATTGGAGTCGGGTTCAAAGGAACCCATCGGGCATCCGAAGTGCTGGGTCAGTTCCAGGAGCTGAACGACCGCTGGGCCGTCGATGTGCGTGACGCGGTGGCTGTCTACCGGGGGGAAAACGGCAAACTGCACCTCGACCAGAGCGTGCAGCCAACCGAACGGGAAGGGGCGGCCTGGGGTGGCGTGCTCGGCGGCCTGTTGGGCGCCTTGATCGCCGCACCGTTCACTGCCGGCATGAGCGTGGCTGCTGCGGCCGCCGCTGTCGGCGCCGGGTCGCTGGCGTTGGGAGTCCCCGGCGCGGTTATCGGGGCCGATGATGCCGCCACCTGGAAGGACACGTATGGCATCTCGGAAGATTTTGTCCAGCAGGTCAGCGGTATGCTGCAGCCCGGCCAGTCGGCCGTGTTCGTGCTGGTCGAGGCCGGTGATCCGGAAAAAGTGGCCGAGCGTTTCCGCGGGTACGGGGGCACTGTGCTTCGTAGCACTCTGTCGCGGGAAAAGGCAGAGAAGCTACAAGAGTTGCTTACGACACACTGATGCCGCAGCCATGACCATCGGCCGAGAAGACCTGCGCCTCTACGTGGAGAACGGGGATTGAATCATGAGTCAAGTGACCCGCCAGAAGAGTGGTAGAGGCGTAAGCGGCCGATCGGGCGCTCAGGGGCGGCCAGGGCAGGGGCCTGGCCGCCGTAGGTGGCTCAATATCCTCCTCATTCTGCTGGCCAACTTCCTGGTGATCCGACTCCTCTTCCCCCATCCCGAAGCCGGCAAGGTGCCGTACACCTTGTTCAAGCAGGAAGTGGCAAAGCGGAATGTCGAGCAGATCTACAGCCGTGGGGAAAGCCTCACTGGTCGCTTTCGCTCGCCGGTCACCTACGCCTCCTCGCGAGACACCGCGGCCAGGGCAGCGCAGCGCTCCATTCGGGACTTCGAGACCACACTCCCCGCATTCGTGGACCCCGGGCTGGAGACGCTGCTGATCGAAAACGGAGTCGAGATCAGCGCCGAGCCGATCCAGCAGGGCAACACCTGGTCAGGTCTCCTGTTCAGCTTTGCTCCCGCGCTGCTGATGATCGGGTTGTACGTATGGTTTCTGCGGCGTGCAACGAAGCAGGGCGGCATGGGCGGCGGACTCTTCGGCCTGGGGCGGAGCACCGCCCGGCGCTTCGACACGGAAAAGGACACGAAAGTCACCTTCAATGACGTCGCTGGAATCGACGAAGCCGAGAACGAGCTGGTCGAGGTCGTCGACTTCCTGCGGGATCCCAAGAAGTACACCCGGCTGGGCGGCACTGCCCCCAAAGGCGTGTTGCTGGTGGGTGCGCCCGGCACGGGCAAGACCCTGCTTGCGCGGGCGGTCGCAGGTGAAGCCGGAGTCCCGTTCTTCTCGATGAGCGGTTCGGAGTTCGTGGAGATGATCGTCGGTGTCGGCGCGGCCCGAGTGCGTGATCTCTTCAAGCAGGCTCAGGAGAACGCTCCGGCAATCATTTTCATCGACGAGTTGGACTCGATCGGGCGGGCCCGCGGGCAGGTGGTGATCGGCGGGTCGAGCGAGCAGGAGCAGACGCTCAACCAGATCCTCGCCGAAATGGACGGGTTCTCCAGCCGCCAGGGCATCATCGTGCTCGCCGCCACCAACCAGCCGGAGCTCCTCGACAAGGCGCTCCTGCGGCCGGGCCGATTCGACCGGCGGGTGGTCGTGAATCTGCCGGACCGAAACGGCCGCGAGGCGATCCTCAAGGTCCACACCCGCGGTGTGCCGCTCGCGGGGGACACCGATCTCGGAGCAATCGCGGGGTCCACGCCCGGGCTCTCGGGGGCAGATCTCAGAAACCTGGTGAACGAGGCGGCGTTGCTGGCCGCACGGCGGGAGCAGGAGGCGGTGCACCAGAAGGACTTCTTCGATGCGCTCGACAAGATCGTGCTCGGGCCCGAACGCCCGCTGCTTTTGAGCGCGCAGGACCGGGAGCGGATCGCATACCACGAGGGCGGGCACGCCATCCTGGGCCTCCTGGTGCCAGGTGCCGATCCGGTGAACCGGGTATCCATCGTTCCGCGCGGGCAGGCACTCGGAGTTACCTATCAGCGTCCGGAAAGCGACCGCTACAACTACCCTGAGGCATACCTGCGGGCGCGCATTGTGGGGATGATGGGAGGCCGAGCTGCCGAGGAGATCGTCTATGGCACCAAGACCACCGGCGCCGAAAGCGACATCGCCCAGGTGACGCACCTCGCGCGCGACATGGTGACTCGCTGGGGGATGAGTGAGAGGCTCGGGATGGTGCAGCTAGCGCCGCGGGAAAACCCGTACCTTGGCGTTTCGCTGGGGTATGACGGTGGACGCTCGTTCTCCGAGGAGACGGGGCAGGCAATCGATGCCGAGGTGCGCCGGATCGTTAGTGAGAGCCAGGAGGAGGCGCGCCGCCTCCTGAGCGAGCACCGGCGAGAGCTGGATGCGCTGGCCGAGGAGCTGCTTGCGCGGGAGACGCTCGACGAGCAGGACATTCTTCGTGTGACCGGGCTGCCGCCCGCGCCGGCGCTCGACAGCATCAAGCGTCCAGTCAATGCCCGCAGTGCGGAACCGGGCGCCGACCGGCGAGCGCCGGAGGTACAGAAGCTCCATCCGGCTAGTCGCTCCTGATCGGCCAGCCCGGGAGGCCTCCGCCCTGCGATGAATCGAGTTTCCACTGACAAGCCCGGTCTGGAGGAGAGGACGTTCCTTTTCCTCCTCGTCATACTGTCGGTCGGATTTGGCGCGATCCTCTGGCCGTTCGCGGGAGCGATTCTTTGGGCCCTGGTGATCGCAACCGTGTTCCGACCCCTCTTTCAGCGGCTGGCCAGCGCCCTGCAACAGAGGCGTACCCTGGCTGCGGTCACCACACTCGTCATCATCGTTGTTACCGTGATCCTTCCGCTGAGCGTGATTAGCGGAGCGTTGGTGCAGGAAGGGCTGAGCACGTACCAGAGGATCCGGTCGGGAGAGCTGGATTTCGGCCGGTATTTTCAGCGCCTCCTCGAGGCCCTGCCGACATGGATAACGCACCTGCTGGACCGGCTGGGACTGACCAGCCTCGAGCTGGCGGAGCAGCGACTGTCCACCGTGCTGACCAAGGAAATTCAGTTGCTCGCGGGCAAGGTGCTCAGCCTGGGGCAGAACACGATGGAATTCATCGTCAGCCTCTTCATCATGCTCTACCTGCTCTTCTTCCTGCTGCGGGACGGCGATGACCTCGCCCGGCGTATCACTGGCGCGATTCCCATGCGCCCCGAGCTCCGGCGCAAGCTTGCCGGCCGGTTTACCACCGTGCTGCGGGCCACGGTAAAGGGCAACCTCGTCGTGGCTATCGTGCAAGGCGGACTGGGAGGGTTGATCTTCTGGATCCTGGGCCTCAACGCGCCGGTGCTCTGGGGCGCCTTCATGGCCGTTCTCTCGTTGCTGCCGGCGGTAGGCACCGGTCTGGTCTGGCTCCCGACGGCAGTCTACCTGATGGTGACAGGCGAGGCCGCGAAGGGGATCATTCTGGCGGCGTACGGCCTGCTGGTGATCGGGTCGGTGGACAACGTGCTGCGGCCCATCCTGGTCGGGAAAGACACCCAGATGCCGGACTATGTGGTCCTTCTCTCCACGCTGGGTGGCCTGGCCACCTTCGGCTTCAACGGATTTGTAATCGGACCGATGGTCGCGGCGATGTTCATCACAGTCTGGGGCATCTTCGCCACTCATCGAGATTCGGCGGGTAGAGTGGCAAGACCGAGATCGCCCTTAAGCGGGCGCCCCGGCCGGAAGACCGGAGCACGCAACCCGCAGTAGTCAGATCGTGGCCTGGCTAGCCTTTCTCGACTGTGAGAGAACGCTGAGTCGTGGTCTTCGCTTCTAACAAGAAGTGCGCCTAGGCCGCTCTCGCCTTGGCTGTCCACTGTTTCTTTTTGCCCCGCATGCCAACGGGCAACGCCAATCCAACCCGATGGCGAGATATCTCGCCAAAGGGAGTGAGATTGGCCAGCATCAGCGCAGCGGCGTCGGCATAGGAGATGATCATCTCAGGGACCCGGTAAACGAAGAAAGGCAATAGCATGGCCCCCGGCAGAAACCTGGCAAACCCGGGGATTGGTACGGGTACTCGGTCAAGCGTTATCCGCATCCGAGCCAATCCGAGAGGCGGTTGATCAACCATGGGCCCCGGACACAGGATTCGCCAATCCAGTGGGCTACGGCAAATGCGGTCGAAATTGGCGCGATGCGGCCAGTACGTCGAGGCGATGCGCGGAAGATCAATCGCCCTTCGACCGCGATCATCGAGGTCCAGCAAGGCTGCACCGGCGATGAACCAGCAGACAGGCCGAGCCTTCTCCGCCAACGACTCCAGGCCGGTGACGATACGCTCCACAAGGTCAACGAAGATTGGGCCTTCTGTGACCATGCCGGCCGTATTAATGACGGCATCCTGATTCTGGAGGATGGTTGCCAACACAGGCACAGGCGTGCTTGCCAGATCAGCTCGGTGCACGACGACTTTCGCTCGAAGCTCCGCCGGTAGCTTCGATGGCGTTCGCACCAAGACCGAAACCTGGTGGTTCGCTGAAACCGCTTGCTCGGTAACCTGCCTGCCGAGGGAGCCTGTCGCCCCAAGAATGAGTATTCTGGACATGGAGTGCCTCAGCACCACCCGACGTTCGCGGATCTGATGCCCAGCGGGAGGTGCGCGGCGGCACCGCGCCCGATCATCCCGGCATCATATCTGTCTCTCCCAGTCGCCCCGGCCGCCCACGCCGCGGCGTCAGCCCGTAGACTGCCTTGAACTTGCGGCTCAGGTTCTCTCAGCGAAGCCGCACTCACGGTGACCAGCTGGCCACCACCTCGGTTCCGGCGCCTGGCTCGGTGACGAAGGTGAGGGCGACGCCGGCCCGAGCCGCGCGGTCCTGCATGCTGGTCAGCCCGTACCCGTCGGACCTTACGTGCTCGGCGTCGAAACCGACCCCGTCGTCGGCTACCGCGAGCCGGACCGCTCCTGCATCCTGAAAAGCGAGCTCCACCTCGATCCGGGCTGCACCGCTATGACGGGCCGCGTTGGTCAGCGCCTCGCGGGCGATGCCGGCCAGGGCCGACTCGACTGTCGCGGGAAGCAGCACTGCGTCGCCGGTGACGGCGAAGTTCAACGTGGCACCGGAGTGCCGGCGCGTGCTGTCGACCACGTCGCGAATCGCCCGAGCCAGTCCGGCCGCCGGCGCGCTGGGCTGCAGCATGGTGACCGAGCGCCGGGCGTAGGCCAGGCTCTCCACCGCCAGCTCGCGGACCACCCCCAGCGGCTTCCCCGCCTGCGCCCACGCCGGTCCCAGCTTGGCCTCCGCATCGGCGAGTTGCATGACGATCATCGCCAATCCCTGCGCCAAGGTGTCGTGAATCTCTCCAGCCAGTCGGCTCCGCTCAGCCGCGATGGCGGACTGCTGCTCCTGCTCCAGCCGGCGCGCCCGCTCCCGCTCCTCTTCCGCGCGCTTGCGCTCGGTGATATCGCGCGAGAGCGCCAGACCGAACACTCGACCGGCGTGCCAAAAGGGGCGCAGGCGAACCTCGGCGGGGAAGAGCGTTCCATCCTTGCGGCGCTGTATCGTCTCGAAGGCGAAGGTTTCCCCGGCCGCCAGCCGCTGGTACATTTGCCCGATCAGCGTCTCGTCCGCGGCAATGCCCGGATCGAACGCACGAGGATGCATGCCGATCAGCTCCTCGCGGGTGTAGCCGAGATTATCGCAGGCCTGCCGGTTGGCGTCCACGACATAGCCGGCTTCGTCGTGCACGATGAAGGCGTCGCTGGCGTGGTCGACGAACGCTCGGAAGCGGCTGTCGGCTTCGCGCAGCTTCTCCTCGGCTCGCTTGCGCTCGGTGTTGTCGATCAGGGTTCCCAGTACGCCGACCTTGCCGGCCAGCTCGATCCGCCGGCCGTGCACTTCGACGGGGAACACGGAGCCGTCCTTCCGCCGTCCTCGAAACTCATACCGAAGCTCGTCCACTTCGCCGAGCAGCCGCCGCCGCATGTTTTCCCCAACCAGGTGGCGGTCTTCGGGACAGGTCAGATCGAGCGAGCCAAGCCTACCGCTCACCAGTTCCTCCACGGTGTAACCGAATGTCTTCGCCATCGCGGGGTTCACGTAGACGAAGCGGGTCCCCTCCGTGAGATAGATACCGGTCAGCGAGGATTCGGCGAGAATGCGGAACCGCTCTCGCATCTCCGACAACTCGGCTTCCGCCCGCTTGCGCTCGACGATGTCGCGCACCAGCGACAGGCGATAGAGCCGATCGCCCTGCTGGAACTGGCGGGAGCGGACCTCGACCGGAAACACGGTTCCATCTTTCCGGCGATGCACACTTTCGAAGGTGACGGTTTCGCCGGCGCCGACTCGCTCCGCCAGCCTGCCGATCGTCGAGTCGTCCAGCCCGACATCGAAATCGTGGGGGTGCAGGCCGATCAACTCGCCGCGGGTGTAGCCCAGGCTGGCACAGGCCTGGCGATTCACGTCGATCACGAGCAGGCGGTCGTCATGGAGGAAGAACGCGTCAGTCGCATGGTCCACGAAGGTGCGGAACCGGGCCTCGCTCTCACGGATCCCTTCCTGGGCGCGCTCGCGCTCGGTGATGTCCATGACCGCCCCGACGAACTCGCGGCGGCCTGCGTCGTCGGCCACGGCATGGGCGACCACATGGAGATGCTTCAGGGAGCCGTCCGGCATCAGCAGGCGGTACTTGTGCTCGAAGTCCGCCCCATCGCGCTGCGCGCTCTCGATCGTCGCCTGGACGGCGGCCCTGTCGTCGGGATGCGTGCGCTCCACCACGAGCGCAAGCGTCGGCGTCTTCCCGGGCTCGACGCCGAAGATGCGATACGTCTCCTCCGACCAGTAGATCGTGCCGCTCGCTGGGCTCCAGCCAAAGCTCCCCGTGTGGCTGAGCCTCTGCGCCTCAACCAGGTACGACTCGCTCCGCCTCAGCGCGCTCTCCGCCTCGGCGCGCCGCGCCCGATCTTCGGCCTCGCGAAGTGCCCGCCGCACCGACGGGACAAGCCGCGACATCTTCGTTTTGAAGATGTAGTCGGTCGCACCGACCTTCAGCGACTCGATCGCAACTTCCTCGTCCAGCGTCCCAGAGACGAAGATGAACGGCACCTCGGGGCGCCGCTCCGTCGCGAGCCGCAGGGCCGACAGGCCGTCGAACGAAGGCAACGAATTGTCGGCGAAGATCAGATCGAAGCCACCCCGGTCGAGCGACGCGCAGAACCCCGGCTGGGTGGCGACTCGCGTTACCTCGCACGAGAAGCCACTCGCCTCCAGGGTCTCCCGCACCAGCGCGGAGTCGTTGGGGTCGTCTTCCAGGTGAAGGATGCGCAGAGCACCATCCATGATCATGTCCGCTTGATGCTTCCCGGAGGCGGCTCGTTCACCAGGGTCCAGAAGATCCCCAGTTCCTTGACCGCGTTCACGAACTGGTGGAACTCGACGGGTTTGACCACGTACGCGTTCACGCCGAGCCGGTAGCTGGCCACCAGGTCCCGCTGCTCTCGCGACGACGTGAGGACGACCACCGGAATGAACTTCAACGCCTCCTCGGACCTGATCTGTTGCAAGACCTCGAGTCCGTCGACCTTCGGAAGCTTGAGGTCCAGCAGGATGAGCGCGGGATTCCCGCGCGGGCGTTCCTGGAAGCTCCCGCGGCAGTACAGGTAGTCCAGCGCCTGGCTCCCGTCTCTGAGGACGAGCACCTCGTTGGCCAGGTTGTACTCCTCGAGAGCGGTCAAGGTCAGCTCCACGTCCTGAGGGTCGTCCTCGACCATCAGAATTCGCTGCAACCCGTTCATCACTGCCCTCCTGCCGAGGTTCAGCGCTTCCGTGCCGGTGAGACCGAGAAGAAGAAAGTCGCGCCGCCGTTCACGGCGCCGTCCGCCCACATGGCCCCACCATGACGATGGATGATGCGTTGGGCCGCGGCCAGTCCGATCCCGGTACCTTCGAACTCCTCGGTGCCGTGGAGCCGCTGAAAGACACGAAACAGCTTGTTCGCAAACTGCATATCGAACCCGACCCCGTTGTCCTTCACGAAGACGACCACGCCGCGCTTGTCCTCCAACGCCCCGACCTCGATCTCCGCCGCCGGGCGAGGACGAGTGAACTTGATCGCATTGGCGACCAGGTTCACGAAGACCAGCCTCATCATGGGGCGGTCGCAATACAGGGTCGGTAAGTCCCCGACCTTCCACGTGATGTTTCGCCCGCTCGTGTCGGGACGCGTCTCGTCGATGACGTCTTGGACCAGCGGCCCGAGGTTGACGGTCGCTTCCTGGCTCTCCGCGCGTCCGATCCTGGAAAAGGCGAGGAGATCGTCGATCAGCGCTCCCATCTTCTTGGCCGCATTTAGAATGGTGCTCAGGTATCGGCGGCTCTTGTCGTCGAGATTCGATTGTGCGTGCTTCTGGAGGAGCTCCGTGAAGCCAAGCATGTGACGCACCGGCGCCCGCAGGTCGTGCGACGTGGAATAAGCGAAGGCTTCCAGCTCGCGGTTGGCGACCTCGAGGTCGGCCGTTCTCTGCTCCAGCTGCTCGTTCAACTTGCGGATCTGCTCCTCACGTCTCTGCCGTTCGGCCGCCTCTCGCTGTAGCTGGTCGCGGGAGCGGATCAGCTCCTGTTCGGCGCGGCGCCGCACCACGCCAAAGCCGGTGAGCATCATGGCAAAGAGCAGGAAAGCGATGAAATACGGGACGTCGGCAAGTTCGACAGTCAGGGTGTGACGAGGCGCCGTAAAGTAGTAGTTGAACGTCAGGCCGGAGAGCACGACCGCGAGAAAGGCAGGGCCCACGCCCGGATACCAGATGGTCGATGCGATCGCGAACAGAAAAAGCGGGAACTCCATGTTGCGGAGGCCGTGCCGCTCGAAGAAGAAAGAGCCATAGAGCGCGGCGGCCACCGACACGGTGGTCAGGAGGTAGGGAACGGCGCCGTACCACAGGCTGTGGGCGACCTCGTCACGCTCGGTCCGCGCACGTTGCTGGACACCGCCGCCGAACGTGAACCACGGCGAGACGCCTTTGATGCTCCTCACCGGAGGCTCTGCTTGATCAGGGTGGACTGGCACTTCCCAACTTGCTCCCTGGGAGCGCGCGTGTCGAGCGGCGGGGTTCGGAGCTCACCCCATGCGGATAAGGCCTCGCTCCACGGCTTTCGCCACGGCATCCGTCCGACTCGTGGCGCCGAGCTTCTCGAACAGGTGACTCAGATGAATCTTGACCGTAGCCTCGCTGATGAAGAGCGTCTCGCCGATCTCCCGATTGGACTTCCCCTCGGCCACCTGGCGTAGCACCCGCATTTCCTGCGGCGTTACCTGCACCCGGGTCATCCGTGCCACCAGCTTTGACGCCACGGTGGGCGAGACCCAGGTACCTCCACCGTGCACGGTGCGGACGCATGCCACCAGATCCCCCGGTCCCACATCCTTGAGCAGGTAGCCCTTCGCTCCCGCGCGCAACGCACGATCGATGTCGTCGTCGGTGTCGAACGTGGTCAGGACCACCAGCACCGCCTCGGGGAACTCCCGCCGGATCCGCTCGACCACCTGGGTGCCCTCCACCTTCGGCATCCGGAGATCCAGCAGGGCCACGTCAGGGTTCTCCTGGCGATACAGCACGATGGCCGATTCACCGTCCTCTGCCTGGGCGACGACCTCGATGTCGGGCTGCTCGTCAAGGATCTGAGCTACGCCGTTTCGGACGATGGCGTGGTCGTCGGCCAGGAGGACTCGGATGGGTACGCTCGCCAAGATCTCACCTCAGGAATCTCGCCGGCCAACCCCGACTGCACCGGACCTGAAGTCAAGCTATCTCCGCCCGGGAACCCCGTCCATTGGGCCAAAGACAGGTTCAGCCTACAACTTTTGGTCTATACCCCGAACTGTAGGCGCTTCCTCACGATAGCGGCCGCTGCCTTGCTCCCGCCGAGCGCTCCATGACGTTCTGCCGATTGTCTCACCTTCGAAAGTCGTAGCCACTGCCAAGAAAAGTCGTATCGACTTCTAACCGTTTGCTGAATTGTGGCGCCTCGCGCGCTGTCGCATCCTATGCGCCGTCACGACAGACCGGCGTGGATGTGGAGTAGCGGCAGCCGGCCAGCGAGTCTGAAAGCGCGAGGGAAGCACTCATGACGGCCGATTACAACGGATGGAACGATGCGCCCGAAGCGGAGCGCGAGGCGATCGACGACTACACCCGGCAGGAGTTTGAGCGGGAAGCTCTCGCCGAGCTACGGGGACCTCAGGCCGGCAGCCCGAAACCTCACAAGGCTGCTGTTGCTCATCAAGCTCATTGGAGGATGGGATGGCGCGAGTGTCCGAGCAGATCACGATGGAGACCACGATGCGGATAGACCGCGCGCGCTCGAGCCTCGCAGCCGATGCGTCACGGGTGGCTGAGCGGTGTCGTGTGTGGCGCCCATTCCCCGAGCAGGTCGCTCATCTTCTTTGCCTGGAGGACGTCCCGGGGGACGTTGCACCGAGGATCCACAGCCAATTCGGGATCGCGCTCATTCGCTCACCCGCCTTCGTCATGGTGGAATCGAGCAGAGGCCTCGCCGCTGACCGGAACCAGGTCCTCCTCACACCCCGGTTACAGCTCTGCGCCGTGCGCGCCCAGGGCGACCCGGGCCCGGGGCTGCTGACCTTGCTGCTCGACGCGTCTGACCTGGAGGGGCTTGCTGTTCCTGACCGGCCGGCCCTCGTCACTGACCAAGAGTGTGTTGGACAGCTGGCGGCGCTCACTGGCCATTTGCAGCGTCCTATGGGCTTGCTCAGCCGCGAAGCCATCCCTCGATCGCTCCTCGAGGGCCTGTTCGCACGCAGCGCGCCGCTGGAACATGCCCGTTCCTGTGGCAGGTCGCTCGCTCCCGTGCGCCGGCACCTCCACGCCCACCTTGGCGAGCTGATCCCGACGGCGGCTTTGGCCGAGCTGATCGGCCTCACGGAGTCGCATTTTATTCGAGCGTTTCACCTCGAATTCGGCTTGCCACCGCACGCGTATCACCTGCGGCTGCGGCTCGCCCGTGCTGTCGAGCTGCTCTCATATGGTCTATCGGTAGCAACGGTGGCGAACGAGTGTGGCTTCGCCGACCAAAGCCATCTGAACCGCAAGTTCAAGGAAGTGTACGGCCTGACCCCGGGCGCGTGGAGAACCGCAGTCGGCCGCCCTCGCGGGGGAAGCGACGAGAGACGGCCCGTGCCCGAGGGCGTCCTGGAGCTTCTTCCGGCCGACACCGACCACCAGCGACAGGTTCTTCTTCAGAAGGTTTGCTGATGATGGATAAGCGCCCGGAGTTCAGATGCTAAGGGAAGTCAGAGAAACATGAGGGAAACAGGCCAACCAGGAGAACGACGATGAAAAAGCACTACGAGGGACTACCGGCGGCCAGCAACATCCAAGAGTCGATCATCCAGGCGCAGCTTCAGATCCTGAAAGACCTGGAACGGCGGAAGCAGTCCGCCGCGGCCGTTCAGCTGCTGATCGATTCGGTGACGCGGCTTGCTGCCTTATCGGATCGAGGCTCCTTCCGCGTAGCGGCCGAATGAGCCGCCGCAGTCACCGCATGAGCTCTGGAGGATTTATGAAACAGGACCACTCGCCGCTCACGTTCCGCCAGCAGGGGATCCTTGTGGCCGCAATGGGCGCGGCGATGCTCGTCTTTTATACACTGGTGGGTGTGTTGTGAGTTCCGGCGGGGTGAAGCTCTCACCTCGCCCACGGAAGCCCGATTGATGGCGCCGAACTGGTGGCCGCCTTCGCCATTCTCGGTGAGATCGAGCGCGCCCGATGCTCGATACCGGCGGCGCCCGGATCGATAATCAGCCGCAGGTCACGTAATTCTCGCTCGGGGCGCGTTCGGGAACCTCCCTCCTGCTCTGGCAGCCCGCCTACATCTGCTGTAGCCTCAAGGGTGATCGGCGTGGCTCTCCCCGCGCCGGCTCCGTTACCTATTCCTACCCTTGCGGGTGAGTCGCAATTGACGTAGGGCCGACGATGACCTGCTTGCATCCATGAGCACGCGTACGTCTGCGGTCGTCCGGCTCGCGTTCGCCGTGGCGACTTGCCCGTACGCCTCGCTGTCCGCACAGTCGCGCGACCTCGCCCAGTACGAGCACACCGCGTGGGGGGTGCGCGACGGCGCGCCGGGGGGGATCAGCTATCTGGCGCAAGGGGCGGACGGCGTGCTCTGGATCGCCTCGGCGCGCGGCCTCTTCCAGTTCGACGGCGTGCGCTTCGAGCGATTCGAGCCCCCGCCGGGCCAGACTCTCCTGCCGAACGCGCCAAACGTCCTGCTCGCTCTGCCGGACACTTCCCTGTGGATTGGTCATTTGACTGCGGGCGTGAGCGTCTTCCGTCGGGGCAGAATCCTCACCTACGGCACCCAGGACGGCCTGCCGGGCGGCGCCGTGACCGCGATCGCGCGAGACTCGGGCGGCACGATGTGGGCCGCGACGTCGAGTGGACTCGCCCGGCTCGTCGGCGCCCGGTGGGAGGCGATCGACACCGCCGCTGGATATCCGGGAGGCTACACCGAGCCGGTCCTCGTGGACGGGAGCGGGTCGGTCTGGGCCGTGGCGGGAGACGGGATCTACATCCTACCGAGAGGGGCGGCGCACTTCGAGAAGCGCGCGCCGACCCGGGCCGGCCGCCGCGATGGCGAGCTGGACCTGGCGGCGGCGCCGGACGGCTCGGTCTGGGCCGTCCACCGGTCGTATGGCGTGTTCCCTGTGGCGGATGGCCGCGGGGGCCCGCCGCCATCCCGTACGCTCGCTTACCCCGATACCGGCATCTACTCCCTGGCCTGGTCCCGCGGCAATCCCGTGGTGGCCATTGGAACCTCGGGCCGGCTCGTCCGTCTGTGGCTTTCTACCCTCGGGGGCGGTGGGGCCGGGACGCCGGAAACCGTTTCGCCAAGGTCGCGGACCATCCCTTTCTCCCGCACTGCCGGCATGAGTGGGAATCTCATCGTGGCCGCGCTGTACGATCGGGAGGGGAGCCTCTGGGTCGGGACGCCGACCGGCATCGACCGGTTTCGCGAGACCAAGCTCACCCCGATCGCCCCGCCGGGGTACCTGGAATTGGCGGCCGTCGCTCCGGACACCGGCGGGACGGCGTGGGTTGCCACGAGACGCGGTCCGCCGGCGGCTCTGCTGAGCGTCGGTGACCGCATCGTCCCACGGCTCGACGCCCCTCCGATGCTGACGTGCATCTATCGCGATCTCCGCGGCGGTCTCTGGATTGGCGGGATCGGACTCTGGGAGCGGAAAGGTGACGCGTTCGCTCCCGTGTCCCTGCCGCCGGTACAGTCAGGCGCATCTGCCTTCGAGCGCGAGATCCAGGCGGTGGCGCGTGAGCGGGACGGCGGGCTATGGGTGGCGATCGCGTTCAATGCCGGCGTCTTCCGCCGGCGGCCAGGGCGCAACTGGGAGCAATTCGTGGCGCGGCCAGGGCTCGAGCGCAGTCCCGCCAACGTGATTACCACAGACACCAGCGGCCGGACATGGCTGGGGTACCAGAGTGGCGAGTTGGTGCTGGTGGTGGGCGACGCGGTCCGGCTGTTCGGGGCGGAACAGGGACTCGACGTGGGACGCGTGCTCGCCATCTCCGTGTACGGCGACCGCGTGTGGATCGGAGGCCAGTCCGGCGTGGCTGCATTCGACCCACGCGAGGCCGACAGGCGTGGCCACCGGCTCTTTGTCCCGGTGCTCACGGCCGGGGAGCCGCTGCGCGGCACGTCGGGCCTCGTCGAGACGGCCGATGGGGAGCTCTGGCTCAACGGTGCCGACGGCGTCACCCGAATTCGGGCAGCGGAGGTGCGCCGAGCGCTCGCCGAGCCCGGGTACCAGGTCCGGTACGAGCGCCTCGATTACCGCGATGGCATCGTGCCCCCGGCGCAACAAGTCCGTCCGCTTCCCTCGGCCGCGGCCGGCCCGGACGGCCGCATCTGGTTCGCCACCGCGGGGGGCGTCGCATGGGTCGATCCGCACCGGGTGCGGCGCAACCCCGTGCCGCCGCCGGTGCAACTCCGGGCGCTCACCGCCGGAGGGCGGCGCTACTTCGCCGGGCATTTGCCGGGCGACACCGTACGGCTGCCGCCGCGCACGTCGGCGCTCGGCGTGGCGTACACGGCCTATAGCCTGGCCGTGCCCGACCGGGTGCGATTCAGGTATCGCCTCGAGGGTCTTGACACCACCTGGCAGGACGCCGGCGCGAGACGCGAGGCGTTCTTCACCAACCTGCCGCCCGGCCATTATCGGTTTCACGTCATCGCGTCCAATGATGATGGCGTGTGGAACACGGCGGGCGCATCGCTGGCCTTCACCATCGCCCCGGCGTGGAACCAGACGTGGTGGTTCCTCGCGCTCGTCGCCCTCACCCTCGTCGCGACGCCGGCCTTAGCCGCTGCCGCCTGGCAGCGACGCCGTGGACGCCTGGCCGCGGAGCGCACTCAGGCGAGGTTCGAGGCAATTCTCGCGGAGCGCACCCGCGTCGCCCGCGAGCTGCACGACACGCTGCTCGGCGACCTGGCGGGGGTGGTGCTGCAGCTCGAGGCTGGCGCCGGACGCCTGGCGGCGGGCGACAGTAACACCGCGGCCGTCGCCGGCCTCCTCTCGACGCTGGGCGCTCAGGCGCGACAGGCGCTGGCCCAGACCAGGGAGTCTGTGCTCGTCATGCGCACCTCCTCGGACGCCCGGCTGATTCACGACCAGCTGGCTAGCGCGGCGCAGCGGACGTTTGCCGAGACGGAGGTCGTGGTCCACCTCACGGAGACAGGCACGGCACGCCCGTACCCGCCGACGGTCGAGGCGGAGATGGTCGGCATTGCCGGTGAGGCGATGGCTAACGCGCGGCGCCACTCCGGCTGCCGGACCGTGTGGGTCACCACCAGCTACGACCCCCGAGAGCTGCGCGTCAGCATGCGCGACGACGGGCAGGGGTTCGACTCCTCGCAGTCGAGCCCGACGGGACATTGGGGCCTGATCGGCATGCGGGAGCGGGCGGCGTCGATCGGCGCCAGGCTCACCGTGACGAGCGCCCCGGGCTCCGGCACTGAGGTAGTCCTGGTCCTTCCCGAGCCCTCCGGCTGGTCGGCGTTGTGGAGGCGGCTTGTGCAAATCGGCGGCCGTGATGGCCCTGATGGACCGTGACGAGGCCCCGCCCGTTCCCACCGCCATTCAACAGCCGCAATCCCCAATAGTTCTCCAAAAACATCCCAGAAGCTCGCCGCAATTTCGTTCCGCGTAGCGTTCACGCCCGCTCGGCCTTCCTCGCGTAGGATCCGTGCTGTGCGACAGCATCCGTCGTGGTGGATGGCGACCAGCAGGCTCTCATCGAATGGGTGTTCGACTTCACCAACCGCGACGGGCACCGCAGCCGGATGGAGGAGATCGCCGTGCTCAAAGGACTCAGGCCGGCGATGCTGCACAACCCTGGTGCGAACCTACCGTAAGGCGGCACTCCCATCTATTGGCCGAACGGGAGGGTCTGCCTACGACTTTTGTCGTATTCACCGCACGCCAAATGTCTCACCCTCTAAAGTCGTAGCCAGCGCGAAGAAAGTCGTACGGACTTCTAGCTGTTTGCTCGATTGTGGCGCTTCGCGCGAAGTCGCATTCTATGCGCCGTCACGGCGGACCGCCGTGGATTCGAGAAGCGGCATCCAGCCAACGACCATGACATCGCGAGGGCAATACCCATGACGGACGACTACAACGGATGGAACGATGCTCCCGAGGCGGAGCGCGAAGCGGCCGACGAATACACCCCGCAGGAGTTCTGCCGGCCGGGAACGGCCGGCCAGGATGGCACGATTGCAAAGCACTACGAGGGCCTACCGGCTGCAGCAAACGTGCAGCAGTCGATCATCCTGGCGCAGCTCCAGATCCTGAGAGACCTGGAACGGCGGGCACGGAACACTCAGCTCTCGATCGATCCGGTCGCGCGCCTTGCTGCCTAGCCTTGGACCGCAATTCCGTTCCTCTGCCGCGTTCAAGCGTTCCGTAACGGCTCGGGCGTAGAATGATCGCCATACGGCGGGGCAGCCGTCGCGGCTAACAGCGAACAAGAGGTGAGACGAAATGCGAGGCTTCACGAAGTTTGCGCTGCACCTTGTGCCAGGTCTTCTGGTGGTCTGCCTGGTCTCGTTTGGTCGGCCGTGCGTAGCCCAGGAAGTGGACGCGCCCGATGGACGTGGTGGATCCGGCTCGGTAGTCGCGCCCTCCGCCTGGGTGGAGCTGATCGCCCCGGTGCAACAGCGAGTCGCTCTCAAGCTCTACGGGTTTTACATCGGCGACTTGAAAACGCCCGTCGCCCAGGTCGATGTCACTCTTCGGGCGACAAAGTTTCTGACCATCACTCCCAGCTACATGTACTACTCGGTTCCTGCCAGCGGGCTCAATGAACTCGCGCCGGAGCCGGCAGGGTTTACCGACAGCTATAGTGAAAACCAGTTTCGAATCGATGGGACCGTGGGGTTCTCTCTTCGCAAGTTCGAGATCTCCGTCCGCAACATGTACGTGAGAAGGTTTCGTCCTGGTCAAGCAGAAGATCTCAACCGCTACCGGGGTCGGCTTCTAATCTCACATCCGCTCGCGGTTCTCGGCCGCAGCTGGAAACCCTTCGCCTCATACGAGACCTATTACGACGGGGGCGGTGGTGGGTGGGACAAAGATCGCATTTGGACTGGTGTCACGCTGCCACTCATGAAGCAGGTTGCGTTTCAGCCATCCTACCTGTGGGAACGCAGCGACGGATTGAAAGACGTCAACTACTTGTTGTTTGGCCTGATCGTCAGCACGAAATGAAGGATCATCAACTATCTCGAAGGGAGCGTTCAATGTCGAAGGTGTTGCCACGAAGAACCGCGGCTCTTGCCGTGATCGCCGGCCTGGGTTTGGCCACGGCCGCGCTGGCGCAAATGCCCACGTCCCCGTGGAAGAAGGCGGCACCGTTCCCGAAGCCGGATGAGGAGCTCTACGGCGCCGCCGCCAACGGCAAGATGTACGTGATGGGCGGGTGGAGTGACGGTAAGGCTGGTGGCTTCAACTACGAATACGACCCTGCCACCGACAAATGGGTCGAGAAAAAGTCGATGCCGCGGCCGGCCCACCACGCGGCCATGGCCACTCTGAACGGCAAGATTTACGTCTTCGGTGGCTTCGTGCCCCCAGCCAACACCACGGTGCCCCTCGGCGCCGCATGGCAGCCGATTAACGACGTGTGGCAGTACGATCCCGCCGCCGATTCCTGGAAGTCGCTGGCGCCGATGCCGACCAGGCGCGGCTCAGCGCTGGCCTCCGAAGCTGGCGGCAAGATCTACGTGATGGGTGGCGCCACCACGGTGGAAGCATCCAAGGACTCGTTCTTCACCGCGTACGGACCGGCCCGGGTGCTCACCACCAACGAAGTGTACGACCCCGCCACGAACAAGTGGGAGAGCCGCACACCGATGACGGTGGCGCGCAATCACGCGTACGGCGGCGTAGTCAACGGCAAGATCTACGTCATCGGCGGCCGCACCGGCCACGCCTTCATCCTGAGCGCCACCAACACGGATGCGGTGGAGGCGTATAGTCCCGTGACCGACTCGTGGAGTGCTCCGAGAGAGCGGATGCCGTATGCCCGAAGCGGCGGGGCCTGGGGCACGGACGGCAAGTTGATCTATGTGGCGGGCGGCGAGATAACGACCAACGGCATGGTCGGCGCGTTCAACGGGATCCAGGCGTACGACCCGGCGATCAATGCCTGGCTGACGCTGGCCCCCATGATGATGCCGCGTCACGGCCTCGCGGGTGCGGTGATCGGCAATGAATTCCACCTGGTGAGCGGGATGATCCAGTCCGCAGGCGCCCTGGTGTTCTTCGATCCGCATCTCGAAACCCACACGGCGTCGCATGACGTGCTGGAGCTGGACTTCTTCAAGCCGAAGCCGGCAGCGGCGACGAAGAGCGAAGAGCCAAAAAAGTTGTCGATCCACACCGGGGGCATGTCCCCCGGTGGTGCCAAAAGCCTCCCCTTCCGCATCTGGGACGCCCCTTTCAGTACTGGAGGGGCGCTTTCCAGCAGTGCGGGATCAGCTTCCAGAGATTCGACGAAGCCCTATATCCGCTACAACGTCAACAGCCCTGAAGGCCAGGTGATGCTCGAGAAGTACGCGCGGGCGATCGAGATCATGAAGTCGCTGCCGACATATGATACTCGATCCTGGACCTTCTGGTGGAATACCCATTGGATCAAGGGTTACCCGGCGTTCCTGTGGGACTTGTCCCAGAAGCGCAAGAAGGAAGCCATCGACTCACTTCCGCCGGAGTACCGGGCAGCGGCCTGGGCCGTGTGGAACGGCTGCCAGGCACACGCCACCGATCCCTCTGACCCTGAGCATTTTCAGCAATGGTTCTTCCTGCCCTGGCACCGACTCATGCTGCACCAGTTCGAGGGGGTCATTCGCGAGGTGCTGCACGATGAGAGCTTCACGCTTCCCTACTGGAACCCGGTCACCGGAAACCCCGACGATCTCGTCGTTCCGGCCGTGTTCCGGGATCCGGGCAGCCCGCTGTTCAACCCCACTCGCTGGCCCTGGGTCAATGCCGGCGGACGGATCGACGTCCTGTACCGGGACTGGATCAATCTCAGTGCCCTGAACGAGAAGTTTTACATCGACTCGGCGAACGGCAACCTCGGGTTCGAACCCCGGTTGGACCAGAACCCGCACTTCTTCACTCATTTCGCGCTCGGCGGCGACATGGCGGAATTCTCCACTGTGGGAGGGGACCCGATCTTCTATCTCCACCACGCCAACATCGACCGGCTTTGGGAAAGCTGGAACCGGCTGGACAACAAGAATCCAACCGATCCCAAGTACCTCAACCGCAAGTTCGCCTACGGGGACAGAAGCGGTCAGGCCGTGTATTTGCCGGTCAGCGCGACCGACCGTACGGCGCAGATGGGCTACGAATATGACAGCTATGAGCAGCCGCCCCAGCCGGTGACTCTGACCACCAGCGAGGCCGCCGCCAGGAAGGTCACTATGGACTCTCTCATGGCCAGTATGCACGGCCATGGCGGGGCGCACGGCGGCATGTGAGCACCCGACGTGGAAGGAGGCGAAGACCCGCTCCTGGGTCTGGGGAGCGGCCGAGACCAGGAGTCTGACACTAGCGAAGGATACGAAGATGCGAACGGAACGACCGGGAGTTCAATGGATGCGAGCACGTCTTGGGGCTGCGAGTCTGCTCGCGGTCGTCTGGTTCGCACCGGTAGCCAGCGCGCAGGAGCCCAAGGGAGCTTCTGGAAGTGACCTCGCCGAGACGGGCAGGAAACTCTCCAACCCGCTCTCGGACGTGTGGGCGTTGTTCACTCGATTCGACGCCAACTTCGCGGACGGCGATGTGAATCAAGGCGACGCGAAGGTCGGAGGCAGGATGCTCTTCCAGCCTATTCTGCCGGTGCCGCTCCACGGCACCGGGGCGAACCGGTGGAACTTCATCGCGCGACCCACCATCCCGGTGCTGTTCAGCGAGCCGGTTCCGACCGGTCTCAACCGCTTTCGACCATACCGGCGGGATGGGAGACATCGAGCTGCCGACCGTGATCGCGCCCCCCACGGGGAACTGGATCCTCGGCGCCGGGCCTGCCTTCCTGTTTCCAACCGCGACCGACGATGCCTTCGGTCGCCGGCAGTGGGGCGTCGGTCCGGCCCTGGTTGTGGGCCACCGGTCACAGGCGGTGACGTTCGGGGCATTTGGCCAGTACTACTTCGGGATCGGATCCCGCGGCGAGCGTGAGCCCGGCGTCCGCGACGCCAGCTATATGAACCTGCTCTACTTCTTTGCCCTCAACCTGCCGAGCGCCTGGCAGATCGCCTTCGACCCGACCATTACCTACGACGCCAGGGCAACATCCGGCAACAAGTGGAATGTGCCCGTAGGCCTCAGTGTCGCGAAAACCACGCTCGTCGGCAAGCTGCCAGTCAAGTTCCAGTTCGGTGTCGAGTACTCGGTTGTGAGCCAAGACACCTACGGTGATCAAGGAAAGTTGGTGCTCGAGGTGACCCCGGTGATTCCGGCCCTGATCCACCGCTCGATTCTGGGCGGCAGCGACTGACGATCACCGACCTGGCCATAGGCCAAGACTATAGGGCTCCACGAGGAGCCTAAACCACAATAGGAGAGCGGTATGAGCATCGAACGCTGGGAGATCGCTAGTAGCTCGACAATCCATTTTACCGTGCGTCACCTTTTGATCTCGAAGGTGCGCGGCCGGTTCAGGCGCTGGAGCGGGACGGTGCTGGTTCCGGACGGCGACTGGGGTCGCGCTACCGTGGACGTCGTGATCGACGCATCGAGCATCGACACCGGCATAGCCGAGCGGGACGCGCACCTGCGGACCGCGGCCTTCCTGGACGTCGAACGCTATCCCGACATCACGTTCCGGACGCTCCACGTCGTCGCACGGCAGGCCGGCCAGCTCCGGATCCTCGGCGAGCTTGACGATGAGGGGCCGGGTGGGCGAGGTGCCGGTGGAAGTCGAGATCAGCAGCGTCACGCTCGATCGGTCGGGACACGAGCGTGCGCGATTCTCCGCCAGGGCAGCAATCAGACGGCGGGACTTTGGCGCCAGCGGGAACCTGGCGTGGGACAGCTACGGCATCATGATCGGTGAACGCGTCGACATCGAGATCGATGTCGAAGCCCTGAGTCAAGCCGCGGCCGCAATTGCGTTCAGCAGCGACATCCACGATCTGACCGTGTCCCAAGGCTAGGTTCTTCGCTCGAGGCAGGCCACGTGGCCTGCCATCATCTAGTCGAGGAGGTCACTTGCGAACGATCACCCTGCTCTGGGCTGCAGGATTGGTGCTGCTGGCCCGAGGCGCAGCAGCACAGGACGTGAACTACGACTACGACCGGCACGCCAACTTCGCCGCCTTCCGCACCTACGCCTGGGTCGGCGGGACGACCCTGTCCGCCGACGATCTGAACCACGCCCGCATCGTCGCAGCCGTGGACCGCCAGCTGGCGGCGAAGGGTTTGGCCCAGGAGGACAGCACCGGGAACCCGGACGTGCAGGTCATGTACCTGGTAGGCCTGAGGCGGGATCTGGAGTTGAACGGCTACGACAACCGCTGGGCCGTTCCCACCGGCGGCCCGAGTTGGGCCCGTGTAGAGCCGGTGCCGGTCGGTACCCTCGCGGTCGAGATAATCGATGCGAAGAGCCACGCGCTGCTCTGGCGCGCCGCGGCGACCAAGGATCTGGACCTTGGCCAGAGTCCGGAAAGGTGGGAGAGGAACCTCAACAAGGCCGTCGAGAAGATGTTCAAGCACTACCCCGGGTCCGACCAGGCCGTCAGGTGACGCCGGTACTCGTCGCCCCCGCGGTTAAATGAATGAAAGGAGACAGGCAGGGTATGGCCAAGAAGATCGCAATCCTGGGACGGGGCCATGTCGGTGGCGCCTTGAGCCGGGGTCTCTCGCGGGCCGGTCACGAGGTGATCGCGGTGGACAAGGACGAGCGAGCTATTCGCGACGTCGCCGAGTGGGCCGACGTGGTGATCGTTGCGGTGCCGTTCGCGGCCGTGGGCGAAGTGGCCCAGATCATCGAGCCGGTCACCGGTGGGAAGCCGATCGTGGACGTGACCAACGCGCTGAACGAGCATGCCGGTCTGGCGGTCGGCTTCACCACCAGCGGGGGCGAGGAGCTGCAAAAGAAGCTCCCGCGGGCCCACGTAGTGAAGGCGCTCAACACCGTGTTTGCCGGGCTGATGGAGACGGGGCAGGTGGAGGGGCAGCCGTTGACGGCGTTCGTGGCGGGCGATGACGACGCGGCGCGATCCACGGTGATGGAGCTGGTCCGCGACATCGGGTTCGATGCGGTGAACGCGGGTTCGCTCAAGAACGCGCGTCTGCTCGAGCCACTCGGGGTGCTCAACATCCAACTGGGCTACGTCCTTGGCTACGGATCCGAGGGCGGGTTCCGGCACCTGCACGCAGGCGCCGAGGTCACGAGCGGAACCTAGTGAGCCCGATGAACCAAGTCGCGATTGACCGGCTCGAGAGCGATGTCCTCCTGATCCGGCTGGCCGGACGCTGGGAATTGCGGAACGGGCTTGCCTCCGCCGCGGCCCTTGAAACCGAATTGCGGCGGGAGCCGCCCCCGTCGAGGGTCGCGTTCGACACCAACAAGCTGGATGCCTGGGACAGCAGCATCCTGGCCTTTCTCGCCCGGGTCAGCGACACCTGCCGCGACCGAGGCGTCGCGCTCGACGCCACGGCGCTGCCGGCGGGTCTGCACGACCTTCTCGACCTCGCCGTGGCGGTGCCCGAGCGAGCAGGCGCCCGCAAGGATCTCCGCGCGCCGCCGTTCCTCGAGCGCCTGGGCGCACACGCCCTTGCTGTCGTCGCCGAAGGAGGCGAAACCCTCTCATTCCTCGGCAACGTGACCCTGGCGTCTATTCGGCTGGTCCGAAGGAACGCGCGCTATCGGCCATCCGACCTCTGGTTGCTGATCCAGCAGTGCGGCATCGAGGCGCTCCCGATCGTGACGCTGGTCAGTTTCCTGGTAGGGGTCATTCTCGCATTCGTCAGCGCCGTCCAGCTCAAACAGTTCGGCGCGCAGATCTACGTCGCCAATCTGGTCGGTGTGGCCATGACCCGGGAGATGGCTCCGCTGATGAGCGCCATCCTCATGGCGGGCCGCACCGGCGCCGCGTTCGCGGCCGAGCTTGGCACCATGAAGGTCACCCAGGAGCTCGACGCCTTCACCACCGCGGGCTTTTCGATCCCTGAATTTCTGGTTCTCCCCCGGGTATTGGCACTGGTGCTGATGATGCCGCTGCTCTGCCTGTACGCGGACATCGTCGGCATCGTCGGAGGGGCCACGATCGGCGTCGGGATGCTGGATCTCTCCTGGACGATGTACATCGGGCAGACCATCCACGCCGTCCGCCTGGGCGACATCGTCGGTGGCGTGTTCAAGAGCGCCGTGTATGGGGGTCTGATCGCGGGCGCCGGCTGCGTGCGCGGCCTGCAGGCCGGCAACAGCGCGTCGGCCGTCGGGAGGGCGGCCACCTCAGCCGTCGTGACCAGCCTGGTTGCCGTCATCGTGGCCTGCGGCGTGTTCGCCTTCCTGTTCTACGTCCTGGGGATCTGATGGCCCACGATCCCCTCGCCGGAAACGGAGCGTCGCCCTGCATCAGCGTGCGCGATCTCACCATGGCATACGGCAGCTTCGTGCTGATGCGCGACATGACGTTCACGGTCAACCGGGGCGATGTCTTCATCGTCATGGGCGGCAGCGGGAGCGGCAAGAGCACCCTGTTGCGACACCTGATCGGCCTCAACCAGGCGGCGCACGGCAGCATCCACTACGAGGGACAGGACTTCACGACGGCGGACCCACGGCAGCGAGAGCGGATCCTCAGAAATGTCGGGGTTCTGTTTCAGGGCGGCGCCTTGTGGAGCGCGATGACCCTGAGTGAAAACATCGGACTGCTGCTGGAGGAGTACACCGATCTCAAGCCAGCCGAGATCCGCCAGGTCGCTGCCCTCAAACTCGCGCTCGTGGGCCTCAAGGGCTTCGAGGACTACTACCCGTGGGAGATCAGCGGCGGGATGCAGAAGCGAGCCGGATTGGCTCGGGCCATGGCCTTGGATCCCGATATCCTGTTCTTCGACGAGCCCTCGGCCGGCCTGGACCCGATCAGCGCGCGCCGGCTGGACGAGCTGATTCTCAACCTGCGCGACAGCCTTGGGATCACTCTAGTGGTGGTCAGCCACGACCTGGCCAGCATCTTCGCCATCGGCACCAACAGCATCTATCTCGACGTGCCGAGCCGGGCGATCACGGCCAGCGGCCCCCCGCAGGAGCTACTGGGCCGAACCCAGGACCCCACTCTTCGGAGCTTCCTGACGCGGGGAGGAAATCCATGACGATGAACCGGCGTGTCAGCCCGACTCTGATCGGCGCCTTCGTGGTTGGTGCCGTGTTGCTGGCGGTGATGGGAGTCGTTCTGATCGGCTCCGGTCGCTACTTTCACCGGACCTACACCTTCGTGCTCTATTTCCCCAGTTCAGTGAACGGCCTCCGCGTTGGGGCGCCGGTCAAGTTCCGCGGCGTCGAGATCGGTGCCGTCCAGGACATCCGGCTCCAGTTGAAGCGGGACCAGAGTGTGTTCCGCATACCGGTCATCATCGCGATCGACCCCGACAAGATTACCAGTCTCGGTGGCAGTGAGACCATTCTCAACAGCCCGGTGGAGTATCGGAGCGCGATCGAGGCCGGGCTCCGGGGACAGCTTCAGACGGAGAGCTTCGTCACCGGGGTGCTGTTCGTGGCGTTGGAATATTTCCCCGGCAGTCCGGCTACTGTGGTCCAACAGTCCGGCCGCAAGTTCCGGTACCGCGAGATTCCGACCGAACCGTCCTCGACCGAGAAGGCCCGAATGGCGGTGACCGAAGTGCTCACCAAGCTGGCGGCAAGCGACCTCGTCGGCCTCGTCGACTCTGCCCGGCAAACCATCTCGGACCTGCACCAGCTGGTCAGCTCGCCGGACCTCAAAGTGACGATCCGATCGCTGGGCGATGTCGCAGGCCGGCTGGGCGGGGCGGCAGGAAGCGTGTCGCACCTGGCGGCCGGGCTCGACAGCAACGTCTCTGGACTCACGCACGATCTTCGGCAGACGAGCGTGAAGGCAGGGGCGATGATGGATCAGGCCGGCCAAGTCCTGCAGCACGCGGACGCAGCCTTGAACGATGCCCCCGTGATGTACGAGCTCACCCGGACTTTGCAGGAGGTTTCGGCAGCTGCGCGCACCGTCCGACAGTTGACCGGGTATATGGAGCGGAACCCGAGCGCGATGATCTTCGGCCGACCCGTGGCCAGGGAGAAGTGATGAGGGGTGCGTCCGCTCGAGCGATATTCCTGGGCCTCGCCTGCGCCTGCGTTCCCGCGTGCGTACACGTCGGTCAATCGCAGGTTGATCCCTGGCGACTCTTTACCCTCAGCCCGCTTCCTCAAGCTGAACAGGCGAAGACGAGTTCGTCCCCAGGGCCCGCACAGCCCGCAATCGGCATTGGGCCCATTCACCTACCCGGATACCTCGATAAGGATCAGATAGTTACCCGGATCTCCCAAAATCGTTTGACCCTGTCCGAGAACGCACGTTGGGCTGAGCCCCTGGCAGATAACACTGCCCACGTGGTTGCTCAAGACCTATCGCTGCTGCTGCAGAACAATCAGGTAACCGTGGACCTTTTGCCGGGCCAGCGGCGCCCCACCTATCAGCTCGCGATTGAGGTGCTGAGTTTCGAGACGGACACTGCCGGGACGGCGTACTTCGCGGCACGATGGTTCCTACGCGATGTCGCAACGAGGCAAACGATCGCTGAGAAGGAGGTACGCCTGACCGCTCCAGCAGCCGGGAGCTCGACCGAGCAGTCGGTTGCGTCGCTGAGCAGAGCGCTGGGCGATTTCAGCGTGGGGGTTGCCAACCTGATCCGCGAGTTTGTCCAACCCAACACTACGCAATCCGTCTCCGGGAGCGGGAAACCCGGACTGGATACGCGCTGACCACAGAGAAGCAGGTCGCCCTCTTCTTCGTTTCGTAGAGGGCATCTGGGCCCAGCCTCGCGTTGGGGCAACGTCAAATCGAATGTCGCACCCCGTCCGACCTCGGCTCACCGCCTGACCGCCGACACTGAGAGGGTATCTGCTCGCGGGAGCGCGAACCGCTTGCCCGATCGGGGGAGGACCGGCGTCCAATCACCGGTCGCCGTAAGACGCCACCCTGGTGATGCACGCAGGACGGATGGACCCGAGACGGCGGAGTGGCGGTTATGTGTGTCTGGGACGGACGTACACGGCTCCCGAGGAGGAGCGAGAGGCAATGGATCTGGTACGACCTCTGTGGAATCGGCTCGCGGTAGGTGGTCCGCGACCCGAAACCTGGCAGTTGGGCAACTCTCCCACCTGAATCCCGCCGCTCCCTCGAGGTGGACGCTCGTGGAAGGGGGCTGGTGTCGCGCACCGTCAATGATCACCGGCGTGAGGCACGCCGCATCGACGACCGGATTTGCGCACGATTGGGGTAACCGGCACCAGGTCCCACAGTTTTGTCGTGCCAAAGAGAAGATCTCGTCGAGCCGCTAGGCGACGGAGCGCAGGTCGTAAGCGCCCAGCATCTGCCGGATGGTGCTCCAGAGTTGCTCGGGAGGATGACGGTTCGAGCGCCCGCACACATGCGCGGGCCTCTCGCATACCAGGCATCGCCGGGGTGCGAGCCCCAGCTGCCGGCGTCTTATGAGGCCCTCGGGTGCGAACACGTCCAGGTCCCACAAGCCCCCGAGCGGGTGATGATCTTCCAGCCCGACCGTGGCCGACTTGAGCAGCCACCCTCCAGCGTCCACGACAAAGAGTGCTTCCGGGCCGGTCTGCTGCCAGCGTCCCTCGCCGGACAAGACCCTCCAGCGCTTGTCATCGGCGATGGTGCCGAGCGCGCGAAGCGCTTCCGTCAGCACTCGTCTGGGCAACGGCCCGTCCGTGACCGGGCCAGGCATAACGACGGTCACGGATATGAGCGGCTTGTCGAAGCGTGCCAGGGCCGCGGCCTGGCGTGCCGCGCGCCGCTCCCGCGCGGCCAGGATCTGCTCGAGGCTCACAACCGGCGCAGACTCGGTGGGCCCCTCCGCTTTGACGACCACGAACGCCTCCATAGATGGTGCGAAAGTCAAACTCGGCGTCCACCCTACAACTCCATTGCGCGAACTAGGTTGCTCGGCTGACCCAATATGGGATCGGCGAGGTGGCCAGGCTTGAACCTGGGTGCTCCTCCGATCAGGGGGCAGTTGGGCGCAGGGATGCCAAGTTCAGACCGGCCCCTGAGCCATCTGAGCGAAGGAGCCGGAACCGCCAGGCATGGCTCGCTAGAAGCCGAACGCCGTGCCTGCCTGCAGCAGCGTGCCTTCGCTCGAGGCTTCGACACCGAGCGACAGGGCAGTGCGATGATCCATCATCGCCAGCCAGATTCCTCCGCCGCCGCCACTGTGCCAGCCGCCCGGGGAGTCCCCGTCGAGGTAGACGCGGCCGGCACCGAGGTTGCCATAGACTCCCCAGACGGCGGGGATGGCCAGGTGGCTGTGACCGGCCGTCAGGCGGAGTTCGGCGCCGCCGTACACACTCGCATCCCCGGCGAACCGGTGCGTGTGGTACCCGGGCAGGTTGGCTGACCCGCCCAGGAAGGCTGACTCGAAGAACGGAAACGAGCCCCACACGCGGCGGCCGCCGGCACGGAGCGCCAGCGTGGGCTTCCCCGGCAGCGCGGCTGAGGCAAAGGCCTCCGCCTTCACCTCGCCGGAACCGTACGTGCGGGGCACGTCCCATAGGCCCGGCTCGACCTCGCCCGCAACGGTCACGTGAAGCCCGTGGCGCGGGTCCAGGGGCCGGTCCCGGGTGTCGAGTTCGACCCCGAGTCGGCCGCCCACCTGCCCGAAGTCCCGCCCGCCGAGCAGGGTGTCCCGGAGCGAGGCGATGAAGCGTCCTGTGTTGTTCTCCGTTCGCGACCAGCGCGCCACCGGCCCGACGCTCACCTGCACGCTCCGCCCGATCGGCATCACGAAGGCCGGCGCGAGCGCATAGACCTGCTGGTTCACCCGGTAGAAGTCCCGGCTTCCGTCATTCAGGGCGTCGTTCCCGACCCCGTAGTAGCGCAGCACCTCGGCGCCCGAGGCCAGGGCGTGCACCCGCCAGAAGTGCGAGGTGTTCTCGGGGTAAAACGCAGCATCCAGGTCCGCCCGGGGAGCCGACGCGCCGGTCGAGTACCCCGCCCGCACGCGGATCTCGGAGGCGAACGGGCTGCGGCGGAAGCCGTACTGGGTGCGGAGCAGCCCGGCACCCACGAACAGCCCCACATCACTGTTCGCCTCGATCCAGGGCAATGGGCGCGACCACGTGCCCCACTCACGCGGCGGGTAGCGGTTGGTGTCGCTCCCGATCCACTCATCGTGGTGCTTGGTATTGACCGCGAGGTGCCGGGCGCTCTCGACGGTGTTGTGCCCTCGATCGTCGTAGAACTCGACCCCGCCGTGCCCGGTCGAGTCGACGAAGGCGTCGTCGCCCGCGCCGCCCACGACGCGGAGCCGGATGTTCGGCGCCGCGGCGCCGCGGACGATAACCCGGTCGTCGCCTCCCCAGAGCATGAGGCGGACCTCACGGGTCTCGCGGTCGTCGAACCGGCGCTCGAAGTAGGGCCGCACGGCGTCTGGAGCGCGCATGGCCACGTCCACGTGGTGCGGGTCCACTCGGGTGATCTCCGCCACCTCGGCGGCGTTGGTGGCGTGAATCTCGACCTCGTGCGCCAGGAAGTCGTAGTAGCTCAGCGCCTCACGCACGAGCCCGTCGCGCCGGCCGCGCAGGATCCGCGCGAGGCGCTGGCCGCCCTTGGCATAGAGCTCGGGCGGCATCTGGCGCACGGCGGCGTCGATCACCGAGTCGGTGAGCTCGCGCTGGATCGCGGTGGCCGCCGAGTCCCAGGTGGCGCGACCGAGGTCCACCAGAAACCGCCGGTCGACCTCGCGGGCGTGCCAGTTGAGCCGGTCGTGCGCGGGATACGTCGCCTTGAACGTGACGAGCGGCTGGTAGTAGAGCCGGGCGATGTCAAGCGCGAAGCCGTCGAGATTGACGAAGGCCTCGTCGTGATCCCGCGAGAGCGGCTGCCACAGGGTGGGGCGGCCCTTACCGAACGCGGCCCACAGGAACTGGTCGCGGTGCCGGTCGCGGTCGCCCATGACGATGTCCAGCAGCCGGGCGCGGAGAAAGGCGCCGGCGTCCACCCGATCGTTCGGACTCGCGTCAATGCGGCGAAAGAGGCCGGTGGGCGAGATCACCCGGCGCGGTGCGCCGGAGGTGTCGGCCTGCGCGACGCTCACGTCCGAATCTTCCTCTCGCGCCGTTCCTTGAGCGCGCTCCTCGAGCAGGCCCAACACGCCCTTGAACTGCGGGCGGAACTCGCCGAGCGCGGGATCGTCCGGCATGACGACGAGAACCTGCTTCTGGACCAGGACGCCGGTCGCCTGGAGGAGGGAGTTGGCCACGAGCGGCGCGGCCGGGAAGGACGCGCTGACGCCGTCCTGCAGTGCATGCGCATAGGCCGTGCCCTGAAACTCCCGGGGCAGCCTCGCGGCCGGATCCTTATCGACCGAGCGGAACTGGTACTGGCGTCCGTCGGAACCCACCAGGCGAAGCGACTTCGTCTGGCTGCCCGTGTGCTCCTCGACGGGCGTGAGGCCGCCGGCGAAGCGATGGAGATCGAGCACCGGCACGCGGATCGGGGTAGTCCAGAGGTGGCGGTAATGCTCTCCCGCCACCGCCGTCCACATTCCGGACTTGCCGTACTTCGGCCCGGGTTCCAGGACGACCGTGCTGTCCACGATGGAACTGTTTGCCGTGCTCGGGTGCTCGGGCACCTGGGCGAGAGGTACTTGAGCAGCAACCGCGGAGCTACCGAGGGAGCCCAGCACCAGCGCAATCGCGATGGCGGCATGTGAGCGGGGCAGTACGTTCGACCTCATCGTTTTTGTCCTTCCGGTGACTTGGCTCTGTGCTGGACCCGCCGCGCCGAGTCGTTGTCGGCGGCGGACCTTTGCACGCTCCTGATGGTTCCCGTGACCGAATCCTGCCGCAGGCGGTTACCTCGTCCGCCCGAGTCCTGCGCGGGTCACAACTTGGGGTTGGAAACCCTGTTGCTGATTGAACGCATCTGCTCCCAAGTCGGGGGCATCCTAGTCTCAGCCCCCGAACGGGGGAGCAGTGAGGTCCAATCGCCACCTGTTACCGGGCAGCCTGATCGTGTTGCTTGACTGGTCATCAGCCGACGGCTGTCGATCGCAAAATGCAGGATGTTCAAGGGGGCCGGTGAAACTGCAGGTTCCAGTCGTCGACTCAGCCGAGACGCCAGACCGGCTGCTACTGGGCATCCTCGAATGGCAGCGCCAACTCGTTCGAGGTCGAGAGATCCGGGAGGCGGGGCGGCCCCGAGAGCAGACGTGTATGCGCTCCGCCGGTCTACCGCAGGTATCCGTTACCGTCCGAGGCCCTGATCCCCGACTGGCACTCGCGCGGACACACATCTGCCCAGAAGGTTTCTTGTTCTTCCGGCCGTGGGTCCGTCGTGCAGCGGCCCCTCTGCATCAGGACGGGCTTAGAGAGGCAGATGGACCACTGCTGCACTTGTCGACTCAGTCATTTGTGTGCCGATTAGTGTGCAGACGCAGCGGGATTGAGCCATATGGAGCGGACTTCACCAGAACTCGCAGGCTGCTAAGTACAAACAGGACAACACACAGCAGAAATGGGGCAGTCAGGGTCAAACTTGCTGATTGCGACTTTTAACCCCCGTGGGTTCGAGTCCCACCGCCCTCACTCGTAAGATCATGATAAGATGTAGGTCAACCAACAGACGGCCGCCTGTACCGGCGGCCATTTCGCGTCAGGGGCTGCGGTCCGCGACCGCTCCCGATGCCAGCGGCGCATTCGGCACGAGCACTGCCCGGTAATTGGTGCTTGAGCTACCGAAAGAATCGCGACTCATCATTGTCCCTGCGAAACACGGAGCGCGGATAGCCGAGACGTGCGGCCGCCGAGGCGGCGAGGTCAATGTCGATTGTGGCGAATGGCGCCTTGGGTGAGGTGCTCGCCAGCATCTCGCCATCCGGGCTGATGATCCAGCCCATCCCACCACAGGCGCCCGTCGGGTCCACCCGGTTGGATGAAACGCTGAAGGCACCGGAACGCACGGCGGCCACCACGCCCACCGCCAACCACTTGGCCATCGTTGCTGCCGCCGTCGCGCGCGGCGACAGGATGACTTGCACGTCCCCCACAGCGTAGGCGCCATACGTCTCCAACGCCCACAGCTCGGTGCAGATGTTGAGTCCGAAGGTCAGAGCGCCGGCGTGGAACACCGGGAAGTCCGGATCGCCCCGGTCGAACCAGCGAGCTTCCCAGTTGCCGGGCTCATCGGGCAGAAAGAATTTGCTGCGGAGCCGAGTCAAGCCGGCACCGGCGGACCAGAGGTAACCCTCATTGAGGCGCCGCCCAGCGACGCTGGCCGGTCGGGTTCCCACCACGTACTCGGCCTGCAACTCAGGCAGGCGTTCTAACTCAGTGGCGCTCCGGGTCAGGGTCGCCGCCCAGCGTGCCTGATCGAAGATCTGTTCCATCCACACCGGCTGCAGCAGCGCGAACTCCGGCAGCAGCACCAGCTCGGAGCGATGTCGCGACGTGTGTTGACACAGTCCGGCCCAGGCAGCCGCCAGAGCTTGTGGCTCATGGGGAAGATCGCAGACGGTGACGCGC
This sequence comes from uncultured Gemmatimonadales bacterium, assembly GCA_963815515.1. Taxonomy (GTDB): domain Bacteria; phylum Gemmatimonadota; class Gemmatimonadetes; order Gemmatimonadales; family GWC2-71-9; genus CAVVWJ01. The sequence continues at coordinate 893,637 of CAWFGP010000003.1, forward strand.
ATTTACCAGACCCGCACCCGCGCCTTGGGCTCGAGGTAGAGCCGTTGCCCCGGCACCACGTCGAACGCGTCGTACCAGGCGTCGATGTTGCGGACGGTGGCGATGCGGAAGGCCTCCGGGGCATGGGCGTCCGTAGCGAGCTGGGTGTGCAACGCCTCCTCGCTGCTCTTGCCGCGCCAGCTTCGTGCGAACCCGATGAAGAACTCCCGATCCTGCTGCCGGACGTATGCCTGGTCGGCGGCTTTGGTGCCGAGGGTTCTGCGGTAGGCGTCGAAGGCCGCGGCAAGGCCGGCCAGGTCGGCAACGTTTTCGGTCTGGGTGAGCTTGCCGTCGATGGCCAGATCGGCAAGCGGGCGATAGCCGGAAACCTGATGTATCAGCGGGTCAGCGGCAGCCTGGAACCGCGTGCTGTCCTCCGGGGTCCACCAGCGGCGTTCCCGGTTGTCAGCATCCCACTCCGCTCCCAGCATGTCAACGGTATGACTGACCTCGTGGCCGACAATGGCGCCGATCGCCCCGTAGTTCGCGGCGTCCGACGCGCTCGGGTCGAACTTGGGCGCCTGCAACAGCGCAGCGGGAAAGTTGTAGGCGTTCTGCTGGAACACGAGAAGGGCTCCGACCGTCTGCGGCGCGATCCACCATTCGGTCATGTCCACGGGCCGGCCGAGCCGAGCCAGGGCACGACGATAGTTGCGGTCGGCGACCCGCCGAAGGTTGCCCACTGCGTCCGTGCTGTCCACGGCCAGGTCGGAATAGTCCTGCCAGGTGTTCGGATAGCCGATGCCGAAATACACCGTCTTCAACTTGGCCAGCGCTTGCGTCCTGGTGGCGGGCGACATCCAGGTCGCCGACTCGACCCGTCGGCGGAACGCCGCAATGACGTTGCTCACGATGGCTTCCACCCGGGCCTTCCGCTCGGCCGGGAAGTAGCGTTCAGCGTACATCCTCCCCAGGGCATCGCTCATGGCCACCTGGGTCGTTTCGAGTGCGCGTTGGGCGCGTGAGCTTGGCTGGCGCTGGTCGGTCACCGCCTGGCGCATCGCCATGGCCTGCTCGGCGAAGGCACGCGGCAGCACATCGGCGAAACCGTCAATGACATGAAAGCGGAGGTAGTCCTTCCACGTCCCCAGCGGTTGTGAGCCGACCAGCGCCGCCACACCGGTGACGGCGGTGGGCTGCCACGCGACGAATGCTTCTTGCTTGGCCAGCCCTGCCGCGGCGAAGAATGCCGGCCAGTCCATGCCCGGCGCCCGGCGCGCGAAGTCTCCGCGCGTCCAAAGGTTGTCGGCGTTGTGGTCGTTGGCTGACGCCTCGCGCGTTGCCTGGGCTTCCGCCAGCGCCGTCTCCATCGCCATCACCGCTGCCGCCCGTTGCTCCGCACGGTCAGAGCCGGCCAGGCTCAGCAGGCGGCCGATGTACTCCTGGTATCTGGCTCTGAGAGCCTGCATGCGCGGCTCGGCGCTGACGTAGTACTCGCGGTCCGGCAGGCCCAGCCCGCCCTGCAGCAGAAAGGCGACGTAGGTCTTCTCGCCGTGGATGCTCGGTTCCACGGACAAGCCCAGCAGGTAGCTCGATCGGTAGACGCCCCAGTTGAGCGGGTCGACATCGGCCCGGAGCCCGCGGCCCAGGAATCGGGTCAGGGCCGCCTTGTCCCCAACGTGATCGATGCTGTCCAGCAGGGGCTTGAGCGGCGCGATGCCCCGGGCTTCGATGGCGGCTTCGTTCAGGTATGCGGCGCGGAAGTCCGCCACCTTGCGCGCGGTCGATCCCGCCGGCTCGGCGCCGGCGTCGTCCAGCAGCTTCGCGACCTGCTGTCGGGTGAGCTCACCGAGCTCGTTCCGAACGTTCCAGCGATCCTTGCCTGCCGGGATCTCAGTGGCCTGAAGCCAGCTGCCGTTGGCATAGGCGAAGAAGTCGTCGCCCGGCTTGACGCTAGCGTCCACGCCGGGTTCGAGGTCCGAATCCGGCCGGTCGAACGTCTGCGCGTGTGCTATCGTCCCAGGGGAGCAAACCAGGACCGCGGCGAACAGCAGGCCGCCGAGCGACGTGACTCTCGACATGGGCGTGACCTTCGAATGGGAAGGTCACCAAGCTACGGAGTTCGCCATTTTCTGTCGCGCCGCCAGTCGGACAGGTTTGGATCACTTTCAGACATTGGCCGAGCTCCGAGAATGATCGCCCGCGCTCATCTGATCGACCTCCTGTTCGTCATCGCGCCGCACTCGCTGCTGCTCGACATTGCGGGGCCGGCGGAGGCCTTTCGCCTGGCCAACCTCCATCGCCATGCGCGTGGGCAGCCGCCGCGCTTTCGGCTGCGCTTCGCCGGCCCGGTGGCCGCACCATCGACCTCCGTGGGACTTGGACTGGCCGATCTCGAACCGTTGCCCGAGGAACTGAGCACGCCGACCTGGGTAGTGCTGGTCGGACAGCCGAGCGCCCAGCTCGGCCAGATTACGCCGGCAATCGCCGCCACGGCGCAATGGCTGCGGCACATGTTCCGCGTATCCCTGCTCGGGCCGGCTCCGGCTCACCGTGTGATCGGGATCTGCTCGGGCGCGCTGCTCGCGGCGCGCGCCGGCTTGCTCGATGCCCGTCGCTGCACCACCCACCACGAGCTGCTGTCTACCCTGCGAGCCCTGGCACCGGGCGCGCAAGTGATCGACAACCGCGTGTTCGTGATCGACGGGCCAGTCGCGTCCAGCGCAGGGATCACCGCGGGCATCGACCTGGCGTTACACCTGATTGCCGAGGAGTGCGGCGAGGCGCTGGCTGCCAGCGTCGCGGAGGACATGGTGGTGTACCTGCGGCGCTCGTCCCGTGACCCCGAGCTGTCGCCCTTTCTGGTGCATCGGCGCCATCTGCACGCGGTCGTGCACCGGGTGCAGGATGCCATCATCACCAGGCCGGAACGGGATTGGGACATGGCCGCGTTGGCGGCGGTCGGCCATGCGACCGAGCGCCACCTGCTGCGGTTGTTCGTTGACCACGCCGGGGTGTCCCCGCTGGATTATCTGCGCCTGATCCGGCTCGAGCGGGCCCGGCAGTCGCTCGAACGGGGTGCGAGCGTCACTCGCGCCGCCGAGGTCTCGGGCTTCCGGTCGGGCCTGCAGCTGCGACGTGCGTGGAGCCGGGAATGGGGTGGTTCCCCGCGCGACGCGGCGCGCGCGGTGGGGCCAAGGTAGAGAGCTCGAGCTCCTGTGGTCTCGCGCCGCCCCTCCGCGGAGAATCAGGCTCATCGGTTTGTGAGTCTGATCACAGTACAGGGCATGACCGGGCGATACCCTGCCGGAAAGGGGGCGCGCCCATGGCTGCTCGCTACCGAAATCGAACCGAGGCCGGCCGCCAGCTGGCCGGGAAGCTGCGGGAGTATGCCGGACGCCCTGGCGTCGTGGTCCTCGCGCTTCCGCGGGGCGGGGTTCCGGTGGGCTACGAGGTTGCGCGCGCACTCGAAGCTCCACTGGATGTCTTCGTGGTGCGCAAGCTCGGCCACCCGTCGCACCCCGAGCTTGCGATCGGTGCCATTGCGTCGGGCGGGATCCGGGTGGTCGATCGGGAAGCGATGGGCCTATTCGACGTCACCGACGAAGATCTCGCGGTGGTGGCGATCGCCGAGGAGCGGGAGCTGGAGCGACGGGAACGGCAATACCGTGACGGGCTTCCCGCGCCGGACGTGGCGGAGAAGACGGTGATCCTGGTGGACGACGGTCTCGCCACCGGCGCGACGATGGCGGCGGCCGCCACGGCGCTTCGGGCCCAGCGGCCAGCTTGGCTCGTCGTGGCCGCCCCAGTCGGCGCGCCGGAGACCTGCGACAGCCTTCGCAACCTCGCGGACGACGTCGTCTGCCTGGCGACTCCCGAGCCGTTTCACGCCGTAAGTCTGTGGTACGAGGACTTCTCGGAAACGAGCGACGAGGAAGTGCAGGAATTGCTGGTGCGGAGGGCAGGAGAGCTTCCTGGGCGTGCCGGTTGAAAGGAAGGACGTGCGCCAAGGGAAGGCTCCGGCGGCGCGGCGGTAGCGAGCTACCCTCCACCCACTCGCAGCGTCAAGGCGCCGCGCTGGCAGGCGGCTCCGATGCCTGAACGGCCACGGCGTTGATGGTGAAGGTCACCCGATCGGCGACCTTCACGGTCCCACCCGGTCCGCCGGAGTAGGGCTTGATGCCGAAGTCCGTCTGCTTGATCGCAAATGCGGCTTCGGCGCGCAACGTGTCGACCCCCGCCTCCACGCTCACATCGATCGGCACGTCACGGGTCTGGCCCACCAGCGTGAACGCGCCGATCAGGTGGAACCCCTTCGCCGTCGGCGTCACCTCCTTCGTCGTCAGCCGGATTTCGCGGTACTGCTCGGTCTGCAGGGTCTCCGTGCGCATGGCCTCGGTCACCTTGCGGATCTCGGCCGTGTCCGGCGGGGTGAGCACTTCCAGGCTATCGGTCTGAACGGTGATCTGGAGATGCGAGCGGGCCGGGGCATGCGGATAGTACACGACGTCGCCGCTGAAGGCGCGTGCCCGGATCACGTGGCTATGGCCGGCGAATCCGAACAGGCCGGCCTTGCCGGTCTTGACCTCGAGGCGGCTGCTCGAGTCCAGTCGGTAGACCACCGAGTCCACGCCTTGAAATTCAGCCGGCGCCCTATGTCCGGCGGCCTCCCCTCCAGGGCGCGAGCCCGAATCCTTCTCGGCGCTCGGCTCGCGTCGAGCCTGAGCGGTGTCCGCCTGCGCGCCGCCGAACGGATTGGGCTGTTGCGCGCGGGCCGGCACCAGAGGCAGCGCCAGCAGCAAGGCGGCAGGAAGCAGGAGTGTACTGCCCACAGAGGCTCCTTGGTGTTCGCCCGGGTACAGGCGGTACCTCAAAGGTACCCGGCAGGAGCCCGGCGGCGCTGGCGTCTGCGGTCTACCTGGATCTACCGCATCCGCGGCGTGTAGCGATTCAGGGTCGCGTACTCGGGCGGCCATGGGAGCGTAAAGTCCAGGTCGGCCGCGGCATGCCGGGTCCAGTACGGGTCCCACAGATGCGCCCGCGCGAGCACTACCAGGTCCGCCCGCCCGGCCGCGAGGATGGTGTTGACGTCGGCGGGCGACGAGATGTTCCCCACCGTCATCGTCGGCACCCGCGCCTCGTGCCGGATCCGATCGCTGAACGGGGTCTGGAACTGGCGGCCGTAGACCGGCTTGCCCTCGGGAACGGTCTGCCCCGCGGACACGTCCACGATATCGGCTCCGGCGGCCACGACCATCCGGGCGACCTCGACCGCGTCGGGCGCCTCCATGCCGCCCGGCGCCCAGTCCACGGCCGAGATCCTGACCGACAACGGCTTGGCATCCGGCCAGGCGGCGCGGACGACGTTCACGATCTCCAGCGGGTAGCGCATCCGGTTGGGGAGCGATCCGCCGTACTCGTCCGTCCGCCGGTTGGTCAACGGAGAAATGAACGAGGCCAGCAGGTAGCCGTGCGCCAGGTGCAGCTCGAGCAGGTCGAACCCGGCGTCGTCGGCCATGCTGGTGGCACGGACGAAGTCGGCAGCCACCTGGACCATGTCGGCCCGCGTCATCTCCCTGGGCGTCTGGTTCCGTGACCGGTAGGGAATGGGCGACGGCGCGATCAGCGGCCAGTTCCCCTCGGCCAGCGGCTCATCCTCCCCTTCCCAGAGCACGCAGGTCGAGCCCTTCCGGCCCGCGTGCGAGAGCTGGATACCGACCTTGGCCTCGCTCTCCCGATGCACGAAGTCCACGATCCGGCGCCACCCGTCGACGTGGGCCGGGAGATACATCCCGGCGCATCCTGGGGAGATCCGGCCCTCGCGGCTCACGTCCGTCATCTCGGTCATCACCAGCCCGGCGCCGCCGATCGCGCGGCTGCCGAGGTGAACCAGGTGCCAGTCGTTCGGCAGCCCGTCGTCCGCCCGGTACTGGCACATCGAGGAGACCACGATCCTGTTGGGCAGCACCAGCTCGCGGAGCCGATAGGGTGTGAACAGCGGTGGCGGGCAGGGATCCAGGGCCACGGGGCGCCCGCTCTGCTTCCGGGCCTGCTCCGCGAACCAGTGGTCCACCTGCCCCACCAGGGCCGGATCGCGCACCCGCAGGTTTTCGTGGGTGATGCGGAGACTGCGAGTGAGCAGGTTGAAGGCGAACTGCAGCGGCTCGGTGTCGTAGTAGCGCTCGACCGATTCGAACCACTCGAGGCTCGCCTGGGCCGCGCGCTGGAGGCTCTCCACCTGGGGCCGCCGGCCGGCTTCGTAGCTGGCGAGCGCATCGGGGATCGAGCGCTGCGCCTCGAGAGCCGCGGCCAGCGCGATGGCGTCTTCCATGGCCAGCTTGGTCCCCGAGCCCACCGAGAAGTGTGCCGTATGGGCGGCGTCGCCCAGCAGCACCACGTTCCCCGAATGCCAACGCCCATTCCGCACGGTGGGGAACCGCCGCCAGATGGAGCGGTTCGCCTGCAGCCGGTGGCCCTGTAATTCCTCCTTGAACAGCTGCTCCAGGTACACCACGGTGGCCTGCTCGTCGTGCTCCTCGAGCCCGCTCGCCTTCCAGGTCTCCTCCCTCGCCTCGACGATGAAGGTCGAGCGACCAGGAGCATACTGATAGGCATGGGTGCGCCAGAGCCCGGCTGGCGACGACTTGAAGTAGAACGTGAAAGCCGGGAAGGGGCGGGTGGTGCCGAGCCAGACGAAGCGGTTGCGGCGCCAGTCGAGGTGGGGCTGGAACTGATCGGACAGCCGATCGCGGATCGGGCTGGCCGCCCCGTCGGCGGCGACGATCAGATCGGCGGCGGGAAGGCCGCAGTCGGAGAGGTCCCGGATCTCCCGCTGCCACTGGACCTCGACCCCGAGCGCTTGCGCCCGGCTCGCGAGCAGCTCCAGCAGCGTCTTCCGTTCCACGCCGGCGAAGCGGTGCCCGGTCGACCGCATGACGGTGCCGCGGTAGTGGATCTCGATGTCCTCCCAGCGCGCGGCTGCCGCGGCCATCGCCTGGTTGGTCTCGGGATCGGCCTCGCCGACGTTCTCGAGGGTCTCGTCGGAGAACACCACGCCGAAGCCGAACGAGTCCTCGACCCGGTTCCGCTCGTAGACCGTCACCTGGTGGCCCGGGTCGTCGCGCTTGAGCAGGATCGCGAGATAGAGGCCGGCAGGCCCCGCGCCCACGACGGCGACGTTCACCTGGCGGCCGGCTCCCACGCCGGCGCCACCAGCCGTCGGCGGCCGTCCGCCGTCCGCGGCGTGTCGACCCCGTCCAGATCGGCGTGGTCCCAGAGCTTGCAGGTCACCGGCTTGTGCACCTGATCGAGACCCTCGCAGTAGTTGGTGAACACACAGCGCCGCACCTCCTGCCCCAGGCCCAGCCGGAGCTTCCGGAACCAGTCGGGATCCGCCAGGCTCTGCCGCGCGGACGCGATGATGTCCGCGGCGCCGGCCCGGAGCAGCTCTTCCGCCTGCTCGAAGGTCGAGATGCCGCCGGACAACACGACCGGCGTCCCGCACCCCGCAGCGCGCACCGCCTCGCGCACGGCGCCGGTGGCCGCCCGGTTTCGGGCAAACGGTCCGCGCTCGTCCGAGCGTACGGTCGGCATGCACTCGTAGCCACTCGGCCCGGTATAGGGATACCGGGCCCAGCCCACCCTCGGCTGCTTGGCGTCCTCGAACTTGCCCCCGCGGGAGAGCGAGAGGTAGTCCACCCCCGCCCGGGCGAATTCGGCTCCGAACCAGGCCGCATCCGCCGGGGTGGAGCCTCCCGGAATGCATTCGTCGCTCAGAAAGCGGCAGCCTACCACGAACCGGTCGCTCACCGCGTCGCGGACCGCGCGGTAGACCTCGAGCGGCAGCTTCGCCCGATTGGCACGCGGTCCGCCGTAGCCATCCTCCCGCTGGTTCAGCGCGGAGAGAAACGACGCCATGGTGTAGGCGTGGGCGTAGTGCAGCTCCACCCCGTCGAACCCCGCCTGCTCGGCGCGTGCCGCCGCGTCGGCGAACAGTCCCGGCAGGACCCGTGGGCAGCTCCCGGATGTGCGGCAGCCAGGTATCGGTGACCCGCTCACGCTCGCCGAATTGCAGGCTCTCGAGCTCGCGCTCATCCAGGTACCGAGGCCACTCCGCCTCCGGCAATCGCGCCAGCGCTTCGCGGATGGCGTCGTCGGTGCCCGGGAGCAGGGCGCGATGCCGATCGGTGAGGACAAGGTACTCCCGGAAGTAGCGCTCCGGGTCGGGCCGGCGGCGGATCCGGAGGAAGTCGATGATCTGGATGAACAGCCGAGTCCGTCCGCCGCTCGCCTGGCGGACGGTGCGTACCAGCTCGCTCAGGCCCGGGATGAATCGATCGTGCCCGATCCTCAGCAGCGGCCCGCTGGGAACGTCACGGATCCCGGTGGCCTCGACGACCAGCGCGCCGGGCTGGCCGCGCGCGAAGCGCTCGTACCACGCCAGGACCTCCGGCGTGACCAGCCCGTCGTCGGTGGCCCGCCAGGGCACCATGGCGGGGACCCAGGTGCGCTCCGCCAGGTCGAGCCGGCCCTCGTGGAGTGGACTGAACCAGAGCGACCGCGCCACATCATCCGCGGTCGGTGGATGCGTCTCCGGGATGACATGCTTGACGAAGGGCTCGGGGTGCCACATGGAGAGAAGCTACACGCCCCGGCCAGCCATCATGATCCGCCGGCAGCCCCGATACGCGCTCATTTGAGCAGCTCCCCCGCGATGATCAACTGCTGGATCTCCGTCGTCCCCTCGTAGATCCTGAGCGCCCGGACCGCGCGGTACAGGCGCTCCACCGGATGACTGGCCAGCACTCCTCGTCCGCCGACGAGCTGCACCGCGTCGTCCACCGCCCGCTGGGCCATTTCGGTGGCGAAGGACTTGGCCATGGCCGCCTCGCTGGTGATCCGCTCCTGCCCCTGGTCCTTCTCGTACGCGGCCCGATAGGTCAGCAGCCGGGCGGCCGTCAGATCGGTGGCCATCCGCGCGAGCTTCTGCTGCACCAGCTGGAACTGCGCGAGTGGGGTCCCGAACTGCCGCCGCTGCTTCACGTGAGCCAGCGCTTCGGTGAGCGCCCGGGCAGCCATCCCGCACGCCGCGGCGGCCACCGTGGGCCGCAGCCGGTCGAGCGCCGCGAGGCCGAGCCCATAGCCGCGTCCCTCGGCCCCGAGCAGAGCATCCGCCGGTACCCGGCAATTGTCGAGAGCGATTTCCCCCAACGGATGCGGGGCGCTCAGGACCTGGGCACGCGTGAGCCTGAGACCGAACGTGTTGGCCGGCACCAGGAAGCAGCTGATCCCCTTGGCGCCCTTAGCCCGGTCGGTAGAGGCGAAGACGACGTAGAGATCCGCGATGCCGGCGTTGGAGATCAGGGTCTTCGCTCCGGTGACGACGTAGCCAGACCCCTCGTGCCGCGCGGTGGTGGCGATGCCCGCCACGTCCGACCCCGCCTCGGCTTCGGTCATCGCGAAGGCGGTCATGACCTTTCCCTCGGCGATCGGTCCCAGCCACCGATCCTTCTGCGCCTGCGTGCCACCCAACAGAATCGGCATGGCGCCAAGACCCTGTAAGGCGAACACCGCGTCGGCGAGCGGAGACGCTTCGCCGAGCGCTTCCCGCATCAGGCAGCACCCGCGGAGATCGAGGTCGAGAATCGGCTGCAGCCAGCCTCCCGCCCCGAGCAGCGTGAGCAGGGCCCGAGCCTCGCGCCGGGCGGCGGCATCGTCCGCGGGCTCCGGACGCGTGGCGATCTCTGCGGTCGCGAAGCCGCCGGCCCGCTCGGCGAGGGGCGTGTGATGCGGCTCGAGAAAGGTGCGGATCAGTCTCGTGTCAGGCATGCCTTACTCGAAGACCGGGTCGCGCTTGGCGCGAAACGCCTCGTACGCTTCCCGGAAGTTGGGATTCTGCATGCAGGCGGCCTGCGCCTGGGCCTCCCACTCGATGGCGGCGACGAGATCCATTGCGGCCTCCTCGTTGAGCGCCTGCTTGGTGACGCCCAGCGCCACCGACGGTCCCCGCGCCAGGCGAGCGGCGATGTCGGTTGCTTCCGCCATCAGCCGTTCCGCCGGCACCACCCGGTTGTACAGTCCGATCGCCGCGGCGCGCTCTGCCGTGATGAAGTCACCCAGCATGAGGAGCTCGCTCGCGTGCGCCAGGCCGACGAGCCGAGGCAGGAGCCAGGCCGCCCCCATGTCGGCGCCGGCCAACCCCACGCGTGAGAAGAGAAAGGCGATCTTGGCGCTCTCCGCGGCGATCCGAATGTCGCTCGCCGCCGCGATCACGGCCCCGGCACCGGCCACCGTGCCATTGAGCGCCGCGACGACCGGGCGGCGACATTGGCGAATCGAGAGAATGAGGTCACCGGTGAGCCGGGTGAATTCGAGGAGCCCGGCCGCATCCCTCGTGAACAGGGCGCCGATGATGTCCTCGACGTCGCCACCGCTGCAGAAGGCCCGGCCGGTGCCGGTGATGACGACCGCGCGGGCGCCGGGCTCGGTGTCGAGGGCGCGGAAGGTGTCTCTGAGCTCGGTGTACACCTCGAAGGTGAGCGCGTTGAGCCGCTCGGGCCGGTTGAGCGTGATGGTCGCGACGGCGGTGGCCGGGTCGACGGTGTAGGTGAACGATTTGGGATTCAAAGCCATCAACGCCCTCACTCAACGAGGCTTATGGTCAGATGATTCATCAACGGGGCCCGCTACCCCGCCCCTTCACCACGGAGACACGGAGAACGACGGAGCTGGCACGGAGAAGTACAACAATGTGATTCTCCGTGCTGTCTCCGTCGTTCTTCGTGTCTCCGTGGTAAACGGCTGGGGGGGGCGGGTAGCATAGGCGCGCGGCAGCAGCCCACAGGTTCCCCTTGCTCGCGCCGCTCCGCCTAGCCCAGAACCGCCGTCGCCTCGATCTCCACCAGCGCCTGCGCGTCCACCAGCGACGTCACCTCCACCAACGCCATCGCCGGAAAGTGCGCCCCCATCCTGCGCCGGTACACCTCGCCCAGCGGCTTGAGGCTGGTGCGGTACAGTGCCATGTCGGTGACGTAAATCGTGAACCGCCCGATATCCCCCACTTCGCCGCCGGCCCCGCGGACGACCGCGAGAACGTTCCCCAGCGCCCGGTCGAACTGAGACACGAAGTCGGCGGCCGTTACCTGGCCCGAGCCATCGCGCGCGGTCTGCCCCGCGATGAAGAGCAGCCTGCCCCCGCCCGGGGCCAGCATTCCGTTGTTCCAACCCCGGGGCGCGCCGAGCTCTTCAGGGTTGATGATCGCAAGGCGGCCGCTCATCGGGTCTCTTCCGTCCAGGATCAGGGCCTCGCCATTGGGCGGCTGCGCGCCGTCGGCTGCCGCGAACGAAACCACCGCCGCCGCCACCTCCTCGGCCGGGATGAGCCGAGTCTGGCCAGCCGAGGCAAGGGCAGCCGCCAGCGCATCCTCCCGGGTGCGACCGGTCTTGGCCACGATCCGGTCCAGTGTCTCGGTCGTCATGTCGGTATCGACGAAGTTGGGGCACACCGCGTTCACCGTGACCCCGGTGCCGGCCACCTCCGCCGCCGCCGACCGCGTGAGGCCCACGAGCGCGTGCTTGGCCGCGGAGTAGGCAGCGAGATACTTGCCGCCGCTCAGCCCCGCGGTCGACGCCACGTTGACCACGCGGCCCCACTTCCGCTCGAGCATCCCGGGAAGAAAGGCCCGGGTGCAGAGGAAGGCGCCTGTGGCGTTGACGGCCATGAGGCGATTCCAGTCGTCGAGCGAGGTCCGGGCGACGGGCATCGAAGCAGCGGCGCCGGCGTTGTTGACCAGCACCGCGACCGGGCCCAGCTCGGTGGCCTCGCGGGCGAGGGCCTCCACGCTCGCCTCGCTGGTCACGTCACAGACCACCGCTCTTGCCTCATGGCCCCGCGCCACCAGGTCGGCGCTCTGCCGCTCGATCTGATCTCGATTCCGCGCGGCGACCACCACACGGAAACCGGCGACCGCCAGCGCCCGGGCAGTAGCCGCCCCGATCCCTCGGCCGGCGCCGGTCACCACGGCTACCCGGCCGGGCAGGGGATTCATGTTGCCTGCCCGGTCCTGGCCCCGAGCTCGGCCTGGACGGCGTCGTCGAGAATCGCGCCGAGGATCTCGATAGTCGTCCGGCCTTCTTCGGCCGTCGCCTGGGCTGGATACCCGAAATAGGCTCGCGCGCCGCCTGCCTCCTCGAACGTGTGCTTGCCATCCCGGATGGCACGAGAAAGCGACGCCGAATTGGGTGGCAGCGCGGCCCGTATGTTGTCGCGCACCAGCTCCGGGCGCTCTGCCAGCACGATCGACGTCTCGAACTGGCCGGCGTGGCAGGCGCCACTTCGGAACTCCTCGCTCAGCCGGAGGGCCCATGGCTTGGCGGCGAGGCTGGGGAATGCAACCGCCATCCCGAGGTCGCTTCGAATCGCGCGTACGGCCGCGTCCAGCGAGGCGAGATGTCCCGGATCGAGATGCGCGTTGGCGATGGCCAGCACTCCGAATCCATGGTGAGTCAGGCTGCCGGCAATATCCATTACCGTTGCCGTGACCGTCTCCGGGCGGAGCGAGATCGTTCCGGCGAACCCCTGGGCGAATGCCGCCGCGGTATACGCCAGCGGTGGAAGAATGACGACTTTGAGGCCCCGTGCGGCCAGCCGGCCGGCACCGGCGCGCGCCATCGCCTGGGCGATGATCACGTCGGTCTCCAGCGGCAGGTGCGGCCCGTGGGCCTCGATGGCGCCGACCGGAAGGACAGCGACGGTTCCCGGACCGGTGGCGGCACGGGCCTCTTCCCAGGTCATTGCGGCGAGCGGCTGCACGGTTACGGTTATTGTGTCCTCACAACTCTTTTGCGGGCAACCCGGCCTCCTCCCCCCCCCGGCCCCGTCATCCTGAGTGTAGCGAAGGAGCCATCATTCAAGGCATGCCCCCTTCGCTTCGCTCAGGGTGACGGCGGGTGAGGCTTCGGAACGTGCTCTCGACTATGAGCGATGAACACTTATGAGCGACGAGTCTCCGCCGCACCTCAACATCGCCGACTTCTTCCTCGATGCCCGGGTGCGCGAAGGTCGGGGCGACCGGACCGCGCTACTGACCGATGCCGGGCGGTTGAGCTACCGTGAGGTTCAGGCACTGGCCAACCGCTATGCCAACGTGCTGAGTTCGGCGGGAGTGGCTCCGGAACAGCGCGTGATCATCGCCCTGCCCGACGGGCCGGACTACGTGGCGGCGCTGTTCGGCATCCTGAAGATCGGCGCCGTCGTGGTGATGGTCAACCCGGAGCTCAAGCCGGACGCCATCGAGTACTTCTTCGAGTACAGCCGGGCCGCTGTCGCGCTGGTGGCCGCGGAGCGGGTGGACGCCTTTCGCGCCGCGGCCGGCCGGGCCACCCACGCACCCGCTCTGCTGGTCGTGGGCGGCGCGGATTGGGAATCGCGCCTGGCCGCGGCATCGGAGAGCTGGCGTAACTTCCCCACCCACCGCGACGATGCCGCCATCTGGCTCTTTTCCGGCGGCACCACCGGCCGGCCCAAGGCCGCCGTGCAGCCGCATCGCTCGTTCGTCAACACCGCGCAGTGCTACGCCAAGCAGGTCCTCTGCTACACCGAGGACGATGTGACGCTGTCGGTGCCCAAGCTCTATTTCGGCTATGCGACCGGCTCCAATCTCCTCTTTCCCTTCGCCGCCGGCGCCACCAGCGTGCTGTTCGACGACCGCTGCACCGCGGAGGTCATCTTCGGCCGGATCGCGCGGCACCGGCCGACCATCCTGATCACGGTTCCCACCATGATCAACCAGATGGTGAGTCATCCGGAGGCAGGTCGCCAGGACCTCTCCTCCCTGCGCCTCGCCACTTCGGCGGGCGAGGCATTGCCGGAGGAGCTGCACGGAAAGTGGGACCGGACCTTCGGTGTTCCGCTCCTCGACGGTCTGGGCACCGCCGAGATGTGGCACATCTTCCTTTCCAACCGAGTGGGCCGGATTCGCCCTGGGACACTGGGTGAGGTGGTGCCCGGTTTCGAGATCAAAGTGGCGGACGAGGAGGGCAGGGAAGTGCCCGACGGAGCGATCGGCCACCTCTGGGTGCGCGGCGGGTCGCGGGCCCTGGGCTACTGGCAGCAGTTGGAGAAGAGCCAGACCTGCTTCCGCGGTGAGTGGGTCGTGACGGGCGACCTGGTCCGGCGCGACGCCGACGGCTACTACACCTATGGCGGCCGAGCCGACGAGCTGCTCAAGGTGTCGGGCAAATGGCTCTCCGCGACCGAAGTGGAAGGCTGCCTGCTGCAGCACCCGGCGGTCTCGCAGGTGGCGGTGGTGGGCGTGGCCGACGCCAACGGGCTGGTCAAGCCGCACGCGTGGGTCGTTCCCCGCGAGCGCCGCGACGGTCTGGCGGAAGAGCTCAAGGCCTTCGTGCGCGATCGGCTGGAGGCGTACAAGCATCCGCGCGAGGTGATCTTCGTCGATTCGCTGCCGACGACGCATCTGGGCAAGGTGGACCGCGGTAGGCTCAGGAATAGCTCCGAGCGCTAGCGATAAGAAATCAGCACGGAAACACGGAAGAAATCCGGAGAGCACAGTGTTGCTCTTTTTCTCTGTGCCGTTGGCCGATCCGCACGAGCGGCAGGTGCGGGTGCAGTTCTCGGACGATTGAACGGATTTGCGAGCGTACTCAGGCGAGCAGGCGCTCGCTCGGGTACCGGAAAGTATCTGGGTGACCCTTCAACGCATCGAGGATCGCGGTGACCGTGAACTGACGGACGTCGTACATGCACAGAGCCGCGACCGGAAAGCGCCGGGTGAGCTCCTCGTCAAGCGTCAGCTCGAACTCCACCAGCGCCCGCGGTGACACCGACCTGCCCAACCCCCACATATCGCCGACCAGGCATAGCGAGTGAGCCCCGGCGCCGATCGCCCCTAGAAACTGCGTCTCGAAGTAATCCCGCTGGGCTCGCCCGGTCGCGGTGTATTCCGAGAGCACCAGGCGTCCGGCCATGAGGTCTGCTCGCAGCGATGGCTGGCTCTTCTCCAGGCGCGCCAGGATAGCCCGTCGGGCAGCGGGCGGCGCGACCAGGTAGCACACGCTCCCGCGGGAAAAACCGTCGGCCAGGAATGCCGTGGCCAGTCTGACCCTACCTGCGTCGTTCCGGTAGACCCCGCAGAGGTGGCTCCCGTGTGCCACCGGCAGGCCGTCGATCATGGTCTGCCCCGCCGGTTCCGACGCGTGATCCCTCGCCGGCGCTGTGCCGCTGGCGGGTTGCTCCTCCATGAACGCCAAGAGATCCGCACGCCGGAAGCGCCGCTCTCGCCGCCGGCCCACCCGAAGGCATGCCAGCCGGCCTGAGTTGGTCCACCGACGCAGCGATGCCTCGCTGACGTTCAGGAAGCGCGCGGCCTGCTCGATGTTCAGCAGCTCGTCCGGGTCGCTCATCGCACCGTGCTCAGGAGGTTACCTGATGGTGAGGCGAACCACTTGGCGTAGGGTGGCCACCTGGCGGGCGGCTATTGCGCGTGTCGCCGTGATCGGGGGATGAAGGTCTTGCTCCAGTCCTGTTGACTAGCAGAGTACATCATAGTAGATCAAAGTATAGCAAAGTATAGCAAATACTGCGCAGTACGCGAGGGCCAATATGGGCAGCAACGTGCACCCGAACAAGAACTAGCGTCGCGTGAGGTATCCCCCGGAGACCCTCCGTCTCCTCATGCTGGAAGACAATCCCGCCGACGCGGAGCTGATTGAGAAGCAGCTCCGGGGGGCGGGCATGAACCTGGCCACGCTGCGGGTAGACACGCCGCAAGCGTTCACCTCCGCCATCCGGGACTTCGTCCCCGACGTGGTCATCTCGGACCATTCTCTCGCGCAGTTCAACGCGGAGGCCGCGCTCGAGGTACTGCGGGCTCTGCGCCCGGTCGCCCCTCTGATCGTCGTATCAGGAGCGATCGACCCGCAGACCGCGGTCACCTGTCTGCGCGCCGGCGCTGAAAACATCCTGCTGAAGCATCACCTGGGCCGACTTCATTCCGCCATCGAGGTGGCGCTGTCGGTCCGCCGCCAGCTCCGAAAGCTCAGTCCCCGTCAGGTGGAGGTGTTTCGGCACATCGCAGAGGGTTACCCCACAGGGGAGATCGCACGCCGGCTCAAGCTCAGCGTGAAGACCGTCGAGACCCACCGTAGCGCCCTCATGACGCGGCTCAACATCCGCTATGTCGCGGGGCTGGTGCGCTACGCCGTGCGGATCGGTTTGGTCGCCACGAACCCGTGACGCGTCGCCTTACGGAAGCCGTCCGTCTTCGAGCTACCGCGCCCCCAGCGCCCGGTCGAGGTTGAACGCCGCACTGATCAAGGCCAGGTGCGTGAACGCCTGCGGGAAGTTGCCAAGCGCCTCGCCGCTGCCGCCGGTCTGCTCGCCATACAGGCCGAGGTGGTTTGAGTAGCCCAGCATTTGCTCGAAGAGCAACCGGGCGTCCTCCAGCCGGGCCGGATCGGTGCGGCCGGCCCGCGTCAGCGCCTCGACCAGCCAGAAGGAACACATGTTGAACGTTCCCTCGCGGCCCGGCAGACCGTCCGGGGCGGCGATCGGGTCGTAGCGGTAGACCAGGCCGTCCGCCGCCAGCCCGCCCGCGTCAATCGGCCGGTGGATCGCGTCCAGGGTGCTCAGCATGCGAGGGTCATTGGGGGCCATGAAGAAGACCAGCGGCATCAGCAGGGTCGATGCGTCCAGGGATTCGGAGCCGTACGCCTGGACGAACGCACGGCGGCGCGCGTCCCAGCCCTTGGCCATGACCTCCTCGTAGATCTCGTCGCGAGTCGCCAGCCAGCGCGCCCGGTCTGCCGGGAACGAGCGCTTGTCGGCCAGTCTCAGGCTTCGGTCCAGGGCTACCCAGGACAAGACCTTCGAAGAGACGAAGTGGCGCCGGCCGCCGCGTACCTCCCAGATGCCCTCGTCCTCCCGTTTCCAGTTGTCGCACAACCAATCCACGATCCGCCGCAGATGCGTCCACGAGTCATAGCCGACCGGCTCGACGTACTTGTTCTGGAGGTAGACGGCATCCAGCAGCTCGCCGTAGATGTCCAGTTGCAGCTGCTGGTGGGCAGCGTTGCCGATCCGCACCGGCCGCGAGCCCCGGTAGCCTTCCAGGTGGTCGAGCGACTCCTCCGGCAGTCCCGCGCGGCCATCGATGCCGTAGATCGGCTGCAGGGGTCCGGCGCCTTGGCTGTCCCACGCTTCCCAGCGGTCCTTGAGCCAGTCCCAGAACCGGGTCGCTTCTTCGGTGAAGCCGATGCGCAGCAGCCCGTACAGCGTGAAGGCGGCGTCGCGGATCCAGGTATAGCGGTAGTCCCAGTTGCGTACCCCCCCGATAGCCTCGGGCAGGCTGCAGGTCGGGGAGGCGATGATCGCTCCGGTCGGCTCGAACGACAGGAGCTTCAACGTCATGGCAGACCGGTGCACCATCTCCCGCCAGCGGCCGGTATAGGTGCACTTCGAGAGCCAGCGCCGCCAGTAGGCGACGGTATCGCGGAACAGCTCTTCCGCCTCGATCACGTCGGGGCAGCGCGCCGGCTGCGCCTCGGGGTCGAGGCGGCTGAGGACGAACGTGGCCTTCTCGCCCTCCTTGAGCGTGAAGTCCGCGATCACCCCGTCGCCGTCGAGCCGGAGCGGCACGGCCGTGGCCAGGCCGAGGCTCAGGGCCGGGCCGTCGAAGCGGGCGCCGTCCGCCACGAGGTGGACCTGATGGACGGCGCGGGCGTAGTCGAACGCGGGCCGGCACTCCAGATGGAATGACACCTGGCCGCGGACGACGGCGACCCTGCGAACGACCTCGTCCGGCACCGGTCGGGTGCCGGCGACCGGCATGTAGTCCTCGATCTGGCCCACGCCGTCGTCGTGCAGGAACCGCGTCACCAGGATGGCGGTGTCCGGCCAGTAGAACTGCTTTCGACGGAAATCGTCGCCGGCCGGGGCGATGCGAAACCGCCCACCCTTCCGGCAGTCGAGGATGGCGGCGAAGACGCTCGGGGAATCGAAGTGCGGCAGGCAGAGCCAGTCGAGGGAGCCGTCCATGCCCACCAGTGCGGCGGTGCGCAGGTTGCCGATGATCCCGTAATCCTCGATCGGTTGGTATCCCGATGCCATTCGCACGGTCCTCCCTGCGGCGTTACGGGTGCGAGCTTTCCCTTCATGGTATGCTCCCCGGGCGTCGGGTGCTACCTGATGAAGCTTGGGGCAGGACGGCGGAGTGGAGCTTGCGACGCGGCGACGGTCGCTAGATTTCGGGCATGACGGGACCGGCGATCACAGCGACGATACGCTGTCCGGCGTGCGGCGTCGGCAGCATAGCAACCATGCCGACCGACGCGTGCGTGTACTTCTGGGATTGCCCCGCCTGCCGGGTGACGGTCGGACCGAAACCGGGCGACTGCTGCGTGTTCTGCTCCTACGGCTCCGTCCCTTGCCCACCCAAGCGCCGGGCCGAGCTCCCTGGCGCGGGTCGCTCGCCTTCGGCATGACCGATCTCGCGCTGTCCCGCTCTGTCCAGGTTCGCCGGGGCCTCCTGCTCAACTGGCTTACCATCGGCTACAACGCCATCGAGGCTATCATCTCGGTGGCAGCGGGCGTCGTCTCCGGCAGCGTCGCCCTGGTGAGCTTCGGGGTGGACAGCGCCATCGAAGTGACGTCAAGCGTGGCTGCCCACTGGCGACTCCGCGCCGACACCGATCCCGAGCGCCGTGAGCGGGTGGAGCGGCTGACCCACCGCATCATCGGGTGGTCCTTCCTCGCGCTCGCCGCCTACGTCGTCGTGGAGAGCGTGACGACTCTCTGGCAGCGGGAGGCGCCGGAAGCCAGCCCCGTGGGACTGGTGATCCTCGTCCTGTCCGTCCTCATCATGCCCGTGATCGCTCGCGCCAGCGGCCGCGTCGCGCGGGCACTCGGGAGTCGCGCCTTGGAAGCGGACGCGGCGCAAACCTCTCTCTGCGCCCATCTCTCCGCGATCGCCTTGGTCGGGGTGGGGCTGAACGCCGCCCTCGGCTGGTGGTGGGCCGATCCCGTGGCCGCGCTCGTCATGGTGCCCATCATCGCCAGGGAAGGACTCGAGGGCGTGCGTGGCGCAGCCGCCTGCGACTGTCACCCCTAAAGGAGCTCGGTGTCTTCGACTCGTCTGACCGTCTGACCGTCTGACCGTCCGACCGTCCGACCGCCCGCTATTCCGCTCTCAGCGTGATCGCCGGATCGAGCCGCGCCGCCCGCCAGGCCGGCCCCCAGCAGGCGAGCGCCGACACGCCGAGCAGGAGCGCGACCACGCTGCCGTAGGTCACCGGATCGAACGGCGGGAGCTCGAAGAGGAGCGCGGCGAGCGAGCGGCTCGCTGCCCCCGCCAGCACCAGCCCCAGCGCGACCCCCACCGCCGCGAGCACCATCCCCTGGCGCAGCACGAGCGCCAGGATGTCGCGCGACGAGGCGCCCAGCGCCGAGCGCACGCCGATCTCCCGCGTGCGCTCGGTCACGCTGACCGACAGGATGCCGTACAGCCCGATCGCGGCGAGCATCAGCGCCGCGACCCCGAACGCCTCGAACACGACGAGCGCGAAGCGCCGATCGGCCACCGAGGCTTCGACCAGCTCGCGCATCGTCGCGACCCGCATCACGGGCTGGTCCTTGTCCACCGACCAGATCGCCGCCCGGACGGCGGGGGCGAGCGTCGCGGGGGATCTCCTTCCACGAACCACGAGCGACATCCGCCGGTCCACCCAGTGCCACTGCGTCGGCGTGACGTACACGGCGCTCGCGGTCGTGAGCCCGAGTGCCGTCTGCCGCACGTCGCCAACGACGCCGACGATGGTATACCAGTCGCCCTCGGGGTCGCCGAACCGGAGCCGCTGACCGATGGGGTCGCCGCCGGAGAACGCGGCCCGCGCGAACGACTCGCTGACCACGACCGAGCGCGGGCTCCCCGCGCCGTCGTGCTCGTCCAGCCGCCGGCCGGCGCGGATGGGAATGCCCATGGCCGCGAAGTAGCCGGGCGTTACCGCGTAGCGGAGCGCCGAGCCGTCGTTCGCCGGATCGCTCTCCCGCTCGAGATGCACGCCGTAGACGTCCAGGTCGTCGCTCAGCGGAAGCTGGCTCGTGAAGGCCGCCGCCGCGACGCCCGGCACGCCGCGCACGGCCTCGAGGCTCTGCTCGAGGAAGCGGTAGCGCACACTGTCCGCGTCGTAGCGATGGCCGGTGACCTGGACCTGCAGCGTGAGGAGCGGTGCATCATCGAAACCGGTGTCCACGGCGAGGAGCCGCGACAGACTCCGGAACAAGAGGCCCGCGCTCACCAACAGCACGAGCGCGAGCGCCACCTCGGCCACCACCAGCGACCCTCGGGTGCGCCGGTAGTCGCCCGCCGAGCGCCGGGAGTTCCGCTCCACCCCGGCCCGCAGTGCCGGAGTCGACGCCTGGATCGCCGGCACGACGCCTACGCCGATGCCGATGATCGCGCTCAGCACGCACGCGAAGGCGAGCACCGCGGTGTCCACCCGGATCGCGTCGAGCCGGGGCAGCCCGGCCGGGCTGAGCGCCACCAGTGCCTGGACGCCGACCTCCGCGACGGCCAGCCCGAGGACGCCGCCCACCACCGCGAGCAGCAGGCTCTCGGTCAGGAGCTGGCGCACCAGCCGGGCCCGGCCGGCACCGAGCGCTGCCCGCATCGCGAACTCCCCGTGGCGCTGCGCACCGCGGGCGAGCAGCAGATTGGTCACGTTGACGCCCGTGATCGCGAGCAGCAGGAGGACCGCGGCCACGACGGCGAGCAGCGCCGGCCGCACGGCTTGCGTGACCTCGTCGCGCAGCGAGCTCAGCAGCATCCCCGCACTGAGGTCGGCCCACGGGACGCGCGGCAGCTCGGGCACGGGGGCGCCCGCGATGACGCCGAGCTCCCGCGCCGCGGCATCGCGATCCACTCGGGGCCGGAGCCGCCCAACCATGCGCAGGTGATGCCCCCATTCCCGGCTGTCGGGCGCGAACGATTCGCCGTACTGGAGCGGCGCCCACGCCTGGGCCGAGGGCGCGAGGAGGTTCTCGAACCGGTCGGGCATCACGCCGATGACGGTGTACGGCGTGTCGTCCAGCGTCACCGCGCGGCCCACGAGGGCGGCGTCCCCGCCGAGGCGCTGCCACAGCGCGTGGCCGAGGACGACGACGTCGGGGCCTTTCGGGCGATCGTCCGCCCGGGTGAAGTCGCGCCCGAGCAGCGGTACCACGCC
Source organism: uncultured Gemmatimonadales bacterium (assembly GCA_963815515.1). GTDB lineage: Bacteria > Gemmatimonadota > Gemmatimonadetes > Gemmatimonadales > GWC2-71-9 > CAVVWJ01. Next base: position 914,853 of record CAWFGP010000003.1, read on the forward strand.
AAGCGTCCGGAAGTAGCCGACGCTCACCCGTTGCGCGTCGAGCCGTTCGGGCACGTCGATCCCGCCGAGGGTCGGCTGCCAGGCCTTGAGGACCGCCAGCGAGGCGAACGAGTGGCTCCGCTGCGCCACTTCGTGGTAGGTCCCGTAGGTGACGTCGAGCCGGGCGCCCGTCGTGCCGACCTCCGATATCGTCATCAGGCGCTGCGGGTCGGGATACGGCAGCCGTTCGAACAGGACGGGATTGACCGTGCTGAAGATCGCCGTGGCGGCGCCGATACCGAGCGCCAGCGTCAGGACGGCGAGCGAGGTGAACGCCGCGTCCTTCCGCAGTCGCCGCGCAGCGTACGTGAGGTCGTCAGCCGCGCCGCCGACGACGCGCTCCCAACCGTGCTCGCGCACCTCCTCGCGAGCCGAAAGCGTCCCGCCCAGCTCGACCCGCGCGGCGCGCCGGGCCTCCTCGGGCGAGAGGCCGGTGGCCTCGAGATCGGCGGCGGCCTGGTCGAGCCAATGCTCGACCTCGGCGTCGAGCTCCCGGTCGGCCTCCGCGCGGCGGATGAGCACGCGGAGGCCGCGGCTGAGGTGGCGCCAGAGCGACATGGGCTATCCCTCCGCGCTCAGGAGGCGGGCGACGGCGCCGGCGCGGCGCGTCCAGTCCGCCGTTTCGGCGGCGAGCCGCTTCCGGCCGGCGCGGGTGAGGGAGTAGACCTTGGCGCGGCGCGCGTTCTCCGTCTGCTGCCACTCGGCGTCCACCCAGCCGGCGCGCTCGAGCCGCTGCAGTGCGGTCAGGAGCGAGCCGGGGTTGACCTTGAAGACGCCGCGCGAAATCTGCTCGATGCGTCGGGACATCCCGTAGCCGTGCATCGGCGCGAGGCTCAGCGTCTTGAGGATGAGCAGGTCGAGCGTGCCCTGGATGACGTCGGTGGTGGGCTGGTCCACGGAGGGCTCCAGAGAGAGGTGGCCTTTCGAGGATAGCACCTTCATCTTGGATGTCAAGATGTGACGCGCGAGAGGAATGATCAACTGGGGCGGTCAGCCTTCGAGGGCGACACGAATCAAGTAGAGCAGGGCGACACCCGAGCCGAGACACGCGAAATGGAGCAGGTTCATGCGCCAGTCGCGGTCCTCTTTCACCTCGGGGATCAGGTCGGATGCGGCGATGTAGATGAAGTTGCCGGCCGCGAACGGCAGGAGGAAGCTCACGTCGAATGAGAGGGATCCTGCATAGGCTAGCAGGCCCCCGACCAGGAACGTGAGCGCCGAGAGCAGGTTGAACAGGAGTGCCTGCCGCTTCTCCCAGCCGCCATGCACCAGGACGGCAAAGTCCCCCAGCTCCCGGGGCACTTCATGCGCCGCGGCGGCCAGCCAGGCGCCGATCCCCAGGCGCACGTCGGCGATGAACGCTCCAGCCACCGCGAGCCCGCCCAACAGATTGTGCAGGCCATCCCCGAGCAGGACCAGGTACGTCAGGGGCCGCCGAGTCTGGCCATACTCGTGATGGGAGTGATGCCAGTAGAGGAACTGCTCCAGGGCGAAGAACACCCCAAAGCCCGCCAGAAGCCACAGGAACACCGGAGGTGTCGCCCCCATGGCGTCGATGGCGCCGGGGAGCATGTGCAGGATCGCCCCGCCCAGGAGCGTCCCGGCGGCGAAGGCCACCATGGGGCGCAACAACTTCTCCAGCGTCCCGGGACGCAGCAGCAGCGTCGCGCTGCCCACGAGGGCCAGCGCGCTCATGAGGGTGCCGCCGAGGACAATCCAGAGAAGGACGGTCACGGTTCAGATCGCCACGGCGGGACCCGCCTTAGGCGTACCGCTCGCCCCGGAGTGCCCGACGGAGCCGGGGATGCGAGCGCCAGAGATATCCAGCCATCACCAGCGCCGCGGCGAAGCCGGCCACGGTCGCCGGCCAGAGCGAGAGACACTCCTGCGCGTGGCCCAACAGCCCGAGCGCGGCTGCTGAGACATGCCATGCGACGAAGATGAATACACACAGCGCGCCGAACCACAGGATCGGCCGCTCCTGGCTGCCCTGGATGAGCCAGGCGGCCACACAGCCGAACAGGACGAGCGTAGTCAGGTGAACGCTCGTGTAGGCTAGCAGGATGGTGGCATTAGGTGTGACCTGACAGCCTTGACGACTGCCCTCCAGCAACACGCTCCCGACCAACGTTGGCGTATAGAAGAGCCAACGGCCGGCGAAAAGGTCTGAGAAGATGAGGACGAACGCGATTGCTACGTGTGCCAGGATTCCGGCAACGAGTCCCTCGGCGATAATGTTCGCTCTGCTGGCTTGCATGGCCGCTCCCAGCGGTCGGTACGGGGTCCAGGTTAGTCAGGGAGCCGTGAAAAGCTCGTAGGCCGGCGATGAGGATTTCTTCACTGTGGATTGGCCAACGGGCCTAGGAACCGTGGAGCAAAATGCCGAGCCAGCGTGTCCTCGAGCGGTGGATGGCGGGACTGGCTGTCCCAGGGGTCGGCTTTGCCCTCAACGAGCCGGTGGTGATCACTGTGGGCCCGCTCGCCGGCAGCATCGGCACTGTCGTCTCGCTGGTCGCGTTGGAGCCGGAACCCGTCTACACCGTGGAGCTCGGCCCTGGGCGGGGTGACGTGCACCTTCCCGGTTCGGCACTGACCGGCGCCTAGGCAGGCTGCTGAAATAGGGCGGGGGCTCCGCCGGCGGGTGGGGCAGCCCCCGCCCCCTAGAGGTAAGCGTGTTGACGTGGCCCCTGTCCTTTCTGCCCTCGGACTCGCGCTGGGCCCACGCTCATGAACGCTTTTTCAGGATCGCTCGCGCGGGTTCTTCACGATCGCCGGCTTACACTGGCGACAGCCCCGAACGTGAGGAAATCCGCATGCCACGCACGACTCGTCTGCCCGGTCGACCGATCCGGCGTCTTCTGATAGGAACCGATTTCTCATCCGGGGCAGACTGCGCGCTCACGCGAGTGCCCTTTCTGCCGCTGGCGGCACGTGCGGAGATCTCCCTGCTGCACGTGATGCCCGCATGGGTCAACCCTGCGCTCCATGGCGGCGAAGTCCGGAAGATGGAAGACCGGCTGCGCCAGAGCGGGAATCGCCTCCTCCGCGCGCTCGGAACCGCCGGCCACGACGAGGTCCGGGTGCGGATGATGCTCGCGCAGGGCGAGCCGTACGCGGAGCTGCTCCGTCGGTCGGCGCGGGCCGATCTGGTCGTCGTCGGGCGCCACGGCCGCCGCTCCTTTCGCGATCTGCTGGTCGGTTCGACCGCGGAACGGGTAGTGCGGCAGGCGATCGTGCCGACGCTCGTGGTGAGTGAAGGCGCCCGCTCGGTCTACCGCCGCCCCGTGGCCGCGGTGGAGCGCGACACCAGCTCGCGCTCCACGCTGGAGCTCGCGGCTCGGCTGCTGGAACCGGGGCCCCGGGTGCTGGAGGTGGTGCACGCGTATCATCCCGCGCACGAGGAGATGCTGGCGCGGGCGGGTACTCCCGCAGGGCGAGCCGCGTACCGACGCGAGTACCGGGCCGAGGCCTGTCGGGCGATCACCGACTTCATCCAGAGGACGAGCGCCGCGCCCGCCGTGCGGGGAATTCGGCTCCGCCGTGCGGATCCGAGGCAGGCGATTCTCGGCGCGGCACGCGCCCGTCGCGCCGACCTCATCGTGGTGGGCACCCACGGCCGCACGGGGCTGGCGCACGCCCTCCTGGGCAGCGTCGCCGAGGCGGTGATGCGCCACGCTGTGTGCGACGTGCTGGTAGCACCGCCGCTGCGGCCGGCGAAGGCGACCCGGCGGCGGGCCGCATGATTCTCGCCCTGGCCGTCTTCCTCGCGGCCGGGCTGCTCCTCGTGGTGGCCGGCACGGTGCAGACCCGCGCCGCCGATGCGATCGCCGAGGCGACCGGCCTCGGCCGCCTGTTCGTCGGGGCGCTCCTGCTCGCTGCCGCCACGTCGCTGCCTGAGCTGGCTACCGACGTGAGCGCCGTGCGCCTCGGCGCGCCGAACCTCGCCGCCGGTGACCTCTTCGGCTCCAGTCTCGCCAATATGCTGATCCTGGCGGCCATCGGGTACGTGAGCGCCGACACGCCGGTGTTCCGCACGGCCACGCCGGTCCATGCGGTCACCGCCTGCCTCGCGATCGTCCTGAACGCCGCGGCCGGCGTCTTCGTCCTGGCGCGGCTGGAGCATCCCGGCTGGCCGGTCGGACCCGAGTCCCTGCTGCTCGCCGCGGGGTTCGTGGCAGGGATGCGGATCGTGTATAGCCACCGGGACGATGGGGGGCCGCTGGTAGCTTCCCGACCGGCGCGCTGGACACCCCGCGCGCGCGTGGCGGTCGTCCATTTCCTGCTGGCGAGCGCGGGCGTCCTGGCGACGGCGCCGGCCTTCGCCTGGTCCGCGAAGCGGATCGCCGTGCTGTCGGGACTGGGTACCACGTTCGTCGGCACCTGGCTGGTGGGGCTGGCTACCTCCCTCCCCGAGCTGGTGACCGCCGTTGCCGCCCTCCGGCTCGGCGCGGTGGATCTCGCCGTCGGAAATTTGTTCGGCTCGAACGCCTTCAACATGGTCGTGTTCCTCGCGATGGACCTGGCGTATCCCGGCGGCTCCATCTTCGGCGTGCTCGAGCCCGCGCACGCGCTCACCGCGCTCCTGGCAGTGGTGCTCATGGCGCTCGGCCTCGCCGCCATCGTGCTGCGCTCGGAGGGCCGACGGAGCCTGCTCGAGCCGGGGAGCGCGCTCATGATCGCGGTCTATCTGTCGGGACTCCTTCTCCTCTATCTCTACGCCATGCGGGCGGCTGGAGCAGGCGGGTGACGACGCCGCTCTCGGGTGCCGCGCCCTGGCACGCGCTGGCCGCCGCGGAGGCGCTCGCGCGTCTCGGTGCGGGAGCCACGGGCTCACGCAGGTGGAAGCGGACCGCCGGCTGGAACATTACGGCCCCAACCTGTTTCGACGGACGCCACCCGCCTCCCCCTGGCGCATTCTGCTGGCCCAGCTCCGCAGCGTGATCGTGCTCCTCCTGGTGGCGGCTGCCGCCGTCGCGCTCGCCGCCGGCGATCCGCTGGACGCCGGCGCCATCGGCGCGGTCCTGGTGCTCAATGTGACGCTGGGCTTCGTCACCGAGCTGCGCGCTCACCGGGCGATGGAGGCGCTGCTCGGCCTCGAGGTCGACCGCGCGACCGTCGTGCGCGACGGCGCGGTCCGCGAGCTGGACGCGCGCCTCGTAGTGCCCGGAGATGTGCTCGTGCTCGAGGCCGGCATGGCGGTGCCGGCGGACGCAAGGCTATTTGAGATCGCGGAGCTGCGCATGGTCGAGGCGCCGCTTACCGGCGAGTCGTTGCCGGTGAGCAAGCGGACGGATGCCACGCTCGAGCCGGACACACCGCTGGCGGAGCGGAGCACGATGGTCTACAAGACCACCACCGTCGCGGCGGGCCGGGGCCGCGCGGTCGTGGTGGGCACTGGAATGGACACTGAGGTGGGCCGGATCGGGGCGCTGACCGAGTCGGTCGAGGAGGAGGCCACGCCCCTGGAACGGCGGCTGGACGCGCTGGGCCGGAGGCTGGCCGGCCTGGCGATCGGGGTGGCGGTACTTGTCGCAGGGCTGGGGCTTCTGCAGGGTGCTGCCCTGAGTGAGATCCTCCAGACCGCTATCGCGCTGGCGGTGGCTGCGGTGCCCGAGGGGCTGCCGGTTGTGGGCACGATCGCCATGGCCGTGGGCGTTCGCCGCATGGCACGCCGCCACGCGCTGATCCGCCACCTGCCTGTGGTGGAGACGCTGGGCTCGGCCACGGTCATCTGCAGCGACAAGACCGGCACGCTGACCGCCGGAGACATGACGGTCACCGAGCTTCGCCTGCCGGACCTTGAGGTGAGTGTCCCCGACGGAGAGTTCACTGCCCCGCCGGAAGTGCTGCGGCTCCTGCGCATCGCCTGCCTCGTCAACCGCGGCACCCTCACCGAGCAGAACGGCGCCTGGCTGACTCGGGGCGACCCGACCGAGACGGCGCTTCTGGTCGCCGCCCGCAAGGCCGGTCTCGATCCTGCCACATTGCGGGCCGAGTCGCGTGAGGTGGCCGAGCTGCCCTTCTCCAGCGAGCGCATGTTCATGGCGACCTGGCACCGGGCAGCGGATTCCGACCTTGTCCTCTGTGTGAAGGGCGCGCCCCACCGGGTGCTCGAGCTGTGTGCGGAGTATCAGGCGGCCGACGGATCGTCGCCGCTGGACGACACCGCGCGGCAGCGCTTCCTGGCGGCGAACCGGGAGCTGGCAGGCCGGGGGCTTCGCGTGCTCGCGGTTGCCCGTGCGATGGTGACCACCACCGGGGGGATGCCGGCGGGACTCACCTGGCTCGGCATCGTGGGGATGATGGATCCCCCGGCGCCCGGGGTGAGGGAGACCATCCGGGTGTTCCGGCAGGCGGGTATCCGCACCCTCATGGTCACCGGCGACCAGCGCCTCACGGCGCGGAGCGTCGCGGACCAGTTGGGCCTCCTCGACGACGGCGGGCTGGTACGCGACGGCCGCGAGGTGGACCATCTGACCGACGACGCCCTGCGTCAGGAGGTGGGCAGCACCTCGGTGTTCAGCCGGGTGAGTCCCGAGGCGAAGCTGCGGATCGTGGGCGCCTGCCAGGCCCGAGGCGAGGTGGTGGCGATGCTGGGCGACGGCGTGAATGACGCGGCCGCGTTGCGCAAGGCGGACATCGGCGTCGCGATGGGCCGACGGGGGACAGACCTGGCGAAGGAGGCGGCCGACCTCGTTCTCGCGGACGACCGGTTCGCGACCATCGGCACCGCGGTGGAGCAGGGCCGGATCATCTTCGACAACATCCGCAAGTTCGTGTTCTACCTATTCAGCTGCAATTTGGCGGAGATCCTGGTCTTTCTCGCCGCCGGCTTGGGGGGCCAGACCGCACCCCTCCTCCCGCTACAGATCCTCTGGCTCAATCTGATCACCGACACCTTCCCCGCGCTCGCCCTGGCGGTCGAGCCCGGCGACCCGGCCGTGATGCGCCAGCCGCCGCGAGATCCGCGGGAGGCCATCCTGTCTGGTCGCATGCTGCGCGCGGTGGCGGTCTATGGCGTGCTGATCGCCGCCGTGACGATCACGGCCTTCTACCTGGGCGGAACGACCGTCGCATTCATGACGCTCGCCCTTGCCCAGATTTTGCACCTGGGCAACGCGCGCCGCGCGGATCCGGTTCTCGGGCTCAGAGTCGCCTTTGCGAATCGGGCGGCAGTGGTTGCGGTTTTGCTGGCGATCGGGCTCCAGCTCCTGACGGTGTTCCTCGAGCCGCTCAGCCGCGTCCTCCGGGTGACACCCCTGAGCGGACGCGAGTGGGCGATGGCGGTGGGGCTGGGCGCCCTGCCGGCGGTGATCGGGCAGGGCGCGAAGGCGCTGCGCTCCCTTTCCAGGCCCCCATGACCGACGACGTGCTCACCAGCGGGAGTGTGATTCTCTACCGCCTCTGGGATCTGGGGGACCAGATCGACCTTCCCGCGGCGGACCGTCTGTTCGCCGACGCCGCGCCGAGCCGCCGGCGGCCCGGACGTCTGGAGGCGCGCGCGCTCAGCATTCCCACGCCGCCCCTCGTGGTCTGGCTGGGCGCGCGGCGGCTCACCATAGGCCGGGAAGAATGCGAGGTCGAATCTCGCGTCACGCTGTTCGACTTCGGCGTGCTGTCGCTCCGGCTGCACATCACCCCGTCGGCGCAGCTCCCCTGGTCACGCCTGGCGGCTCTCGTCGCCTCACTTCCGGGGCAGGCCGAGCTGGTGGCGTTGGTGGTCGAGCAGCGCGACCGCCTGCTCCAGCGACTACAGCCCGCCGTGCGTGCGCTGCAGCCGGCCGAGGTGGTCGAGGACTACACGGTGGTCCGATTGCACCAGTTCCACGACGCGACCGGCGCGCCGTGTGATCCGCGCGGTCTGGATGAGGGTCTTCTGGGCGAGCTCCTCCTGCCGGGCGGCGCGGCCCTGGATCCCCGCACCCGCGCTTCGCTCCTCGCCCTCCGATCCAGCTACACCATTCACGATCTGACAGTGCTGGGCTGGGATGCGGCGCTCGTGGTGGAGCCGGATCCCGCCGACACCGACATGGAGCAGCTCCTCGAGTTCTCCAATGCCCAGCTCCTGGAGCTGCGGGTCTATGACAGCAGGCTGAGTCGGGAGCTGCGGGAGATGGGGACACGAATCGATGCCGCACGCCGTGCAGCCGCGGGTGGGTTCACCCGCTCCTACCGAACGCTCCTGATCGATCTCCTCACGGTGGTAGCCGCGGTGTCAGAGCTGGTCGAGCGGGCCGAGAACGCGTTCAAGGTCACCGATGACGTGTACCTCGGACGGGTCTACACCGACGCCATGCGCCTCTTCCGCGCCGATGTCTGGCGCGCCGATCTGGGCCGCAAGCTGGACACGCTCCGGGCGACTTACACGATGCTGCACGATGAGACCCAGACCACGCGCGCCCACCTGCTGGAAATCGCGATCATCCTGCTCTTCGTTGTCGACATCGTCCTGGCGCTGCTTCGACCCTGAGGCACCGGCCCTTACCGACGATTCTGCAACCGCCGTATCCTCATCGGTCTGCCCCGGTCGCCGGACGCGCCGGGCGCCGGGCTCGGCTGATCGTCCACACATAGGCGGCGACGTGCTCGACCTGCGCGGAGTCGAGCACCGTGGGGCCTCGCATCGGCATCGGCTCGCCACCACGATTGCGGATCCCGTACCCGCCGTGCCGGGTGATGTGGATCAGCCACGCAAAGCTACCATCACCCAGTTTCCATCGACCCTCACGGAAGCCGGGCCCATCGTCGGTACCGACACCCCGCTCACCGTGACAGGAATAGCAGCCGCCCAGTGTGTGGAACAGCGAATCGCCGGCGGCGGTGTCGGCGGATGTGACGCCTGCCGGCAGGTGTGCAGCCTCCTGAGCCGTGAGCCGGGCCGCGCCGCCTGCGAAGAGTGCCACCGCTAGAGTGAACCCGAGCCCGCTCGCCATAGTTACTCTCCTGAGAGAAGTCAGGCTCAACCTTAGGAGTGCGGAGATGAAGCTAGCATGAAGCTGCCCCGAAGTTTCTGGAACACGGAAGACACGGAGGAAAGCCGGGGTGCCGAGCCGCTGCGGGCGCGACCGCGCTGACGGCCTCGCGCGATCAGCTCCCGAGCGCCCGAACGATCCGCTCCCAGTGCAGGACGTTGTCCCAGAGCGACTGGACCGGATTGCGCTCGTCCTTGCCGTGCGCCCGCTCGTCGTCCGGCGACACGCCCCAGCTCCCGTCCACGCCGTAGACCGGCATGCCGCGCGCGCGGAACTCGAGCCCGTCGGTCGCGCCGGTGCTCATCTGCGGGATGATCGGCTGGTTCGGGAAGCGCGCGTGCACCGCGTCCGTAAAGGCTTTGACGATGTCGGACCGGAGCGGCGACGCCGCCGTCGGCCGGCCGAGATCCGGATACGGCGTGATTTCGACCGTCGGGCCGACGGCCTGCTGGAGCTCCTGCTGGACGGTGGGCGGCGCGATGCCCGGCATGATCCGGCAGTTCACGGTGGCCTCGGCGAGCTGCGGCAGCGCATTCTCGGCGTGACCGCCCTTCAGCATGGTCGCGACGCATCGGGTACGAGTGAGCCCCACCTCGAGCGGGTTGGCTTCGATGGAGTCGGCGGCCGCGCCGTCGTCCGGGTTGGCGAGCCAGCGCCGCATCGCCTGCCCGAGCCCGCTCTCTCCCTCCTGCTTGGCCCGCGCCGCGAAATACTGGCGCGTGGTCTCCGTCAGCATGGGCGTGAAGCGGTGGCCCTGGAGCGTCTTCAGGGCATCGGCGAGCTCGTAGATGGCGTTGTCCGGCCGCGGCCGCGAGCTGTGCCCGCCCGGATTACGAACGCGGAAATAGTAGCTCTGGAAGGTCTTCTCCGACGTCTGCAGCCCGAAGCCGAGCGGCTTGCCGTCGCGGGTGAAGGTGCCGCTGCCGGCATCGGCATTCAGCACGAATTCGGCATCCGTCCACTTGCGCCACTCGGTCGCGCCAAGCTCGGCGCCTTTCCCCTGCGTCTCCTCGTCGCCGGTGTACAGCAGGATGATGTCGCGGGCGGGCTTAAAGCCGGACTGGCGAAGCTTCATCAGCGCGACCATCGACGGCACCAGTCCGCCTTTGTCGTCGCTGCTCCCGCGACCATAGAAATAGCCGTCCTTCTCGACCAGGGTGAAGGGATCGGTCGTCCAGTCGCTCGGCAGCGCCTCGACGACGTCCATGTGCGCGATGATCAGCATCGGCTTCTTCTTCGGAGCTCCGGCCGCCGGCCAGCGGGCGATCAGCGCCGCGGTGGGGTTGTCGCCCGGCGAGACGTAGGGCAGCACATGGATGTCGCCGTCGGCCCAGCCGGCATCCCGGAGCCGGTCGGCCAGATACCCGGCGAGCTTCGGCACTTGCCCCCGGTGGGCGACGGTCGGTGTCTCGACCGCCGTCTTGTAGATCTCGCGCGCTTGCCGCTCCCATGCCGGCGGAAGCTTCGGCGCATTCGCCAGCGTCGATGGCGGTGGCGAGGAAACCGGCTGCGGTGGCGCCTGGGCGACAGCGGCGGTGGAAACGCAGGCGAGCAGCAGGGCAGCGCAGCGCATGGTTCGGATTTCCTCCGGAGTGAGTGGCGGAACGCTACGCTTCCCACGTGCTCCGTCAAGTCTGCTCGGCTGGACCGTGCCCGCCCGGCCGTCGGCCGCCGCGGTCCACTCTGGCGGGATGGCCCACCGCGAAGTACGTTCTCGCTCACCAGATCCATACCCTCCACCGCTGTGAGCCGCGCCGCGCGGCCTGGAGCAGTCATGCTCATGGCCAGTCTCCTGCGCTTCAGGCTGCGTGGCTCTCTCAGGAAATTCGCGGCGCCGCGATGCTCCTGCGGCCGCCGCTCATCTCGTCCTATCGCCGACGCCGGACCACGAAGGAGGAGGGCACCATGACACCACTTTGGACAAGCACGCGCGGAAATTGATCAAACGGCTGGCCGGCTTCGGTCGAATGGCGGCGTTCCTGGTGTTAGCGGCTGCGACCGCCGCACCGGCGGCGGCACAGTTCGGGGGCCTGAAAAAGAAGGCCCAGTCCGCCGCCGGCGTCGCTTCGGAGACGAAGGACAAGCAACCCGCCCCGGGCCGCGCCGCCGAGACCGGTGGCGCGGTGGTGCTGAACGACGAGGTGATAGACCGCTTCCTCGCTGGTGTCCGCGCCGGCCAGGCCGAGCGGGAAGCCGCCACCAAGGAAGACACTCCCTACGGCCGGCACCTGAAGGCCGAGGCCGCCTATGCCGCCGCCAAGTCGAAATGCGACGAGGCGACGGCCACGTGGCCCCAGCGCGCGGTCGCCGACGAGAAGCTGCGCGATCGATACACCGCGATGGCGGACAAGATGATGGCTGCAATGGAAAAGCGGGATATGAAGCTGTATCAGGTGTACGGGGACTCCGCCACGGCAATGCTGGACCCGGCGTGCGTGGTGAAGCAGCCGCAGCGGCCTGACAACTGGTACGATCTCGAGCGCGAGGTGAACAACCGTGCGGAGCAGGCGGAGCGCAAGACCTCGGGCCTCGACCCGCGGGAGCTGGGCGTGATCCGTGAACGCGCGGGGGCCATTCTCCAGGGCACTCCGCTGCCCGACACGTCGCCTTCCGAGAAGTCTGCGGTGAACAAGCGGGCCGCCGAGCTCAAGCGCGCGATGGGCCTGGAGCAGGCGCCGCCCGCCCGGGCCACGAAGCCTGCGCCCGCGCCCGCCGCGCCGCCGCCGGCGCCTGCCGGGCCCCAAATGTCGGCCGACCAGGCCGCGATGGCCGACTGCATGTCGAAGAACAGCCAGAAGCACGAGAAGGAGATCGAGCGGATGGGCGAGCGGGCGAGGGCTGCCGAGGAGAGCGGGAACACCCAGGCCGCGATCGCGATCGCCGACTCCATTCGGCAGCTCGTCATGGCCCGCTGCTCCGGGAGCTGACCGGGTGCGAGCGGCACGTCCGACCGTCTACGCGGCCGCGTTCGCGGCGATCGCGGCCGCCGGCGTGCTCGGCGCGGCCTCGGGTGGGTCACCGGTACGCGGGGCGGGCATCTGGTCGGTGAGCGATCTGCCCGCCCAGCTGGACCGCGCGATCGCGTGGCGCTCGGGAGCCGACGGCATCGAGTGGGCCGAGCTGCAGCTCCGCGGCGAGGGTGAGGCCTGGCGCATCCGCGTGATCGTCGCGCGGGTGGATCCCGCCCGCGTGGCCTTCTCGCTGGCGCCGGCCTTTACCGATGGGCGACGCTGGAGCGTCGCCGATGTCGATCCCATCGTTGCGCTGGCGGTGAACGCGGGCCAGTTCCGCGGCTCGCTGCCCTGGGGCTGGGTGATGACCGGCGGACGGGAGCTGCTCGCGCCACAGTATGCGCCGCTTGCCGGTGCGGTCGTGGTGGACGGATCCGGCGCGGTGCGCATCGTCCCGCCCGCCGAGGTGGCGGCGGCGCGGCGGCGCGGCGGGCTCCGGGAGGCGTTTCAGAGCTATCCGCTGCTGCTGCAGGACGGCGTGCCACCCGCGGCGCTGACGCAGGCCGGACTCGGGGTCGCCATCGGCCACCGCGACGCCCGGCTCGCGCTCGGCACGCTCGCCGACGGACGCGTGGTCATCGCGCTCACCCGGTTCGACGCGCTGGGGCAGACACTGGGCCGGATCCCGTTCGGCTTCACGTCGGCGGAGATGGCGGCCGTGATGCGCGCGCTGGGCTGCCGGCAGGCGATCCTGCTGGACGGCGGCATCTCCGGCCAGCTCATGACCCGGGATGCCACCGGCAGCGCGCGCGCCTGGCCGGGAATCCGAAGCGTGCCACTGGGGCTGGTGGGGCGGAGGCGGTGATCGCAGGCTGGACCTCGGACAGGAGCATCCCATGTATCGCTCCCGGCTCCTACTACGCCGGGCTCGAGCTATTCCCGCGCCAGGTCCCTCGCTTCGCTCGGGATGACGATGTCTGAAATCGACTGCAAGGTCGAGCGTGCCGGCTATCCACGGCCCCTCGAGCACGCCCAAACCGACCCCGCCGTCCGATTCGTTCCTACAGCCACCGTCAGATCGCGAGTCACATCCGCATCGCTGACGACCACAGGATCAGTCGTGGTCGATCGTCAGGGCAGCCTGTCAATCGCGCCTGGATCGGCCGCCAGCTACACGCGCCGCAGGTACCTGCCAGGCTCCAGACCGGCCGGCCATGGTCATGCTCGGTCAGGCGGTCATACCTGGGGCCGCGCGTCCATACCGAAGTCGGCTTCGATACGATCGTACCACGCGGCGTCCTCGAGGCCGCCCAGCTCCACCCACGCCTCGTCGCTCATCGCCCGGCGCCAGCCCAGGAATGGCTCGGCGTCCGGACCGACCGGATGCCGAAGCTGTGCCGTGTCGCCTACCGCGATCTCGAGAATCTTGTCGGCGACCACCGAGGGGGACACCGGAGACTTGAGCGCGGTGGTGAACAAGGCCGCAATGCGGCGCCGCTGGGAATACGGGGTCGGCGCTCCTGGCACCCCGATGTTCCTGGCCATCTGCGTGTCGATGATCCCCGGCTCGACAATGGCCACCCGGATGTTGAACGGCTTGACCTCCTGGGCCAGGCACTCGCTCAGCGCTTCCAGCGCGAACTTGGAAGCGGCGTACGCGGCCATCGGCGCCGTGGCGACGTGTCCCGCGACCGAGGCGACGTTGATGATGCACCCGCTGCGCCGCTGTCTCATCGCCGGCAGGACCGCCTGGCAGCACCGAATGACCCCGAAGTAGTTGGTTTCCATGACCGCGCGGAATTCCGCCAGCGGCAGCTCCTCGACCGACCCCATGCGCTCGATGCCGGCGTTGTTGACCAGCACGTCGATCGGTCCGATCTCGTGGTCGATCCGCGCTACCCCGTCGCACACGGAGGCATCGGTGTCCACGTCCATCGGAATCACGGTGATGGCGAGACGCTCCCGCGCGGCGGCCTCAGCCAGGGCGGGGGCGCCGGCCGGGTTGCGCATGGTGGCGGCCACCCGGTGGCCGGCCCGCCCACACGCGAGCGCGGTGGCCAGGCCGATGCCGGTGCTGCTCCCGGTGATCAGGACGGTCGTCATGTGGTTCGCTCCGGGGAAGGGGGTCGAACGCTTGAAGATGCATCGCTGGATGCGAGGTTCGGCCGTAGAGGGCAGGCTCCACCAACTTACGGGCCTTCCCGCGTTCCGGGAGAGGTGTGGCCCGGCATGTACCAGTGGCTCGACGGGCGCCGCTCGGCCGGAACGAGACCGACCTCTGGAGCCGGCGGCGGGACGAGTACGCGAAGTGGTAGGGTGGACGCCGGATCCGTGTCTGCGGTCCGAGAGTGCGCCCCCGTCATCGAAGTGAGCCCCGTCATCCCGAGCGTAGCGAGGGACCTAGCGCGGGAATGGCTCGAGCCATGCCGAGCTAGGTCCCTCGCTACGCTCGGGATGACGGGGCCTGCTTCTTCACACTTGAGGCTCACCCCCATCCTATTGATGATTTCGACCTCCGTGCCATATAATGGAACACGGCGCCGCTCTGGCCGGGCCCGCCTCCCCCCGCTGGTCTGTTCCTGCCGTACCTGTTGGTTCCTTCCTGGAGGTGTACGCATGCCTCGTCTACGTTTGCTCGCTCCTGGGCTCGCGGCGGCAGCCGCGCTGGCCATCTCGGCCTGCCAGGATAACTCCAACCCGACGTCTCCGGACGCCGGACTAGTCCCTTCGGCAGCACGCTCTTCCAATGGCCCTGATCTTCCCTCCGCCGCCGAGTTCGATCGCCAGGTTCCCGGCTTCGGCGGCTTTTTCCTGAGCAGTGACGGGACTCCGACGGTGTATCTCACCCGCGGTGCTGATCGCGCGCCGGCGGAACGGGTGCTTGCAGGGTACCTCGCCGCGAAGGGAATCTCGACTGCCGCCGTGCACGTGGCCGAAGCCCGGTACGGCTGGAAGCAGCTCGAGCGCTGGCAGGCGTCCGCGTCGACCGAGGCCCTTGCCGTACCGGGCGCGGTGTTCGTGGACAACGATGAGACCACCAATCGGGTCCTGATCGGGGTCGAGAACCTGGGAGCGACGGGGCAGGTCCGGGCCGCGGTCGCGCGGCTGGGCATCCCGGACGACGCACTGATCCTCAAGCAGGTGGCCCCGATCCACCAGGTGGCTTCGCTGCAGAACGTCGTGGACCGGCCGGTGCGCGCCGGCGTGCAGATCAACTTCCCCGGCTTCCTCTGCTCCGTGGGTTTCAACGCCACGTCGGGTACTCAGAAATCCTTCATCACCGCCTCGCACTGCACCACAACCCAGGGCGGGGTGGAGAGCACGCCCTACTGGCAGCCACTCCAATCAACGGCCCCGACCCAGATCGCCACCGAGGTGGCGGATCCGGCCTATGTGAGAAAGGGGGCCGGCTGCCCGAAGGGCCGGAGGTGCCGGGTCAGCGACGCCTCGCGCGCCGCGTACATCAACGGCGCCAATCAGGCGCTCGGCCTCATCGCCCGGACCAGCGCGGCGAACAACGGCAGCATCGAAATTACCGGCTCCTTCGGCATCGGCTCCAACGACTGCAACACGCTCGGGGGCTGTCTCGCCGTCGGCACGACCGTGAACAAGGTGGGCCGCACTACGGGATGGACCGCGGGCAGGATCACCAACACCTGCGTGAACACCGGCGTCACCGGCTCCAACATCGTCCAGCTCTGCCAGACCTTCGTGTCGGCGAGGGTGGGTGGCGGCGACAGCGGGTCGGACGTGTTCGAGGGCACCGGCAGCAGCGTGAAGCTTGCCGGAATTCTCTGGGGCGGGAGCTCGAACGGCAGCCAGTTCGTGTTCAGCCCGTTCGGCAACGTGGTCAGGGATCTCGGTGCACTGACCACTCACTGAGCCACCGACGCAGCAGTCTCAACTCCGTCTGAGCCTGGAGGCACCGGCCCGCACCCGCAGGGGCGAGCCGGTGCCTCTCGCTCCTCCCACCACCGGTTCCCATGCCGTCCTCTCCGCCTCGGTATAGTCAGGCCTGACGACGCGCCCCTCGTCCGACGACTGCACGCCCGCCTCGAGGACCGCCATCAGCGTGGTCGCTTGTGCCGGTGTCACTGGAAGCTTCCCTTCGCCTCGGAGCGCGTCGCGCAGCGCCAGGTAGTAGCTGAGATGATTCCCTGTCGGCGCGGCGATCTCGATCCGCGCTCCCGCCTCACCGGTCGTGAAGATCAGCGGGTCCGACAGCCGATCGTCCTGCAGGTCGCCACGGCGCTTGGCGAGGCTCCCGTTGGTGCCCAGCGCGAGGAAGCGCATCCCGGCGTCCGCGGCGATCGAGCTGGACGTCAGGATGACCCGCGTGCGGCCATAGCCGAGCACGGTGTGAAACCAGTCGATGGTCGATCCACCCGCGCGCTGGATCAAGAGATCCGACCGGACCGTCTCGGGCGGACCGAACAGGACCAGGGCCTGATCCAGGAGATGCGGGGCGAGGTCGTACCAGATGCCGGCTCCCGGACCGGCGCGCTCCCGCCAGCGGTCTCGAACCTGCGGGCGAAAGCGACTGATCTCCGATCTGAATTCGACGACCTCGCCGATCCGCCCCGCGGCGAGCTCCCGGGCTATTCCAAGAAAGTCGCTGTCCCATCGGCGATTCTGGAACACGGAGAGGTGCCGCTCGACCGCCGCCGCCGTGGCGGCGAGCGCACGCGCCTCTGCCAGCGTCACGGTGAAGGGCTTGTCCACTACGACGTGTTTGCCCGCGCGCAGTCCAGCCTCCGCGAGCGGGGCATGGGTGTCATTGGGTGTAGCGATCACGACCAGGTCGACATCGGGGTGCCGGGCTGCGGCGAGCCAGTCCGGGACGACCACGGCGCCGGGGTACGCCGATCCCGCACCCACTCCCTGGCTCGAACCGATGACGGCCAGAGTCAGGCCGGGTGTCGACGAAATGAGGGGCGCGTGGAACTGGCGGCCCGCGTCGCCGAAGCCGATGAGGGCCACCCGAATGTCAGGCATCCTCGGGCCCACCCTCGCGCCGCGCTCGCTCCAGCAGGCTCGCCAGCCGATCGAGCTCGCCCCGCGTCATATGCCGCAGCTGCTCTGCGTGCATCCGTCGGACCGGCTCGTCGAGCGCCTTGAGGACCCGAAGACCCTTGGGGGTGATCCGCGCGGTCACGAACCGCCGGTTGTCCGACCGCCGCTCGCGCCCGACCAGCCCCTGCTGCTCCATCCGGATGAGCAGCCGGGTGACATCCGGCTCCCGGCTGGCCACCATGCGCTCGCCCACCTCGCCGGTGGGGAGTCCAGCGGGTCCGGCGCCCCGCAGAATCCGCAGGACATTGTATTGCGGCTGCGTCAGCCCGTAGGGGCGCAGCAGGTCGACCAGGTCCTGGACGAAGGCGTGCCCGGTCCGCAGCACCTCGAGAAAGACCTCCTGCTCCAGGCTCTGGAAGGGCTTCCGCTGCTTGATGGATTGGCGAAGGCGGCGCATGGCGAGAAAGTATCATCCTGACACTTGTTATCACAGACCTCTTGACCAGATCTGTGATAACAAATAAGGTTGAGGTCCCAGGCCCGTGGCGGGACGATGGTCCGCGCCGTCGAGCTCTGCCCAAGGAGGACCGTCATGCGTTCCACGTTTCATTGGCTCTTCATCCTGACCGCGGCGACGGCAGCCGCGTGCTCCAGCGATAGCGGGCCCAACGACGGTGGCGGCGGCGCAGCAGGCACCGTCACAGTCGGAAACATCTTCTTCAAGAGCGGGCACAACAGCACCCAGAATCCCGCGGTCGACACCGTCGCCGCCGGGACGACCGTCACCTGGACCTGGACCAGCACGGGTGACACGCCGCACAGCGTGCAGTCGGAGGAAGCGCCCAGCTTCACGAGCAGCAACACGCTGACCGGCAACGGCCAGACGTATACGTTCACGTTCACGACGCCCGGCACCTACCACTATGATTGTGCCGTCCACGGTGACGCCATGACCGGAACGATCGTGGTGCAATAGTGAGCCGCTGAGGCCTCGTGCCACGCCGTCTCCTCGCGGGATGCGTTCTCGCCGTTGCCCTCGGCGGCCTGCCCGGCTGCTTCAGCGATCGGCCGGGCACCGGACCGACGCCGCCCGCCGGCGGTCACGAGGTTGCGGTCGCCAACTTCGCTTTCGCGCCGGCGAACCTCAGCGTGCAGACGGGTGACACCGTCACCTGGACCAACATGGATGACGTCTCCCATACCGTGACCGCGGACAACGACGCCTTCGATTCCGGCGCGTTCGGCGCCGGCGCGGCCTTCCAGATCACCGCCGGCGCCCCGGGCACCTACACTTACTTCTGCCAGATCCATCCCTTCATGAAGGGAACGTTGACGGTGGCGCCGTAGATGGGGAAGTCCCTGGGGCGGCACCTGATGGCCGCCGCGTTGCTGCTCGCGTTCGCGGCACGGCCCGCGAGCGCGCAGTCGGTCACGGACCGCACCCCCAATCTGGACGATGGCTGGACGGTGCGCCCCGGCGTGATCCAGTTCAACTTCCTCCACCGCTTCGAGGTGAGCGCGCCGCCGGCCAGGAAGGTGACCAGCTTTCCCAACTTCCATCTGCAGACCGGCCTTCCGCTCGGTGCGAACCTCGCGCTCGACTACGCCACCAACTCGACGGTCTTCAGCGGCATCCCCAACGAGTACCAGCTCACGCTCCGCCGGCCGATCCTCCAGGAAGCGGCCGGCAGTCCGCTGGATGCGAGCCTCGTCGCCGGCTACAATTTCGCGCCCCAGAGCGTCGATGGTGAGCTGACCCTGGGGCGTCACGTCGGGCCGGTCCGGCTGCTGGGCACGGTGCGGGGGATCTCGTCGGGCTACGACGTCCAGCGCTCGCTCTGGGGCGCCGGCGGAGGCGTCGTCGTTCGGGTCACCAGCTGGCTGAGCCTCGCGGGCGACGTGTTCAGTCTGGCGAACGCGCCCGATGAGGACCCCGGCGTCACCGCTTGGGGTGCCGGGGCGCAGCTCCGGATCCCCTATAGCCCGCACTCGTTCTCGATCCAGATCACCAACACCCAGAGCGGCTCGATCGAAGGCGCCTCGCGGGGCGTGAAAGGCGCCCACATGGCGGGATTCGAGTTCACCATCCCCTTCACTCTCTCCCGGTACTTCGGGCACCGAGCCAAGCCCGCGCCAGTGGCAGACACGACCAACGTCCCGAGCGGGGCATCCGCCGGCCTCACGGTCGTCCGAATCGCCAACCTGTCGTTCAATGCGGGTGAGGTGCGGGTCCGGGCCGGCACCCGAGTCCGCTGGGTCAACGACGACCAGGTGCAGCACTCGGTGACGGCAGACGATGGGGCGGTCGACTCCGGTCTCATCGATCCCGGCCGCAGCTTCGAGCGGGTCTTCGACCGGCCGGGCACCTATCCCTATCACTGTACGCCGCATCCTTTCATGCACGGGCGAGTGATCGTCGAGCCATAAGGCAGGCGAAAGCCATCGCGGCGTTCGCTGGCTTTGCGCTCGCCCAGTCACCGCCAGCCTCGCTGCCAGCACCCACCCAACCCCTTTCACCACGGAGACACGGAGCGGCACGGAGAGTCACGAGAGAACATCTGGGGGTGAACAGCACACCCGGAAAGTCTTGTCGTCTCCGTGAGACTCCGTGTGCTTCCGTGTCTCCGTGGTGAGATCTTCTTGAGACGCCAGGCGAAGAAATCCATCTCTGTCCATCGCTGTCATCTCTTGACATATCCTGTCACAGCCGATATCGTCTGGCGTCCCCATCAAAACGACGCCAAACGCCTGTGCCCGACCTGTTTACGCCCAAGCAGCTCGCCGAGTACCTCCAGCTCTCGCCCCGGACCGTCTACCGCATGCTCGAGCGGAACGAGCTGCCGGGCGTCCGGGTCGGCAGCCAGTGGCGCTTCCGGAAGTCCGAGGTGGACTACTGGCTCGATCGGCGGCTCCAGCGGCTCGATACCGCGCAACTGGGCGAGCTCTCGGCGGACACCGAAGGTGCCGTGCCCCCGACCCTGAGCGAGCTGCTCGAGTCGCGGAACGTGGTCTTCGGCGTGCCGGCCGGCGAGCCGGAGCCGGTGGTGCGCGCCTTCGTCGAGCGGCTGAGCTTTCCCGAGCCGGTGGACCTGGACCTGCTCGTCCAGCGTATTCTCGAGCGCGAGGCGATGTGCAGTACGGCCCTGCCGGATGGCGTGGCGCTCCTGCACACGCCGCGGATCCGGCCCCGGGTGCTTGCCCGCCACGACTTCCTCGCCGTGGGCAGACTGCTGGCGCCGATGCCGTTCGGCGCGCTCGACGGCAGTCTCACCGACACGCTGGTACTGCTGCTGGCCCGGAGCGAGCGCACGCACCTGCTGCTGATCGCGAAGATGGCCCGGCTCTTCCGGGAGCCGGAGTTCGCGCCGGAGCTCCGCGGCGCCGCGACCGCGGCGGAGATCCTGCGGCTCATCCGGGAGCGCGAGCGCACCACCTTCGGTGACGCGCTCCGCGGCCCGGTCGACGTGCCTCGCCCATGAACCTCACTGTCCGGCAGGCTGCCACCTACCTCCACGTCGACGAGTCCACCGTCCGGCAGTGGATCGCCAAGCGCGCCTTGCCGGCGCACCGGGTGAACGAAGGCCTTCGTCTGAACGCCCTCGAGCTGTGGGAGTGGGCCACCGAGCAGGGCGTCCCGGTCTCCCGCAGCCTGCTCGACCATGCCCGCAAGGCCCCCGACCCGATCCCACCGCTCTCGGCGCTCCTCGCCGCCGGCGGTATTCATCACGATGTCGGCGGCCACGACAAGGCGGGCGTGCTGAAGGAGCTCGTGCAACGGCTTCCGCTCCCCGCGGACGTGGACCGAGGGTTCCTGGCCAGCGTGCTCGAGGCCCGCGAGGCGATGGGATCGACCGGCATCGGTGACGGCATCGCCATTCCCCACGTGCGGAACCCCATTCTCCTGCACGTGAGCGAGCCGTTCGTCACTCTGTGCCTGCTGCGGCAGTCCGTCGAATTCGGGGCAATCGACGGCCGCCCGGTCCACGCGCTCTTCAGCGTGGTGAGTCCCAACGTGCCGACGCATCTCCGGATTCTCGCCCAGATCGCGTTCATCCTGCGCGACGCGGAGCTCCGGCGGCTCCTGCGCGAGCGCGCCAACGCCGCGGCCATCATGGAGCGCGTGCGGGTCGTGGAGGGACAGGTGGGCCCACCGACCGGCGCGTTCCCGCGGCGGACCCCGTGAGCCTGCTCGGGATCGCGCTCACGATCTGGGTGACGGGCGGCCTCCTCGCCCTGCTGGTCAGGCGCCGGACCCGGCAGGCCACGCTCGTCGGCGTGGGGTCCGCGCTCGCCGGCGCGGCATTCGGAGCGTACGGCGCGCTGGCGGCGCTGCTCGGCCCACAGGTGGAGAGCTGGTCGGGCGCGTGGGCGGTCCCGCTCGGATCGCTCTCGCTCCGGCTGGACCCGCTGGCCGGCGTGTTCATCCTGCCGATCTGCCTCGTGGGCGGCGCCTGCGCGCTGTATGGCGGCGCATACCTCCGCCCGTATGCCGATGAACGGCCCATCGGGTCGCCGCTCGCCGCGTACAACCTGCTGCTCGCCAGCATGACGGTCGTCTGCCTGGCCGACAGCCTCCTGCTGTTCCTGGTCGCCTGGGAGCTCATGACGCTCTCCTCCTACGCGCTGGTGATTCAGGAACACGCCCTGGAGTCGGTGCGGCAGGCGGGCCGCCGATATCTCATCGCGGCGCACCTCGCGACCGGCGCGCTGCTGCTGCTCGTGCTCCTGTTGTCCGGCGGCAGCGGGAGCTTCGAGTTGAGGGATCTCTCTGCCGCCACCTCCGCGGCGCCGACGGCGGTGCTCTTCCTTCTCATGCTGGCCGGCTTCGGCACCAAGGCGGGCCTCGTTCCCCTGCACGTCTGGCTGCCCGACGCGCACCCCGCCGCGCCCAGTCACGTATCGGCCCTCATGTCGGGGGTCATGGTGACCATGGGCTTCTATGGCCTGGCGCGATTCATCCCGCTGCTGGGGCCGCCGCCGCTCTGGTGGGGGCTGCTGCTGATGGTACTGGGCGCCGCGGGCGCTCTGGGCGGCATCGCGTTCGCCCTGGCGCAGCGGGACGTGAAGCGGATCCTGGCGTACTCCACGATCGAGAACGCCGGCATCATCGCGCTCGCGTTCGGCATCGGGCTGCTGGGTACGACGCTGAACCAGCCCGTGCTGGCGGCGCTGGGCTGGCTGGGTGGCCTGCTGCACCTGTGGAATCACGCGCTGTTCAAGTCGCTGCTGTTCCTGGGGTACGGTGCGGCGGCCCAGCGGGTCCACTCGCGGGACGCGGAGGCGATGGGCGGCCTGCTCCGTCGGTGGCCGCTTGCCGGGGGACTCATGGTGCTGGGCGCCGCGGCCATCGCGGCGCTCCCCGGACTCAACGGCTTCACCAGCGAGTGGGTCATCTTCTACGGCCTGCTGACCGGCGGCGCGGGACTCCGCGGTACGCCCCAGATCGCGCTGCTCGCCGGTGTGCCGGCGCTTGCCCTGACGGGCGCTCTCGCGGCGGCCTGCTTCGCGCGCCTGACCGGAGTCACGCTGCTGGGGGAGCCGCGGTCCGAGCACGCGCGACACGCGCCGCCACCGGGCTGGGAGATGTGGCTACCCATGCTGCTGCTCGCGGCGCTGTGCATCGCGGTGGCCTGGGCACCTTCCCTGGTGGTCGCGCTGCTGGAACCGGCGGTCCAGATCGTGGCGCGGCCGGTCGACATGGGCCCGATAGGGGGGACGGTGACGCACGCGGTGGCGCCGCTCGGCAACTTCGCCCTGCTGGTGGCGCTGGGGCTCGGGCTCGGCGGCGCGCTCCGGTGGCTGGTCGCGGCCCGACGGGCATCCGGGACTCGCCGGGCTCCGACCTGGGGTTGCGGCTATGCCCGGCCCGCGCCGCGGATGCAGTACACGGCGTCCTCCTTCGCGGAGCCGATCACGCGAATCTTCCAGCCGCTCCTCCGGAGCCGGATCGAGAGCGATCTCCCGGCGCAGGCCGTCTGGCCCAAAGCCGCGAGCTGGCGGTCGATCACCCCCGACCGGGCGCTCGCAGGGATGTACGAGCCGGTCTTCAAGTCGGTCGAGCGGGCCCTGCTCCGCCTGAGGGGACTGCAGCAGGGACGGGTGTCGACCTACCTGCTCTACATCGTCCTGACCGTGCTCGTGCTGGTGGTCTCGATGATCCTGCCGCTGGGGGCTCGGCGGTGAGCTCGTTCTTCATCGGCCTGGGACTGGTGCTCGCCGGCGGTCTCGCCGCTGCGCGGTCTCTGATTCTCTTCCGGATCCTGGTCACAGCCGGGTGTCTGGTCGGTTCCTTCCCCGCCTTCGCGATCCTTGCGGGCGGCGCGCCAAGCCGAGTGAGCGTGTCCACGCATGTCCCCGGCGGTCCCTGGGTGCTCGGCATCGACGCCCTCTCGGCGTGGTTTCTGCTCATCGTCTTCGGCGTGGGCGCCGCCACGGCGCTCTACGGGGCGAGCTACCTCGGCCGAGGACATGATTCCGGCCGGGTGTCGCGGTCGCATCTGATGCTCTCGTTCCTGCTGATCTCGCTCGCGCTGGTGGTGACCGCCGCCGCGGCGGTCCCGTTCCTGATGGCGTGGGAGCTGATGGCCATCTGGGCCTATTTCCTCCTGGTGTTCGAGAGCGAACAACTAGAGGTCAGGCGGGCGGGGCTCCTGTACCTGGTCATCACCCACACCGCCACGCTCGCGCTGTTCGCCGTGTTCGCCCTCTGGGGCAGAGAGGCGCGCGACCTGAGCTTCGACGCGCTCGCCGCCGTCGGCCCCGCCTTGCCGGGCCATGGTGCCGCGGTACTGGCCCTGGCGCTGTTCGCGTTCGGCTTCAAGGCCGGCATGGTCCCGCTGCATTTCTGGCTGCCCGACGCGCACGCGGCGGCGCCCTCGCACGTCTCGGCGCTGTTCTCCGGCGTGATGATCAAGACCGGGATCTACGGCCTCCTGCGCGTGCTCCTGCTGCTGGGCGGGGCGCCGGCCTGGTGGGGATGGGTCGTCCTCTGCCTGGGCCTGGCGTCGGCGGTGCTCGGGGTGCTCTGGGCGCTCACGCAGCACGATCTCAAGCGGCTCCTGGCGTATCACAGCGTCGAGAACATCGGGATCATCCTGCTGGGCATTGGTGCGGGGTCGCTGGGACTGACCTACCACCATCCGGTGGTGGCGGTGCTGGGCTTCGCGGGCGCGGCGCTGCACACACTGAACCACGCACTCTTCAAGAGCCTCCTGTTTCTCGGAGCCGGTGCCGTGGTCCAGGCCACCGGCACCCGGGACATCGAGCGCCTGGGTGGTCTCGCCAAGCGGATGCCGCTCACCTGGGCAGCGTTCCTGGTCGGCTCGGTGGCCATCGTGGGGCTCCCGCCCCTCAACGGGTTCGTCAGTGAATGGGTGACCTACCAGGCGCTGCTCGCGGGTGGAATGCTCGAGGGACCGATCCGGCTGCAGGTGCTCGCGGTCGCGGGGCTGGCGCTGGTCGGCGCGCTGGCGCTGGCGTGCTTCGCCAAGGTGTGCGGCATCGTCTTCCTGGGTCATCCGCGCATGCCCGAAGCGTGGTCGGCCGCGGAGGCCGAGCGCGGGATGCTGGTGCCGCTGTATCTGCTGGTGCTGGCCTGCGCCTTCATCGGGTTGGTGCCCGCGGTCGCGATCGGCGCGTCGGTGCGGATCGGCGCGGCGGTGGCGGGCGCCGGCGGCGCGGGCATCGGCGCGATGCCCAGGCACCTGGTCGCCGCGGCGGAGACGGTGGGCTGGGCCTCGGCCGCCCTGCTGCTGCTGGCGGCGCTGGTGGGCCTGGCCCGCTCCCGCAGGCGGACGCGGCGACGCCCGCGGCAGCCGACGTGGCGCTGCGGCTATGCCTTCGGCGAGCCCCGGATGCAGTACACCGCCTCGTCGTTCGCGGCGCCCCTGATCGCGGCGTACCAACCGATCGCCGGCGTGCGGGTGGAGCGGAGCGCGGCGGCGTTCCGGTCCCACCCGACGGACCTCGTGGTGACCGCCGGCGTGCGCCCGCTGTGGCACGGGCTCAGGTGGGCGGCGGAGCGGCTGCGTCCCATCCAGCAGGGGCGCCTTCCTTTGTATCTGATGTACGTGGTGGCCACGGTCATCCTGCTGCTGCTGCTCTCCTGTGCCGGAGCCGCCGCATGAGCACGATGCCGCTCGCCTCCCTGGCCCTTCTGCTGGTGCTGGCGCCGCTCCTTCCCGGCGTGGCCACGCGGACGCGGGCGCTGCTGACCGGGCGGCGCGGCGCTCCGGTCCTCCAGCTCTACTCCGACCTGGCCAAGCTGTGGCGGAAAGGCGTGGTCTACAGCAACTCGACCACCTGGATCTTCCGGATGGCGCCCGTGGTCGTGACCGTGACGGCAATGCTCGCCGCGTGCTTGCTGCCGCTCGACGGCCGCGCGGCGGTGGTGAGCTTCTCGGGCGACCTGATCGCCTTCGCGGCCCTCCTGGCGCTGGGCCGGTTCGCCCTGGTGCTCGCGGGGCTCGATACCGGGTCGAGCTTCGAGGGCATGGGCGCGAGCCGGGAAGTGACCTTCGCGAGCTTCGCCGAGCCGGCACTGTTCCTGTGCTTCATCGCGCTGGTGCGGGCGACGGGCTCGCTGAGCCTGGGCGGCATGCTCGGCGGCCCGCTGACGGATGCCTGGGCGGCGTCGGCCCCCTCGCTGCTGATGGTCGGCGGCGCGCTGTTCGCGGTGCTGCTGGCGGAGAACTCCCGCGTGCCGGTGGACGATCCGGCCACGCACCTCGAGCTCACGATGATCCACGAAGTGATCATCCTCGACCACAGCGGGCCCGACCTCGCGCTGATCCTGTACGGCAGCGCGCTCAAGCTGGGGCTGTTCGGCGCGCTGCTCGTCGGAGTGCTGGTGCCGCGGGCCCACCTGGCGCCTGCGGCCGCGCTGGCGCTGCTGGTCGCCGGGCTGATGGCGGTCGCCGCGCTGGTGGGCGTCGTGGAGTCGGTGATGGCGCGGCTCCGGCTCGACCGGGTGCCCCAGTTCCTGGTGGCGGCCTCGGCGCTCGCGTTCTTCGCGGTCGTCCTTCTGCTCTGGTGACCATGGCTCACATCGATGAAGTGCTCCTGCTCAGCGTGGTCCTCACCAACTTCGTGGTGCTGGGGACCACCCGGCTCAGCACCTGCATCCGCGCGATCGCGGTGCAGGGCCTGCTGCTGGGTGTGCTGCCCGTGGTGCTGCATCCGGGAGCCGGGCTCGAGCCTCGTCGGCCTCTCGGTCGGCACCGTGATCATCAAGGCCGTGATCCTTCCCTGGTTCCTGCTGTGGGCCATCCGCGAGGCCTCGGTGCGCCGAGAGATCGAGCCGCTCATCGGCTACATCACCTCGCTGCTGCTCGGCGCGGTCGCGGTGGCCATCGCGTTCGCGATCGCGCAACGCCTTCCGCTGCCGCAGCAGGAGCTGTCGCTGCTGGTGCCGGTCGCCATGTCCACCGTGATCATCGGCCTCCTGGTGCTCACGACCCGGGCCAAGGCGGTGACCCAGGTGGTCGGGTACCTCATGCTGGAGAACGGCATCTACGCATTTGGACTGACGCTGGCGGAGCGGGTGCCGCTGCTGGTCGAGCTGGGCGTGCTGCTCGACGTGTTCGTCGGCGTGTTCGTCATGGGGATCGTGGTGTTCCACATCAACCGGGAATTCGATTCGCTCAGCTCCGCCCATCTCACCGAGCTGAAGGACTGATGCGGCTCGTCGCCCTGGTCCTGATCCCGCTCGTGGGCGCGCTGGTGGCGTCGGCGCGGTGGAGTGCGCGCCAGCGGGTGACCTGGCTGCTCGGCGCGGCCGCCATCCACCTCGCGCTGGTGGTCACGCTCTGGCTCCGGCCGGCCGGCCCGGCGCTCGGCGGCTGGCTCGCGGACGATCCGCTCGGCCTCATCGTCCTCAGCCTGGTAAGCGTGCTGTTCTTCGTGCTCGCCTCGTACGCGGTGGGGTACCTGCGGGTGGAGAACCCGCGGGGCGGCCGCCTGTTCGTGAGCTGTCTGCTGGGCTTCCTTGCGGCGGCGTCGCTCGTTGTCGTGAGCCACCAGATGGGCCTGCTCTGGGTGGGGCTGGAGGCCACGACCCTCACCGTGGCGCCGCTCATCTTCCACCGCCACGACCGGCGATCGCTCGAGGCGGTCTGGAAGTACCTGGTGATCTCGTCGGTGGGGATCGCGCTGGCGCTGCTGGGGATGTTCTTCCTCGCCACGGCCCAGGTGGGAGGCGGCACGACCGGCCGGCTCCTCGTGCTGGAGGAGCTGGTGGCGCAGGCTCCGGCCCTGAGCCCGGCCTGGCTCAAGGCGGCGTTCGTCTTCCTGCTGGTCGGGTTCGGGACCAAGATGGGTCTGGCCCCGATGCACACCTGGAAGCCGGATACGTACGGGGAGGCGCCGCCGCTGGTGGGCGGGCTCATGGCGGGCGCGCTCACGAGCTGCGCGTTCCTCGGAATCGCACGGATCGTCCAGGTGACGACTGCGGCCGGGCTGGCGGAGTTCGTGCGGCCGCTGCTGATCGGTTTCGGCCTGCTCTCGCTCCTCGTGGCCGCGGTGTTCATGGTGGCGCAGACCGACATCAAGCGGCTGCTGGCGTATTCCAGCGTCGAGCACATGGGGCTGCTGGTGCTGGGGCTCGGGGTCGGCGGTGTGGGAGCGTATGGCACCGTGCTGCACCTGATCAACAACGCGCTCGCGAAGGGGCTGCTCTTCCTGGCGGTGGGCAACGTGGTCCTGGCGACGGGTACCTCAGCGGCGCCGAAGATCCACGGGATTCTCCGGTCGCGGTCGGTGACGGGCGGGCTGCTGGTGGCAGGACTGTTCGCGGTCACGGGATCGCCGCCGTTCGGGCTCTTCCTGAGCGAGTTCACGATTCTGGCCGGCGCCGTGCGGGGCGGATATCCGTGGGTCGCGGCGGCGATGCTGGTGCTCCTGGCCGTCATCTTCATCGGCATGGCCAGCGTGATCCTCGAGGTGGCGTACGGCGAGCCCGATCCGGCGCTGCCGAAGGCGCGGGAGAGCGGCTGGCTGGTCGGCGGACCGCTGGCGCTGGCGGGGGCCGTCCTGCTGCTGGGCCTCTACATCCCACCGGCGTTGCACGACGTGCTGTCGCGTGCGGCGGCGAGCCTGGGTGGAGGTGCGCCATGAGCGGCTTCGATACGCTGGGCCTCAGGAACCGCCGGTGCGTGCCGTGGGCCGCCGTGCCGCGCGAGACCGAGGACGGCTTCCGCGAGACGGTGCTGGCGGCGGTGGGGAACGGCTGGCGGCTGCTCTCGTTCTTCGGGATGCCGGAAGGGGCGACCGACTGCCGGCTGGTGGCGATCCTGGCCGATGACGCGGGCGGCGCGCTCGGTGCCACGAGCACCGTCGTGGGCGACGGATTCGAGTCGCTCACCCCGCTGTGCCCGTCGGCGCACCTGTTCGAGCGGGAGATCGCCGAGCAGTGCGGGGTGATACCCCACGGACACCCCTGGCTCAAGCCGCTCCGGCGCCATCCGCCCGACCAGCTCGCTCCCGGGCGTGAGCTCATCGGCGTGGACCGGGACGCGTACCCCTTCTTTCGCATCAAGGGCGAGGAGGTCCACGAGGTCGCGGTCGGACCGGTGCACGCCGGTATCATCGAGCCGGGGCACTTCCGCTTTCAGGCCCACGGCGAGGAGGTGTTGTTCCTCGAGATCATGCTGGGCTATCAGCATCGCGGCGTCGAGCGGCTGCTGGAAACCGTCACCGCCGATCGCGCGGTGCTGGTGGCCGAATCGATCGCGGGCGACACGGTGGTGGGGCACGCCGCCGCGCACT
Source organism: uncultured Gemmatimonadales bacterium (assembly GCA_963815515.1). Classification (GTDB taxonomy): domain Bacteria; phylum Gemmatimonadota; class Gemmatimonadetes; order Gemmatimonadales; family GWC2-71-9; genus CAVVWJ01. The sequence goes on from CAWFGP010000003.1 coordinate 943,591, forward strand.
GCGGCGCGATCGAGGCCCTGGCCCGGAGCCGGAAGACCCCGAGGGCGCAGGCGATCCGGGGCATCGCCCTCGAGCTCGAGCGGCTGGCCAACCACATCGGCGACCTCGGCGCCATCGCGGGGGACGTGGCCTTCCAGCCAGGCGCATCCTATTTCGGCCGCATGCGGGGCGAGTGCCTCAACCTCCTCATGACCATGTCTGGCAATCGGTACGGGCGAGGCCTGCTGCGGCCGGGCGGCGTCCTGTTCGACATCCCCCCGGCCATGGTGGCGGAGGCCCGCGGACGCCTGGAAGCGCTTCAGGCGGAGCTCGAGCCGGCCGCGCGCATCCTGCTCGAGAGCCCCTCGGTACTCGGACGATTGGAGGGGGTCGGTGGTATTCCCCGCGAGAAGTGCCTCGAGCTCGGCTTCGTGGGCGTCGTGGCCCGGGCCTGCGACGTGCCCCGCGATGTCCGACAGGATCACCCGTACGGCATCTATCGATTCGCCCACATCCCGGTGGCGACGGCCTGGGCCGGCGACGTCCTGGCACGGGCGCTGGTGCGGTGGCTCGAGATCCAGCGGTCACTCGAGTTTCTCCGCGAGCAGCTGAGCACCCTGCCGGCCGGTGCGCCCCGGGTGCCGTGCGGGGCGCTGCAGCCCGACGAGCTGGCGGTGGCGATGGAGGAAGGGTGGCGCGGCGAGATCGTGCACGTCGCGATCACGGATCCGCAGGGCGGGCTCAGGCGGTACAAGGTCACGGACCCGTCGTTCCACAACTGGACCGCGCTGGCGCTGGCGATGCCGGGAAACCAGATCTCGGACTTTCCGCTGTGCAACAAGAGCTTCAACCTGTCGTACGCGGGGCATGATCTGTGACGGCGGCGCCAACAGCATGATCTCCAACGCAGGAGCCTGACCGATGCTCGACTTGCTGCGCACTCGCCTGAAGCAGGGCACCCGGACATCCGGGTTCCCCAAGGAAGCCCCGGAGTTCCCCGAGCGCTTCCGCGGCCGGCCGGCCTTCGACGCCTCCCGCTGCGGCGACGGCTGCCGGGAGTGCGCCCCAAGCATGCCGTCGGGCCTGATTCAACTCGGTTCGGTCCCGACCATGGACGTCGGCGCCTGCCTCTTCAGCCCCGAGGAGGCCACGGCGTGCCCGGACGGCGCGGTCAGCTTCACGCGTGATTTCCGGATGGCCAGCGCGACCCGGCACGGTCTCCGCTCGGCGACCGGCGAAGTGGAGCTGGCCCGGGCGCTGGACGAGCGGAGCCGCCGGCTCTTCGGCCGGTCGCTCCGGTTGCGCTCGGTGGCCGCCGGAAGCTGCAACGGCTGCGAGGCGGAGCTGGTGGCGCTGGGCAATGTGGTCTTCGATCTCGCCCGGTTCGGCGTGCAGTTCGTCGCCTCGCCTCGTCACGCCGACGGCCTGGTGGTCACCGGCGCCGTCAGCACGAACATGAGCGCGGCCCTCAGGGCGACCTACGACGCGGTGCCGGATCCGCGCATCGTCATCGCTGTCGGCGCCTGCGCCATCAACGGCGGCCCGTTCCGCGGGAGCCCCGAGGTGGGCGACGGGGTGCCGCATGATCTCCCGGTCGACCTGTGGGTGCCGGGCTGCCCGCCGCACCCGCTGACGGTGCTGGATGGAGTGTTGCGGCTGCTCGGGCGGATCGAGGAGGGGTTGGCCGTCCCGAGACCGGCCTAGGAGTCACTCCGGAAATCTCGATCAACCGCCGCAGTAGGGGTTCCCGACCAGTCGAGCGTCTTATGGCGACGGCCCGGTCCGTCGGTGCCCGCACCACGGCGCGATCGGCCCTGGCCGCGGGCGTTCTGCTGGAGCATCCCTATGCCGCCGGACGGGGACCCGCTGGACCTGATCACCAGCCTCGGTGCGTCGCACGCGCTGACGTCGACGCTGTGCCTCGGGGTCGAGGCCGTGGGGTCGGACCTGGAAGGGTTCTGGGAGTCGGACGAAGCGGAGGGCGGGGCGACGCTGTTCGTCGGGCCGACACTGGCGTTCTCGCCGGCAGCCAGTGGGGACTCGTGATCGGCTGGGGTGGTGATGGCAGAGCAGTTGGCGCCGAGGCGGGAGACCTAGGCGCGGCCCTCGCCCCGCTCGGCCGATTGGAGCGCGTCCCGGACGCAGTCGAGCATTTCAGTGAGCTTGAACGGCTTGTCCAGCGTCCGAATCGGCCGACTCAGGCCAGCGTCATTCAGCGAGATCGCTGCATAGTGCCAGAGTCGCAGTGCGTCCCGGCCGCTTCGGGCCTCTCGGACCCGGTACCCGACTCGCTCCAGCACGGTCCGAAGCGCTCGACGAATGCCGTCTTCGTCGTCGATCACGAGGATGTGTTTCTTTGCGATCAGGGTGATCGGCCAGATCCGGATAGTATACCGGTACGACACCCGGCGCCTGGGTTATCTTCACCTTCATGGGGGAATGGCTGCTCCTGCGATCGACGCCGCATCTGCGGCTCCTGCTCCGCGCCCTGATGCTGGTCCTGGTCAGCGGAGGCGTCCTGAGCCGTGAGGCGGAGATCGGCGCTCATTGTGCACGGCATGGTCCCACAGCCGACGGTGCGGGCATGGCAATGCATCGGGGCTCCATTGCGCCTGATGGTGCGAGCGCCGGGCTCGGTTCGTCGGGCCACCAGTGCTCGCATTGCCCTCCCGGAGAGTGTGCCACGGCGCTCCCATGCGCGTCCGGCCGATCCAGCCAGTCAGCGCCCGGCGCCGGTCCCACCGTCCCCGGCCTCGGCGTGCAATCGCTTCGAGATCTCACGCCGGCCCAGCGGGCCGCCTCGATACTCTCCGCTCCCCCCACGCCTCCTCCCCAAGCTGCCGCCTAGATCACGGCGTCGCTGACGCGGTCCGCGAATCCGTTGCGGCACTCGCGTCGCGTCGAGCTTGAGCTTGGAGGCAGGGAAAGATGTTTGTCGCACCGATGCGGTCGGCCCGTGGTCCGAGGGCCCACCTGGCTGCCGGGCGAGTGGCCCGCTCCTGGCTGGTTTCGATCGCGCTTGGGATGGGTGCCCTAGGCGTGGTTGCCGGCAGCCTGGCAGCGCAAGCCGGACATGAGCGGCACGACTCCACCGGGCATGCCGGACGTGCGCCAGCCGGACAAGCGCCCAGGGATACCGTGCCCGCATCCGCGCCTACCGCACCCGCATCCACCGCGCCTGCCCCCGCGGATGGCGCACGTGCCCCCACCGGTGCCGCACAGCTTACCTCGCCGCCGCCTGCTGACACGACGCAATCACCCCTGATGCCGGACATGCCCGAGCGCCCGTTCGGAATTCCGATGACCCGCATGGGCTCCGGCACCGCCTGGCTGCCGGATGCGTCCGCCATGCGGGCGTGGCACATAATGGCGGGCTCGTGGATACTGATGGTCCACGGCGATGCCTTTCTGCAATACGACCACCAGGGCGGCTCTCGCGGAGCCGACCAGCTCGGCAGCGTCAACTGGGGCATGCTCATGGCGATGCGGCAGGTGGGCGGCGGAACCCTCCATCTCCACGGCATGGCGAGCGTCGAGCCCCTGACCATCGGCGCCCGGGGCTATCCGCTCCTCCTCCAGAGCGGTGAGACCTACCGAGGCGAGCCGCTGCACGACCGGCAGCATCCCCACGACCTGTTCATGGAGTTGTCGGCACTCTACGAGCGGCCGCTCAGCCGGCGGCTCGGCGCCCTGGTGTACGCGGCGCCCGTGGGTGAGCCGGCCATCGGCCCGGTGGCCTACATGCACCGGCCGTCCGCCCTGAATGACCCCTTCGCGCCCCTGTCGCACCACTGGACCGATGCTACCCACATCACGTATGGCGTGCTCACGGCGGGACTCTTCACGAAGCACGTCAAGCTCGAGGGCACGCTGTTCAACGGCCGGGAGCCCGACCAGGACCGCTACGACTTCGATTTCCACTCGCTGGATTCATACGGCGCGCGGCTGTCGGTCAACCCGACACCGCAGTGGGCGCTGAGCACGAGCTATGGCTACCTCAAGCAGCCCGAGGCGCTGCATCCGGACGAGAACCAGCACCGGATCGGTGGGTCGATCCTCCATACGGTGCGCCTGGGCCGACAGGGAGAGTGGGCCTCCGCGCTCATCTACGGAGCGAACAAACACGTGATGGCCGCTGGCGGCGGCGCGGGACAATGGGAGCACAGCGTCCTGGCCGAGTCGAACCTCCAGCTCGACCAGGCGAACAGCGTCTTCGGGCGCGTGGAGTACGTGCGCAAGAGCGGCGAAGACCTCGCGCTCGGTGCACCCTTCGAGGGTCGGGAATTCGACCTCGGCACGATCTCGCTGGGATACGTCCGCGAGTTCGCCGGATTCCACGGCGCGAAGTTCGGGCTGGGAGCGCGCGGGGCGCTCAATGTGGTCCCGGCCGCCCTCGAGAACGCTTACGGCAGCCGGACGCCGCTGGGCCTGGCCGTCTTTCTGCGGGTGCGTCCTGGCCTGCTCGAAGGGGCACACACGATGGATCGCGAGATGCGTCACGGGGACATGAGCGGGATGACACCGAACGCCGACTCGCCGGGGCACGATGCGGACACCCCGGATCATCATTGAGATATCAGACCCAACTCCAGGACGGAGCGCGGCCATGCGCGATCATCAGCATCATCCCTCCGGGGCCCAGGCCGAAGGCGTCACCGAGTCGCCGCCGGCGCCGGGGCCGCCGCACGCGGGGCACCAGGGCCACGACCGTCACGGCGAGCGCGAATCACCGGGTGGGCACGACAAGCACGCCGGTCACTCCGTCGCGATGTTCCGCGACAAGTTCTGGCTCTCGCTCGCCCTGACGATCCCGACGCTCATCTGGGGTCACATGCTCCCCAATGCGTTCGGCTACGCGCCGCCGCGGTTTCCGGGCGCACACCTGGCCCCTCCGGTCCTCGGCACCGCCGTCTTCCTCTACGGCGGCCGGCCCTTCATCGCGGGCGCATGGGACGAGCTCCGGGCCCGCCTCCCGGGCATGATGACGCTGATCGCGCTCGCCATCACGGTGGCCTTCGTCTTCAGCCTCGCCGTGACGCTGGGCTATCCCGGGATGCCGCTCTGGGAGGAGCTCGCCACGCTCGTCACGATCATGCTGCTGGGACACTGGATCGAGATGCGATCCGTCACCCAGGCGCAGGGCGCCCTCGCCGAGCTGGCCAGGCTGCTGCCCGACACGGCCGTCCGGATCGTGCGCGAGGCCGGCCGCGAGCGGGAGGAGGAGGTGCCGGTTGCCGCCCTGCAGCCGGGCGACCTGGCTCTGGTCCGTCCGGGGGCGCGGATCCCGGTGGATGGCGCGGTGTCGGAGGGGCACAGCCGGGTCAACGAGTCGATGATCACGGGCGAGTCCCGGCCGCTCGAGAAGAATCCTGGCGACCGGGTGATCGCGGGGACCGTGAACGATGCGGGCGCGTTACGGGTCCAGGTGACCGGCACCGGAGAGCAGACGATGCTCGCCGGGATCATGCGGCTCGTCGACCAGGCGCAGCAGTCCCGCAGCCGAGCCCAGGCCCTGGCGGACCGCGCCGCGTCCTGGCTTACCATGGTGGCGCTCGGGGCGGGCGCGCTGACCTTCGTCGGCTGGCTCGCGGCAGGCGCGGACGCTGCGTTCGCCATCGAGCGGCTCGTCACGGTGCTGGTGATCGCCTGCCCGCACGCGCTGGGGCTCGCGGTGCCGCTGGTCATCGCGATCTCGACCACGCTGGGCGCCCGCAACGGGCTGCTGGTGCGTGACCGGCGAGGGCTCGAGGAGGCTCGGCTCCTCGACATGGTGGTCTTCGACAAGACCGGAACGCTTACGCTGGGCGAGCACCGGGTGGTCGGCATTCGCGCGTCGGAGGGGCTCGACGAGGCGGACGTGCTCCGCCTCGCCGCCGCGCTGGAGCAGGACGCCGAGCATCCGGTCGGGCGGGCCGTAGTGGCGACCGCGCGCGAGCGCGGGCTCGAGCTCCCCCGCGCCGGCGGATTCGAGGCGATTCCCGGCTACGGGGTCCAGGCCGTTGTCGATGGACGGCGGCTGGCCATCGGCGGGCCGAACCTGCTCGGCCGGCTGGGCGCCGACCTGCCGGCCGGGTTCACCGAGTTCACCGACGCGGCCGCCACCCAGGGGCAGGGGGTGATCCACCTGCTCGAGGGCGGTCGCGTGCTGGCCGCGTTCGCCGTGGCGGACGCCATCCGGCCCGAGTCCGTCGAGGCGATTCGCCGGCTGCACGACCTGGGCATCGCGGTCGCCATGCTCACCGGCGACGCGAAGCCCGTGGCCGACGCCGTGGCCCGGCAACTGGGCATCGAGACCGTCCTCGCCCAGGTGCTGCCTGACGAGAAGGCGGCCAGGATCCAGGAGCTGCAGCGGCAGGGGAAGCGCGTCGCCATGGTGGGCGACGGGGTCAACGATGCCCCGGCGCTGGTCACGGCCGACGTCGGCATCGCGATCGGGGCCGGGACGGACGTCGCGGTCGAAGCCGGGGACATCGTGCTCGTGCGGAGCGACCCGCGCGACGTCCCGCGGATCATCGCGCTCTCGCGGGTGAGCTATCGGAAGATGGTGCAGAACCTCTGGTGGGCCAGCGGCTACAATATCGTCGCGATCCCGCTCGCGGCAGGGGTGCTCGCCCGCGCGGGCATCCTGCTCTCGCCGGCGGCCGGTGCGGTGCTGATGTCGCTCAGCACGGTGATCGTGGCGGTCAACGCGCAGTTGCTGCGGCGGGCGCGGATCTAGCTCGCGCTAGCGAGCCGTAACCCACCGCATCGCCAGGTCGTCGATGTAGACCGGGTCTTGCTTGTTCTCCAGGTACACCGAGACTCGATCGCCCTCCCGCACGTCCAGTGGCACGAAGGCGGTGAGCTTCAGGGGGACCCAGGCGCGCGCGCGGCCTGCCACGTCCTGCAGCGTCAGCGTCTGCCACGAATAGGGTGTCCCGTCCCGCTGAAAGGCGACCACCACCTGCGCGGTGGCGTTCCCCAGGCTCGTCACCCACACCATCGCCCCCACGTCGACCAGCGACCGCGCCGCGGTCTCGGGCGTGACATGGGGAGCGTAGCTGATCCCTCCGCTCCGGCGACGATGCCTGTCGGTCACGCCGCTCCGGCGCCCGCTGAACGCATTGGCCTCGGAGGTTGTCTCCAGGGTCGTCAGCGAGTCCGGGGGCGCGTCGAACGCGAGCGTCTTCTCGAACATGATCTCGCGATGCGAGGGTCGCCATTTGCGGCGCAGCAACCGGCTGTTGTTCAGCGGATAGGTCTGCAGCACCACGAACGAATCGGCGGTGACGGCTCCCCAATCTGCTTCCGAGTACAGATAGAAGTCGCTCAGCTGGTGGAACTTCATCCGCCGGTCGGCCGGGTTCAGCCAGGTCAGGGCATCGACCCGGCGATAGAAGTTGAGCGGCGCCTCGAATTCCAGGTTCACTCCCAGCACCGTCGGGCGATGATCGTCAGGCATGCGCATCCTCGCCGCGGCGATATCGGCGAGCATCCGCTTTACGTCCGCGTCCTGCTTCCATTCGAGCGCGTAGGCCAGGTTCAGGCAGTTGACCAGATGCAGCGTGACGAGGATGGCGACGACCGGAAGGGCATAGCGCCACTTCCTGCCCGAGCGGACCATCGCGTCAGCCAGCAGCACCAGGACGAACGCGCCGAGAATGAGGAGGTACATTCCGGTGCGGCGCTTCAGGTAGAGGACGCCGAACAGGTGATGCTGGAGCACCAGTGCAAGCGCGCAGGAGCAGAGCAGGAAGACGACGGCCGGCAGATACAGGTCGCTCGGCCGGCGCTGCCGCGCGATTCGTTGGATCGACACCCACAGCGCGACGGCCATCACGACGATCGCAAGGATACCCAGCAGGTCGCTCACCCGAAACGAGAATGTGCCCATCCATGGCCCCGCCAGCGCCCGGTAGGGCTTCTCGTAGAGCGAGGCATCGAGGACGTCGAGGACGGTGTCGTGCCAGAAACTCGTGCCGCCATAGAAGAACGAGCGGACGTGCTGCAGCTTGCGGATCAGATACGCGGCCGGCACGAGGGAAAGGGCGACCGCTGCCAGCCCGACGGCGTTGACCCTCACGGCGTACGCCGCGCGCCGACGCCCGCCCCAGTCGGCAGGCGCGCACACGATGGTCGTGAGCAGGATGACGATCACGAGCGAGATGAGGAAGTGGATCAGCGTCAGGTGCGCCGCAACCGCGACGATGGCGAAGCCGAGGCTGGCGCGGCTGTACCGGGGCTGGAGATCGGCCTGGAGGAAGCGGTACAGGTACCAGAGGCTCCCCGCCAGCAGCCCATAGGCCAGGGCATAGCCTCGGGAGAGCGAAAAGTAGTCCAGCAGATAGGGATTGCCGTTGAGCACGAGGAAGGCGGCGACCCGCTGCAGCGGCGAAGTCAGTTCGTGGCAGAGACGAGCCGTGTAGTAGAGGAACAGCACGTACGCCGCCAGGGCGGGAAGCCTGAGGGTGAGCTCGCTCACGCCCAGCACACCGGTCGTAAGGTAGGTCAGCCAGGTGTTGAGGTAGTGATTGTTGGCCGCCATCGCCCGGAAATGCCCGACGGGCAGCAGCAGGCCTTTGCGGGTGAACTCGAGATAGCTGAAGGCTTCGTCCCACGTGATGGGAACCAGGGCGGCACGGGTGGCGGCATACGCGAACAGCAGGCAGGACAACAGCACCAGCCAGGCGACCGACCTGGCGCCTTCATCCGAGGTGGAGCCAGGCGTCATCGGGTGGAACCCGTCGGCAGTGGTGGACCAGACGAAGCCGTGGTGCGTGGTGAAGATCATCGGGGACTCGCCGGTTCGCCAGTCGGGCGGACTATCCCCGATCGGGCGAGGCTACCTGCGGAGGTGGCGCGGGCCGATCGCCTTACCCGGACCGGAAAAGCGGCTAGCTTACGACCAACGCCCCGCCCTGACGGCCCGGAGTTCCCGCAGCCCGTCGCCTGGCAGGCGCGTAGCCCCCCGACCGGCGTGAGCGCGCCCCTACGCCATGGCCCGGCATCGGATCTCGGTTGACATTCGACTGCGTCGCCCGCAAATAGGACTGGAGGACGAGACGCTCATGTGCCTGGCCATTCCCGGTAGGATCGTCGACCTGATCACCGACCCCCCCGTGCACCTCGCCATGGTGGACGTGAGCGGCGTGCGCCGGCGCGTGGACCTCGGGCTGCTCCAGGACGACCTGCCCGCGGTCGGTGACTGGGTCCTCATCCACGTCGGCTTCGCCATGAGCCGGATCAGCGAGCGCGAGGCCGAGGATCAGATGCGCATGCTCGCCGTGCTCGGGGAGGACGCGGCCGCGATGGAGGAGGTCCGCGGCTACGGTCTCGAAGGGAGGGACCCGTGAAGTTCGTCGACGAATTCCGCGATTCAGACCTCATCGCGAAGACCCGCGACGAGATCCGCCGCCTCGCCGATCCGGGGCGGCACTATCGTCTGATGGAGGTGTGCGGCGGGCACACGCACGCCATTTACCGCTTCGGCCTCAAGGACGTGCTGCCGGAGAACATCGAGCTGATCCACGGGCCCGGGTGCCCGGTCTGCGTCCTGCCGATGGGCCGGATCGACGACGGACTCGCGCTGGCCCGGCGCCCCGAGGTGATCTTCGCCGCGTTCGGCGACATGATGCGGGTGCCGGGTGCGCACGGGAGCCCGCTCGAGCACAAGGCGCGGGGGCTCGACGTTCGGATCGTGTACTCGCCGACCGACGCGCTCAAGCTGGCCCGCACCAACCCCGACCGCCACGTCATGTTCTTCGCGATCGGCTTCGAGACCACCGCCCCCTCCACGGCACTGACCCTGATGCGTGCCAAGGCGGAGGGCATCGAGAACTTCTCGGTCTTCTGCAACCACGTCACCATCATCCCGGCCATCCGGGCCATCCTCGACTCGCCCGATATGCGGCTCGACGGCTTCATCGGACCGGGGCACGTCTCCACGGTCATCGGCTGCCGCCCGTACGAGTGGATCGCCAAGGACGAGGGCAAGCCGATCGTGGTCTCGGGCTTCGAGCCGCTCGACCTGCTCCAGGCGGTCGTGATGCTGCTCCGCCAGATGAAGGAGGGCCGCACCGAGGTCGAGAACCAGTACAAGCGGGTCGTGCCGTGGGAAGGAAACCGTGCCGCGCTCGGCGCGATGGCCGAGGTGTTCGATCTCCGGCCCTACTTCGAGTGGCGCGGGCTGGGCTTCATCTCGCAGTCGGCCCTCCGGCTGAGAGACGCGTATGCCAGGTGGGACGCGGAGCGGGTGTTCAACGTCGAGGGCGTGCGGGTGACCGATCCCAAGGCCGCCCAGTGCGGCGAGGTGCTCAAGGGAGTGCTCAAGCCCGCCCAGTGCAAGCTGTTCGGCAAGGAGTGCACGCCGGAGCACCCGGTCGGTGCACTGATGGTCTCCTCGGAAGGCTCATGCGCAGCCTACTACAACTACGAGCATCGGAAGACCGCGGCCTCGCTGCGGATCCTGACCCCGGCCTGAGGGACGAGACCTCGCCGGATCGCGCCTCTCCCCCGATCCGGTTCCGCGACTCCCAGATCGAGATGGCCCACGGCGCCGGCGGCAAGGCGTCGCGGCGGCTGGTGGACGGCCTGTTCGCGCCGCTGCTCTTCGAGCCTCAGGCCACCGGCGAGGGTGACCGGCTGAGCGACGCGGCCCGCGTCCTGGTGGGCGGCGCTCCCGTCGTGATCACCACCGACGGCTTCGTCGTCACCCCGCTGGTGTTCCCCGGTGGGTCGATCGGCGGGCTGGCGGTGAACGGCACGGTGAACGACCTGGCGGTGAGCGGCGCGCGGCCGGTCGCGCTGGTGACGACTTTCGTGCTGGAGGCGGGGCTTCCCACCGACGTCCTCGCCGGTGAGGTGCGCGCGATGGCCCAGGCGGCACGCGCGGCGGGCATCGCGGTCGTGGGCGGCGACACCAAGGTCGTCGAGCACGGCAAGGTGGACCGGTGCTACATCACCACGACCGGCATCGGGCAGCCGCTCCCAAGCGTCTCCCTGGCTGCCCGTTCCGCGCGACCGGGAGACAAGGTCCTCCTGTCCGGTCCGATCGGCGACCACGGGATCACGATCCTGCTCGCGCGCGGAGAGCTCGACCTCGAGGCCGACCTCCGCTCGGACACTCGCTCGGTGTTCCCGCTGATCGAGGCGCTGGCCGCGGCGGTGGGGCCGGGCATCCGCTGGATGCGGGATCCGACGCGCGGCGGCGTCGCCACGTCGCTCAACGAGCTGGCGCTCGACAGCGGCCTCGCGGTGCACCTCGCCGAGGAGTCGATCCCGGTCCGTGCCGAGGTCCGCGGGGCCTGCGAGCTGCTCGGCCTCGATCCGCTTCATATCGCCAACGAGGGCCAGTTCCTCGCCGTCATCGCAGCGGACCAGGCCGACCGGGCGATCGAGGCGCTGCGAGGCGTCGAGGGCGGCGCCGAGGCGGTGATCATCGGTGAGATTCGCGACGAGCCCTCGGGCGCCGTGCTGGTGGGCACCCGGTACGGCGGGACGCGGATCGTCGACATGCTCGTGGGCGACCCGCTGCCGAGGATCTGCTGATGAGCCCCGAGGCATGGGTGAGCCACCCTGAGCGGAGCGAAGGGGGCATGCCTCCCACAATGGACTTGGCAGCCCGGGTGGAGCACCGCCTCCTCGCACGCAACGCGCTCTTCCAGGCGTTCTTCGCCCGCGAGGCGCCGCGGCTCGCGGCGGCGTGCCACGAGATGTCGGAGCGCTTCCTCCGCGGCGGCCGGCTGCTGGCATTCGGCCGGGGACCGTATGCGACCGACGCGCAGCACGTCTCGGTCGAGTTCGTGCATCCCGTCATCGTCGGCAAGCGGGCGCTGCCGGCGCTCGACCTGAGCCTGTTGTTCGGCCCCTGGCTCGAGGCGCTCGTCCGGCCGGATGACATGGTCATGGGCTTTGGGCCGCCCGACGGCGACGAGGAGGTGCGGCTGGCGCTCGCCCGCGCGGCCGCCCGGGGCGCCATGACTTTCGCCCTCCCCGGAGTGGAGGGCTCGTACGCGGTCGCGGCCGGCAGCGCGAATGCGTTCGTCCACCAGGAGCTCATCGAGGTTCTGTACCACACGCTCTGGGAGACGGTGCACGTTTTCTTCGAGCACCGCGAGCTGGGCCACGACGTCGGCCAGTCCGGCTTCCTCTACCCGTTCCTGGGCCGCGACAAACAGGCGCCGGCGGATCTCGAGGGCCAGGTCGCCTCTTCGATCCTGATGAAGGTGGCCGACGACGCGGCGCTCCGCGCAAAGGTCGCCGGCGAGGAGGCCGAGCACATCGGCGCGGCCACCATGGCCATGCACGAGCGGCTCCGCCGGGGCGGGAAGCTCATTCTCTTCGGCAACGGCGGCTCGGCCACCGATGCCAACGACTGGGCGATCGACTGCGTGGCCCCACCGCCGGGAATGCGGCCGGTCCCGGCGCTGTCACTTTCGCTGGAGGCCGCCACGGTGACCGCCATCGCCAACGACGTGGGGACCGACGTGGTCTTCCTCCGCCAGCTCATCGCCCATGCCGAGCCGGGGGACGTCGCCGTGGCCATCTCGACCAGCGGCGGCTCCCGCAACGTCATCATGGCCCTGGCCGAGGCGCGGAAGCGTGGGCTGCTGACGGTGGCGCTGCTGGGCTACGATGGCGGCGAGATCCGGCGGCAGGCACTGGCCGATCACTACGTCGTGGTGGGTTCGGACTATATCCCGCGAATCCAGGAGGTCCAGGCGTCGATCTACCACACGATGCGGGAGAGCCTGGAGGAGCTCGGTCAATGAAGCACGTCGAGTTGTACGGCACGCCCGGCTGTCCCTATACCCGGGACATGCGAGAGTGGCTGGAGATGCGGGGCGCGGCCTTCGTCGAGTACGACGTGGAGGCGGACCGCACGGCGCGCGAGCGCCTGCGCGCGGTGGCCGGCCCCCAGCGCACCGTACCGGTCCTGGTCGAGGACGGCGCCGTGGTGCAGGTCGGGTGGCAGGGCCGCGGCTGCACGGTGGGCGAGTAAAGGCGGCGGATGACGAGCGCCTGCACGGTCCTCGTGCGCGGCGTAGTGCAGGGCGTCGGCTTCCGGCCGTTCGTCTACCGGCTCGCACGCGCCAACACGCTGGCCGGTTGGGTGCTGAACGGGGACGAGGGCGTCGAGATCCGCCTCGAGGGCGATCGGGATCGCGTCGACGCCTTTCTCCAGGAGCTCCGCACCGAGGCGCCGGCCGCCGCGAGCATCACGGCCATCGACGTCGACGCCGCGGAGCCCAGCGGGCTCGACGATTTCGTCATCCGCGCCAGCCAGGCCCATGACCAGCCCACGGCGGCCATCTCGCCGGACCTGGCGACGTGCGCGCGCTGTCTTCGCGAGCTCTTCGATCCGGCCGACCCGCGGCATCGGTATCCCTACATCAACTGCACCGACTGCGGCCCGCGCTACTCGATCGTCCTGCGGCTGCCGTACGACCGCGCGGCGACCACGATGGCCGCGTGGACGATGGACGCGCGCTGCGCGCACGAGTATCACGATCCGGGGAGCCGGCGGTTCCACGCACAGCCGGTGGCGTGTCCGGCGTGCGGGCCGGGGTATCGGCTCACCACGCCGGGAGTCACCCTGAGCAAAGCGAAGGGGGCAAACTCAGAGGCATCGCCCGATCGCGGAGTTCATCCTGAGCGTAGCGAACGGACTCAGGGTGACTCCGGAACCACCGCCGCCATCGCCCACGCCGCCCGCCTCCTTCGCGCCGGCGCCATCCTCGCCATCAAGGGCCTCGGCGGCTACCACCTCGCGTGCGACGCCCGAAACCCCACCGCCGTCGCCTCACTCCGCGACCGGAAGTTCCGCAAGGAGAAGCCGTTCGCGCTCATGGCGCGGGACCTGGCCGAGGCGCGCGCCCTGGTCGAGCTCACGCCCGAGGCGGAGGCACTGCTCGCGAGCGCGGCTGCGCCGATCGTTCTCGCCCCGGGCCGTGTCGCGCTGCCCCACGTGGCGCCCGACACCGACGAGTTCGGTGTGATGCTCCCCTACACGCCGCTGCACCATTTGCTCTTTGCCGCCGGCGCGCCCGACCTGCTCGTCCTGACCAGCGCCAACCGGTCGAGCGAGCCGATCGCGTACGAGGACGACGATGCCCGCGAGCGCCTGGCCGGCCTCGCCGACGGCCTCCTCGTGGGCGAGCGGCCCATCGCCCGGCGGGTCGAGGACTCGGTCGTGCGGTGCGGGCGGCTCGGGCCGATGATCCTTCGCAGGAGCCGCGGCTACGCCCCCGGCGCGGTCGCGACGCTCCCGGTCTCCCGGCCAGTGCTCGCGCTCGGGGCCGATCTCAAGAATGCGATCACGCTGGTCGTGGACGGCCAGGCGTTCGTGAGCCAGCACATCGGCGATCTGGAGCACTACGATGCCTGCCGCGCTCTTGAGGCGACGATCCACGACCTGCTGGCCATGTACGCCGTCCCGGCCGCCGAGCTGCTGGTGGTGCGGGACGCGCATCCGCAGTACCGCTCGAGCGCGTTCGCCGCGGTGGTGGGTGCGGCCGAGGAGGTCGTGGTGCAGCATCACCGGTCTCACGTGGCCTCGGTGCTCGCGGAGCGCGGTGCGTGGGACCAGCGGGTGCTTGGGATCAGCCTGGACGGCACCGGCTACGGCGATGACGGGACGATCTGGGGCGGGGAGTTGTTTGCCGGGAGCATTCGCGAGGGGTTCGAGCGGGTGTCCCATCTCCGCCCCGCCGCGCTGCCGGGCGGGGACGCGGCCGCCCGGCAGCCGGTGCAGGCCGCCGCCGGCTTCGTCGGCCAGCTCGAGGGGCTGCCGGATCTCACCCGGGCGCCGTTCGAGTTCCGCTCGCCTTACGAGGCGTCGCGCCGGCTGCTCGAAACCGGTACCCGTGTCTTCGCCACCACCTCCGCGGGGCGCCTGTTCGACGCCGTGGCAGCGCTGCTGGGGTTCACCCGCCCGGTCACCTTCGAGGGCCAGGCGGCGATGTGGCTCGAACAGCTCGCCCGGGCGTCGCGGCCGGTCGAGCCGTATCCCTGTCCGTTCGACGGCGCCGAACTGGATTGGCGGCCATTGCTCCGCGCCGTCATCGACGACCGCCTGCGGGGACGTGACCGGAACGAGATCGCCCGCGCCTTCCATCGCGGGCTGGCCGGTGGATTCTGCGATGCTGCCGCCGACCTCTGCGCCGCGCACGGGCTCGATACGGTCGCCGCGTCGGGCGGCGTGGTCCAGAACGCCGTGTTCCTCGACGAGCTGGCCACCCTGCTCGAGCGGACGCGCCTGAGGCTCTGGATCAACCACCGCGTCCCGCCGAACGACGGCGGGATCAGTCTCGGACAAGCCGCGCTCGGCGCGCTGGGGCCATGCACGAGCTCTCGATCGCGATGAGCCTGGTGGACCTCGCTCAGGAGGAGGCCGGCCGGCAGAGCGGGCGTGTCTGCGCGGTCCACGTCAGGATCGGCCCACTGGCCGGGGTGGTGCCCGAGGCGTTGCTCGCGTCGTACGAGATGGCGTCCTTGCAGACTCCGCTGGAGGGCTCGCGGCTGGTGATCGAGCAGGTGCCGATCGTCGTCTTCTGCCCGTGCTGTCAGGCGCAGCGCCCGCTCGACAGCATGCAGTCGTTCTGCTGCCCGGAGTGCGGCACCCCCACGCCGCAGGTGGATCACGGCCGGGAGCTGGAGCTGGTTGCCCTGGAGATCGAAACATGAGCCACGAGCCACGCCTCGTCGAAGTGCGCAAGAACATCCTCAAGCAGAACGACGTCGTGGCCCGCGGCCTCCGCGAGCGGTTCCGCGACGCGGGTGTGTTCGTGGTCAGCCTGGTGTCGAGCCCGGGCGCCGGGAAGACGTCGCTGCTGGAACAGACGCTGACCCGGCTTCGCCCGCGCTTCCGCGTCGCTGCGCTGGTGGGTGATCTGGCCACCGAGAACGACGCCGCGCGGCTGGCGCGGAGCGGCGCGCCGGTGCGGCAGATCACCACCGGAACCGTCTGCCACCTCGAGGCCGCCATGGTGGAGAGCGCACTCGACGGCTGGACGCTCGGCGAGCTCGACTTCCTGTTCATCGAGAACGTGGGCAACCTGGTCTGCCCGGCCTCCTACGATCTGGGCGAGAGCATGCGCCTGGTCGTGCTCTCCGTCACCGAGGGCGAGGACAAGCCACTCAAGTATCCCACCATCTTCAACACCTCGGATGTCGCCCTGCTGACCAAGATCGACCTCGCCGAGCCGGTGGGGTTCGACTGGGATGCCGCGCTCGCCAGCATCCAGTCCGTGCGCCCCGGCATGCGGACGCTGGGGGTGTCGGCGAAGACCGGGGCGGGAATGAGCGACTATCTGGCGCTGCTCGAGGCGGGCCTCCAGTCCGCGCGCGGCGCGGCGGTGGCCGGCGGCGCAGCGGTCGCCGGCGGCGCGTCATGACGAGCCTGCTCGCCATCTGTGTGCTGGGGTTCTTCCTCGGCATGCGGCACGCCACCGATCCCGACCACGTCATCGCGGTGACGACCATCGTCTCCCGGCACCGGACGGCGGCGGGAGCCGCGATGATCGGCGCGCTCTGGGGCGTAGGCCACACGCTCACGATCCTGGTGGTCGGGGCGGGGATCATCCTGCTCGGGTGGGTCATTCCGCCGCGGGTCGGCCTGTCACTCGAGCTGTCGGTGGGGGTGATGCTGATCGTCCTCGGATTCATGAATCTGACCGGTGTGCTGCGGCAGATCACCGAGAGCGCGACGCCCCCGGGCGGCCCGCCCGGCCAGGTGCACGCCCACCCGCATCCTCATGGCGACTACGTGCACACGCACGCCCACGGGCACCAGCCCGAGGCGCATCCGCACGCGCCCGACCAGACGCCGCTCGCCCGGCTCGACCGGCGGCTGGGCGGACTCGGGCTCTACCAGACGGTACGTCCGCTGATCGTGGGGGTGGTGCACGGGCTGGCCGGATCGGCCGCGGTGGCGCTGCTGGTGCTGGCGACCATCGGCAACACCGGCTGGGCGGTCCTCTATCTGCTGGTGTTCGGCCTCGGGACCATCGCGGGGATGATGCTCATCACCGCGGGCATCGCCTGGCCGCTCGCGTACGCGGACGCAGTCGCGGGGACCCGATTTGCCGGTCTGCCGCACAAGCTCCGGCTGGCCTCGGGCGTCATCAGCGTGCTCGTGGGGTTGGCGCTGGCCTATCGGATCGGAGTGGTGGACGGGCTGTTCGGCGCCGATCCGCAGTGGACGCCGCGCTAGCGAGCGGCGCCGACTGGTTCCGGGGCCGCGCGTGCCGCGCGCTGCTCGGCCAGGTACTGGTGCACGACGGCGACGGCCATGCTGCCTTCGCCCACGCCTGCCGAGACCCGCTTGATGGACCCATGGCGCACGTCGCCGGCGGCGAGGACACCGGGGATGCTGGTCTCCAGCAGGTACGGGTCGCGCGCGAGCGGCCAGGTGGCGGCCGGGCGCTCCTGCAGCAGGTCCACCACATCGCGGCCGGTGCAGACGTAACCCCACTGATCGCGGATCAAGACCTCCGGCAGCCATGAGGTCTCCGCGCGGGCGCCGATGAACACGAACAGGCCGTCGCTCGGCCGCCGCTCCTGGCTTCTCCCCGGCCCGCATACGACGTGGATCGCCTCCAGCCCGTCGCTGCCCTCGACCCCTACGACCTCGGCGCCGCACTCCACCGTGACGTTCCCCTTGGCGGCGAGCTGGTCGACGAGATACTGGGACATGCTGGCCGCGAGCGACGACCCGCGCACCAGCATCGTCACCGACTCGGCATAGCTGGAGAACAGCATCGCCGCCTGGCCGGCGGAGTTCCCGCCGCCGATCAGGTGCACCTTCCGCCCCCGGAGCCGGAGCGCCTCGGCGCGCGCCGCGCCGTAATAGACCCCGTGGCCGACCAGCCGCTCGAGCCCCGGGATGTCCAGTCTCCGCCACTCGACGCCGGTGGCCAGAATGACGGCGCGGGCGCGCACGCGCGTGCCGCCATCGAGCACGACCGCATGTGGTGCCGGCGAGCCGCGCTCCGCGGCCTCGAACCGCGCCACTGACCGGGCGACCAGCATCTCCGCGCCGAACCGGAAGGCCTGCTGGTAAGCTCTGTTGCTCAGATCTTCGCCGGTCAGGCCGCCGGGGAAGCCGAGATAGTTCTCGATCCGCGAGGAGGTTCCGGCCTGCCCGCCCAACGCGGTGCGCTCGACCAGCAGGGTCTGGAGCCCTTCCGACGCGGCGTACACCGCCGCCGCCAGCCCGGCCGGGCCCCCGCCCACGATGGCAACGTCGTACACCTCGTGCTTCGGGCTGGTCTGCATGCCCAGCGCCTCGGCGAGCACGCGGAACGTCGGCAGCTCGAGGCGGCGGCCGTTCGCCAGGATCACGGTGGCCGGTTGCGGCGGTGCCCCAGGCGGCGCGTGGCCGTTTTCGTGCCAGGTGAAGGGTACCCTGTTCCGCGTCAGGAACTCGCGCAGACTGTAGCAGGCCGGATCGGTGGGATGACCGATCACCGTGGCCATCGTCGACGGTGCGTCGACGGCTACCTGCTGCAGTCGGGCGATGCGGGTGGCCATGGTCCGCGAGATCTCGCCGCTCAGGACCCGGCACTGGGAGACCATCTCGAGGAAGTCCTGCGCGTCGAGCCGCATGAGGCGCGCGGGTTCCGTCGCCTTGAGGCTGGCGAGAGCCGGCGCGCCCAGCAGCAGGGGCACCTCGCCGAAGTAGTCACCGGGGCCATAGGTCGTCAGCCGCTGGTCGCGGCCGCCCACCACCTTGGAGACGTCGATCCGTCCCTCGAGCAGGCCGAAAAACGCGGGCGTCTGACCTTCGATGAGCAGGTATTCGTCCGCTCCGAGCCGCACGTCGGCGGCGCGGTCGGCGATCGACACGCGCTCGTCTTCCGGCAGCGGGGCGAAGAGGGAAATCTGGGTGAGGAGGTCGGCGGTAATCATGCTGTGAAAGATACAGTCAACGGCCAAAAGGGAAGACGGCCCCGCTCGTCCCGACGAGCTCCAGAAGTCGCTCACGCTCAATCCGATTTATCTTACGGATGGCATCCAGCTGTCCGACGATCCTTTCGTCGCCCTCCGCTCCGCCGTCTCCGCCTTGTCCGTGCGGCATCGGCGCTGAGCGATCACCGATGGAGGCACCACCATGACTACCCGTACTGCCCCCGCGCGCCGGAGCGCCCAGCCGGCATCTCGCGACGGCGCGGACTCCCGCGCCCTCGCGGGCCGCCTCTACCCGACCAAGAACGACCTGCCGGAGGCCGCCCGCCGGGAGGCGGTCGAGCTGCTCAACCAACGGCTCGCCGACTGTATCGACCTGCAGACCCAGTGCAAGCAGGCTCACTGGAATGTGAAGGGGCCCACGTTCATCGCCTTGCACAAGCTGTTTGACGAGATCAACGAGGACGTCGAGGAGTATGTCGACCTGATCGCCGAGCGGGTCGTGCAACTCGGCGGGATCGCCGAGGGGACGGTGGGCATCGTCGCGAAGCGCTCCTCGCTCATCGACTATCCGCTCGCGCTCTCGGCCGGCTCGGAGCACGTGGCGGCCCTGTCGGACGCGCTGGCCCAGTTCGGCCGGACGGCCCGGGTGGGTATCGAGGAGATGAACGAGCTCGAGGACGCCGACAGCGCCGACATCCTGACCGAGATCTCCCGCGGCGTGGACAAGTGGCTCTGGTTCGTGGAGGCCCACCAGCAGGGCGAAGCCTAGACGCGCCTGGCGCCAGGTCACGCCTGGGGCACGCGGCGGCCACGGGGGCTGCCGATCGTGTCCCATGCGCCTGTCGCCCGCGTCCGCCCTGTTGTCCTGCCTGCTCCTTGCCGCCACGTCGGAAGGCGGCTCGGCCCAGTCCTCGGTCCTCGAGGGCGGATCGGTCGAGCGCTATCTCGGGCTGCCCGGGCATGCCGTCGCCTTTACCTACCGGCGCACGGAGGTCTCCCGGCACGGCCTCGGCATCGATCTGGCGGTCGGCGTCTTCCCGGCCGCGCTCGCCGGGCGAACGGCGCGGCTCCTGATCGACGCGGGCTTCGCGCGCACGCAGGCGGTTGGCCCGGCCAGACTGGTCCTCAAGGCCGGCATGGGCACCCGCATGGATGTCGGAGAGTCAACCGAGATCATTCCCGGCCTCCAGGCCGCCATCGCGGCAATCATTCCGCTGGAGCGTCGCGCCGGCTTGCGCGTGGACCTCACCCGCCGCCAGGTCTTCCCGGATGGCGGGTCGGTGGCCCAGTGGAGCCTCGGCGTCGGTATCGCGATCCTGCCCTGAGACGTCCGGCGCCTGGAGGGCGCCCCTCGCGCCCGGCTGAGCCAGTCACGCACGCCGCCGCCTCAGGCTGGCGGCTCGTCCCCCCGGAGCCCCTGGCGCCGCTCCTGGCGCTCCTTCTGAGCCCGCTTCCGCTCGTCGTCCCGCCAATGCTGGTACCGCTTCCATTGGTCTTTCGCGAGCAACGGGTGCAGGGTCTCGTCGAACGTGGCCTGGTGTCGCTGGAGGTCGTCGGTCAGCGAGCGAAGCTGCCCGAGCTGCTGTCGGCCGGCCTCCCGGTCTCCCTGCTCGAAGGCGGAACGCAGGTCGCGTCGCAGTGCGGTGAGACTGTCGCGCTGTGGCCGGGTCGAGGCCATGAAGCGCTCGTACAGCTGGGCGTAGCGGTCCACGTGATCCTCGGGAAGCTCGACGATCCGGGCGAACTCGGCCGGCACCGGCGGCCCGTTCAGCACTACGGGATCCAGCGAGGCCATGCGTCCGGGGCCGCGCATGCGGTGGCGCATGCCGGGCTCACCCCCGCCGCCAGGGCCGTTCGCGCCGCCAGGCCCGCCGCGCGACTCGGGTCCGTAGCCGTCCTGGGCAGCCGCGGATCCGGCGAGCGACGGCGCCGCGAGCGCCACCGACGCGGCGAGAATGAGAGTCAGCGGACGCAACCGCATGGGACACCTCCGGACAGGGCGAAGAACGGGATCGCTTCGGGGGAACGCACGAAGTACAACCGCGACCGAGCATCCGTTGGACGCACTGCGGTACACACCTTCCGTCGGTTCCCGGCTCCCACCATGTTTCGCTGAGCTCTTGCCGAAACCCGCGGGGCCCTCCCCTTCGTGTCCGAGGTGGCAGTGTCCGCTCGTCCCGCTCGTACCTCGCGCGCCTCGCTCGCGCTGCTGGGGTCGCTCCCGGTTGCCGGGTGGCGGCGGTACGGGATCGCGGTACTGGCCGTGACCGCGACCGCTTCCCTCCGGTTGATGCTCGAGCCGTGGCTGGGTCAGCGCCTTCCCTTCATCACGCTGTTCTTCGGCATCTTCGTCGCCGCCTGGTACGGCGGACTCGGGCCGGCCCTGCTGGCCACGGCCCTCGGCACGGTCATTTCCGCGTTCGTCTTCCTCGGGGGAGAGATCCGGGCGGCCGGGTTCGATCGCGTCACCTCGGTTGGGATCCTGCTGTTTGTCCTCACCGGGCTCGCCACCTCGTGGCTGGGCGAGACCCGCCTCCGGGCGATGCGCCTGGCCGAGCGGACCGCCCTCCAGGCGGCGGCGGAAGCCGATCGTGCGGACGAGGAGCGCGAGCGCGCCGAGGACGAGGCGGCCCGGGCCGAGGAGGCCGCGGCCGAGTCGGAGCTCGCGGCGCAGGAGGCGGCGGAAGCGCTCGATCGCCAGCTCGAGGCCGAAGCGGCGCTCCGGCGCGGTCAGACGGAGCTGGCGGACTTCTTCGAGAATGCGACGATCGGGCTCAACTGGATCGGCCCCGACGGCGTGGTCCAGCGCGCCAATCGCGCGCAGCTCGCCATGCTCGGTTACGCGGCGTCCGAGTATGTCGGGCAACCCTTCGCCGAGCTGCACGTGGATCGCGCCCTTGCCGACACCATGCTCGCCCGTCTCGGCGCGCGCGAGGTCGTCCAGGGCCTGGCGTCGCGCATGCGCTGCCGCGACGGCGACCTGCGCGACGTGGTGATCGACGCCAGCGCGCACTGGCACGAGGGTCGGATGACGCACGCGCGATGCTTCGTTCGGGACGTCACGGGGCAGAAGCGGGCCGAGGAGGCCGTGCGCTCGCTCCAGCGCCTCGAGTCGGTGGGCCGGCTGGCCGGCGGGATGGCGCACGAGGTGAACAACCAGATGACCGTGGTCCTGGGCGCGGTCGACTTCATCCTCCGCCTGAAAGACATCCCCGGGGTCGCCCGCGACGACCTGCAGCACATCCGGGACGCCGCCATGCGCTCGGCGCGTATCACGGCCCAGCTGCTCGCCTTCGGCCGGCGGCAGATCCTCAGACCCGAGGTCATGGATCTCAATTCGGCCGTCGCGGTGTTCGAGCCTGTGCTCCACCGGACGATGGGCGACCAGTACACGATCGTCCTCGATCTGATGCCGGGTGCGGTGCAGGTGCGGGTCGACCGGGGGCAGCTCGAGCAGGTCCTGCTGAACCTCGCGCTCAACGCCGCGGATGCGATGCCGGACGGCGGGCGTCTCAGTGTCCGAACCGCGGCGGCCACGCTGGGTCCCGGCGACCGGCGGCTGCCGCTCGAGCCCGATGTGAAGCCGGGATCCTACGTCGAGCTCGTCGTACAGGACGCGGGCACCGGCATGGACGCGGTCACGCTCGACCGGATCTTCGAGCCGTTCTTCACCACCAAGCCCGTGGGAAAGGGTACCGGCCTCGGGCTGTCGACCGTCTACGGCATCGTGCGCCAGAGCGGGGGCTACATCGCGGCGCACAGCGCGCCCGGCGAGGGATCGATCTTCTTGATCTACCTTCCGCTCACCACCGAAACGGCGCTCGCAGCGGCCGACCTTTCGGCGGGCATCGGCGGCGGCCGCGGGGAGATCGTGATGGTCGTGGAGGACCAGCCCGAGGTGCGGCAAGTGGCGACGCGGGCGCTCCGGGAAAGCGGGTTCGCGGTCGTGGAGGCGGGCGACGGCATCCAGGCGCTCGCCTTCCTGGCCGACGGCCATCCCGAGGTGCACCTCGTCCTGACCGACCTCGCGCTCCCCAACATGGACGGCCTGGTGCTCGCCCACGAGTTGTGCCGGCACCGGCCGGGCGTCCCGGTGCTGTTCATGACCGGTTATACCAGTGACGAGAGCGTCCGGCGCACCGCCACGCTCCGTGGATATCCCCTCATCGAGAAGCCGTTCACGGCCGACCTGCTGGTCCGTCGCGTGCGCGAGGCGCTCGACGCTCCCGCGCCCGGCGGGCCGGCGGCCTGATCGTCCGGCAACTCTCGGGAACGCGACAACGACCATGGATCCCAGTCACTACTATCACGCCCCCGACCTCGCCCGCTTCGCGGAGGTCGGCAAGGGCGCGCCCGAGCTCTGGGAGAAGTTCCAGGCCTGGTACGGCGCCGTGTTCGCGGAAGGGGCGCTCACCGCGCGGGAGAAGGCACTCATCGCGCTGGCGGTGAGCCACGCGGTGCAATGCCCCTACTGCATCGACGCCTACACCACGGCCTCGCTGGAGCACGGCTCCAACGAGGAGCAGATGACCGAGGCGGTCCACGTGGCCGCGGCCATCCGTGGCGGCTCCTCCCTGGTGCATGGAGTGCAGATGCGGAACCACCTCGAGCGGCTCGGGATGTAGATGCGCGTCCTGCCCACCCTGCAGAAGCAGCACCACCCGCTGGCCACGGGAGCGGCGCAGCGCCGCCGCCTGGCGGAGCTGCCGCTGACGCGGAGCTTCGAGACCGCGCTCGACACGGCCGGGCTCCTGCCGCTCGTCGCCACCGGGATCGACGTGCTCCAGATCAACGTCGGGAAGAAGTGCAATCAGACCTGTCGGCACTGTCATGTCGATGCGGGGCCCGAACGCACGGAGATGATGCCGCCGGACATTGTCGACGCGTGCCTCCGGGTGCTGGCGGAGAGACCCATCCCCACGCTCGACATCACCGGCGGCGCGCCTGAGCTGCACCCGGAATTCCGCCGTATCGTCGCGGCTGGGAGCGCCCTGGGCCGGCGGGTCATCGACCGCTGCAATCTCACCATCACGCGGCTGCCGAACTATCGCTGGATTCCGGGCTTTCTCGCCGAGCACCGGGTCGAGATCACCGCGTCGCTGCCGTACTTCCAGGGACACCAGACCGATGCCCAGCGGGGCGAGGGCGTGTTCGACGAGTCGATTGCCGCGCTGCGGGAGCTCAACGGGCTGGGATACGGTCGTGCTGGAAGCGGGCTGGTGCTCAACCTGGTCACCAACCCCGTCGGCGCCTTCCTGCCGCCTGACCAGCGCGCCGCGGAGCGCGACTGGAAGCGCGAGCTCGAGCGCCGGTACGGTATCGTGTTCGACCGGTTGTACGCCATCACCAACATGCCCATCAGTCGCTTCCTCGAGCATCTCGACGAGAAGGGACAGGCGGAGGCCTACCTGGCGCGCCTGGTGCAGGGCTTCAACGCCGAGGCGGCCGCCGGCGTCATGTGCCGGACGACCCTGTCCGTGGGCTGGGACGGCACGCTCTACGACTGCGACTTCAACCAGATGCTCGACCTGCCCGTCGGCGAGACCCTGCCGCGGCACATCCGGGACTTCGACGCGGCCCGGCTCGCCGGCCGCGCCATCGCCCTCGGCCCCCACTGCTTCGGTTGCACGGCCGGGGCGGGCTCAAGCTGCGGAGGGGCGGTCGCGTGATTAGATTCTCGGCATGAGCGTAACCCTCCAGCCTGCCAAGCAGGCCCCGACGCCCGGAGCCGGAGTGCCGACCATCTGGCTCGACGGGAAGTGGTACGATCGCGAGACGGCAACCGTCTCCGTGTACGATCATGGTCTCCTCTACGGCGACGGCGTCTTCGAGGGGATCCGCATCTACGGCGGCAAGATCTTCCGCCTTGCCGAACACATGGAGCGCCTGTACGACTCCGCCCAGGCCATCTGGATGACCGTCCCGATTCCGCGCGAGGAGATGGCTGCGGTGACCGAGGAGGCGGTGCGCCGCTCGGGCATCACCGAGGGGTACATCCGCCACATCGTCACCCGCGGCGTGGGCGATCTCGGGCTCGACCCGCGGAAATGTCTGCGGCCGTCGGTCATCATCATCGTCGACACGATCAAGCTGTGGCCCGAGGAGGTGTACGAGACCGGGCTCAAGGTGGTCACGGCCGGGACACCCATTCCGCAGCGCGAGGCGCTCTCGCCACGGGTCAAGTCGCTCAACTACCTGGCGCACATCCTGGCAAAGATCGAAGGTGTGCAGGCGGGCGCCGACGAAGTGTTGATGCTCGACAGCAGCGGCAGCGTCGCCGAGGGCTCGGGCCAGAACATCTTCGTGGTCAAGCACGGGAAGCTCTCGACGCCGCCCCCTTACGCCGGCATCCTCAAGGGCGTCACGCGCGACGTGGTCATCGAGCTCGCGCGCGGCGCGGGCTACGAGGTGCAGGAGACGATGCTCAACCGCTACGACGTCTACACCGCGGACGAAGCCTTCTTCACCGGCACCGCGGCCGAGGTGGTGGCCATCCGCCAGGTGGACGGTCGGCTCATCGGCGCCGGGAAGTCCGGCCCCGTTACGCGCGACATCCGGGCCCGATTCCAGACGCTCGTCCGGAGCTGAGCACGGTCCTGTCGGTCGTCATCCCGACGCTCGACGAGGCTCCGCGCCTGCCGAGGCTCCTGCAGGATCTGTCGGCTCTCACCGTTTCCCATGAGATCATCGTCGCCGATGGCGGCTCCACGGACGGCACGCCGGACGTGGCGGCCGCCCGCGGCGCGCGCGTCGTCGCGGCGCCGCGCGGACGTGGGCGCCAGCTCGCTGCCGGCGTCGCGGTGGCCAGTGGAGCGTGGCTCCTCATGCTACATGCCGACGCGCGGCTGGGGCCGGAGGCCGTGCGGGCAGGGGAGGCGGTCCTGACGCGGCCGGAGGTCGAGGCCGCGGCGTGGCCGCTGGCCATCGACGGCGCCGGCCGGTGGCTTCGCTGGGTCGAGCGCGGCGCGGCGCTCCGCTGGCGCCTCACGGGCCTCGCCTACGGCGACCAGGGCCTCCTCGTGCGTCGCGCCGTATACGACGCGGTGGGCGGCTACCCCGACACCCGTATCATGGAGGATGTCGTCCTCGTCCGGCGGCTCGCGCGGCGGACACGCGTGCGCCGGCTCCCCGCGCCGATCCTCGCGGACGCGCGGCGCTGGCAGCGGGAAGGACGGGTCCGGGGCACGCTCCGGAACGTGGCGCTGCTCTCGCTGTTTCTTGCCGGCGTGGCGCCCGACCGGCTCGCGCGCTGGTATCGGCCCGAGCCACGGCCCCGATGAGGCCGGCGCTCGCCGTGTTCCTCAAGGCACCGCGGCTCGGCACCGTGAAGACGCGGCTCGCGGCCGACATCGGGGAGCGGCAGGCCCTCAGACTCTATCGCGTGCTGGCGCTTCGCACACTCGCCCAGGTCCGCGCGGCTGGTCTCGACGCCACCGTGTGGTTCACGCCCCCGGATGCGGCGACGGAGATGCGGCGCTGGCTGGGTGAAGGCTGGGACTTGCGGCCGCAGGCCTCGGGCGATCTCGGCATGCGCCTGGCCGCGGCCGCGCACGCGGTGCCGCCAGGGCATGGCTGGCTCGCCATCGGCGCCGACTGCCCGCGCCTCGACGCCGCGCTCCTGCGCGAGGCCGCGGCCGTGGTCGCGCGGAACGAGATCGTGCTCGGCCCCAGCCGGGATGGCGGCTATTATCTCCTGGGCGGGCCCACGCCGCTGCCCGATCTCTTCAGCGCGATGCCCTGGAGCACGAGCCGCCTCCTCGAGGAGACGCGCGCTCGGCTGGTGCAGGCGAAAGCGCCCTGGCACGAGCTCGTCACCCTCCGCGACATCGACACGGCGGAAGACGCGCGCGCCGAGGGACTCTTGACCTGATTCCCGGCCACGGCCCATATTGGCCGACTCCCGTTCCCTTGCCTAGGAGCTCGTGGATGGCATGGAGAGTCCTCGAGCACGACGACCGGCGATGGACCGTCTCGATAGCCGCCGAACGCCGTGCCAACTCGCCGCACTGGAACCTCGTCTTCTCGTTCCGGCCGACGGACGCCGGGCAACGATCGATCTGGGCCACCTATCCGGTCGCGTCCTCATCCAAGGCCGCGCTGTTCGCGCAGGCCGAAGCGCTGTCCGACGACGCGCTCACCGCCCTTCTCGCGGAGCAACTCCAGTGAACCGCCCGCCCGCGCGTCCCGTGTCGCTGCAGGACCTTCGCCGCATCGCGGAGACGCTTGGCGCGCTTCGGAACGGCACGGTGAGCGGGGCTGTCATGCGCTCGGACCGCCGGCAGCTCCGGGTCGAGATGGCGGACGGACAGGGCAATCAGCTCGAGGTGCGCTTCGAATCTGCATGATGTTGACTGGCATGGCCTTTGCCCCCAAGGACCCACTATGTCCCCGCCCAATCCGCTCAGCGAGCGGCTCCGGTTCGCCGAGTTCGTACTGGACCGCCTGCCAAACGGGCGGTGCCGCGCGCGGGTCGGGCTGACGTGGAAGGAATCCGAGCAGTTCGCCGGCGAGAACGAGGGCCTCGGCTCTCAGGCCGGCGAGCTCCGATGCGCCGCACAGGCCTGCGTCGACGCCCTCACCCAGGCGGTCCAGGGCGAGGTCACCTTCGAGCTGCTTGGGGTCAAGGCCGTTCGGGCCTTCGACGCCACCGTCGTCATCGTCTCAATGGCCGTCCACGGCGACGGCAGCGGCCACCGGGTGGTGGGCTCGTACCTCACCGAAAACGACGCCCCCCGCGGCGCGGCATTGGCCGTGCTCAACGCAACCAACCGCATTCTCGGCAACCGGTTTTTCATGCGATAGGGCGGCCGCCGGCCATCGGCACCCCCCTCAGTTCGCCTCAGCTTCCGCGCTTTGCGCACCCGAACGCCCCCCGAACCGGCCTGCGGGCCTGTCCGGACGGGCAACCGTTCCTCCGCCAGTTCCGGAGTAGGGCGATGCCGCGGTTCCTCCTGCTGCTGTTCCTCATCTGCGTGGCCGCTTGCGGCGGCGGGCGCACCATGCCCCCCGTCGCCCCCGCGGCTTCCCCCGACGGAGCCGCCGTGGCCTCGACCCCCGGTCAGGGTCTGCTGCCGCCCGCGCCGGCGCTCGACACGCTGGTGCCCCCGGAAGAGCTCGCCGCCGAGCTCCGTCTCGCGGCCGACAGTGCCGCCGACGAGGCGGTGCTCGAGGCGCTCGACGATGCCCGCCCCGCGGACGACGACGCCGAGGAGCCGCTGCCGGCGACGCCGGTCACCTGGGACATCGACGTCGATACCTATCACGACCACGACCGCGTCCAGTATTACCTCGACTTCTTCCAGGGCAAGGGCCGCGAGCGCATGGGCATCTGGCTCACGCGCATGCCGCGGTACGAGCGCATGATCCGCGAGCGCCTGCAGGAGCAGGGGCTGCCGGGCGACCTGGTGTACCTCGCGCTGATCGAGAGCGGCTTCTCCAATTCGGCTACGAGCCGGTCCAAGGCCGTGGGCATGTGGCAGTTCATGAAGGGGACCGCGAAGGGCTACGGGCTGCGCGTGGACTCGTGGGTCGACGAGCGGCGCGATCCCTATCGCGCCACCGCGGCGGCCGCACGGCACCTCCGGAATCTCAGCGACCGGTTCGGCTCGCTCTACCTCGCGGCCGCCGCCTACAATGCCGGCGCGGGCAAGGTGTCCCGCGGCGTGCGCCGCCTGCCCGACGATGACGCCGACTCGCTCAACTCCGACGCCACCTTCTTCCGTCTCTACGACACCAAGCTGCTCCGCCGCGAGACCAAGGACTACGTGCCGAAGCTGATCGCCGCGGCGCGCATCGCGAAGGAGCCGTCGCGCTACGGCTTCGCCGTCGAGGCGGCCGAGCCGGCAACGTATGATTCGATCGTCGTGCCGACGATGACCGGGCTCGACGTGATCGCCCGGCTGGCGGATACCACGGTCGCGGCGGTCCGGGAGCTCAATCCGGAGTATCTGCGCCTCGCCACGCCACCGGGCGTGCACTCGGTGGTCCGGATTCCGGCGGGGCGCGGTCCGACCACACGGGCGGCGTTCGAGCAGCTGCCACCCGAGCGCCGCATCACCTTCCTCGAGCACACGGTCGCGCGCGGCCAGACGCTGAGCGGCATCGCGGCCCGCTACGGGGTGAGCACCCGGCTCGTCATCGAGGCCAATCCGCGGGTCAGCGGACGGAAGCTCCGGCCGGGCCAGCGCATCATCGTGCCGACCGGCGGGGCCATCTCCACCTCCGTCGCGCGGCGGATGGCGGATCCGGTAGAGCCGGCCGCGAGCAGCCCCAGCGGATTCCACCGAGTTCGCCGCGGCGAGACGCTCTCGGGCCTAGCCGCGGAGTACGGCGTCACCGTGCGCCAGCTGCGCGCGTGGAACGCGCTCGGCGAGGACGGCATGGTGCGGGCAGGCCAGCGCCTCCGGGTCGTCGCGCCGCGGCCGCCGCGTGCCCACTCGGCCGTGCGCGTGGCGACGGCCGGGTCGAGCGCGATGGCGAGCGGCGAGCGGATGCATCACGTACGGCGGGGAGAAACGCTGACGGGCCTGGCGAAACGCTATGGCGTCTCGGTCCAGGCCCTCAGGAAAGCGAACGGGATGTCGTCGGGCGACGCCCTGCGCGCCGGCGTCACCTTGAAGATTCCGGGCTAGGAAGCTCCCGGGCTAGCGCCAGCCCGCCGTGCCCGAGCTCGGCGCACGGTAGCCCTTGAGCACGGCGTCGGAATAGCCGTTGGTCGGGTCGCCGCCCTGGGCCAGGATCTGGGCCACCTTGGCCGGTCCCCGGTTGTAGGCCAGCAACGCCAGGTGCGTGTCGTGGTCGAACTTCCCGAGCAGATCGTTCAGGAACCGGAAGCCCACCCGCAGGTTCATCTCCCGGTCTGTCATCAGGGCCTTCGCGGTCACGCCCGGCTCATAGAAGCGCGCGGTGGCCACCTGCAGCTGGGTGTAGCCGATCGCGCCCATCGGGCTCCGCGCATCCGCCTTGAAGTTGCTCTCGATTTTCACCAGCTGGAATCCGAGCGCCGGATCGATCCCTTCGCTCAGCGCGACGTCGTAGATCGACGCCGCGAGATCGGCGGGAATCTGGTACTTGGCCGAGTTGTTGATGATGGCGTTGGCGCGGTCGAGCTGAATCCGCATCAGGTCCATCTCGCCGTGGGCGGCCGCGAGCTGATCGCCCAGGCTTCCCATCCGGCGTGCGACGAACCCCGCGTCCGGCGCCCTGGCCGCGTCGGTGGCGCGCACACCCTTCGTCCACCCGGCCAATGTGCCGATGACGGCCGCGAGGACCAGGAGCAGTCCGCCGCGGACGAGCAGCATACGGAGCGTGCGCGGGCCGGGATCGTTGTACTTGTCGGTCGGTCGTTTCACGGGCCAACCTCCTTACTATGAGAAGGCCGCATCCTCCAGAACCTACGGATCAGAGCGGCGCCAGTCTCCCCGGGTTCCACCGGTCTTGCTCGTCAGTCGAATGCCCTCGATGTTCATCTCCCGATCGATCGCCTTCACCATGTCGTAAACTGTCAGACAGGCCACACTCACCGCGGTGAGCGCCTCCATCTCCACGCCGGTGCGCCCCGTCACCTTCGCGGTGGCCGCCACCCGCACACCCGGGAGCTCGGGGGCCAACCTGGCCTCCACCCGCACCACGTCGAGCCCGAGCGGATGGCACAGCGGGATCAGCTCTCCCGTCCGCTTGGCCGCCATCACTCCCGCCACCTCCGCCACCGCGAGCACATCGCCCTTGGCAACGGCATTGGCCGCCACCTGGTCGAACGCCTCTCGGGACATCCGCACCTGCCCTTCGGCCACCGCCGTCCGCTCGGTCTCGGGCTTGCCGCCGACATCCACCATCCGCGCGCGGCCGGCCTCGTCCACATGGCTCAGGCTCACAGGACCTCCGCCAGCTCCTCGCCCAGCACGGCGAGCAGGATCTGCGGGTTCACGTTGCCGTAGGCCGCCTCGCGCGCCTCGGCCACACGCGCCATCGCGTGGAGCAGCGAGGACGGATCCCCCCGGCGGAGCAGGGCGGGCGGCACCGGACGCCGGGTCGGCTGGCCCAGGACGCCGCGGGCGGCCTCGCCCAGGGTATCCGCCAGCGCGTCGAGCATCGCGGTGAACTCGCCACGGGCCGAGTAAGGCGGCTGCTTGAGCGCCCGCTCGTAGATCGCACCTGGCCCGGCGAGCACCGCCTCGAGCAGCTGGTCGGCGGCCTGGAACGCCTTGCCGGCCTCCTCGCCTGTCGCGAATGCCACTCCGATCGACCCCGCCGCGGCGGCAACGCGCGCCTCGAGCGCCTGGGGCGCGAGCGCGGGCTCGATCTCCCGCTGGAGGAACCCGCGCACCTCCTCGTCCGAGAGCCGCTGCAGCCGCACCGGCACCGCCCTCGAGCGGATCGTCGGCAACAGCCGTCGGGGGTCCACCGTCGTCAGCAGGAACAGGCTGCCGACCGGCGGCTCCTCCAGCAGCTTGAGCAGCGCGTTCGCCGCCTCCTGACTCGACTCCTGCGGGACCAGCCGCTCCGCGTCACCGATGATGAAGATCCGGGCCCCGCCTTCGACCGACGTCAGCGCCGCGCGCTGATGGAGCAGCCGGACCGAGGCCATCGAATGGCTGGCCATGCCGTCCGGCTGGCCGTAGAGGGGCTTGGAGCGCCGCTCCTCCATCACCTCGGCAATGGCCTCAGCCGCCTCGCCGATGGCCTTGTCCGGGTCCGCCGCCTTGGGGCGGGGGATCGGGACGAACCAATGGAGGTCCGCGAAGGCCAGCCCATCGACCAACCGACAGGCCCGGCAGCGTCCGCAGGGCTCCGGCTCACGGCGCTCACACAGGACCAATTGAGCCAGCCACAGCGCCAAGCGCTGCTTACCGACGCCCGTGGGCCCTGAGATCACCAGCACCTGGGGAAGTCGGCCCGATCGAACCGCCTCGGCGAGGCGGGAGCGGGCTTCCTGGTGGCCGGCGATCGGCGGCAATGGCATGGGATGAAGGTAAGCGGTGGGGCGATTTTGGGTACCGCTGTGCGTGTAACATCATTTTCCACAACACCTTACATTCGTATGTTGGCATAGCTTTGCGTCGCAAAGTGCAGCTGCGCCACACCCATGTTTGTCAAGTGAACACTTGCTCACACAAAACCTGCAGCAGCAGGTGCTCGCAATGTCAGCCAGGCTGTCCATTCCGAACGGCCTTGATGGTCTCGTGTGCCAGGAGTTGATCGATCCGCCGGCCGCGCACGACGGCGTCTGCGAGCTGGGCCTTCTGCTCCTGCTCGTCTTCCGTCATGCCCTCTCCTAGTCGAGGTCTACCAGTCATGGAGCACGAACGCGATCATGCCCACAGGAGCGCGCCGGGCCGTCTTGACCTATCTGCACGCCCCACTAGCTTTACGCCGCGACGTCGTGCCCGAGTCGCATCTTTCCCGAGTAGCTCAGTTGGTAGAGCAGGTGACTGTTAATCACCGGGTCGGGGGTTCGAGTCCCTCCTCGGGAGCTCAGACGGCGGAAGCAGGTTGCGTGGGGCAGGGGCCGGTCGAACCGGCTCCCTGCCCCATTCGCCGTTGGCGGCTCCTCCTCGGTGCCCGCCGATCCGACTACCTTTCGGCCATCGTCCCACCAAACCGCGAGGGAGGACCGATGTCCAAGCGCGAAGATCAGCGGCTTGTCCGACGATCTTCGAGCCTTGGAAGCAACATCCTCATGCGAGCTTTCGCGCCAGGACGCCCCGACTGGCATTACCTGGTGGCGATTGTCGCGGGAGCTAGCTGCTTCATCCTGCTCGCCGGTGTCGCGCGCCACTATCTGACGTATGGCACCGAGACGGACTTCGCGGGGATGTTCGTTCCTGTAGCGCGGGAATTCCTTGGAGGAAGTCCCCTACACAGCAGATATCACCCACCATTCTACTCCATCGTTCTCGGAGCGGCCTACCTGATCACCGGAGATTGGGTCAGGGCCGGCCTGATCATTTCTTGGAGCTCCGGGATCGTCGCCCTGGTGTCGAGCTTCCTTCTCTTCAGGGCGCTGTGCGGTCGCGCTGCTGGCTTTGGGGCACTGCTCGGACTGCTCGGGTCGGGCTGCTTCGTCCTCTACTGGGCCCAAGCGACTTCGGACGTGCTCTTCCTCGCGGGCTTCATGGTGAGCCTCCTGCTCGCGGTGAGAGCCATTCGTTCGGGCTCGGTCCGTCTCTGGGTTGCCTGCGGGCTCGTCGTCGGCCTGTGCTTCATTACGCGCACCAACGCCGTTTCGCTGGTCGTTCTGGTAGTGGCGCCGCTATTCTGCGCCGGTTCGGCACGCGCCAAGCTCGGGTCGATGCTGGCTTTCCTTGCCGGCGTGGCCATCCCGGTCGCGGGACTGGCAGTATTCGCCGTGGCGACAGGATCAGAGGTACTTCCACGACAAACCTACGTGAACCTGGCGCTCACGTACTTCACCGAACAAAGCGATCGCAACTCGGACGAGGCACGGCTGGCGATCGCCCAGCGCTTCACGAGCATTCGTGATGTGCTGCTGCACGATCCGGCTGCCATGGCCAGGATGTACGTTTCCGACCTGTACGAGCTCCTGGCCAGCAGGATAAGCAGGCTGATCGAAATGCCGCTGTACTATGCCATACTGCCGGGCCTGATCTTTCTCATCGGGGCGAACTTGAGTCCCGCCCTCCTGGTGATCGCGGTCGTCGCTGTCTCTCAAATCCTGCTGCTGAATTTCAAGCTCTTCGAGGCGAGGTTCTATCTCTTTCTCGTGCCCTGGCTGGGTGCGGCCGTCGGCGAGATGTTCCGCAGGGTTGCCGACGCGCCGTGGCCGCGCCGCGTTCGACCGGCCGTCTTGTCGTTCCTGGCCTTGACGTTGTTGCTTGCGGTCGGCCAGGCCACCGCAAAGACCGCCTACCTACTCTGGCACGGGCAAGGGGAGCTGTCGGAAGTGGTTCCGCTCGCGCGGCGCCAGATCCAACCGGGCGCGGCAATCCTGTCCATCAAGCCGCACGTTGGTTTTTACAGCGGCGCTGAGCCAGAATTCTTTCCAAACCTTGCCAGTCTCGCAGAACTGAAGGCGTACGTGCAGGCGCGCGATCCGAAGGAAACCCTCTACATCTTCTACGGAGCCGTCGAACGGTCGGACCGCCCGCAATACGCGGACCTTGCGCGAGGCCTACCCCCACCCTGGCTAGAGGTGGTGGCGCGCAGTCGAAAGCCGGAGGCTTGGGTGCTTCTCCGGGTGAAATGATGCCAGGGACGCCGCCCCGGCTCCTCCTCGGTGCCCGCCGATCCGACTACCTTTCGGCCATCGTCCCACCAACCCCGCGAGGGAGGACCGATGTCCAAGCGCGAAGATCAGCGGCTTGCCGCGCTCGCCAAGAAGAACGCCGAGAAGGTCGTTCAGCCGAAGGGCGACAAATCCGTGCAGTTCGACCCGACGCTGCGCCAGCGGCACGGAGAAGAGGATCCCGAGACCCGGCGGCTCTTCAAGGAAATGAAGAAGCGCGAGTTCTGAGCGCGCTCAGGCCTGCACGATCTCCAGGTCGCCGGGCGACAGGGCGACCTCGCCGTGCCCGGGGACGTCTACCGTCACCGAGTCCTTGAGCGGTCCGGTCGGTGGCCGCCGGATGCGGGACACCTCCACGATCGAGCCCACCTTGCCCACCACCCGGGCCACTCCGGAGCGCAGGATCTTCGCCTGCTGACCCGGCACGCAGTCATTGATGTGAGACATCCCTCCGCCTTTCTGATCGTCCCGCCGAAGTTCGCATGCGTGTTACCCTCTACTGCCTCAGCGCCCCCGCGGTCGCCGGATGACCGGTCGTGCCTCCTCTCCCAGCTCGTCATCGTCGCCCGGATTGCGCTTGGCCGGCGGCCGCCGGGGTGGCGCGGGCCGCGCCGTCGCCGCCGGGCTCGCGCGGCGCGGCGCGGAATCGAGCACCGGCTTGTTGGTGGCGGGCGCCGGGGAGCGGGAGGGCACGGGCGTCGTGCTGTTGAGGACTCCGAGCGCGGACTGAGCCGCCACGCGGATGGTCTCGAGCGAGATCTGCAGCGCCTCGCGCAGGCGGGCGTCCATCCGGGGCGACTCGATCGCGAGCACCGCGCGCAGGATCTCCCGCGCCGTGTCGACGCCGACCGGCAGGCCCAGCTCGCCGAGGCGCTCGCAGAGCAGCTCCACCGTCTGGAGGCTCGGCTCGTAGATGGGGGCGGGCGGCGGCGGCGTCGGATGGCTCATCGCTCGTGCTCCATGCTCGTGCTCCATGCGGTCAGTCGCGCCGGGTGTCGTCGAGCGCGCGCCAGAGATACCAGCTCGCCACCGAGCGGTAGGGCCGCCACCGCTCGGCGCGCCGGCTCAACACGCTGGGGTCCGACAGTCCGCGCCGGTTGATGGCCCGGGCGAAGCCTTTCCGCACGCCCAGGTCGCCCAGGGGGAGGACATCCGGCCGCCCCAGCCGGAACAGCAGCAGCATCTCCACCGTCCAGCGCCCTACGCCGCGCACGGTCGTGAGCCGCTCGATGATCTCCTCGTCGTCCATCCGGCGGACGCGCGCCATGCTGGGCACGGTGCCGTCGAGCGTGCGCGCCGCGAGGTCCAGGATGGCGAGCGTCTTCGCCGCCGACAGTCCGGCGGCCCGCAGTCGCTCGGGCGGCGTGTCGAGAATGTCCTGCGGCCGCGGCCCGCGGCGGGGCTTGTACAGCAGCAGCACTCGGCCCAGGATGGTGGCGGCGGCCTTGCCCGTGAGCTGCTGGTAGACGATCGACTCGAGCAGCGCGGCGAAGAGGCTCTGCGTCGGCTCGGGGCGCATGGTGAATGCGCCGGACCGGGCGATGAGCTCGGCGAGCCGGGGGTCGGCCCCGGTGAGGTGGCGGCAGGCGACGTCGGGGTCATACGCCAGCCCGCGGACGGTCATGGTCATGCCCATGGATGGAAGATACTCCGCTCAGCGGCCGTCGGCGGTGAGCAGCACGGTGGCCGCGATGACGAGCGTGGCGCCCGCGAGTTGCCAGGGAGTGGGCAGGTCGCCGAACAGCGGGACGGCCAGCAGGTAGGTGAAGACGACGCCGAGGTTGGAGATGGCGGTCACCGGCGCCGCGCGCTGGAGCGAGTAGGCGCGCGTCATGGCGAGCTGGGCACCGCCACCGCCGAGTCCGGCGCCCAGCAGTGCCAGACCGCCGGGCCAGTCCGGCCAGCGCCAGACCGGCAGCGCCAGCGTCACCATGGTGGCGAGGCCGACGAGGGAGAAGTGGAGCACGATGGCCTCGTGGCTCTCGCCGGGGCCGATGCGCCGGAGCCAGAGCATCGCGAGCGCGAAGAACACCGCCCCCGCGGTGGCCACCAGCGCCACGGGCCAGGCGATCGCGAACGAGGGCCGCACGATCGCCAGCACCCCGGCGAACGCCAGCGTCACGGCCACGGCGACATGGCGGCCCACCTGCTCGCCCAGCAGCGGCCGCGAGAGCAGGGCGACGAAGATCGGCGTCGTGGCCCCGAGCGTGACGGCGTCGCCGACCGCGATGCGGCTCGAGCCGAGCGCGTAGAAACTGGCGGTCGCCGCGAGGGTCCCGTAGATGCTCCGGCGCCAGGTGCCCGCGCGGTCCGTCACCCGGAGCGCTCGGCCGGTCGCGGCGGCCAGGCCGGCGGCGAGGAGCGCCCCGACGAGAAAGCGCGCCGCGGCAATCTCGGGCCAAGGCAGGTGCCGGCTTCCCAGGCGGGTGCACACGTTCATCACCGCGAAGCATCCCTGGGCGACGATCATCCAGCCGAGGCCGCGGGTCGCGTGCGGACGCGCAGAGGACATGGGGCTCCTGGGGGGGCGCGGGTGCGTCGAGGTCGGGCGGCAAACCCTTCCGGCACGGCGGCCCATCCGGTCGAAGTTGCCGAGCCGGCCCGGGCCGAGGCCGGAGCAGCCCATGCGACCAGCACGCCGGGGTCGTGCAAAGCTAATGTGCTTCGTGAGTTACCGTATAGGTGGTCGAAGCGGACGGTCGGCCGGTCTTCGGCGGGCTCGGAGGTTCGTGGGCTCTTAAGCAGTCGTCACCCTGAGCGCAGCGAAGGGGGCATGCCTCATAGCATGCCCCCTTCGCTGCGCTCAGGGTGACGGCCGGTGGGTAGCGCGCCCGTCTGCCGGCCCCGCCTGACCGCCTGACCGCCTGACCGCCTGACCGTCCGACCGTCCGACCGTCCGACCGTCCGACCGCCTGACCGTCCGACCGTCCGACCGCCCGCCTTGACGCCGCCCCGGGCCGGCGTTCGCTTTGCCACATGCACCCCGACGAATTCCGCCGTCACGCGCACCAGCTGGTCGATTGGATGGCCGACTACCTGCGTGATGTCGGCACCCTGCCCATTACGCCCGCGGTCGCTCCGGGCGACATCCGCCGCCAGATTCCCGCCGCGCCGCCGCTCGACGCCGAGCCGTTCGAGGCGCTGTTCGAGGACTTCCGGCGCGTCATCATGCCGGGCATGACCCATTGGAATCACCCCGCATGGTTCGCCTATTTCCCCTGCAATAACAGTCCGCCGTCGATCCTCGGCGAGATGCTGACCGCGACGCTCGGAGTCCAGGGCATGTCGTGGGTCACCTCACCCGCGGCCACCGAGCTCGAGCAGGTGGTAATGGACTGGCTGCGGCAGATGATGGACCTGCCCTCAGGTTGGGTCGGCGTCATCCAGGACACGGCCTCGACCGCCACCCTGGTGGCGTTGCTCACCGCCCGTGAGCAGGCCACGGACGGACGTGCGGGGAGGCACGGCCTCGCGGCCGCTGGCACGCAGCTCACGGTGTACGCGTCGCGCGAGGCGCACTCCTCGATCGACAAGGCGGTCAAGCTGGCGGGCTACGGGCTCGAGCACCTCCGCTCGATCGAGACCGACGAGGCCTTCGCGCTCCGGCCGGAGGTCCTGGCACGGGTGCTCGAGGCGGATCGCGCCGCCGGGCTCCGGCCGGCGTGCGTGGTGGCCTCGGTGGGGACGACGTCCTCCACGGCGATCGACCCCCTGGTGCCGATCGCCGAGCTGTGCCGGAAGCATGGCGCGTGGCTGCACGTGGATGCCGCGTACGCCGGCGCCGCGGCAATCGTGCCGGAGCTCCGGCCGGCGTTCACGGGGATGGAGCAGGCCGACAGCATCGTGTTCAATCCCCACAAGTGGCTGCTGACCAACTTCGACTGCACGGCTTACTTCGTCCGCGATCCGGCCGCGCTGCTTGGCACCTTCCAGGCCACGCCGGAGTATCTCCGCACCTCCTATGACGCCGACGTCGTCAACTTTCGCGACTGGGGCATTCAGCTCGGCCGCCGGTTCCGGGCCCTCAAGCTCTGGTTCGTGATCCGGAGCTATGGCGTCGACGGCCTTCGGGCGATCATCCGGCGGCACGTGGCGCTGGCACAGGAGCTGGCGGGCTGGGTGCAGGGCGATCCCGAGTTCGAGCTGATGGCACCCGTGCCCTTCGGGCTGGTGTGCTTCCGCTGGTGCCCACCGGGGCGGTCGGAGGAGCAGCTCGACACGCTGAACGCGCGGCTGCTGGCGGCAGTGAACGCCGGGCGGGAACGCTACCTCACGCACACCCGCTTGGGCGGGCGGTACGCGATCCGCCTCGTGGTTGGGCAGCGGGGGACGGAGCGGGAGCATGTGAGCGCGGCCTGGCAGAGCGTGCGGAGGGCGGCCGCGTCGTTGGCGTAACACGTGCTGCCATGATGAGGAAACGCGCGAGACCGCGCGCGCCGTCATCCCGAGCGAAGCGAGGGACCTTGCCCGGGAATGGCTCGAAGCATTCGCGAGCAAGGTCCCTCGGTCGCTTCGCTCCCTCGGGATGACGGCGCGCGCGGCATCAGCTGCCGGGGAGCCTCAGGTACAGCAGCTGGCCACCCTCGCGGGACACATCCACGCGGGTCTCGCCGTCCTGATACGCGAACGGCAGGGTGTGGCCCTGCACGTCGAACAGCCAGGCGCCCTCGCCGAGCCAGGATGAGGCGTCGATGATACCGCTCGACTCCCAGCAGGTGCCGGCCGCATCGGTGCAGACGACTCCGGTGAACTTCTCCGTCTCCAGCTCGGCCACGGCCACGGGCGCGCCCAGGGAGCCGTCACCACGGATCTTGAAGTTCCAGATCCGCTCCGGCCGGTTGAACTCGGCGTAGGCCGGGTCTTCCTGCACCATCAGGCTGTGCCCGCTCACCGCGATATTGTCGGGTGACGCCCAGTCGCCGGCGGCGACGCCGCGGGAACGGGCCAGCAACTCGATCCGCGCGCCATGCGTCGGGTCGGCCGCGTCGAGATTCAGCCTGTAGATCGAGCCGTAGGGATCGCACACCTGCCCGCCGCAGAGCGCCAGGTTGTTGCCCGTATCCACGAAGTACACCGAGGGCTTGCCGTTGGGCGTGCCGGAATGGCGGGCATAGTCGAGGTCTTCGAGCCGGACGAACTTGAACGCGCCCAGCCCGTCCACGGCCGTCTGCAGATCAGCCGCACTGAGGCTGGCCGCGTTGGGCACCTCGACGAAGGTGCCGGTGATCGCCGAGCCCGGCGTGAGGTCCCCGGAGGCTGTTGCCTGCGTCGAGGTGAAGACGAACAACTTGCCGGCGTCCGAGAGCGCCGCGGCCGGATTGTCCGCCACGTACAGGTAGAGCTCCGAGCGCCCGGGCGACCCGAGCGCCGCGGGGCTGTTGTCGTCGGTGCCGATGAGCACGGCTTTCGCCCCGAAGCCCGGCACGGCGATGTAGTTCTCGTGCGCGAAGCGGCCGAGGCCGGGCAGCTTGCGGGTCTCGCTACCATCGTTCTTCACGGCGAGCTGGATTCCCTCAGCCCCGCCGGTGACGGACTCTTCACCAGTGAAGAACCAGCCGGCTCCGAAGCCCTCGTCGCTGCCGATGAAGGTGGCCGAGCAGAGCCGCTGGAACAGGAATCCGGCGGCCTTGCCCGTGATCGGGTACGTGCCGCTCTTCACGCTGAGCGTGGCGGGATCGAGCACGAGGCGGGAGACCCGGGCGAACGGAAACTTGCCGTCCACCCCGCCGCTGGTGATCTCATGGTTCGCAAAGAGCACGAGATCGGCGCCGTCGCCGTAGGCGCCGAGCCCGTCCGGAAGGGGCGCCCAGACGCGCTGCTCGGGATCGGAGTTGCTCTCCTGGCCGGGGAGCGGGTCGCCGACCGTGAGGATGGGCTTGAGCCGCGCCTGCGGCAGGAGGGACCGCGCCAGAGCGGGTTGACTGGTGACGAAACCCGCGGCCTGCGCGGCCTCGAGGGATTGAGTGGAAGAGAGCGTGTCGGCCTGCTGGTCGCAGGCGAGGAGTGCCGACGCCGCGGCGGCCGTCAGGAGGCACGGCATAACGCGCATGTGAGGTCTCCAGGAAGAGAAGTGGAAGTCCGATCGACCACGCCAAGACTCCCCCTCTCCGGTCACCCGGGGCCCCGATTCAGGTCCGCATGCAGTCGCGACTGTGCAAAGGTCAGGTCACGATGGCCGGCTCGGCGTCCTCGAGCGCCGGCGCGGCCGCGGCCGGCTCCGGCAGCAGGGCTCGGAGATAGCGCGCCGTGTGCGACGCCTCCACGCGGGCCACGTCCTCGGGCGTGCCCTGGGCCACGACGCGGCCACCGCCATCGCCGGCCTCGGGACCCAGGTCGACGATCCAGTCGGCGCGCTTGACGACGTCCATGTGGTGCTCGATGACGACGACGGTATGGCCCGCGTCCACCAGGCGGTCGAGCACCTGGATGAGCACGCGCACGTCATCGAGGTGGAGCCCCGTGGTCGGCTCGTCGAGGATGTAGAGCTTCCGCCCGTCCCGCCTTCCCGCCTGCGCCAGCTCGCGCGCGATCTTGAGCCGCTGCGCCTCGCCGCCGGACAGGGTGGTGGCCGGCTGGCCCAGGCGGAGGTAGCCCAAGCCGACCTGCTGCAGCTGCCACAACGCGGTGCCCAGCTTCGGCTGGTGCCGGAAGCGGGTGATGGCCTCGTCGACCGTCCACTGGAGCACGTCGTGAATCGAGTGCCCCTGGATCCGGACGTCGAGCACGTCGCGCCGGTAGCGCGTACCACCGCAGACCTCGCAGGGCACGAACACGTCGGCAAGGAACACCATCTCGACCTGGACGTGCCCCGCCCCATCGCAGGCGTCGCAGCGCCCACCGGGCAGATTGAACGAGAAGGTGGCGGAGGAATACTTCCGCTCCCGCGACAGCGGCTGGACGGCGAAGAGCTCGCGGATCTCGTCGAATGCCTTGATGTAGGTGATCGGATTCGAGCGCGGTGAGCGTCCGATCGGCGATTGATCCACCAGCAGCACGTCCTCGAGCAGCTCCCACCCGGTGAGCGAGTCCACCTGGCCCACCGGCTCGCCGAGGTGGCTCTTGGCGGAGTGTCCGCCGTGCAGGCGGGCCTCGAGATTCCGGTAGACCACGTCGTAGAGCAGGCTGCTCTTGCCCGAGCCGCTCACGCCGGTGATCGCCGTGAGGGTGCCAAGCGGGATGTCGGCATCGACGCCTTGCAGGTTGTGCAGCGTGGCGCCGCGCACCCGGAGCCAGCGGGGCCCGGCGGGCCGGCGGAGGCTCGGCACCGCGATCCGCTTCTCCCCGGTGAGATACTGTCCGGTGAGCGTCTGCCGCGCCGCCGCGACCGGCCCGGCATGCACCACGCGCCCGCCCCGCTCGCCCGCGCCGGGGCCCAGCTCGAGCATGAAGTCGGCCTGTCGGATGGCGGCAAGATCGTGCTCGACGACCACGACGGTGTTGCCGGCATCCCTCAGGCGTCGGAGCAGGGCCAGCAGCCGGTCGGTGTCCCGCGGGTGCAGGCCGACCGAGGGCTCGTCGAGCACGTACAGCGTGTCGACCAGGCGCGAGCCGAGGGCGTTGGCGAGCGAGATCCGCTGCGCCTCGCCGCCGGAGAGCGTGCGGGTCTGGCGGTCGAGCGTGAGGTAGCCGAGCCCCACGTCGCGGAGGAAGCCGAGCCGGGCGGCAAGCTGATCGACGATGAGGACCGCGATCTCACGCTCGAACGGCGTCAATGAGAGGCCCGCCACCCACTGGTCGATCCCGTCGATCGACCGCGCCGCCACGCCGGCGATCGTGTCCTCGCCGATCCGGACCGCGAGCGCGTCGGCGTTGAGCCGGCTTCCGCCGCAGGCCTCGCAGGTGCGGGCGAGCTGGTACTGCCGGAGGAAGACGCG
Organism: uncultured Gemmatimonadales bacterium; assembly: GCA_963815515.1. Classification (GTDB taxonomy): domain Bacteria; phylum Gemmatimonadota; class Gemmatimonadetes; order Gemmatimonadales; family GWC2-71-9; genus CAVVWJ01. Next base: position 985,576 of record CAWFGP010000003.1, read on the forward strand.
GATGTACTGCTTGTAGCGCTTCTCCTCGAGCCCCTTGAGAAACGGGAAGATGCCGACGTAGCGACCCTTCCGGCCGTGCAGCAGCTCGCGGCGGTGCGATACCTTCAGCTTGTGCCAGGGCTTGTCGGGGTCGGCGCCGAGGCTCCGGGCGAAGTCGAGCAGGAGCCGTCGGCGCGACTCGTAGCGCGGCTTGGTCCAGGGATCGATCGCGCCGCCGGCCAGGGTTCGCGCGGGGTCGGGCACGACGAGCGATTCGTCGTATTCGAGCGTCGCCCCGAACCCGTTACAGTGGCTGCAGGCGCCCCGCGGATTGTTGAACGAGAACAGCGCCGGGGTGACCGTGGCCGCCGGCGTGTCGCACGCGCTGCAGGCGGGGAAGCGCGTGAACCGGAGCCGGCTGGCTCCGGTTGGAAGCGGCGGGACGAGCACGATCGCCGCGCCTTCGCCCTCCTGGAACGCGGTCGCCACCGATTCCGCTATCCGGCCCGCCGCCGCCGGCTCGGCTACCAGCCGGTCGACGATCACGAGGAGCTCGCCGGCACGTGTGAAGTCGAGCCCGGACGGCAGCTCATCGAGATGGAGCGGCGCGCCGTCGGCCAGGACCCGGACAAACCCGAGGGCGCGGAGATTCTCGGCCACGGCATCGTGGGTCAGGCGGGCGACCGGCGGGAGCGGAAAGGCCACCTGGATCCGGCCGCCCGGCACGGCGGCCAGGACGTCGTCGGCAGCGCTCTGCGGCGTGTCGAGCCGAACCGGGGCGCCGCAGGCGCGACAGAAGCTCCGGCCGACTCGGGCCCACAACAGGCGGAGGTAGTCGTACACCTCGGTGGCGGTGCCCACGGTCGAGCGGCTGCTGACGGTGGGATTGCGTTGCTCGATGGCCACCGACGGGGCGATCCCCTCGAGGTGGTCCACCAGCGGCTTGGGCATCCGCTCGAGAAACTGCTTGGCGTAGGTGGAGAGCGACTCGATGTACCGCCGCTGGCCTTCGGCATACAGCGTATCGAAGGCGAGAGAGCTCTTCCCGGAGCCCGACGGGCCGGTGATGACGGTCAGTGCCCGGTGGGGGATCTCGACCGTGATTCCCTGCAGGTTGTTCTGCCGGGCGTTGACGATGCGGATAGCGGACATCTGAGCGAAGAATAAGGGGTTCGGGAAAAGTTCGGGAGCGGGGGCGGAGGCAGAACGAGTCACCCTGAGCGGAGCGAAGGGGCCATGATCCGAATCATGGCCCCTTCGCTCCGCTCAGGGTGACTCACCGGTCTTTCCGTCCGTCTTTCCGTCTTTCCGTCCCCCCCTTTACCTTTCCTCCTTCATGTCCCGACTGCTCACCCCCAAGTTCCTCCTTCGCGGCTTCGAAATCTCGGTCCTGGCCTCGCTGGTGGGGTTCGGGATCACGCTGCTGTACGGCAACGATTTCCAGGCGTTCCTCCGGGGTATCGGCCGGATCCACTGGGCCTGGCTGCTGCTCGGCGTGGGGCTGGCGTCGATGGACTGGCTGGGCGGCGGGCTGCGAAACTGGGTCGTGGCCCGGCACGTCCACCCGAACCCCCCGCTCAAGGGAATGATCCTGGCGGGCGGGATGGGGGCCTGGGCGGGCTACATCACGCCGCTCAACTCCGGCGCGGGCCCGATGACGATGTACACCATGCGGCGCTACGGGGTGCCGCTGCCGGTCGCCGTCACGTCGACCTTCATGAGCTTCGTGGCGACGGTCCTGTTCTTCGCCATCGCGGGGCCCCTGGCGCTGTTGTTCGGCGCCGGGCGGTCGCTGGGCCAGCGGGGGAACGTGCTGGGCCTCTCCCTGTACGATCTGTTCCAGGGGAGCCTGACCATCATCGCCGGCATCGGCGTGCTGATGGCCGTCGTGCTGTTCTTCCCCAGGATGGTGCGCGATCTGATCCACCGGATCGCGGAGTGGGTCGGGCGGCGGAGCCGGCGGGTGGCCGAGCGGCTGGAGCGGCTCAGGGAGGGCATCGACGCGGCTCACGCGAGCGTGATCGCCTTCAACAGTCCGGGCGGCTGGCTCGCGCTCTTCTGGGCGACGCTGCTCTCGGCGCCGTCGCACGCCAACAAGCTGCTCGCCGGGTACGTCGCCCTCCGCGCCCTCGGTCTCCATGCCAACTTCGTCGACATCCTCCTGATTCAGACCCTGGTGATGTTCCTGCTCTACTTCGCGCCGACGCCGGGCGCCTCCGGCATCGGCGAGGTGCTCTCGGCGGCGGTGATGAGCTCGTACGTGCCGCGGGAGCTCACGCCGATCTACATCCTGATCTGGCGGCTCATCCTCACCTATTTCACGCTGGGCTTCGGCTTCTTCGTCTTCTCGAGCTGGATCCGGCAGGGGCTGAAGAGCGTGGACCAAGAGGCGTTGGCGGAGCCGGCCGGGTAGCCCGATGAGCGAGACTCCCGACGATTCGGACGGCACCGGCCGCGGCTACGACGCGTCCCTCCTCCGCCGGCTGCTCGGCTACCTCCGCCCGTACCGCTGGTGGACGCTGGGAGCGGTGCTGCTGCTCATGTCGCAGTCGGTGCTGGCGCTCATCGGTCCGCGGCTCACCGAGCACGCGCTCGACGTCGCCGTGCCGCACCGCGACCTCGGGCTGCTCGGCCTCCTGACGGGGCTCTACCTCGCGACCCTGGTGGCCGATTTCGTGGTGGAGTACGGCGGCACGCTGCTCACGTCGTACATCGGGCAGCGGGTGATGTACGATCTCCGGATGCAGATCTTCGGGCATCTCCAGCGCCTCAGCATCAGCTACTTCGACCGGAATCCGGTCGGGCGGCTGATGACCCGGGTGACCTCCGACGTCGAGACGCTGAACGAGCTGTTCTCGTCGGGCGTGGTGACGATCTTCGGGGACGCCTTCACCCTCGTGGCGATCATGGGGATGATGCTGGCGATCGACGTCCGCCTGGCGCTGGTGACCTTCGCGGTCATTCCGCTCGTCTGGCTCACGGCCCGGATCTTCCGGCGGCACGTCCGCCAGGCCTTCGGCGACATCCGGGTGCGGCTGGCGCGCCTCAACGCCTTCCTGCAGGAGCGACTGAGCGGCATGCGGGTGGTGCAGCTCTTCGGGCGCGAGGAGGACACGGCGCGCCGGTTCGGGGCGCTCAACCGGGATCACCTCGAGGCGCATCTCCGCTCGATCACCGTCTATGCGATCTTCTTCCCCGCCGTCGAGGTGCTGACCGCGGTGGCGATGGCCCTGCTCCTCTGGTACGGCGGCCTCCGCGTGCTCGACAGCACGCTGACCATCGGCGTGCTGGCGGCGTTCATCCAGTACACCCGCCGCTTCTTCCAGCCGCTCCAGGACCTGAGCGAGAAGTTCAACCTGCTGCAGAGCGCGATGGCCTCGTCCGAGCGCATCTTCGCGCTGCTGGACGAGCCGGTGACGGTGCGCGAGCCCGACGTGCCCGTGCCGCTGCCGCGGCCGGTGCGAGGGGCGGTGCGTTTCGAGAACGTCTGGTTCCGCTACAGTCCGGACGGCCCGTGGGTGCTCCGCGACGTGTCGTTCAGCGCGTCGCCCGGGCAGACCATCGCACTGGTGGGGCACACCGGCGCGGGAAAGACGACGATCGTGAGCCTGCTGCTCCGGTTCTACGACGTCGAGCGTGGCCGCATCACGGTCGATGGCGTGGACATCCGTCAGCTCTCCACCGCGGACCTGCGCTCGATCATCGGCTTCGTCCAGCAGGATCTCTTCCTCTTCACCGGGGACATCCAGCACAACCTGACGCTGGACGCTCCCATCCCGCCCGAGGCGGCGCGCGCGGCCGCACAGCGCGTGGGCGCGGATCGCTTCATCGGGCGGCTGCCGTCGGGCTATCATCACGAGCTGGGGGAGCGCGGGCGGAGCCTGAGCGTCGGCGAGCGGCAGCTGCTGAGCTTCGCGCGCGCGCTGGCGCTCGATCCCAGCATCCTGGTGCTCGACGAGGCCACCAGCTCGGTGGATGCGGAGGCGGAAGCGCAGATCCAGCGGGCGATCGCCGAGCTCATGGCCGGTCGCACGAGCCTGGTGGTGGCCCACCGGCTCAGCACCATTCTCCACGCCGACGAGATCCTCGTGCTTCACTACGGCGAGATCCGGGAGCGGGGCAACCATCGCGATCTGCTGGCCCAGCGCGGCCTCTATGAGCGGCTCTACCAGCTCCAGCTGCGCGGCCAGGAGGATCGCAAGATTGCCTAACCCAAGTTTGCTTGCGCGGTTACATGCCACGGGGTACGTTTGTCGGCGACCAGCTTTTTCCTCAGGATCCGATCGATGATGCACCTCGAGATCGGCGGCGCGCGAGTTCCGGTGCCTGCCGGTGAGACGATCATAGGATCGGCGCCTGGCTCCGCCATCGTCCTCGAAGGCGAAGGCGTTCAGCCGCGCCATGCCATCCTCCTGGGCACTCCCCAGGGGGCCGCAGCCATCCGTGCTGGCGCCCCCGGGGTGGACCTGCTGGTCAACGGCGTGCGGCTCGGCGCCGACCCCACGCCCGTGCTCCACGGGGACAAGATCCAGATCGGCCCGCACGAGATTCTCGCCGTCGACGACCGCCGCATCGGTCACACCCAGCTCTTCGACTCCGGCGCTTTCACGGACCTGGCCCCCTCGGCCCGGGCCTCCGCCGGCGCGGGGCCGTCCGGCGGCCGGCTGGTCTGCCTCACGGACGGGCGTGAGTACACGATCACCGGCGAGCGACTGGTGTTCGGCCGGGATGCCGGCTCCGACGTCGTGGTCGGCGGCACCGAGGTGTCGCGCCGCCACGCCGAGATCGAGCGGACCTCCGAGGGCTACGTCCTCAACGACTTCAGTGTGAACGGGACCCATGTGAACGGGGAGCGCGTCGGCCGGCAGCACCTGCTGGCCCGGGCCGACGTGATCCGGATCGGGCACGACGAATTCCGGTTCTACGCCGACGTCGCGTCGCCCACACCCCCGCGCCCCCGGCGCAGCGTGCCCCAGGTAACCGCGCCGCAACCCCCGACCGGGGCAGGCGCGCGCCTGTCCGACACCATGCACGGCCTGCCGCCGTCGGCGCTCAGCGCCGCCGCCACGCCGACGCAGCCGCAGGTGGCGCCGCTGGCGTCGCTCCTGGTCCGGAGCGGCACGCTCAAGGGCCGCCGGCTGCCGGTCAAAGTGCCGGTGGTGAACATCGGGCGGGCGGAGTTCAACGACGTGGTCATCGCCGACGCGAGCGTCAGCACCAGCCACGCCAAGCTGCAGCGCCGGGACGACGTGTGGGTGCTCACCGATCTCGGGTCGACCAACGGGACGTTCGTGGAAGGTGAGCGGCTGTCGGGCGAGGTGGCGCTGGGTCCCGGGACCACGGTCAAGTTCGGCGAAGTCGCGGTGCTGTTCGAGCCGCTGGACGAGTCGGCGCCCATCCGGCGATCGTCCGGGACGCAGGTCCTCTCGGCGATCCTGCCGTCCGGGGGCGGCACCGGCCAGGTGTCGGCCGCCGGCGATCCCCAGACCACCGATCCCGACGCCGGCGGGCCGACGCTCCGGCCGCGGCGCCCGATCCGCGCCTCGACGCCACGGCCCAGCGGGCCGCCGGCCTGGCTCATCACCGCGATCGTGCTGGTCGTCGCGGCGGCGGCCGCCTACTTCATCCTGCGCTGACGAAACGGGATCCCGTGCACTTCACCTGCGCCGCACGCACCGATATCGGCATCGTCCGCTCCGGGAACGAGGACAACTACCTCATGCTCGCGGAGAAGGGCGTCTTCATCGTTGCGGACGGGATGGGTGGACATGCGGCAGGCGAAGTGGCGAGCGAGATGGCGGTCCGGATCACGTCGCACCAGATCGGCTCGCTGCGGGGGCTGACGGATGAGCAGGCGGGCGACCGGGTCAGCACCGCCATCCGCGCCGCCAACGACGCCATCTTCGAGCGGACGCTCGCGGAGCACGACAAGCGCGGCATGGGCACGACGGCCACGGTGCTGGTGCTGATGCCGAAGCGTTACCTCATCGGCCAGGTCGGGGACAGCCGGGCCTACCTGCTCCGGCGCGGCGAGTTCCAGCAGCTCACCAAGGACCACTCCTACGTGCAGGAGCAGGTGGATGCCGGGCTGCTCACGCCGGAGCAGGCGCGGGTGCATCCGTACAGCAACGTGATCACCCGCTGCGTCGGCGCGAGCATGGACGTGGTGCCCGACATCTACTTCGGGTCGCTCGAGGCGGGCGACGTCCTGCTGCTCGCCTCGGACGGGCTCACCGGCATGCTCGAGGACGAGCAGCTCACCCGGATTCTCAACGCCGATGGCGGGCCCCAGCACTGGGTCGACCGGATGGTCACCGAGGCCAACCGCCGAGGCGGCCTCGACAACATCACGGCGATCGTGATCCGCATCGACTCGGTCGACAGCACCACCGGCGAGCACACGACGGCCACCGCGGCGGCGCAGTCGAAGTAGTCAGGCCGCCGGGGAGATCTGCCGCACCAGCTTGATGTCCGCCCGCACGTAGCGCCCGTCGTTCTCGAAGGGCACCCGCACGAAGCCATGCTTCTCGTACAGCCGGATGGCCGGCTGGAGCCGGGTGTTGGAGACGATCACGATCTCCCCGGCGCCGGCGGCGCGCGAGAAGGCGACGCAGGCGTCCATCAGCAGATCGCCGTACCCGCGCCCTCGAGCCTCCGGCGCCACCGCCATCTTGGCGATCTCGTGCACCTCGGCCGAGTGCGGAATCACCGCGCAGGTCCCCAGCACCTCGTCCCCGTCCACCACGAAGAAGATCTGCCCGCCCGGCGCCACGATTTTGCCGGCCGGATCGGCGAACGTCTCCCGGTCGGCCTCCTCGAGCGTGAACCAGGTCTCGATCCATTCGCGGTTGAGGCGCTCGAAGGCGGCGCGCCAGCGCTCCTGGTAGGTGACGACCTCCGCCATCGACCGCTCCCGGTGTGACCGCCCGCGGCCGTGGTCAGTGCTTGGCGTAGGTGGTCGTCTTGCCGTCCCGGGCGAACGCGAGCACCTCGTACGGCTCGGGCGTATCGCCGGGCATGGCCATGCCGGGGGTGCTCTTCGGCATGCCGGGCACGGCGAGGCCCGCCACGGCCGGGTGCTCCTTCAGCAACCGGCGGATATCGGCGGCGGGCACGTGGCCCTCGATCAAGTAGCGGTCCACAAGCGCCGTGTGGCACGACCGGACGCCCTTGGGCACGCCCATCTCGTCCTTGATGGCGTCCATCTCCGCCTCGTCGTGCACGGTGGGCGCGAAGCCGCTCGCGCGCAGATGGTCGACCCACTTGGTGCAGCAGCCACAGCTGGCGCTCTTGTAGACCGTGATGGCCGTGGGGCTTCCGGTGGCCTGGCCCGGAAGCCGGCCGACGCCGAGAATGGCGATTCCCGCTCCCGCGGTCTGCGCGACGAAGGCGCGTCTGGTGATCATCGTGCGGTGCTCCTCTTCAACAGGGGGGACTCGTCCTCCAGCCGCCGGCGGAGCTCCGGCCCGGGAATCGTCAGCAGGTCGGGGACTCCGCGGAGCTCCGTTCGCGGCGTCCCCGCCACGAATACCCGGAGGCGGCGGGCGCTCCGATACAGCTCGTCGGCCACGCGCGGGAGGCCGAGCTGCCCCGCGCGCCCGGCGTCGGTCAGGCGCTCGACCGCGCCGCTCCGGGTCCGGAGCGGCAGGTCCACGCCGAGCATCGAGGAGCGCGCCGGGAAATCTAGCAACACTTCGCCCGGGGCGAGGCCCACCTCGCGCGCCAGCGCGTCTTCGACCCGCTCGAGCAGATCGGCATCCTCGCTGATCCAGGGCTCCGTCTCCGCGGGCACATCGCTGGCGGAGAGGTCGAGCGCTCGCTTGTGCAACCGCCGGGCGCGGATGGCCGTGGCCAGGGGGTTCCCGTCGCGGGTGATGAGCTGCTCCATCAGCCCGTCGTCGGTGGCCTCGGCGATGGCTTCGACGGTCACGCTGCCGCGCGCGACCGCGCCCCGCACCGCCCGCTTGAACATGCAGGTGGCCGACCGTACGGCGTGGTGCCAGTACACGTTCCGGTACATCTGATACTTGGCGAACAGGAGCGACTCGAGCGCGCTGACTCCCTTCTCCTGCACGCCGACTTCGTACCTGTCCGCGCCGGTCTCGACCAGGGTGAGCGTGGCGAGCAGCCGGTCGACGTCGACGGTGCCGTACGGCACCCCGCACATCCGGGCGTCGCGACTCAGGTAGTCGATCTTGTCGAGGTCGAGCGACCCGGAGATCAGACCCTGCAGCGCGCTGGCGCTGGTGCCGGTGATCAGCGCGCCGAGCGTGTCGGCGTACGCGGGGCCGCCGATGTCCTCGAGCCGCGCGCCGAGATCTCCCTGGCGCAGCTTGGCCACCCCGAGCGCCTCGTGGGAGGGGAATCCCGTCTCTTCGAGCGCGTGGGAGAAAGGGTAGTGCCCGATGTCGTGGAGCAGCGCCGCGAGCCGGACCGCGAGGCAGTCGGCCACCGGGACGCGCTCGAGCTCACCCCGCTCCTCCAGGCTCGCGAGCGCTCGGCGCGTCAGGTGGTAGGCGCCGAGGGCGTGCTCGAAGCGGGTGTGGGTAGCGCCGGGATAGACGAGGAAGGCGTGCCCGACCTGGCGCACGTAGCGCAGCCGCTGGACCGCCACGGTGTCCAGCGCGAGGAGCGCGGGGCGGTCGAGGCGGATGTTGTCCCAGAGGGGATCGCGGATGACTTCGAGGTCTTTGGGGTGGGTCTGCACCTCACGCCTTCGGCGCCGCCGCCGCCACCGCCTCGGACACCTGCGCGCGGAACTGCGCGAAGTTCTCGTTGAACATTCGCGCCAGGTCCCGTGCCCGGGCGTCGTACGCGGCGGGATCGGACCAGGTGGCGCGCGGCGTCAGCACCTCGGTGGGCACGTCCGGCACGGCGGTGGGCACCTCGACGCCGAACACGGGATCCTTGACGAAGACGGCCCCGTCGAGGGCCCCGGCAAGGGCGGCCCGCACCATGGCACGGGTATGGGCCAGCTTCATCCGGGATCCGGTGCCGTAGGGCCCGCCCGTCCACCCGGTGTTGACCAGCCAGACCTTCGCGTCGTGCCGCGCGATCCGCTCGCCCAGCATGCGCGCATAGACGCCCGGATGCATCGGCAGGAACGGCGCGCCGAAGCAGGCGGAGAACGTGGCCGACGGCTCGGTGACGCCCCGCTCGGTGCCCGCCACCTTGGCGGTGTAGCCCGACAGGAAGTGGTACATCGCCTGGTCGGCCGTGAGCCGTGCGATCGGCGGCAGGACGCCGAACGCGTCGGCGGTCAGGAAGACGATGTTCCTGGGATGGCCGCCCGCACCGCTCGGCTGAAAGTTGGGGATGTAGTGAATCGGGTAGCAGGCGCGGGTGTTCTCGGTCAGATGATCGGACTCGAAGTCCTCTGCCCGCGTGGCCGGGTCCAGCACCACGTTCTCCAGCACGGTGCCGAACATCCTGGTGGCGGCGTGAATCTCGGGCTCGGTGTCCGGCCGGAGGCGGATGACCTTGGCGTAACAGCCGCCCTCGAAGTTGAAGACCCCGCGATCGCTCCAGCCGTGCTCGTCATCGCCGATGAGCCGGCGGGTCGGATCGGCCGAGAGCGTGGTCTTGCCGGTGCCCGAGAGGCCGAAGAAGACCGCCGTATCGCCGTCGGGTCCGATGTTGGCCGAGCAGTGCATCGGCATGACGCCCTGCGCCGGCAGCAGATAGTTGAGCGCGGTGAAGATCGACTTCTTCATCTCGCCCGCGTACCGCGTGCCGCCGATCAGCACCAGCTTCTTGCCGAAGTGAATCACGATGAACGTGCCGCTGCGGGTGCCGTGCCGCGCCGGGTCCGCCTGGAAGTCGGGGGCGTGGAGCACCGTGAACCCGGGGCGGAATACTGCCAGCTCGGCCGGGACGGCGCGGATGAACATGTTGCGCGCGAACAGCGCATGCCACGCGTTGGGCGTGATGAAGCGGACCGGCACGCGGTACGCCGGGTCGGCGCCGCCGAAGAGGTCCTGCACGTAGAGCTCGCGCGCGTCCAGGTAGCCGCGGATGTCCTCGTGGAGCCGGTCGAACGCCTCGGGCTCGAGCCGCGGATTCTTCTCCCGCCAGATCTTCTCGGCGGCGCCGGGCTCCTCGATGACGTACTTGTCCTTGGGGGACCGCCCGGTATGGGGCGAGGTGACGGCGGTGAAGGCCCCGTAACCGGTGAGTTGTCCTTCGCTGCGGCGGAGCGCGTGTTCGATGAGCGCGGGCGGCGTCAGGTTGGCATGGATCCGGATCGGGAAGAGGCCATGCTCGACGAGGGTGAGGCTCTCTCGAGGAACTGCGCTCGTCTCGGTGCTCATACACTCCTGGGCGCGTGGCGCGCGGCAAGGGACTCGGGCCGGCGAGGAGGCGCCGGCCGCTGGCTGGCCGGAATTATCGGCAGGCGGGGCACCGGGGGCAACCAGGTGACCGCCCGTCTACGGCCGGATCGGCTCGACGTTCGGCGTCAGGTGATAGATCACCTCAGCCGTCCCCAGATCGCGCCCGCTGGGGGCGTCGACCACGGGGTCCGCGAACATGAGGTCGGTGGCCACACCCGAGTGGCGCCAGATGCCCAAAGCATGTCCGATCTCGTGGGTGGTCGTGAGCGCAAGGCATTCGGGGAGGTCGGCCGCGTCGGGGTCCGAGCGCGGATCGATGTATACCCGCACCGGCAGCCGCAGCTGGGTGTGATCGTCACTGATGTCCAGGTCGGTGGCACCGGCGCATTCGGGGGCCAGGGCGCTGTGCAACCGGATCCCGGCCCGGGAGAACTGGACGCCGGGCGCCTCGCCCGCGCGCACGATGATGTCGGCCGTCGCCGAGTCGCCCACGACCGTGGCGTCGAATTCCTGGTACAGAAACGCCCGCCGCCAGGCGGCGATGGCCGCCGGAACGTTCGCCGGCAGGCTGGCGTCGTTCTCCGCCCAGATCCGCACCGGCAGCCGGTCCTTCGGCCAACGGAACGTGAGGCTGTCGTTGCCCGATCCGGTCGCTGCCGGCACGATGAGACGCCACTCGTATAAGTCGGTCCGGATCGGCGTGGCAATGTCGCCGCACGCCGCGCCGGCGACGACGAGGCCGGTGGCCACCCAGCGAAACCGCGCGGTCATCGGGAGCTCCGGGAGAGGCCGACCGACAGCGAGACGCGGCTCACCCCCTGCGCCTGGGAGAATCCGCGCGCCTCGAGCTGGTCGGTCGAGAACCGGTGGAAGTCGTAGCCCAGCGTGGTCATGAGGTCCCACTTGGGCAGCACTCGCCGCCGGTAGTCGACCCCGGCGCCCGCCAGGAAGCGCTTCGTTCCGCCAAGGAGGAAGATGCCTTCGTCGTCCGCCGGCCAGTACGCGATGCCGCCGGCTCCGACATGCCAGCGGAGCTCTCCATAGAGCGGGCCCTCGAGGCCGAGTTGAAGGGTGGCCGTCCGGAGGCTGCCAAGATCGGTCTCGCTGCCCGATTCGCTGCTGTGGAACTTGCCCAGGGCGAGCGTGCCGTCCAGGCCGACGCGGTAGCCTCGCGTCCCGATCGGGAGCGAGGCGCCGGCCGCGATCATCGGCGCGATCGACGGGCGCACGGTGATCTTATCCACGATGAAGTCGCGCAGGAGGATGCCGGAGCCGACCGCGCCCAGGCGGGCATGATACTCCAGCTGGGCGTGGACGCTCGATGCCCCGGCCGAGAGCAGCAGGGCCAGGCACAGGATTGTCTTTGGCATGCGGGGAAGATGGGCCGGGCCGTGCACCGGGTCAACGCGCCGGGCGGACGCGCGCGTAGGCGCGGAGACGTCGCAGCATGCGACGATCCTGGGTCACCTCATCGTCGCCCTTGGGCGTTTCCAGGATCTTCATCACACGGGCGAAACGTGGCTCACGCATGATGCGGCGGAACGGCTCGGCGCCGAGCGTGCCCTCGGCGATGAGCTCGTGCCGGTCCCGGCGTGAGGCGAACGCCGTCTTCGAATCGTTGAGATGCAGGCAGCGGAGCTGCGACAGGCCGATCGCGGCCTCCCACTGGCGCCAGACGCCGTCGAAATCGCGCACGAGGTCGTAGCCCGCCGAGTAGAGATGACAGGTATCGGCGCAGAAGGCGATGCGGTCCCGTACGTCCTCGCCGATCGCGGCGCGCAGCTCGGCCAGCTCCTCGAACGTGCTCCCGAGCCCCGTCCCGGTGCCTGCCGTGGTCTCCAGCAGGACCCCGACGGTCCCAGGCACCGCGCGGAGGCAGCGGGAGTAGGACTCCGCATTCCGCCGGAGCCCCACCGCGCGATCGTCGATGAAGTTGCCCGGATGGGAGACGACGAAGCGGATTCCCAGCCGCTCCGAGCGTTCGAGCTCGGCCCGGAACGACTCCTCCGACCGTCCGCGCAGCACCGGATCGGGCGTGGCGAGGTTGATTAGGTAGGAGTCATGCGACACTATATGGGTAATGCCGGTCCGTGCCACTTCCCGGCGGAACGCGTCCGCGGTGTCCTGTCCGACCACCGGCTCGCGCCACTGATTGGGAGTCTTGGTGAATACCTGGATGGCAGATGCCCCAATGGCCTGGCCGCGCGCCAGCGCGGTGGCCACGCCCCCCGACGTCGACACGTGCGCGCCGAGCATCTCGGCTGTCGCCTGATGTGCCACTCCGCCTCCACGATTCGATGACCGGCCCCGCTGGCCCGCCGCTCGCCCAGCCGCGCCTGCTGCTCGACGGCGACGCCTCCGCTCGGCCCGACGGCCTCGAGCGCGCCCTGACCCGCGCCGGCTTCCACATCGGAGAGGCCGCGCCCGCGGCGCAGGAGCCGCCGCCCGACGCGTTGCTCACGACGCTGCCGTCCGCCGACCCCGAGCGCCTGGAGGAGGTGCTTGCGCGCGCTGCCAGCGAACCGCCGCGGATCCTGATCTTCGCCACCGAGGACCGGGACGCCCCGGCTGCCGCCCTGGCGCTGGGTGCGGCGGACGCACTGGCTGCGCCAGTGCACCTGCCGGAGCTCTGCGCCCGGCTCATGGCCCGCATCCGCGATCGCCAGTCCCCGGCCGGCACCCCGCATGAGACACGGGTGCGGGAGTCGCTCCGGGAATTCGTCCAGCAAGCCCGTGCCGGCCTGCAGCCGGACGAGGTAGCCCAGGCACTGGTGCGGCGCCTCGGTCGGGCGCTCAACCTGGCCCACTGCTCGTTCGTCGTCACCCGCGCGGGCGAGGATGCGGGGCAGGTGATCGCCGACCTGTCGGACGGGTGGCCCGGGCATGCACGGCTCGACCTCGCCCGCTACCCCGAGATCGCCGAGGCCATCCGGAGCCGCCGGACCCTTGCCATGCCCGATAGCCACGCCGGCGCCGGGGGCGACGCCCTCATGACCGTGATGCCGGTGGTGGTGGACGACGCGGTCGCCGGCGTGCTGTTGATGCGCGGGCCCGAGTCGGCACCCGGGCTCAGCGCGGCCCAGCTCGGGCTGGCCGGCAGCCTGGCCGAAACGGCGGCGCGTGGACTCGACGGCGGACGGCCCACCAACGGCGGACCGCGCATCCCGCCGCCGGCGGCGCTCGACCGCCGGCTGCAGGAGGAGCTGGAGCGCGCCCGCCGGTATTCCCTGAGCTTCAGCCTGGTGCTGCTCCACCCGGAGGAAGCCTTCGCGCCCGACGCGGCCGATCCATCGGCCGAGGAACGCCAGCGGCAGGAGCTCGTCGGCCGGATCCGGGGGGAGCTCCGCCTGCCCGATTTCGTCTCCACCTACGGCGACGGTGAGCTGGCCCTGGTGCTGCCCGAGACCGGTGCCGACGGCGCCCGGCGCTGGGTCGTCCGGATCCGCGAGCGGCCGGATGGCATGGCCGCCGGAATCGTCGCCTATCCCCACCCCTCGGTCACCGTGCCGGACGACCTGCTCGCGCTGGTCGAGGCCGCGCTTCGCCGGGGGCGGTCGCAGGCCGGCGAACGGATCGGCGTCGCGGATTAGCGGGCGCCGGCGCTACCGCTTCCGCAGCCAGGTCGTCGGATCGAGCGCGACCTGGTTCTCCCCCCGGATCTCGAAGTGCAGGTGCGGCCCGTAGTCGGAATTCTCTCCGCCGACCGAGCCGATGGCCTGGCCCTTGGCGATGGCGGCACCGAGCTTGACCGCGGCCGACTGGAGGTGCGAATAGACGGAGTAGTAGCCGTTGCCGTGCTCCACCACGATCGTCAGCCCGTAGGTCCCGAACTGTCCCACCAGCCGCACCTTTCCCGCCTCCACCGCGCGCACGGGCGTGCCGACCGCGGCGGCGATCCCGACGCCGTTCCAGCGGATGATCCCGCCGCTCGGCAGCGTGTCGCGCCCGAAGCGGTAGACGATCGTGCCCTCGACCGGCCAGTCGAGCTTGCCCAGGCTGGCCGTGGTGATCGAGCCCGGCCCGGCAACGGCGCCGCGGAGGCCGCGTGCCGCGTCGTCCTTTCGAGCCCGCTCGAGCGCGGCGAGCAGCCCGTTGAGCCGGGCCTCGTCTTTCTGGAGCGTGGTCAGCCGCCGCTCGGTCTTGCGGGCCGAGCGCTGGAGCGCCTCGAGCCGCCGCGCGCGGGCCTGCGCGAGATCGGTGAACTTGGCGACCTCCGCCTCGCGCTCCTGACGCGAGCGGTCGAGCTGGGTGCGGACGTCGAGGATGGTGTTGCGCTCGGCGACCACCCGGCTCCGGAGCTGCTCGACGTCGGTCACCAGGGCCCGGTCCTGCCGGCTGGTGAGGTAGAGGTACTTGTAGCGGCTGAGCAGGTCGCCGAAGGACTCGGCGGCGAAGAGGGCCTGGTAGGTATAGAGGGTCCCGCGCTTGTAGATGTCGACCAGCCGGCGCTCGAGCACGGCGCGACGCTCGGCCAGGTTATCCTCGGCCAGGATCAGCTCCGCGCTCGAGCGGTCGAGCTGGCTGGCCAGCCCGCCGATCTGGCGCTCGATCTCGTTCACGATCCGCTGCGTCGACTCGCGCTGGCGCTCCAGGTTGCTCAGCTCGTCGTTGACGTCGTGCACCTGGCCCTGGAGCCGCTGCTGCTGCTCCTGCAGGCGATCGCGCTCGCGGCGGATCTCCTCCAGGCGCTGGCGGCTGCGTTCGAGCTCGGTGCCCTGGGCGTGGAGCGGGGGACTGAGGGTGACGAGGACGAAAAATGCGATAAGGAGATAGCCTGCCGAGGCGAGGAGTCCTCTCCCCGAGTCACCCTGAGCGAAGCGAAGGGGCCACGCTTCAGGGCATGCCCCCTTCGCTTCGCTCAGGGTGACTCGGGAGGGGAGGTTGGAACCGGCGCGCCGTCCCCTAGACATGCCGCAGATGCCGCCCCACGCTCACCAGGCTCCCTCCCAGTCCCAGCATCACGCCGAACACGACGACGCCCACCATCTGGAACGTCTGGAAGAAGATCAGCCCGGCGAACGCCCCGCCGGTCCGGTCGCGGAAGAGCAGGTAGCCGCCATAGCAGAGCACCAGGGAGAGGAGCCCGCCGAGCAGTCCCTTGAGCGCGCCCTCGAGCAGGAATGGCCCCCGGATGAACCAGTTGGTGGCCCCGACGAGCCGCATGATCGAGATTTCGCGCGCCCGCTGGAGCAACGTGAGCCGGATGGTGACGCCGATGATCACCACGGCCACCGCGGCGAAGGCGAGCCCGATCACGAGCCCGACGATGCCGGTGACGTTGCGCAGGTGGTCGAGCTTCTGCACCCATTCCCGGCCGAACCGCACGTCGTTGATGAAGCTGAAGCCGCGGAGCCGCTCGGCCACGCGCCCCACCGTCGCGGCGTCGCGATTCCCCTCCTTGAGGCGGACCTCGATCGAGGCCGGGAGCGGGTTCACCTGGAGATCACGATAGGCGTCCCGGAACTCCACCAGCTCCCGCCGCGCCCGGCCAAGGGCCTGGGCTTCGGTGACGTACTGGACGTCCTGGACCTCGGGAAACGCGGCGATGTCCTCGGTGGCGAGCGTGATGGTCTCCGCCGGAGTGCCCCGGAGCACGAAGGCCACGATCTCCACCCGCTCCTCGAGGCCGCGGAGCGCCGCCCTGAGGTTGATCGCCACCAGGCCGAAGAGGCCGAGGGTGAAGAGCGAGAACGCGATGGTGGTGATCGAGAGCGTCGAGAGCAGCGGCGCCCGGCGGAAGGAAAGCAGCGCCTCGCGGACGAGCAGCCTCACGGCGCCACTCCGGCGCCGGCCTCGTTCGCCTCGTCTTCGGCGCTGTCGTAGACCACCCCGCCGTCGCGCATCTCGATCGTGCGGTAGTTGGCCTGGCGCACGAGATCGAGGTCGTGCGTCGCCATCACCACCACGGTGCCGCCGGCGTTGATGTCGCGCAACAGCTGGAACACGCCGCGTGTGGCGCGCTCGTCGAGGTTGCCGGTGGGCTCGTCGGCCACGAGAATCGCCGGATCGTTGACCAGCGCCCGGGCGATGGCCACGCGCTGCTGCTCGCCGCCCGACAGCTCGCGCGGATAGGCCCGGCTCTTCGCATGGAGCCCCACCTGCGTCAGCACGCGCATGACGCGCGCGGCGATGGTGTCGCCGCGCGCGCCGGTGACCTCGAGCGCAAACGCGATGTTCTCCGCCGCCGTCCGGTCCTCGAGCAGCCGGAAGTCCTGAAACACGACGCCCAGCCGCCGCCGGAGCCGTGGAATCTCGTCGGCGCGGAGGGCGCTCACGTCGTAGCCCGAGACCCGGACCTCGCCGCTCGACGGCCGCTGCTCGGCGAACAGCAGCTTCATGATCGTGGATTTGCCGGCCCCGGAGTGGCCGGTGAGGAAGACGAACTCGCCCTTGCCGATCCGGAAGGAGACATCCTTCAGGGCCAGCGCGCCGTTCGGATAGGCCTTGTTGACGTGGGAGAGGCGGATCACGGGAGGGAAGCTAATACCGGCGCTCAGCCCTTGCCGAGCGCCTCCGACAGGTCGGCGATGATGTCGTCGGCATCCTCGATGCCGCAGCTCAGCCGGAGGAACCCGTCCGGAATGCCGAGCGCCGCGCGCTGCTCGGCCGAGAGGCCCTTGTGGGAGGTGAACCGCGGCTCGCTCACCAGGGTCTCGACCCCGGCCAGGCTGGGTGCGTGGGTCACCAGCTTCACCCGGGTGAGCAGCCGCTGCGCCGCCTTGGCCCCGCCCGCGAGCTCGAGCCCGACCATGCCGCCGAAGCCGTCCAGCACCTTGGCGGCAAGGTCGTGATCCGGGTGGTCAGGGAGGCCGGGATAGTGGACCTTGGCGAACGCGGCATGTTTCGTCGCCCAGGCGGCAACCGCGGCGCCGTTGGCGTTGTGGCGCGCCATCCGGAGGGCGAGCGTGCGCATCCCGCGGTCCACCAGCCAGGCCGCGTGCGGGTCGATGGCCTGGCCCCAGAGGCGCATGAGGCGGTTCACCTCTTCCACGAAGGCCGTGGAGCCCGCCACCACGCCGGCGATGACGTCGCTGTGGCCGTTGAGATACTTGGTGGCGCTGGTGATCACGATGTCGGCGCCGTGCTCCAGCGGCCGGAAGTTGATCGGGCTCGCGAAGGTGGCGTCGACCAGGAGGGCGAGGCCGTACTCGCGCGCCACGTGCGCCACCGGGGCGAGGTCCACCACCCGCATGAGCGGATTGGTCGGAGTCTCGACGAAGATGGCCCGGGTGGCCTTCCGGACCGACTTGCGCCACAGGCGCGGCTGGTCGGGCCCAACGTAGGTCACGTCGATGCCGAACCGGGTCAGCTCCTGGTCGAACAGCTGCTGCGTGCCGCCGTAGATCCAGCTGCTGCTGACCAGGTGATCGCCGGGCCGGAGCACGGCCAGGTGCGCGAGGGCCGTGGCACCCATGCCGCTCGAGAGGAAGAGGGCGTCTTCCGCGCCCTCCAGCCGGGCATACTTCCCGGCGAGCATCTGCTGGGTGGGGTTGTTGCCGTAGCGGCTGTAGAGGATGTCTTCGTCGCTGCCGACCGGGGCCACGAAGGTGCTGCTCTGCTGGATGGCCGGCGCGACCGGCGTCCAGTCCGCCCGCCGGCGGGGCACGCCGTGAATCGCCGTGGTCGACTGGCCGAGGCGGCGCGGGGTCATGCGACGGGGAGCGGCAGGTACCGGTCGTCCTCCGCGCGGAGCAGGCGGTGGCCGGCGAGCGCGGTGAGCGCCGCCTCGGCCCGCGACACCAGCCAGTCCAGGACCGCCGCCAGCTCCGCAGCGGTGAGCGCGCCGCGGGCGCACACGCAGGCGAACGCCGCGCGCGCGTCCGGCGTCACCCATCCGAGCAGCCGCGGCTCGCCGCTGTCCTCGCCCTGTGACACGGCGGCCACGGCCAGGCCGTGATGGGTGAGCACATGCTCGATCGCCTCGTGCTGATCCTCGCGCAGTCCCCGCAGGATCACGTACCGCTCGGGGCGTTCCTCGCCGGCCAGGAGCAGCTTGGCCACGACCTCGTCGGCGCAGCTGAAATCGAGCAGCTCGATGCCGGAGAAGTCGAGCAGGGCGGTGCGGCAATCGGAGCCCGCCATGGTCTCCTGAATACGGTTCCGGATGGCGGCGCCAGTGGGACGGGTGACGAGGTTCCGGTAGGGCGAGGCGACCGTCTCGCGCAGCAGGTGGCCGATGTGAATGGTCTGGATCATCGGGCCTCGGCGTCCTGGGCGGGGATGATGATCTGCACCTGGGCTCCGGGGAAGAACGGGAGATGCTCGGCCAACGGAATGTCCTCATCCCACGGCGGTACGATCGCGAGCCGGGCCGTGCCGCTCCGAATCGAGATCTTGCCCTTCCACTGATCCAGGAAGCGCTTGATGAAGGCGAGGCCCTGGCCCCGGCCGGGGTCGCGGAAGCGGCTGACGCCCTGGATCAGCGCCGCCTCGAGGGCCGCTCCATCGCCCCAGCGCTCGCCGAAGCGCTTGGCGTGGGCGCTCTCGAGCGACCGCCGGAAGCCGATCCCCGCGTCGCTCACCGCGATCACCACGACCCGCCGCCCGAGGCGACGCCGGAAGGTATACGCCTGCACCGCCACCCAGCCGCTCGTGCCGGCATGCTCCACAATATTCTGGCATGCCTCCGAAAGCGCCATACTGAACCGGAGCGTGGCTTTCATCTCGAGACCCAGCTCGCCGTGCAGGATGCGCGAGGCGCCCTGGGAAATCTTCTCGACCACCTCGTGCACGTCCTCGGTGGCCCGCACCGGCGTCACGTCGAGCAGCACGTCCGACGGCCCGGACGCGGCCGCCTTCGGCACCTTCCCGTGCAGCTCGAACAGCTCGGCCGCGTAGTGGAAGAAGCCGGCGCGGGCCCAGTAGCGCTTGACGTCGTCGTTCAGCGGCACCGTGAACAGCGGCCGCTCCCGCTTGGCCTCGGCCAGCGCCTGCCCGGCGGTGAGCATGGCCAGCAGCCCGTAGGGCGAGGACCACTGCGCGCCGCGCGCGTCGATCAGGATCTTCTCCTCCGGCGGCCACGCGCCGAACGCGCCGGCGAACTGCTCGAAGGAGCGGTCGTCGAACGTGGCGGGTACCTCGACGACGCGCGTCATGGCACCAGCAGCTCCCCGCGGAGGTGGCGGCTCAGGCCGCCGGCTCCGCGGAGGGTGGCGTTGCGCGCGGCCATCGCCGTCGCGTGGCGCAGCGCCGCCTCGACGCCGTCGCCGGCGAGGAGGCGGGCGCATGCGGCGGCGCCGAAGACATCGCCGCAGCCGGTGGGATCGACGGCGTCGATCGCGGGGGCGGGGATGAGGGCCGTGCGGGCTGCGAGGCCGCCCCTTGGTGAGTCAGCCTGAGCGGAGCGAAGGCGCCACGAGTCGAACGATGCCCCCTTCGATTGCGGAGCCTGCCCTGAGCTTGCCGAAGGGCTCAGGGTGACTCCGAGAGGGGAATTCGAAGCCGCCGGGCTCCCTACCTCCCCGGCTGCCCATCCGTCGAACCCCGGCCTTGCCACGTACGCCGCCCCTTTGGGCCCCAGCGTCACGATCAGCAGGGAAGTGCCCGCCCCGAGCGCCTGAGCGCTCAACGACAACGGATCCGGCGACAGCTGGCGCATCTCGTCCTCGTTGAGCTGGACCACGTCGAAGCACTCGAACCAGGCGGTCGGATCGGCCAGCGGCTGCAGCACCCGCATCCCGTCGTGCTGCATGCCGAGAAACAGGCTGTGGAGGTCGGCGTAGATCGGTCCGCGGAACCCCTGTCGCAAGGCCTGCGCGGTACCCAGCGCGAGCTCGAAGCCGGAGATGAAGTTGAGATAGATCGCGTCGAGGTCCAGCACCATGGGGCCGAGCTCGACCCAGGTCCAGCCCGGCACACCGCCGCTCATCCGCTCGCACCGCCGCTCCGCCGACTGGTAGTGCAGCACCACCCGGTTGTTGGGCGCCGGCACCTCGATGCACCGGCCGCCCGGGGTGAGCCGCGAGAGGCCCCGGAGCAGCTCGGCCGCCTCGGGGGCGAGGTCGCGGCCGACCTTGATGAGCGGGACGATCTCCCAATCGGGCGGCAGGCTCGCGTCGAGGCCTCCGAGCGCGTACGCGATGCCGCCCCACTCCTCGGTCGGCGGCGCCAGCGGATCCCGGCCGTGAATGAGGTCCCAGACGAGCGACCCGACGACGCCGACCTTAGGCACTCGCCGCCGTCTGATCCAGAAAGACCTTGGCCGCGCCGTAGACGCCGGCGGTGCCCGCCAGCTCGCCCGGCACGATGCGGCAGGCGGCCACCGCGGGCTTGAACGCACGGCGGGCGACTTCGCGCCGGAGCGGCTCGAAGAGATGGTCGCCCGCGAGGGTCACGCCGCCGCACACCACCACCACTTCCGGGTTGAACACGTTCAGCAGGTTGCCGATGCCGACGCCGAGGACCTTGGCCGTGTCGTTGACGACCTCGAGCGCGAGCTCGTCGCCGTCGGCCGCGGCCTGGTAGACGGTCTGGGCGGTGATCTTCCGCAGGTCGCCGTCCACCAGCGAGCGGAGCCGGCTCTCGGCGCCGGCCTCCAGCTCCTCGACCGCGCGGAGGGCGATGTTGGGGCCCGACGCGTAGGCCTCGAGGCAGCCGTAATTGCCGCACTTGCAGCGCCGGCCCTCGGTATCGATGGTCGTGTGCCCGATCTCCCCCGCCACGTCCGACGCGCCGTGATAGAGCCGCCCGTCGATGATCAGCCCGCCGCCGATGCCGGTGCCGATGGTGATCCCGATCGCGTGCCGGGCGCCGCGCGCCGCGCCGACCCACCATTCGCCGAGCACCGCGCAGTTGGCGTCGTTGTCGAGTGCGGCCGGCAGGCCCAGGCGGTCGTGGATGAGCTGGCGGAGCGGCATGTTCACCCAGCCGAGATTCGGCGTGAGCAGGACGATGCCGCGCTTGGTGTCGAGCGGGCCGGGCGCGCCCACGCCCACGCCGAGGATCTCGGCGCCCGGCGACTCCCGCCGGGTGGTCTCGATGGTCCGCTCGGCCAGCCCGACGAGACGGTCCACCACGTCGGTGGCGCCCGCCTCCGAGTGGGTCGGCTCGCTGGCCGTGGCGACCACGGCCGACCCGTCCTCGGCCACGCTGCCGACGACGAGATTGGTCCCCCCGATGTCAATGCCGAGAACGAATCGCACGATGCTCCTCCACGCCCGACGCGGCCGCCACCGCCGCGAGGACGGACGCGACCGACAGTTCCCGCATGCAGCGGTGATGACCCAGTGGACAGACCTGCGGCCCGTGGGCGGAGCAGGGACGGCAGGCGAGCGACGGATGCTCGACGACGGCGTCCCGCGGCCCGCGGGGACCGAACCCGAAGGCGGGCACCGTCGGTCCGAAGATCGCCACGACCGGCGTGCCGACCGCCGTCGCGAGGTGGAGCGGGGCCGAGTCGTTGGTCACCAGCACGCCTGCCCTCGCGATCAGTGCCGCTGACGCCCGGAGCCCGAGCGTGCCCGCCGCGCTGTACGCGCGGCCGGGTGCTGCGGCCACCACCTGGTCCGCCAGCGCTCCATCGTCCCGGCCTCCGAGCACCACCACCGGCGCGTCGAGCGCGGCCGCCAGCTCGGGATATCCGGGCCAGCGCTTGGTACCCCAGATCGATCCCGGGGCCAGCGCCACGAACCCGGCGCCGACATTGCGCTCGCGGAGCCAGGCGTCGGCGGCCGCGCGGTCGTCGGCGGTGAGGGCGAGGTGGACGGCCGGGACCGGCAACAGGCCGTCCATTCCAGCCGGCCGTGCCAGCGCGAGCAGTCGCTCCACCTCGTGCCCGGCGGTAGCGCGCGGAACCCGCCTGGTGTAGGTCACCGCGGCCGGGCTGTCGGCGAAGCCGGTCCGCTCCGCGACGCCGGCGAGCAGCGCCAGCGCCGCCGAGCGCCAGGACCGGTGGGGCAAGTAGGCGCGAACATAGCCTCGCGCCCGGAGCCGGCGTCCCAGCCGCCAGAGGCCGCGGAGCCCGCGATCGGCGCCGCGCTTGTCGTAGCGGATCACCGTGCCGACCGCGGGATGGGTCTCGAGCAGCACCGCCGCCGCCGGCGTCGTTACCACGTCCACCGGCCCATGGCGCTCGGCCAGCGCCGCCAGCAGCGGCGCGGTGAGCACGACGTCGCCAAGGAATGCGGTCTGAATCACCAGGGCCGTCTGACCGTCCGACCGTCTGACCGTCCGACCGTCCGTCCCCCCCATCAATCGACCTGCAGCACGGCCAGGAACGCCTCCTGCGGAATCTCCACGGCGCCGATCTGCTTCATGCGCTTCTTCCCCTCCTTCTGCTTCTCGAGGAGCTTGCGCTTCCGCGTGATGTCGCCGCCGTAGCACTTGGCGAGCACGTCCTTCCGGAACGCCGAGATCGTCTCGCGGGCGATGACCTTGTTGCCGATGGCGGCCTGGATCGCCACCTGGTAGAGCTGCCGCGGGATGAGCTCCTTCAGCTTCTCGGCGATCTTCTTGCCCCAGTCCTGCGCCTTGTCGCGGTGGATGATCACGCTGAAGGCGTCGATCGGGTCGCCGTTGATGAGCATGTCGAGCTTGACGAGATCCGACTCGCGGTAGCCCGCCATCTCGTAGTCGAGCGACGCGTACCCCCGCGAGAGCGACTTGAGCTTGTCGTAGAAGTCGAGCACGATCTCGCCGAGCGGGAACTCGAAATCGAACTCGACGCGTGCCGTGTCGATGTAATGCATCCCGTTGTAGACGCCTCGCCGCTCCTGGCCCAGCTTCATGATCCCGCCGATGTACTCGGCGGGGGCCATGATGCGCGCCTTCACGTAGGGCTCGTCGATGCGGTCGATCTCCGCGGGATCGGGCAGCTTGCTCGGATTCTCGAGCAGCAGCATCTCCCCGTCGGTGCGGTAGACGTGATACTCCACCGTGGGGACGGTGGTGATCAGGCTGAGGTTGAACTCGCGCTCGAGCCGCTCCTGCACGATCTCCATGTGCAGCAGGCCAAGGAAGCCGCACCGGAACCCGAAGCCGAGCGCGGTGGACGACTCGGGCTCGTACTGGAGGCTCGCGTCGTTGAGCACCAGCTTCTCGAGCGCGTCGCGCAGGCCCTCGTACTGGTCGGAGTCGGTCGGATAGATGCCCGCGAACACCATCGACTTCACGTCGCGGTAGCCGGGCAGCAGCTGGCCCGCGCGGTCGTGGGCGTCGAGGATGGTGTCGCCCACGCGTGCATCGCGCACCTGCCGCAGGCTGGCGACGAGGTAGCCGACCTCGCCGGCCTCGAGCTCGCCCGCCGGATGCTGGCCGAGCTGGAGGTAGCCCACCTCGTCCACGTGGTAGACGTCGTCCGGGTGCGCGCCGAAGGCGATCTCCATCCCCACGCGCACCGTGCCGTCCACCACCCGGATGCTCGGGATCGCGCCGCGGTAGCGGTCGTAGTACGAATCGAAGATGAGCGCCCGGAGGGGCGCCTCCTCGTTGCCGCGCGGCGGCGGGACCCGGGCCACGACCGCCTCGAGCAGCGCCGGGACGCCGGTCCCTTCCTTGGCCGAGACGGCCAGGATCTCCTCGCGCTTGGCCCCGATCAGGTCCATGATCTCGTGCGCGCGCTTCTCGGGCTCGGCGCCGGGCAGGTCGATCTTGTTGAGCACCGGGATGATCTCGAGGCCGGCGTCCATCGCGAGGAACAGGTTGCTCAGGGTCTGGGCCTGGACCCCCTGCGACGCGTCCACCACCAGGATCGCGCCCTCGCACGCGGCGAGCGAGCGCGAGACCTCGTAGGTGAAGTCCACGTGCCCCGGCGTGTCGATGAGGTTGAGCTCGTAGGTCACGCCGTCCGCGCCGGTATAGCTCATCCGGACGGCGTTCAGCTTGATGGTGATCCCGCGCTCGCGCTCGAGGTCCATGGTGTCGAGCAGCTGCTCGCGCATCTGGCGCTTCTCGACGGCGCCCGTGGCCTCGATGAGCCGGTCCGCCAGGGTCGATTTGCCGTGGTCGATGTGCGCGACGATGCAGAAGTTGCGAATGCGAGCCTGTGACATGGCGGGAATATAAGGGCAGGCGGAGCCCGGAGCGGTCAGGCGGTCGGGCGGTCAGGGGTGTGTTACTCTTAGCGCCGTGAGAAATCCCGACGCCGACCCGAGCGCGGACCCGACCGTCCGACCGTCCGCCCGCTCTGCCCGCCCGATCGCCGTCCCGCCTGTCCACCGCGGACGCCGGCATGCTCCTCGTCTGCCTGATCTGGGGCGTCAACTTCAGCGTCACCAAGCTCGCCATCGGCCTGATCCCGCCACTGCCGTTCACGGCGATCCGGTTCGCGGTCGCGAGCCTGCTCCTGTGGCTCGTGCTCCGGGCCACCGAGGGCCGGGCCGAGCTGCCCGCCGGCGATGTGCGCCGGCTGGTGATCCTCGGGGTGGTGGGCAACACCTGCTACCAGCTCGCCTTCATCCTTGGCCTCACCCGGACCAGCGCGACCAACAGTTCGCTCATCCTGGCGACGGTCCCGACCGTGGTCGCCGTCGTCGCCGGGCTGCTGGGCCTCGAGCGGATCACGCGGCGGATGTGGGCGGGCATCGTGCTGGGCACCGTCGGCGTGGTGCTGGTCATCGCGGCCAGCGGGGTCGAGTACTCCACCGGCACGATCGCGGGGGACCTGCTGACCGTACTGGCCGTGGTGTGCTGGGCGGGCTATACCGTCGGACTGCGGACGCTGCCGGCCGGCTTCAGTCCGCTCCGGGTCACCACCGTCACGACGATCGCCGGGATGCCTGGCCTGGTGCTGGTGGGGTTGCCGGGAATGCTGCGACTGGAGTGGGGCGCGGTCCCGGGCACGGCCTGGGCCGCACTCGCCTACGCGACGCTGCTCTCGCTGGTGGTGGCGTATCTGCTCTGGAACCGGAGCGTGCAAGCGGTGGGAGGGACCCGGACGGCGATCTACATGTGTGTGACGCCGCTCGTGGCGGTCGGTGCGGCGTGGGTCATGCTCGGCGAGCACGCGCGGCCACTGCAGGGGGTGGGCGCGGTGCTGATCGTGGCGGGGGTGCTGCTGACGCGGTGGTAGGGCAGGGTTTCGGCGGTGGGTGGCCTGGTCTCGGCCTCATTGCCGGCGGCCTGGTCGCCGGCCTCATTGCCGGCCTCGTCATCCCGAGCGCAGCGAGGGACCTTGCCCGGGAACGGCTCGAACCGTCCTACCATTCGACCCGCTCACTCGGGAAGCCCGGTTCACCACGGAAATACGGAAGACACGGAACGCGTCCGGGGGCAAACCACAAATTGTTGCCCTGCGTGTTTTCCGTGTCTTCCGTGTTTCCGTGGTGAACAGGATGTGCGATGGGGGCGGTCTGAGCCATGACCGAGCCGGGTCCCTCGCTGCGCTCGGGATGACGGGGGCTACGCCCGACCATCCCATGCCGGCTACCCCTTCGGCCCCTCCAGCCCTTCCAGCTCCTCCAGCCGCGCCATCGCCCGCCTGAGGTGCGGGATCACGATGCTCCCGCCCACCACCAGGCCCACCGAGAAGATCTCCAGGAACTCCTCCCGCGTGACTCCCGCCTCGTGGCACCGGATGACATGGTACGTCACGCAGTCGTCGCACCGGAGCACGAGGGAAGACACCAGCCCGAGCATCTCCTTCGTCTTCACGCCCAGGGCGCCCGCCTCGTAGGTCCGGTTGTCGAGTGCGAAGAAGCGATTGATCGTCAGGTGCCCCGCGCCGAGGATGACGTCGTTCATCCGTGCGCGGAACGCGTTGAAGTCCGAGATGCTGTCGGTCATGTCAATGGGCGCCGGGGTCGTCCACGATGGAATGGTAGCTCTCCGGGTTCCACTTGGGCCGCGCGTCGGCATCGCCGACCTCGCGTCCCAGGAAGTACAGCAGCCGGAGAATGCGCGACTCCTTCTCGGCGTCGATCTTGTCGGGCGAGTCGGAGGGTCGGTGATAGTCGGGGTGGACCCCGTTGAAGAAGAACAGGATCGGGACGCCCTTCCGGGCGAAGTTGTAGTGGTCGGAGCGGAAATAGAAGCGCTCCTCGGGCCACTGGTCGTCGATCGCGGTCATGCCCAGCTCGGGGTGCGCCCGGTTGACCCGCTCGAGCGTGGCGCCGAGGTCCGAGTGCTCCTTGCCGATGGCGACGATGGTATCCCGCCAGTTGCGCCCGATCATGTCGATGTTGAGGTCCGCCACGATCCGGTCGACCGGCACCGGCGGGTGCTCGCTGAAGTAGCGGCTCCCCCAGAGCCCCTTCTCCTCGCCGCTCACCGTGAGAAAGATGATCGACCGCCGCGGCCGCGCACCCGGCCGGCTGAACGCCTCCGCCAGCTCGATGACGCCCGTCGTGCCCGACGCGTCGTCGTCCGCGCCGTTGTTCACGCTGTCCGGCAGGCCCGGCGTGACGCCGATGTGATCCATGTGCGCCGAGAAGACCAGGTACTGGCGCTTGAGCGCCGGATCGCTGCCCTCGAGGATGCCCACGGTGTTCGGCGCCGTGAGCGATGAGAGCACCGAGTCCTTGAGCTCGAGTCGCGCCCGGAGGGCCGGCAGCTCCCGGAAGACCGGCGCGGTGTCCGCCCGCGTGGCTTCGAGATCCACTCCAGCCGCGCGCAGGGTGGGCGCCACCGCGGCCTGATTGAGCTCGAGGAACGGAGGGCTCGCGAGCCGGAGATCGACCGTCGTCCGCGCGGGCAGGGCGCGGGAAATCCGCGAGGCGAAGGTCTCGGGCTCGAGATCGGAGATCAGCAGCACCGCCTTCGGCGCCGCGAGCCGGAGCGCGCGAGTGACCCGGGTGGCGCGCTCGGACGGCAGGGCCGTGCCGGGAGCGTAGACCACGATCCGGTCGCGGAGCGCCATCCGGCTCACGTCGTCGGGGTCGAGCCCGCCGCCGACGAGCACCGTCGGCCCGGCAAGCGGCGCCGCGGGTACCGCCCCCTGGACGTAGCGCGCCGACCGGTCGAACCGGGCGATCGCCTCGGTACTGCCCGAGGTGAGCACGACCCGCGACGCTGCCGCGTCGAACCGGCGGCGCGTGATCGGATAGCGCTGGAACCAGCCGCCGCCGTCACCCCCCGGACGCAGACCGAACCGCCGGAACCGGTCCGCGACGTAGCGCGCAGTCAGGTCGAGACCGCGGCTCGGCGTGTCGCGGCCGAGCATCGAGTCGTCAGCGATGACGCCGATGTGCCGTGCCACATCGGCGGCGGTGATGGTCGCGGCAGCGCGGGCCCGCGGCGCCGCGGTCTGGGCGTGGAGCGGCCCCGCCGCGAGGGCGAGGCCGAGGACGAGCGAGGTTCGCATGCGGGGGAGTATAGTGGGGTGGCGCGACTCAGGGGCGGCGGCGACGCAACTCCGGCTCGCCGGTGCTCTGCGGTGCCTCCGTCGCGGGACGCAGCCCCTCGGGCGATTCTCCCCCGCTGTCATCGCGCTCGCGAGCCTGCTCCCGGCGCCGCTCGACCCGTCGACGCTCATCGATCAGCGGCCGCGCCGGGGAGAGCGTGGGCGCCGGCTCGCGGTCACGGGTGCGGAGGGATGGGAGCCGTGGGGCCGGCACCGATCCCCGACCGCCCACGTCCTCGCTGGTCCGGCCGGGATCGTCGTCGCCGCGGCGTCGGCTGGGCTCGCCCCGGCTCAGCGCGGGACGACGGGGATCGGCGTCGCGAAACACGAAGCGCGGGCCCGGATGAGCCGGTCGGTCGGCCACGACGTTGCGTCCGCCATAGCGATACGGGTAGAAACGCGGATCGTCCCGGACGACGACCCGGTAGCGCGTGCACGCCGCGCGGTACGGGTCCCACTCGTTGTAGCTGGCGTAGGCGTGGCAGTCGTAGCAGACGAAGCGCGGGTAGTCGTAGCGCCGGTCGACGTAGTAGGGGGCGATGTCGTAATCGTAGTCCCCATCCGGCGCGATCCGTGCAGCCAGATCGGTGAGCCGCACGTAGGGGTCCCCCTGAATGCGGCCGCCGTCGATCAGGCGGTAGTCCCAGTAGTCGCCGCGGGTGATGTCCCGGAAATCCAGCGGCTCGCCGGCGGCGATCGCGAACAGGTATCCTACCCCCGGATCGTCGTCCACCACGAAGGAGCGGCCACCCCGGCTGCCGGTGACCTCGAGCTCGTCCTGGGCACGGACGTACGTGTCGGTCCATGGCTCCCGGGGGAAGAGCACCCGCAGGCGTCCGTCGGTGTCGACCCGGAATACGGTGACGTAGGAGGGCTCGTCGACGCTGATGTAGACCCGTGCCCCCTCGCCGCGCCGATAGGGCTCGTCCCGGTCGCTCCAGACCGCGACCCGGCCCGCCGCCTGCCGGTGGGCGGCGGGGGGCGTGGTGTCGGCGGCCGCGGGACGAGGGAGCGGGAGGCCGGTGAGGACCAGGCATCCCAGCGTGACGAGCATGAATTCTCCGGACAGGTTCAGGTGTATTCACCCGTTTCGCAGCAGGTGGTGTGCCACGGTGCGACGCCGGCATAACATGGGTGGGGGTAAAGTGTTGGAGATGTGGTGCGGAGAGGCGGCTCGCCCAATCGTCCCCCGGGCGGGACTCCACCGTCATCCCGAGCGAGGCTCCACCGTCATCCCGAGCGCAGCGAGGGACCTCGTCCGGGAATGGCTCGAGCGGCGTGGAGAAGGTCCCTCGCTGCGCTCGGGATGACGGTGACTGCGGCCCGATGCGATAGTGTCCGGGAGCCCGATGCCGGCCGGATTGCCTCCGCCCCCCCACTCCCCTACGATTGAAGGCTGCATGAATCGCCCCGCCTCGTCCCCGGCCCGCTCCCGACTTGATCTGCTCGACCCCTTCGAGGTCTCCAAGCTCGGCGGGCTCGAAGTGGTCACCGAAGGTGTCGTCGAAGGCTTTCTCAGCGGCCTGCACCGGTCGCCCCGCCGCGGCTTCTCCGTCGAGTTCGCCGAACACCGCATGTACCAGCCGGGCGACGAGCTGCGCTATGTGGACTGGAAGATCCTGGGCCGGAACGACCGCCTGTACGTGAAGCAGTTCGAGGAGGAAACCAATCTCCGGGCGATGGTGGTGTGCGACGCCAGCCGGTCGATGGCCTGGAGCGGAGACCCGGAGACCAGGCTCTCCAAGCTCGCCTATGCCCAGCGGCTGATCGCCGCGCTCTCGCTGATCCTGCTCCGCCAGCGGGACGCGACCGGCCTCATCACGTTCGACGACGACGTGCGCACCGTTCTGCCTCCGCGCGCCCGACTGAGCCACTGGCGGCAGCTGCTCGGCACCCTCAGCGCGCTCGAGGCGGGGCAAGGCACGGCGGCCGAGCCGGCGCTCCGCCGGGTGGTGAACCAGCTCCGCCGGCGCGGCCTCGTCGTGTTCGTGTCGGATCTGCTCCTCGACCGCGATCTCGCGCTCAAGGCGCTCCGGTTCCTCCGGCACCGAGGCCACCAGGTGCTCGTCCTCCACCTCATGGATCCAGCCGAGGTGGCACTCGGCGGGCCGGCCGAGGCGCGGTTCGAGGATCCGGAGACCCGGGCCGCCGTCGTCCTGCGGCCGCGAGACTGGGCCGGGGCCTACCGGGACACGGTCCGCACCGTGGTGCACGAGTGGCACCTCGCCTGCCGGCGCCACGGCATCCGCTATCACCGCGTCACGACCGACACTCCCTACGGCATCGTGCTCCGTGAGGCACTCGCGCCGTCGCCACGAGCGGCATGATCGGATTTCTTCACCCGTGGGCGCTCGCCGGGCTCGCCGCCGCGGCGGTCCCCGTCCTCCTTCATCTGCTGGCCCGCCGCGAGCCACCCACCGTGGTGTTCCCGGCGGTCCGCTACCTCATCACCACCACCCGCGAGCACCAGCGCCGCCTCAAGCTGCAGCACCTCCTGCTCCTGCTGTTCCGCACGCTGCTCATCCTCGCCCTCGTGCTCGCCGCGGCCGGCCCGACGCTCCCGCGGAGCGGCGTGGCCGGCCACGCGCCCAGCGCGCTCGTGCTCGTGGTGGACAACTCGCCGAGCAGCGGGGCCGTGGTGAGCGGGACCGCGCGGCTGGCCCAGCTCCAGGCGGCGGCGCGGCGGGTGCTCGCCCGGGCCACGCCGGACGATGCGCTCTGGCTGGTGACGGCGGACGGACTGCCGCGCCGGGGGGACCGGCAGACACTGCTCGACCAGGTCGGCGCCCTGTCGGTTTCGCCCCGCCGGCTGGATCTCGGTGCCGCGCTCGGCGTGGCCGGAGAGGTCCTCGCCGCCGAATCGCGTCCGGGTGAGATCGCGCTGCTCACCGACCTCCAGTCCACCGCGGTCTCGCCGGCCGACCTCCGGGTGCCGCTGGTGGTGGGCCGGCCGGACGAGCCGCCGCCGGCCAACGTCGGGATCGGACGGCTCGAGACCGGCCCGCAGCCCTGGGGGGCGGACGGCGGGCGGCTCACCGTGTCCCTGGTCGGCGACTCCGGCGGGGGTACACCGGTGACCGCGCGACTGGGCACCCGGCCGGCCCGGCAGGCGCTGGCGCACGTCGGCGGCGCCGCGGTGCTTGGGATCCCGGGCGTGCCGACCGGCTGGTGGAACGCCGATGCGGAGCTCGATGCCGACGAGCTGCGCATCGATGATCGCCGGATGGGTGTCGTGCGTGTGGCGCCGGTGGCGCGGGTGGACTGGGATTCCGCCAGCCGGTACGTCGCGGCCGCGTGCGAGGTGCTGGAGGCCAATCGCCGGATCGGGCGCGGACGCGAGGTCACGTTCGGACGGGTGGCAGCCGGGAGCTCGATCGTTCAGCCGCCGGAGGACGGGGCGGCGATCGGCGCGCTCAACCGCACCCTCGCCGCGCGGGGTGCCGCGTGGTACTACGGGGCCCCGGTACTCGAGCCCGCGATGACCGACAGCGGACCCCTCATCGGCCGCGTGCGGGTGCTCCGGCGCTATCAGCTGCAGCCGGCCGAGAGCGGGCGCACCGGCGTGCTCGCCACGGCGGGGGGCGCCCCCTGGCTGGTCCGGACGGGGAACATCGTGCTGCTCGGGAGCCGGCTCGACCCCGCGTGGACCGACCTCCCGGTGTCGGCGGGCTTCATGCCGTTCATGGACGCGCTGGTGAATCGGCTCGCGCGCGGCGAGGTGTCCCTTGCCGACGGTGCCCCCGGCGACGCGGTACCGCTCCCCGACCAGGTCTCGGAGGTGCGCCAGGGCGGGCGGGACTGGCGGGTGGAAGGCGGCGGCATGTTCCGGCCGGCCGAGCCCGGGGCGTATTACCTGGTGGCGGGGGAAGACACGGTCGGCGCGATCACCGCGAACATCGACCCGCGCGAGTCGCGCCTCGCGCCGGCCAGCGACGCGCAGGTGCGGCGGCTCTGGCAGGGCGTCCGCCTGGTCGCGCTGGCCGACGCCGGCGACGCCACCTTCAGCTCCGCCGCGCGGGGCGACCTGCGTGGGCCGCTCCTCTGGGCCGCGCTGCTGCTCGGCCTGGCCGAGATGGCGCTGGCGAGCCTCTGGCGCCGGGAGCCCGGATGAAGCTCCGCCCGGTGCTCGAGGCGTTCGGCCGCTCGCCGGCGGCGGTGGACCTGGCCAACCGGCTGCCGGTGCGGGCGGAGGCGCTCCGGCTCGGGGGCCTGCACGGCTCGAGCGGCGCCGTGCTGGCGGCCTGGCTCGCGGCGCGGTTTCCCCAGCGCCTGCTCACGATCGTGGCGCCCACGCCCGGCGAGGCCGAGCGCTGGCTCACCGATCTCGCTCACCTGACCGACGAGGGCGTCGCGCTCTACCCCCAGCGCGAGGCGCTCGGCGAGGACGAGCCCCACTACGAGATCGCGGGCGAGCGCGCCGAGACGATCGAAGCGCTGCTGCAGGGCCGGCTCCGGGTGCTGGTCACGACGTCGCGCGCCACCGCCGAGCGGACGATGATGCCGGCCGCGCTCGAGCGGCTCCGGCTGCGGGTGGTCACGAGCGAGCGGCGCCCGCCGGGCGACGTGGCGCAGACGCTCGAACGGATGGGCTACCGGCGCGTGCCGACAGTCACCGAGGTGGCGGAGTTCAGCATTCGCGGCGGGATCCTCGACGTGTACGGCTTCGGGATGGCGGCGCCGGCGCGGATCGAATGGTGGGGCGACGACGTGTCGTCGATCCGGGGATTCGACCTCACGACCCAGCGCTCGTTGCAGGAGCTGAGCGAGGTCACCATCCTGCCGGTCACGACGGCGGGGGTGCGGGACGACTCCAACGGGCGCCCACTCCGCCGCACGCTCCTCGAGCTCCTGCCCTCCGACACCATTCTGATCGAGGAAGCCTCGGGTCCCGACCGGGACGAGGTGCAACGCGCCTGGCACGAGGCGAAGCACCACCTCGAGGTGGCCCGGCGGCTGGGCGAGGACGTGCCCAGCCGGGAGGACATCCTGGACGCCCCCGAATCGTGGAGCGCCCGGCTCGCGGGTTTCCCGCGGCTCCTGCTGCGGGACGAGCGGGTGGACCTGCAGTTCGGCTTCTTCCCCCCGGAGAAGATCGACCGCGACCTGAACCGCCTGCGTGCCCTGCTGAGCGGCTCGCCGGCGACGCTCATCCTGTGCGACAACGAGGGGCAGCTCGAGCGACTCGAGGAGCTGCTGGAGGAGGGCGGACGCGGCGTGCGGGCCACGCTCGCGATCGGTGCGCTGGACGGCGGCTTCGTCATGCCGTCGCTCCGGGTGCTCACCGACCACGAGATCTTCCGCCGGGCTCGCCGGCTGCGTCGTCCGCGCCGCTACCGCCAGGCCGCTCCCTCCGCCGCCACGGGCGCGCTGGTCGAGGGCGACTACGTGGTGCACCTCGAGCACGGGATCGGGATCTACCGCGGCATCCAGACGATCACCGCCGGCGAGTCGACGCTCGAGGTGGCCATCGTCGAATACGAGGGCGGCGATCGGCTCAACGTCCCGCTGTACCGCCTCGACCAGGTCGAGCGGTATCGCGCGGCCGGCGAGGACGGCGACCGGCCGCCGCCGCGCATCCACCGGCTGGGCGGCTCGTCCTGGGCCCGGGTGCGCGAGAAGACCCGCTCCGCGATCAAGCAGATGGCGGCCGAGCTGCTCGAGCTGTACGCCCGGCGGACCGTGACCGGCGGTTTCGCGTTTCCGCCGGACCAGCGCTGGCAACGGGAGCTCGAGTCGAGCTTCCTCTACGAGGACACGCCCGACCAGCGGAAGGCCACCGAAGAGGTGAAGGCCGACATGGAGCGGCCCCGCCCCATGGACCGGCTGCTCGTGGGCGACGTGGGCTACGGCAAGACCGAGATCGCCGTGCGGGCCGCGTTCAAGGCGGTGCAGGGCGGCAAGCAGGTGGCGGTGCTGGTGCCGACGACGATCCTCGCGGAACAACATGGCCGCACGTTCATCGAGCGGCTGGCCGATTTCCCGGTGACGATCGAAGTGCTCTCGCGGTTCCGGACCGCCAAGGAACAAAGGGCGGCGCTGGAGCGGCTCGCGGCGGGACAGATCGACGTCATCATCGGGACCCACCGGCTGCTGTCCAAGGACGTCCTGTTCAAGGATCTCGGGCTGCTGGTGGTCGATGAGGAGCACCGCTTCGGCGTGAAGCACAAGGAGCGGCTCAAGGCGCTCCGGCTCTCGGTGGACGTGCTGACACTCACCGCCACCCCGATTCCGAGGACGCTCCATCTCTCCCTCGCCGGCCTCCGGGACCTCACGCTGATCGAAACGCCCCCGCGCGACCGCTCGCCGATCCTGACCTTCGTGGAGCCGTGGGACGATCCGCTGCTCGAGGAGGCCTTTGCCCGGGAGACCGACCGTGGCGGGCAGGTCTTCATGGTCCACAACCGGATCGAGACGATCGACACGATCGCGGCCAAGGTGCAGTCGCTCGCGCCGCGTTCCCGAATCGGCGTGGCGCACGGGCAGATGGCGGCGGAGGAGCTCGAGGTGGTGATGCAGCGGTTTGTGGCCGGCGAGGTGGACATCCTCGTCTCCACGATGATCGTGGAGTCGGGCCTCGACGTGCCCAACGCCAACACCATGGTGGTGCACGACGCCCATCGCTTCGGCCTGGCCCAGCTCTACCAGCTCCGGGGCCGGGTGGGACGGAGCCATCGGCGCGCCTACTGCTACCTGCTGGTGCCCGACACGATCGACGCCGACGCGGAGGAGCGCCTCAAGGTGCTCGAGCATCATACCGATCTCGGGGCGGGCTACCGGATCGCGCTCAAGGACCTCGAGCTCCGAGGCGCCGGCAACCTGCTCGGCGCCGAGCAGTCGGGGCACGCGCAGGCCGTGGGCTTCGACCTCTACATGCGCTGGCTGGAGGAGACGGTGAAGGCGCTCCGCGGCCAGGGCACGACGGAACAGCCGGCGCCGCCCGACGTGGTGCTCGACCGTCCGGCGCACCTGCCGGACCAGTTCGTTGAGGACGACGACGTGAAGCTGGATCTCTACCGGCGACTGGCGCGGGCCACGTCGTCTGGCGACATTGATGGGCTCCGAGATGAACTGCGCGAGCGCTTCGGGCCGTTGCCGGTAGAGGCCGAGACACTGCTCGACATGGCGCGGCTTCGCGTCCTGGGAGCGGTGCTCGGCCTCCAGCACGTGCTGGTGCGAGGCGACGAGGCGCGGCTCACCTATCGGGCCGGGACGAACCCGCGGCTCGCCGGGCTCACCTCGGCGCTCGACGACGTGCAGCTGGCCGCCGAAGTGCGGCGGACCATGCCGCTCTCGCTCCGACTGCTCCGGCTCGGCGGGGAACCGATCGTGCCCGCACTGGTGCGGGCACTGAAGGCGGCGGTGAAGTAACCTTTTCTGGAGATGTCATGCGACGCAACGTGATCCTCGCGGCGGGCCTGGCGCTCGGCCTGGTCGGCTGCGGCAACTTCCGCGACCTCTTCTCGGCCCACGCCGACGTGGCAGCGGAGGCCGCCGGCCAGGAGCTCCCATCCCCGCGGCTCGCGCAGATCCTGAATTCGGGCGGGAAGGGGTTCAAGGTCAACCGCGAGACCGCCGACTTCGTCGCCAACGTGTGGATCGACTACGCGCTGTTCGGGCAGGCGGTGGCCGAGCGCACGTTGCCGGTGGATTCGGTCAGCGTCGCCGAGGCGTTGTGGCCTGAGATCTCCGAGCTCAAGGGCACTCACTGGCACGACAGCCTCATGGCGCGCCGGGGCTCGGTGAGCGAGGCGTCGGTGGACAGCCTCTACAAGGTTCCCGACATCCGCGTGCTGCAGCACATCCTGTTCGCCACGCGGTCCAAGACCGACACAACCCAGAAGCCCGCGATCAGGCGGAAGGCCGAGGCCACGCTGGCACGAGTTCGGAAGGGCGCGAGCTTCGACACGCTCGCCTCCGAGCTCTCCGAGGATCCGGGAAGCAAAGCCGACGGCGGTTACCTGCCGCCGAGTCCGCGGGGGCGGTTCGTGCCGGCGTTCGACAGTGCGGCCTGGGCGCTCGCGCCCGGCCAGGTGAGCGGCCTGGTGGAGACACCGTTCGGCTTCCATATCATCAAACGGCCCACGATGGCCGAGGCACACGAGCACCTCGTCGACTTTCTGCACGAGCGGGCGGGCGTGCGGCTCGACTCGATGTACATGGACAGCCTGGCCTCCGCCCACAAGATCGAGGTGTCGTCCGGCGCGCCGGCGGCAATGCGGGCGGCCGCCGAGGCGCCGGACGAGAACCGCAAGTCGGACAAGGCGCTCGTGAAGTTCACCGGCGGCGAGCTCACCGTGAGGGACTATCTCCGGTGGGTCCGCGCGCTGCCGCCGCAGTACACCTCGCAGCTCCGCGAGGCCAACGATACGATGCTCACCAGGTTCGCCCGGATCCTCGCCCAGAACGTGCTGCTGCTGCGTGAGGCCGACGAGAACAAGATCGCGGTCTCGCCGCACGAGTGGGCGGCGCTCAAGGGCCACTACGAGAGCCAGCTCGACACGCTCCGGGCCGAGATGGGCCTGCAGGACGGGGACGTGACCGACTCGTCCATCGCGGCGCCCGAGCGGAGGAAGGTGGCCGGGCTCAAGGTCGAGCGGTATTTCGACCAGCTCATCGCCGGCAAGGCGCGCCTCCGGCCGCTGCCGTCAGCGCTCGCCACGCTGCTCCGCGAGCGGCTGCCGTATGCCGTCCACGACGCCGGCGTGAACCGGGCCGTCGACCTGGCGGTCGAGCTCAAGGACAAGGCAGGTTCCCAGGCGCCGAAGAACCCGATGCAGCGCGCACCCGGCGGGCCGCCGGTGCCGGGCCTGCCCCAGGCGCCAGGCGCTGCGCCCGGATCCGGGGCCCCGGCGCCCGGCGCCCGGGCACCGAATTCCGGAACATCCGCCCCGGGCACCGCGGCCCCCACGACTGCTCCCAGCGCCCCGGCGCGGTCCGGGAACCGTCCGTGACGTCGGGCTGGCGTCGCAGCCTGCTGTCGGCCGCGCTGGCGCTGGTCGCGCCGGTCGCCGGCGCAGGTCTCGCGGCGCAGGACTCGGCGGGCGTCACCGCGCCGCCCGCCGTGCCGCCCGGCGCCGATTCAGCGGCACCGGCCTCCGCGCCGGCCCCGCTCGGGCCCGCGAGCGGGGCGCAGTCGGACGGCCCGATCGTGGTCGACCGGGTCGTGGCGATCGTGGGCAACCGCCCCGTCCTCGCCTCACAGGTGGACGAGGAGGTCTTCTCGCGCCAGTCGCAGGGCCAGTCTCCCCCGAAGGATCCCGACTCCCTCGCCGCGCTTCGGAAGCAGGTCATCGCGTCGATCGTCGACGAGGAGCTGCTGGTCCAGCAGGCACAGCGCGACACCGCCATCAAGGTCACGGACCAGGAGATCGCGGACGGCGTCGAGCAGCAGGTCCGGAAGGTCCGCGGCAATTTCACTTCGGAAGTCGACTACAAGAACGAGCTCAGGCAGGCCGGCTTCGGCACGCCCGAGGAGTACCGGCGCTGGCTGACGGACCAGCAGCGGCGGGCGGCGTTCCAGAATCGGCTGATCGAGAAGCTGCGGCAGGACGGCAAGCTCAAGCCCGTCTCGCCCACCGAGCAGGAGATGCGGGCGTACTTCGAGGAACAGAAGGGCGCCCTCGGCAACCGCCCCGCGACGCTCTCCTTCCGGCAGATCGTCATCGCTCCCCGTCCGACGCCCAGGGCCAAGGCGCGTACGCGGGCGCAGGCGGACTCGATCGTGCTCGAGCTCAGGCGCGGCGCCGACTTCGCCACCGCCGCCAAGCGGTTCTCGCAGGACCCGGGATCGAAGGACCAGGGTGGCTCGCTCAACTGGTTCCGGCGCGGGGTCATGGTGCCGGAGTTCGAGCGGGTGGCGTTCGCGCTCCGTCCGGGCGTGGTCTCGGATCCGGTCGAGTCGCCGTTCGGGTACCACATCATCCAGGTCGAGCGGGTGCAGCCGGGCGAAGTGCAGGCGCGGCACATCCTGCTCATCCCGGACATCGACTCGATCCACGTAGACAGCGCGCGGGCGCTCGCCGACTCGGTTCGCGGCCTCATTCTCCGTGGCGCGCCGTTCGACTCGCTGCAGCGGGCGCTGCACGACCCGTCGGCCGAGAAGCAGGCGGACAATGTGCCGGCGGACAAGCTTCCCGAGGCCTATGCCAAGGCCTTCGGCGACGCCGACTCCGGTGCGGTGGCGCCGGTGTTCTCACTGCCCGGCGCGGGCACCCGCGAGCAGTTCGTGGTCGCGCAGATCACAGGACGGCGGCCGCCGGGCGACATCCGCTACGAGGACGTGCGCGACCGGATCCGCGACCAGCTCGGCCAGCAGCTCGCCATCCGGCGCTACATCGACCGGCTGCGGAGCGCGACCTACGTGGAGGTCCGGTCATAGCGACGCGTCTCGCCATCACGCTGGGGGACCCGCGCGGCATCGGTCCCGAGATCACCGCGCGCGCGCTGGCGGAGCCGGTGGCGGCGGAGATCACGGTCGTGGGAGCGGAGGACCAGATCGCGACGATTCCCGCGGCCCGGCGGATCGGCGTGGGCACGTGGGGTCAGGGGAGCGGTGAGCGGGCCGACGACCGGGCGCGGGTGATCCGGGCGGGCCGGCTCGCCGGTCACGCGGTGGAGACGGCGGTCAAGCTGGCGCTGCAGGGCGAGGTGGACGCGATCGTGACCGCGCCCGCCCACAAGCACGCCCTCCACCTGGCGGGCTTTCCCTATCCCGGCCACACGGAGTGGCTGGCGAAGCTCGCCGGCGGCGTGGACGTGGCGATGATGCTCGCCTCGCCCGAGCTGCGCGTGGTGCTGGTGACGACCCACGTGCCGTTCCGGGATGTGCCGGCGCTCCTGACCGTGGACCGGGTGACGCGCACGGGACGCATCACCCAGCGCGCGCTCAAGGAATGGTTCGGCATCGCGTCACCGCGGCTCGCCGTCTGCGCGGTGAATCCGCATGCGGGCGAGAGCGGCCTGTTCGGGGACGAGGAACAGCGGGTGCTGCGGCCGGCGGCGGAAGCGCTCGGCGCGGCGGGACCGATCCCGGCCGACACGGTCTTCGTGCGGGCGCTGCGCGGGGAATTCGACGCGGTGCTGGCGCCCTATCACGATGTGGGAATGACGGCGATCAAGGTGGCGTCCTTCGGCCGCGCGGTGAACGTCACCCTCGGCCTGCCCTTCCCGCGCACCTCGCCGGATCACGGGACGGCGCTCGACATCGCGGGCACCGGGACGGCGGATCCGTCGAGCATGCGGGCGGCCATCGAGCTGGCGCTGAAGCTCGGGGGGCGGTAGGGCCGGGTCCTACGCCCGCTCCAGCCGCTCCATCAATCCCAGATACGCATCGAGCTTGAGCTTCTGCGACGCCCGATTGGCCACCAGCACCGCCCCGCACTGCAACACCGTCTCCCGCTCCACCAGCCCGTTCGCCTTGAGCGTGTTCCCCGTATCGACCAGGTCGACGATCCAGTGCGACAGGTTGAGCAGCGGCGCCACCTCGACGGAGCCGTTCACCTGGATGATGTCGACCGGCCGGCCGGCCGCGCCGAAGTGCGCCTGGGCGAGGCGGGGATACTTGGTGGCCACGCGCGCCGTGATCCCTCCCGGCAGGGCGGGATACGGGGCGTCCGCAGGCGCCGCGACGACGAGGCGGCAGAAGCCGAAGCCCAGCTCGAGCGGCTCGAGCACGTCGGCGCCGGTCTCGCGGAGGACGTCGGTGCCGGTGACGCCGAGGTCGGCGGCGCCCGACTCGACGTAGACGGGGACGTCGCCCGGCTTCACCACGAGGAACTCGATGCCCGGGTCGCTCGACGGAATGAGCAGCCGCCGGCCCGCGTCGGCCGCGAGGGTGGCCCCGGCCCGGCGGAAGCGCTCGACCGACGGCTCGTACAGCCGGCCCTTGGCGAGCGCGATGCGGAGCCGGGTCATCGCGGCACTTCGGCGATGGTGTCGAGGTCGAGCGACACGCCGACCGCCGGCATCGGCCGGCCGAAGCGTGCCATCAGCTCGTCGTACCGTCCGCCGGCGCCGGCGGCGCGGCCGGCGCCCGCGACGTAGACCTCGAAATGCACGCCGGTGTAATACTCGAGCCCGCGCACCTCGCCCAGGTCGTAGACCACGTGCGTCCGCTCGTCGGCGGTGAGCGCCGCGTCGAGCGCCAAGAGATGCTCGAGGCCGGGCGCCGCCGCGCGTGGCGCGAGGCCGAGCGCGCCCGTGAGCGCCTCCCGCCGGCCGATGACGAAGGGCAGGGCGGTGAGTGTGGCCGCATCGCCGGTGGCGTCGGCCAGCGCGCGGCAGAGGCTGCCGCGATCCTTGCGGTCGATCCAGCGGCGCACGTCGGCGCGGAGCTCTTCGTCGAGTGCCGCGATCCCCGGCGCGAGCACGCCCACGTGGCCCAGGTTGACCTGGAAGTCCTGCAGGCCGGCGGCGCGGACCAGCGCGATCGTGAGGCGCACGATCTCGATGTCGGCGGCGAGGTCGCCCTGGCCGAGCAGCTCGGCGCCCACCTGCAGCATTTCGCGGGGCCGGCCGCCGCGCTCGGGCTCCTGACGATAGACCGTCCCCGAGTAGCAGAGCCGGAGCGGCCGGCTGGTGCCGCTGAAGGTGGTCGAGGCGACGCGGGCGAGGCTGGCCGTGAAATCGTAGCGGAGCGCGAGAATGCGGCCGTCGCGGTCGGGGAAGCGGATCAGCCGCTCGGCGACGCCCGGTCCGCCGGCCCGGAGGAAGGTGTCCTGGTATTCGAGCGTCGGCGGGATCAGCTCCTCGAACGCGGCGCGCTCGAGCACCTCCATCGTCGCGCGCTGGAGCTGGCGGCGGCGGCGGGCGGCCTCGCCGGTGAGGTCGAGCGCCCCGGGCGGAGTGACGGCGAGCTGCGAGGGAAGCATGGGGCGGGAAGGTAACGCCGCGCGGCCGGACGGCGCGAGCCTCAGACGGCGGCCGCGAGCACCTCGTGGACCTTGCGGGCGAGCTGGTCGGCGGTGAACGGCTTCTCGAGCAGCGCGCCGGCGGCGGCCAGCTCGCCGTGGCGGTCCACCGCCTCGGGCGCGTACCCGGTGATGAACAGCACCTGCATCCCCGGCCGGCCTGCCAGCATCCGCTCGGCGAGCTGCAGGCCGCCGAGCCCGGGCATGACGAGGTCGCTCACCAGCAGGTGGATCGGCTCGGCCTGCTCCGCGATCACCAGCGCCGCCTCGGCGTGCGGCGCTTCCATGACGTGATAGCCCTTGGCGCGGAGCGCGCGGCACACGAGGTGGCGGACGGCGTCCTCGTCCTCGACCACCAGCACCGTTTCGGTCCCACCAGGCACGGGCGGCTCGGCCGCGACCGCCGCGACGGCGCCTCCCGCGGGCGTCTCGGCGCGCGGCAGGAAGACCGTGAAGGTGCTGCCTTCGCCGGGGCGCGAGGCCACCTGGATCTGTCCGCCGCTCTGCCGCACGATGCCGTATACCGTGGCAAGGCCCAGGCCCGTGCCGCGGCCCAGCTCCTTGGTGGTGAAGAATGGCTCGAACAGATGCGCCAGCACGTGATCGTCCATGCCGATGCCCGTGTCGCCCACGCTCAGGGCGACCAGGGGACCACCGAGGGACAGGCCGTCCGCCGATCGCGTCGTCGGTCCGGCGCCGCTCACGTTGGCGGTGGTGAGCGTGAGCGTGCCGCCGGTGGGCATGGCATCGCGTGCGTTGACGCCGAGGTTGGCGATCACCTGCTCGAGCTGCCCCGGATCGGCGACGACGTCGCCCAGCGACGGGTCGAGATGGAGCTGCAGGGCGATCCGCTCGCCGACCACGCGCCGGAGCATGCCGCCCATCTCGTGCACGATCGCGTTGAGGTTCACCAGCCGTGGCTGCAGCACCTGCTTCCGGCTGTAGGCCAGGAGCTGGCGCACCAGCCCGGCCGCGCGGTGGGCCGCACGGCTGATCTCCTGCAGGTCTTCCCGCCGGGAATCGAATGCGGGCGTTCCGGCCAGCAGCAGCTCGGTGCTGCCCAGGATGGCCGTGAGCAGATTATTGAAGTCGTGCGCGATGCCGCCGGCGAGCTGGCCGACCGCCTCCATCTTCTGCGCCTGCCGGAGCTGGTCTTCCAGGCTCTTCCGGTCGGTGATGTCCCGGAGGTACGCCAACAGCGAGACCGGACGTCCATCGGCGTCGGGGACGACCGAGAGGTTGAGGTATATCCAGAGCACCCGGCCGTCGGCGCGCGGCCAGCGAGTCTCCAGGTCCACGCTCCGGGTCTCGCCCGCCAGGAGCCGATCCCGCCCGGCGCGCTCGGCGGCCACGTCGTCGGGGTGCAGGAGCGCTCCCATCGGCGTGCCCAGCAGGCGGGTGTCGTCGATCCCGAGCAGCTGGCACAGGGTGGGCGGGACCTTGAGCCAGCGGCCGTCCAGGCTCAGGTGCGCCGTCATGACCAGCGCGAATGCCTCGGTCCGTGCGAGCTGCTCTCGGCTCTCCAGCAGCTCGTGCTCGATCCGGAGCCGCTCGATCGCGCCGCCGCAGTGATCGGCGAGCTCCTGGAGGGTCGCGAGCGAGTCGTCGTCGTAGGCGTCCGTGGTATAGCTCTGGATGGAGATGATGCCGGTCGGACGGTCGCCGTAGCGGATCGGCACGAACATCAGCGAGCGGGAGCGACGGCCGGTGTCACCGAAGGTGACGAGGCCGTCGGTGGGCTCGGCGGTGGGCCGGAGGATCAGGGTCGCGCCCTCGCGCAGGATGCGCGAGAACATCGGCCCGGGCGTGGTCTGGGTGTAGGCGGGCGGCACGTCGACGGGGGGGCCGCCGTCGAGCGAGTCCAGGGTGAGAACGT
Organism: uncultured Gemmatimonadales bacterium; assembly: GCA_963815515.1. Lineage (GTDB taxonomy): Bacteria > Gemmatimonadota > Gemmatimonadetes > Gemmatimonadales > GWC2-71-9 > CAVVWJ01. Next base: position 1,027,945 of record CAWFGP010000003.1, read on the forward strand.
CCTGGACCTGGTCGGTCTCGGGATCGTACAGATCGAGCGTGCACGCGTCCCACCCGATCAGCTCCTGCGCCACGCCGACGATGATGCGCGCGGCCTCTTCCGGGGTCCGGGCCGCGCTCAGCCGCCGGCTCACCTCGAAGAATGCCGCCCGCTGGCGCTCGGCGCGGCGGTGCTCGGCCGATTCCCAGCTGCTAGCCATGGCCCTTTGCGTCGCCCGGCTTCACCTCGGCGGGCGGCGCGGTGTGCAGCCGCAGGCTCCGCACCCGGCGGCCGTCCATCTCCACCACCTCGAAGGTGTGGGGGCCGACCGTGACGCGGTCACCCGGCCGGGGCAGCCGCCCGAGCTGGCCGAAGACGTACCCGCCGATGGTGGTGTAATCGGTGTCGTCGAGGCTGGCGTCGTGCTGGGAGTTGAATTCGGTGATCGGCAGCGCCCCGTCGAGCCGCGCGGCGCCGTCGGCGGTGCCGGGCCGGTCCTGCGGATCGTACTCGTCGAAGATGGGGCCGACGATCTCCTCCAGCAGGTCTTCCATGGTGACCAGTCCGGCGGTACCCCCATACTCGTCGAGCACCACGGCCAGATGGGTCTTGAGCCGCTTCATGTCCGCCAGCACGTCCTCGACCTCGCGGGTGCCGGGGACGAAGAGCGGCGGGCGCATGATCCCCCGCACGGTCTCATGCGGTCGCGCCCGGATCGCCGTGAGGATGTCCTTGGCGTGGACCACCCCCACGATCTCGTCGAGCGATTCGGTGTACACCGGGTACCGCGAGCGGCGCGCCACCGCTACCTCGTCGGCCGCTTCCTCGACGGACAGACTGGAATCGAGGGCGACCATCTGGGTCCGGGGCGTCATCACTTCCTGGGCGGTCTTCTCGCTGAACTCGAAGACCCCTTCGAGCAGCCGCGCATCCTCCTTGAGCAGGCTGCCGCCCTCGGTGCTCTGCTCCACCAGCATCCGGATCTCCTCGGGCGAGTGCAGCCGCTCGTGCTCGCCCGGCGGGGAGATCCGCATGAGCCGGAGCAGCCAGTTGGCCGTCCCGTTGAGGAACGCGATCGGCCAGGCCATGATCCACGCGAACCCCATGAGCGGCGCCGCCACCCAGGTGCTCAGGGTCTCGGGATAGAGCAGGGCGAGCGCCTTCGGCACCAGCTCGCCCAGAATGATGTGCAGGATGGTGATGATGATGAAGGCGATGATCGAGGCGAGACCATGCGTGGCAACGGTGGCCAGCGTGGCCGGCAGCCAGCCAAAGCCGCCGACGATCAGCCCGGCGAGTGCGGGCTCGCCGATCCAGCCGAGGCCCAGCGACGCGAGGGTGATGCCCAGCTGGGTGGCGGAGATGTAGCGGTCGAGCGATTGTACCGCGCGGCGGGCCAGCCTAGCTTTGCCATCCCCCGCCCGGGCCATCTCGTCCAGCCGCGTGCGCCGAGCGCCGACCAGGGCGAACTCGGCCGCCACGAAGAAGGCGTTCGCGAGCACCAGGACGACGACCGAGACCAGTCCGAGACCTATCGCAGGGGAAGCAGCCGATTCCATACGCTTTAAGTGTAGTACTCCAAAGATGTTACCGCGAGGTCCCCCAATGATGCGCGTGCTGGCCGTTCCGCCTTTCGAGGCGCTCGACCCGCTGCTCCCCCGCCGCGCCGGCAGCGATCCGGAGACCCGGGACGCGGTGCGCCGCATCCTGGAGGACGTGCTCGAGCGCGGCGACGAGGCGGTACGCGAATATACCCGCCGGTTCGACGGCGTGGACCTCGGCCCCCGGGAGTGGGAGCTCGACGCGAGCACCTGGCAGAGCGCGCTGAGCCGCATCGCCCCCGGGCTTCGGGCGGCGCTGGCTCTGGCCGTAGATCGCGTTCGCGGGTATCACGAACACCAGCGGGAGCCCGGGTTCACGCTCGCCGAGGCGGACGGCAGCATGGTGGGCATGAAAGTGACGCCGCTCGACCGGGTCGGGCTATACGTCCCCGGCGGCAAGGCGAGCTATCCCTCGTCCGTCGTCATGAACGCGGTGCCGGCGCTGGTGGCGGGCGTGCAGGAGATCGTGGCCGTGGTGCCGCCGCAGGGAGTGACCGACATGGTGCTCGCGGCCTGCGCGCTCTCCGGTGTGACGCGGATCTTCCGGATCGGCGGGGCGCAGGCGGTGGCGGCGCTGGCGTACGGGACGGCCACGGTGCCGCGGGTGGACAAGATCGTGGGCCCAGGGAACCGCTGGGTGGCGGAGGCCAAGCGGCAGGTGGTGGGGCAGGTGGGCATCGACATGATCGCCGGTCCGACCGAGGTGCTCATCCTCACGGACGCGACGGCGCGCCCGGCACGGGTCGCGGCGGACCTGATTGCCCAGGCCGAGCACGACGAGGACGCGGTGTGCTGGTGCGTCACGACCGATCCCGCGCTGGCCGAGGCGCTGCCGGCCGCGCTCGAGGCGGCGCTGGCCGCGGCGCCCCGGGCGGCCATCGCGCGGACCGCCCTCGAGCGCAACGGGCTGATCGTCCTGGTGCCGTCGATGCGCGAAGCGATCGAGGTGGCCAACCGGCGGGCTCCGGAACATCTCGAGATCGTTGCCGAAGGCGCCGAGCGCGTGGCGGGCGGCATCCGGCATGCGGGCGCGATCTTCCTCGGCGACGACACGCCCGAGCCCGTGGGCGACTACATCGCCGGCCCGAGCCACGTCCTCCCCACCAGCGGCACGGCGCGGTACGCCTCGCCGCTCGGCGTGTACGACTTCGTGAAGCGCACCAGCGTGATCCGGTACACCCGGGCCCGGCTGGCCGAAGACGCGGAGGCGATCATCGCGCTGGCGGAGGCGGAGGGTCTCTACGGGCATGCGGAGGCGGTGCGGATCAGGCAGTCGCAGGGAGGGCGACGGGATTCGGGGGCGGGGCGGATCGTGTCGGACTGAGACCTGTGTCATCCTGAGCGAAGCGAAGGAGCCATGCCTCCGGTGATGGCTCCTTCGCTCCGCTCAGGATGACCACCGGAACCCCCGCTCGCCACGTCGGAGCTAAATTTCCCCCATGCCCGCGACCCCCCGCCGCGCCGACTGCGCCCACCTGACCCAGGGCCCGGCGACCCCCATGCCGCGCCTGTGGCTCGTGCTGGGACTCACGGGCACCTTCATGGTGCTGGAGGTCATCGGCGGCTGGCTGAGCGGCTCGCTGGCGCTGCTGGCCGACGCCGGCCACATGCTGACCGACGTCGGCGCGCTGGCCCTGAGCCTGCTCACGGCCTGGATCGCCCAGCGGCCGGCCGACGATACCAAGACCTACGGCTATCTCCGCTGGGAGATCCTGGCCGCGCTGGTGAACGGGGCCGCCCTCTTCGGCATCGCGGGCTGGGTGGTGGTCGAGGCCATCCAGCGGATTCAGCACCCCGAGCCGATCCGGACCGGGCTCTTCCTGGCAGTCGCCGCCGCGGGGCTGGTGGTGAACCTCATCAGCCTGGGCCTGCTGCACGGCTCGCGTGAGGGCAGCCTCAACGCCCGCGGCGCCTACCTCCACGTCCTCGGCGATGCCCTTGGCTCCGCCGGGGCGCTCGGCGCCGCGGCGATCATCTGGCTCACCGGCTGGCTTCCCGCCGATCCGATCGCGTCGATCGGCCTCTCATTGTTGATCCTGGCCGGCGCCTGGCGCCTCATCCGCGAAAGCACCGACATCCTGCTCGACGCCGTCCCCCGCCACGTCGTCCTTGCCGAGGTTCACCGGCGTATCCTGGAAGTCCCGGGGGTGGCGGCGGTCCACGACCTCCACGTCTGGACGGTAGTGAACGGGGTCGTAGCGATGAGCGGTCACGCGGTCGTCCCCGAGCTGGAGAGCCATCCGGTGGTGCTCGACGGGATCCGGACGGAGATGGCCGGCCTCGGCATCGACCACGTGACGATGCAGCTCGAGGTGGCGGACGAGTGTGAGGAGGTCCGGGTGGGGGTGGGGTCGGCCGCTCACGCAGGCCACGGGCATCACGGGCACGGGCATTAGCCACCGAGATCGGGGTTGGGCCTCGAGCCCTTTGCCGAGAGTCACCCTGAGCAGAGCGAAGGGGGCATGATCCGGGTCATGCCCCCTTCACTCCGTTCAGGGTGACTCCCGGTGGGGCTGGTCCCGCGCGCCCGACCCCCAGCCACCCGCCCGGACAAAGGTTCTTGCGGCCCCGCCCGGCCTAGTCTATATATGCGCCGCGGAGGCCCGGGCGTTCGGGCCTCATCCGTTCCGACCGAAGGAAGTGCCGTTTGATCCGTAATTTGGCCATCATCGCCCACGTCGACCACGGCAAGACCACGCTGGTGGACCAGATGCTGCGGCAGGCCGGTGCGTTCCGCGCCAACCAGCAGGTCGAAGAGCGGGTCATGGACTCGAACCCGCTGGAGCGGGAGCGCGGGATCACCATCCTGGCCAAGAACACGGCCGTCCGCTGGCAGGGTGTCAAGATCAACATCGTGGACACCCCGGGCCACGCGGACTTCGGCGGCGAAGTCGAGCGGATCCTGCGCATGGTCGACGGCGTGCTGATCCTGGTGGACGCCGCCGAGGGACCGATGCCGCAGACGCGGTTCGTCACCCGGAAGGCGCTGGCCCTGGGACTCCGCCCGATCGTCGCCATCAACAAGATCGACCGGAGCGACGCCGAGCCGCTCCGGGTGCACGACGAGGTGCTGGGCCTGTTCATCGATCTCGAGGCCACTCCCGAGCAGCTCGACGCCCCCTTCCTCTATACGTCGAGCCGCGCCGGCACCGCCACGATGGAGCTCGAGCATCCGGGCACCGACCTGCAGCCGCTGTTCCAGTCGATCATCGACTACGTGCCGCCCCCGACGGGCGACCCCGAGGGCCCGTTCCAGATGCTGGTCTCCACGCTCGACTTCTCGACCTTCCTCGGCCGCATCGCGATCGGGCGGATCGAGCGCGGCCGCGTGCGCGTGGGCGATCAAGTGGCGCTGCTGCCGCTGGGCGAGCCGGGGCTGGTGACCGACGAGGTGTTCGAGCGCAACCGCGTGACCCGGCTCTACACCTTCGACGGGCTCCACCGGGTCGAAGTGGACGTAGCCGGCGCCGGCGACATCGTGGCGCTGTCCGGCTTCGAGACCATCGAGATCGGCCGCACCTTCACCTCGGTGGACGCGCCCGAGCGGATGCTGGGCATCGCGGTCGAGGAGCCCACGATCTCGGTGGACTTCATCGTCAACAACGGCCCATTCGCCGGACGGGAAGGGAAGTACGTCACCAGCCGCCAGCTCAAGGACCGGCTGTACCGGGAGCTCGAGCGGAACGTGGCGCTCCGGGTGGAGGAGACCGACAGCCCGGACACCCACAGCGTGGCCGGTCGCGGGGAGCTCCACCTGGGCATCCTCATGGAGACGATGCGGCGCGAGGGGTTCGAGTTCCAGGTGTCGCGGCCGCGGGTCATCACCAAGCTCGGCCCCGGCGGCGAGCGGCTGGAACCGTACGAGGAGTTGACTGTTGACGTCCCCGAGGAGTACATGGGCGTAGTGATGGAGAAGCTCGGGCCCCGCCGGAGCGAGATGACCGAGATGCGGAACCCGGGGCTGGGCATGGTGCGGCTCACCTTCCGGATCCCGGCCCGCGGGCTCTTCGGGTACCGGTCGGAGTTCCTGACCGACACCCGCGGCACCGGCATCATGCACCACCGGTTCCTGGACTACGGGCCGTGGGCGGGGCCGCTCGCCGGCCGGAAGCGCGGCGTCATGGTGGCCGACCGCGAGGGCTCGGTGGTGGCGTTCGCGCTCGGTAACCTGCAGGAGCGGGCGCAGATGTTCGTGACGCCGGGCGACCACGTGTACGAGGGGATGATCGCGGGCGAGAGCTCGCGCCCCGGCGACATGGACGTCAACGTGACGAAGGAAAAGAAGCTCACCAACATGCGGACCACGGCCTCGGACGACAACGTCATCCTGGAGCCGCCCCGCCAGATCACCCTCGAGTACGCCCTGGAGTACATCGAGGAGGACGAGCTGATCGAGGTGACGCCGAAGACCATCCGGCTTCGGAAGCGGGTGCTGACGGCGAACGACCGCAAGAAGGCCGCGCGGGCCGCCCGGGTGGCGGATGCTTCCTAGGACGCCGGACTTACACTCTTTCTGAGATGGGCGGAGGGCATCATGTTGGCCTGGGAGACGTCGGTGGAGAGCCTGGAGCTGCGTCGCAAGTTCGACGAGGATGAAGACGAGTTCGAGGACGACGGCTTCACCTTCGACGACGACGAGGACGACGACGAAGACCTCGACAACGAGGACGACGTCGACGACGAGGACGACTTCGACGACGAGGAGCTCGAGGAGCTCGAGGATCTCGACGAAGAAGAGGAGATGCGGTGAGTCTTGCCGCTCCGAACGCAGTCCGGCGTAGCCCCGGTTCGTCGGGCTTGCGCCGGTGCGGGCGGCTGGCTATGCTCCCGTCCCTGTTAAGGGCCTGTAGCTCAGGTGGTTAGAGCGCACGCCTGATAAGCGTGAGGTCGGTAGTTCAACTCTACCCAGGCCCATTCGTCCGACTCATCGACAACTGGTTGCAGCGCTCGCGCGACCTCTCCGGCCTCGGCGCCGGAGAGGTCGCCGGCTTTCCGGGCCGGGTGGGGGGAGTGGCTGCCTGCATGGTTGGCCTCCTTGAAGCGGTTGTGCTCCGCCAGACCAACGCGATCGGCGGGCGGAACCGGACATCGGTGCCCGGTCCAGGTTCCGGCCTTGAATGGGGACTGTATCTTCGAAGGCATGACCTCCATGGTCGAGTTGATCCGCACGGTGCCGAGGGCCGACGCGCCATGACAGACCCAGATCCGGTCACCTCGCGGCCCCTCGAGGACAAGGTCTTCGTCTTCCTGGTCATCGCGGTGACGCTGGCGTTCGCCTGGATCCTCCGGCCGTTCCTCGGCGCGGTGCTCTGGGGAGTCATTCTCGCGATCGTGTTCCAACCGCTCTACCGGCGGCTGCTCAGTTCCGGGCGCCGGCGGCGCACCCTTGCCGCGCTCGGCACAGTGCTCATCATCCTGGTGCTCGTGATCCTGCCGGTGACGCTGCTCACCGTGTTGCTGGTGCAGGAGGGCGTCGGCACCTATCAGCGGATCCAGTCGGGAGAGCTGAACGTCGGCCAGTACTTTCAGCAGGTCTTCGACGCCCTGCCCGCCTGGGTGACCAATCTGCTGGACCGCGTCGGGCTGACCAGCCTCCGCCGAGTGCAAGAGCGATTGACCTCCGGCCTGACGCAGAGCCTGCAGTTCCTGGGGACGCAGGCGCTGAACATCGGACAGAACGCGCTCGAGTTCGTCCTCAGCCTGTTCGTCATGCTCTACCTGCTGTTCTTCCTGCTGCGCGATGGGGACGCCCTGTATCGGCGCATTCGGGATGCGGTCCCGCTGCGCCCGGAGCAACGGCGCAATCTCGCCGAGCGGTTCGCGACCGTCATCCGCGCCACAGTCAAGGGCAACATCGTGGTGGCCCTGGTTCAGGGGGCGCTGGGCGGTCTGATCCTCTGGCTGCTGGGCATCGGCACGCCGGTTCTGTGGGGGGCGGTGATGGCCCTACTTTCACTGCTCCCTGCGGTGGGAGCCGCCATCGTGTGGCTGCCGGTCGGCGTGTACCTCCTGATGACGGGCGCGGTGTGGAAGGGGATTGTGCTGATCGCCTTCGGCATGCTCGTGATCGGCCTGATTGACAACATTCTGCGCCCAATCCTGGTGGGGAAGGACACCCAGATGCCCGACTACCTCGTCCTGCTCTCCACCCTGGGCGGCATCGCCGTCTTCGGCCTCAACGGGTTCGTCCTGGGGCCGGTGATCGCGGCGCTGTTCATCACCATCTGGGATATCGCGTCGGCGTCGAGGGCGGGACGGCGGCTCGGCGGGTCCGAGCTCGAGCCGGGGGCGGAGTAGCGGGCACAAGCCGAGGTGGCACCGACGGGTCGCAACGAGTTTCACCGGGATTTCAGCCTCCTTTCATGGCGGCTCACGTAGCCTGGAATGGGGTAGAGTGTCGAGAAGCTGTTGGGGCAGTAATACCGCCGCCCGGCGCAGCCTCGGCAGTGCCGCCGTGCAAGGCGACCACGCTCACCCGGGAGAACGACGATGCTTCGATTCCGCTGGTCCTGCGCCGCCGGCGCATTGATCCTCGCCTTTGCCGTCTCGCGTCCCGCGGCTGCGCAGGCCCCGGCGCCGAGCCCGGCCGCAGCGGCTCCCACGATCTCGTTTGCCCCCACGCTCGCCGCTACCCACCTCGGCTTCCCGGCTGAGGACCAGGCGTCTCTCACGGTCAATGCCGCCGCCACCCGCATGGACCGTCGCGAAGGCCGGATCTTCGCGATCGTCGGCGGCGCCGCGGTGATCACCGGGATCCTGATCGGCGGGGACGCCGGCACCGTGATCGCCGTCGGCGGCGCCGGCCTCGGCCTGTACGGCCTCTACATCTGGCAGCGGTAGCGCGCTGGAACCACGAAAAGAGGAGAGCACAATGAACTCGACCACTCTGCTCATCATCATCATCGTGGTGCTGCTACTCGGTGGCGGCGGATTCTTCTTCCGCCGGCGCTAGAGGGCACGGCGGGCGCCCATGTCCATCCGCCGTGGGCGTCCATACTGACATCGTCAGCATGAACCCGCTCGAGCTGCTGGCGCGCACCGGCTTCCTGGTGAAGGGCTTGCTGTACATAGTCATCGGGGTGCTGGCGCTGCAGGTCGCCACGGGGCTCGGCGGACGAGTGACGGGCACCCGCGGCGCGCTCATGACCGTGCTCGGGCAGCCCTTCGGGCGCACGCTGTTGCTGATCGCCGCCATCAGCCTGTTTGGCTATGCGGTCTGGCGGGTCCTGCAGGGCCTCCTCGATTCGGACGGGCTGGGACACGAATGGCGCGCGATTGCATTGCGCGTGAGCTACGTCGGACGTGGCGCAGTGTACGCGGCGCTGGGGCTGCAGGTGGTTCGCATTTACCGTGGGCTGTCGCAGTCATCCGGCACCAGCGAGCGAGAAATAGCCGCCGAAGCGTTCCGGTGGCCATTCGGTGATTGGCTCGTCGTTCTGGCAGGACTGGCCTTGATCGGTTTCGCAGTCCAGCAGGTCTACGCTGCCATCACTTCCCGGCTGGAACGCAACCTCGATCTCGCCAAGCTGAGGCGCGACGCGGGCGAATGGGCGGTGTCCCTCAGCCGGTTTGGCATGGCGGCCCGGGGCGTCGTCTTTGCGCTACTCGGCTGGTTTGTCGTCGGGGCGGGCTTGTCCCGTGACCCGTCTGAGGTCGGCACCACCGCATCGTCGATGCGTCTGCTGGCGGGGCAGCCGGGCGGGTTGGGGCGCTGGCTGCTCGGCATCACCGCCGCCGGGTTCATCGCCTATGGGTTCTACCAGTTGGTTCACGCGCGCTATCTGCGGATCCGGCGCATGGGCTGAGGGTGGGTGGTGGGTCAACAGTTCGCCGAAATGATCAAGCCCGGCCGGCTGCCATCGAGCCAAGTGGCCCCATCGCGCGAGCGGGTCACGGGCCTGCGGGTCGGAGCGCGGTCATCATCACGGCCTTCACTCCGTATGCCTCCGCCGCATCCTGCGTTGCCCCTTTCCGGAATCGGAACCCCGGTACCACCGCGGAGCGCACGCGCGAGAAGCCCGACTCCTCGAGCAACCGGAACATCTCTCCCTCCGGGAGAGCGCCGCCGATTCACGAGGCCCACAGCTTGGGATCGTTCACGATGGACTGCGAGAGCTGCTTGGCGCTCACGATGTCGGTAATCGAGATCCGGCCGCCGGGCCGCAGCACGCGGAAGAGCTCCTGGACCACGCGGCGCTTGCGAAAGGAAAGATTGATCACCCCATTGGAGAGCACGACGTCAACCGACGCGTCAGGAAGCGGGATGGCCTCCATACTCCCCTCCCGGCACTCCATCTGCATCCCGGTCGTCGCGGCATGGGCTTGCGCTTTCACGCACATGGCCGGATTCAGATCGACTCCGACCACCCGGCCTCCGGGGCCCACCTGCCAGGACGCAATGATGGCATCCAGCCCCGCACCGCTGCCGAGATCGAGTACCGTCTCGCCTGCCTGCAGGTGGCTGCGCTCGTGCGGATTCCCGACCCCTGCGAAGGAGGCAACCGCGCCGGCCGGCGCCCGATCGAGCCAGTCCGCCGAGTAGCCGAAGAGCTCCGCGGCCACTCGGCCGTGGAAGAAGTGAAAGGCGCTCTCCGGCTGGTCGGCGACTGCCTGGTACATGCGGAGGATCTCCTCCTTGAGAACGGCCTCCAAGGGCGCCTGCGTATCGGCAATGTCCGTCATCGCGATCCTCCTTGTCAGCTCGGGCCCAGCCATACGTCTCACCGTCGATCTCACAGCATGCGGCATCGCCATCCGGCCTTCGAAGGGCCGCGCCCACCCTGCAGCCGAACGACGTGGACTTGACGCGCGCAGGAGGCCATTCCAGTATTCTATGGACTTTTAGAATAGTCAAGAGGCCTCATGACCAGCGACCATCGCGCCTTCAAGGACGCCCTGTACACCCAGTTCGCCCGGATCGGCCACGCGGTCGCGAGCCCCAAGCGGCTCGAGCTGCTGGATCTCCTGGGCCAGGGCGAGAAAACCGTTGAACAGCTCGCCGAGCAGACGGCGACCGCGGTCAAGAACACCAGCGCTCATCTGCGCGCGCTCCGGCAGGCGCGGCTCGTCGAGACCCGGCGCGACGGCACGTACGTCTGGTACCGGCTTGCCGACGACGGCGTGGCTGCATTCGTCCTCGCGCTCCAGGCCCTCGGCCGCCATCGCTATGCCGAGGTCCGGGAGGTTGCCGAGTCGTACCTGGAGCGGCGCGACACGCTCGAGCCCATCCCGCCCGGGGAGCTTCGGCGCCGGCTGAAGGCCGGTGATGTGACGCTCATCGACGTCCGGCCGGAGGACGAGTTCGCCGCCGGGCACATCCCGGGTGCGCTTTCGGTGCCGGTGGCCGAGCTGGCGGATCGCCTCAGCGAGCTTCCCAAGCGCAAGGAGATCGTGGCCTACTGCCGCGGCCCATACTGCGTCCTGGCGGTCACGGCCATCGAGCTGTTGCGCCAGCGCGGCTACCGCGCGCGCCGGCTCGCCGAGAGCATTCCTGCGTGGCGCGCCCGCGGGTACCCCGTCGACCATGACCCCGCCAGCCGCCAGCGTGCCGCTACCGAGACGGCCCCCACGCGTGTCACGCGACGCCGTGGAGGACGCCCCTCATGATCCTGCGTCAGTATCTGCACGCCGATCACCTCTCTGCCGGCAGGGGGCTGGCCGCGGCGGCGGGCGCCGAGTACATCCTGCACGCCTCTGCGGAGGCCCGGTTTCCGTTCCGCGCGGTGGAGGACGGCGACGTCCTCTGCCCAGGAGCTCCGGGCGGCGAATCTCGGCCTGCCCCTGCCAGCCGAAGCCTGAGCCGATGAGCCTCGCCTCCGCAGCGCTCCGGCAGGCAGATCCCGCACCGGCCGTCGCGCTGGGTCTGCGGGCCAACTGGCGGCAGTTCTGGCTGTTGGTGCTCATCAACGCGTTCGTCGGCGCGATGGTGGGCATGGAGCGAACCGTGCTTCCCCTGCTGGCGCAGGCGGAGTTCGGCCTGGCCAGCAAAAGCGCCGTGCTCTCCTTCATCGCCACCTTCGGCGTGGTCAAGGCGCTTACCAACTTCTTTGCCGGTCGGCTGAGCGACATCTACGGCCGCAAGCACGTCCTCCTGGCCGGCTGGCTCATCGGCCTGCCGGTTCCGTTTCTGGTGATCTGGGCACCCAGCTGGTCATGGATCGTGTTCGCGAACGTGCTGCTGGGCCTCAGCCAGGGGCTTGCATGGTCTACGACGGTCACCATGAAGATGGACCTCGTGGGACCGGAGCAGCGCGGATTGGCGATGGGGCTCAACGAGTTCGCCGGGTACCTCGCAGTGGCCCTGGCGGCGCTCAGTACCGGGTACCTGGCCCAGGCGTATGGGCTGCGACCCGAGCCGTTCTACTTGGGGATCGCCTGTGCCGCCGCGGGCCTCGCCCTCTCGCTACTCTTCGTCCGCGAGACGCGCCACCATGTGGCGCTCGAGGCCAGGGACTTCCCGTCGCTCCCGGAGGAGGCGGACCACCGCGTGGAGCTCTCCACGCGCGAGATCTTCGCACGGGCGAGCTGGCGCGATCCCGCCCTCGCCAGCGCGAGCCAGGCAGGGATGGTCAACAACCTGAACGACGGTCTCGCCTGGGGCCTCTTCCCCCTTTTCTTCGCAACGGCGGGGCTGAACGTGGCCCAGATCGGAATCCTCAGCTTCACCTATCCGGCCGTGTGGGGCCTGCTCCAGCTGTGGACGGGCGCGCTCTCCGACCGCTGGGGGCGCAAGTGGCTGATCGCGGGGGGCATGCTGGTGCAAGGCGGCGCCCTGGCCACGATCGCCCTCGTCCGCGGGTTCTGGCCCTGGGCCGGTGCGGCCGCGCTGCTCGGCGTGGGCACCGCGATGGTCTACCCCACGCTGCTGGCCGCCGTCGGCGATGTGGCCCACCCGCGCTGGCGGGCCTCGGCGGTAGGCGTCTACCGCCTCTGGCGCGACAGCGGCTATGCCGTGGGGGCGCTGCTCGCCGGTGCCCTGGCCGACCTTTTCGGCATGGCATGGTCGATCGGAGCCGTAGCCCTGCTCACCTTCGCCTCGGGTCTGCTGGTGGTCGTGCGGATGCCCGAGACGCTCCGCGCTCTTGATTCGGGGAGCGCCGGGCCGCGTCCTGACGTGAGCCATGCCTAGTTGCCAGCGTGTGGCGACGGATCGCCATGCTGGAGTGGCCTCGCACGGGCGACAGGGCCGCGGCCATCCACGAGGCGGTAAGGCACCCCGATAGGAGCTGCTGGAGTCGCGGAGACGGCGGACCAACGCGCGTGCCGCCTGAGGTCGTGAGCACGCCGACGGTGACCGCGTTCGTGCTCGCGGGTGGAGGAAGTCTCGGCGCGATTCAGGTCGCCATGCTCCGCCCGCTGAAACGCGGCGTCATGCGCGCCTTACGTCGCTCGTCGGTCGGCGCCACCACGCCGCCTATTTCGCCGGGGCTGCGACCAGTGCCGGAGGGCGGCTTCTCCGGGCCACCGCTCGACGGGCGCTCTTCGTGCCGTTTCGCCATGGGTACCCGTTGGACCGCCTGGGTGATCCGGTCCGGCGACACCGGGTGCTCGATGCCGCGCTGGCCCTGCAGCCGTCAGGCCCCTTCGGAGATCGAGTCTCAGCCCCATTCCCGCAGTGAATCGCATCGCGGACGGACTTGGAGTGGAGCTCGAGCCGAGATCGTTTTCCTGAGACCGGTGGCTGGTGCTTGCTCGCGGCTCGACCCTCGTCAGGCCTCACGACCGCGCCTGATCCACACGCCGGCCGCCGCCGCCCCGGCCCCGATCAGGAGCGCGAGGCCGCGGTGCTCGGTCAGCCAGAGCTGCGGGCTAGGACGCCGCGCACGGGCGTCGAATCGGCCGTGCGTCCCGTGATCGCCAGGCACCGGCCACCAGAGATTATCTGCGCGGGACGGCGGTTCGGGCTCCGCCGTCTGCTGGGAACCGTATCCGGTTCGGGCCAGGTAGCGATCAACCAGCCGAGGCGCGATGCGATTCCCCCAGATGGCTGTCATCGACGAGAGCCCCACCGTGAGGTCGCGCCGCTCGGGGTGGAGCACCGCATACACGACTGCTTGGGCGCCGACCTCCGGCTGGAAGATCGGGGGAACCGGCTGGGGCCGGTTCGGCAGCCGGCTCTTGACCCAGTCGAACTGCGGTGTGTTCAGCGCCGGCATGTGCACCATCGTCACGCGAATCCCACTGCCGTCATGCAGAAGCTCGGTCCTCAAGGATTCGGTGAACCCCTTGATGGCATGCTTGGCCGCGCAATAAGCCGACTGCAGCGGGATGGCGCGGAACGCTAGCGCAGAGCTGACCTGAACGATGGTCCCTCCGTCCCGGGGGAGCATGCGCTCCAGGGCCGCCAGCGTACCGTACGTAGCCCAGGTAAGTCACCTCGGCACGCGCCGGTACTCCGCGGCCGACATCGCCTGACCGGAGCCAGCACGCTGACCATGGCGTTGTTCACCCAGACGTCCACCGGCCCCAGCTCACCCTCGATCCGGTCGGCCGCCGCTGCCACGGCTTGCGCGTCGGCGACGTCGGCCGGTACGGCGAGGGCGCGGCCCCCTCGATCGCGGATCTCCCGCTCCGTCGCGGTCAAGCCCTCCACACCGCGGGCCAGCAGTCCGACTGCCGCCCCGCGTTCGGCGAACGCGTGGGCGATGGCTCGGCCGAGCCCCGCGGACGCCCCGGTCACTACGACAACGCGCGGTACCATGCGACCTCCAGGTCGAACGAGAGCCTCACCCCGCACCCTCTTCCCGCAGTGTAGCCGGTTCCGGGGCAGGGGCAACGCCGCGTTTCTCGCCCGAGCCGACCCCGTGACCTGCCTCACGTATCTGACGTGCCGATCGCGCAAGACTGATCCACCTCGGAGGCAGGCGGCAGCGCCGTCCGGGTACGATTCGGAACGAAGGCGCAAGCTCGCAGTTAGGTTTCCTCCGATTACGTCATTCACCGAGGCCGTCTTTGAGATACGCCATCGTCCTGCTCGTGGCGGGGATCATCGCCCCCGCCGCCGTCGTCTCCGCCCAGACCCGGCCAGCCCCGACAGGGTCCGGAGCACTCGACAGCGGAGGCCGACCGCTCCCGGGGCCGGTCTACGAGAAACCCGCATTCTCACGGGCGGTGGCACGCGGTACCCGCTCTCGCACTGGCCGTCCCGGGTCGGCCAACTGGGTCCAGCACGCTCGCTACCAGATCGAGGCCTCGCTCGACCCGTCCGCGGCGCGGCTCAGCGGCCGCGAGAGCGTGGTATACCTGAACAACTCTCCCGATACGCTCCACCGGCTTGCGGTGTACCTGCGGCAGAACGCCTTCGCCGCGGGTGGCGCCCGCCGCGGCCCCTTGCCGGTGACTGGGGGAGTGGCGCTCTCACGCGTGAGTGCGGGCGGGAGGAGCCTGTCGGCGCTGGCCGAGGCCGACTCCACTTCCCCGGGAACCCATCTGGAGGGCACGGTCCTCTGGATCCGGCTGCCCACTCCCCTCGCCCCGTCCGACAGCGCTCGCCTCGAGTTCGACTGGTCGTTCACTCCGCCGCCCGCTCCCTCCGACGGCCGCCAGGGACGCGAGTCCGATGTGTACTTCCTCGGCTACTGGTATCCGCAGATGGCGGTGTACGACGACGTGAGCGGCTGGGTGACCGATCAGTACCTCGGCGGTGCCGAGTTCTACATGGACCCGGCCGACTACGACGTGCGGCTCCGGGTGCCGAAGGGATGGGTCGTCGGGGCTACCGGCACGCTGGAGGATTCGTCGTCGGTGCTGTCGAAGCGAACTCTCGACCGGCTCGCCGAGGCGAGGCGTGGGCGCGACGTCGTGCATGTCATTGCGCCGGAGGAGGTCGGAAAGGGCGGGGCGCTGGAGACCGGCGGTCGACGGGACTGGCACTACACCGCAGCGGACGTCCGCGACTTCGCCTGGGGTACCGGCAACCACTATGCATGGGATGCTGCCGTCGCGATGGTGCCCGACTCCGCCCGCGGAGCCACCGACACGGTCATGATCAGCAGCTTCTTCCGCATCAGTCCCGCGGCATCAGCGTGGCAGGCCGGCGGTGCACGGTACACCCGTGACGCGATCGAGCGGATGTCGGCGTGGTTGTGGCCCTACCCCTGGCCGCAGATGACCTCGATGGAAGGCGTGCTCGCGAGCGGCGGGATGGAATACCCCATGATCACTCTCATGCAGTCGTGGTCCGACACCCTCTCCCTGGCCGGCGACCTGATGCACGAGACGGGGCACATGTGGTTCCCGATGCAGGTCGGTTCCAACGAGACCCGGCACCCGTGGATGGACGAGGGGCTCACCCAGTTCGACGCCGCGCAGGGGATGCGTGCTCTCTACGGCGAGCCGCGCGCCGGCGGGCGCCCGACCGATTCCGAGCAGGGGCAACGCGAGCTGTACCTGAAGGCGGCCAAGGCGGGCCGCGACTAGCCGCTGATGCAATGGGGCGATCTCAGTCCGGACGACCTCTACTTCATCTCTTTCTACGACAAGACGGCGCAGACTCTGGTCGCCTTGCGGGGCCTCCTGGGTGATGAGCGATTCCACCGGGCGCTCCGCGAATATGGGAAAAGCTGGATCGGCCGCCATCCCGATCCTGCCGACTTCTTCAATACTTTTGACCGCGTGACCGG
This sequence comes from uncultured Gemmatimonadales bacterium, assembly GCA_963815515.1. Classification (GTDB taxonomy): domain Bacteria; phylum Gemmatimonadota; class Gemmatimonadetes; order Gemmatimonadales; family GWC2-71-9; genus CAVVWJ01. Next base: position 1,044,146 of record CAWFGP010000003.1, read on the forward strand.
GCGAGACCTCTCATGGTTCTGGGTGAGTTGGTTCTATGAGGCGTGGCCGCTCGACCAGGCGATCGCCGGCGTGCGGCAGGATGGCGACTCCGCCACTATCACGATCGAAGACCGTGGTCTCGCCCCGATGCCGGTGCGGCTGGTGTTGACGCGCGACGGAGGTGGCGTCGAGCGCTTGGAGATCCCGGTGGAGCGATGGCTCGAGAATAGGCGAAGCGTCACGGTCGGTGTCCGTGAGGGCCAGGCCATCGTCCGCGTCGAGATCGACCCCGAGTCGGTCTTTCCCGACCTCGACCGTAGCAATCAGGTCTGGGAGCGGGCAGCGGATTCGACGCATTGAGGCCGGGCACGACTCGAGCCGCAGGCGGGGGAAGGCCGGAATGGGCCGTGGAGCTTGCACGGTGGCGCGAGGCCCAGGGTGATGTCCCGGCCGCGCTCCGGGCCGTCCGGCGGTACCCGCGCGGGCGCGATCAGGGAGCTTGTTGCGGCCCAATGACTTGGCGCCGCCGAGTACGAGGCGGGCTCCTGGAAATCAGCTGCCCCGCAGCGACATCCATGTCGGCGGGGCTGTTCCGCTCACAGGAGACCCCACCCGCGTCGGGCGATCGCCACGGTGAGCAGGAAATACTCCTCCATGACGATCGCCCACAGGAGGGCTCGACGGAGGTTGACCTTGACGAGGCTGGCATCACACAGCGGGCACCGGAGCTGATCGGCAACCGTGACTCCGCAGGACGGGCATTTCTTGGACATTGGAATTCCTCCTACCAGGCCCAAGTTCATCAACCGTCCCGCTGATCGCAATGGACGGGCCCCGCCGGAGGGCTCGGGGGCTTCCCTCTAGCGGGAACCGGTGTCGGGCGCGTAAGATCTTGCCAACTGATCCACGGGATCCCCCCGGCTCGGGGCCGGACGGCGCATCCCCTCTTCATCCCGACCCTCATCGTGGGGAGGGCTCTCGGCCGTCTCGCACGGCCTCGGAGCCGTCATGCCCACGCAGCTCGTCAGCGCGCCGCCCGTCGGTGCCCTCGGTGTTTCGCTTCCCGCGATCGATCCCATCGTCCCCCTCCCCCGGCCCGACGCCTTCGACGACGCGGCCTGGACCTTCGAGCCCAAGTACGACGGGCTTAGGGGCTTCGTCTACGGCTCCGAGGCGGGATGCGAGATCCGCTCCCCCTGGGACAACCAGTTCGAGGGCTTCGCCGAACTGCGGGCGCGCGTGGCCCGCGTGCTCGGCCAGCGCGAGGTGATTCTCGACGGGGAGATCGTCTCGCTCGATCCCAAGGGCCGCCCGGTCTTCCGCGAGTTGCTCCGCGGCCGCGGCTACCTGGCGTTCGCGGCGTTCGACCTGCTCTGGCTGGACGGCCGCGACCTCCGTTCCGCCCCGCTCGGCGAGCGCAAGCGGGAGCTCGGCGCCCTGCTGCCGTCCGACACGGGGCCACTGTACAAGATCTTCGCGCTTGCCGAGCACGGCCGGGCGCTGTACGAGGCCACCAGGAAGATGGACCTCGAAGGCATCGTGGCGAAGCGGACGGCCGACCCCTACTCCCCGGACACCATCTGGTACGCGATCCGGAATCCGGCCTACCGCCAGAGCGATGGCCGGGCGCCGGTCGCGCGCACCCGGCGAATGGTGCTGCGCCGGGAGCGCTAGCCGGAGTCGGGTGGACAGCACCAGCCTCAGCGCCTACTGGGCGCGGCCGTAGGTGCACATCGGGGCGTGACCGTGCCCCTCCATGCCGACCGCATCGATGCACGCATCGGGTCCGCGCCCGCCGGTCAGCTCCTCGAGGCGCTCGAGCACATCCTCCTCTGCACAGTTGATCGTGTCCGACACCGCGCCGCGGTGCGCCGTCCGGCTCAGGCTTCGCGGCGTCTCGACTCGAGGTGCTCGGAAGGAAACTGGGACAGCCACGAACGAACGGCGCGGAGAACGTCGGGCAGGTCGAAGGGCGGAGCGAGGAAGCGCAAATCCTGGGGGAGTCCCGAGGGGTCGTCGGGGGACGAGCCGATCTGGTCCGCGATGCCCAGCATCGGGACCGAAGGAGCGAGTGCCCGCAACCGGTGAGCGAGCGCCACCGTGCTCGCATCCAGTACCCGGGCGGCCAGCACGAGCAGCGACGGCTGGGTCTTGCGCTCGGTGAGGGCCTCCGCTGCGGCATGGTCGTCGGGACAGGCCATCACCTGGAACCCCGAGCGGTCGAGGAACTTGGCCATCGTCTGGCGGAGCATGGGCTCGGCCTCGACGAGCAGGATGACGGGACGGACGGACGGGTTGAGCTGGGGCGGCGGCATGCGGTCCCTGCGGTAGGGGCGACGTGAGCGCGGGCGAATGTTGATGAAACTGCCGGGTGAGAGCATCATTGGGCAATGGGCGGACCGGCCCACCATCCGTGCCTGGGGCATCCTGGCCAGGAATCCCGCAGTCGACCGCCCCTTTGCCGAGCGAGAGTGCCTACATGCCGACGCAACGCCGCCCGCTGCCCTCGAGCCTCCTGTTCGGCCGCGCGTTTCTCCGGCATCCGCGGATGCTGGGGTCCGTGGTGCCGAGCAGCCGGTTCCTGATCTCGCGCATCCTGCGCCAGGCGGACTGGGGGCGCACGCGGGTGGTGGTGGAGGCCGGCCCCGGCGTGGGCACGCTCACCACGGGGATCCTCGACCGGCTCCACCAGGATGGCACGGTCGTGGCCTTCGAGATGAACCGGACCTTCGTGACGCACCTGCGCGGTGAGATCGCCGATCCCAGGCTGGCGGTGCTGCATCGCTCGGCCGCCGACGCCGGCCCCGCCCTGGCCGAGCGTGGCACCGGGCAGGTCGACTTGCTGGTGTCGGGTATCCCGCTCAGCGGGCTCACCCGGCAGGCCCGCCTCGACCTCGTGGCGGGATGGCGGCAGCTGCTCAGTCCGGGTGGGGTCATGGTGGTCTATCAGTTCACCCGGTCCGTCGTACCCGACCTGCGCCGAGTGTTCGGCCACGTGCGGCAGGAATTCGAGCCGCTCAACGTGTTGCCTGCATGGGTGTGGCGCTGCGAGGCACCGGCCTGAAGTCAGGAGCGGCCTAACCCGGCCGCACGATCCCCAGCCGCTTCATCCTCGACTCGAGTGTGGTCGGCTTGAGCCCGAGCTTCACCGCCGCCCCCTTGGGGCCGCTCACCCGCCACTTGGTCGAGTCGAGGGCCTCGAGGATCCGCGCGCGCTCGAGCTGCTCGAGCGTCCGACCGCCCGTCGTCGCCGCCGGGTCGGCCGCGGCCGGCGTTCCGGAGGCCTGCGGGGCGATCCAGTCGCCCAGCTCGAGCGTGCCGCCCCGGCTCACGATCACCGACCGCTCGATGACGTTGCCGAGCTCGCGGATGTTGCCCGGCCAGTCGTACGCCGAGAGTGCCGCCAGCGTCTCCCCGGGAATCGTCTCGACGGTCTTGCCGAAGCGGGCCGCGTACTTGAGGACGAAGTGCCGCGCGAGGGCGGGGATGTCCTCCCGCCGCTCGCGGAGCGCCGGCATGTGGATCGGGAAGACGTTGAGCCGGTAGTACAGGTCGGCGCGGAACCGTCCTTCCTCGACCGCCGCCCGGATGTCGCGATGGGTCGCCGCCACCACGCGCACGTCCACCTTGATCGGCTTCACACCGCCCACCCGCTCGATCTCTCCCTCCTGGAGCACGCGGAGCAGCTTCACCTGCAGGTCGAGCGGCAGGTCGCCGATCTCGTCGAGGAAGATCGTGCCGCCGTCGGCCAGCTCGAAGCGGCCGATCTTCCGGCTGAGCGCTCCGGTGAAGGCACCCTTCTCGTGCCCGAACAGCTCGCTCTCGACCAGGCCCGGCGAGATGGCGCCGCAGTTGACGCTCACCAGCGGCCGCTCGCGACGCGGGCTGTGGGTATGGATCGCGCGGGCGACGAGCTCCTTGCCGGTGCCGGTCTCACCCGTGATCAGCACGGTGGAATCGGTGGGTGCCACCTGCTCGACCCGGGCCAGCGCGCGCTGCAGGCTGGCGGCGTGGCCCACCATCTCTTCGAACCCCTGCTGGGTCTTGATCTCCTCCGCCAGGTACACGTTCTCCGCCTGCAGCCGGTCCTTGAGCCGGGCGATCTCGGCGAACAGCCGCGCGTTCTCCACGGCGATGGCCGCCTGCGCCGCGATCACCTGCAGGACCTGCGCGCGATCGGCGGTGAACACGCCGGCGGCGAGGTTGTTCTCCAGGTACAGCACCCCCGTGAGTCGCGCCTGGTTCAAGAGCGGCGTGCAGACGATCGACCGGGGGCGCTCGCGCCGGATGTACGGATCGTCGACGAACGCACCCTCGACGGCGGCGTCCGCCAGCACCACCGTCTCGCCGGTCCGGCGCACCAGGTTGACGAGCATGACGGGGATCCCGACCGCCTCGGACAGGGGCGTGCCGTGCTCGGCCTGGACCTGGACGCCGGCGGTAGTGCCGGTCACGTGCACCGCGAGCGCGCCCTCGTACTCCAGCACCAGGCGGCCACGCTCCGCGCCGGCGTGCTCGATCGCCATGCGCATGAGGCGGCCGAGGAGGAGCTCGAGCTCCATCTCGCTGGCGATCGCCTGGCTGACCTTGATGACCGTGTGGAGGTCGAGCGCGCTGGCCACCGTCTGAGTCGTGGCCGTCGTGCCGAGCGTACCGGCGCCGTCGAGCGGGCGTCCGGTCAGCAGGGCCCCGTGCCGCCGCTCGAGGTCGGCCACCTTCGCCTGCGCGCCCCACTGGCGGTACCCGAAGTGGGCCTCGCGGAGAAAGGCCGCGCCGACGTCGGGCTGCTGGCGGGCGAGCCAGAACTCGCCGTAGCGCTCGTTCACCAGCGCGCGGTAGCGGGGCGACGGCTGGCGCTGCGCCGCCGCGAGGGCGGCCTCGAAGTGCTCGAACGCGCCGGACACCTGCCCGCGGACGCGCGCGAGGCCGGCAGCCACCAGCCGATACATGTGCTCGAAGTTGTCGGGCGAGTTGTCCGCCCAGACCCGGAGGCGGCCCGCCAGCTCGTCGGCCTTGGCGAGCGCGGACTCCCGCTCGAGGGTGGAGGCGCCGGGGATCCAGTCGCACAGGACGAGCGCGTGCCGGAACGCGAACATCGCCGGCCACGGCGAGCTGGTGAACATCTCGGCCACCGGCTCCCACTCGCGCACCGCGGCCCGGGCCTCGTCGAGCGCGCCGAAGGTCTGCAGCAATTCGAGCTTGAGGGTGACGTACCAGCTGCCGAAGATCCCCTTGCTGCCATACGTGGCGAGGTAGGCCGACTCGTCGAATCCGTCGCCCGAGAGGCTGGTGGGCGCCGCGGTCCGGCCCTGGAGCGCACGCGCCCACTGCAGGATCATCTTCTGCACTTCGCGGTAGGCGTGCGCGCGCATGCGCTCGAGGAAGCCGACCGTGGGCTCGTAGCGCTCGAGGAAACCGGCCAGGTCGGGGTCGATGTGCATGCCCCACCAGCTCTGCTGGAACTGTCCGTAGGCGGCGATCATGAAGTCGCCGCTCTCGAGCCCGGCGCGCACCGCCTCCTGCGCATGGGGAATGCACGTGGCGAAGGGCTGGCGCCAGAAGTTGACCAGGGCAGCGAACCGATGGTGCACGCGGCCCCGGAGCCGGAGGTCGGCCAGGCGCTCGTTGAGGGCGATGGCGAGGCGGCCGAACTCGTAGCCCTGCGCGTAGTCGCCGAACACCCAGCCGACGGTCATCGCGAAGGCCACGTAGCCGTACGCGGACTCCTCGGCGTTCCCGTGCTCGAGCGAGAGCCGCACCATCCGTGCACCCACCAGGTCGCTGAGCCGGTTCTGGCCCGAGATGTATGCCGGACTCCACAGGATCATCAGCAGCTTGAGCGCCGCCCGAACCGCCGGGCTGTCGAGCCGCGGCAAGTCGAGCTGGGCGGCCACCGGCCGGTCGGCCAGCGGGGCCCGGATCGCCGCGATGTCGGCGGCGAGCGCCGCGCGCTGCTCCGCCTCGGTCTCGGGCAGGGCGAAGCCGAGTTGTCGGAGCGCGGCCATGCCGGCGCGGATCGCGTCGTAATAGCGGGCCGTGGTCTCGTACTGGTTCATCATCAGCAGGTAGGCGTCGCTGCTCTCGAGGGGCGTCGCCGCCTGCTGGAGCAGGATCTCGTACGAGCGCTCCGCCTCGTCCAGCCGCCCAGTCAGGTACTCGGTCTCCGCCAGCTCGCGCCGGAGTGCGAACGCGAGCGCATGCTGCCGGTCCCACGGGTCCGCCGGCAGCAGGCTGGCGCCCGCGGCGAAGTACCCGTGCGCGCTCGGGAAGGCGGCCGAGGCCTTGGCGCGGCGCCCGGCCCGGAGGTTGAGCTCGGCGAGCCCGATACGCTCGGCACCGGGGGCCATCAGGCCGCCCCCGGTATTCAAATGGTCCACGACGTCGAACAGCCACTCCGCGCCGCCTTCCGCTTCCCCCCGGGCGAGCAGCAACCGGCCCACGGCGAGGTGTGCCTGGGGCTTGGCGCTGTCGGGGATGAGGGCATAGGCGGCCTGCTGAACGCGGTCGTGCAGGAAACGGTAGCGCCGCAGCTCGGCGCTCATGGTGTCCGCCGGGTCGGGCGCCAGCCCGTAGGACTGCTCCTCAGACACCACCAGGCCCTGCTCGACGGCGGGCCACAGGTCAGCGGCCGCCGCTGCGGGATCCGTCTCCGCCACAATGGCGAGGGTACCCAGGTCGAACCGGTTGCCGATGCAGGCGGCGAGGCGGAGCACGCGACGGGTCGGCTCGCCCAGGCGACGGATCCGGTCGGCCATCAGATCCACGACATTGTCGGTCATCCGGAGGCCGCGGATCGCGTCCAGGTCGACCCGCCACGCGCGTCCGGTGGGGTCGAACGCGAGCTGCCCGTCCTGGTGGAGCGCGGCGAGGAACTGGATGACGAAGAACGGATTCCCGGCCGTCTTCTCGAGCACGACCGCGCTCAGCTCATCCGTGAGCGCGGCCGGTGCCGCGAGCGCGTCGGACACCAGCGTCCGGAGGTGGTCCGCGCCGAGCGGAGGGAGAACGAGCTCGGTGACGCGGGCCCCCGAGCCGCGGAGCGCCTCGACGACCTGCATCAGTGGATGCGTCGGATGCACCTCGTTGCTCCGGTAGGCGCCGATCACCAGCATGCCGCGCAGCTCGGGCCGCGTGAGGAACTGGGGCAGGAGCGTGAGCGTCGCCGCATCGGCCCACTGGAGGTCGTCGAGAAAGAGTACCAGCGGATGCGCGGGACGCGCGAATGCGCCCACGAAGTCGAGAAACACGCGGTTGAAGCGGTTCTGCGCTTCCGTGGAGTCGAGCGGCGCCACCGCCGGCTGCGGGCCGAGGAGATGGGCCAGCTCGGGCACGACGTCGACGACCAGCTGCCCGTTGGCGCCGACGGCCGCCTGCACGCGCTCGCGCCACCCGTCCACCTCGGCGTCCGTGCCGGCAAGGAGGTGTCGGACCAGTTCCTGGAACGCCTGGGCGAGCGCCGCGTACGGACGGTCGCGCGCGAGCTGGTCGCACTTCCCCGTGATGATCTGCCCGCGCCGCCGCGGCAGCGAGCGGTGGATCTCCTGGATGAGCGAGGTCTTGCCGATTCCCGAGTACCCCGAGACCAGGATCAGCTCGGAGCCGCCCTCGGCCACGCGCTCGAAGGCCTCGCACAGCAGAGCCACCTCCCGCTCGCGTCCGTAGAGCCGCTGTGGGAGCACGAACCGGCCACGCACGTCCGCCTGGCCCAGCGGGAATGGGGCGATGTGGCCGGCGTCGTGCCACTCGTCACGGCAGCGGCGGAGGTCGGCCTCGACGCCCTCGGCACTCTGGTATCGATCCTCGGCCGTCTTGGCGAGCAGCCGGAGCACCAGGTCCGAGAGCTGCCGCGGGATCTGCGGATCGCGCACGTATGGCGGGACCGGTGCCTGCGCCACGTGCCCGTGGATCACCTCCAGCGGATCATCGGACTCGAACGGTCGCTGGCCGGTGAGCATCTCGTAGCAGGTGGCGCCGAACGAATAGAGGTCCGAGCGGTAGTCCACGCCGCGGTTCATGCGCCCGGTTTGCTCGGGCGACATGTAGGCGATGGTCCCCTCGAGCAGATGGGGGTGCTCCAGGTGCCGCCGGTGCTCCGCCGCAAGCCGGGAGGAGATGCTGAAGTCGATCACCCGCACCTCGCCGTCGGCGAGGTTGACCAGGACGTTGCTCGGGTTGATGTCCTTGTGAATCACCCCGCGCACGTGAATCCGCGCGATTGTGGCTACCAGCGGGAGCGCGATCGCGAAGAACCGCTCCAGGTCCAGCGGGCCGTGCGCCACCAGCGTCTTCAGCGATTCGCCGCCCGTGTCCTCCAGCACCAGTGCCAGCCGGTCCCGGTGACTCTCGAGGCCGAGGGCCGCGGCCACCCCCGGGATGTCGAGGTCGCGGAGCAGCTCGTATTCCCGGCGCAGGGTCGCCGTCTCGGACGGTGAGGGGTAGTCGTCGAGCAGGGTCTTGAGGATCACGCCGGCGCCGTCCTGGTCCCGGACGGCCCGGTACACGGCACGCTTCCGCCCGCGATGAATCTCCGCGGCAAGGGAATACCCCGGGAAAGTCGAGCGCTGGGGAGGCATCTGGGTGTGGGTCATGGGGCGAGGCACGAGGTTCGTGCCGCCATGGAGTTTACGGGTCCTCGGGGCGGGCTGCCAGGGGTGGGCGGCGTGGGGGATGGCGGCCGAGAGTACATTTGACCCCATGGTCCTCCACCTGCGCCTTGCCATGCTTTTCCTGCTCGCCCTTCCCGCTGTGCTTTCCGCCCAGGAGCGGACGCCGCGACGCGGCCCTCGACCGTCGGTGGGCGGCGAGGTCGGCTATTCGCGGAGCGATCTCGGCGGCCCTGATGCGGAGCGCATCCGGAGCCGCCAGGGGGCCCTCACCGGCGTCTACCTGCAGCTGCCGCTCGCCGGGCCCCTGAGCCTCCGGCCGGAGATCCTGTTCGCCCTCAAGGGCGGGCGGGTGCAGACGGATGTGGCGGGCGGCGGCACGGTGGACATCGGGCTCGCCTACATCGAGCTGCCGGTGCTGCTCCGGGCAGGACCGCGCCGGGGGCGGTTTCGGCCGGTGGTGTTCGGGGGCCCGGCCCCCGCGCTGCAGATCGGCTGCGACGTCCAGGTCGCCGACCCCAATACCCCCGTGCGGGCCACCTGCGGCGAGACCGACCTGCCGGCCTTCCGTTCGTTCGACGTGGGACTGGTCGCCGGCGGCGGGCTCGAGGTGCGGTGGCCGCAGTCGGCGCTGGCGCTCGAGGCGCGGTACACGACGGGGCTGCGGTCGGTGCTGAACGAGGTGGATGTGAGGAATCGGTCGTTTGGGGTCGTGTTGTCGTTGACGTTTTGAGGGGGACGGAGCGGCCTGAAAGGCACGGCACCTGAAGTCACCCTGAGCGAAGCGAAGGGGCCATGACTGGAACCATGGCCCCTTCGCTTCGCTCAGGGTGACTCGCTACTTCCGTATTTCCGTCTCAGAACAAATACCGTCCCCCCACCTGAAACTGCCGTGGCTCGCCGAGGCCGCTCCGGAGCGTGCCGTCGAAGTTGAGGAAGACCCCACCAGCGCCCGGATCCCGGAAATTGTCGGTATTGGTGACGTTGAACACCTCTAGAATGGCCTCAAACGTTCCCTGGCGGCCCAGGTTGAACGGCCGGGAAAGCCGGATGTCCCAGGAGAAGTAGGCGTTGTCCTTGCGGATCGTGTTGCGCTTGAGGATATGGCCATCGGGGCAGATCCGCAGTGCCTGTCCCGACTGCGCCGCCGACGGCACGCGCACTCCGGTGCCCTCGTTGTTCGCCCCGCAGATCTCGGACGCCGGCTGCGCCGAGTACGCGCTGACCCGGTTGTTGAGGTAGAAATCGCCGGGCAGCACGGCCAGAAACCAGGCGTTGAAGCGGTGCCGCTGGTCCCGGTCGCTCCAGTTGTACTCGGCCTGCAGGGAATCCGCCTGGGCATAGCGGAAGGTGAACGGATCCCGCTCGTTGTCGTCGTCGGCCTTGTCGAACGAGAGGGTGTAGTTGACCTGGAACTGCAAGTGCGGATCGATCGTCCGCCGCAGCTCCGCGGTGAAGCCGTTGTAGCGCGACTTGGCGCTGCTCTGCACGACGAACAGCTGGCCGATGCCGTTGGGCCCGCCGTTCAGGCCGGTCGACCAGGGACCGTTCACGTCGTCGCCGAACACCGGATCGTTCGCGTTGAAGAAGCGCGTAAGGTGGTCGGTGCGGGCGTGGGTGTAGCTCAGGGAGCCGGCCAGGCCTGGAGCCAGCTCGCGCTCGAACGCCACGGTGGCGGTGAACGTCCGGGGGTTCTCGAAGTTCTCGTCGAACACGTGCACTTCCGGCCGGAACGGGCCGCCGGTCGGCGATGCGAGCAGGTCGCCATAGTTGGGTGGGGGGCCGCCGAACACGGCGTCGAGTCCGCTGATGCGCACCAGCGTCTGGCCGCGCGAGCCGTCCGTGCTGCGGACGCTGGCCAGATTGAGGCCTGGAATGCGCGCGTAGTAGAGGCCCGCGTTGGCCCGGAGCACCTGCTTGCCGTCGCCCTTGAAATCGTAGGCCAGGCCGAAGCGCGGCTGGAACATGCTGTAGTCGGACGGGATGGTGCCGTCGGACGGGAAGCTGAACGTCCCCGCCGGCGTGGTGACCGTCTGGCCGATGAACGGAGCGTAGAACAGATCCGAAATCGGCGTGATCAGGTCCGGCTCGATCTGCGCCTCCCACCGGAGGCCGTAGTTGAGCGTGAGCTTCGAGCTCGGCTTCCAGCTGTCCTGGAGGAAGAGCGCCAGCTCGTGCTGGATGATCGTCTGGGTGCCCGCCTCCTCGACCGTGATCGGCGGGACGCCGGCCTGCTGGAGGTAGAGGACGACGGGGCCGGTGATGTGCTCGCCGGCAGGGCAGGCGCCGGTGGTCTGACTGGGCGTCGGCGCCTGGGTTACGTCGTCCGCGCACTCCACGTAGCCGTTGCCGTTGGCCACGTAGTTGAGGAATCCGTCCACCGAGCCGAACGCCATGCGCCCGTTGGCGAACCCGAGGAAGGTCTGGTTCACGCCCGTCCGGTTCCACTCGGCGCCGAGCTTGAACAGGTGGTCGCCTTTGACCAGCGAGATGTTGTCCAGGACCTGGAATCGGTAGTCATAGGCCGTGTGCAGCGGGATGAAGAACGGCATGCCGATCCGGTACTGGCCCCCGAAATCGATGTCGGTGTCCGGAAACGGCCGTCCCGTCGAGGGGTTGGTCGCGCCGGTATAGGGCCGGGGCCGGTCTTCGCGCGCCCACTGGAACCGGAACTCATTGGAGAGCGCCGACGAGAACAGCGAGGTCAGGCTCCCGTTCACCGCGTGCGAGTGATCGTTTTCCAGCGCGTTGGCACTCCGACCCCAGGTGTCCACGTCGAAGGTGCCGTTCTGCTGGCTCGAGCGGGTGTAGTTGTACTTGAGGGTGGCGTTGTGCTTCGGGCTCAGCCGGAAATCGAGCTTCGCCAGGAGCGCGTTGGCGTCGTTGGTGCGCGCGATGGGCCCGAAATCCCCCGCGAGCGCCCCGCCGAAGGCCGTATCCGTGAACGCCAACAGCCGCGGATCGATCAGCCCCGTCCGGCTCTTCTGTTTGGTCTCGCTGAATTCCTGCTGGTCGTACGCAAGGAAGAAGAACGCCTTGTCACGTACGATCGGGCCGCCGAACGTCGCGCCGAACTGGTGCTGCTGGAAATCCGGGCTGAAGCCCGACGCGTCGTGCCTGAAGTCGGCCGAGAGTCCGTCGTACTTGCCGAAATAGTGCGCCGAGCCGTGCAGCTCGTTGGTGCCCGACTTGGTGATGACGTTGATGAACCCGCCGCTCGAGCGGCCGAACTCGGCGTTGGCCCCGTCGGCCACGACCACGAAATCCTGCACCGCGTCGAGGTTGAACGTGAAGGCCGGCCGCTGGCCGCCGCGCTGCTCGCCGAAGAACGGATTGTTGAAGTCGGCCCCGTCGACGGAGACGTTGTTGTGGATGCCGCGCTGGCCGCCGACGCTGATCTCGTCGCCGTCCGGGCCCTGCACGATGGCCACGTTCGGGGTCAGGGTCGTGAAGTTGAAGATGTTGCGGCCGTTGTTGGGCAGTCCCTCCACCGCCTCCACGCCGAGCCGGGTGGCACCCTCCGACCGGGTCACGTCGATCGTCGGCTCGGCGCCTGCCACCGTGATCTCTTGCAGCTGCACGGCCTGCGGAGTGAGAGCGAACGGAACGTCGAGCGTTTCCCCCAGCCGGAGGGACAGGCCGGTCTTCCGGGATTCCTGGAACCCAACCGCGCGGGCGGCGATGTCGTAGGTACCGACCCGGAGCAGCGTCGCCGCGTACACACCGCGCTCGTTTGTGGTGAGGACCCGCTCGGCGTTGGTCTCGACGTTCCGGAGTGTCACCGAGGCGCCGGCCAGCGCGCCGCCGGACGAATCGCTGACGATACCGCGGATGACACCGGTCGTGGCTTGCGCCTGCGCCGCCAGCCGGCCCGGAACCGCGGCCAGGGCGAGACCCAGCAGGACGAGAGTGGAGCGTTGCAGCAGACTGGGCAGCGGCATAGGCGGGACTTCCTTTCGAGGCGACGGTAGAGACGCGGGCCGATCGCGCGCCCGGGCGGCTCCGGGCCGGAACGGCGGCGCGTTTGGGGTTGGGTCGGGATAGCATACCGTTTCGCTGGGCCGTCGGCAAGGCAGGTGTGGGGTCCGTCACAGAATTGTCGCGTTCCGGGGCCGATGTTGCTACGGCCTTACGGCCCCCCCGTCGTCGTCCCTTCCCCAACCGGCGGCACGCCGTCGCCAGCGGAGCCCATGAGCCAGAGTGGCGCCACGCCCAGCCTGCCCGTCAGCCGCGATCTCCTCCGCCTGATCGCGGGAGACTCGCCCGATTGGGCGCGCGTCGCGGCGTGCGTGCGTGGACCGCTCCTGACGATGGCCGCCGTGGTGCTGCTCGACATCCTGCGCCGGCACGACGTGGGCCTCGTCTCGCCGTTCCCCGTCCTGGTGCTGACGGTGGTCTATTCCGCGTACGTCGGCGGGCTCCGGCCCGCCCTCGTGAGCGTGGCGGTAAGCCTGCTGTATGCGCTCCATTTCTTCGCGGAGCCGGGGCTGCCACTCCACTACTCCACCGTCCAGGGCAGGAGCCTCATGGCCGTGGCGGCGTCGACGGTGCTCGCGGGCGTGCTGGCGTCGCGACTGTACGACCGGGCCCGGCAGTCCGAGGCGCCCGAGGTCTCCCGGGCGGAGGTCGAGGCGCTGGCGCGTCGGTTCTCGTTCCTCGAGCAGGGATCGCTCATCCTGAGCTCCGCCCGCCAGTTCGACGAGATCTTCCGCGACCTCGCGAGGCTGCTGGTTCCCGCCCTGGCCGATTGGTGCGCCGTCCATGTGGCGGCCGAGGACGGCGCGCTCCGGTTCGTCGCCGGGGCCCACCGCGATCCCTCACGCGAGCTCGTGGTCCGGGCGCTCGCGGACTACGGCCCGCGCACGCTGCCGTTCGCCTCCGCGCCGACGGGCCCGTGGGTGGTGGAGGTCACCGAGGCGCTCCTCCGCGACTCCGCTGTGGACGCGGAGGCGCTCAAGCTGTACCGCGCACTGGCGCCGAAGGCGGTGCTCCGGCTGCCGGTCCGCGCGGGCGACCAAACGGTCGGGTTCCTTACCCTGGCAATGGCGAGCGATTCCGGCCGCCGCTTCGCGCCGGCGGACATCGCGCTGGCGGAAGAGCTGGCCCGCAACTCGGGCCTCGCCCTCGAGCAGGTGCGCCTGCGCCAGGACGCGCGGGAAACCGACCGCCGTGCCCGGCTGGTCTTCGACGCGCATCCCCAGCCGATGTGGATCTTCGACGTGGACACGCTGGCGATCCTGGCGGTCAACGAGGCCGCGCTGCAGCACTACGGCTGGACCCGTGAGGAATTCGGGGAGATGACCATCATGGACCTGCTGGCGCCCGAGGACCTGGCGCCGCTGGCATCCGCCGCGGTCGACCACGCCCCGCTGCGCGGAGAGGTGGCGCGGGCCCACCACCAGCGACGGGACGGGTCGCTGGTGGACATGGAGCTCGTCAGCCACGAGGTCGAGCTCGACGGCCGCCGCGCACGGCTGGTCCTGGCCACGGACACGACCGATCGGACGCGAACGCGGGCAGCGCTCTACCAGAGCGAGGAGCAGCTCCGCCACGCGCATCGCACCGAGGCGCTGGGACGGATCGCGGGTGGGGTGGCACACGACTTCAACAACCTGCTCACCACGATCCGCGGGTTCGGAGAGATGCTGCTCCTCGACATGGTTCCCGACGACCGCCGCCGGCACGACGTCGAGCGCATCTGCCGGGCCGCCGACCGCGGGGCGCTCCTGACCCGCCAGCTGCTCGCGTTCGGACGGCAGCAGGCGCAGGAGCCGCGTGCGGTCAACGTCAACGACGTGGTGCGCGGCATGGAGCCGCTGGTCCAGCGGCTGGTCGGGGCCGATGTGCGCCTCGACGTGCGACTGTCCGCCGGAATCGGCGCGGTGCGGATGGACCCCGCACAACTGGAGCACGTGGTGGTGAACCTGATCCTCGGCGCGCGCGATGCCATGCCTGCGGGCGGGCACCTCACCATCGAGACGACCGAGCGGCGGATCAGCGGGATCAGCCGCGGGCGTCCGGTGCGCCCGGGCCGCTACATCGTGCTGGCCGTGGGTGACTCCGGGAGCGGCCTGGATCAGGATGGGAGCGGCCCGGCGGACGATCCGTTCAGGCCTCCGGCGGCCATCGGGCGGGCGATCGTGTTCGGCATCGTCCGGCAGTATGGTGGCGTCGTACGGGTATCGAGCGAGGCCGGGGAGGGAACGCTGGTGAAGGTCTATCTGCCGCGACTCGAGGCCGACGCCGGCGAGGTTCTCGTCGAGGAGCCGGACATCGCCTCGCTGCGGGGCTCGGAGACCGTGCTGGTGGCGGAGGACGAGGACGGCGTACGCGAGCTGCTGCGCAAGGTGCTCGCCGAGTTCGGGTACACGGTGCTCACGGCCCGGCATGGGCGCGACGCCCTGATGGTGGCGGGCGACCGGAGCGAGGACATCGACCTGTTGCTGACCGACGTGGTGATGCCGGAGATGAGCGGGCGCGAGCTGGCGGAGACGCTCCGCTACCGTCAGCCCGACCTCAAGGTGCTCTATATCTCGGGGTACACGGACGACGAGGTGGTCCAACGGGGCGTCAGCGGCCCGGAGATTGCCTTCATGCGGAAGCCGTTCGCCTCGGAGGAGCTGGTGCGCCGGGTGAGGGCGCTGCTGGACGCCGCCCCGGTCTGAGGCGACGTCCGGTGGGAGCTAGCGAACCCGCGGCCGGTAGGTGCGAAGGGCGTCGGGCGGGACCTCGCCGTGGAGCCAGATGGCGGTCTCGCCCAGCACCCATCCGAGCGGTGAGCCTTGCGGGGCCGGCTGCCCCGTACGGAGCCGCTGCTGGTCCAGCATGATCAGGCGGCCCTGCGAATCCTGGTACACCACCCGCACGACCGGCCGGGTGGCATCGGCGCCGGGCACCGCGACCCCCTGCGCCAGACCCATGAACATCGCACTCATTCCCTCGATCACATGCGCCGGACCACCGAGCTGGCGCGACGCCTCGTCGAGACCGATCCGGAGATAGACCTGCGCGCGCTGCTCGAGCGTGGGCGGGGTCGGAGGTGGCGGGGCCGCCTGGGCGGCCCGCCCGACGGTCGGGGCGGCTCCGGCCGCTGCGCCGCGGGGCGCCGCCGGCGCTGGGCATCGAGCGCGGCGGTGGCGGCAGCGGCCTGGTTGCGCCGCCGCTCGCGATCGAGGTCGGCAAGTGCATCGGCGGCGCGCGCCCGGACCGTCGCGAGATCCTCGGTGCCCGAAGAGTCCTGGCTGGGTTCGTCGGCCGGCGCAGGAGTGTCCTGCGGTGCCGCGGCCAGGTTCCCATCCGATGCTTCGGCAGCCCCACCGGAGTCCTTGCCGGCATCGTTCTCGGCGACCTTCCCGGCATCGGCGAGTTTCCCTGCCGCTTTGGGAGCCTCCTTCAGTGCGTCCCGCGGAGCGTCGGCGCGCGCCGGTGACTTCGGCGGGGTCTCTTCCTTGGCCAGGCGAGGCCTGGTGGCGAGTGCAGCCGCGGCGGTGTCCGAGGAACCCGCCGGGGGCTGCGGGGCTTCCTCGGGGCTCACGATCGCATCCGCCGCCTTGCTCTCCTGGGACGCTTCGAAAGCCGCTTGAGCCGGCTTGCGGAGGCGCGTGCCGATGAATCCGGCGCCAACGATCACCACGACCATTGCCGCCCAGCCGTATTTCCTGAATCGGCGCATGCGCCGGTCGGCGGCCGACTCGTTGTCGGGCATCAATAGCGGGGGCGGCGGCGCGTTCCAGGTTTCCTTGCCGGCCGGACGGTCGGGCACGGGCCGCGGTTGGGGGCGGGGGGGCGACGGCTCGGGGCGCGCGGCGGGGCTCGGGCGAAGGCCGGCGACGGGCTCGGCGCGCGCGGGCTCCGCGCGGATTGGCTCGCGGACAGGTTCGCGACGCGCAGGCTCAGGGCGCGGCGGCTCGAGCCGCGGCAACTCGGGCGTTCCCTCCATGGGCGCCAGGCGCCGCATCGGCGCCGCCGCCGCGCCATCCATCTCGACGGACGCGATCAGGCGGTCGGCCTCGTCGAGAAACTGCCGCACCTCGCGCAGCCGGAGCCCGCACGACGAGCACGAGGCCAGGTGGGCCTGAATCTCGGCCACATCATTGGGCTCCAGCTCCCCATCGAGCATGGCGTGCAGCGTGCCTTCATCAAGATGCGACATGCTTCCCCCGCTCCTTCAGCCTGGCTCGCTCCTGGGCCCGATAGGCCTCCACCATCCGCCGGCGGGCCCGCGCCAGGGTGGTACCGATCGCCCCCTTCGCGAGCCCCAGCGTGGCGGCGATCTCCTCGTAGTTGAATCCCTCCGCCCGGAGCAGCAGAGCCTCGCGATCACGCTCGTTCAGGGTCGCGAGCGCCGCGCGCACCCTCGCCGTCTCCTCCCGCCGCTCCAACTCCTTGTCCGGCGCGTTCGACGGCTCGTCGTGCTCGGCCCGCAGCAGCTCGAGCCGCCGGCCGTGCGTGGCCGCACGTCGTCCATCTTCACGCACCAGATTGAGTGCCACCGCGAATAACCAGGGCCGAGGGTTGTTGGGTGGCGCCGCCACGGCCCGGGCAAAAGTCTCCTGGGCCAGATCCTCCGCCCGATCGCGATCCCCCGTCCGACGATAGAGCATCCGGACGAGCGAGGCGTAGTACTGCTCGAACAGCTGGGCGAGGTCGGCCGTCATGACTCCGAACGGTGATGGGCATGCCTCCCCAACGTCCCAAATTGGCGGACGGGAGACAATCTGGCTGTGATGCGCATCCTAATCGGGCCACTGAAGTTGCGTCCAGCCCCGGCCCCGGCACTGACGCAAATTACTACACCTGTTGTACTTAGCGGCACATTGACAGCCCCGCGCAAAGCGCCCCGAGCCAGAGGAGATGTTCCCATGGCCCGGGGTTGCACGTCCTGTGCCCGGCGGTCAGGCGGTGGCCGGCTGCGAGAGGTGGCGAAGAACGCTGCTCAGGTCCTCGGACAGGAAAGGCTTCTGGAGGAATCCGACGGGTCCGCGGGCACCATCCATCATCTTCGCGGGCACCTCCTGCTCCGTGTAGCCGCTCATCAGCACTACCGGCAGCTCGGGCGAGCGTTCCCGGAGCACCTGCACGGTCTCCGATCCCCCCATCCGCGGCATCGAGAGGTCCAACAGGACGGCGGTCACCGCGCCATCGTGCTCGTCGAGCACGCGGATCGCGTCCTGCCCGTCCACCGCGGTGATCACGTGGAAGCCGAGGCGCTCGAGCATGCGCCCGACGACCTCGCGGACGCCCTCCTCGTCCTCGACCACCAGGACCGTCCCGCGCCCGCGCCATCCGGCCCCGCTGAGGCGGCGCGGCACCGCCTCCGCCTCACCGCTCACGGCGGGAAACACGACCCGGAAGCTGGTGCCCTCGCCCGGCGCGGTACGGATCTGGACGTGGCCTTGATGGCTCTCGACGATTCCCATCACCGCCGCCAGGCCGAGCCCGCGGCCGGTAAACTTGGTCGAGAAGAAGGGATCGAAGATGCGCTGCAAGGTGCTGCTGTCCATGCCGCAGCCGGTGTCACTCACCTCCAGGAACACCGACACCGGTGGTTCGGCGTCCAACTCGCTCCCGACGATGCCGGTCTTGAGGGTGATCGTGCCGGGCGCCTCGCTGAGGGCATCGGAGGCGTTGGTGATGAGGTTCATCACGATCTGTCGGAGCTGGGTGGGATCGGCCGTGACGGCTGGCAGCTCCGACGAGAGATCCCACTTGAGCGTGGCCTGCTTGGAAATGGCCGTCCGGAGCAGGGTGGCCATTTCGCGCACCTCGCGCGACAGATCGAGCTGATGGATCTCGACCGCGCCCCGGCCGCTGTAGGCCAGAAGCTGCTGGGTGAGCTCCGCCGCCCGCTGGGTGGCGCGCACCACCTCGTCGAGGTGTTCCCGGGCCTCCGAATCAGGGGAAACGTGCAGCCGGGCGAGGTCGGCGTTGCCCAGGACGACGTGCAGCAGGTTGTTGAAGTCGTGGGCGATGCCGCCGGCCAGCACGCCAATGCTCTCGAGCTTCTGGACGTGGTAAGCGTGCGCCTCGCTCGCCTCGGCCTCGCGGCGGGCGGTCTCCTCGCGGTGCCGGAGCTCCTGGGTGAGCTGGTGATGAGCGGAAATGTCGCGCACGAGCCAGCGGAAGCCGAACGCCTTGTCCCGCGGCCCGCCGCGGGCCACGGACAGGGTGAGCGAGGCATCGAACGTCTGACCGCCGCGCGGGTGCAGCCGGAGCTCGATGCTCTTGGCGGCCGGCTCCGATTTCCACCGGCCGATTTCACCCCGGAGCCGCGGCCGGTCCTCCAGGGCCACGAACGACACCAGCGTCTTGCCCGCCAGGAACCGGGGCTCGACGCCGAGCAGGTGCGCGGCAGAGTGGTTGGCTTCGCGGATGATCCCGTTGAGATCGGTCAGCAGGTAGGCGTCCGGGGCGTACTGGAAGAGGTGCTGGTAGCGGCGGCGCTCCTCGGCCACGGCGGCGTGCGCCACCGTCAGCTCTTCGTTCTGGCCACGCAGCTCGTCCTCGGCGACGCGCAGCTCCTCCACCGCGACGAGGAGCTCCTCGAACGCGGCGCTGGAGGCGTCGGACGTCCCGCGAATCGTCTCCACGTGGCGGCGCATGTCTTCCAGGCGCCGAGCAAAATCCTCTGCGTTCACTCCCACCTCTCACAGGGCCGGCCGCGCGATCAGGCGCGCGCGTCGGCCTCTTCCATCAAAAGAATCACGCCGCGAGCTTCGTCGCCCGGGCCGGTTGCCAAGGGGGTGCATGTCACGCGGACCTGCACCGGTCGGCCGCGACGATTGGTGGCGTCCAGGGTCATCTCGAGAAACTCGGACTCGCGCGCCAGGCAGGCGCGGATCGGCGCCCTGAGCCGGTCGACCGGAAGCCCGATGTCCAGATTGAGAAAGTTCTTGTGCAGCGCCTCGTCCTGCCGGAGCCCCCACATGTCCTCGGCCCGGCGGGACCACTTGCGGATGTGAAGATCGCGATCCACCACCGCCACGGCGCTTCGGAACGAGGTGAGGATCGACTCGAGGAACCCGTTGAGCTCGCCCAGCTGGTCGCCCCGCTCGCGCGCCTCGTCGTTGATCGTCTGGAGCTCCTCGTTGGTCGACTGGAGCTCCTCGTTCATGGTCTCCAGCTCCTCGTTGGTCGACTGCAGCTCCTCGTTGGTGGTCTCCAGCTCTTCGACCGTGGATTGCAGCTCCTCGTTGGTCGTCTCCAGCTCCTCGTTGGTGGACTGCAGCTCCTCGAGCGCCGTCTCGAGCTCCTGACTGGCGCGTTGCACTTCCTCCTGGAGGCGCCGCTGACGGCTCACGTCGGTGAACTGGACGCTGACGCCGAGAGGAAGACCCGCGAGGTCGACGAGAGGGACGACCGCAAGCTCGAGGAAGACGATCTGGCCGCCGGGGCCGGTCCAGCGGCCTTCGACCGATGCCGTAGGACGCCGCTCGAGATAGGCGCGCTCGATGCTGGAGCGCAGCTCGAACGGCCGGTAGGAGAGCTCGAGGTCCTGCAGGGGCCGGCCGATGTCCCGCGGGCTCACCCCGAACATCGCGCGCAGGCGCTGATTGGCCTGGACCACGTATCCGTCACGATCGACCACCAGCTCCGCGACGGGTCCGACGTCGCCGGCGGCCTCGCGCAGGTGGCGAGTGGTGTCGTGCTCGTTGGAGTTCGCGAAGGTCAGGTGCCGCACCTCCGTTTGGTGCTCGGTCTTGGCGAAAAGCCGCCGTTTGACGTCCACCGGCTCGAACGCGGCGCTCTGGGCCAGCAGCGTCTCCGCCTTGCCCAGGAATAGTACCCCGCGGGGTACCAGCGCGAAATGGAACCGCGACAGAATCCGCGCCTGCGCTTCGGTGTTGAAGTACATCAGGCAGTTGCGGCAGATCAGCAGATCTACGCGGGAAATCGGGGCGTCCTGGATGAGGTCGTGCCGGCCGAAGATGACCCCTCGCCGGAGCTCCTTGTTGAAGACGAACCGGTCATCCTGCCGGTCGAAGTACCGGTCCAGCAGCGGGGCCGGAACGTCCTCCACGGCGCGAGGGGCGTACATGGCATGGCGGGCCTCCGCGAGAGCCTCTTCATCCGCGTCGGTGGCGTAGATCTTCACCCGCTCGCGAAACGCCTCGGTTCCCATCGCCTCTGCGAGGAGGATGGCGATCGAATAGGCCTCTTCTCCCGAGGCGCAGCCCGCGCTCCAGACCCGGAGCGGGCTGGTCGCCTCCGGCGGGCCGATGAGGCCCGGCAGGATCTCGTCGCGGAGGTATTCCCAGTTCGCAGGGTCACGGAAGAAGCTGGTGACGTTGATGAGGATGGTATTGAACAGCCGGGTGAACTCCTCGGGGTCCACCTGCAGGAAGTCGAGGTAGGCGGCGAACCGCATCAGGCCCAGCGTCTGCATGCGCACCTGCACGCGGCGCATCAGGCTGGCCCGCTTGTAGGCGGTGAAATCGAAGCCCCGGCTCTGCTTCAGATGGGCGAGCAGAGCCTCGAATTCGGCGGCCGCATCGGCATCGTCCGGCGGAATCTGCTCGCTGACGCTGGGCGTGGGCCTGGTCATGCCGGGACTCCGCAACCTAGGAGGGTCTCCAGCTCGGCGGCGATGTCGCCGAGCGGCAGCACACGATCGACGCCGCCGGCCCGCCGGGCGGCGCGGGGCATGTCCGGGCAGGCCGACGTGGCATCGTCCTGCACCAGCACGGTTCCGCCCAGGCGCCGCAGCACCTGCGCGCCTTCGGCGCCGTCGACCCCGTACCCGGTCAGCACGACGGCGATGGCCCACGGACCGTACCTGGCGCCGACCGACGCGAAGAGCCGGTCGGCCGAGGGGCGGCACCAGTGGACTGGCGGCAGGTGCGACAGGACGAGCCGGCCGTCGCCACCGACGAGAAGATGCGCGCCCGGCGGGGCCACGTACACCACTCCATGCTCGAGCCGCATGCCCTGCGTTGCCTGGCGGACGGCGAGCGGCGTGCGCTCGGCAAGAATCTCGGTGAGATGGCTCCGTTGGTCGGGTGACAGGTGCTGCAGGACGAGGATGGCCGCCGGCAGCGTCGCGGGCAGCGTCCGGAGCACCTCGGAGAGGGCGGCCAGCCCGCCGGAGGAGGCGGCGATGGCGATCACCCGGGTGGCGGCCTTCGGTCGGCGCATCGTCACTGCGCTCATTGGTACTCGGCTTCTCGTGACAGTGCGGCCAGGTCCTTGTTCTGGGGCTCGGCCTCGGCATCCAGCGGCTCCTGGACCGGACTCTTGAGCAGGGTCTGGCGGAGGAGGTTGGAGCCGTGCTCGGCCTGGCGGGCGGCGACTTCGAACTGCGCCACGGCCCGGTGGAGGCCGCGATGTCCGCACTGCTCGGCCAGGCGCCGGGAGAGCTCGGCCTTTTCCTCGAGCGCGCGGACGGCGGACCAGAGGGCGCCCTCCAGCGCCCGCGACTGACTGGCGAACAGCGCTTCCTCGCTGAACGCATGGCCGACGTGGCAGCGGAAGTGGAGAAAGCTGTCCTGTTCCCGCTCGAACAGCACGCCGCCGCATTCGGGACAGACCATGGGGGATGGGCGGCCGAGCGCCGCCGGGTTCCGGAGGGCGGCGGTTCCGGCCATCGCAGGCTCCGGTACGTCGTCGGCGCCGGCGGCAAAGTCCCGATGCAGATCGGGTGGAGACGGTTCCTTTTCGGCGCCCTCTGCTCGAGCCACCCGGTCGAGGATGGCTGCGAGCTCCTGGGCCGGCGCAACGTAGTCCACCGCGACGGACCTGAGCGCACTCATGATCATGCCGGAATAGGCGGCTTCCTCGGGCTCTTGTACCAGCGCCATCCCGCCGCGGGCCTTGATCTCGATCAGGCCGACCGTGCCATCGTCGAGAGTTCCCGACAGGAGCACGCCGGCGACCCGGGACCCGAACGTCCGAGCCGCGCTCCGAAAGAGGGGATCGATGGCCGGACGGTGTCCCTGCTCCCGGGGTCCATTGGTGCAGCGGACAAGGCCACCGGTCAGCACCAGATGTTGGTCGGGGCGGGCGACGCAAATGCTGCCCGGCACGATGACGTCGCCGTCGACCGCCTGCGCGACGTCGAGCGCCGAGACGCGCTGGAGGATGCTGGGGAGCGCGCTGACGCTCTGGGGCGGGAAATGGTGGACGACGAACACGGCGCCGGGAAAGTCGGCGGGCAGGGCCCCGACCAACCGAAGGAGGGGCTCGATGCCCCCAGCCGAAAAGCCCAGCACTACAATGTCGTGAACTGGCATGCCACCCACGCCTTTCTGAACGTAACATAGCGGCCGCTCCAGACCGGCGCAAAGCCGTGGATCACACCGATTGGCGGGACGCTAAGCCGTTGGGTATCTTTTTCTTGTGTCATCGACGACGCCCACGGAGGACCGCATGCAGACCCAGGCCATGACCGCCCCCGCCCTCACGGGCGACACCTTCCCCATCAACGGCACCGACTACATCGAGTTCTGGGTCGGAAACGCCAGGCAGGCCAGCCAGTTCTACCGCGCGGCGTTCGGATTCCACCTGGTGGCATACCGAGGCCCCGAGACCGGGGTCCGGGACCGGGCCAGCTACCTCCTCCAGCAGGAGAAGATCCGGTTCGTGCTGACCACGCCGATCCGGCCGGACCTGAGCGACGAGGCCCGGATGGTCGCCGACCACATCTACCGCCACGGGGACGGGGTCCGGGACCTGGCGCTGTGGGTGGACGATGCCCGGGAGGCCCACGCCAAGGCCGTCGAGCGGGGCGCGGTTTCGGCTCAGGAGCCGCGGGTCATCAAGGACGACGACGGCGAGATCGTGATCGCAGCCATCCGGACCTACGGGGACACCATCCACTCCCTGGTCGAGCGCCGGAACTACCGGGGCCTGTTCATGCCCGGATTCCGGCCGGTAACGCCGCGCTACCAGCCGGCCCAGGTCGGCCTCAAGTACGTGGATCACTGCGTCGGCAACGTCGAGCTCGGCCGCATGGACACCTGGGTCCGGTTCTACGGCGACGTGATGGGGTTCCGCAACCTGCTCACGTTCGACGACAAGGACATCTCGACCGAGTACTCGTCGCTGATGTCGAAGGTGATGGCCAACGGGAACGACCGGATCAAGTTCCCGATCAACGAGCCGGCGGCCGGGAAGCGGAAGTCGCAGATCGACGAGTATCTCGAGTTCTACCAGGGGCCCGGCGTACAGCACATGGCGCTCGCGACCGACGACATCATCGCGACGGTGACGGCGCTCCGGGATCGCGGAGTCGAGTTCCTCACGGTGCCGACCACGTATTACGAGGAGCTGCAGGGCCGCGTGGGGGCGATCGACGAGCCGCTCGACGCGCTCGCCTCGCTCGGGATCCTGGTCGACCGTGATCCGGACGGCTACCTGCTCCAGATCTTCACCAAGCCGGTCGAAGACCGGCCGACGGTGTTTTACGAGATCATCCAGCGCAAGGGCGCGCAGGAGCTTCGGGAAGGGCAACTTCCGGGCGCTGTTCGAGGCCATCGAGCGGGAGCAGGCGGCGCGCGGAAATCTCTGAGGATTGCGATGGGCTTCACCACAGAGGCACAGAGGACACGGAGAGGCAGGCACCAGGAGGCTGGGTGAACAGCACACATCCGCAGTCCTCCGCGTCCTCTGTGCCTCTGTGGTGAATCGGATCTTTGTCGGTCAGTGATTCAAGGAGAGATGCACGATGCCGATCTATCACACGATGGGCCAGATCCCCCGCAAGCGGCACATCGCGTTCCGCCGGCCGGACGGGGGACTGTACGCCGAAGAGCTGATGGGGCACGAGGGGTTTACGGGGACGTCCTCGCTGCTCTACCACACGCATCCGCCCACGACCGTCAAGAGCGTGCGGCGGCTCCGGGAGACGAAGTTCGAGGCCGACCCGGACCAGACGCTCCGGCACCGGCACTTCCGCACCTCGCAGGTGAAGCGCGGGGGGAGTCCCACGCTCGACCGCATTCCGCTGCTGTTCAATCAGGACATCGCGATGCTGTACGTCGAGCCCGACGAGAACGACGCCCACTTCTACCGCAACGCCCAGGCCGACGAGCTGGTCTACGTGGCCAAGGGCACGGGCACCCTCGAGTCGGTGTTCGGGGATCTGCCGTACCGCGAAGGGGACTATCTCGTCATCCACCGCGGCATCATGCATCGCTGGCGGCTCGATCTCTCGGCCGAGCCGACCAAGCTCCTGGTCATGGAAAGCCGCGGCCACGTGCGCTGGCCCAAGCGGTACCGGAACGAGTTCGGCCAGCTCATCGAGGGCGCGCCCTACAGCGAGCGCGACATCCGGCGGCCCGGCACGCTCCGGACCCATGACGAGCGCGGGGACTTCCCGATCCTGGTGAAGCAGTACGACGGGCTCAACGAGATCATCCTCGACCACCATCCGTTCGACGTCGTGGGCTGGGACGGCTATTTCTACCCGTGGGCGTTCAACATCTACGATTTCGAGCCGATCGTCGGCCGCGTGCACCAGCCGCCGCCGGTGCACCAGACCTTCCAGGGCGACGGGTTCGTCGTCTGCAGCTTCTGTCCGCGGCCGTACGATTTCCATCCCGAAGCGGTGCCCGCGCCGTACAACCACAGCAACGTCGACTCGGACGAGGTGCTGTACTACGCCTCGAGCGAGTTCATGAGCCGGAAGGGGATCGAGTTCGGCAGCATCACCCACCATCCCGACGGCATCCCGCACGGCCCGCACCCGGGTCGCGCCGAGGCGAGCATCGGCGCCAAGTATACCGAGGAGCTGGCCGTGATGATGGACAGCTTCCGGCCGCTCAAGGTCGCGACGGCGGCGACGACGATCGAGGATCCGGAGTACCACAAGTCCTGGCTGGACGCGCAGCACGCGCAGTTCAATCCGCCGACTTCGTGAGGACTCGGGGCGCGCGGCGGCGCTCCGAGGATCCGCAGTGTCTTCTCTTCCACCACGGAAGCACGGAAGGCACGGAGGACAGCGTTGTTATGTTCTCCGTGCCTTCCGTGTTTCCGTGGTGAGGCCATAGCCTAACCACACTTCCATGTCCGCTGAATTCGCCACCACCGATCCGATCTGGACCCCGAGCCCCGAGCGCATCGCGCGGGCAAACATGACGCGGTTCCTGGCGCATGTGCGGCACGCGCGGCCGGCCGGGGCGGAGGAGGTGTGGGACGTTGGCTCGCTCTACCAGTGGTCGGTCGCCCGGCCGGAGGCGTTCTGGCCCGAGGTGTGGCGGTTTTGCGGGGTGGTGGCGGAGGAGCGGCCGGGACGGGTGCCGTGGGACGAGGTCGTCGCCGGCCTCGATCGGATGGCACCGCCGGCCCCGGCACTGGGCCCGAAATGGTTCACCGGCGCGCGGCTCAACTTCGCCGAGAACCTGCTGCGGCACGATGGCGACGGTGACGCGCTGGTCTTCTGGAACGAGGGCGGACGGCAGCAGCGGCTGAGCCGTGGCCAGCTCCGGCAAGAGGCCGCGGCGGCCGCGGCCGCGCTCGCGGCGTTCGGCGTGGGGCCCGGTGACCGGGTCGCCGGCTTCCTGCCGAACCTGCCCGAAACCGTCATCGCCATGCTGGCCACGGCCAGCCTGGGAGCGGTCTGGTCGTCCTGCTCACCGGACTTCGGCGCCAACGGCGTCATCGATCGCTTCGGCCAGATCCGGCCCAAGGTGCTGATCTGCGCGGACGGCTACCGCTACGCGGGGAAAGGCCATCGACTCGCTCGCGCGGGTGCGTGAGGTGTGCGTGCGGCTGCCGGGGATCGAGCGGGTGATCGTCGTTCCCTACCTCGACCCGTGGCCCGACCTCGGGGCGCTGCCGGGGGCCGTGCGCTGGGACGAGCTGCTCGACGCGCACCGCGGACAGGCCCAGCCCGCCTATGCCCACCTGCCGTTCGATCATCCGCTCTACATCATGTATTCCTCGGGCACGACGGGGCTGCCCAAGTGCATGGTGCACGGGGCCGGCGGCACGCTGCTGCAGCACTTGAAGGAGCTGGCGCTGCATACCGATCTCGGCCCCGACGACCGGGTCTTCTACTTCACCACGTGCGGCTGGATGATGTGGAACTGGGTCGTCTCCGCGCTCGCGCTCGGGGCGACGGTAGTGCTGTTCGACGGCGCGCCGCTCGCGCCGCCGCCGATTCTGTGGCGGCTGGCCGCGGAGGAGCGGGTGACGGTGTTCGGGACCAGCGCAAAGTACCTCGCCCTCGCGGAGAAGGAGGGGCTCACACCCGCACGCACGCACGATCTCTCGGCTCTCCGCGCGATCCTCTCGACCGGCAGCCCGCTCGCGGCCAGCAGCTACGACTACGTCTACGGGTCGATCAAGCGCGACGTGCACCTGGCGAGCATCAGCGGCGGCACCGACATCATCTCCTGCTTCGCGCTCGGCAACCCGGTGGGTCCGGTCTGGCGCGGCGAACTGCAGATGCGCGGGCTGGGCATGGCGGTCGAGGTCTTCGACGCGGCCGGCCAGCCGGTGCGGGGAGCCGACGGGGAGCTGGTCTGCACGCGTCCCTTTCCGAGCATGCCCGTCGCGTTCTGGGACGATCCCGATGGCGCGCGCTACCAGGCCGCGTATTTCGACGTGTTCCCGGGCGTCTGGCGGCATGGTGACTGGGCGCGGCTGACCGGCCATGACGGGCTCGTGATCCTGGGCCGGAGCGACGCGACCCTCAATCCGGGCGGTGTCCGAATCGGCACGGCGGAGATATATCGCCAGGTCGAGCCGCTGCCCGAGGTCGTGGAAAGCCTGGTCGTGGGGCAGGAATGGGACGGGGATGTGCGGATCGTCCTGTTCGTGCGCCTGCGCGAGGGTGCCGTACTCGACGACGGCCTGCAGGACCGGATTCGCCGCCGGATCCGGGAGCACGCGAGCCCTCACCACGTACCGCGTAAGATCGTGCAGGTGGCCGACATCCCGCGGACCATCAGCGGCAAGATCACCGAGCTGGCCGTGCGCGAGGTGATCCACGGGCGGCCCGTCGCGAATGTGGACGCGCTGGCGAATCCCAAGGCCCTGGACCTGTACCGCGATCTGGAGGCGCTCCAGAGCTGATCAGCGACCCCCGAAAGTGTGATCTATGACCTATCGCCATTTGGGCGACCCGGGTAGCTTGGTGCCTCAGATTGATCGCGAACGTGCAGGCGACTTGGAATCGAACGCGAATTATTGCAGACTATCTGCAGGCCCGCAGCTGACGAACGATCGGCGACGACACCCAGTGCGGGCATGGGCTCGGTCGCCACTAGGAGCGAACTCATGAAAACTCTCTGGATCCTGGCGGCGGCTGCCACTTTCGCCGCCTGCCACAATCGGTCGGACGAGGGCGTCGGTGCAGCCCCTGACCGTGGAGACACCACGGCCGTGAGCGGGTACGACACCACGGCCGCCAATCCGAACGCCACGATCGACACCACGAGCACGACGCAGCCGACCGCGCCTGCCGACACGTCGGTCGTGCAGCCCTCGGCGCCCAGCGCCGATACCTCGGCCGCCCCGGAGCCCACGACGCCGAGCCCGAGCTATGACACCACGTCGGCCCCGAGCGCGGGCTATGACACCACGTCGACCCAGCCGACGGCGCCGAGCGCGGGCTATGACACCACCAGCACCGCGGTTCCGCCGACGACCACCGACACCACGATGAGCAATCCGAGCGCGGATGCCGTCGACACCACCATGAGCCAGGACAGCTCCAGCACCCAGCGCTGACGCGCGCTGAGTACACCGGAGATAGAAGCGGCCCCGGCAGACGCCGGGGCCGCTTCGTATTAGAATGGTCGCCATGTCCACGCTGGTCACTCGCACGTATCTCGAGCTCGGCGCTCCCGCCGAGCTCCACCCCGTGGCGGCGCCGGACCCGGCGCCGCGGGTCGAGCGCGTGGGGGAGTGCCCCGCGTCGTTCTATCGCTACCTGTACGCGGAGGTGGGCCGGGCCTTCCACTGGGTGGACCGGCTGCGCTGGTCGGACGAGACGGTCCGGGCACACCTCGCGACGCCGGGCCTTTCCCTCTGGCTCCTCACGTGGGAAGCGGCACCGGCAGGGTACTTCGAGCTCAAACCTCACGACGACGGGTCGACGGAGATCGCATACTTCGGGTTGCTGCCGGAGTACATCGGCCGGGGATGGGGCAAGTGGCTGCTGAGCGAGGCGGTGCGAGCGGCGTGGGCGACGATGCCGTCGCGCGTGTGGCTCCACACGTGCACGCTGGATCATCCGGCGGCGCTGCCGAATTACTTGAAGCGCGGATTTCGGGCGGTACGGGAGGAGACCTATACCGTGGAGGGATAGCGCCCGCTGGGACGCGCGCGGGTGACGCAGGTCACGGCAAGCGCTCTTGAAAAGAGGCCATGTAGCGATGACGCCAATGTCTCGGCCACAACGGGATCGCCTGCATGCCTGCCGCTCTCCATTTCCTCCTCCTTCGCGCACGCTTCGCTGGGATCAGGCTCGCAGTGGCGACATTGGCCGCCGCGCCGCTCACGGGCTGCGGGGATGGGCCGACACGTAGCGCCCGGATCGAGCGTGCATCCGCTGGTGCCGGCGTGGCCGCGGCAGCCTCGACCGGGCGCGACTCGGCCGCCTTCCCGCAGCCCGGTGCAGCGCAGCCCGGCGAGTGGACGCTACCCGGCCGCGACTACGCGGGCACGCGATACAGCCCGCTGTCGCAGATCACGACCGCCAATGCCAAGGACCTCGCCGTCGCCTGGACTTTTTCGACGGGAGTCCTGCACGGGCACGAGGGCCAGCCGCTCGTGGTGGGGAGCACGATGTATCTCGTCACTCCCTGGCCCAACATCGTCTATGCCCTCGACCTGACCCATCCCGACGGCCCCGCCAAGTGGACGTACAGGCCCAATCCCGACCCCGCGGCCCAGGGCGAGGCGTGTTGCGACATCGTGAACCGGGGCGCCTCGTACGGCGCCGGCAAGATCGTCTTCAACACGCTCGACAATCACACCATAGCGCTCGACGCGAAGACCGGGCGGGTCGTCTGGTCGGCGAAGATGGGCGACATCAACCTGGGCGAGACCACGACCATGGCCCCGCTCATCATCGGCGACAAAGTGATCACCGGCATCAGCGGCGCCGAGATGGGCGTTCGCGGCCGACTCGCCGCGCTCGATCTCGCGACCGGGAAGGAAGTGTGGAGGGCCTACAGCACCGGCTCCGACGCGGACGTGCGGATCGGTCCCGGCTTCCGGGCATTCTATCCTGGCGACCGGGCCAAGGATCTCGGTCTCACCACCTGGACGCCCGGCCAATGGAAGATCGGCGGCGGGACCACGTGGGGCTGGGTGACGTACGATCCGGGACTGCATCTCCTCTACTACGGCACCGCCAATCCTGGCGTGTGGAACCCCGACATGCGTCCGGGCGACAACAAGTGGTCGATGACGATCTTCGCACGCGACCCCGACACGGGCGATGCCAAGTGGGCCTACCAGACGACGCCTCACGACCGCTGGGACTACGACGCGGTGAACGAGAGCATCGTGGCGGACCTCCCCATCGACGGGAAGCCGCGGAAGATCGTGCTCCACTTCGACCGGAACGGGTTCGCATATACCATGGACCGCGCCACCGGCGAGGTGCTGGTAGCGCAACCCTACCAGTTCCTCAACTGGTCTACCGGCGTCGACCTCAAGACCGGCCGACCGGTCGAGGTGCCGAGCAAACGCACCAACGAGACGACCAACACCACCGACATCTGCCCGTCATCTACGGGCGCGCGGGACCAGCAGCCGGCGGCGTTCTCGCCGCGGACCGGCCTGTTCTACACCCCGACGACGAACCTGTGCATGGACTACAAGGGCGTGGAGACGAGCTACATCGCCGGGACGCCGTACGTCGGCGCCGAGGTGATGATGTACCCCGGTCCGGGCGGCAACCGCGGCGAATTCATCGCGTGGGACGGCGTGCACGGCAGGAAGGCGTGGGGCATCAAGGAACGGTTCCCCGTCTGGACGGGTGCGCTCGTCACGGCGGGCGACGTCGTGTTCTACGGCACGATGGACGGCTGGGTGAAGGCGGTGGACGCGCGGAACGGCAGCGTGCTCTGGAAGTTCAAGACCGGCTCGGGACACGTCGGCAACTTCATCAGCTATACGGGCCCCGACGGAAAGCAGTACGTGGCGGTCTTCGCCGGGGTCGGCGGCTGGGCCGGTGCGGCGGCGTTCGGGCTGTCGCCGGATGATCCGACCGGTGCGCTGGGCTTCGCCAACGCGATGAAGGATCTGCCGGATTACACCGGGCCGGGAGGCATGCTGTATGTCTTCGCGCTGCGGTGACAGCGGACGGTCGGACGGTCGGACGGTCAGACGGTCGGGCAGGCGGACGGTCGGACGGACGTACCGGCGTTGGCTGATCGCGGCGCTCGCCCTCGGCGCGATAGGCGGCGGGTTCGGACCGCAGGCCTTCGGTGAGCGGCCGACCGCCCGGCCGTCCGACCGTCTGACCGTCCGACCGTCTGATCGTCCGCCCGCCCTTCGCGTCTGCGCCGATCCCAACAACCTCCCGTTCTCGAACCGTGCGCGGGCGGGGTTCGAGAACCGCATCGCCGAGCTGGTCGCGGGCGAGCTGCACCGGACCCTGAGGTATGCCTGGTGGCCGCAGCGACGCGGGTTCGTACGCAACACGCTCGACGCGGGGCGGTGTGACCTGGTGATGGGGATGCCCGCCGCCGCCGGGCGGATCCTGGCCACCGCGCCGTATTACACCTCTACCTATGTCTTCCTCTCACGCCGGTCGGCCGGCCCGCCGATCGCCTCGCTCGACGATCCCCGGCTTCGGCGGGTTCGCATCGGGCTCCACTTTATCGGCGACGACTACCACAACACCCCGGCGGCCACGGCGCTCGCGCGCCGGGGCATCGTGCGCAACGTGGTCGGCTACAGCATTTACGGCGACTACGCGAAGCCCAATCCGCCCGCGGCCCTGGTGTCCGCCGTGGCCCGGGGAGATGTGGACGTCGCGATCGTGTGGGGGCCGTTCGCGGGGTACTTCGGCCCGCGCACCGGCGTGTCGCTGGTCTCGACCCCGGTCGTCCCGGCAATCGACGGGCCGGGCGCAGTGTTCACGTTCGCGATCTCGGCTGGGGTGCGGCGTTCGGATACGGCGCTGCGTGCGGCGGTGGACCGCGCGATCGTCGCGGAGCGTCCGGCGATCCGGGCGGTGCTGGCGAGGTATGGCGTGCCAATGCTGCAGGAGACGGCGCACCGTTCCAGGGCCCGTCATCCCGAGGGAGGCGAGGGGCCTTCTCGCTCCATCTCGGATGGCAGCCGGGTTCCGGCAGAGTCGAGCAGGTCCCTCGCTTCGCTCGGGATGACGGGGGGAACGGATTGCGTGGCGGGCCACCCCTCGCCGGGGAGACGCTCATGCGAATGACTCGCCTTGTCCTGCTCGTGCTGCCCATGGCGGTGTTTGTCGCCCTCGCCTGCCAGCGGCACGAGCGTCCCAGCGGCCGCGCGCTATCGCCCGCCGCCATGCAGCTCCGTGCGCGGCCAGCTGCCCCCGACCGCAGCGTGGACAGCGGCGCCAGCCGCGGACCCGGCGTCCGGCCTGGCATCAACGCGTCGGTCCTCATCGGTGCGACCAATCCCTATACCGGACGCACCGCTGCGATCGTCACCGGACGGCAGCTCTTTACCGGCATGAACTGCTCGGGCTGCCATTCCGGGTATGCCGGGGGCGGCATGGGTCCAAACCTCCGCGACAGCCTCTGGATTTACGGCTCGAGCGATGCCGACCTCTACGCCACCATTGCAGAGGGGCGACCCAACGGGATGCCCGCCTGGGGTGAGCGGCTTCCCGAGCAGCAGATCTGGCAGATCATCGCCTACCTCCGCACGCTCGGTAGCGACGCCGAGCCGGTGAAGCCGCCGACGCCCACGCGGACCACCGAGTCACACAACTCTGCGGCCAAGGCGAGCTGAGTGTGATGGAATCGAGCCCGAGTTTCCTCCGCACGTCTGGCTTCGTCGCCGGCCGCGAAGCCTGGCTCGGCTGGATCCTGCTCGTGATCGCGGCGGCCGTGGTGCTCGTGGTCAGCGCACTGGTGCTGGCGGGCGCGCTCCGGGGCGGGCGTTCGGAGACGAGGCCGATCGAGCGAGAGGGGGAAGGCCTGCGGTGGATCGTGATCGGCGGCGTCGTGGTGCCGTCGCTCGTCCTGGTGGTCGTCCTGGTGCTTACGGTGACGACGCAGGCCGCGATCGCGACGCCGGTCAGCGCCGACCTGACGGTGCGCGTGACCGGCCGCCAGTGGTGGTGGGAGGTTCGCTATCTCGGCCCGTCGCCCAGCCTGATCGCGACGACCGCGAACGAGATCCACATCCCCGTGGGCCGGCCGGTCCGGCTGGAGGTGGTGAGCGGCGACGTGATCCACAGCTTCTGGATCCCGGAGCTTGCGGGCAAGACGGACCTCGTCCCCGGTCAGGAGAACGTCATGTGGATCGAGGCCGACCGGCCGGGGGTCTACCACGGCCAATGCGCCGAGTACTGCGGCCTCCAGCACGCGAAGATGGCGATGGAAGTCGTGGCGGAGCCGCCCGAGGCGTTCGCGCGGTGGCTCGAGCGCCAGCGAGCCCCGGCGGCCGCGCCCGCCGGGGCTGACGCAGCCGCGGGGGCACGGGTGTTCGCCACCACCGCCTGCGCCCTCTGCCACACCGTGCATGGCACGATGGCGGGCGGCCGCCTGGGTCCGGACCTCACCCACCTGGCTGGCCGCCGGACAATCGCCGCGGGCACGGTCGCCAACACTCGCGGCAGCCTGCTCGGCTGGATCGAGAATCCGCAGGCCTTCAAGCCGGGCACGCTGATGCCTGCCGTCCCGCTGGACGCCAGGCAGCTCCATGACCTCACGGCCTATCTGCAGTCACTCCAGTAGCGAGCGCACCGTGGCCACGACCGCACCGCCTTCCGCCGTCCTTTCGCTCCACGAGCGACTGCTCCGCATCTGGGAAACGCCGCCCGGCCTGTTCGGCGTGCTCGGCACGGTGGATCACAAGAAGATCGGTAAGCGCTACCTCGTCACGGCCTTCACCTTCATGCTGCTGGGCGGACTCGAGGCGGCCGCGATGCGCGCTCAGCTCTCCGCGCCCGACCTTCGCCTGCTCAGTCCGGAGACGTACAACCAGCTGTTCAGCATGCACGGGATCACGATGATCTTCCTGTACGCGTCGCCGATCCTGTCGGGGTTCAGCAACTACATCTGGCCCCTGATGCTGGGCTCGCGCGACATGGCGTTCCCCCGGCTCAACGCCCTGAGCTACTGGCTGTTCCTGTTCTCCGGGCTGTTCATCTATTCGAGCTTTCTGGTCGGGCAGGCGCCGGACCGAGGCTGGTTCGCGTATGCGCCGCTCACCGAGCGGGCCTATTCGCCCGGACTCAACATGGACTTCTACGCGCTCGGGCTGCTCTTTCTGACGGTCTCGACCACCGTGGGCGCGATCAATTTCATCGTGACCCTGTTCAAGCTCCGGGCGCCGGGAATGTCGATCAACCGGCTGCCGATCTTCATCTGGGGCACGCTCACGACCTCGTTCTCGATGCTGTTCGCGCTGCCCGCGCTCACGGTCGCCTGCACCATGCTGTACTTCGACCGGCGGTTCGGCATGCATTTCTTCGACGCCGCGGCCGGGGGCAACCCGCTGCTCTGGCAGCACCTCTTCTGGATCTTCGGGCATCCGTGGGTCTATATCGTCGTGCTGCCGGCCATGGGCATCATGTCCGACCTGATCCCGACGTTCTGCCGGCGGCCGCTCGTGGGCTACACCTTCGTGGCGCTCGCCACCGTCTCGACGGGCATCCTCGGCTTCGGGGTCTGGGTGCACCACATGTTCGCGACCGGGATTCCCGACCTCTCCGCCGACTTCTTCAGCGCGGCCAGCCTCGTCATCTCGATCCCGAGCGCGGTCGCGGTCTTCGCCTGGCTGGCCACGATCTGGCATGGGCGTCCGGTCCTGAGCGTTCCATTCCTGTTCGCGGCGGGGTTCATCGTGCTCTTCGTGCTCGGTGGTGTCTCCGGCGTGGCGACGGCGGCCGTACCGTTCGACCGGCAGCTCACCGACAGCTACTTCGTCGTGGCCCATCTGCACTATGTGCTCGTGGGAATCAACGTCTTTCCGGTGATCGCCGGCTTCTACTTCTGGCTGCCGAAGATGACCGGCCGCCTGCTGAATGAGCGGCTCGGTCGCTGGAACTTCTGGACCATGTTCCTCGGCTTCAATCTCGGCTTCTTCCCCATGCACATCGCCGGGCTGCTCGGGATGCCGCGGCGGATCTACACCTATCCGGCGGGGATGGGGTGGGGCACCGTCAATCTGATCACCACGATCGGGGCCTATGTGTTCGCCGCCGGGGTGCTGCTGTTCCTGGTGAACGTGATCTGGAGTCTCCGGCGCGGCGCGCCGGCCGGCCCCAATCCGTGGGACGCGGCCACGCTCGAGTGGGCCACCCCGTCGCCGCCCCCCGCGTACAACTTCGCGGTGCTGCCGTCGGTGGGGAGCCGGCATCCGCTCTGGGAGGGCCGGCTGCAGGAGGGCCGTACCCGGAGCGTCCTCGACCAGGGCCCCGTGCTCGACGAGGGACGCGAGACGCTGGGCGTGACGCCGCTCGACGCCGAGCCGTCGGAGGTGCTCACGATGCCGGAGGATTCGCTCTATCCCTTCCTCCTGGCGCTCTCGATGCTGGCGGCGTTCTACGGCCTGCTCACCGCGCTCTGGCCGCTCGCGATCGCGGGCGCGACGCTGGTGGCGGCGATGACGATCGGCTGGCTCTGGCCCGCGGCGCCGCATGGGGCGGAGGACGCGGCGTGACGACCGCCGTCCTCCGCCGGCTGCCGCTGGACGGCACGGGATCGAACGTGCCCGGGGCGTATGGGATGATGCTGCTCATTCTCACCGAGGCGTCGCTCTTCGGCTACCTGCTGTTCAGCTACTTCTACCTGGCCTCCATGGCGCGGGGACCGTGGCCGCCGGCCGGTCTGCCTGAGCTGAGGCTGGCGCTCCCGAACACGGGCATCCTGCTGCTGAGCAGCGGCGCTATGTGGTGGGCCGAGTCGGGGATTCGCCTGGGCCGGACGGGCCGGCTCCTGGGCGGCCTCGTCCTGACGCTCGTGCTCGGCACCGTGTTTCTCGGGATCCAGGTGGTCGAGTACCGGCACCAGACCTTCGGACCTTCGACCGATGCCTACGGGTCGCTGTTCTTCACGATCACCGGATTCCACGGCGCACACGTGGCGGTGGGCCTGCTGATGATCGCCGTCGTGGCGCTGCGGGCCGGGCTGGGGCACTTCGCCGCGAGCCGCCATCTGGCGGTTACCAACGTCGCGTGGTACTGGCACTTCGTGGACGCGGTGTGGTTGGCGGTGTTCACCTCGCTCTACCTTTCGCCGCGGCTGGTTGGCACATGACCGCGCCGGCCGAGGTTCACCCCGTGCGCGCGGTTCGTGCGGCGACACCGCCGGCACTCTGGTTCGGCCTGTTCGGGGCGCCGGTGGCCTGGAGCCTGCAGCTCCTCGCAAGCTACGCACTCGTGGCGCACGGCTGCTATCCGGATGCGGTGCCGATGACGATCCCGGTGGTCCCTGGTCTCAGGACACTCGTCCTGGGAACGGGCGCGGCGGCTCTGGTGGTGGCACTCCTCGCTGCCGGCTCGGCGTGGCGGAGCTGGCGCGCAACGCAGCACGGGCATCAAGCCGAGCACGAGGCCCTGCTCGAGGTCGGCGAGGGGCGCACGCGCTTCATGGCACTCTCGGGGCTGCTGCTGAGCACTGTCTTCGCCCTGGGGATCGTCATGAACGTCGTCCCGCCGCTGTTGCGGCGCCCCTGCGGCTGACGCCGGGCATCCGGCCCGGCAACCTCCTCACCTCTCCCATCGGCGATCGCGCCACCTTTCTCCATGCCCACTTCCCGCGCGGCCCCCTGGCGAACGCCTGACATGCTGCGGGCCGCGCTGATCGTCGCGGGCGTGTGGCTGACGCTGCAGCTTCTCTGGGTCGCCCGGTCGGTCTTCTTCCTGGCATTCCTCGGGGCGCTGTTCGGCGTCACGCTCTCGGCCGGCGTCACCTGGCTGCAACGCCGCGGCGTGCCGCGCGGCGTGGGGACGTTGCTGCTCGTGGCTGTGTTCTTCGGCGCCGTCGCGGGGCTGGGCGCGCTCGCCGCGCCACGGATCTCGGAGCAGTGGGGGGAGCTCCGGCACCAGCTGCCGGACGCGCTCGATAAGGTCGAGCAGTGGATGAGGCGACGGCAAGGGAGCATGACGGAGCTGCTGAACACACCGGCGGGGACGCCATCCGCCGCTCCCGAGCCGCGCGGCGGCGACCATCGAGACACGGGTGACGGCGCACGGGCTCAGCGCG
The DNA here is from genome assembly GCA_963815515.1 of uncultured Gemmatimonadales bacterium. Classification (GTDB taxonomy): domain Bacteria; phylum Gemmatimonadota; class Gemmatimonadetes; order Gemmatimonadales; family GWC2-71-9; genus CAVVWJ01. The sequence goes on from CAWFGP010000003.1 coordinate 1,081,048, forward strand.
AGCCGTCGACGGACGTGCGGCAGACCATCGCCCAGCAGGTCGGGAATCTCAGTACGCATTTCTTCGCGGTCTTCTCGAGCACGCTGGCGGCGCTCGGCAGCCTTCTCGTCGTCACCTTCGTCGCCGTCTACGTCGCGCTGGATCCCCGCACGTACCGGCGTGGGATCCTGCACCTCGTGCCGCACCGCGGGCGGGCCAAGGCCATCGAGGTGATGGACGCCACGGGCGTGACCCTCCGGCGCTGGCTGGTGGCGCAGCTCATCGGCATGGCGCTGATCGGCGCGCTGACGACCGCGGCGCTGCTGCTGCTCGACGTCCGCGCTGCGGTGGCGCTCGGGATCATCGCCGGCATCCTCGAGTTCGTGCCGTTCTTCGGGCCCATTCTCTCGTCGGTGCCGGCGATCGCCATGGGCTTTCTCGACGGGCCGGAGAAGGCGCTGTGGGTGGCGCTGACGTACCTCGTCATCCAGCAGCTCGAGGGCAACGTGGTGACGCCGCTGCTCATGAAAGAGGGGCTGGACCTCCCGCCGGCGCTGACGATCATCGGCCAGTCGGTGATGGCACTGGCGTTCGGGTTCGTCGGCTTGGTGATCGCGATGCCGCTGATCGGCGCAGTGATGGTGCCGATCAAGCTCCTGTACGTGCAGGACATCGTGGGCGACGAGGTGGATATGCCGGGCGGATAGGCCTGGCGGCCGGGATGCGCACCAGACGCTATTTCCCGAGCTTCCCGAGCATCGCTCCGATATCGTCCATCACCGACCCGTCGTGATCGCGATCGAGGAACGAGGCCAGCATCCCCATCACGCCGGGTGCTGCGTTCGCTGCGCGTTGTTGCTCGCTGCCGAGCATGTCGGCCAGGCCGCCGGTGTCGAGGCCGTTCTCGCGCTGCGCCTTGCCGAGCGCTCCCATGACGAGCGGAGCGAGCATGGCCAGCAGCGTCCCCGCCTTCGTCGGGTCGAATCCAGCCGCCTGTCCGAGGCCGGTCTGGACGGCCTCCTTCCGGCCGCCGAGCACGTGCCCAAGGATGCCGTTCCCGTCACCGGTGTTACCGCGGCCCAGGTAGCCGGCGACGTCGTCGAGCACGCTGCCATCGTGGCGGCCGAGCGCGTCGGCGAGCGCGCCGGCCTTGCCGGGATCCTGCGCGTTTCGGGCGAGCGCGCCTACGAGCATGGGAAGTGCCGCCGCGATCGCCGCCTGGGTGGTGGTGGGGTCGGTGCCGAGCTGCTTGCTGATCTGGTTCACGGCGTCGTCGCCGAGTCGCTGCTGGAGCATATCGAGCAAGGACATGGGAGCCTCGTAGTGGGGGAGAACGATGATACCCCCAAGATCGGGGCTCGGTTATCTTCGCGCCATGTCCGCCCGTCCCGCCGCGCGAGTCCAGCTTGCGGTCGCCGCACTCCTGTTCTCGACCGGGGGCGCCGCGATCAAGGCCGCCGAGTTCGGCGCGTGGCAGGTCGCGAGCTTCCGGAGCGGCGTGGCGGCCCTCGCCATCCTGGTGATCGCGCCGGCAGCGCGGCGCGGCTGGAGCGTGCGGGCGGTGCTGGTGGGGTTCGCCTACGCGGCGTGCCTCACCCTGTTCGTGCTGGCCAACCGGCTCACGACCTCGGCCAACACGATCTACCTTCAGAGCACGGCGCCGCTCTACCTGCTGGTGCTCGGGCCCTGGCTGCTGAAGGAGCGGATCCGGCGACAGGACATCGGGTTCATGCTCGCGGTCGCGCTGGGGCTGGCGCTGTTCTTCGTGAGCGCCGAGGCGCCGCGGGCCACGGCGCCCGATCCGACGAAGGGGAACCTGCTCGCCCTGGTCAGCGGTTTCTTCTGGGCCCTCACGGTGTGCGGGCTCCGGTGGATGGGCGCCGCCGACGGCGAGCACGGGTCGCCGGTGGCGGCGGTGGTGAGCGGTAACCTGACGGCGTTCCTGGTCGCGCTTCCGATGGCGCTGCCGCTCGGCCCGCACGCGCCGGTGGATTGGGCCGTGATCGCGTACCTCGGCGTCTTCCAGATTGCGGTGGCCTACGTGCTGGTGACGTCGGCGCTCCGGCACATCGCGGCGCTCGAGGCGTCGCTGATCCTGCTGATCGAGCCGGTGTTCAATCCGGTGTGGGCCTGGCTGGTCCAGGGCGAGCGGCCGGGGCCCTGGGCGCTGCTCGGCGGCGCGCTCATTCTTGGAGCGACGACGATGAAGGGCTGGCTGGACGCCCGGGCGCACCGCGCCGTGGTGCCGCCGGCGGAGCTGGCAGTGAACCCGGAGTCGGCCGCCCGGTGAGGCGGGGCGGCTGCCCTGGATGGGAGGAAGGCGATCGATGGACACCCTGATCGAGACCGTGCGCCTCCGGAACGGCGCGGCGCCACTCTGGTACCTGCACGTACGCCGGCTGGCGACGAGCTGCCGTGCGCTCGGCGTGCCGATTCCGGTCGAATTGCCCACGCCTGAGGGCGGGGCCGACCGGGTCCACCGGCTGCTGGTCAGCCGGCGCGGCGTCGTGGCGGGCGAGCGACCGGTGGGGAGCACGGCCCCGGTGCGGCTGATCACCTCGAAGGTGGTCCACCGGCCCTATCCGCATAAGCTGGTGGACCGCGAGCGATTCGACCGGGCGCTGGCCGACGCCAAGGCGATGGGGGCGGACGACGGGCTCCTGCTCACGGTGGGCGGACAGGTGGCGGAGACCGCGATCTGGGGCGTGTTCTGGTGGGAAGACGGCCGGGTGGCGGCGCCGGCGCTCGATATCGGAATCCTGCCCGGGGTGGCGCGGGCCCGGATCGGGGAGATCGTGGGGGCGATCGACGAGCGCAAGGTCACGCTGGACGAGATCCGGGGCCGATCGCTGTTCGTCGCGAACTCGGTGCGCGGCATCGTGCCGGTGGCCGCCCTCGACGGCACGGTGGTGCCGGATACGCCGGACACCGAGGCGCTCGCGAGTCGCTTCTGGCCTTGACCCAAGCCCATCGGACGCGGTAGTTTATGCGGCTCTGGATCGGGGCTCAGGCTCCCCGCGGTGGTTGTAGCTCAATCGGTTAGAGCGCCGGACTGTGGCTCCGGAGGTTGCGGGTTCAAGTCCCGTCAGCCACCCTGGTGAAGGTGCAGAGGTCCGTAGCTCAATTGGTAGAGCACCGGTCTCCAAAACCGGGGGTTGCAGGTTCGATTCCTGCCGGGCCTGCTGATTCCGCATGCTGATGACCGCATGCTGATGCATGTTGGTTGGGTGCTGATCGGACGCTTGGCGCTATCGTCTAGGGGACTAGGACGGGGCCCTCTCAAGGCCCAAACACGGGTTCGAATCCCGTTAGCGCTACTCGGTTGAAGGGGAGCAGGGCCCCATCGTCTATCGGTTAGGACGGGACCCTTTCAAGGTCCAGAGAGGGGTTCGACTCCCCTTGGGGCTATGGTGGGGAGGGGTGGAAGCCGGGCGCGCGCCGCTAGCTCAATTGGCAGAGCAAGTGACTCTTAATCACTAGGTTGTAGGTTCGATTCCTACGCGGCGCACTCATCACAAGTCATTACAGCACAACAGAGTAAAAAAGAATGGCCACCGCCGCTCGCCGGTCGGTGGCCATTTTAGTGCCCATTTAGTTCCCGTTTCAGTACCCAATCCGAGACGATACCAATCCCGCGCCGCCGGTGCTCCGAGGGCCTATTTGCGCGTCCAGAGCGTAGCCCGGCCCCCCCGCTCCGTAGTGCTAACGCCGACCATCTGGCCCGCATCGTTGATTGCGGTAGCCGAACTGGGGAATCTTCTATCGAGGGAGACCAATGCCGTCATGACCCCCTTCTCCCAGACAAACGCGCGATCCGCACTCTGGCCGACTATCTGTCCCCTCGAGTTGATGTCGAAGGCCGAGCTGTTCCCGCCTAGGGTGCCCAGATCGGTCATGACACCCCTCTCCCACACAAAGGCGTGGTAAACTTCGTTTCCCGGTAAGTAGCTGTAGCCCACCACTTGTCCGGCCGGGTTGATGGCATTGGCAGCGGTGCAACAGCCGCCCAATGTGCCCAGATCCGTCACGACACCGTTGTCCCAGAGAACTCCACCCGCCACCACGCGCCCAGCGGGGTTGATGCCCGCGCCTGACTCGAGGAAGAGCACGCCGATTCCGAGATCGGTCATCACACCCTTGTCCCATAGAAAGACGTCGGGAGCACTTATCCCTCCCCCGATCTGGCTGAGCCCCAACACTTGGCCCGCAGGGGTGATGTCCGCCGCCACACTCTCAGGACCGCCCAGGGTGCCCAGATCGGTCATGAGGCCGTTCGTCCAGAGAAAGGAGTGCCTCCCATATGGCAGGATGAAGCTCCAGCCCACCACCTTGCCCGCAGGGTTGATTCCGGTGGCGATGCTGAAGTTCCCCCCCAGCGTGCCGAGATCAGTCATGACGCCTTTCTCCCAGAGGAAGGCGTGGTAGAACAATGGGTCCCCGCGCCTTCCCCCACAGCACCCGACCGGGGTGGACAGTCCCACGACTTGGCCTGCGTCGTTGATGTCGGAGGCCGAACTGAAGGAGAGGAGCCCGGACTGCCCAGTGGACGCGCCTGCGACGCCCAGATCGACCGCAGTGTACGTCTTGGCGACGGCCATCTCCGGCTTCGCGCCAGCGGTCGGGTCGGTCGGGGTCTCCTCCGAGGTGCACGCCAGCAGGCCCAGAGCGGCAACCGAGAACACAATGAGTGATCGCATGGGAATCATCCTAGCTTCGAAAAGGAGCGTTGCTCACCGGTTGTGGCGTGAGCAGCGCCGATATCCTATACGACCCCCATCAAGCGGGTCTCAAGTGAGATGAGTCGGAGAGCCCCCGGAAGCTCGCATCCCTCGACGCCGGGGCAGGATCGTAGCGGTGCCGTGAGCGAGGCCGCCCAAAGTCACAGGCTCCGGGTGACAACGATAGGGGAGAGGTGCGCGGAGTCAGGTGCCCATTCAGTGGCCAATTTCCGAGAAATGGCTGGGAACAGGCCCGGATGACACTAGGGCCTTGGGTGTCGTGCCGCGACGCAAAGGCTGTCCCGCGAAGCAGTTGCCGTGTCGCGGACCGACGCCGTTTTCGCGGTGCGACCGCCCAGCAAGAGCCTCTTAATCACTAGGTTGTAGGTTCGATTCCTACGCGGCGCACTAGAGTATCAACAACTTAGGGTCTTCGGGCGCCCGCTGCGTGGCAGTGGCCTGGCGCCGAATGCGAACGCGGCCTCGGGATCTCCCGGGGCCGCTTGTCGTAGTACACCCGCCATGGACGGTAGTCAGGAGCTGCGCATTCCCTCGGGATCTGGTCTCCGGGGCCGAAGCGATGCGCAGCGATGAGCGAGGTGCCGAGCGCGAGGGGAGCGCTGCGCGATAGGAGCGCTGAAGGATGCGGGGTAGTCGACCGCGCCTCGATCCGGGCGACCCTCGCGGTGGCGATGCCGGGATCGAGACGCTATCTCGTGGACGTGAGCGTCGTTCATCCGGCTCCCGTGATGCGGGCCTACATTACCATTACCATTCGGCAGGAGGGCGAGGCGCTTATCCGCGCGCGCCGTCATTCGTTTCTGGGAGGTTCCGAGCCTGCGACGTCAGGCCGGACTGTAAACGGAGGATCGATGTCGACTTTCTATACTGATGGGCAACGCGCGGTGCAGGACCAGTTCCAGACAACCAGGATGGCCGACCTCCTGCACCAGGTGATCGTCCATGCCGACGTGCAGGATGCCGAGCGGGCATTCATCGAGAGTCGCGACATGTTCTTTCTCGCGACGGTCGATGGCAGGGGCCAACCGACCTGCTCCTACAAGGGCGGCGATCCCGGCTTCGTGAAGGTCGTCGATGCCGGGACGATCGCGTTCCCCATTTACGACGGCAATGGGATGTTCCTCTCGCTCGGTAACATCCGGACCACTGCCCAGGTCGGAATGCTGTTCATTGACTTCGAGACCCCGCATCGGCTTCGGGTCCAGGGCACCGCGTCCGTGGATCCCGCGGACCCGCTGCTGAGCCACTTCCCGAGCGCCGATGTCGTCGTCCGCGTGGCCGTCTCCGAGATCTTCGTCAACTGCTCGCGGTACGTCCACAAGTACCAGCGCGTGGCCGCCTCGCGGTACGTCCCGCGTCCGGATTGTGCGGCCCCGTTCGCCGAATGGAAACGTATCGATCTGGTGCAGGAGGCTCTCCCGCCGCGGGACGCGGGGAAGACCGAGCAAGCTGGCGGGACGATCACGGTCGACGAGTACGAGGCGAAGCGCGCGGCCGGGCGGGCCTGAGGTTGCACAGGTGACAGCAAGAGTTGGACAGTCCTCGAGCGACGGCGCGTCCATCGGCGCTGGCATGGTGCTCGGCCGGTACCGGCTGGTCGAGCATATCGGTCAGGGCGGGATGGGCGAGGTGTGGAAGGCGCACGACGCCAACCTGGACCGGGTCGTCGCCATCAAGATGCTCCTGCGCGGAGCGCTGAACGACGCGCTGGCCCGCGAACGGTTCCGCCGTGAGGCGCTGGCCCTGTCCCGCCTCTCCCACCCTGGTGTGGCGACCGTCTTCGACTTCGATACCCAGAACGGTTACGACTTCCTGGTCATGGAGTACGTGCCCGGCGGCACGCTCGAGTCGCGACTCGCGGCGGGCCTCCTCCCGATCGAGAGCGTGCTCCACCTCGGCGCGGCCATCGCCGACGCGCTCGAGAATGCTCACCGGCACGGCATTCTCCATCGCGACCTGAAACCGGGAAACGTGCTGCTCACCGCCGATGGCCATCCGAAGATCCTCGACTTCGGATTGGCGCTGCTCCTGTCCGGCGGCAAGACGACCGGCCGAATGACCCAGATGGGCATGATCGTCGGGACGCTGCCCTACATGGCGCCGGAGCAGCTGTTGGGCGACGCCGATGATGCCCGCACCGACGTCTACGCCCTCGGCACCATGCTGTTCGAGATGGCCACCGGACGGCTGCCGTTCGTCAAGGACCGCCCGGAGGCGCTGATGTTCGCCATCATCAACACGGCGGCGCCGAGCGTGACCTCCAGCCGGCCGGACGCCCCTGCCGCCCTCGACCGCCTGCTCAGCGAGTGCCTGCACAAGGATCCGGCGCAGCGTCCCGCCTCGGCCGCACAGGTCGGCGAGGCCTTGCGTCGGATCCGGGACGGGGTGCCCGTGGTCTCCTCCCCCGTCCCCGCGAGTCCAGCCATCCGGGCGATCGCGGTGCTCCCGTTTCGCAACATTTCCCGGGACCCCGCCCAGGAGTACTTCGCGGACGGAATGACCGAGGCGATCATCTCCGACCTGGCGCGCATCCGGGCGCTCCGGGTCATCTCGCGGACTTCCGCCATGCGCTACAAGGGCACGACGCTCTCGCTGCCCGAGATCGCGCGGGAGCTGAATGTCGACGCGGTGCTCGAAGGCTCGGCGCTGCTGCTCGGCAACCGCGTGCGTCTGAGCGTGCAGTTGATCTCCGCCCGGACGGACGAGACGCTCTGGGCCGACCGCTACGATCGCGAGCTCGAGGACGTTCTCGGCCTGCAGAGCGAGCTCGCCGAGACCGTGGCGCACGAGATCGCGATCAAGCTGACCCCCATGGAAGCAACGCAGCTGGCGCAACGGCCCGCGGTCAATCCCGAGGCGCACCTCGAGTTCCTCAAGAGCCGGCACTCCTACTTCGCGGCCTCACCGCAGGCGGTCGAGGTCGGCCTCCGTCACGCCCGGCGCGCGCTGGAGCTCGACCCGACGCTCGCGCCGGCCTGGTCCGCGCTGGCCGACTGCCATTCCTTTCGCGCGCTACGCGGGATGGCACCACCGGCCGAGGCCTTCGCCGAAGGGACCGCGGCGGCGGAGAAGGCGCTCGAGCTCGATCCGTCGCTCGCCGACGCGCACGCGGCGCTGGGCGTGATCCGCTCGCACTCGGGCGACCTCGCCGGGGGCCTGCGTGCCCTGCAGAAGGCGATCGAGCTCAACCCCGGCCTGGCCACGGCGCATGACCGGCTCGGGCGCGTGCTCTACGCCTACGGGCGGCACCCGGAAGCAATCGCCGCGATGCACAAGGCGGTGAACCTCGATCCGCTCTCGACGTCAGCTGCACTCTGAGCCTCGTCGCGCCAGGGCCATGCCCTGACGCCTCGTCAGACGTGCTGGAGCGGGCACGCTGTCAGGTGGAGCTGTCGCATTCGGGCCGGTTTCCGGGCATATGAACCGCAGCCTTGGCGCTCGTTCCGGAGCGCATCCATCTAGCGGCGGCCTGCAGGCGGCGCCTGCTCCCGCGCCACCTCTCCCAGCACCCCGATCGCGTCCTCCAACTGCCGGTCCGACAGGTAGGGCGCCGGGCCAAGCCGGAGCACATCGCCGCGGGCATCCGTCCAGACCCCGCGGGCATGGAGACTCCGGGTCAGCGCGGTCGCAACCGGTGATCGGAGTGCAAGAAATCCGCCGATCTCGTCGAGCCGACAGCTGCGGTCCCGGTTCACGACCGCGGGGTCGAGATCGAGCGCATCGAACGTGGAAGCGAGCAGCCCGATCTGATGCTGGCTCACCTCCCGGAGGAGCACGGGCGTCAGCCCCCGCGCATGGAAGAAGTCGAAGACCGCCACGGCGCGATAATGGCTCGTCGGATCGTAGGTCGAGCCCGCGAACCGGTCGCCCCCCTGTCCGTAGACCACTCGCTCCCCGCGCTGGCGGTCCGCCAGGGCGGTGAACTCGCTGAACCACCCCGTGACCACGGGCCGCAAGTCGGTGTCGGCCGGGATCCTCAGGAAGCAGTTCCCCTCCCCCAGCTGACAGTACTTGTACCCGCCGCCCACGACGAAGGCGTCGCCGAGGCCCTCCTCGGCGAGTGAGAGCGGCACCACGTTGAGCGCGTGGTACGCATCCACCAGCAGCCGGGCTCCGTGCCGCCGGCAGCTCGCCGCCACGCCGGCGAGCCCGCGGGCGATGCGTCCGGTGTCGAAGAAGACGGCTGAGACGAGGACCATGGCCGTGCGATCGTCCACCACACCGCCGAGCCTGGCGGCCAATGACTCGACGGGCGCCTCGGGAACCCGGACGACGGTCAGACCTTCCTCTTCCAGCCGATCGAGCTGCCGCCGGATGCTGTGGAACTCGCCGTCGGTCGTGACCAGCCGCGGTCTCGTCCGAAGGGGCAGCGCCGAAAGCAGCCGGACTACCAGGTCGTGGGTGTTTGCCGCCAACGCGATGCCGCCGCCCGCGTCTCCCAGGAGCCGGGCGAATCCCGCGCGAACCCGCTCGGCCTGGTCGAAGGCGTGCTCCCACTTGTCGTCCACGTAGCGCGCCGCATCCAGCCAGGCGGCCATGTGGCCGTCGAAGCCGCAATCCGGCCAGGCCTGGTGGGAGTGCCCGGTGAGCAGGAGGCGCCCGGATACCCCGAAGCGCGAATAGTGCGCCGCAAGGACGTTAGGGGAGCCGTAGAGCGACGCGGGGTCCATGGGGTTCAGAGCATTAGCCATTCGCGGCCGACGTTCGATGCATGAGTTCACCACGGAAGCACGGAAGACACGGAATCTGCACGGATTGGTCAGGCCTCCGCGCCTCCGTGCTTCCGTGGTGAACCCGGCGCTGAGTTGGCTGCCTCAATCACAATTCGGTCCGGATCGCCCAGAGATCCGGAAACAGCGGCTGATTCAGGGTGGCCAGCAGGTAGTCCGCGCCCGCGCTCCCGCCGGTGCCGCGTCGGGTTCCGATCGTACGCTGCACCATCTTCACGTGCCGGTAGCGCCACTCCATGAGTCCCTCGTCGAGATCCACCAGCCGCTCGCACAGCTCGGCCAGCGTCGGCTGGCGCCGGTAGACCCCGATCAGCACCTCGCGCAGGGCGGGCGAGGGCTCCACCCGCCGGGTGACGTCCCGCTCGAGGTCGGCCACGGGCACCGGGACGCCGTTGGCTGCCAGGTGATGGAGGAAGGCGTCCCACAGCGAGCCAGCGCCGAGCCGGCGCTCCAGCTTCCGGCGGATCTCGCTCCCCGGGGGATGGCGGTCCAACGCCTTCGAGTCCTTCCAGCCCAGCGCGAACTCGAGCTCCCGGAACTGGTACGACTGAAATCCGCTCCCGGACTCCAGCCGGTCGCGGAACGAGAGGAACTCGAGCGGGGTCATCGTCTCCAGGATGTCGAGCTGCGCGACCATCACCTTGAGGATGGTCAGAATGCGCTTCAGGGTATGACGCGCGCGGGCACCGTCGTTCCGCGCAAGCATCCGCTCGAGGTGGTCCAGCTCGTGGAGGATCTCCTTGAACCAGAGCTCGTACACCTGATGAATCACGATGAAGAGCATCTCGTCGTGCTCCGGTCCCTCCGACAGCGGGCGCTGGAGCGCGAGCAGCTCATCGATCTTCAGATATTCGGCGTACGAGGGCATGATGGAGTCTCGGCATGGCTGGGGGCGTCGATGGGACCAGGCTCGGCCTAAGCTAATCCTGGTGGTCCGAGCGCGTCTATTGCGCCGGTCGCTTCCGGGGATTCCACCGAAGCTACCCTCCGACGGCCTGTGGTATCTTGAGATGTCGTTCGTTCGCTGCATTGTCGTGACACCCTCCAGAGGAGCATCCGCAGGATGTACCGCACTCGTCAGCAGGACCTGCCGTTTCACGGGAGCTCTCACCACTTCGTCGGGGCCGACAACGGCGATGTGAACGTCTCCGTGTTCCTTCTCAGCGCCCTTCCCGGGCGCGGCCCCGGACCCCACCGGCATCCGTACGACGAGGTCCAGTTCGTGAGGGAAGGCCGCGGGCTCTGGACGGTCAATGGAGTGGAGTTCGAGGCCGGTGCGGGCGACATTCTCGTCATCAAGGCCGGCGAGATCCACAGCTTCCGCTGCATCGGTGACGCTCCGCTGGTCCAGCTCGACGTGCATCTCAGTCCGCGCTTCGTGCAGGAGAACCTGACCGGCACACCATGATCGCATCGGGAGACGATATCATGAAGGCGTATGTGATGACCACCGGCGTCGTGTTCGCCCTGCTCGCCCTGGCGCACGTCTGGCGCGTCTTCGTGGAGGGCCGGAGCCTGGCCACGAATCCCTGGTTCATCGTCGTCACCGTCGCGGCCGCGGCGATGTCGCTTTGGGCCTGGCGCCTGCTGCGGCCTTCGACACGGGCGTGATCCGCCTGGCGACCAACCGCAAGACAGACCAGGTGAGGGAGGCCGGCACGGCGCTGTATGCCAACCCGAAGATTGTTGGCGACAGTGTGACTGCCGAAGTCCGTAAGCTGAAGAGTATCTTTCGGCGCCGCACCTTCCCACTCCGACCGGGTCGCCGAGTCGATGGCAAGACCGACACCGCCTGTCCAATGCCGGCGGCGCCAGGGGGAAGGGAGAGACGCCCCTTCCCAGATCGCGGGGATGAACGGAGGTTTCCGTCAGGGTTGCGGAACCGGCGGCCCGCCTGACCTGCCGCAATTCGCCTCTAACCTGGAAGTGCGCATGGACATCACCCGCCGCGAATTTGCCGCGGCCCTGACCGGTGTGGCGGGTGCCGCCACCCTGCGCCGCGACGCCCTCCGTTCCCCCGCCACCGACCCCTGTCACCTACCCGCGCCCATTCAGGCCCTCACGCCGAAGACCGATGGCGTCGCGCCGATCACGGACGAGGAACGCCGCGCCCGCATCGTCAAGGCGCAGAGACTCATGGAGGCACGAGGCATCGGCGCCGTTGTCATCGAGCCGGGATCGACCATGCACTACTACTCGGCCGTGGACTGGCACCCGTCGGAGCGGACCTTCGCGATGGTGATTCCCGCCACCGGCGCGCCGGCCTGGGTCTGTCCCGCCTTCGAGGAGGCGCGCGCGCGGGAGTTGATCCGCTTCGGCGACGACATCCGCGTCTGGCAGGAGGACGAGAGCGCGTTCGCCCGGATCGCCGGCGTGCTGAAGGATCGGGGCGCCGCGAACGGGAAGGTCGGCGTGGAGGAGGAAGTGCGGTTCTTCGTCATGGACGGGCTCCGGCAGGCCGCGCCCTCCGCGGAGCTGGTGTCGGCCACGCCGGTGACCGCCGGCTGCCGCATGATCAAATCAGCCGCCGAGCTGGCGCTGATGCAGCGGGCCACCGACATCACGATCCTCGCCTTCAAGGCTGCGTTCGCCACCCTGCGTGCCGGCATGAGCCAGTACGAGCTCGGGAACAACATGACGGCTGCCCTGACCCGGCTCGGCGGGAGCGATCCCTGGGCGCTGGTGGGCTTCGGCAAGTATTCCGCGTTTCCGCACGGCAGTGTGCAGCCGCAACGTCTCGAGCGGGGAGACATTGTCCTGCTGGACTCGGGATGTGCCGTGGAGGGCTATCAATCGGACGTGACGCGCACCACCGTCTTCGGCCGGCCCACCCGGCGGCAGACCAAGATGTGGAATCTGGAGCGAAAGGCCCAGGACGCCGCGTTCGCCGCGGCCCAGGTGGGCGTCCCCTGCGAGGCGGTCGATGCCGCGGCCCGCAAGGTGATCACCGACGCCGGGTTCGGTCCCGACTATCGGCTGCCGGGTTTGCCCCATCGCACCGGCCACGGCATCGGACTCGACGGCCACGAGTGGACGAACTTCGTCCGGGGCAACACCACGCCGATCGCTCCCGGGATGTGCTTCAGCGACGAGCCGACGATCGCCATCTACGGCGAGTTCGGGATCCGCCTCGAGGACTGTCTCTACATCACCGAACAAGGACCGCGGTTCTTCTCGCCGCAGAGCGTGGCGATCGACCAGCCGTTCGCATAGGAGAGCATTGTGGGAGGGAGAATCGTTCGGCTCAGTCTCAAGCCCAAGGAAGGGCGGTCCCGCGGGCTCCCCAAGCACCCGGTCCAGGAGCTCGTCGTCACGCCGGAGGGCGTGCAGGGCGACTTCAATCGCTGGCGAACCGAAGAGGCTGCCGGCGATCCGGACCAGGCCGTCCTGCTCCAGAGCGAGGAGATTCTGGCCGACCTGCGGGCCGAAGGATGGCTCGTGCAGGCGGGCGACATGGGCGAGAACCTGACGGTGGCCGGCCTGCGGTCGGATGCGCTTCGGCCGGGGGTACGCGTGCACCTCGGCGAGGTGGTGCTCGAGGTGAGCAAGGCGTGCGATCCATGCACCATTCTCTTCGGGCTACCCTACGTGGGGATCGAGCGCGGTCCTGCCTTCCTTCGGGCGCTCGCGGGCCGGCGGGGATGGTTCGCCCGGGTGCTGCAGGGAGGCACGATTCGAACGGATATGCCGGTCGACGTCGTCAGTAGCGACTGCCGTCGCCTCGTCCATGATGCCGAAGGCCTCAACACGGGCGTCTGGCCTTTTCGGCCCGACAGCCTCGTGACCTCGGTCGATCGCTTCTTCACTCGCAGCCACGCTCCCGTTCCCCGGATCGATCCCACCGAATGGCGCCTCGAGGTGGACGGGCTGGTCGATCGTCCGCGGAGCTTCTCGCTCGAGGAGCTTCGCGGCGCGTTTCCCCGGCGGTCGGTCACGGCCACCCTCGTGTGCGCCGGGCTCCGGCGAGACGAGTTCATGGCGTTGGGGCCGCTGCGAGGGGAGCTGCCGTGGGGGCCCGAGGCGATCAGCACGGGGGAGTGGACCGGAGTCGCCCTTCGCGATCTGCTCCAGGCGGTGGGAGTGGGCGAGCGGGCCCGGCACGTCGAGTTCATCGGGCTCGATGACGTGGAGCGCCATGGCCACCGGTTCGGGTTCGGTGGGTCGATCGATCTCGCCAAGGCGCTGAGCGGCGAAGTGCTCCTGGCGAGCGAGCTCAACCGTGCGCCGCTCCCGGCGGCGCACGGGTTCCCGGTCCGGGTGGTCGTCCCGGGCTGGATCGGTGCTCGGAGCGTGAAGTGGCTCGGCCGCATCACGCTGGCGGAGGCGCCGTCCACGAATTACTTCCAGAGCAGGGCCTATCGCGTGCTCCGGGAAATCAACGCGGCAGATCCGCTCGACATCTCCGCCGGGGTCGCGATGAGCGGCGTTCCGCTCAATGCGGTGATCCTGGACCCGACCGCGGCCCAGGTGGTTCCGGCCGGCCGTGTGCGGGTCCGCGGATGGGCGATGGGGTCGGAGGGGCGGCCGCCGACCGCGGTCGAGGTCTCCCCCAACGGCGGCGAGGATTGGCTCGCGGCACGAATCGGCGTGAAGGGCGCGGCCTGGACCTGGGCATTCTGGGAGGCCGCGGTGGAGTTGGCCCCGGGCGGCCACACGCTGGCCGTGCGGGCGACCGACGGCAGCGGCGCTACCCAGCCCCGGACGCTCGGGGAGACCTGGAACGTGAAGGGGTACGGCAACAACGCGTGGCACCGGGTGGACGTCCGTGCTCTGTAGCACGAGGCGGCAACGCACCGTCCGGTGAGCTCATCAGGAGAGGGCACGGTGGACGAAGATCTGGCCGGGATGTCTCGCGAGCAGTTGATCGACGAGGTGCGAAAGCTCCGCCACGGCATTCGCGTCCATCGGGACAGCACCGGTCATGCGCTCTGCTGGCATCATCCTGCCCTCTGGGGTCTCCTGCCGGACAAGGAAGATCCGATTCCGACGGTGCCGGAGTGGCCCGAATTCCTGCGCGGGTGCGTGAGGTATCGTCAGTCGCTGGATGAGCGGGCGCCCGAAGCTCCCAGGTCATCGCGGCCATACGATGACTGAAGCCCGCGGAGCGGACGGCGCACGTTGCTGCTGTCCGGGGGCGCGCTCGCATCGGACAACGCCGCACTGGTCGCGGCGGCCAGGCGGATGCTCGCCGACGCTTCCCGGCCCCCCGGGGCGAAACGGCACGGATAGGAGCCGAGGGATGCCATCGGTGCACGTGCTGCTGGTCACGGGTTGCCTGTGCTGCATCGGGCCGGCCGGCGCGATGGCCCAGGGCCCGGATCGGGCCCGCCAGATCGCCGCGGCCGTGCTCCCGCTGCCCGCCGAGCTGCGAGGCGCGGCCGGCGTCGTGGCGCTCGACGGCCACGGACAGCCCCAGGTCTGGCGCGCGAGCGGCAACGGCATGGTCTGTCTCGCCGACTCGCCGGGCGACTCCACCTTCGACGTGCGCTGCTATCAGGCCGAGTTCGTGCCGGTGATCTACCGCATCCGGCAGCTCGTCGCCCAGGGCGTGCCGGACTCCGCACTGGATGGGACGATCGACGCGGAGATCCGGAGCGGGAAGCTGCGCATCACGAAGGAGCCGACGGCGGGGTACCGCATGTACGGACCGATGGCCGCCTACGATCCGGAGCGAAACACGGTGGGCGACCGGATGGATGCCTGGCAATCGATCCACATGCCGTATCGGACGGCGGCATCGATGGGTCTCTCGACCACGGAGGATGGAATCCATCCGTACGTCATGGCCTCGGGCACCTTTTGGGCGCACGTCATGATCATGCAACGCCCCCTGCGCTACTGACGCGGGCACCTCCGATGAATCCTGCCGTACACGTGCTCGTCTTCGAGGGCTTCGCCGACTGGGAACCCGCCTTCGCGCTCGCCGAGCTCCGCCGGTCGGGCGGCCTGGACGTCGTGACGCTCGGCTTCACGGACGCACCCGTGCGCTCGATGGGTGGATTGCGCGTCGTGCCCGATCGGGCCATCGCCGGGCTCGATGCGGCAGCCGTGCGGTTGCTGCTCTTGCCCGGCGGTGACATGTGGGAGGGGACCTATCCACGGGCGGGTCTCGACCCGGTGCTGGCCGACCTGCACGGGCGCGGCGTGCCCATCGCGGCCATCTGCGGCGCCACGCTGGCGCTGGCCCGCGCCGGCCTGCTGAACGACCGCGCGCACACCAGCAACGAGCAGGCATATCTGACGAGCCTGGCTCGCGAGTACACGGGCGGCGGCAGGTACGTGGACGCGCTGGCCGTGCGGGACCGGGCGGTGATCACGGCCAGCGGGCTCGGGCCGACGGAGTTCGCGCGGGAGATCTTCGAGGAGCTCGAGGTATTCACCGCCGAGGAGCGGCCGGTCTGGTACCACCTGTTCAAGCACGGCCGGTTTCCGCAGTGAGTCCGATTCAGGCGAAGGTGGCGGTGCTCGCCTTGGGGCTGCTCAGCCTCACATCGGTGGCCGCGGCGGTGCGCGAGTGGTCCTCGGGTGACGTGGAGTCGGACCAACCGGCTCCGGCCCGGGGCGGCTGGCGCGGTGCGCTGATCCTGCTAGGCGTCTCCGGGGCGGTGGTGGTGGGCCTGCTGGTCGCCGCCCCGGCCGCCGGGTGGCCCAGGGACCGCACGCTCTGGGTCGGGGTGGGCGGCTTCCTGGCCGTCATGACCGTGACGCGCCCATGGTGGTTCTGGGAAAACTGGAGGGCGCGCTGGCTCCGTGGCCTGATCGGCGATGAGGGCACGGCGTTCGTGTACCTAGCGGTGGCGGCGGTGATGGTCTGGGTCGGTCTCTATACCGACTGGACCTTCGGTCGTCGCTAGCCGCCGGCCATGGCCCCCACGACCATGAACGGTTCGGCGCCGCTCGCGACCGGCTCGGGAAGCGGCGCGTCGGCCGGCTCGTGCGACAGATCCTGCTCGCACGCGAAGAACCGCACGAACGGCCGGCGCTGGAGCGTCGTATGCCCGCGGATGGTGCCCCGCAGCATGGGATAGCGGGCCTCGAGGGCGTCGAGCACCGAGCGCTGGGTCGGCGGCCCCTCCACGTGCAGCTCGACCTCCTCGCCGACCCGCGCCAGCGCCCGCAGATGCTGCGGAAGCACGACCCGGATCATGGCAGGGTCTGGACCTCGACGGACAGGACCGCCGGAAGATCCCGGACGATCGGCGCCCAGGTGGTCCCCGAGTCGGACGAGCCGTAGACCTGCCCGCCGCTGGTCCCGAAATAGATACCGCAGGGGTCGAGCCGGTCGACGGCCATGGCGTCGCGCAGGACGTTCACGTAGCAGTCCTGCTGCGGCAGCCCCTTCGTGAGCGCCTCCCACTCGTTTCCACCCGTCCGGCTCCGGTACACGCGGAGCTTGCCCTCGGGGGGGAAGTGGTGCGAATCGCTGGTGATGGGGACGACGTAGATGGTCTCCGGCTCGTGGGCGTGGACCTCGATCGGGAAGCCGAAGTCGGTCGGCAGGTTGCCGCTCACCTCGTGCCACGAGTCGCCCGCATTGTCGCTGCGCATCACATCCCAGTGCTTCTGCATGAACAGCACGCCCGGCCGCGACGGGTGCATCGCGATCCGGTGGACGCAGTGTCCCACTTCGGCGTTCGGATCGGGGATGCCCTGGGACTTCAGTCCCTGGTTGATCGGCCGCCAGGTGGTGCCGGCGTCGTCGCTCCGGAATGCGCCTGCCGCCGAGATCGCGGCAAAGATCCGCTTGGGGTTCGATGGGTCCAGCAGAATGGTGTGCAGGCACATTCCGCCGGCGCCCGGCTGCCAGGACGGCCCCGAGGGGTGCCCGCGGAGGCCGGCGAGCTCGCTCCAGCTCCGGCCTCCGTCGGTCGAGCGGAAGAGGGCGGCGTCCTCCACTCCGGCGTACACCGTGTCGGGGTCGGTCAGCGAGGGCTCGAGATGCCAGACCCGCGCGAACTGCCAGGGATGCTGTGTGCCGTCGTACCACATGTGGGTGCCGGGCACCCCGTCGTAGGCGAACTCGTTGCCCACCGCCTCCCAGGTCTCCCCGCCGTCGTCCGATCGCTGCATCACCTGCCCGAACCAGCCGCTCGTCTGCGACCCGTAGATCCGGTTCGGTTCGGCTGGCGAGCCCTTGAGATGGTAGATCTCCCATCCGGGAAAGTGGGGTCCGCAGACCTTCCAGCGGTCGCGCTTCCCGTCGGCCGTCAGAACGAACGCGCCCTTCCGCGTCCCGACCAGCACCCGTACGCCGCTCATGCCTCGCTCCTTTCGGTGGTTCGGGCAATTTCCCCCCGCGGGCCGGCGCCCGCCATAATGTAGTCGAACGAACCGCCCGCAAATCGACATTTCAGACAGGGCGTGGGATTTGCACGTAGGCGGGGCATGAAGAAGGCCTTCGCCGCCCTGGGCGGCGCCGTCTCCGCGGTTCTCATCGTCCTGGTCGGGGTGGGCACGCTCTATCACGCCCCGACGCACGACAACTGGGACATGGGCACCCCGATGCTCACGCTGGCTGCCCTGCTGCCGGCCGCCCTGTTCGGGGCGGCGATCGGGTTCCTGCTCGTGGACCTGGTGCAGGCGCGGCAGCGGAAGGCGGCGGGGTGGGTCGGTGGCGGCGGGGCGCTGCTCATCGTCATGATCCCGGTTGGTATCGTCGGCTTCCCATACCTTGTCCGCTTCTTTCCCTCGCGTCCGCTCTCCCCCTCCGAGATGCGGGCCGAGTGGGCGCAACGGCTCGGCCAGGCCCCGTCGGATCTCGGGGCCCGCCTGGCAGACGAGCTGCAGCGGTGCATAGGTGATCAGGCGGTCCCGCCGTCCAATGAAGCGCTGCTCGCCATGGGGTGCGATGCCGCGCCGCGCCGCGCGCTCGCACTCGGTGCCGACCAGCTCATGAAGCTGGGAAGCTATTCCGTCAACGATGACGGCTGGCGTTGGCAGCTCACGGACAGCGCCGGGCACCGCCGACTGATCGTCCTTCCCGATCCGCTCCTGGCCCAGCCCGGACCCACGTTCGAGGTGCGGGCGCGGGAGACCGTGCGGCATGATCCGCCGCCGCCCCCGCGACCGCGCCGCCTCAACGGTGACTCCACGCTCCTGCGGCTGGTGCATTTCCGGGAATGCGTCCGTACGCGGGCCGCCGGGCTCCGGCAGGCGGGCACCTGGTCCGGGCTGGCTGAGTCGCTCCCGCCCCTGCTCGAGACCCGGGAGCCTGAGCCCGGATGCCCGGCCGTCGGAATCTACGACGCCGCCGAAGGTCCCCTCAAACCATGGCTTCTGCAGGTGCGGGACGGTGGCGCCTACCCGCTTCGTGTCGAGTATCGAGCGGTCTTCGACGGCTCCGTTGATACCCCGTTCGAATTGTCCGTGGTCAGCGCCGGCACCGGGCAATTGGTCGGCTACATGATCGACCGCCATGGCCAGTGGCACACGCGCGCCGACGAGCGCCCCTTCCCGGACGACCCACCTCCCGATCCCTGCATGCTCGATCTCTCGGTGCTCTGCCAGTAAGCCACGCCCGGCTGAGCACGCCTGGCCTCGCCACTGCCAGTCGCGCCGATGAGCAGGACGTTCATTACTCTCAAGATATCTCGACACCCGACCGGCCACCCCCGACCCGGACCCCTCCGTGCCACATCCGCCGCCCCGGCTCATCGGCCTGCCGTACGACGCCAGCAGTTCCTATCTCCAGGGCGCCGCGGAGGCGCCGCCGCTGATCCGCGAGGCGCTCCGGTCGACCTCGTGGAACACCTGGTGCGAGCAGGGACGCGACGTGGCCGCCGCCGGCGGCCTGGGTGAGGGGGAAGACCTCGAGCTTCCGGGGTCCGCGGACGCCCGGGCCCTGATCGAGGCCGGCATCGCGGAGCTCATCGCCGCCGGCCACCGGCCGCTGGCGTTCGGTGGCGATCACTCGGTGACGTATCCCATCCTGCGCGCAGTCGCCCGTGGCCTGTCTGGGCTTACGATCCTCCATATCGACTCCCACCCCGATCTCTATGACGAGTTCGAGGGAGACCGCTTCTCCCATGCCTGTCCCTTCGGCCGGATCATGGAGGAGGGCCTCGCCAGCCGGCTGGTACAGGTCGGCATCCGCACCATGAATGCCCACCAGCGGAGCCAGGCCGACCGGTTTGGCGTCGAGGTGACGGACATGCGCGCGTGGCAGAATGGCGCCCGGCCGAGCGTGGATGGAGCGGTGTACATCTCGATCGATCTGGACGGGCTGGATCCCGCCTTCGCGCCAGGCGTGTCACACCGGGACCCCGGTGGTCTCTCTGTGCGCGAGGTGATCGGGCTGGTGCAAGGGGCCGGCGGCTATATCGTGGGAGCGGACATCGTGGAGTACAATCCCCGGCAGGACCTCGGCGGCATCACCGCGACCGTGGCCGCGAAGCTGGTGAAGGAAGTGGCCGGGCGGATGATGGGGGACGCGTAGCCCAGCGAATGGAGTGTCCGGCACGCTGCGCGCTACCTGGCGCCGACCCCCCGATCATCTACCTTATTTGGGTCCCGTTCCCCATGACCCCGGACGCCCGACGGATTCCACCCATCGTGATCTCGAGTCATCCGTATGGGCACCTACCTGAGTCTGGCCGGCATGAGGGACGCGATGATCGGCCGCTCCGCTCCCACCGATTCGGTCCGTACACGCTCCAGGCTGCGATCGCGGCGGTGCACGCGGAGGCGCCGGCCGCCGCCGCGACCGACTGGGCGCAGATCGTGGGACTCTTCGATGCGCTGCTCCGGTCCGATCCGTCGCCCATCGTGGAGCTCAGTCGCGCCGCCGCCGTGGCCATGCGTGACGGGCCGGCCTGACGAGCGGCGCGCAAAGTCCGGATGCCGGCGTGCCGGCTGAGCGTGCAGGCCGCATCGCGGGGGTGGTGCTCGCCGCGGGTACCTCGTCCCGGCTCGGGGTCAACAAGCTCTTGCTGCGACTCGACTCCGAGCCGCTCGTCCGACGCGTGGCGCGGCAGGCGGCCGAGGCGAGGCTCGCGCCGGTCATCGTCGTGCTGGGGCACGAGGCGGACGTGGTCGCGGGCGCGCTTGGCGGGCTCG
Source organism: uncultured Gemmatimonadales bacterium (assembly GCA_963815515.1). Classification (GTDB taxonomy): domain Bacteria; phylum Gemmatimonadota; class Gemmatimonadetes; order Gemmatimonadales; family GWC2-71-9; genus CAVVWJ01. The sequence goes on from CAWFGP010000003.1 coordinate 1,101,551, forward strand.
CAGTGGAGACGATCGTCAACCCCGCGTATCGGGCGGGAATGCACGGCTCGATGCAGGCGGGCATCGAGCGCGTGCCTGGCAACTGCGCCGGGGCCGTCGTGCTGCTGGGCGACATGCCGCTCGTGACGGCGGCGATGATCGAGGCGCTGGTGGAGCGGTTCCGGCGGGGCACGGAGCCGCTGGTTCTGTCGCTGTATGGTGAGGTGCCGGCGCCTCCGACGCTGTACGCACGTTCGTTGTTTCCGGCGCTCGCCCGGGCCGGCACGGGAGGCGGGCGAGAGGTCGTTCTCGCGCACCGGGGCGAGGCGGCGGAGATCCGGTGGCCCGAGACGCTGCTGGCGGATGTCGACCGTCCGGAGGATGCGGCGCGGCTCGGCGTCCGGCCGGCGGCGCCGGCCTGAGCCCGTTTGACGCCTCTCGGGCCCCGCTATTTCTGTGCGGGGAGCCGTTGCGTACATTCGTACGACATGTCCTCCCGCCGAGTACTCTGGCTGGTTCCGGCCCTCCTCGCGCTGCACAACGCGGAGGAGGCGCTCTTCTTCCCGCGCTATCTTCCGTTTATCCTGGCCCGCCTGTCCCCCGGGTGGCAGGCCGTGGCGGCGCCGCTCACGACCGGGCAGGTGTGGAGCGCGCTGGTCGTGGTGACCGGCGTCGCGCTCGCCGTTGCCTGGTGGGCGCGGCGCCGCCCTGACAGCCGGGCCGCGCTCTGGTTGCTCCTGCTGATCCAGTCTGCGGTGCTGCTCAACGCGGTCTGGCACGTGGCCGTCGCGGTCGTCCTGTTCCGCGGATACGCTCCCGGCCTGGCCACGGCCGTGTTCCTCAACCTGCCGTTCTCCCTCCACCTGCTGCGCCGGGCGGTCAGGGAACAATGGCTGAGCCGGCCCGCGCGCTGGGCGCTGGTGCCCGGCGCAATCGTGCTGCACGGTCCGATGCTCGCGGCGCTGCTGCTGGTCACCGAGCGACTCTAGGGGCGGGTACCCATGGAATCTTCCGAGCCAGGCCCCGGTCCCTCGCCTCGCCGCCGGTTCCTCGGCCGGCTGTCGCTCGCGCTGTCGGGTCTGATCGCTGCGGCCACCACCGTTCCCGTGATCGGCTTCCTGCTCTCTCCCCTCACTCGCAAACCGCCGCGCGTGTGGCGTCCCGTGGGCCCGGTCGACACGTTCGCCATCGGCAAGACGGTCAACGTGGCGTTCGAAGACGCCTCGCCGCTCCCGTGGGCCGGCGTCACCGCCCACACCGCCGCCTGGCTCCGGCGCGACGACGCGGAACACTTCACCGCGTTCACCGTGCACTGCACCCACCTGGGCTGCCCGGTGCGCTGGGTGGCCGACGCGGAGCTGTTTCTCTGTCCCTGCCATGGCGGCGTCTACTACGCCGACGGCACCGTCTCTGCGGGTCCGCCGCCCCGCACGCTCCCGCAGTACCCGGTGCGAGTGCGGAACGGCGAGGTCGAGATTCTCACCAGCCCGATCCCCATCTGAGCGGCGCGTGCTCGCCCGCCTTCTCGCCTGGCTCGACGACCGCAGCGGCCTGATCACCGCCGGCCGGCACGCGCTGGAGCACCCCGTGCCGCCGCGGACCGGCTGGTGGTACGTCTTCGGCAGCGCCACCCTCATCGCGTTCATCCTGCAGGTAGCCACCGGGATCGCGCTCTCGACCGCCTACGTGCCGTCGAGCGGGCAGGCCTACGAGAGCCTCAGGTTCATCTCCGAGCAGGCGATGCTCGGCCGTTTCCTGCGCGGCATGCACTACTTCGGCGCGTCGGCCATGGTGCTGCTGATCGGCATCCACGTCTCCCGGACCTACATCATGGCCGCGTACAAGTTCCCCCGTGAGCTCAACTGGCTCACGGGGGCCGTGCTGCTGCTGCTGACGCTGGCACTCGCGTTCACGGGGCAGCTGCTGCGGTGGGATCAGACGGCCGTGTGGTCCGTCATCGTGGGCGCGGCGCAGGCCGCGCGGATGCCGGTCGTGGGCGAGCAGATCGGACGCTTCATCCTGGCGGGGGACACGATCGGCGGCGCAACCTTGAGCCGGTTCTTCGCGTTCCACGTCTTCTTCATTCCGGCGATCGTCTTCGCGTTCATCGGCCTGCACCTGGCGCTGGTGCTGCGCCACGGAATCTCCGAGCGGACCCGGGACGCGACCATGGTGGAGCCGGCCACCTACCGCGCGCGCTATGCCTCGCTCCTCGCGCGCGAAGGCGTGCCGTTCTGGCCCGACGCCGCGTGGCGCGACGTCGTCTTCGGCGCGGCGGTCACGGCGACGATCGTGCTGCTGGCGCTGATCGTCGGACCGCCCGATCTGGGCCCGCCGCCCGATCCCAGCATCCTCGAGGCCTATCCGCGCCCCGACTGGTATTTCCTCTGGTACTTCGCGCTGCTGGCGCTCGCGCCCAACAACCTCGAGTCGCTCATCATCGTGCTCGGCCCGCTGGTCTTCGGGGCGGCCCTGCTGCTGGTGCCGGTGTTCAACAAAGGCGCGCGCAGCATGCGGCGGCGCCCGTGGGCGCCGCTGCTGGTGGTCTTCATCTGGACGACGATCGTGATCTTCTGGATCGCGGGAGAACGGGCCGACTGGTCGCCCGACTTCGCGGCCAGGCCCCTGCCGGCCTCGGTGGTAGGCGACCAGCGGCCTGAAGTCGCCGAGGGCGCCAGGCTGTTTCACGACAAGGGCTGCGAGTTCTGCCATGCCGTGGAGGGCTACGGCGGCCGGCGCGGGCCCGACCTCTCCGACGTTGCCGCCCGCATGAAGCCCGACGAGATCACGGCCCGGATCACGAACGGCAGCCCCAACATGCCGGCGTACGTGCGGACGCTCACGCCCGCCCAGGTCCGCTCGCTCATGGCGTTCCTCTCCACCCGCAAGCCGTGACCGCGCGGGTCCTCGGGAGCCGGGATTGACGAGAGCCCGTCATCCCGAGCGAAGCGAGGGACCTTGGCCAGGCGTGGTTCGAGCCATTCCCCGGCAAGGTCCCTCGCTGCGCTCGGGATGACGGTACGCTCCTGGTCCGACCGTCCGACCGTCCGACCGTCCGACCGTCCGACGTCCAACCGTCGCCTCAGAAGCTGATCTTGAGAATCGTCCCGTCGACGCCGACCAGCCATCCCGCGTCGCGTCCGGCGAAGGCGACGGCCCAGAAGCCGGAGACGCCGGGCAGGCTGTTCCACGTGGCTCCTTCGTCCGGCGACCAGGCCGCGCCCGCGGGGCCCGTGGCCACCACCGTCCGCTGGCCGAAACCCGGCACGTACGCGAGGCCGTAGACCGCGCTCGCGAACGGCGTCGGGGTGGTCACGGTCCAGGTCGCGCCACCGTCACCCGACACGGCGACGTTGTCCGTCGGCGGCGTGCTGCTGCCGAGATCGCCGCCGGCAAGGATCCCATGGTGCGGATCGCGGAACGCTACGCTCAGCCCGCCTGAGATCGGTGTCCCCTGGGTGATGGGTGTATCGTAGGCCGTCCAGCTGTCCCCACCGTCGACCGTGGCCAGGATGCGCGCCTTGGCCGCTCCGCCAGTGGCGATCCAGGCGCGCTTGCCGCCCTGGGTGGCCACGCAAGTGCCGCTCGCCGCGAACGCCGCCTCGCCGTCCTGAGCGGCCGGCATCCGGGCACCGATGTTCTGCCAGGTCTCGCCGTCCGTGGTCCGGATGACGGGGAACACGCCGTCGACCGCGTCGCTGAACGTCACCGCGCTCTTCTGGTCCCAGAACGAGAAGCAGTCGTAGAAGGCGCTCGGGTTCTCGTTCTGAAATTGCAGGGTCCAGGTCGCCCCGCCATCCTCGGTCTTGTAGATGCGCGAATCCGTTCCCGATCCCGCCGCCATCAGGTAGGCGACGTGCTCGCTTATGCCTTCCACGTCACGGAACTGCAGCGCCTCCGCGCCCGGTACGACGCCGGCGTGCCAGGTGTCGCCGCCGTCGGTGGTCAGCACGAACGTGCCGCCCACGCCGCTCGCCCACGCGACGCGGCCGTTGACCGGGCTGATGGCCTGCAGGCGGTTGGTCGTGCCGCTCTGCTGCGGCGTAAGCGTGGGGCCCGAGGAAGCCTGCTTCAGGGCCGGAACAATCGCCGACGTAGGCTCGCCGGCGTCCGAGCAGGCGAGCGAGGTTCCGGCGACCGTGCCGAACACCGCGGCGGCAAGAGAGAGGGAACGGATCATTGCGAAACTCCGGCAGGGGGTGAGTCGTCTGAGCCTCGAATCTGGCAGGGACCCTCCGGAGCGCGCAAATTGAAGGCGGCACCCTCGCTTTGCCGGCGCCCCGAACGGGGTCGCGTCCCGGGTCGGGGCGCGCCATACTCCGGGCTTCCCCATTCGTGAGCTTCCCGATGTCCGATTCGAAGCTGCAGGCGGTGGTACGGGAGATCCGGGCGCAGCTCGCCGGCGCCCAGGACCTCAACCCCGAGACTCGCCGCTCGCTCGAGGCGCTGGTCCAGGACCTCGAGGCCGTCGCCACTCAGCCGCCGGGCCAGGCCGCCGAGGCCGAAGGGCTCCAGGAGCGTCTCGCGGACGCGGTGCGGCGGCTCGAGGCGTCGCACCCCGTGCTCTCGAGCACACTGGGCAACGTCGTCGACGCGTTGGCGTTCTTCGGACTCTAGCCCTCCACCCCCCCGGCCGTAGGTCGGCTGGACCGGCCCCGTCCATCGAGTCGCGGCAACCCTGGCGCGGCTGTCCGGGAGGGGCGATCATCTCCCGACGATGCCTCGCCGCCTTGCCGCCCCCGCGCTTTCGGTTCTCCCAGGCGCGCTCCTGGTGCTCGCCGCCTGCCGCACGGCCCCGGACCACCCGGGCAAGACAGTGGCGGCCGCCGATCTCGTCTTCCGGAACGGGGCGGTGTACACAGTCGATGCCGCCCGGAGCTGGGCGTCCTCGGTCGGCGTGCGCCACGGGCGGATCGTCTACGTCGGCACCGATAGCCTTCCCGCCGGCCTGATCGGGCACGGCACCGAGGTGGTGGATCTGGCCGGACGCATGCTGCTGCCCGGCTTCCAGGACGCCCACGCGCATCCGGTCGAAGGCGGCGTCGACCTCGCTTTGTGCGACCTCAACGACGCTACGACCATCGACGCCGTCTCGGCCGGCATCCGCACCTGGGCGGCCGCGCATCCCAAGGCCGCGTGGGTGCGGGGCGCGGGCTGGCAGCTTCCGCTCTTTCCCGCCGGCAACCCATCGAAGGCGCTGCTCGACCGGCTGGTGCCCGACCGGCCGGCCATGCTGTGGGCCGCGGACGGCCACTCGGCCTGGCTCAACTCGCGCGCACTGGCAGCCGCGGGGATCACCCGGGAGACGCGGGATCCTCCCAACGGCCGGATCGAGCGGGACCCGCGCGGCGAACCGAGCGGTACCCTGCGCGAATCCGCCGCCGATCTCGCCGGTAAGGCGTTGCCCCCGATCACCGACGCCGAGAACGCCGCGGGGCTCGCGCGCGCCGACAGTCTGGCCTCGGGCTTCGGCATCACGACGATCTTCAACGCCCGCACCGACGAAGGCCACCTGCGCGCGCTCGCCGCCGCCGATCGGGCCGGCACCCTCACGGTGCGCGTGGTGGCCGCTCTCGAGGTGCCGGGCGCCGGCGGCGACACCCTGCTCGCGCGCCTGCGAGACTGGCGCACGCGCTACGCCACCCCGCACGTCCATCCCACGGGGGCCAAGTTGTTCCAGGACGGCGTCATCGAGTCCGGCACTGCAGCGCTGCTCGCGCCCTACTTCGGCCGCGGGAGCGATGCCGGCACGCCGGTCCGGGATCAGGCCACCCTCGACCGGCTGGCGATCGCCCTCGACCGCGACGGATTCCAGATCCACGTGCATGCCATCGGCGACCGCGCCATCCGGATGACGCTCGACGCGCTGGCCCGCGCCCGGGCCGCCAACGGTCCGCGCGACGCCCGGCACGCCATCACCCATCTCGAGCTGATCGATCCGGCCGACGTCCCGCGCTTTCGCGAGCTCGGGGTCGTCGCGAACTTCGAGGCGCTCTGGGCGGACGGCGACGACTACCTCACCAAGCTCACCGAGCCGTTCCTGGGCCCGGCCCGCTCGCGCTGGCTCTACCCCATCGCCAGCGTGGTGAGGACCGGCGCCGTCGTGACCGGCGGGAGCGACTGGTCCGTCTCGTCGCTCGACCCGCTCCAGGCGATCGAGGTCGGCATCACCCACCGCGACCCGGGCGATACGCTCACGGCGGCGTGGCATCCGGCGGAGCGGGTCGACCTGCCGACGATGATCGCCCTGTACACGATCAACGCGGCCTGGGCGCATCATCTGGAGCGGGAGACGGGGTCGATCGAGGTGGGTAAGCTCGCGGACCTGGTGGTGTTGGATCGGAACCTGTTCGCGCTCCCGCCCTCGCGGATCCACGAGGCCCGCGTCGTGCGGACCCTGCTGGAGGGACGCACGGTCTTTCAGCGGCCGGAATGATGGACTTCCCGCCGGGCCGCGCTTACGCTCCGGCGAGGAGGTGTGACATGGATCTCGGGATCGCCGGGAAGCGCGCGCTGGTGACCGGGTCGACGGCCGGCATCGGCTTCGCCACGGCACGGGCGCTGGCGCGCGAGGGCGCGCGCGTGGTCGTGAACGGGCGCACGCAGGCGCGGGTAGACGCCGCGGTGACGGCGATCCGGGCCGGCCTGCCCGGCGCCCATATCGGCGGCGTCGCCGCGGACCTTGGCACGGCGGCGGGATGCGAAACGATGATCGACCAGGTGCCGGTGGTCGACATCCTGGTCAACAACGTCGGCATCTTCGAGCCGAAGCCCTTCGCCGACATCACCGACGCGGACTGGCTGCGGTTCTTCGAGGTGAACGTGCTGAGCGGCATCCGGCTCGCGCGGCACTACCTCCCGATCATGCGGACCGCGAACTGGGGACGGGTGGTCTTCGTCTCGAGCGAATCAGCCGTGCAGATCCCCGCCGAAATGATCCACTACGGCATGACCAAGACCGCGCAGCTCGCCATCGCCCGCGGCCTGGCGGAGACCCTCGCGGGCACCGACGTGACGGTCAACAGTGTCCTGCCTGGACCGACCGCGTCGGAAGGGGTGGGGGCGTTCGTGGCCGAGCTGGCGGCGGCCCGGGGTGTGGCGGTGGAGAGCGTGGAGCGGGAGTTCTTCGCCAGCGCGAGGCCGTCCTCGGTGCTTCAGCGCTTCGCGTCGCCGGACGAGGTGGCCGCGATGATCGCCTACGTGTGCAGCGCGCCGGCGTCCGCGACCACCGGCGCCGCCCTTCGGGTGGATGGGGGCGTAGTGCGCGCGATCGTCTGACCGGCCCAGGCCCTCTTGCGCGGCCTACGCGCGCGCCCTGGCGGCGTCCGGCTGGGCGTCCAGCGCCTCGCGGATCTTGCGGCCCAGCGCATCGGGCGAAAACGGCTTCTGCAGGTACCAGGTCCCGGCCTCCGACACATCCCGGCGCAGGACCTCGTCGTCGGTATAGCCCGACATGAACACCACCCGCGCCTCGGGGTGGAGGCGGGTGAACACCTTCGCCAGCTCCCGGCCGTTCATCCGCGGCATCACGATGTCGGTGAGCAGCAGGTGGACCGGCTCCCGATGCTTGACCGCCAGAGCGAGGGCCTCCTCTGCGCCCGGGGCCTCGATGACGTGGTAGCCGAACCGGTCCAGTATCCGGCGCGCGGCCACTCGAACGGCGGCCTCGTCCTCCACCAGGAAGATCGTCTCGGTTCCCCGCGCCGGGGGCTCGCCGCCTTCCCGGACCACCCGGTCCGGAACCGCCTCGAGCAGCGGGAGATGCACGGCGAACGCCGCCCCCCGTCCCGCCTCGCTCACCACCGACACGAAGCCGCCGCTCTGCTTCACGATCCCGTACACGGTCGAGAGCCCGAGCCCGGTGCCCTTGCCCGGCCCCTTGGTCGTAAAGAACGGCTCGAAGAGACGCGCGCGGGTCGTCTCGTCCATCCCGACGCCGGTATCGGTCACCAGCAGGCGGGCGAAGCGACCGGGCCGCTCGAGCCCGTGCTGCCGCGCCGTGGCGATGTCGACCTGGACCGTGCCCGTCTCGAGGGCCAGGCGGCCGCCCGAGGGCATCGCGTCTCGCGCGTTCACCGCCAGGTTCATGATGATCTGCTCGAGGTGGCCGGGGTCGATCTTCACGGTGGCGGCCCCGCCCAGCTGCGTGATCAGCTCGATGTCCTCGCCGATGAGCCGCTTGAGCATCTGCTGGGCGCCGCGGACGACGTCATCGAGGTTCAGTCGCTTGGGGGCGATCACCTGCTGGCGGCTGAACGCCAGGAGCTGCCGGGTCAGCCCGGTAGCGCCGTCCGCCGCCTGGCGGATCTGCTCCAGGGCCTCGCGGCTCGGGTCTGTGGGTGCCATATCCTCGAGGACCAGGTCGGCATAGCTGGTGATGACGGTGAGCAGGTTGTTGAAATCGTGCGCCACGCCGCCGGCCAGGCGGCCGACGGCTTCCATCTTCTGCGACTGGTGGAACTGTGCCTGCAGCGTGCGCTTCTCGGTCAGGTCGCGCAGCGCGGTGAGGCTGCGGGTCCGCCCCCGGGTGACGTGCGTTCGGAAGGTCGCTTCCAGGAAGCGCCTTTCGCCGTTCTTCCGACGGCCCACCAGCTCGTGCGTGCCTTGCCCGCCCTCACGCATGCCTTGCCGCAACGTTTCCAGCGACTCCTCGGCGACGAACTCGGCCGCCGGCCGGCCCACCGCCTCTTCGAGCGTGGTGCCGAACAGGTCGGCGAAGCCCCGGTTGGCCTCGGTCACGACGCCGTCCTCGCTGAGAAAGATGGCGTCGAACGAGGCTTCCGTGAGCTTGCGCAGGAGCGCCTCGCTCTCCTCCAGCTCTTCCTGCGCGTGCCGGCGCTCCGTGACGTCCTGCGCCACACCGCAGATCCGGTAGACCTCACCCCGCTCGTCGCGCACCGCCACCGCGTGCGACCGGACCCAGCGGATCTCGCCGTCCGGCCGGACGACCCGGAACTCCGATTCGCCCGGCTGCTTCCCCTCTCGCAATGCCCCGAAGCTGGCGAACAGGCCGGCCCGGTCCTCCTCCGGAATCGGCGCGATGAAGGAGCGGGGATCCTCGTACACGCTCTGGCAGGTCCGGCCCCAGATCGTCTCATAGGCCGGGTTGATGTACAGCGTTTCCGTGAGGCCGACGTCCACGACGAAGAACACTTCCCGGATGTTCTCCGCCAGCTGCCGGAAGCGCTCATCCCGATCGCGTAACTCCTGCTCGGCGCGCTTCCGGTCGGTGACGTCCTCCTGCGTCGCGAGGAAATGCGTTACGGCCCCCTCAGGGCTGCGTACCGGCGCGATGGTCACCGCATGCCACCGGACCGCACCGGATTTCATGCGGTTCTGCAGCTCGCCCTGCCAGACTCGCCCCTCCAGCACGCTCTCCCATAGATCGCGGTGTACCTCGGGTGGCGTGTGGGGGGACTTGAGCAGCCTCGAATTCCGGCCCAGCGCTTCGCCGGCCGTGAACCCGGTCAGGTCGGTGAACCGCTGGTTGACGTACTGAATGACCCCGGCGGTATCGGTGATGATCACTGCGGCCGGACTCTGGTCCACCGCCTGGGTCAGCTTCCGGATCATCTCTGCCGCCCTGGTGTGCTCGGCCCGCACCCGCTGCTCCTCGAGCGCCCGGCGGACCGCGAGGGGCAGGCGCGCCAGGTTGTGCTTGAGGACATAGTCGGCGACCCCGAGCTTGACGCATTCCACCGCCCGCTCCTCGCCGAGCGTGCCGGTGACCAGAATGAACGGGGTCTCCCAGCCTCGGGTCCGGAGGTCGGCGAAGGCTTCCAGGCCGTTCCAGTCGGGGAGGCGGTAGTCGGCGAGCACCACGTCGTGAGCCTCGCGGGCGAGCTCCGCGAGGAACTCGTCCCGCCCGCCCACCACGGTGGCCTGGACCTCGTAGGCCGCGCGCTCGAGCTCCGCGATGCTGAGCTCGGCGTCGGCCAGGGTGTGTTCCAGGATCAGGACTCGCAGGGGCTCGCGGCTCATCCGTGGTCCGGTTCGAATGTTTGGGTGGACGCGGCGGCGGGCTCGGCCATCGAACCGAGCGTGAAATAGAAGGTCGCCCCCGCGTCGGGCGCCGCATCTGCCCAGATCTCGCCGCCGTGCTTGTGCACGATCCGCTGCACCGTCGCGAGCCCCACGCCGGTCCCCTCGAACTCCTCGGACCGGTGCAGGCGCTGGAAGACCCCGAAGAGCTTGTCGGCATATTTCATGTTGAAGCCGACGCCGTTGTCGCGCACGAACAGGGCGGGGCGCCCCTCGTGCGACGTACACCCGATCTCGACCGTGGCCCGCGGGCGCGGGCGGGTGTACTTGAGCGCGTTGGAGGCCAGGTTGGTGAATACGATGCGCATCAGCCCCGGATCGCACACCGCCGTCGGAAGCTCGCCGACCACCCACTCCACCTCCCGATCCGCCGTATCGGAGCCGAGCCCCGCGATGACGTCGAGCACGATCGGAGTCAGCGGCGTCTCCCGGGCGCGAGGACTCTGTTGGCCAAGCCGCGCCAGGGCCAGCAGGTCGTCCACCAGGCGGCCCATGTGCTTGGTGCCTTCCTGGATGCGCGTCAGATAGTGGCGGTCCTTCTCGTCCAGGTCGGACCACAAGCTCTCGGACAGGATGCGCGAGAAGCCGTCGATCTGGCGCAGCGGCGCCCGGAGGTCGTGGGACACGGAGTAGGTGAAGGCCTCGAGCTCGCGGTTGGCCGACTGCAGTGCTTCTTCCACTTCGACCCGGCGCGTGATGTCGCGCCCTTCCGCCACGATGTAGGCCAGGGTGCCGTCCGCGCCGGTGATCGGCACCAGCGAGAACATGATCGTCATCACCCGCCCGAACGCCCGCAGCTTCTCCTCGTAGGTGACGGTGGCGCCGCCTACCGCCCGGCAGAACGCGTCGCGAACCCGCTGCTGGACCCGTGGGTCGTAGCTCCACCACTGGCCGTCCAGGAATCCGGTCCCCAGCAGCTCGTCGAGGGGCAGCCCGCTCGCCTCCAGGGCGATCTGGTTCACCAGCAGAATCCGGCCGTCGGGCGCGACCTTGGCGCTCAGCGTCGACATGGCGTCGAGGTACTCCTGCAGCTCACGCTCGCGGCGGCGGAGCTCCCCGTTGGCCGCCTCGAGCTGGCTGGTGCGTTCTGCAACCCGCCCTTCCAGCGTCTCATTTAACCGGCGGATCTCGACGTCCGCGCGATGCCGCTCGACGGCGTACCGGATCGCGCGCCGCAGGAGGTTGGCGTCCACCTCCCCTTTGGCCAGGTAGTCCTGGGCGCCCGCCCGGACCATGCGGATGGCCAGCGCCTCATCCCCGAGGCCGGTGAGGATGATGATCGGCACCTCCGGCGCCGCGTGCCGCACGGCCGCGAAGGTCGCGCGGCCCTGGCTGTCCGGCAGGCCGAGATCGAGCAGCACTACATCGACGCCGCCCTGGGCCAGGCGCTCCAGCCCGGGAGCCAGCCGGTCGACGTGCTCGAGTCGGAGCGCCCCCACGGGGAGCCTGAGCAGCTCCGCGATGAGGCGCGCGTCACCGTCGTTGTCCTCGACGAGCAGGACGGTGAGCTGCCGGGGCTCGGAATCCGTCATCTCGGCCTCATGGACGCGACAGCTTGACGATCTCGAGCCAGAAGTGCTCGATGGAGTGCACGACCTTGAGAAACTGCTCCAGGTCCACCGGCTTAGTCACGAACGCGTTGGCCCGGAGCCGGTAGCTCGACAGGATGTCCTGCTCGGCCTGCGACGTCGTGAGCACGACGACCGGGATGTGCTTGAGCGACTCGTCCCGCTTGATCTCCTCGAGCACCGCCCGCCCATCCTTCCTGGGCAGGTTGAGGTCGAGCAGGATCAGGTCCGGCCGGGGCGCCTGCTCATACTTGCCCTCCCGACGGAGGTACGCCAGCGCTTCCACGCCGTCGGGGGCGACGTGCACCTGGTTCCACACTCTGGCGTCCTTCAAGGCCTCGCGCGTCAGGCGGACGTCGGCGGGGTTGTCTTCGATCAGCAGGATCTCGATGGGCACGCCGACGTTGGAGGAGTGGTTCATGAGACGCCGTCCGCCGGCAGCGTGAATGAGAAGGTGGCTCCCCGGCCCGGCTCGGAGTCCACCCAGATGCGGCCCCCATGACGCTCCACGATCTTCTTGGCGATCGCCAGCCCGATGCCGGTGCCGCCGTACTGCTCCCGGCCGTGGAGCCGCTGGAAGATGACGAAGATCCGCTCGTAGTAATCCGCCTCGATTCCGATCCCGTTGTCCTTCACGCTGATGCGCCAGCCCTCCGGCCCCGCGTCGGTCGCCGAGACGTGAATCCGGGACGGCTCGGAGCTGCGGAACTTGATCGCGTTCCCCACCAGGTTCAGAAACAGGTGCTCGAGCTGCCCCGGGTCGCCACGCACCACCGGAAGGGGGTCGCGGGTGACGAGCGACCCGGATTCGTCGAGTGCGAGCCTCAGGTTCGCCAGCGCGCGGTCGAGCGCCTCGCCCGTGTCGGTCGGGACGAGGGCCCCACCGCGGGTGCCGACCCGCGAGTAGGTCAGCAGGTCCTGGATCAGCTGCTGCATGCGATGGGCCCCGTCGACCGCGTAGCCGATGAACTCGTCGGCGTCCGCGTCCAGTTTGCCTTTGTACCGCTGTCCCAGCAGCTGGACGAAGCTCGCCACCATGCGCAGCGGCTCCTGCAGGTCGTGTGAAGCCACGTAGGCGAACCGTTCCAGCTCGTCGTTCGAGCGCCGGAGCTCCTCCTCCGCCCGCTTGCGCACGGTGATGTCGACGATCGAGGCGAGCACGACCGGGCCCTCGTCCATCTCGATCGGGATGAGCCCGATCTCCACCGGGATCTCCCCGCCGTTCTTGTGGATGCCGAACAGGTCCCGCCCGCTGCCCATCGCCCGCACCTGGGGGTTGGTCCAGAATCCCGTGCGGAACGAAGGGTGGCGTTCGCGCATCCGCCGGGGGACCAGCAGCTCCACCGGCTGGCCCAGGAGCTCCTCGCGCGCGTACCCGAACAACCGCTCGATCTCGCGGTTCACGAGGACGATACGGCCGTCGTGATCGACCATGATCATGCCGCTGGGGGCCGACTCCACGATCGCGCGGAAGCGCGATTCCACCCGCTTGCGCTCGGTGATGTCATTGTTCACCTCGAGCACCGAGGTGGGACGGCCCAGGGCATCGCGCTGCAGCACCCAGTGGCTGGCCACGATGATGCGCTGGCCGCTCGGGGTCCGGTGGATCATCTGCCCCTGCCAGTGCCCCGACCGGAGCAGATCCGCCTCGATGTCGGCCAGCGGCTCCGGAAATTCGGTGTGGAGCAGCTCCTGGGAGAGCTGGCCGACCGCCTCGGCCCGGGAGACGCCGTACAGGCGTTCCGCGCCCGAATTCCACAGGCGGATCCGGCCATCCATGTCGCGCACCAGGACGTGGGCCAGGTCGAGCAACTGGGCGTACTCGCCCAGCTGCCGCTCGCCGGCGCGAAGCGCCTCGTCGGCGCGCTTGCGCTCGGTGATGTCGACTACCGACGCGAGTACGAAGAGCCCGTCCGACATGGCGATAGGGCTGAGGCCGATCTCGACCGGAATCTCGCTGCCGTCCTTGCGGACGCCGAAGAGGTCCCGGCCGGCGCCCATCGCCCGCGGCTGCGGGTGCGCCATGAATCCCGTGCGAAAGCTGGGGTGCTGCGACCGGGCGGCGGAAGGCACCAGCCGCTCGACCGGCTCGCCGGTGAGCTCGCCCGGCGCAAAGCCGAACATCCGGTGCGCCTCGCGATTGGCGAGCACGATGGCGCCGGTCCGATCGGCCATGATGAGTCCACTCGCCGCTGCCTCCACCACCGTGCGGAATCGCTCCTCGGCCCGGCGCCGGGCGGCGAGCTCCCGGCGCACCGTGTAGGCAGCGAGCCCCACCAGGACGAACCCCAGGACCGTGCCGATCGACACGGCGAGGCGGGCCGTCGCGGCGCGCGCGCGCATCTCCGCGCCATGCTCGCCCGCGTGCGCCTGCTCCGTCACCGCCATGGTGTCGAGCAGGAACCGGATCCGAGTCATCGACGCGCCCTCGCGACCCTGTTCGAGCAGCGAGCTTGCCGCCGCGGCGCCGCGGGCACGGCGGGTGGCGATCACCCCCTCGAACAGGCGGAGCTGGCTGGCGACGAGGGCCGCGAGGGTATCGACGCGGGGGCGTTCCGTCGGCTGGTCGGCGGTAAGCGTGTGAAGCCCGTCGAGACCGCTGGCCAGGGCCGCCTTCGCGGAGTCGTACCGGACGACGAAGGGATCGTCGCCGGTCAGGGCATACCCGAGCGCGGCATTCTCGACCTCGCTCAATCCGGTGGACGTGCGCTGCAGGCGCTCCTCGATGGCGTTGGATTCCGCCAGCCAGGAGGTGCTCCGCAAGGTCGCGGAAGTGCTTCGAAGGCTGGTGACACCCACGCCGACGAGGAGAATGAAGGCCACGGCCAGACCGAGCTGACCTCCGCGGCCGGGAGGTAAGCGATCGTTCCCCGAACCGGTGGCCGGTCGGGGGAGTGGCGGGCGCGGTGGGTCCGACTTCAGGTCGGCATCTCCTGGAGGCACGGCGGGGGGGGGAGCCGCTTAAGCTACGACGAAACCCTCAGAACGCCATCGGGAAATTGCTGAGTGAGCGCTGAGTTCTGTCGCTCTCACCGATCGGAGGAGACGACCCCGACCCGGATGGCGTATCGGACCAGGCCAGCCAGGTCGTGAATCTCGAGCCGCCTCATCACCTGTGCGCGGTGGGTCTCGATCGTTTTGACGGATATGCGAAGCTGGCTGGCGATCTCCTTGGTGGATTGTCCCGCGGCCAGGCGCTGGAACACCGAACTCTGGCGTGCCGACAGCCGGCGGAGCGGTGCCCGGATCTCCAGGGCCAGGCGGATGGCGCAGCCCAGCCTGGCGAGCTCGGTCTTGGGAACGAAATCCGCGGCGCCCGCCTTGAGACACTCGGTGCCGGTTTGCTCCAGGGTGCCCGAGACCAGCACGAGCGGCGAGGAAGGAAGGTTGCTCTGGAGCAGGTGCAGCGCGTCGAGCGCACGAAAGCCCGCTACGCCGCTGTCGGAGAGTACCACATCCGGCGCGAAGGAATCGAGCGCGTGGGTGAAGGCTCCACGGCTGTCCACCACCTGCACCGCGCAAGCAGGATCCACGCGCCGGAGCGCGTGGGCCTCGAGTTCGGCGTCACGGGGATCATCCTCGAGGATGAGGATGCGGAGGCCCGCACGCTCCTTCGTAGGCATACATGCAAGTTTGGGCACCAGGCCAAAATAGTCATCAGGGAAACCCTTAGGCCAGTGCCCGGGTCTTCAGGGCATCGGGGCTGCTCCCTCCGGCCGTTCGCCGCCAAGGGCCTTGTAGAGTGCCGCATACGAGGTCGCCGCGTCGGTGCGAGCCTGGGCGAGCCGATCCTCGGCGTCGAGCTGGGTCCGCTCCGCGTCGAGTACCGCGAGGAAGTCGGCCACGCCGCCCTCGAAGCGAAGGCGCGCCAGCTCCGCGGCGCGCGCACTCGCCGAGGCCGCATCCCGGATCCGCTCGACCCGTGTCCGCGCCGTCCGGTACCGGACCAGCCCCGTCTCCACCTCCTGCAGCGCCTGCAGCACCGTCTGCGAGTACTGGGCTTCGGCTTCCGCCGCCCGCGCACGGCTCGCGTCCACCCGCGCTTTGACGCGGCCGAGGTTGAGCGCCGGCCACGAGATCACGGGCCCGACAGCGTACCGGAATGAGCCCTCGTCACCCAGCCCGCCGAGGTCGGCGGCCGAGTATCCGGCGCTCCCGCCGACCGTCACCCGCGGCAGGTAGTCCGCCTTGGCCGCGCCGACGAAGGCGCGCTCCGCCGCCACCTGCCGCTCGGCCGCCGAGACGTCCGGGCGCCGCCGGATGAGCGAGTCGGGGCTGGCCACGACCACACTCGCCGGGAGCACGGGGATGCCCGCGGCCTGACCCAGCTCCTCGGCCAGCCTGGCCGGTGGCCGGCCGACCAGCACTCCGATCTGGTACTGCGACGAAGCCACCTGGGCCTCGAGCGCGGGAATGGACGCCAACGTGAAGCCCAACTGCGTCCGCGCCCGCTCGGTATCGAACGCCGTGCCGCGGCCGGCATCGAGTCGCTGCTGGGTGACCTCGAGCGTACGCCGCTGGTTGTCGGCGTTGCGGCGCGCTACGTCGAGCCGCTCCTGCGCGCCGCGCAGCTCGAAGTACGTGCGGGCCACCTCGGACGTGAGAGACACCTGGACGTCGCGCAGATCCTCGCTGGCCGCGCCGACGAGCGCACCTTGCGCCTGGACGCTCCGCCGCACCCGGCCGAACAGGTCCAGCTCCCAGGACGCGTCGAAGCCGGCGTCCCAGATGTCCTGGTCGGGGAACGCGCCGCCGTTGCCGATCGGAAACGTCGCACTCGACAGCCGCTGGCGGGTGTATCCGCCGGCGACCGTGACCGTCGGCACGAAGTCGAGTCTCACTTCTGAGCGCGCCGCCCGCGCCCCCCGCACGCGCGCAGCAGCGGCGCGCACGTCGAGATTGGCCTGGATCACCTCGCCGATCAGCCGGTCGAGGGTCGAATCTCCCAGCGTCCGCCAGTAGGCCGACTTGTCCGCCGGCACTCCATCGACGGCAGGGGGCGCGGGTGTCGGGATGGCGGGCGGCACCACGGAGTCGGAGACGGCGCCGACGGGCGCGGTGCTGTCGAAGACGGGACGAGGCGGCATCCGCTCCGCCGGGGACCGCGTCGTGTCGACCGTGCCCTCGCGGAAGGCCGGCGGCACCGGCACGTCGGACGACCGGTAGCCGGGCGCGCCGGCACAGGCCGCCAGACCCGCGGCCAGGACGACTGCCGGGAAGATGGGCTTACGCATGGATCGCCTCCCGGGCCGGCTGCTCGGCGGGCGCCGTGCGCGCCCGCCGGCGTTCGACGAGGTGCAGGATCGTGACATAGAACACCGGCGTCAGAACCAGGCCGAAGAACGTGACGCCGAGCATCCCGGAGAACACGGCTACGCCCATGGCATGCCGCATCTCGGCGCCGGCGCCACTGGAGAACACCAGCGGCAGCACGCCCATGATGAAGGCGAACGAGGTCATGAGGATGGGCCGAAGCCGGATGCGGCACGCCTCCAGCGCCGCTTCCACCGGCGAACGGCCCTGCAGGTGGAGCTCGCGCGCGAACTCCACGATCAGAATCGCGTTCTTGCACGCGAGGCCGATGAGCACCAGGAACCCGATCTGGGTGAAGATGTTGTTGTCGCCCTTTGTGAGCCATATGCCCGTGATGGCACACAGGAGGGACATCGGCACGATCAGGATGACCGCGAGCGGCAGCGACCAGCTCTCGTACTGCGCCGCGAGCACCAGGAAGGCCAGCAGCACGCAGAGCGGGAAGACGAAGATCGCCGTGCTGCCGGACAGCCGCTGCTGGTAGCTGAGGTCGGTCCACTCGTAGCCGATGCCGTTCGGCAAAACCTCCTGCGCAATCGCCTCGATGGCCGCCTCCGCCTGACCCGAGCTGAAGCCGGGCGCAGGGCCGCCGTTGATGTCGGCCGCGGGGTAGCCGTTGTAGCGCAGCCCCTGGTCGGGCCCGTGCGATTCCTTGACCTGGACCACGGAACCGAGCGGCACCATGTCACCCTGCGCATTCCGCACCTTGAGCTGTGCGATGTTCTCCGCCGTCGCGCGGTACTGCGCGTCCGCCTGTACCTTGACCTGGTAGGTGCGGCCGAACCGGTTGAAGTCGTTGGTGTAGACCGACCCGAGGTAGACCTGCATGGTCTGGAACAGGTCGGTGAGCGAGATGCCTTCCCGCTTCACCTTCTCCCGGTCGACCTCGACCTCGAGCTGTGGAACGTTGATCCGGTAGCTCGAGAACAGGCCGGTGAGCGCCGGCGTCTGATACGCCTTCCCGAGCAGTGCCTGCGTGGCGTCATTCAGCGCGGTCTCGCCGAGACCGGCGCGATCCTCCAGCTCCAGCTTGAACCCACCGACCTGGCCCAGCCCGTTGACCGGCGGGGGTGGGAACACGGCCACGAAGGCGTCCTGAATGCCCGAGAACTTGCCGTTGAGCGCGCCGGCGATGTTCAGGCCGTACTCGTCCTTGCCATGCCGCTCGTCGAACGGCTTGAGCGTGAAGAACACGATGCCGGCGTTCGGCGCGTTGACGAAGCCGTTGATCGAGAGGCCGGGAAACTGCACGGCGTTCTCGACGCCCGGCTGCTTGCGGCCGATGTCGGCCATCTCGCGGATGACTTTCTCCGTCCGGTCGAGCGTGGCCGCGTCGGGCAGCTGGGCGAAGGCCACGAGGTACTGCTTGTCCTGCGTGGGCACGAAGCCGTGCGGCACCTTGTTGAACCCGAACAGCGTGAGCACGACCAGGCCGGCATACACCGCCAGCGCGATGCCGCTCCGCCGGAGAATGCGCGCCACCGCCGCACCATACCGCTGGGAGCCGCGGGTGAAGACCCGGTTGAACGGCCGGAAAAGCCAGCCCAGGCTTCGGTCGAGCAGCCGGGTGAACCGGTCCGGTGGGGCCTCGCGGGACTTGAGCAGGATCGCGCTGAGGGCCGGGCTCAGGGTCAGCGAGTTCACCGCCGAGATCACCGTCGAGAACGCGATCGTGAGGGCGAACTGGCGGTAGAACTCACCGGTGAGGCCGCTCAGGAACGCGACCGGCACGAAGACGGCGCTGAGGACCAGGGCGATGGCGATGATCGGGCCGCTGACTTCCTCCATCGCCTTGTACGAGGCCTCTTTGGGGGAGAGCCCCGCCTCGATGTTGCGCTCGACGTTTTCCACCACGACGATCGCGTCGTCCACCACGATGCCGATGGCGAGCACCAGGCCGAACAGCGACAGCGTGTTGATCGAGAAGCCGAACCCGAGCAGGATCGCGAACGTGCCGACGATCGAGATCGGCACCGCCACCAGCGGAATGATCGAAGCCCGCCAGGTCTGCAGGAACAGCACCACCACGAACACCACGAGGAGGATCGCCTCGAACAGGGTCTTCACGACCTCCCGGATGCCGTCCCGCACGTTGATGGTCGGGTCGTAGACGATCCGGTACTCGAGCCCCTCGGGGAAGTTCTTCTTGAGCTCCTCCATCGTCGCACGCACGGTGGACGACAGCTGGAGCGCATTCGACCCCGGCGCCTGGAAGATGCCGATACCCACCGCGGACTGGTTGTCCAGCAGCGAGCGGAGTGCGTAGTCGCCGGCGGCGAGCTCGATGCGGCCCACGTCGCGAAGCCGGGTGATCTCGCCGTTGGCGCCGCTCTTGAGGACGATGTCACCGAACTCTTTCTCGTCGACCAGCCGGCCGCGGGCGTTCACGCTGAGCTGGTAGTCCACCGGCACCGGCATCGGCGGTGCGCCCACCACGCCGGCCGCGACCTGCACGTTCTGCTCCCGAATGGCGGACACGACGTCGCCGGCCGTGAGTCCGCGGGCCGCCACCTTGCCGGGATCCAGCCAGATCCGCATGGCATAGTCGCCGCCACCGAAGACCTGGACCTGGCCGATCCCGGGGATGCGGGCGATCACGTCCTTGATCTGGAGCAGGCCGTAGTTTCTGAGATAGACGTCGTTGTAACGGTGGTCGGGCGAGACCAGGTGCACGACCATGATGAAGTTGGGCGAGCTCTTGACCGTCGTGACGCCCAGTTGGCGGACCTCGTCCGGCAGCCGCGGCAGGGCCTGGCTGACCCGGTTCTGCACCTGCACCTGGGCCAGGTCGACGTCGGTGCCGACCCGGAAGGTCACGGTCAGCGTGAGCACGCCGTCCGAAGTGGCCTGGGACGACATGTAGAGCATGTTCTCGACGCCGTTGATCTGCTCTTCGAGCGGCGTCGCGACGGCCTCGGACAGCACGCGCGGGTTGGCGCCAGGGTAGATCGCGCGGACCACGATCGACGGCGGAACGACTTCGGGATACTCGCTCACCGGCAGCGACAGCATCGCGATCAGGCCGGCGATGAAGATCACGATCGAGAGCACGGCCGCGAAGATCGGCCGGTCGATGAAGAAGCGGGACAGTCGCATGGGCTAGCGCTCCGCGACGGTGGCGCCGGCCGAATCGTGCTCGATGCCGGCGGCGGCGGACGAATCCGGCACCATGGCCACGAGCGTCGGCGCGACCTTCATGCCGGGGCGCACCCGCATGAGCCCGTTGACGACGACCTTCTCGCCGGCCTGGAGACCCTTGCGCACGATGCGCAGCCCGTCGCTCAGGCGCCCGATCTCGACCGGGCGGTACTCGAGGCTGTCGCCTTTGCCGACGACCAGCACGAACTTGCGGTCCTGGTCGGTGCCGATGGCCGCGTCGCGCACCAGCAGCGCGGGGGCGCTCTTGTTGCCCACCAGCTTCACCCGGGCGAAGAGCCCCGGCGTGAACCGACGGTCACGGTTGGTGAAGATCGCGCGTGTGCGGATGGTCCCGCTGGCGGGGTCGATCCGATTGTCCACGAAGTCCAGATGGCCCTCGTGGGGGAAGCCGGTCTCGTTGGCCAGGCCGAGGTAGACCGGGAAGCGCGCGTCGCGCCAGCCCCGGTTGCCCGCGGCGGCCGCACGGCCGGAGTAGCGCAGGTAGGTCTGCTCGTCGCTGTCGAAGTAGAGATAGATGGAATCGAGGGAGACGACCGTCGTGAGCAGGGTCGCATCCGGCGGCCCGGACTGCACGAGGTTGCCCTCGGTCACTTCCGCGCGGCTGACCCGGCCGGCGATCGGCGAGCGGACGGCGGTCCAGCCGAGGTTGAGCCGCGCGGTCGCGACGGCGGCCTCGGCCGCCCGCACGGCCGCGACGGTGTTCTCCTGGGCGCTGGTCCGGCTGTCGAACTCCTCGCGGGAGATGGCCTGCACGTTGACCAGCTTCTCGGCGCGGTTCACCTCCCGCTGCGCCAGATCGGCCGCTGCGCGGGCCTGCTCCAACTGGGCCTGCGCGCGCTCGAGCTCGGCCTGGTACTCCCGGGGATCGATCTCGAAGAGCACCTCGCCCTTCCGAACCTCCCGCCCCTCGGTGAACGTCACGCGCTTGATGTAGCCCGAGACGCGGGGCCGGATCTCGACCTGGTCCACCGCTTCGAGCCGGCCGCTGAACTCGTCCCATTCCGCGATGTCGCGCTGGAGGACGGGCGCCGCCGTGACGGCGGGCGGCGGCGGCGGCGCCGGCGGTTTGGCGGAGCAGCCGAGTAACGAACTGCCGAACAACAAGACACTGACCACGAGCGACCGGGACGGCATTGCCTTCCTCCCCTGAGTGCGCGCGGCCCCGGGCCGGGGCCGTGTCGTGTTACGATAGTTTGACAACTGTCTAACAAATTCGTCGCCATCCGGGGCGGCGGGCCGCGGATCCTGACTCCACCGTGTTACGGTGCCGTTACGCTCCGGCACCGTCTACCCGGCCTGTCCGCCGCAGCAGCTCGGCGGTATACGCGCCGAGGACGTCGCGCCGCACTTCGCAGTGGAGGAATTGCCCTTCCTTGCGGGCATCCACCAGGCCCGCGCGCACCAACTCCTTGATGTGGTGCGAGATCGTCGCCTTGGACACGGGGAACTGATCCCGCAACCGCTGGCAGGGACACGCCTTCTCGGCGGCGATGGTCTCGAGCAGGGCCATGCGCCGAGGATCGGCCAAGGCCTTGGCGATGAGCTCGAACTGCCGCCCGGTAATCCGAAATGCGCTGCGTGTGCTCACAGTTCAATGATCGTCGAACTCCTCTTCGCTGTCAACCCGCGCTGCGACTCACCGGAACGTTCCCGGGCTCACCTGGTAGGTCAAGTGATAGCGCCCCGCCTCCGCCTCGGGCGACCAGAATCCCAGCTGCTCGGTCCACCGCGTCGTCTGGAGCCGCCGGCCCCGGAGCGTGAGGAACCCCGCCGCCCGGGTCGTGACGACGCCCAGCCCGCGCAGATCCCGGAGTCCGCGCAACGTCAGGCCGGCCCGCTCGGCCACCAACCGCCGGGCCGACCCGGGCCCGATGCCCGGCACCCGCATCAGCTCCTCGTAGGGTGCACGGGTGACCTCCACCGGAAACCGCTCGGGGTGTGCCAGGGCCCAGGCCGCCTTGGGGTCCACCGAGAGCGGCAGGTTTCCCGACGGCTCGTAGACCACCTCGTCCTCGGTAAACCCGTAGTCGTGCAGGAGATAGTCGGCCTGGTACAGCCGGTGCTCCCGGAGCGCGGGCGTGGCGGCCACGTTCTCCATCGGCGTGTCGATGATCGGCCGGAACGCGCTGAAGTGCGTATGGTGGATGCCGCCGCCGGCCTGGAGCCGGGCCACCGTCTGGAGCAGCGTGCGGTCGGTATCGGGCGTGGCGCCGACCACGAACTGGGTCGTCATGCCGGCGACGCCTCGAGGATGCAGCGCGTCCACCGGGCGGCCGTGGGACCGCGCCACCCGCTCCTCGAGCACGATCGCCCGCACGCGCTCGAGATTCTCCAGCGCCACGGGCAGGCTCTTGTCGGGCGCGATCTGCGTGAGGCTCTGGCCGCATGGGGCCTCGAGGTTGAGCGAGATCCTGCTCGCGAGCGCGGTGAGCCGCTCGATCTGCGCCGGCTCGGCGCCGGCCACGAGCTTGACGTGGACATACCCGGCGAAGCCATGCCGTTCCCGCAGCAGCTCCAGCGCGGCAATGAGCTGGTCCATGACCCGGACCGGATTGCTGGGAATGCCGGTCGTGACGAAGAGGCCGTCCACCCAGCCGCGCCGGAGGGCGCCGAGGAAGATCCGCACCAGCTCTTCGGGCTTGAGCAGCGTGCGCGGCATCTCCCGATCTCGCCGCATCGGGCAATAGTCGCAGTTGTAGCTGCAGGCGTTGGTCATCAGGATACGGAGCAGCCGATTGCGCCCGCCGCCACGGGCCCGGAGCTCCCGGATGTTGACCGGGCCGAGCGCGCCGACGTCCCGTGTGTGGCGGAGGCGGGGCGGGGCACCATCCCGGTCGTCGACCGCGAGGCCGATCAAGGTGTCGAGCTTCCGCTCGAGATCGGGCACGTGCAGCATGGAATGACTCCCGCAAATGAGACGATCTCACAGTACCCGAACAAATGCCGAAACGCAAGCTTGCGCCCGCTCAACGCCGAGTGGTTGATTGCAGACCGTCCGCCACCCATGGCCCTTTCCAGCTTCCATCCTGCAACCCTGACGACGCCATCCGTGCACTTCGTCCGCCGGTCCTTCGCGATGCCCGCCACGGCGGTGCTCCTGCTGCTCACACGGGTGCCGTCGTGCCCCGCGCAGGCGGTGCTGGGACGGGTGCTCCAGCTGCCCGGGGACACCCCGGTCGCCGGGGCGCTCGTAGTGCTGGTAGACAGTGCCGGTCGGGATGTGACCCGCGCAGCCACCAGTGCGTCCGGCGGGTACACGCTGGCTGCCGGGAGCGCGGGCCGCTACCGGATCGTCGTGCGCCAGATCGGATGGCAGGCCTGGACCTCGCCGACGTTCGAGCTGGCGGCGGGCGCGACTCACCCGCTGCTGCTTCGGATCGAGGCCGAGCCGTACGCGCTGCCCACCATCACCGTCGAGGCGCGGCGGCCGCGCTGCGGCATCCGACTCGATGGCGACGCCGTGGTGAGCCGGCTGCTCGAGGTGGCCCAGACCGCCCTCGCGCTGGCGCAGGCGACGGCGGATGACGGCACCATCGGGTTCTCCAGCGAATGGTATCTCGCGCGCTACACCCCGGCGCTCGAGCTCGAGGACAGCTCCAGCGTCGGCGTGGGACGCCTCGCGAGCTGGCCGATCCAGAGCGCGCTCCCCGATACCCTGGAGCGCTGGGGTTTCGTCCGCACCGACGGTCCAGGTCAGGGCTGGACCGACATCGGGTCGGCGCGGGGCCCGGTGTACTACGGCCTCGACGCGCGGGCACTGTTCAGCGACTGGTTCCTCGCGTCACATTGTTTCCGGGTCGAGGAGGATGCGGGGGGCGAGGTGCGTGTGAGGTTCGCCCCGTCGCGACGCGAAGGACGGGCCGATGTCGCGGGAATGGTGGTGTTGGACCGTGCTTCGCTCGAGCTCCGGCGCATCGAGTTCGCGTACGTGAACCTGCCGGGGTGGATCCCGCGGGAGCGGGCCGGCGGCGAAGTGCGTATCCGGCGGCTCCAGAGCGGCGCCTGGGTGCCCTACGCCTGGCGGGTGCGCGCGCCCGTGCCGCGGCTCGTGGTCGGGCGCGCGCAGCCGAAGGTGGACGCCTGGGTGGAGACTGGCGGCTGGGTGCGATCGGTACGGGGACCGACGGGGCGGGTGGACAGCGCGATGACCCGGGAGGTGCTGGGCCGATGACTCGTGGCTGATCCCATGCCCGGCGCCCGGCCGCTGGCCTGGTGTCCGTCGCCATCGACCGCCTTGCAGCGGCGGCCCTGACCGGCGACTCGCGCACGGAGCGGTGCTAGGTTTCGGCCGAGAGTCCACCGGCGGAGCGGAGCGACGTGACGACAGGCGCAGTCGAGACCGAACGGATCGGGGCCGAGCGGTGGATCATCCTGCTCGGCCTCATTACCGCGGCGATCATGGAGGTGCTCGACACGACGATCGTCAACGTGGCCCTGCCGCAGATGGCCGGGAATCTGGGCGCCACCCAACAGGAGATCAGCTGGGTCAGCACCGGCTACATCCTGTCCAACGTCGTCGTGCTTCCGATGACCGCGTTCTTCACCGAGCGCTTCGGCCGGCGGCGCTACCTCACCGCCTCGATCATCCTGTTCGCCGTCGCCTCCTTCCTGTGCGGCACCTCGCACTCGCTCGAGGAGCTGGTGGTCTGGCGCATCGTCCAGGGCGCGGGCGGCGCGGCGCTGCTCTCCACCGCGCAGGCCACGATCCGCCAGATCTTCCCCCGCGAGCAGCAGGGGCTCGTCCAGTCGATCTTTCTCCTCGGCATCATCGTGGCGCCCACGCTCGGCCCCACACTCGGCGGGTGGATCACCGACAACTACAGCTGGAACTGGTGCTTCTTCATCAACGTCCCGATCGCGATTCTCTCGACGTTTCTGGTCACGACCTTTCTCAAGGACCCGCCCGGGCAGCGGCGCCGGGGCGGCAGCGTCGACTGGCTCGGCATCACCCTCCTCACCGCCGGGCTGGGCGCGCTGCAGTACGTGCTCGAGGAAGGGAACGCGGACGACTGGTTCAACGACCCGTGGATCCTGCGCCTGTCGATCGTGGCCGGCCTCTGCCTCCTCAGCATGGTCTGGTGGGAGCTCACGCCGAGGAACCGGCACCCGGTGGTCAACTTCCGGGTGCTCAAGAATCGGCGGCTCGCGGCCTCGATCTTCCTGTTCGTGGCGCTCGGGTTCGGGCTTTATGGCGGTGTGTTCATCTTCCCGCTCTTCACCCAGAGCCTGCTGCACTTCACCCCTACGGAGACCGGTCTGGCACTGATGCCGGGCGGCCTGGCCACGGCGGTGACGGCCCTCCTCTGCGGGCGGCTGCTGACCGGTGCCCGCCCGCTGGTAGACCCGCGGGTGCTGATCGCGATCGGGCTCGCGACCTTCGTCGCCGCGATGTGGGATCTCGGCCACCTCACCACCGCCGCCGGAGAGCCCGACGTCCGACTCGCACTGGTGATCCGCGGCGCGGGGCTCGGCTTCCTCTTCACGCCCATCAACAACGTGGCGTACGCGAGCCTCGAGCCGCACGAGGCGCAGCAGGCGGCCGGGCTCATCAACCTCGCTCGCCAGCTCGGCGGGTCGTTCGGCATCGCCATCCTGGCCACGTACGTCACCGTTCACACGCAAATCCACCGGGTCGACCTGATCGCCAACGTCTATCCCGGCCAGCGGCTGGTGGATGAGCGTGTCCAGGTATTGACCGCCAACCTGATCCGGCACGGCTACGGCCCCGATGCCGCCCATCGCGGCGCGCTCGCGCTGCTCGATCAGCAGGTGATGCGGGAGGCTTCCATGCTCAGCTACAACGACGCCTGGATGCTTCTCCTCCTTAGCTTCCTCGTCGTCGCGCCGGCCATTCTCCTGCTCGGGAAGGCGCGCCAGCGCGCCGGCGCGGCTGTGGACGCCCATTGAGCGGGCCCGCCCCCCATCGGGCCCGGCGGCCCAACCTGAGCGCGGGCCTGCTGCTCTTCCGTCGCGGCGGTCTCGGCCTCCAGGTGTTCCTGGCGCATCCGGGCGGGCCGTTCTGGCGCGACCGGGACGCCGGTGCCTGGACCATTCCCAAGGGCATCGTGAACGAGGGCGAGGAGCTGCTGGCGGCCGCGTGCCGGGAGTTCGAGGAGGAGACCGGCATCCACCCGTGCGAGCCGTTCATGCCGCTGGGCAGCATCCGGCAGAAGGCCGGCAAGATCGTCCACGCCTGGGCCTGGGAGGGCGACGCCGAGGCGGCGGGGGTGACCAGCAACAGCGCGCGCACCGAGTGGCCTCCGGGCTCGGGCAGGTGGATTACCTACCCCGAGGTAGACCGGTGCGCGTGGTTCGATCCGGCCGTGGCGAGGACCAAGATCAATCCGGCGCAGGCGGAGCTGATCGACCGGCTGGAGCAGCGGCTCTAGCGAGGAGTCTTCCGGGTGGGGTCGAGAGGGCAGGTCAGCGGGCGGAGAGATCGTCCATGCCGCAATAGTTGAGGAACGCGACCAGTTCTTCCGCCTCTTGCGGCGTCGAGACCATGATGGTGGTCTGCCCGCGCTCCACCAGCGGGATGAAATCGAGGCCCCCGCGCCCGCGCTTCTTCAGCTTGCGCGTGGAGACCCGCCACGGGCCGTCCTGGAGCCGCTCGGGCGACGGACCCCCGGAGGACAGCACCTCGGTGACGAACCGGCGCAGCAGCGCCGAGTCGCGCCGCTGGCGGCCGCGTGGCCGGCGCTGGTGGGTAATGAGCGCGACCAACTCCAGCGCGGCGCGCTGGCAGTAGGTTTGTGTTGCAAGCTCTTCCATGATGTCTCCCGTGGAATCTCCTAGATAGTCGCGATCGAGTCAACATGGTGTGACGGCGGTCACCCGCCGCGGGAAACCTGGCTGCCCAAGACGGGTCGCCCGGGTAAGCCTGCGATCTTGCTGTGAGTTGGAACCCGGCGTCCTCGTCTCTCGTTTCTTACTGTGATCACAGGTCATGATTGAGGGCCGGCGCTCCGTCGGCAGGTGTAAATGCAAACCGTAAGGATCGATGCGATGACCGCGATTGTATTTCCGGGAATTCTGCTGCCCTACCACGCCTTCTTCGGCGATCTGACGCAATTCCTCATAATCGGCCTGGTGGGCACGTGGATCGCCCTCCTGATCCACGAGCTGGGACATGCGCTGGCGGCGGTGCTCGTTGGGGTCCGGATCTGGGGTATTCGCCTGGGGATCGGTCCGACTCTCTGGCAGGGGCAGGTCGGCGGCTGTCGAGTCCACCTGGCCGTGCTTCCGTTTCTCGGCGCCGTGCAGCTGCTGGACGAGGACGCCAATGCGATCGGCTATCGCGACATCTTCGCCGGCCGGTGGCGTTTCGAGTGGGGACCCGAAGCGTGGCGCGCGCCGATCATCTCCGCCGCTGGCGGGCTGAGCAACCTGGTCGGCCTGGCGCTGCTCGTCATCTGGTGGGACGTGCTCGGCCGGCCGGCGCTTGGGACCGGCACGGGCGACCTCATGCTCGTCGGCATGGCCGCCAACATCGGGGGGTACCTCAACCTGCTGCCGTATTTCCGCTCCGACGGCATCCATCTGCTGGCGCACATCCGCGCCGCCAGATACCGCCCGCAGCCCTCCGTCGCCTGATGTTCGGCGCGGGCGTCCATGCCCGCGCCGAGTTCTGCACCTTCCCGCCTACCATTCATTATCATAGGGGCCGCCTTCCGGTGTGGCGCGGCTGTTGCCGCTCGTCCGCCGGACTGGCCCTCTACGATCTTGCTAAGCCGATCAGTCGTAACGAGTTCATGACGACTCCGCCGCCCGGGAGCTATTTCCGCTGGTCCCGCGCTTCGCGGTGCCGGTGCCGATCGGCAGGACCGTTGACGGTCCGTGGCTATTCCTGAGTCTCCTCTTCCGGACGGACTGCATGCTCGTCGCTCGCCGCCTGATTCCCTTCGCGCTTGCCGTGCTGGCCGCCTGCGGCGGCAGTGATCCCAGCGGCCCAAGCACGGGCTCCCTGGCGGTCGCCGTCACCGGGCTGCCCGCCGGGACGGCCGCCGCGGTGACCGTGACCGGGCCGGGCGGTTATTCGCATCTCACGGAGGGATCGGAGACGCTGTCCGGCCTGACGCCCGGGGCGTATACCGTCGCCGCCGAGCCCGTGAGCGGCAATGGGCAGAGCTATCAGCCGGCCCAGAGCCTTCAGGCCGTCACGGTGGGGCAGGGTGCCACGGCAGCAACGGCGCAGGTCACCTACGGCGCCACGGGAGCCAGGCTCGCGCTCACCATCTCGGGCCTGCCGCCGGGCACGGCCGCGTCGGTGAGGGTGACCGGGCCGAACGGGTACGATTTTCCCGTCAGCACTACGACCACTCTTTCGGGGCTCGAAGCCGGCGTGTACACGGTGGCGGCTCAGAGCGTGTCTTCGGCGGCAACGCAATACGACCCGAGCCCGGGCACCCAGAATGTGAACGTCACCAGCAGCGCCACGGCTTCCGCCAGCGTGGGCTACAGCTTGGCATCGTCCGCCGGGCTCAATCTTCGGATCGACGGGATGTACCTGACGCAGAGCGTTCAGACCTACACCGGCGCCGTGCCCCTGGTGAAGGATCGGGACGGGTTCCTGCGTGTCTTCGTGACCGCCACCCAGTCGAACCTGGCGGCGCCCTCCGTCCGAGTGCGTTTCGCCGTCTCCGGCATCACGACCAAGGACACCATACTCAGCGCCAACGGCCTGTCCGTACCACTCTCGCCCAACGAGGGCAGCCTCAGCGCCTCCTGGAACATGCCGGTGCCGGGCACGCTCATTCAGCCGAACTTGACGGTTCTCGCCGAAGTCGACCCCGCCAACACGGTGGCCGAGACCAACGAATCGGACAACCGCTTCCCGTCGACGGGGACGCCGCTGGTGCTCGACGTGCGCCCCGCCACGACCTTCGCCGTGCGGTTCGTGCCGATCCTGCAGACCGTCAACGGTCTCCAGGGCAACGTCACCAGCGCCAACAAGGCCAGCTACCTTGCGGCCGCCATGCGGATGCATCCGCTGGTCGCGTATGACGCCGACATGCGCGCGCCGCTCAGCACCGACGCGCCCGCCGTGGATGCCAGCAGCAGCACCGACTGGACCCAGATCCTGAGCGAGCTCAAGGCGAAGCGCGCGGCCGACCCCGACGGCAGCTCCCGATACTATTACGGCGTCGTCCAGCCGACCTACTCGAGCGGCATCGCCGGCATCGGGTTCGTCGGGTCGCCGGTCGCTATCGGCTGGGATAACTCCGGGGCGGACCAGGTGGCCGCGCACGAGTGGGGGCACAACTGGGGCCGCCAGCACGCGCCCTGCGGAAGTGCCGGCAACCCGGACCTGAACTATCCCTACGCCAATGGCGCCATAGGCGTCTTCGGCTTCGACGTGGCCGCGCAGAGCATCAAGCCGCCCACGTACTCGGATCTCATGGGGTACTGCAACAACGAGTGGATCAGCGACTACACGTACACGGCCGTGATGGACTACCGCGGCGCCCACGCCGACGTGGGGAGCGCCTTCGCCCAGGCGATGCAGCCGTGCCTGCTGGTCTGGGGACGCATCGTCGACGGGCGGCCGGTGCTGGAGCCTGCCTTCCAGGTAGTCACCCGTCCGTCACTGCCGGCGGCGCCCGGCCCGTACAGCATCGAGGGCCGAGCGGCCGACGGCGCGTCGGTCTTCCGCGTAAGCTTCGCGCCCGATCCGGTGGCCGATGACCCCGCAGCCGGCGCCCAGTTCGCCTTCGCGGTGCCGCTGCAGCCCGACCGCGCCGAGCGGCTGGTTGCCATGCACCTCGTCGAACGGGGCCGCCGGATCGCCACCGTGCGGGCATCGGCTGGAGCGGTCGCCGGCGCGGCCCGCGTGCAGGCCACCCGGCTGGGTGGCGGCCGAGTGGGGCTTCGCTGGGACGCATCGGCCCATCCGATGATCCTGGTGCGGGATCCGGTGACCGGCGAGGTGCTTTCCTTTGCCCGGGGCGGGCGGAGCGAGGTCGTGACCGATCGGGGCGAGCTCGACCTTCAGCTGTCGACCGGCATTCGCGGCCGCTCCATGCGTCTCGCGGTTCCGCGGCGATGACGCGCCCGCCGATGACGCGCCCGCGCATGTGGACGCTGGTGTTCCTCGCGACGGCCTCCGTCTCACTCGCGGCCGCCTGTGCCAGGCCGGCGCCGGCCGCCGGGGAGGCGCCGGTGCGCATCAGGCTCGAACGGGGCCCCTGCTTCGGAACCTGTCCCGTCTACTCGGTCACGCTGGACGGCTCGGGCGCGGTGCTCTTCGAAGGCCGGCGCTTCGTGGCAGACACGGGGGTCTCGACCGGCCGGGTGCCACCGGCGCGAGTCGACAGCCTGGTGGCGGAGCTCGCCGCGGGTGGGTACTTCGACTTCGCCGACCGCTATGCGGCCGGCGAGCCCGGGTGCGAGCGGTACGCCACCGACCTGCCCTCGGTCATCACCGAGGTCCGGGCCGCCGGCCGGAGCAAGCGCATCGAGCACGACCACGGCTGCATGGGGGCGCCCGAAGCGCTGACCGCGCTCGAGGGGCGCATCGACACCGTGGCCGGAGTGGCGAGGTGGGTCAGGCGTTAGCCGCCGGATCCAGCCGGTCCCGCACCGCGTCTCCCAGCAGCGTCGCTGCCACCACCACCATCACCAGCGCTACTCCCGGAGCCGCTGCCACCCACGGCGCGTTGACCAGCGTATCGCGCCCCGAGGCGATCAGATTGCCCCACGAGGGCGTCGGCGGCTGCACGCCGAGCCCGAGGAAGGAGAGGCCCGCCTCGAGCAGGATGGCGTTGCCGAGACCGAGGGCCGCGGCCACGATCACCGGGGTGAGGGCATTGGGAAGGATGTGCCGCACCAGAATCCGCGGTCCCGGTACGCCCAGCCCCACCGCGCTCTCCACGAAGGGCCGCGCCGCGAGAGCCCGCACTTCGGCGTAGACCAGCCGCGCGATCGGCATCCATCCCGTCAGGCCCAGCACCAGTATCACCAGCCCGGCGCTCGGCCGCCACAGCGAAGCCAGGAGCAGGAGCAGGACGACCCGCGGCAGCGCCAGGGCGAAGTCGGTGAGGCCGAGCAGCGCCGTCCCGAGCCAGCCTCGCCAGAATCCCGCCGCCGCCCCGACCGCCACCCCGATGACCACCGACAGGAGTACCGCCAGGATGCCGACGCCGAGCGAGACACGCGCGCCGAACACCAGGCGGGCCCACACGTCCCGACCGAGCCGGTCGGTGCCGAGCAGGTGGAATGCGCCCAGCGGGTCGGTGGCGAACGGGGGCAGGAAGCGGGTTGCCACGATCTCGCGCTGGGCGATCGGGTCGCCGGCGAGGAACGGCGCCAGCAGGGCGGCGAGCGTGGCCAGGGCCAGAATCCCGACGCCGGCCATAGCCCGCCGGTCGGCGAAGAGCCGGCGCGCGTCGCCTCTCATCGTGCCCTCGGATCGACCCAGCGCACCAGCGCCTCGGCCAGCAGGTTGCCGAGCACGACCAGCAGCGCGCTGACCGCGGTCGCCGCCATGACGACCGGATAGTCGCGCGCCTGGACCGCCTCGACCAGTATGCGCCCGACGCCCGGCCAGGCGAAGATCGCCTCGATGAAGACCGCGCCGGAGAACAGGGTGGGGAGCGAGAGGCCGAGCAGGGTCACGACCGGCACGAGCGCGTTCCGGAGCACGTGGTGCAGCGTGACGCGAGTTTCCGACAGGCCCTTGGCGCGAGCCACCGTCACCCACGGCGAGCCCGCCACGTCGAGCATCGCGCCACGGACGAACCGGGCCGTGCCGCCGATGCCGACGAGCGTGAGGGTGACGAGCGGCAGCGCGAGATGGCGGAGCCGATCGGCCAGGCGTGCGGCGGGCGGGAGGAAATCGGCGTCGAAGCCGGCGGCGCCGAACGCGGGCAGCAGGCGGAGCTGGTAGGTGAAGACCATGACCAGCATCAACCCGAGCCAGTAGCCCGGAAGCGCGAACAGGGTCACCGTCGCCACCGAGAGCACCGTGTCGAGCCGCCCTCCGCGCGCCGCCTGCACCACGCCCACGGCGATGCCGATCAGGTAGCTCAGCACCAGCGAGATCCCCACCAGGCGAACGGTGGCGGGCCAGGCCTGCGCCAGCATCGTCCGCACCGGCCGCCCCGTCGCGATGCTGGTGCCCCAGTCGCCCCGGACGAACTGGCCGAGCCACGAGACGTACTGCTCCGCCATGGGACGGTCGAGTCCGAGCGACCGGCGCTGGGCCGCCACCTGCTCGGCCGACGCCGCCGGGCCCACGAGCAGCAGGGCCGGATCGCCGGGCGCCAGGCGGAGGAGGGCGAACATCAGGGTCACGACCCCGAGCACGACGCCGAGGCCGCTGAGCGCGCGGCGGGCCAGCGAGAGCATGGCTGCAATCTCCGCCGGTCCGGAGTCCGGCGCCAGCGGCTCTGGCCGCGGACGCGCGGGGTCCGATACCTTTCGCCGTGCCTCACCGTCTCCACGTGCCGCTCATCGTGCTCGTCGCGCTCGCCGGCTGCCAGCCGGCCGCGGCGCGCCGTCGCGCCACCGTCCTGTTCGCCTCCGGCGCCGATCTCCAGAGCATGAACCCGCTCGTCACCCTGCATCCGCTGGCGCGGCAGGTGCAGCGGTACGTGCTGCTCACGACCCTCGCGCGCTACGACTCGGCGCTCGTGCCCCAGCCCTACCTGGCGCGGGCCTGGGCGTGGTCGCCGGACCGGCGGACGCTGACGTTTCATCTGCAGTCCGGCGTGCCCTGGAATGACGACGTCCCCACGACCTCGCGCGATGTGCGCTGGACGCTCGACGCGGCGCGCGACCCCAAAGTCGGCTACCCCCGGGCCGCCGAGCTCGCGGCACTGGAGCGGGTCGAGGCGCCGGACGACTCCACGGTGGCCCTGCGCTTCACCGTACCGCCGCCTCGCTTCCCGGACGTCCTCACCGATCTCGCCATACTCCCGGCGCACCTGTTGGACACCGTGCCGCCGGACCAGCTCCGCCGGGCGGCCTGGAACGAGGCGCCGGTCGGCAACGGCCCGTTCCGCTTCGTGGCGCACGAGCCCAACCGCCGCTGGGTCTTCGCTGCCAACCCGGCCTTTCCCCGGGCGCTGGGCGGGCCGCCGCGGCTCGAGCGCCTCATCGTGGTGGTGGTCGACGAGCCGGCCACCAAGCTCGCCGCGCTCACCGCGGGCGAGCTCGACTTCGCGGGCATCCAGCCGGCCCATGCGACTTACGTGGCCCGCGATCCGGCGCTCACGGTCCTGAGCTATCCGCTGCTCCTGACCTACGCGATCGCATTCAACACCCGCCGGGCTCCGTTCGACGCACTGAGCGCCCGCCGCCGGGTCGACGCGGCGATCGACCGGCGCGAGATCGTCGACGGCTATCTCTATGGCTTCGGCACGCCGGCGCGATCGCCGGTTCCCCCCGACGTCCCTGGCTATGTTCCTGTGTCTCCGGTCCCCGGCACGTCCGTGGCCGCGGGCCCGCCGCTCCGGTTCGAGCTGCTCACGGTCGGGAGTGGCGAGGCCCCGCTCGAGCAGATGGTGCAGGCGCGCCTCCGGGCGGTCGGGATCGCGGCGACGATCCGCCAACTCGAGCTGGGCGCCTTCCTCGGGCGAGTGTACGGCCCGACGCACGATTTCGACGCGGCCGTGCTCGGTGTCCCGGGCGATGCGGGCCTCGCGTACCTCGGTCCGCTCGCCGGGGTGGCGGGCCTCGAGGCGCCGCCGGATCCGGCGGCCGCCCAGCGGCTGTTTGCCGACTCGGTGCCGGTGGCCGTTCTCTATCACGCGCGGGGGCTTCAGGGGATGAACCGGCGGGTGCGCGGGGTGACCATGGATCTCAGGGGCGAGCTGCCGACGGTACACGACTGGTGGGTGGCGCCGTGAGCGAAGTGTATCGCGCGGCGGCGCCGGTGCGGCTCGATTTCGCCGGCGGATGGACCGATGTCCCGCCGTTCTCCGCGCGCGAGGGCGGTGTCGTCGTCTCGGCGGCGATCGGGCTGTACGCGCACGCGGAGGTCCGGCCCGGCGGCGAGGGGCTGCGCCTGGTCGCCGAGGATCTCGGGGCGAGTCTCGACCTGCCCGACGAGGCGGCGCTCGCCCGGCCCAGCCGGCTCGGCCTGCTCCAGGCGGGGCTGCGACTTCTGCCCCTCGGCGCCTGCGCGCTCACTACCCGGTCGGACGCGCCCCCCGGATCCGGTCTCGGCAGCTCCGGCGCGCTGGACGTCGCCCTCGTGGCGGCGCTGTCGGCGGCGCGGGGCGAGACCCACGATGCGCGCCAGGTCGCCGAGCTCGCCTGTCGGCTCGAACGAATGGAGGCCGGCATTCCCGGCGGGAGCCAGGACCAGTTCACTGCCGCGTTCGGCGGGGTGTTGCGGATGGAGTTCCGCGACCCCGATGTCATCGTCGAGCCCCTGGCGCTCGACCCGGCGCTGCTCGATGAGCTCGAGCGCCGCATGCTGCTGGTCTACACCGGCGCGTCCCACTTCTCGGGCGCGACCATCGGGCGCGTCATGGCGGCCTACGAGCGTGGCGATCGCGGGGTGACGGCGGCTCTCCACGGCCTGCGAGGGGTCGCCGAGCGCATCGTCGAGGCGCTCCGGGCCGGCGACCTCGTTCGCATCGGCGCCCTGCTCGACTTGAACTGGCGCCACCAGCAGACGCTCGATCCGGCCATGTGCACTCCGCTAATGGCCCGGATGGGCGACGCAATGCGCGGGGCCGGCGCGCTCGGCGGCAAGGCGGCGGGCTCGGGCGCGGGCGGCTCGATGTTCTTCCTGGCGCCCGATGACCCCACGGTCGCCATCGACGCCGCGCGGGCTTTGGGCGGCACGCTCCTGCCGGTGCGGTGGGCTACCGACGGAGTCCGGCTGTGCTGAGTGCCGGCGAAATCGACGCCCGGCGTGAGCTGCTCGGCGGTTCGGCCGACCTCGCGGCCCTCGCACGCCGGCTGGCGGAGGGCGCGGTCCCGCTGCTGGCCCGCGCGCCCATCGTCCCCGCGGCCAAGGCGCTGCTCTCCGCTGACGGCGGCATCTGTCCCG
Source organism: uncultured Gemmatimonadales bacterium (assembly GCA_963815515.1). Classification (GTDB taxonomy): domain Bacteria; phylum Gemmatimonadota; class Gemmatimonadetes; order Gemmatimonadales; family GWC2-71-9; genus CAVVWJ01. The sequence continues at coordinate 1,136,612 of CAWFGP010000003.1, forward strand.
ACGACGGCGCGGCACTGGCGTTCGATCCGTGGTCCCCCGATGCGCACCGCTGTCCGCGCTGCGCCCGGACCCATGCCGGCGAGCGCCACGACCGTGCCTGGGCCCGCTTCCAGCATCTCTGGGTCGCCGAGCGGGCGGCGACGCTGGCCGCGCTGGCCGCGCTCACCGGCAGCAGCGGGGCGGCGGACCGGGCGGGGGAAATCCTCTCGGCCTACGCCTCGTCCTACTTCGCCTTTCCCAACAGCGACAACGTGCTCGGGCCGAGCCGGCTGTTCTTCTCCACCTACCTCGAGTCGATCTGGGTGACGAACTACCTCGCGGCTGCCAGCCTGCTGCGCGAGAGCGGTGCGCTCCCGGACACGGTCGCCGAAGGCGTGGGCGTCGTCGCGGAAGAGGCGGCCAACGTCATCGGCGAGTTCGACGAAGGCTTCTCGAACCGGCAGACCTGGCACAACGCCGCCCTGGCCGCCATCGCGATCTGGTTCGAGGACGAGGAGCTGCTGACGCGCGCGGTGCAGGCGCCGACCGGCATGCTGGCCCACCTGGTACGGGGCTTCGGCGACGACGGCATGTGGTACGAGGGCGAGAACTACCACCTCTTTGCGCTTCGCGGTCAGTTGACGGCGATGGGCTGGGCCCGCCAAGCGGGCGTGGACCTGCTGGAGGACGAGCGCCTCGCCGCGCGGCTGGCGGCCGCACTCCGGGCCCCGACCCTCTCCGCGCTCCCCGACCACACCTTCCCGGCGCGGAAGGATTCCCGGTTCGGAACCTCGCTCGCGCAGCCGATGTACCTGGAGCTGTGGGAGGTAGGGCTGGCGCGTCTGGGCGACGAGGCCGACCCGCTCTGGACCTGGCTCCGCGAGCTCTACGCGGTGCCCGCGCCCGAAGCCGGCACGTTCGATTCCTATCTCCACGAGGCCGGCCAACCGGCGCCGTCCCGGCCGCGCACGCGGGCCGACCTGTCCTGGTGGGCGCTGCTGGAGATGGCCCCGGCGCTGCCCGCGTCGCCGGAGCCGTGGGCGCCCGGGTCCCGTGCTGCTCGAGGACCAGGGCCTGGCGATCCTGCGGGACGGATCGCGTTACGCGAGCCTGGAATGCGGCAAGCTCGGCGGCGGCCATGGCCATCCCGACCGGCTGAGCCTGACCCTCCACGCGGACGGTCATCACTGGCTCGCCGATCCGGGCGCCGGCTCGTATGTGGCGCCCGATCTGGCGTGGTACCGCTCGACGCTGGCTCACGACGCGCCGCGGCTCGACGGTCGCTCGCAGCCCCCCGGCGATGCGCGCTGTGACGCCTTCGACGTGCGCGAGGGCTGGAGCTGGGCCCGCGGGCGCTTCGGCGACCTCGCGCGCACGCTCGTGGCCGGGACCTATCTGCTCGATGTGGTCGAGCTGAACGGCGCGGAGGAGCGGACACTGGAGCTGCCGTGGCATCCCGACGGCCGCGTCGAGGTCGTGACGCCCGGTGGATGGGTAGCCGACCGGCTCGACGGGCCGTTCGTCGAGCAGGCGGAGCGCTTCACCGGCAACACTGGCGATGGCGTGCTCCTTCGGGTTCAGGCCGGCGATGGCGCGGTGCTGAGCCTCCACCTTCGGTTCGACGGCGAGCTGCTCCGCGCCACCGGGCTCGGCCGGCCCGGCGCCGCCGCCCGCGCGCCCTTCTACTTGGTGCGAGCCCAAGGCCGGGCCGCCCGGGTAGTCGCCGTGCTCGAGAGCACCCGCGGCGCCCCCGCGGTCCGCGGGGTGTCCGTTGTCGGGGAGGTGATCGTGGTGGAGACGCCGAACGGCGCCGACCGCCATTCCGCCACGCCGGAGGGATGGGAGATCGGGACGTCGGGTGGAACGGTGCGGCTCGGCGGGCTCCGCCGCATGGCCGCTGCCGTGAAGCCGCTCATCGATCCGGATCGGCCCTCACGCGCCGAAGGGACGGCACGGTACGTCGGAGTGGCGCCGGCGCTGGACGGCTCCCTCGACGGCTTCGACGCCTCGGCGGCCCTGACGCTGGACTACGAGGACCAGTATCGCCGGAGCGAGGAGCCGTACCCGGGTCCCGAGGAGTTCTCCGCGACCCTCCTCGCCAACTGGGACGACGCCGGACTCTACGTCGGGCTCGACGTCGTGAAGGCCGAGACGATCGTCCGGCCCGCAGACGCCCCGCCGCTCCGCCTCGACAACGAGCCTGACGATATCCATGCCGACGGGGTGCAGTTGTATCTGCTGCCCGAGCCGGATGGTCCGGTCTACGGTTTCCTCGTGGCTCTCGCCGACGACCACGGCGGCATCCGCGTCAGCCGCACCTCGGGCAGCGCGGCCGACCCCTCCATGGTCACCGGCGCGTGGCAACCCACCGGCACCGGCTATTCGCTCGCGCTCCGGGTGACGCTGCCGGAGTGGCATCCGCGCGGCGGCGATGTTCTGGGCTTCGACCTGCTCGTCAACGAGGCGCATCCCGGCCGGCTCCGGCGCGCGGGCCAGCTCGTCTGGAGCGGCGGCGGCGGGTGGGTCTACCTGCGCGGGGACCGGCAGCCGGCCGACGCGTTCGGTACGCTGGAGCTGGCGTGAGAGAGTCGGTCGCGGGATTCACCTCGACCGGCAGCAAGCGGCCGGAGGCGCTCTTCGGCGGGCCCGCCGATGGCGTGCCGAGCGCGATGGTCCGCTCCGCCGGCTGCCGCGTGTGGGACGCGGAGGGCCGCGAGTACCTCGACCTCATCATGGCGCTCGGCGCCGTCGCCCTCGGCTACGGCCATCCCGCCGTGACCGAGGCGGCGGTCCGGGCGGTCCGGGACGGGGTCGTCGGGCCGTTGGCGCCGGTCCTGGAGGAGGAGCTGGCCGCGGAGCTCGCGCGCAGGATTCCGTGGGTCGAGCAGACACGCTTCCTCAAGACCGGCGCCGAGGCGATGGCCGCGGCGGCCCGCCTGGCGCGCGCCGTTACAGGGCGGGAGGCCGTGCTCGGCTGCGGTTACCACGGCTGGCTCGACTGGTGCCAGGGCCGCACGATCCTGGGCGTGCCCGCTGGCACCCGCGCGCTCTACGGCGAGCTGCCGTTCAACGACGCGGAGGGCACCCGCGAGCGCATCCGCCGCGCGGGCGACACGCTGGCCGCGGTGGTGTTCGAGCCGGTGATCCTCGCGCCGCCGGCCCCCGAATGGCTCGCCGTGCTGCGCGAGGAGACGGCGCGGGTGGGCGCGCTGCTGATCGCGGACGAGATCAAGACCGTCGGACGGCTGGCGCCGGGAGGCGCCTGTGAGCGCTTCGGCATCCGGCCCGACCTCGTGGTGATGGCGAAGGCGATCGCCAACGGCTTCCCGCTCGCCGCCGTCGGCGGTCGCGCGGAGGTGATGCAGGCAGTGGGGCGGACCTGGATCAGCTCGACCCTCGCCACCGAGTGGGTGTCGCTGGCCGCGGCGCGCGCGACGCTGGACGTCATGGCGGCCGAGAATGTTCCGGCGCACCTCGGCCGGGTTGGCGGGCGATTGCTGGCCGGGTTTCGGGACCTCGCCGAGCGGCACCCGCGCGTCGTGTCCGGCGTCGCCGGCTTGCCGGAGATGTGTTGCCTCCAGTTCCACGACGAGGGGGCCGGCGCCGCGCTCGCAGTCGCGGCGGCGCGGCGGGGGCTCCTCTTCAAGCGGTCGGCCTACAATTTCGTGTCCCTTGCGCACGACGACGCGGCGATCGACCGGGCGCTGGGCATCCTGGGGGAGGGGCTCGACGAGGTCGGTGGAGCGTAGTCCGGTCGCTGTCGTCCTGACCGTCATCCCTCGCTCCGCTCGGGATGACGGCGGTGATCTGCGGAGACGACCTCCGTTACATTCCCCGAAACGGCCGGCCCCTCCGCCCGGCCGATACCCGCACCGCGCACGACGACCGGGAGGAGAGGTAGCCGCGGGTGCTCATCGACGTGCATGCGCATTTCCTGCACGACCGCACCCCGCGCGCCGACTGGCAGGCTCGGAACGCCAGTCGGCTGCGCGCGGGCGAGCGCGTGGGCATTACCATCCACGTGGCCTCGATTCTCGGAAGCTGGGGTCTGACCTCGCCCACGTATTTTCCGTCCCTGCCCGATCTCCGGTACGCCAACGACGCCCTGCTCGCCCTGCAGCGCCAGCACCCGGCGCGGATCCGCGGGTACGTCACCGTCAATCCCAACTACGCCGACGAGTCGCTGGCCGAGATCCGGCGCTGTCTCGACGCCGGCATGATCGGTATCAAGCTGGCCGCCAGCCGGCGCGCCGATGATCCGCTGCTCGATCCCATCTGCCGCCTCGCGGTCGACCGCGGCGTGCCGATCCTGCACCACGTCTGGCAGCACCGCCGCCGGGACTTCCCGGGGCAGGAGGCGTCGGATGCCCGGGAGCTCGGCCGGCTGGCCGCTCGCCACCCGGAGGCGCGCTTCCTGCTGGCCCACATCGGCGGCGGCGGCGACTGGCTGCACTCTCTGCACGATCTGCGCGCCCTTCCGAACGTCTTCGTCGATCTCTCGGGCAGCGGCGTGGACGGCGGGATGCTCGAGGCCAGTCTCGACGCCGTCGGCGTCGAGCGGCTCCTGTGGGGCTGCGATCTGACGATCGAGACCGGGTGGGCCAAGCTCCGCTATCTGGAGCACCTGCTCGCGCCCGCCGAGCTCGAGCGGGTCCGCTGGCGGAACGCCGCTGGCATCTTCCCCTCCGGCGCCTTTCCGGCCGACTGATGCGTATCGACGTCAACGCCTTCGTGGGCGCATATCCCTTCCGCCGAGTGCCGGGCACCTCTCCGGAGGCGCTCCTCGCTGCGATGGACCGGACCGGCCTCGACGAGGCATGGGTGACGCATCTGCCCGGTGTCTTCTGGCGCGATCCGACCGAGGGCAACGCGTGGCTGCTGGAGCTCGCGGATGGCCAGCCGCGGCTCCGCCCGGTGCCGGCCGTGCATCCCGGTCTGGCCGACTGGCCGGTGACGCTCCGCCGCGCGGCGGACGCCGGTGCGCCGGCCGTTCGCGCCGACCCGACCTTCTACGGCATCGATCCATCCGGCGCCGCCATGCGCGCGCTCACCGCGGCCTGCGGTGAAGCTGGCATGCCGCTCAGCCTGGCGGTGCGGTTCGAGGATGGGCGGCAGCGGCATCCTAACGATCACGCCGCCGAGCTGCCGGCGGCCGCGGTGCGCGCGCTCATCCGCAGCGATCCGCGTGTTCGCCTGCTCGTCACCCACGCCGACCGGCCTTTCGTCGAGGAGGTCCACTTCGGCTCGACGCCCGGCGAGGCGGCGCGCGTCTGGTGGGACATCTGCTGGATCTGGGGGCCGCCCGAAGACCACCTGCAGGCGTTGCTTGGAACGGTGGGCGCCGCCCGCTTTGTGCTTGGCACCGGGCAGCCGCTCCGGATTCCCGAGAACGGCGGCGCCAAGCTCGACCTGCTCGACTGCTCCGCGCCGGACCGCGCGGCGATCGAGATGGGGAACGCGGAGGCCCTGCGCGCGCGATGACCAAATACGAGCACGAGCGGGAGCACTACCGCATCGAGTATCCCACCGCGGCCCGGCCGCGCTTCTTCATAGCCGGAGAGGAACGCGATGTGGTCGACCTGTGTGAGCAGGGGCTGCGCTACCGGGCCGCTGGCGACGAACGGCGCAAGCTGGGCGATGAGATCGAAGGCATCGTGCGGTTCCGCCGGGGAGAGGAAGTGCGGGTGCTGGGGGCCGTCGTCTGCCTGATCGATCGCGATGTGGCGCTGCGCCTGAGCGTCGGTGTCCCGCTCCGGATAGTGCTCGAGGAACAGCGCTACATCCGCGAGCGCCACCGGGGCTCGGGATGGTGAGCCGGTGACGGCCGGCCTCGCCGAACGGCTCGCGTGGGGGCTGGTCCCCGCGGTGCCCGTCCCGTTCCGCGGCGCGGCGCTCGATGCAGCGGCGCAACAGGGGTACGCGCGGTGGATGGCGGGGCGGCCGGTCGCCGGCGTGGCCGTCTGGGCGCACACCGGGCGCGGTCCGCACCTGTCGGCGGAGCAGCGCCGGGACGTGCTCGAAGTCTGGCGCGAGGCGCTGCCGGAGCGCGTCATCGTGGCGGGCGCTCGCGACATCGGCATGGCCATCGAGGCGCGCCGCGGCCACGCGGATGCGCTGCTCGCCTTTCCGACTTCCGCCGATCCGGTCGCGCACCACGCGCGGCTGAGTCGCGAACTGCCGGTGATCGCCTTCTGGCTGTACGAGGCGGCGGGTGGAGTGGCCTACGACGACGCGACGCTCCATGCGATCCTCGATCTTCCCGGCGTGCTCGGCATCAAGGTGGCCACGCTCGACTCCGTCATGACGTTCCAGCGGCTGGCCGCCGTCCTGCGAAGCCACCCCGACAAGCTCCTGATCACCGGCGAGGACCGCTTCCTCGGCTATTCACTCATGCTCGGCGCCCGCGCGGCGCTCGTCGGCATGGGCGCGGCACTGCCCGATCTGCAGGCCGGCCTGCTGCGTGCGTGCGCCGAGGGCGACTGGCCCGCCTTTCACGCGCGCTCCGCCCTCTGCGACCGGCTCGCGATGGCCACGTTCACGTCGCCAATGGAGGGCTACGTGCGCCGGATGCTCTGGGCCGCCGCGGCCGACGGCGCGCTGCCGGCGGATGCCTGCGACGATCCCTGGGGGCCGTCGCTCCCGGCGGGCGAGCGCGCCGCCGTGGAGCGCGTGGTGCGCGAGGTTCGAGAGCACGATGCCCGACCGGCTCACGCATGACTTCGAGCGGTTCGGCAGCGGCCTCCCCCATGAGGCGGCCGCCCACATCCGCGAGGCGTACGGCATCGACCTGACGGCGCGCTACCTCGGCACGCCGATTCCGCATCCGATCGGGAAAGGGTCCGGCCAGCTCTCGCTCAACGCCGATCAGCTCGAGGCCGACCGCGCCGCCGGCCTGGCGTTCGTGATCCTCAAGACGGTGATCGCCGAGGACCCGGCCGGCGAACGCTCCATGGGCGCCTGGGCCGTGCACGAGACGAAGATGCGCGTCGAGCGGAGGCAGGCGGCCGACGGGCGGGAGGGATGGACCGTCACCTGGAAGGGCAGGGGATGGGACCGGTCGTTCGACGACTACCTCGCCCTTGTCCGTCTCGCGGGCGACCTCACCCGCGCGGGAGGGCTCCTCGCCGTGCCGTCGGTCAAGTATCATCTTCCCCGGCTCGATGAGCCGTTCCGCGACCAGGAATACCGCCACACCACGGAGCGGCTGGCCGCGGCGTGGGGCGCGGGCCCGCTGCCGATCGAGAAGGACTTCTCCCCGACGCTCGCCGGTGATGCGCTCGCCGACGAGCGCATCCGGATCCTGCGCTGGCTGCGCGAAGTGCCCGGCCGGATCCGGAGCGCCGGCGGCCCGGCTCCCATCCGGCTCGCGCTCAAGCTCATGAACGCGCGCTTCGACGATGCCTTTCAGCTCGAGATGATGGCCGCGGCGGCGACGGCGGACGCATTGGTCTGCTTCAACCGGTTGTGGGACGACGCGGCGCGGGTGGCCTACGGCGGCTGGGAGCTGAGCGAGCGGAACCTGCGCGTGCTGCGCGCCGCGCGGGCCGGCGCGACGAATGCGGGCAGCCCGGCACTCGTGGGAACGGGGAATGTCTGCTCGGGCCGCCTGATTCTCGACTACGCCCGCGCGGGCTGCGAGAGCGTCGCCCTGCACACCTACTTCCAGCTGCCGCTCGGTGAGTATCCTGCCACCGCCGGCTCCCGCACCGAGCGCGCGCTGCACGCGCTGCTCTTCCATCCCGCGGATGGCTTGGTGGCGGGCATGCTGGAGCTGGAGCGCGCGGGCGTGCTGCACCGGCGAGGGGGAGAACTGCGATTTCTCGACCTCTGCGCGAGGGAGCCTTGATGCGTGACCGTCATCCCTCCCTGCGCTCGGGATGACGGCGTGCCGGAGCTCGCGAGCCTGCTCCCGATGCCCATGCGCCTGACCCGGATCGAGCTCCACGAGCTCGCCCTCCCGCTGAGCGAGCCGTTCATCATCTCCGGCGGCACGATGACCGTCCGCCGCTCCCTCGTCGTCGTGCTGCACGACGAGGCGGGTCACCTTGGCTACGGCGAATCGCCACCGTTCGAGCTGCCGTTCTATTCCGAGGAGACCCTCGGCTCCGCACGCCAGCTGCTCGAACAGGTGCTGATCCCCCGCCTCGTCGATCGCGAAGTGAGCGGCCCCGAGGAGGTCGATGCGCTCCTCCAGCACGGCGTCCGCGGCAATCCATTCGCGCGGGCGGCGCTCGAGACCGCGGCCTGGGACCTCGAGGCGCACCGCCGGGGCACCGGCCTCGCCGCGCTGCTCGGCGAGCGGTTGGGCCTTACCCCCAGGGCCTCGATTCCCTGCGGTGTCGCGCTCGGCATCCCCGCCGACCGCTCCCTCGATACCCTCCAGCGGTGGGTCGACCACGCGCTGCCCCATGGCTACCGTCGGGTGAAGATCAAGGTGGCCCCCGGCTGGGACGCGGAGCCGGTGCGCGCCGTCCGTCGCGCGCTCGAGGGCACTGGTGTGCCGCTCACCGTCGACGCCAACGGGGGCTACGAGTGGCCCGAGCATGAGGCGAACCTCCGCGCGCTCGACGAGGCCGGGCTGCTCTACATCGAGCAGCCGCTCGCCCCTGACGAGCTGCTCGGCCACGTCCGCCTGTCGCAGACGCTCCGGACGCCCGTGTGCGTCGACGAGACGCTGGCCGGTGCCCGCGCGGGGCGCCAGCTGCTCGAGCTCGACGGTCCCCGGGTCTGGAATGTGAAGGTGCACCGCATGGGCGGGCTCACCGAGGTGTGCCGCGTGGTGCGCCTCGGACGGGAGGGTGGCGCCCGCCTGTGGGCCGGTACGATGCCGGAGTCGGGACTCGGCTCGCAGGCCGCGCTCGCGGCCGCGGCGTTGCCGGGCTTCGTCCATCCGTCCGACCTCGAGCCGAGCACGCGGTGGTTCGGACCCGGGGTGGACGTCATCGAGCTCCGGATGGCACCCGACGGCACGATGGCCGTTCCGGGGAGCGCCATCGCCCACCGCCTGGACGAGACGCTGTTCCGCCGAGCAACGCGACGGTTACATTAGGGGACTCATGGTCGAATACGCGCTCCTCCTCGCCAGCACCTCGTTCGGAGGCCTCGCCGGAGAGTTCGGAGTCTGGGCGTCGAAAGTGAATTGGCACGCCCTCGGCTACGCGCTCCTCGCGCTCGTGGCGCTTCGGATCGCCTTCTGGGCCTTCCGCTCCTCGGAATACTGAGGCGCGGCCCGTGGCCGGCCTGGTCATCCACCTCATCCCGCATACCCACTGGGATCGGGAGTGGTACCTCCCACGCGCCGCCTTCGTTGCCCGACTCGTTCCCGCCATCGACGACCTCCTCACCCGCCTCGAGACCGATCCCGCCTTCCGCAGCTTCTTCCTCGATGGGCAGACCGTGCTGCTCGAGGACTATCTGCGCGTCCGCCCGGACCAGCGCGCCCGTGTGGCCGCCCTGGTGCGCGCGGGGCGCCTCGAGGTCGGGCCCTGGTACGTTCTAGCCGACGAGTTCGTCCCGTCGGGCGAGAGCCTCGTGCGCAACCTGTTGCTCGGCCGCGCCGACGCCGAGCGGCTGGGCGGCCGGTCGGACGTCTGCTACTCTCCCGATGCGTTCGGCCACCCGGCGGTCTGGCCCGCCCTCGCCGCCGAGTTCGACATGGCGGGCGGGGTGCTTTGGCGGGGGCTTGGAGGGGAGCCGGGGCAGGAGGGCGACAGCTATCGCTGGCATGCGCCCGACGGCCGCGCGATCCTGCTGCATCACCTGCCGCCCGACGGCTACGAAGCGGGATCGGCCCTGGTAGCCGATCCCGCGCGGCTCGCCGATGCATGGGCGAGGCTCCGGCCGGTGCTTGCGGGCCGCGCGAGGACCCCGCACCTCGCGGTGACGATCGGCGCTGACCATCACGCCGCGCCCATGGCCATCGGGCACGTGCGCGAGCTGATCGCGGCGCTCGAGCCCGAGGCCGACGTGCGCGTCTCGCGCATGGACGAGTTTCTCCGCGCGGCGGCGGGCGATGCCGATGGCGTGCCCGCGCTGCACGGCGAGCTCCGCTGGTCCTACGGCTACACCTGGACGCTGCAGGGCGTTCATGGCACCCGCGCGCCTCTCAAGCGCCGGCACGGGGAGGCGGAGTTCAGGCTCGAGCGTCTGGCCGAGCCGCTCGCCGCCCTGGCCGGCGCCCTGGGGCTCGGCGACCGCCGCCCGCTGCTCGACGAGACCTGGCGTGCGCTCGTGCGGTCCCAGTTTCACGACTCGATCGGCGGCTGTACTTCGGACGCGGTCGCCCGGCGGGTGGCGGGCCGGCTCGACGACGTCATGCAGGCGGCGGGCGAGATCGCCCGCGCGAGCCTAGACGCCCTGACGGGTAACGATCCCGACGACGCGCGAGACCATCCCGAGCGCACCGGCTCGCGACTCGTGCTCTGGAATCCGGTCGCGCGTCCTCGCGCTGGAGGTGTGGTCATCGCGGACCTGACCTGGTTCCGGCGTGATGTGCTCATCGGCCCGCCGGGCGCGCGCACGCCGCGTGAGGGCGCCGGCGCCCGTGTGGTCGCGCTCGCCGGGGCCGACGGGCCGCTCGGCGTGCAGCCACTGGGCAATACGCGCGCGCACGAGCGCCTGGACGCCCCGCGCCACTATCCCGATCAGGACGAGGTCGACGTCACCCGCATCGCCTTTCGGGCTCCCGCACTCGGCGGGCTCGGCTTCGCCGTGCTCGACGCGGTGGATCGGAGCCGCGCCCCCCAGGAGTCCGGCGTGCGGGCCGGGGCGCGCAGCCTCGACAACGGGCTCGTGGCGCTGACCGTTGGCCGCGACGGGACCGTCACCCTGGCCGACCGCCGCACCGGCCTGCTGTATCCGGCATTGCTCGGTCTCGAGTCATCCGGCGACATCGGCGACACCTACAGTTACGCCCCGCCAGTGCATGACCACGTCCGGCGGCCACGCGGGTCGGCGTCCGTGGAGGTGCTGGCCCGCGGGCCGCTCGTCGCCTCGCTCGAGGTGCGGAGCACGCTGATCTGCGCTACTGGCCAGGTGCTGGCGCGCCTGCTCCTGACCCTGCATGCCGACAGCGCCGTACTTCGCTGCACCGTCGAGCTCGACAACCGCGCCACCGACCACCGACTTCGCCTGCGCGTACCGAGTGGCGTCCCCGGCATTCCCGCGGTGGCCGGCGGGGCGTTCGGGCCGGTCAGACGAGCCGCGCTCGTCGCGGACGGTGCTCGCTATCCGCGCGAGACGCCCGTCACGACCGCGCCGGCGCAGCGATACGTCGCCGTCGCCTCGGGGGTCCGGGGGCTGGCGCTGCTGGCCCCCGGGTTTTTCGAGTACGAGCTCGCGGCTGACGGCGATCTCCGGTTGACCCTCCTCCGGTGCGTGGGCCAGCTGTCTCGCGCCGATCTGTCCACCCGCCCTGGCCACGCGGGATGGCCCATGCCGACGCCGGAGGCCCAGTGCGCCGGCGCTGACCGCCTCCAGCTCGCCGTGGTTCCCGTTGGGGGCGCCGATCTCCAGGCCGGAAGCGCGCTCGCCGAGCTGTGGGAGGATGTTTTTCTGCCTCCGCGAGCGCTCTGGCTCCGCCAGGCGACCCCCCTCCGGCCGCCGAACCTGGATGTTCGACTCGAGGGCGCCGGCCTGGTCCTTTCGACCGTCAAGCCGGCGGTCGCTGGCGCCGGCCGTCTCGTGCTGCGCTGCTACAATGCCAGGGCGGAACCGGTGGAGGGGTGCTGGCGGCTTGGATGGGCGGTGGCGCGCGCCGAGCTGGCGCGGGCGGACGAGCGGGGTGCCCGGACGCTCATCCTGGCCGACGGTGGCCGATCGATTCCGTTCCGTGCCGGCCCCCGGGCGATCGTGACGGTCCTGGTCGACGGCCCCGGGTAAGCGCTCCTCTCAAGCGGGGCGTCGCCGAGGCCGATACTCCGACTTGTGATCCGACCCCTCCGCCCAGCCAACGAGCGCGCCCGCCAGGCTGCCCTCGAGGCGTATGCCATCCTGGATACGCCTCCCGAGCGGACGTTCGACGATCTCCTCCTGCTGGCAAGCACGATCTGCGAGGTGCCGATCGCGTATGTGAGCCTGATCGACGGCGACCGGCAGTGGGCCAAGGCCACCCTCGGATACGAGCTGGGAGAGACGCCGCGCGACGCGACCTTTTGCGGCCACGCGATCCTCGGCCCCGACGTGCTCGTGGTGCCGGACGCGCACGCGGACGTGCGCTTTGCCGACAATCCGCTCGTCCTCGGCGGCCCCCGCATCCGGTTCTACGCCGGCGCCCCCCTTACCACCCCCGAGGGCCACGTCGTCGGTGCGCTCTGCGTGGTGGACAGCCGGCCGAGGGAGCTCGGCAAGGGCCAGCTGGCGTGCCTCGAGGCGCTGGCCCGACAGGTCGTGTCGCAGATGGAGCTCCGGCGCGCCGGGCGCTCGCTCGAGCAGGAGCGCGCGCAGCTCCGCCTGGCCCTGGACGCCGCCCGGATGGGCGCGTGGGACTGGGATCCCGCCACGGGCGCAGTGAACTGCGGCGAGCTGGTCCGGGAGCTCTTCGATCTGCCGGCGGCCCAGGACCCGGCGTCAATGGGCGCCTTCTTGGAGCGCGTTCATCGGGAGGACCGCGACCGTGTGCATGCCGCGTTGACCGACGCGGTGGCCGGGGCAGGGGGCGGCTACGAGGTCGAGTTCCGCGTCGTGCGCCGGAACGACGAGGTCCGCTGGCTCGCGAGCAGGGGCCGCCTGGTGCCGCATGAAGGGTCGAGTCGCCCGCGCATGGTCGGGGTGACGATGGACCTGACGACCCACAAGCTGGCCGAGCACGCTGCGGAGGCCTATACCGAGGAGCTCCGCCTGAGCGAGGCGCGCTTGCGCCTCATGGTGGGCAATCTTCCCGCCGGCGCCATCTGCGTCGAAGGGGAGCGGCTCACGATCAATCGTGCCGTCGAGGAGATGACGGGCTATCCCGCGGCCGAGGTCGCGACGCTGGACCGCTGGTTTCAGACGCTCTATCCGACCACGCACCACGACGTCCGGGCCTGGTACGAGCTCGATCGCGCGCGCGGCTTTCCCGCCGCGCGCGTCGTCGAGATCCAGTGCCGGAGCGGCGAGCGGCGGATGGTCGAGTTCGTCGGGTACCGCGATCAGCAACTGGAGGTCTGGCTGCTCAACGACGTTACCGAGCGGTCGATGTCCGAAGAGCGCTTCCGGGTGCTGTTCGAGTACTCCTCCGATGCGCACCTCCTGTTTGACGAGACCGGCATCATCGACTGCAACAACGCGGCGGTGGGGATGCTGGGCTACGGCGACAAGCGCCGGGTCCTCGGCGTCCACTGGGCGGTGCTCTCGCCCGAGCGGCAGCCGGACGGGCGGAGCTCGGCGGAGAAGGCGAACGAGATGGACCGGCTCGCGCACGCGCGCGGGTCCCACTCCTTCGAGTGGGTCCACCGGAAGGCCGACGGCACCGACTTCTACGTCGAGGTGACGCTCACCCCGGTGTCGATCCTGGGGAAGCCGACTCTCCTGGTCGTGTGGCACGACCTGACCGACCGGAAGCGCCACGAGCAGGCACTGTGCGAGGCCAAGGAGTCGGCCGAGGCCGCCGCTCGAGCCAAGACCGAGTTCCTGGCGACCATGAGCCACGAGATCCGTACCCCGATGAACGGTGTCATCGGGATGACCGGACTGCTGCTGGATACCGATCTCGATCCCGCCCAGCGCGAGTACGCCCAGACCGTCCGGAACTCCGCCGAGGCCTTGCTCCACGTGATCAACGACATCCTGGATTTCTCCAAGGTCGAGTCGGGCAGCATGGTGTTCGAGCGGATCGGGTTCGAGGTCGGCACGGTCGTCGAGGAGACCCTGGACCTGCTCGCCGAGCAGGCCCAGGCGAAGGGCCTCGAGCTCATCACGCTGATCGACCCATCGGTGCCGGCGACCGTGCAGGGAGATCCCGGCCGCGTGCGGCAGATTCTGCTGAACCTGGTGGGCAACGCCGTGAAGTTCACCGGTCAGGGTGAGGTCGTCATCCGGATCTCCGCGGCGCCCGTCGATGCCGAACACGTGCTCCTGCGATTCGCCGTCGAGGATTCGGGCATCGGCATCGCGGCGGGCGTGCTGCCCAACCTGTTCCGCCCGTTCACCCAGGCCGACGGCTCGACCACGCGGTTGTACGGCGGCACCGGTCTCGGGCTCGCGATCTCGCGGCAACTCGCCGAGCGGATGGGTGGCGCCACCGGGGTCGAGAGCGAGGCGGGACGTGGCAGCACGTTCTGGTTCACCGTGTGCGTCGGGATTGGTCTCGCGCCGGCGCGGGTCTCGAGTCGGGCCCTGGCCGGACGGCGGATCCTCTGCGTGGACGACCACCCGCTGGCGGCGGCCGGCCTCGCGACCGCGATCGCGGTGCTGGGGGCGGAATCGGTCGTCGCGACGGCGGGAGACGCCGCGCTGGAACGGCTGGCGGAAGCCTTCGCGGCCGGCCAACCGTTCGATGCGGTCGTGACGGACTGGCACATGCCGGGGATCGACGGGCTCGCCCTGGCTCGGAGCGTGCAAGCCGACGAGCGGCTGGCCGGGCTCCCGGTCGTGCTGCTGACCTCGTGGGAGGAGCGCGCGCACGGACGCGCCCTGCGGAATTCCGGCATCGCCACGGCGCTCCCCAAACCGATTCGCATGGCGCCGCTGCTCGCCGCGCTTCGACTCGCCTTCGGCGGGCCGCAGCGGGCCACCGACTCCGGCCTGCCTCGGGCCACCGACCGCGACCGGTCCGGTCCTCGGTTGCGCATCCTCGTGGTGGAGGACAACAAGGTCAACCAGCAGGTGGCGAGCCTGATGCTCACCAAGCTCGGCCACCGGGTCGACATGGCCGCGAACGGCCTCGAGGCGGTCACCGCGGTGCAGCAGATTCCCTACGACGTCGTGTTCATGGACTGCCAGATGCCCGAGCTCGACGGCTACGCCGCCACGGAGCGCATCCGCCGGCTGGCCGGGCCCCGCGCGCGGGTGCCGATCATCGCCATGACGGCCAACGCGATGGCGGGCGACCGCGAACACTGCCTGGCGGTGGGCATGGACGACTACATGAGCAAGCCGCTCGACCAGGCGACGCTGGTCGATCGGCTCGCGCGCTGGGGTGGCGCTCCGGCCGCCGCCGCGTCGGAAGGCGACGTGCCGGAACCGGGCGCTCCGGCCTCGGATCCCGATGCACCGCTGGATTCCCAGGTCATCGCGCTCCTCCGCGGGCTCGTGTCCCGGGAGAGCCCGGACCTCTTCGGCGAGCTGGCCGAGCTCTTCATCGGGGAGCTGGCGCCGCGCATCCAGGGAATTCGAGATGGCATTCAGGCCGCGGACCCAGGTGCGGTCTCCCAATGGGCGCATAGCCTGAAAGGCAGCGCCGGGAACCTCGGTGCCAACCGGCTGGCCGCGCTGTGTGAGCAGATCGAGCACCAGGCGCGGCAGGGCTCACTCGTGGAATCGGTCGCGCTGCTGCCGGCGCTGGAGGCGGAGGCGCGCCGCGTCCAGGGTGCGCTCGAGGAGGCCTGTCCCGGGCGCTCCTGAGCCGCTAAGTTGCCGCATGCACGAACACCCGTCGCTGCCGTGCTATCCCTGTCCCCATCTGTCGTCCTGCTGCGCCTACGGCGTCACCCTGAGTGACGACGAGGCCGCCGCCATCGCGCGCGTCCATGGCGAGTCGGTCGTCTACCGGACGCGGTGGGGCGAATGGCGCACGCGCGTGCGGAACCGCCGCTGCGTGTTCCTGAAGGAAAATGTCTGCACCATTCACGCGGACCCGTACTACCCCGCCGTCTGCCGAGGCTTTCCGTGGACCGACGCCGAGACCGGCGGCCCCTACGAGTACGACCGCACCATCTGTCCCGAGTTCCTCGTCCGGCCGGAGCTGGTACAGCTCGGCTCAACCGCCAGGCCAGCCATTCAAATGAACGGTGACACGTGAGCGCCATCCGCCCCGTCGTCCTCCTCTCACTCCTCTTCACCTCACTGGCGATGACCGCACCCGCCGACGCGCAGGCCCCGGACGCCGCGCTCGCCCATGCCCGCGCGCTGCTGCGGTCCACGCCGCTCATCGACGGGCACAACGACCTGCCGTGGGAGATCCGCCGCGCCGAGGGCCACCCGCTCGACGTGGCCGCCTACGACCTCCGCGCGCGCTCGCCCAAGCACACCGACCTCGCGCGGCTCCAGCGTGGGCAGGTGGCCGGCCAGTTCTGGTCGATCTACATCGACGGGGAGATGAAGGACAGCGGCTACGCCCGGGTGCAGCTCGAGCAGTTCGACATCGCGCGCCGGATGATCGCGCGCTACCCCGACCGGCTCGCGCTGGCGCTCACGGCGGACGACATCGAGCAGAGCGTGAAGCGCGGCCGGCTCGCCTCCCTGCTCGGCATGGAGGGCGGACACGCCATCGAGAACTCGCTCGGCGTCCTCCGATCCTATTACGCCCTCGGCGCCCGCTACATGACCCTCACCCATAACGTGACCCTCGACTGGGCCGACGCGGCGCTCGACAGCGCCCGGCATCAGGGGCTCACCGAGTTCGGCCGCGAGGTCGTGCGCGAGATGAACCGGCTCGGCATGTTCGTCGATCTCTCCCATGTCTCGCCGGCCGTCATGAGCCAGGCGCTCGACGTGAGCGAGGCCCCGGTCATCTTCTCGCACTCGGCGGCCCGGGCGCTGGTGGACCATCCGCGCAACGTCCCCGACTCCATCCTCGCCCGCCTGCCCAAGAACGGCGGGGTCGTCATGGTGACCTTCGTGCCGCAGTTCGTCTCGACCCAGTTCAAGGTGTGGGAGGATTCGGCCGACGCGGAACGGAAAGGTCTCCGGACGACCGTGGCCGACAGCGCCGAACGGCGCCGGCAGATGGACGCATGGGAGGCGGCGCACCCGGCGCCCGACGCGACGCTGGCCCAGGTGGCCGATCACATCGACCACGTGCGACAGGTGGCGGGCGTGGATCACGTGGGGATCGGCAGCGACTTCGACGGGATCGACAACGTACCTGTGGGCCTGGAGGACGTCTCCAAGTTTCCGGACCTCTTCGCCGAGCTCATCCGTCGCGGCTGGAGCGACGCGGACCTGAAGAAGCTCGCCGGGCAGAACCTGTTGCGGGCGATGCGTCAGGCCCAGCGGACCGCCGCGCGGCTGCAGCGGGAGCGCGAGCCGTCTACCCGCACGATCGAGGAGCTCGACGGCGGGCGCCCCGCGACCTGATGCTTCGCGGTCATCCTGAGCGGAGCGAAGGAGGCATGCGTTCGGTCATGCCTCCTTCGCTCCGCTCAGGATGACCGCGCGCCACCTCCCCGCCTCCCGACCACCAGGAACGCGAACGCCACCGCCATTCCCGCGAACAGAAACCACTGCACGGCGTAGCTCAGATGCGGCCCATCGTCCATCGGCGGCAGCTCCTCCCGACGGGGAAACCGGGGCAGCGTGCTGTCCGGGCTCTGCTTGATGTACACCGGCAGCACCGCGTAGGGCAGCCGCGCACGCAGCGCCGCCAGATCCAGCCGCCGCCACGTACTCCTTCCTCCGTGCTCGATCGGCCCTCCCGGGCCCACCGGCACCGGCAGACCGATGCCGTGCACCGTCTGTTCGCCCGGCTCCTCCGACCCGCGCAGATCCACCGTGACCGCGTCCGGCGCCGGGAGAAATCCCCGGTCGACCAGCACCGCCGGACCGCCGTCGGCCAGCAGCAGCGGGGTGACGATCCGGACGCCGGGCACACCCTGCAGCACCTCGCCCCGGATGACGATGTCGTGCGCATGGTCGTACCGGCCACGCGCCACCATCCGGTGCTCCGCCAGCCCGGCCGCATCCGGCGGCACCGGAGGCAGGGTGGCCGGCACCACCGCCCGCGCCGCCGCGATCTGCTGGTTCGCCGCGCGACGCTCGCGCAGCCGGCCGAGCTGCCAGACGCCGAGCCGGGCGAATCCGGCCGCGGTCAGGAGCAGCAGGGCCATCACGAGGCGGCGAGTGGTCGGTGACATCGCTGTCTGGGGATGAGGACGGGCCGGGCCGGGGGCCGCTGTGGGTCGGTTCCCTAAACGCCGCCGGAGCAATCGGATGTCGGGCGGTTCCGCCGCGGTCCGTCTCTTGCGCCCGGCGGACCACATTCCCGGACGACGCAACTTAACGACGGCGAGGTGGAACATGAGGACCATTCGGCGTGGCGTTCTCGCTGCCGCCGCGATCCTGCTCCTCGGCGGCGGCGCCGCCGCGCAGGACGCCCCGCGCGGCCTGGTCGAAGTCAGGGACCACGGCCGGCACGGCTTCTGGGGCGCGCTCGGCGTGGGTGCCGGCGGCGAGGCGTTCGACCTGCGCGATGGCGCCGGATACAGCGACGAGCTCTACCGGCCCACCGTCTCCCTCCGCCTTGGCGGCACGCCGAACCGCTTCCTCCGCCTCGGCGGCGAGATCCAGGGGTGGATCGACGATCAGGGCAGCCGCACCGAGTCGCTCACCAGCGTCCTCTTCATCACGCAATTCTATCCTGCCCCAACTACGGGGCTCTATTTCAAGGGCGGTGTCGGATTGGGTCGGAGCGAGGTCGATTTCGACGACGGGTTCGGCGTGGGCGATACCGGGTTCGCGGGCCTGCTGGGCGCGGGCTGGGAGGTCCGGATCGGTCGCCGGCTGTATCTCAATCCTGCGGTCGATCTCATCCAGCATCGGTACACCGGGCGCGGTGGCGACCGGTATCGCGAGCGGATCGTGAACTTCGGGATCGGTGTCCTCTTCCAGTCCGGGCGCTGACGACGTATCGTAGTTGGGACTGGACCCCAGTCCCAGAAGGTGATGCTATGAAAAGAATTGCACTGTCGTGGCGCGTTCCCGTGCCCGCCGTGATGCTGGTCTTGTTGGGCTGCGGCGCGGACCTGACCTTGCCCGGATCGAACGCTCCCGGTCTCGCGGTGGCGGTGGTGCAGGGCGATGGACAGATCGGGACGGTCGGCGAAGAGTTGCCGGATCCGGTCGTCGTTGTGGTCAAGACCGAGGCTGGCCAGGCCCTGCCTGGCCGTCGGGTGGCGTTCGTCGTCGCCCAGGGCGCTGGTGCCGGCTTCGATCCCGATACGGCCGTCACCGACTCCCAGGGACAAGCACAGACCCGCTGGGAGCTGGGCACGGCCGTTGGTGTCTATACGGCTGAGGCACGCCTGGTCCCCGACGGCGATTCCGCCCTTCCCATTGCCCCCCTGCAGGCCACCGCCGACCCCGGCGCCCCCGACACCCTCCGGGCCATCGGTCCCGTCATCCAATCCGGCAACAGGGGCGAGGCCCTACCTGCGCCCTTGGCTGTCCTGGCCGTGGATCGGTTCGGCAACCCGGTTTCCGGGGCCGAGGTGAAGTGGGACGCGACGTCCGGTAACGGCGTTCTGAGCAGCGGAACCACCCTCACGGGGTCCGACGGAACGACCAGCGTTATCTGGACCTTGGGAAATCGGGTCGGCGTCCAGCGGGCAACTGCCAAGGTCGACCGGGCGCAGGGCTCGCCGGTGACGTTTACCGCCACGGTCCTGTTCTGAGACAAGCTGTTGTAGCAGGCGCGCCACATACGCCAGGGTGCAATAATTGATCTATCCCCGGGTCATGGGGTTGCCTCCCATGACCCGTCTCCCCCCCAGGCACGCATCCTGCTTTCCAAGACGGCCTGACGGCGGCGGACACCCCTCAACTCGACTCGACCAACATTGACCACGACACGGCGACGTTACGCGTCCCTGATCGCGCTCAGTTTGTCCACCATCCTCGCGGCCTGCGGCGGGGATGGCATCGTGCTGCCCAACGAATCGCGGCCCGCGAAAATCGCCATCGTGGACGGCGACGGACAATCCGCGCCCGCCGGTGCGACCCTCACCGAGCCGCTGGTGGTCAAGGTGACCGATGGGCTCGACCGGCCGGTCGCCGGGCAGGTGGTCGTGTTCGCCATCGGCGCGGGCGGTGGCCAGGTGTCGCCGCCCAGCGCCCAGACCGGGGATGACGGCATCGCCTCCGCGACCTGGACGCTGGGCAACTCGGCCGGCGAGCAGCGCGTGCAGGCCCAGGTGAGCGGCGACGACCTCATGGTGGACTTCAGTGCCTCGGCGGTGTCGGGCGTCGGAGCGCAGCTCCAGCTGGTGAGCGGCGACAACCAGGTCGCCGCCGTCGGCTCCGCCCTCGCCGATTCGCTCGTGGTGCGCGTGACGGACGTGCTGGGGAATCCGGTCGCGGGAGTCGAGGTGCAATGGGCCGCCGTGGGCGGCGGGTCGATCAGCCCGGCCAGCCTGCTGAGCGGCGCCGACGGCATGGCCGCGGCGGAACGCGTGCTGGGCAACACCTCCGGACCGCAGACGGCGCAGGCCACGTCGGCCGGGATCGGCTCCGTCACCTTCACCCAGACGGCCCAGGCGGCGAACCCGACCTCGCTCGTGCTGGTGTCAGGCAACGAGCAGACCGGCGCCGTCGGCACCCCGCTCGCCGACTCGCTGGTCGTCCGCCTGCTGGACGACAACGGGAACGGCGTCGGCGGCAAGGCGATCAGCTGGGTCATCGGCACAGGCGGCGGATCGGCCAGCCCGGCGACCGCCACCACCAACCCCAACGGGTTCGCCGCGACGCAATGGACCCTGGGGCCGAGTGCCGGTTCCAACCTGCTGAATGCGGTCTTCTCGGGCGTCCCGTCGGTGCCGTTCACGGCCACCGCCGCGGCGGGGGAGGCCTCCAAGCTGGCCTTCACGCAGGCGCCGGTGACCACCAGCGCCGGCAGCACGATCACGCCCGCCGTGCGCGTGGCGATCCAGGATGCGAGCGGGAACACGGTCACCTCGTCTACGGCCCAGGTGACCCTGGCTATCGGGACCAACCCCGGGAGCGGCACGCTCTCGGGAACGACGACGGTGAGCGCCGTCAATGGCGTGGCGGTCTTCTCCAACCTCTCGATCGACAAGACCGGGGACGGCTACACTCTGGCAGCGACGTCCGCCGGCCTGGCCGATGTCACCAGTCCCCCCTTCGACATCCTGACTGGTGCCGCCAACCACCTCGTGTTCCTCACCGGGCCGACGAATCGGGTCGTCGGTGAGAAGTTCTCGCCGGCCCTGCAGGTACAGGTGCAGGACGCGGGCGGCAATCCGGTCATTCTGGCGTCCGGCTCGATCACGCTGACCTCGTCTACGACCGGCACCCTGTCCGGCACTTCGACGGCCACCCCGTTCCTCGGCACGGCCACGTTCTCGAATCTCGCCATCAACAAGGCGGGGACCGGGTACACACTCACGGCGCTGTCGTCCGGCGTGAACAGCCAGACGAGCGCGGCGTTCGACGTGCTGCAGGCCGGTACCACGACCGCGATCACGTCGAAGTCGCCGGCAGGCACTTCGGTGGTCGGGCAGTCGGTGGTGTTCAACTACGACGTCAACATCGTGGCGCCCGGAGCCGGGACGCTGACCGGCACCGTCGAGGTGTCCGATGGAACACAAAGCTGCGTTGGCGCCATCAACTCGGGGTCCGGAATCGGCAGCTGCTCGATCAGCTTCAGCTCACCGGGCACCCGGAGCGTCACCGCGAGGTATTCCGGCGGCGCGAACTTCGAGTCGTCGGTCTCGGCATCCACGTCGCATACGGTGAACAAGGCGAACACCTCGCTCACCGTCTCGAGCGACCAACCCGACCCCTCGCTCGTGGGCCAGACCGTCACCGTGCAGTGGACCCTGGCGGCTACCGGCAGCGGCTCGGGCACGCCGACCGGTACCGTCAACGTGAGCGCGACCGGCTCGGCCGGCTGCACGAAGGCGGCGAGCTTCGGCACCGACAGCTGCGACCTGGTGTTCACCACCAACGGCACCCCGACCATCACGGCGAGTTATCCGGGCGACGCGAACTTCAACGCCTCGAACGACAACGAGCCGCACACGGTGCAAGGCGCGACCAGCACGACCGTGGTCTCCTCGGGCAGCCCCACCACGTCCGGCGACAACGTCACCTTCACGGCGCACGTCGCGGCCACGTCGGGAACCGGCAACCCCGGTGGCTCGGTGCACTTCTTCGATGGCAGCACGCAGATCGGGCAGGACAACCTGACCGGGGCCGGGAACGCGTCCATCCAGTTGAGCAACCTGGCCGCGGGCAGTCACTCGATCACCGCCAGCTATCAGGGCTCGACGGCCTTCGCGGCGAGCACGTCGGCGGCGATCACGCAGGTGGTCGAGCCGGGCAATGATGCGCCGACCGCGGTGGCCGACGGCTACTCCGTGAACGAGGACGCCTCGCTTGCCCCGAGCGCGGGTGCCGGGGTGCTCGCGAACGACAGCGATCCGAACAGCGACGGGCTATCGGCGGTACTCGAGACCGGACCCGCCCATGCGCTGGACTTCACCCTGAATAGCGACGGCTCGTTCAGCTACGTGCCGGACCCCGACTTCAACGGCGGCGACAGCTTCACCTACCACGCCAGCGACGGCGCGCTCGGCTCGAACCCCGTCACCGTGACGATCACGGTCGACCCGGTCAACGACGCGCCGAGCTTCGTCTCCGGCGGAGACCTCACGGTGGACGCCTCTCCGTACAGCCAGCCGTGGGCGGCGGGGAGCGCCGGGCCCGCCGACGAGAGCGCGCAGACGCTGACCTACAGCACGAGTGTCGACCTCCCGGGCTCGCTGCTCTTCAGCTCGCAGCCCGAGATCGCTCCCGACGGCACCCTGAGCTTCACGCCGAACGGCATCCCCGGTGTTGCCACCGTGACCGTCCATGTCCAGGACGACGGCGGGACCGCGAACGGCGGAGTCGACACCAGCGGGGACCAGACGTTTACGATCACGGTCAGCTGAGCTGAATCAGGGTCAACCGAGCTGAGTCCCCGCTAGGTTCCTTGCCCATCGTTACCCCCCCTTCGTCACCCTGAGCGAAGCGAAGGGGACATGACCGGAATCATGCCCCCTTCGCTTCGCTCAGGGTGACGGGTTGCTATTCCCGCCCCGCAGTTCGACCCCACCCCGCCACCCAGGAGTGTGACGCACCTCCTAGCCCCCGTCCCGCGCAGGGGGTACCCTATAACGAGCTTCACACGACACCCAGAGACTAGCAGGTTGGCGGCGCCGGGTCCTTCCGGTCACCGGCACCACGCGATAACGTCCACGTCCCCAGTCACGCCAGTCCACCCTTCGGCACGGTGCCCGATGCACCTTTCGCGTCGCCTCGTCGCGTCGGCGTTGTCCCTGGCCCTCGGGGCCTGCGGCGGGGGCGATCTCGTGCTGCCCAACGAGGGCCAGCCGGCCGCGGTCGAGCGCGTCTCGGGCGATGCGCAGACGGGAACTATCCTCGAGCCCCTGGCGGACTCGCTGGTCGTGAAGGTCACCGACCGGTTCGGTAACCCGGTGCCCGGCATCGAGATATCGTGGATTGCCGGGGGCGGTGGCGAGGTGCACCCGGCCACCGCCGTCACCGGCGTCAACGGCATGGCGGCCACCCAGCGCGTGCTCGGGTCCCAGCCCGGCAGCTACGCGACGACCGCCGTCGCCTCGGCGCTGCCGGAGGACGCGGTGTCGTTCACGACTACCGCGGTGGCCGCCAAGCTGACGTTGACGACTCAGCCGCCCAGCACGGCGTCCTCGGGCGTGCTCCTCGACCCGCAGCCCGTGCTCCAGCTCCAGGACCCCAGCGGAACGCCGCTGGCCCGGGAGGGCGTCACGGTAAGCGTTCAGATCGCCTCGGGACCGGGAAGCCTGACGGGCACCACCAACCGGGCCACCGACGCCGGCGGCAGCGTGGCGTTCACGGACCTGGCGATCATCGGGGCGCCCGGGGCTCGGACGCTCATTTTCGCCGCCTCGGGCTATGCCCCGGCCACGAGCACGCCGGTCTCGATCGGCGTCGGCGCGCCGGCATCGGTGGCCGCGGCCGCGGGGACGGGCCAGACCGCGCCGGCCGGCACCGCCGTGCCCGTGCCGCCGGCGGTGATCGTGCGCGACGCCGGCGGCACACCGGTGGCCGGCGTCGGGGTGACGTTCGCGGTGACCAGCGGCGGCGGCAGCGTGACCGGCGAGACCGCGACGACCGGCACGGACGGCATCGCGACGGTGGGCAGTTGGACGCTGGGGAGCAGCGCCGGCCCGAACGCCCTGCAGGCTACGGTGGGCGCCGACGGCGTCTCAGGCAACCCCGTCACCTTCACGGCCACGGCCGAGGCCGGGCCTGCCAGCGCGGAGAAGAGCTCGGTGTCTGCCGCGCCGGGCACCATCGCGGCGTCGCAGGGCGCCACCAAGGCAACCATCACCATCGTCGTGCGGGACAGCCGCAACAATCCGCTCCCCGGCCAATCGGTGTCGTTGACCGCAACGGGCGCCGGCGTGACCCTGACCCAGCCGGGCCCGACCAACGCGGCCGGGACAACGACGGGGACCCTGAGTGCGACCGTGGCGGGACCTCACGAGATCACGGCCATGACCAGCGGTGTCACCCTCGGTTCCGCGACCGTCACGGTGACGCCAGGCGCCCCTTCCGCGGCCCGGACCACGGTCACCGTGCCGAACGGAACCGTGGGCACGCCCACCGAGGTGCTGATCGCGCTCCGGGACGAGTTCGGGAACGCGCTGCCCGACGAGGCGGGGCTGATCGTCGTCAGCGTATCGGGCGCCAACAGCGTCGGCCGCGCAGGGGTCAATGATCTTGGAGGTGGCAGCTATCGCGCGGTCTACACCCCCACGACAGCCGGGGTCGATCAGGTGGGCGTGACCGTGGCGGGTCAACCCGTCGTGGGGTCGCCGTTCAGGAGCACGGTCGCCGCGGGGGCCGCGGATCCGGCACACACGACGGCGGACGTGCCCAAGGAAGTCGGGCTGTTCGACCCGACCGAAAATCCCGTCCACATCACCGTCACGACCGCCGATTCGCGCGGCAATCCGGTGGGGCACGGCGGGAGCCAGGTGACGATCACCGTGCGGCTCGACAAAGACGTCGTCGCGGTGCCGGCGGTCACCGATGTGGGCGACGGCACCTACACCGCGACCTGGACCGCCCAGTCAGCGTCGAACAAGTACCACGTGTCCATCACCCTGAATGGGTCCGAGATCAAGGACAGTCCGTTCACCGTCAAGGTGACCCTTTTCTGAGCCGGTGACCCGCTCGGTTGACCCCCTTTCGCCCGGCGGCTATCTTGCCGCCGCACGCCCTGGTGGTGAAACTGGTAGACACGCTATCTTGAGGGGGTAGTGCCGCAAGGCGTCGCGGTTCGAATCCGCGCCAGGGCATCTAGGTCAATCTTGCAACAACAGATGTTGCGGTCGTACCACTGCGAATCGGGGGCCAACTTGGCCTCCGTTTTCTTTCATGGTGTGCCGTTCGGTGTGCCAGATACCCTTCGAACAGTAGCTACCCCGCCCGCCGCTGGCTTCTCTGGGCTATCAGCCTTGGTGTGCCGCTGAAGCTCGGCGAGGACCCGCTGGATGTCGCAGACGGCCTCAATCGACAATCCTAAGGCGTCTACCAGAAGGGCCGCGTCAGCGGCCTTGCGGGCCTCATCCAGTCTGCCCTTCCTAATTAGCCTGTCAATCGCTCTTGCTGCACTGCTACTCACGTGTTTGGTCGGCACAAGAACCTGTGCCGCATCGGATGGCTCCAGCTTCATCAGCCCGCCACCAAGAAGCCTCCCGTTTAGGATAGCACTGAGCTGAAAGATTGACGTCACCGACGCAACTGCTAAGTCCTTTGCGGAGACACCCTTTAGATCACGCAATTCGTAAAGCGAATTGGGCACGCGAACGGCAGCATTGTTGACTACCACCGCCATGTTCGCTCCCATGTACGCCATGAATGCTGGAGGCGCATCCTTGGTCGGGACCTTCCACCAGCAAGAGCGACTTCTGCATTTGCGAGCCTTGTGGACCTTTGCTCTGCGAGCGCGCTGCAGCAGCATCCGTTATCTTCTTGTCCTTGGTGTTCTTAGGAGTTAGCAGCCAACACTTATCCCCTTTGGCTCTCAGCTTTGCCCAGTCCTTGTGCGTGAACTCAAGCCCTTCGATTGATCGAGACCGAGTCACGACTCGTGACAAGTGGCGGGCGTGGAGATTGACCTCCTTACGCTCTGGCTCCGAAAGATGAAAGAACCGGTTTGCACCCGTCACATATCCAATACCCACTGATGCCAGATCGCCCAAGCATTTCATGTCGTTGCGGGCTTGCAGCGAACGCTCCAATTCGAGCGCCTCTGCCGGGGCCAAGACACGAACAAGTGTGGCATCGGACCCCAGCGGTTCGCATGCGATCTGGTCAAGATGCGGCCGCTCCTTGTGAGAAGCAGCGACCCCAACCTGAATAGTGCCCCACTCCACAGGACCTCTTGGGTTACCCGTACCCACATAATCGTCGGTCAGACAGAGTACCGTCTGTTGACTCAGGCCAGGAAACACGACTCCATCGCAGTAGACGAACTTCACCGCCTTGAAGTGGCCTGCGAGGTAGTCAATCACTGGGCCTGCGTAGTCGGAGGTCAGCACCTCTGCGGGTAGCACAAACGCCATTCGACCGTGCGGTTTCAACAGAGCTGGTGCATGGACTAGGAAGTACGCCCAAGCCGATGCCTGGCCCCCCACCAAGTGTGCTCGCCCATCCAGGGCCGCCCGCATCCGCGTCACACCACGATTCGGTATTTCCTGGTGACGGACGTAGGGAGGATTGGCAATGATTGCATCGCATTTCGGAAGCTTCTCGGACAGGACAAAGAAGTCGCCGCAAAGAAGTTGCTGTGGCGATGCAAACGCGGATAGCCTCGTTCTTAGGCCGCGCGCAGTCCCTGGGTGCAATTCGACTCCGAACACCTGATTCTGGGGCTCTCCGCCGACACTCAGCAGCTGTTCTGCAGCCGCCGCGAGGAGGTCACCACGTCCCGCGGCCGGGTCGAGCACCAAGTCCCGCCCCGTTCGGATGCACCAGCCAGCGAGGGACTGGGCCACCCATGTAGGCGTGAAGTACGCGCCACGCTCACGTTTGTTGCCTTTGGCCCTCACAGTC
Organism: uncultured Gemmatimonadales bacterium; assembly: GCA_963815515.1. Lineage (GTDB taxonomy): Bacteria > Gemmatimonadota > Gemmatimonadetes > Gemmatimonadales > GWC2-71-9 > CAVVWJ01. Next base: position 1,163,573 of record CAWFGP010000003.1, read on the forward strand.
AATTCACCATTAGAAGGGACGCGACGCTAACCAGAGTGTCTCCAGCAGTTCAGCAACCATGCGTGCCCTGCGCCCCCCTAGGCGCACCCCGAGCTCCCAACGGGATCCCAGCCCCGCGGTGTTGAAATTCGCCGACCCTAAATACACGTGCGCGGCATCGGCACATGCAGCTTTGAAATGGAAGGTCGATGAGCCGAATGGGTCGCTAACAGACGGACGCTCGAGAATGCGAATTTCGCAGCCAGAAGACGGCGGCAACGCCGCTCTGATCGCGGCGAGGGCGTACTCGTTAGTCGAGCCCAACTGCGGCTGTCGACTAAGAATCGCCACGCGCACGCCAGCCTGCTGCCGGCGTCGCAGAATCTCCGCTAGATCGGCGGCGACTTCCAAGTCCCAGAAAGGCGCAGCCAAAAGGACTCTGGATTGGGCTTCGGCAAGGATGCTGCGAATAGTCGTTCGCAGATCGAAGAATTGCCTCTCATACGACTCCTTAATCGACGGTGACACGTCTGAGGGAGTCGCAACCAGTAGCTCGCATTCCCCCAACTCGTTAGGTGCGGCTCCCGCCCACGACAGTGCGCCAAGCGCAGCGACTCGTCCTGAACGAGTGCTCGCATACTCGCGTGAGTCAAGAACGTATTCGCTGTCAGTTCTCATTTTGAGAGCGCCCAGGGCGTGGAGGGCGCTTAGGACTCGAGCAACTTGGTCATATGTCACGCCTTGCCCGCTCAGCGCATCCGCGGTTTCCCGCACACTGACCGACGTGGCGCGCAGCTCGTCGAGAACCTGTTCTACTCGCCTCACGACCCCTGGATGGGCCAGGCATGCGCGGTAGTAGTCAACCCATCGTCGAGACACAGCCGACTCACTCATCGCGCTGCTGTCATTTCCCAGTAGCCGCTAATGCGCGTTTGGTCGGCTGCAGGCGACCACCGTGCGCGCCCACCAATAAGGAACGACCTTGAAAGACCATGATTGAACACTCTGCAACTGATCTCCGGCACGTGAATGCATCCGTGACAAGCGCCTTGGCGGTGAAGACAGTCCGGGTCATACATGCACCTGCCCGCTTCCTCCTGAAGCGTGTCCAAGAACTCCGCAAGTCGATGTCGCGCGACTGACTGGACGCCGCCGAGCTGCATTGTGGCGGTCGAGTACACGACGGTGCCGAGAAGTGGCAGGAACAAGTACTCGGCGGCGCTGGTGGCTTCGATTCCTGCTACTCGGCCTAAGGCCTTCAACGCGCAGTGCGAGAAGCTGTGGAGCAGCCCAAAGACTAGGCGTCGAACGGGCAACTCCCATACATCATCGTAGAAACGATCCACGGGCTCCAGCATTGCCAGCAGTGACGTCAGCTGATCGCGCTCCGTTTCCCCCCGAAGTCGCACTCCTGAGTTCCGCACCCACTCGATCATGGCGGCGGGCTTCGAGGTACAAGGCGAGTCCTTCGTGTAGGCCCTCGCGAGCAAGAATAGGCACGGTTCCTTCGGCCTGCGGACGCCCAAGTATTCTCGCTGCTTCCGCGTCCAGGACTGGAAATGGTCGAATTGAGGTCGGGAAAGGCTCTGCTGCCCCCTCTTCCGTGTAAGTTGGATCCGTTGACCTACGCGTGTACCCAAACACACCAGTGACGACCGGCAGATCCGATACCAGCTCGATCCTGGCGATTCCGAGACGCGCGAGTGTAGGAGTACCTACGGGGGTGGCGTTTACGAACGGGCCCTCTTGCGCTGCTACAGTCACCCTGCGCACAGACGAAAGGAGAGCGACGCACTCCCGAACTGACTGCACCACATCCGATCGCAACGGGGTGGCCAGAGCCCTGGGCGCGGCCGGTGGCGGAGCTTGAGGTGCAGCCGCGGCTCGCCCAATGGCACTCCGCAACTCGACTACCAACTGCTGGTCGCCACGTTGTTCGGCCTCCCGTAACCTCTCAACAAGCTCCGCAAGCCCTTGCGCAGCACCGAGCTGCCCGGCCCGGTCACTCTCTGGGAGAAGTGAGTCGAGCCAGGCCTGTTGAAGAGACGCCTGAGCCACTCGTGGTCGATCGAGACGCAGAATGCTAATTGAGTGAGCGTAATAAGCGTTGTTCGCCGAATGCCGTGTGATTCTCATCGCAGAGCGGAAGGCCAGCTGTCCCAGGTTCGCGCCGGCCTGGGCCTCTCGAAAAAAGCGTGGAAAGCAACGCGGGCACCGAGCAAGCAACCGATCGATTACAACCTGCCGACATCTCTCGCAGAAGATCTTCAGTGCTGTGAGGCGGTCAGCACGGTCATCCACTCGAAGCAGTCCCCCGTCCGCGCAGTTCGCACAACGAATGCGGGCCCGAAAGATGGTGCCTGGTTGCTGTGTGCTTTGTACGGTATCGTCTTATTGATTGGCTCGATATGTCCACAGCCATGCACAAAGACGTAGCCGACCTGTCTGAGTGTCTGACGACCGCAGCCCGGACAAAGTAGTCGATTCCCTTGTGGACGCGGCCTCTCGGGAAAGAAGCGGTAACAATCTCTGCAGTAGACGGCTGTATCGAGCAGCGAAGCGGCGATTCTCGCGGGGTTCCAACGGTAAAGCGATCAGAGCTTGACGCTGCCGGGAACCCACGGTCCACCTCGCCCCCACGCTGCCTCCAGCGTTCCAGGTAGTCGCGCACCTCGTCTAGGACAAATGAAGCGGTCGACGGTGGCCATGCGCCCTCAAGGCGAGCTGTACCGAGCCTTACGATGCAAGCACCGTCCTCCCAGTTCACCGTCTTGTCCGGCAAATAGGAGAACAGGAGCTGCGAAACGCTACGCGACATCTCTATCGGTGGGGTGGTCATGAAACTACATGCCCATCATTCGGAGGTCTGCAGCATCCTGTCCGGGCAACCGTATGTACGCGGGATCGTCGATGTCTCTCAAACTTCTCATCGCTTCCAAGTGCGAGTTGAGCGGCGTGTTGTCGTAATCCGAAGATGCCCCGGTGACGCTACCGTAAAGCCGGGCCGCGAGCCGCCTTGCCGCCTCGGCAAACCCAGCAGGAGCGTCCTCGGCAGTTGTGCCTACAGCGTCAGCGACCCATTGAATGAGCGAGGCCTCGGAGAGCACATCGAATCCGGGATGCCCAAACAGCTCTTTGACGTGCCGGACCATGTACAACTCGCGACCAATCCGCGCTGGGGCGACACCCATTATGTAGGCTGCCACGATGCCTCGAAGGGTTAGACTCAAAGCGGGCTCCGACCACCGGTTGATCGGCACAGGCTCCACGAGGCGATCGACGTACTGATGGAACTTGTCGAACCGATCCAAAACGCTCCGATCCCGCTCAGCCTGTGGTGTTACAACTAGGATCGCGATACCGGGCAACTGCCGGCCCACACGAGCGGAGGCCTGGATGTACTCCGCGAATTGGCGGGGCAAGCCCGCGAACACCATCACGTTAAAGCGATCGATGTCCACTCCATGGCTGATAATGTTAGTTGCGATCACCCCTCTGATTCGCTCGTTCAGTGGCGTGGCTGTCGTGCAGGACTCGATCTCCTCCATGGTCTCAATCATGCGAGGCATGTCCACGCTGCAGTTAAACGCCTCGACTCGCAGCGCCGCTTCGCCAAGCTGCTCGATCTCTGTCCGAACGCGGGAGTCGATCGCCTCGCCAACCTGGTCGCCGCCCTTGCGGGTCAGTACGTAGGTAAGCACAACCTCGTAGTGGAAGGCGAGTTGTTGCAGTTGTTCCTCAGTTGCCCCTTCAAGCCCTAACCTCTCGCATACTCTTGCAGATCAGTGGCACTATCGCGACGAATCCGCTCCATGATTGCGTGGAGCAACCCGATGGTTCGCGCGACTGCAGGTGTGTGAGTCCTGCCGACTCCAAGAACGCCAACATATAGGCGGCCGAGAAGCGAGTCGTCGGCCCTATAATAGAAGCTCTCATAAGCTTCTGGGCCTGGGCTCGGAAAGCGTACGGCATCAACGAGATATAGGTGTCTAGCCTGCTCTCTGTAGCCTTCGATCGTGGCGGTTGAGCCCACGAGAGTCCATCGAAGCTCGCCATTACCCAATTCGCGCTGCATCGCCATTGCAGCTGTCTCGTAATGGGAATCGAAAGTTGCCAAAGACTCGCGCAATAAGTGCAGTTCGTCTTGGATGTGGAGGCTCGGTTGCGCATGATCGAACGGCCCGACGCGAACATCGTCACCACCGCATCGCCCTGCCGGCCGGCCTGCTCCAAGGTTCCTGGACGCCTCGCACATTGGGGCATTGCTGCCTGCAAATGCAGCCCCGTGGTGCGGACAGAACATATTTACCCGACCAAAGAGCTGCGCGAAACGACGGTTCTGCCCAAGCCCGGCAAGTTTGTCGACAGTCGACACAATGACGGTTGGCAAATAGCGGTATAGATCGTCATCGCATATATAGATCGGAAGCCTACCACCTCTCGTGGGGCAGTCGTTTTTGCCGCAGTAGTGTTCGATCAGGCGCAGCTCCTCGTTGTAGCGGAGTCTTACTGAGCGAGAGTCACAAGCCGGGCATGCAAAGATGCGCTGCCAGTTTGCGGGAACGCCTCCTGCTCGCAGCTTACGGTGCGCCTCATCTGTGATCCTATTGGGCGTTGTTGACTCACCAACCAAATAGCCGATGCTGAGCGGCTCCCCGCCAATACCTGCCTCAACCCGCACGTCCTCCGCCTTGCCGAGTGCCCTACTTAGTCTTTGAAGCTGCTGGTAGGTGAGGAGGCGCAGTGGATATCTGAGGAGCGCCGTGACGCCCAAAGTCTTGCCCCGCAAGCGATCGTAGAACGCGTGCCAAATGAGTAAACCCAGAAAAGCCTCAGTCTTGCCACCTCCTGCAGGGAACCAAAGCAGATTCAGGCCGCGACCTTGCTGCCACGCGGAAGAACCTTCGATAAGCTTTGGCAGCATGCCGACGATAAATACAATCTGAAACAGGTGCCACTGTTCAAACTGTCTCTTTCTTCCTCGTCCAAGTCGCCTCATCGTTTCGTTCATTAGGCGAAATGCTCGGGCGGGTATTCCACCCCCTTCCAATAGACGCAGGCCCAACTCGAAGCTTTCAATCTCACGCCTGAACTGCGCTCGATTAGTCTCTCCGTCCCGTCGCTCATCCTCTTGCACCAAGTCGTCCACTTTCGCTTGCCACGACCCGGCGTCGTAATCACGCATCGCGATCAAGATCGTTCGCAGTATCGATAGCCCGCAGTCGGCACCCGCTAGAGCGTCGAACCGCGGTGCTCCATCTCGGACTTCACGGGGGACTATGCGAGGGCCGGTCGAGACGGGAACGGTCTCGGTGCGCACTACCAATCGTTCCCCGAGCCGTTGAAGGCGAGGCTGGCAGTTGATGCCAATTGCCGCAACGCGGCGGTCGTAGCGATAGCTATTGGGAGAACACGGAACTCGCTGTCCTGCTGAATTGCCGACGGCATGTTGGCCCGAACGTCCACAGCGTAAAGTCTCGGGTCCCAGAAGGCTGCGGTTCTCGGAGTTGCGGGTTCGGAGCGGTTCACTAAGCGCACCAAAACTCGGGCGCTGCTCTCTTCGGTGGGTGAAGGACAAAGGCGCGTATCGAGTAACGGTCTCCACGCTGGTGCAGGTAGATTGCCCCCACCTAGGCGTTGCCGAACCCACACGTCATAAGATGCTTCATCAGCAAGATCAGGCTCGTGCAGATCTAACGCAGTACGTCCTGGAACATACCTGGGAGGTTCCCGGCACAATGGGCCCAGGCGAGCGCGCTCTGGCCGTGAAGGTCCATTGTCAGCGCCCGCAGTCGCACCAGTTCTACTAGATAGATCTCGGCCTCGAGGGGGAAACATCGATCTCTGCCAAGGGGACACGCTGCCAGACCTCCGTCACGCGCCAGACACCCTGTCGAAACCGAGCATTGGCCCTTGCTTCAGAAAAGGTTGGCAGGACACGCACGTACACGTGCAGACCGAACTGCAACTTCACTCTTGACTGGGTGTTGATAGATTCCAAAGGGACACGCCATTCAAAACCCAGGTTCGTTTGCTCATAACTTTCATCTGAACTTAGGTCCGCTGCCGCCCCCGGGTCGTCGGCATGCTCCGGGACGGCGACGGGAGTCAGAAAGCCCGTCAGAATGCGTTCGTACGGCCGCCGCGCTACAAAGCGCTCAGCCTCCCCATCCAGACCCTTGGCAGACTGCGCGAAGAGCCGTGTGACCCCTGTAGCAAAGCCGTTAATGATACGAGACGGGATCTCTGTCATTACACCCTCACCGTAGTGGATGCACAGCTTCGACTTCCTCGACTCGGCAGCCCTCGATCAGGTCGCGTACGCCAAGCCCCCACTCCGCCTGAATCCGCGCCATGTCGGAAGCCGACAGACCACCGAAATACGCATGCCGCAGCGCACGTATCACCGCACGGCCTCGCTTTCGGTGCTCTACTCGCCAGCGGCGAATCGAGTTGTGGTAGTGCCGAAGCTGATCCTCCGGCAGAGCGATCCCAATCTCTCGCGCGAATAAGAGGAATCGCGTCCAATCGCGAGGAGTGGTTTCTTCGTTGTCCTCCCTCAGCCAGGACCGAATAGTTTGCCTAGACACATTAATGCCTTGCGACCGAAGCTTTCGCGCAACCGCGTCAAGTGTTAGGCCGGATGTTGCCATCGCAGCTTGAGCCACTACCACCCACGTGCGCCGGGCCCTGGCCTCATCCTGCAGCAGCGTTCGATCCATGTCCTCAAGAAGGAGCTCGGAGAGCGTCTCTTGGTAGGAACCACGCACGAGCAGAATCTCATCCCCTTCTTGAAGTTCGCTAGCTCTAAGCAGCTGAGGGTGGGGAGATTGGGATCGCAGCACATCGAACCGTCGGTTCGCATTCACCCGAAGGCTCGTGCCGTAAAGCAGGACCACCGAGTAATCGGCGTCGGAATCAACCTCTTCCACCCGCATCGGACTGTTTTCGTTCGCATCTCGGTAACGCCCTCCAGTACCGTCTCGAGTCACGCCAAAGAGGTGCGGATGGCTCTCCGATGTTGCGGCTCGCGTGCCTGACGCAGAGTCGCAGAGCGCCGAGTCGAACGCTCCAAGCACGTCTGCCATGTCTCCAAAGCCGAGCGACTTCAGAAGCGCAGCCTGCCGATGTAGCTCCCAAGAGGCCTGCCGCGCTTCAATGGGATCCACGACCAATGTGACATGCCCGGGTCGAGCCCGCAGCACGCCATCTAGGGTCGCGGGCCCGTAGTATCCGCATACGATCACAGCGTCGGCTGCGGCGCGCATGCGCCCGAGTTGGCGCGACAGTGCTACGGCTACTGTCGGTCGTAAACCGGCCAGAGATTGGCTCAGGAGCACTTCTTCGGCCCTGCTGCCTACGACCGCAAGCAGTCGCGAGGTGGAGGTGTCCACCGGAGGGCTTGCCTCGTCAATGGCCGCCCGAAGCCGTTCGCTCGCAGACGCAGAGGCATCTGACTCCGACGTCATCAGCAACTGAAGAAACATGTTGAAGCGATCTGCGGCGCTCGGGCTACGTCGACGAAGGTCGGACAAGGATCTCAGAAAGTTGTCTCGCAGCGGTGCTGAGCCGACATCCGCGTTGATCGTCCGCCAACGTTGACGCCATGCAGCTAACCCCAGGTCTGCAAGCTCGCGTTCCTGAGTAGATAAATCATCTGATGGCATCGCGAAGCGGAACTGCTCCTCGTACTGAACCCGTGCCTGTCCGATGAGGCGGACCTTCACGTTCGGAACGCGTGGCGCAGGCGCGAGAGCAATGGCGTTCCCTACTTGGGCCAGAACCGGTGCATTAGAGAAACGGGATAGCTCTGCCGCACATTCGGCCAGAATCACCGCCGGTTGATCTGACGGAATGCGACGAAGCGCCGCGGCCACGAGCTCGACGGTCTTAGGGCCCGGGGCTCCACTAAGGCTTATGAGTGTCAGGTCACCATTCAGGAGGGCGTCAATCGCAGCATCCGTCGCCCCTCTCGTTGCAAGCGTGCGAAGCTGAGGAAGGCGCACTCCACTTTTCTTTGCGCGCTGACCCAGACTGGGCCTCAAGCCGAACGCAATGCGACCTTCGGCGGTGATGCGGTCCACGGCCACGAACGATTTCAGGCCCAGTCGCGCTGTCGGCGCATCACGTGCGGCTAGCTGAGCCGGGATATCCCAGTCGCAACGTGCGAAGTCACCCGGCATGTTGCTGCCGGCTTGCAAGCGCTTAACACGCGCCCTCTTTCGGGACGCCACAACCCGTGATACCCGCACTCCGCGCTCCAACGCCAGATCGTCGTTCCGCGCGAAAGGGGCATACGTGATAACAGGGTTAAGGGGAACCCCACGAAGTTGGTGTATCGCCGACAACACCAGCGTTGCAACCGCAGCCGGTAGCGAGCCAATCGGCTGCCAAGCCCCGTACACGAGCACGGGACGTTGAGTCTGTACTGCGCGCTCTAAGGCGCTCGCCAGTCGAGCAAATCGGCTCACTCCTGCGCCGTCCTACCTTCCTCGGTTCACGGGCTGCATTGGCCATCGACTACTCTCGGATCGAGTTGGGTGATGCGGCGTTTCGGTAAGTCAGGACTGGATGCGAGTCGCATGGTGCCTACGTACGAGGCGTTTGCCCGACCCAATATTGTTACGTCACTGCCGGGGCACACCACTCCTGGAAGAGTACGGCAGCAGGGACCGCGGGGCCAGCGGTGAGAGACGGATATCTGTCAGTCCGAGGCTTCAACCAATCCTCGACCGCTCTCGGGTATAGAGAGAGAATCCCGGACAATGTCAGTGCCGCTCTGCGTTCTCTAGAAGTTGTCGCATCGCGAGGCCAGCGAATCGGCCATTGCGCTTCTCCACAATGTCGCAAAGCCTTGACGCGCCGGTAGCATGCGGTCAGCTCACGGCCGAGAAGCGACGCATAATTGCCGGGATGGGTCTGTCGTGCGACTGTGGATGCGGCGGCCTGATCCGCCTCAGGCGATCTGCCCTCTCGACCCAGGTCAGAGGAGAATGCATTTTAGGTGGCGAGCTGGGGCAGCCCTCTGCCTGTTCCGCGGCGTCGTTCTCGCAGCGCTCGATCTTGTGCCGAAGCGAATGCGTGCGCAGGCGAGGGCTTATCGGGTGTCGCGAGCGGGGTGAATTGCTGACAGAGGTTGACTTAGACCGGGGTACCTGCAACCCGATACCAGCAGGGCCAAAACTAGGATCTAGAATGCTGCCACGGTTGAGCGTCAGTCGTTGTCACTCACGGCGCTGATGAACCTCGCGAAGCGAGGCTTCGATGCATAACTAGGTCCGCAAAGGCCTATGACAATACAAAGCAGGCCGAGAAATGCCTCCGAGAGGCCAATCGACTACTTCTCACTAACCCCAACTTGCCAGCCGTTCAGGCAAGCCTCGCGGAGGCAGAGGCGACGTTGCCTACGCCCTCTGCAGAACTACTGCGCCTAAAGGAAGTGCTGAAGTCAGCCATGGCGTTCGCTGGGCTGATCATCCTGGTGCCGCTCGCACCGATAGCCGCTGTTGCGGCGGCTGCTGAGCGGTCGGAGGCGCAAACGCGGCCGCGGAAGGCTGCAAAGAAGAGCGCTAAGAAAGTCTCACCCAAAGCGGTAAAGAAGCACGGATACAAGACGATGACGAAGAAGTCCGCGCCACTGCACGGCGGGTCAGAGCGCTATGCCAAGAAGTCGCTGTCTCGCAAGTCCGTGAAGCATTCGGCGAAGAGGACCATTAAGCACTCCAAACGACCATCGCGCTAGCGTGACAGACAGCTCTTGAAGCCCTGTGGCCTAACCCGTGCATTCAGCTGACAGGCCGGTCTGGGGCGGACTTCCGCCTGGGCGGTGCCCTTCGTGAAGCCGCTGTGGAAGCGTAGGTTTCTGCGGGCGTCAAGATGACCCCCTGCAGCTGACGCGCAATCCGCTCGGTCGCAACCAGAGCTCTCCTAAGATTGGAGATCGCCGTTGAAGGACCAGTACTTCGGGGATGTAAATGATTACCGCAAGTATGGCCTGCTCCGGGCCCTTAGCTCCGTGACGGGCCTGCCCATTGGGGTTTGCTGGCTGTTGACGGCCCCAGATGACCGCTCCGATGGCGAATTCCGCCGCTATCTCGAGGAGCCCGATCGTTGGCGCGACTACGATCCGGATCTTTATGACCGGCTTCGGAGGCTACTCGACCCCGGTACGTCTCGGTCAGTCCAGCATGCGCGTACATGGGAGTTAATCCCGAGAGCCACATTCTATGAAGATCAACTCCGTGATGATACTCGATCCCGACGGGCTTACTTCGAAGGTTCCTGGAACGCGCTAAAGTCATGCCCAGTCGTCTTCCTGGATCCAGACAACGGCATCGAGATCCCCAGTAAACACCTCGGTGCTAAGGACTCCGCCAAGTATGTCTATTGGGGAGAGATCACTCGGGCGTACGAGCGTGGCCACTCTCTTGTCATCTACCAGCACTTCGTCCGTGAGTCACGGGATTCGTACATAGCGCGGTTGGCGGGTCAGCTGGCTGGACGGCTTCACGCCCCGCTTGTGGACTCGTTTCGAACGGCACACGTGGTGTTTTTCCTCATAGCGCGGCCAGAACATGCAGCAGCGTTCGATCGCGCTCACCTGGAAATCCACGAGCGGTGGCGTGGGCAGATTCTAGCATCTGCGCACGTTGCGGCCTAACCCGCGCGTGCAGACGATAGGCCGAGGGGGCGCTGGGCTCCGCCCGCCCGGCACCCCGATGTAGCCGTACGGAACCATAGGTTTGTGGTGCGCCGGGCATGAGTGCCTGCAGCTCATGGACAATCCGTTGGGCGGCTCAGAGGAGACCTGTGAGTGCCTGTGCAGCTCGGGACTCTTCCCGGATGCTACCAGTCGGCCTACCTCGACGTCCAGGCCCGTGGCCAGCACCTAAGCCACGCAACAGGCTTCCTCTGCCTCACGGGTCACGGGCCGATGCTCGTTACCGCAAGACATGTCTTCACGGGCCGGAATAACGAGACTGGAGAGCTCCTTAGTGCCACCGGGGCGGTACCAGACCAAGTAAGCATCCGATACGTGTATCCATCGGTGAATGGGGCGTTCTTTGACACCAGGGTTGAGAGCCTCTTGCAGGATGAGCAGCCTCGGTGGCGTGAGCACCCGGTCTTTGGATCTCGGATGGACTGCGTGGCCCTACCGTTGGTCAATACCGGACGCCTGCGGTTGTTACCGTATGATTTTAATCTCGGACTTCGGACGGACTCGCGAATCGTCTACGGACCCTCTGACGCTGTCAGTGTAGTCGGATATCCATTTGGGCAGAATGCAGGCGGGTTTGCCATTTGGGCTACGGGCTTCGTCGCATCAGAGCCCAAAGTCGATTACAACGACTTACCAATCTTATTGATCGACTGCCGTAGTCGGCCCGGGCAGTGAGGCTCGCCAGTCATCTTAACAGCGCAATTCGGGCATGATATTCCTCGAAAATGGCAGCGTGGTTAGCGACGGCAGCCCTCGCTCGCGATTTCTTGGCGTGTATAGTGGCCGCATAAATGCGCAGTCAGACATAGGGGTGGTGTGGAAGGCGTCTGCCGTCCGCGAGCTGCTGTAGGGCTACCACCGTACGGACTGACCGGTCTAACTGGCAGATGCAGCTGACCAACGCGGACTGGCCGAAGCTTCGCTGAAGGCGGTTCTCGGTGAGGCGATAGGGATCATACCTCTTCTCAGTCGTTTGCAGCTGATGCGCATGTCGTTAGGCGACATCCCGACTTACGTTGGCAGTGAGGATTCATGAAAGAGAGCCTGACATCCCGCGAAATCTCCGACCAGGGCCAGGCACTGGTTCGAGAACGTCTGACCAAACTCCGGTACAGTGTGCTCGCGGCAGGACGCCCTTCCGTAGGCCACTTCCTTGTTTCGGGGGAGGATGGCGAGAGAACCCGGAGTGTCTGGGTGAGCGCCAACCTTAAGCCGAAGCCTGCTGGTGGCGGTGGGCCACCCGCATTGAACTGGCACCTTCGGCGAAATGTGAAGGCTGATGTGATTGCGCTCGTTGACCTCTCGACCAAGCGCGTGTGGCTCTTGGAAGGACGTGAGGTAGAGCGAACTACTCAACAGCACAATCCCACTTACCACCACATGATTATGGTCACTCAGCGCGGCTGGACGTCCGCGCCTCATCCTCGAATCCGCGATGATCAATTCGAGCACCTTCTGTTCGAACGTCGGGCCGAGTCCTTGTTTGGGAAGGGGAACGCCGCGTCTCCGCGCGCCGATGGAGCCTAACCCGCGAATGCAGCCGCCAAAGGCGGCGTCAGGCACTCCGGAGCACACGAGGCTTCCAGAGTTGGTAGAAGCCATAAGACTTCTAAGCTCTTTGAAGTTAATAGCATGTCGCTAGGCGGCCAAGAATCGCACCTTATGCGAGAAGCGAGCGCTATGCCACCTGGTGGTGCCTCTTTTGTGCGGATACACGCTAGCGTATGGCGGCTGGGTGCGAGTTACAGTCAAACCCAAGCTCGTCAACTGCTATCCGACGTGACATTTGAGGAAATAGCTGATCGACTTATGGCCGAGTCAAGTCTGCTGCGGTGCAAGCGTCAGCAGGCCGAAGACAAACCAGGGTTCTTTCGAATTCTCATCAGGTTGAAGGCGACTCGCCGCACAGTCGCCCTCTTTCACAGTGGAGCCTCGGGCTATCGGGCCCAGTACTACAACAGCGCGGAGCTCGGTGACCATGCTAATCGGTATCTCCTAGATCGCCTTACGCCATTGGTCTTGCGGTTGCTATCAAGGCAGCCAAAGCGGACATGCGCAGCTGCTTGGGTGGCGCGCTCTCTAGGAGATCCCGACGCGAAGGCGTGGGTACATCAAGGGCCCTGGCTCCGATATGCCACATCAGCTGACCGCCATCTGTTGGTGTCGAGGTGGACGAGGGAGCAACGGAGTTCGAACAAGACACGTCGTCGGAAGGCGCTCTACTCAGGGCTGATCCCGCAGGGTGAGAGTGGAATCGACCTTAAGGGCGGTTTTCTCACGCTCCTGGGCCATCCTCTCGGTACTCTAAAGCCGGATCGCGCGAGAGACATTCACGAACTCGGCTTCACGTGAGCAGGCCGTTCAGTGATCTCGCTGCCTTAACCAGCACATGAATGCGCAAAACGCGTCCCGCATGCTCCCGCACGGGCCTGGTCCCCGCTGGCATGCAGCGGCACGTAGGTTGCGCGGGCGACCGGGTCGCTTCCAGCCTCATGCGCAGTTGCCGGTCGCACAACCAACAGGTGAGTCGGATGGCTCTAGACACTGCTCGGGATCGCCTCAGTAAGCGTGCGACAATCTACAAGAAGGCTTGGATCTTCTCATGCGCTTGGATGGGAAGATTTCCTGGCTATCCAGAGGTTGAAATCCCTGACTACCGCAGCTGGGGCAAGGCAAGACTTTTCCGGGCACCTGCACGACTTGGAGGCGGACTTTGCAGCGCATGCCAAGCTGATCCTCGCCAAAGCGGAACGGAAGGGTGTCCCTGGGCTTGCGCCGTGGATGGCGCAAGAGTTCGATCGGTGGGGGGCTGAAGGGGGCGGCCTGTTTGTTGTTGGCACAGCTATGGATTTCGAATCCAAGTTCGGAGCTTTACGCGCACGGTCCCGTATTGAGGTTCCTCCGTATGCCGAACTCCTTCTGCAGGGCTGGCACGGTCTCGCTATTCGTCATCCTGAGTACATGTTGGCTCGAGACCTTGAATTCTTGTTTCTCCTCTACCAGCAAGCAGAAGAAGCTCTAAGTGCGGTCAATTGGCGCACCCCTCCAGAATGGGCCCGGTACGCCAGCGAGCATGTGCAGGCCCTCGCACGAGCCGTCATTCAGACGTGCTTTAATCTGCTCGAGTCGTTCGTCAGCGGCCTAGCGCGCGCTTACCTTATGACGCACAAATCGCTTGACATGAAGGTGCGGAAGCGGCTACTCGACAACTCGAAGCCACTAAGGAGTCGCGTGCTGAATATCCCCGTATGGGTTTCAGGCCGCGACTGTGGTCTCCGTCAGCAAGAGCCACCTTTCGGTCTAGTGTTCGGGGCTTTGAAGCAGCGAAGGGATGCCTTTGTCCACTGCGAACCAGGTACGGAGGCTTCTAGCCATGGTTACGTGAAAGAAGCCGCATTTCACGATGTCTCTCCAGTAATCGTAAATGAGGCGGTCCAAGCGACGTACCAGATCATTCGCCAGGTCTGGAAGTGTGTACATGGCGGCGAGGGCCCAAGATGGCTATCGGAACCAACTGCGAGTGCCAAACTAGGATTGATGCTAGTACCCTCAACGCCGGCATCGTCCCCGGTTGGCACGTAACCCCGTATGATGCTGAGGGGCCATATCGGCCCTGAGCGCTGCGCTCCGTCGAGTCTTCGTAGCTCCCTCATCGTATAGGAGCGAGGTGAGCGAGGAAGCATTAGTGTGAGGATTCTCAGCCGGCCTATGTGAAGATTCGCGATCGCCTATCAGCTCGAAGGACCAGCCTTCACCAGTCCGGCCCCGCCGTAGGCACAAGGCAGGTGCCGTCGTGGGGATAGGAGGAAGTCTCGTCAGCTCAGCTCACTATAGAGCGACTGGAGAACCTGCGGCGTAACCTTGTCGAGTCGAAGTCCGCCGATACGGTCAATGACGTCCACCTTGACCCTCTGAATCGCCCCGGGATTGCCGGAGGCTCCAATGGTTGAGAGGTTGGAGCCATGGACAAACGGACGCGGTACTCCCCGGAGGTGCGGGAGCGGACGGTGCGGCTCGTGCAGGACCAGGCGCACGAGCATGGCTCGCAGTGGGCGGCCATTCGATCGATCGCGACGAAGGTGGGGTGCACCGCCGAGACGCTCCGCCGGTGGGTGCGGCAGGCGGAGCGTGATGAGGGCCGGCGCCCGGGCCTGACCACTGAGGACCAGCAGCGGGTCAAGGTGCTGGAGCGCGAGAATCGGGAATTGCGGCGGACGAACGAGATTCTGCGCAAGGCGTCCGCGTATTTTGCCCAGGCGGAGCTCGACCGCCGCGGGCCGTGATGGTGGCCTTCATTGATGCCCACCGCGAGACGTATGGAGTCGAGCCGATCTGTGCGGTGCTGCCGATCGCTCCGTCGACCTACTACGAGCAGAAGGCACGCCAGGCGGATCCTCGCCGCCAGCCGGCTCGGGTGCAGCGCGAGGCCCGACTGCGCCCCGAGATCCAGCGGGTCTGGCAAGCCAACCGGCGGGTCTACGGGGCGAAGAAGGTCTGGAAGCAGCTGAACCGGGAAACGATTCCGGTGGCGCGCTGCACCGTGGCCCGGCTGATGCGCGACCTGGGGCTGCGGGGGGTGGTGCGGGGGCGGCGGACCACGACGACGATCCCCGACGCGCTGGCGGAGCGCCCGCGGGACTTGGTGGAGCGGGACTTCCGTGCGACGCGGCCGAATCAGCTGTGGGTGGCGGATCTGACCTACGTGGCGACGTGGCGCGGCTTCGCCTACGTCGCCTTCGTGATCGACGTGTTCTCGCGGCGGATCGTGGGCTGGCGGGCCACCCACTCGCTGCGGAGCGATCTCGCGCTCGATGCCTTGGAGCAAGCCCTCTACGATCGCGAGACCGACGCTGGCCTCGTGCATCACAGCGACCGCGGCGTGCAGTATCTGTCCATTCGGTACACCGAGCGGCTGGCGGAGGCGGGCATCGAACCCTCGGTCGGGAGCCGGGGGACTCATACGACAACGCGCTGGCGGAATCGGTGATCGGTCTGTTCAAGACGGAGCTCATTCGCCAGGCCGGCCCCTGGCGTGGCTTGGACGACGTCGAGTACGCGACCCTCGAGTGGGTCGCCTGGTTCAACACACAGCGTCTGCTGGAACCGCTGGGGTACCTGCCCCCGGCCGAATACGAGGAGCAGTACCACCGCGCCTCAGCGGCTCAGGCCACCGAGGGCGCACTCACGTAACCGAGTCTCCGGGAAAGCCGGGGCGATTCACTCACGCTGTAGGACTTGAGCGTGGACTCCCTAACCTCTGTGGCAGCGACATCCCGCAGCCAAGCTGAGACGTACTCTCCGAGGGTCTGTTTAGCGGGCGCGATATAAGCCCCGTGCGCTACGTCGTGAGTTTCTTTGCCTAGGGCCTTCTGAGCCTGAGAAAAGGTGCCCTCGATAGTCCTTGAGCCATACATCCGTTTTCCATCGACGCCACGCCCGACGAACCAGCGTATCAGGTGCTTATTGGGGCCCCTCGGAATGATGCTACCCGCCTTGCGCCCGGCCATTTGAACCCTCCTAGGTTAGTGGAGCCTCGTTTGGGTGCCTTCTATTCCTCTAGGAAGGTGTATTTCCCGCCTAGGTTCACAGGCGGTTTGGACGGTCCGTTGACGAGCCTCCATTCCTATACGAAGGGTTAATTCCCAAGACTGCGTCGGTGTGCCTAATGGTGTGCGTAGGGTGTGCGAGAGCCCGTTAGCGAGCCCTAATACCGTGTGATAGCAAGCGCTACGCCACGGCTCGGGAATTACGCCTTCCTTTAGTGCTAACCCGCTATATTGGGAGGTCTTGTGGCGCGTGGAAGTAGAGCCCTTGCAAAGGGTTCTGGACGCGCTTAGCTTGCCACGCTATCTTGAGGGGGTAGTGCCGCAAGGCGTCGCGGTTCGAATCCGCGCCAGGGCATTGAATCGGGGGCGCACCGGGCGTGCGCCCCCGCGATGTATCAGCCACAGCAGCCCGGATGTATCCGCCACAGTAGCTCAGGGGTAGAGCACTCGATTCGTAATCGAGCGGTCGTCGGTTCAAATCCGACCTGTGGCTCTCTGCCTGCGACGGCGTCCGTCGTGGCACCTGTCGCCGTCGCTCCTGTTCGCTTCGGCGCAGAGTATCGCCGGGGTACAGCTGGCACTGTGCGGCACGCCACCCCAGTGAGCGCACACAACTCACGCCCGGCCAACGCGAAGGGGGCGTGCCCTCGGGCATGCCCCCTCATTCCTGTTGTGCCGGCGCCTTGAGCCAGCGCCGTCCGCCGACCCGTTACCGGGCTCGCCCCGTCGTCAGCACGGCTCGCATGGGGTGCCGGAGGAAGCCTGGCTGCATCGCGAAGTAGCGCGCCATGGTGCGGGTGCCGGGGACGAGCAGTTCGTAGTGGTCGAGGGTGGGCAGCTCGCCGGACGGATCACGCGCGGCGGCGGTGGCCAACAGGAAGTGCATGGCGAATGCTGCCGCCTCGGCCTGGTGCTCGGCCACGTTGTCGTAGCCGTAGCGCTTGGGATCGCGGATCGCCGGGACACCCCGCCACAGGACCGCGAGCTGGGCGGCCGAGCGCGCCTGCCAGCGATGGGCCAGCTCGTGGGCCAGGGTGTGGCGGAGCTGGGCGTCGCTGGTCATCCGTCCGGGATCGAGCGCCAGCGAGTCGCGCGACGCGATGTACTCGCCCAGGCGCCCAGCCGCGCGACCGCGTTCGCCCACCACGCCGGCCGGCCGGACCGGCCGGCCGAAGATCGCGTAGAGCGAATCGGCGTAGGGGCTGAGGGTGAGGCTCGCGAGCAGCCCGCGGACCGAGGCCTCGTCCGCTCCGTTCACCAGCGCGCGGTCCGCCGTCCACTCGCGTGAGCTCAGCCTGTCGAGCCAGGACGGGTGCGCAGCCACGTCCATCAGCGCCCCGGGGTCCTCGGTCTCGAACACCCCGCCATCCACCCGGAAGAGATACGAGTCACTACCGAGCGCCTGGTCGACGTAGGCGAGCGAGACCGCCGCGGCGCGCCAGGGCCCCTCGGGCGACTGCCGCACGGGCCCGACGACGGGCAGCGTGGCCGTGAACCGGCCGTCCGCCGAGCGGAAGACCAGCCCGGTGTCGGTCAGCGCGAGTGCGCCCTGCATGGGCGGCAACCCACGCGGCGAGAAGTAGCCCACCACCAGCGACCCCAGCATCGTCCGGTCGCGATGCGTCCCGTTCCTGGCATCGGCCAGTCGCACCCGCAGCGTGTCGCGCGGGGCCGTGATGCCGTGAGCTCGGCCCGTGCGATCCGCGGCGTATCCCACGGCCGCCGTTCCGGCGGGGGCCGCGACAAACGTTGCCGCGCTCGCGGCAAGCACGAGCGCGGCGCAGACCGCGAGCTGCCGGGCCGGCCGTCGGCTCACCGGTGCGCCAGGCTCCCGCCGCCCGCGGCGAAGGAGGTATCGATGGCGAACGGCGTGTCGGCGGCCGGTGGCGTGTCGGCGGCGCTCGCCGGCTCGACCAGGGTGCTCTGTACCAGCAGCAGCGTCAGCGCGACGATCAGGAACAGCATGGAGCCGAGCACCGCGGCGGCGGCGCGCTCGGACAGCGGCGGGACCGGGGTGGCCGCGGAAGCGGGAGCGGCGGAGAGGGACGCTGGGGCGCTGGTGTCGGGGGACACGGGAGTCTCGTCGGTGTGGACGGTGAAGGTGGAGGTCAGCCGGGGATGCGGATGCGCATCCCGGCACGGAGCGCGTGATCGCTGTGGATGGCGTTCACGCGGCGAAGCGAGCGGACCGTGACCCGATATTTCCGGGCGATACCGCTCAGCGTTTCACCGCGACGCACGCGGTGCAGCCTCCCGTGGCCGCGGAGGGCGCGACCGCCGCCGACGGTCCCGGTGGCCTTCATCGCGAGCGCGGACGGAATCACGACGGTAGGAATGACGAGACGCGTGCCCTTGGCCGGGCGCGTTCCCTTGAGCTTCGGGTTGGCGATCCGGATCTCCCGCATCGGGAGATGGTAGTGCGCGGCGATCCCGCTGAGCTGCTCCCGCCGCCCGACGACGTGCGTCATGTAGTGGACCCGCGCCTTGGGGCTCAGATCGGCGTAGCCCTCGGCCACCGCCGGACCGGTGCCGGCCGGCAGGCGGATCACCGTGGTGGAGCGCGGAGGCGTCACGAGCCGCAGATATTGCGGGTTGAGCTCGCGGAGCTCGGCCACGCTCGCGCCGGCCAGATGGGCCACCACGTCGAGGCCGGTCGCGTCGTCCACCACCAGCGAGTCGTAGGCGAAGGGTGCCGGCGCCGGCATGGTGAAGCCGTAGTACCCGGGCGCCTTCGCGATCAGCGCGGCGGCGATGAGCTTCGGCACGTAATCCCTGGTCTCGGCTGCCAGAAGACTGTTCGAGGCCAGGCGGAAGAACGCGGCGTCGCTCGTAATGATGTTGACGTCCGGTGCGGCATCCACGTCCTCTTCCTCGGCCTCTTCCGCCTCGGCGAGGGTCGCAGCGGCGGGGTCGTCGGTGGAATCCGAGGCCTCGTCGGCAACGTCGGCCACCATCGAGTCGGCCAGAACCGAGTCGGAAGCCTCGGCGGTGGAGCTCGGCCGGGGCGTCCCACTCGAGCTTGCCCAGGCTGCGCGAGACCTTGCCCGCGCCGGCGTTGTACGCGGCGGCGGCCAGGTAGAGCGACCCGAAGCGCTCGCCCAGGTCCCGCAGGTGCCGGGCGGCGGCATCGGTGGCCTTCACGGGATCGCGGCGCTCGTCGACCCAGGAGTCGACCCGGAGACCATAGCCCTTGCCGGTACCGCGCATGAACTGCCACATCCCGACGGCGTAGGCGCGGCTGACGGCTTCGCTCGAGTACCCGCTCTCGATCAGCGCCAGGTATCCCAGGTCGCCGGGGAGGCCCTCGGCGCGGAAGCGGGCCCGGATCATCGGCTCGAAGCGCGCGCTCCGGTGGAGGAAGACCTCCATCCGGCTCCGGGCCGGTCCCTGGAAGTAGGCGAGGTAGTAGCGGACCCGCGGATGGCTGGCGTAGGTCTGGACGTCCAGATCCCAGCGAACGGCGCTGGCATCGAACGCCGGCACGACCGATTCATCGGGGGCAGTGGCGGCCAGGTCGTTGAGGACAACGGCATCCTCTGCCGCGCTCTCGTGGATGAGGGCGTCGAGATCGACGACGGGGGTCAGGGAATCGTGAATGGCACTGGAGACCGGCACCGCGGCCGGAGCGGGCGGAAGCTGGCTCGCGCACGCGACCAGTCCGAACAGCGGGCACAGCAAGGACAGTCGCGTCATGAATGGCGTGATCGTGATAGGGAGAGCTGGGTAGAGCACCGGGGGTACGCGCGCGTAATACGCACGAATCGGGCCGCTTGTAATGGCCGATCAACGCGTTGCAGGGCTTCATGTTAGGCGGCATTCCAACGGCGGGTTCGACCGGCAGGAACGCAAAATCTCAGGCTGACCGCAAAACGCCTTGCGGCTCAGTTGCGGAGCTCTGGCTGCCCGACGGTATTGGGCGCTTGCACTGGCGACCGCTGTGACGGCATGGTGTCGTCGCACTGGGGTCGGCGACTCGGGTGGGGAAAGGGGCCTGGCATTCATCTCAAAGCGGCCGTCCGACACCGGTTAGCTCCCGGTGCCCAGGGCCGCCGATCCCGCCCGCCACGATCCCTGCGCCTCGCTCCGGATCCCAATTTCCGCCGATTCATCCTCAGCCTCCTGAAGCCTTCTGACGATGAACGTGGCGACCCAGCTCCAGGCAGCCGTCGTCTCCTGGCAGGTCTACGCGCTCACGCACGACCCCCTCTCGCTCGGGCTGGCGGAAGGACGGAAGGACGGAAAGCGGAAGGACGGAAAGCCGGAAGGTTTGGAAAGGAGGAGGAAAGCGGAAAGTCGAACGGCGGTAGCTGGGAGCTGGGAGAGCTGGCGGGAAGTGGAACAGAAGGAAGCGGAGGAGCGAAGCAGACGCGATCGAGCAGACGATGGGCAGACGCGGATCGGGTAGACGCCAACGCGAAGAGCGAACGCGAAGACGCGAACGCGAAGATCGACCGACGGCGGGCCGGTGATGCGATCGCTGGCGCGAAGCGATCCGTGGCGCGATTGCGTTTTCTTGTGCGCCACCGATCGCCCCACCGTGCGGAGCCGGCGTCGGCGTCCGACCCGGAGCTACGCCCCGGGAAGCATCAGGCCGCCGACGACTGTCCGCGGCTTGCCCGGCGCGTCTCCACCTGCCGCTTGAGCCAGTCGATCTGATCCTTGATCGTCTGCCGCGTGGCTCTGGTGGCGAGCCACTCGAGCGCGCGCCGGCGCTCCTCCTCACTGAAGACCGGCGACTCGGCCAGTCGCTGGTAGAACGCTACCTGCTTCTCCGTCGGTGCATATGGCCCCGGGCGCGTCTCCGCGAGCGGCTCCTGAGCCGGTGGGGCGGTGGCTGCGCTCGACGCCGGTGCGGCGGCCTCGACGACACGCGCCTGGCCACCCTGCCGCGCGGTCGCGATGATCTGGGCGCGTACGTTGCCCGGGATCAGGCGGAACCGCGCGTTGCGCGCCGCCTTCATGGCGCCGGCCTCGTACCAGTGCGGGTTGAGCTGTCGCTCGCGCTGGCCGCTGATCTCCTCGCCAGCCAGGATCCGGCGGACGAAGTCGCGGATGGCCGGCTCGGCGAAGTTCTCCGCCATCCAGCCGAGGTAGTCTCGCCCCTCATCGGTGGCGAGCAACTCGCGATACGTCCGGCCCTTGTACTTCTTGCTCGGCACCCGGGCATCGAGCTCGAGGCGTGCCGGTTCGTAGTACAGCGCCTGACGCTTCACCCCGATGACCTGGTCCAGCCGGACCTCCTGTCCTGTGGGCGAGACGGCGAAGCGGGCCGCCTTCACCTTGAAGAGCGCCTCCCGGTCCTCACCCTCACCGACCACCTCGTACTGCAGGTCCTCTTCGCGAATGACCTGGCCCTGCGCCACCAGCGCCAGGCAGCACTCGTCCACCCCGGTCTTGGAGAGCCCCACGACCTCCTGGCCGCCCTCCTTCACCACGTAGACGAGGTCCGTGCCGGCGACCCCCTCGAGCTCCTTCCTGAGCGCCTCTTCGTCCAACCGGTCCATCAACTGAAAGGGATCCCAGGGCTGCGGCGTGGGAGCCACCATTTCGTCGGGATGCGGCATCGTTTCGGACATCGTTCCACTCTCCTGTCATGGGACCGCCGACGGGCGGCCCCTCCGGGTCTGGGTGATCCCGCAGGGCGGGATCGATCACATCGCTGAATCGGGGGATGATAGCGTGGCTTCCCGGGGGCGAACTGCCTGAGGCAAGCGACAGCTTGATGTTCCGTGCGACTCAACGTAACATCCAATATAGCAATAACTTAGATCATGTCAACAGGGAGGTATCTTCCCACCGGGCAATGGGTTACGGCAGATGGGCTTCGGGATTCGTTCAGGGGTGGGAAATGGGGCTGGAGAATGAGGGGCCGGTGGCCTCCGGCCCGCTCACGACGCTCGGCAACGGACGGGGTTATTCATCGCCTTGCTGCTTCTTCTTGTAGAGCCAGTATTCGGGGCCGGCGAGGTTTTCCGGCCATTCGCCAAGGTGGATCTCTCCACGCCACGCCTCGGTATCGGCGGGCTCCCATGGCTCATCTGGCGTATCCCACGGGAGGTCCTCACCGCTGCCCTCCCAGGGCCGCCCATCATCCAGGCTCATCTCGGTCTCCTTCGTTCCAGCGTGGGTGGCCTGCGAGCGAGGGAGCTATTTGCAAATGCCGGGCCCAACCTGAAGGTGCGGGTCCAGGGGCCTCCTAAGTATCGGAACGACGAGGCGAGAGATGAGGTGGGACCGGTCACAGGCGGGTTGTGGCCCGGAGGACCTTGCCGGGCAGGCCGCCCAATCGCAGCGGGCGCTCGTGGAATGCGTTGGTCGGGAATCGGTCACCCTGCGGCCCTTCCGCCGGTGGAGGCCGACGACTAGACTTCCGCCTCGCACAAACGGGACGTAGCGCAGTCCGGTAGCGCACTGCAATGGGGTTGCAGGGGTCGCGGGTTCAAATCCCGCCGTCCCGATTCCTGCGAGGCCGACCTTCGGGTCGGCCTTGTCGTTGATGGCCCTCTCCTCCTCTCTCTCGCGGAGCCCGCATGTATCGTCTCGCTCTCCTTCCATGGCTCGCTCTCCTCGCCGCGTGCGGCGCGCGCGGCGACTCGAAAGCCGGTGGCTTCAGCGCCGACCTCGGCGTGGACACCACCACGATGACCAAAGCGCCTTCGGGCTTCTGGTACACCGACGTGGCGGCCGGCGAGGGCCCCGAAGCGGAGCCAGGCCGAACCGTGCGGGTGCACTACACGGGCTGGCTGCCCAACGGGAAGAAGTTCGACAGCAGCCGCGATCGGGGCGAGCCCTTCGCCTTCACGCTCGGGGCCGGGCAGGTGATCACGGGGTGGGACGAAGGGGTCAAGGGCATGAAGGTGGGCGGGCGCCGGAAACTGGTATTGCCGCCGTCGATGGCGTACGGCGAGGGAGGGGCCCCGCCGGACATTCCGCCCGGCGCGACGCTGGTCTTCGACGTCGAGGTGCTCGGCCTCCAGTGATCTGGATCACCGCCGAGGGATGGTCCGGGCCTAGACGTTAAGGATGGGCGCTCCTTCGAGCGTCGTCATTCACAACGTTCATCATTCCAGCGGGAGGTCCGGATGTTTACGCGACATCGCGGCGTCCAGGCGGTCACCGCGCTCGGGGCGGTCGGCCTGCTGCTCGGGTTGAGCGGGTGCGCCGCCAAGGTCAGGCGCGACGAGTACACGGCGGAGGTCGCGAAAATTCGCGAAGAGATGCAGGCCGGTGATCGCCAGGTCGGGAGCCGGGTCGATTCGACCAACCAGGCCGTCGCCGACCACACGCGCAGGCTCGATGCGCTTGAGCAGGAGCTGCAGGCCTTTCGGAGCGAGTACAACGTGAGCATGGAGAAGATGAAGGGCATGCTCAAGTTCGATGTGCCGGTGCACTTCGAGTTCGCAAGCAGTGAGCTGCGGGAGGCCGACCGCCCGGTGCTCGACCGGTTCGCCGCGGTGGTGCGGGAGTACTACCCGGGCGCGCTCGTGACGGTGGAGGGATTCACCGATCCCGCGGGCAGCGCGGCCTATAACCAGCGCCTCGGCCAGCGCCGTGCCGATGCGGTGAAGGAGTACCTGGCGACCGCCGGCGGGTTCACCAGCGAGACGCTCAAGGCGGTGAGCTATGGCGAGGTGAAGAAGCGGCAGGTGGTTCCGGGCGCCAAGGGCCCGGGAGATGTGGGTGTCGAGAACCGGCGTGTGGCGTTGGTGATCGACCATGCGGCGATCGCGACCGATCAGGTGGCGATGCCGTAGTGCTCCATCCCTCGCCGGAGTAGTCCTGAGCGAAGGGGGGCATGCCTCGAGGCATGCCCCCTTCGCTTGCGCTCACCTGAGCTCCTCCGGTCGACGCAGTCGGTCGAGGCAACCCCGCTCCGGCCTCACGACGGCAACAGGCATGCGCGCCGGCCCGCCTTTGTCGGGTGCGCATTGCCGACTCCACCCCAGCGACCCGATCCCCGTTTTCGCCGGGCGGGGCCGTGAGCTACCAAGGGACGCGAGCCGCCCAGCAGGGAAGTGCAGGACCAGCATGGGCAGGTCCGCCGCCGGCGCCGCCGCACTCACCCGGTGCAGCGTGTCCGAGGTGTGCCACATGCCGGTATCCGCCGGGATCGCATCGGGCCCCGGGATGGCGGGCGGCGGCGTCGGCGCCACTGCCGGGGCCACTCTCCGCACTCGCCTGAGCACGATTGCGACTGCCTGCGCCCGCTCCTCCGACTCGGCGATCGCCTCGGACGGCGCGGACACAACCTCCCAGTGGCCCGGCAGCAGGAAGTCGTCGAGTGGAATCGTGAGGGCGTAGCGCTGCGGCCGGCGCACCCGCACGAAGAACTCGCCGCGCGAGTTGCTGAAGGCCATCTCACCGTTCAGGTCCACGGCCGCGCCCTCGACCGGCTGCCCTTCCTCGTCCCGCACCACTCCGCGCACTACGTAGCGACCGAGGCTTTGACCCAGCTGTTGAGGCTGCACGCCGCCGAAGGCGCCCATGTAGAGAAACGTGCTGCCCGAGGCGGAGTAGTCGACCGAGCCATCGGGCCGCACGTAGGTGCCCAGGTTCGTCGAATAGCGGCCGAGCTGCAGGCGGGCGGTGAGATTGAGGGTGCTCCGGAAGGGCTTGAACGGCTGGAACGGCTGGTGGACGATCTGGTAGTCCGCGCCGAACTCGCCGAGCGCCGTGATCAGGTTGGCGCCGAACAGAATGGTCGGCCGGTGGTCGTGCACCGAGAGCTGCTGCATCAGCCGCACGCGGGGCGACACCCGCCATCTGAGGTTGACGATCGGCGTCGTGCTCGACGGACGCCCCGACGGCCGGCTCTGCAGCAGGAACAGCTCGGCGTCCAGCCACCGCGTCACCTCGCGTCCGACGGCGAGGTAGGAGCTGAGGTTGCTGATGCCCACGGAGCGCGAGTCGTACACCCCGCCGGTGATGCGCACATCGTGCACGCGACCACTGGCGAAGGCCGAGTTGCCGGTGGCCCGCACCGGCGCCGTCCCGTCGGCCGAGTCCTGCAGGAAGTGCTGCCGCGCGGCGCCGACCTGAAACGCCGAGCCGATCTCGTAGGTCACCGAGACGTTTTCCCGCTCCGATTCCGTCTGGGTCGGGCCAGGCACGTCGGCCCGGCGGAACCGGTCGGGGTTCCAGGCGTACATCGCCTGGATGCCCAGCGGTCCTCGCCTGAGGGTTGCCGCCCCGGCCGCGTAGAAGCTGCCCGCGCCGGTGCCGGCCACGAGGGCCGTCGTGAGATCCGGTGTGGCCTGCCACTGCACCCCGGGCATGACCGTCTGCCGGCGGGCGATGAGCACGTTGCCGGTGAGCCGCACCGTGGGCGAGATCCGGCGCTGCAGGAAGAGCGCGCCCAGCGGCTTGTCGATCCGGGTGGCCTGGAACGACGGTGCCGACAGGCTGCTCGAGCTGGCGCCGCCGAAGGCGAGGTACGACCGGTCCGCCGTGCCGCCGCCCACGCTCACGCCCTGGACCAGGAGGTTGTAGCCGGCGCTGAAGAGGTCGGTCGGGAAGCGCAGCACCAGCGCGTCATTGCCGAGGCGGACGGTGTCCTTGCCGACCGCGGTCCGGAGGAACGCGCCGATGCGGAGCCCGTCGAGGTAGCCGAGGCCAACCCACCCGTCCGTCCCGTTTCGCCAGAAGTTCGCGGTGGCGCCATAGCCGTTCATCGAGCGTGGAGCCCCCGCCTTGCACTTCGACCACCGTCTGCGCTACCGCGGTCCCGGACGCGCCGAGCGCCGCCGCGACAATCGCGGCGGCGCAGGCGAGGGTGGAGCGCATCCGGGCGGCCATGCCCCTAGGGTGAGGCCGGCGCAGCCAGCACCGTGTCGAGGGTGAAGCGCGTGAAGCGCACCGTCACCCGTTCCGGGGCGACCCGGTCGGGCCAATCCACCTCGGTCCAGCGGAGCATGTGCGGGAACAGGGGGAATCCCGCACCCGGCGGGCTGGTGGTCTTCCCGGCGACTGCCGTCACCTGCTGCACGCGCCCGAGGTTGGGGCCGAGGTTCTGGAGTTGCAGCCGGAGCTTGCCGGTCGCCGTGTCGACCTCGACCGCCCGCAGGACCACCTGCTCCTTCTTGAGCGGCTCCTTCTGGTTGAGGTATACCACGTGCGGCAGCAGGATCCGCACGTTGAGGCCGCTCTCCGTCTTGGCGCCGGTCATGGCGCTCACGATGTTGAACCAGGCGGGGACGCTGTCGGCCGTCGCCTCGTAGAACACGGTGTAGGTCTGGCGCGGCGGGATGCGAAAGCTCATCGCCGAGAGCTTCACGCGCACCTTGGTGGTGTCGAGTGGAGCCTCCTGCACTTCGCCCTGCTCGGTCACGCTGAACCCGCGCACCTCGAGCACGACGCTCAGCGGGAAGACGGTGGAGTTGATGAGCTGGAAGCTCGAGCGGGCGCGTTCCTGGTATTCGGCGATGGGGGGGCTGACGGTCTGTGCGGCGAGCGCGCACGGTGCGGCAAGGCAGGCGAAGGCGCCCACTGCGAGGCTAGCGCGGCGGACCGACCGCCGGAGAGGACTGTTGCCGATCTGGGACGCGCGCATAGTGCCTCATTGCGTGATCACCAGCAGGTTGAGGGTCCCCGTGTAGCTCCCGGCCGGCAGCTCGGGCGCGCCGGTCAGGTCGATCCTCACCTGCAAGTCGTCGCTCCGGGCGCCCAGGGCGTTGGCGTCGGAGATCGTCTGCGTGAACAGCACCAGCGTACCGCCGGCCGTGCCGGCCATGGCGGGACCAGCGGTGACCGCCCCGCCCGTGAAGGGTGCGAAGCTCTTGGGTCCGCCAGTCGGGACTCGTCCGAACACTGCCGCCGAGGGGATTGCCGCCTGCGGGCCCACGAGCGCCCGCGCAGGCTGATCGAAGTACGCCACCAGGGACACGGCCGCGGTGCGGGCCGGATCGACGTCCCACGACGTAGCGACGGCAAGGGGGGTGAAATCATTCGGCCCGGTGACGAGGGCGCCTGGGAGGGTGGCGGAGCTGCCGCCGGGAAGCGAGACGCTCACCGACGCGACCTTGGTGGCCGACAGGGCAATCGCCGCGCTGGCGGACGCGAGCCCGATCTGGGCTCCGAGCGACGCCGGCCAGAGGGCCAGCGCGGCCAGGGCAACGCATCGAGTGAACATGCCCGAACTTACGGCTAGAATCGGGCGGTCGCCATCGCGGGCTGCCACGTGCCAGGTTCCTCAGGCTATCGGTCGGGTCGGGATGTCACCTCGGGTCTAGGGTAAACTATCGGCCTACTGGGTCACGGCCTTGAGGTTCAGCGTCCCGCTATAGAGCCCCGGCGCCAGCGTCGGAAAGCCGGTCAAGTTTATCTGCAGGTTGAGGTTATCAGTCCGATTCGCCTTCTTGTTCGCGCCGGTGATGTTCTGGGCGAAGAGCCGAAGGCTGCCCCCCGCCGTGCCGACGCCACCCACGGCGTTCTGGGTGATCGCGGTGAACGCCACCGGCAGGCCCGTCGTCACCCGCCCGAGCACCCGGCTGGCCGGAATCTGGGTCGCGGGGCCGACCAGCGCCTGAGCCGGCGCCGTGAAGTACGCGATCAGGTTCACCGTGTTGGTCTGCCCCGGGTTCAGGTCCCACGAGGTGGTGATGACCACCGGTGCGGGAAAGTTGTTCACCGCGTTGTCGGTCAGGCTGGCGATGGTCTGCACCGCGCCCGACCCCACGATTACGCTGAACGACGATGTCTTTGTCGCCGCGAGTGCGATGATCCGTGCTGGCGACCCGGTGCCGGCCTGCGCCCCTGCCTCCCCCGCACCGAACGCCACTGCGGCGCCCGGTACGAGGAGGCCGAGACAGAGACGAACCCGCTTGCCGGTTCGAGCGCGCATTCAGGCTACTGGACCACGGCCTGGACGTTGAGCGTACCGGTGTAGAGGCCGGCGGTGGTCGCCGGGAAGCCGGCCAGGTTCAGCCGCAGGTCCAGGTTGTCGGTCCGGGTGTTGAGGAGGTTGCCCGTGACCGCCTGACTGAAGAGCTGCAGGCTTCCGCCCGCCACGCCGACGCCGCTGACCGCAGCGCCAGTGAACGGCGTCCAGCCGCCGCCGTTGATGCCGCCTTCGACGTTCGCCGACGGAATGACCGCCGCGCCGTTGGCAAGCGCCGACGCGGGCGTCGCGAACCACCCGACCAGATCCACCGAGGTGCCCGCGGTCAGGTTCCAGTCCGTCTGGATGCTGACGGCGGAGAAGACGTTCGCGTTCGAGTTGTCGGTGATGCTGGCGATCGAGGCCGTCCCGGTGCTCGGGGTGACGGTCAGGGTCGACAGCTTGGTGGCGTTGAGCGTAACGGTCGCCGTGTTGGACGTGAGGCCGACCTGCGCCTCGGCGGTACTGGCCAGAGCCAGGGCCAGGGCAAGAGCCGCGGCGCCGGCCAAGGCGCGGTTCAGGGGGCGCTGCATCGAGGCACTCCGGAGCTAAAGGTTGACGGACGAGGAGCCGACACTTCAGGGCGGGTCGCTATGCGACTGCCTGGGGCGGGTTTACAAGACCTGTGCCAGCCGTGGCATTTTTTGCCAGGGCGTGAGGATTGTTGACGGCCAGATCCGATGCAGTGAGCGGGGCTCGATCAGGTAAAGCTCAGGTGGGCAGGGTATTGTCGCGGCGGAAAGAAGTTCCAGCGGTGCGGCAGCTTTGGCTGTCTGGTTCTACGTCACCCCGGAGCGGCCGTGACGCCTCGGCGCGCGCTCCGGTCATATTGCGGCGCGAACGACGGATCAGCGGTTCGGATCGTCGTCCCCTTCATGGTCCCGGTCGTGATCGCGGTTCCGGTCGTGGTCGTCCTCGCTCGACCGCCGAAGCTGGCCCGGCCGCACGAGCGACACCGTTCCCTGGAACGATTCGAGAGAGACCTGCGCCCCGCCGGCACCGAGCACGAAGCTGAACCGCTTGCCCTTCCGGGTCTCCCGGAGGGTGACCGGAAACGCCGACTCGAACTCCCCGTTGAACGTGCTGACCGAGACCGCCGCGCTGGCGTTTTCAGCCACGGCGAGGGTCACGTCTCCGTTGTGGCTCGAGAGCGTGTAGCGACCCCCGCTCCGGACCGGTCCGTCGTACCCCACGTCGCCGTTGACCGTGCCCGCGTCGAGGCTGGTCGCATCCACCCGCTCCAGAACGATCTCGCCGTTCACCGTCTCGGCGACGATCTCGCCGCTCGCGTCGCTCACCCGCACGTCCTCGTTGACCGAGTGCACGTCGATCCGTCCCTTGGCGCCCTTCAGGTGGACGTGGCCCTGGACCGAGCGCAGGCTCACGAGGCCCTCGCCGCCGGTCACGTCCACCTCGCCCTGGACCGTCTCCACCGTGATGGGTGCCCGGACGCCAACGACCGATACATCGGTGTACACGCCGGAGAGGTCGAGGCCCATCCAGGCCGGCACGGTGATGACGAGGTCCACCGAGGACGGCGGCCCACGCCGCCCCTCCGTGCGCACGGTGATCGAGACACCCGAGCTCACGACCTCGACCGACGAGCGCGACGAGGGATCGGCCTCGACCCGGACCGCATTCCGGCCCCAGGCCTTGACGTCGATCTCGCCGGCGTACCCGTCGACCACCAACCGCTGGCCCTGCTGGGCCGGCACCGTCGTGTCGATCTGCTGTGCGAGCGCGAGCGCCGTGAGGGCGCCACTGGCCAGGGAGAAGAGCACGGTTGGTCCTTTCAGCTCACCGAGGTGACGAGCGCGGCCGCCTGGCGCAGCAGCTCGAGCTTGCGCCGCATGGTTTCGGCCAGGTGCGAATTGAGGTACGCGTTCGCCGAGTCCGCGGCCACGGCGCGCTGGGCCTGGGCGATGGCGCTGTCGATGGTCGCGAGGTTCCGTTCGATCACCCGGACCGTGGTCGAGTCGAGCCGGCCCCGGCCGGCGGTCAGCACGCCCTCGAGGTCGGCGACGGCCGCATCGTAGCTGAGGCCGGCCGCGCGGCGCGACGGACTGAGCCCGATACGGAAGGAGCCGCTCGGCGCCAGTGCCGGCGTCAGCCCCGGCGTCACGCTCGGCTCGGCCACCGGACCGCGGGCGACCACGACCGTCGAGGTGACCGGATGGAGCAGCCACGCCGCTCCGCCCGAGAGCGCCATGAGCGCGATGCCGGCGGCCGCGAGCTCCGGCAGCGAGAAGCTCCAGCGCCGCCGCCGGTGCGTGGCGTCGAGCGCCACCACGTCGTCCCGACCGGCCATGGCCGGGGAGGCGCCGATCCGCGCCGCGATGGCGGGCCAGAGATCGCGCGCCGGCAGGCGATCCTCGAGGCCCTGTGCCCGGATGACGATCCGCTTGAGGTCGGAAAGCACCGCACCGCAGGCCACGCAGTGCCGCAGGTGCGCCTCGATCGCGGCCCGTTCTTCGGGCGGGAGCTCGTCGTCCAGGTACTCGGAGAGCCGGTCGGTCCACTGGTCGGTCATGTCCTACTCCTCACCGCTCGAGATGCTGTCGGAGCGCCATGCGCGCCCGGTGCAGCTGGGACTTCGAGGTGCCGGTCGCGAGGCCCAGCTTCCGAGCGATCTCCTCGTGCCGGTAGCCTTCCATGTCGTGGAGCACGAATACCTGCCGCGCTCCCTCCGGGAGCCGCTCGATCGCCTTCTCGAAGTCCATGGCGATCTCCGGCGTCGTGCGGCGTCCCGGCACCATCTCCAGCGCAGCGTCCCCATCCAGATGGCGCCGGCGCCGCACGCCCAGGATCTCGCGGCGGCCCAGGATGACGTTCACGGCCAGCCGGTGCAGCCAGGTGCCGAAGGCCGATTCCCCCCGGAACGTCCCCAGCTTCTGCCAGGCGCGGACGAAGACGTCCTGAATGACGTCGTCCGCGTCTTCGTCGCCGAGCATCCGGCGGGCCAGGCTCGAGATCCGGGCCAGGTGGCTGCGATAGAGCCGCTCGAAGGCGTGCGCATCCCCGCTGGCGGCCAGCGTCGCGTCTACCGCGTCCGGGTCGGTCCTGCCGAGTGCCTGGTGCTCCAGCGTCGCTGCTCCAGTCCCTGGTGGGGTCATCGCGGGAGGTTGGATCGGCTGTTGGGTCAAAAGGTTGCAGGGAAGAGGGAAGGACGGAAGGACGGACGGAAGGGTCGGAAGGACAGGGATGACGGCTGCTCTTGCTCCGTCCGTCTTTCCGTCCTTCCGTCCGTCCGTCAGTGCATCGTAGATTGCCCCCCTATGACCACCGCCGCGCACGCACCGATCACCGCGCCCACCGGGACCACCCTCTCCTGCAAGGGGTGGCATCAGGAGGCGGCGCTCCGCATGCTGATGAACAATCTCGACCCAGCTGTCGCCGAGCGGCCGGAGGAGCTGATCGTCTACGGGGGCGGCGGGAAGGCCGCGCGGAACTGGGAGTGCTACGAGCGGATCGTGGCCACGCTCCGCCGACTCGAGAACGACGAGACGCTGCTGGTCCAGAGCGGCAAGCCGGTCGGCGTGTTCCGGACGCACGAGGAGGCGCCGCGGGTGCTGATCGCGAACGCGCACCTGGTGCCGCGCTGGGCCACGTGGGACGAGTTCCGGCGCCTCGATGCCCTCGGGCTCACCATGTACGGTCAGATGACGGCGGGCTCGTGGATCTACATCGGCACGCAGGGCATCCTCCAGGGGACCTACGAGACCTTCGCCGAGTGCGCTCGCCAGCACTTCGGTGGGACGCTCGAGGGGCGCCTGGTCGTGACCGGTGGCCTGGGCGGGATGGGCGGCGCCCAGCCGCTCGCCGCGACCATGAATGGCGCCGCATTCCTCGGCGTGGACGTGGACGAATCGCGCATCCGGCGCCGGGTCGAGACCCGCTATTGCGACCGTCTCGAGCACGACCTGGACACGGCGCTCCGCCTGGTCGAGGAGGCGCGCGCGCGCCGGCGGCCGCTCGCCGTAGGGCTCGTGGGCAACATCGCCGAGGTGCTGCCCGAGCTGGTGCGCCGGGGCATCGTGCCGGATGTGCTGACCGACCAGACTTCGGCGCATGACCTGCGCGTCGGCTACATCCCGGCGCGGCTCTCGCTCGGCGAGGCAGCCGTGCTCCGCGAGGGCGATCCGGCAGGGTACGAAGACCGCGTCCTCGACTCGATGGTGGTGCATGTCCAGGCCATGCGGGAGCTCATGGCCAAGGGTGCCGTCACCTTCGACTACGGCAACAACCTGCGGGGGCAGGTGGCCGACCGGCGCGGCATGCCCGAGGCGTTCGACATTCCCGGCTTCGTGCCGGCCTTCATCCGGCCGCTCTTCTGCCGGGGCGCCGGCCCGTTCCGGTGGGCCGCGCTGTCCGGTGATCCGGCCGACATCGCCGCTACCGACCAGGCGGTGCTCGAGACCTTTCCGAGGAAGGACGCGCTGGCGCGCTGGATCCGACAGGCGCAGGAGCGGGTGCAGTTCCAGGGACTGCCGGCGCGGATCTGTTGGCTCGAGTACGGCGAGCGTGCCGAGATGGGGCTCCGGTTCAACTGGCTGGTGAAGCACGGCAAGGTGCGCGCGCCGATCGTGATCGGCCGGGACCACCTGGACACGGGCTCGGTCGCGTCGCCCAACCGGGAAACGGAGGGGATGAAGGACGGCTCGGATGCGATCGCCGACTGGCCGCTGCTCAACGCGCTCCTCAACACCGCCTGCGGTGCGAGCTGGGTGTCGCTCCATCACGGCGGAGGCGTGGGGATCGGGTACTCGATCCACGCAGGCATGGTGGCCGTTGCCGACGGCACGGCCATGGCCGATCGCCGGCTCGAGCGGGTGCTGACCGCCGATCCTGGCACGGGCGTCATGCGGCACGCGGACGCGGGTTACGACCTGGCGATCGAGACGGCGCGGGAGCGGGGCGTCGATCTTCCCATGTTGAACGGCTAGCGATCCTCGAGCGCGAATGAAGCGCCTCGAGAACATCGGCCAGCTCGCCACCTGCCGCGCCGAAGGGGGGCAGGGGGAGATCCACCCGATCGCGGATGCGGCGGTCGTCTGGGACGGCGACACGATCGTGTGGGTGGGGGCGCGCCCGGAGCTGCCGGCGGCCTACGCGGACGCCGAGCGGCTCGACGCGGGGGGCGGGCTGGTGATCCCGGGTCTGGTCGACTGCCACACCCACCTCGCCTTCGGCGGGTGGCGGGCCGACGAGTTCGAGCAGCGGATCCTCGGCCGGAGCTATCTGGAGATCGCGGCGGGTGGAGGCGGGATCGCGCGGACGATGCGGCTCACCCGCGAAGCGTCACAGGCGCAGCTGGTCGAGCGCTCGGCTCGTTTCCTCCGGGAGATGGTCTCCCTCGGCGTCACCACGGTCGAATGCAAGAGCGGCTACGGCCTGGACCGCGAGCACGAGCTCGCCCTGCTCCAGGTTTACCGCACGCTCGCGGGCGCCCAGCCGGTCCGCATCGTGCCGACGTTTCTCGGCGCGCACATCGTGCCCCCTGAATTCCAGCACGACCGCGCCGGCTATCTCGCACTGCTGATCGACGATCTCCTCCCCCACATCGCGCGTGAGCGCCTGGCGGCGTTCTGCGACGTCTTCGTGGAGCGGTCGGCATTCACCGTGGACGAGGCCCGACGGCTGCTCCTGGCTGCCCGGGCCGCAGGGCTCGGCGCCAAGCTCCACGCGGATCAGTTGAGCCAGGGTGGCGGCGCCGAGCTCGCGGCCGAAGTGGGGGCCGTGTCGGCCGACCACCTGGAATGCGCGTCGGATGTGGGGATCACGGCCATGGCGCGGGCGGGTGTTGTGGCAGTTAGTCTGCCGCTAGCGTCACTGTATTTGGGGGCGGCGGCGGTCCCGGCGCGACGTTGGATCGAAGCTGGTGCCGCCGTGGCGGTGGCCACCGACTTCAACCCCGGCTCGGCTCCGAGCTACCACCTCCCCTTCGCGCTGACGCTGGCGTGCACGCTCCAGCGGATGACGCCCGCGGAAGCGCTCAAGGGCGCGACGGTGATTGCCGCACGGGCCGTCGGGCTCGAGGCGCGGGTCGGCTCGCTCGAAGCGGGGAAGGCCGCGGATTTCGCGGTCATCGACGCGCCGAGCGTGAATCAGTGGCTGTATCATCTGCGGCCGAACGCCTGCCGGACGACGGTGGTGGCCGGCCGAACGGTTTGGGCAGCGGACGGCTTCACGCTGTCGCACTGACCAGGCCTCCGGGCCGGCATCTTGCCGATCGGCCCGAAACCCTGCACTGTTGGGCTTCTTCCGGGTAGAGTCTCGACAGAGTCTCTTCTGAACCCTCACCCGCATCTCTCGGAGGCGCCATGGCACAACGCGTGTACGGCGTCGTCTCGCTTCTCCTTCTCCTCCTGGGCATCCAGGCAGGGGAGGCCCAGGTGCGCCAGATCACCGGCCAGATCACGAACACGCAGACGGAGCAAGGTCTGGCGGAAGCCACGATCGCGGTCCTCGGCACGCAGATCGTGGCGCAGGCCGGCAACGATGGTCGGTTTACCCTCAACGCGCCCGATGGTCGCGCGACCCTCGTAGTCCGCGCCATCGGGTACAAGCGCCGGCAGATCACGGTTCCACCGGAGCAGGAGACGGTGAACGTGGCGCTCGAGCCGGACGTGTTCAAGCTGGAAGAGATCGTGATCACCGGCCAGGCGACCGGGGTCGAGAAGCGCAACCTGGCGAACGCGGTGTCGACCGTGGACGCGAGCGAGCTGACGCGCGCGCCGACGCCCACGCTCGAGAGCGCGCTCCAGGGCAAGATTCCGGGCGCGACCATCCAGGCCAATTCGGGCGCGCCCGGCGGCGGCCTCCAGGTCAACCTGCGCGGCGTGTCGACCATCATCGGCGATCTCGAGCCGCTGTACGTGATCGACGGCATCGCCGTGAGTGACGTCTCGATTCCGAACGGCGCCAACGCGGTGACCCAGGCCCAGGCCGGCGGCAATCCGCGCAACCAGGACAACGCGGTCAACCGCATCGCGGACCTCAATCCCGATGACATCGAGCGGATCGAGGTGCTGAAGGGCGGCAGCGCCGCGGCGATCTACGGCTCCAAGGCCACCAACGGCGTCATCATCATCACGACCAAGCGGGGGCAGGTCGGCAAGCCCCAGTTCAACATCACCCAGCGGTTCGGCGTCTCCGAGCGGGCCAACGAGCTGGGGTCCCGCACGTTCGCGACGCTGGCGGATGCACTCGCCGTCTTCTCGGACACGGCTCTCGTCACCTCGGTGTTCGAGCCGGGACGGACCTTCGACTTCGAGAAGGATATCTTCGGACACAAGCCGTTCTCCTACGAGACCGACGCCAGCATGAGCGGCGGCACCGAGAGCACCAAGTACTACGTTTCGGCGCTGGTCAAGGACGACGGCGGCATCGCCACCAACACCGGCTACAAGAAGCAGTCGTTGCGCTCCAATCTCGACCAGGAGCTGGGCGGCGGATTCCAGCTCCAGGTGAACGTCAGCGGCATCCACAGCCTCTCGAAGCGCGGCCTCTCGAACAACGACAATTCGGGCACCAGCCCGTTCCTGGTCTTTCCCTTCACGCCCAATTTCGTCGATCTGCTCCCGCAGGGCAGCGACAGCCTGCCCTCGGACTTCCCCAACAACCCGTTCGAGCGCAGCAACCCGCTCCAGACCTACCAGTTCCTCACCAACGACGAGGACGTGTGGCGGGTCCTGGGCACGTCGACGCTGCGCTGGTCGGCGCTCCAGACGGCCAAGAGCCACCTCCAGTTCATCGGCGTCGGCGGCGTGGACTACTTCCAGCAGGACAACAACTTCGTCTCGCCGCCGGAGCTCCAGTTCGAGCCCAACGACGGGCAGCCGGGCACGGTGGTCCTCAGCAAGTCATCGAACCGGAACCTGAACCTGGCGCTGAACGCCACGCACACCCTGCTACCCGGCGACCAGGAACACGGCTCCCAGTGGACCACCTCGGCCGGGATCCAGTACGAGGAGCGGCGCCTGTTCGCCACCCAGATCCTCGGACGCACCCTGCTCACCGGGCAGACGAGCCCGCAGCAGGCGGCGAGTCAGACGGTCCTCTCGCGCATCGAACCCGTCCGCGACCTGGGCCTCTTCGGCCAGGAAGAGGTGCTGCTGGCCGACCGCAAGCTCCTGCTCACGGCCGGCCTGCGCGCCGATCGGAGCAGCGCCAACGGCAGTCCGGACAAGTTCTTCTTCTATCCCAAGTTCGCCGCGTCCTACCTGTTCGAGCATCCCATCGGCGGAGTGGACGAGCTCAAGTTCCGTGCGGCCTACGGCCAGACGGGCAACCGGGCCGCGTTCGGCGCACTCTTCTCCCCCGACACGACCGGCACGATCGGTGGCAGCTCCGGCACGTCGATCGGCACCCGGGCGGGCGATCCCAACCTGCGGCCCGAGCGACAGAAGGAAATCGAAGGCGGGTTCGACGCGACCATGGCCAATGGTCGCGCCCAATTCACGTTCACCCTCTACCAGAAGAACATCACCGACCTGCTGCTCGAGCGAACGCTGCCACCCTCGAGCGGCCAGGGGAACCAGATCTTCAGCTCGGGCAGCACCCTGCGAAACCAGGGCATTGAGGCCGCGTTGACGGTGCAGCCCGTGCAGAGCAAGAATGTCAACTGGGTGATGCGCACCACGTTCTTCGCCAACCGGAGCAAGATCACGGAGCTCGCGGTCCCCACGTTCCAGACCGGCGGCTTCGCGCTCTCGCTCGGCACCTTCCAGATCGAGAAGGACAGCTCGCCGACCCAGATCTTCGGGCTCGTGGGCGTCGACGATAACGGCAACCCCGTCGCCGGGAAAGTGGGCGACGCGAGCCCCGACTTTCAGATGGCGTTCTCGAGCGACGTGGACTTCTACCGGTTCACGCTGGGCATGCTGTGGGATTACAAGCAGGGCGGCGACATCATCAATCTGACCGAGTTTCTCTACGACGCCGGCCAGAACAGCGTCGATTTCACCGATCCGGGGGGCGGCGCCGATCGGATCGCACGATTCGGCGAGGGATTCACCCAGCCCTACGTCCAGAGCGGCACCTACGTGAAGCTGCGGGAGCTCAATCTCTCGTACAACCTGCCCGACCGGTTGACGTCGGCGCTCTTCGGGCGGAGCATCCGGAGCGCGAGGCTCTCGCTCACCGGGCGTAACCTGCTGCGGTTCACCCCCTATCGTGGGCTCGACCCCGAGGTCAGCAACTTCGGCCGCCAAGCGATCGTGCGGAACATCGACGTGGCCCCGTTCCCGCCGAGTCGCAGTTTCTTCTTCTCGATCGACCTGGGGTTCTGACCATGACGACCAACGCCAAGCTGTTGCGCCTGGCCCTCGTCGCGCTCGTCGCGGTCACCGGGGCCTGTTCCTTCGACATCGATAACCCCAACAGCCCGAACATCATCGGGGAGAATCCGAACCGATCCGAAGTCGCCGCGACCGCCAACGGCATTCTCATCGCCACCCGGGCGGACATGGGCGACTGGGCGCTCGACGGCGGCATCTTCGGCCGAGAGGCGTACCGATTCGACGGATCCGATCCGCGCTTTACGGGCGAGATGATGCAGGGACCCCTGGATCCCGGCAGCGGCGCCTTCGGAGGCGATCACTGGGCCGAGGAGTACGGCGCGATCCGGACCGCGAACGACCTGCTGGCCGTGATCGGGACCGCCACCGCGCTGACCGCAGAGGAACAGAGTGCGGTGAGCGGGTTCGCGCATACGCTGCAGGCCTATAATTTTCTCATCCTGCTCGACTCCCACAGCCAGGATTCGATCCCGCTCGACGTGGGAACGGACGTGACGGGTGAACCGGCTCCGTTCCAGCAGCAATGCCGATGCTTATGCGCGGGTGATCGCCCTGCTCGACGGCGCGCTCCCTGAGCTGGACGCCGGAGGTGCGACCTTCCCCTTCACCCTTCCGGCGGGCTTCTCCGGCTTCGACACCCCGGCCACGTTCCGGCAATTCAACCGCGCGCTGCGGGCGCGGGTGGCTGTCTATAGGGGAGACTACGCCGGCGCCCTGGCCGCCCTGGCCGAATCGTTCATCAATGCCGCGGGGCCGCTCGACCGCGGCGTGTACATGGACTTCAGCGCCGGCCCGGGCGACTTCGCCAATCCACTGGCACTGAGCCCCCAGGTGGGCGAGAACTTCGGGCACCCGTCCCTTCGCACCGGGGCACAGCTCCAGCCCGGCGGCGAGCTCGACCAGCGGTTCCTGGACAAGCTGGTGACGCGCGCCCCGCGCTCGGCCGGCACGCCGGGGCTCCTGACTTCGGATCTGGGATGGATTCGCTACCCGAGCCCGAACTCGCCGATTCCGATGATCAAGAACGAGGAGCTGGTCCTGCTTCGGGCTGAGGCCAACATCGGCCTGAACGATCTGGGATCCGCGGTGACCGACATCGACGTCGTTCGGACCACGTCGGGCCTGCTGGCCCCATACGCGGGCCCCGTGGATCAAGCCTCACTGCTCACGGAGTTGCTCTACAACAAGCGGTATTCCCTGATGTACGAGGGCGGCCACAGCTGGGTCGACTACCGGCGCTACGGCCGCCTGGCGGATCTGGCCACCAACGAGCGGCCGGGGCCGCCGCCGGACGTGCTCTTCGCCACCTTGCCGATCCCAACGGCCGAGGTGCTGCCGCGGCAGTGATGCCGGTGTGGAAACCGCGAACGGGCCTCCTCTGGGATGAGGGGGCTCGTTTCGCATTGGGGACGCCGTGATCTGCGGCGGAGGTGCAAGCGCATCAGGGACTTGCGGTACGGGCCGGATCTCCTCTGGCGTAGCGGAGGCTCGCTCCACATTTTGGTGGACTCCGCACGACGGCCTGGCGACGCCCGAATCAGGCCCCGTCTCGACTCCGGCGACCTTCGTCTGTGGACGCCCCAGTCCTGCTTCCGGCACACCGGGCTCAGGCCGCGGCGCCATGACGCAATTGAGTTACCTGTAACGCGTTGCCTTTCCTCTCACCCCCTGGAGGAGTGCACATGTCTCATTGCGTTCCGATGATTCCGTCCGTTCGCCATCTGGCACTGATCGGCTCGGTGCTGGCGCTCGCAGGCTGCGGAGGCGAAGCCGCGAAGTACTCGGGTAACTGGTCGCGGGACCTGTACGGCGAGGGCGAAGTGAAGATGAATCTGTCCAGAAACGGGAACGTCGAGCTGATGCTCCCGTCGCCCCGGTGGCCGGACTCCGTCGACATGAAGGGCAGGGCGGACTTCATGGGCGACACGCTGCTGTTCAAGGCGGACACCACTGGCAGCCCGTGCCAGACGGCCGACGCCCGCTACGTGATCAGCCGGACGGAGGACGAGCTCCACATCGCGGGCGTGGGGATGGACAACTGCGGCGGCCGGCGCGCGGCCCTGGTGGGGACCTGGAAGAAGTCCTGACTCAGGCCGGCCACTGCTGCGTGACGCAGTGGAAGGCGCCCAGCCCCCAGACCAGGTCGGTGCAGTCGATCCCGACCACGTCCCGGTCAGGGAAGAGGGTCCGCAGCGTGGCGAGGGCTTCTTCGTCGCGCGGCGGGTCGTAGGTCGGGAGCAACACGATGCCGTTGGCGATGTAGAAGTTGGCGTAGCTCGCCGGCAGGCGCTGCCCTTCGTAGTGGAGTGCGCGCGGCATCGGCAGCGTGACCACCCGGAGCGGCCGGCCGTCCTGGTCGGTCATCCCGCGTAGCCGCTCCAGGTTCTCCTGGAGCGGCTCGTAGTTCTCGTCGGCCGGGTCGTGCTCGACCACCGTGACGACGGTCCGCTCGTCGACGAACCGGGTGAGGTCGTCCACGTGGCCGTCGGTATCGTCGCCGGCGATGCCGTCGCCCAGCCAGAGGACCTTCGCGACACCGAGATAGTCACGGAGGTACTGCTCGACCCGCGCGCGGTCGAGCTGCGGGTTGCGATTGGGGTTGAGGAGGCAAGCCTCGGTCGTGAGCAGCGTGCCGCGGCCGTTCACGTCGATCGAACCGCCTTCCATGACGATTCCCGGCTCGAACACCGGCAGGCCGAGCTCGGCGCCGATGCGGGTGGGCACCACGTCGTCGAGGTCGTAGGGGGGGTACTTGCCGCCCCAGGCGTTGTAGCCCCAGTCGACGATCGCCTGCTCGCGGCGGCCGGCCTGGGCACGCTCCAGGAAGATGGGCCCGTGGTCGCGGCACCACGCGTCGTTGGTGGGATTGTGATGGAAGTAGACGTTGTCGGTGTCCACGTCGCGGTCGGCGAGCAGGGCGCGCACCGACCCTTCCATCACCGGCCCGGCCACGTTGATGTGCACCTCCTCGTGGTCGGCGAGCGCGCGCACCATGGTGGCGAAGATACCCGGCACCGGGCGGAACTTGCCCGGCCACGACGCCTCCTTGTGTGGCCAGCTCAGCCAGGTCCCGCGATGCGGTTCCCACTCGGCGGGCATCCGGTAGCCGAGCTGGGTGGGTGTAGGGGACTCGGGCATTGGCTCCGTGGCGGGATTGTGTCCAGTAGCCACTGGCCCCGTCATCCCGAGCGAAGCGAGTGACCTTGCCCGCACATTACGGAACGTGGCGTGAGTCGCGGGGACGGTGGAGGAGGTCCCTCGTTCGCTCGGGATGACGGGCTAGTCGAGGTATCGCCTGGTGAGATCCTGGTACGCGTCGATCCTCCGGTCCCGGAGAAACGGCCAATGGGTCCGGCTGACACCCACCTTGGCGAGGTCTACCGTGGTCGTGAGGACCTCCTCGCTCGGCCCGCCCTTCACGAGGATCCGGCCGCCCGGGTCGGCGACGAAGCTGCCGCCCCAGAACTCGATGCCGCCGTTGGGATCGCCCTCGTGGCCGACGCGGTTGACCGCACAGACGTATACTCCGTTGGCGATCGCGTGGCTCCGTTGGATCGTCTCCCACGCGCCCTGCTGCTGGGCCCCATGCTCGGCCTTCTCCGGTGGGAGCCATCCGATGGCGGTGGGGTAGAACAGGATCTGGGCGCCGCTCATCGCGGTGAGCCGCGCCGCTTCCGGATACCACTGGTCCCAGCACACCAGCACCCCGATCCGGCCGAACCGGGTGTCCCAGCTGCGGAAGCCGAGGTCGCCGGGGGTGAAGTAGAACTTCTCGTAGTACTGCGGGTCGTCGGGAATGTGCATCTTCCGGTACTTGCCCAGGTACCGGCCGTCGGCGTCGATGATGGCGGCGGTATTGTGATACAGCCCCTCGGCGCGCTTCTCGAACAGCGAGGCGATGATCACCACGCCGAGCTCGGCCGCAAGCGCGGAGAGCGCCTCGGTGGACGGGCCCGGGATGGACTCGGCCAGTTCGAAGAACCGGTGGTCTTCCACCTGGCAGAAGTACTGGCTGCGGAAGAGCTCCTGCAGGCAGACGATCTGGGCGCCGCGCGCGGCGGCCTCCCGAACACCCTGGACGGCCTTTCGCATGTTGACGCCGGGATCCACGGCGCACTGGTGCTGCACCAGGCCGAGCGTCACCGAGCTTTGCAAGGGATTGGTCATGGCGGGAAGATAATTCCCAGGTGACGGCCGGGCACCGGGTGACGGGGGTCACCGGACGATCGCTCCGCGGCCATCATTTTAGTGACCGGTGCAAATGCGCGCTGTGCCGGCCGCCGGCGCTGGGGTCCTCAAACGGAAAGGAAGGCTCCATGGCCTCGCTTCAGCATGACGACGCGGTCCGGTACCCCGTCCGCCGATGGGCGGGAAGGGCCGCCCTCTTCGCTCTCTCGCTGGCGGCCGCCTGTGGTGGGGACCGAAACCGGGCCAACGGCGCCGACACGGCCGGCACCTCGGCGGTCGCGTCTGATACAGCAACCGCGCCGGTGACCGATACGGCAACTCCGGCCCCGAGTGAGAGTTCGCGGGACAGCGTCCGCGACACAACCCGCTCGGCCACGCCGAATGTCGCAACCAAGCCGCCCGCCTCGGCCCCCACGAAGCCGACCGCCAAGCCGCCGGCCAAGAGTTCCGACAGCGCGACGAAGCACGCCGGTGCACCGGCCGCACCCGCGCCGGCCGCAGACACGAGCTCCGCCCAGAAACCCCAGCCGACGGCCGCAGCGCCCGCACCGTCCGGCGGGCAGGATAGCCTGATTGCGTCCGAGAACGCCGGAACCTCGCTCCGCGATGCGTACCACCAGGCGCCGCGGGACACGGTCTCGCAGACGGTCTACAGCGGGTGGAAGCAGTACAACCTGAACTGCGCGCGCTGTCACGGCGAGGACGCGAGCGGGACGACGATCGCGCCGCATCTCATCGTCTCCCTCAAGCCGGACGGCCCGATCAACACCAAGGAACTCTTCGTGCAGACGGTGTGTGCGGGCCGGCCGGCAAAGGGCATGCCCGCCTGGTGCGCCCTGGGCCTGGAGATGGACAAGATCAACGCCATCTACGAATACGTGAAGGGCCGGAGCGATGCCAAGATCAGTCCCGGGCGCCCGGCGGTCAAACCGCAGGGCTAACCAGATGACGCACCCACGCGGGCTGTGCCTGGCGTTGTTCCTACTGCTCGGCGCCGCCTGGATCGGTGAGGCCGCGGGGCAGACCGGGGAGACGGGCCCCACTCTCGGCGCGGAGGCGTACGAAGGCTGGCGTCAGTACAGCGTCCATTGCGCGCGCTGCCACGGACAGGACGTGCTCGGCAATCCAGTGGCGGCGAACCTGCGCCAGTCCGCCGCGGCGGGGGGGCCGGTCGCAGAGCAGGCCGAGTTCGTCGGCGTGGTCAAGGCGGGCCGGCCGAGTCGCGGAATGCCCGGGTTCGCCAACGTGCTCGACGACGCGCAGACCGACGCGATCTTCGCCTACGTCAAAGGTCGCGCGGATGGGGAGATTCCTGCAGGGCGGCCGCGGCGGTCGGACGGCTAGTACACGGACGTCGGTACGGGCCTCCTCGCGGGACCACGCCTGCAGCATCTCGCCGCATTCCTCTCCCTCACCCCTGCTTTCTAACATTCCCGCGACCACGTCGGATGGCGGCCGGGTCGCGACCTAGTTCGCCACGCCGGGCTCGAGCTCCACCGCGGCCGCGCCCAGCTCGACCGGCCACCGCAGCGTGACGTTCTCTCCCTGGCGGGTGCGATCGAAGCCGCGCTCGGACTTGGCGACCGTTTCGATGTCGAAGTGCCACTCCTCCGCCGCCGGCGCCGCTGTGAGGTGGACCGGCCCGGCCAGCGACAGCTCGGTGGCGAACCTGTCGCCGGGCTCCGCGGCCGCAGGGTCCCAGGCCCACTGCACCCCGACCCCTCCGCCCGCGTCGAAGCGGATCCGCTTCTCCAGCCGCGCGCGCCCCTCGGCCACGGTGCACACCACCTCCACGCTCCCCTTCCGCCGCTCT
Organism: uncultured Gemmatimonadales bacterium; assembly: GCA_963815515.1. GTDB lineage: Bacteria > Gemmatimonadota > Gemmatimonadetes > Gemmatimonadales > GWC2-71-9 > CAVVWJ01. Next base: position 1,206,993 of record CAWFGP010000003.1, read on the forward strand.
ACGGTGTGGGCGCAGGGCCGCCGGGCCCAGGACAGCAGCGCCCAGTAGCTGCCCCCGACGTAATCCTCGAGCGAGACACCGCCGGGCAGGAGCCGGTCCACGAACAGCGCGCGGTCGTCCTGGTCGAGCGCCGGCCCGCCGTCCTCGGCCGTCGGGTGCCCGGCTGGGCCGTCTAGGCTCAGCTCGTGATAGACCTCCCGGCGGCGGGTGAGGGCATTGGCGTAGTTGATGCCGTCGCGGAAGATGGTGTATTCCTCGACCGCACCGCCGCGGGCCGGGCTTACCAGCGCGGAGAATGCCGGCGAGTGGATCCACACCTCGTCGTGGCCGTCGCGGTCGAGATCGACCACGTCGTACGCGAGTCCCTCCCCGTGTCGCAGCGCCGCTTCGGCCTCCGCCAGATTGCGCCAGATGGCGTCCCTGAGATGGGGCAGGTAGAGGCCGCCGAAGACACCGTGCCAGTAGGCATCGTTGCACTGCGCCCGGCCGATGGCGCGTCGCACGGCGGGCGGATCGCCGTGCCGGCGCGCCAGCGCGCTCAGCGCCATCATCTTCTTGTGCATCCGGTTGGATTCGGAGTACTTGACCAGGAAGTTCCGCCAGTGCGCGCCGCGAAGCAGCGCGCCGTCGGGGCCGGCCACACGGGCCTCGCCGACATCGCGCTCCAGATGCGACAGCCGGAGCGCGGCGTCCGGCGGGAGCGACCAGCTCTCCATTTCGCGGTAGGACGCGGTCGGGAGATAGGCCAGCCCGCCGCTCGGCACGACCTGCAGCGCCGCGTCGAGGCGGCTGAGCACCACCTCGCCGTCTTCGACCAGCCCGCCGATGGTCGTCATGAAGCGCTCGAGCCACTTCTCTCCGTACACCCACTGCTTGGTGCCGGGCCAGCCGCCGAACTTCTCGCCGTCGTCCGCCATGACCGCCAGCTGGTGACCGGCGCCCCGGAGCTGACGCAGATACTCGGCCGTCTCCTCGGGCGGACGAAATGGAATCAGGTAGCGGAGCCGCTCGTCGATCGGGAAGAGGGCGACCCGCTTGCCGTTGCTCTCGGTCCAGAAGGGGGCATGGAGCTGCTCCGCGGCGAAGCCGGTGACGAGGAAGTGTCGGTCGTCGACCAGCACGTACCGGACGCCGGCGTCGGCGAGATCCGCGGCGAGCTCCGGCTCCCAGACCCGCTCGGTGAGCCAGAGGCCATTGGCGTCCACCCCGAAACGCCGGCGCACCGTCTCGTGCATCCAGTGGATCTGCTCCACCCGGTCCTCGCGGGGGAGCGAGGCCAGCACCGGCTCGTAGAAGCCCGCCAGCAGGATCTCGATGCGGCCGTCCGCCGCGAGGCGTCCCAGGCGGTCGAGGTACGCCGGTTCGTGGGTCTCCAGCCACTCGATCAGCGGGCCGCTCAGGTGCAGCACGACCGGCAGGAACTCCCGCTCGGTGAGGGCGTCGAGCAGCGGGCGATACACGTCGTCGACGTGCTGGGCGAAGACGTGATCGAAGTTGCCGACCGGTTGATGGAGATGGAGGCCGAACGCGAACCGGATCGGCGCCACGCGCGTCAGCCGAGCGGGAGGGAGCGGGAACCGGCCAGCGCGGCGGAAATCGCCGGCAGCACGTCGGGGAAGATCGCGTCGCGCTCGCCGAGCTCGACCGCGCGCCGGCTCCCGCGCTCGAGCGCCTCGGGCGAGCCGTCGACCAGCGCGTCCACCAGCTCGTCGGTCTCGCTGCAGTGCTCGCGGAACCGCCGCTCGCCGTAGTCCGCCGCCGCGCCGGTCGAGATGATGAACTGCCAGTCGGACGACTGGGCCAGCAGCAGCTCGCGCGCGGCCTGGGCCAGGATGACGCGGGTCTGCCCGGATTCGAGTGCGGCCGGAGCCGCGTCCCAGAACCGCTTCTCGAGCGGCCAGAGCAGCTCCCAGGTCCAGGCGGTCTGGTCGCTGAGCCACATCGTGAAGTCGCCGTTGGCGCCCCACGAGCCGGACGGCATCCGGATGGCCGCGCGTGAGGGGTGCCGGAGCAGATGTCCGGAGCCGGTCGTGGGCCGCACGTCCGTCCGGCCGCGCAGGGCGCGGTAGACGTCGCCCACAAAGTCCGGGCCCTCGAACCACCAGTGGCCGAAGAGCTCGGTGTCGAACGGTGCGACGATGACGCCGTCGCGACGACCCGCCTCCGCCGTGGCGATCCCGCCGAGCAGACCGGCGAAGTGGCCAGCATGGCCGCACGCCCGGTCGAGCGCCTGGCCGGGGTCGTACATCTCCTTGGCGCCGAGGTCCACGCTCGGGCCGCTCACCCGCCAGAGCTTGAGGCCGCCCGGCCAGCGCATCTTGTGGAACTCGAGATATACCCCGTCGCCCGGGTAGCCCTCGAACCGGCTCCACACCTGCATCGACGCCCGCGGGTCCCGGACATAGGCGGAGACGTCGGCCGCGCCCCGGTGCTGCGCCACCCGATAGGCCTGGTACGGTGTGCGCTGGCCCGGCTCGGCCGTCGCGCGGGCGGCCGGATGGTGCACCTCGGGGCCGAGCGCGGCCGGGTCGCCCGAGAGCCCGAGGGGCCGGCCCGCGCTCGCGAGGTGGGCGTCGACGAAGAAGAAGCGGAACCCCGCGTCGGCCAGGTGCTCCTCGATGCCGCGACGCACCGCGCTCCTGGGGGCGGTGGGCCACGGCGCCCATGGACCGCGCGGGCGATAGGCGCATTCGGGAAGCCAGCAGCCCTGGGGGGCGCGGCCAAAGAGCCGGCGGTGCTCGGACGTGCCGACCGCGAGCTGGAACCGGATGCTCTCGTCGCGCGCGAGCAGTGGGAGGAAGCCGTGCGTGGCGGCACTGCCGATGATCTCCAGGCGGCCCGCCGCCTCGAGCGCGCCGAAGGCGGCGACCAGATCGCCGTCGACCTCGTGGAACAGCCGCCGGAGCCGGAGCAGGCGGGCCCGCCAATACTCCACGAGAGGGAGCAGGTGCTGCTCACCGGTCGTGGCCAGCGACGCCGACGCCTCGGTGCAGGCCTTGAGCCGCTGGTCGAAGAACGCCTCCATCTCGCCCACGAAGACCGGGCTCGCGAGCTGGTTGGCGAGCACGGGCGTGAAGCCGATCGTCACCGGCGCCGGGGTGTCCTCCGTCTCCAGTCGTCGGAACGTCTCGAGGAGGGGCAGATAGGTGTCGGCCGCAGCTTCGCAGATCCAATCGCTTCCGTGGGGCCACCGGCCGTGGTTGAGCACGTAGGGCAGGTGGCTGTGCAGCGTGAAGACGAAGTCCATCGGCTCTCCGGTCACCGTGCCCGGACCAGCGCGCGGCGGTAGACATCGAGGTAGGTGGCGACCGATCGCTCCCAGCTGAAATCCCGCGCCATGCCGCGGCGGACGAGCGCCCGCCACCGCGTGGTATCGGCGTAGGCGTCGAGTGCGCGGAACGCGGCCTCCGCGAACGCCGCCGGCGTGTAGGCCTCGAATGAGAACCCGGTAACCCCATCCTCGACGGTGTCCCGGAGCCCGCCGACGTTCCGGACGATAGGCGGCGCGCCGTAGCGCTGCGACCGCATCTGGGTCAGGCCGCACGGCTCGTACAGCGACGGCATCAGGAAGATGTCGGCGCCCGCCATGAGCCGGTGCTCGAGCCGGTCGGTAAAGTCGAGCTGGACCCCGATCCGGTTGGGCCCCGACTTGGCCAGCTCGACCAGTGCCTGCTCGTACCGCTGCTCGCCGCTTCCGAGAAAGACGAACTGTGCGTCGTGCGCCAGGAGCTCGTCCGCGCCGAGGATGAGATCGAGTCCCTTCTGCGTGACCAGCCGTCCCGTCATCCCGAACAATGGGACCTTCCGGCGCTGCGGCAGCCCGAACGAGCGCTGGAGCGCCGCCTTGCACCGGCGCTTGCCGTCGAAATGCTCCGCCGAGTACTGAGCGGTGATCTGCGTGTCGCTGGCCGGATCCCACTCGCGCTGGTCGATGCCGTTGAGCACGCCGACGAGCCGGTCGCCGAGCTCGAGGAAGACGTCATGGAGGCCGAAGCCTCCGCCGGCGGTCCGGAGCTCGCCGGCCTGCGTGGGGCTCACCGTGGTGACGACGTCGGTGAACACCAGCCCGCCCTTCAGGAAGTTCATCTTCCCGTACCACTCGAGCTGGTGCCAGTTGTAGATCTCCCACGGCAGGCCGACGTCGGGCATCGTCTCCGGGGGGAAGTGGCCCTGGTAGCCCGGGTTGTGCACTGACAGCACGGTCGTGGCCGACGCCGCGAAGGGCTCGCCGGCCAGCGTGGTGCGGAGATAGACCGGGACCAGCGCCGTATGCCAGTCGTGTGCGTGCAGCAGCACCGGCCCCGACACGAGCCGTGGCAGGGCCGTGAGCGCAGCCAGGGCGAAGAACGCGAATCGCCGCGCGTTGTCGGGATAGTCGACCGCGTTCTCGCCGTAGATGCCGGGACGGTTGAAATACTCGAGGTGCTCCAGGAAGAAGACCTGGGGCCCCGCGCTGGTGCGGGCCGCGCGGAAGATCCGGGCCTCCTCGGTCCGCCCGCCGATCGATACCAGGAACGGCGCGCCGACCGGCTCGAGGTCGGGCTCGACGTCCCGGACGGTGCGATAGAGTGGGAGGATCGCGAGCACGTTGAGTCCGGCCGCCTGCTGGTGCTGTGCCAGGCCGCTGACGGCCTCGGCGAGGCCCCCGGTGCGGGCATAGGGTGAGTATTCCGCCGTCACGTGGACGACGGAAACGGGCTCGCCGCCCGCCGCGGTCAGCGGCGGACGGACCTCCGACGCCGTGCGGGACTGTTGATGAACGGTTGCCATCCTGCCTGCCTCATGCCGTCGGTGGGTCGTCGCCGGACGACTCGCCCCGGAGCGCGGGTGCGTAGTGTTCCTGCACGTAGTCCTGCAGCATCCGCCGCGCGGTGAACCTGGTGCCCGCGAGCCGGAGCGCGTGGCGCATCTTCTCGACCCAGCCGAGCGGGACGCCGGCGGCGTTGCGCGTATAGTAGAGCGGAATGACCTGTTCCTCGAGCAGGCGGTAGAACCGCTCGGCGTCGGCTGCGTCGGCGTCTTCGCTCTCGCCCGCCGGGGAGATCGCCCAGCCGCTGAGCCCGTCGTAGCCTTCCTGCCACCAGCCGTCGAGCGTGCTGAGCTGCGGGATGCCGTTGAGCGCGGCCTTCATGCCGCTCGTGCCGCTGGCCTCGAGCGGGACGCGCGGGAGGTTGAGCCACAGGTCGACCCCCTGGACCAGCAGGTGGGCCAGGTGCATGTCGTAGTCCTCGAGGAAGGCGACTCGGCCCTCGAATTCAGGATCCCGGGTGAACTGATACACGCTCTGGAGCACTTCCTTGCCGGGGTTGTCGGCCGGATGGGCCTTGCCGGCGAAGATGATTTGCACCGGCCGCCACGGGTTCACGAGCAGGCGGCGGAGCCGCTCGAGGTCGCGGAAGATCAGGTTCGCGCGCTTGTAGGTCGCGAACCGTCGGGCGAAGCCGATCGTCAGCGCCGTCGGGTCCAGCAGCGTGCCGGCGCCGACGACCTGGGCGGCCTCCTTCATTTGCGTGGCGAAGCGGCGGCGGGCCTCTTCGCGGATGAAGGTCGCGAGGATCTCCTTCAGGCGGACGTGCACCTCCCAGAACCGCTCGTGATCGAGCGTCAGTACCTGGTCCCAGAGAGCCTGGTCGTCCAGGCGGCTGCCCCAGTCCTCGCCCAGGTGATCGTCGAGCAGACCCATGACGGGACTGGCCATCCAGGTGGCCAGGTGCACGCCGTTGGTGACGTGGCCGATCGGCACCGTCTCCCACGGCCGGCCTGGCCACATATCGCGCCAGATATTGCGGGAGACCTGGCCGTGGCGGCGCGACACGCCGTTCACGCCCGCGGCGAGCCGCATCGCGGTCACGGTCATGTGGAACTGGTCCGGCAGGTCGGGATGGGCGCCGAGCCGGAAGAAGGTCGCCCGGTCGATGCCCATCTCGTTCCACACCGGCCCGGCGACGCCCTCGAGCTGGTCCATGGAAAACGCGTCGTGCCCCGCGGGAACCGGCGTGTGGGTGGTGAACACGCTCTGCGCGCGCACCATGTGGACGGCTTCCTCGAAGGAGCGGCCCTGCGTGACGTACTCCCGGAGCCGCTCGACCATCATGAACGCGGCGTGGCCCTCGTTGGCGTGCCACACCGCCGGGTCGATGCCCATGGCTCGGAGCACGCGAACGCCGCCCACGCCGAGAATCCACTCCTGCCGGAGCCGCAGGTCGGGGCCGCCGGCGTAGAGCTTGTTCATCAGGGCGCGATCGTCCGGATGGTTGACCTCCAGGTTGGTGTCGAGGAGATAAATCGGCATCCGCCCCACCATCATGCGCCAGGCGCGAACATGCACCGGCCGGCCCGACGTCTCCACGGTGGTGAGGAACGCCTCCTGCTTGGCCCCGGTGACCGGGACCAGCGGCGTCAGACTGACGTCGAACTCCTCATCGCTGTCCTGCTGCCAGCCGTCGAGCCGGAGCCGCTGGTCGAAGTAGCCCTTCATGTAGAAGAGGCCGACGCCCACCATCGGCACACCGAGATCGCTGGAGGCCTTGCAGTGGTCACCCGCGAGGACCCCGAGGCCGCCGGAGTAGATCGGCACCGAGTTGTGGAGGCCGAACTCGGCACAGAAGTACGCCACCGTCCGGCCGTCGAACTCGGGATACGCGTGGGCGAACCAGGTGTCCTTGCTGGTCGTCCCGTGCATCAGCCGCGCCATGACGTCGTCGTAGCGCCGCAGGAAGTCGCTGTCGCTGGCGCAGGCCGCGATACGCGCGGGGTCCACGCGGCAGAGCAGCTCGAGCGGATTGTGGCGGGTGAGATGCCAGAGCGCCTCGTCGATGGAGCGGAAGAGCGCGCGGGCCTCGCGGCTCCAGCTCCACCAGAGATTCATCGCCAGCGTCGAAAGCCCTTCGATCCGGGCCGGCAGGTACGGAATGCGGCTATGAGGGGTCGTCATGGCCGTAGTATAGCGAGGGCGGGGTGAGCGGTACACCGGGCGTATGAGGCGCGTGCGGGTGACATTTCTGTGACCCGCCCCGAGTCACGCTGAGCACAGCGAAGGGGCCATGACCCGACATGGCCCCCTTCATTTCGTTCAGGGTGACTTCTCTGGATAGGCCGACCGTCGCGCCGGTATCCCGCCCTAATGCACCAGCTTCTTGTAGCGGATCCGATGCGGCTGGTTCGCATCGACGCCCTTCCGCCGTTTGAGGTCGGCGGCGTACTCGGCGTAGTTCCCTTCGAACCACACCACCTCGCTGTTCCCCTCGAACGCCAGGATGTGCGTGGCGATGCGGTCGAGGAACCAGCGATCGTGGCTGATCACCACGGCGCAGCCGGCGAATCCCACCAGCGCCTCTTCGAGCGCCCGGAGCGTGTCCACGTCGAGGTCGTTCGTGGGCTCGTCGAGCAGCAGCAGGTTGCCGCCGGCCTTCAGCAGCTTGGCCAGGTGAAGCCGGTTGCGCTCGCCGCCCGAGAGCGTGCCCACCTTCTTCTGCTGGTCGGCGCCGCGGAAGTTGAAGCCCGCGGCGTAGGCGCGCGCGTTGACCGTGCGGCGGCCGCACTGGAGCTGGTCCTGCCCGCCGCTGATCTCCTCGTACACGGACCTGGCCGGATCGAGCGCGTCGCGGCTCTGGTCGACATAGGCGACCTTCACCGTCGAGCCGATCGTCAGCGTCCCGGTGTCGGCCTGTTCCTGGCCGGTGATCATGCGGAACAGCGTGGTCTTGCCCGCGCCGTTGGGCCCGATCACGCCGACGATCCCGCCTCGCGGCAGCGCGAAGTTGAGGTTTTCGAACAGGAGCCGGTCGCCGAAGCCCTTGGAAACCTCGCTCGCGACCACGACCTCGTCGCCCAGCCGGTCGGGCACCGGAATCAGGATCTCGGCATTCCCCTCCGTCTGCCGCTCGGCTTCTTCCCGCAGCTCCTCGTACCGCGTGATGCGCGCCTTGCTCTTGGCCTGCCGGGCCCGCGGGGACATGCGTACCCACTCGAGCTCGCGCTGCAGCGTCTTCTGTCGCGCCGAGGCCTGCTTCTCCTCCTGGCCCAGGCGCCGCTCCTTCTGCTCGAGCCAGGAGGAATAGTTTCCCTCCCACGGTATCCCGGCGCCCTGATAGAGCTCGAGAATCCAGCCGGCCACGTTGTCGAGAAAGTAGCGATCGTGGGTGACGGCGACGACGGTGCCCTTGAACTCCGCCAGGTAGCGCTCGAGCCACCACACGCTTTCGGCGTCCAGGTGGTTGGTGGGCTCGTCCAGCAGCAGCATGTCCGGCTCCTCGAGCAGCAGCCGGCAGAGCGCCACGCGGCGGCGCTCGCCGCCCGAGATCTTCGTCACGTCGGCGTCGCCCGGAGGGAGCCGGAGCGCGTCCATCGCGAGGTCGATCTTGTGGTCGAGCTCCCAGAGGCCGTGCGCGTCGATGCGCTCCTGGAGATTGCCCTGCTTCTCGAGCAGCCGGGTCATCTCCTCGTCGTCCATCGGCTCGGCGAACCGGGCGCTGATCTCGTTGAACTGATCGAGCATCGCCTGCTGCTCGCGGACGCCGTCCATGACGTTGCCGCGCACGTCCTTCGTCGCGTCGAGCTGGGGCTCCTGCGTCAGGAAGCCGATCCGGGTGCCCGGCAGCGGGCGCGCGTCGCCCAGGAAATCCTTGTCGACGCCCGCCATGATGCGGAGCAGGGAGGACTTGCCCGCGCCGTTGGCGCCGAGAACGCCGATCTTGGCGCCGGGAAAGAAGGAGAGGTAGATCCCCTTGAGGATCTCTCGCGAGGGGGGCACGACCTTTCGAAGGTCGCGCATCGTGAAGATGTATTCGCCGGCCATAGGGCGGGAACATAACAGCCCGGAAGCAGAAAGGGCGTCCCAGCGGGGACGCCCTCCGTTCTGCACCGGCCGGGGCCGGAGTCAGCTGACGTGCTTGTTGACCAGCTTGGTCATGTCGAACATGGTGACCTGAGACCTGCCGCCGAACACGGGACGCAGCTTGTCGTCCGCGTTGATGGCGCGGCGGTTCTTGGCGTCCTGCAGGCCGTTCCGCTTGATGTACTGCCAGAGCTTCTTGGTGAGCTCGGTGCGGGGAAGCGGCGAGTTTCCGACCACGGCGCCCAGCGCGCTGTCGGGCTGGACCGGACGCATGAACGCGGCGCTCGGTACGCGCTTCTTGCCGGACTTCTTCGCGGCCTTCTTGGTGGCCTTCTTGGCGGACTTCTTGGCGGACTTCTTCGCGGACTTCTTGGCGGACTTCTTCGTCTTTTTCTTGGCGGCCATCGCGTGTCTCCCAGTGAATGTGAGAACTGCGTGCCTCTCGTCCTGCGCTACTACCGTGACAAACAGTACACGGCGGCCGCAAATTTACAATAGGGAAATCGCCATTTTCCCTCGGAAAACCGGATTTTCGGCCGGTTTTTCCCTCGGAAACCCCGATTTCGGGCCCATCTTCCCTCGGAAACGGGCCATCCGCCCCTCGGAGAATTGCCTCGCGCGCGCCTGTTCCCGAGTCGACGGAGCGGTCGCTTCGAGGCCGCGGCTATCTTGAAATCATGCCCCCGGAGCCCTCGGCTCCCCGCTCGCTGGCCTCAGGAAGGGTGTCGTCTCATGCATCGTGTCCCCGCTGCCGGCCGTCGCGCCGCGCTCGCCATCGCCGGCCGCCGGGCCGCATTCGCCGTGATCCCGCTCGCCGCCCTGGTCGCCCTCGCCGCCGGCCGGGCCGGGCCGCCCTGCGCGCCCGACAACGGGGGGCTCAGCCTGCCTGAGGGCTTCTGCGCCGGCGTGGTGGCGAGCGGCGTCGACGGCGTGCGCCACCTGGCGGTCGCCCCTGGCGGCGAGCTCTACGCCGCCGCGAGCGGCGGCCTGCTCCGCGGTGGCGTGGCGGCGTTCCGCGACCGCGACGGCGACGGCACCATGGAGGAGCACAGCACGTTCGGTCCCCGCGACGCCAACGACGTGGGCGTGCACGACGGGTTTCTCTATCTTGCGCTCGAGCGGAGTATCGTGCGGTGGCGTCTCACCCCGGGCAAGCTCGAGCCCACCGGCGACCCCCAGACCATCGTCACCGGGCTCCCCGCGGGCGGCGACCACGAAGCCAAGACGATGGCCTTCCCCGGCGGCGACGTGCTGCTCGTGAAAGTCGGCTCGGCGACCAACAGCTGCCAGCAATCGAATCGCGCCGCGAAGTCCCCCGGCCGCGACCCGTGCACCGAGCTCGAGCGCCGCGCCGGGATCTGGCGGTTCTCGGCCGCCCGGGCCGGCCAGTCGTTCGGGGACGGCCGTCGCTGGGCGACGGGAATGCGGAACGCCGAGGCGCTCGGTGTGCAGCCTGGGACGGGGGCGGTGTGGGTCGCGATTCACGGGCGCGATCAGCTGGGGCAGAACTGGGGCTTCAGCGACGAAGCGAACGCGAACAATCCCGCCGAGGAGCTGGTGCAGGTGTCGGAGGGCGATGACATCGGCTGGCCCTATTGCTACTACAGCAACGACGCGCAGCGGAAGGTGCTTGCGCCCGAGTACGGCGGCGACGGCAAGGTCGTCGGCCGATGCGCCACGGCGAAAGCGCCGGCGATCGCCTTTCCCGGCCACTGGGCGCCGATGTCGCTGCAGTTCTATCCCGGCGACCGGTTCGGCGCGGCCTACGCGGGTGGGCTGTTCCTCGCCTTCCACGGGAGCTGGAACCGCGCGCCCCTGCCGCAGGAGGGCTATCGCGTGGTGTTCGCGCCGTTCACGGACGGCAAGCCGGTGGGCACATACCAGACCTTCGCCACGCGCTCAGGCGGGCGATTTCGGCCGGTAGGCCTGGCGGTCGGGAAGGACGGGGCGCTGTTCCTGTCGGATGACGGGAGCGGCAAGATCTGGCGGATCGTGAAGCGCTGATCGTGCAGCCGGAGGCGGGCGCTATCCCGTCGCCAACACCCGTTCGATCTCCGCCAGCGACGGGTCGATCTCGATCGGCCGGTTGGCGCCGGGCGGCGGTGGGTCCATCTCGCGGTGGTACTTGAGGAGGATCCCGGGGTCCTTGAGGATGTGCCCGGTCAGCACCGCCACCGCGTGCTGGTCCGGCGCCATCAAACCCCGGCGCACCAGGTCGCGCACGCCCGCCACCGCCGCGGCGCTCGCGGGCTCGCAGCCGACGCCGCTGCCGTCGATCGCGGCCTTGGCCTCGAGAATCTCTTCGTCGGTCACGGCGAGCACGACGCCTTCCGTCTCCCGGATGGCGTGCACCGCACGCTCGAACGAGGCCGGGTCGCCGATACGGATGGCCGTGGCCACGGTCTCGGCGCGCACCGCGTAGCGGTTCTCGAAATCCTCCGCGAAGCTTCGCGCGAACGGGGCGGCGCCCGCCGCCTGCACCGCGGCGAGCCGCGGCATCCGCGAGATCAGCCCCCAGCGGTGCGCCTCCAGCAGTGCCTTCCCGAACGCCGCGGTGTTCCCCAGGTTGCCGGCCGGCAGCACGATCCAGTCGGGCGGCTCCCAGCCGAGCTGCTGGAGCATCTCGAGCACGATCGTCTTCTGTCCCTCGATCCGGAACGGATTGATCGAGTTGAGCAGATAGACGCCGAGATGCTGGCTCGCCTCCTCCACCAGCTTGAGGCAGGCGTCGAAGTCGCCGCGCACCAGCAGCGTCTTGGCGCCGTACGCCAGCGTCTGCGCCAGCTTGCCGAGCGCCACCTGGTCCTGGGGCACCAGCACCAGGGCGGGGATTCCCGCCTGCGCCGCGTACGCCGCCAGCGAGGCCGACGTGTTGCCCGTCGACGCGCAGGCGACGGCCGTCGCGCCGATGCGGCGCGCCTGGGTCACCCCCACGGTCATTCCCCGGTCCTTGAACGAGCCCGTCGGGTTGTGGCCTTCGTGCTTGAGCAGCAGGCGGTCGGTGCCCGTCCAGCGATCGAGCGGCGGGCGGTGCAACAGGGGCGTGTTGCCCTCGGGGTGGGAGACCACCTCGTCCGCGGACGGCAGCACGATCTCGCGGAACCGCCAGACGCCCGATGCCGACGCGCCCGGCCGCTGGCCTCGCCGCTCGGTGAAGCGCTCGATCAGCTCGGCGCGGGTCAACCGGGGTGGTCGGTGACGGATCTCCAGCAGGCCGCCGCAGGCGGAACAGCGGGGGTGCGGATCGAGCTCGGTCATCTCGCGCCCGCAGGCGAGGCAGACCTGCCAGCTCACCGGCCGCTGCGTCTGGAATTTCATGCCGGCCCTCCTGTCGAGTCGATCAACCGTGCGCCCACCAGATCCACCGGAGCCACCCGCGCGTCGCTCCCCTGGCCGGCCGCGGCGTACGCCGCCGTCATTGCCGCCGCCACCCGGTCGCCCGCGGCCCGCCCGCGGGTGAGCGCGAATGCCGTCGGGCCGCTCCCCGAGATCGAGCTCCCGAACGCCCCCGCGGCGAGGGCCGCCGCCTTGGCCTCGGCGAAGCCCGGGAGCAGTCCCGTGCGGGCCGGCTCGGCGATCCGGTCGTCGATGGCGCGGCCCAGGAGCTCGTAGTCGCCCAGCGCGAGCGCGGCGACGAGCGCCCCCACCTGGGCCGCCTGGTGCAGCGCCGTCTCCAGTGGAAGCGTGGCCGGGAGGACCGCGCGAGCCTCTTTCGTGCGCAGCTGCTGCTCGGGGCGGACGAGCACCACCACCAGCTCGGCCGGCACCGGGAGTCGGACGATGTCCATCGGCTGCAGGCATCGGATCAGCACGATGCCGCCGAGCAGCGAGGGCGCGATGTTGTCGAGGTGCCGCCCCGCCACCGTCTCCTCGGCGAGGAGGCAGGCATCGAGCAAGGCGTGCTCGCCGAGCGGCGCCCCAAGCAGGGCGTTGACCGCCACCGCGCCCGCAACGGCCGACGCGGCACTGCCCCCTTGGCCGCCCGAGAGCGGCAGCCCCTTCCGCACCGAAAGCGCAATGCCCCGCCCGCCGGCAAGCCGCTCCCCCGCTGCGGTGAGCACGGCGCGCGCGGCCAGCGCGGAGGTGTGCCGCGCCGGGTCCCGAGGGAGTGTCGGGTGGCCGGGATCCCGGATGACGATGCCGCCCTCGCGGGTCCATTCGGCGCGAACCGCGTCGCCGGCGCCGTCGACCGCGAGCCCCAGGATGTCGAGCCCGGGACCGACGTTGCCGACCCCGCCCGGGGCGAAGGCGGTGACGGGGCCCGCCGCCGTCATGCGCCCGCCAGACGGAGGATGTCGTTCAGGACGCCGGCCGCCGTCACCTCCGCGCCGGCGCCCGGGCCGGTGATGACCAGCGGATTGGCCTTGTACCGCGCCGTGGTGAAGACCAGCTGATTGTCCGAGCCCTTGATGGCGGCGAGCGGGCTCGAGGCGGGGACCGCCCGCAGACCCACCGCGATCTTGGACGGCGTGACCGTGGCCACGTAGCGCAGCACCGAGTGCTCGGCCGCGGCCGCGTCCACCCGCCGTCGCCACGCGCGGTCGAGCTCGGGCAGCCGCCGGAGGAAATCGGCCAGGGACAGGCTGCGGGCCCACTTGGGTACGAGCGACTCGACCGCCGCGCGGGACAGCTCGCCGGGAAAGCCCAGCAGCCGTGCCAGGATGAGCGCCTTGCGGCCGACGTCCATTCCCGAGAGATCCTCGCGCGGATCGGGCTCGGTGTAGCCCAGGCGCATCGCCGCGCGCACTGCGCGCGAGAACGGCGTCCCCGCGGCCACCTCGCTCAGCACGTAGCCGAGCGTGCCCGAGAGCAGGCCCTCGATCCGCTCCACCCGGTCGCCGCTCTCGGTCAGCTTGTGGAAGGTGTCGATGATCGGCAGCCCGGCGCCGACGGTGGCTTCGTGCAGCACGCGGCGGCCGCGCGCGCGGGCGGTCTGCCACAGCGACTCGCTCACGCCGCGCCGGCCGGCGAGCGGCCGCTTGTTGGCCAGGACCAGGTCCATGCCATGCATGAGGCCCAGCTCGAGCGCGGGGGCGGTGTCGTTGGCGGTGAGGTCCACCAGCACCGGCCGGGTGAGCGCGTAGCTCGCGATGTGCTGGATCGCCTCCTCGGCGGTGGCGGCCTGGCCCCGCGGAGCGTCCGCCAGCCGGACGCCCTTCTTCTTCTCCGCGGCGAGTGCCGCCAGGCGGCGGGAGCTGAGACCCTGCGGATCGAACACGAACCCCGAGCGGTCGATGATCCCGGCGACCTTGAGGTCCAGCGCCGGCCGGCGCACCTGGCCGACCATCGCGGCGAGCGTGCGCCCGATCTGCCCGAAGCCGAGCAGGATGACCTCCATGCGCTCGGGCCGGATCACGCCGCCGCCCGCGATGCGCGAGAGCTGGAAGGCCGCGTGGATCCGCCGCTGCGCCTCGGCGGCCTGACGCTCCTCGACGACGACCGAGATGTTGAGCTCCGAGCTCCCCTGCGCGATGGCCACGACGTTGATCTTCGCGGCCGCGAGCGCGGAAAAGACCGCCGCCGCCACGCCCGGCGTGCCGTGCATGCCGAGGCCCACGACGGCGACCGTCGCCATCCCGAGACTGAGCTCGACGCCGTCGATCTCCCCGCGGCCGATCTCGCCGGCGAACTCGCGCTCCAGGCTCTCCTGTGCTTCGGCGGCCAGCGCTTCGGGCACGCTGAAGCAGATCGAGTGTTCCGACGACGCCTGCGAGATGAGCGACACCGAGATCTGCCGGACGTGGAGCGCGTGGAAGGTGCGCGCCGCGATGCCGGGCACGCCCAGCATGCCGCTGCCGGTCACGGTCACGAGCGCCTGGCCGCCGGCGGCGGTGAGCGCCTTCACCGGGAACCGGCCCGGCGCCACCCGCTCCGAGACCTCGGTGCCGGCCGAGTCGGGATCGCCGAACGGACGGACGTAGATCGGGATGCGCCGGCCCGCGACCGGAATCAGCGCCCGCGGGTGCAGCACCTTGGCCCCGTAGTAGGCGAGCTCCGCCGCCTCGCGCGCGTGGAGCTGCGGGATGACGCGCGCGTCGGGCACGACGCGTGGATCGGCGGTGAGCAGCCCCGGCACGTCCTTCCAGAGCGAGACCCGCGAGGCGGCGAGCCCGCGCGCAAGCAGCGTGGCGGTGAGGTCCGAGCCGCCACGCCCGAGCGTGGCGACCTCGCCCTCGGGCGTGACGCCGATGAAGCCGGGCACGATCGGGACGATGCCGCGCGCGAGCAGCGGCAGCAGGGTGCGCTGGACGCTCCGATCGGTGCGCGCGAAGTCCGGTGCCGCCTGCCCGAACATGCCGTCGGTGTGGACGAGGTCGATGGCATCGACGTACTTTGCCTTCGTCCCGGCCGCCTCGAGCGCCGCCGTCACCAGGCGCGCGCTCAAGCGCTCCCCGCGCGACACCAGGTAGTCGGTGGTACGCGGAGTGAGCTCGCGCAGGAGGCGCAGGCCCTGGGCCAGGGCCTCGAGCTCCTCGAAGATGTCGCTGATGTAGGCGAGCGCGTCTGCACGGCCGCGGCCCGCGGGAAGGAGCGCCCGCGCCACCTCGGCGTGACGGCTCCGAAGCCGCGCGATGAGGGACGCGACGGTGCGCGACTCGCCGGCGCCGGCCTGCTGGGCCACGCCAAGGAGCGCGTCGGTCGTCCCCGCCATCGCGGAGACCACCACGACGGTGGGCTCTCGGGCATGGCGGCGGATGATGTCGACGGCGTGGCGGACAGCGGCGGAGTCGGCCAGCGACGCACCGCCGAACTTGTGCACCTGAGGCGCTCGGCGGGTCCGTGGCATAAGCCGTAGAGGATACCTAGTATGTTCGCCCTGCTCAAGCTGATACAGTCGATCATCAAGACGCTCCACTCCGACGGTACGCCGGGGCAGGTGGCCGCCGGCATCGCCCTCGGAGCGGCGCTCGGCCTCACCCCGCTGGTGAACGTGCACAACCTGGTGGTCTTCTCGCTGATCGTGCTGCTCAACGTCTCGTTCGGCGGCGGAATGCTGGGCTGGGCGCTGTTCGTTCCGCTGGGTTTTCTGCTCGATCCCGTCTTCCACCGGATCGGCGAGAGCCTGCTCACCGCGGCCTCGCTCCGGGGCCTCTGGACCACGTGGTACAACACGCCGCTGGTGCCGTACACCAACTTCAACAACACCGTCGTGCTGGGGAGCGTGGTCGCCTGGCTGGTGCTTGCCGTGCCGATCTATTTCGGCGCGAAGGTTGGTGTGACGCGCTACCGCGCCACGATCGGCGAGCGGGTTCGCCAGTCGAAGCTGTACAAGGCGGTCACCGCCTCGCAGGTCTACAACTGGTACAAACTCTTCCGGCCGAGCTGATCGTGAAATTCAAGGTCTTCCGCTGGAAGGCGATCGGACCGCTGCTCCTGCTGTTGATCGTGATCGGCGTCCTCGTGGCCATCTTCGCCGAGCCGGTGGCGCGCGACACCACCGAGGAGGTGAGCACCGAGCTGCTGGGCACGCAGGTCGACGTGGGGCGGCTGGATCTCCTCCCCCGCCAGGCCTCCGTCGACCTCGGCGCCCTCCAGGTGGCCGACCCGTTCGAGCCGCGGCGGAATCTCGTCGAGGCCGACCGGATCGTCCTCAAGCTCAACCCCGAGGCCCTGGCAGAGAAGAAGCTCGTGGTGGAGCGCTTCGCACTGCAGGGGATGCGGTTCGGTACGACCCGGAAGACGCCCGCGCGCCCAGTGAAAGGCAACGGCTTCGCGCCCCAGGCACTCCGCGCCGTCCGGGCCTGGGGGCAGCAGTTCAATGTGCCCCTCATGCAGCTCACGCCGATCGACACCATCAAGCAGCTGGTGCTCAACCCGGCGCAGCTCGGTACCGTGCAGGCGGCGCAGGGGCTACTCGCGCGGACTGACTCGACCCGGCAGGCCCTCGAGCAGGGATTCAAGGCGGTCGACGTGGGCGGCACGGTAGACTCCGCCCGGGCGCTCGCCGATCGGCTGTCGAAGACCGATCCCCGCGCGCTCGGCCTCGACGGCACTCGGCAGGCCATCCAGTCGGTGCAGCAGAGCCTCAAGCAGCTCGACGCGTCCCGGAAGCAGGTCGAGGGCCTCCAGCGGAACGTGACCCAGAGCGTGAAGCTGCTGGGCGCCGGGGTGACCAATCTCGACGAGGCGCGGAAGCGCGACTACGCCTTCGCGCGGTCCCTCCTCAAGCTGCCGACCTTCTCCGCGCCGGACATCGGGAACGCGTTCTTCGGCAAGGTCAGCATCGACCGCTTCCAGCAGGCGCTCTACTGGGCCGAGCTGGCGCGCCACTACATGCCGCCCGGACTGCTGCCGCGCGAGGACCCCGGTCCCAGGCGCCTGCGGGCCGCGGGAACCACGGTGCGGTTCCCGAAGGAGCGTGAGTGGCCGAGTTTCCTGCTCCAGCTCGGCCAGGTCGACTTCACGATCGGCGACGGGCTGCTCAAAGGGGCCTACGCGGCCACCGTCCAGGGGGTGACGTCGTCGCCCGCGCTCTACGGCCGGCCGATGACGGTGACGGCCAAGCGGGACGCCCCCGGCTCGGTCATCGCCGGCCTCGACATCGGGGCCGTGGTGGACCACCGGACCGCCGGCGTGCGCGACTCGGTGTCGGCCAGGCTTCGGGGAGTGAAGCTCCCCTCGTTCGACATCCCCGGACTGCCGTTTCGGATCGCCCCCGGCACCGGCGCCGCCAATCTCAACTTCGCCCTCCGCGGCGACCGGTTGCGCGGCCGCTGGTCCATTGCGAGCGATCAGGTGGCCTGGGCGCTCGACAGCGCCGGGGGACCGCGGAGCGATCTGGAGCAGGTCGTCTGGCGGGTGGTGTCGGGGCTCAAGCAGCTCGATGTGAACGCCCAGGTCGGCGGCACCATCAAGGCCCCGAAGCTGTCGGTGCGAAGCAACCTGGACGACGCCATCGCGCAGCGGCTCAAGGCGGTCGTGGGCGAGGAGGTGGCCAAGGCCGAGGCCCTGGCCCGGGCCAAGGTCGACAGCATCGTGGCGGACAAGGTCGAGCCGGTGAGGCAGCGCGTCGCCGCCGTGCAGGCCGACGCCACCAGGCGGGTGGCCGGCGAACAGGCGCGGCTCGACCAGGCGCAAGCCGACCTGCAGGCGCAGCTCGAGCGGCTGACGGCGGGGGTGGCGCCGGGCATCAAGCTGCCGAAGATCAAACTGTAACCTGCCGTCATCCTGAGCGGACGAGGGACCTCCTCAAACCCTCCGGAAGGGCCACTCTCCGGGATATCCGGCCAGGGTCCTCGCTCCGCCCGGGATGACGGGTACTGGCCGGTTGGCTCTGCCGGGATAAGATTAGATGCCTCCTCCCCCGACCGGAGCCCCGATGCGTATTGGAGTACCCAAGGAAACCGCCCCCGGCGAGCGGCGCGTGGCACTGGTGCCGGAGACCTGCAAGAAGCTGAAGCAGGCGGGCTACGAGATCGCCGTCGAGGCCGGCGCCGGGATGGCGGCGGGTTACCCCGACGACGCGTACCGCGAGGTGGGGGTCGCGCTCGAAGCCGATCCTGCCGCACTGCTGGGCGCCGCCGACGTGGCGCTCAAGGTGGGTCCCCCTTCGACCGACGACGCCCGCGACGAGGTCGCGTGGCTTCGTTCGGGCGCCATCTACCTGGGCTCGCTCATGCCGCTGCGCCATCTGCGCGCGGTCCAGGCGCTCGCCGGGCGCGGGGTCACGGCCTTCGCCACCGACGCCATCCCGCGCACTACGCGCGCCCAGAGCATGGACACGCTTTCCTCCATGGCGAACATCGCCGGATATAAGGGCGTCCTGCTGGCCGCGGTCGAGCTCAACAAGTACTTCCCGATGTTCATGACGGCCGCCGGGATGGTCCCGCCGGCCAAAGTCTTCGTGATCGGCGCGGGTGTCGCCGGGCTCCAGGCTATCGCGACCGCCAAACGCCTCGGCGCCCACATCACCGCGACCGATGTCCGGCCGGAGGTGAAGGAGCAGATCGAGAGCGTCGGCGGCAAGTACGTCGGGATCGAGCTGACGGAGAGCGCCGCCGCGGGCGGCGGCTACGCCAAGGAGCTGTCCGACGCGGACAAGGCGCGGCAGCGGGAGATCCTCGCCGCCCAGGTGGCCCAGTCGGACGTCGTGATCACGACCGCGCTCATCGGCGGCGTGTTCGCCCCGAGGCTCATCACCGCGGACATGGTGCGGTCGATGAAGCCCGGCGCGATCATCGTAGACCTCGGCGCCGATGGCGGCGGCAACTGCGAGCTGTCCCGGCCGGGCGAGACGGTCGTGAGCGGCGGGGTCACGATCATGGCACCGCTCAACGTGCCGGCCTCGATGCCGTTCCACGCCAGTCTGCTCTTCTCGCGGAATCTCACCGCCTTCCTGCAGGCGTTCACCAAGGATGGCGCCTTCCAGCTCGACCTGAACGACGACATCCAGCAGGGCGCGCTCATCACCCACGC
This sequence comes from uncultured Gemmatimonadales bacterium, assembly GCA_963815515.1. Taxonomy (GTDB): domain Bacteria; phylum Gemmatimonadota; class Gemmatimonadetes; order Gemmatimonadales; family GWC2-71-9; genus CAVVWJ01. Next base: position 1,226,245 of record CAWFGP010000003.1, read on the forward strand.
GGGTGAGGTGCGGCACGCGCGAACCCGCGAGGCACTCGCCAAGGAGGGAGCATGACGCCGACCGAGGCCGCCGCGGCGGCGCCGGCCGCCGATTTCTGGGGCCAGCTGTTCGTCTTCGTGCTCGCCACGTTCATCGGGCTGGGCGTGATCCGCCGGGTGTCCCGGCTGCTGCATACACCGCTCATGTCGATCACCAATGCCATCTCGGCCATCGCCGTCGTGGGCTCCATCATCGTCACCGGGGCCGACTACCCGCCCGAAATCCGGCTGCTCGGCGGCATCGCGCTGTTCGCGTCGATGACCAACATCGTCAGCGGCTTCCTCATCACGGACCGGATGCTGAAGATGTTCAAGACCGACACCAAGCCGGGCGAGGGCGGCCGCCCATGAGCCACGGACTGGTCCAGCTCGCGTACATCATCGCGACGGGGCTCTTCGTCTTCGCGCTGCACTGGATGAACACCCCGGCGACGGCCCGGAACGGTGTGTACGCGGGTGTGGCAGGCATGGCGCTCGCGATCGCCGCGACCTGGGCGGAGCCGGAGGTCATCCACCACGGCTGGATCGTGCTGGCGCTGCTCGCGGGCGTGGCGGTCGGCGTTCCGCTGTCCCTGGTGCCGCTCACGGCGGTGCCGCAGCGGACCGCGCTCTCCCACGCGTTCGGCGGCCTCGCCGCCGGACTGGTCGGCACCGCCAAGTACTATCTCTGGCTGGGCGAGGGTCCCGAGAACCTGACCACGTTCCGGATGGTCGCCATCATCGTGGAGATCATCCTGGGCTTCCTCACCTTCACCGGCAGCCTCCTGGCCGCCGGCAAGCTGCAGGAAGTGAAGTGGATCCCGCAGCGCCCGGTGACCTATCCGCTGCAGAACCTGACCAACCTGGCGCTTTTCGGGGTCGCCGCAGTGGCCGGCGTGGCGCTGGTGCTGCACCCGACCGCGGCCTGGGCGCCAAGCGTCTTTCCGGTCATCATCGGAATGTCGCTGCTCTTCGGCGTGCTGCTGATCATTCCGATCGGCGGGGCCGACATGCCGACCGTCATCGCGATCCTCAACGCCTACGCGGGGCTCTCGGCCGTGGCGATGGGCTTCGTGCTGGACAACAAGCTGCTGATCACGGCCGGCGCCCTCGATGGCTCGAGCGGCCTCATCCTGGCCGTCATCATGTGCAAGGCGATGAACCGGTCGTTCGCCAACGTGCTCTTCGGCGCCTTCGGGCAGGTGCAGCAGGCCAAGGCGCTGGGGGAGGGCAAGGAATACAAGGCGGAGAGCATCGAAGGGGCGGCCCAGGTCCTCGAGCAGGCCAATCTGGTCGTCATCGTCCCCGGCTACGGCATGGCCGTGGCCCAGGCGCAGCACAAGGTGCGCGAGCTCTACGACCAGCTCAAGAAGCGGGGCATCACGGTCAAGTTCGCCATCCACCCGGTGGCGGGCCGTATGCCGGGCCACATGAACGTGCTGCTCGCCGAGGCGGATATCCCGTACACCGACCTGGTGGAGATGGACGAGATCAATTCCGACATGCCCCAGGTGGACGTCGCCCTCGTGGTCGGTGCCAACGACGTGGTGAATCCCGCGGCGCGGACCGAGAAGACCAGCCCGATCTACGGCATGCCGATCATCGACGCCGATCGGGCGCGGACGGTGTTCGCCATCAAGCGCAGCAAGAATCCGGGATTCGCCGGGATCGACAACGAGTTGTACTTCTCGGACAAGACCTGGATGTTGTTCGGCGATGCCAAGAGCGTCATCGGCGAGCTGGTGAAGCAGCTTTCCGGGGGCAGTGGCATGCACTGAGAGGCGCCTGCCACTGCCGCCCGTTCCCCGTTGCTGGAGCCCCCTATGCGATCGAGTCTTTCGTGGGCCGCCGCCGCTCTGTTGAGCGTCGCGCCGGCCGTGCAGGCGCAGGACGCGTGCGCCGAAAACTTCAAGTGGCCGAAGGTCGGTGCCTGGGCGGAGTACCAGGGCACGTACAACAAGAAGACACCGGCGAGCTCCCGCTATGCGGTCGTGGGCACGGAGAACCGGAAGGGCAGGGATTACAAGTGGATCGAATTCAAGATGCACGACCCGAAGAAGAACCAGGACATGGTCTACCAGATGCTGGTCCCGGGCGGGGGCCCGCTCGAGATGGATGGGATCGAGGAAGTGGTAATGAAGATGGGCGACCGGCCGGCCATGAAGATGACCGGGATGATGCTGGGGATGATGCGCACTCAACTCGGGAAGAATATGGCCTTCAAGGATGCCTGCACCGAGGTGACGATGATCGGTCACGAGAAGGTGACGGTTCCGGCCGGCTCGTTCAACGCGAAGCACTTTCACAGCACGAAGTACGAAAGCGACATGTGGGTCAGCCCCCAGGTGCCGTTCTCCATGCTGAAGTCGGCGAGCGAGTCACACGAGCTGGTGCTGGTCGCGACGGGGGACGGCGCCAAGAGTGCGATCACCGAAACGCCCCAGGAGATGCCGGGGATGGCCCCAACGAAGTAGCAAGTCAAACTACTCTCGCCGGCCGCGCGGTTTGACGACGTCGCCGGCGACCCGCCAAGGCCTCAGGTCCTCGCCATGGCACACCGGACTGCCAAATCCGCAGCCCCGGTAGCCAGTCTGTTTGCCATCGGGAACCCCCTCGTTGCGCCAACGCAACTATCCATCCTGTCAGGTTTTAGCTAAGGTGTTGATTTTAGGCATCTTAGGCGATATATTGCCCCGTCTCAATTCAAGTCGGCCTCAGATTCCTAGCTGGTATACTGTGCGGCGGACGGGGACTCTTGTGAGGAGGCGAACAGCGTGACAGTGAAGGCACGTAGCAAGCGTCGCCCGGTGCGACCGGCGCAGATCGCTCGTGCAATCGATGAAGGCCGCGAGAGCCTGGACCTCTATCTCGACGAGATCAGCCGGGTCCCCCTCCTCAACCGCGAAGAGGAAATGGAGCTCGCGCGCAAGGCATTCAAGGGCAACGTGACTGCCCAGGAAAGGCTGGCGCGCCACAACGTTCGCTTCGTCGTCTCGGTGGCCAAGAAGTTCCAGAACCGCGGGGTGCCGCTCGTCGATCTGATCGGCGAGGGGAACCTGGGGCTCATGACGGCCGCCCGGAAGTTCGATCCCGATCGTGGCGTCAAGTTCATCTCGTACGCCGTCTGGTGGATTCGCCAGGCGGTGCAGGCGGCCATCGCCCGTCACGGCCGGCCGGTCCGGGTGCCCCTCAACCGCACCGCCGATCTGAGCCGCCTCGGCCGCACCACGACGCTGTTGAAGGACAAGCTCGGCCGCATGCCGACCACCGAGGAGCTGGCCCGCGCCACGGGGCTCACGGTCGAAGCCGTGCGCTCGCTCAGCGCGCTCAACTCCGAGGCGGTGCGCCTCGACCACCCGACCCGTGACGGCGAGGGCAACGAGCGCATCGAGCGGTTCACCAGCGGCGAGCAGGAAAGCACCGACATGAGCACCATGGCCAACAGCCAGACCCGCGACATCGAGGCCGCGCTCGCCGCGCTGCCGCCGCGGGATGCCAAGGTGCTTCGGCTCTATTTCGGCCTCGACGACGGCAACAGCCGCACGCTCGAGGAGATCGGCCGGATGATGGGCGTCACCCGCGAGCGGATCCGCCAGCTCCGGGATCGGGCGCTCCTCCGCCTCCGCGAAGGCGAAACCGGCGACCGGCTGCGGGATCTCGTGGCCTGAACGCTGCGGTTCAGCGAAATCGAAACGCCCCCCGAATCAAGGTTCGGGGGGCGTTTTGGCTATTGGTGATCGGTGGCTCCGATGGCTCTTCGTATCTCTCCGTGCCCTCTGTGCCTCTGTGGTGAAATCGGAGCACCAAGACGAGCCGAGCCTGCCTCAGGCCCCCGCGCCCGGCTTCAGAAACTGCCGCAACACCCGCTGCAGGATCCCCCCGTGCCGGTAGTAGTCCAGCTCCACCTCCGAGTTGAGCCGGACGACCGCCTGGAACACTGTCTCCTTGCCCGCATCGTTCCGCGCCGTCACGGTGACGGTTCCGCCCGGCGCCAGCCCTGCGGCGATCCCGGTGACGCTGATGGTCTCGGTGCCCGTCAGGCCGAGCGACTTGCGATCCGTGCCCGCCTGATAGGCCAGCGGCAACACACCCATGCCCACCAGGTTGCTCCGGTGGATCCGCTCGTAGCTCTCGGCGATGACCGCCTTCACGCCTAGGAGCGCGGGGCCCTTGGCGGCCCAGTCGCGGCTGGAGCCGGTGCCGTACTCCTTGCCCGTCAGGATCACCAGCGGCGTGCCCGCCTCCTGGTAGCGCTTGGCGGCGTCGTAGATGGACACTACCTCCCCGGTCGGGAAGTGGAGAGTCCAGTTGCCCTCCTTCTCCGGCACGAGCGCGTTCGCGATCCGCACATTGCCGAAGGTGCCGCGCATCATCACCTCGTGGTTGCCGCGACGCGACCCGAACGTGTTCCAGTCCGCTTGCTCCACGCCGTGCTCGCGCAGGTACCGGGCCGCCGGGCCATTCTTCGGGATCGAGCCGGCCGGCGAGATGTGATCGGTCGTGACCGAGTCGCCCAGGACGGCCAGTACCCGGGCGTCCTTGATGTCGCGTAGCGGCAGCGGATCGGCCGGCAGGTCGGTGAAGAACGGCGGCTCCTGCACGTAGGTGGACGACGGGTCCCAGGCATAGCGGCTGCCGTCGGGAATCTTGAGCGCCTGCCAGGTCTCGTCGCCCTCGAACACCGCCCCGTAGCGCCGCTCGAACAGCTCCGGCTTGAGCGAGCTGGCCATGGCGTCGCGCACTTCGGCGGGCGAGGGCCAGATGTCCTTGAGATACACCGGTCGGCCGTCGGTGCCGGTCCCGAGCGGCTCCCGGCTCAGGTCGATGTCCACCCGGCCAGCCAGCGCGAACGCCACCACCAGCATCGGCGAGGCGAGATAGTTGGCTCGCACCTGGGGGTGGACCCGGGCCTCGAAGTTCCGATTGCCGCTCAGCACCGCCGCCGTCACCAGCGAATGCTCGTCGATGAGCCCGCCGATGACATCCGGCAGCGGGCCGCTGTTGCCGATGCAGGTGGTGCAGCCGTAGCCCACGGTGTTGAAACGGAGCCGCTCCAGGTACGGCAGCAGGCCCGAGCCCTCGAGATAGTCGGTCACGACCCGGGACCCGGGGGCCAGGCTCGTCTTGACCCATGGCCGGGTCGTGAGTCCCCGTTCCACGGCCTTCTTGGCCACCAGGCCGGCGCCGATCATGACCGACGGGTTCGAAGTGTTGGTACAGCTCGTGATGGCGGCGATCACTACCGCGCCGTCGTGCAGCGTGATGTCCGCCCCGTCGAGCTGCCCGCTCACGACCGGCGGCGCGTCCGGGTCGGCCGCGGCGACGGCGGACATATGCTCGGGCGCGCCGTGACCGTCCATGGTCGTGTTGCCGCCGCCCTCGCCCATCCAGCGGGAGTATGCGCTCTCGGCCAGCTCCTTCCGGGCCGTCGGCACATTGGCGCTCATCAGGCCCGGCAGGTTGACGATGAAGTTCCGCTTGAGCTCCGTCAGCGGGACCAGGTCCTGGGGCCGCTTGGGGCCCGCCAGGCTCGGGTTGACCGTGCTCAGGTCGAGCTCGAGCGTCGCGGTGAACTCGGGGTCGGGGGTGGCGTCGGTGCGAAAGAGTCCCTGCTCTTTGGTATAGCGCTCGACCCGCTCGCACACCGTCGACCCGCGGCCGGTCCGCTCGAGATAGCGCACCGTCTCGGCGTCTACCGGGAAGAAGCCCATCGTGGCCCCGTATTCGGGCGCCATGTTGGCGATGGTGGCGCGGTCGGCCAGCGACAGCGCGCTGAGCCCGGGTCCGTAGAACTCCACGAACTTGTCGACCACGCCTCTCTTCCGGAGCAGCTGGGTCACCGTGAGCACCAGGTCCGTGGCCGTGGTGCCGAGCGGGAGCTGTCCGACCAGCTTCATTCCGATGACCTCTGGAATGAGCATGAAATAGGGCTGTCCCAGCATCACCGCCTCCGCCTCGATCCCACCGACGCCCCAGCCCACGACGCCGAGGCCGTTGATCATCGTGGTATGCGAGTCGGTCCCGACCAGGGTATCGGGGTAGGCGGTGACCTCCCCGAACTGCGGCCGGAGCTGGACCACGGGCGCCAGGTATTCGAGGTTCACCTGGTGGACGATGCCCGTGCCGGGCGGGACTACCCGGAAGCTGTCGAACGCCCGCTGGGCGAACTTGAGCAGCTGGTAGCGCTCGAGGTTCCGCTCGAACTCGAGCGCGACGTTGAGCTTGAGCGAGCGCTCCGAGCCGTACGAATCGACCTGTACCGAGTGGTCGATGACGAGATCGCAGGGCACCACCGGATTGATCCGGCCGGGGTCTCCCTTCATCCGCCCCATCGCGTCCCGCATGGCGGCCAGGTCGACGACGCACGGCACGCCGGTGAAGTCCTGGAGGACGACGCGGGCCGGCATGAACGGCACCTCGCCCCGGCTGGCAGTCCGGGGGCTCCAGGCGGCGAGATTCCGCACGTGGGCGTCCGTCACGAAGCCGCGGCCGGCATGTCGGAGCGCGTTTTCGAGCAGGACGCGTATGGAGAACGGCAGCCGGTCGAGATCGGCGATTCCCTGGCGGGCGAGCTCGGCGAGGCGGTATACGACCGCGGTCTCGCCGCCGAGGGGGAGGGAAGCGCGGGCGCCGAACGGGTTGGTGGCGTCAGTCGGCATGAGTCGTCGAGGTTGAAGTCTCGGTCAATATACTATCCATTCATGCCCCTTTGCCCGGAGTCCCGATGCCCACGCCCGTGCCCTACGCCATTACCCGTCAGGACGACGGCCTGCTCATCGAGTGGGACCAGGAGGGGCACCGCGCGTTCTACCCCGCCCGGGCGCTCCGGCTGGCCTGCGGCTGCGCCGTCTGTGTCGAGGAAATGAGCGGGCGTCCCATCCTCGATCCCGCCCAGGTGCCCGACGACATCGTTCCCCGATCGGTGGCGCTGGTCGGCACCTACGGGCTCCGTGTGCAGTGGAGCGACGGCCACGGCACCGGCATCTACACCTTCGAGCGCCTGCTCGCCACCTGTCCCTGCGAGCGCTGCCGCGGTTCGTGACCCCGGACACATCCCCGGGCGCCGCTCCGGGCCCACTCTGGAACGCTTGTGGGCAGATCATCACCGGATTCCCGGGGACGGCGTCATGCATGTGCGCGACCACTCCACTCTTCGTGAAGGCACCGTAACCGGCGCGATCGGCGCGCTGATCGTGGCGGTGTGGTACTTCATCCTCGACACGGCCGGGGGCCAGCCGTTCCACACCGCCAACAGCCTCGGCAAGATTCTCTTCCACGCCAACCTCCCGCCGGGCGTCCGCCAGATCATGCCGCACGTGGTGCTTGGCTATACGGTCATTCACTTCATGATCTTCCTGCTGCTCGGGATGGGGCTGACCCTCGTGACGCACCTGGCCTCCCGGAACTTCGCCCTCAGGATGGGTATCTGGATCGGCCTGGTGGTGGCCTTCGGTCTCTTCGCGGGCCTGACCTACATGGTGGAGATGGCCACCGGCGAACGGATCTCGCCCTGGTCGGTCGTGAGCGGCAGTCTGTTGGGCGTGCTGGGCATGGCGGGATTTCTCTGGCGGCGGCATCCCCGGCTCCGCCGGTCTTTTCGCCAGGCAGCCCTGGGTGACGAGGTGAAGCCGCCCGACCACCCATCCGGGGGGCCATGGACCGCCTAGGTCTCGCTGGGGCGTCTTGCGCGCGGCGGTCCGGCGTCCCACAGTAAAGGGACGCCGCGGAGACGTCGTGCCGCGGGCGCCTACCCTGTTTCGGCCGGAGGTCTTCATGCCGGAGAATCGCCACTCGATCGTCGGCGAAGGTACTGACGTCGGTCTCATCGGCGGGCTGGTCGTGGCCGCCTGGTTCCTGATGCTCGACACTCTCGCCGGCCATCCGTTCCAAACGCCCAGCCTGCTCGGGCAGATGGTCATCTTCGGCGACCGCACACCCGATCCGCGGCAGCTCGCCTTCGGCGCCATCCTGTTCTACACCGCCTTCCACTTCATCGTCTTCGCGCTCGTCGGCATGGGGCTGGTGGCGCTGGTGCACTGGGGCACCGGCAACCCGGTGGTCCGGTACGCCCTGCTGCCGGTCTTCCTGGTGTTCGAGATCCTGTTTTACGGCTTCCTCGCCATCCTCTCGGAGCGCACCCACGAGTTGTTCCCGTTCTGGGCCGTGATCGCCGCCAATACGCTGGCCGCCATCTGCATGGGGGCGTACCTCTGGCGGCGCCACCCGGCCTTCCGGGAGTCCATCCACGACACGCCGCTCGGGGCCGCCCCGATGCACTGAGCCGGACGACGGGTGACGGCGCGGGGGGGGGCCTGGTTCTCCCGCCCGTCGCCGTCCGTGCCCGCCCGGTTTCACCTTTCCGTCCCTACAGGTATAGCTTCCTCGCTCACCATCATCGGCCGGGGTCTGTGCGTCTTCGCCCGCTCTCCGTCGTATTCGTCGTCCTCCTGCTCATCACCGTCGTGGCGCCACTCCGGGCCCAGCTCGAGCCTCCCTCCACCGGCGGCCTGGTGGGGCTCGACCGCGAGCTCCGCATGCTCGGCGGCGAGAAGCGGGTGCTCATGATCGGGGCGCATCCGGACGACGAGGACACCGAGCTCCTGACCGTCCTGGTCCGTGGGCTCGGCGCGGAGGCCGCCTATCTGTCGCTCAACCGCGGCGAAGGCGGCCAGAATCTGATTGGCCCCGAGCTCGGGCCGGCGCTGGGGCTCATCCGCACGGAGGAGCTGCTCGCCGCCCGTCGGCTGGACGGCGCCCGCCAGTACTTCACCCGCGCCTACGACTTCGGCTACTCCAAGTCCCTGGACGAGACCTGGCGGCATTGGCCCCGGGACACCGTGCTCAAGGACGTCGTCCGCATCGTCCGGCGGTTCCGCCCTCAGGTCCTCGTGTCGGTCTTTAGCGGGACGCCGCGCGATGGCCACGGGCAGCACCAGGCGGCTGGATGGGCGGCCAGGGAAGCCTTCCAGGCAGCAGGCGACGCAACGCGGTTTCCCGAGCTGGCCCGCGAGGAGGGCCTCGCCCCGTGGACGCCGCAGAAGCTCTACCGGAGTACCTGGTTCGACACGACGGCCACTACGCTGGTGCTCGAGGGCGGCGGGCTCGACCGGGCGGCGGGGCGCTCCTATCACCAGATCGCCATGGCGGGCCGAAGCCTGCACCGCTCGCAGGACATGGGGCGGATCCAGGGGCTGGGACCGTCGAGGGTGCGGCTCGCGCTGATCGAGGATCGGACGGGTCGGGACGCGGGCACTCTCTTCTCGGGCGTCGACACCACGGCCACGGCCGGGGGCTCGCTCCCGAGCTCGGCCTCGGCCGCCGGAACCGAGCTCGCCGAGCTGCGGGCGCTCCGGTCGCGGTGGACCGCCGCGCGAGTCTCGGCCGACCGCCTGGCGCACCTGGATCGCGCCATCGTGGCGGCCTCGGGCGTCGTCTGTGACGCCCGGAGCGACGACGACCGGGTCGTGCCGGGGCAACATGTCGCCGTGACGCTCGAGTGCTGGAATACGGGGGCGGAGCCCCACCAGGTTGCCGCCGAGCTGAGGGGTGGGGGCGCCATTCGCCCCGATAGCGCCGTGGCGACGCTTCAGCTCGAGCCGGGTGCCCTGGTGCGGCGTCAGGTCACGGCGACCGTCGCGCCCGACGCGTCCCTGACCGCGCCCTATTTCCATCTGAGCGCCGCCAACCCCGCACTGTACGACTGGAGCTCCGCGCCGCCCGCGGAGCGCGGAGAGCCGTCCGGCGCGCCGGAGCTGACCGGGACATTCCTGATCGACGGCGCAGCACGGTCCGAGCGGGAAGTGACGCTTCGGATCAATGATCAGGCCCGTGGGCGAAGTGCGGCGCCCGCTGACCGTCGTGCCGCGGGTAGCGCTGGCCATCGCGCCCGCAATGGTGGTCTGGCCCGCGGGGAACCGTGTGCCCCGCCGGTTCACCGTGACCTTGACTCATGGCGCCCGGGACACGACCACGGGCACGGTACGATTGGAGCTCCCGGCCGGCTGGCCCGCCGTGCGGGCGCGGCCGTTCGAGCTGACGCGCGAGGATCAGCGCGAGATCGTCACCTTTGAGGTCCGCCCGCCGGCCACGCCGACGGAAGGTGTGGTGCGGGTGCGGGCGCGGGCCCGGGATGCCGTCGGGCGGGAATACGCCGCCGGGGTGGCGACCGTGGACTACCCGCACATCCGCCCCCGGTCGTACCCCTTCCCGGCCGAGGCCATGATTCGGGTGGCGCCGCTGGCGCTGCCAGGGATCGCACGCATCGGCTATGTCCGGGGCGCCGCCGACCGGGTGCCGGAGGCGCTCGCGGGCGTCGGTATGCCGGTCACCACGCTCGACGCGGCCGCGCTCGAGCGCGGCGACCTCGACCGGTTCGATGCGATCGTCATCGGGCCCCGCGCCTACGAGACCGAGCCCGCACTGCTCGAGTACAATGACCGCCTCCTGGCCTACCTCCGCGCCGGTGGGCTCCTGCTGGTGCAGTATCAGCAACACCTTTTCTTCGACGGCGGCTACGCCCCGTATCCGCTTACGGTGGGCGGGCCGTCACCCACGCCCGGAGCGCCGCCCGTCGGCCACGACCGGGTGACGGAGGAAACCGCCCCGGTCCGGATGCTGGCCCGGCGCGATCCCGTGGCACTGCTGCCGAATCGTCTGGGCGACGCCGACTGGCAGGGGTGGGTCCAGGAGCGCGGCCTCTACTTCGCGCGGAGCTGGCACGCGGCCTACCGGCCGCTGCTCGAGACCCATGATCCGGGCGACCCGCCGCTCGAGGGCGGTCTCCTGGTGGCGAAGGTGGGGCGGGGAACGTACGTCTACACCGGACTGAGCTTCTTCCGGCAGTTGCCCGCGGGGGTGCCGGGGGCGTTCCGGCTGTTCGCGAACCTGCTGGCGCTGGCAAGATAGGCGTTCAGTCGGCATGGGCCCCTTCGCTTCGCTCAGGGTGACAGGGGCCATCGCCCTCGCGGCCCTCGCGCTCCTGGCGTGTGATGACGGCCGCATGCCCGTCGTCGTCTACTCTCCGCACGGCCGCGATCAGCTCTCGCTGCTCGAGCACGCCTTCGAGGGCGAGCATCCCGGGATCGACATCCGCTGGCTCGACATGGGCTCGCAGGAGATCCTCGACCGCGTGCGGTTCGAGCGGGTCAATCCCCAGGCCGACGTCTGGTTCGGCGGGCCGACGACCATCTTCGACCGCGGCGTAGCCGACTCACTGCTCGCGCCGTATCGTCCCCGCTGGGCCGGGCACGTCGGTCCCGGCGGCGTGGGGCCGGGGGACCTCTACTATCCCGTCTATCGGACGCCGGCGGTGATCGCGTTCAACAGCCGGGTCGTGGCGCGGGCGGACGCGCCGCGGGACTGGGACGACGTGCTCGCGCCGCGCTGGTTCGACAAGGTGCTGATCCGTGATCCGATGGCCAGCGGCACCATGCGGGCGATCTGGGGGCTCGTGATCGAGCGGAGCCTCCGCCGCACCGGCGACACCGCCGCCGGCATGACGTGGCTCCGCCGGCTGGATCGGCAGACGAAGGCCTACGCGCTCAACCCGGCCATCCTCGACGCCCGCCTGGCGCGCGCCGAAGGGCTGGTGACCCTGTGGGACCTGCCGGACATCCTCATCAGCCGGTCGAAGGGCATGCCGTTCGATTACGTCTTTCCCCGGAGCGGCACCGTGGTCATCGACGACGCGATCGGCCTCGTGCGCGGCAGCCGGCACGCGGATTCCGCGCGCGCCTTCATCGACTTCGTCGGAAGCACCGAGGGGCAGCTCCTGGCCGCGGAGAAGGTCTACCGCCTGCCGGCCCGGAACGATCTGCCCGTGAGCCGTGTCCCGGCGTGGGTGGCGGAGGTGGAGCGCGAGATCGTGGTCGCCGATGTGGACTGGGCGCTCCTCGCCCGGGACGGCGCGGCCTGGATGGGCTACTGGGACCGCCATGTCCGGGGCACCGGCCGGACGGGGCGGCCGTGAGCGCCTTCCTCAAGGTCGAGGGCCTGGTCAAGCGGTTCGACGGCACCGTTGCGGTCGACCGCGTCACGCTCGGCCTCGAGCGCGGCGAGCTGCTCGCGCTGCTCGGCCCGAGCGGAAGCGGCAAGACCACGACCCTCCGGCTGCTGGCGGGTTTCGAGACCCCGGACGAGGGCCGGGTGCTGGTCGAACAGGAGGACGTCACCGCGGTGGCGCCGGTCTCGCGCCACTTCGGCATGGTGTTCCAGCACTACGCCCTGTTCCCCCACCTGGACGTACGGGGCAACGTGGCGTTCGGGCTGGAGTCGAACGGGATCCGCGGCGCGGATTTGCAGCGCCGCGTGGACCGCGCCCTGGCGCTGGTGGACCTGGCGGGGTTCGGCGGGCGCCGCATCGGCCAGCTCTCGGGCGGCCAGCAGCAGCGAGTGGCGCTCGCGCGCGCGCTGGCCCCCGAGCCGCGGGTGTTGCTGCTGGACGAGCCCCTGTCCAACCTCGACCCCACCCTGCGCGAGCGCACGCGCCGGGAGATTCGCGATCTCATCCACCGGGTCGGAATCACCACCGTGCTCGTGACGCACGAGCAGGACGAGGCCTTCGAGCTTGGCGACCGCGTCGCCGTGATGCGCGGCGGCCGGCTCGAGCAGATCGGCACATCCGACGAGCTCTACGGGGCGCCGGCCAACGCGTTCGTGGCCGGTTTCGTGGGACGCTCGAGCACGGCGGCGGTGATGGTCATGGGTTCCTCGGACCGGGGCGTCCGGATCACCGTCGACGGCGCCGAGTGGGAGATCGAGGCCACACTGGATCGCCCGGCGCCGCCGCCGGGCCCGGCGGTGATGCTCGTCCGCCCGGAGGCGCTCCGGATCACCCCGCTCGATCCCGGCGCGCTCCCGGTGACCATCACCTCGCGCCGGTTCGTCGGGCCGTCCGCCATATTCACCACCCGCACGGATGGTGGCGCCGTGCTCGAGGTCGTGGCCCCGCCTCAGGCGGTGCCGACAGGCGCCCGGGTAGGGCTGATGCCGAGCCGGCGCGTCGGTGGAGGGATCCATCTCTTTCCGCCGGAAAGCGGATGACGCCGCCATCCAGGCCCCGCCTGCTCGTGGCGGTGCTGCTGGCCGGGCTGCTCTGGCTCGTGGCCTACCCACTGGTGCTCGTGCTGCTCGAGGGTGTGCGCGATCCCGCAGGGTGGACCCTCCGGTTCGTCCGCCTGTTCCTCGAGCGCCCGACCGAATGGCAGGCGCTCTGGGGCAGCCTCTGGATCTCGGTCGCCAGCGTGGTGCTGGCGGCGGCGATCGGGATTCCGCTGGCCTTCCTGTTCGCGCGCTACGAGCTGCCCGGCGGGCGCGTGCTCGCCGGGCTGGTGGCGCTACCGGCGGTATTGCCACCGCTGGTCGGCGTGCTCGCGTTCCTGTTCCTCTATGGTGAGACGGGCTTCGTCTCGCTGCTGGTGCAGCGGATCTTCGGCCTCACCGATCCGCCGTGGCGGCTGCAGGGCGCGGGTGCCATCCTGCTCGTGCATGCCTACTCCATGTACGTCTATTTCTACCTGTTCGTCCGCGCCGCGCTGCAGTCGCTCGACGTGTCGCAGTACGAGGCGGCGGCCAGCCTGGGGGCGGGTCGGTGGCGCACCCTCCGGCACGTGGTGCTGCCGCAGCTTGCCCCTGCGCTCGGCGGTGCGGCGCTGTTGACGTTCATGACCGCGCTCGCCTCGTTCAGCGCGCCCTACATTTTCGGGGGCGGGTTCCGCGTGATGCCGACCCAGATCGTCGCGACCCGTCTCAACGGCGACGACCGCCTGGCGATGGTAGAGACGATCGCGCTCACCGTGCTGGCGCTCGCAGCGCTCTGGCTGTTTCGCGGTGCCAGGCCGGTCGATGGGGGCGGCGGGCGGAAGGGCGCTTCGCCCGCCCGCCGCATGGTGCGGAGCCGGCCGCTCCGCGTGCTGCTGACCGTCGCGGGATGGGGCCTGGCGGCGCTGCTCCTGCTGCCGCACCTGACGCTGCTGCTGGTCTCGTTCGTACCGGTAGGGACCTGGACCACCGAGCCGGTGCCCCCGGCCTACACCCTCCGGAACTACCTCACCCTGCTGCAGGATCCGGTGCGGGCGCGGCCGCTCGCCAACAGCCTCTGGCTCGCGACCGTTGCGACGATCGCCGCCGTGGCCATCGCGCTGGCCGGCGCCCTGGTGGCCGGGCGCCGCCGCGTGCGCGGCGGGCGCGCCATCGAGACTCTGCTCGCGCTCCCGTGGGCGGTCCCGGGGACGGTGTTCGCCATCGCCCTCGCCACGGCGTTCAGCGTGCGGGCGCCGTGGGCCGGCCGCGTCGTGCTGGTGGGCACCATCTGGATCCTTCCCCTCGCGTATCTCGTACGGAATCTGCCGATCACCAGCCGCGCCATCCTGGCGGGCGTGCGCGCCCTGGACCCTTCGCTCGATGAGGCCGCCGCCACGCTCGGGGCCCGCCGAGGGCGCACCCTCCGGCGCATCACGCTGCCGCTGCTCCGGCCGGCGCTCCTGGCGGGGGCGAGCCTCGCGTTCGTCACCGCGTTCGGAGATTTCGTGACCTCGATCATGCTCTACACCTACGACACGCGGCCGGTCTCGCTCGAGATCCTGTCGAGCCTGCGTCAGGCCGACGTCGGTGTGGCGGCGGCGTACGGCGTCGTGCTCATGCTGGTGAGCGCCGCGGTCTTCGTCGCCGGCGCCGACCGGGGCGGCGCTGGATGACGGCGCCGGTGAACGGCAACCGTGCGCGGCTCCGCCGGCTCGCGGTCCTGATCTTCGTCTGCTTCGTCGATGCCATCGGGTTCATGATCGTCCTGCCGCTGTTGCCGTTCTACGCGACGCGGCTCCACGCCAGTCCCGAGACTGTCGGCCGACTCATCGCGTCGTTTTCCATTGCCCAGCTGTTGTCGGCACCGGTGTGGGGACGGGTGTCGGATCGCTACGGCCGGCGGCCGGCGCTGCTCATCGGGCTCAGCGCCTCGGCGGTGGCGTTCGCGGTGTTCGGCATCGCCGACGCGGTGTGGCTGCTCTTCGCCTCGCGTGTCGTGCAGGGCGCGGGGGGCGGCACGACCGGCGTCGCCCAGGCGTACGTGGCCGATACGGTCGAGCCCAAGGATCGGGCGCGTGCACTGGGATGGCTCTCGTCCGCCACCGCCGCTGGTGTCATCCTCGGACCGGCGATCGGCTCCTTCGCGTTCACCCTCGGACCCGCCGCGCCGGGGCTGGGGGCCGCCGCGCTCTGCCTGGTGAACGTGGCGTTCGCGTGGAAGTGGCTGCCCGAATCGCGGGTTGGGCAGCGGCACGACGGCTCCACCCTTCGGAAGCCCATCTGGCACCCCGCCTGGCTGGTCCTGCGGCACCCGACCGGCCTCGTCTCCCGGCTGATCTGGATCTACGGCATCGGCATGATCGCCTTCTCGGCGATGACCTCGGTGCTGTCGCTGTACCTGCAGTCGGCGTTCAGCCTGACGGAGAAGACCATTGGGCCTATCTTCGCCTACGTGGGGGTGCTCTCGTTGGTGATGCGGAGCGTGCTCCTGGGCCCCATCGTGGACCGCCTGGGGGAAAGCTGGACCATGCGGGCCGGCGCCCTGCTTCTCGCAGCGGGACTCCTGCTGTATCCTATTCCCCAGAGCCTCTGGGCCCTTGCGGCCGTCATCCCGCTGGTGCCCATCGGCACGGCGCTGCTGTTCCCGGCGACGACCTCGCTGATGTCGCGCTATTCCGACGCGCGCGAGCTGGGAACGACGATGGGCGTCGCCCAGACCTTCGCCGGACTGGCACGCGTGGTCGCCCCGCTGCTCGCGACGATGATCTTCCAGCGCCTCGGGCACGATTGGCCGTTCTACCTCGCGGGCGCCGTGGTGGCTCTCGCCGGGGCCCTCACGCTGCAGATCCCGAGAGAGTCCCGCGTGTCCGCGCAGCCCGCGGAGGAGGCGGAAGCGACATGAGCAGGCGCGCGTGAGCACCGACGATCGACTCGACCGCCTGGAGCAGCGGATGGCGGTGCTGGAGACGCTGGTGCGGCAGCTCGCGGCCGGCGGGACTGCCAGACACGCGGCCGTGCCGCCGCCTGCCGCGGCGCCGCCCCCTGCGATGCACGCTCCCGCCGCATCGCCGGCGCCACTCCCGCCCGCGGAGCCGCCTCCGCCGCCTCCGACGAGTCGCCCCGCGGCTCCGCGGCCCGGATCCTCGGGCGCAGGGTCGCCCGCCCTCGACTCGGAACAGTGGATCGGCCAGCGGGTCTTCCTCGGCATTGGCGTGGTGGCCCTGCTCATGGCCGCGGGCTATCTGCTCAAGCTCTCCTTCGAGCGCGGCTGGATCTCGCCGGTCATGCGCTGTATCGGCGGCGTGGCCGCCGGCCTCGGTGTCGGCGCGCTCGGCTGGCGGCTCGAATCACGCTATCGCACCTACGGCGCCGCCCTGGTCGGCGCCGGCGCGGGCATCATCTACCTGAGCATCTGGGCCGCCTCCAGGCTGTATGGAGTGCTGCCGTCGGCGTCCGGCATCCTCGGCCTGGCGCTGGTCTCCGTCGGGCTGGCGATGATCGCCTACGCCATCGACGTCGAGGCGCTGGGCATCACCGCCGCCCTGGGTGCGTTCCTGGCGCCGGTGCTGCTGGGCCAGAACCAGGCGAACTCCGATCTGCTGTTGCTCTACCTCGCCAGCATGGCGGCGGGCCTGGGCCTGGTGGCCGCTCGACGACGCTGGCGCATCGCGATGCTGGTGATCGCTGCCAGCTACTTCGGGGTCGGCACCCTGGGCGCCGCCGAGCACGCTCATCCCTGGGGCGTGCTGTTCTATGGCTTGATCGGCGGCACGGCGGGGCTGTACCTGGGCCTCAAGGAGCGGTGGTGGGAGACGCGGCTCCTCACGTTCTCCGGCGGCTGGACGCTGCTCTTCGCCGCGGGCGAGCGGATTCCGGAACACTGGGCCGTCCTCGCGGCCGGGCTGGTGCTCTCGGCGCCGGTCTGGTGGCATGGGCTCCGGCGGCCGCAGGTATTTCCGCTGCACCTCGGTCCCCAGGGCGAAGGAACGGGCTGGTCGGCAGGCGAAGCACTGTACTTCTTCGTGACGCCGGTACTCGTGGGCTACGCCATCCACAACCTGGACGTCACCCGGTTCGACGACCAGCCGTGGCTCGCGCCGCTGATCGTGGCGCTGCCCTACCTGCTCGCCGGCTACCTGCGGCCCCGGCCGGCGTTCGCGGTGGTTGCCGCCGCGGCGCTGGGAGTGGCCGCCGTGGAGCGCTGGAGCGGCGTGTCGCAGGTCTGGGCGCTGCTGGCGCTCGCGCTGCTCTGGCCCGCGCTGGACCTCCATCTCGGCCGGACCGACGGGCGCTGGTACGGACTCCTCACCCTGGCCGCCGCGCTGCAGCAGCTGTTCGACGAGGCAGCCGGCGCGCGGGGCGCGGCCGACGGGGCCTTCGTCGGCCGCTGGGCTCTCGGGCTATGGAGTGGCATCGCGGTCACGGCCGCGTATGCCGCGGGGCTCTGGCGAGTGGAGGGTGGACGGGAGGACACCCGGCTCATTCGGTCGGGGCTGTGGGTCGTCGCGGGTGCGATGGCGCTGTTCGGTGTCACGGGGGAGCTTCGGCGCTACTTCGAGCTCCAGAGCATCAGCGCGGAGGCGGCGGATCTTGCCTCGGGGCTCGCGGTCAGCGCCTGGTGGCTGGTCTTCGCAGCCGGGCTCGTGACGCTCGGTTTCCGGCTGTCGCTCCAGCCGGCGCGCGTCGCCGGCCTGGCCGTGGCTGGCCTGGCGGTCGCCAAGGTCATCTTCTTCGATCTGTCGTCACTGGACGCGCTCTACCGCGTCGGGTCCGTTTTCCTGCTCGCACTCGTGGCCCTGTCCCTCGCCTATCTCTACTACCGTCACGATCGGAGCGCGCAGACATGAACCGCCGCTCCTTCGCCGAGTCCCTGGCGCTGGCGGCGCTCGCCCCGGCGCTGGGCGTGCCGGCGGGGGCCCTGCGACTCGACTTCGGCCGACTCGACGGCGCCAGTCTCGAATACGGCAGCCGGCTCACCGCCGGCGAATTGGCCGGCGTCGCCGAGCAGATCCAGGCTGGGCTCGACCGGGCCGACCTCATCCGCTCGCGCCGGATCTCGGCCTTCGAGCTGGCCGAGGCTGCCCTGGCCGAGGCGCGCGAGCGGGACGCGGAGCTTGCGGGGTCCCGGCGCTGTTCCTCATGAACGGCACCGGTGAGGCCGGACTGCCGACGAGTCTTCAGCTCACGGGAGGGGCACTGTCGGAGGCGACCCTGCTGGAAATCGGCTTGTATTACCAGGCGCGCACGAAATTTCACCGGCAGCGGCCGCCGGGATTGTGACCCGCGCGCGACCTTGGTTATATCTCGGCTGTTCGTTTCGGGTCTTCCTGCCTGAGGAGTGTACGTGACCGCTTCGGTCCTGCCCACGTCCCCCGCTGCGTTCGCCAAGGCCACCTGGGACGAGGTCGTCCCCTACTTCGATGATCTGCTGGAGCGTCCGCTCGACGCGTCCACGGTGGATGAATGGCTGCTCGCGTGGTCCCGGCTGGAGGAGCTGGTCACCGAGGCGGCGGCGCAGGCCATGATCGCCTACACCATCGACACCTCCAACGCCGAGAAGGAGAAGGACCACCTCCGCTTCTCGACCGAGATCCTGCCCAAGATGGAGGAGCGGAGCGTCGAGCTGGCCCGGCGATTGGTCGCGCTCGGTCACGCCGCCCCGGAGCTCGCCACCACGCTGGCCCGGTTCCGGACCTCGATCGAGATCTTCCGTGAGGCGAACATCCCGCTGTTCTCCGAGCTGGAGGAGTTGAGCGCCCGCTATCAGCGCATCACGGGCTCGATGACGGTCATGTGGGATGGCGAGGAGCGCCCGCTGCCGCAGCTGCAGCCGTTCCTCAAGAGCCCGGACCGGGCAGTCCGGGAGCGGGCGTTCCGGGCGGCCACACAGCCGTACATGGAGGAGCGCGGCGCGCTCGCCGGGTTGTTCGACCGGATGTTCGAGCTGCGCCAGCGCGCAGCCAGAAACGCCGGCTTCGCCAATTTTCGCGACTACGTCTTCCCCGCCAAGTTCCGGTTCGACTACACGCCTGCCGACTGCGAGCGCTTTCACGAGGCGGTCGAGCGGACGGCAGCGCCCGCCGTCGCCCGGGTGATGGAGCATCGTCGCCGGCGCCTCGGCCTCGACGCGCTCCGCCCGTGGGACCTGGCAGTGGATCCGTACCGGGCGGCGCCGCTCCGGCCGTTCGAGACGGTGGACCAGTTCGTGGGCGCGGCGCGACGGATCTTCGACCGGGTCGACCCCGTCCTGGGCAGCCAGTTTCAAACGATGATCGACGAGCACCTCCTCGATCTGGACAGCCGGAAGGGCAAGGCGCCCGGCGGATACTGCGAGACGCTCCACTTCCGGGGGCGGCCGTTCATCTTCATGAACGCTGTCGGGCTGGTGGACGACGTGATGACGCTCCTGCACGAGGCGGGGCATGCGTTCCACGCCTTCGCCTCACACCGCCAGCCACTCATCTGGCAGCGCCATCCCGGGTCCGAGGCGGCGGAGCTGGCCTCGATGTCGATGGAGCTGCTGGCCTCGCCCCACCTGGTGCAGCCGACCGGCTACTTCACGCCCGAAGATCACCGCCGGGCGTGGCTCGAGCACCTGGAGGATGTCCTGCTCAGCCTGGTTCACATCGCGTCGGTGGACGCCTTCCAGACGTGGATCTATACCAGTCCCGATGGAGCGGACGCGGTGGCGCGGGACGAGGCCTGGCTTCGGATCCGGAGCCGGTTCGAGCGCGGCGTCGACTGGACCGGGCTCGAGCGCGAGCGGGTGGCCCGTTGGTATCGCCAGCTGCACATCTTCATGTATCCGTTCTACTACATCGAGTACGGAATCGCCCAGATCGGGGCGCTGCAGATCTGGCGCAACAGCCTCGCGGATCACGCCGGCGCGGTCGCCCGATATCGCGAGGCTCTGGCCCTGGGGGCGGTTCGGGGCCTGCCCGACATGTACCGGACGGCCGGTGCCCGGCTCAGCTTCGACGCGGGCCTGATCGGGGAGCTGGTTGATCTGGTCGAAGAGCAGATCGACAAGATCCGCGCCCAGCTGCCGAGCGGGAGCAACTAGCGGGTCGGGCTTCCGCTCCGCGCGACAAGGGCCGGGTTCGGCTCCCCTTTGCGCTGCGCCCGGCCTCCCGGAGTGGGGTGCTGGCGCCGCAGTCTCGAGCCCAGGATCCAGGCAGCCGGTAGGCCTGCACCCGACCCGGCCGTGGGTGCGCACCTGCCTCCAAACGCCGCCAACAGGACCCCCAAACCCACCACCCCGAGTTGCTTCCCGGCCTCCGGCCAGCAAGATTCCCTGCCCGAGACCTCCCGGCGCCGCGGCGCCGAATGCCCGTTCCCCCATGTGGAGAGACTGGATGGCCAAGGAAGAAGGGATCGAGATGGAGGGAGTCGTGACCGAGGTACTGCCCGACCGGAACTATCGGGTCATGCTCGAGAACGGCCACGAAATCCTGGCGTACGCCGCCGGGAAAATGAGCAAGTTCAAGATCCGCGTGCTGGAAGGCGACCGCGTCAGCGTCGTCCTCTCTCCCTACGATCTCACCCGCGGCCGGGTCATCTACCGCCATAAATGACCGACGGGCCGCCTGTGAACGGCGGCCCGCAGTCTAAGTTCCTGTGCCGGAGCTACTTGACCTTGGTGACGTTTTCGGCGGCAGGACCCTTCGCACCCTGCACGATGTCGAACTCCACTCGATCACCCTCGGCGAGCGAGCGGAACCCCTCCGCCTTGATGGCGGTGTGGTGGACAAAGCAGTCCTTGTCCCCGTTCTCCGGAGTGATAAAACCAAAGCCCTTCGCGTCATTGAACCACTTCACCGTGCCTAGGGTGCGAGCCATTGCTCCTACTCCGCGTTTGTTTGACTTCTTCGGGGGGCCGGACGTGCCGGTCCACCGAGTTTTTATGAGCGCAGGCCTATCCCGCGTCATAAAAAGCGTTCGCCGGGCGTTCCCCGGCACTACTCCGTTGGATTATTGAACGAGGCAAGACCCCGGTACCGTGACACCAGAGTCGTAGTTCGTACGATGCTGCGCCCGGCCGGCCGGGCCGGGTGCGGGCATAAATCTGCCGCGCGTCTGCATTTAGTCAAGAGGTGAGCCCCGGAGCCACCGGGCCGCCGCCCGGGCCCAGTCAGCCACCGGCTCCCGGGGACTTTCGTCGGCGGCGCGATTCACTGCCTGGAGGAACTCGGCGGCCGACGGATAGCGGCTCTCGACATCGGCGCTGAGCGCGCGGGCGAGCACGCGCTCGAGTGCCTCGCTCACGTCCTCGCGAAGAGCGCGAGCCTCGGGCAGCTGGTTGGTGGTCTGCTGCGCCAGCACCTGCTCGGTCGTGGCTCCCGGGAAAGGCGGGGTGCCGAGGAGCGCGTAATACACCACGGCGGCCAGGCTGTAGAGGTCCGAGCGCTGATCCACCCGCTCGCCGAGCAGCTGTTCGGGGCTCGCGAACTGCGGCGTCCCGCTCTGGCTCGTCGCCCCGCCGTACTTCCCGCGAAGCGCCAGGGCCAGACCGAAGTCGGTGATCTGCACGCTCCCCGCCGGGTCGATCAGCATGTTCTCGGGCTTGATGTCGCGGTGGACCAGGCCGAAGCCATGCGCGTGCGCCAGCGCCGAGAGCGACTCCCGCAGCAGCCGGAGCACCTGCGGCAGCGGCAGCGGGCCGTCGCGCTCGACCAGCTGCGCCAGGCTCGGCCCGTCGATCAGCTCCATCGTGTACCAGATGAGCCCGAACCGGCCCGCGATGTCGTAGATGTTCACGATATTCGGGTGGCTGAGCCGGGCCGCGAGCTGTGCCTCGCGCCGGAAGCGCTCGACGACCTCCGGATCCTGCGTCAGGGCGGGGTGGAGGACCTTGAGCGCCACCTCGCGCTCCAGGTGCAGATCCCGCACGCGGTAGACCCGGCCGAAGCCGCCCTTGCCAAGCAGGGCGAGGAGCTCGTAGTCGTCGCCGAGGGCACGGCGGAGCCAGGATTCCCAGCGCGCGCCATCCTCGATGGCGTCGAGCGGACCCTTGGACACCGCGACGGCCCGGGTCTCGAAGGTGCCGGCGTCGACGGCGAGGTCCTCGAGCATCTCGGACGCGGTGAGGTAGCGGTCTCCCGGGGCGAGCTTGAGAGCCCGGAGCACGATTCGCTCGATGGCGCGCGGGCAGGTCGGCCGAAGCTCACTCGGCCGGCGTACCTCCCGAGGGTCGAGCGGCGGCACGTGGCCGGTCACGGTGAAATAGAGCAGTGCGCCCGCGGTGTAGACATCGCACGCCGGATTCCCGACCGCCCCGTCCCGGACCTCGGGCGCCATGAACATGGGCATGCCGGGCGTCGTTCCGGGCGGCACCGCGGGCAGCGTGTAGCTGCTGAACCGGAGATCGGTGATCGTCCCCCGGCCGCTCGAGCCGATCAGCATCGAGCCGGGCACGATGCGCCGTACCATCATGCCCTGCAGGTGCGCATGGTCGAGCGCGCCCAGGAGATCGCGGGCCAGCGAGAGCACCGCCGGAATGCTCCGCGGGCCTCGGGCGACCGCGAGCTCGAGCCCCTCGCCCTCGATCCAGTTGCCGATCCGGTACGCCACGTCGCCGGTCACTCCCGCGTCGTACACGTGCCCGATGGCGGGATGGTCGAGCTGGCCCAGCGCCTCCGCCTCGCGGAGGAACCAGGCCCGGATGGACTCGTCGCGGTAGAAGTTGATGCGGACGCCAACCCGACGCTTGAGCGTCTCATCGTACGCCTCGAAGAGCACGCGGTCCGCGTTCGACGCCACGATTCGCTGGAGCCGGTATCGCTGCCCCAGCGCCCCCATCGTGCGCTCGAACGCGACGACCGGATCGGGGCCGGTCACCGGCGGAGTCCCCGGCGCCGCTCGATGCGGGCGTCCCGTCCGCACTCCCCCGCGTCGCACCAGCGCCGGCTACCGTTGGCGGAATCGTCGGTGAAGAGAAGGGAACAGCTCTCGGCGGCGCAGCGGCGGACGGCCGTCCGCCCGTCGGCCAGCGTCGCCGCGGCGGACCGGGCGATGGCCTCGAGCGGCGCCGGCGGGCGACGCGGTGCGAATCGAAGCCGCCACTCGCCGCCCACCCGAGTGAGCTGCTGGCGGCCGGCGATCCGGCCGAGGTGCTCGTTGAGCATCGCGATCGCTCCCGTGGGCGCGACCCGGCCGTCGTGCAGGGCCTCGGCCAGCTCGGAAAGCCGCGCGCGGAGCGCGAGTACCTGGGCGAACGGCGCGGAGTCCACGGCGCCGTCGAGGTGGTGCAGCGAGGACCAGCGGGCCCAGGCGTCGGGATCGGAGAGGCGGTCGGGCGGGGCAGGGGTGCGTCCGCGGGCGCTGTTGACGAAATCCAGCCAGAGAGCGTCGCCGAGGAGGATGAACTCTTCGAGGGCCATGGCCGGCTAGTTGTCCGCGACCTCGACGGTGTTGCGCCCGGCCCGTTTCGCCTTGTAGAGCGCCGTGTCGGCCGCGGCGAGCAGGCTGCTGACCGTCGTGCCGTGCCGGGGCGACTCCGCTATCCCCATGCTGAGCGTACAGGCGCCGAACTCCGGGTTGGCCTGCTCCATCTCGCGCAGACTCGCTTGCACCCGCCCGACGAACACCTGCGCCTCGCTCGGCTTCGTCATCGGCAGGATCACCAGGAACTCGTCGCCGCCGAGGCGGCCGACCACGTCCAGCGCGCGGCACTGCTGGCGCAGGATCTTCGCCACCTGGATCAGCAGCCGGTCGCCGGCGGCGTGGCCCATCGTGTCGTTGATCACCTTGAACCGGTCGAGGTCGATCAGCAGCGCGCTGGTATGGAGCTGGTGGCGGAGGCTGCGCGAGATCTCCGCGGCGAGTCGCTCCTCGAGCGCTCGGCGGTTATAGAGGCCGGTGAGCTCGTCGGTGGTGGCGGCGCTGTGCAGCTGCTCGACCAGCTCGGAGTTCTTGAGGGCGATGGCCGCCGCGAACGAGAGCGTCCCCGCCAGCTCCAGCTCGGCCCGGCCGTACAGCTTGTCGCTGATCCGGGATCCCAGGACCAGGACGGCCATCCGTTCCGCGCCGGCGTCCAGCGGCACCACCAGCTCCGCCCCGGGGCCGATCAGCGCCGCCACCCCGACGTCGTCGGCTCCCGTGGCCGCACTTCCCGGCGGCAAGGCGCGGTCGAGCGCGGCCTTGTCGATCGGAGCGGGGCGCAGCCGGTCGTTGAGCGAGCGGAAGACCTTGGGGGCGTATGCCTCACCCTCGGGCCGGTAGAGGCAGGCCCACCACGCGAAGAACACCTCCGCCATGAAGTCGAGGATGAGCTGCTCGGTATCCTCGATCGAGTGCACCGAGGAGAGCAGCCGGGCGACCTGCCTCAGCGCTCGGAGCTGAAACACCGCGTCGTCCAGGGCGGCCTGGCGCTCGAGCAGGATGCTTCGGAGCTCGAGCACCACGCTGAGCCCCAGCGCGAGCGGCATCGCCACGGCGCGCATCTCGCCGGCCACCGTGGCCTCGGCGTGAATAACGACCTCCGTCTCCCCGCTGCCGAGGCGAGCGACTTCGTGGGAATCCTCGAAGCCCCTGGCGGGCCCCACCCGCGGGACCTGATCGGACGGGGAGACGAGGGTCAGCCAGATGTGTTCGCTCTGAAATCGCCGGACCAGTGCCACTCGGCAACGCTCGAAGAGCTCTCCCTCGGTCCGAGAGAGGCGGCAAGCGGCGGCGAAAGCACTGGGGAGGGTGGCGAGAGCCGTCGGAGGCGTGGCAGCCATGTCCAAGTATACCCGAGCACGACGATGGAAGGGAGCCGGAATGTTCCACGACCCCGGCTCAAGTCGGCGAGGCCACTCGCCGATACTGGATCGGGCACGAGAACAAGGCATCTGTAACGTTGCGTAACAACGACTTGCAATCGGGCATGGGGTCCGTTAGACTACCGCTCAGATAATAGCGGCATAGCCCTTCGGGGCCCCAGGGATTTCGGCTTTGCGGCCTGGGTGATCAAAACCTGCTAAGGCCACCGGTCCCGGCGAGCATCTGCTCAGCCGGGATTTGTGTTTCCAGCCCGTACGATCCGGCCGGCCGGCGGGGCGGTGACCTCGCCCTTCAGCGAGTCGGCGATGTACCGCACCAGGAGATCGGCTGCCCGGGGCGCCGCCGACCGGGCCGCACAGGCCGGAGCGGCCTCGGGAATCTCGTAGCCGTCCCCGCCCTCGCACGCCGGATACACCGGAACGGCCACCCGCAACGTGTCCTCTGCCCCCAGGACGCCACCGCCGAGACGGTGGACCTCCCCCTGAATGCGGCCGCCCGACGGGGCGGCCGGATTGTAGGTGAAGGAGATTCCCGAGACCTGCAGGAACCCTCCCTTGCCGAGCGAGCCGTCGGCCACGCCGTGCTCCAGGATCGTCCGGAGACGGGCCCCGGTCATCGGCAC
The DNA here is from genome assembly GCA_963815515.1 of uncultured Gemmatimonadales bacterium. Taxonomy (GTDB): domain Bacteria; phylum Gemmatimonadota; class Gemmatimonadetes; order Gemmatimonadales; family GWC2-71-9; genus CAVVWJ01. The sequence goes on from CAWFGP010000003.1 coordinate 1,251,668, forward strand.
GGTCAACACCCGGGTCTCATCGGCGAAGAGAAAGATCGATTCGAGCTGGTAGTTGCTCAGCGGGCCTGGGCGGATGACGTCGTCCAATCTGAGCGTGCCTGCGTTGAGCACCGCGGCGTCGGCGCCAGTGCCCGCCCGCATGGCATCGGTCACCAGGTCGCCCAGGACCGACTCCCGCTCCCGGCCGATGGCGTCGCGGGCGTCGATGGGCAGCGTGGCCCGCCCGATCACGCGTTCGGGCCCCAGCCGGGCACGCAGGCTGTCGTCCCACCGCGCCACCACTGCCGCGACCAGGGTATCATCGGGCAGACGGTTGTCCATCCGGACCAGCCCGACGGCCTGCCGCCACTTTCCCTTGCCGCCCCACAGGGTGACGAACTGCGCGCTGCGGGAGTTGGCGTCGGCCTTGAGCACATGCCGCCCGGAGACGATCGAGTCGTGGGCCTCGTGCTCGTGCCCGCCCAGGATCAGGTCCAGACGGGGCTCGCGCGCCAGCAGGTCGCGATCGGCCTCGATCGTCTGATGGGTCAGCCCGACCACCAGCTCCGCGCCCTGCGCGATGAGGGTGTCGATGGCCGTAGTCGCCGCGCTGTCGGGGCTGGTGCAGCGGTACGCCTTCCGGTACGCACCCCGGAGGGTCAGCCCGAAGATCCCCACCTTCTGGCCCGATACCCGCACCGTGTCCCATGGCAGGACCTTGGCGAGCGGAGTGCCGTCGGCCTTGCCGCAGTTGCTCGAGATCCACTTGAAGCTGGACTCGGCGATCCGGGCCTCCAGCGTGTCGAGCGGCAGCTCGAACTCGTGATTCCCGAAGGTGGCGTAGTCCAGGTGGGCGGCGTCGAGCGCCTCCACCATCTGCCGGCCGGAGTAGTACTTGCTGAGGAGGCTGGGGCTGAGCACGTCGCCCGCGAGGACGAACAGGATCGGGCCCTGGTCCGCCAGCCGGCGGCGCACCGTCGCGACACGGGCGAGACCGCCGCTGCCATCGGCCATGGTGTCGGCGACGTAGACGTCGTTCACCAGGAGGAAGCGCACGGGGTTGAGCGGGATCGGCTTGCCGCCCCCGGGCGCGCATGCGCCGGCCCCGAGCAGGGCAATACCGCCGAGCAGCTGCCGCAGTCGCATCGTAGTCCTCACAGCCCCTCCTCACTCTGCCGAAGGCTCCGTACCATGTCCGCGCTCATCAGGCGGAGCTCGGAGAGCATCTCGCGGCGCGGCCAGTCCGACCGCGCCGCCAGGATCTCGAGCAGCGAGCGGTACCACCAGATCGTCTGTTCCGAGCTCGCACGGGAGACCGTGCGCAGGTACTCCATGCCGAGGCGTCGGAGCGCGGTCATCGTCGAGCCGCACGAGTGGAGCTCATCGGCCACGATGATGTCGAGCGCCCGAGGCTCGGCCGTCGCGAGTTGGGTCAGGTACTCCTGCTTGCACGGTTGCCATGCCCGCTCCTCGCCTCGCCGGTCGAATTTTGGCTCGAGCGCGTCCTTGGCCACGGCCAGTGCGACGGGCCCGAACTTGTCCGAGATCTTGTGCTCGAGCGCCGGCCAGCGATCGGGCGGACTTTCCTCCAGGACGTGGTGGAGGATACCGGCCACGATCGTCAACTGCTCGCACCCGTAGCGCGCAAGGATGATGGAGACGTTGGCGGGGTGCGCCAGGAAATCCATCCCGGCGCCTACCGGGGCAAGGGCGTTGTAATACTTGGCCGCGAACGCAAACGCGTGGTTGATGCGGTCGGAGTATCCGTGCATGACCGATGGGTTAAGGAATGCCGAGAAGCTTATGCGTCTGCAGGCTGAGTCGCCAGCGCGGATGCGCCAGGCAATACGCGAGCGCCGCGCGGGTATTGGCCTCGCGCGCGCGCCCGTCCATCGGCTGAAGGAAGAAGTGCCGGAAGCCGAGTGAGACATACCGCTCCGGCTCGGCCCCCTCCTGGGGGTAGACCAGCTTGAGCTCGTCGCCCGAGGTCACCCGGAGCGGCGCCTCCGCCTTGGGGCTCACGCACACCCAGTCGAGCTCCGGGGGCGGCTCCACCGTACCGTTGGTCTCCACCGCGATCTCGAACCCCGCCGCGTGCAGCGCCCGGATCAGCGGTGGGTCGAGCTGGAGCAGCGGCTCACCACCGGTGCAGACCACGAGCGGCCGCGCGGCCGGATCCCCCGCGGGCCACTCGGCGGCAACGGCCGCGGCCAGCGCGTCGGAAGAGGCGAACTTGCCGCCGCCCGGGCCATCGGTGCCGACGAATTCGGTGTCGCAGAACCGGCACACCGCCTCCGCCCGATCCTCCTCCCGGCCGGTCCACAGGTTACACCCGGCGAACCGGCAGAATACCGCCGGGCGGCCAGCATTGGCGCCTTCGCCCTGGAGAGTGTAAAAGATCTCCTTGACCGCGTAGGTCATGCGTGGGCGGCCTGATACTTCAGGGGGTCGGCCAGGCCGGCCTCCGCGAATCCCTTGAGGCGGAGCAGGCAGGACTCGCAGCGGCCGCAGGCGGCGCCATCGCCGGCCGGGTCGTAGCAGCTGCTGGTTATCCCGTAGTCGAGCCCGAGCGCCACGCCGCGAGTCAGGATCTGGGCCTTGGTCAGCCGCAGCAGCGGCGCGTGGATCCGGAGCCGGACGCCGCCCTCGACGCCTGCGCGGGTGGCTAGGTCTGCCATCCGGGTGAACGCCTCCAGGTATTCGGGGCGGCAATCGGGATAGCCGCTGTAGTCGAGCGCGTTGGCGCCGAAGAAGATATCGCGCGCGCCCAGGGTTTCGGCCCAGGCCAGCGCGAGGGAGAGAAATATGGTGTTCCGGGCGGGGACGTACGTCGTGGGAATGCGTGCACCGATCTCTGTGAACGGCGTGTCCTTCGGGACCGGCACATCGGCGGTGAGCGCGGAGCCGCCGAAGGCACGCAGGTCCAGGTCGACGATCACGTGGCGTCGGATCCCGAGCCGCTCGGCCACGCGCCGGGCCGCCTCGAGCTCGACGGCGTGCCGTTGGCCGTAGCGCACGCTGAGGGCGTGCACGTCAAAGCCCTCGTGCAGCGCGATCGCCGCGGTGGTGGTCGAGTCCACCCCGCCGCTCAGCAGGAGAACGGCCTTGGGAAGCGTCATGCGCGTAAGGTAGGGGGGGCGTGGAGCACTGTCATCCCGCGTCCGCGCCCAGTCGCGCAGCCCGGCCGAGCAGATAGCGGAGCGCGCCTTCCAGATCGGGGTAGCGGAACTGGTAGCCCGTCTCCTGCAGCCGAGCCGGCAGCACCCGGGCGCCGGAGAGCAACGCGACATCGGCCATCTCGCCGAACACCAGCCGGAGCCCCAGTGCGGGGACCGCGAGCAATGCGGGCCGGTCGAGCACCCGGCCCAGCACGGTGGCGAACGCGCGGCCGGTGACCGGCTGGGGGGCGGTGGCGTTCACCGGTCCGGCGAGGGCCTCGGTCATCATGGCGTGGTGGATGGCCCCGAGGAGGTCGTCGATGGCCACCCAGCTCATGTACTGGCGCCCACTGCCGAGCGGCCCGCCCAGGCCCAGGCGGAATGGTGGAAGCATCCGACCGAGCACCCCGCCGGCCGGCGAGAGCGCGAGGCCGAAACGCAGCAGGACGACCCGGATGCCCGCCGCCCGCGCGGGCTCGGTGGCGGCCTCCCACTCGCGTCCCAGCTCGGTCAGGAAATCGCGCGGGGCCTCGAGCGTGGAGCTTGCCTCGGTGAGGATCTCGTCGCCGCGATCGCCATAGACTCCGACAGCGGACGCCGCGACCAGCACCCGCGGCGGGCGCGAGAGCCGGGCGAGCGTCTCGCTCAGGAACCGCGTGCCGATCACGCGGCTCTCGATGATCGCGCGGCGGCGGTCCTCGGTCCAGCGCTGTCCGATGTTCGCGCCCGCGAGGTGGATGACCGTGTCGAGCCCTTCGAGGCCGGCGGTGTCCGCACGCGCCTGGTGGTAGTTCCACGAGACCTCGCCCAGTCCCCCGGGCCGCCGGACGAGTCGCACCACCTCGTGGCCGCCGGTGGTCAGGAATGGCGCCAGTGCCCTGCCGATCAGACCCGACGATCCGGTGATCGCCACCCGCTGCCGAGGCCGGCCGGCGTACAGCGCGTGGGTGCCCAGGTCACCGCGAAGCAGCTCGTGCCGGTAGGCCAGCATCCGCTCCAGGCGGGGACGGATCAGGAATGGCTCGCCCGCCGCCCCCACGGCGCCCAGTGGGGGGCTGTACTCGATCCGGTCGGTGATGATGCAGGCCGACGGGCCGTCCGGGTCGAAACGATGCAGGTGCACCCACCGCGCGAAGGGTCCTTCGACCTGCTCATCGACGAATTGGCGACCGGCCTGGTAGTCGCGGTGGCGCGCCACCCAGCGGAGCCCAACGGGCGTGCCGACGCGGACGACCACGCGCCCGCCGTCCTGGATGCCTCCACTGCGCTGCACCACCACGGCCCGCTCCCATGGTGGCGTGAGCCGCTCGAACGCGCCCGGCCGCTCGTGCCAGGCGAACGCTGCTTCCGCCGAGCACGGGAGCCGGCTGGCGCGCTCGAGGACCATGGGTGGGACTGGGGGCATCGTGGGGACCTTCCTGGCTTGCGAGCATCACGGGCGGGCGGCGAGCTCGGGCTGGCGAGCTCAGACTGAAGTATGTCCGGCGTGAGTGGTGGATGCAAAGCGCCCAAGTCCTTGCCGGACGGAGGGCACCGGATATGTTCTCGCATCCCCCATCGTGGAGTCCGTGTGCCCTCTCGCGTCACCGGTGTGGCCCTCCTCGCCCTCGTCCTCGCGGTGGCCCGCAGTCCCCGCGCCCAGACCGCGGATTCCGCGGCCGTCTCGCCCTTTCGCCCGCTCGACCTGCCCACGGCGAACGACGTCCGGACCGGCGCTGGCCGGCCGGGCAAGGGCTACTGGCAGCAGCGCGCCGATTACCGCATCGAGGCCACCCTGGATCCGGCCACGCACGAGCTGCGCGGGCGGGAGACCATTCACTACGTCAACCGCAGCCCGGATCCGCTGCCCTACCTCTGGCTGTTCGTCGAGCAGAACATCTGCGCCCCGGGGAGCGTGACCAACCAGCTGGACCAGCCGCCGCTCGTCTTCCTCGGCTCGACCTTCGATTTCTCGTGCAAGGGCTTCGAGGGGGGCCTGACGCTCGACCACGTGCGGCTCGGCCCTCGGAACCTGGCCGCCACCGTGACCGGCACGACCATGCGGGTCGATCTGCGGCGGCCACTCGCGCCGGGGCAGTTCCTTGACCTCGATATCGGCTGGCGCTTCACGGTGCCTGACTACGGCGCGGGCCGCATGGGCCGCGACGGCACGCTCTACGAGCTGGGCCAGTGGTACCCGCGCATGGCGGTCTACGACGACGTGCGCGGGTGGAATCACGAGCCCTACATCGGCGGGGGGGAGTTCTATCTCGAGTACGGCCGATTCGACGTGGCGCTGACCGTGCCGGCAGACTACGTCGTCGGCGCGACCGGGGTGCTGCTCAATCCGACGGAGGTGTTGACGGCGGCGCAGCGTGCCAGGCTCGCCCTCGCGCGGACCTCGTCGGTGCCGGTGGCCATCATCACGGCTGAGGAGGCGGGGCAGGCGGACAGGCGGGCAGGCGGTCGGGCCGTCGGCCAGTCGGGCGGTACACGGACTTGGCGCTTCAGCGCCGACAGCGTCCGCGACTTCGCCTTCGGCGCCGCCCCCGACTTCCGCTGGGATGCGAGCGCCTATCGCAAGACGCTGGTCCACACACTCTATCGCCGGTCGGCGCCGGAGTGGGAGGAGGCGAACCGCATGGTACGCGACGCGGTGGAGTACTACAGCGAGCAGTGGTACCCCTATCCCTACCCGCACATCACCAGCATCGAGGGTCCCATCGAGGGGATGGAGTACCCGATGATCACCTTCGATCCGCGGGCGCCGAGTCGCGAAGAGCGCCAGTGGGTGCTGGCCCACGAGCTGGGCCACCAGTGGATGCCGATGATCGTCGGCTCGAACGAGCGGCTCTACCCCTGGATGGACGAGGGCTTCAACACCTTCATCGACCTCGGCAACGCGGCCAGGTACTTCAAAGGCACCCCCTATGGCGACAGCATCGAGGTCCATCCGCTGCACCTCTATCCCGACCACGCCATCGCGGACCGGGAGCAGCCGCTGATCAGCCGCCCCGTCGAGGGCCACGACCTGTTCTGGACCGGCTACCAGAAGCCCGCGCTCATGATGCAGACGCTGCGCTACGAGGTCCTGGGCAAGGAGCGGTTCGACTACGCCTTTCGACAGTACCTCCGCGCCTGGGCGTACAAGCACCCGACGCCGGCGGACTTCTTCCGCGTAATGCGCGACGCCTCGGGCATGGATCTGGATTTCTTCTGGCGGGACTGGATCTACACCACCGCCCGGCTGGACCAGGCGGTGGATTCGGTGGGAGTGGCCGATGGCGCCGAGAAGATATTCGTCTCGAACCGCGGCACGATGACGCTGCCGCTCGAGATGGACCTGGCCTACACGGACGGAACCACGGAGCGCGTGCGGCTCCCGGTCGAGATGTGGAATCTGGGAAGGCAGTTCGCGTATCGTGTGCGCGGAGGGCGGCAGGTGACACGGGTGGTGGTGGATCCGCGGGGAGTGCTGCCGGACGTGGATCGGAGGAACAACGTGCTTCGCCGGTAGGGCAGCTGGCTTCGAGCGCCCATTCCTCACGAGTCACCCTGAGCGCAGCGAAGGGGGCATGACCCGAATCATGCCCCCTTCGCTCCGCTCAGGGTGACTCGCGCTCGCTACCTGCGCCCCGCCTGCCCTTCACCCCTGCGCCTGCCGCACCAGCAGCAGGTCCGTGATGTTGTCCAGCGTCAGCAGTCCAACCAGCACCCCGCCGGCATCGACCACCGGGAGCGCGGGCAGCCCGCTCGCCCGAAGCCGCTCGAGCGCCTCCTGAAATCCAAGCGTCGGCGGGACCGTGGGCGCCGACGGCGTCATCGCCTCGGCCACGGTCGAGGTCGGTCCGCCCCGGCTGAGCCCGCGGATCAGGTTGTCACGCGTGAGAATGCCCTCGGTGCGGCCGAGATTGTCGACCACGGGAAATTCGCGCTGCTCGCCCGTGAGGAGCAAATCCACCGCCTGCGCCAGCGTGGCGTGAATCGGGATGGTGTGGAAGTCGGTCACCATCATCTGGGAGACCTGCAGTCCCCGGCCCGCCACCCTGGCGGCCACGGCGCTCGCCTCGCTGCCGGCAGCCAGGAAGATGAAGAAGGCCACCAGCAGCAGGGGGGCCAGGGCCTCGGGCCACGTCAGGCCTGCGAGGCCCAACGCAATGGCGAAGAGTTGCCCGATCATCGCCGCAATCCGGGTGGCTCGTACCAGGCCCAGCTTCCGCGCCAGCGAGGCGCGCAACACCCGGCCGCCGTCGAGGGGGAACGCCGGAATCAGGTTGAATCCCAGGATCCACACGTTGGAAACCAGCAGGCGGGCGGTGAACGACATTCCTCCCGCGAGCGGGCTGGGGAGTACCGTGGCGTGGCCCGAAACCAGCACCACCACCCCCAGCGCGAGGATGATCGCCACCGTCACCGCCGGTCCCGCCAGGGCGATGAGGAGCTCCTGTCGGGGCTCTTCGGGGATCCGCTCCAGCCGGGCCACGCCACCGATGGGCAGCAGGATCACGTCCGGAGTCCGGACGCCGAACCGCCGCGCCATCCCGATGTGGCCGAACTCGTGCAGCAGGACGCAGAAGAACAGGCTGGCGAAGTACAGCGTCTCGCCGGCCGCGGCCGTCGCACCGGCCGCCTGGTAGGCGTTGTACGCGATCAACCCCAGCAGCAGGAAGAAGGTCACATGGATCTTCACCTCGGTGCCCGCAATCCTGCCGATCGTATACGACCACCGCATGGCGGCGCCCCCTTCCGTCACCCCGCGGCGCGCGGAGTGTGCCGAAAGATATACCCGGCCAGGGGGGCGGCCGCCCCGCGCGTCAGCCTGCGATGCGAAGCGTCAGCGGCACGCGGTGCGTGAACGGCACGGTGGGAGTCGGCGCGCAGACGCTGGCGGGCGTGCCCATCGGCTCGCGCACCGGATGCCGCTCCGCCCAGGCGGCGAGCGTGCGACGGAAGATGATCTGCGCCTCGACCGAGGGCAGGCTGAAGTAGCGGACGTAGTGCATGATGGCGTCGTCCGCGCTCATCTCATCGGCCAGCAAGGCTACGGTTTCGAGCGCCATGGCCACATGTGTCCCCGCGACCGCTTCGTCGGAGATCGAGGCCGCCATCCGGCAGTCGAGGCTCAGCTCGTCCTGGCTTTGCGAGCGCCGGCGCAGGGCGTCGATCAACTGGTCCGGGCGCAACTGGGTCCACCCGGCGGGCGCTCGGGACTCCGGCTCCGGGAAGTCCCGGGCGGAGGGCGCGAGGGCAATCAGGGCCCGGGCGCGGACCGTCTGCTCCATCGAGTGCGGGACGCCGACTTCGCGGAAGTAGCGGTCCAGCGCATCCTCCACGCTCACTCGGCCGCGGAGCCGGCGGACGAATTCGGTGGCCTGCAGGCGATAGGTATCGGCGAGCGACTCGAACGCCTTGGCGAACAGCACCTGAAGGCGGAGACGCAGCGGCTGCGGAAATCGGCGAGACGCGATCAGACTGGGCGCGGCCATGATGCCCTCCTTCCACGCTTGTGGTAGTGCACTTTCTGAACGTCAGATGTCTGGGCGGTACGGCCCCTGGATGCGCGAGGATCGTGCCCGTGGCACGCCGGGTCGGTGGCCCGGCGCAACGCTGGAACTCGATGCTGGGTGATGGGTTAGCCGCGGTGCGAGGGCCTGCAGATCGAAGGCTGGTCGCCCAGTGTGGCGCGCGCGCTACTGGCCGGGAGCGGCACCGTGGGTGGAGCCCGGCGAGACCGGGGTGCTGGTAGCTGCGCGACCGCATTACATTTGCCGCTCGCCCTTTTCGCGGGAGCCGCATCATCGCCACCACCGTCGCGCCGCCGAGCTGGACCATCAAGGACGCCGAGAAGCTCTACAACATGAGCGGCTGGGGCCTGGGCTACTTCCGGGTGAGCTCCGAGGGCCACGTCACCGTGCATCCCGACACCAACCGGAAGCGCGGGCTCGATCTGTACCAGCTCGCGATGGACCTGAACGCCCAGGGCGTGGGGCTTCCGTTGCTGCTCCGGTTCTCCGACATCCTCCGCTCCCGAATCCACGCGCTCGCTTCGGAGTTCGAGAACGCCATCAAGGAATTCGGCTACGAGGGCACCTACACCACCGTCTACCCGGTGAAGGTGAACCAGCAGCGCCACGTGGTGCAGGAGATCGTGGAGTTCGGCGCTCCGCACGGCGTCGGCCTGGAGTGCGGCAGCAAGCCCGAGCTGCAGGCCATCCTCGGGCTCAACGAGAGCACCAACCATCTCATCGTCTGCAACGGCTACAAGGACGAGGAGTTCATGCGGCTGGCGCTCATGGGGCAGAAGCTCGGCCACACCGTGATGATCGTGCTCGAGCAGCTCACCGAGCTCGAGGTCCTGCTCAAGGTGGCCGACGAGATGGGCGTCCAGCCGACGGCCGGCGTCCGGGTCAAGCTCGCCACCGAGGGCTCCGGGCGGTGGGCCAAGAGCGGCGGTGAGCGCTCCAAGTTCGGGCTCGGCGCGGTGGAGCTGATGCGGCTGCTCGACCAGCTCGACCGGCTCGGCCGGAAGGACATCCTCAAGCTGGTGCACTTCCATCTCGGCAGCCAGATCACCGACATCCGCTACGTCAAAGCGGGGCTCGAGGAGATCGCCCGGTACTACGCCGAGCTCCGCGGCATGGGCTTCGACCTGACCCACGTGGACGTGGGCGGCGGGCTGGGCGTGGACTACGACGGCTCGCGCTCCACCCGGCCCGCGAGCATGAACTACTCGATGCGTGAGTATGCCAACGACGTCGTCTACACCGTCGGCGGCGTATGTCGCACCGAGGGGCTGCCGATGCCCCACCTGATCTCGGAGTCGGGCCGCGCGATCACCGCGCACCATTCCCTGCTGCTCATCAACGTGATCGACGTCGAGTCCCAGATCGAGCCGGTGGCCCCGCCGCCGGAGAAGGACACCCACCCGCTTCTGGTGGAAATGGCGGAGAACCTGGACGGCCTGGGCCCCGACCGGGTCGACGAGGTGTTCCACGACGCCGTGTTCGCCAAGGAGCGGGCGCAGGAGTACTTCGCGAGCGGCGTGTTCTCCCTCAGGGAGAAGGCCAACGCCGACCTGCTCTATCTCGTGACGCTCAACGCGCTGCAGCAGGCGTTGGGCGAGGAGCGGGTCCAGTTCCCCGAGATCGCCGCCCACATCGACGCCGAGTTGGTGGACCGGTACTTCTGCAACTTCTCGGTGTTCCAGTCCCTGCCCGATAACTGGGCCATCGACCAGCTGTTCCCGATCATGCCGATTCACCGGCTGCTCGAGCAACCCACCCGGCGCGGCACCCTGCAGGACGTGACCTGCGACTCGGACGGCGTGATCGACCGCTTCGCCGGGGGCCGGAAGGGCAAGCCGTCGCTCGAGCTGCACCCGGTGCGCGAGGGCGAGCCGTACATCCTGGGCATCTTTCTCACCGGCGCCTACCAGGAGATCCTGGGCGACCTGCACAACCTGTTCGGCGATACCAACGCCGTACATGTCCGCCTGAACGACCAGGGCTACGAGATCACCGACCTGGTGCACGGGGACACGGTCACCGAGGTGCTCAACTACGTCCAGTTCCACGCGTCCGATCTGCTGGCCACGTTCCGGCGGAAGGTGAACGGCGCGAAGGATCTCTCTCGGCAGGAGGCGAACAGCTTCATCGCGGATTACGTGGCGGGGCTGGAGGGGTATACGTACCTGGAGGGGGATGTGCCGGTCGGGTAAGCAGGCGCGAGTCACCCTGAGCGAAGCGAAGGGGGCATACCTCGAGGCATGCCCCCTTCGCTTCGCTCAGGGTGACTCGCGCTGCGACTGCGGTCTAGCTCTCCTCCGCCTCGTACTGGTCCTTCAGCCTGCTGATCACCGCCGGATCCGCCAGCGTCGTCGTGTCCCCCAGCGCCCGCCCTTCGGCGATGTCCTTGAGCAGGCGCCGCATGATCTTCCCGCTGCGGGTCTTGGGGAGATCCGCCGAGAAGAAGATCTCATCGGGCCGCGCAATGGCGCCGATCTTCTTGGTCACGTGCGCCTTCAGATCGTCCTTGAGCTGGGACGACGGCTGGTGCCCGTCCTTGAGAGTGACGAAGGCGGCCACCGCCTGCCCCTTGAGCTCGTGAACTCGGCCGACGACGGCGGCCTCGGCCACCGCCGGATGGTCGACCAGCGCGCTCTCCACTTCCATCGTACCGATGCGGTGCCCCGCCACATTGAGCACGTCGTCCACCCGGCCGAGGATCCACCAGTAGCCGTCCTCGTCGAGCTTCGCGCCGTCTCCGGTGAAGTAGCGACCGGGAAAGCGGCTCCAGTAGGTCTCGCGGTACCGCTCATCGTCGCCGAAGATCGTGCGCAGCATCCCCGGCCAGGGCTTGGCAATGGTGAGAAATCCGCCGCCGGAATCGAGCTTCTTGCCCTTGGTGTCCACCAGCTCGGGCACGATGCCGGGGTAGGGAATCGTGGCCGAGCCGGGCTTGGTCGTCACCACGGCCGGCAGCGGCGTGATCATGATGCCGCCGGTCTCGGTCTGCCACCAGGTGTCCACGATGGGGCAGCGCTCCTGGCCGATGTGCTCGTGATACCACATCCACGCTTCGGGATTGATGGGCTCTCCCACGGTGCCCAGCAGCCGCAGGGTGGTCAGGTCGTGGCGTGCGGGGTGCTCGGTCCCCCACTTCATGAAGGCCCGGATCGCGGTCGGCGCGGTATAGAGGATGGTGACGCCGTACCGTTCGACGATGCTCCAGAACCGGTCCCGCTCGGGCCAGTCGGGGGCGCCCTCGTACATGAGCACGGTGGCCCCGTTCGCCAGCGGCCCGTAGACGACGTAGGAATGTCCGGTCACCCACCCGATGTCGGCGGTGCACCAGAACACGTCCTGGTCGTGCAGGTCGAACACGTGCTTGGCGGTGGACGTCACGTGGGTGAGGTAGCCCCCGGTGGTGTGAACGATCCCCTTGGGCTTTCCCGTGGTGCCGGACGTGTAGAGGATGAACAAGAGATCCTCGGCGTCCATTTGCGCCGGCCGGCAGAGGGCCGACTCGGCCTCGAGCAGCCGGTGCCACCAGTGATCGCGACCTTCCGCCATCGTCGCGAAGGCCTCGTCGCCTTCCCCTCCGGGTCGCCGGCGGACGACGATACAGTGCCGGATCGAAGGCGTCTCGGTCATGGCGACGTCGGCCATGCGCTTGAGCGGCTGGATCTGGCCCCGGCGATACCCGCCGTCGGCGGTGATCAGGACGACGGCCCCGGCGTCGTTGATCCGGTCGCGCAGGGCTTCCGCCGAAAAGCCGCCGAACACCACCGAATGGACCGCCCCGATCCGGGCGCAGGCGAGCATCGCGACGGCGGCCTCGGGCACCATGGGGAGATAGATCGCGACCCGATCGCCCTTGTTGACACCGAGCCGCTTGAGCGCGTTGGCGCAGCGCCCCACTTCCCGCGAGAGGTCCCAGTAGGTCATGACCCGGCGGTCGCCCGGCTCACCCTCCCAGATGATGGCGGCCTTGTTGCGTCGCGGGCCGCGGATGTGGCGGTCCAGACAGTTCGCCGAGGCGTTGAGCTTGCCTCCCACGAACCACTTGGCGTGGGGCGGCTTCCAGTCGAGCACCTTGGTCCACAGCGACATCCAGTCGAGTGCGCGGGCCTGGTCTTCCCAGAATCGCTCCCAGTCGTGACCGGCAGCGTAGAGGGCCGCCGTGCTGGCAGCTCGCACCGCGAACTCGGCGGTGGTGGCGAAGCGTCGCTTCTCCGAGAGCAGCGTGTCGATCTGGTCGCTCATGGTACCTCAGCGCTTGTCGATCGGGACGAAGGGCCGCTCGGCGCGGCCGGTGAAGATCTGCCGGGGCCGCGCAATCTTCTGATCCTTGTCGAGCAGCATCTCCTCCCACTGGGCGAGCCATCCCGGCATCCGGCCCAGCGCGAAGAGGACGGTAAAGTACGAGGTCGGGTAGCCCATGGCCTGGTAGATGAGCCCCGAGTAGAAGTCGACGTTGGGGTACAGCTTCCGCTTGATGAAGTACTCGTCCTCGAGCGCGATCCGCTCCAGCTCGAGCGCGATCTCCAGCTTCGGGTTGAGCCCGGTCTGTTCGAACACCTCGTCGGCCACCTTCTTGATGAGCTTGGCGCGCGGGTCGTACGACTTGTAGACCCGGTGCCCAAAGCCCATCAGCCGGCCCCGGCCCGCCTTCACCTCCTCGATGAAGCCCGGGATGTTCTTCTTGTCGCCGATCTCGTCGAGCATCTGCAGCACCGCCTCGTTGGCGCCCCCGTGCAGCGGTCCGTAGAGCGCGGCGATGCCGGCGCTGATCGCCGAGAACGGATCGACGTGCGACGAGCCTACGGCCCGCACCGCGCTGGTGGAGCAGTTCTGCTCGTGGTCGGCGTGCAGGATCAGCAGGATCTCGAGGGCGCGCTGCAGCACCTTGTTGGGCTTATGGCGCCCACCGATGCTGAACGTCATGTTGACGAAGTTGCCGATGTAGTCGAGATCGTTGTCGGGGAACACGAACGGCAGGCCGCGCGAGTGGCGGAATGCGAACGCGGCGATGGTAGGCGCCTTGGCGAGGAGCCGCACCTTCTGCAGGAAACGATTCGCGGGCTCGTGGATGTGCTTGGCGTCCGGGTAGAAGGTCGACAGCGCTCCGACCACCCCGAGCAGCATGCCCATCGGATGCGCGTCGTACCGGAACCCCTCGAGAAACTTGGTGATGTTCGTGTGGACGTAGGTATGGTACTTGATCGTCTCCGTCCATCGCTTGAGCTGGGCCGCGTTCGGCAGCTCGCCTTCGCTCAGCAGGTAGGCGACCTCCAGGAAGGTGGCCTGCTCGGCCAGCTGCTCGATGGGATAGCCGCGATAGCGCAGAATCCCCTTGTCGCCGTCGATGAAGGTGATCGCGCTCCGGCACGCCGCGGTGTTCATGAACGCGGGATCGTAAGTCATCATGCCGAAGTCGTCATCCTTGACCTTGATCTGGCGGAGATCAGTGGCCCGGATGGTCTCGTCCTCGATGGGCACCTCGAAGGTGCGGCCAGTGCGGTTATCCGTGATCGTCAGCGTCTCTTTGGCCACGAGCCTGCGCCTCCGTGGGTCGCGCGACTGAAGGTGGGGCCTGGAACGGGATTCCGAGTATAACTTGAGCCGGGTCCGCTCCGCCACCCGAATTTTGCCGGAGAACGCGTCTGTCCAAGCCTGCGCCCAGCCTCGCCTTTCGCGCCGCCGGCGCCCTCGTCGGGCTCGCGGCTGGCCGTTCGCTCGCGCTGGGCGACCAGACCGACGGCAGCCTCGCACTGACGCGCATCCTGGCCGAGGAGCTCGCGGCCGGCCGGCGCGACCTGCGGGCGCTCGCGCACCGGTGGGTGGCTCACCACCAGGCCGACCCAGGAGGCATCGATCCCGAGACCAGTGCGGCGCTCGCCCACATCGCCCGCCACGATGCCCCGCCGTCCCAGGCCGCCGGCCAGGGAAGTGATCCGCTCGTGCGCGCGCTGCCGGTGGCCCTCGCCGCGCACGACGCGCCACGCACCCTGATCAGCGCCAGCTATCACATCGCCGCCCTCACGCATCCCGGTCCGGTGGTGGCCTGGGCGGCGGTCGCGGTGAACGTGGCGCTCGGCCGATTCCTCCAGGGCAAGCGGGACTTCGTCCCGGACGTGATCGAGGCGCTCAGGAACAACGCGGTGCCCGAGGAGCTGCTCGCAGCCGTCCGGCGGGTGCCGCTTCCCGCTCGCGACGTGCCCCCCGAGAGGGACGCCTCGGCGGGCATGGCCCTGGGCGACGCGGAGGCGGCGCTGCGGCTCGCGTACCACGAGCCGGTGCTGGAGCGTGGGCTCCGCGCCGTCGCGGCCCCGGGAGCGGTGGCGGCTGGCCGTGCCGGAGTGGCCGGCGCGCTCCTCGGCGCCCGGGACGGTATTCGGGCCATTCCCGAGGACTGGATCGTACTGGACGACCGGAACATCTTGGGGGGCCTTGCCGTACGGCTGGTGCGGGTGGATTCGGGTGCGGCCGCCTCGTGATCCTGAGCGGAGCCAAGGATGACGTGCACGCCTGGCACGACGCGCGACGCTCGGAGCCGGTCGCCCGCCCCTGATCCGGTTGTCGTCACCACCTCGAAACGGAAGCCACTCCATGTCCCGACCCCTGCTCGCCCTTGCACTCCTGTCCCTCTCCCCGGCCGGGCTCTGCGCGCAGGCCGCCGTCGACTCGTCCGGCGCCGGCGCCCTCATCGCCCAGGCCATGGACCATTCAGAGGTCATGGCCAACCTACGCCAGCTTTCCGACGTCATCGGGCCGCGGCTCTCCGGATCGGCCGCCATGCGCCGTGCCAACGACTGGACCGCCGAGCGCTTCCGCGCGTATGGCCTGAGCGCGGCGCTGGACGCATACACCTTCGGCGTCACCTGGGAACGGGGCGCGACGGTGCTCCGGCTGGTGGCGCCGTTCACTCGCCAGATCACTGCCCACAGCTGGGCCTGGACTGCGGGCACGGGCGGCAAGGTGCTCGCCGGCCCCGTCGTGCTGGCCGACCTGTCCACGCCGGACAGCGTGGCCGCCTACAAGGGCAAGGTCCGCGGCGCCTGGGTGCTGCCCCGGAGCGCCTATCCGGTCTGGAACCCGGACGGGCCGGCCATGACTGCGGCCGACTCGACGCGGCTGGCCGAGACCCTGCGCGTTCGGGGCCTCGCCACGTCGGACACATCGGCCGCCGCGGTGCGCGCCCGCCGGCAGTTCGGCATCGACCTCCCGTATGTCCTCAAGAACGCCGGGGCGCTCGGGACCCTCTTCGACGGGTCGAAGGAGCACGCGCTGATGACGATGAGCGGTTCCCCCAACCGGGTGTCGCCGCTCCCGAACCTCGTGATTGCCCACGAGGACTACGCGATGCTCGAGCGCCAGATCATCGCCGGCGCAAGCCCGCGGGTCGAGGGGCGGGTGGAGAACACGATCGGACGGGTGCCGGTGCAGCAGTGGAACACCGTCGCCGAGCTTCGCGGCAGCGAGCGGCCGGGCCAGGTGGTGATTCTCGGTGCGCACCTGGACAGCTGGGACCTGGGCACCGGGACGACGGACAACGGCACCGGCTCGATGGTGGTGCTCGAGGCGGCGCGCGCGCTCGCGCAGTCGGGGCTCACGCCGAAGCGCACCATCCGGTTCATCCTGTTCAGCGGCGAGGAGGAGGGGCTCCTCGGCTCGCGCGCCTACGCCGCGGCTCATGCTGCCGACGCCGACAGCATCCAGGCGGTCCTGGTGCTCGATAACGGCACCGGGGCCATTCGAGGGCAGGCGCTCCAGGGCCGTCCCGAGCTCGCCGGCCTCTGGCACGCCCTGCTCGCGCCGGTAGCCACTCTCGGCGCCGACAGCGTCCGCGATGCGAGCAAGTCGGGCACCGACCACCTCAGCTTCCTCCCCTATGGGGTGCCGGCCTTCAACTTCGACCAGCTTCCCCGCGGCTACTCCCATACCCACCACTCACAGAGCGATACCTACGACAAGGCCGTTCCCGGCGACCTGAAGCAGGCCGCAGCGGTCATGGCGGTCACCGCATATGAGCTGGCCAACCTGCCGGACCTGCTCCCGCGCGGCCCGAAGCGCCAGCCGGAGGAGGTACCGAGCAAGCCGTCGGCGGGGGTGGTGGCGACGCATTGAGGGGGAAGGAGACAGGGAAGGACGGAATGAGGAAACGAAGGCACGAAGCAGGCGGATGGGATAAGATGTTCGGGCGCAGCGAGGCAGGGGGCTGGGCGGCGCCACTGCGTTCTCTTGTGGCGCTGACCAGCCCCCTGCTTCGCGGAGCCGTGGATCCGGAACGCCGAAAGGGGCATGCCTCGAGGCATGCCCCCTTCGCTGCGCTCAGGGTGACAGCGCTACCGCGACGGCAGTCCCGGCAACGTCACACTGCACGTCGTGTCGAACCCGCCTCGCGTGTTGTACACGGTCGTCACCGTCAGCCGTTGCGGCCGCAGCACGCCGAACAGGTCCTCGGCGATCTTGGCCGTCGCATGCTCCTGGAAGATCCCCACGCTCCGATAGCTCGTCACGTAATACTTCAGGCTCTTGAGCTCGATGCACCGGTCGCCCGGTACGTAGACGATCCGGAGCGTCGCGAAGTCCGGCAGCCCGCTATAGGGGCAGACCGGGCTGAACTCGCGCGTCTCGGTCACGATCTCCTGATCGGGGCCGGCGTACTCGAAGGTCTCGAGCACGGCCACGTCGACCGTCTCGGGCCCGGTGAAAGGAATCGTCCTGCCTTCTGCGATCGTCATCCGTCGCCCTGGTTGGGGTTCGCCTGAAAGATGGCGGGACCTACCGCTCGTCCGCCAGCCGGGCCATCCCCTGCTCGAGCCAGGTGTGCTCGTTCCGGATCACCTGCTGCGCCACGGCGTACGCGGCGAGGTCGTCGTTGTCGAATACCGCCGCGAAGCGCTCCTCGACGCGCCGGCGGGCCTGGCGGCTGAACAGATCGGCCAGCTCGACGGGACCGCCGTTTGCCGGGTCCTTGGTGACCATCGCCTGCGCCCGGCTGCACGCCGCGGTCATCGCCAGCAGCTCGGCGCCGATCTCGACCAGCCTGCCGAGCACGGCCTGCCGCTTCTCCAGCTTGGGGCCGAACCGCACCATGCAGTGGAACAGCGTGCGGGCCAGCTTCCGGCCGGCGCGGTCCACGAACCGCAGATGGGTCGCGAGCGGGCCGAACTCGCCGTAGCCGACGCGCCCGCGTATGCCGAACCAGAGCCGCGGGTACCAGGTCGCGTAGAACATCCCGGAGCGCGCCAGGGCCGAGAGTTTCTGGGATGCGCTCGTCTTCGGGTCGATCAGCGCGCCGGCCACCTTGAGGTGGGTATCCACCGCCTCGCGGGCGATGAACAGCCGCATGATCTCGCTCGAGCCCTCGAAGATCAGGTTGATCCGGAAGTCGCGCATCATCCGCTCGACGGGATCCGGCCGCTCGCCTCGGCTCCGGAGGCTGTCGGCGGTCTCGTAGCCGCGGCCGCCCTTGATCTGCAGCGTGTCGTCGATGATCCGCCAGCCGACTTCGGTGTTCCACATCTTGGCCATCGCGGCCTCGAGCCGGATGTCGGTGGTGCCGCGGTCGGCCATGAGCGAGGCGAGATCGGCCACCGCCTCCATGGCGAAGATCTCCGCCGTCATCCGGCCGAGCTTCTGGGCAATCGCGTCGTGCCTGCCGATCGGCTGGCCCCACTGCACGCGCTCCGCCGCCCACCGGCGCGCGATCTCGAGCGCCCGCTTGGCGCCCGCCACCGCCGAAGCCGGCAGCGTGAGCCGGCCGGTGTTGAGCGTGATGAGCGCGAGCTTGAGGCCCTTGCCCTCGCCCCAGAGCACGTTGGTCGCGGGCACCTTCACGTTGGTAAAGCGGATGATCCCGTTCTCGATCGCCTTGAGCCCCATGAAGTGGAGCCGCTGGACAACCTCCACTCCCGGCCAGTCGTTCTCGACGATGAACGCCGTGATCTTCTTGGGGCCGGTGCGTGCCATGACCACCATGAGCTCGGCGATGGTGCCGTTGGTGCACCAGAGCTTCTCGCCGTTCAGGATGTAGTGGGTGCCATCCGCCGAAAGGACGGCGCTCGTGCTCACTCCGGCGGGGTCGCTGCCGACGTTCGACTCGGTGAGCGCGAACGCGCTGATGGCGCCCTTCGCCAGGCGCGGCAGGTAGCGCTGCTTCTGCTCGGGCGTGCCGAACAGCTTGAGCGGTTGCGGCAGGCCGATCGACTGCGCCGCCGACAGCAGCGCCGTGAGGTTGCCGTCCACGCTGGTGACCATGGCGATCGCGTGCGTATACCCCGTCTGGCTCAGGCCGAGACCGCCGTATTCCTGCGGAATCTTGATGCCGAAGGCGCCGATGTCCCGGAGCCCCTGAATGACATCTGCCGGGATCTTCCCTTCCCGGTCGATGAGGGCGCTGTCTACGCGATCGACCAGGAACCGCTCCAGCCGCTCCATGAAGGGCCGGGCGCGCTCCACGTCCGCCGGATCCATGGTGGGAAACGGGTGGACCAGCTCCAGCCGGAACGAGCCCTCGAACAGCTCCCGCACGAAGCTCGGTGCCTGCCATTCCTTCTCGCGGGCGCCCTCGGCGACCTCGCGCGCTTCCTGCTCGGTGGCGAGCTCGGTGCGCGGTGGCTTGGTGGGGGGCCTGAGAACGTCAGTCATGGCTCTCGGTCTCGGTTAGGGAGATGGCCGCGTGGGTGGTGAGGCCGCGAAGCCCATGCAGCACGAGGTCCACGACGTGCCGTTTGCGCCGCTCGAGGTCCTCGAGGGTCAGGAGCTCGACACCGACTGCCGGGGCCACCGTGCGGGCGTGAATGAGCGGGAACCAGCAGAGTGCGATGATGCTGAGAAGGAGCTGGGCCGCGTCGCCCGACTCCGCGTCGTCGAGGCCGAGCTCGGCGTTGATCGCCGCCAGGGCTTCCTGGCCGGCCGACAGGTGCCCGGCACCTTCGAGCTGCAGGGCGCCGCTCAGCGCCTCGCGCTCGATGAGCCGGATGAAGTTCGGGCGGGCGGCGAGGAAGTCGAAGTAATCGGAGACGGCGCCGGCGAGGATGGCCTCCGGGGCCTGGCTGCTGGCAAGAGCGCGGGCCCGACCGGCCCGCACGGCTTCGCGGACCTCGATGAAGGCCCGCTCGAGCACCGCCCGGTAGAGCTCGGCCTTGCTGCCGAAGAAGTAGCCCGGGGTTCCCCGCGAGACCCCGGCGGCGGCCCCCACCTCGGTCAAGCTGGTCGCGTCGTATCCCCGCTCGGCGAAGAGGCGCTCGGCGGCGTCGAGGATCGCGGCCCGCGAGCGGTCGGCGTTCCGTTCCTTTTCCAGGCGCTGGGCCATGGATTCAGCTCCGAAGAGGCGATTTGACTTGCTTGCTGTTCAGCAAGTTATGGAGTGAGCGGCTGCTTCGCAAGGGGGTGGTGCCTGCGGGGCCATGGCCAGGCGCCTGGGTCTAGGTCGTCGCCCCGCTAGGCGATGCGGCGGGCCGGAACCAGCTCGGGCTCCGTGCTCGCCGACTGCAGATACGCCTCGCGAGTCGCAGCCACCAGGCCGGCGGAGTCTTTCGGCGCCACCTTCCGGAACAGCGGAACGAACTGGTCCCACTGCACCAGGATCCGCCGGGCGCGCGGGCTGGCGGTCTTCTCCTCGTGCTCGCGGATCAGCCGCTGCAGCAGCGCGAGGTCGGCGTCGTCGACCGCCGAGAGCTCGACCATGTCCTGGTTCACCCGGCTCTCGAAGGTGCCGGCCTCGTCCACCACGTAGGCCACGCCGTTCGACATCCCGGCGCCGAAGTTCCGCCCAGCGCGGCCCAGCACCACGACGATCCCGCTGGTCATATACTCGCAGCAGTGGTTGCCCGCCCCCTCGATCACCGCCACGGCGCCCGAGTTCCGCACGGCGAACCGGTCGCCCGCCTGGCCGGCGGCGAAGAGCTTGCCGGCCGTAGCCCCGTACAGGACCGTGTTCCCGATGATCAGGTGCAGATGCGAGGCGTCCGCGTACGCGGCGCGCCGGAACGGGCGGATGATCAGCTCGCCTCCGCTCAGCCCCTTCGCGACGTAGTCGTTGGCCTCGCCCTCGAGCTCGAGCTGCATGCCGCGACAGGTGAACGCGCCGAAGCTCTGGCCCGCGCTGCCCGTGAAGCGGAGCCGCACGGAGCCGGTCGGGCAATCCCGCGTCACCGTGCCGCTCGGCGATGGCGCCCGCCACCCGCGCGCCCACCGCCAGGTGGTGGTTGTAGATCGGGTAGTTGCCCGAGAACGGCAGCCCGCTCTCGAGGTAGGGCTCGAGATCGGTGAGAATCTCCGCGTCGAGCGACACCAGACCCGGCCGGTCGTTCCGGGTCACGGTGCGGCGTAGCACCGGCGCGCGTCCCCTGGTCGGCACCTCCACCACCGGCGTCGCCAGCAGCATCGAAAGATCGAGCATCTGGGCCCGCGGCACGTCCGGCCGCTCGATCCGCTGGAGCAGGTCGTTGCGGCCGATGACCTCGTCGAGGCTGCGGAAGCCCATCCGCGCCAGGATCCGGCGCACCTCCTCGGCCAGCAGCGTGAAGTAGGTGATGACCTGCTCGGCCGTGCCCTTGAACTTGGCCCGCAGGTCCTCGCGCTGGGTGGCAATACCCGTAGGGCAGGTGTTGATGTGGCATTGCCGGGCCATGGCGCAGCCCATCGCGACGAGCGGCTGCCGTGCCGAAGCCATACGTCTCGGCCCCGAGCAGCGCCGCGATGACCACGTCGCGTCCGGTCTTGAGGCCGCCGTCGGTCCGGACTTCGATCCGATGCCGGAGCCCGTTGCGGACCAGCGTCGCCTGCGCCTCGGCGAGCCCCAGCTCCCAGGGGGAGCCCGCGTGCTTGATGGAGCTGAGCGGCGAGGCGCCGGTCCCGCCGTTGTGCCCGGCAATGAGCACGTAGTCGGCATACGCCTTGGCCACGCCCGCCGCCACCGTGCCGACGCCGGTCTCCGACACCAGCTTCACGCCCACGCGGGCGCGCGGGTTCACGGTCTTGAGGTCGTGGATGAGCTGCGCCAGATCCTCGATCGAGTAGATGTCGTGGTGCGGCGGCGGGGAGATGAGCGAGACGCCGGGCACCGAGTGCCTGAGCCGCGCGATCAGGGCGGTCACCTTGTGCGCGGGGAGCTGGCCGCCCTCACCGGGCTTGGCCCCCTGGACGATCTTGATCTCCAGCTCCTCGGCCCGCGTCAGGTATTCCGTGGTGACGCCGAAGCGGGCGCTGGCCACCTGCTTGATGCGGTTGTCCGCCCGGTCGCCGTTGGCGAAGCCGTGGTAGTTGTGCGGATCCTCCCCGCCTTCACCCGAATTGGACCGGGCTCCCATGCGGTTCATCGCGATGGAGAGCGTGGCGTGCGCCTCCGGCGAGAGCGCGCCGAGGGACATCGCCGAGGAGATGAACCGGGTCCGGATCGTCTCTGCCGGCTCGACCTCCTCGAGCGGAACCGGCGCGCCATCGCGCACGGCCAGGAGGTCGCGCGGGCCGGCGGGCCGGCGGCTGCCGTTCTTCACCAGGAATCCGCTGTAGGCGTCGGAGCCGTTGCCCTTCACGGCCTGTTGGAGCGCCACGACGATCGGCGGCGCCCAGCCATGATCCTCGCCCTCTTTCCGGAACCGCACCCGGCCGTGGTCGGGGAGCGACGAGGGCGACGGCGCATCGGTCTCGTCCGGATACGCGGCGCGGTGCCGCGCCAGCACGTCCTCCGCGATCTCCTCGAACCCGATGCCGCCGAGCGGGGACGCGGTGCCGGCGAAGCAGGTGCTGATCACCTCGTGGCCCAGTCCCAGGACCTCGAAGATCTGCGCGCCGCAGTACGAGCTCAGCGTGGAGATGCCCATCTTCGACAGGATCTTGAGCAGCCCTTTCTCGGCGGCCGAGCGGTACTGCGCGCGGGCTTCGGCCGGCGCCGGACGCGGCGCGGTCTCGGCCTCCCGCTCGCGCCGGGACAGTGCCCGGTCCTCGGCGAAGAGTCCGTCGAGCGTCTCGAGCGCCAGCCAGGGGTGCACCGCCTCCGCGCCATACCCGATGAGCGTGGCGAAGTGGTGGATGTCGAACGCGTCGCCCGCTTCGGCGACGATGCCGACGCGCGCTCGCAGTCCGGTGTGCACCAGGTGCTGCCGCACGGCGCCGATGGCGAGCAGCATGGGGATCGGTGCGTGGGTGTGATCCGCGGCCCGATCACTGATGATGAGGATGTGCGCGCCGCGCCGCGCCGCCCGCTCGGCGGCGCGGCGGAGCGCGGTGAGCGCCGGCCGGAGCCCGTCGGTTCCCCGGGTCGCGTCCCACACCGCGTCCAGCGTGACGGTCGAGAAGCCCGCCACGTTCCGGAGCGCGGCCATCTCCTCGGGCAGAAGCACCGGGTGTTCCAGGCGGAGCATCCGGGCGTAGCTCGGCCGCTCGAGCAGGGGGGAGCCCCGGCGGCCGAGGTGCATGCGGAGCGACATCACCATCGCCTCGCGGAGCGAGTCGATCGGCGGGTTGGTCACCTGCGCGAAACGCTGCCGGAAATAGGCGTAGAGACTCTGCGGCACCGCCGAGAGCGGCGGGATGGGGGTGTCGTCGCCCATGCTCCAGACCGGGTCGGCGCCGGTACCGCCCATCGGCTCGAGCACCAGGCGCAGGTCCTCGAACCCGTACCCGAAGCTGCGCTGTGCCCGGACCAGCGTTTCGCCTTGATGGTCGGGGGGCACGCGTGCGGGGTCGGGCACGAGCGTCGCCATGTAGCGCGCGACCCAGCGCGCGTAGGGTCGCCGCGAAGCGACTTCGCGCTTGGCGTCGACGTTTCGGATGACCTCACCTCGCCTGGTGTCCACCACGAGCACCTCGCCGGGACCCACCTTGCCGCACTCGACCACCTCGCGCGGGTCCAGATCCACCAGCCCGACCTCCGAGCCCGAGACCACCAGCCCGTCGCGCCGGACCTTGTAGCGGGAGGGGCGGAGGCCGTTCCGGTCCACCGACGCGCCGCAGAGCACGCCGTCGGTGAACGCGATGGCCGCCGGGCCATCCCACGGCTCGAGCACGCACTGGTGGTACTCGTAGAACGCCTTCACGCCGGGGTCGAGGTCGGGGTACTTCTCCCAGGCCTGCGGCACCGTCATCATGGCGGTGTGCACCACGTCGCGGCCGGAGCGGGTGAGGAGCTCCATGGCGTTGTCGAGGCTGGCGGAGTCGCTGCCCTCGCGCCAGATGACGTCCCGCAGACGCTCGATCTTCTTGCCCCAGACCGGCGAGGCGAGCATCGGCTGGCGCATCGTCATGGCGTTCCGGTTGCCCCAGAGCGTGTTGATCTCGCCGTTGTGGGCGAGGAGCCGGAACGGCTGGGCGAGTGGCCAGCTCGGGAGCGTGTTGGTGGAGTAGCGCTGGTGGAAGATCGCGATCGCGCTCTCGTACTCGGGATAGCGGAAGTCGCTGAAGAAGGCGGGGAGCTGAGTCCCGGTGAGCAGAGCCTTGTAGACGATGGTGCGGCAGGAGAGCGAGCAGGCGTAGAAGCCGGGCAGATTTCGCTCCTCCACCCGTCGCTCCATCTCTCGTCGCGCCAGGTACAGCGCCTGCTCCCACGCCTCCTCGTCCCGTGCCATCGCGGGCCGCCCCACCAGCACCTGGCGGATCACCGGGCACGAGGCCAGCGCCGTGGGCCCGAGGGCGGCGGTATTGGTGGGAACGTCGCGCCAGCCGAGGAAGGGGATGCCGTCCTCGGCGAGCACGGCCTCGACCAGTGCCACGGCCTGCCCGAGCGCCTGGGGCTCACGCGGGAAGAAGAACGCCCCGACGCCGAACGGCAGTCCCGGCTGGAGGTGCAGGCCGAGCCGATACGCGTCCCGATAGAAGAGGCGATGCGGGATCTGCGTCAGCAGGCCGGCGCCGTCGCCGGAGTTGTCGGTCGAGGCGGCCCCGCGGTGGGCCACGCGCGCCACCGCTTCGAGCGCCATCGACACGACCTCGTGGGAGCGCACGCCCGAGGCGTGCGCCACGAAGCCGACGCCGCAGGCGTCGTGCTCTCGGGTGGCGTCCAGGGCCTCCGACGGCGGGGTCGCCGCGTGTCGGGGATCGGGATGACGGGAACCGGCCGGGTGGATCCGCTGCCCAGGGGCGGCCATGGTACCTCCTGCTGGTGGCGCCCCTGGCGGCCGGAGAGACCGATGCGGGGCAACAAAAAGCCCGCTCCTCGTCGGAGCGGGCCGGGGGTCGTGCGCCATGCTGCTCGCTTACCCGGTCGCTCCCGAGGAGCCGGTGGTATTAAGAAGGACGATGACCGGGGCGAGGTGCGTGGCGTTCATGAACGTATTATTATGCAGCGGCGTGAATGAGTCAAGGGCTTCGACCCCTTGACATGTCACCGGACCGCGGGTTAGGCTGAGTAGATAACCGGCCAAGCTCGCACCCGGCCACCGTTTCCACCTGCTCCGGACCCCATGCGCATCAGCCTCGCGCTCCTCGTCGTCCTGCTTAGCCTCCTGCTTACCGTCCTTATTGGTGAGCAAGGGGTCCGCGGCGTGCCGATACGAGCAACGTGAGACAGTAGCAGGGTCTCGACAGAATGCACCGGCGCCGCGGACCGAAAGGATCGCGGCGCTTTTCGTTTCACCCTATATCGACGAGCTCGGCACCCGTATGGCACCCTCCGACGTCCTGATTTTCGACACGACTCTGCGCGACGGCGAGCAGGCTCCCGGCAACAGTCTCACGCCCGAGGAGAAGCTGCGACTCGCCCGGCAGCTTGACGCGCTGGGGGTGGACGTCATGGAGGCGGGCTTCCCGGCCGCTTCCGACGGCGACTCTCGCAGCGTGCACCAGATCGCCACTGAGATCCGCCGGCCGGTGATCGCCGCGCTGGCGCGCTGCCACGAGCGCGACATCGAGCTCGCCGGGGAGGCGCTCAGGCCCGCGGCGCGGGGCCGGATCCACGTTTTCATCTCGACGTCGGATCTGCACATCAAGGACAAGCTCAAGACCACCCGCGCCGACGTGCTGGCCCGGGCGCGGGCGGCCATCCGCCAGGCGCGCCAGTACACCGACGACGTCGAGTTCTCCGCCGAAGATGCCAGCCGCACCGACCCCGACTTCCTGTGCCAGGTGGTGCAGGCGGCGATCGAGGAGGGGGCCCGGACGGTGAACCTGCCCGACACCGTCGGTTACGCCATGCCGGCCGAATACGGCGAGATGTTCCGCACCATCCTGGCCCGGGTGCCGGGCGCGGACGGGGTGGTGCTGAGCGCGCACTGCCACGACGACCTCGGCCTGGCCACGGCCAACTCGCTCGCGGCCATCGCCGCGGGTGCCCGGCAGATCGAGTGCACCGTGAACGGGATCGGCGAGCGCGCCGGGAACGCGGCGATGGAGGAGCTGGTCATGGCCAGCCACGTCCGCGGGCCGCTGCTGGGCTTCCGCTGCAACGTCGAGACCCGCGAGATCTACCGCACGAGCCAGCTGCTCTCCTACCTCACCGGCAGCTTTCCCCAGCCCAACAAGGCCATCGTCGGCCGGAACGCCTTCGCGCACGAGGCGGGGATCCACCAGCACGGCATGATGCAGAACGGGCTGACGTACGAGATCATCCGGCCCGAGATGGTCGGCATCCCGCGCTCGACGCTGGTGCTGGGCAAGCACTCGGGCCGCCACGCGCTCGAGCGCCGCTACCGCGAGCTGGGGTACGACCTGACCGACCTCCAGCTGGCCGAGGTCTACCGCCAGTTCAGCGCGCTCGCCGACCGCAAGCGCGAGATCCTCGACGAGGACCTGCTGGCCCTGGTGCACGAGAGCTTCCACGACGCGCCCGAGGAGTATCAGCTGAGCCACCTGCGCGTCGTCTGCGGCAGCATCACGCCGACCGCCGAGGTGCGGATGACGGGAGCCTGGGCGGGCGAGCGCTCGGCGCGCGGCACCGGCGACGGCCCGATCTCGGCGGCGTTCACGGCCATCAGCGAGATCCTGGGGCGCCCCATCGAGGTGCTGAGCCTCTCGCTCCGCTCGCTTACGCCCGGCCGCGACAGCGTGGGCCAGGTGTTTCTCCAGGTCAAGGTCGACGGCAAGTCGCTCTCGGGCAACGGGGCCTCCACGGACATCGTCGAGGCCAGCGCCCGGGCGCTGATCCACGCGCTCAACAAGGCCCATCACGCCGACCGGCTCGAGGCCAGCTCGCTCAACTCCGTTTACCTGTGGGGCGTGTAATGCGAGAGCAGCTCACGGGCTCGCAGATCCTCTGCCGGGCCCTGCTCGAGGAAGGCGTGGACGTGCTCTTCGGGTACCCCGGCGGCGCGATCATGCCGTTCTACCACGCGCTGCCCGAATACCCCGAGCTCCGCCACGTGCTGGTGCGCCACGAGCAGGCCGCGGCCCACGCGGCCGATGGCTACGCCCGCGCCAGCGGCCGGCCGGGCGTCTGTGTCGCGACGTCCGGCCCCGGCGCGACCAACCTGGTGACCGGGATCGCCACGGCGCACATGGACAACACGCCGCTGGTGGCGATCACCGGGCAGGTGCCGCGCGCCATGATCGGACGCGACGCGTTCCAGGAGACCGACATCATCGGCATCACCCAGCCGATCACCAAGCACAACCGGCTGGTCGAGGACGTCGAGGAGCTGGCGGAGGCAGTCCACGAGGTGTTCGCCGTAGCCCGGGAAGGCCGGCCCGGGCCGGTGCTGCTCGACGTGCCCAAGGACGTGCAGAACCAGAAGCTCGAGTACGCCGGCGGGGCGAACGGGAGCGCGCGGGGGGCGACGGGACGGCGGGAGGGATTGATCGGCCGCCCGACGCCGACGGCGCTGGTCGAGGCGGCGCGGCTCATTGCCCGGGCCGAGCGCCCGCTCATCATGGCGGGTCACGGCGTGATCCTGAGCGACGCGTACGACGAGCTGCGCACGCTGGCGGAGCGCACGGGCGTCCCGGTCATCACGACGCTGCTCGGGATCAGTGCGTTTCCGGAGTCTCATCCGCTGCACCTCGGCATGCCGGGGATGCATGGCGAGGTACACGTCAACCGCGCCATTCAGCAGGCCGACCTCATCATCGGTATCGGGCTCCGGTTCGACGACCGGGTGACCGGCAACCTCGCCGCGTTCGCGCGCGGTGCCAAGGTGATTCACATCGAGCTCGACGCGTCGGAGATCGGGAAGAACGTCCCTGTGGCCGTCGGACTGGTGGGCGACGCGCGCGGCATCCTCCGCGAGCTGCTCGAGGCGCTCGAGGCGCGACACTGCGACGCGTGGCGCGCCGAGATCGCGACCTTCGTCCGGCCCCGGTTCGAAAGCTTCAAGGGCGAGCTCTCGGCCGAGGGGATCCTCGGCGCCGTGGAGGATGCCAGCCAGGGCCGGTGCACGGTCGTCTCCGACGTGGGCCAGCACCAGATGTGGGTGGCCAAGCTGTTCCGCTATCAGCGGCCCAACACCCACATCACCTCCGGCGGCCTCGGCACCATGGGCTTCGCGGTGCCGGCCGCCATGGGCGTGGTGATGGCCCGCCCCGGCGAGCCGGTCTGGGCCATCTCGGGCGACGGCGGCTTCCAGATGAACATGCAGGAGATCGCCACCATGGTGCAGGAACGGATCCCGGTGAAGATGGCGATCTTCAACAACGGGTATCTGGGCATGGTGCGGCAGTGGCAGCAGTTCTTCCACGGCCGCCGCTACTCCTCGACGCCGATCTGGAGCCCCGACTACGTGCGCCTGGCCGAGGCGTACGGTATCCCGGGGTGGCGCGTCGAGCGCGGCGATCAGGTGGATGCGGCTCTGCGCGGCGCGCTCGACCACGACGGCCCGGCGCTCATCGAGTTCCTCATCGAGCAGGAGGCGAATGTGTTCCCGATGATTCCACCGGGCGCGTCGCTCAGCGAGCCGATCGAGTCGGAAGCGGTCACCGCATGACCGTCACGCGCGCCGTGACCGTGCTGCTGGAGGACCGTCTCATCACCTTTACCCGTGCCGTCGGGCTGCTCCGGCGGCGAAACCTGCCCGTGCGCAGTCTGGCCGTCGGGCCGACGGTGACGCCGGGCATCTCGAGACTCACGATCATGATCCAGTCCGACGAAGCCACGGCCGAGCGTGCCGTGCAGCAGTTGCAGAAGGTGGTCGGCGTCCGCGCCGCCGCCGCCTTTCCGGCCCGTGACGGCGTGAGCCGCGAGCTGGCGCTGGTGAAGGTGCGCGCCACCGGCGAGCGCTACGGCGAGCTGCTCGACGTGGTGCAGCTGTACCATGCCTCGGTGGTGGACGACAGCCCCGAGGCCATCATCGTCGAGCTGACCGGGTCGGAGGCCTTCGTGCTCTCCTGCATCCGCGCGCTCGAGCGGTTCGAGGTGCTGGAGGTGGCGCGCAGCGGCGCCGTGGCGCTCGAGCTCGGACTGACCGATGCCGGCGCCCGGGTGCCGGCCAACACCTAACGAGAGACGGAGTCATGACGAACGATCCCGTGCGCGTGTACTACGACACCGACGCCGACCGAAGCCGCCTTGCCGGCCGCACCTTCGCCATCATCGGCTACGGCAGCCAGGGGCACGCCCACGCCCTCAACCTCCGCGACAGCGGCGCCAAGGTCATCGTCGGCCTCCGGAAGGGGGGCGGCTCGTGGGACAAGGCCGAGGCCGCGGGACTCGACGTCCGGACGGTCGCCGAGGCGGCGGCCGCGGCCGACGTCATCATGATGCTCACGCCCGATCAGGACGGCCGGGCCATCTACGAGGGCGGCGTGGCTCAGGGGCTCAAGCCGGGCAAGACCCTGATGTTCGCCCACGGGTTCAACATCCATTACGGCGAGATCGCGCCGCCGGCGGGCGTGGACGTGTCGATGGTGGCGCCGAAGTCGCCCGGACACCTGGTCCGGAGCGAATTCGAGGGCGGCCGGGGCGTGCCCGGGCTCGTGGCGGTGCACCAGGACGCGAGCGGCCAGGCCCTGGCCAACGCCCTGGCATATGCCTCGGGCATCGGGTGTACCCGCGCGGGCGTCATCGAGACGACCTTCCGCGAAGAGACCGAGACCGACCTGTTCGGCGAGCAGGCGGTGCTCTGTGGCGGGGTCACGGCCCTGGTGAAGGCGGGCTTCGAGACCCTGACCGCCGCCGGCTACCGGCCCGAGATGGCGTACTTCGAGTGCCTGCACGAGCTCAAGCTGATCGTCGACCTGATGTACCGGGGCGGGATGCAGTTCATGCGCTACTCGATCAGCGACACGGCCGAGTACGGCGACTACACCCGGGGGCCGCGGGTCATCACCGACGAGACCCGCGCGGAGATGAAGCGGATCCTCGACGAGATCCAGAACGGGTCGTTCGCCCGGGAGTGGCTGGCGGAGAACCGGAACGGCCGGCCGAACTTCGAGCGGATGCGCCAGGCCGATCGGGACCACCAGATCGAGCGCGTCGGAGCCGAGCTCCGGGCCATGATGCCCTGGTCCGAGGAGGGGAAGGCCGCCCAGCGGGCCGCCGGGGAGCCCAAGGAGCCGGCCGCACGGAAGGCCGCGACCGTCTCGTGACGGCACCCCGCACCCTGTTCGACAAGGTCTGGGAGGCACACGTCGTCGAGGACCCGGGCGGCCCGCCAGGCGGCCCGGCGCTGCTGTACGTGGACCTCCACCTGGTCCACGAGGTCACCTCGCCCCAGGCCTTCGAGGGGCTCCGGCTGGCGGGCAGGGGCGTCCGGCGGCCGGAGCTCACGGTCGCGACCGTCGACCACAACGTTCCCACCGGCGACCGGCGGCTCCCGATCGCCGATCAGGTCTCTGCCCGCCAGGTCGCCGCCCTGGGGCGGAACGCCCGGGAGTTCGGGGTGGAGCTCTTCGACCTCGACAGTCCCGAGCAGGGCATCGTGCACGTGATCGGGCCCGAGCTGGGCCTCACCCAGCCCGGGATGGTCATCGTCTGCGGGGACTCCCATACCTCCACCCACGGCGCGTTCGGGGCTCTGGCCTTCGGCATCGGCACGAGCGAGGTCGAGCACGTCCTGGCCACACAGTGCATCGTCCAGTCCCGGCCCCGGACCATGGAAGTCCGCTTCTCCGGCCTCCCGGCCGCCGGAGTGACCGCGAAGGACCTGGTGCTGGCGCTGATCCGCCGCATCGGAACCGCCGGCGCCACCGGGCACGTCATCGAGTACACCGGCGAGGCCATCCGGGCGCTCTCCATGGAAGGCCGGATGACGGTCTGCAACATGTCCATCGAGGCCGGCGCCCGGGCCGGCATGGTGGCCCCCGATGCCATCACGACGGCGTACCTGCGGGGGCGTCCGCGGGCGCCCACGGGGGCGACTTGGGACCGTCTCCGTTCCGAATGGGAGTCGCTCCATAGCGATCCCGGCGCCGCCTTCGACGCCACGATCGAGATCGACGCCGCCAGGTTGGGCCCCCAGGTCACCTGGGGGACGAGCCCCGGGATGACGGCTGAGATCACCGAGCGCGTGCCCGATCCGGCCGACCAATCGTCCGACGCCGACCGCGAGTCCTACGCTCGCGCGCTCGAGTACATGGGCCTCGTTCCGGGCACACCGCTCGAAGGTCTCAAGGTCGATCGCGTGTTCCTGGGGTCGTGTACCAACGCCAGAATTGAGGACCTTCGCGAGGCTGCCAAAGTGGCACACGGTAGAAAAGTCGCGGGCGGCGTGCGCGCGATGGTCGTGCCCGGCTCCCAGCTGGTGAAGGCGCAGGCCGAGCGCGAGGGACTGGACCGGATCTTCACCGACGCCGGATTCGAGTGGCGCAATCCGGGCTGTTCGATGTGCCTCGGGATGAACGACGATATCCTGGGACCGGGCGAGCGCTGCGCGTCGACATCGAACCGCAATTTCGAAGGACGGCAGGGGAGGGGAGGGCGCACGCACCTCGTCAGCCCGGTTATGGCGGTCGCGGCGGCGGTCGAAGGGTGTCTGGTGGACGTTCGAAGCTATATGCGGGGCTAAAAGCCTAGATATGCATGGGAAGTATGGTGGTATACGTGGTGATGTAATGCTTTACTTGATGAATGTACCACCAACGTTGACAACTAATTGCTGATTTCACTTGAAGTAATGTAGCACGTTATCATATCCGAAAGTCAGAATATTTATCCAGGATCGTATGCAACCGTTCAAAAAGCACTCCGGACGCGCCGTTTCGCTGCCTAGAGCCAACGTCGACACCGATCAGATCATTCCGAAGCAGTTCCTGAAGCGAATCGAGCGGACCGGCTTCGGACCGTCGCTGTTCTTCGACTGGCGCTACCTGGCGGACGGTTCGCCCAACCCGGATTTCGAGCTCAATCGGCCCGGAGCCGAGGGCGCTTCGATTCTGATTGCCGGGTCCAACTTCGGTTGCGGCAGCTCGCGCGAGCATGCACCGTGGGCGCTGGCAGAGTACGGCTTCCGGGCTATTGTCGCCCCATCCTTCGCCGATATCTTCTTCGGCAACTGCTGCCAAAATGGCTTGCTGCCCGTGGTTTTGCAAGAGCCCCAGGTCCAGGAATTGTTCCGGCGGACGGCGGCGGCCGGTGGGGGCTATGACCTCACTATCGACCTGGTGGAGCGAACCGTGCGTGACGGACGGGGCTTTCAGGCTGGGTTCATCATGGACGAGTATCGGCGGGAGATGCTGCTCCAGGGGCTGGACGAGATCGGCAAGACGCTGCGGAACGAGACGGCCATCGCGGCGTTCGAGCGCCGGCGCGGTGCCATCGCCGGCGGGGCGCCCGCATGACACGCTATACCATCGCGGTGCTGCCCGGCGATGGCATTGGCCCCGAGGTGACGGCCGAGGCCCTCCGGGTCCTGCAGGCAGCCGCCGAGCTCTTCGGTTTCGGCCTGGACACGGCGGAGTACGCCGTCGGCGCGGCCGGGGTGGCCGAGGCCGATGACTCGCTGCCGGCGCGCACTGCGGACGCGGTGGTCCAGGCCGACGCGGTACTGCTCGGGGCGGTCGGCCACCCGTCTCTTGCCGCGGCCGAAGGCCGCCGGCGGCCCGAGGCGGGTCTCCTGGCCCTGAGGAAGGTCCTTGGTGCGTATGCCAACCTGCGGCCCGCCACCGTGCACCCCGCCCTGCGCCATGCCTCCCCGCTCCGGCCCGAGCGGCTGGAAGGGGTGGACCTCCTGATCGTGCGGGAGCTGCTGGGCGGGCTGTATTACGGCCAGCCCAGGTCACTCGAGCGCGAGACCGCGGTCAACACCATGCGGTACTCCGTGGCCGAAATCGAGCGGGTGGCACGGGTGGCGTTCGAGGCAGCGAGGGGCCGGCGGCGGCTGGTCACGTCGGTGGACAAGGCCAACGTCCTGGAGGTCTCCCAGCTCTGGCGGGAGACGGTGACCCGTGTCGGGCTGGACTACCCGGAGGTGCGGCTCGAGCACCTCTACGTCGATTACGCTGCCATGCGCCTGGTGTCCCACCCCGCCGCCATCGATGTGCTGCTCGCCGAAAACCTCTTCGGTGACATCCTGAGCGACGAAGCGGCGGTGCTTACGGGCTCGCTGGGGCTGCTTCCCTCGGCCTCCATCGGCGACGGGCCGGGGCTGTTCGAGCCGGTGCACGGTTCGGCCCCGGACATCGCTGGCCAGGGCATCGCCAACCCGCTCGGCGCCATCGCGTCGGTGGCCATGCTGCTCCGCTACGGGCTCGATCAGCGCGAGGCAGCCGATCGGGTCGATCTGGCGGTGGCCGAGGTCCTGACGGCCGGGGCGAGGACCCCCGATATTGCCGGCCGCGGGGAAGCCACTGTGGGCACCCGGGAAATGGGCGAACGAGTGGCGGCCATGGTCCTCGGAGCCGGGGTGAGCTAAGCCAAGCCCCATGGCTCGGTGCGGCGGTGAGCTAGACCCGGCGGCTCGGGGCCTCCCGCCGCCCTGCCCGCTCCCACCACCAGACCCACAATGCCGCCCACCCGGTCCCGACCAGCAACCCGCCGATCACGTCCGAAGGCCAGTGCATCCCGAGGTACATCCTCGAGAACGCGACGAGGAGCGAGAGCAACACCGCGGCGCCCACCAGCGCCAGCCGCGTCGTGCGCGGCCAGGGCGCGGCCCAGATGAGCGCCCCGAGACCGAACACGAGCGGCGTCAGCGTAGCATGGCCGGACGGAAAGGAGTACCAGCCGCCGCCGCGCATGAGGCGGAGAATCACATGCGGACGGGCGCGATGGAAGAGGTATTTGAGCAACCCATAGAGCGCCCAGCCGCTCAGCGTCGCGCTAGCGTAGCCGACGGCTTCGGAGCGACGCCGGATCATCGCCAGCCGAAGGCTGATGAGGAGGCTGAGCGGAATCTCGACCCCGCCCGAGCCCAGGAAGCTCGCGGCACGCATGACCTGGGTGGACCAGTTTGGCCGATGCCGGCCCAGGGCCAGCATCAGCCGGGTGTCCAGCGCCTGCGTCCACCCCACCTGGACAGCCACCGCGAGCGCGGCGAACAGGATGAGGCACACGAGGGCGAGCGCCGCCGCCCGCGTGGCGCGTGCCGAGGAACGCGGCCGATCGACGCCCCCCGCGGCCCCGGGGGCCACGCGCGCCGTGGCGTTAGAGATCGGTCACCGCACCCAGGCTGGCACTCGAGACCTGGCGCGCGTACTTGTGCAGCACGCCTGCCGTATAGCGCGGGGCGGGCGGATGCCAGGCGCTCCGCCGCCGGGCCAGCTCGTCGTCGCCCACGCCGAGGGAGAGAAGCCGCTCGTCCGCGTCGATGGTTATCGAGTCACCCTCCTGGACCAGCGCGATCGGTCCGCCGACGGCGGCCTCGGGCGCGACGTGCCCCACCACCAGCCCGTAGGTTCCGCCGGAGAAGCGTCCGTCCGTGATCAGCGCCACCGAGTCGCCGAGCCCGGCGCCGATGATGGCCGACGTCGGCGCGAGCATCTCCCGCATACCGGGCCCGCCGCGCGGCCCCTCGTAGCGGATGACGAGCACGTCGCCCGGCCGGATGCCGCCGGCGAGAATGACCTCGAGGCAGGCCTCCTCCGACTCGAAGATGCGGGCCGGGCCAGTGATGCGCCGCTGCTTCACGCCGGTGATCTTGGCGACGGACCCCTCGGGAGCCAGGTTTCCGCGCAGCACCGCCAGGTGGCCCTGGGCGTACAGCGGCTTGCCCCATGGCCGGATCACGTCCTGGTCGCCCCGCGGCTCGACCGGCAGGTGGGCGAGCGTTTCGGCGACGGTCTTTCCGCTGATGGTCAGCGCGCCGCCGTGGAGCAGCCCGTGCGCCAGGAGCATCTTCATCACCTGCGGCACCCCGCCGGCCGCGTGCAGGTCGGTGGCCACGTAGCGGCCGGACGGCTTGAGGTCGCAGAGCACCGGGACCCGGGCGCGGATGGCCTCGAAGTCGTCGAGCTCGAGCGGCACGCCGGCCGAATGGGCGATGGCGAGCAGGTGGAGCACGGCGTTGGTGCTGCCGCCGATGGCCATGGCCACCGCGATGCCGTTCTCGAATGCCTGGCGCGTGAGGATCTGAAGGGGCAGGAGGTGCCGGCGCACGGCTTCCACCAGCACCTCGCCCGACTGCGCCGCGCTCTCGGCCTTCTCCGCGTCCTCCGCGGCCATCGTGGAGGATCCGGGCAGGCTCATGCCCATGGCCTCGAACACGGACGACATCGTGTTGGCGGTGAACATCCCCCCGCAGGAGCCCTTGCCGGGGCAGGCGTGGCGCTCGACCTCGAGCAGCTCGCGCTCGTCGATACGGCCGGCGCTGAACTGGCCCACGGCTTCGAAGGCGCTGACCACGGTCAGGTCCCGGCCGTGCAGGTGGCCCGGGCGGATGGTGCCGCCGTAGACGAAGATCGCGGGGATATTCATCCGGGCGATCGCGATCATCGCGCCCGGCATGTTCTTGTCGCAGCCGCCGACGGCCACCACCCCATCCATGCTCTCCGCGCCGCAGGCGGTCTCGATCGAGTCCGCGATCACCTCGCGGGAGACGAGCGAGTACTTCATCCCCTCCGTCCCCATCGAGATCCCGTCGCTCACGGTGATCGTGCCGAAGATCTGCGGCATGGCGCCGGCCGCTCGCACCGCGGCCTCGGCCCGGTGCGCGAGCACGTCGAGGCCGGCATTGCACGGCGTGATCGTGCTGTAGCCGTTGGCGATCCCGATGATCGGCTTGCCGAAGTCCGCGTCGCCGAAGCCGACGGCGCGAAGCATCGCCCGGTTGGGGGCGCGCTGGACGCCGGCGGTAATCGCATCGCTGCGGAGAGGGTTGGGCATCGCGGGAATCTAATCGAGGGGGGGAGCGCGGCCTCCCCCCGTCGGGGCGGCGACAGCTGACGGGCGCGGTGCGCCCGGTGCGCTCAGGCGTCGTAGTACAGGAAGAACTCGTACGGGTGCGGCCGGAGATTGATCGGCGCGATGTCCTTCGTCCGCTTGAGCGAGATCCACGCGTCCAGGACGTCCGGCGTGAAGACCTCACCTTCCAGCAGGAAGTCGTGATCGGCTTCCAGGGCGGCCACGGCTTCCGCCAGGGACCCCGGCACCGTCTTGATGCTCTGCTTCCGCTCGTCGTGCAGCTCGTACAGGTCCTCGTCGATCGGCGCTGGCGGCTCGAGCTTGCGCTGGATGCCGTCGAGGCCCGCCATGAGGAGCGCGGAGAACGCGAGGTACGGGTTGGCGGTGGGATCCGGCGCGCGAAACTCCACCCGCCGAGCTTTCGGGCTGCTCGAGTAGGTCGGGATCCGGCAGATGGCCGACCGGTTCCGGGCCGAATACATGAGGTTGACGGGCGCCTCGAAGCCGGGCACCAGGCGACGATAGCTGTTCGTCGTGGGCGCACAGAGCGCCAGCAGCGCCGGGGCGTGCGCGATGAGGCCGCCGATGTAATGGCGCGCGGTCTCGGAGAGCAGCGCGTAGCCGTTCTCGTCGTAGAACAGCGGGTGGTCGCCCTTCCAGAGTGACTGGTGCACGTGCATGCCCGATCCGTTGTCGCCGAAGAGCGGCTTGGGCATGAACGTGGCCGTGTAGCCCAGGTTATGGCAGACGTTCTTGATGACGTACTTGTAGGCCATCATGCGGTCGGCGGTCTGCACCAGGGTGCCGAACCGGAAGTCGATCTCGGCCTGGCCCGCGGTGGCCACCTCGTGATGCTGCACCTCGACCGGAATGCCCGCCTCGATCAGCGCGAGCATGATCTTCGAGCGGACGTCCTGCAGCCGGTCGACCGGGGGAACCGGGAAATAGCCCTCCTTGTGCCGCGGACGGTGGCCCAGGTTGGGCGTGCCGCCGTTCCGCCCCGAGTTCCAGACCCCTTCCTCGGCGTCGATATGGTAGTACCCCTCGTGGGCGTTCTGGTCGAACCGCACGGAGTTGAAGATGAAGAACTCCGCCTCGGGCCCCCAGTACGACGTGGTGGCGATGCCCGTCGTGCGCAGGTACTCCTCCGCCTTGAAGGCGATGAACCGCGGATCGCGCGTGTAGGGCTCGAGCGTGAGCGGGTCGTAGATGTCGCACGTCAGCGAGAGGGTTGGCACCTCCAGCACCGGATCCACGAACGCCGTCGAGACGTCCGGGAGCAGCAGCATGTCGCTCTCGTTGATGGCCTGGAAGCCGCGGATGGACGAGCCGTCGAAGCCGAGACCCTCTCGGATCATGTCCTCGTCGAGCGTGGCGGCCGGGATGGAGAAGTGCTGCCAGGTCCCGGGCAGGTCGCAGAACTTGACGTCCACGACCTTCGCGTTCTTCTGCCTGATCAGGTCCAGGAGCATGCCGACCTCACTGGTCTGGGCGACACGGCCGGGGGCTTTGGTGCGGGCGGTAGTGGCCATGACGGTGTCTCGCGCGGTCAAAGGGTGAAGAAGCAGGGGCAGCCGGGACGCGAGCACCACGGCGAGCGCGAGCGCCCGCGCCGCGCCCGCGTCCAGGTGGACACCGTTCAGGTGTGGGCCGTTTCCAGCGCATGGCGCTGCACCGAATCGGCGGTGACGGGCGTGAGCGCGGCGTTGTCGCGCTCGCCGGTGCGGATGCGGATGACGGTCTCGATCGGCTGCACGAAGATCTTGCCGTCGCCCACCACGCCGGTGCGGGCCGACCTGAGGATGGCGTCGACGGTCGGCTGCACGAACGGCTCCGAGCAGACCATCTCGATCTTGACCTTCTCGCGGAACTCCAGCACCACGCTGGTGGCGCGATACTGCTCGACGATCTCCTTCTCCCCGCCGTGGCCGCTCACGCGGGTGATGGTGATGCCGGTGACGCCGGCGCGGAAGAGCGCGCTCTTCACTTCAGCCAGCCGTTCGGGGCGGATCACGCAGGTGATGAGCTTCATGGTCGTGTGCCTCAGGCCGCGATGCTGGTCGTCGACCTCGCCGCGGGGCCGCTCAGCATCACGGTGCCCACGGAAAGGTCGGACGAATCGGGATAGGCGAGCGCCCCCATCTCCGGAATGTCGAGGCCCAGCTCTTCGATCTCGGCGGAGATGCGGTGGCCCTTGGTCACCAGCGAGGTGATCTGCCAGGCGATGACGGTGAGCACGCCGACGCCGACGATGTTGGCCACGCCGCCGACTACCTGCGCGAGGAATTGGGACGCGTCACCATAGAAGAGCCCGGTGACGGCGCCCTTCACGCCGTTGAACCCATCGCCGTACGTCCCGTCGGCCAGCAGGCCGAGCGACAGGATGCCCCACAGGCCGTTGACGCCGTGCACCGAGATGGCGCCGACCGGATCGTCGAGCTTGAGCGTGCGCTCGACGAAGAACACCGACCAGCAGACCAGCGCGCCCGCCACCCCGCCGATCAGCACCGCCGACGGCGCCGTGACGAAGGCGCACGGCGCGGTGATGGCGACGAGGCCGGCAAGCGCCCCGTTCGCGATCATCGAGGGATCGGGCTTGCCGTACTTGAGCCACATGTAGAGCATCGCGATGGCGCTGCCGGCCGCGCCGGCGAGCATCGTGTTGGTGGCGATGACGCCGATGCGCAGGTCGCTCCCCGCCAGGGTCGAGCCGGCGTTGAAGCCGAACCAGCCGAACATGAGGATGAACGTGCCGATCATGGCCATCGGGATGTTGTGTCCCGGGATGGCGTTGGCCGAGCCGTCGGCGTTGTACTTGCCGCGCCGGGCGCCCAGCAACTTGCAGGTGACGAGCGCCATCACGCCGCCGGTCATGTGCACCACCGAGCTGCCCGCGAAATCCACGTGGCCGTGCCCGAGGCCGAAGTTGTTGCCCAGCTGCGAGAGCCAGCCACCGCCCCAGACCCAGTTGCCGTAGATGGGGTAGATCACGGCTCCCACGAACAGGCTGAAGACGCAGAACGCGGAGAACTTCCAGCGCTCGGCCAGTGCGCCCGTGGGGATCGTCGCCGCCGTGTCCATGAACACCATCTGGAACAGGAAGTAGGCGAAGACCGGCGCGGTGTAGGCCACGCCCGTGAGGAAGAAGCCCTGGGTCCCGAACAGGCCGAAGGACTTCCCGAACAGGGTGACCACGAACTCCTGGTTCAACTGATCGTAGCCGCCGAGGGTGCCGAGCGCCCCGACCCCGCCCGCCTGGAGGGCGAAGCCCACTGCCCAGTAGGCCAGCATTCCGATCCCGTACACCATGAAGTTCATCGTGATGGTATGGCTGGCATTCTTGGCCCGGGTGAATCCCGTCTCCACCATGGCGAAGCCGGCCTGCATGAACATCACGAGGAATCCCGCCACCAGGGTCCAGGCGAAATTGATAGCGACCGTATTGTCGGCGGCCGACTTGGCCACGTCCGCGAGGCTAGGCGTGGCTGGTGTTCCCTGCGCCAGCAGCGCGTGTGGCGCCAGGGCACAGAGGGCGACAAGTGCCGAGCCCCATCGGGCATGTCCTCGCATGACACACTTCCCGGGTTAGAGAGTGGGTGGCCTGATCGGCCGCGAGCGTCCGCCCGGACCAGAAGCAGCGCTCCCGGGTGAGTATGGAGGCACGGACAACCGCTGTCAAGCATTTCTTGCATAATCGGCCAAAATGTCAGCGCAAGAATGCGAGAATCGCGCAGAAAGGCTGTCAAGTCGAGATGAGAAGTGCATAATGTGCGTTGATTGTGAGACACCTGGGGTCATGGAAGACCGGGTCCGCAAGCAGCCTGCGGCGGGCGGCGGGCGGCGGGTGACTTCCCGCCGCCGGGGTTAGCCTATACTGTCCGAATCGACCGTCCGAACTCGCCCGTCGCTCCCGGAGGTCCGCTGCCCCTGCTCGTCTGTTCGTCTTGTCGCGGCCCGCTGCCCGACGGCAGCACCCATTGCCCGCGCTGCGGGCCGGGCAGTCTGGCGCTGCTCGGGCCCGATCACGCGCCGGCCGTAGACCGGCCGCCGGAGCCGGACCGGAGCCACACCCTCGCCCGCGCCCTTGGCCGGCAGTACCGGGTCATGCGGCTCCTGGGCCGCGGCGGATTCGCCGAGGTGTACGAGGTCCGGGACGAGGATCTCCAGCGGCGGCTCGCGGTCAAGGTGCTCCGGTCGGATATCCCCTGGAGCGCGGCCACGCTCGCGCGGTTCAAGCAGGAGGGGCGGGCGATCGCGCGGCTGAGCCATCCCAACACCCTCGCGATCCATTTCGTCGGCGAGGCCGAGGGGCTGGTCTTCTACGTCATGCCGTTCTGCGAGGGGCGGACCCTGTCCGAGGTGCTGCGGGCGGACGGGGCGCTCTCGGTGGCCCGGGCTCTCGCAATCGCCGAGCCCATTCTCGAGACGTTGCAGCACGCGCACGAGAACGGGCTGGTGCACCGGGACGTGAAGCCCGACAACATTCTCATCGAGGCCGGAACCGGCCGGCCGCTGCTGGTCGACTTCGGCATCGTCAAGTCGCTGGACGGCGGGGCCGGCCACACCCAGACCGGTTTCATCGTCGGCACGCCGCTCTACATGAGCCCCGAACAGGCCCTCGGCCGGGCGGACGTGGACGCTCGCGCCGACATCTACGGCATGGGCGTCGTGCTCTTCCAGATGCTCACCGGGGCCCCGCCGTTCGAAGGCGAGGACTCGCAGGAGATCGTCACCCGCCACCTGCACGAACCGGTGCCCGTCGCCACGCTCTCCCGCGACCGCGTCCCCGGCTGGCTCTCGGCGGCGATCGTCCGCTGCCTCGCCAAGCATCCCGACGACCGGTATGCCAGCGCCCGCGCGGTGCTCGAGGCGCTGCGCGAGGGGCGGGCGTCGGGCGGTGCACTCCCGGACGCGGCCCCGCCGAGCGGCGAGGCCAGGCCGGCCCGCTCGGAAGACGAGACGCCCACCGCGGCGATGCCGCGGGCGCGGCCGCGCCGTCCGGCGGGGCGCCGCCGCACGCTGGTGGCGCTCGGGCTGGTGGCGGCGGCCACCGCGCTCTGGGCCTCGGTCCGGCCGCACGCATCGCTGGTGGTGCACAACCGGCTCACCGAGTCCATCGCTGTCACGTTGGAGGACACCGGGTTCACCGTCGCCGCGGGCGACAGCGCGCGCCTGCCGCTCCGTGCGCGGGCGCCGCTCGAAGCGCACTGGGCCATGGTCCGGCCAGTCGCACCCGAGGGACGCATGCTGGGCGGCGAGGTCGAGGGAAGCTTCATCAGCGACAATGTGCGCGGCGAGGTGCGCGAGATCGTCGGCGCGGGTACTGACGGTCGCGCGCGGTTCTCGCCCCTAGTGGTGAACGCCACGTCGCGTCGCCTGCATGTGACCGTCGTCAGTGGGCGCGATACCTCGGACTGCGGCTGTACGATTCCCCCGGGCGACTCGCTCCGGATGGGCTACTACCCGCTGGTGCCCGGGAGCGGCGTGCGGGTGCACGACCCCGCCCGCGCCGCGGGACGGTTCGACGCCATGTTGACCGGCGTGGACTCCGTCAGCGGCGCAGTGGTGTTCCGGGTGACGCCCAGTACCCTTATCGCGCCGCCACCCGTGCCGCGTGCCGAGTCACGCGCGCCCGCGACCGCGCCATCGAACCCCCTCAAAGCCTTTCTCCCAGTCCGCTGATGACGCTTCCCGATGGAGGATCCGGGTCGGCCCCGCGGGCCGGGGGTGTGCTTTCGCCCGACCCGCGCGCCGAGCCGTTCCGGTTTCCCTGGCTGGCGCTCGTGCTCGTGGCACTGCTGCTCGCGGCGGCGGCGGCGGGTGTGGTGCTCCTGCTTCGGCCGCGCCTGGCGTTCACCAACGGGCTGGCGGGACCGGTCCGCGTGGTCGTGGGGGAAGGCACCCCGCGGACGGTGGCTCCGGGAGCGCGCGTGCGGATCGGCGTCGCGCGAGGGCAGACGATGGTGGCGCAATGGGAGCTGGTCCGGCCGCTCTCCGCCGACGGCCGGCCGATGGGTGAGGACGTACGGGGATCGGCCGTGCTGCGCGGGCCCTCGGGGACCATGAACATCGCCGCCACCAGCCGGACAGCGGACCAGGCCTATTTCGCGCCGCTCGTCACCAACGCCTCCGCCCAGACGCTCCGCGTCGTGGTCAACGCGGGACTGCAGAGCGCGACGGACTGCGGGTGCGCCGTGCGTCCCGGCGCGCGGCGCGTCTTCATCGGATACTACCCGCTGTACCAGAACAGCACGGTACTTGTGCGCGCGCCGGGTGGGGCGACGGCGGAGTTCCGCGATCTGGGGCCGCAGGTGACGAGCAAGGATGGGACGGTGGGGCTGCGGTTCGAGGACAAGGACCTGCGGGCTCGCTGACGGCCGGTCTGCTGAGGGCGACGCTACTCCGGCTCGCGCGGGCGGCGCTTCGAGCCGAGCGCGCTGCCGGGCGTCACCGCGGCAAATCCGAATTTTTCGCGCAGCTGATCCACGGCGACCGAGAGATCGCGCAGCCGGCGCCGCTCGGGCGGCTCGAACAGGTCCGCCTCGGCGGCGACACCCAGGTTGGTGGCCGAGATGCCGATGAGCCGGACGCCGCGGTCCCGGCCGCGCACGTCGGCGAAGGCCGCCCGGAACAGGTCG
The DNA here is from genome assembly GCA_963815515.1 of uncultured Gemmatimonadales bacterium. Classification (GTDB taxonomy): domain Bacteria; phylum Gemmatimonadota; class Gemmatimonadetes; order Gemmatimonadales; family GWC2-71-9; genus CAVVWJ01. The sequence goes on from CAWFGP010000003.1 coordinate 1,294,071, forward strand.
CGCGCGGCGGCGTAGAGCTCGGCGTCGAGGTCGGTGGCGATCTCGAGCGTGTGCCGCCGGCTGACCGTGAAGAAATCGTCGTGGCGCAGCTTGAGCGTCACCGTGCGGGCCACGAGATGCTCGTCCCGAAGCTGGCCCGCCACCCGCGCGGTCAGGAGCGAGAGGGTCGCCTCGAGCGTGGCGGGGTCGCGCAGATCGCGCGAGAGCGTGGTCTCACGGCTCACCGACCGCGGCAGCCGGCCACCCCGGAGCGTCGTGCCGCCGTAGCCGTTCACCCGGCGCTTGAGCGCCCGTGCCTCGGGGCCGATCAGGCGCTCGAGCGCCGGCTCCTCCATCCGCTGTACCTGCCAGACGTCCGTCAACCCCAGCTCCACCCATCGCGCCGCCGTCTTGGGCCCTACGCCCGGCATCGCCTTGAGCGGCAGGCCGGCGAGGAAGCCCTCTTCCCAGCCGGCGCGCACCTCCATCAGGCCGCGCGGCTTGGCCGCATCCGACGCCAGCTTCGCGATCATCCGGTTGGGGCCGATGCCGATGCTGCAGTCGAGCCCGGTGTCGCGCCGCACCTCGTCCCGCACCTGTTCCGCGACGGGCAGGAGCGACACCGGGTGGAGTCGCTCCATCCCGCCAAAATCGAGATAGGCCTCGTCCAGGCTGGCCATCACCACGGTGGGACTGAAGCGCTCGAGCACCGCGCGGACGGCCCGGGAGGCTTCGCCGTACGCGGAGAAGGCGCCTTGGAAGAAGGTGGCTTGCGGGCAGAGCCGGACGGCCTGGCCGATCGGCATGCCCGCGTGAATGCCGTAGCGGCGGGCGCCGTAGGAAGCGGACTGGACCACGCCGCGCTGATCCCGTCGCCCGCCTACGACCAGCAGCTCGACATCCCGGAGCTCGGGATGCCGCTGCCGGCACACCTCGACGAAAAACGCGTCGAGGTCGACGTGGAGGATGCGGGCGCTCATGCCTGAAATTAGTCCACTTCGGGGCCTCCTCGGCATGCAATGATCTGCACAGCTTGTGCGGGCCGGTCCGTTTGCGTTGTTTGAGTCTGGGAGTCGCCGGGCCGGCGACTGCCCCTCCCAAACACCCGCATCATCCGTTCCCCTGTTCCCTCGGGCCGTTCACCCAAGAGGAGATGCCATGAGTCGTATGCGCACGCTGCTGCTGGCTGGCGCCGTGGTCGCTGTCGCCGCCTGTTCGGACGATGCCGTCCAGCCCGACGCCGGCTCCGCCGGGGCCGAGTTCTCTCTCCGGGGGCTGCGTGTCTCCAGTGGACCGGAGCAGGTGATGCCGGGGGAGGTCATCGTTAAGTTGAAGGCCGGGGTCGACGCGGCGACGGTGGGCAAGGCGCACGGCCTCGCGGTGAGTGGGCGGGGGTACCAGGATGCGTTCGTGGTGCTGAAGGGGGCGATGGGGGCGGAGCATGCGACGGCGGCGGCGCTGGGGAAGGATGGGCGGGTGGTGTACGCGGAGCCGAACTATCTGCGGCAGCCGACGGCGATCGACCCGAAGCTCTGGGCGTTCTTCAATCCCGGCGGCCTCAGTATGAAGTTCACGAGCGGGAAGTCGAAGGGGCAGCCCCTTCCATCGTCGTACGCTTCCCTCTCGGATAAGGACGAGGACAACATTCAAGGCTACGTTGTGGGTGGGAGCGACGTGGTAATCGGCAGTATCGACACCGGCGTCGACCTGGACCATCCGGAGCTCGTCGGCCGGACGATCGCGGGCAAGGACTGGTACAACAACGACAACGACCCGAGCGACGACCAGGGGCACGGCACTCACACGAGCGGGACCATGGCCGGCACGAACGTGGGCGTGGCGGGCGTGGCGGGGGCGGCATCGCACGTGAAGGTCTATGTCCAGAAGGTCTGCGGGCGCCGGGGCTGCCCGACAGCTGCGATCGTCAACGCGATCCGGGCCGCGGCGGACTACCCGGGTATGGTCGCCATGAATCTCAGCCTGGGCGGCGGCAGCGAGTCTCAGGCGGAGAAGGACGCCATCGCCTATGCCACCGGCAAGAACGTGCTGGTGATCGCCTCCGCGGGGAACGACGGGACCACCACGGTCTCCTGTCCCGCCTGCGACGTCAACGCCATCTCGGTCGCCGCCACGACCTGGCGGGATGAGCTCGCTTCGTACTCGAACTCGGGGCCCGGACTGGACATCTCCGCGCCGGGCGGCAACTGCTATTCCAATACAACGCCCGAGGGCTGCATCTACAGCGCGTATCTGAATGGCGGGTACAGCTGGCTCCAGGGTACGTCGATGGCTGCTCCGCAGGTGACCGGCGCGGCTGGGACCGTGGCGTCGGTGACGGGTCTCCGCGGCAGCGCACTGCGGTCCCGCCTTCTCGGGACGACCGACAACATTGGCAGTGCCGCCTCCTTCGGGGCGGGTCGCCTGAACGTGTACCGTGCTGTGACGAACTCGTCATTGCCGTCCGGCCAATAGAGCACGATCCGGATATCACATACGGCAGGTCCGGTGCTGCATGATCGGGGCACCAGCATGATCCGGGCACTAGCATGAAGTCGCGCGGCGGTCCTTCGGGCCGCCGCGCCGCTTTTTGGGTCCGGTGCTCCGTTGTTCGCCCCTGAAGTGATCGACTGCCCCTCCCATCCCGCTCGTTGCTCGCTAGCTTTCCCCCGTCGCAGCTTCCCGCATTCGCCCCCGAAAGGACCTTCGCTCGATGCACGTCGGCTTCCTCGGTCTCGGCGCCATCGGCACCCCGATGGCCGCCCACCTGGCCCGGCGCGGCCCGCTCACGGTCTGGAACCGGACGGCGTCGCGCGCGGCCGAGTTCGCAGGCCGCCACGGCGCCACACTGGCGGGAACCCCGCGCGAGGCGGCGGCGGCCGAGGTGGTCATCACGTGCCTCGGCACTTCCGCGGATGTCGCCGGGTTGCTCGACGGACCGGATGGCCTCCTTGCGGGGCTTCGGGCAGGCGCGCTGTTCCTCGACTGCACCTCGGGCGACCCGGCCACCTCGCGGCGGATCGCCGAGCAGCTGGCCGCGCGGGGCGTGGCCTTCGCGGACGCGCCGGTGAGCGGCGGCACCAACGGCGCCGAGGCCGGCGCGCTCACGGTGATGGTGGGCGCCGACGCCGCCACGTTCGCGCGCGCCCGGCCCGTGCTCGAGGCCTTCGGGCGGCGAATCGAGCACGTGGGCCCGGTCGGCGCGGGCGACGCCCTCAAGGCGGTGAACAACGCGTTCCTGGCCCTCAACATCCTGGCGGCGGGCGAGGGCCTGGCGGCGCTCGTCAAGGCGGGCGTGGCGCCGCGCACGGCGCTCGAGGTGCTGAATGCGTCGAGCGGCCGCTCGTTCGTGAGCGAGGTGCTCGTCCCCGAGCGCGTCCTCACGGGCGCCTGGCCGCGCACCTTCCGCCTGGCGCTGCTCGACAAGGACGTGGGGATCGCGACCGACCTGCTGGCGCAGACGGGCGTGCCGGGGCCGGTGTTCGAGCTGGTCCACGCGCTCCTCGCCGCCGCCCGAGCCGAGCTGGGCGAGGCGGCCGACTACCTCGACCCCATTCGTCTCACCGAGCGGCAGGCCGCCGTGGAGATTCGCGGCTGATGCCCACTTGCCGCGCTGCGTCGCTGTCCTCAGTTTCCGTCGACCCGCACGGATTGAGCCGATGAGCGACTGGGGAATCACCACCAAGGTGCCCGCCGAAGTCGTATTGGTGGAAGGCCTCGTCCTCGCCGGCGACCTTCACCTGTACGCCCGGCCCACCTATCCGCCCGGGCCCGAGACGCCGCTGGAGATGCTCAACCGGACGGATGTCTTCTTCGCGCTCACGCTGAACGCGGGCGTCACCTTCATTCCCAAGTCGCAGGTGGTGGTGGTGACGTGCCGCGGCCAGTCGCGCACGACGGACCCCGACCGCCTCACCGCCGCGCGCCGGATCGAGCTGGAAGTGGTGACGCAGGCGGGCGGGGAGTTCCGGGGACAGGTCATGGCGGAGCTGCCGCCATCCCGTGGCCGGACCTTGGACTTCCTCAACGGCACCGATCCCTTCTTCGAGCTCGGCGCCGACGACGTCACCTGGTACTTCAACAAGTCGCGCATCAGGCTTGCGCGGCCCCTCGACTGAGACTCCCTGTGGCCCGGCTCGATCGTCTGATCCAGGTGTTGTACGAGCAGCGCGGCGATGCGCTGCAGCTCGCCGTCGGCAAACCGGTGACGCTCCTCGCCAATGGCTCGGGACGCGCGCTCACGCGGGACCCGCTGACCGACGTCCAGATCCTCGCCCTGGCGCGCGAGGTGGCCGACGCGGACGCCACGGCGCGCCTCGGCGGCGGTGAGGCGTTCAGCTTCGGCTACCGGTCGCCGAGCGGACAGGTCACCATCGCGCTGACGCGCGACGCCACCGGCCCGATGGTCGAGGTGCGGGCCGGCGCCCCGGCAGCCGGGGTGCCGGCCGGTGGCGCGGCGGTGCCCGGCAGCGTCGCGGGCCGGAGCGGCGCCGAGCTGGCCGAGGCGCGCGCGGCCCTGGACGAGCTGTTCCGCCGGCTGGTGGACGCGGGCGCCTCGGACCTCCACCTCCGGAGCGGTGAGGCGCCCCTGCTGCGCCGCCACGGCGAGCTGGTGCGCGAGGATCTCCCGCCGATCCCGGCCGAGCGGCTCGAGCTGATGCTCCTGAGCATCATGTCGCCGCGCGAGGTGGGCGAGTTCCGGGAGACGGGTGATACCGACTGGGCGTACGAGATCGCCGACCTGGCCCGATTCCGGTGCAACGCGGGCCGGGACCGCCACGGCCCCTTGGCCGTCTTCCGGGTCATCCCGGCCAGCATTCGCACCGCCGACGAGATGGGCCTGAGCCGCGAGGTCCAGAACCTCTGCTATCTCACCAAGGGCCTCGTGGTCGTGACCGGTCCGACCGGCTCGGGCAAGAGCACCACGCTCGCCGCGCTGGTGGACCTGGTCAACCGGACACGCACCGACCACATCATCACGATCGAGGACCCGATCGAGTTCGTGCACCAGAGCAAGAAGTGCCTGGTGACGCAGCGGCAGGTCGGGGTGCACACCCGCTCGTTCAAGCACGCGCTCCGCGCGGCGCTCCGCGAGGACCCCGACATCATCCTGGTCGGCGAGATGCGGGATCTCGAGACGGTCTCGATCGCGATCGAAACCGCCGAAACCGGGCACCTGGTGTTCGGGACGCTGCACACCACGACCGCGTCGTCCACCATCGACCGCATCATCGACCAGTTTCCGCCCGACCGGCAGTCGCAGGTGCGGGTGATGCTGTCGGAATCGCTCCGCGGCGTGATCTCGCAGACCCTCTGCAAGAAGATCGGCGGCGGCCGCGCGGCCGCGCGGGAGATCCTGCTCACGATTCCCGCCGTCTCCAACCTGATCCGCGAAGGAAAGACGTTCCAGATCCCGTCGGTGATGCAGACCAACCGCAAGGCCGGAATGGCGACGCTCAACGACGCGCTGATGGAGCTGGTGGACGCCAAGCAGGTGGAGCCCAAGGAAGCGTACATGAAGGCCGTCGAGAAGGCCGGGTTCGCCGCGGCGCTCAGGGCCAAGCGGCATGACGTCTCCTTCCTCGGCGAGGGATGACGCGGGGCGGCACACGCCCGCCGTATCGCCCATCCTCGTGCTGGTCAACCCGCAGGACATCGTCAACATCGCGAGCGCCGTGCGCATCGCCAAGAACTTCGGGATCGAGCGGATGCGGCTCGTGGATCCCGAGGTGTTCGATCCCTGGCGCATCGAGGGGATCGCGCACAACACGGCGGACTTCGTCGCCCGGATCGAGATCCTCCCGACGCTCCAGGCGGCGCTGGCCGACTGCGTGTCGGCCACGGTCCTGACGGGGCGGGAGCGCGCGGCCAAGCGACGGACGCTGCGGCCCCGCGAGGCGGCCGCCGAGCTGGTGCAGGAGCTGGAGCACGGCCCGGTCGCGATCGTCGCAGGCCGCGAGGACAGCGGGCTCACCAACGCCGAGCTGGATCTCTGCCGCACGGTCGTCACCATTGCGACCGATCCTCGCCATCCGTCGCTCAATCTGGCCCAGGCCGTGGCGATCATGGCCTACGAGACCTGGAATGCGCGGGGCGGGGAGGCCCTGCCGCTCAAGCCGCCCCGGCACGTGGCGGCGCCGGCCACGTCCGAACAGCTCGAGATCCTCTTCGCCGACTGGCACCGGGCGCTCTGGGCCATCGACTTCTTCAAGACCCGCCGATCGGAGAACGTGATGCGCGCGTTTCGCGAGATCATCTTCCGCGCGGAGCTGGACGGCCGCGAGTCGTCGCTCGTCCGCGCGATGGGCATCGAAGTGGCTCGCTACCTCCAGCGGGTCGGCGCGCCGTTCGCCGGTACGCCGCCGGCCGCCGGGGAGAGCGCGGGAGACGAGGGGGTATGAGCCGCCAGCGCTCCAGCGCCTACTGGGCCGCGAACCGCTACAGTGACGAGGCGGCCGAGCCCACGCCGACCGCGCCGCTGCACGACTTGCCCGCGGCGGCCGCCGCGCGATTCAAGCTGCTCCGCGCCGGCCTGACCGAGCTTGCGGGCGTGGCGGAGGCGGTGCGCTACATGGGTGCGAGCTGGCGCTGGGCCTGGGAGTACGGCGTTGGCAACCGGAAGCTCTGCTGGGTGCACGTGATCGGCGACGCGCTGTCGGCCACGTTCACGATGAGCGACTCGGAGGAGGATCGCCTGCGCCGCGCCGGCCGCGTGCCCGCCGACGTCGCGCGGGCGATCGCCGAAGGACAGCGGACCGGACCCCTCCGGTGGTGCTGGGTGCCGCTCGACGACCGCCGAGCGGTCGACACCTTTCTTCGTCTCGCCGCGCGCAAGGCGGAGTGGCTGGGGGAGCGTCCGGCCCCGCATCGCTCGCCGCAATTGCGGGCTCGCCGCAAGGCTTCCGGTGGGTCCGAGGATTCCGAGTAAAGCAGTCGGAATAGCAATTCGATCGGGTTGTGTACTTGAATGTGCGGACTATACTTCGGCGCGCCCTCGGCCGAGGGCGTTTGTGTGCTCGGCTGGGCCACTCTCTCAGCGTGGGATCGCTAATGCGTACGATGGCTCTCGTGGTTGGCGGCATCGGCGCCACCGCGCTCGTAGCCCTGCTCGTGTTCGGTGGCGCGCCCAGCCAGGCGCAGCAGTCGAAGCCCGTCGCCGACTCCGTCACGGCTCCCGTGATCACCGACACCGGATCGCTCAAGGGTCCCCGCCAGCCGATCTTCTTCCGCCATGACATCCACGCCGGCCAGTTCAAGATGCAGTGCCAGTACTGCCACTACTCGGTGGCGGTCTCGCCCGAGCCCGGCATCCCGTCGATGCAGACCTGCATGGGCTGCCATCTGGTGGTCGGCGGCAGCGACAGCGCCGCCAAGACCGAGATCAAGAAGGTCCGCCAGGCCTGGACCGACAAGCAACCGGTCGAGTGGACCCGCGTGCACTTCATCGCGCGCCACGCGCACTTCCCGCATCAGCGGCACATCAAGGCGCTCGGCCCCAACGCCTGCACCACCTGCCACGGCGATGTGACCCGCATGCCGCAGGTATTCAAGGCGAACAACGTGAACAACATGGGCTTCTGCATCACGTGCCACGTCGAGCGGAAGGTTTCGCGCGACTGCTCCGTCTGCCACTACTGATGGTCGGCAAACGGGGGAGTCATCCGGTGAGCGGCGATGGGGAGTCATCTGATGACCGGCCGGTGCAGAGTCATCCTGAGCGAAATGAAGGAGCCATGGCCCGACGCATGACATCCGACGAACAGTCCGAGTCTACGCCCGAATCCACCATGGACCGCCGGAAGTTTCTGACCGTGGTCGGCGCCACGAGCGGCGGCGCCCTCGCGCTCTCCGGCTGTTCCACCAGCCGGGTCGAGAAGCTGGTGCCGTACCTCGTGCAGTCGGAAGACCAGATCCCCGGCGTCGCCACCTGGTACGCCAGCACGTGCACCGAGTGTGAGGCCGGTTGTGGCCTGCACGTGCGCACGCGCGAGGGCCGCGCCGTCAAGCTCGAGGGGAATCCCGAGCATCCGGTCAATCAGGGCAAGCTCTGCTCCCGCGGTCAGGCCTCGCTGCAGGGGCTGTACAACCCGGGCCGCATCAAGGCCCCGATGGTGCGCAGCGCCGACGGACGGTTCAGCGAGATCACCTGGGACGATGCGATCGCCCGGCTGTCGGCCAAGCTGACCGAGGCGGGCGGCAAGGTGGCGGTGCTCAGTGGAGCGGGGCGGGGGACTTTCTCGGACCTCCTCGCGGCCTGGACGAGCGCGCTCGGCGGCCGGCTGGTCCGCTGGAGCCCGCTCGACCCCGAGCCGGTGCGCGCGGCCAATCGCCAGGTATTCGGCCTCGACCAGCTGCCGGCGCACGACTTCGGCAGCGCCAAGTACATCCTGTCGTTCGGGGCCGACTTCCTCGACACGTGGCTCTCGCCCACCGAGAACCAGCGCGGCTTCGCCGACGCGCACGGCTTCGCCGATGGCGACGTCGCCAAGTTCGTCTACGCCGCACCGCGCATGGACCTCACCGGTCTCAACGCCGACGAGTGGCTCGCGACGCGTCCCGGCACGGAGACGGCTCTGGCGCTCGCCATGGCCAACGTCGTGGCCCGCCTCCGCGGCGCGGCGGCCCCGGTGACCGCGGCGCTCTCCCGGTTCACGCCGGCGATGGCCGCGCAGGAAACCGGCATCCCGGCCGAGCGGATCGAGCGCATCGCGAAGGAGTTCGCGGCGGCGCAGCCGAGCCTGGCGGTGGCGGGCGGCATCGGCGCGCAGCATGCGGGCGCGGCCCAGCTCTGCGCGGCGGTCAACCTGCTGAACTACGTCGCCGGCAACATCGGGCAGACGGTCCGGTTCGGCGCCGAGCTCGACGGCGGCGACGGTTACATTGCGCTCGCCCGCCTGGGCGCCGCAATCGACGGTGGCCAGGTGGCCGTCCTGCTGGTGCACGACGCCAACCCGGTCTACACGCTCCCCAAGGCTGCTGGGTTCGTCGAGCGGCTCACCAAGGTGCCGTTCAAGGTGGCCACCGCGCTCTTCCTCGATGAGACGGCCGCGAGATGCGACCTGCTGCTGCCGCAGCACCACGCGCTCGAGCGCTGGGACGATCTCGCCCCGCGGTCCGGGGTGCGGAGCCTCATGCAGCCGGTGATGGAGCCGGTGTTCAACACCCGCGCGGCCGGCGACATCCTGCTCCAGGTGTCGCGCAAGGCGGGCGGCGCGCTGGCCGCCTTCACCGCGCCGACCTGGGAGGCGCACCTGCGGGGCCGCTGGCAGGCGCTCGCCGCCGAGCGGAAGGAACCCGACGTTGAGGGCTTCTGGCGCGCGGCGCTCCAGCGGGGCGGGGTGTTCGACGAGCCAGGGACCCCGACACCGGTCACGCTGGCCGCGTCGGCCACGGACGTGGCCTACACCAAGCCCGCGTTCGAGGGGAAGGGCGACTTCGTCTTCCTGACCTATCCGCACGCCAACCTGCACGACGGCCGCGGCACCAACAAGCCCTGGCTGCTCGAGAACGCCGATCCTGTCACCAAGATCACCTGGCACTCGTGGGTGGAGGTGAGCCCGGAGACCGCAAAGACCCTCGACATCCGGAACGGGGAGATCCTCCGGCTCACGAGCGCCGCCGGGGCGGTCGAGGCGCCGGCTTACGTCTATCCAGGACTCCACCCGGACGTGGTCGCGATGCCGCTCGGCTTCGGCCACACCGAGTACGGGGCCTATGCGCAGGGCCGGGGCGTCAACGCGCTCGACTTGCTCGCCGCCCCGGCGGACGATTTCGTGACCTACCTCTCCACCCGGGTCACGCTCGAGAAGACCGGCGGGTTCCGCAGGCTTGCGAGCGTCGAGGGCGTCCCGCGCCAGCTCGGGCGGGGCATCGCGGAGGCGATGCCGCTGGCGGCGGCCAAGCGGGGTCTCACGATCAAGGAAGCGTACCTCGAGGAAGGGCACGGCGAGCACGAGGTCAACCCCGAGCGCGAGGTCGCGGCGCTCAAGGGGTGGAGTGAGCAGCAGTTCAAGATGACGCGCCACGGCGACTACACCCGCGACCTTCCGCAGTGGGGCATGGCGATCGACCTGGCGCGCTGCACCGGCTGCCAGGCCTGCGTCACGGCCTGCTACGCGGAGAACAACATCCCGACCGTGGGCGAGCCGGAGATTCTCAAGGGCCGGGAGATGACCTGGCTTCGGATCGAGCGCTACTGGGAGGGCGGCGAGGAGCCGGGCGAGCCGGTGTCGGCGCGCTTCGTCCCGATGCTGTGCCAGCACTGTGCCAACGCGCCGTGCGAGCCGGTCTGCCCGGTGTATGCCGCGTATCACACGGCCGACGGTCTCAACGGCCAGGTCTACAACCGCTGCGTGGGTACGCGCTACTGCGCTAACAACTGCCCGTACAAGGTGCGGTACTTCAACTGGTACAAGTACAACGAGATGGCTTGGCCGGAGCCGCTCCACCTCCAGCTCAACCCGGACGTGACGGTGCGGGCCCGCGGCGTGATGGAGAAGTGCACCTTCTGCATTCAACGGATCCGCGGCGCGCAGAACCAGGCGCGGCTCGAGGACCGGCCAATCCGGGACGGGGAGTTCACGACGGCGTGCGCCCAGGCCTGCCCGTCCGACGCGATCGCCTTCGGCAACGTCAGGGATCCCGAGAGCCGCGTGGCCGCCATCAAGCAGGACCACCGTGGCTACCACGTGCTCGAGGAGATCAACGTCCGCCCGGCGATCACCTATCTCGCCAAGGTCCTGCATTCGGTGGAGGCCTAACCGATGGCTGTCGTCGCACCGCCAAGTCGCGCGACCCGCCCTGAGCTCGTGATTAATCAGACCCACGCGGACGTCACCCGCGACGTGGTCGCGACGTTGGAGCCGGCGAGCCGCGGGTACCTGCTGCTCCTGGGCCTGGCCGTCGCGATGTTCCTCGGCGGGCTCACGACGTTTCTGATCCTGGTCAAGGACGGGCTGGGCCACGCCGGTTACACCCCGCCGGTATTCTGGAGCGTCTACATCACGACCTTCGTGTTCTGGATCGGCATCGGCCACGCGGGCACGCTGATCTCCGCGATCCTGTTCCTGTTCCGGAGCCCCTGGCGCACGGCGGTCTACCGCTCGACCGAGGCGATGACGGTGTTCGCGGTCATGACGGCGGCGCTGTTCCCGATCATCCACATCGGGCGGCAGTGGGTCTTTTACTGGTTGCTGCCGTACCCGAACCAGCGCTGGCTCTGGCCCAACTTCAAATCGCCGCTGATCTGGGACGTGTTCGCGATCTCGACCTACTTCACGGTCAGCTCGACGTTCCTGGTCTTCGGGCTCATCCCCGACGTCGCCGCCGTCCGCGACAAGGTCACCGGCTGGCGCAAGCAGGTCTACACGCTGGCTTCGGCGGGCTGGCAGGGGACCGACAACCAGTGGCGTCACTACTCGCGGGCGTACCTCTACCTGGCGGCGCTGGCCACCCCGCTGGTGCTCTCGGTGCACTCGGTGGTGAGCTGGGACTTCGCGGCGTCGATCGTTCCCGGCTGGCACGGCACGATCTTCGCCCCCTACTTCGTGGCCGGCGCCATTTACTCGGGTCTCGGCATGGTGATCACTCTGCTCGTCCCGCTCCGCCGGACGCTCAGGATCGAGCACATGATCACCGACTATCACTTCGACAACCTGGCCAAGCTGACGCTGCTGACCGGATCAATCCTGTTCTACGCCTACGGGATGGAGTACTTCGTCGGGTGGTACAGCGGCAGCACCTTCGAGCAGACCACGTTCTACCGCCGGGCGTTCGGCTCGATGTGGTGGGCGGGCTGGACCATGATCATCTGCAACGCCTTCGTGTCGCAGCTGCTGTGGTTCCGGAAGATCCGCACCAACCTGACGGCGCTGTTCGTCATCTCGATCTTCATCAACCTCGGGATGTGGTTCGAGCGCTTCGTAATCATCGTCAGCTCGCTCAGCAACGACTACATCCCGTGGGCCTGGTCCAATGCGAACATTACCTGGGCCGATTGGGGGATCCTGCTCGGTTCGTTCGGCTGGTTCGCGATGTGGTTCCTGCTGTTCGCCAAGAGCTTCCCGATCGTCGCGATCCAGGAGATCAAGGAGATGATCCCCATGCCGCGGAAGCGGCCGGGAGGGCAGCACTGATGGCCAAGGGCAAGCGGGTCCGGCGCGCGCCGGGCGTTCTCGCCTCCTTCGTCCACGTGGATGCCGCGGTCGACGCCATTCGGGCGCTCCGGGCCCGAGGGCATCGGAACCTGGTGGTCTATTCCGCGTCGCCCAACCACGAGATCGAGGAGGCGTTAGACCAGTCGGTGAGTCCGGTCCGCCTGTTCACGCTGATCGGCGGCCTCACTGGGTGCGCCGCCGGGTTCGGCATGACGATCTGGATGTCGCTCGACTGGCCGCTCCTGGTGGGCGGGAAGACGATTGCCTCGATCCCGCCCTATGTCGTGATCGCGTTCGAGCTCACCATCCTGCTCGGCGCGCTCAGCACGGTGACGGCCGTGGCGTTGTTGAGCGTGCTCATGGGGAAGCGCGGCATCGCGTACGATCCTGCCTACAGCGACGACCAGATCGGCGTCTTCGTGCCGGCCGGGTCGGACCAGGCGGGAACGGTCGAGCAGCTGCTGCGCTCGGCCGGAGCGGTGGAGGTGCGACGTGAAGCGGCCTGACCGGGTGCTGTCACCGGCGCGTCGGACGGCCACCATCGCGCTCCTGACCGTTCTCCTGGGCGGATGCGACGTCTGGTACAACCGGGTACCCTCGCCCGACGATCTCTGGTACGTGATCCCCTGGTTCGACCACATGATCACCGCCAAGTACGTGCGCCCGTATCAGAGCGCGGCGGTCCCACGCTACACCCCGCCCGGCACCGTCCCGGTCACCGGCGGCGAGGCCGACTGGTCGGGCGAGTGGACCACGGGCAAGACCACCACGGCGGACGCGCTCAAGAATCCCTATGCCGCCGACGCGGCCGAGAACCAGGGCGCCGCCGCGCCCGGCCCCGACGTGTCCGTCATTCCGCACGACGTCGACGCGGCGGGCGACACGCTCTTCCAGACCTACTGCGCCGTCTGCCACGGGTCGGCGGGGGACGCGAAGGGACCGGTCTCCTCCCGGATCGGCGCGCCGTCCCTGCTCACCGGACGCGCGCGCGGGTACTCGGACGGCTACATCTACAGCATCATCCGCTACGGCCGCGGCGTCATGCCGCGCTACGGTGACAAGGTCTACCTGCCCAGCGACCGCTGGGCGATCGTGAACCACCTTCGGAAGCTCCAGGGCCAGGCGCCGCTCGGACCCGAGCCGGCGGGCACCGCCGTCGGGATCCCGCCGGGGCCGAGCGCGACCGGATCGACCGGGGAGAGGCCCCGATGAATGCCACGCTTCACGAGCGCATCGTCCAGCGGGCGGTCGCCGGCAAGTACGATCTTCTCCTGGGCGTGGGCGGCGGCTGCACTGCGCTCGGCCTGATTCTGTTCATCCTTGCGCTCCGCAGCGGGCAGGCGGACCGGGCCTGGCACCTCTTCCACGTGAACTGGCTGTACTTCACGGGACTGGCCGGGGGCAGCGTGGCGTTCGTGGCCGTGCAGAAGATCACCAACGCCAAGTGGTCGGGGATGATCATCCGGTTCGCGTCGGCATCGGCGGCGTTCCTGCCGGTCTCGCTGGTGGCGCTGCTGCTCATCTTCACCGCCGGCTACCCGGCGATCTACGGCCCCATGGTGACCGCCGCGCACGAGCTCCAGCACGGCAAGGCGGTCTGGCTCTCGCACGGATTCATGTTCGCCCGGCTGGCCATCGGCCTCGGCCTGCTCACGGTGATCGGCTGGAAGCTCATCCGGGCCGACCTGGTGCCCGACCTGCTCGCCGTGCGGGGGGCCGCGCCGGCCAACCGGCGCGCGCTCTACGACCGGTGGACCCGGGGCTACGACGGCAGCGCGGACAGCGAGTTGGCCGTGCAGGAGCGGATCGGCCGGCTGGCACCGACGTACATCGTGATCTACGCGGCGGTGTTCACGCTGATCGCCTTCGACGGCATCATGGCCCTGCAGCCCCACTGGTTCTCGAACCTGCTCGGCGGGTTCTACTTCATGGGGTCGTTTCTCGGCGCGCACATGCTGCTCGCGCTGATGATGATGTACGGCAGCACCCATCTCGGCGTCACCGACCTGGTCTCCCCCAAGCAACGCCACGACCTGGGCAAGCTCTGCTTCGGCTTCACGGTGTTCTGGACCTACCTGATGTGGGCCCAGTTTCTGGTGATCTGGTACGGCAACCTTCCCGAGGAGACCGGGTTCGTGTTCGCGCGGCTGTGGGGACCCTGGCTGGCGGTGGGCAAGGCGGTGTTCATCGGGATGTTCCTGGTCCCGTTCTTCGGCCTGCTCGGGGTGGCACCGAAGAAGACGCGCGTCACGCTGGGCTTCTTCGCGGTCGTGAGCCTCATCGCGCTCTGGCTGGAGCGCTACCTGCTCGTGATGCCGTCGGTGACGTCGCTTCCCGGGCCGCGGTTCGAACTGCCCGAAGCGGGTCCGACGCTGCTCTTCTTCGGGCTGTACCTGCTGACCTATGCGATTTTCGCCCGCACCTTCCCGATGATCTCGCCTCGCCTGGCCGGGATCACGCTGGAGCGCGAGCGCGGGCACACCAGCGCCCACGTCTCCGCCGAGTTCGACCACGAGGAGAGTCTGAAGGATTACGTGTTGCCGGAGTCGATCGAGCGGCGCGAGCGGCCCCGCGGGTAGTTTGGAATGCGGACCGTTCGTCACCCTGAGCGCACGCGAAGGGGGCATGCCTCGAAGCATGCCCCCTTCGCTGCGCTCAGGGTGACAGCGCCGAGGGCGGCGCTGTCACTTGCTGCGCATCTCCGCGTTCAGACGCCGGATCATGGCCCGCAGGCTGTCGGTGGGCAGATCGCCGGTGATGGCGAGCATCCGGTCGCCGACCTGCATCGCCATCGCACGATCGGCGTCGGGTCGAGGCACGGCGGAATCGCCCGGGAGGAAGACGGTGTCGACGTCGGCCATGGCGCGCCGGGAGAGCATCTGGGAGACGTCGGTGGCCGGCCCCTCGATGGTGCGGATCACCTGCCCGGACGAGAGCTGCTGGGCCACCACCGTTACGGGGCGCGAGTCCCGCTCACCGTTCTGAATCTGAACCTGCACCACGGGAAGGCCGTCAATGTGCGGCACCCGCTCGCCGGCCTCGGCCTTCGCGCCATCCCACGACATCGTCCGCCACATCCCGTTGAGCTCGAGGGCGCGACGGTCGGGCCGTTCCAGCTGGGTCAGCTCGAGCGCCGGCTTCGGGTCGAGCACGGACAGCGCCGCCGCGGTTCGCGAGGCGGCAGCGACGGATTCCGCCCGTGCCGCGGCGACCGCGGTCTGGCGGGTCGGCCCGGCGGCGCCCGGACGGGCGGCCCGCTCGGGAGCGCGACCGGCAGCCGGTGATGCACCGGCGGCCGGCCGGGGGGCGATGAGCCGCGCGGCGGGCGTCACCGAGGTCGATGCGACGGTCCGCTGCGCGGCGGTGGACTCGCGGACCGCCACCGGGTTGATGGGCCGGCCCGTGTCGGACGAGCGCAGGAACGAGCTGGCAGTCCACCCCAGGCCGACGGCCGCCACGAGGCTGGCTGCCCAGGCGACGATGCTCAGGCGCCGGCGGCGCTGAGACGCCGCTTCGACCGCCCGCCGGCGCAACACCTCGAATGCCGGGGGCACGTTGCGCGGGGGCGCGAGGCGGGACAGCAGCGCCGTGGTCCGATCCCTGAGGGCGGCGATGCCGTCGCGCAGGGCCTGGCAGGACGGGCAGTCGGCGAGATGACTTTCGATCTCGACGCACTGCGTCCGGCTCAGCCCCTGGTCGAGGTAGGCGTGGAGCTCGTCCTCAGGAATGTGCCGCATCGGTCCCCGTTCTGACGTTCTGCCTGTCGTGGGCGTCCACCAGGCGGCGGCGCGCGCGGGCCAGCGTCGTTCCCACCGCGCCGACGGCCAGGCCCGTCTGGGCGGCAATCTCCGGATAGCTCAGGCCCGCGTCCCACAGCAACAGGATCTCCCGATCCCGCGGGGTGAGCGTGTTGAGCGCCTCCTGCACCGACTCCACCTGCTCGTCGTGTTCCACCGTGTCGTCCGCGGCCGGGGTGATCGTCGGCTGCGCGATCGGATCGCCCTTGAGGAGCGTCAGGTGGCGCTTCCGCCGCATCGCGGCGCGCGCCTCATCCCGCGCCAGGTTCGCGGCGACCGCGAAAACCCATGCCCGCGGCTTCTCCGGGCGATGGGACAGAGCGCGGACAAACACCTCCTGTGCCAGGTCTTCCGCGCGCTCCGCGTCCCACACTTTCCGGTACAGGAAGCGCACGACGGCAGTATAGGTGCTCTGGTAGAGCTGCTCGAGGTCGTCGGTCACCGAACCTCCGTGGGTGTTCCCGGGAGACACGGCTTCCGCGGGACGCCGGGGAGGCCGAATCGCCCTGAAGGACGGCCAACCTCCCGATTCTTGCACACTTGCGCAGTCAGGAACGTACCGCCGCCCGGCGCCGGCGCGGACCGAAAACGCAGCCTGGGTGGAGTCCCCGATTCTTGGGCGGCCACTCGAAGCAGAGATCCGGCTTGGCAGTCCGGCCGTCGGCGCGGTGGCGGCCGTGCAGGGTGCAGGCAACGCCGTCAGGGCCCAGGTACCCGCACGCGGAGATCATCTCCACCTCCAGCGAGTAGTCACCGGCTCGTTCGATCTTGCAGAGATATGGCGACCGGCGCGAGCGCACAAGCGCTTCCAGCCGGCGCTGGGCCTTGGTGCACATGATCTCGACCTGGAGATCCCGGCAACAAGCGGCCTTGCGGGTGTTATCGGCCGTGCGGCAGGGCGCGGTTGCACAGGGATTGACCCCGGCGGTAGCATCGCCCAGCACGGGCAGGGCTCGGGCGGGAGGCGGGAGGTCCTGGATGGCATTCTGGCAGTCCTCCACCACCACGAACCGGTCGCCGCCGAGCTGCAGCGGCTGGGGCTCCCGCCGAGACCCGCGTGGTGCCGCGCCCTCGAACCCATGGGCGCGGCAGGTGGCCCGGCCGCCGTCCTCGTGCAAGTATCGGCACCCGACGTGGAGCACGGCTTCGACGTAGAGATCCCCTTCGCCCTCCCAGAGCTCGAGAAAGTCGATCCGCTCCGTGTGGCCGAGGAGCCACGTGGCCTCATGGTCGAGGCTGGTGGGACCCTCCTCGAGCTCTCCGATGCGGAGGGTCACCGGGAGGCTCTTGCACTGGGCACCTAGGCTGCGGCAGGGAGGCACGTGCGGTGGCATCGTGGCCATAAGCTAATCGGGGTTGTCGGGCGAGAGCGTTCCTACTTCCCTTCGGGGACCATCCCGGTATACTTGGGTTCTTGTGAAAGGGTTCACAAGGAGCATGACTACCCTGTTTCGGAGGCGAGAGCGGCGATGCGTGTGACTTCCATGGTGGCGGGGCTGGCCATCGTTTTGGCCGCCTGTGGCGGCGAGAAGAAGGCTGAAGATCAATCGACCACGACGGCGACCCCCGAACAGCAGCCCTCGGCTGCGCCCGCTGCCGCCCCTGCTGCCGGCGGCGGTGGTACTCACGATGTGAACATGGTGCTCGACGGCAGCACTTACAAGTTCGATCCCGCCGAGCTCACCATCAAGGCCGGCGACGTGATCAACTTCCACAACAAGAGCGGCGGCCCGCACAACGTGTCGTTCTGGGCCGACAGCATCCCGAGCGGCGCGGCGGACGTGCTGAAGGGAAGCATGCCCGACCAGATGGCTCCGCTCGAGGGCCCGCTGCTCACCGAGCAGGACGCGATCTACAAGGTCAGCTTTGCCGGCGCACCGGCGGGGGACTACAAGTTCTACTGCCTGCCGCACCTCGCGCTGGGCATGCACGGCAAGATTACGGTCCAGTAGGACGCCGCACCGCTGCTCGTCTCACGAGCGCGGGGAAGGGGGCATGCCTTGAGGCATGCCCCCTTTCGCGGAGTCTACCCTGGGTGAAGCCAGGGCTCAGGGTGACGCTTCGGCCGGTGTCAGTCTGCCGACCGCAAGCGCCACCACGACCCCGACCATAAGACCGGCCAGCGCGTCGACCCCGTAGTGCATCTGGCAGTAGACCACACCCACCCCGAGCAGGATCGTCGGCGCCAGCAGGAAGAGCCCCAGGCGGCGCGAGCCGCTGGCGGCGGCGAGCGCGGCGGCCACGGTGGCCGCGACGTGCGAGCTGGGGAAGGCCGCTCCGTAGGAGCTGCCCTGGGCGAGCGTGTCGTACACCAGCCGAGCCGCGGCGTTGTCGAGGAACCAGGGCGACGGTCGCGGGAACATGTAGTACGGCCCGGCGACGGGGAAGAAGATGAAGGCGAGGTAGCAGACGACGAACGTGGTCATCACCGCCAGCACGAAGCGCCGGGCCGCCGCGACGTCGCCCCGGTAGAGGAAATAGAACGCGGGGATCGACACGACGAAGTAGTAGGAGAAGTAGGCGGCGTGCAGCACGGTCGACCCGACCGCGCTCGGCGCCGCCCGCCACCACTCGCGGCTCACCTGCGTCCCGAAGACCGCCAGCTCCCAGCGCTGCACGAGTCCGTCGTGTAACGGGACCCCGCCCGCGTTCAGCACGTCGAGCTGCCCGTAGAGACCCACCAGCAGCAGCAAGGGATAGATCTCGCGCAGGGTGCGCCCCACGCGTCCGAGCCCCGGCCGTGCGAGCAGGGCGATGAGCACCGCGGTCAGCCCATTCGCCGCCACCACCCACCAGCAGGCCGGCCGCGCGCCCGCCCGATGAATGGCCACCGCCGACACGATCGCCAGGTATCCCAGCAGGACGATGTCCACCGGCAGCAGCCGGGGCTGGCGGGGCGGGAGACGCACCGGAACGCTGGGCTGGACGGCTAGAGCCATCCGGCGGCTCGGTACCACGCGTAGGTCTCCGCCAGCCCGGTCTCGAGATTCCGGCTCGCTCGCCAGCCGGTGTCCCGGGCCAGCGACTCGGGGTCGCCGGTCCAGGCGGGCTGGAAGAACTCGTTGGCCTTGTCGGCGGTGAGGATGGTGGTCTGGCCCGCGAGGCGCGCGGCAGCCTCCGTCACCCTCAGCACGCCGCGGCCGATCGCGGCGGGAATCCGGATGACGGCCGGACGTCTGCCCATCGCGCGCCCGACCGCCAGTGCCATCTCCGCCCCGGTGAACACCTCGGGGTGGCAGGCGTAGTAGGTACGGCCCACCGCGGCGGCGGTCGTGCCGGCGGCCACCAGCGCGTCGGCGAGGTCGGCGCCGTGCACCGCGGAGAGCTCCTGCGTGCCGTCGCCGAGTACCGGCGCCACGCCGAGCCGGGCCAGCCGGAACACCTTGAGCACTTCCTGGTCGCGCGGCCCGTAGACCATCGAGGGGCGGACGATCGTCCAGGAGAGGCGGCTTCCGGTGATCACGGCCTCAGCAGCGAGCTTGCTACGGCCATACTGCGTGACGGGGTGAGGCGGCTCGTCGCCGCGAAGGGGGCTGCCTTTGACCGTGGGGCCCGCGGCGGCCATCGACGAGACGAAGACCAGACGGCCCACGCCCGCCTGCTCGGCGGCCTCGGCGATGTTGCGCGTGCCGTCGCGGTTGGCGGCAAGAAAGTCGACCTCGCTGCGCGCGGCCACCACACCGGCCACGTGATACACCACGTCCTGGCCCTCGACCGCCCGCTGCAGCGCGGCGCGGTCGTGGAGGTCGCCGGGCACCACGCGCACGCCGAGCGGCGCGAGGGCCGCCGCCTTGCTGGCCGAGCGCGCCAGCACGGTCACCTCGTCCCCCCGGCGGTGCAGGGCCTCGGTGAGATGGCTGCCCACGAAGCCCGTCGCCCCGGTGACCAGCGCCTTCATATGGGCCGGTCGTAGAGCCGGTAGGTCTTGTAGACCTTGAAGGTCATCTTCTCGAGCCCGGCGTTCATGGCCGGATTGTCCTCCAGGATCCATCCCGCCTCGCCCCAATAGATCTTGCGCTCGCCCGACTTGGTCCAGATCCAGTGATACAGCATCGCGTCGACGCCCTTGCCGCGATACTCGGGCAGCACGCCGAGGAGCAGGATGCGGGCGCGCCGGATCTTCCGGGTCTTGAGGGCCCAGAGGAGCTTGAGGATCATCGGGAACATGCGGCCCGAGCGATTCCGCCGGAAGACGACGTTGAGATCCGGCAGAGTGATCCCGAACCCGATCACCTTGCCGTCCTTCTCCGCGATCGGCACCAGCTCCGGGATGACCACGGGCTTGAACTGCTCGGCGAGGTGGTCGATCTCGTGCTCGGTCATGGGCACGAAGCCCCAGTTCTTCTCCCAGGCCGCGTTGTAGAGCTCCTTGATGCGCTCGACCTCGCCCTGGAAGTTCTTCATGTCCAGCGGCCGGATCGTGATCCCCATGCGCTGCCGGATGAGCTCGGTGCCACGCGCCAGCCGCTCCGGGACCGGGACGTAGCGATCCTCTCGACCGCCCTCGTAGACCCACAGGTCCTTGGCCTTCACGAACCCCGCGCGCTCGAGGAGGGTGACGTAGTACCGCGGGTTGTGCGGCATCATGAGCGCGGGCGGAGTGTCGAACCCGTCGACCAGGAGCCCGCACTCGTCGTTCACGGAAAACGAGGCCGGCCCTCGCAGCACGTCGTGGCCCCTGGTGCGGCCCCAGCCGGCGGCTGCTTCGAGGAGCTGGTCGGCCACCGCCTGATCGTCGACGCTCTCGAAGAAGCCGAAGAAACCGACCCGGTCCCCATGGGTCTCGTTGTGCAGGCGATTGCTGATGGCGGCGATCCGACCCACGACCTCGCCGTCGCGTTCAGCCAGGAAGTACTCGGCCTCGGCGTGCTCGAAAAAGGGATTCCTCTCGCGGGACAGGAGCAGGTCCACGTCCCGACGCAACGGCGGGACCCAGAGAGGGTCCCGCGCGTGGAGCCGGTAGGGCAGGTCGACGAAGCGCTTGAGATCTCGTCGGTCGCGCGCCGCGCGGATG
Source organism: uncultured Gemmatimonadales bacterium (assembly GCA_963815515.1). Classification (GTDB taxonomy): domain Bacteria; phylum Gemmatimonadota; class Gemmatimonadetes; order Gemmatimonadales; family GWC2-71-9; genus CAVVWJ01. Next base: position 1,315,013 of record CAWFGP010000003.1, read on the forward strand.
CGCAGCCCCTCGGTCAGATGACCCCCAGGTCCCGGCCGATCCGCCCGAACTGCTCGAGCGAGAAGTCGATCTGCTCGAAGGTGTGCGTCGCCATGACGCTGGTGCGGAGACGGCACTGCGACGGCTGCACCGCGGGCGGCGCCACCGGATTGGTGAAGACCCCGGCGTCGAACAGGCGGCGCCACATCAGGAAGGTCTTCTCCATGGGGCCGATCAGCACCGGCACGATCGGCGTCTCGGTCGGGCCGATCTCGAAGCCCAGGCTCCGGAAACCGGTCTGCAGCCGGCGGGTGTTGGCCCACAGGCGGTCGCGCCGCTCGGGCTCGTCCTGCAGGACCTGCAGCGCGGCCAGCACGCCCGCGGTGTTGGCGGGCGGCAGCGAGGCGGTGAAGATCAGCGGCCGGCTGTGATGCTTGAGGTAGTGGACCACGCTCTCGGTAGCGGCCACGAAGCCGCCGATCGACGCCAGCGACTTCGAGAAGGTGCCGGCGATGATGTCGACGTCGTCGGTCATGCCGAAATGGGCGGCGGTGCCGTCGCCGTTCGGCCCGAGAACGCCGAGGGCGTGCGCGTCGTCGAGCGCGAGCGCCGCGCCGTGCTTCCGGGCCACCCGCACGAGGGCCGGCACGTCGGCGATGTTGCCTTCCATCGAGTACACGCCGTCCACCACGATCATCGAGCCCTTCCCCGAGCCGTTCCGCTCCATGCGGCGCTCGAGGTTGGCCAGGTCGCCGTGGTTGAAGCGCTCGGTCTCGCCGTAGGACATCTTGGCGCCGTCGACGATCGAGGCATGGTCGAGCTTGTCCAGGTAGACCACTTCGCCGCGGCCGACGAGCCCGGAGATCAGGCCGAGGTTGGCGGAGTAGCCGGTGGAGAAGACCAGGCAGGCTTCCTTGCCCAGGAACTCGGCCAGGGCGTGTTCGAGCTGCTCGTGGAGATCCAGTGTCCCATTCAGGAACCGGCTGCCCGTGCAGCCCGAGCCGTAGCGGCTCAGAGCCCGGCTGGCAGACTCGAGCACCTTCGGATGATGGGTCAGGCCGAGGTAGTTATTGGACCCCAGCATGATCCGCTTCTGTCCGTCGATGACGACGACGGTGTCCTCCGATTCGGAAATCGGATTGAAGTATGGATAGAGGCCAACGGCCTGCAACTCACGCGCTTTGGTGAATTCGCGACACTTGTCGAACAGCGCGACCTGTTGAAGCTCTTGAGTATCCACGGCGCCTCGGCCAGAAGTGGAGGTGAGGAGGGGCCTCACATCGCATTGCGACAGAATGGCTTAAAGTAGTCAACCACCGGAGGTGACACAAGTTGCAGAGGCCGGGAGAGCCGGCTCCCGGACTCCGGAATCGGCGTTCGGGCCGCAAGGCCCGCGCCGCCAGGCGGAACCATCCGAGATTGCTTGACTTGGCCCCCGAAAACGCCGAGCTTTCCACCCTATGCCAGAGCCCGTCGAGCCGTCGAGCCGCCGTTCGTTTCTCCGGACCTGCGCCCTTGCCGGCCTGGGTCTGGTGGGCGCCAACGGGCTTGCTGCAGGGCCAGATTTCGGGCGTCGGAGCCCTCGGGCTCGGTCGACCCGGATCCCGAGGTACCGAACGAGCAGGTCGCCAGGATCCTCAAGGAGCTGTTCGGCGACCGGCCCATCATCAAAGGCCACATCTCGCTCGACATGCCGCTGGTGGCGGAAGACGGGCGCATCGTACCGGTCATTATCGAGAGCGACCTGCCGATGACGCGCGAGCACTACGTCAAGGCGGTCCACCTCATCGTCGACCACAATCCCGACCCCCATCTTGCCGCCTTTCACCTGACGCCGGCCCTGGGCTCGGTGGCCTTGCAGACCCGCATCAAGATGAAGCGCACCACCTGGGTGCGGGCGATCCTCGAGACCTCGACCGGCGAGGTGTGGGCGGCCTACGCGCACGTCAACGTCTCGCTCAACGGGTGCGGCTGATGACCATCGGCGACGCCCGGATTCGCATTCCCGATCGGATCGCCCGCGGCGACCTCATCATCGTGAACGCCATCGTCGTGCACCCGATGGACACCGGATTCTTCCGTACCACCGAAGGGCAGCCGATCCCCGCGTACTTCATCAAGGACGTCGTGGTGACGTACGGCGACGAGCAGGTGGCCCGGTTCGAGTGGACCTCCGGCGTGAGCAAGGATCCGATCGTGAGCTTCACCCTCACGGCGGACAAGGAGGCGCCGCTCACGATGGTCTGGACCGACTCGAAGGGCGGAGTGTACCGGCAGTCCGTCGCCATCGCGTTCGCCGCCGCATAGGGTTGTCCTCCCGCAGCCCGGCGGGCGCGCGTCCCCTGGCCCGTCTCCCGTGACCCCTCTCCCCACGCTGATCGTTACGATGTCCGCCCTCGCGGCCCCGGCTCCGGCCCGCGACTCGGCGCCGCCGTTCATCGCGCGGCGGATCGCCGACGGGGTCTACGTCGTCCCGGGGGACACCGGTCGCGGCTCGGAGGGCCGGCCCAACGCCGGCTTCATCGTCACCCGCGAGGGTGTGGTCGTCGTGGACGCGCTGGCGAGCCCCCGTCAGGGCGAGGCGCTGCTCCGGACGATCCGCTCGGTGACGCCGCAGCCGATCAAGTGGCTCGTCCTGACCCATCACCATCCCGACCACCACTTCGGCGCCATCGTATTCCGGCGCGCGGGAGCCAAGGTCATCGCGCACCCCGACACCCGCGTGCTCGCGAGCGAGGGCGGACCCGACGCGCTGGTGGCGGACTGGGTGCGCGTCGTGGGGCTCGATGCCATGCACGGATTCGAGTTTGCGGACGTGCCCGACCGGCCGGTCACATCGGCCGACACGCTCCGAATGGGCGGCCGGACGATCGTGATCACCCACCCGGGCGCCGGACACTCCGCGGGCGATCTCATGATATGGCTGCCGAAGGAGGGCGTGCTGTTCGCGGGCGACCTGCTCATCGAGGACGGCGTGACGATGGTGGTGGACGGGAGCGCGCGGGAACTCCTTCGAAGCCTGGCGCGGATCGACAGCCTGCGGCCCCGGGTGGCCGTGCCGGGGCATGGCGCACTCCCGACGAGCCCCACGGTGCTGGTCGCCCGCACGCGGAGCTACATCGCGAACCTCGAGGCCGAGATGCGGGCGGCGGTGGAGAAGGGAGTGCCGATGCAGCGGGCGCTCGCCGCGTTGCCGCCGCCGGACGAGAACCGTCCGGTGTCGCTCAACTCGCGCCGCCGGCGCAACGCCGCGCGGGTGTACGTCGCGGAGGAGCGTTCGTGGATGGGATTGGAGGACTCGCTGCCATGAGGCGACTCGGTCGGGGCATTCCGCCGGCTCTTCGGCTTGTGACCCTGGCGCTGGTCGCTCCGGCGTGCGCGGGACACCCGGCAACGGTTGCAGAACCTCCCGCCCAGGCCGGCGTCTCAGTCACGGGCGCCGGGAGTGCGTCGGTGCCCGCGCTGGTCTCGACCGATGAGCTGGCACGTTGGCAGGCCCAGGGGCCGGTCGTGGTGATCGACGTCCGGACCGACGTCTTCGCCTACCTCAAGGGGCATCTGCCAGGCGCGGAGTACCTCAACAGCGAGACGCTTCGCGCGAGCGAGGGCGGGATTCCGATGCGCCTGCTCTCAGCCGGTGCCTACCGGGAGCTGTTCGCTCGGCTCGGGGTCGATCCCGGCCGCCCGGTGGTCATCTACAGCGCAGGCGAGTCACGAAACATCGACGCCACCTTCTTTGCCTGGCTGCTGGCTGGCGCCGGGCAGCCACGGGTGTATGTGCTCGACGGCGGCTTCTTCAAGTGGCAGCTCGAGCAGCGCCCGGTGGTGCAGCGATATCCCCGGATTCCGGTGGCCCACCTCTCCGACCGGCCGTTCCGGCCGGAGGCCGCTTCGCTCGAGGAGGTGCAGGCGGCGATTCACGCAGGGGCAGTGCTGGTGGACGCGCGCTCGCCCGACCAGTACGAGGGTACGGCGGGTGCGCAGATGCGCCACGGGCACATCCCGGGGGCGATCAGCCATTACTGGCAGGACGATCTCACGCAGGTGGGGTTCGGCCACGTGTGGAAGCCCGTGGCCGAGCTGCGGCGGGCCTACGAGGCGCAGGGGATCACGGCCGGCAAGGACATCATTGCGTACTGCAACAGCGCCACCGAGGCGAGCCACGTCCACTTCGCGCTGCGCTATCTGCTGGGGTATCCGCGGGTGCGGATCTACGTGGGCTCGTGGACCGAGTGGGCCGAGGACGAACCGCTGCCGGTGACGACCGGTCCCCGGCCCTAGCTCACCGCATCGCGATCCCGGCCCGCAGCTGACCCGGCCGCCAGATCCGCCCACCGCGCATCACCAGCTCCACCGAGTCCAGATGGTCGATGTCCTCCAGCGGATTCTTGCTGAGCAGGACCAGATCGGCGTAGCGGCCTGCCTCGATGGTGCCGACCTGACGTCCCGCCTGGCCGCCGATGGCGCGGGCGGCATCGCGCGTGGCCGCCAGGAGCGCGGCGGTCGGGGTCAGCGCGATGGAGTCCACCAACAGCCGGAGCTCGCCGAAAAGCGACGCCCGCTCGCTCACAGGGCCATAGGCGACATGGTCGCTGCCGGCGCTGATGCGCACACCGCGCCGCACCGCCTCGCGGGCGATCTCCACGCCGAACTCCGCCGCGGCGCGCACGTACGCCTCCTGTACCGACGGCACATGCCGCCGGCGGGCATCGTAGGCCACGAGGCTGTGCCGTGTGGCATCGAGGGTCGGCTCGAACATCGTGCCGCGCGCGGCCATCGAGTCGAGGGTCGCGAGGATGCGAGGGTCGTGTGCCGAGACCGCGGTGGCCACCCGGGCGGTGACCGCCTGCAGGTCACCGTCGTTGACGAGGGTGTCGCGCTCCTCGGCAGTGAACAGCTCGCCGGCCAGGCCGGCGGCGTGGACCACGCCATCCATGCCGGCCGTGCTCTCGTCCGCCACGTTGGCGGGCTGGAGCCAGGCGTGTCCCCAGACGGGCATTCCGGCCCGATGCGCGGCCGCGGTCAGGAGGCGGACGGAGACGCTGTCGAGCTGGGCATAGAGCTTGAGTCCCATCGCGCCGGCCTGGCGGGCCGCCGCGACGACGCCCTCCGGATCGTCGCCCCGATTGTATTGGATCGGGGACCACCCCAGCCACTGCATCGTGAGCGCCGGCGCCTGCCGGTAGACCACCCCGCGGTCGGTCTGCACCGCCCGGAAGCCGTTGAAGAAGAAGCGCCGCCCGGCAACGAGCTGCATCGCATAGACACGGGGGGCGGCCTCGAAGCCGGACACGCGGGAGAGCAGCGCCACAGGATTGTTCCCCATGTCGCGCACAGTGGTGACGCCCTGGGCGAGCAGGTCACGGAGATCGAGACCGAGCGCTTCGGTGGCGCTTCCCCCAGTGAGGAAGAGCAGGTGCACGTGGCTGTCGATCAGGCCCGGGATGAGGTACTGGCCACGGGCCTCGATCACCCGGGCGCCATGGGGTATCCTGCACTCCCCGGCCGCGCCGGCGCAGAGGATCCGGTCTCCCCGGACCACGGTCACGGCATTGGTGACCGGCGCGTGGCCGGTCCCGTCCCACAATGTGGCGCCGACGATGGCGGTCGAGGGGCTGACGGGGGGCGGCGGCACCAGCTTGGCTCGAGGCGCGCCACAGGCGGCGGCCAAGCCGACCAACAGGGGAACAGCGCGCGAGGCGAGGCGGGTCATGGGCAGCCTGCTCCATCTTGCTTCGAGCAACCAGCGCCAACCCCGGCGCCGTGAACTGCCCGATGATAATCCAAGATGCGAACGGACGGGTGGTGCCGCGGTGATTCAGAAGGAGTAGTACAAGGTGACCCCGGCCACCAGCCGCGAATGCGGCAAACGTCATGCCCAGCACTCCGGGGCGGCCCCGGCCGTGGTTGCGGCGATCTCGCTGGCTCCCTAGTCTTACCTCCGTGTCCACCTCCCAGATTCATCGTCCGCGGCGCCGGCGACGCACCGACGCCCTCCGCCGCCTCGTGCGCGAGCACCAGCTCGAGGTCGGGGACCTGATCCAGCCGCTCTTCGTGGTCCATGGCGCCCGGATCGAGCGGGAAATCGCCTCGATGCCCGGGGTCTGCCACCTGTCGGTCGACGAGGCGCTCGATCGGGAGGTCGACCGGGTCCGCGGTCTCGGCATCTCCGCCGTCCTGCTGTTCGGCCTGCCCGCGGCCAAGGATGAGATCGGGTCGGAGAACTTCGCCGAGGACGGCATCGTACAGCGGGCGCTGCGGCGCCTGCGCGCGCGGCACGCGGACCTCCTGCTCCTGACCGACGTCTGCTGCTGCGAATACACCAGCCACGGTCACTGCGGCGTCCTCCGCGGGGAGAGCGTCGACAACGACGCCACGCTCGAGATCCTGGGCCGCGTGGCGCTCACGCACGCGGCGGCCGGTGCCGATATCGTGGCGCCGAGCGGCATGATGGACGGCATGGTGGCCACGATCCGCGCCGCGCTCGACGGCGCGGCGTACACCGACACCGGCATCCTGAGTTACGCGGTGAAGTATGCGAGCGCCTACTACGGCCCATTCCGCGAGGCGGCCGAGAGCGCGCCGACGTTCGGCGACCGGCGCGAGTACCAGATGGACTACGCCAACGTGCGGGAGGCGCTGCTCGAGGCAGCGCTGGACGAGGCGGAGGGGGCCGACCTGCTCATGGTCAAGCCGGCCCTCGCCTATCTCGATGTGGTGCGCGCGGTTCGCGAACGGACGGCGCTGCCGCTCGTGGCGTACAACGTGAGCGGGGAGTATTCCATGGTGAAGGCGGCGGCCCGGCTCGGCTGGATCGACGAGCGGCGGGTGGTGCTCGAGTCGCTCACCGGTATGCGGCGCGCCGGGGCGGACGCGATCATCTCGTACCACGCGAAGGACGTCGCCGGCTGGCTGGCGGAAGCGGCCCGGGGATGACGGATCTGCGCGCCTCGACCCAGGTGACGAAGGCCTCCGAGCGGCTGTTCGCCGCGGCGCAGCGCGTCCTGCCCGGCGGCGTCAACAGCCCGGTGCGCGCGTTCCGGAGCGTCGGCGGCATCCCCCGCTTCATCGCGCGGGGCGAGGGGGCGTGGCTCGAGGACGCCGACGGCAACCGCTACGTCGACCTGGTGCTCTCGTGGGGCCCCCTCATCCTGGGCCACGCCCACCCGGAGGTCTTCGCGGCGGTGGTGGAGGCCGCCGGCCGGGGAACGACCTACGGCGCGCCGACCGAGCTCGAGGTTCGTCTGGCCGAGCGCGTGGTGGCCACGTTCCCGGCGATGGAAATGGTGCGCTTCGTGAGCAGCGGCACGGAGGCGGCGATGAGCGCGGTGCGGCTCGCACGGGCGGCCACCGGCCGCCAGGCGATCGTCAAGTTCGACGGTTGCTACCACGGTCACGCCGATCCGTTCCTCGCCTCCGCCGGCTCGGGCGTGGCCACGCTGGGGCTGCCGGATTCGCCTGGCGTAACGGCGGCCACCGTCGCCGACACGCTGATCGCACCGTTCAACGATCTCGCCGCTGTGGAGGCCTTGTTCGCGGCGCGAGGGTCGGACATCGCTGCCGTGCTGGTGGAGCCGGTGGCGGGGAACATGGGCGTGGTGCCGCCGGCCCCGGGGTTCCTGGAGGGCCTCAGGGCCGTGACCCGGCGCGCGGGCGCGCTGCTCGTCTTCGACGAGGTGATGACGGGCTGGCGGGTGCACCCGGTGGGGGCGCAGGTGCTCTACGGCGTGCAACCCGATCTCACCATTCTCGGCAAGGTGGTCGGTGGCGGGCTTCCGGCGGCCGCGTACGGCGGGCCACGGTCGCTGCTCGAGCTGATCGCCCCGGCCGGACCGGTCTACCAGGCGGGGACCCTGTCGGGCAACCCGCTCGCGATGGCCGCCGGGCTCGCGACGCTCGACGTGCTGTCGCGCCCCGGCACCTGGGAACGCGCCGAGCGCTGGGCCGAGCGCGCGGCGGCCGCCATCGAGTCGGCCGCCGCTCTGGCGAGTGTGCCGGTCATCGTCCAGCGCGTGGGCACGATGCTGACCCCGTTCTTCACCGACGCGCCCGTGCGCGACTATGCCGACGCCAAGCGCACCGACAAGGCCGCGTACAACGCGTTCTTTCACGCCATGCTCGAGGGGGGCGTCTACCTCCCGCCGTCCGCGTTCGAGGCCTCGTTCACGTCCGCCGTGCACGGCGACGTGGAGCTCGCTGCGTTCGAGGCCGCGCTGGGCGCCGCATGGGCGCGGTAGCGATCGTCGGCGGCGGCATCGCCGGGCTGACCGCCGCGTACCGGCTGAAGCAGCGCGGGGTGCGGGTCGTGGTGTACGAGGCGGGCGAGCGGGTGGGCGGCGCCATCTGGACCAGGCGATCGGACGGGTACCTCGCCGAGCTCGGACCCAACTCGATCGCGGCGCCCTCGACGGCGGTGCGCAGCCTGATCGCGGAGCTGGGACTGGAGCCGAGCCTCGTGGTCGCGTCCCCCGAGGCCAAGAAGCGTTACGTCGTCCGCAAGAACCGGCTGCTGCCGCTCCCGATGTCGCCTCAGGACTTCCTCACGACACGGCTGCTCTCCAACGGGGCCAAGCTGGCGGTGTTCGGCGAGCCACTCGTCGACCGCAGCGACTCGCCGGTCGAGGAGAGCATCGCGACCTTCGTCCGCCGCCGGTTCAACCAGGAAATCGTGGACTACGTCGCCAACCCGTTCGTCGCCGGCATCTACGCCGGCGACCCCGAGCAGCTCTCGGTCCGCCACGCGCTGCCGAAGCTGTACGGACTCGAGCGTACGCACGGCTCGATCATCAAAGCATTCGCCGGCATGATGCGCGCGCGAAAGCGGGACGCCGACGCCGCGGCCACGGCGATGGCCGGCGGGATGGTCTCGTTCCGTTCGGGCCTGCAGGAGCTGCCCGACGCGCTTGCGCGCGAGCTTCACGCCGAGATCCGGCTCCGGGCTCCGGTCACGCAGCTCCGCTCGGGACCCAAGGGGTGGACGGTCGGCGCCGCCTTCCAGCAGGCGGAGCTGTACGACGCGGTCGTATACGCCGCGCCGGCGCACTGCGTCGACGAGATCGACCTCGACTTTCCGGCCGGCGACCGCGTCGGGACGCTGGCCAGCATCGGCCACCCGTCGGTCGCGGTGCTGGTGCTCGGCTTCCGGCGCGAGGATGTGGCCCACCCGCTCGACGGCTTCGGATTCCTGGTGCCGGAGGTCGAGCGGCGGCATGTGCTCGGCGTGCTCTTCTCGTCTACGCTCTTTCCGGGCCGGGCGCCGGACGGTCACGTGACGCTCACCGCGTTCGTGGGCGGTGTCCGGAATCCCGACCTGGCCAACGCCGACCAGCCGACCATCACCGCGCGGGTGATGGACGATCTCCGCGCCCTGCTCGGCGCCAAGGGCGAGCCCACCTTCCGAGCCTTTCATCTCTGGCCCAGGGCCATTCCGCAGTACGACCTCACCTACGGCCGGTTCAAGGACATCATGGACGAGGCCGAGCGGCGGAATCCCGGGCTCGCGCTCGCCGGCTCGTACCGGGAGGGCGTGGCCCTCGGCGAGGCAATCGCCTCGGGCGAAGAGGCGGCGGCGCGGGTGGCGGCGCTGCCGGCCGCGGCGGGATCCGGCGCCCGGTGAGTGCGCCGCTCCGGATCGGCACCCGGGCGAGCGCGCTCGCGCTCTGGCAGACGGAGCATGTACGGGCGCGGCTCCACGCCGCCGGGTACCAAACGGTGCGGGTCGAGGTTCGCACGACGGGTGACATGGTGCAGGACGTGCCGCTCTCGCAGATCGGGAGCCGCGCCCTCTTCACGCGGCAGATCGACGACGCGATGCTGGCTGGGCGGATCGATCTGGCGGTGCATTCCCTCAAGGACCTGCCCACCCTGCTGCCGGATGGGATCGCGCTGGTGGCAGTAGGCGAGCGCGAGGACGCGAGTGACGCGCTCGTGGGACGCGGGCCGATCCAATGGGCCGACCTGCCGCAGGGCGCGGTCCTCGCGACCAGCAGCCTCCGCCGGCGGGCGCAGGTGCTTCACCTTCGGCCCGACTTTCAGATCCGCGACATCCGCGGCAACGTGGACACCAGGCTCACCAAGCTCGACGGGAGCGTGGAGTGGTCGGCCATCCTGCTGGCCACGGCTGGGCTCCTGCGGCTGGGCTTGGGCGGCCGTATCGGCCAGCGGCTGCCGCCCGATCTGATGTTGCCGGCGCCCGGGCAGGGCGCGCTCGCCGTCACCGCGCGTGCGGGAGATGCGCCGGCCGCCGCGGCCGCGGCACGGGCGGTCCACCACACGGCGACGGCGGTCGCGGTAGCCGCGGAGCGGGCCTTCCTCCGCACGCTCGAGGGCGGGTGCCAGGTGCCGGTCGCCGCGTACGCCGAGCAGGATGGCCAGGGTCGGCTCCGGCTGCACGGGCGGGTCGTGTCGCTGGGCGGGGAGCGGGGTGTCGAAGGGATCGAGACCGGGCTTGCCGTGGACGAGGAGCAGGCCGACGAGCACGGGACAGCCCTGGCCGAGCGCCTGCTGGACGACGGCGCGGCATCGATCCTGGCGGAGGTGCGCGCCGCGGCGGCGCCCGTCGTCCCGGAGCCCTGATGCCGGCCACCGTGCTCGTCACCGCATCGGCCGGCACGTTTCCGGGCCTGGCCGAGGGGCTGCGGGCGATCCCGGTCGGGGTCGAAGAGGTGCCGCTGCTGACGTTTGCCCCGCCGCTCGACTGGCGGCCGGTGGACGCCGCGGTGCGGGATCTCGGCCGCTACGCGGCGGTGGCGTTCACCTCGCCCCGGTCGGCGCACGCCTTTGCGGAGCGGCTGGCGGCGCTTGGCGTTGCGGGTGCCGTGACCGGAACCTGGGCGGCAGGCGCGGGCACGGCGCAGGCCCTGGGCGACGCACTCGGCGAGGTGCATCGGCCGGACGAGCGTGAGGTCGGCAAGCGGGGCGCCGCGGCGGCGCTGGCTTCGGCGCTCGCGGAGGCACTGCTCGCAGCGGGTGCGAGCGGGCCGGTGCTCTTCCCCTGCGGCGACATTCGCCGGGACGAGCTGCCGTCCCGGCTTCGCGACGACGGCATCGCGGTCGAGGAGGTCGTCTGCTATCGGTCGGTGCTGGCCGGCGAATCGGAGGCCCGGCGCGCGATCCAGCGGGTGCAGATCGTCGTGGTGGCCAGTCCGAGCGTAGCCGACCTGCTCGCGCGGGCCTGTCCGCCGGGCGTCCGGCCGGCGCTGCTCGCGGTGGGGCCGACGACGGCCGCGGCGGCCCGCTCCTCGGGATGGCCGCCCGCGGGTGTGGCCAAACGTCCGACCACTGAGGCGCTCGTGGCCGGCGTTCGCGCGCTCATGCTCGCACGCTGAGAGACGCATGAACGATCTCTTCCTCCGCGCCTGCCGGCGCGAGCCCGTGGAGCGGCCCCCGGTCTGGATGATGCGCCAGGCCGGCCGCTACCTGCCCGAGTATCGCGCGGTGCGGCAGCGCGCCGACTTCCTCACGATGGTGGGCACGCCGGAGCTGGCCGTCGAGGTCACCCTGCAACCGGTGGATATCCTCGGCGTCGACGCCGCGATCATCTTCAGCGACATCCTGGTCGTCCCGCAGGCCATGGGCATGGGACTGTCGGTCGACGAGGGCATCGGCCCGCGCTTCCATCAGCCGCTTCGCGCGCCGGCCGATTTCGATCGCCTCCGCGACCCCGTGCCCGAACGCGACCTGGGCTACGTGCTCGACGCCCTCCGGCTCGCGCGCCGCGAGCTCGCCGGGCGGGTGCCGCTCATCGGGTTCGCGGGAGCGCCGTGGACCCTCATGAGCTACATGGTAGAGGGGGAGGGAACGAAGACGTTCACCCAGGCAAAGCGGCTGCTGGTGCAGGAGCCCGAACGGGCCCACGCGCTGCTGGCACGGCTGGCGCAGGCGGTCGGCGCGTTTCTCGTGGCGCAGGTGCAGGCCGGGGCGCAGGCGGTCCAGCTGTTCGACTCCTGGGCGAGCGCACTGGGTCCGCGCGATTTCCGCGAGTTCGCGCTGCCCTATCTGGCGGAGGCGGTGCGGATCGCCCGTGGGGCGGGTGTGCCCGTCATCGCCTTCGCGCCGGGCGCGGGGTGGGCGCTGGAGGAGATCGCCGCGGCCACGGGGGCGGACGTCGTCGGCATCGACTGGCAGACCGACGCGGCCGATGCGCGCCGCCGCCTGGGCAACAGCCCGGTGGCATTGCAGGGCAACCTGGATCCCTGCTGGCTCTATGCGTCGCCGGCCACCATCCGGACGCGCACCCACGAGATGCTGGCCGCCTTCGGTGGCCGGGGGCACATCGCGAATCTCGGCCACGGCATCAATCCCGACGTGCCGGTCGCGAATGCCAGGGCGTTCGTCGACGCGGTCAAGGAATGGCGCGCGCCGTGAGGCGGTCATGGTGAGCGGGCCCAACCTTCGCGCCCGGGTGTCGGCGCTGATGGAGCGCCTGCACGACGACACGACCGGGTTCTTCACCGGACTCGACCGCGGGGGGCGGTTCCGCGAGGACCGCTGGGACCGGCCGGGCGGCGGCGGCGGCGTCGCCCGCGTGCTGTCGGAGGGGGCCACCTTCGAGAAGGCGGGCATCAACCGGTCGGCGGTCTCCGGCGTGCTGCCGCCCGGCGCGGCGCAGCGCCTCGGAGCCAGGGTCACGGGGATCGAGGAGCTGCAGTTCTACGCCACCGGCGTGAGCCTGGTGATCCATCCCAGGAGCCCGATGGTGCCGACCGTGCATCTCAACATCCGCTACTTCGATCTCACCAGCCCCTCCGGCGAGACGCTCGATGCGTGGCTCGGCGGTGGCACCGATCTCACGCCCACCTATCCGTTCCCCGAGGACGCGGTCCATTTTCATCGCGCGCTCAAGACCATCTGCGACCGGCACCACCCGTCCTTCTACCCCCGCTTCAAGAGCTGGTGCGATCACTATTTCGTGAACACGCACCGGGGCGACGAGCGGCGCGGCATCGGCGGCGTGTTCTTCGACAACCTGCGCGACGGCGACAGCGGGCTCGAGCTGGTGCGCCTGGTGGAGTTCCTGCAGGACATGGGCGCGGCGCTTCCCGAAGCGTACGGGCCGCTGGTCGAGCGGCGACGAGACATGGCCTACGGCGAGCGCGAGCGCCGGCTGCAGCTCGCGCGGCGGGGCCGGTACGTCGAGTTCAACCTGGTGCACGACCGGGGAACGCTGTTCGGGCTTCAGACCAACGCGCGCATCGAGAGTGTGCTGATGAGCCTGCCGCCGCTTGCGGCCTGGGAATACGCGCCGGTGTATGAGGCGGGCTCGTTCGAGGCAGAGCTGATGGGGATGCTGGAGCCGCGGGACTGGGCAGGGGAGGGTGGGGGTGGAGACGAGGGAATCCACTCCGAGTCACCCTGAGCGAAGCGAAGGGGGAGGGGTCGGGTCATGCCCCCTTCGCTCCGCTCAGGGTGACTCAGGCGTGTGGCCCGGAACCGGCCGCTCACGATACGGATACCAGTAGGACTTCCGCTCCATGACGTAGTCCAGGTGTACGTGCTTCGGCTCGCGAAACGCGTCGAGTCCCTCCTCGCCCAGCTCGCGGCCAACTCCGCTCCAGCGCATGCCTCCGAACGGAGCCGCGTCGTTGTCCGACAGCGGGTCGTTGATCCAGAATGTTCCCGCCTTGATCTCCTGCATCGCCCGCATGGCCGTCCCGAGGTCGGTGGTGTAGATGGACGCGCCCAGCCCGTAGCGGCTGTCGTTGGCCATCGCGATGGCCTCGTCCGCGTCGCGCGCGACCGTGAGTGAGAGCACCGGGCCGAAGATCTCTTCGGTCGTGGGCAGCGAGCCGTGCCGGACGTTCGTGAGGATCGTCGGCTCGAGGAAGTGCCCGCGGAGCCCGCCGGGCTGGACCCGGCAGCCGCCGAGGAGGAGCCGCGCGCCCTCCTTCACCGCCTGCGCGATCTGCCGCTCGACGGTGTCGAGCGCCTCGGCGGAGATCAGCGGACCGACGTCGACGCCGAGTCCATCGGGTCGCCGATGCGGAGCGTCCGCACGTAGGCCTCGAGCCGCCGGGTGAACTCCTCCGCGATCGGCTCGACGAGATACACCCGCTTGGGCGAGGTGCAGACCTGGCCCGCGTTGAGCAGCCGCGCCCAGGCGACTCCCGGCACGGCCACGTCGAGATCCGCGTCCTCGAACACGATGAACGGATCGACGCTGCCGAGCTCGAGATTCACCTTCTTCAGATCCTGGCCGGCCTGCGCCGCGATCCGGCGTCCCGCCGCCACCGAGCCGGTGAAGGCGATCAGGTCGACGCGTGGGTGGCGGACCAGCGCCTCGCCCGTCCCGGGGCCGCCGGTCACCATGTTGACCACGCCGGGCGGCAGGCCGTCGAGGCAGCGCGCCAGCCGCAGGCTCGAGAGGGGGTTCTGGTGCGGCGGCTTGCAGACGAGCGTGTTCCCGGCGGCGAGCGCGGGCGCCACCTTCCACGCCATGAGCAGCAGGGGGAAGTTGAACGGTACGATCGCCGCGACGACGCCGAACGGCTCCTTGATCGTGAAATTGATCTGGTGCGCCGCCACCGGCGGGATCGAGCTGCCGTAACTCCGCCGGCCCACCTCCGCGTAGTAGTCGAAGCACGCGGCCACCCACTCGATGCAGTCGACGGCTTCGATGAGCGGCTTCCCGGTCTCGCGCGCCATGAGGGTCGAGAGCTCGCGCGCGTCGGCCCGTATCCTCGCGGCCACCGCGCGCAGCAGGCCGGCCTTCTCGACGCCGGGCACCCGCCACCAGGCGGGCTGGGCGCGGGCGGCGGCCTCGACCGCGGCGGCCACATCCTCCGGCCCGCAATCGGAGACGATACCGAGGCGATCGAGGGTGGCGGGATTGCGGATGTCGCGGGTGGCGTGGGCGCTGGCGGGCACCCAGGCGCCGTCGATCAGGACGGGGGCGACGTCGGGCATGCGAAGTCCTCGCAAAAGATGCGGCGGCAGCAGTCGGTCGGAAAGAACCGTTCGCAATCTAGCTCGGGCGTGCCCGATCGTCCCAACGCACCGGTGCGGTTGCTCTGGTGTGCCCGCACGACCCGGCGCCGCAAGCATGGCGGGCGAGGCCTCTCCCCTCAGCGCATGATATGGCGCCATGTGCGCGTCGTGGGTGGCGCCCCCGGGAGCATGCGACCGATGTTGCTGCGCAGCACCACCGATGCTCCATCTTCGGTCGTGACGACGGTGTCCGCCACCGCGCGGAGCCGGCCGTGATCGTTGCGGAACAGCACGACACGGTCGTACCCGATTCGGCCCACCGGCTGAAGCCTCTCCCGCGCGTAAGGCCCCAGCATGCCAGGCGCGAACCACTGACCCGGGACCCCCTGGTAGGTCGATTCGACGCCATCGCGGTAGAACCGGAGGTGCCGGGTGGTGTTGGCGAGCAGCGACCAGTTCCCGTACAGCGCCAGGATGTAGCTGCTCATCTCGTAGTGGTCGGCGAATGGTGCTCGCCGATCCCGCTGGTCGAAGATGATCACCAACGAGTTATCGGCCAGCCTCGGAGCCAGCGCCCCGAGGGTCTCGAGTCTCATCTTGTGTGCCTCCCACTCGCGCACGAATGCCTGCTTGACGGTGAAGTGGAGGAGGCTCCCCACAAAGACCATTTCTGAGAGGGCAGCGCCGGTGACGAGGCCCGGGAGCCGGAGCGCGCCCATCAGCGCTGGCAGCGCCATGGCGATGCCGGGGAGCGCGACAAAGTTTCCCCGGCTCCCGTAGCTCAGACCGAATGAGTAGTCGATGCCGATGGGAGAGCCCGCGAGCGCGATGCCGGCAGCGGCAAGCATTCCTATGGCCGTGGTGAGGGCGCACCAGTACCGGCGATCCTGCTGCGAGCCGGCGCGACGGATGAGAGCGACGCAGGTGCAGCCGGCGATGGCGGCCGCGCCAGCCGCGACAGGCGCCCAGTCGGCCGCATTCAACGATCGCCGTCGCACATAATGAAGGGCGATCCTCCAAGGCGCGAAGGCGGCGATCACCGCCTGTGCCATGTTGTGCAGGAATGTGCCGGGCGCCAACCGGTCGGGCGAGAGGCGGTACAGCTGCTCGCCGTACATGGGGAGTATCACCAGGCGCCAGACGCCGGCGATCGCCAAGATAGCGGTGAACCCGACCAGGAGCCGGGTGAACCGGGGTCGCTCCTCCTGTGCATACAGCCAGCGCCCGGCGAAGAACGCCGGAGGAATGAGCGCCAGCCCCTCGTGTGTCAGGATGGCACCGAGGTACGCCGCGAAACCGCCCACGATGAGCCATCGCGGGCGGCCGAGCGACTTGGGCGATCCGGGATCGAGACACAGGATGGACACCAGTGTCAGCAGGCAGCCGACATGGTAGTGCACCGTCGCCGCCCAGAGCGGCTGAAGCGGGGCCAGCGGATACGTGAGAAAGATCGCCGCCGCCGCGAAGCCGAACCACTCCTCGTCCACCAGGCGTCGCGCGACGGCCGCGATTGCGATGGCATTGAGGGTGAGGAGCCCAACGAGGAGCCAATGCACCGCCGCCACGGTGTGCAGAAACGCCAACCGCGTGAGCGCGAACGCAACGAACGCGAACGGACGCTCTGAGCGGAGCGCCCAACTCGTGTCGGTCAGGACGAACGCGATCGGCTCATGGTCGACGCCCTGCAGGGGCTGGAGCAGCTGCACCGAATCGTCCCAGTAGAGTCCCAATGCGCTCGCCTGAAGGCCGTGCACGAGGAGGCTCAGCACGAGAATGGCAGCCGCCGCCCGACCAGGACGCAGTCTCACGTATACCGGCCCTTCCGTCGAAGTGGTGGTGATTCCGCATCCTGCGATGGCAGTCGCTTTCCGTCTCAACGTGCTCATCGGAAGCCGGCGGGACAAGGACCGGGGGGAGCCGGCTGAGGCGGGTTTGAGCGTCCACCGGCTGGGGTTTGCCCCACCTTGCAGAGCATCGTTAGGTTGACAGGTACCCCTCGTGCACTCCCAGCGCTCAGCCCCTGGTCACGTCGACTTCTCAAGCGTGGCGCTGGACCCAAGGGTCATGAATCAGTCAGCCGGATGGAGGCTATCCGCCATGTCTGCCGCTCGATCGGTCCAGTTCACGGGACTCGCCTTCGCGAATCCTTTCCTGCTCTCTTCCGCGCCGCCGACCGAATCGGAGAGCAACATCCTTCGGGCATTCGAGGCCGGATGGGCCGGCGTAGTGACCAAGACGATCGGCCTCCACCCCGTCGTCAACGTCGTCGGGGCCAAGGCCAAGTTCATGCGCACGTCGCCCGAGGACGCCTATGTCTCCATGAGGAAGCGCCCGGGTGCGGCGCTGCACTCTTCCTGGAACTGGGAGCTCATCTCCGACAAGACCCTCGATTGGTGGCTTCCCCGCATCCGGCGGATCAAGGAGGCCTTTCCCGATCGGATTCTCATCGCCTCGATCATGGCCGGCTCGGGCAACGACAAGGAGCTGCAGAACTGGCAGCGGCTCGCTCGGGACTGCCAGGACGCCGGGGCGGACGGGCTCGAGCTCAACTTCTCCTGCCCCCACATGGACCGCCGCGACATGGGGTCCAACATCGGCAAGGACCAGGGGCTCTGTTCGGTGGTGACCGAGGCGGTGAAGGAAGTCGCTACGGTGCCGGTCTGGTGTAAACTGACGCCCGCGACGGCGGAGATCGAAGTCGAGGCGGCCGCCTGCTTCCGTGGGGGAGCCGACGCCATCGTCTCCTCCAACACGTTCCCTTCGCTTCCCCTGATCGATCCCGACACGCTCGAATTCGAGATCAACGTGGATGGCCTGGTGTCGAGCGGCGGTCTCGGCGGGCCGGCCATCCTCCCGCTCTCGCTGGCCAAGATGGCCCAGATGACCCGCGCGTTCCCCGACAAGAGCTTTTCGGGGATCGGCGGGATTTCCGACTTCTCCCAGGCGCTCTCCTACATCCTCCTCGGGTGCGGTACGGTCCAGGTCTGCACGGCCGCCATGCTCGACCAGGCGGTGGGGCCCAACGTGATCAAGCGGCTGCTGGCCGGGCTCGACGCCTTCCTCGAGCGGCATGCGGCGGACGGGTGGACCGGGGTCGAGAGCTTCCGGGGGCTCCGGCGGGACAGGATCGTGGCGCAGTCGGAGATCCGGAGGCCCGACGCGGCTGATTATCACTCGGGATACGAAGTCGCTGAAGGGTATGCCCCGCAGCAGGCATAGCTGCCACCCTGAGCCAGGCGAAGGGGACATGACCGGAGTCATGGCTCCTTCGCTTCGCTCAGGATGACACAGGGAGGAGAAGATTGCCCGTGACACTCGACCGAATCATCAAGGGCGGCAACGTCGTCACCCCCGCCGGGACATTCATCGGGGACATCGGCATCGCCGGCGAGAAGATCGTGGCGCTCGCTGCCGAGCTCGAGCCCGGCGCGGGCACCCAGGTCATCGACGCGACCGGGCATCACGTCCTGCCCGGCGTGCTCGACGTGCACGTGCATCTCGCCCTCCCGTTCTGCGGCACCGTCTCGGCCGACGACTACCGCACCGGCACCCGGGCCGGCGCGCGGGGCGGGGTCACCACGGTGATCGACTTCGCCATCCCCTATGCCGGTGAGTCGCTCGGCCAGGCGGCCGACAACTGGATGAAGAAGGCGGAGGGGAAGGCGCTCATCGACTACACCTTCCACATCTGCATCACCCGCTGGAACGAGCACCAGTCGCAGATCAAGGGGATGGTGGACCGCGGGTTCACCACCTTCAAGGAGTTCATGATCTACGAGTCGGAGGGGTGGCAGTCGGACGACCGCGCCCTGTTCGGCACGCTGGAGCAGATGCGGGAGCACGGCACCATGCTCCTGGTGCACGCCGAGTCCGCGCGCGTGCTCGACGAGCTCATCGCGCGCCACCACACGCCGGAGCTGATGGCCCGCTACGGCGCGCGGCTCCACCCGATGACCCGTCCGAATTTCGTCGAGGCGGAGGCCATCCAGCGTGCCGTGCAGTGGTGCGAAGCGACCGGCGGCCAGCTCTACATCGTGCACATGTCCACCGCCGAAGGCTCGGACATCGTGCGCGCGGCGCAGGCGCGCGGCGTCCCCGTGCTGGCCGAGACCTGCGCGCAGTACCTGGTTCTGGATGACTCGGTCTTCGAGCGTGAGGATGGACACCTCTTCGCCTGCTGCCCCCAGATCAAGAAGCCGAAGGACGTCGAGCGGCTGTGGAGGGGGCTCCGCGGCGGCGAGGTCTCGGTCGTCTCGACCGATACCTGCACCTTCACCCGCGAACAGAAGGCGATGTGGAACGGGGACTGGACCAAGATCCCGATGGGGCTTCCCGGCCTCGAAACCCTGCTCCCGCTGGTCTACACCCGCGGCGTCCTCGGCGGGCGGCTCACGCTGGAGGAGCTGAGCATGAAGCTCAGCACCAACCCGGCGCGGATCATGGGCCTCTATCCCCGAAAGGGCGCCATCATGGTGGGTGCCGACGCCGACCTCGCGATCATCCATCCCACCGCGACCCGCACCGTCACCCCCTCGGCGATGGAGACTAACGCCGACTGGTCGCCGTACGAGGGCTGGGAGCTGGCGGGGTTCGCCCGGACGACGCTCTCCCGCGGAGAGGTCATCGTGGATCAGTACGCCGTGGTCGGCCGCGAGGGGCGCGGGCAGTGGCTGCCGCGCACCACCGCCGGCCTCGAGGCGTCCCGCGCAGCATCGCCCGCAGCACCGCTGCCCGACACGCGGGGCCCGTCTTCACGCCCACGTGCCGAGCGTCCAGTCGGGGCGCGGTGACGACTCCCGCCGGCATCGTTCCAGAACACGCGGGCTCCGGGGCGGAGGACATCACCCGGAGCCCGCTCTGGAACCCCGACCTCGCTCCAACGCCCCCTGAGCGCCGCACCTGGTCCACGTACAACATCGCGGCCCTCTGGATCGGGATGAGCGTGGTGATCACCACGTACACCCTCGCCTCCGGCCTCATGCAGCAGGGGATGACCTGGTGGCAGGCGATGGTCACCATCCTGCTCGGCAACACGGTCGTGCTCGTGCCGATGGTGCTGAACGCGCACGCCGGGACGAAGTACGGCATCTCCTTCCCGGTGCTCTGCCGGGCGAGCTTCGGAGTGCGTGGCGCCAATCTCCCCGCGATACTCCGGGCGATCGTCGCCTGCGGCTGGTTCGGGATTCAGTCCTGGATCGGCGGGCTCGCGCTGGACGCGCTGTTTCGTGCGGCGTGGCCGGGCTGGGCAAGCGTGCCGGGAAGCACCGCGATCACGTTCATGGTGTTCTGGCTGATCCAGGTCGCCGTGATCCTCAAGGGGACAGAGGGGATCAAGCTCCTGGAAAGCTGGTCGGCCCCGCTGCTGCTGGCCGGTGGCGCCATTCTCCTCTGCTGGGCCATCAGGGCCGGAGGTGGACTGGGCCACCTGCTGACCGAGTCGGAGCGACTGCGGCGCGGGAGCACGCCGTTCTGGGCCCTGTTTCCGTCGGCGCTCACCGCGTCGGTGGGATACTGGGCCACGCTGAGCCTCAACATCCCCGACTTCACCCGCTACGCCCGGAGCCAGCGCTCCCAGATGCTGGGCCAGGCGCTGGGGCTTCCGACCACCATGACGGCGTTTGCCTTCATCGGAGTGGCCGTCACCAGTGCCACCATCGTGCTCTTCGGCGAGGCGATCTGGGACCCGATCGTGCTGATCGGCCGGATCGGCGGCACCGGGGTGATCGTGTTCGCGGCGCTGGTCGTTCTCGCGGCGCAGCTCACGACCAACATGGCGGCGAACGTGGTCTCGCCGTCCAACGACTTCTCCAACCTGAGCCCGAAGCGCATCAGCTACGTGACCGGCGGGCTCATCACCGCGGTCATCGGCATCCTGATGATGCCCTGGCGGCTCTACGCCGACGCTGCGGCCTACATCTTCACGTGGCTGCTGGGCTACTCGAGCCTGATGGGCGCGCTGGGCGGCATCCTGATTGCCGACTACTGGATCATCCGCCGGCAGCGGCTGGTACTGGACGACCTGTTCCGGGAGCGGGGCGCGTACACCTATCGCAACGGCGTCAACTGGCGGGCCGTCGCGGCATTCGTGATCGCCGTCTTGCCGGTGATACCGGGCTTCGCGCGGGCGGTGGTGACGCCGGGAGGCGCGGTGGCGGACCCGAACTTCTTCGACCGGGTATACGCGTATGCCTGGTTCGTCACCTTTGGGCTGAGCTTCGTCGCTTATCTGGGGCTCATGCGCGGGGTGCCAGGTCGGACCCCACCCGCCTCAACTGCTTGACCACGGAGACACGGAAGGCACGGAAGACACACGGAGGAAAAGCGGAACTAAGTGGGTGTGCTGTTTACCTTGCGGCTGTTCCTCTGTGAGTCCTGTCCGTGTCTTCCGTGTTTCCGTGGTGAACCTCTCTCAGGAAACCAGGAAGACACGACATGCCCCGAGTCGTGAAATGCGGATTGATCCAGGCGACCCACGCCTGCTCCACGTCCGAGAAGCTCGAGACCATTCGCGAAGCCAACATCGCCAAGCACATGGCGCTGATCGAGCGGGCTGGGCGCGAGGGCGTGCAGATCCTCTGCATGCAGGAGATCTTCACCGGCCCCTATTTCTGCGCCGAGCAGAGCGCGCGCTGGTACGACGCGGTCGAGCGGATTCCGGACGGTCCGACGACGCGGCTGATGCAGGAAGTCGCCCGGCGCTACTCCATGGCGATCGTGGTGCCGCTCTACGAGGAGGACGGGGCAGGGATCTACTACAACACCGCGGCGGTGATCGACGCCGATGGGTCCTACCTCGGCAAGTATCGGAAGAACCACATCCCCCACTGCGCCCCGGGTTTCTGGGAGAAGTTCTACTTCCGGCCGGGCAACCTGGGCTACCCGGTCTTCAAGACCCGGTACGCCGACGTGGGTGTCTACATCTGCTATGATCGCCATTTCCCCGAGGGCGCGCGCGAGCTGGGCCTCAACGGTGCGGAGATCGTATTCAACCCGTCGGCGACCGTAGCGGGGCTATCGGAGTACCTGTGGAAGCTGGAGCAGCCGGCGCACGCGGTGGCCAACGCCTACTTCGTCGGAGCGATCAACCGGGTAGGGTACGAGGATCCCTGGCGGATCGGCGAGTTCTATGGGCAGAGCTACTTCTGTAACCCGCGGGGGCAGGTCGTGGCGGAGGCGGCGCGGGACCGGGACGAGTTGATCACGGCGGAGCTGGACCTGGATCAGATTCGCGAAGTGCGGAATGTCTGGCAGTTCTACCGGGACCGGCGGCCGGAGACGTACGTGGGATTGTCCAAGCTCTAGCCCCTACCGTCCGATATCTTCGTTCCAGAGGTCCGGGTGGTCCCGGATGAAATCCGCCAGCAGGCGCTCGCAGGCAGGATCCCCGACCACCTCGACGGCCACGCCCCGGCTTCGAAGCAATTCTTCCTCACCGCGGAACGTCCGGTTCTCGCCCACCACCACGCGTGGAATCCCGTACAGCAGAATCGCGCCGCTGCACATGGCGCAGGGCGAGAGCGTGGTGTAGAGCGTGCAGCCGCGGTACACCCCCGCCGGCTGCCGGCCAGCCCGCTCCAGGGCGTCCATCTCGGCATGCAGGACCACGCTGCCGGCCTGCTGGCGGCGGTTGTGCCCGCGCCCAAGGATGCGGTCCTCCCGGACCAGGACCGAGCCGATGGGGATGCCGCCCTCGCGCAAGCCCTGGCGGGCTTCGTCGAGGGCGGCTTGCAGGAAGTCGTCCATGGGTGGAAGCTATCTCGTCGCGGATCTGCCCGCAGTCACCCCTTCTTCGTCTTCTTGTCGGTCCCGCCAGCGCGGGACACATTCGCTCAGAGGCGGAAAGGACGGGCCATGGACCTCCTCGAGCAGCTCACGGCGGCGCTGGGTGACCGCTACCGCGTCGAGCGGGAGCTCGGCCACGGTGGGATGGCGGTCGTCTTTCTCGCCGAGGACCTGAAGCACCGGCGACGCGTCGCCATCAAGCTGCTCAAGCCCGACCTGTCGGCCGTCCTCGGCAGCGACCGGTTCCTTCGCGAGATCGAAATTGCGGCCACGCTCCAGCATCCGCACATCCTCCCGCTGTTTGACTCGGGAGCGGCCGGGGGCCTGCTGTACTATGTGATGCCGTTCGCGGAGGGCGAGTCGCTTCGGCAGCGGCTCGCGCGCGAACAACAGCTTCCGCTCGACGCCGCGCTCCGGATCACCCGGGAAGTCGGCAGTGCCCTGCAGCACGCCCACGAGCACGGCGTCATCCATCGCGATATCAAGCCGGAGAACATCGTGCTGTCCGGCGGGCAAGCCGTGGTTGCCGATTTTGGCATCGCACGGGCCCTTCACGCCGCGAGCCCGGAGCAGCTCACGTTGACGGGCATGGTGGTGGGTACACCGCAGTACATGAGCCCGGAGCAGGCCGCCGGTGCGGCAGTGGACGGTCGCAGTGACCAGTACAGTCTGGCGTGCACCCTGTACGAGATGCTGAGTGGGCAGCCCCCCTTCACCGGACCGTCGTCCCAGGCAATCATCGCGCGGCACTCGCTCGAGCCCGTGCCGAGCCTGCGGGTGGTTCGCGAGACGGTCCCGTCCGCAGTGGAGGGCGCAATCATGAAGGCGATGGCGAAGGTGCCGGCCGACCGCTTCGCCTCGATGCAACGGTTCCTGGACGCGCTGGAGTCGTCGGAGGGGGCCAGCGTCACCACCGCCGTATCCGCGCAGTCTCGGCGCCCCTCGACGGCGCGCATGGCCCGGCGAGTGACGGCCGGGCTCGGAGCCGGCGTGCTGCTGGCGGCAGCCGCCTGGTGGCTCGTGCCTGGGCGAAGGACAACCGGTGCCCACCCCGGCTCGAGCGCAGTCACCGCCATCGCGGTGCTCCCCTTTCAGAACCTCGCGAGCAACCCGGATAGCTCGTATCTCGGGGAGGGAATGACGGAGGGGCTCATCGCCGATCTGGCGCAGATCGGCTCGTTGAAGGTCATCTCTCGCTCCTCGGGGGCCGAGGCCGAGGGGACAGCGCGGTCGCTGGGTGAGCTCGCGAGCAAGCTCGGCGTAGAAGCCGTCGTGAAGGGCTCGATCCGCAGGGTGGGGGATAGCGTAGAGGTGAACGTGCGGTTCCTGCAGGCCCCGGACAGCACCCTGCTTTTCTCGGGAAACTATCACGGTCGACTCGGCGAGCTGCCGGACCTGCAGCGCAAGATCACTCTCGCCATCACCAACTCGATCAACGCCGAGCTCAAGGGTGCCGAGCGAAGCCGCCTGGACACGCGTCGCGAGGTGAATCAACGGGCATACGAAGCCTACCTGCGCGGGCGCTTCCACCTGGAGGCTGGCGAGCTCGAGCAGGCGCGGATGCAATTCGAGCGGGCGAGCCAGATCTCGCCTGATTGGGCGCCCCCCTACGTCGGCCTCGCCAACTACTACACATCGCTTCCCTTCTTCACCGACGTTGCGCCAGTCGACGTGCTGCCCAAGGCCCGGGGGGCGCTGGCGCAGGCCCTCGAGCTCGACGAGACGCTGGCCGAAGCGCACGCCGCCAACGCCTACATCCGGGCCTACTACGAATGGGACTGGCGGGCCGCCGAGCAGGAGTTCAGGCGCGCCCTCGAGCTGCGGCCGAGCGACGCGGACGCGTACTTCTCCTACAGCCGCTTTCTCGCGTCACGCGGCCGGCTCGATGAGGCGATCGCGCAGCTTGGGCGCGCCGTAGAGCTGGACCCGCTCTCGCACGCGCTTCAGGCCAATCGTGCCCTGCTCGACTACTTCGCGGGCCGGTATGACGAGGCCGGCAGCCGACTCCAGCAGATACTCAAGAGCGACTCCACCGACGTCCTGGTCAAGTGGGGACTGGCGCTCGTGGCCGAACAACAGGGGAGACCAGAGGAGGCCATCGCGCTACTGGAGCCGATCAGCGGCGCCAGCCTCAACCGCAAGTCGTCGCTCGGCCATGCCTACGCGGTCGCCGGGAAGGGCCGCCAGGCACGGAGCATTCTCGCCGCGCTGCGCACGGCGGCGGCCCACAGCTACGTGCCGTCGTACTATTTCGCACTGGTGCACGACGGCCTCGGCGAGCGCGAGCCGGCACTCCGCTACCTCGAGCGCGCGTACGAGGAGCGCTCGACCGTGCTGGCCTACCTACTGATCGATCCGCGACTCGCGCCGCTGCGGGACGACGCTCGATTTCTCGCCTTGGCCCGACGGCTCGGAGGGCAGTAGAGGAGGCCGCCTTCCGGCGGTGCAAGACGGAGGGACAACGGGCCGGAGCGCTAAGTGGCGCTCCAGGCTTGCTGTTGGCCTGTGGCCAGCGCTCACAAACGCGCACTAGCGACAGTCATCACGCACCATTTCCCTGCACCATTCGCCCTGAGGGGGCCCCGCTCGCTAACCGTCGGCGTGGCGGTGGAGCAGCAACGCGAGGGAGGGTCACGCCCCGCCCGACTCGCGATCCGCCCGGTCCCGCTCGGTGACGTCCCGGGCCACCGCGTAGATCAGACCCGTGGCGGGCTCTGGGTATGACGTCCACTCCAGCCGCCGATAGCTGCCGTCCTTGCAGCGATAGCGATTCTGGAAACAGATGGTCTCCAGGCCGTTGGCGAGCTTGCTCACCTCCGCGATTGTGTCGCTCCGGTCCTCGGGGTGGATTAGCTCGACGAAGGGGATCTTCAGCAGTTCCACCGCGGTGTAGCCCAAGACCCGCTCGAAGGAGGGATTGACCAGCTTGAAATGGCCGTCGATCCCTGCGATGCAGAGCATGTCCAGGGCATAGTTGAAGAACCGATCTAGGTCGTAGCGGGTATACTCCCCGGTCGCAGCCTCGCTCACCGAGACGCCGCAGCGGGGGCAGTAGCGCGCGCCCTTTGCCAGCGGCGCCTGGCATCGCAGGCACGAGCCCTGAGAATCTCTCGGTGGGACCGTCTCCATGATGCACTCTCCCCCAAGCTACGCGTACAGCGGGGCGATGCGGTCGGGCGCACTCCCCCTCACGGTTCAGTATGCCGGGGTGGCTGGATCCCAGGTGTGCGCAGGCTCACCGAATCGCAGCCGAGATCCGGACGCGAGGTGGTGGGGAGTGCGGACGGTCGCCCGCCTAAACGAGCGTAAGTGGTTGAAAGCGGCCCGGCCGCCTCCGGCGGAGTGACCGGCTCATGGGCCGGCCAGCCTGTCGGCCACGTCATCCCCTCTATTCCGAGCTCCTGAAGCCACCGCCGGATGCTATACTCAAGGGTGCTGCCCACCCCGGGCACGTGGGCCACTCGCTCACGTCCTCCGCGAAGCCGTCCATGCTCAGCCTTCACGATCCGACGCCGGGGAGTCTCCATGGCCAATTTCAGCAACGAACAGCTTGACAAGATTCGCGCTTTCCTCGAGAAAGTGGGTGTCAAGCCGGAGTGCCCTGCCTGCAAGAAGGGTATGCTAGTGATCGACCCGGGGACAGTTCGGACTCCATGAAGTGGTGCAGTTGCGCGAGAACCCCACGGGAGCGGCCGGTGGCACGGCGGGATCGACGGGGAGAATCGCCACGTGTGTGCTCTGGGCCTGCAATATCTGCGGCTTCGTCCGAATGCACTCGTTGGCTGCGATCGGCCTAGACAACATGATGTGAAGAGGTCTTCGTTCCATGCACTCGCTTCCTGAGAACGGGCTCTGACTTTAGATTGCTAATCCCATGGCGGGGCTTGGCCTAGCTCGGATGGGTAAGCGAAGCGAAGGACGGCAAAGCATGAGGGGGGCAACCATCGTGGTGGCCCCCCTCAGCTTTCGCCTACTTGTTCCTGAGGTACACGACGCCGCGCTTCTGCTTGAAGCGCCGCGCCGCAAACTGGCGCCACGCGGTGGGCATCGCACTGACCACGCTTACGCGCTCCTCGCCACCTGGCGGCGACTCAAGACCAAGCGCAGCCATCGCACGGTCCCACTCGGGCCGCAGTTGGAGGAGATTCCCCGGCCCTATGTGTTCGACCTCGACCGCCCGCCCGGCCAGCTGCTCTTTCCGGCAAACCATGGCGGGATGCGACCTGAAGTGCGCAAGCTGCTCGACCGGCTCGGCGAGCGCGCGGGCTGGAAGGCGGGGGAGATTCGGAGTAAGATGTGCCGGCACACCTACTGCGCTGCCAGGCTCCAGACGCTTGACCACGGCGCGCCGGTGGGTCCGTACACCGTGGCGCGCGAGCTGGGCCACGGCTCGACCGCGATGGTCGAGAAGGTGTACAGCCACCTCGGGACGCTCCGGCATCGGAGCGCGGCGGTGGAATATCGCGTCGAGCAGCACGCCGCGGCGCTGGCAGATCGGCTGGTCGCCCTCGACAACGTGACCGAGAACGGGACCCAGCTCCAGGACGACATTGCCGCGTAGTCAAGCGAGCGGGTCTAAGTGGTTGTGATTAGATTTGTTGCAGCACACGCG
>CAWFGP010000004.1:0-473305 GCA_963815515.1 uncultured Gemmatimonadales bacterium
CGGGATGGGGAGACTCGCCGGCCGGCGGCGTCGTGGTGGCCCCGGAGCTCCAGCGGGCACCGCATCCAAGGCTCCCCGTCGTCGCCGGTGATCATCCGGAGCCCGGCCCCGGGTCGCTGGCGGCCGCAGAGGCGCTGGGCCGGGCGGCCGCCGCGGTCGCGCCGGAGGACGAGGTCTGGGTGCTGCTTTCGGGCGGCGCCTCGAGCCTGCTCGCTGCGCCCGTCGAGGGCGTGTCGCCCCAGGAGCTGACCACCCTCTACCGCCTGCTGCTCGGCTCCGGCCTCGACATCACCGCCATGAACCGGATCCGGAAGCGCTTCTCCCGCTGGGCGGCGGGCCGACTGGCTCAGGCGCTGGCGCCCGCCCGGGTGCGGGTCTTCATCGTCTCCGACGTCATCGGCGACGATCTGCCCTCCATCGGTTCCGGCCCCTGCGTCCCCGACGCCACCACCGGCGCCGAGGTCCGGCGAATGCTGGAGGACGCCGGGCTCTGGGATCGTATCCCCGCCGCCGCGCGGCGCGTCGTCATGGCGTCGGAGTCGGGGGAAACGGCGGAAACGCCAAAGCCGGGAGATGCGGCCTTCGCGCGGGTGACCCTCGAGCTGATCGCCAGTAACCGGTTGGCCCTCGAAGCTGCGGCCAAGCGTGCGGCAGAGTTGGGCCTCGCTCCCATCGTGGCGGAGACGCCGCTCGCCGGGGAGGCGTCGGCAACCGGGGCGAGTGTAGCCGCTTCTATTCTACAAAATTGCGGCCGGTTGGAGATCCCGCAACCAGCCGCACCGAGGCGTTGCTACATCTGGGGCGGCGAGACGACCGTCACCCTGGGCGACGCGCCCCCGGGGCTCGGGGGCCGTTGCCAGGAGCTGGCGTTGGCGGCGGCACGGGTGCTGGCCGGCGCGCGGCCGGGTATCGCGCTGCTTGCCGCGGGCACCGATGGCCGCGATGGACCGACCGACGCCGCCGGCGCGATCGTCGACGGCGGCACCTGGCGCGCGGCAGCCGCCGCGGGGCGGGATCCTGCGCGCGATCTGGCCGCGCATGACGCCTATCGGGCGCTCGACGCGGCGGGGGCGCTGCTCAAGGTGGGGCTGACGGGGACGAACGTGATGGATGTGGTGATCGGGGTGGGGTAGGCGCTACGATCGGGGCCGTCATCTCGAGCGGAGTGAGGGACCTTGCCCGGGAATGCCTCGAGCCATTCCCCGCACAAGCCATTCACCACGGAAACACGGAAGGCCCGGAAAACAGCAACAGCAAAGTCTAGTGGTTTGCTGAATGCGCCCTTCGGTTTCCTC
The DNA here is from genome assembly GCA_963815515.1 of uncultured Gemmatimonadales bacterium. Taxonomy (GTDB): domain Bacteria; phylum Gemmatimonadota; class Gemmatimonadetes; order Gemmatimonadales; family GWC2-71-9; genus CAVVWJ01. The sequence goes on from CAWFGP010000004.1 coordinate 1,296, forward strand.
CGTGCAGCCGTGCAGCTTCCGTGTCTTCCGTGTCTTCTGGGTTTCCGTGGTGAAACCGGTGACACGACCGCCCGCTACGGCCTGAGCGGCAGCCGGGGCCGCCAGTCGCTCCCGATCAACACGCTGACATCGACGCGCCGAAGCGTGTCCGGCTGGATCACCACCCGCCCGACCCCGAGCGCTTCGGCCACGTCCCGCCCCTGCCCCGGATCGCCCCGCCGCACGTAGATCCGCGTGCTGTCCGAGATCGGCCCCGTCCCGAAGAAGACGACGTCGAGCCCTTGCTGGCGGAGCGCGCGCGTCGCGATCCGGGCAAGGCCCGGCCGCCGCGTGCCGTTCAGCACTTCCACCCGGATCCGGCGCCCAGGCGACGGAATGGGATAGGCGTGTCCGGCGATGTGCTCGCGCTCGGGGGGCAGCATGAGCGCCACCGCCCCCGCGATGGCCACCGCGAGCGCGGCGATCAGCGCGAGCCGGAGGGCGCGACGAGGCTGTTCCAGAAACGCACCGTGGGGTCGATGAGCGGCCGCCCCGAGCCGATGAGGCGCGCCAGCCGGTCGCCGGCCACCGCGAGCAGGACGCCGGCGGAATCGTGGGGATATCGATCGGCCAGCTCGGCCCGCCACTCGCGCCTGAAGGCGCGCCCGGGCTCGAGGTAGTCCGCGCAGTACAGCACCCGGCCGACCATGTCCCAGTCCGCCCAGCCCACCGAATGGTAGCGCACGGCGTCGAGGATCCCCCGGTCGGTCTCACCCTCCGCCGCCGCCCGCGCCGCGCTGGCCGGTCCGTGCCGAACGGACCCCGGCCACGGCGCGTCCGCGGCCCAGCGCTCGAGCGTGGCCGGGGCCGCGTCGCGAAACGCGTCGTGCAGCCACGCCGCCCGGAGCCACCGCTCCCGCTCGGCCGCCGAGATGCGCATCCGCTCGGCCCAGCCGTCGGCGAGCGCCACGACCCGCTCGATGTGCGCCGCCCGCTCGGGCGAGACCTCCGCCCACGAGGGCAACCCGCTCTGACCGGTCACCCGTCGAGGCCCTGGCCGAGGATGATGTTGTCGATCAGCCGCGTCCGCCCGAGGCGGGCGGCCAGCGCCACTACCGTGTCGGCGCCGACCGTCTCTACCGGCGCGAGCGTGGCGGGCTCCGCGATGGCGACGTACTCCACCTGCACCGCGGGCTCGGCGGCGAGCACGCGGCGCATGGTGGCCTGCAGCGCTGCCGCATCGCGCTCGCCCGACCGGAACGCATCGTGGGCGGCACGGAGCGCGACGCTCAACACCACCGCCCGCGTCCGGTGGTCGGCGTCGAGATAGGCGTTCCGGCTGCTGAGCGCGAGGCCGTCGGGCTCCCGCACGGTCGGCACGACGACGATCTCCAACCGCCAGTCCAGGTCGCGCACCATCTGCCGCACCAGCGTCGCCTGCTGGATGTCCTTCCGACCGAAGCACGCCACGTCCGGCTCGACCAGATGGAAGAGCTTCGCGACCACCGTCAGCACACCTTCGAAGTGGCCGGGCCGCGCCGCACCCTCCCACCGGGCCGCCGTCGCGCCGGGCACCACGCGGATCTCCGACCCGGGGGGATACATGACACGCTCGCTCGGCACGAACAGCACATCGGTCCCGCGCGCCTCGGCCAGGGCGCGGTCGCGCGGCAGGTCGCGAGGATAGCGAGCGAGATCCTCGGTCGGCCCGAACTGCAGCGGGTTGACGAAAATGCTCATGATGACGCGATCGGCTCGCCGGCGCGCCTCGTCGACCAGGCGGAGGTGCCCTTCGTGGAGGAAGCCCATCGTGGGCACGAGACCGATGCGCCGGCCTGCCGCGCGCTCGTCGCGCACCCAGCGGCGCAGGTCGGCAATGGAGCTGAGCTCGATCATGGACTCGGAGGCAGGAGGATCAGTCGAAGCTGTGCTCCGGCCCGGGGTAGGTGCCATCGCGCACCTCGGCGGCATAGGACCGGACGGCGGTGCGTACCGCCTCCCCCAGCTCGGCGTAGCGCTTGAGGAACTTGGGATTGAACATCTCGTTGAGGCCGAGCATGTCGTGCAGCACCAGCACCTGCCCGTCGCAGTGCACTCCGGCGCCGATCCCGATCGTGGGAATCGTGAGCGCGGCGGTGATCCGCTTGGCGAGCGCCGCCGGCAGCAGCTCGAGGACGATGGCGCAGGCCCCCGCCTCCTCGAGCGCACGCGCGTCGGCCAGGAGCCGCTCAGCGGCCGAGGCCTCTCTCCCCTGCACCCGGTAGCCGCCGAGCGCATGCACGGACTGGGGGGTGAGGCCGAGATGCCCGATCACGGGAATGCCGCGGTCCACCAGCGCCCGGACCGTCTCCGCCATCGGCCGGCCACCCTCGAGCTTCACACCGTGGGCGCCGCTCTCCTGCAGCACGCGGCCGGCGTTCCGGATCGCGTCGGTGGGTGACACCTGATAGGTGAGGAACGGGAGATCCACGAAGACCAGCGCGCGGCGCGCGCCCCGCCGGACGGAGGCGGCGTGGTAGATCATCTGGTCCAGCGTGGCGCTGAGGGTCGTCTCCTGCCCCGCCAGCACCTGATTGACCGAGTCGCCGACCAGCAGGACGTCGACCTCCGCCTGTTCCAGCAGCCGCGCGAACGCGGCGTCGTAGCAGGTGAGCATCACGATCCGGCGTCCCGCCGCCTTCATCGCGAGCAGATCGGGCACCGTCATCGGCCGTGCGTCAGCGTTCATGGGCTTGCAGCTCCGCCAGCTCTCGCAGCCAGAAGTCGCGGTTGGGCAGCTCGGGATGGGGAATGATAAGGTCGGCCTCCGTCACGCGCCGCTGCCCATAGCGCACGATGTCCACATCGATGGTCCGAGGGCCCCATCGCTCGCCGCGGACCCGGCCCCGCGCGCGCTCAATCTCGTGGCAGGCCTCGAGCAGCTCACGCGGGGTGAGCCGCGTCTCGAGCAGGACCATCTGGTTGAGGTACGGCGGCTGCGTCATGCCGGCGAGCGGGGCCGTCTCCTCGACGGCCGACGCAGCCACGAGCTTGGTGTCGGGCAGCTTCGCCAGCGCGTCGCGGGCGGCAGCGAGGTGTCCGGCCCGGTCGCCGAGATTGCTGCCGAGCGCCAGGTACGCGCGTTCGGCGGCGGCCATGATCAGGTCTCCACCACGAAGTGCTTCGCGATACGCTGGAGGTCGGCGGCCACGTCGCCCAGCTGGCGGATGGCCCGTTCGAGATCGGCCTGCCCGTTGGCGGCCTCGGTGGCATGCCGCGCCAGCGCTTCGGTCTCGCTCAGGGTGCGCGCCGAGCTCGCCGCGACCTGCCGGATCTGCCCCGTGAGCCCGTCAACCGCCCGGAGCTGGTCCGCGGCCGTGGTGGCGATGGCCCGCGCATGCTGTCCGGCCTCTCCCGTCGTGCCGACGATGGCGTCGAGCGCCATCGCGGCATCCGCGCTCAGCTCCTCCACGCCCGCCACCGCCTGCCGCCCACGCTCCATCTGCCCGCTGACCGCCGAGACCTGGTCGGTGATCTCCTCGAGGAGGTGGCGCGCTTCGCCCGCCGCGTGGAGGCTCTGGGCGGCGAGATCCCGCACCTCGTCGGCAACCACCGCGAACCCGCGCCCCTCGGCGCCGGCGCGCGCGGCCTCGATGGCCGCGTTGAGGGCGATCAGATTGGTCAGATCGGCGATCTCACGGATCGTCCCGATGAAGCCCTGGATCCGGGAGGTCATCGCGCCGAGGCCGGCGACCTGGTCGGCGCTGGCGGACACGAAACCCTTGAGCCCGACGAGCCGGTCGATCGCCTCGCCGATGACCACGCGGTTCTTGCTGGCGACCTCCGCCGCGGTGCCGCTGGCCGCGGCGGCCTGCGAGCCCTGATCCGCCATCGCACGGGTGGCGGTGCCGAGCGAGTGCGTGGCTTCGAGGCCGCCGGCTACGAAGGTCTCCAGCTCGCTCGCGCCCTGCCGCATGCCCTGCGACGCGTCGGCCAGCGCGAGCGCCGAGGCGCGGAGCGAGTCGGTGACGCGCGCGAGCGCCGTGACCTGCTGCCCGATCTGCTCGACGGTGCCGAGCAGGGGCCGGCGCAGCTCGGCGATGTGGATCGCCGTCGCGATCTGGTTGCCCAGCGTGCTGAGTGCGGTGAGATCCTTGGGCCCGTAGGCGTGCCGCTTGGGGTGGTCTACCTCGACCGTCCCGAGCAGGTCGTCGCCGAAACGGATCGGGTGGACCACGAGGCTTCCCACCTGCTCCATCGGGACCACCACGCGCGGATCGGACCGGGCATCCTTGATCGCGACCACTTGATTGGTCGCGATTGCCTCGGCGCGGAACGGCGCGGCGCCCGGCGGCGCCTCGCCGCGGTCAGGGCGCCCGAGCGTGCCGCGATAGGCCAGCGAGGCGACGCCGTCGACCACGCGGTAGATCCGGAAGTCGCCCCAGTCGAGCAGACGGTAGGCCAGACGCTCGATCTGGTCGAAGGAGCCCTGCAGCGTGCGGTTGCTGGCGATCGCCACTTCCATGAGGTGGACCTTGTTCAGGTCCTCGGCGCCGATGGCTTCTTCCAGGATGCGGCGCGTGAGCGCGCCCAGCACGCCCATGGCGAGCGCCACCGCCAGCCAGCCCACCGGCGAGAGCGCCCGCAGCGCGGCGACCGCCACGACCGCGGCGATGAGCGTCAGCAGGTAGGCAATGATCTCCCAGCGGAGGATCAGGACCTTTTCGGCGTGCTCGAGCTTGTCGCGGATCAGCAGCGTGTAGTAGAACAGCGCGCGCGTGGCGAAGAAGTACATGCTGACGAGGATGGCGACGGCCGGCAGCAGGTCCAGCGAGAGCTCGGGATGTCCCACGAACGCCATCACCGCGGCGTAGTACCCGTAGGCTACCGCGAAGCCGAGGACCTCCCGGCCGGCGTTGATGAACCCGGCGCGCACGAGCTTGCGGAGCAGGAGCACGTCGGAGGCGAAAACGCCGGCCCACAGGGCCAGTACCACGGGCGACGGACCCACGGTCGCCGCGCCCACCAGCGCCGCCACACCGGTCTGGGTCAGGTAGGAGTACTTGCTCAGACGCACCGGCACTGCACGGAGCAGCACCACGGTCACGACCAGGACCAGGGTGGCCACCGGCTGGTAGATCCAGCGGGTGTCCACGGCGAGTGCCGCCAGCGTGAAGAGCACGCCGCCGACCGCCAGGGCCTGGGCGTAGCGGTCCACTATGAGCTGCACGCGATCCTTCATCGTGTCACCGTCATCGTGCCACCGTCCGCGCATCGAGCGCCTCGCGCAGCTCCCTGAGGAACTCCCCTGCCGCCGCCACGCCCCGGGTGCCGAGGATGTCGACGAGCGCGCTGCCGACGACGACGCCGTCGGCCTGGCCGGCCACCGTCCGGGCCTGCGCCGGCGTGGAGATTCCGAATCCGACGGCCACCGGCAGCGGCGTCGCCCGCCGGACCTGGGCGATCGACTCCGCCAGCCCCTCCGCGAGGGAGGCGGTCGCGCCCGTCACCCCCAGACGCGCGACGAGGTAGACGAACCCCTGCGCGCCCTCGACCGAGGCCGCGAGCCGCGCGGGCCGGGTCGTCGGGGCGATGAGGCGGATGAGATCGAGCGGGCTCGTCCGGATGGCCGACTCCACGCCGGCGTCGCTGCCGGCCGGGAGGTCGGTCAGCAGCACGCCCGCGACGCCGAGCGCGTCGGCGTCGCGGAGGAAGCGGTCGAGGCCGTAGCGCAGGATCGGATTGAGGTAGCTGAACACGACGACCGGCCGGGTGAGCTTCGCGCGCTCGATCAACGCCAGCGTGCCGGCGAGCGTCATCCCCTGGCGGAGGGCGTCGAACGTGGATCGCTGGATGGTCGGCCCATCGGCCAGCGGGTCGCTGAAGGGGACGCCCACCTCGAGGATGTCGGCCACCTCGTCGGCCACGCGCAGCGCGGCCAGGCTCGTCTCGGCGGACGGATAGCCGGCGGTGAGATACGGGATCAGCGCGGTCCGGTCCTGGGCCCGGAGGGCGGCCCAGGCCGGCGCGAGCCTGGACTCAGACAAAGTAGTCGCCGACCGTGAGACCGTAGCGGTCGGGGTTGGTGACCTTGACGATCGAGCGCCGGTAGGCGCCGCTCTCGTCCTGCTCGGTCAGGCTCACCAGGGTGCCCGGAGGCGGAACCGAGCCGCCATCCGCGTCCACCGCGATCCGCACCAGCGGACGGTTGAGCTGCTGGCCCTCGGGATTGGGCCCGGCCACCACGCCGATCTCGAAGGTGTCGAGAATGACGCAGGTGCCCACGGGATACACGCCGATGAGGTTGATGAGCGCCTTCACCAGCACGGTGTCGTACCCGCGCTTCGGGTTCTGCCACATCTCGCGCAGCACCTGGTCCGGCTCGATCGGCACCGTCTGGTAGCTCCGCCGCGTGGTGGCGGCGTCGAAGCCGTCGGCCACCGCCACGATCCGCGAGAAGATGCCGAGCGACCGGTCGCGGATGGACTTGGGATACCCGGTCAGGTCGGTCTTCATGTGGTGCTCATGGGCCACGAGGATGGTGCGGTACGGCAGCTCGTCGTGCGAGCGCATGGCGAACAGGGTGAGCGCGCCGAGCCACGGATGCCCCTGCATGATCCGCCACTCCTCCTCGTCGAGGCCGGTGGTCTTGTTGAGGATGCTCACCGGGACCCGGGCCTTCCCCACGTCGTGCAGCAGCGCCGTCATGCCCAGATCGTAGAGCTGCAGCCGCGTGAAGCCCAGCTTCTTGCCGAGGGCCACCGAGAAGATGCAGACGTTGACCGAGTGGGTGAACGTATACTCGTCGTAGTCCCGGATGGTGGTGAGACCCACCAGGGAGGTCTCGTTGTTGAGGACCTGGTCGACGATGAGCTGGACCGCGCGCTTGACCCGTTTCACGCTGGTGGCGCGGCCCAGCCGCGCGCCGGTGATCACGTCCTTGGTGACCGCCACGCCCTGCGAGTAGATCCGCTTGGCCTGCTCCTTGGCCTGCTCGGCGTCGGGATCGTGCTCCTGAATCACGGCGCGCTCGACTTCGAGGCCCTGCACCCCGGCCGAGGCCAGCCGCTCGAACAGCTCCTCGTACCGCCCGTCCGGCTCGCCCCGATCGAAGAGGCTGAGAAGGAGGCTCAGGAAGATCTGCCACTCGCGCCGGTTGGCCGACGCGTGCACCCGCAGCGCCCCCACCGAGAACGCCCGCAGCATCGCCAGGATCTGGCTGAACGACGCGTAGTTGTCGAGCTCGAGGCGGAGGCGGGTGGAGTTGACGAAGATGAAGTCGCCCGCCAGGCGGATCTCCAGGTCGGCCTCGAGGGCCACCAGCGCGCGCGCGGCGGTGTCGAGGTCGTCGAGCGCCTTCTGAACGGTGGCGTTCTCGACCGGATAGAGCTTGAGGCTTCGTAGCGCCGTATACAGCGCGAGCAGCAGCGCCCGTCCGCCTTGGCGGAGGCGGCCTTCCGACGCGCCGCTCGGCGCCTGCTCGGCCGGCGTGGTCATGCGCCGGGCTCCCGCAGCGCGCGGCTCACGGCGTTCCGCACGACGAGATCCTTGTCATCGGCCGCACGCTGGAGAATTTCCCGGGCCTCGGGACTGCGGATCTTCCCCAGGGCAATGGCGGCGCAGGCGCGGGTCTCCGAGGCTTCCTTCATCCGCAGCAGACCGCGCGGCAGCAGCAGTGCGGCCATCGGCTTGAGGCCCGCCGCGCCCGCGATCGACCCGTAGGCCTCGAAGAAGGCCATCTTCTCGGTGAGGTCCATCTCCTTGACCGTCTTCCCGAGCACGATGCCCTCGACTCGCTTCTGCGCGCCCTTGTAGCCGCGCCCGCCGACGACGCGGATGGCGGCCAGCCGCACGGCCCGGTCGTCGTCCTCGAGCGTCTTCTCGATGAACGCCATCGCCGCGGGCGTGCCCAGCTGGGCCAGCGCCTGCACCGAGGCCAGCCGCACGGCCGCTTCCGTGTGGGCGATGGTCTCGCCGAGCCCGGGCACCGTCTGGGTGAGCTGCAGGCGGCCGCAGAGCGTCACCACGGCCGCGAGGGCCTCCGACCCGGGTGAGCGGAGGATGCGGAGCACCTCCGTCGGATGGGCCTGGGCCAGCCGGTCGGCCACTTCCTCGAGCACCTTCCGCAGCGCGGGCGAGGCCAGCGTCGGGATCCAGGTCAGGATCGGCTCGAGCGCCGTGGCGCGGAGCTCGCCCAGGACCTCGCCGACGGTGGGCTCGCCGGCAAGCGCGGGCACCTCGTCGATCGACTGCACCAGCTGGCTCACGATGGCCGGCTCGCTCAACTTGGCCACGAACCCGTCCAGCCGCGCGGCCTGCGCGGGCGCCAGGCCGGTCGCGCGCTGGGTGAGCACGCGACACTCGCGGAGGATGGTGGCCGCCGTCCGGAAATCGCGCGCGTTGAGGAGATTGGGGAACAGCGACTCGAGCGTGCCGAGAATCTCGCCGCGGATGGCCTCATCGGCATGGGTCTCGAACAGATCGAACAGGATGTAGAGCGCGGCCATGCGCACGTCCCTGCGGTACTCGTCCTCGACCGCCGCGGCGACCTGGTGGATCTCCTTCTCCTCGAGGAAGTACAGCGTGGAGTCGAACTCCTCCAGATCGATGACGCCCTTCGGCCGGGGCGGCGCCTCCTCGGCGGCCGCGGCCTTGCGATCGCGCGCGGCGGCCTCCGCCTCCTGGCCGCTCCCGGCGTAGGTGCCGGTCTGCTCGGGCAGGCCCGCCCCGGTGTCGCCGAGGAACTCCATGAAGTTGTACTGGACGAACTCGAACTCCTGCTCCCAGAGCAGGGTCAGGAGATCGTCGCCCGCATCCGTCGGGAGGAACCGGGCGCGGTTGATCGTCTCGAGAAACCGCGGCAGCTCCTCCAGCTCCGCGCCGCGGCGGATCGACAGCGAGCGCATGCCGTCCTTGAACAGCCCCCAGGCGATGCTCTCCGCCTTGTTGAGCTGGTGGTAGACCACCTGCTCCTCCCAGACGAAGTCGGTCTCCGCGACCGTGAGCACCAGCTCGTCGAGCACGGCCCAGATCGGCTGGAACGCGATCCGGAGGTTGTCGCTGGCCCGCTGGTAGATCGGGTTGTTGGGCAGGTACATGTGATAGGCGCGGAGCGCCTTCACCAGGCCGTTGATGAGCTCGGCGACCTGCGACGCCGGGAGGATGTCCGTCGGCACGGGGCCGCTGGTCACACCGGCGCCCCGAGCAGGTGCGCCACGTGGGCGACGTCCTTGTCGCCCCGGCCGCTGAGGCAGACCAGCACGGGCCCGTCCGCGGGCCAGCGCCCGGCCATGCGGCGCACGTACGCGAAGGCGTGGGCGGTCTCCAGCGCGGGGATGATCCCTTCGAGCCGGCTCACCGCCTGGAACGCGTCGAGCGCCTCCGCATCCGTGGCCGACTCGTAGCTCACCCGCCCCGTGTCCCGCAGATAGCTGTGCTCCGGGCCGACGCCCGGGTAGTCGAGCCCGGCCGACACCGAGTGGGCCGGCGAGACCTGGCCGTCCGCGTCCTGCAGCAGGTAGCTCAGGCTGCCATGCAGCACGCCGGGCACGCCGGCGCTGAGGGTAGCGCTGTGGTGTCCGCTCAGAATGCCCTCGCCCGCGGCCTCCACGCCGATCAGCCGCACGTCGGGGTCGTCGAGGAAGCCGGCGAAGATCCCCATTGCGTTCGAGCCGCCGCCGACGCACGCCACCACCGCGTGCGGCAGCCGCCCGTAGCGCGACAGCATCTGCGCGCGGGCCTCGCGGCCGATGACCGACTGGAAGTCGCGCACCATCCGCGGGAACGGATCGGGGCCCACGACCGAGCCGATGATGTAGTGGGTGGTGGGAACATTGGTGACCCAGTCGCGGAGCGCCTCGTTGGTGGCGTCCTTGAGCGTCCGGGTGCCCGACTCGACCGGGACCACCGTGGCCCCGAGCAGCTGCATCCGGTAGACGTTGAGCCGCTGGCGCGCGACGTCCTCGGCGCCCATGTACACCACGCACTCGAGCCCGAACCGCGCGCACACCGTGGCGGTGGCGACGCCATGCTGTCCCGCGCCGGTCTCGGCGATGATGCGGCGTTTCCCCATGCGCAGCGCCAGCAGCGCCTGCCCGATCGTGTTGTTGATCTTGTGCGCGCCGGTGTGGTTGAGGTCCTCGCGCTTGAGCACGACGATCGTGCCGGCTTCGGCGCCGAGCCGCGGCGCCTCCGTCAGGGGCGAGGGCCGGCCCACGAACTCCGCCAGCAGCGCCTCGTACTCCGCCCAGAAGGCGCGGTCGCCGCGGACACCGTCGTACAGCGCGGCGAGGTCGTCGAGTGCGGCGACGAGCGTCTCGGGCACGTACCGCCCACCGTAGGGACCGAAGCGTCCCCCGACGGCCCGCTCAGCTGATAGCGCTATGGCCAACGACTGCCTCCAGAAAGCGCGCGATTTTATCAGGATCCTTGATGCCCGGCAGGCGCTCCACCCCTGAACTTACATCCACGATGTCCGGTCGAACGAGGGCCACCGCCGCCGCGACGGTCTCGGGCGTGAGCCCGCCGGCCAGCACCATCGTACCGCCGGCGAGCCGCGCCCGGGCATCCCGCGCGAGCGCGAGGTCGAGCGGGATGCCGGTGCCGCCGGTGGCGTGCGCCACGCGGGGCTCGACCAGCACGGCGTCGGCGTCCACCGCCGATTCGCGCAGAATGCCGAGATCCTCGGAGCCGGCCAGACGCACCACGCGCCAGACCTGCAGCCCTTGGGCGCGAAGCCGCGCCGCGTCCTCGCGTCGATAGGCCCCGTGCAACTGGGCGCCGGCGAGGGTGGCCGCGCGGCTGATGCGGAGGATCTCGTCGACCGATTGTTCGCCGAAGACGCCGAAGACGGGGATGACGCCCGCGGCCGCCTTGACCTCGGCCGCCGCCTGGGTGGTCACTCGCCTCGGACTACCAGCAAAAACGACGCCCAGATAGTCCGCCCCGGCGGCCACGGCCACCGCCGCATCCTGGGCGCGCGTCAGGCCGCAGATCTTGGCGCGCACCGGCCGGCTGCTATCGGCCATGCCGGATTACGGCGCTGAGGCGCCCGAGGAGATCGTCGGGGTCGGCGGCCGACGAGAGCGCGGTGCCGATGAGCACGGCGTCGGCGCCGGCCGCGGCGGCGGCCTCGACGTCGGAAACGCTCGCCATGCCGCTCTCCGCGACGGCCAGGCAGCGCGCCGGTATCGCCTGGAGCATGGTCCAGGCGGTCGCCGTGTCGATCCTGAACGTGTCCAGGTCGCGGCTGTTCACACCCAGGACACCGGCACCGGCGTCGAGCGCACGCGTCACTTCGTCCGGCGTGTGGACCTCGACGAGCGCCTCGAGGCCGGCATCGCCCGCGCAGGCGAGCAGCTCGGCGAGTCGGGAGGGACTCAGCGCCCGGACGATCAGCAGCACCGCTGCGGCGCCCGCCGCCCGCGCCTCCACGATCTGCAGCTCGTCGAGGATGAAGTCCTTCCTGAGCACGGGGACCGCGGTCCGGCCGACCGCCGCCCGGAGGTCGTCAAGCGAGCCGCCGAAGAACGGCCCGTCGGTGAGCACCGAGATCGCCGCCGCGCCGCGACGCGCGTAGCGGTCGGCGCGCTCGGCCGGATCGAGGTCCTCGCGGATCGAGCCCGCCGACGGCGAGCGGCGCTTCACCTCCGCGATGACGGCGACGGTCCGGCGCGTGAGCGCGGCGGCCAGCGACGGCGGGCGGATCGCCGCCGCCGCCTCGCGCTCGACGGCGGCCCGGCGAGCCCTCAGGTCGGGCAGCCGGCCCCGGGTGGCGGTGAGGATCTGGTCCAGTGTGACGGGCATCTTGTCCTTCGGCCGGTCTTCGGGTATTCTAGTTCGGGCTCTATTCGGTCGCAACGCGGACGAGGAGACACGACATGCCCCTGACCAAGCGCCAGAGCGAGATTCTCGCGTTCCTGCAGAACCACATCCTGGAGCAGGGCTACGCACCGAGCTTCGAGGAGATCGCCGAGCGGTTCGGGTTTCAGTCGCTGGCCACGGTGCACGAGCACCTGACCAACCTCGAGCGCAAGGGCTACATCCGCCGCTCCTACAACGAGAGCCGCTCGATCGAGGTGCTGCCCCCGCGCGGCACCTCCGCGGCCAGCGAGATTCCGCTGCTCGGCAAGGTTGCCGCCGGTACCCCGATCGAGTCGCTGATGCACCAGGAGACCATCGCGGTGCCCGACCAGATGCTACCGCGCCGCGGGCCCAACTACGCGCTCCGGGTGCAGGGCGCCTCGATGATCGACGAGCACATCATGGACGGCGATGTCGTCGTCGTGCATGGCAAGCAGACCGCGGAGAACGGCGAGATGGTCATCGCCCTGGTCAACGGCAGCGAAGCCACGGTCAAGAAGTTCTACCGCGAGGCCGGGGGCTGGATTCGCCTTCAACCGGCCAACGCCACCATGCAGCCCATGCGCTTTCAGGAGCGGGATGTCCTGATCCAGGGCGTCGTGGTCGGGGTGATCCGGAAGTACTGAGCCGCGTCATCCTGAGCGGAGCGAAGGAGCCATCACCCGAGGCATGGCTCCTTCGCTCCGCTCAGGATGACACCGTCGCCGACGACGCCGCCGGTCCAGTCACCCCCGCCCCCTGGCGCGGCGCCGCGCGCCGCAGCTCCGTCAGCACCCGCGCCGCGCCACCATCTTCCAGCGCCTCCCGCGCCCGCGCCGCCGCCTCGACCATCGTCCACCCGCGGCCGGCCACGTACAGCGCCGCCGCGGCATTGAGCAGCACGGCGCACCGCTCCACCATCGTGCCCCCGCCGGCCAGCAATTGCTCCATACGGCCGGCGTTCTCCGCCGGCTCGCCCCCGGCCAGTCCGTCGAGGTCGTCACACGCGAGACCGAGCCCCTCGGGGGACACGGTCCACGTCGCGACCCGCCCCTCTCGCACCTCCCACACGCGCGTGCTGCCCGACGGGCTCACCTCGTCCATGCCGACCGCCGCGTGCAGCACCAGCGCGTGCGTCGTGCCCAGCCGCGCCAGCGCCTCGGCCACGAGCGGCGCGCGGTCCTCGTTCGAGACACCGACCACCTGCCGGAGCACGCCGGCCGGATTGGCCAGCGGTCCCAGCAGGTTCATGATCGTGGGCACGGCGAGCTCCTTTCGCACCGGTCCGGCGTGGCGCATGGCCGGGTGATACGTCGGAGCGAAGAGAAAGACGATGCCCGCACGGCGCAACACCTCCGACGCCCGTGACGGCGAGACCAGGATGTCGACCCCCAGCGCCTCGAGCACGTCGGCCGAGCCGGAACGGGAGGTGTAGCTGCGGTTGCCATGCTTGGCCACGGGGACGCCGGCTCCCGCCACGACGAAGGCGGCCGCCGTCGAGATGTTGAGCGTGCCCACCCGGCCTCCGCCGGTGCCACAGGTGTCCACCAGGCCGTCGGCGTCGTCGACCTCGAGGCGGACCATGGCCCCGCGAAGCGCCCGCACGGCGCCGGCCACCTCCTCGGCAGTTTCACCCTTCGCGCGGAGCCCCATCAGGAGCGCGGCCGTCTGCACCGCCGTCGCCTCGCCCCGCATGACCACGGCGAACGCCTCCGCCGCCGCCTCACTCGAGAGGGAGGCGCCCTGGGACAACTGGTGGAGGGCGTGGCGGAGCGGAGCGTCCTGGGTCACGGGCGGTCGTGGTCGGGGCCTCGTCGGATGGCACGGGAAGTGACGAAAAGAGTATTCGTGAAAGGCCGCTTTTGTCAATTGTGACAAGCAGTTGCGCGGCTTGCCCGAGGGGTCCTGTCCCGCTAGATTCCGGGCCGATGAGCCGGACATTCCTCGCCACGCTGCACTTCGACGGTACCGGGTTTGTCGGGTGGCAGCGCCAAGCCGCCGGCCGCTCCGTCCAAGCCGAGTTCGAGCGCGTGCTCGAGCGACTGTTCTCACACCCGGCCGCGGCCAACGCCGCCGGCCGGACCGATGCCGGGGTGCACGCCCTCGGCCTCGGTGTCAGCTTCCCCGCCCCCGACCACTGGACCTGCCCCACCCTGCACCGGGCGCTCAACGCCCTGGTGCCGCGTGACTGCTGGGTCGCCCGGGTGGACGAGATGCGCCCCGGCTTCCACGCGCGGAAGAGCGCGTCGTCCCGCCGGTACCGCTACGACATCGGGACCGACGCCGCGTCGGCCTCCCCATTCCGGCGGCCCTTCGAGTGGGCCCTCCGCCGGCCGCTCGACCTGCCCGCGCTCCGGGCAGCCGCCACCCTGCTGCACGGCGAGCACGACTTCCAGGCCTTTGCGGCCAAGGGCGAGCCCAGGTCGCACTACCGCTGCCGGCTGGCCGTCGCCGAATGGGCCGAGCGCCCCGAAGGCCGCGGCACCAGTTTTCATGTCGAGGCCGACCGATTTCTCCACCACATGGTTCGCATGCTGGTGGGCACGATGGTGGACATCGGCCTCGGCCGCCGTCCGCTGTCCGACATCGAGATGCTGCTCGAGCGCGGGGACAACCAGCGGACCAGCCCGCCGGCTCCGGCAGAGGGACTCTACTTCGTGGCCGCGTCGTATCCTCCGGAACTGTTCCTGCGACCGGAGATCGAGGTGCGCCAAGCAGAAGTGCCGGTCGATGCGTAGGGTCGCGCTCCCCTTCGCGCTGGTCGCCACCGGGTTCGCCCTGCTCGCCACCGGGTGCCGCGACCTCCGAGCGCCCGGCGGCGATACTGCGTCTGCCAATGCCCGTGCCGATAGCGCCGCTCCTGGCCACGCGATGCCGGTCTCGAGCGCCGGTGCCCAGGTGGCCGCCGCCCGGACCGCGAACGCGCAGGCGATCGACTCGCGCCGGACCGCCATCGTCGCCGCGGTGGAGCGGGCATCGGCGGCGGTGGTCTCCATCAACGTCACCTCGACTCGAGAAGCGCCGCCGCGCTCTCCCTGGGATTTCTTCTTCGTGCCGGAGGGCGCCCGCACGGTCCAGGGCTACGGCACCGGTTTCGTCATCCGCCCCAACGGCATCATCGTCACCAACCAGCACGTGGTGGTCAACGCCACCAAGGTCGTGGTGACGCTGCCCGACGGCACCGATCTGCCCGCACGCGTGCTCGGCGAAGACCCGCTGACCGACATCGCCGTGCTGCGGGTGGAGCGCCAGGACCTCCCCACGGTGACCACGGGGCACAGCACCGACCTCATGATCGGCGAATGGGTCATCGCGATGGGCAACCCGTACGCCTACCTCCTCGGGAACGCGGAGCCGACGGTGACCGTCGGCGTCGTGAGCGCCACGTCGCGCAACATTCTCCCGACCGCCGAGCAGACCGGCCTCTACCTGGACATGATCCAGACCGACGCGGCCATCAACCCGGGCAATTCGGGCGGCCCGCTGACCAACGCCCTGGGCGAGGTCGTCGGCGTCAACTCGTCGATCTTCAGCAACAGCGGCGGGTCCGTCGGGCTCGGCTTCGCCATTCCGATCGAGCGCGCCATCCGGGTGGCGGACGAGATCATCAAGAGCGGCTCGGTGCGGCGAGCGTGGGTTGGGCTCGACGTCGAAGGGGCCGCCGCGATGCGCAACTGGAGAAGCCAGGGAGGCGTGGTGGTCGCGGCGGTCACCGCCGAGGGCCCCGCGGCGCGCGCCGGCCTCAAAGCGGGTGACGTGCTGGTCGAAGCCAACGGCCGCCGGCTCCGGAACTATCTCGACTGGGAGGCGGTCAAGCTCGACCTCCATGTCGGTGATGGCGTCGAACTCAGCGTCCGGAGCGGTGGCGGCACGGTGCGGCGCCGGATCGTCACCGGCGACCTGCCCACCGTCACCGCCGAGAAGGTCACCGTGCTGCAGGATCTGCAGCTCATCAACGTGACCCCGCAGATCCAGGCCGAGCGGAGCATCCGAAGCGACCGCGGCGCGCTCATCTTCAAGATGTCGCCGCAGGTGAGCCGCGCCACCGGCCTGCGCGAGGGCGACGTCATCGTGGGCATCAACCGCAGCGCCGTCCGCACGGCCTCCCAGGTCGAGGGCCTGCTCAACGTGCGCTCGGGCGAGGTCATCCGGGTGTACGTCGAGCGCGAGGGCCAGATCACCTTCACCGACCTCGTCTTCCGATGACCGACGACCGCTGGCGCTCGCCGCTCGGGGCCCGCTACGCCTCGCCCGCGATGCAGATTCTCTGGGGCGAGCCGCACCGGGTCGGCCTCTGGCGCCGACTCTGGCTCGCGCTGGCGGAAGCGGAGCGCGAGCTCGGGCTCGACATCCCGGACGCGGCGCTCGCGCAGATGCGCGACCATCTGGACGACGTGGACCTCGTCGCCGCGGCCAGGTACGAGCGCCGCTTCCGTCACGACGTCATGGCCCACATCCACGCCTTCGGCGACCAGGCGCCGGCGGCCCGGCCGTACCTGCACCTGGGCGCCACCAGCGCCTTCGTCACCGACAACGCCGACCTGCTCGTCATGCGCGACGGGCTCCGGCTCCTGCTGGGGCGGCTGGTGGCGGTGCTGCAGTCGCTCGAGGGGTTTGCGCAGCGCACCGCGGCCACCCCGTGCCTGGCCTACACGCACTTCCAGCCGGCCCAGCTCACCACGGTGGGCAAGCGGACCACGCTCTGGATGCAGGACTTCGCGCTGGATGTCGAGGAGATCGCGCATCGGCTCGAGGCGCTTCGGTTCCGGGGATGCCAGGGGACCACCGGCACCCAGGCGTCGTTCCTCGAGCTCTTCGGCGGCGACCACGCCAAGGTGCGCGAGCTCGAGCGGCGCGTCACCGCCAAGCTCGGCTTCCGCGAGCAGTTCGCCGTCACCGGCCAGACCTACGCGCGCAAGACCGACAGCATGGTGCTCGACGCGCTGAGCGGCGTCGCGCAGTCGGCCTCCAAGATGGCCGGCGACCTCAGGCTGCTCCAGCACGAGGGCGAGCTGCTCGAGCCGTTCGAGTCCGAGCAGATCGGCTCCAGCGCCATGGCCTACAAGCGGAACCCGATGCGCGCGGAGCGGATCACCGGACTGGCCCGGTTCGTCATCTCGCTGCAGGCCAACGGGGCCCACACCGCGGCGAGCCAGTGGCTCGAGCGGACGCTCGACGACAGCGCCAACCGCCGCCTCACGCTGCCCGAGGCCTTCCTTGGCGCCGACGCCATCCTGGTGCTCGCGACCAACATCGCGGCGGGGCTCGAGATCCGCGAGGACGTGATCCGGCGCCACGTGGCCGAGCAGATGCCGTTCATGGCCACCGAGCGCTGGCTCATGCTCGGCGTGGGCCTGGGCGGCGACCGGCAGTCGCTCCACGAGGTGATCCGCCGCCACAGCCTCTCGGTGGCCGAAGCGGTGAGCCGCGGTGCCCCGAATGACCTGCTCGACCGGCTCTCCGCCGACCCGGCGTTCCGGAGCGTGCCCGCCGAGTCGCTCCGCGCGGAGCTCGATCCGGCGAGCTACACCGGGCGCGCCCGGCAGCAGGTGGGCGAGTTCCTCGGCGAATA
The DNA here is from genome assembly GCA_963815515.1 of uncultured Gemmatimonadales bacterium. GTDB lineage: Bacteria > Gemmatimonadota > Gemmatimonadetes > Gemmatimonadales > GWC2-71-9 > CAVVWJ01. The sequence continues at coordinate 18,667 of CAWFGP010000004.1, forward strand.
TCTCCATCCGCTGCTCGAGCGCGCCCGTCCCCTCGCGGCGGAGACCGGCGGCGCGGAGGTGCGGGTATGAGCGTCCAGCCGCTCACCGAGAGCCGCCTGCCGCTGCCCCTGCTCCGCCGCGGCAAGGTGCGCGAGGTGTACGAGGTCGACGCGGGCCATCTGCTGCTCGTCGCCAGCGACCGGGTCAGCGCGTTCGACATCGTCATGCGCGAGCCGATCCCGCGAAAGGGCGCGGTCCTCACCCAGGTGAGCGCGTTCTGGTTCGAGCGGCTTGGCGGCATCGTCCCGTCGCACTACGTGACCGCGAAGGCGGCCGACATCCTCGAGCGCATCCCCGCGCTCGCCGGCCGCGAGGACGAGATTGCCGGCCGGGCGATGCTCGTGCGGCGGACGACGCCGGTGCCGTTCGAGTGCGTCGTCCGCGGCTATCTCTCGGGCTCGGCCTGGGGCGAGTACCACCGCCAGGGTACCCTGGCCGGCGAGGCGCTTCCGGCCGGCCTCCGCGAGAGCGACCGGCTGGAGGCCCCGCTCTTCTCGCCCGCCACCAAGGCCGAAAGCGGCCACGACGAGAACGTGACCGTCGACCGGATGGCGGGTGTCCTGGGCCGCGAGCTCACCGCGCGGCTCCGCGACCTGAGCTTCGCCGTCTACCGCGCCGGCCGCGATCATGCCGCTGCGCGCGGGATCATCATCGCCGATACCAAGTTCGAGTTCGGCACCGCCGCGGACGGGTCGCTGCTGCTGATCGACGAGGTGATGACCCCCGACAGCTCCCGTTTCTGGCCGGCCGATCGCTACACCCCGGGACGGAGCCAGCCCAGCTTCGACAAGCAGCCGCTGCGCGACTATCTCGCGGGGCTCAAGGCCGCCGGCCAATGGAACGGCGAAGCGCCGCCGCCGCCGCTCCCGGCCGACGTGGTGGACGCAACGAGCCGGCGCTACCTCGAGGCGTACCGGTTGCTGACGGGCCGCGCCCTGGACGAGACCGGTTGATCCGCACCGCCCCGGAGGGGCGCTGGTTCATCACGGGAGCCTGGGTGGTAGCGCTCACGCTGATCGCGACCGCGGTCCGGACGGAGCGCACGGGATGGATCGTGGCAGCGGCGCTCTGGGGCCTCCTGGCGGTCTGGGTCGTCGCCTTCTTCCGCGACCCGGAGCGTGCCTGGTCCATCGGCGAGCGGCTCATTGTCGCCCCCGCCGACGGCAAGGTGGTGAGCGTGATCGAGGTGGACGAGCCATCCTTCTTCGGGGGGCGGACCCAGCGGGTGTCGATCTTCATGAACGTGTTCGACTGCCACGTGAACCGCTATCCCACCGACGGGACCGTGGCCTATCGCCACTACAACCCCGGCGCGTTCGGGCACGCGGCGGCCGAAAAGGCGAGCCTGTCGAACGAGCAGGCCTCGGTGGGGCTGGTCACGCCCAAGGGCAAGGTGCTGGTCCGGCAGATCGCCGGACTGATCGCGCGGCGCATCGTCACCGATCATCAGGTCGGCGCCACGGTGCACCAGACCGCGCGCCTCGGCATGATCCGGTTCGGATCCCGGGTTGACCTTTTCCTCCCGCTGGGAACCCGCGTGCTCGCGCGCGTGGGGGACACGACGCGGGTGGGGGTGACGGTGGTGGCCGAATGGAGCTGATCCCACGCAGGGGCTCCGGCCCCCGGCGTCCCACGATGCGCCAGGTCGTGGTCATCATGCCCAGCGCCTTCACCCTGGGCAACCTGTTCTTCGGGTTCTGGGCGATCGTATCCGCCTTCAACGGCAACTTCCGCTGGGCGGGCTGGTTCATCGTGTTCTCCGGCATCCTGGACATGCTCGACGGGCGGGTCGCGCGGCTGTCGAATACGGGGACCAAGTTCGGGGCCGAGCTGGACTCGCTGGTCGACGTCATCTCGTTCGGGGTCGCGCCGGCCCTGCTGATCTACTTTCTCGACTTCGCGAGCGCGGGCCGGTTCGCCTGGGTCCTGTCCTACATCTACGTGACCGGCGTCGCACTGCGCCTGGCGAGGTTCAACGTGCTGTCGGCGGGCAAGCCGTCGACCGGGTGGTTCACCGGGCTGCCGTCGCCCTCGGCGGGCATGACGCTGGCCGTCTACTATCCGTTCAGTCAGACGGACTGGTACCGGGCGTCGATCGCGTATCTCGACCTGCAGCACCAGGGGCTGGTCGTCCTGATGCTGCTGCTCGCGCTGCTGATGGTCAGCAACGTGAAGTACCCCAAGTTCCCGCCCATCGGGCTGCGGAGCGCCAAGGGATTGTTCGGGCTGGCGGTGCATCTCGCCATCCTGATCGGCGGCATTTTCGCACCAGAGTATTTTCTGTTTCCACTGGGGCTGTTCTACGTGGCCTTCGGGCTGGTGCGGACCACCGTGCTGGGCCTGATGGAGCGCCCCGAGCCGGCGGCCGCGGTCGATGACCAGCTCTCGGACTCGGCCATGAGCGGCGACGCGCTGTCGCCCGAACCCACTTCCAGCGAACGCCGGATCGGCTGGAGCGATCGGCGCCAGGAGCCGAAGGAGCGATGAGCTTTCGAGTGCACGTGCGGGTGATGCCGCGAGGCGGGCTGCTGGATCCCCAGGGACAGGCCGTGGAGCATGCGCTCGCGGCCCTCGGCTTCGCCGAGGCGGGCGGCGTCCGGATCGGGCGGGCCATCGAGCTCGACGTGGCGGCCGGCTCCCGGCCCGAAGCCGAGGCGCGGGTGCGGCAGATGTGCGACAAGCTGCTGGCCAACCCCGTGACCGAGGACTACCTGCTCGAGGTGGAGGAGGCCTGATGCTCAAGGTGGCGGTGGTCCGGTTTCCGGGCAGCAACTGCGATTTCGACGCGCTCCGCGCCGCCGAGCGGGTCGGCACGCACGCGTACCTGGTCTGGCACCGCGACACCAGCCTGCAGGGCGCCGACGTGGTGATCCTGCCGGGCGGCTTCAGCTACGGCGATTATCTTCGCTCGGGCGCCATCGCGCGGTTCAGCCCGATCATGCAGGCCGTGCAGCGGCACGCGGCCGAGGGCGGCGCCGTCTTCGGGATCTGCAACGGCTTCCAGATCCTGTGCGAGGCCCACCTGCTTCCGGGCGCGCTCGTGCGGAACGCGGGGCTGACCTTCGTGTCGAAGCCGGTGGACGTCGTCGTCGAGCGCACCGACACCGTCTTCACCTCGGCCTATGCGCCGGGCACCCGGCTCCGGTTGCCGGTCGCCCACGGCGACGGCCGGTTCGTGGCGGCCGACGACACCCTGCGCATGCTCGAGGCCGAGGGTCGTGTCGTCCTGCGGTACGAGCCGTCGTCGGAAGCCTCGCCGTTCCAGCCCAACCCGAACGGATCCGCCAACCATATTGCGGGCATCTCGAACGCCGCGGGCACCGTGGTCGGCATCATGCCGCACCCGGAGCGCGTGGCCGACCCGCTGCTCGGCGCGCCGGACGGCCTCGGGTTCTTCACGTCGCTCGCGGCCTGGCAGCCGCGTGACACCACGCTCAAGGTTCCCAGCCAATGACGACCGACAAGCCCAGCCGCAACGAGGACGAATACTTCGTCAAGCAGGACGCCGAGCTGCTCCGGAAGCAGCGCGCGCAGGCCGATGCCGCCGCCGTCGAGGCCGAGCGCAGGACGCACTACATGAAGTGCCCGAAGGACGGGTACGACCTGGCCAGCAGCGTCTATCACGGCGTGCAGATCGAGACCTGCCCCCACTGCAGCGGGATGTGGCTCGATGCCGGCGAGGTGGAGGCCGTGTCGCACGAGGAGCGGCCCGGCCTGCTCACGCGGGTGCTGTCGGACGCGTTCAGCAGCCTGAGTCATTCGCGAAGGAAGTCCTCGTGAGCAGCTCCACCGCGGCGGCAGGCGTCACCGAGGCCGGTTCCTTCCCGGGCGAGCGTGCGGTCACGCCCGAGGTCGTGCGGGAGCACAATCTGAACGAGCTCGAGTACGCCGCCATCGTCGAGATGCTGGGCCGGACCCCGACGCTCACCGAGCTGGGCGTCTTCTCGGCGCTGTGGTCGGAGCACTGCTCGTACAAGCACTCGAAGTCGGTGCTGAAGACTCTTCCCACCACCGGAGCGCAGGTCGTTCAGGGCCCCGGCGAGAACGCCGGCGTGCTCCGCTTGCCTGAAGGGTGGGCGGTCGCGTTCAAGATCGAGTCGCACAACCATCCGTCGGCGGTCGAGCCCTATCAGGGCGCGGCCACCGGCGTCGGCGGCATCCTGCGCGACGTGTTCACCATGGGTGCCCGGCCGGTCGCCGTGCTCAACAGCCTCCGGTTCGGCACGCTCGATCATCCCCGGAACCGCTACCTGTTCGCCGGCGTGGTGCGCGGCGTGGGCGACTACGGCAACTGCGTCGGCGTCCCCACCCTTGGTGGCGAGGTGGGCTTCGCCGAGGGGTACACCGGGAACCCGCTCGTCAATGCCATGTGCGTCGGCCTGCTCAAGGAGGCCGACCTGATCCGCGCGGCGGCGTCCGGCGTCGGCAACGTGCTGCTCTGCGTCGGTGCCCGTACCGGTCGGGACGGCATCCACGGCGCGAGCTTCGCTTCCGAGGAGCTGAGCGAGAAGAGCGAGGCGCGCCGGCCGCAGGTCCAGGTGGGCGATCCGTTCACCGAGAAGCTGCTGCTGGAGGCCAGCCTCGAGCTCATCACCTCCGGTCTCATCGTCGCGATCCAGGACATGGGGGCGGCCGGCCTCACCAGCTCGAGCGCCGAGATGGCGGCGCGCGGCGGCGTGGGCGTGGAGATCGACACCGGGCTCGTGCCCACCCGCGAGCCGGGCATGACGCCGTACGAGATCCTCCTGAGCGAGAGCCAGGAGCGCATGCTCGTGGTGGCGGAGCCCCGCCGTGTGGCCGAGATCCAGGCGGTCTGCGCCAAGTGGGAGCTCAGCGCCACGCCGATCGGCCAGGTCACCGACGACGGGATCTATCGGGTGCGCCACAACGGGCAGGTCGTCGCCGCCATTCCCGGCCAGCGGCTGGTCGACGACTGTCCGATGTACGACCCCGAGGCGCGTGAGAGCGACGCCGCGCGCGCGCGTCGTGCCGCGTCGCCCAGCCGCGCACCGAAGGCCGGCCTCCAGGAGGCCCTGCCCCTGCTGCTCGACGCGCCCAATGTCGCGAGCAAGCGCTGGGTCTACGAGCAATACGACTCGACCGTCCAGGCGTCCACCGTGCTGGGCCCCGGCGGCGACGCCGGCGTGCTCCAGGTGCCGGGGACGAGCTTCGGACTGGCGGTCACGGTCGACTGCAATAACCGCCTGGTGGCGCTCGACCCCTACGAGGGCGGCAAGGCCACGGTGGCCGAGGCGGCCCGCAACATCGCCTGCACCGGCGCGCGGCCACTGGGCATCACCGACTGCCTCAACTTCGGGAATCCGGAGAAGCCGGACGTCTTCTTCCAGTTCCGCGAGGCCTGCCGCGGCATCGCCGACGCGTGCCGAGCGTTCGACACGCCGGTGACGGGCGGCAACGTGAGCTTCTACAACGAGAGCCCCACCGGCGCGGTCGATCCCACGCCCACCGTCGGCATGGTCGGCCTGCTCGAGCGCGTGGCCGATCGGGTGGCCAGCCACTTCGCCGCCCCGGGCGACGAGATCCTCGTCCTGGGCGCCACCCGCGGCGAGCTCGGCGGCTCCGCCTACTGGGCCGAGGTGCGAGATTTCATCGGTGGCCGGCCGGCCCCGGTCGATCTCGACGCCGAGCGCCGCCTGCAGGACCTGCTGGTGGCCGCCGCTCGGCAGCGGCTGCTCCACTCGGCGCACGATTGCTCGGAGGGCGGGCTGCTGGTGGCGCTGGCCGAGGCCGCCATCGGCGGGGCCTACGCGCCGGGCGGGCTCGGCGCGACGCTCGACCTGACCGCTTGCGCCCAGGGCGTGGAGCCGGAGGGCGTCCTCTACGGCGAGGACGGCGCCCGCGCCGTGGTCTCCGCGGCTCCGGGCGACATTCCGGCACTCCTGGCACTGGCCGGCGAGCACGGTGTGCCGGCGCAGCGCGCGGGCCGGGTCGGCCAGCCGGACGGTCCGCTGGAACTCCGGGTGGGCAATCAGGTGTTCTCGTGGGGCATCGGCGCGCTGCGGCAGACCTATTTCATGGCGATTCCCAGACGGATGCAGCATCCGGACGTGGACCGCTCGGCGGGAGAGTAAGGCATGTGCGGCATCATCGGCGTCTCCGGGCTGCCTGACGCGGCCCAGCTCACGTACCTGGGGCTCTACGCTCTGCAGCACCGCGGCCAGGAGAGCGCGGGCATCGTCGCGATCGACCGGGAGGGCAACGCCCGCTCGCATCGCGGCATGGGGCTCGTGAGCGAGAACTTCGAGGAGGCGATCCTCGCCACGCTGCCGGGCGATGTGGCCGTCGGCCATACCCGCTACTCGACGACCGGGAGCACCGTGCTGGCCAACGCGCAGCCGTGCAACGTCGCCACCCGCTGCGGACCGCTCGCCATCGCCCACAACGGCAACATCATCAACGCCGCGGAGCTCAAGCGGGAGCTGGTCGAGAAGGGTGCCATCTTCACCACCTCGTCGGACACCGAGGTGCTGGTGCACCTGATCGCCCGCTCGAAGGCGCCGACGGTCGAGGGCCAGATCCGGGACGCGCTCGAGCAGGTGGACGGCGCCTACAGCCTGGTGATCTCGGTGGGCCGCGTGCTCTACGCCGTGGTCGACAGCCGGGGCTTCCGGCCGCTGGTGCTCGGCCGCCTGGGCGGCGGGATGATCGTGGCCTCGGAGACCTGCGCGCTCGACCTGTTGGGCGCACACATCGCCTGCGAGCTTCAGCCGGGGGAGTTCGTCCGGATCGAGGACGGGAAGGTCACCGAGCTGCCCCGGCTGTCGCTCCGGCCCGTGAGTCGCTGCGTGTTCGAGCTGGTGTACTTCGCGCGTCCCGACAGCACCGTCTTCGGCGAGTCGGTCGACCGCGCCCGCCGGGAGCTGGGCCGGCAACTGGCCCGCGAGCAGCCGGCGCCCCGGGGCGAGGTCGTGTTCAGCGTCCCCGACAGCTCCAACGCCATGGCGCTCGGCTTCTCCGAGATCTCCGGGGTCAAGCTGGAGTACGGCCTGATCCGGAACCACTACGTCGGCCGGACCTTCATCAACCCCACTCAGAACCACCGCGTGGCCAAGGTGAAGATCAAGTTCAATCCGGTGCGGGACGTCATCCAGGGCAAGTCGGTGGTGGTCGTGGACGACAGCCTCGTCCGCGGCAACACTAGCAAGAGCCTGGTGCAGATGATCCGGGCCGCGGGCGCCCGCGAAGTGCATCTCCGGCTGGGCTCGCCGCCGATCACCGGCCCGTGCCTCTACGGCATCGACACGCCGACCCGCGAGGAGCTCATTGCCGCGACCCATTCGGTCGAGGAGATCCGCGAGTTCCTCGGTGTCGACTCCCTCGGCTATCTCTCACTCGACGGCATGCTCCGCGCCGCGGGCCAGAGCAACGAGTACTGCCACGCCTGCTTCTCCGGCCAGTATCCCACGCCGATCCCGGGCGAGCTGGTGCAGCTCCGGCACGCCTCCCCGCTGGTGGCGACGCCGGCATGAGCGGCCCCTACGCCCAGCCCCTGGTCTACTTCTTCGGTCAGGGGCGCGCGGACGGCACCGCCGCCATGAAGGACGTGCTCGGCGGCAAGGGCGCCGGCCTCGCGGAGATGACCACCATCGGCATCCCCGTCCCGCCCGGCTTCACGATCGCCAGCAGCCTCTGCCTCAGTTATCTCGACAGCCACCAGTTTCCGAAGCGCCTCCAGACCCAGGTGGAGAACGCGCTCCACCGGGTCGAGGCCGCCACCGGCAAGCACTTCGGCGACGGCGACAACCCCCTGCTCGTGAGCGTGCGCTCGGGCGCCGCCGTGTCGATGCCGGGGATGATGGAGACCATCCTCAACCTCGGCCTCAACGACGCGACGGTCGAGGGCCTGACGCGGCTGAGCGCGAACCCCCAGTTCGCCTGGGATTCCTACCGCCGGTTCGTGCAGATGTACGGGAGCGTGGTCTTCGACCTGCCGCGGAAGGGATTCGAGGACATCCTCGAGGAGCAGCGCCACCGCTGCGGCGTGGAGCGCGACATCGACCTGCCGGTCGCCGAGCTGCAGGCCGTCGTGCAACGGTTCAAGCAGCACGTCCGCGGCCAGACCGGGCGCGACTTCCCCAGCGACCCGCTCGACCAGCTCTGGGGCGCCATCGCCGCCGTATTCGAGAGCTGGAATACCCGCCGGGCTATCGACTACCGGAAGCTGCACGACATCCCGGACGCCATGGGGACGGCGGTCAACGTGGTGGCCATGGTGTTCGGCAACCTGGGCGAAGACTCGGGCACGGGCGTCGCGTTCAGCCGCGATCCGTCCACCGGCGAGCGCGCGCTCTACGGCGAATATCTGCTCAACGCGCAGGGCGAGGACGTGGTCTCCGGCAGCCGGACGCCGCTCCCGATCGCCACGCTCAAGGATCGCCTGCCGGCCTCGTTCCAGGAGCTGGAGCGGGTGGCCCGCACGCTCGAGCGCCACTTCCGCGACGTGCAGGACATGGAGTTCACGATCGAGCGCGGCACGCTCTACATGCTGCAGACCCGGCGGGCCCAGCGCTCGGGGCATGCGGCGGTGCGCATCGCGTGCGAGATGGTGGACGAGGAGCTCATCTCCGAGGAGGAGGCCGTCGCCCGGATTCCGCCGCACGATCTCAACCAGCTGCTCCATCCCACGATCGACCCGCACAGCCAGCTCGATCTGCTGACCACCGGGCTGCCGGCCTCGCCGGGCGCGGCGTGCGGCACGGTGGTGTTCGACGCCGACCACGCGGAGAAGCTCGGGCGCTCCGGCCAGGCGGTGATTCTCGTACGGCGCGAGACCTCACCCGAGGACTTCCACGGGATGGTGATGGCCAAGGCGGTGCTCACGGCCCGCGGCGGCATGACCTCCCACGCCGCGGTCGTGGCGCGCGGCATGGGGAAGCCGTGTGTCGTGGGCGCGCAGGACCTGCAGGTGGACGAGCGGGCGGGCCAGTTGGGCGTGAACGGGCGGAAGCTCGCCCAGGGCGACTGGATTACGGTGGACGGCAGCACGGGCAAGGTGTTCGCGGGGCAGGCCGCGCTCCGCACGCCGGAGATGGGCGGCGACTTCCTCCGGCTGATGCAGTGGGCCGACCGGATCCGCCAGCTTCGCGTGCGGGTCAACGCCGACACCCCGGCGGACGCGCACCGCGGCCGCGACTTCGGCGCCGAGGGCATCGGGCTCTGCCGCACCGAGCACATGTTCTTCGACGGTGACCGGCTGACCGCGATGCGCCAGATGATCGTGGCCCAGGACACCGCGGGCCGCCAGCGCGCCCTCGCCAAGCTGCTGCCGATGCAGCGCTCCGACTTCGAGGCCATCTTCCGCGCGATGGAGGGCTTCCCGGTCACCATCCGGCTGCTCGACCCGCCGCTGCACGAGTTCCTGCCGAAGGAACCGAGCGAGATCGCGCTGCTGGCGGGTGAGCTCAAGATCGACGTGGCCGCGCTGCAGGCCGTGATCGACCGGCTGCACGAGGTGAACCCGATGCTCGGCCTCCGCGGCTGCCGGCTCGGAATCATCTACCCCGAGATCACCACCATGCAGGTCCGGGCCATCTTCGAGGCCGCCTGCACCGTGGCCGCCCGGAAAGGCCGGGTGATGCCCGAGGTGATGGTGCCCCTCACCGCCAGCGTGGTCGAGTTCCGGAAGCAGGCGCTCATCGTCCGCCAGGTCGCCGAGGAGGTCTTCCGCGAGCGCCAGATCACCGTGCCCTTTCTGCTCGGCACCATGATCGAGCTGCCGCGCGCCGCCCTCACCGCGGACGAGCTGGCCCGCGAGGCCCAGTTCTTCTCCTTCGGCACCAACGACCTCACGCAGACCACCTGGGGGCTGAGCCGGGACGACGCGGGGCACTTCCTGCCCTACTACCTCGAGCACGGCGTCATCGAGGACGATCCCTTCCAGGTCCTCGACATCCCCGGCGTCGGCAAGCTGATGCAGATGGCCACCGAGCTCGGCCGCCGCACGCGTCCCGACCTCAAGCTGGGCATCTGCGGGGAGCACGGCGGCGACCCCACCGCCGTAGCCTTCTGCGACCGGCTCGGCATGAACTACGTCAGCTGCTCGCCGTTCCGGATCCCGATCGCGCGACTCGCGGCGGCGCAGGCGGCGCTGGCGGCGCGGGGGACGATGGATCGCACTCGCGCGACGGTGTAGGCGAAGATCGGAGTCCACGGCGCGCTGCGGTGATGGAGTCGAGCAGCCGGCAGGGGCGCGGTGGCCCCGGAGGGAGCGTCAGAGCGCGTCAAGGTCCCTGCGCGATGCCGAACATCGAAGCGCACTGCAGCGACCGGAGGGACCGCCGTGCCCCTGCCGGCTGCGGTAACATGGCAAGATCCCCGCTCCTGCCAACGATCAAGCCCGCGCAAAGATCTCGATCATGCGATGCACGGTGATGTCGAGATCCCCGCGCGGACCTGAGAACCGCTGGTCGGTGACCTCGACCTCCTCGATGGACGTCGTGATGAACGTCCGCCACCCCGGCACGTCCCCACTCTGACTGCCGCCCGCGGTCTGGTATGCCACCAGCATCGGCTCGCCCGCCTCGTGGATGCCGATCAGCTGCGGCTCGATCACCCGGTCGCGTCCCTGGTACCGGATGCGCGTGACCAGGTGGTCCAGCACGGCCAGCACCAGCCGTTCGCCGAACGTCAGCTCCTCGAGTGGATGCGTGAGCCTGCTCGTCTGTACCTCGCGTTTCATCCTGCCCTCCCTGCGCAAGTTCGGCAACAACCTAGAACAGGCCGGCAGGCCCGACGGTGACGGCTGACACGACCGCTTGCCCGGCCGAGGGGCCCGTCCTTAATTCCTGCCTCCCGGCACGGCCGGATCACCCCTCCCCGAGGACGTCATGACCGCACCGCTCGTGGGCATCGTGATGGGCAGCGACTCCGACTGGGAGGTCATGCAGCACGCCAGCCGGCGGCTCCAGGAGCTGGGCGTGGCCCACGAGAGCCGGGTGGTGAGCGCCCACCGGACGCCCGACCTGCTCTTCCGCTATGCCGAAGAGGCGCGGGGCCGCGGGCTCCGGTGCATCATCGCCGGCGCCGGCGGCGCCGCCCATCTGCCCGGCATGCTCGCGGCCAAGACGCCGCTGCCGGTCCTCGGCGTGCCCGTCACCTCGCCGCAGCTCCAGGGCCTCGACTCGCTGCTCTCGATCGTTCAGATGCCGGCCGGAGTGCCGGTGGCCACGTTCGCCATCGGGCCGGCGGGGGCCCACAACGCGGGACTCTACGCCGTCGCGATCCTCGCGCTCACCGATGCGGCGCTGGCCGCGCGGCTCGACGCCTTCCGCGCGGCCCAGACCGAGCGGGTCCTCAAGCTCACGCTCCCGGGGCCCGCGTGATCCTGCCCGGCGCCACCGTCGGCATGCTCGGGGGCGGCCAGCTCGGGCGCATGTTCACGCTCCGCGCCCGCTCCATGGGCTACGGGGTGGTGGTGCTCGACCCCGACCCGCTGAGTCCCGCCGGACTCGTGGCCGACCGCCATCTCCGGGCCGAGTATACCGACGAGGCCGCGCTCGACACGCTGGCCGCGATGTGCGCCGCCATCACGACCGAGTTCGAGAACGTCCCGGCGGCGACGCTGGAGCGGCTCGCTCGGACGAACATCGTGCGGCCCTCCGTCGGAGCGCTCGCGATCGCCCAGGACCGGATCGCCGAGAAGCGCTTCCTGCACGAATCCGGATTCGCGACGGCGCGATTCCGCCCCGTGCGCTCAGCCGAGGAGCTCGACTCGGCCATGGCGGCGATCCGCGGGCCCGCGCTGCTCAAGACCAGCCGTCTGGGCTATGATGGCAAGGGCCAGGCGGCGGTGACGGACGCGTCGTCGGGGCATGCGGCCTTCGAGCGGTTCGGCGGCGTCGCGTGCGTGCTGGAGGAACGGCTGGCGCTCGAGACCGAGCTCTCGGTGGTGCTCGCCCGGGGCGACGATGGCGCCGTGGCCGCCTTTCCGGTGGGCGAGAACCGGCACCGGGACGGTATCCTCGAGACCACCGTCGTGCCGGCCCGCGTGCCCGAGGGACTCGCGGAGGAGGCCCGGGCCCTCGCGATCGCCGTGGCGGAGCGGATGGCGTACGTCGGGGTGCTGGGCGTCGAGCTCTTCGTGGCGAACGGCGGCCGGCTGTTCGTCAACGAGATGGCGCCGCGGCCGCACAACAGCGGACACTACACGATGGACGCCTGCACGGTCGACCAGTTCGAGCAGCAGCTCCGCGCGCTCTGCGGGCTGCCTTTGGGCGAGCCGCGGCTGCTCACTCCGGCCGCCATGATCAACCTCCTCGGCGATCTCTGGGCCAACGGCGAGCCGCGCTGGGCCGAGGCATTCCGCCGCCCCGGCGTCCGCCTGCACCTCTACGGCAAGGCCGTGCCGAGGCCGGGCCGGAAGATGGGCCACCTCACCTGTCTCGCCCGCGACGCGGGCCAGGCCCTCGCGCTGGCACTCGACGCGCACGCGGCGTTGCTGGCACCTGCGCCCGCCACCGTCTGACCTACAGGAGCTCACCATGTCGCTGCTCACCGCCCTCGCGCTCACCGCGCTCATGGCACCGCCGCTCGCGCCGGCGACCCAGGCCGCGGACACGGCCTGCCAGGTCCTGCTTCCCAACGACGTGCCCGTCGAGGGCCGGAAGAGCCCGCTCGACTCGCTCACCTTCACGGTGGCCAAGCGACCGGTCAAGGTCTGCTATGGGCGGCCCTCCTCCCGCGGCCGCACCATGATCGGCGGCGCCGCGGTACCCTACGGACGCCTGTGGCGCACTGGCGCCAACGAGCCCACGATCCTCTTCGCGCCGGTGGCGCTGACCGTGGCCGGGATCGCCGTGCCGCCAGGCAAGTACTCGCTGTACTCGGTGCCGGGGGCGACGGAGTGGGAGATCATCGTCAACCGCTCGACCGCGCAATGGGGCGAGGAGAGCAACTACACGCCCGAAGTGCAGAAGCAGGAGGTCGGGCGCGCCAAGGTGAAGAGCGAGACGGTGAAGGCGCCCATCGAGACATTCACCCTCCGGAGCGAAGGCGCCGGCAGCGGCGCAACGCTCGTACTCGAGTGGGAAAAGACCCGAGTGAGGATTCCGGTCAAGCGCGGCGCCTGACCGGCCCTCAGCCGGCCAGGCGCCGGACGCCCTCCACCAGGCGGTCGACCTCCTCGGTGGTCGTGTAGCAGGCGCACCCCGCGCGGACGAGGCCGGACGCCGAGAGGCCCAGGCGCTCGACCACCGTCGTGGCGTAGAAATCCCCGTTGGACACGAAGACGCCATCCGCCGCCAGCGTCGTCGCCACGTCGTCTGTGGCGCGGCCCCGCACGGTGAAGCCCACGGTCGGTGTCCGAGGGCGGCCAGGCGGCGGGCCGTAGAGTCGTACCCCCTCGAGTCCCTCCAGCCCTCGTCCACAGCCGAGCCACCAGCTCCTGCCCGCGCTGATGTAGCACGCCGAGCGTGCGGGCCAGGCGCTCGCGCCGCGTGGCGCCCTCGGTGGCGCCCGGCGTGGCGACCTGGGAGCCGCTCCCCGCGAGCGACGCGAGGAAGTCGACCGCCGCACCGGCGCCCACGATACCCTCATGGTTCAGCGTGCCGGTCTCGAGCCGCTCTGGGGCGGTGTCGGGAGCCGGGGCGAGCTTGGGCACGTCGAGCGCCTCGAGGCGGTCTCGCCGCCCATACAGGATGCCCACGTGCGGGCCGTAGAACTTGTAGGCCGAGCAGGCCAGGAAGTCGCAGCCGATCGCACGGACATCGACGAGCGCGTGCGGGGCGTAGTGGACGGCGTCCACGAAGCTGAGGGCGCCGACTGCCCGGGCGAGGACACAGGCGCGGGTGACGTCGTTGATGGTGCCGAGCGCATTCGATGCCGCGCCGATCGCGAGCAGCCGCGTCCGGGGAGACAGGAGCCGCTCGAGCGCCGCCCAGTCGAGCTCGCCGGTGGCGGGCACGACCGGAACACTCCGGAGCGTCACCCCGCGCTCGCGAGCCAGCGCCTGCCATGGCGCCACGTTGGCGTGGTGGTCGAGCTCGGTAATGACGATCTCGTCGCCCGCGTCCCAGCCACGGCCGAGGGCGCGGCCGAGGTGGAAGGTCAGCGTCGTCATGTTGGCGCCGAAGACGACCTCGGCGGGCGTGGCGCCGAGCAGATCGGCCAGGGATCCGCGCGCGGCCGCAAGGAGCCGGTCGGTTTCCTCGCTGGTTGGGTAGCGCCAGTGGGTGTTGGCGTTGTGGTGCAGGAGATAGTCCGCCATGGCATCGACGACGACCTGGGGAACCTGGGTGCCGCCCGGTCCGTCGAAGTAGGCCACCGGGTGCCCCGCGTGCCGCCGGGTGAGCGCGGGGAAGTGCGCGCGGATCTGGGCGGGTGTCTGGATGTCGGCGGACTGGGCGGGGTCGATCGTCGTCGGCATGGACTATCCTGTCGTTACGATGTCACGTTAGATAGAATATCGTAGGATTCTCAGCCATAATGACTTACGGCACAACATTCGACAGACCTTCAACAAGAAAAATCAGCTTCGGCGCCCGGCAGCCCCCTCACAAGGTCGCCGCCCGGTTCCGCTGGTCCATTCTCTCGTTCGCCTTCCCAACCGCGGAAACGACTGCGCCGCCGAAGCTCCCACATTACCTTCGAAGCGCCCGACATTCGGATGGGATAGGGGCCGTTCGTCGCCCGCTCCACCGCCCCACCAATCTGCGCTGGTTACCGCTGAGTAGGCGAGCCCTCATCCGAACTGGAATGCCTCGAATGCCCTGTCGCTCGAGTCGCAGGACCGTCGCCGATACCCTGCTCCTCCTGCTCGCCCTCGGCATCGCCGGTTGTGGCGGCGGCACGGAGCCCAAGATCCCCACGATGGCGGCGCTCAGTGCATCTGCGGTGACCCTCGCCGCGATCGGCCAGACCGCCCAGCTCGCCGCCACCGTCACCGACCAGAACGGCAATGCGATCGGCTCCCCGGCCCTCACCTGGACCTCCGCGAATGCCGCCGTCGTCACGGTGAGCGCATCGGGGCTGGTCACGGCGACCGGCAACGGTACGACCGCGGTCACCGTGAGTGCCGGGTCGGCCTCCGCGCAGGCCGACGTGACCGTGGCGCAGGTGCCCGTGCAGCTCCAGAAGGTCGCCGGCGACAACCAGACCGCCTTGCCCGGCCAGCCGGTGGCGCTGCCTCTGACGGTGCAGGCAAACGACGCGGGCGGCAGCCCGGTGGCCAACGTCGCGGTGACGTTCGCCGCCACGGGCGGCACGCTCGCGACCACCAGCGTTTCGACCGGGGCCGACGGCCGCGCGTCGACCGGATTCATCCCGGTCGCGACGGGGGCGGAGCAGATCACCGCCTCGGTGGCAGCCACGTCGCTCACGACCAGTTTCACCGAGACCGGCGTGTCCCCGTTCACCATCGAGCTCCAGTTCCTCTCCACCCCCACGCCGGCCCAGATGGCGGCGTTTACGGCGGCGCGGCAGCGGTGGGAGAGCGTCATCGTCGGCGACCTGCAGAACGTTTCGCTCGACGCGGCGGCCGGGCAATGCGGTGAGAACTCGCCGGCCATCCACCGGCCCGTGGACGACCTCCTGATCCTGGTGACGCTGACCTCGATCGATGGCCCCGGCAACGTGCTCGCCGGGTCAGGGCCCTGCTTCGTGCGCAACACCAACACGCTGCCGGTGCTGAGCCTGATGCAGCTCGACACCGACGACCTGGACCTGCTCGAGACGTCCGGGTTGCTGCAGGCGGTGATCGTGCACGAGATGGGACACGCGCTCGGCTACGGGACCATCTGGCCCGATCTGAATCTGCTGGCCGATGCCACTCCCCCGCCCGGCACCGATCCGCACTTCACGGGCGCTCAAGCCACGGCTGCGTTCGACGCGGTGGGTGGCGCATCCTATGTGGCGAGTCTCAAGGTGCCGGTGGAGAACACGGGCGGACAGGGGACCGCCGACGCCCACTGGCGCGAGTCCGTGTTCGGCAGCGAGCTCATGACCGGGTTCGTGGATGCGGGGGTGAACCCGCTGAGCCGCGTCACCGTGGGCTCGATGGCGGATCTGGCCTACAGCGTGAACTTCGCCGATGCCGATCCGTACACGCTCGCGCCGGGCCTCCGCGCGTTCGGCCGCGGGCCGGTGGTCGAGCTGAAGAACGACGTGGTCCGGGTGCCGCTTCACGAGGTGGACGACGCGGGTCGGGTGGTGCGGGTGATCCCGCGATGATGCGGGAGATCATCCGAGCGACAGTGGCGCGGGCCACGGTGATCCGGCCGACGGGTGCGCGACTGGTGATGCTGTTCGCCGTGGGCGCCTGCCACTCGGTCCCTGCGGCGCCGAAGCCGGCGGTTCACCCGGCGACCGAGCCCGCGACCAGCCCGGAGAGGAACACCTGCACCGCGCTGACGAGCGAGCTTTCGCGCTCGGCGACCAGCACGCGGCTCGCTGGCGAGTACCGACTGCGCCTCGTGCCGAGCGCCGGCCCGCGATCCGGCGAGGCGGCGGATGCACGGCTCCGACTCGCACCGCTCCCCGATTCGCTCCAGATGCCTGCGCCGATGCTCGGGGTCATGGACACGACCATACGGTATCCACTGGCCGGCACAACCGATCTCGATCCGGAGCTCGTCGGTGGCGTCCCCACGGGCGACAACGCATCGACCGATCCGGCCGCCCCTGGCGTGCTCGTGATCGAGCGGCATCCCCCCGCCGCCGGCGGGCCGGCCAGCGTCATGCTGCGCCTCGGTTCGCTTGCGAACCGCCGAGGCGTCGCGCGCTTCGATGGCGGCTACTTCGCGCTCATCGTCCGGCGTATCGAGGCCGATGGTTTTGCGGGCACCTGGTCGAGCGGAACCACCCGTCAGGCGGCCGCCGGCTACTTCTGCGCAGAGCGCATCGGTCCCTGACCGTTGCCCTCTGAATGCAGGAAACGGGACCCGCGGCGCTTGCCGCGAGTCCCGTTTCGAATGCAGTGGAGGCGCAGGGAATCGAACCCTGGTCCGAGTAAGCGTCCAGAACCGCGTCTACGTGCGTAGGCTCGTCTTCTTGCCGTCGCCTCGGGTCGGTGCCGAACCGACCTCCCCTCGGCCTAGCTCCTGAAGGATCTCACCACTCGCGTCGGAGCGACGCGCGCGGCCAGCCCAGGTTTGCGATTCGACGTGAGGCGCTCTGGGCGGGCTCCTCCAGCCGAAGGCGCATCAAGCGAGCGTTAGCTCAGCTTACGCGGCCAGTGCCAGTTCAGTGTTGGCAGTTAAAGCGTTCCAGATGGTTTAACCAGGACTCTGGACCTGGGCACGCTGCCATTCCTTCTACGAACCCGTCGAAGCCAGTCGCCCCCGGGTGACTCAAATATAGACGGTGGTGGGGGCGATCGGAAGGCTTCGCCCCCGTCGGGATATCCCGCCGCCGGCGCCTATTTCCCCGCCCGCTCCACCCGGTTCCGCCCCGAATTCTTGGCCACGTAGAGCGCCGCGTCCGCCTGCGCCGGCAGCAGCTTCAGCGCCCGCCCGGTCTCGGGACAGGCGGCGACCCCGAACGATGCGCTGAGCGGCCAGGGCCGCCCGTTCCAGTCCCAGGGCGTGGTCCCCAGCTTGATGCGGATCCGCTCCGCGATCCGGCTGCCGACCTCGAGATCCGCTTTCGGCAGCCAGATGGCGAACTCCTCGCCACCGATCCGGGCGGCGATGTCGCCGACGCGCACCTGTCCCTGGATGATCCGGGCGAAGTGGATCAGCGCCGCATCGCCGGCCAGATGCCCCAGGGAGTCGTTGAGCTGCTTGAACCGGTCGATGTCGGCGTACACCAGCGCGCCCTCGCGCGGGCCGCGCGGCTCGGCCTGCACCAAGAGCTCATCGAACTTGCGGCGGTTGGCGAGGCCGGTGAGGCGGTCGGAGGTGGCGTGGGCCGAAAGCTTGTCACCCTCGAGCGCCCGGGCGAGTCGTGGGCCGGCATTCGCCAGCGCTTCGGTCAGCTCGGCCAGCGCCGCGCCGATCGGCTCGCGCCCTCCCGGCGGCCAGATCGCCACGGCACCGAAGGCCTCGTCGCCGACCAGGATCGGAAGCAGCATGACCGCTCCCCCGCGCTGGCGCCGGTCCGCCACCACGCCGCCCAGCGGATCGCCCTCCATCCTGAATCCAGCGACTTCGCCGCGGGCCACGCGCGCGAGGTCGCTGATCTCGGGCACGATGGTGTCCAGCAGACGTCGGTCGCCCCGACCCGACACGCCGACGATGCGAACCTGCGGCAGCACCGGCAGCGAGCCCGTCTGCTGGTACTCGACGGGCGCCTCCGTGGCTGCCACGAGGACCTGGGCGTCGAGCACGCGCTCGAGCTGGTACGCCAGCCGGAGCCCGACGCTGCCGGTGGACTCGAGGGAGGCCTCCTGGGTCTGTGCCTGGGCCAGCGCCACGACCTGCGGGCGCCGGCGCGCGCCGTCGAGCAGGCGGCGGAGATCGGCCTCGACCAGGCCCAGGGCGGACGCGTCGAAGTCGGGCGGCAGCAGCAGGGCCACGGCCGTGCCCGCCGCCGCGTGGAATACCAGCGTGCCGCTGTCGAGGCGTTCCGCCCCGCCCTGCTCCTGGTCGCGCGCGCGCTCCAGCCGGCGGTCGACCGCCACGATCTGTGCCACCGAGAGCCGCTCCGCGTCGACGATGCGCTCGGCGTGCGGTCCCTCTTCGCCGGGGTCGAGCTCCGCCACCCAGACGCCCAGGGCGCCGTAGGCGCGCCGCAGCCACTCGAGCGCCGGGTCCGGCAGCAGGTGCGGGCCCACGCCACCCGCGAGCGGCGGCGCCGCGCGCCGCCGGGCCAGCCACCAGCCCGCGGCGGCGCCTGCCAGCGCGGCCAGCACCACCGCCAGAAGGCTCATTCCCGGAGCCATCCGCGGCGGCGGAACCAGAGGTAGATCGTCAGCACGATGCCGCCCATCGCCACGAGCACGAGCGGGTAGCCCCACCGCGAGCGCAGCTCGGGCATGAAGTCGAAGTTCATGCCGTACACACCCACGAGGAACGTGAGCGGCAGGAAGAACACCGAGAAGACCGTCAGGATGCGCATGACCTCGCCGGTCCGGTGGGCCGCCAGGGCGAGCTGGACGTTGAGCACCGTGTTGACGTCGTCGAGCAGCTCGTCGGCGTAGAAGTGCGAGCTCTCGACGTTCTCCTGGACGTCCCGGAACAGCGTAGCCGCACGTCCGGAGGGCGGGCTCAGCCGCTGCACGACGTCGAGCGTCCGCCACAGCAGCCGCTTGATCAGCGTCACCTGGCGCTTGAGCACATGCACCTCGCGCAGATCCTCCGCGAAGGCGCGCGTGTCGGCGTCCCGGCCGCCGAACACCAGCTCCTCGAACGCGTCGATCCGCGCTTCGATGTCCTCCATCGGACGCAGATAGGTGTCGACCGCACCGTTGAGCACCTGGGTCAGGAGGTATGCGTGCAACCCTTCCTTGCCTGCCTTGGCGGCCGCCTCCGCCTGGAGCCGGGCCTCGAGCGCCGCCAGCCAGGGCTGTTCGCTCCGGTGAATCGTGACCAGGAAGGTCGGGCTGGAAAAGATCGCGAGCTTCCGGGTGAGCTCCTGCACCGTGCCACAGGTCCGCTGCGACTCGGCGTCGAAGGCGCGCAGGATCACGAACACGTGGGCGTCGAACTGCTCGAATTTGGGCAGGTGCTCGGGCTCGAGGCAGTCCTTCACCGCGGTCGGCTGGAGGGTGTACGTGTGGGCGACGGACTGGAGCTCCTCGGCGGTGGGCTGCACCAGGTCCAGCCATACCAGCGGCGGGTCGATGCGCTCGATCACCTTCCGGATCGTCATGACCGGCAGATCCGGCTGGCGGCGGCAGCAGCGCCGAATCCGTTGTCGATGTTCACCACCGTCACGCCGGCGGCACACGAGTTGAGCATGCCGAGCAGCGCGGCCAGCCCGCCGAACGCGGCGCCGTAGCCCACGCTCGTCGGCACGGCGATCACCGGCACCGCCACCAGGCCGCCCACCACGCTCGGAAGCGCTCCTTCCATCCCCGCGACCACGATGACCACCCGCGCCTGCCGCAGTGCGTCGCCCGCCGAGAGCAACCGGTGAAGGCCGGCGACGCCGACGTCCACGAGTCGCTCGACCCGGGTCCCGAAGGCCTCGGCCACCACGGCGGCTTCTTCCGCCACGGGCAGATCGCTCGTGCCGGCCGAGACGATCAGGACCGGACCTCCGGCGGCCGGCGGCGCGTCGGGAGCGGCCAGGTAGACGGTCCGGGCGATCGGATTCCAGGTCAGATCGGGGAACCTGGCGCGCAGTGCGGCGGCCACAGCCTCGCTGGCGCGCGTGCCCAGGAACGCGCCGGTGGCGGCGGCGAGGCGCTCGCAGATGGCGACGATCTGCTCGACGGTCTTCCCCTCGCAGAAAACCACCTCGGGCTGCCCCTGCCGGAGCGCGCGATGGTGGTCGATGCGGGCGAAGTCGAGATCTTCGTAGGGGAGGTGCCGCAGGCGTTCGACCGCCGCACCGGGGGCGAGACGCCCGGCGGCGACCTCGGCGAGCAGGGCCTCGAGCTGCTCGGCTCTCACGCCACCGCGGCGACCGGCTCGAGATATTCCAGGAAGATTGCCTCGGCCTCGGCGATCGATTCGATCTGAAAGAGCCGCTGGCGCAGCTCGCTCGCGCCGTGCAGGCCCTTGGTGTACCAGCCCAGGTGCTTGCGGAACTCGATCACGGTCTTCCGGGTGTCGCCCTGCAGGCGGAGCGCCAGGCGGGCGTGCTCCAGCGCCACCTGGAACCGCTCGGCGGGGGCCGGCGCCGCGGGCGCCGCCTGACCCTCGAGCAGCGCGTGGGCATCGCGGAACAGCCACGGGTTGCCGAAGGCGCCCCGGCCGACCATGATGCCCGCGCAGCCCGTGTGATGGCGCATGCGCACGATGTCCTCGGCCGTCTGGACATCGCCGTTCCCGATGACCGGGATCTCGAGCGCCTCGACGACCCGCGCGATCTCGTCCCAGTTGGCTTTGCCCGAGAACATCTGGGTCCGGGTCCGCGCGTGGAGCGTGAACGCACGGGCGCCCGCGTCCTGCATGCGCCGCGCGATGGTGACCGGGTCGCGCTGCTCGTCGTTCCAGCCGCTCCTCGTCTTGACGGTGACGGGCAGATGCGTGGCGCCGATGACGGCACGGATGATCCGGTCCACCAGGTCGAGGTCGCGCAGGCAGCCGGAGCCGCCGTTGCGCTGCACCACCTTCTTGACCGGGCAGCCGAAGTTGATGTCGATGAACTCCGGACGGTAATGCTGGGTGATGAGTGCGGCGGCCTCGGCCATGCCGTTCGGATCGGCGCCGTAGATCTGGATGCCGATCGGCCGCTCGACCTCCTCGAATTCGGCGCCCTCGAGCGTGTTGCGGATGCGCCGCCGGATGGCCTCGGACGACAGGAACTCGCTCAGCACGACGTCGGCGCCCATCCGCCGGCAGATCTGGCGGAACGGCGCCTCGGACACCCCGGCCATGGGCGCCAGGATGAGCGGGAAGGCGTGCGGGGAGGGATAGGGCAACTGCATGGCAAGAAAATACTTGGCGATCGAACGCACGGCAACGCCCGCGGAAGGGGCTGGAGCGGCGCTTGAGAGGGGCCAGGGTGGAACCCGGGATCGACGCGCCACGTAAGACTCCCATGCCCCCCTACACCGTTTTCCTGGCGGTTGCGCTGCTCGCGGTGGTCGCGAGCCCGCCCTCCCGCGCATCCGCGCAGTCCGACCCCGTCATCGCCTCCCGCGCGGCCTATCAGGAAGCCGTCCACGCCTACGAGTCCCACGACTTCCCGGCCTTCCTGCTCCACGCCCGGGAGGCCGAGCGGCTTCGGCCCGCGCACGGTGGGATGGTCTACGGGCTGGCCTGCGCCTACGCGCTGACCGGGGACACCGTCGCCGCTCTCGCCACGCTACGGCGCTTCGCCGCCCTCGGCCATACGGCCGACCTCGACGCCGACGCCGACTTGACGTCCCTCCGCGCACTGCCCGCCTTCGACAGCCTGCGCCAGGCGATGCGGCGCAACGCGGCACCCGTGATCCACTCGACGCCGGCCTTCACCCTGGCGGAGCGGGACCTGCTCACCGAGGGGATCGCCTACGACCCGAGGACCCGGTCGTTCTTCATCGGCAGCGTCCGTCGGGGCAAGATCCTGCGAGTGGACGAGCGCGGGCGTACATCGGAGTTCGTCCCACCGGGGCTGGCCGGGTTCTGGGCGCCGCTCGGCATGCGGGTGGATGCGACGCGCCGGGTGCTCTGGGTGTCGGCGGCTGCCGTGCCGCAGACCGTCGGCTACGATTCGGCCGACGTGGGCCGGTCCGGGCTGTTCCGGTTCGATCTCGCCTCCGGCGCGCTCACGGGGCGCTTCCTGCTTCCCGCCGACGGCCAGCTGCATACCCTGGGTGACGTCACCATCGCGCGGAACGGCGATGTCTACTCCACCGACAGCCGCCAGCCAGGAGTCTACCGTGTCCGCGCGGGCTCCGATTCGATGGAGCAGCTCGTGGCGTCTCCCCTGCTCCTCGCCGCGCAAGGACTCGCGCTCGACGCCCAGGAACGGAGCCTGTACGTGGCGGACTATTCGCGGGGCATCCTCCGGATCGATCTCGCCACGCGGGCGGTCCGGCTGCTGGAGACGGCGGATGATGTGCTGGCGCTGGGGATCGACGGGCTCTACCTGGTGGACGGGAGCCTCATCGGCATCCAGAACGGCGTCGCGCCGGACCGGGTGGTCCGCCTGCGCCTCGACGCGAGCGGCAATCGCGTGGAGCGCGCCGAGGTGCTCGAGCGCGCCCATCCCGGCTACGCGGAGCCGACGCTTGGCGTGGTGGTGGGCCGCGACCTGTACTACGTGGCTGCCAGCCAATGGGAGCGGTTCCGCGACGACGGCACCATCGAGGCGCCCGAGACGCTTCGGCCGCCATTGGTGCTGCGTCTCCGGCTTTGACTCGTCCGCGGGGCGGAATTAGGTTGCCGCCACGCTATGGCACTCGCCGACTTCTATTCGCAGGACACCATTTCGGTCGACCTCCAGGGCGGGGGCAAGGACGAGATCCTCGCGGAGCTCGTCGGCCTGCTACGCCTCGACGAGCGCGCGAGCGAGACCCTGCTCCGCATCCTGCAGCGCCGCGAGACTCTCGGCTCGACCGGCGTGGGCCGCGGGATCGCGATTCCCCACTGCCGCTCCCTGGTCGTCAACCGCGTCCGCCTGGCCTATGGGCACCACCGGCGGGGTGTGGAATACCAGGCTATCGACAATCGCCCGGTTTTCGATTTCTTTCTGATCGTAGCCCCGCCGCTCGAGGTCTCGAATCAGTATCTCCCGATCCTGGGCAAGATCGCGCAGTTCGCCAAAGATTCCGACATTCCGGAGCGGCTCGCCGGACTCCGGTCGGCGGATGACTTCCTCCGGCTGCTGGGAGAGAAGGGAGTGTAACCGGTGCGTTCGCGGTGCCCGGCCCTGCTGCTGCTCCTCCTTCCCTGCTCGCCGCTGCTCGGCCAGTCGGCCTCCGATCGACCCGCCCTCGACCGCTTCCGGGATTCCCTCGCCGCCACCAACGACACCATCGCATTACGCGTGCTCAGCCGGGGCCTGGCCAGAGCGCGCCCCCCGAATGCGCTGCGATCGCTCCGCGCCGCCTTCGCGTCCTCCCGCCTGACGGAGCTCGGCGCCGATTCGAGCGCCCGGATTGCGCGCCAGGAGCTTCGCCGGCTCACCCGGCAGCAGCCGGACTGGCCGTATGCCTGGCATGCGCTCGCGCTGGCCGAAACCCGCCGGGCCGCGTGGGAGCGCGCCAATCCCGTGGCGCTCGGCAATCGCATCGGGACCGGCACGCTCGAGCGGGCGCTCCAGCATGAGATCCGGGCCCTGGCGGCCGACCCCACCTATCTGCCGGCCGCGCTCACGCTCGCCGACCTCGCTCTCGACCTACGCGACACCGCGCTCTATGCCGGCGCATTCGATGCGCTGCGCCAGGCCGAGCGGGCCCAGACCAGCCCACCGGCAGCGCTGTTGCTCGCCCTCGGCCGCGTCGCCCGCGCGGCCGACGAGCCCGACGACGCGATCGCCGCGTTCGAGCGGGCTGCTGGAGCGGGGCCGGACACGCCGAACCCTGTCGCCCGGCTGGAGCTCGCCCGCACCCGCCTCGCCCTCGGCGCCGCCGCGGGCGAGGCAGCCTACTTCGCGACGGCGGAGTCGGACGACTCGGCCGTCGTGGCCGGCTACCGGGCCGACCTCGAGCCGATCGCCGCGGATTCGGACCTGGCGCGGTTCGATGCCGCGCAGGGCGCCGACCGCGCCGACTGGCTGCGGCGCTTCTGGACCGACCGCGACCACGCCGAGCTTCGCCATGATGGCGAGCGCCTCCGCGAGCATTATCGCCGCCTGCTCTACGCCCGCCGGCGCTTCGCGCTCACCATCTCCCGCCGGTTCTACGGCAGGCGGGATGCGTACCGGAGCGGCAGCGAGGAGCTCGACGACCGGGGCGTCATCTACGTGCGCCACGGCGAGCCAGAGACCCGGCTCCGGCCCTTCGTGTTCGGGCTCATGCCGAACGAAACCTGGCGCTACGGCCGGGCCGACGGCGATCTCCTGTTCCACTTCAGCGCCGGCTACGACACGTCCGGTGGCGGCGATCTCTACGACTATCGCCTGGTAGAGAGCGTACTCGACCTGCACGGTGCGTCGGACGCCCCGATCGACCAGCTGCTGCTCTCGCGCCAGACGCTGTCGCCGCTGTACGGCCGGATGCTCAACTGGGGGCCGAATGGCGCCGCACGGGCCGAGGGTCGCGAGCGCGCGATCGGCCGGGTGAGCATCGACTTCGGAACGACCACCGACAGCTACGAGCTGCAGTTCGCCCGCCGGCTTACGGCGACCGCCAACCTGGTCGCGGTCGGGCAACGCGACGGCATGCCGCTGGCGCACTTCGTGTTCGGACTCGGTCCGGCCCAGACCATCGCGAAGGAAGACGCCGAGGGGGTGAGCTATCCGGTCCGGGTCCGCGTCGTGGTGCTCGACGGGGCCGAGCGCGCCATCGCCAGCGCCGACACGGCCATGCTTTTCCGGCTCGACCACCCGCTCCAGCGCGGTCAGTACCTGATCGGCCGCGTGGAGCTCCCACTGCCGTCCGGGCGCTGGAGCTGGCGCGCGGCTATCGACCAGGGAGACCAGGCCGGAGTCGTGCTGCCGCGGGACACGGTGCGGGCCGCCGGCCTGGGGCCGGCGCTCGCGCTGAGCGACCTGGCGCTCGGCGTCGAAGCCGCCAGCGCTACCTGGCAGCCTCCCGGCGGCGAGCCCGTCCTGCTCACGCCGTTCGACCTCTTCCCGGAGCGAAGCGAGCTCAGGCTCTACTACGAGGCAGCCGGCGCCGTCCCGGGCGCCGAGTATCGGCACGAGATTGCGGTGTTCCGGATGAAGGGGGAGCCCGCGGCACCCGACCGCCGGCCGGCGGTAACCCTCAGCGTGGATGAGCGCGCGGCGGGACCGGTCATCCGGGCCCACCGGACGCTGCAGCTTCGGGACTTCAAGGCGGGGAGCTACATGATCGAGGTGCGGGTGCGTGGACCCGGCGGGAGCGAGGACGTCCGACGTCGCGCCTTCCTGGTGGTCAAACCGAAATAGCGGCCGCCGATCTCTCCAGGAGCTTGAGGTGCGGCTCGAGCTCGGCATCCATGAGCTTTCGGAGCTCGATCAGTCGGAGCGCGTAGGCCTGCAGCGCACGGTCGGTGTCGCTGACGGGCGTCCACGGCGGGACCGGCTGGGGGCGCCCGTTCTCGTCCAGCAAGACGAACACGATCACGCAGTGGCCCGTCCGTTGGAGGCGGGCAGCTTCGGATCGCGCGCGTAGACATCGATGGCGATGTGCAGGCTGGTCCGGCCGGTGTGGATGACCAGCGCATGGAGCTCGACGACGTCACCGACCCTGATCGGCCGGATGAAATGCAGGCCGCCCACGTACAGCGTGACACAGTACCCGCCGGTCCACCCGGCCGCGCAGGTGTAGCCCGCCTGGTCGATCCACTTCATGACCGCCCCGCCGTTCACCTTGCCGCCGAAGTTGACGTGCGAGGGCTCGGCCAGAAACCGGAGAGTGACGGCGCGCGGCCGGCTCATTCCCATTCGATCGTGGCCGGCGGTTTGGAGCTCACGTCGTACACGACCCGGTTGACGCCGTCCACCTCGTTGGCGATACGGTCCGACACCCGGGCGAGCACCTCGGCCGGGAACGGAAACCAGTCGGCGGTCATCCCGTCGCGACTGGTGACGGCTCGCAGCGCCACCACCTGGTCGTAGCTGCGGAAATCACCCTGGACGCCGACCGAGCGGATCGGCAACAGCACCGCGAACGCCTGCCAGATGTCGTCGTAGAGCCCCGCGGCGCGAATCTCCTCGATGTAGATGTGGTCGGCCCGGCGGAGGATGTCGAGGGCTGCCGGGGTGACATCGCCCAGGATCCGGATCGCGAGACCCGGTCCCGGAAACGGGTGCCGTCCGACCATCTCCTCCGGCAGTCCCAGCTCCCGGCCCACCTGCCGCACCTCGTCCTTGAACAACTCCCGCAGCGGCTCGAGCAGCGCGAACGGCAGCCGCTCGGGCAGCCCGCCCACGTTGTGATGGGTCTTGATCGTGACCGACGGCCCGCCCTGCGGCGAGATCGACTCGATGACGTCGGGATAGAGCGTCCCCTGGACCAGGAACCCCACGTCGTTGCCGACCGAGCGCGCCTCGGCCTCGAAGACGTCGATGAAGGTGTGCCCGATCCGGCGGCGCTTCTCCTCCGGGTCGCTCACGCCGGCCAGGCGCTCGAGGAATTGGGCGCTCGCGTCCACCACGCGGAGGTCGATGCCGAGGTGCCGCCGGAAAGTGGCTTCTACCTGGTCACGCTCGTGCAGGCGGAGGAGCCCGTGGTCGACGAAGATGCAGGTGAGCCGGTCGCCCACAGCCCGGTGCACCAGCACCGCGGCGACCGACGAGTCCACCCCACCCGAGAGCCCGCAGATGACGCGCCGGTCCGGCCCGACGAGCTCCCGGACCCGCTGGATCTCGGTCTCGACGAAGTGACCCGGGGTCCAGTCGGGCGTGGCGCCGCAGACCTCGAACAGGAAGTTGTTGAGGATCTCGCCGCCCCGCGGGGTATGCGCCACCTCGGGATGAAACTGCACGCCGAACAGCGGCCGCTTGGTGTGCTCGAAGGCCGCCACGGGACTGTTGGCGCTCGACGCGGTGACGGCATATCCCGGCGGCGCCACGTCCACGTGGTCTCCGTGGCTCATCCAGACCGGCGTCTCCTCGCCCTTGCCGAAGCCGCGGAAGAGTCGCCCGCCCTCGACCGTCACGCTGGCGCGGCCGTACTCGCGGCGGTCGGCGCGCTTCACGTTGCCGCCCGAGAGGTGCGCCAGGAGCTGCATCCCATAGCAGAGGCCGAGGACCGGCGTGCCGAGCTCGAGCAGCGCGGGATCGGCGGTGGGCACGCTCTCGCCGTAGACCGAATTCGGTCCGCCCGAGAGAATGATGCCCCTGGGCTTCCAGTCCCGGATCCAGGCGATGGTGCGGGACGGCGGGTGGATCTCGCAGTACACGTGCGCCTCGCGCACCCGGCGCGCGATGAGCTGGGTGTACTGGGAGCCGAAATCGATGATGAGGATGCCGTCGTGATGTTGGGGCACGTGCTGGTCAGCTCCTGTTGCGCGTCAGCCTGCTTCTCGAGTCACCCTGAACGCAGTGAAGGGGGCCATGTCGGGTTATGCCCCCTTCGCTGCGCTCAGGGTGACTCATTGGAGGATGACAGCCGTTCCGTACGGAACAGCTCCTCCACCGTCTCCCGCGGCCGTGCGACCCACCAGCGCTCCCCGTCCACCACCACCTCCGCCGGCCGGGGCCGCGAATTGTAGTTGGACGCCATGACGAACCCGTACGCGCCCGCGCCCAGCACTGCGAGGCGCTCGCCGGCCGTCACGTCGGGCAGCGTCCGGCCCAGCGCGAGGAAGTCGCCGGTCTCGCACACCGGCCCTACCACGTCGACGCGCATGGTCGGGCGCTCGCTCGTCTCGAGCTCCACGATCTCGTGGTAGGCCTGGTAGTGACTGGGACGGACGAGATCGTTCATTCCCGCGTCCACCACGACGAAATCCTTCCCGCCTGAATGCTTCCGGTACAACACCTCGGTGAGCAGCACGCCCGCGCTCCCCACCAGGAACCGGCCGGGCTCGAGGTACGTGGTATACCCGGTCGACGCCAGCAGCGGAACGACGGCCTCGGCGAACGTCACCGGGTCCATCGGCAGCTCGTCGGCGTAGCGGATGCCCAGACCCCCGCCGATATCCACCACCCGGATAGCATGCGCGCCCGTGGCCCGCAGCCGCTCCGCCAGCTCGAGCAGGTGCCCGATCCCCTGGCGGAACGGCTCAGTGTCCGACAGCTGGCTGCCCAGATGCATCGCGAGCGTGGTGAGGTGGAGCCGCGGATGGGTGGCGATGAAGGCCGCCGCGTCCATCACCTGGTCCACCGGCACGCCGAACTTGATGCCGCTCTTGCCGGTCGAGATGTAGGGGTGGGTATCGGTGGTGACGTCGGGATTGATCCGGATGCCCACGGCGACGTCGATCCGCTCTTCCTCGGCGATCGCCGCGAGCCGGTGCAGCTCCTCCACCGATTCGACGTTCAGGTGCCCGAGGCGGGCGCGGACGGCCTGCCGGAGCTCGGTGGGAGCCTTCCCTACCCCGCTGAAGACGATCCGCTCGGGGGCGAAGCCCGCCGCAAGGGCCCGGGACATCTCGCCGGCGGAGACGATGTCGGCGCCGGCGCCGAGATCGCGGAGGATGCGGAGCACGGCGAGCGTGCTGTTGGCCTTGACCGCGTAGCAGATCCGGTGCGGCATCGCCCCGAGCGCCGTGTCCAGCGCGCGATACCGCTCGCGGATGGCCTCCGCGTTGTAGACGTAGACCGGTGTGCCCACCTGCTCGGCGATGGCCGTGAGCGAGACGCCGCCCAGGTGGAGAGCGGCGCCGGCCCGGGTGAGCCCGGCGTCGGCGAAGCGGGCGTCGGTCAGTAGGCCTTGGCCCACACCGCCTCGGCGACGCTGGGCTGTCCGCACCACATGCAGGTCGTCGGCGCCACCGGCGAGCGGAACTCCTCGTCCGGCAGGACGCGGATGGTCGCCTTGGTCTGCTCCTTGATCTCGGCCTCGCACGTGCCCTGCCCGCAGAAGCCGCCATAGATGAAGCCGCCCGTTCCCTCGAGGTGGGCGAGGAACTGCTCCTTCGTGGCGCCGCGGATGCTGGCCGCCTCGCGGCGCGCAGTCGCCGTCGCGAGCAGATCGGCCTGCATCCGTTCCATCTCCTCCAGCATGCGGGCCGGGAGGCCCTCCACCGGGACCGTCTCCTTCTTGCCGCCGGTCCGGCGGGCGAGCACCACGACACCCGCCGCCACGTCCCGCGGGCCGATCTCGAGGCGCAGGGGCGCGCCGCGGCTCTCCCATTCGTAGTACTTGGCGCCGGGCTTCATCCCCTCGCGGCCATCCAGGTGGACCCGGATGCCTTCGGCCGCCAGGTCGCGCTTGATCGCGTGGGCCGCGTCGAGCACGCCGGTGCGCTCCTCGTCGGACCGGTAGATGGGAACGATCACGACCTGGTATTGTGCCAGCCGCGGCGGGCAGACCAGCCCCCCGTCGTCACCGTGCGTCATGATGAGGGCGCCCACCAGCCGGGTCGACACGCCCCACGACGTGTTCCAGACATGGTCGAGATCGCCCGCAGCCGTCTGGAAGGTGACTTCGAAGGCGCGCGAGAAGTTCTGGCCGAGGTTGTGGCTCGTGCCGGCCTGGAGCGCCTTGTTGTCCTGCATCAGCGCCTCGCAACTGTACGTGCGGACCGCCCCGGCGAAGCGCTCGCTGTCGGTCTTCCGGCCGGTCACCACCGGCATCGCCATCCACTCTTCCATGAAGGTCCGGTAGACGCCGAGCATCTGGAGCGCCTCCGCCTCGGCCTCCGCCTCCGTGGCGTGCGCGGTGTGGCCCTCCTGCCAGAGGAACTCGGTGGTCCGCAGGAAGAGCCGCGTGCGCATCTCCCAGCGGACGACGTTGGCCCACTGGTTGATCAGCAGCGGCAGGTCGCGGTAGCTCTGGATCCACTTGGCGTACATCGCGTAGATGATGGTCTCGGACGTCGGCCGGACGACGAGCGGCTCCTCGAGCTCCTTGCCGCCGCCGTGGGTCACCACCGCCGTCTCGGGCGCGAACCCCTCGACGTGCGCGGCCTCGCGCGAGAGAAAGCTCTGCGGAATGAAGAGCGGGAAATAGGCGTTCTGGTGCCCGGTGTCCTTGAACATCTGGTCGAGGGCGCGCTGCATCTGCTCCCAGATGGCGTAGCCGTTCGGCCGGATGACCATGCACCCGCGCACGGGACTGTAGTCGGCCAGCTCCGCGCGGGCGATGAGCTCGTTGTACCAGGCGCTGAAGTCCGCGGCGCGGGTGGTTAACGCCTTCGTGTCCGCCATTCGCGCTCCTCTACCGGTTGCACTTCACGTTGCCGCATAGGCACGACGCTGGAACCTCCGCCGAGTCACCTTCCCCGAGTCACCTGTCCCCGAGTCACCTTCCCCCCGCCGAGTCACCTGCTCCCCCGAGTCACCTCTCCCGCGAGTCACCCTGAGCGAAGCGAAGGGGGCATGACTCGGGTGTTGCCCCCTTCGCTTCGCTCAGGGTGACTCGCGGGCGGAACCGGGCGGCCTCCAGCGCTCATCCGCCCACGATCGCCCGCGTCAGCCGCTCGACCACCTGAGACCTGGGGATCCCCTCCTGCCCCTTCCCCCCCAGATCCTTCAGCATCACTTCGCCCCGCGCCCGATCATCCGGCCCGACCACGACGGCGAACCGCGCGTTCCGCGCGTCGGCCAGCTTGAGCTGCTTGCCCACCGCCTGGGTACCGAGCGCGTACTCGGCGCGGAGCCCCGCATCGCGGACCTCGTGCGCCAGGCTCAGCACGAACGGAAGATCCTCCTCGGTGACCGCGGCCAGGAACACGTCGATGCTCGAGACGTCAGTCGGCACCAGCCCGCGGTCGCGGAGCAGCTCCGCCAGCACCACGTCGCCCATGCCGAAGCCCAGCGCGGGCAGATCGACGCCGCCGAGCGCCGCGAGGAGCCCATCGTAGCGCCCACCGCCGCAGATGGCGCGAAGCGTCCGGCCGGCGTCGAACAGCTCGAACACGGTCCCGGTGTAGTACGCCAGACCGCGCACGATCGTGAGGTCGACCTCGACGAACTCGCCGAGCCCCATCGCCGCGAGCGCGTCCACCACGCGGCGAAGCGCCTGACCCGCCTCCGGCCCCCCGGGCACGCGGCCCAGGGCCGACTCGACCGCCGGAAGCCCGCGCAGGGTCGCGAGCTCGAGCACGCCCGCCGCCGCTTCGGCGCCGATGCCGGCCGCGCCGAGCTGTTCCGTCACCGCCGCGCGATCGAGCCGCTCGATCTTGTCGACCGCCTGATACGCCGCCAGGAGCTGCGGCTCCGCGACGCCGGCCCCGAGCAGCAGAGCGCGAAGCACCCGGCGGTCGGAGACCCGCACGCGCACATCGGCCGGCCCGAGCCCGAAGGCGCGCATGACGTCCAGGGCGAGGGCGATGATCTCGGCGTCGCCGAGCGGGCCCGCCTCGCCGATCAGGTCGCAGTTGAGCTGGAAGTGCTCTCGAAGACGCCCCCGTTGCTGTCGCTCGTAGCGAAAGAGCTGCGGGATGGCGAACCAGCGAATCGGCTTCTTGAGCCCGTTGGCGCGCGCCGCCACCATCCGGGCGAGGGTGGGCGTCATTTCGGGGCGCAGCGCAACCTCCCGCCCGCCCTTGTCGGTAAAGGCGTAGAGCTGCCCGACGATCTCGTCGCCGCTCTTGGCCGTGTACAGCTCGAGCGGCTCGAGCGGCGGGCCGTCGTACTCCTCGAATCCGTACCGCGTGGCCACCGCCCGCCAGGTCCGGAAGATGTGGGTGCGCAGCGCGAGATCGGCGGGGTAAAACTCCCGAAAGCCCGGCAGGGCCTTGGTTTGCATGGGGAGAACATAGCCGGGTCGGAGAGCCTACACCACCTCCATGCCGAGCGCCGCCATGACGTCCCCGACGGTGTGGAACGAGCCCGTCACCAGCACCGTTCCCGCCCCTTCCTGCACCTTCTCCAGCGCCACCTCGAACTCCGGCACCAGTGTCCACGAGGCCCGGGCTGGAGGCCGGCAGCGGTCGCGGAGCCAGCGACGGAGCCAGACGGCATTCCAGCCCCGGCTGGCGGCGGTCGGGGCCACGGTGAGGATCCCTCGGTCGACGATCCGGTCGAGCTGCACCAGCATCTCGGGCCACTCCTTGTCGCCCAGGATCGAGACCAGGGCGTGCAGCGGCCGCCGCGGGCGAAGGGTATCCATCGCTCTCACCAGCGCCCGAATGCCGTCCGGGTTGTGGGCGACGTCGAACAGCCACTTCCCCCGCCGGTCGAGCCGCCCGGGCACGTGGGCCGACGCGAAACCGGCCTCGACGGCCGGGAGCGGCGGCCGGTAGGGCGTGGGGAGGGCCATCAGGATCCCGTATGCCACGGCGGCGTTCCGGCGCTGGTGCGGGCCCTCCAGGCTGAGGGGTCCGGGCCATTCGTACTCCGGCGGCAGCACCCGCACGTCGGCCCGGCCATCGGTTTGCCCGCGGGCCACGGCCTTCCGCGCCTCGCGCCGGAGCACCTCCACCAGCGCCGGATCGCGCTCGCCGACGACGAACGGCACCGCCGGCTTGGCGATTCCCGCCTTTTCCGCGGCGATGAGCTCGAGCGTGTCCCCCAGGTACTTCATGTGATCGCGCTCGATCTTCGTCACCGCGCTCACGAGCGGCCGCAGCACGTTGGTGCTGTCGAGCCGCCCGCCGAGACCCACTTCGGCCACCACGATCTCCGCCCCGCGGGCCGCGAAGTCCGCGAAGGCGATCGCCGTGGTGGCCTCGAAGAAGGTCGCCTTCCGCTCGAGGATGAGCGGCTGGAGCCGCCCGGTCCACATGGCCATCGCGCTCTCGGCGATCGGCACGCCGTCCACCCGGATGCGCTCGCGGAACGACGCCAGGTGCGGCGAGGTGTACAGCCCCACCCGCCATCCCGCCTCCCGCAGCGCCGAGGCCACCAGGGTCGACACGCTGCCCTTCCCGTTCGTCCCGCCCACGTGCACCGAGGGCATCACCTGGTGCGGGTTGCCGACCGCGTGGAGCAGGGCGCGCGTCGTGGCGAGCCCGAACTTGATCGTCGTGGTCCGGGGGAAGAGGAACTGGAGCGCCTCTTCGTAGGTCAGCGGCATGGATTTCCTGGTTGTCTGACCTGGTGCGTCAGCGGGCTCACTCGCCGTGCCGCACCATCCTCGCGTCGGGGTTGGTCACCCTTCACCACGGAGACACGGAGGGCACAGAGACAACCACGGAGAACAACAACACACAGTTGCCTCTCTCCGTGCATTTCTGTGTTCTCCGTGTCTCTGTGGTGAAGCCAAGCGCTCGTCAGCCGAGCTGTCCGCCGGGCCTTCGGCCGCACAATCTCAACCGAGCCGCCGGAACGACAACGCCCCACCTCGTCCTGCCGGTGGGGCGTCGGATCGGGAAGACCAGCGGCGTCAGCTCAGCTCGGGATGCTCCACGTGCGGTCGCTGCCCCTGCATGTGCCGGATCAGCCGGGCCGTGGTGTCCCGGAGCGAGCCCCGCGGGACCACGTCGTCGATCTGCCCGTGCTCCAGCAGGAACTCCGCCGTCTGGAAGCCCTCGGGCAGATCCTGCCCGATCGTCTGCTTGATCACCCGCTGGCCGGCGAACCCGATCAGGGCGCCCGGCTCCGCCAGGACCACGTCACCCTGCATGGCGTACGACGCCGACACGCCGCCGGTCGTCGGGTCCGTGAGGATGGAGATGTACGGGATGCTGTCGCGGTTGAGCTGGGCGATGGCGGCGGAGGTCTTGGCCATCTGCATGAGCGAGAGTACGCCTTCCTGCATTCGGGCCCCACCCGAGGCGGAGACGAGGACCAGCGGAGCCTTCTTCTCGTGTGAGCGCCGCGCCAGCCGCGCGATCTTCTCCCCGACCACCGAGCCCATCGATCCGCCCATGAAGGCGAAATTCATCACCCCGAGATTGACCGGCAGGCCGTCCAGCCGGGCGGTGCCGACGTAGATGCCGTCGGCCTCGCCACCCTTCTTTCGCGCCGCGGTCAGCCGCTCCGCGTAGTGCTCGAAATGCAGCGGATCGACCGAGCGCAGTCCCGGCCACAGCTCGCGCCAGGTGCCCGGATCGGTCAGCAGCTCGATGTAGTCCTCCGCGCCGATCCGGCGGTGCCGTCCGCACTCGGGGCAGACGTTGAACGCCTTTTCGAATTTCTCGCGGATATCGATATGGCCGCAGCCGTCGCATTTTTCCCAGGCATCGGGCGGAATTTCCAGCCGCTCGCGCTGCGATGTGCGTGGCTTGCGTTCCTTCTTAAACCATGCCATCACGGCCATAGGTAGGTGGGTGTGGGTCGAGTGAAGGGTACATCGGGGCCTTTGGAACCCATGGAATGTCGGGCAGTCCCGCCCCAAACGCCAGACCCCAAAAGCCAACTCATTATCATATATCAGGATAGCCTGATTGCCGGGAGTCCCAGGCTACCCGAAAGGCCAGGCCGAGACAGAGCGAGCAGATGATGAAAAACGAGCCGCCGTAGGAGAAGAACGGCAGGGGAATTCCGGTGATCGGCATGAGATTGACCGTCATGCCGACGTTCTCGAACACGTGCGTAAAGAACAATCCCAGAATCCCGAACGTCACGAGGCTGCTGAAGCTGTCGGTGGCCCGCCGGGCGATCCTCAGCAGTGCCAGGAACAGGGCCAGGAAGAGCGAGAGCGCCACCATGACTCCCACGAACCCCAGCTCCTCGCCCACCACAGGAAACACGAAGTCGGTATGCTGCTCCGG
Source organism: uncultured Gemmatimonadales bacterium (assembly GCA_963815515.1). Taxonomy (GTDB): domain Bacteria; phylum Gemmatimonadota; class Gemmatimonadetes; order Gemmatimonadales; family GWC2-71-9; genus CAVVWJ01. The sequence continues at coordinate 53,611 of CAWFGP010000004.1, forward strand.
CAGGAACGCGAGGCGCTTCTGCGGACCCTGGGTGTACCCGGTCCCGAACCAGCCGCCCGACCCGATGGCGACCCGCGACTGGATGGCGTGGTAGCCCGCCGCCCGCGGGTCGGCTTCCGGGTTGAGGAAGGTGAGCAGGCGGTTCTGCTGGTAGGGTGCCAGCCGCTGCCAGAGCGGGAGGGCGATCGTTCCCATGGCGACGTTCAGGAACCAGACCAGCAGCGAGTCGTAGATGTACGGACGCCAGGCGACCAAGAGCGCCGTGAATGCCACCATCCACAGGCCCCACGCCCAGTTGTTGAACGCCAGCAGCAGGCTCAACCCGGGCGAGGCGATCAAGAACAGCAGCCGGGGCCGCACGCCCGCCCAGAACAGCATGGCGAAGGCGATGCCGATGAACACGATCGCGCTGCCCAGGTCGGGCTGCTTGAGCACCAGCAGGAAGGGCGCGCCCACGATGAGCCCCGGCATCAGGAGGTCACGGAACGAGCGCGGCGGCTCCTTTCGTCCGGACAAGAAGCGCGCCAGCATGAGGACGGTGGCCACCTTGGCCAGCTCCGACGGCTGCCCGATCTGGTGTCCGCCGACAGACAGCCAGCTGTGGCTGCTCTGCGCCGTGCCCGCCCCGGTTCCGACCACCAGCACGATGACCAGCAGGGCCAGGCTGAAGGCGTAGAGCGCCGGCGCGAGCCACTCGAGCAGCCGGAGCGAGGTGTGGAACACGACCCACCCCACGATCGTGCCGATCCCGAACCAGAAGAACTGCCGGATCCACACGCCGGCGGCGTGGGTCGGGACATCGGTCTGCCCGGCCGAATAGAGCGTGAGCAGGCCGAACGCCATGAGGGCCAGGGTTACCCCGAGGAGCCGCCGATCCAGCGCCGCGCTCCTCACGGGCGTTCCTCTGCGCGTCGCACGCTGTCTTCCCGGGCCCGGACCGCGGCCGAGTCGGGGTCGAGCTCGACCGGCCGGGGTGCGCTGTCGGCCGGCGCGACCGTTTCGTCCAGCAGGACCTTCACCTTGATCGTGCCGACGGTGTCCGGCCCGAGGATGTACCGCCGGAGCGTGCGGATGACGTACGGCGCCACCGTCGTCCCGTGCTCGGCGAACTCCATGATCCCGCCGACCACCAGCTCCGGCTTCTCCGCCGGGGCGAACCCGATGAACCAGCCGTGGTCCTTTCCGTGCGGATTCTGCGCGGTGCCGGTCTTGCCGGCGACGGCCAGGTCGGCGTGGCGGCTGGCGGAGGCAGTGCCGTGCTCGACCACGGCGATGAGCGCCCGCCGGAGCCCGTCCAGCTGCGCCGGCGACAGGCCCAGTTCGCGCGGGGCCGCCGGCGCCGGGTGCACGATGAACGGCGAGGCCGCGTTCCCGTCCCCCGAGAGCCCCTCGTAGAACCGCATCATGTTGACCAGCGTCTGGGTGTTCTCGCCCTGACCGATCGAGAAGTTCAGGGTGGTCGCCGGCGGGCTCCAGTTGCGCGGCCCGTACAGGCGGTCGAAGTAGGCGGTGGTCGCCGGAAAGATCGGGTCGACCTCGTTCTCGAGATCGATGCCGCTCTTGTCCCGGAATCCCATCAGCACGCCGTCCTGGACGATGGCGTTCAGGCCCAGCCGGAGTCCGAGCTGGTAGAAGTAGACGTCACAGCTCGCGGCCACCGCGCCGACGAGGTCCAACGAGCCATGGCCCTGCTTTTTCCAACAGCGGAAGACCCGGTTTCCCAGCCGGAGGCCGCCGCGGCAGGGCTCGGGCATGTGGGTGTCGAGCCCGATCAGCCCGCGCTTCAGCGCCATGGCCGCGATCGCCAGCTTGAACGGCGAGGCGGGCGGATAGCGGGTCTGGATGGCACGATTGAGGAGCGGCCGGGCCTCGTCGTCGTTGAGGCCGCGCCAGAGGGCCCTGGAGATCCCGCCCACGAACGCATTCGGATCGTAGGTCGGCGCCGAGTACAGCGCGCGAACCTCGCCCGTGGGCGTCATGGCGATCATGGCGCCGCGGACCCCCACGGGCCAGACGCTGTCGATGTAGCGCTGGAGGTCGAGATCGATCGTCGTGCTGATGGGCTTGCCGGGCGTGGGCGGCAGCGCCGTGCCCGCCTCTTCCCGGACGAGGCGGCCGCGCGCGTTCACCTCGATGTAGCGCACGCCCTCCGCGCCACGGAGCGTGTCGTCATACTGCTTTTCGAGGCCCGCCTTCCCCACGATCGAGCCCAGCCCGGCGCCCGGAAAGCGGCTGGCTGTGAGGTCCGACTCGGTCACCTCGGACACGTACCCGACCAGGTGCGCCACCGCCTTGCCGGCCGGGTACAGCCGCTTGGGCTCGGACTGGATCACCAGACCCGGCAGCACCGCCCGGTGCTCTTCCAGCCGCGCGACGGTCTCGAACGTCGCGTCGCCGAAGACGACCACCGGCTGGTAGCGGGCTTGCGCGAAGCGGCGGACGATCTCCGCCGCCTCGGAAGTGTCGATCGGTACGAATTGGCCCACCCGCGCCAGCACCGCCTCGAGCGAGTCCTTGTTGGGAGCCAGCAGCTTGACCGAGTAGCCGGGGACGTTTTCGGCGATGATCCGGCCCCGACGGTCCAGAATCGCGCCCCGGGGCGGTGTGAGCGCGATCGGCCGGAGACGGTTGGTCTCCGCCTTCAGCTGGAACTTGTCGTGCTGGATGATCTGCGTCCGGAAGAAGGCGCCGGACAGCACCAGGAACGCGGCGACCAGGATCCAGCGCGCGATGTCGGCCCGCTCGCGTACGCGGTACGAGTCGAAGCCGCTCATGCGACCGAGCTCATGCGTCGAGCCGGATCGAGAACCACTCGCGGAACGCCAGGAGCGCCACCAGCGCGAACAGCGCCGACGAGAGCGCCTGCAGGGGACTGTACACCGCGAGCTCGGTGAGTACCGACCGATCGCCGCTGCCGCTCACGAGCAGCACAAGGAAGTCCCGCAACCAGACCCCCACGGCCACGAAGGCGGCGTTGACGAGCAGGTTGTCGGCGAAGAAGACCGCCCGCCCCCACGAGGCCACGTAGGCCACCACCGTGTGCGCCAGCGCCCCCGCCCCGAACCGGGCCGGTGTGAGCGAGTCGGCCGCGAGCCCCACCAGGAAGCCGGCCACCGCCGATGCGCCGGGCCCGCTCCGCATGGCGAACAGCATCAGTCCCACCATCAGGAAGTCCGGGCTCACCCGCGGCCCCCATAACCGCGGCCGCACGTAGAAGTGCAGGGTCACGAGCAGGAGCATCACCACCGCGAGCTGGATGCGGTTGGCGCGGGCCGGGATCATCGGGCCGTGTCTCCCGGAGCGGCGCCGGGCGGCCCGGGAGCGGGCGCGGGCGGGGCAGGTGCGGGCGTGGTGCTCGGTGCCGGCTTGCTCGGAGCCGGGTTGCTCGGAGCCACCGTGCTCGGCCGGGCCGCCCCCGCCGTGTCCGGCCGCACGATCCGGCGGGGAGGCACCCGGGTGGTGTCCCGGCGGACTGCGGCGATCGAGTCGGCCCTTCGCGCCCGGGCATCACGGGCCGCCTGGGCCACCGAGTCGGCCACGCGCAGCCGCTCGAGCGAATCGAGCCGCTGGGCCTCGAGCGCCGAGTCGCTCGGGAAGGCACGAGCCAGGTCGCCCTCGGGCGCCAGCAGCACCAGCACGTGGGCGGCGGACCCCGGGTTGGCGGCGGGCTGGAGCCGGTAGACGCGCTCCCACCCCGCCTGCTCGCGCACCACCCCCGTCACCGTGCCGACGGGAATGCCCTTGGGGTACACCCCGCCCAACCCCGACGAGAGTACCAGGGTGCCGACCGGCACCGAATCGCGGTAGGGTACGCCGCGGAACTCGAGGCCGCCCTCGCCGGCGGCCGATGGTGCCACCACCCCGGCGGCATTCCCGGTCACGGTGAATGCGCTCACCCGGAACTCGGGATGCGCCCAGGTCATCACGATGCTGGAGCGCTCCGCCACGTTGAGCACGACGCCGACGAGGCCCTCGGGTGCCACGACCGGGTCGAACGCCGACACGCCCTCGCGTGACCCGGCGCTGAGCAGCAGCGTCCGCCCGTCGGTGGCCTGCGACTGGTGGAGGACCTCGGCTGCGACGTACCGGGTCCGGAGGCGGCGGCTGAGCGACAGCAGTTGGCGGAGACGGTCGTTCTCGGCGAGCAGCGACGGCAGACCCTGGACGAGGTACGAGGCGGAGTCACGCTGGGCGGTGATGGCGCGCAGCCGGACGCGGCTGGTCTTGCCTTCCTCCGCCCGAACCTGCAGCCAGACGAGCGGCCACAGCACGGTCTCCCTGAGACCTGCCGAGAGACTCTGGCCCCATGAGGCCGGTGAGAACAACCCGAAGAGGGAGAGACCGAGACAGACGAGAAAGAGAACGGTGTCCCGGCGCGTGTACGAGCGTTCCGACGCGCTGCCCATGCTCAGACGGACAGGACGCTGCGGTATTTCTCGTAGTCGTCGAGAATGCGCCCGGTGCCGCGGACCACGCAGGTCAGCGGGTCCTCGTCGACGTGAATGGGAAGGCCGGTTTCCTGGGCCAGCAGGATGTCGAGCCCGCGAATGAGCGCCCCGCCGCCGGTCATCACGATGCCGCGGTCGACGATGTCGCTCGCGAGCTCGGGCGGGGTGATCTCGAGCGCGCGGCGGACGGCGTCCACGATCTGCTGAATCGGCTCCTGGACCGCCTCGCGGATCTCGGCCGAGTGCACCCGGACGGTCTTGGGGATGCCGGAGACCAGATCGCGGCCCTTGACCTCCATCTCGCGCTCGTCGCCGGTGGGCGCGGCGGAGCCGATCTTGATCTTGATCGCCTCGGCGGTCGGCTCGCCGACCAGCAGGTTGTAGTTCTTGCGCATGAACTGGACGATGGCCTGGTCCAGCTCGTCGCCGCCGGTGCGGATGGAGGTGTCGGACACGATGCCGGAGAGGGCAATGACCGCGATCTCGGTGGTCCCGCCGCCGATGTCGATCACCATGTTGCCGGTGGGCGTCTCGACCGGGAGGCCGACGCCGATCGCGGCCGCCATCGGCTCGGCCACCATCAGCACCTGCTTGGCCCCGGCGGTCTCGGCCGAATCGCGGACGGCGCGGCGCTCGACCTCGGTGATGCCGGACGGGACGCAGACGATGACCTTGGGCTTCACGCGGAAGACGTGCTTGTCGATGATCGTCTTGAGGAAGTAGCGCAGCATCTTCTCGGTGACGTCGAAGTCGGCGATGACGCCGTCCTTGAGCGGGCGGACCGCGAGGATGCCGTCGGGGGTGCGGCCGAGCATGCGTTTGGCCTCGAGCCCGATGCCCTTGATCTTGCCGGTGGCCTTTTCGATCGCCACGACCGAGGGCTCGTTGAGAACGATGCCTTCGCCCTTGACATAGATGAGCGTGTTGGCCGTGCCGAGGTCCACCGCGATCTCGTTCGCGGGGAGCCAGGACATCAGTTTCATCGAAGGAAGCTTCATCAGGTGGCCGTGAGGCGCATGGTTGAACAAGCTAAATGGACGAGGAAGGATCGGGAAGCTGTACGGAGCCGGAGGTCGCACCCATCCGTCACCGCACCGCACCCTCCGCCACCCGACCGTCCGACCACCCGACCGCTATCGCCCCGTGCTCCCAAACCCTCCCGCCCCGCGCTCCGTCCCGGGCAGCGCTTCCACCGGCCGGAACGTCACCTGCTCCACTCGGGCGATGACCATCTGGGCGATCCGCATGCCGCGGGTGACCTGGAAAGTATCGGCTCCGAGGTTCACCAGCATGATCATCAGCTCGCCCCGGTAGTCGCTGTCGATCGTCGCCGGGGTGTTCGGAAGGGTGATGCCATGCTTGAGCGCCAGGCCGGACCGGGGCCGGATCTGGCATTCGAACCCCTCCGGTACCGCAATCGCGAACCCCGTCCGGAACAGCTTCCGCTCGAGCGGCCCCAGCGGTCCCTCATCGGCGCTGGCGATGTCGTACCCGGCGGACCCCGGCGTGGCAAGGCTCGGCAGGGCGAGGCCCTCCCCGTGAGGGAGCCGGGTGATCAGTACCTCGGTCACAGGACCGAGGCGACGTCGGTCAGCGGGAGCCGGAAGGCCTCGGCCACGCCCGGGTAGACCGTCTTGCCCTCGACCACATTCAGTCCGAGCGCCAGGGCGGAGTCAGCCTTGCAGGCGGCACGCCAGCCCTTCTTGGCGAGCTTAAGTGCATACGGCAGCGTGGCATTGGTGAGAGCCAGCGTGGACGTCCGAGGCACCCCCCCGGGCATATTGGCGACGGCGTAATGCAGAATGCCCTCGACGAAGTACGTGGGGTTCTCGTGGGTGGTGGGCTTGATGGTCTCGACACACCCGCCCTGGTCGACCGCCACGTCCACGATGACCGTCCCGGGCTTCATGGTCTTGAGGTCGCCGCGCTTGACCAGGTGGGGTGCCTTGGCCCCCGGCAGCAGCACCGCCCCGATGACCAGATCCGCCCGGCGGATGGCCTCGAGGATGTTGTGACGGTTGGAGTAGGTCGTGTCCACATTAGCCGGCAGGACGTCGTCGAGGTAGCGGAGCCGGTCGAGGGAGATGTCCATGATGGTCACGTGGGCGCCCAGGCCCGCCGCCATCTTGGCGGCGTTGATCCCGACCACGCCGCCCCCGATGATCACCACCTCGCCGGGCGCCACCCCCGGCACGCCGCCCAGCAGCACTCCGCTGCCGCCGAAGACCTTCTCCAGGTACTTGGCGCCCTCCTGGACCGCCATCCGGCCGGCCACCTCGGACATCGGCGTGAGCAACGGCAGCTCACCGCTCGGGAGCTGGACCGTCTCGTAGGCGACCGCGATGGCACCGGAGTCGATCACGGCGCGGGTCAGGTCCTCGGCGGCGGCGAAGTGGAAGTAGGTGTAGATCAGCTGCCCCTTCCGCATCCGGGGCCACTCGACCGCGATCGGCTCCTTCACCTTCATGATCATGTCCGCCCGCTGCCAGACCTCGTCGGCCGTGGCGAGGATGGCGGCGCCGACCGCGGTGTAGGCCTCGTCCGGAAAGCCGCTGCCGAGCCCGGCGCCGGCCTCGATGAAGACGGTATGTCCCGCCGCGACCAGGGCCTCGGCGCCCGCCGGCACGAGGGCGATGCGGTTCTCGTTCGTCTTGATCTCCTTCGGCACGCCGATCTGCATGGGACCTCTTGGTGGTTGGATTGGTGCGAACTTGGGAACGTCATCCTGAGCCCTGGCTAGCGCCCAGGGTAAACTCCGCGAAGGAGCCATGCCCCGAGGCATGCCCCCTTCGCTTCGCTCAGGGTGACTCTGGGATCCGAGCTGGCGTCTCTCCACTGCCGCGCTGGCGTCTCTTCATTGCCCCACGCCCAGCCGCACGACCGTCTGCCGCTCCGGCGCGAAGAACTCCGCCGCGACCGCGGCGATCTCATTCGGCGTGACCGCGTCGATCTCGGCCAGCATCTGGTCGAGCGGGCGGTACTCGTCGTCGTGCAGTACGAACCCCGCCAGCCGGCCCATCCGGGCGCCCGGGCTTTCGAGCGACAGCATGACCTGTCCCTTCAGCTGCTGCTTCCCGTCGGCCAGCTCGGTTGCGGGCAGTCCTTCGCGGGCAAGGCGGGCGTATTCCTCGCGGATCGCCTCGACCGCGGCGTCCGCCGTGCCCGGCTGGGTGCCGATGTAGACGCCGAGCTGACCGGTCGACTGGTAGAAGTGCTTGTAGGCGAAGATGGCGTAGGCCAGGCCCAGCTCCTCGCGGACCCGCTGGAACAGCCGGCTCGACATCCCGCCGCCGAACACATTCGTGAGGATGGCGAGCGCGAATCGCCGCCGGTCGTGCAGCGGAAACGTGTCGGTGCCGAAGACGATGTGGGTCTGGGCGGAGTCGCGCTCTTCCCGCCGCTCGGCGCCCTGGACGGCCGGCGTGGCGGCGACGGGGGGTCGCGGCGGCTCCGGCGCTGCTCCCTCGAACCAGCCCTCGCGCTCGAGCACCGTGAGCAACTGGTCGTGGTTCACGTTGCCGGCGGCCGCCACCACGAAGTTCCCGCGGTAGTAGCCGGTCTGGTGCAGGCACCGGAGATCGTCGGCCGAGAGCGCTGCCAGGCTCCGGGCATCACCGAGGATGGAGTAGCCGTAGGGGTGATCCGGCCACAGCTCGGCCGCGTGCAGCTCGAAGACGAGATCGTCGGGCGTGTCCTCTACGCCGTTGATCTCTTCGAGAATGACGTTGCGCTCGGGCTCCAGGTCGCTCTCGCGCAGGAGCGGCCGGCGCGCGAGGTCGGTCAGAATCTCGACGGCCAGCGGAAGGTCGGCGTCGAGCGTGTGGGCCTGGTAGCTGGTGTAGTCGCGCCCGGTGAAGGCGTCGAGACTGCCGCCCCGGACCTCGAGCTCCAGCGCCAGCTCCTTGGCCGAGCGGCGCTCGGTGCCCTTGAAGACCATGTGCTCCAGCAGGTGGGAGATCCCCATCTGCTCGCGGCGCTCGTGCGCACTGGCCGTGCGCACGTAGAAGCCGGTGGCGGCCGAGCGGACGCCCGGCAGCCGCTCGGTGAGGACGACGAGCCCGTTCGGTGCCGTGGTGCGGAGGAGCCCGTCGTCCAGTCGTACCGTATCCAAGATGGCGCTACTCCTTGGGCAGCAGCGCCTTCCGGGAGAGCTTCATGCGGCCGCGGTCGTCCACCTCGAGCAGCTTGACCTGCACGATGTCGCCCTTCTTGACCACGTCTTCGGTCTTCTCGGTGCGGCCATGCTGCAGCTCGCTGATGTGCAGCAGCCCCTCGACCCCGGGCAGGATCTCGACGAACGCGCCGAACGCCGTCGTGCTCTTGACCGGGCCTTCGTAGGTCCGGCCCACCTCGGGCTCGGTGGTGATCGCCGCGACCATCGCGCGGGCCTTCTCGCCCGCCTCGCCGCCGACGGCCGAGATCGTCACGATCCCGCTGTCCTCGATGCTGATCTTGGCGCCGGTGGCGTCCTGGATGCCGCGAATCGTCTTGCCCTTCGGCCCGATGACGTCGCCGATCTTGTCCGGCTTGATCTGCATCGTGAAGATGCGCGGCGCGTACTTCGACAGCTCCGACCGCGCCATCGGCAGGACCCTGGCCATCTCCTTCAGGATGTGGAGCCGGCCCTTGCGGGCCTTCTCGAGCGCCTGCTCCATGATCTTGAGGTCGAGGCCCTCGATCTTGATGTCCATCTGGATCGAGGTGATCCCCTTCTCGGTGCCGGCCACCTTGAAGTCCATGTCGCCGAGATGATCCTCGGAGCCCAGGATGTCGGTCAGGACGGCGATCTTGTCGCCCTCCTTGATGAGCCCCATCGCCACGCCCGCGCAGGGCGCCTGCATCGGCACGCCCGCGTCCATGAGGGCCAGGGAGCCGCCGCAGACCGTGGCCATCGACGAGGATCCGTTCGACTCCAGGATCTCGGAGACCACGCGCAAGGTGTAGGGGAAGTCCTCGTAGTGCGGCAGCAGCGGCTGCAAGGCCCGCTCGGCCAGTGCGCCATGCCCGATCTCGCGCCGGCTGGTGCCGCGGATCATCTTGACCTCGCCGGTGGAATACGGCGGGAAGTTGTAGTGCAGCATGAACGACTTGGTGGTCTCGCCGGCCACGTCGATGCTGTCGATCCGCTGCTCGTCGTCCGCGGTGCCGAGGGTGACGGACACCAGCGCCTGGGTCTCGCCGCGCTGGAACAGCGCCGAGCCGTGGGTGCGCGGCAGCATGCCGGTCTCGATGGCGATCGGACGGATGGTGTCGAGGTCGCGGCCGTCGACGCGCTCGCCCTTCTCGAGCACCTGCTGGCGCATGACCCGGTACTCCACGTCCTCGAGCGCGTTGCCGATCTCCCGGCCCCGGTCGGGGAAGGCCTCGAGCACCTTGGCCACGGCCGCGTCGCGCACGGCGCGGACGCCGGCGGCCCGGGAGGCTTTGTCCTTGGCGTTGATGGCGGTGGCCATCTGCGCCTCGGCGAGCTCGCGGAGCTTCTCGACGATGCCCGCGTCATGCTCGGCCTTGGTCCAGGCGATCTTCGGCTTCTTGTCCGCCTTGTCGATGACCTGCTTCTGGAGACCGATGATCTCCTTGATCCCCTTCTGCGCCACCTTCAGCGCCTCGACCACCTCGGCCTCGGAGATCTCGAGCGAGCCGCCCTCGACCATCAGGATGGAGTCGGCCGAGCCGCTCACGACCAGGTCGAGCGTGGAGAATTCGAGCTGCTGGAAGGTCGGGTTGAGGATCCAGTTCCCTTCGACCCGGCCGACGCGCACCGCGGCCAGCGGGCCGTTCCAGGGCACGGTCGAGAGGGTCAGCGCGGCCGAGGCGGCGACGACGCCGAGAATGTCGGCGTCGTTCTCCTGGTCGGCCGACAGCACGGTAACGAAGACCTGCACCTCGTTCTTGAACCCTTCCGGGAAGAGCGGCCGGATGGACCGGTCGATCAGCCGCGCCGCCAGGATCTCGTCATCCGACGGCCGGCCCTCGCGCTTGAGGAACCCACCCGGGATCTTGCCCGCGGCGTAGGTCTTCTCGCGATATTCGACGGTGAGGGGGAAGAACGGGAGGGTGGAGATGTTCGGGGATACTGTGACGGCGGCCAGCACCATCGTGTCACCGAAGCGGAGCAGTGCTGAGCCGGCGGCCTGCTTCGCGAGGCGGCCGGTTTCCAGTGTGAATGGACGTCCGGCGAACTGGGTCTCGATCCGTTGTACGGTCACGACCTTCTCTCTCTCTGATCTCGGGTTTCTTTGCTGCTCACGGACACATCAATGCACAGAGGGCGTCCCGATGCGTGGATCAGGACGCCCTCTGCGGCGTACGGGGCCTAGTGACGGAGACCGAGCTGCTCGATCAGCGCGCGATAGGTCTCGAGGTCACTGCGCTTGAGATAGGTCAACAGCCGGCGGCGGGTGCCGACCATCTTCAGGAGACCGCGCCGCCCATGGTGATCCTTGGGGTGCGTCCGGAAGTGATCGGTGAGCGAATTGATGCGCTCGGTGAGCAAGGCCACCTGGACCTTGGTCGAGCCCGTGTCGCCCTCGTGGGCCTGGTGCTTGGCCGTCACGGCCTGCTTGTCGAAGCTCATGCTGCCCTGGTCCTCTTTGCGTTTGGCGGCGTAATCCGTTGTAGCACGGTAGAATAACGCCGGTGGGGGTTGGGGACAAGGGTGGGTGGGCGGGCGGGCGGGCGGGCGGGCGGGCGGGCGGGCGGGCGGGCGGGCGGGCGGGCGGGCGGGCGGGCCAGAAGTTCGCGGCTTCTCCCAAGCCCGTCACCCTGAGCAAACGCGAAGGGGGCATGCCTCGAGGCATGCCCCCTTCGCGTTGCTCAGGGTGACGACGGCTGGACTCAGCGCGCGTGACCGCCTGACCGCCTGACCGCCTGACCGCCCGCCCGCCTGCCCGCCTGCCCGCCCGACCGCCTGCCCGCCTTCACGCCCCAAACAACCGCCGAATGTCGTTCGAGAACGCCAGCCCCATCAGCAGAACGATCAGCACCAGGCCCACCATGGTGAGCCGCTCCCGGAGCTTGAGCGGCAGCGGACGGCGGACCACCGCCTCCGCCAGCAGGAACAGGAACTGGCCTCCGTCCAGCACCGGCACCGGCAGCAGGTTGAGCACCGCGAGGTTGATCGAGATCAGCGCCATGAAGCCGAGGAAGGCGTCGATCCCCATGCGGGCGCTCTCACCGGCCAGCTGGCCGATCAGGATCGGCCCGCCCACCTCCCGCTTCGAGATCCGGCCGCTGAAGAGCCCACGCACCGTGCGGACGATCTGGGTCGAAGCCCCGACCGTGGCGTGCCAGCCCTCGACCGCCGCCTGGCCCAGGTTGAGCGGCTCCGAGCGAAAGTCGCTACCCACGGCCACGCCGATGCGGCCGATCGCCTGAGGCTTCCCGTCGGGGCCGGTAATCGAGTCGACGTAGGGCGTGATATCGAAGCGCTGGCGCCCGCCGGAGCGGCCCACTTCCACCGAAAGCGGCCGGCCGGCGTTCTTCTGCAGCAGCTCGAGCAGGTCGTACCACTGGGTGACCGCCGTCCCGGCAATCGCCGTGATGGTATCGCCCGGCAGGATCCCCGCGCGGGCGGCCGGGCGGCCCGGAACCACCTGACCCACGACCGCCGCGCGAAACGGCTGCAGCGCCTGCGACGCCTTGAGCCGCTGCTCCAGGGCGTCCTGGTGGATCGACGCGCTGACGGTCGAGCCGTCGCCCAGCTGGAGCCGGATCTCGGGCTCGGGGGCGTTGGCGATGCCCTGGGCGATCTCGTCCCACGATGCCACCGGCCGCCCGTTGAGCGCCACGATCCGCGTCCCGGGCTTGATCGTCTTGAACGCCTCGGCTTCGGGCGGCACCAGCTCGGTCACCACGCGGCCCACGGTGGTGACCGGATCGATCTGGCGGCCGTTCTTGGCCGCGAGAAAGCTGAAGAGCAGCCAGGCGAACAACGCGTTCATCGTGACGCCGGCCAGGATGACGATCATCCGCTTCCACACCGGCTTCGCCTCGAACACCCGGTCCGGCGGCACGGCCGCCTCGGGACTGCCGCCCTCGAGGGCGCTGCTGGCGCTGTCCTCCTCGCGGCTGGCCATCTTCACGTAGCCGCCCAGGGGCAGCCAGGAGATCGAGTACTCGGTCTCGCCACGGCGGAAGGTGAGCCACTTGACCGGCGAGCCCAGCCCCAGCGAGAAGCGGTGCACGTAGATCCCGGCCCACTTGGCCGCGATGAAATGGCCGGCCTCGTGCACGAAGACCAGCACGCCCAATACCACGATCAAAGCCAGCACGGTCGTCAACACGATGACCTCATGAACGGCGTACGTAGTCGAGTGCGCGCGCGCGCGCCCATCGATCGGCCTCGCGGACGGCCGGGAGGGCCGGGGCGGGTGCCGGCGCGTGATCGTCGAGCGTCCGCTCGATGATCTCGCTGATGCGGCCGAACGGCACCTTCCCCTCGAGGAAAGCGGCCACGGCGACCTCGTTGGCGGCATTGAAGACGGCCGGCGAGATCCCGCCCGCGCGCCCGGCCGCCACCCCCGCGGTGAGCGCGCGGAACACGTCGCCCCGCACCGGCTCGAAGGTGAGCGGTCCCGCCGCCACCGGATCGAAGCGGCGCACCCCCCCGTCGGGCAGTCGGGCCGGGTGCGTCAGCGCGTAGAGAATGGGCAGCTCCATCGACGGGAAGCCGACCTGGGCGATGACGCTCCCGTCGCAGAACTCGACGAACGCGTGCACGATGCTCTGCGGGTGGACCACGACCTCCAGCGCGTCGTACGACAACCCGAAGAGGTGGTGCGCCTCGATCAGCTCGAGCGCCTTGTTGGCCAGCGTGGCGCTGTCGACCGTGATCTTGCTCCCCATCCGCCACGTCGGATGCCGGAGCGCCTCCTCGACCGTCGCCTGCCACACGCGTTCGGCGGACCACTCGCGAAACGGACCGCCCGAGCAGGTGAGGATCAGGCGACAGAGCCCGGCGTCGCGCCCGCTCACGCACTGGAGCACCGCGCTGTGCTCGGAATCGATCGGGATCAGCTCGCCGCCGCCGGCGCAGGCCGCCTGCGCCACCAGCTCGCCGGCCATGACCAGCGTCTCCTTGTTCGCGAGCGCCACCCGCTTGCCGGCGCGGAGCGCCGCCAGCGTGGCATCCAGCCCGGCCGCGCCGACCACCGCGTTGACGACGACGTCCACCTCGGGATGGGTCGCGGCCTCGATCAGCACCTCGGGTCCGCTCGGGTGGCCGGCGCCGTTGGTGCCCGCGGCCAGGCCCGCGAACGCGGGCCGCCACTCGGCCACCTGCGCCTCGAGCGCGGCGGCGTTTCGGCCGCCCGTGAGGGCCACGACGCGGAAATGGTCGCGCTGCCGCGCCAGGACCGCGAGCGTGCTCCGGCCGATCGAGCCGGTGGAGCCCAGCACGGCAACGCCTTTCGTCGCACCCATCAGAGAATGCCGAATGCCCGGTACATCGCCGCCGCCGCGGGGATCACGAAGTACAGCGAATCGAGCCGGTCGAGCACGCCCCCGTGTCCCGGAATGAGGTGGCTCGAGTCCTTGACGCCGGCCTCGCGCTTGAGGAGCGACTCGGCGAGATCGCCGATCTGCCCGATCACCCCGAGCACCGCCGCGACCACCAGCAACTGCCAGAGTGGGACGCTCACGCCGACGCGAGGGAACACGGCCGCCGAGAACACCGGTGCCACGGCGAGACTCCCCACTACGCCGGCCAGGCTGCCTGAGCGCGTCTTCCCCGGGCTCACCGTCGGCGCGAGCTTGGCGCCGCCGAAGGTCCGTCCCCCGAACATCGCCGCCGTGTCGCACACCCAGGTCACCACCAGCGGAAAGAACACCAGCCACGCCCCGGCCCAGCTCCGGAGCCCATGGCCGTGATGGCGCATGTCGAGCAGAAACGCCGGCAGCGCGCCCGCGTAGGCCACCGCCAGCAGCGTCACGCCGACCGCGGCGAGCGGCCGGTCGGTCGGCGCGCGCGTCAGCAGCGCCCACGTGAGGACGGCGATCAGCCAGATCGCCGCCGCATAGGGCCAGGCCGTGTCGACCATGGCCCGGGCGCCCGGCCAGGCGATCGCCGCGTAGGCGATCGGCGAGATGGCCGCGGCGCTCACGAGGCCCAGCGCCCGGGCGGGATGGACCTGCTGCCGCTCGGCCAGATCGAACAGCTCCCGGGTGGCGAGCGCGGCGGCCGCCATGAGCAGCAGCACCAATGGCAGGCCGCCGTACCATACCAGCAGCAGGGCCAGCGGGATCGCCACGACGGCGAACCCGACGCGCCGCACCAGATTGCCTTCGGCGGCCTGCCGGCTGGCGTCCATCAGACCGAGATGCGGCCGAACCGGCGATCGCGCCGCTGAAACTCCAGGATGGCCTCGAACAGGTGGCGCCGGGTGAAGTCGGGCCAGAGGACGGGCGTGACGTAGAGCTCGGCGTAGGCGAGCTGCCACAGGAGGAAATTCGAGATCCGCATTTCGCCGGACGTGCGGATCAGCAGATCGGGGTCGGGCCAGGGCGCGGTGTACAGTTGCCGGGCCAGCGCGTCCTCGTCGATGTCGGCCGGCTCGAGCCGGCCGGCGGCCACCTCTTCGGCGAGCTGGCGCGCGGCGCGGGTGATCTCCGCGCGCGAGCTGTAGGAGATGCAGAGATTGAGCGCGAGATCTTCGCCGCCGGCGGTCTCCGCCATGACCCGGTCTACCGCCTGGCGGGCCCCCGGCGCGAGCCGCTCGAGATCGCCCAGGATGCGCACCGACACCCGCTTGGACCGCAGGTTGTCGACCTCGCGCGCGATGTACTCCTCCAGCAGGCTCATGAGCGCGTCGATCTCGACCGCCGGCCGCTGCCAGTTCTCCTGGCTGAAGGCGAACAGGCTGAGCACGCCCACGTCGGCGTCGAGGCAGCCCTGGATCACCTCGCGGACGGCGCCCATGCCGGCGTGGTGGCCCAGCGGGCGCGGCAGGGCCCGGCCCTTGGCCCACCGGCCGTTGCCGTCCATGATGATCGCGATGTGGGCGGGTACCGACCCGTGGACCTTCAGCCGCTGGAGGAGATCGTCGCTCATCCGTCAGACTTCCATGATCTCGGCTTCCTTGGCGTGGATCAGGACGTCGATCTGCTTGATGTGCTCGTCGGTGATCTTCTGGACGTCCTTCTCGGCCCGCGTCTTGTCGTCCTCGGGCACCTTCTCGAGCTTCTTGATCTTCGACATCGTCTCGGTGCGCGCGTGGCGGACGGCAACCCGGCCCTCCTCGGCCAGCTTGTGGACCACCTTCACCAGCTCCTTGCGGCGCTCCTCACTCAGCGCCGGCAGCGGCACCCGGATCAGGTTGCCCTGGCTGGCGGGGTTGAGGCCCAGGCCGGCGTCGCGAATGGCCTTCTCGATGGCCTGGGTCAGCCCCTTGTCGAACGGCTGCACGGTGAGCATCCGGGCCTCGGGCGCGGCCACCATGGCAACCTGATTGAGCGCCACGGAGTTGCCGTACGCATCCACGCGCACGGTATCGAGCAGCGCGGTGCTCGCCTTGCCGCTCCGGATCCCGCTGAACTCGCGCTTGGTGCTCTCGACCGCCTTGTGCATCAGCTCGCGGGCGTGCTTCGTGAGCTCGGGAATGGTGCTCATCGGACGAGGGTCCCTACCCGGTCGCCCTGCAGCACACGCGAGATGGCGCCGGGCTGGTTGATGTTGAAGACGACGATGGGAAGCTGGTTGGCCTTGCAGAGCCCGAACGCGTTGGCGTCCATGACGGCGTAGTTCTTGACGATCGCTTCCTGGTAGGTGAGCTCGGGAATGAACGTGGCGGACGGGTCCTTGCGCGGATCGCCGGTGAAGACTCCGTCCACGTTGGTGGCTTTGAGAATCACCTCGGCCTCGATCTCGAGCGCCCGGAGGACGCCGGCGGTGTCGGTGGAGAAGAACGGGTTGCCCGTGCCGCCGGCGAAGATGATGAGCCGCCCCTTCTCGAGGTGCCGGATGGCCCGGCGCCTGATGTAGGGCTCGGCCAGCGACTCCATCCGGATGGCGGTCATCACCCGGGTATCGACCCCGCTCTTCTCGAGGACGTCCTGCAGCGCCAGCGCGTTGATGACGGTGGCCAGCATGCCCATGTAATCGGCCGACACCCGGTCGAGCCCTTCCCGGCTGGCGGTGGCGCCGCGGATGATGTTGCCGCCGCCGACCACCAGCGCGAGTCCCACGCCGAGGGCGTGGACTACCTTGATCTCTTCCGCCAGGCCTTCGAGGACCGGGAAGTTGAGCCCCGCGCCTTTTTCGCCGCCCAACGCCTCGCCCGAAATCTTGAGCAAGGCGCGGGTATAGGCGAGGGCCATCAGGCCGCCCCGATCTGGAACCGGGCGAACCGCCGGACGGTCACCGCCTCGCCCAGGGTGCCCGAGACCTCCTTCACCAGATCGCCCACGGTCTTCTTGTCGTCCCGGACGTACGGCTGCTCGAGCAGCGTGCGCTCGGCGATGAACTTCCGGATCTTGCCCTCGACGATCTTGGCGCGCACCGCCTCGGGCTTGCCCTCGGCGGTCACCTGCTCCTCAGCGATGCGCCGCTCGCGCTCGATCAGCTCCGCCGGCACGTCGGCCGCCGAGACCCCGATCGGATCGGCCGAGGCCACGTGCAGGGCGATGTCGCGCGCGAGCTGCTGGAAGGCGTCGGTGCGGGCCACGAAGTCGGTCTCGCTGTTGAGCTCCAGCAGCACGCCGACCTGGCCGTTGTGGTGGATGTAGCTCACCACCGTGCCCTGCGACGCGGTCCGGCCCGCGCGCTTGTCGGCCTTGGCGATCCCCTTCTTGCGCAGGATCTCCGCGGCCTTCTCCATGTCGCCGCCGGCCTCTTCGAGCGCCCGCTTGCAGTCCATCATTCCGGCGCCGGTGCGCGCACGGAGCTCGCTCACGTCCTTCGGGGAAATCGCCACGCTTGCCATAGTCTCCAGCTCGGGTTGCAGTCAGGGATGAATAGTAAATCCGCCGTTCACGGACCGCACGGCCGGCGAAAGGGGCCATACCCCGAGGCATGGCCCCTTCGCGTTGCTCAGGGTGACTCGACGCGGGGGAGAGCCGCCGCCTTACGCCCCTTCGCCCGCTGCGCCCGTGGCAGCCGGCTCTGCGCTCCCATCGGCGTCGGTCTTGAGCCGCGCGGCGATGGCCTCCGGCTTCGGCCGGCGCTTCCGGCGCGGCCGGCGGCGCTTGCGATCGGCCTCGCTGTCGCCCTCGCTGCCGGCGTCGGTGCTGTAGGTTTCGCCCTCCGAGTCCTCGCTCGCCTCGCGCATCGGCATCTGCTGGCGGGCTTCCTTGATCACGTCCGACAGCGCGGCGGTGATCAGGGAGACCGAGCGGATGGCATCGTCATTGCCAGGCACCGGCACGGTGATCACGTCCGGGTCGGCGTTGGTATCGACGATGGCCACGACCGGGATGCCGAGCTTGTTGGCCTCGGCCACCGCGATCTTCTCCTTCTTGGCGTCCACGATGAACAGGGCGCCCGGCAGCCGGCCCATCAGCTTGATGCCTTCGAGGTTGCGGCTCAGCTTCACCCGCTCGCGCTCGAACAGCAGCTTTTCCTTCTTGGTATAGTTCTCGAAGTCACCGTCGGCCGCGCCCTGCTCCAGCTCGCGCAGGCGCCGGATCTGCTTCTTCAGCGTCTGGAAGTTGGTGAGCATGCCGCCGAGCCAGCGCTCGGTCACGTAGAACGCGCCGCTGTCGGCCGCCTCGGCCTGCACGATGGCCTTGAGCTGCTTCTTGGTACAGACGAAGAGCACGCCCTCACCCTTCAGGACGACGCTCTTGAGGAGCTCCTGGGCCTTCGCGATCTGGCGGAGGGTCTTCTGGAGATCGATGATGTAGATGCCCGAGCGCTCGGCGAAGATGAAGCGGCGCATCTTCGGATTCCACCGGCGAGTCTGGTGGCCGAAGTGGACGCCGGCCTCGAGCAGGTCCTGCAGTTGGGGCTGTGCCATGCGGGTTTGTCGATCCCATCTGTCTTAGGGTTGTGCGTCCACCGCGTTCATCTCCGGGCATCTACCCCGAGGGGCACCCATGCTCGGATCCAGCGGTGTGCGAGGTCAGTCGGGCGGGCGGCCAGGCGGGCGGGCGGTCAGTAGCTCCCTGCGGCGCAACTCTTCGTGCACCGGAACAACCGACCGCCTGCCCGCCCGACCGCCTGCCCGCCCGTCTTACCGCTTGCTGAACTGGAACCGCTTTCTGGCTCCCGGCCGGCCCGGCTTCTTGCGCTCGACGGCCCGCGGATCGCGGGTCATGAGCCCGGCGGTCCGGAGCTTGGCCCGGTGCTGCCCGTCCGCCTCCACCAGCGCGCGCGCAATGCCCAGCCGAAGCGCGCCGGCTTGCCCCGCCTGCCCGCCGCCGGCGACGTGCGCCTTGACGTCGAACGCGCCGAGGGTATCGGTGGCGGTAAAGCTCTGCTGGATGTGCTGCACCAGCGACGGCCGGGGGAAATAGTCGCCCAGGGTACGGCCGTTGATGTCCCACTTGCCGGTGCCCGGCGTCAGGTACACCCGGGCAACGCTCGTCTTGCGGCGGCCCACGGCCTGCCAGCGGAATTGGGGCGTGGCGGTCATGCGCTCACCTTCGAGGGAGTGACGGAGAACGGCTTGGGCTGCTGCGCCGTGTGCGGATGCTCGGCGCCGGCGTAGACCTTGAGCTTGCCGCGCATCTTCTGCTTGGCGAGCGAGGTCTTGGGCAGCATGCCGAACACGGCCTTCTCGATGACCCGGTCCGGATGCTTCGCGAGCAGGTCCCGGGCGGCGGTGAAGCTCTCGTGACCCATGTACCCGGTGTGCCCGAAGTACTTCTTGTTGTCGAGCTTCCGGCCGGTCAGCCGGACCTTCTCGGCGTTGAGCACGATCACGAAGTCGCCGCCGTCCATATGCGGCGTGTAGGTCGGCTTGTGCTTGCCCCGGATGAGCTGAGCCACGACGCTGGCCAGCCGTCCGAGCGGCACGCCCGCGGCGTCGACGACATGCCATTCGTGGCTGATGTCATCCGGCGTGGCGGTGAAGGTTTTCATGGTCGTGAGCGGCCTTGGTGAAATTGGGTCAAATCGAAACAGACTCACAAGATACACGGCCAATCGGACACGGGTCAAGAGGCCGGTTCGAACTCCACCAGCACCTGGCCCTTCTCCACCGCCTCGCCGGACCTTACCCGTACGGTCCGGACGGTCCCCGCAGTAGCGGCGCGCAGCTCGTTCTCCATTTTCATCGCCTCCAGGACCACCACCCCGGCACCAGCGGCAACGCTTTGCCCCGGCTCCACCTGAACCCGAACGACCAGGCCGGGCATCGGGGCCTTGAGCGCCACGGGCCCGCGGGGACGGTCGCCGGCCCCCGTGAGGCTCCGGATGTGGCGCGTGCGCTCGTCGATCACCTCGATCTCGGTCCGCTCGCCCCGGCGGGTGATCGCCCAGTGGCCCGCGCCGGCGGCCTCGACGCCGAGCGCTTCCGCGCGCCCATCGAGCAGCAACTGGCGCACCGGAGACCCCGGAACCGATCCGACGCCGGCCGTGAGGGTCCGCCCGCCGACCGTCACCTGCTCGCCATCGACCTCGACCTCGATGGTTTGCCCCAAGATCGTGACGACGTATCTCACGAGGCCCGGTCCAGCACGACCACCGTTTCGACGTGCGCGGTCTGCGGAAACAGATCGAACGCCCTGACCTCGGCGATCCGGAATCGCGGGAGGCGGCCGAGGTCCCGCGCCAGGGTGGCCGGATCACAGGACACGTAGACGACCCGCTCCGGTGCCAGCCGCTCGAGCGCCTCGGGCACCCGCGCGTCCATCCCCGTCCGTGGCGGGTTGGTGATGACCAGGTCCGGCGCCTTGAGCTCGCGCAGCACATCCTCCACCCGGCCCGCATGCCGCCGCGCGGCGGGCCCCCGGCTCTCCGCTTCCGCCACGGCCCGCCGGTCGGATTCGACGCTCTCGACCGCCGCGCCGGCCCGGGCCAGCGCGGCGGTGGTCTCCCCGATGCCGGCGTACAGGTCCCACACGTGCCGGCCCTCCACTGGGCCAAGCGCGCCGACGGCATGGGCGCGCACGTGATCGCCCATGGCGGGATGCACCTGCTCGAAGACCGTCGCCGGGTACGCCTCGTCCGCGCCGGCCATGGCCCGGGGAGCCCCGCCCGCCGGCTGCCACCAGACCGTGGCACCGGCGTTCCGGCGCCGGAGCTCCGCGTGGAGCCGGGCGGCGCCTCCCCACACCTCCCCTTCGGTCGTGCGGAACAGCACGTGGCGGCCGCCCTCACGCCCCATCCGGAGCACGAGCCCCTCGAGCCGCGCCGGGAACAGCGGCCGCAAGCGGCGGAGCGCCTGCCACAGCTCCATCAGCTCGGGCACGGTGATATGGCACCACTCGAGCTCGAAGACCTCGTCGGCGCGATCGAACCGGTGGAGCCCGACCCGGCGACCGTCCGCACTCACCGCCAGCGTGATCTTCGTGCGGTAGTCGAACTCCAGCTCGGCGGGCATCAGCGGCGGATCGGCCACGTCGAGATGGGCCAGGCGCCGGAGCGCCTCGCCGACGAAGCCGCGGCGCGCCTCGCGCTGCGCCGGCCCCGCGACGTGCTGAAGCTGGCAGCCGCCGCACTCGTCGCGCACGTAATGCGGACAGCGCGGCTCGACCCGGTCGGGCGAGGACTCGAGCAGGCGGCCGAGGCGGGCGCGCGCAAAGCGCTTGTGCGTGCGCAGGCCAGCCGGCTCGACGAGATCGCCCGGCGCGGTCCGCGGGACGAATACCGTGCGGCCGTCGTCGAGCTTCCCCACCCCGTCGCCGCCCGCCGCGAGCCGGAGGATGCGAATGCCGCTCACCGAAGCCCCTCGCGCCGGGCACGCTGGAGCCAGACGCCGTTGCCGGCATCGTCGGCCGAGACCGCCGGACGCCGCGTCCGCCGGGCGTGATCCTCCACCAGGGCCGCCGCAACGGCCAGCCGCAGGATGTCGTCGGGCGACGGCGACGGCCGGCTCAGATCGGCGCGACGTTCCAGGAACTGGATGTCGAGATCGCCCTCCTGGAAGGCGGCGTCGGCCAGCAGGCGCCGGTGGAAGCCCTGGTTGGTGGCCACGCCGAGCACGGTGAGCTCATCGAGCGCGCGCCGCATGCGCGTGATGGCTTGCGCGCGGTCGGGCGCCCACACGATGAGCTTGGCGAGCAGCGAGTCGTAGTGGAGCGTGACCTCGTCGCCTACATCGACGCCGCCATCCCAGCGGACGCCGGGACCGCCGGGCACCCGCAGGTACTCGATCCGGCCGGTGCTCGGCAGGAAGCCGTTCGCCGGGTCCTCGCTAGTGATGCGGCACTCGAGCGCCCAGCCGCGCGGACTGAGCCAGCCGGCGTGCACGCGCATGGGCTCGCCCGCGGCGATGCGGAGCTGCTCGCGCACCAGGTCCACGCCGTACACCAGCTCGGTGACGGGGTGCTCAACCTGGATGCGGGTGTTCATCTCGAGGAAGTAGAACGAGCGGTCGGGCGCGAGCAGGAACTCGCAGGTCCCCGCGCCGCGATAGGCCACCGCCTCGGCGGCCGCGACCGCGGCCGCGCCCATCCACTCGCGCAGCTCGGAGTCGACCGCCGGCGAGGGCGCCTCCTCGAGCAGCTTCTGGTGCCGGCGCTGGATCGAGCACTCGCGCTCGCCGAGGTGAATGGTGCGGGTGTCGTCGGCCAGGACCTGGATCTCCACGTGCCGCGGCCGCTGGATGAACTTCTCCAGGTAGACGCTGGCGTCGCCGAACGCCTTGAGCGCTTCGCTGGCCGCGCTCTCGAGCGCGCCGGGGAGCTCCTCGGGCGTCCGTACCACCCGCATCCCTTTGCCCCCGCCACCGGCCGAGGCCTTCACCATCACCGGATAGCCCACCTCGCGGGCCAGGCCGAGGGCGGGCCCGAGCTCGTCGACCGGCGCGCTGGCGCCCGGCACAATCGGGACCCCGGCCGCCTGCATGCGGCGGCGCGCCTCGGTCTTGTCGCCCATCGCGCGGATCGCCTGGGCCGGCGGCCCGATCCACGTGAGCCCCGCGCGCTCGACGGCCTCCGCGAACGGCGCCCGCTCGGCCAGGAACCCGTAGCCCGGGTGCACGGCGTCGGCTCCCGATGACTGCGCGGCTTCGACCAGGCGATTGATATCGAGGTAGCTCTGGGAGGGAGTTGCCGGGCCGATCGCCACGGCGTGATCGGCGGCGCGCACGTGCGGGCTCGAGCGATCCGCCGTGGAGTACACCGCCACCGCCTCGAGGCCTTCCTCGTGGCAGGCGCGCACGATGCGAAGGGCGATCTCGCCGCGATTGGCGATCAGGACGCGCTTCAAGGGGCGGAAACCGCCGTGGTCACGGACGGCAGGCGGGCGGCGGGGCGTCCCCGAGAAAGAGCAGCAGGCTGCCGCAGAGCAGGACGTTGTAGCGGGCGGCGGCCTCGTAGACGCCGCGAACGTCCTGCACCCACGGCGAACGGTCCTGGTGGCTGGCCTTGAGCAGCTCCGTTACGCTGAGCGCGTCCGTCCCTGGCGCCGCCGGGCGGCTGAGCCGCGCCAGGCGGAACGGCACCCACGTGAGCGCGGGCGCGGCGGCCAGGTCGGCCGACGGGCTCAGGCACAGGGTCCGGCTGGTGGACGCCGCGGCCAGCGCGCCCTGGACCGGCAGCGCGGGGTCCACGCCCATCGCGGCCGCCATGCGCAGGCGATAGACGGAATCGGTGGCATAGCGGTCGGGGCGGATGGGAAGCACGTCGAAGGGTGGATGATCCTGGCCGCCAGACCACACCGATACCGACTCGAGGTCGCTGCCGGTGAGGAGGACCCCTCCGGCAGGACACGACGTGAGGAGGTTCGCTCCCAGCTCCACGATGAACGCGGGCATCGCCGGCGCGCCGGGCTGCGGCCGGAAGTAGCGGTCCGGATCCCAGCCCCCCTGCTCCACCACCACCAGCGCGCGGTCGAGCTCGGTGATGCCCCGGAAGACCAGGCCGGAATCGACCGACAGGCGGACCGCCTGGTCCAGCGCGGTGGCGGCGAAGTCGAGATAGAGGAGGCCATCCGGATCGCCCCGGTGGCCGTGCAGGTGCCAGTCGCGGGAGTCGCGGAGATAGAACCGGCCGAGCTGCAGCCAGGCCCGCCCGTCGTCGGGCGCCGTAGCGAGATAGTGGCCCAGGAGATCGATGGCCATCTGGCGCTCGCCCTCGCGCTCGAGCGCGGCCGCACGCGGGGCCACGTTCGGATCGATGGCGCCCTGCGCCGCCAGGCGGGACGCCCCGGCGAGCACCAGCAGCACGACTAGAAAGCGCGGATGGACCATGTATCTCAAGTATGGTGAAGGACTTCGATCTTCGCTAGGGCTTCGGCCGCGCCCCCGCCTCAGAGCGGGATGTTGCCGTGCTTCTTGGCCGGGTTCCGGTCCCGCTTGGTCCGGAGCGCCCGGAGGGCGTCGATCAGCCGGGGCCGGGTGTCGCGCGGATCGATGACGTCGTCAATGTAGCCGCGCGCCGCGGCAGCGTACGGGTGCGCGAACTTCTCGGTGTACTCCTCGATCAGCCGCGCGGTGGCCGCCGCCGGATCCTCGGCTCGGGCGATCTCGTCCTTGAACAGGATCTCGACCGCCCCCTTCGGCCCCATCACCGCGATCTCGGCCGACGGCCACGCCAGGTTCACGTCCCCGCGGATGTGCTTCGAGCTCATGACGTCGTAGGCCCCGCCGTACGCCTTTCGGGTGATCACGGTCAGCTTGGGCACGGTCGCCTCGCAGTACGCGAACAGCAGCTTGGCCCCGTGCTTGATGATGCCGCCGTGCTCCTGGGCCACGCCCGGCAGGAAGCCCGGGACGTCGACGAAGGTGACGACCGGCAGGTTGAAGCAGTCACAGAAACGGATGAACCGGGCCGCCTTGAGGGAGGCGCTGATGTCCAGCACGCCGGCCAGGACGGCGGGCTGGTTGGCCACGATGCCGACCGGGCGCCCACCCAGCCGCGCGAAGCCGACGAGCATGTTGTCCGCGTACCCGCGGTGCACCTCGAGGAACCCTCCATCGTCGACCACGCGGCCGATCACGCCGTGCATGTCGTACGGCTTGCTCGAGGCATCCGGGATGAGGTCCAGCAGGGCCTCGTCCCGCCGGTCGACCGGGTCTTCGGTGGGGCGCACCGGCGGCTCGTCCAGATTGTTGAGCGGCAGGAAGCCGATCAGCTCGCGGATGGCCTGGAGCGATTCCGGCTCGGAATCGTGCACGAAGTGTGACACGCCCGACGTGCTGCCGTGCACGTCCGCGCCGCCCAGGTCGTCGAAGCTCACCTCTTCATGCGTCACCGTCTTCACCACGTTCGGCCCGGTGACGAACATGTAGCTCACGCCTCGGACCATGAAGATGAAGTCGGTGATGGCGGGACTGTAGACGGCGCCGCCGGCGCAGGGGCCGAGAATGGCGGAGATCTGGGGCACCACGCCCGAGGCGAGGGTGTTCCGGAGAAAGATGTCGGCGTAGCCACCGAGCGACGCCACACCCTCCTGGATGCGGGCGCCGCCCGAGTCGTTGAGCCCGATGACGGGCGCGCCGTTCCGGAGGGCAAGGTCCATCACCTTGCAGATCTTTTCGGCGTGCGCCTCGCTGAGCGAGCCGCCGAAGACGGTGAAGTCCTGGGCGAAGACGTAGACCAGCCGGCCGTCGATGCGGCCGGAGCCGGTGACCACGCCATCGCCGGGGACGACGTGCTGATCGAGACCGAAGTCGCTGGAGCGGTGGGTGACGAAGCGGTCGAGCTCGACGAAGCTGCCCTCGTCGAGCAGCAGGTCGAGCCGCTCCCGGGCGGTGAGCTTGCCCTTCTTGTGCTGCTGGGCCACGCGGGCGGGGCCCCCGCCCTGCTCGGCGAGCGCCTGGCGGTGGTGCAGCTGGTCGAGGAGCTCCCTGGGGTCGGACATGGCGGGAGAATATAACCAGCGCCGGCCCCGCGCTGGCGGTTACGCTCCGACGGCGGCGATCGCCTCCTCCAGGCGCACGAAGGCCGGGCCCAGCCCGGCCACGGAGCGTTCGACGTCGTTCCAGGCCTCGGATCGAAGCCCTACCTCGGCCGCGTGGCTGAGCGTGGCCATCTCGTCCGCCCCTACGCTCCCGGCGGATACTTTGCGCTCGTACGGTGCGTCCTCCAGCGCCGTGACGGCCGCGGGACCGGCCGGGTCGGATGCGGCCATCTCACTGCGCGCCCAGGACTTGCCCCCGGGGCGTGAGCGGGCGCACACCCTCAGTGGGGTCTGGACGGCGGAGAAAATGCCGGCCCGCCGCCAACTATGTGGGGCGACAACGACGACCGGACAGGAGGATTCCATGAAGCGTACTATTGGGGCAGTACTGGCCGCCCTGGCGGCTTCCGCCACACTCTCGATAGCCACCGCCCAGAGCCAGGACGACGGTCGGGTGGACGTGGCGCAGCGGAGCCTTGCAGCCGCCGAGCCCATGGCCACCACCATCCCGAGCGGCACCTACATCCCGGTCACGCTCGACGAGGACATCCCGGTTACCCGCGATCACATGGGCGACACGTTTCAGGGTCACCTCACGCGCGACATCAAGGTCGGTGGCAAGTTGGCGCTCGTGGCCGACACGCCCGTCGAGGTCAAGCTGGTCGAACGGACCGGCGACGCCAAGGCGGCGACCGTTCGGCTGGTGAAGGTGAATGTGAACGGCGACGTGCGGGGGGTGCAGACCGACGTCGCCAAGGCCGACACCGACGAGCGCGGCCTGAGCACGGCGAAGAAGACGGGCGTCGGCGCCGCCGCGGGCGCCATTGTCGGCGCGGTGACCGGCGCGGGCGTGCTGAAGGGCGCGATTGTCGGAGCCGGGGGCGGACTCGCCTGGGGCCTGCTGGACGGCCACCAGAAGCGCATGGTCAAGGACGGCACGGCGCTGCGATTCTCGCTGGAGCGGGATCTGGACATCGACTGACTGCATGCACCGTCGGAGTCACCCTGAGCGAAGCGAAGGGGGCATAACCCGGCATGGGCCCCTTCGCTTCGTTCAGGGTGACGATGCCGAGGAATACACCGGTGTCGGCACCTGCAGCCGTTGGTACTTCCGCATGAATCCCCGGTCGATCCGGTCCTTCAGCCGCCAGGCCCACCGGCTCCAGGTCCGGAGGCCCTTGTACCTGAGCAGCGCCCGCCCATCGGCAGTGTTGAGGATGGAGAGGAACGAACGCTGCGGCCGATACCGGATCAGCGGCTGGTCCCGGGTCGCGGCCAGGAGATTGTGCCAGAGGATCGGCGCCTCGCGGACCGCATACACTCCGGACTTGGCGATCCCGGGAAATTGCGTGAAGGTCCCGCAATCACCGACCGCGAACACGCGCGGATCGGCCACGCTTCGCAGCGTATCGTCGATCCACAGAAATCCCCGCGGCTCGGTCGGCAGACCGGAAGCGCCGAACAGGGAGGCGCCCTGGGGGCCGGTGAGCCAGACAGTCAGATCGCTGGGGAGAGCGTCGCCGCCTTCGCGCAGCACCTGGTCGGACTCCACCGCAGTGACACCGGCACCGAGGCGCAGGCCGATCCGGTGCGTCTTCAGCGCGCGTTCGGTCAATCGCTGGAACCGCTCGCCGTAGCCGCTCAGGATCCGGCTGCCACGGTCCACGATCGTGATATCGCGCGCCCGTCCACTCCGGTCGAGCGTCGCCGCGGCCGCGAAAGCCACCTCCACGCCGCCGGCGCCGGCGCCGATCACGACGACGCGCGCCGGCCGATGACCGTCCCCGTTGGCAAGGGCATCGAGCCGCTCCTTGAGGCGGGCCACCCGATGCAGCGGCTTGATCCGCTCGGCGTGCGCGGCGGCGGCCCCGTCCGCCCCCGCGAGCAGCGAGCCGATGTTGAAGGAGACCAGGTCGTACGGCAGGGTGCGGCCGTCCTGGAGCGTCACCTGCCGCGCCGCGGGCTCGAGACCGGCAGCGCACCCGATCACGCATCGCGCCCCCGCCCGCTGCGCGATGGCCTGCACGTCGGAGGTAATGTCGGCCGCCGTGTATTGGCCGGCGAGGTAGCCCGGTGTCATGCCGGAGTAGAAGTGGCGCTCCTCGAGGGATACGACCGTCGTCTCGAGCTCCTGGGTCGGCTCGAGCGCGAGGCGGCGGAGGATCTCGAGGTGCGCGTGCCCCGCCCCGACCAGCAGCAGCCGGGCCCTAGCCGGAGGCACCGACCCCCGCACGCAGCATGACCAGGCCCAGGACCAGCATCCACGCCGCGTTGAGATGGAAGATCGGGCGGTACCGCTCGAGCTCGTCCGGCTTGGCCATCGTCACGCCGATCGCCGCGACTCCCAGCAGACCCGCGGCGAGGGCCACCCAGCCGGGCAGTATGCCGGCATGCAGCAGGCCGGCGGCGAGCACGAGCTGGCCGAAGCCGAAGAACACCCGGCCGAAGCGCACCAGGCAGGTCGCGTAATGGGTGAGGACCTTGAGCCCCGCGATGAAGTGGGCGCTCTCGTCCTCGCTCCGGCCTGCGAGGTCGAGCGCGCCCCAGGCGCCCATGTGGTAGTAGAACGCGGCGCCGAGCCCCCCGACGAGCGAGCCGATCGCGAGCACGGCGAGGCCTGGCCAGGTCACCACTCGGGCATCCTGTCCGTCCACCACCCCGGCCAGCGCCGCGGCACCCATGATCGTGACGATATAGCCGAAGATGTGCACCCGATACAGCCAGATCCACCGGCGGTAGTCGGCCCGGATCGCGGCGAACTGCCGGGGGACGAAGAACCCGGAGGGCCGGACGCGCAGCAGCGTCCAGCCGAGCCAGAGCATGACCGCGGCCGCCACGAACAGGGCGCCGGACATTTTCAGCGCGAAGGCGGTCATGTGGCGGCTACTTCCCGTCGCCCGGCGCGAGCTCGGCGGCTTTCCACTGCATCGCCATCCGGATGCGCGCCCGGCCGCTGGGGTGATCGAACCACAGGATCTCCTCCAGCGGCCCCGGATCGAGTTTCCGGTAGTCGGCGAGCTTGAGGGCGATGAGGGCGAACCCGTCGGGCTGGCGAGCGGCATTGAGCCCGAAGATGTCGGCCGCGCCCTCGGTGCTCCGGACGTAGGTGTTGAGGACCGGCGTGAGGAGAAAGAGATACAGCGTGAAGATCAGCGTGAACAGGGGGAATCCGGCCGGGTCGTCGATCCCGCGTACGCCCCAGCTCGCGCCATATCGGCCCACGGCCCACGCAAAGCCGGCCCGGAGCAGCCCGAACCCGCCGATCGCCACGAGCGCGAAGAACAATATGAATTGATAGATATGGAGCAGGACGTAGTGGCCCATCTCATGGCCCATGACCGCTTCGATCTCGGGCAGGGACGCGCGCCGCAGCAGGTTGTCGTTGAGCGTGATCCGGTCGGTTCCCAGCAGCCCGGACACGTTCGCGCTGATGCGGGTGGTCTGGCGCGACGCGTCCATCACGTACACCCGGTCGGCGGCGATGCCGTTGGCGTGCGCCAGGCGGACGATCGGCTCGCGGATGCGCGCGTCGGTCAGGAGCGTGTAGCGGTTGAACAGGGGCGCGATGAAGACCGGTGCGATCAGCCCCCCGATCACGATGAAGCCCGTCATGACGGCGGCGCCCAGGGTCGGCCACGCGCGAGGAAAGCGGTGGAGCACCTCGTACAGGACGGCCACGGCGATGCCGCCCAGGACGAGCGACACGCCCAGCGCGACCATCTGATCCCGCATCCAGCCGCCGAAGCCCTGGGTGGCGAGGCCGTACGCGTGCTCGCGCACGAAGCCGGTGTACACCGTGAACGGGAAGCTCAGCAGGGTCACGGCAAGCGTGAAGGGCACGTAATAGAGCAACGTGCGGACCGGGCGGCGGCGGCTCCGTCGCTCGGCCCAGTCCCGGGCGCGCCGCGACCAGCCGGTCCGGAGCAGCAGCAGCAGGATCACCGCCGAGAGCAGTGTCCCCCACCCCTGAATCCAGTACCCGCCCTCGGTGTACGCGTCGGAACGGGCCCGGACGTCCGCGGGCACGGTGGCCAGGTAGGCCCGCGTCGCCGCTGCCGGATCGAACGGCACGCCTGGCCGGATGCGCGCGGCCTCGGGAACGAGCTGTTGCGGGATCGAATCAGCGGCCCAGGTGCGCATCGACACCTCCGGATGTGGTCTCGGTAGCCGGATACGAGAGCGGGTCCCGTGAAGGGACCCGCTCGTGCCGCCGTTCGGCGCTGCGTCTACTCCGCCTTGCTCTCCTCGTAGACCGGCTTGACCGGGGGGATGATCGGCTCGTCCGGATAGCCGACGACCGCCAGCACGATCCGATGATGGATCGGATCCACCTCGAGCACCTTGAGGTCGAGCGGCTGGCCTTCCTTCACCGCGTCGCCGGGGTTCTCGATGTTGGCGATGCCGAGCTGCGACATCGGGACGAAGCCCTCGATGTCGTTGCCGAGGTCCACGACGACCCCCTTGTCCATCAGGCGTACGGCGCGGCCGCGGAGCTCGAGGCCGATCGGATAGGTCTCGCCGATCCGGAGCCAGGGATCTTCCTCGGCCTGCTTGAGCCCGAGCGAGATCCGCTTGTTCTCGGCGTCGATGTTGAGGATCACGACGTCTACGCCGTCGCCCTTCTTGACCACCTCGGACGGGTGCTGGACTCGCTTGGTCCACGACATGTCCGAGATGTGGATCAGCCCGTCGATGCCCGGCTCGATCTCGACGAAGGCGCCGAAGCTGGTGAGGTTCCGGACCTTGCCCTGGATCCGGGTGCCGACCGGGTACTTGAGCGGCAGCACCATCCACGGGTCCTGCTCGGTCTGCTTCATGCCGAGCGAGATCTTCTCTTCCGCCTCGTCGACCTTGAGCACGACCGCCTCTATGGTCTCACCGATGCTCACGATCTTGGACGGGTGGCGCACGTTCCGGGTCCAGCTCATCTCGGAGATGTGGACCAGGCCCTCGATGCCCGGCTCGATCTCGACGAACGCGCCGTAGTTGGTGATCGAGACCACCTTGCCCTGCACCCGGGTGCCGACCGGGTACTTGGCGGCCACGTTCTGCCACGGGTAGGACTGGAGCTGCTTCATGCCGAGGCTGATGCGCTCGCGCTGCCAGTCGATGTCGAGGATCTTGACCTCGACTTCCTTGCCGATGGCCACCATTTCGGTCGGGTGCGACACCCGCCCGTAGGACATGTCGGTGATGTGCAGCAGGCCGTCCACGCCGCCGAGGTCGATGAAGGCGCCGAAGTCGGTGATGTTCTTGACCACGCCCTTCCGCACCTGGCCGACGGCGAGCTCCTTCATCAGGTGCTCGCGCTTGTGCGCCCGCTCGTTCTCCAGGATCACCCGGCGGCTGACGACGATGTTCCGCCGGCGCTTGTTGAGCTTGATGATCTTGAACTCGTAGGTCGACCCCAGCAGCTCGTCGATGTTCGGCACCCGGCGGAGCGCGATCTGGCTGCCGGGGAGGAACGCGTCGACGCCCATCAGATTCACCACCACGCCGCCCTTGATCTTCTTGACCAGCGTGCCCTCGACCGGCTCGTCGCTCTCGTGCGCCACGCGGATCTTCTCCCACACCCGCATGAAGTCGGCCTTCTTCTTCGACAGGACGACCGCGCCCTCCTGGTCCTCGAGATGCTCGAGGAAGACCTCGACCTCGTCGCCTTCCTTCAGCGACTGGGGATCCTTGAACTCGTCGAGGGGGACGGAGCCTTCCGACTTGAAGCCGACATCGAGGATGACGGCGTTATCCGTGACGCGGAGCACCTTCGACTTGACGATCTCGCCTTCGACGATCTGCGCCATGGTGCCCTCATACATCGAGAGCATCTGCTCGTAGTCTTCGTCGGAGTACTCTTCGTCGTAGAGGTCCTGCCGGACGCGGAGGCCGGTGGGGGAGATGAAGGTCTGGTGAGTAGCGGGTTGGAGTTGATCGAGCATGCGGAGCTGGCCGTCCTTTGTACTACCGCGCCATCAGAGCCGCGGGAGAGGAGTGAGAACCCATCCCTCGGCCGATGTGCCGAGAGAGGAAGCCCGTAACGATATACCGGGTTCCATGGCAACGCAAGGTGGGACAAGCACTTGAAGGGGGATACGACGGCAGCTCGACGCAGCCGCCCTACGGCCGCCCGAAAATCGGCCGGGCGAGCGCCACGATCCTGCCGACCTGTTCCGCGAAGGTGAGCTCCGTCGTGTCGATGGGCACCGCTCCGTCCGCCGGACGCAGCGGTGCCACCTCTCGCGTCGAATCGGCCTGGTCCCGGGCCGCGAGCGCCATGGCTTCGGCCTCGAGCCGGGCCGGCTCCGGGGGCAGGCCACGCTGACTGACCCGCCGCCCCGCCCGGGTCTCGGGCGACGCGGTGAGGAAGATCTTCAGGTCGGCGTCGGGAAAGACCACCGTCCCGATGTCACGGCCGTCCACGACCACGTCCCGGCCGGCCCGCACCATGGCCCGGAGGTGGGTGTTGACCCACTCGCGGACGACCGGCAC
The DNA here is from genome assembly GCA_963815515.1 of uncultured Gemmatimonadales bacterium. Taxonomy (GTDB): domain Bacteria; phylum Gemmatimonadota; class Gemmatimonadetes; order Gemmatimonadales; family GWC2-71-9; genus CAVVWJ01. The sequence continues at coordinate 85,489 of CAWFGP010000004.1, forward strand.
GGCCGATACCGCCGACACCGCGGCGGTGACGCGCGAGCCCCGGATCTCGGTATCCACCGGCTCGCCCTCGAGGTAAGCCGCGAATCCGGCCCCGTCCGGCTGGAGCATCAGGCCGCGGTCTTCGGCGGCGCGGAGGATGGTCTCCGCGTCGAGCACCGCCAGCGGGTCGTCGTCGGCCCGGCCCCGGCGCGCCGCCTCGCGCAGCGCCACCAGGGTCACCCCCCGGTAGAGCGCGCCCGAGTCGAGGTGGGCGAACCCGATCGCCTCGGCCACGGCCCGGGCGGTGGTGGATTTCCCCGACGCCGAGGGGCCGTCGATGGCGACGACGCCGCCCTTCATGGGCGAGCCCGCCGCGCCAGGCTGCGCAGCGTCTCGGGGAAGCGGGGAAAGCTCACGGCGGCGCACGCCATGTCGTCCACCCGGATCCGCGCCCCCGGCACCGTGCCCAGCACGGCGAACGCCATGGCCAGCCGGTGATCGGCGGCGCTCCGCACGGGACCGCGCGGCGGCGCGCTCCCGCCCTCGACGTACAGGTCGTCGCCCGAGACCTCGGCGCGGCAGCCGACCGACCGCAGGTTCTCCGCGATCAGGCCGAGCCGGTCGCTCTCCTTCACCCGGAGCTCGCCGACCTGGCGGAAAATCGTCGTTCCCTCGGCGCGCGCCGCGAGCACCGCCAGCAGGGGAATCTCATCGATCAGTCCCGGGATCTCGCCGGCCGCGACCTCCGTGGCGCGCAGCCGCGCCGGACGGAGGACCAGATCGGCCACGGGCTCGCCGAAGTGCTCGGTGGCGTCCTCTACCCCAACCGGCGCGCCCATCCGCGCCAGCACGGCGAGGAAGCCGGTGCGAGTGGGATTGACGCCGACGCCGGCGATGCGCAGCTCGCCGCCTTCCGCCAGCACCGCCGCGCCGGCCAGAAACGCAGCCGACGAGGGATCGCCGGGGACCTGGAGCTGGAACGGCTCGATCCGGCCGGTGGGGGCGAACCGGATCCAGCCATCGGTCTCGTCCACGCGGTAGCCGAAGGCGCGGAGCATCCGTTCGCTGTGATCGCGCGAGCGGCCGTGCGGCTCCCGGAGGGCGACCTCGACCTCGCCGGCGAGCCCGGCCAGCAGGATCGCGCTCTTGATCTGCGCGCTCGACACCGGCATCTCGTACGTGAGCGGGGTCAGCGCCCCGCCCCGCACGGTGAGCGGCAAGCCGTCGCCGGCCTGCTCGGTGAACCGGGCGCCCATGCGCGAGAGCGGCACCGTGACCCGCCGCATCGGCCGGCGGCGGAGGGAAGCATCGCCGGTGAGAGTGGCCGCAAAGCGGTGTCCGGCCAGGAGGCCGAGGAGCAGCCGGGTGGTGGTGCCGGAGTTGCCGCAGTCGAGGGTCTCCTGCGGTCGGCGAAAGCGGTTTCGCCCGACGATGGAAACGACGCTCGCCGGTCGAAGCGGCGAGATCTCGGCGCCGAGCTGCCGCAGGACCCGGGCGCTGCTCCGCGCGTCGAGCGAGGTCAGCGCGCCACCCACGTGACTCCTTCCCCGGGCCAGCGCGGCGAACAGCAGCGCGCGATGGGTGATGCTCTTGTCGCCCGGCACGCGCACGACGCCGCCCACGATCATCGGTCCAGTCCTTCGCGAAAGCGCTGCGCTCCCGCCAGATAGGCCCGAAGCCCCTCGGCATCGCCGGCGGCGATCAGGCGCCGAAGCTCGGCGAGGCTGTGCTCGGTGGCCTCGAGCGCCTCGACCACGGCGGCGCGATTGTAGAGGAGGATGTCGATCCACATGTCCGGGCTGCTGGCGGCCAGCCGCGTGGTATCCCGGGCGCCCGCCCCGAACGAGACGCCGGCCAGGCCCCGGTCGGCGAGCGCCTTGGCCAGGGCCGACGCCACGGCCTGCGGGAGATGGCTGGTCCAGGCGAGCTGCCGGTCGTGCGCCGCCGCGTCGATCAGCACCGGCTGGGCCTCGAGCACTTGCTCCCAGAAGCTCATGACCCGCCGGGCGGCCTGGTCGCCACCGGGCGCTCCGGTCTCGCAGACGTAGACCACGCACCCGCGCAGACGGTCGGGACGGGCGGCAGCGAACCCCGAGCCGTGGGTCCCCGCCAGCGGATGGCCGCCGGCGAACCGGCCGCCCAGGCCCTCGGCGGTGGCCCGGGCGACCACCGGGGATTTCACGCTGCAGACGTCGGTCAGGAGGGCGCCGGACTCAAGCAATGAGTGCAACCGGCCGATAAGTTCCAGCGTAACCTGCGCGGGGACCGCCAGGACCACGAGCTCGGCACCCCGCATGGCCTTGGCCGGGCTGTCGGCGAGCTCGGTGATCGCCGAGGTCTGCAGCGCCTGGACCCCTTCCGCGCGCGAGGCCGATACCCCGACGACACGCGGAATGCCGGCCAGGCGCGCCTGCCAGGCCAGCGATCCGCCGATGGCGCCCAGGCCGATCACGGTGAGCGACGATGGACGCACGAATCAGGTTCCGTTGGACCGAGTCACGGAATGCATGCGGCCGCCCGAATGAGGCGGCGCCAGCCGCCGTGAATGCCAAAGGTCGGCCCGCATTGTATCGACATGACGGTTGATTCTCAACGTAGTCTGAGCACGGTCCGCGCCGACCGCGGAGCGACCCGGGTGGACGACACCTGGCTCGGCCCCGTATTGGTCATGGGCAGCGTCCTCACGCCCGACCAGCTCGCCCAGGTGGGCGAGACCGCCTCGGCCCTCTGGCCGGCCGTGGTCGGCGCCGGGCTGGCTACCGACGCCCAGGTGGCGGACGCCGTGGCGCGCCGCTTCCGTGTCCCGCTCGCCAACCTGGCGGCGGCCGACACACGCATCGTATCGCTGGTGCCGGAGTCGCTGGCCCGCAAGCACCAGGTGGTGCCGCTCTCCGCCAACGAGCGCACGATCCAGATCGCCAGCGCCGATCCGCGCGACCTCGACCTCGAGCAGACCCTCCGCTTCGTCACCGGCCGCGAGGTCTCCTTCCAGGTCGCCACCCCCGGCGCGCTGGCCGAGCGGATCGACGAGCTGTACCGGCCCGAGCGCTCGATCGAGCGCCTGCTCGGCGGCCTCGAACCGTCCCGGGTCGAAGCGGTGGACGCCGACTCGGTGCCCGTGGCACCGGAGCGCGACCTCGATGCCCCGGTGGCCAAGCTGGTCGACGCGATGATCAGCGATGCCGTGCGCGAAGGCGCGAGCGACATCCACGCCGAGCCCACCGAGGGTGGCGTGGTCGTGCGCTACCGCGTGGACGGCGTGCTCCGGGAAGTCATGCGGCTGCCCGAAGCCGCCGGCGGCGCGCTCGTCCGGCGGGTGAAGATCTGGGCCAAGCTCGACGTGACCGATCCGCTCCGGCCGCACGATGGGCATGCCGCGGCGCGGGTGGACGGGCAGACCGTGGACCTCCGCGTCTCGACCATCCCGGTGGCTCGCCGCGGCGAGAAGGTCGTCATCCGGATCCTCGACAAGACCAACCTCCGCGGCACCATCGCCGCCCTGGGCCTGGCCGCCCACGAGCGCGACATGATCGAGCGGCTGCTCGGACACCGCGAGGGGATGGTGCTGGTGACCGGGCCCACCGGCAGCGGCAAGACGACGACGCTGTATGCGGCGCTCAACCAGCTCAAGACCGGCAAGGTCAACATCGTGACGGTGGAGGATCCGGTCGAGTACCAGGTGGCCGGCATCTCGCAGATCCAGGTGAGCGAGGCTCAGGGTCTCACCTTCGCCACGGCCTTGCGCTCGGTGCTCCGCCAGGATCCCGACATCGTGCTCGTGGGCGAGATCCGCGATCTGGAGACCGCCACCACCGCGATCCAGGCCGGCTTCACCGGCCACCTCGTGTTGTCCACCCTGCATACCAACGACGCCCCCTCGGCGATCGTGCGCCTGCGCGACATGGGGGTCGACGCCTTCAAGGTGGCGTCGGTGCTCAAGGGCGTCGTGGCCCAGCGGCTCCTCCGGCGCCTGTGCGAGGCCTGCGCCGAGACGGTCGACGCGGCGACGCTGCCGCCCGAGATGCGCCCGCCGGCGGACTCTGCGATTGCCGTGAAGGTCCGCCAGGCCGTCGGCTGCCGGCAGTGCAACGGCCGGGGCTACCGCGGCCGGATGCCGGTGTTCGAGATCATGCCGGTGGACGAATCGGTCGGGCGGCTGATCGACGGCGGCGCCATGCCGGAGGCCCTCGCCGCGGCGGCTCGGAAGCTGGGGATGCGGACCCTGTGGGAGACGGGCCTCGAGCGGGTCTGGATGGGCGATACGTCCATCGACGAGCTGACGCGCGTCCTGGGCGAGCACGGCGGTGAGGACTCCGCCACGGGCGCCGCACGCGCCGCGGCGCCGGCGCCCACCGTTCCTCCGGCGGATTCCGCGACACGGACTTCAATCCGGTCGAGCGAGCCCGCCGGGTCGTCGCCCGGCACACCGGACGCGGACGCCGCGGACCAGACCAGGATTCTGCTGGCGGACGACGATCCCCAGATGCGCCGGCTGATCAAGAGCGTCCTGCAGCGCGAAGGCTTCGAGGTGGTCGAGGCGGCCGATGGGCTGGATGCGCTCGAGGCGGTGGAGCGGGGCCGCATCGATCTCGTGATCCTCGACCTGGAGATGCCGCGCCTGGACGGGCTCGGCGTCCTGGAAGAGCTCCGCACGCAGATGCGGACGGCGTCGCTGCCGGTCATCGTCCTCACCGCACAGCACGGCGAGAGCGAGGAAAAAGCCCTGGACCTCGGGGCGCAGGACTACCTGACGAAGCCGGTGCAGACCCGATCTCTGGTCGCCCGGGTGCGCGCCGTCCTCAAGCGCCAACAGCTGACGGGACAATCGCTTCCGAAGTAATGTGCAACCGGCCACGCCCGCCGCGGGCGCGGTTTGGCAACGCTCACTGGCGTAGTTCTTGCCCGCGGGGAGGGTGATTCGTGCCCAAGATCCTGATCGTCGAAGACAGCCCCGACAACATGCGCCTGTTCCGCACCCTGCTCACCATGAAGGGGCACGAGGTGGTCGGCCTGGCCGGCGGCGACGGATTGCTCGAGACGCTGGAGCGCGACCGGCCGGAGCTGGTCCTGATGGACATCCAGTTGCCCGGCAAGGACGGCTTCACGCTGCTGGCCGAGATTCGCGCGTCGGATCAACGAAACCTCCCCGTCCTGGCCTTGACGGCGCACGCGATGAGCGGGGACCGCGAGCGGGCGCTCGCGGCGGGGTTCGACGGCTACATCACGAAGCCCATCGATATTCGGGCCTTTCCCGCGCAGGTGGAGCGCGCGCTCGCCGGAGAGCGGCCGGCGCGCTAGGCCGGATCCACAACCGGAGTGCCGACATGAGCCAGGACACCACGACGCCCCCACCGAACGCGGCCGCCTCACCCGAGAAGAAGGCGTTGCTTGCGGCCTTCGATACCGTGCTCAAGACCGCGGCGGAGGAGCGCGAGCTCGAGCAGCTGGCAGCCGAGGCGCGGCGGCGCAACCGCGGCGCGTCCCGGCTGCTCATGGTCGTCTGCGGGGTCGTGCTCGCCTTCGTGTTGGTGTACCTGTACGTCGAGCGTCCCGAGTGGGCCTTCCCGGCGCCGACCCCGCCGGAGTCCGCGGCGGTACGCCAGGCCAGCCTCCGGATCAGCGTGGCCAACGCCGCGCAGCACATCGAGCGCTTCCGCCAGCAGCGGGGGCAGCTGCCGGTAACCCTGGAGCAGGCCGGAGCGAACGGTGCGGGGATCAGCTATCAGCGGACGGCGGCGGGCTACCAGCTCGAGGGCGACGGCGATGGCATCCGGGTGTCGTTCACGTCGGGCGAGTCGTTGACGCGGTTTGTCGGCAACAGCTTCGAAGTCATCGCCAGGAGAACCCGATGAGCCGTCGTCGCCACGGATTCACCATCATCGAGCTCATGATGGTGATGATCGTGATGGGCCTCCTGGCGAGCCTGGCGGTCCTCAAGTACGTGGACCTGCGCCACCGCGCGCGGGCCGCCCAGGTGGCGGCCGACCTCGAGTCGGTTCGCCTGGCGGCCTACGGCGCGTGGTACGAGCACAACGCCTGGCCCTCCGAGGCCGGCCCCGGGCTGGTGCCCGCGGATCTCGTGCCCTATCTCCCACAGAACTTCAGCTTCGCCAAGCCCGAGTATACGCTCGATTGGGAGAACTTCGTGCCGCCGGCCGGCGGACCCAGCACCGGCATGCAGCTGGGGGTGGTGGTCACCGCCTCGACGCCGCGACTGCAGAAAACGCTGGAGCAGACCCTCGGCAACAAGATGCCGTTCGTCTCGGTGGGGGGCACGCTCACCTTCATCATCGTCGGGCCCGACGGCAAGAGCTGAGCTCAGCGCAGCGCCCGCCTGAACTGGTCCAATCCCTCGGGCGGGCCGGGGTACTTCGGATCCATCCGTTCCAGCCGCTCCGCCACGACCTGCGCCACCAGCACGTCTCGCAGGTATTTCTTGTCCGCGGGGACGACATACCAGGGCGCCTCCGGTGTGCTGGTCCGCGCGAGCGCCTCGCGATACGCCTCGGTGTACTCGTCCCACCGCTCCCGCTCGGCCAGATCGCCCGCCGCGAACTTCCAGTACTTCGCCGGATCCTCCAGCCGCGCCAGTAACCGCTCCCGCTGCTCCTTCCGTGAGATGTGCAGGAAGAACTTGAGGATGGTGACCCCGTTCTCGGTCAGCAACCGCTCGAACTGCACGATCTGGTCGTAGCGCGGGCGCCAGACCGACTCGGGAACCAGCGCGTGGACCCGGACCACCAGGACGTCCTCGTAGTGCGAGCGGTTGAAGACGCCGATCGTCCCGCGGACCGGCACGGCCTGGTGCACCCGCCAGAGAAAGTCATGGGCCAGCTCGATCGGCGAAGGCGCCTTGAAGCTGGTGACCGTGAGGCCCAACGGGTCGAGCGGTCCGAACACGTTCCGCAGCGTGCCGTCCTTGCCCGCCGTGTCCCGGCCCTGCAGCACCACGAGCAGCGCCCGCCGGCCCTCCGCGTACAGCACGTCCTGCAGCTCGTCGATGCGCCGTGCCAGGCGCTCGGTCTCCGCCACGGCCGCGTCCTTCCCCGGGGCATCGGCCGGCGCTCGCGCCGCCTCGTCGCCGAGGTCCAGAGTGGTTCCGGGGGCGAGCGGCTCGAGACGCATGGCGGGCTCCTAGGCGTGCCGGAGGAGGATGAGCGAGTGGGGCGCGAGCGTGAGGCCGCCGGTGATCTCACGCTCGCCCTCGTGAGCCGTATCGACCATGACGGTCCAGGCGCCTGCGGGATGCTCGGGCAGTGCGAAGGCCCGCGAGCGCCCGCCGCCGTTGAGCAGCAGCAGGAGCGGCGCGCCGTCGTCGAACAGCATCCCCAGGCAGTGATTGGATTCGTGCTCCCACTCGGCGGGGGTCATCGGCGCCCCGTCCGCCGAGAGCCAGGTGAGCCCGTGCGCCCCCGCCGGCTCGGCGGGAAAGAACGTGCTCCGGCGAAGCGCCGGCGTCGCGGCGCGGATGGCCAGCACCGCCCGGGTGAACCGCAACAGCGCCTCGCCGGACGGGTCGAGGTCCCAATGGACCCAGGTCAGCGGTCCGTCGTGACAGTACGCGTTGTTGTTGCCGTGCTGGGTGCGGCCGAGCTCGTCGCCATGGGACAGCATGGGCACGCCCTGCGAGAACGCCAGCGTCGCGAGCAGGCTGCGCTTGACCCGCTCGCGCACCCGGGCCACCTGGGTGGTGGTCGCCGGCCCCTCGACCCCCCAGTTCCGGCTCAGGTTGTGGTCGCTCCCGTCGCGGTTGGCCTCGCCGTTGGCCTCGTTGTGCTTGTGCTCGTAGCTCACGAGATCGTGCAGGGTGAATCCGTCATGGCAGGTGACGAAGTTCACGCTCGCCAGCGGCCCGCGGTCGCCGGCGGCGAAGAGGTCGCTGCTCCCGCTCACCCGCGAAGCGAGCTCGCCCACGGCGCCGGTGTCGCCGCGCCAGAAGCGGCGCGCGCCGTCGCGGAACTTGCCGTTCCACTCCGCCCACCCCGGCGGGAAGGCGCCGAGCTGATAGCCGTCCGGGCCGAGGTCCCACGGTTCGGCGATCAGCTTCACGTCCGACAGCACCGGGTCCCGGGCCACGCGCTGGAAGAACGGCGCGGCCGGATCGAACGCCGGTTCGCGGCGGCCGAGCGCGGGCGCGATGTCGAAGCGAAATCCGTCGACATGCATCTCCTCGACCCAGTAGCGCAGGCTGTCGAGCACCAGGTCCAGCCCGGGACTGCACCGAAGGTCGACCATGTTGCCGCAGCCGGTGAAGTCCAGGTACCGGTCGCGATGCGTCGGATCCAGCCGATAGTAGGCGGCGTTGTCGAGGCCCCGGAACGAGAGCGTGGGGCCCCGGTGACCGCCTTCCGCGGTGTGGTTGTACACCACGTCGAGCAGCACTTCCAGCCCCGCCGCGTGAAACCGGCGGACCATGGCCTTGAACTCCTCGACCTGGCGTCCGTGCCCGGCCGTGGCGAAGCGCACGTCCGGCGCGAAGTACCCGATGGAGCTGTAGCCCCAGTAGTTGACCAGACCGAGGCCCGCGAGCCGCGCCTCGCTCGCCTCCTGGTGCACCGGGAGCAGCTCGACCGCCGTGACGCCGAGTGAGCGCAGATGCGCCAGGATCGGCTCGCTGCAGAGTCCGAGGTACGTGCCGCGGAGCTCCCGGGGCACGTCCGGGTGCAGCATCGTCATCCCCTTCACGTGGCACTCGTAGATGACCGTGCGCTCCCACGGGGTGCGTGGTCGCAGGTCTCCGGTCCAATCGAATGCCGGATCGACCACCACGCACTTGGGCACGGCGCCGGCGCTGTCACGCGGATCCGCGGAAACTTCCACCGGCGCGCCGGGCGGGCCGTCGGGATGACTCGCGAGCGCCGAGTTCCAGTGGACCGACCCGCTCAGCGCGCGGGCGTAGGGGTCGAGCAGCAGCTTCGCGGGGTTGTAGCGATGTCCCTGCTCCGGTGCATACGGTCCGTGCACACGAAACCCGTACAACTGTCCCGGCCCGACCCCTTCGACGGTGACGGTCCAGATCGAGTCCGGCCCCGCGGTGAGCGGAACCCGCGCGGAGTCCACCGCGTCGTCGGCACCGAGGAACAGGCAGAGCTCGACGGCCGTCGCGTGCGCGGCATAGAGCGCAAACGTCGTCGCGGTTCCGCTCCAGGTAGCGCCGAGCGGGACCGGTCGGCCGGGGCCATGGCGTGGCATCCGCGAAGTATAGCGTCGCCCGGAAGGCGCTCCGGAGCGTTACTCGATCGTCTTGTGGAAGCGGGTGACGCTCAGGACCACCAGGCCCACCGCAAACCCCACGAGCGCGAGCGCCTCCGGCCAGAGCTCGGCGATCCCGGTGCCCTTGAGGAGCACCCCGCGAAGAATCGTCAGGAAGTAGGTGAGCGGCAGGGTGGCACCGATCCACTGGGCCGGCGCCGGCATCGCCTGGCGGGGAAACATGAAGCCCGACAGCAGGATGTTGGGCAGGAGAAAGAGGAAGCTGAGCTGCATGGCCTGCACCTGGCTCTGCACCAGCGTGGACATGAGGAGCCCGAGCGCGAGGCTCGCGACGATGAAGGCGAGACTCAACAGGTACAGCAGCGGGATGCTCCCGAGCATCGGCACGTGGAAGAGCAGCCGGCCCAGCACGAGAATGACCGTGATCTGCACGTAGCCGATGAGCAGGAACGGGAGGATCTTCCCCAGCATCAGGCTGGTCTTGTCGATCGGGGTCACGATGAGCTGCTCGAGCGTGCCGCGCTCCCGCTCGCGCACGACGGCCATGCTGGTGATGAGCACGAGCGTGAGCGACAGGAGCACGCCTACGATGCCGGGGACGATGTAGACCGCGCTCCGGAGGCCCGGATTGTACCACGGGCGCACGCGCACGCTCAGCGCCGCCGCGCCGCCGCCCGCTGCCCGAGCGATGGCCGCCGCCCGGGCCGTGCCCGCCTGGGCCGCCCCGGAGAGCGCGGCGGAGGACGCCAGCGGGTCCGCGGCATCGACGATCACCTGCGCCTCCGCGCCGCGGCCGCGCCTGAGGTCGCGCATGAAGCCGGGCGGGATGACGAGGGCCGCGCTCGCCCGGCCGGTCTCGATCCGCCGGGCGAGCGTGGCGCGGTCGGGGACGCGCTCGATGATGTCGAAGTTCCCGCTGTTGGCGAACACCTCGACCAGGCGGCGGCTCTCGGAGCTCCGCGACTCGTCGAGCACCACCGTCGGCAGGTGCCGGACCTCGGTCTGGATGGCGTAGCCGAACAGGGCGAGCTGGATGGCGGGAATGCCCAGCATCAGACCCAGCGTCATGCGGTCGCGGCGAAGCTGGACCAGCTCCTTCCAGAGCATGACCCAGAGCGGCGATCTGGCGAGCCGCTGGAACGGGCTCATACCACGACTCCTTCGTCCCGCCGCTGCAGCTCGATGAAGACGTCCTCGATGGTCGGCTGGTGGAAGTGCTCGAGCACCTCCGCCACCGTGCCCACCGCGATGAGCTTGCCGCGGGAGAGGAAGGCCAGCCGCTGGCAGCGCTCGGCTTCGTCCATGTAGTGGGTGGTGACGAGGATGGTGGTGCCCTGTTCCGCCAGCGCGTAGATCCGCTGCCAGAAGAGACGGCGCGAGGCCGGGTCGACCCCGGCGGTGGGCTCGTCCAGAAAGAGCATCGCCGGACGGTGCGCGGTGGCGCAGGCCAGCGCCAGCCGCTGTTTCCAGCCGCCGCTCAGGGTGCCGGCCAGCTGGGCAGTTCGCTCGCGGAGGCCGAGCTCGTCGAGCAGCTCCGCCACGCGGGCCCGCCGCTCCGCGCCGTGCAGGCCGTAGATCGACGCGTAGAAAGTGAGATTCTCGGTGACGGTGAGATCGTCATACAGCCCGAACCGCTGCGACATGTAGCCGATGCGCCGCCGGAGCTGCTCCGCCTCCCGCACGATGTCGAACCCCACGACCGTGGCCGACCCGCCGTTCGGCACCATCAGGCCACAGAGCATCCGGATGGTGGTCGTCTTGCCCGAGCCGTTGGGGCCGAGGAGGCCGAACACTTCGCCGCGATGGATCGCCAGATCCAGTCCCTCGACGGCCACCATCGTGCCGAACGTCTTCCGCAGTCCGTGCGCCACTACGGTGTCGGACGCGGGGGCCTGGGCGCCAACGGGTCCGGGGCTCATCGCGAGGCCGCCTGCTCCAGCTCGACTGTGGCCGGCAGTCCCGGCCGGAGAAGCCCGGTGGTGTCGCTGAGCGCGACCTTCACGCCGAAGACCAGGTCGGCACGCTCCTCCTCCGTGAGCGCGATGCGCGGCGTAAACTCGGCCTCGGGACTGATGGCGACCACCTGTCCTGGAATCGGCCGGTCCGGGTAGCCGTCCAGCCGGGCGACGGCACGCTGTCCCTGCCGGACGCGCGGAAGCTGCCGGGTGGGCACGTAGACCCGGACGAATGGCGCCGCCGTCTCACCGAGGGTGAGCACCGACTGGCCGGCGCCCAGCATCTCGCCGGGCTCGGCGTTCCGGGAGATGACGATCCCATCGACCGGCGCGGTGAGCACCAGATCCTGGGCCACGGCCCGGGACGCCGCGAGCGTGGCCCGCGCGCTTGCCACCTGGGCCCGCGCCGCCTGCACCCGCTCGGCGCGGGTGCCTTCCTGCAGCAGCCTGAGGGCTTGGCGCGCGGCGTCCCGCCGGCCCACGGCGGTCTGGGCGTCGGCGCGCGCCGCGTCGAGGCTCTGCCGGCTCACGGTCCCGCTGTCGGCGAGCGGCTCGAGGCGCTCGAGGTCGCGCATGGCGCGCACCGCCTCGGCCTCGGCGACGCGCAGGTCGGCTTCGGCGCGGTCGATCTCGCGCGGGCGGGCACCCGCCACCGCCTCACGGAGCGACGCCTCCGCGGCGCGGACACCGGCCTCGGCCTGGGCGATGTCCGCGCGGGTGGTGGACTGCGTCAGCGTCGCCAGCGTATCACCGATCCGCACCAGGTGGCCCTCGTCGGTCAGCACCCGGACGACCCGCGCCGGCACCAGGGGGGACACGTCCACCTCGCGCACCTCGATGGTGCCGGTGGCGCGGACCGCTCCGTCATCGGGCCGGTCGCACGCGCCGCACACGGCCCACAGGGCGAGCAGGAGCGGGCGGCGGCAGGTCATGACGGCCTCGATCGGGCATGGGTGGACCGGCGGGCCGCCGCGCGCGGCCGGACCACGGGTGCCCTCAGCGCGGCTACGGCGAAATCGGCGGCGTGACGGCTGAAGGCCTGCACGACCTCGCGTGAAGGACCGTGGGGACCCTGCTGCAGCAGGATCTCCACCGCCGGCCGCGCCACGAAGAACCAGGCGACCTGAGAGATGGTCGAGATGGCCGCGAACCGGGCGTCGAGGTCGTCGCGGAAGATGCCCGCGCGCTGGCCCTCTTCGATCAAGTCGCAGAGCCGGCGGAAGCCGGTGACGGAAAGGTGCTGGATCTGCTCGACGGCGTGGGCCGCGTCGTAGTCGATCATCTCGCGTACTAGCAGCCGGGGCGCGTGGGGATGCTCCATCAGGGTCTGGGCCTGGGCCTCGACGAATGCCCGGAGCCGCGCGTCGGGCGGCCCGGCGGCGCTGCCGCTCATGGTCCGAGCCACCAGCCCGGCAACGAAGCGCTGGAGCACCTCGCGATAGAGCTGGTCCTTGTCGGCGAAGTAGTAGTACAGCAGCGCGCTGTTTACGCCGGCGGCGCGGCCGATCTGCTTGATCGTGGTGCGCGCGAAGCCCTGGCCGGCGAACAGGCGCTCGGCGGCATCGAGGATCTGGTGGCGGCGGGAGGAGTCGGCGGGCTCGGCGGGCATGGGTGTTTAATTAATCGCTCAATTAATCGGCGTCAAGGGCAGCCTCAACTCGCCGGGGTCGTCGGCCATCGCGGCGCCAGGGAGGCGCACCACGCCACCTCGATCTCCAGCCGCAGGATCTCCTCTCGCGCCTCGGCGAGGCACTCCGCGAGCTCCCGTCCGCCAACCGTGTTCTCGAGCGCCGCCACGACTTCGCGCAGCCCCGCGAGCTCGTAGGTCAGGAGCTGCTCGTAGCGGTGGGCGGCGTCGGCACGGACCGGGGCGAGCCGGCGCAGATCAGCCTTGCGATCGAGGGTGTGCTCGATGGAATGGCGCGCCGCGTAATCCTCCGCCGCCAGCCGGGGGCGCCGCCGCTCGACGGCCGGCGCGAGGAACGGGAGCCGCCGGCGATGATGGACGCGGAGTTGGTTCAGGGTCCGCGCGATCTGCTCGAGGATGGCCACGGGCGAGCCCCGCTCAGTCCCTGCCCTGCCAGAAGGCGCGGAAATAGAGGCTCGTCGCGAACAGCATGAGACCCGCCAGCATGGACCCCGGGCCGCCGTAGTTCTCGTACGTGAAGCCGAGCGGCCCGGTCGGGCCGGGCGCCGCGCGCATGATGGTGAGCACGCCGAGGGCGATGCCGGCGAGTCCGATCAGGGCAAGCAGGGCAAGCAGGTTCCGCATCGAAGTCTCGTCACGATGGAGGGGAGGGCGCTCCGCCACGGATGAATGAGCACGTGTAGATGAAATCGTGGTCGAGGCCGCTCGGCAAGGTCCCTGCCCCGGCGATCAGTGGCCGTTGGCCTCGGTGATGGCCTGCGCCGCGGCCGTCTCGAGCGCGGTCACGGTGGCTGGGGGCAGCGACGAGCCGCCCGCCTGGGCCGTCAGGCCCGCGGGCGACACCCCGGCAGCCCGCGCGTAGATCACCAGCGCCACTCCGGAGGTGCCGGCCGCCGACGGATGGAAGCCGTCGCCCTCGAACACGGAAATCGAGGGCGCGGCGGCCCGCACGGCGCGCAGGGCCTCCCCGGCCGGCAGCAGGAGCCCGTTGACGGCCTCCGCCGCCGCCGCGTACGACTCGCTTACGGCACTCCACTCGGCTTCCCGGCTCATCGGCGGCCAGACCATGTACAGCGCCGGCCGCCCGCCGATCTTCCGGATCTCGCCGGCGAATCGCGTGGCGTAGTCGATCAGCAGGACGCGACTCTCGGGAAGCGCGGAGGGGCCTTGCTGCATGACCACGAAATCCCACCGCGCGCTCGCGATGGCCCGCTGGGCGTCGCCCCGGTTCCAATGGTCCTCGAGGCTGTAGCCGCCGAACGCCACGGACGAGACCACGACCTCGCGGCTGGGGTCGCTCCGGCCCAGGCGCTGCACGAGTGCCGGAAGATCGTTGGCATAGGTGAGGCTGTTGCCGATGAAGAGAATCCGCAGGGTGGGATCAGGGGCCGGCTCCACGCCGGTGGAGCCGCAGCTCGCGACCGCGGCCGCGACGGCCAGGGCGACCAGCGGGAGCTGCGCGAGCCGGGCAAGACGCCTCGAGGCGACGGCGATGCGGTCGATCACGGGTCCGGCCTTTGGAGGGGATACCGTGCCTGCACTCCGACAGCGATCAGCGGTTGTAGATGAGCCCGCCGCGCTCGCGGTAGAGCCGCAGCACGGCGGCGGCTTCGGCGCGTCCGATCTCGCGATCGATCCGGATCCCGCGTCGCTCGAGGTAAGCATACGACTCGGGGAAGACCGGCCCTTCGTCGAAGGCGAGCTCGGTAGCGTCGGCCCGGCTCGCGGCAAACACGAGCCGCCCAACACCGCTCCAATGCGTCGCGCCAAGGCACATCGCGCATGGCTCGCACGAGCTCACCAGCTCGCGGGCCGGGGCACCGGGCCCACCCAGCGTGAACGAGCCGACCCGCTGCTGGGCGAACATGATCGCCACGACTTCCGCGTGGAGCGCCGAGTTCCCCAGCCGCTCCACGCAGTTCACCCCCACGCCTACCAGCGCGCCGGACACCGATTCGAACACCGCCGCCCCGAACGGTCCGCCCGTACAGCGCTCGACGTTCTCGCGGGAGAGCGCGATGGCGAGCCCGACCCGCTCGGCATCGCCGGCATAGCGGCGGTCCCAGTCCACCACCTCGTCCACCCAGGCCGGGAGCGAGATGGTGAGGTCACGGGAGCCGGCGTTGGTCACGCGGGCGCGTCGGCTCCGTATTCCGCAATGAATTGCACGGCCGTGTGCACTCCGCCTTCGGGAGACGCCGCCACCTGAAAGGCGCGCACCAGCAAGGCGGAGAGCGCGGCCGCCTGTGCCTCGTCGAGGCGCGGCGCGGCAGGCAGGCGTCCGGGGAGGTCCTGCAGGACGCCCGTCAACTTGTGCGTCAGATGCTCTGCGGTGACGCTGTTCCACATGGCCATGAATTCGCGCGTGTTCGACGGGTGGTCGACCTGCTCGTCCATGAGTTCCTCCTCGGGGCGGGGTGGGGCCGGCAACGGAAGCTACGGCGGGAAATCACGGGCCGTAAGCGGCGGACCCTGGGAACGGGCCGCGGAGCATGGATTTTGCCCCTTTCAGCGAGGCCCCTACGTCAATCCTTGCAGTCTCGAGCTAGGCACCATCGGCGCGGAGACTTCCATGAACCCCCGGCGGACGCTGCTGGCGCTCCTCCTTGCAGGCTGCGGTGCCTCCGGCCCGGGCTCCGATCCGGCCGGACCGGGCGGCCCATCGGGTCCGCCACCGGCCTCGCCACCCGTGCCGGGCGCCGCGGCCAGCCTCGGCGGTTGCCAGATCCTCCCCAACGACAACCCGTGGAATCACGACATCAGCGGCGACCCGGTGGCTGCGAATTCGGCCGCGCTCCTGAGCGTGATGTCGCCGGGGAATGCGGTGCACCTGGATCTCGGAACCACCGAGGAGTACTACGGTATTCCCTACACCGTCGTCCCGGCCGACCAGCCCCTGGTGAGCATCGAGTACGGCACCGACGGCGCGGACTACAGCGACGAGAGCGATCCGGGTCCCATGCCGATTCCGCTGGACGCGCCGATCGAGGGCGGCAGCACCGCCGCTCCGAATCCCGATGCGGGCGATCGGCACGTGCTGGTGGTGCGCCAGGGCGAATGCGTGCTGTACGAGCTCTACAACGCCGTCCGCACCGCGGGCGGCTTCCGTGTGAGCTCCTCGGCGCGCTGGGATCTGACGGTAAACGCCACGCGCCCGGCGGGGTGGACCTCGGCCGACGCGGCCGGGCTCCCGATCCTTCCGGGACTGCTGCGGTACGATGAGGTCGCCGCCGGCGAGATCAGGCACGCGCTCCGATTCACCGTGCCGCGCGTGCGGCGGGCCTACGTGGCGCCGGCGAGCCACTGCGGCCAGTACGCCGACGCCTCCCTGCCCCCGTACGGCACGCGGGCGCGGCTGAAGGCCGATTTCTCGCTCGCCCCGTACAGCGGCGACGCGCTGGTGCTCCTGACCGCGCTCAAGCGGTATGGCCTTATGCTCGCCGACCAGGGCAGCGCGTGGTATGTGACGGGAACGTCGGACCCGCGCTGGGAGGACGCGCTGGACCAGCTCCGGGCCCATCCGGTGCGTGGCGGCGATTTCGAGCTGCTCGCAAGCGGAGCGATGACGACCTGCTGAGTCCTGCCGGACCGTGACAATCCGTCATCCCGAGCGTAGCGAGGGACCTTGTCCTCCGGTATCGAAGCCCGGACAGTAGGTCCCTCGCTGTACTCGGATGACGTGTAAGCCCGCGACCTCGCCCCAAGCGCTCACTCCTTCCTGGCGCTCCCGAGCTCGGCCGGCCTGACTGCCCCGACCCCTTCGCCATTCCCTGTGACGACCCGGCGGTGGGAGTCCACCTGGCCGAGGTGATAGGCGAAGTGCACGGCGGTGTGCACCAGAAAATCCCCGGCCGTGATCCGGCATCCCCCGATGAGCTCCGGAAATTCCGCATCGAGCTCCTCCGGGCGGACGGCGCCGAGCCCCGCCGCCACGGCCGCTCTGGCCCGCTCGATCTCGGCGATCAACTCGGCACGCGGCACGTCACGCCGCGCGAACTCGGCGTCCCGGTTCCGCACGTACCCGGTCCCACCCCACCGCGCGCCGACGTAGTGTTGCAGGTTCCCCGCGAGATGCAGCGCGAGGGTGCCCGCCGTATTGGCCAGCCCCGGGACCGCCTGCCAGATCTGCCGCTCATCGGGATACGCCTCGAGCTCACGCCGGAGGCTACGGAGGTCGCGATCGAGCATGGCCGACAGATCGGCGGCGAGAGCAGCGGGCATGGTTCCTCAGGCGGTCGAAGCGAGGCGCCGGCGAAGTCCTGCCAGGAGGAGCGCCAGTCCGACCAGCTGCACGACGTGGAACACGCCGTTGTGATCGAAGTCCCATACGAGGCGGACGGTGCCGATGTCCGAGGCCTGGACCACGCCGGCGGCGAGGCTCACCGCCAGGGCCGCGGCCATCGGTGCGGCGCCTGTCCGCCCCGACGCTACCACCAGCCGCAGGTAGACCCCGAGCGAGAAGAGCAGCGCGGCCGCCTCGTATACCACGAAGGCGAGGAAGTCGCCGCCGGTGAGGCGGGTGATGCCATAGAACACGACGGCCAGCGCGAGCATCGGCAGGAGCACCCGGCGCGCGGCCGTGTCGCCGCGCCAGTCGCGGACCGCGCCAACCACGAACAACGCCATCGTGACGCCGAGGGCGAGATAGAGCGGCTGCCAGAGCAGCTCCCGCGTGGCGGACGGCAGCTCGAGCCCGTGGGCGGCCGCGCCGAGCACCGAGGCCAGGGCGAGCGCCCCGAGCGCAGCCTGCCACACCGAGCGGCCCAACGAGGGTGGCGTGGTCCGGCGAAGCACCAGAATGGCGGCGCCGGCGGCGAGCGCCAGCACCGCGTCCGTCGCGGCCGTCGTGCGCTCGGTGGCCACGCCCACCAGGTCCATCCGCTCAGCCCTGCTCGATCTCGATGTTGGCGAGCTCGCGGTCGGTGGCGCCTTGCCGGAGTTTCCGGAACGCGCCTTCGAGCAGCTCGACGCCGAGGAGGACACCGAGGGTGACGAGGGTGAGCACGATGGTCGCCCGCAGGTGGCCGAGCCCGATCATCGCGCCGAGCGCGGCGAGCACCCAGATGACGGCGGCGGAGGTCACGCCGGTGACCAGACCCTTCCTCGCCAGGATCACGCCGCCACCGAGGAACCCGATGCCGCTCACCACCTGCGCCAGCACCCGGGTGGGATCGGCCGTAGCCGGGGAGAGCGACGACCCGAGCGCCACGAAGATCGCCGTCCCGAGGCAGATCAGGATGCTCGTCCGGATACCCGCCGCCTTGCCGCGCAGCTGCCGCTCGATGCCGATGACGCCGCCGCACAGAATGGCCGTGCCCAGGTGTTGCCAGAACTCGCGGGTCTCCGGATCCAGGGCCGGCACGGTCATGAGCACCGCTCCGTGTGCGAGCATCAGCTGGCGGCCAGCGTGGGACGCCGCCGGAGGGCGCGCTCATAACTGTGGGCGACCTCCGCGGCACTCGACGCCGTAAACGTCAGGTCCCGCAGCAGGCCGTCCTCGAGGCTGTAGACCCAGGCGTGCACGGTGACGGTTCGCCCACGCTGCCAGGCGTCCTGCATGATCGTCGTGCGGCACACGTGCACCCCCTGCTCGACCACGTTGAGCTCGCACAGGCGGTCGATGAGCGCCGTGCCGCCCCCCAGCGCCTGCAGCTCGCTCGTATGCCTGGCCGCGACGTCCTGCACGTGCCGCAGCCAGTTGTCGATCAGGCCGAGCGGGCGGGCGTTCCACGCGGCCCGGACGCCGCCGCATCCATAGTGGCCGCAGACGATGACGTGCTCGACCTCCAGGACCTCGACCGCGTACTGCAGCACCGAGAGGCAATTGAGATCGGTGTGCACGACGACGTTGGCCACGTTGCGGTGCACGAACATCTCCCCCGGCGCGAGCCCCACGATTTCGTTGGCCGGCACGCGGCTGTCCGAGCAGCCGATCCAGAGGTACCGGGGCGTCTGCTGGTGCGTCAGCTTCCGGAAGAAGTCCGGCTCGTCGCGGACCATCGCCTCGGCCCAGGCGCGGTTGCGGGCGAACAGATCGGGGAGCTCGCGATCGGCAGGCGGCGGCGTAGATGCAGGCATGCCACAGAGTACAGCCGCGCCGCCCGGCGGACCAGAGCGGCGGGCGCTCCGCCACGCACCCGCCGCTAGGAACCGCTCGCCGTCCGGAGCCCCTCGGCCTCGAGCCGCCGCACCACGGCGATCGTCTGGTCGAAGGCCTCGAGCAGGGTGGGCTCGGCCATGGCTCAGAGCGCCAGCTCGTACCGGAGGAACTGGTCGTCCAGCCGCCAGCCCAGCGACTCGTACAGCCGCTGGGCTGGCGTGTTGGTGCGCGCGGTGACGAGCTCGAGCCCGGCGGCCCCGGTCTCCTCGCCCAGCCGGCGCGCCCGTTCCATCAGCGCGCGTGCCACCCCGCCGCCGCGGGCCGACGGCGAGACGAACAGGTCGTTGAGGAGCCACATCCGCCGCGGCCGCGCGGCCGTGGACGAAAACAGCGGATACAGCTGCACGAATCCGACGGCCTGGCCATCGCGCTCGGCCAGGAAGATCACCGACTCCGAGCGCGCCAGCCGCTCGGCGATGAAGGCGCGGGCCAGCGCGGGCTCGGAGGGCTGCTGGTAGAACTGCCGGTAGGCGTCGAACAGCGGCGCCACGGCGTCGACGTCGCCGGGGCCGGCCTGGCGGACGACGTCAGCCACGCGAGCGCCCCCGAGCGAGCATCGCGCGCTCCTGCCACAGCCGCTTGAGCAGCTGGATCTGTCCGGTGTGATACGCGTCGTGGGCCGCGATGCCCAGCACGATCTCGCCGTAGGTCCAGCGCTTCCCGCCGGGCGGCACTGCACCGAGCCGGCGGGCCGGGAACGCCCGTACCGCCTCCACGAGCCGGTCGTGCTCGGCGCGGAGCAGGGCGACGTCGCCGGCCCATGCGCGCTCGTCCGCCGGATCGGGCAGGCGGGGGAAGTTGGCGGGACTCCGCGGGAATCGCGGCGGCCCGCCCGCGGCCAGGTGCCGGCACACCGTGTACTTCCAGTACGCGAGGTGGAGCGCGAGCTCCCAGACACTCTTTCGCCGGGGCGTCGGCCGCCACGCAGCCTGTTCGGCGTCGATGCCGCGCAGCGCGCCCACGGGGCTCGGCCCTCCGTGCCAGTTCTTCCGGCCGGGGGCCGGCTGGAGATTCCAGAGCAACAGGTCCATCGGCGGTGATGCCATCGTCGGTCCTCGAGAGGTATCGTGCCGCTCAGTCGAGCGGACGGGCGAGCACAAGGTCGCGCTGGTGGTCGGTGCCGAGCACGAACGTCTGGGTGCCCACGTCCGCGAAACCACTCTTGCGGTAAAAGGCGATCGCACGCTCGTTCCGCTCCCAGACGCCGAGCCAGAGCGTGCGCGCGCCACCCGCACGCCCGCGCTCGACGGTCGCGGCCATCAGCGTCTGCGCGACGCCCTGGCCATGCCACGGTCGGTCGACATAGAAGCGCACCACCTCCAGCGGCACCGGGCCCGTGACCGGCGCCGGCGGCTCGCTCCGCGCGAGCTGCGCGTAGCCGGCAGCCCGGCCGTCCACCTCCGCCACGAGCGTGCTCATCCTCGGGTCGCGGAGCTCCGCCTCCTGCCGCGTGGGACCGAAGTGCTCGGTCACGTACCGCTCCATGTTCTCCGGCGTGTTCTCGGCGGAGTACGTCTCGCGGAAGGTGCGCTCGGCGAGCGCCGCCAGCCAGGCCGCATCGGCGGGCCTGGCGGATCGGACCACGACGCTCACCCGGCCCTCGCGTCCAGCATGCGATAGACGATCCAGTGCTGCGAGCCCGGCACGACGAACGGCGCGAGGGCGTCGGAGTGGCGGCGGAACTGCGGCGCCGACATGCCCGCGAGCGCCGCCTCGAAATCCGCCAGGCTCTCGAATTCGTATTCGTCGACGATGTGCGACGCCGACGACCCCACCAGCCCGCACAGGAGGCGGGCGCCTCGGGCCCGACGGAACTCCGAGCTGGCGAACTTTTCGGCGCCCCAGGCCCGGATCGCCGCGAGCGCGTCGGCCTGCTTGCCGTAGGGAATGTCGAGGTGCCACTGGCAGACGACAGTTAAGGGCTCCGGCGGCCCGCGCCGACGCGCGGGCGGTCGCGGGCGGTCAAGGTAGTGGGACGACAAAATCTATGGAGGCCCGAGCCGCAGCCCGCGCCACCGCCGCCGATCAGACCCCGTAGCGCTCGGCGAGCGTCCCCAGGTGATGCCGCTCGTGCCCCGCGATGATCCACGCCAGCGCCCGAACCGACACCGGCGCGCCGCTCGCGGTGCCGCGGCGGGTCCATGCTTCGGGCGCCAGATGGCGCAAGAACGACAGCGTGGCGCGGCGGGCGTCGCTCCATTCCTCGGCCAGCGCCGCGAGCGATAGCGCCTCGGCATTCGACAGCGGCACGTAGGCGTTCTCGTCGAACCCGGGCAGCGGCGTCGCGTCGCCGCGCGCGATGCGGAGCGCGCGATAGGCCATGATCCGCTCCACATCGCTCAGGTGGCCCAGGACCTCACGCACGCTCCACTTGCCGGGGGCATAGCGATAGCCGCCGCGGGCCTCGGGAACGGCGGCGAAACGCGCCAGCGTGGACGCCTGCTGGCGGGCCAGCAGGTCGAGGATGTCGGTGCCCGCGGGCACATGGGCGATGTATCCGGCGTAGAATGTCCCGTATTCGTCGGGACCGGGGGGCGCGAGCACGGTCATCCGGAGCTCCTTCGTGGGCGGCGCAGGGATTGCGGAAAGTGGCACACTGTTTTACCATTGTGGCGCGAATTGGCGCGTCGAGGCATCGCGCGCCCATAGTCCAGATTCGACCAGGGGGCTGGCGGAAACTCGCGCTGGCTCCTTTTTGTTGGCTGCTCCCGGGGATCGCATCCCGCAGGATGCACCTGGGCAGCTTCCCCGCGTGAGGGCTCATGTCACGCACATCGCGTAGTCGGTAGGTGCGGCATGGCCGAACTCCGATTACAACACACTCAAGGAGTAGGAACAATGCGCACCACCGGCACGGTCAAGTGGTTCAACGACGCCAAGGGCTTTGGCTTCATCACGCCCGAAGGCGGACAGAAGGACTGCTTCGTCCATCACTCGGCGATTCAGGGTCAGGGTTTCAAGAGCCTGGTCGAGGGTGAGCGGGTCGAGTTCGACGTCGTCCAGGGCCAGAAGGGCCCGGCGGCGGAGAACGTCGTCAAGCTCGGGAAGTAACGACCGCGCACCGCGGCCATCGCCGCGGAACCGACGGCCGGCTCGAGATCCCTCGAGCCGGCCGTTCGCCGTTCAGTCCCATCGCACCCCCGCACCGACCTGGATGACGCCATCGTCCAGCACTTCCGCGAAGGCTCCCCCGCCCCAGTCCGTCTCCATCGCCGTTCGCAACCCTTGGTGGGCCTCGTCCATCCGCTCGCACGGCCGGGTTTCGCCGGCGATCCGGAGCCGGCAGCCCCCGACCCGGAGGACCTGGTCCCGCGTCCCCGGCAGGCGGCAGCCACTCACCATGAGATTCGCCCGGCGGGCGCTCGGCGGCACCCGTCCACCGGTCTCCGCCATCAGCCGCTCCCAGACCTCACGTTCGATCAAGGTCACCTGGCGGCTCCGACCCTGGTCGGCGTTCCCCACCAGCCCCCGCCCCGCTACGAGCGTCGCTTCGCGCACCGCATCCATCGGTCCCCGATGGGCCCGCTTGATCCAGATCGCCTCCAGCCGGCCGGCGTCGGGCAGGCTCATCGGGACACCGGCTCGAGCATGTTCCGCCGGCGGTACGGTCCGCACGGTGGGTCGCCGGGCCGGGGAGCGCCGTGCAGCGACGGCTGCCACAGGTCGGCGGCCGCGGTGTCCGCAGCGGTCCGCGCGGCATCATAGCGCACGCGGCACTCCTGGAGCACTTCGGTGAGGTCCGCGCGCATGATCTGCACGCGGCGCGTGCGCGCGACCACGACGGGCAGGAGGGCCACGATGGCGGCGACGACCAGCAGGACGACGATGAGCGTCCGCGAGCCGGGGCCGCGCGCGGCGGCGGGCGGAGCACTCATGCGCCCGCAACCCGGGGCACCGTGTCGGGCGAGAATGCCGGCAGGCACAGGGCGACATACGCGGCGCCCCCAGCCTCGGCGTGCCCGGTGTTGACCCGGCCGGCATATTCCTCGATTCGCTTGGGCTGGTTCCCGGCCGCCTGGATGATCATGGGCGCGGAAATGAGGATCGGCATCGACGGTCTCCGTGAGAGTCGGCGGGGATCGAAGGCCGAAAGTTAGGCGGGTCGGCGGGGGCTGCCTATGCGGAGGCTCAGTGGCCAACGCACGCGCCGGCGCCGGCCGGTTGGGCCCCAGATGGGCTCCAGCTCCGCCGCGAGTGCGGTCACCGGGTCCACGCCCTGCGCCTTCACGAACGCGGCCGTGGCGGACCAGGTGCGCAGGTAGGCCAGCAATTCCGGCAGGAGCCACTCCTGGGCCATCTCGAAGGCGGGCGCCTCCAGTTCCTCGAAGGGGAATGGCACGGTGCGGTACCCGGTCTCTACCAGCTTTCGCTCGGGGGCCCAGTAGGGGCCCACCACCGAGCCGTAGAAATGGGCCAGCCGCGCGTCCAGCGCCTCGTCGTCCAGCCGCTGGAGGCCATAGCACCATACCGCGAGGACGCCGTCAGCCACCAGCACCCGGGCCACCTCCTGGTAGAACCTCGGCAGGTCGATCCAGTGGAGGGCCTGAGCCACCGTGACCAGATCCACCGAGGCGTCGGCCAGGCCGCTCTCCTGGGCCAGGGCCTCGCGGTAGGCGACGCCGGAATGCCGCGGCGCCTGCGCGAGCTGCGCCGCGCTGGCGTCGGTCGCCGTCACCCGGGCGAAGCGCGCGGCGAGCGCCAGTGTGGCCTGCCCGTTTCCCGCCGCGCAGTCCCACGCGTGCGCGTGCGACGGCGCGAGACCAGCCAGGTAGTCGAACAGGGCCGCCGGATAGGTCGGACGCGCCGCGGCATATGCTTCGGCAACGGAGGAGAAGTGGTCGGAGAAATCGGCGGTCATCGGAAGGCGGCACGCGCTCGAAGGGGAGGCCGCATCGCGGGTTATTGGCGTACCAGCACCACGCCCACCACGATCAGCGCCGCGCCCGCGAGCCGGAGCGGCGTGACCGCCTGCTCGGCAAAGCCGACCCACCCGAAGTGGTCCACGATGAGCGACGCCGTCATCTGGCCGGCGACGAGCGCGGCGATGAGCGCTGCCGCCCCGAGCCGGGGCGCGAGCACGATGGTGACGGCGATGTAGGCCGCCCCCAGCAGTCCGCCCGACCACTGCCACCAGGCGCCCCGGCCCCAGGCCGAACCCACGGGCATCGGCACCCGCAAGATTGCCACGACCGCCGCGAGCCCGACGGTGCCGACGAGAAAGGAGACCAGCGCCGCCGCCAGCGGCTGGCCGAGCAACCCACGGAGCTGCACGTTGACGCCCGTCTGCACCGGGAGCATCGCGCCCGCGAGCACCGCGAGCAGGAGAAAGAGGATCATGCCGGCTCCGGGAAATGAGATGGCGTTACTAGCGCTCGTCCGAGCCGTTCTCGCGCTCGACGCGCTCGATCAGGTCGGCCACGTCCTCCGCGGAGAGGCCGACGTCCTGCAGCATCGCCTCCCTGCTCGGCCGGCTGAAGTCCTCGCGGCGCGCTTCGAAGACGAGCTCGAAGGCGTGCGGGCCGTCGAGCGCCTGCTGCTGGCGCAGCACCCAGCCGCTCTCGTCCACGAACAGGTGCAGGGCGTGCTCCAGGGACTTGAACGGCGTCTCGCTCCAGCGGCGAAGCGAGGGATGCCAGAACCGGGCGACCAACACGGCGCCGGGCGGCGCCTGGACCTTCGCGGTCACCGCCCGGGTCACCACGACCACGAGATGTATGCGCCCGGGACGGAGCGACGGGGCGGGCGCCGGCGAAGTCTCGGGCTGCAGCTCGAGCACCGCTTCGGGCGTCTCGAACGGCACGGGCTCCCCGGGCCGCGGGTCCCGCTCACCCCTCGGCCGGTGCCGGCCCCGCCGCTCGCTCACGGCGCCACCAGCTCCACGGCCCTGCGCGTCAGCGCGTCCCACCCGGCGGCGGAGGCATCGGGCCGGGCCTCGTTGGTAGTGTTGAGCACGCCCACGACCGCCGTGCCCGACGCCGGGTCGAGATAGAAGAAGCTCCGGAATCCCGACTGTTCGCCCGTGTGCCCCACGATGGTGCGGTCGCCGCGGCGGTAGAGATAGAACGAGAGGCCGAACGCCTCGTCGAGGTCGCCGGTCGCCGCGAGCGGGACCACCGGCCGCCACATCTCCTCCAGCGTCGCGTGCCGCAGGACGCCGTCGTATCGCGCGGCGAGCGCCGAATCCCCGCGATCCGCGTGCGTGAGAAAGGCGAGGTACGTGACCAGATCCGCCATCGGCGCATTCCATCCACTGTTGGGGATGGTGATGCCGGGATCGAACTCGGGCGGGTTGGCTTCGGTCCGCACCGCGCCGACGCTGTCGACGCGCACGGTGTAACTCCGCGCGCGCCGGCCGGCGAGTTGACGGGGCGACCGCCCCACGAAGCTCTCGGTCATGCCGAGCGGGGTCCAGATGTTCTTCTGGACGTAGACCGCCCACGGGTCGCCACTCAGCGCCTCGACCACGCGCGCCAGGTAGATGAAGGCGGGGTTGCTGTAGCCCCACCGGGAGCCGGGGCGGAAGCCGAGCTCCTGGTACGGCATCATGGCGACCAACTGATCCCAGCGCGTGGGCTCGAACGGCTCCCAGGGTCGCCCTTCGCCGTAGGGCCAGGTGGGGTTCTGGAAGCCCGAGCTGTGCGACAGGAGCATGCGGAGCGTGACGTCGTCGATGGGACCGAACCGATCGTGCACCTGCCGCAGCTCGGGGACGTAGCGCACGATCGGATCGTCGAGCGTGAGGCGACCCTCGTCGCGCAGCTGGAGGATGGCGATGGCGGTGAGCGTCTTGGTGATCGAGGCCCAGTGGTACACCGCATCCTCTGCGGGAGCGCCGGCGGCCTGCAGGTCGCCGCGGCCATAGGCGTGACGGGCCAGCACGCGGCCGGCGCGGAGGACCTCGACGCGTCCCCCGACGACGCCATCCGCCTGGCCGTAGGCGTCGAACGCCGCGGTGAAGGCGGCCCACCGCGCCGGCGGCCGCGAGCGCGGCGTCGGGTGGGATTGCGCGGCCGCGCCGCGCGCGGCGAAGAGCGCGATCGCGCCGGCAACGACGCCGGCCGCGCGGAAGGCCCGAGGCACCGGCGCGCTAGTCCGCCGAATTGGCGAGGATCTCCTCGCCGTACTTGCCGGGTTGGAACGGGCGCTTGTTGTGGCTCACGGGGCTCCGGATGAGGCGGATCGCCCGGGAGGCGGACGGAGCGCAGGCAGCCGCCAGGGCCAGCGCCCGGGCGGCGAAGACCTTCGAGATCCGGGCCGGCCGCATCGGACCTCCGGCGCGGGCATCGGTGGTGATTCGTTCTCCGGCCCGCCGCCGTTCAGGGGCGGTAGGCGTCCACCGAGACGTTGAGGTCTCGGCGCAGCTCGGCGTCCCCGCTCAGGAGAGTCGCCCACGTGATCTCCTGGCCCTTCCGCGCGCCCTTCGGCGTGATCTTCACGCCCTCGGGCGACATGGTGACCGTGTAGAGCTTGCCTTCGAGCTCGAGCTCACGCTTGATGGTCTTGTCGAGTTTGGTAGCCATTCGCTCCTCGGGTCTCAGGGGGTGCCGCGGGGCGGCGAGCCGGCACGGCGCCGGTACACGAGTCAAACTAGGCTGGCCGTGCCCCGCAAGGAACCGCCACGGCGGGAGAGGCGTCCCCTCAGGCGCCGCCGGCGAGGGCCATGCATTCCAGCTCCACCCGGGCCCCAAGGGCCAGGCCGGTCGTCCCGAACGCGCTGCGGGCAGGGAAACCCGCCGGGAAATGCCGGGCGTATTCCCTGTTCATCGCGGGCCATTCCGCCATGTCGGCCAGCATCGCCGTGCACTTGACCACCCGCTCCATACCGGAGCCCTGGGCGGTCAGGAGCGCGTCGATGTTGGCCAGCGCCTGCGCCGTCTCGGGTCCGATGCCCCCCGCGACGAGGTGGCCGGTGCTGTCCGTGCCGAGCTGGCCGGACAGGTAGATCATCGGCCCGACCCGGACCGCCGCGGAGAACGGAAGCTTGAGGTTGCCGGGCATCGGTACGCGCTCGAGCGTGAGCGATGCCGGGGCGGCGCGGGGACCGCGGGGGCCGCAGGCCATCAAGGACAGCAGGCTGACCGAGAGCGCAACCACGCGAGAACGCCAATGCATCGTTGCCTCGCCTCCAGAAGGACGGAACCGGGGATGACGATCGCCTGATTTCGATGAGTCCGCGGAGCTCGAAACTACTTTAACTTCCGCTCCCGCCAACTATGGCGTAAGTATGATTGCATCAGAACATTGTCTCGTGCAACATCAGGTCGTTTAGAGATACTTCGGCTTTCGTTCGCCACCGGCGAACACGACCCATTCTCCTAGTCCGTATCCCGAATCCGGGGGTGCCGGACGAGCCGGAACAGCATCGCCAGCAGGTTCGACCCGGCACAGGCCGCGCCCAGCAGGATGAGTCCCCGTGCCAGGGTACGCAGGAAGGCGACCCGGTTGACGTCCACGATCACCAGCAGGAGCTTCGCGCTGAGCAGCGTGGCGGCGGTCGAAAAGATGAACAGCTGCAGCAGCAGCAGCGGGCGATACCCCATGCCCTGATAGAGCCAGTAGAGCGCCAGTCCCACCAGCAGCCAGGCGAGCAGACCCGTCCGGGTGCTCCTCCCCAGCGGCAGATCCCGGATGATCGGCACGACCAGCAGCCCCAGCGCCAGCAGCATGAACAGCAGCCACAGCGAGGCGCGCCGGAGCTCGCTCGGCGTGGCGTCTTCGGCCGTGTGTCGGATCTCGCCGTTCATCGGGCGTCTCCCCTCACGAGCACACCTGTTCAATCACGAGGACACACCCGCCAGCAGCGTGGCGGGCGCGGCGCGGACGGCACGCCACGCGGGGAGCAGGGCCCCGGCGAGAGTGCTTGCCACCAGTAGGCCGGCAAAGCGGGCGATCACGCCAAGGTCCCATGCCGGCAGGCCGCGCACGATGGTACCGAGCCCGCTCCACACGGCGGGCCCGAGCACCAGGCCGACGGCCGCGCCCCCCACGCCGACCAGCGCCGCGCGCCTGAGCACCAGCGCCATCACCTGCCCCGCACCGGCGCCCACCGCCCGGCGGAGCCCCAGCTCCGGCGCAAGGCTCGAGACCCACAACCGCATCTGGACCAACGTGGCGATCAGCGCCGCGGCCAGCATCGCCCACCCCTCGGCCGCGAAGAACCGCCCGAACCACGCGACCGGCGCCAGCTGCGCGGCCAGCAGCGATGCCTCGCTCACGCGGACCACGCCTCCCGGGGCGTCGAGCAGCCGCGCCACCTCGGGAGCGAGCGGGCGGCCGACCCGTCCCGCCACCCGCGGGCGCACCATCAACTCGACGGCCGGCGCCGGATGCTGCAGCACGCTGGCGTAGACGGCGAACGGCGGCACCTGCGCCCCGCCGAGCCCGCTCGGCCGGGGATCCTCGACGATCCCCACGACCGTATGCCACGTCCTGGGATCGTCCCCGAAGAGGAGCCGCCGCCCGATCGCCTCGCCGTTCTGGAAATGCCGGTGGGCGAGGCTCCGGCTCACGACGGCCACTCGCGGCGCATTCCACCCATCCGCGTCGGTGATGGGGCGCCCGGCCAGCAGGTGGATGCCGAGCGATTGAAAGCTGTCCGCGCTCACGACCTGATGCATCGCGGCCACCGCATGCCAGGGGACGAAGATGCCGCCCGCGGGGCACAGTCCGCAGTCCGTGGTCACCACGCTCAGCGTGCCGAGGCCTATGGCGGCGCCGTCGCCGGTGAGGCTCACCGTATCGTACGTGGCGCCGGTTCTCAGCGATTCGAGCAGCGCGGCATAACGGGCGGAGCGCGCGGCCGGATCGGCCGCAGCAGCACCGCCACTGTAAATCTCCCCGTCGAGCGCGTGGGGGCTCCCTTGGCTCCGAGGGTCCGTCGCGTGCCTTGTCAGGAGCGTGCTCGCGGTCAGGATCACGAGTGCGAGCCCGAGCTGCACGGTGGGCACAGCGAGGCTCACGGGACGAGGAGCGGTCTCGGTGAGCCGTCGGTGCGGGGCGAATATCAGCGCCAGCAGCGCGCCTGCGAGCACCGCGACCGCAGCGACGGCCGCCGCCACCAGCGACGGCAAGGCATCGACCGCGGGCACGAGGCCACCAGGCCAGGCACCCGCGGCCACCCGTGCCAGTACCAGCCCGGCGAGGCCGCCTGTGGCGAGGACACCAGCCGCCACCACGCCGCCTTCGAGCAGGGCCGCCACCACGAGCGTGCGACGCGTCGCGCCCACCGCGCGGCGCAGCGTCAGCTCCGCGACTCGTTCGGACGCGCGGGCGGCGAAGAGCAGCACGACCCCCAACGCACCCACCGCGAGCGCCCCGGCAGCGGCGCCCGCGAGCGCCTGGAAGAGGAGCCGGACCGCATCGGCCTGGAGCACCGCGGGGGACCGGGCGAGCGTCCAGGTCGGATCGAGCACGGCGCCGCTCGCCCGCCTGAGCACGAGCCTGGGATCGAGCACTCCGCCTCCGACTCGTGCGAGCGGGGCCACCGCCAGCGCCGCTGCGAGCGCCGTCGCTCCCAGCACCACGAGCAGCACGGCAGTGCCCCGGTAGGCCAGGAGCCCCCACGCGGCCGTGGCGCGCGCGCCGGCGCCGGTCCTGCCACCGTTGAGTTGCGTCATCGGGATGGCCTCGACCAAGGACTGCTGACCATGGTGACTCGCAGTGTCATTCGTAGTTCGTGAATGGCGGCGTCTCCGTGATCGCGGCCGAGCGACGGTCGCGGAAGCGATGCACCAGCGTCACGCGGTCCTCACCCTCCCGCCGTACCCGCGTCTCCAGCAGCTCCCAATGCTCGGTGTCGCCGAACCCCGCGTCGTTGAGCCGCTCCGCCTCGCGGCGCGACACGTCGCCGGGCGTCGGGCGGCTCGCGGGGTACGCATCCTCGTGGTGGGCCACGAGGGCCCGCCAGTGTTCATCGCCCGCGCGCTCGATGGCGGCGCGAACGTCTTCACGCGTGAGGGGCATGGTTGGCTCCGATCAGCCGAAGCCGAAGAGTGACCTGCGAGGGAGCTGTTGTCGGTGACCAAGCTCGCACCGGCGCCGCGGCAGCGCCAGCCACCAGACCACAACGATGTGAGGTGTCGCAGGTGAAAATGCGCCACACACCTCCAAGCGACATTACATCAAATCACCGTATCTCATTACTATCGAGAGTCTTACAGGTAACTGCGCAGCAGGCAGATAACCTCATTGTTCCGGCTTCGCCCTGACCGAGTCTCCTTCCGGGCGCGCCGCCTGTACCTCGATCCGAAGCGGTTCGTAGGCAA
Source organism: uncultured Gemmatimonadales bacterium (assembly GCA_963815515.1). Lineage (GTDB taxonomy): Bacteria > Gemmatimonadota > Gemmatimonadetes > Gemmatimonadales > GWC2-71-9 > CAVVWJ01. The sequence goes on from CAWFGP010000004.1 coordinate 115,708, forward strand.
TTTCCACCATGCGGGCCTCCGGATCGAACCGTCCCACCCATACGTTGTAGGGGCCCGGTGCGAGCGGCCCGATGCGTGCCTCGTAGATGACCTGGCGGTAGGCCGGCTTCGGCGGCGGATCGGCCACGGGGCGACCGGGCAGCGAGTCGTACAGCGTGAGCCGCAGGGTGTGCGGCTCGGTCAGGTCCACATCGCCATAGAGCCCGCCGCCTTCGACCTGGATGCCGAGCCCACGGATGGTGACGAGCTGGCCGTCGATTCGAAGCGTCGGCGGACCGGTGTCCGACGGGCTCGCGTTGCCGAGCACCTGAAAGTGCGTGGGGGTCCGCACCGGCGCCGGCGCGGGCCGCGGCTGGCCCGCGCAGGCGGCGAGCATCACGCCGCAGGTGATCACCGTCTTCAGCGTCACGTGGCTCCCCCTGCCCTGCCGTTCGCGTCGGCGGCCGGCGGCCGCCTCCACCAGAGATACACCGGCACACCGAGGAGGAGGAGTCCCGTTCCGATCGCGGCGTTACGGGGATTGGCCCGGATGGAGCTGCCGACGACCAGAATCGCCGCCAGGACGAAGATGGCGGGCGTCCACGGATACCCCGGCACACGGAAGCCCGACGCGGGAGGTGGGGCGCCCGCGGGAGTCGTTGCGTCCCCGGCATCGCGCGCCCGCAGGCGGTAGAGGCCCGCGACGGTGAGCCCGAAGAAGATCCAGTCGCCGAACGACACGTAGTCCACGAGCTGCGTGAAGGTTCCCGTGAGGGTCAGCACGATCGCCCAGAGCGACTCGACCACGATCGCGAGCGCCGGCGTGCGGTAGCGCGGGTGGAGGACGGCGAGGCGCGGCAGGAACACGCCATCGGCGGCCATGGCCTGCAGCACGCGCGGTGTGACGAGGATGACGAGGTCCAGGAAGCCGAACGTCGAGATGGCGATGCCCGCCGCGATGAACGTCCCGCCCGCCGGTCCGAGCAGCGCGCGCATGGTATCCGCCGCGGGCGCCGAGCTGTGCGCGAGCCCCTCGAGACCGAGCACGCGGAGATAGGCGAGGTTGGCGAGCAGGTACACCGTCACCACGATGAGCACGCCCCCGACCAGCGCGCGTGGCAGCGTGCGCTCGGGCGCGACGATCTCCTCGGCGATGAAGTTGGTCTGCTGCCAGCCGCCGTAGGTAAACAGGATCGGCACCAGCGCGGCGCCCATGGCGACCAGGGTCGCGCCGAGGCCGGTGGCGGCCGCGGGAGCCGCCGGGATGGCGCCGGCGGTTGGCTCGGGCAGGCCCAGCAGCAGCCCTGCCCCGACGAGCGTCGCGAGCGCCACCAGCTTGAGCACCGTGAGGATGTTGACGGTGACGGCGCCGGGCGTCACACCGACGTAGTTGATCCCCGCGAGCAGCACGATCGCGGCAACGGCAACGGGAACGGTGAGCGTGTCGGGCAGGCCGGCGAGCGCGAGAGCGTAGTTCGCGAAGGTGACCGCGACCGCCGCGATGGCCCCGGTAGCGATGACGAGCAGGAGCGCCCAGCCGTACAGGAATGCCGGCAGCGCTCCCCACGCCTCGCGCAGGTAGACGTAGCCGCCGCCGGCCCGCGGCCGCCGCTGGCCCAGCTCTCCGTAGCAGAAGGCGCCGATCAGGGCGACCACTCCGCCCGCCACCCAGGCGGCCAGCGCCAGCCCCGGGGTGCCCACCCGCCCGGCGACGGCCGCGGGCGTGCGGAAGATCCCCCCGCCGATGATCCCGCCGACCACCGCCATCGTGGTCGAGAACAGCCCGAGCCGGCGGGCGTAGGTCGTCATGGCTCCTCGCAACTTGCTCGCAACGTGAGAGAGCGCGAGAGGCGGCACCTCCGCGCGGGTGGAGTTCGCCGTTGGACGACAACAGCTTACCTCGAATCCGTGTGGCGGCACGACGGTTGCCCTCACCGGTCGCGTGCGGCGCCCTCGACTGTTCCCGTCACTCCTCGCGTTCGTGCTGGTCGCCGCCTGCGGGTTCGATCCGGGCGACGACTCGCCGATGACGCCGCCGGCCGTCTACCGCGAATGGTGGACGAAGACCGAGGCGTGCGCGGGACTCAGCGGGGATTTCGATCGGGTCGACTGGTCAGTCGTCGCGGGCCACAGCTTCCCCTGCGCGAGCGGCAGCTGCGCCGGCCATTGGGAGCCCGGCCACCGGATCTATCTGGCCGCGGATTTTGCGATGAGCGAGATGGTGGTCCGGCACGAGATGCTGCACGACCTGCTCGGTCGGGCTGGGCATCCGGACCCGCCGTTCGGCAATCCCTGCCCGCTGACGTGGGCCACCTGGCAGGGCGATCGCGCACCGCTCTCCGAAACCCTCGCGCGGGGCGCGTCCGCCTTCTAACGACCCGTTGGCCCCCGCTCGGCGCGGGAAATGTGATCCCACCAGGGCGCGACCGCCAGATCACCGACGGTGGCGACTCTCCGAGACGTTCCGCCCGAAGAGCCCCGATTCCCCGCCCTCACTCTTCGCGCAGGACCACCGCCGGGTCGACCCGCGTGGCGCGGAGCGCTGGCACCAGGTTGGCCACGAGCGCGGTGACGCCCAGCAGGCCCGCCACGGCGCCGAACGTCGCCGGATCGGTGGCCCCCACGCCGTAGAGCTGGCTCGCGATCAGCCGGGTCAGGGCGAATGCGGCGCCCACGCCGATCACGATGCCCATCAAGGCCAGCGACATGCCCTGGCGAAGCACCAGCCGCAGCACGTCGGAGCGCGCCGCACCGAGGGCGATGCGCACGCCGAGCTCGCGCGAGCGCTGCGCCACCGAGTAGCTCATGAGCCCGTAGATGCCGACCGAGGCCAGCACCAGCGCGATGCCGGAGAAGAGGCTCAGCAGCAGCATCGAGAGCCGCCGCTGCCCCACGGACTGGGCGATCAGCTCATCCATGGTCCGGACGTTCGCGATGGGCTCGTCCGGATCGACCGACTGGACGGCGCGCCGCATCTGGTTGGCGTAAGTGTTCGGGTCGCCCGTGGTGTGCACGGCCACCGTCAGAAACGGGAGCGGCCGCTGCCGGTAGGGCATGTAAAGCTGCAGCCGGGCCTCGGCATCGAGCCCCTCGTGCTTGGTGTGCCCCACGACGCCCACGACCTCGATCCATTCCTTCGCGGTCGTGTCGGCCGCGCCGGGCGGCGGGCCGAAGGTGAAGCGCTTCCCCAGGGGATCCTGGTTGGGCCAGTACCGCCGCACGAATTCCTCGTCGATCACCGCCACGCGCCGGCCTCCGGCCCGGTCCTCCTCGCCGAGCAGCCGTCCCTTCCGGAGGGGAATGTGCAGCGTCTCGAAGAACCCGGGACTCACGATGCGGATGTCGCCCCAGGGGCCGGGCGACTTGGGCGGCGGCTGGTAGCCCTCGATCTCGAAGCTGGCCGTCGACCAGCTCCCGCCGAACGGCATGACCGACGTGGCGCCGGCCGCCCGCACGCCGGGCACGGCCGCGATCGCGGGGAGGACCTGGTCATAGAAGGCAGCCTGCTGCGAGTCCGCGGGGTAACGCGCCGCGGGAAGCGAGAGGTTGAACGTCAGCAGGTGTCCGGGATCGAACCCCGGGTCGACGCGCTGCAGGCGGGCGAAGCTCTTCATCAGCAGCCCCGCCCCCGTGAGCAGCGTCAGCGCCAGCGCCACCTCCGCCACCACCAGGGTCCGACGGAGGCCCTGCCCGCCGCGGTCGCCGGCGCTGCCCCGACCGCCCTCCTTGAGCACGCCGTGGAGGTCGGCTGCCGACGCGTGCATGGCCGGGACCAGCCCGAACAGGAGGCCGGTAACGACCGAGACGAAGAGCGTGAAGGCCATCACCGGCGCGTCGATCCCGATCTCGTCCGCGCGCGGCAGCAGGCCCGGATTGAGCGCCACGACGGAGCGCACGCCCCAGTACGCCAGCAGCAGCCCCAGCACGCCGCCGGCGAGCGCGAGCAGCAGGCTCTCGGTGAGCAGCTGGCGTATCAGCCGGTCCCGGCTCGCACCGAGCGCGGTACGGACGGCGATCTCCTTCGAGCGGGCGGCGGCCCGGGCGAGCAGCAGGTTGGCCACGTTGGCGCAGGCGATCAGCAGCACGAACCCGACGGCGCCGAGCAGCACGAGCAGCGCCGGCCGGACGTCGCCGACCGAGCGCTGGGCCAGCGGTGTCGTGACCAGGCTCCAGTCCGGCGCATAGGAGTCCGGATACCGCTGCTTGAGCTGCTGGGCGAGCGAGCGCATCTCCGCCCCGGCCTGCTCGACCGGCACGCCCGGCCGCATGCGCGCGATGAGGTTCAGGAACTCGTTGGTGCGGTTGTCGTCGCCAAGCTGGCCCGGGTCGAATACCAGCGGCGCCCACAGGTCGACGTTCCGGTTGAAGAAGTCGCGGAACCCCTCGGGCATCACTCCGACCACCTGATAGCTCTCGCCGTTGAGCGAGAGCGTCCGTCCGACGATGCCGCGATCGCCTCCGAAGAGCCGCTGCCAGAGCCCATGGCTCAGCACCACCACATGCTCGCGCCCCGCGCTGTCCTCGCCCGGCAGCAGGCCGCGGCCGAACAGCGCCGGCACCCCGAGCGTGGCGAAGAACCGTCCGGTCACCCGGGCGCCGGGCACCCGCTCCGGCTCGCCCTGGCCGGTCAGGTTCGCGGCCCAGCCGGTCTCGACGGCCATCGACTCGAAGCTCCGTCCGAGCGCCTGGTAGTCGCGGAAGCCGGGCACGGACACGGGCGCCTTCATCCCTCCGAGCGACGGATAGAGATGCTCGACGGTGACCAGCCGGTCGGGATCGGCGTAGCCCAGGGGCCGGAGCAGCACCGCGTTCACCGCGCTGAAGATCGCGGTGTTGGCCCCGATGCCGAGAGCGAGGGTGAGGACCACGACCAGCGTGAAGCCCGGGCTTCTCGCGAGCCGACGGAGGCTGTAGCGGATGTCCTGCAGCACGCTGTCCATGAAACGCTCACGGGAGGGAGGTGACGTACCGGGCTACCCCCGCTTTGACGGGTCACGGCGCGAAAAGGTTGCGGGGGCCTCAATCCTCCCAGGCGGCCGGGAACACCTCGCCGCGGGCGCGCCGCTCAGACACGGCCGCGGATCTTGGCCACCCACCAGCGCAGGCCCACGAAGAGGAAGCGCCAGTCGTGGAAGAACTCGGGCGGCTTGCCCTCGAAGGCGTGGCCGACGAACTGGAACACCCAGCCGATGACGAACAGCGCCAGGGCCAGCCGCCAGAGGCCGGGCACCGCGAGCGACGCGAGGAAGAGGGGGAGCGACAGCACGATCAGCGGAATGCCGATCGTATGGCAGATCCGGTTCACCGGGTGCTCGTGGCTCTGTCCGTAGCGGGTGATCCACTCCTCCCACGAGCGTCCGCCGAGCGGGCTCATGGGTTCCCCCGGAATGCGGCGATGCCCGCGGCCGCGACCTCGGCATCCTGGGCCGACGTCATGCCGCTCACGCCGATGGCACCGATCACCTGGTCCTTCACCCGGATGGGAACGCCGCCTTCGAGCGGCAGCATGTCCGGCACGCTGAGCAGCGCCACGCGTCCGCCGGCAACGCTGTCCTCCAGCGCCCTGGTCGGCCGGTGCAGCCGGGCGGCGGTCCGCGCCTTGAGCACGGCGATGTCCTGGCCGGCCGCGTCGACCACCGCGACCGCGACCGTCCAGCCGCGCTCGGCGGCGAATCGCTCGGCGGCCTCCGCCATGGCCTTCGCGCCCTCGAGGGTGAGGGCGCGAACGTCGCGCAGATGAGCCATGCCGGGCCGGCCGCTAGGGCACATATCGGGCGACCGCCATCAGCATCGTGGCGGTGAGCAGCAGGAAGGCCACGACGAGACCTGCCCGGCCGAGCCGCGCCTGCAAGGCGGCCAGGGTCGCCTGCTCGTCGGGCGTGGGCGGACGGCCCGCCGACTGGAGGCGTCCGGCGAGCTCCGCGAGGCGGCGGCCGGTCGGCATGTTGATCGCCACGCCCAGGATGGAGGCGGCGATGGCGACCGCACCGCCCAGTCCGAAGACCCGGCCGGCGCCCGACGCGAGCCAGGCCGACTGGAATCCGGCCGAATCGTGCCAGTAGAGCCCGATGCCCGAGAGGATGGTGAGGGCCATGGCGCCCATGAGCCAGAACGGCAGACGCCGCACCGCCATGAGCTGCTGAAGGACCGCGCCGCCGGCCGGCCCCGCGGCGCGCACGCTCGGCGACAGGAATGCGGCCATGAACACCACCGAGCCGACCCAGAAGACGCCGACGACGATGTGCAGGAGGCGGAGAGCGTAGAGCGCAAAAAGATCGGACATGCGAAGCGACTCCCTATTCGAGGTGAGGATCGTGGTCAGGAGAGATGTCGGGTGGGCTCGACGACCACCGCGGTGCCGTAGCAGAGTACTTCGGTCACGCCGGACATGATCTCGGTCGCGTCGTAGCGCACGCCCACAACGGCGTTGGCGCCCCGGCGCTGCGCGTGCGCGAGGAGGGTGTCGAACGCCTCGCTGCGGGCGCGCTCGCAAAGGGTCGTGAGGATCGAGATGTGCCCGCCGAGCAGGGTCTCCACGCGGGCGCCGATCGTCCCGAAGAGCGAGCGCGAGCGCACCGTCACGCCGCGCACGACGCCGAGCGATTCGACGATGTCGTACCCATCCAGGGTGAAGGTCGTGGAGGTCATCGTCTCGTCCATCGGGGTCTCCGGACCAGGGTAGTGAAGGCGGCCGCGGATCAGCGCCCGCGGCGCAGCCGCGTGAGGGCGCGGTCGAGCGCGTCGGCGAACGCCTGGCGCGCCCGCGCGTCCCACGGCCGCGGCCCGCCCGTCACGACGCCCGCCATGCGCAGGCCGTCCATGAAGTCGCGGACGGAGAGCCGCTCGCCGATGGTCTCCTCCGTGTGCTCCTCGCCCCTCGGATCGAGCACCGCCACGCCCCGGGGCACCAGCTGCGCGGCCAGCGGTACGTCGGCCGTGACCGCGAGGTCGCCCGGCTCGGCGTGGTCGGCGATGTAGCGGTCGGCGACGTCGGCGCCGCCGTCGACCCGGACCGCGCTCACCAGCGGGTTGCCGGCCGGCGTCTGCAGCGGCTGATTGGCCACCAGCACCGTCTCGATGCCCAGCCGCCGGGAAGCCCGGAAGACGACTTCCTTCACCTCGCGCGGTGCGGCGTCGGCGTCAATCCAGATGCGCAGCCGGCGCCTCCAGCCACTTGGCCACGCGGGGAGGTCGATACGCCTCGAAGGCCGCCAGCAATTCCTCCGGTGAATGCACGGTCAGCAGCGAGGCGCGGTGCGCCGCCCGGACGAAGCCCGTGTCGACCAGATGATCGAGGAAGGCGACGAGCGGGTCGAAGAACCCATTGGTGTCGAGGAGGGCGCACGGCTTGGCGTGGAGGCCGAGCTGCGCCCACGTCCATATCTCGAACAGCTCCTCGAGGGTGCCGACCCCGCCGGGCAGCGCGACGAACCCATCCGCCAGCTCCGCCATGAGCGCCTTGCGCTCGTGCATCGAGTCGACGATCCGGAGCTCGGTAAGGCCTTCGTGGCCGATCTCGCGCTCGATCAGCGCCCGCGGAATCACCCCGATGACTTCGCCGCCGGCCGCCAGCGCCGCGTCGGCCAGCGCGCCCATGAGACCGACCCACGCGCCGCCGTAGACGATCCCGATTCCCCGCCCCGCCAGCGTGCGCGCCAGGGCCTCCGCGAGCTGCCGGTATCCCGCCTCCCGGCCGACACTGGACCCGCAGAAGACGCACAGGCGACGGATCGGCCGGCCGGTGTCCGGGACGCCCGTCATACACGCACGCCGTGCGCCGCCAGCATCTCCTCCAGACGCTGCCGCACCTCGGGCCACTCCTCGGCGATGACGGAGAAGAACACCGAGTCGCGGAGCGAGCCGTCCTCGTTCACCATGTGGCGGCGGAGAATTCCCTCCTCGGTGGCCCCGATCCGCCGGATGGCCGCGCGCGAGCGCTCGTTGAGCGCGCTGGTCTTGAGCTCGACCCGCAGGCACCGCCACACCTCGAACGCGTGGCGGAGCATGAGAAACTTGGCCTCGGTGTTGGCCCCGGTGCGCTGCCAGCGCGGGCCGAGCCAGGTCCAGCCGATCTCGACCCGGCGATGCTCGGGTGTCACGTTGCCGAAGCGCGTGCTGCCGATGACCTGCCCTCCGTCGCGCAGCACCGTGGCGTAGGGCACGGACGTCCCCGCGCGCTGCTCGGCGAGCGCCGCGTCGAGGTAGCGCTCCATGTCCGCCCGGCTGGCCACCTGCGAGACGGTCAGGCGCCAGAGAGATGGGTGGAGCCCGGCGGCGCACAACCCGTCGAGATGGTGCCGGCCGAGCGGCTCGAGCCGGATGGTGGGGCCCTCGAGGGCCGCGGGGGTGAGGTTCATCGCGTGCGACATGGTGGTCAAAGATGACGGCATCGGGTCAGCGCGCCAGTCCGACCGATCGCCGGACCTCCGCCTCATCCGGCATGACGACGAATGACGCGAGCAGCTCGTCGGGGAGCGGCCGGCGGCGGCCGGTGGCGAGATCGATGAAGACCCAGCGCGTCTCGGCCTGGGCCAGCAGCTGGCGGTCGAGCTCGCGGACGAACAGATACCGGCGGGGAGTCGCGCGTTGGGTGAACTCGGGGACCCACGTGTGGGCGGCTACGCGGTCGCCGGCGAACGCCGGGCGCAGGTACTCGACGAAATGCGACCGCACCACCCAGCCGGCGCCGATCTCCTTGTACCGCGCCATCGGCCAGCCGACGGCCGCCGAGTGCTCGATGGCGACGTCCTGCATCCACGCGACGTAGGCGAGGTTGTTGACGTGACCCTGGCCGTCCATCGCCTCGGCGCCGACCTCGAAGCGCTTGGTGTAGATCCGCATCTCTCGGTCGCCGCTCACCCGAGCCGCTGCCGAATGGTCTCGGCGATCCGTTCGGCGTCGGCCCCGGTGCCGGCGAGCGTGAGGTAGATCGCGGGGAGCCCTGCCTCGAGCGCCTTGCGCGCGATGAACTGCCGAGTGGCGGGCAGCCGGCGCAGAAATGCCTCGGGGTCCCGCAGGTCGAGCGCGACGACCGCGATGTTCCCCACCCGCCGAACCGCGGCTCCCGTCAGCTCGGTCCACCCAATCGTGCCGACCGGCAACAGGGTGTCGCGGATGCCCGCGTCGTCGATCACGAGGCGCTCGCGTTCCTCGCCGAGGGATCGGAGGAGCAGGAGTGCCCAGATACCGCCCAGCGCCACGAGCGCCCAGCCGAGGGCCTTGACCTCGGCCTGTTCCAGCGCGATCCCGGCGCCCACCATGGCGGCCGCGACCACCAGCTTTCGATAGACCGGGCCGCGCGCGGCGACGAGAACGATTCGCTGCATAAGGGGAGCCGCGCCGCAGCGATCAGACGGTGAGCACGATAGGGGTCACGGAGCGAGCTGCTCGGCGATCGAGCGGGTCTGCGAGGTAATGCGGTCTCCGGTGTGGAGGGTGGTGACGGTCTCGACGAGGAGGATCCAGCACTCCTCGGCGGCCACGGGATGGTGCTCCATGCCCCGCGGGACGACGCAGCATTGGCCCGGCTCGAGCTCGACCACGTGATCGCGGAACTCTAGGCGCAGGCGTCCGCGCAGCACCCAGAACAGCTCATCCTCGTTCGCATGCCGGTGCCAGTCCATCTCGCCGAGCAGCCGGGCCACCTTCACGTACTGGTCGTTGACCTGCGCGACGACCTTGGGGGACCAGTGGTCGGTGACCCGGGCGAACTGGGCCAGGATGTCGACGGCCTGCGCCGTCGGCAGCGGTGGGGTTGCCGGTGCCTGCGTTCCTGCCATCGCCCGTCCTCCTGTGATGATCGGCGTCCTGTTCGACCGACCCGATCTCCATCATACCACGAGCGGTTGGGCGCGCGGGAGGCCCGGCGCCGTCACGGCGCGGGGAGGCGGCACTACTGGCAGGGTACCCGGCGGTAGGCGAAGTCCCGTCCGCGGAGCTGGCCGCCGCGCATGCCTTCGACGCGGGCCACGAGCGAGTCGGCGCCCCGGCGGCGGTAGATGATGCGCTGCGGGAAGTCGTGCGTGGCGTTCTCGAAGGTGACGGCGGAATCGGAGGCGGCGATGCTGGTGAACTCCGCGGGCTCCTGGTGGGCCGGCGTGGCGGCGTACACCAGATGCTCGCCGCGCTCGAACAGTGCCACCTGCTCGTACTCCCGGAGCGAATCGCCGACCACCGTGCGGCTCACGCCCAGCATGAGCCCGGCGCGCGGCCTCATCCATTGCTCCTCGATCACCCGCGCGCCCGTCGTTTGCCGCCAGCACCCGGCCATCCAGCCGACTTGCGCGACTCTGGGCACATCCTGCGCCCCGGCCGACGCGGGGGTGTGCCGGGCGAGGATTGCCGCGAGGAGGATCACGCAACGAAACAGGGCACGTCTCCTCTCACGCGATGAGCCATGCGACCGCGGTGGGCAGGTCACCGAAGATCTCCACGGTGACGCTCGGATGCTCGTTCAGCATCTGAAACATGCGGGCGTAGCCTCGGGGAAGCCGACCTCCATGCGGCCAGGCCCGTCATGCCCGTGACCCGATTCGGCACCAACCTCAAACCCGCCTCCTGCGCCAGAACGCCCTCGACAAGACCATTCAGGTCAGCGGGTGTGAGGGTGCCCGAGAGCACGATCCGCAGATACGTTGCCTCGACCGTGACGATGAAGCTCATTCCCGCCTCGATGCCACCCGGTTCGGACAAGATGGCGCGCACCGAGCGGCCAGTCTAGGCTTCGAGTGTCCCGATCCCGGAGCCGCCTCCGTGCGCCCTGAAGACCTTCGTGTCCTGCAGGCCCCCTTGAAGGACGCCTATCGCGCCACACCCGAGCGGGCGGTGGTGACCCTCCGCGCCGCCGGTCGGCTGGACGAGACGGCTGTGAGCTGCCACGTCGACACCGGGCGCGCGATGGTGGAGGCGGGTCTGCATCCGGCGACCGGCGGTACCGGACTCGAGGCGTGTTCGGGGGACCTGCTGCTGCAGGCGCTGGTGGCCTGCGCCGGGGTGACGCTCCGCGCCGTCGCCACTGCCCTGGCCCTTCCGGTGCGTGGCGGCGAGGTCACGGCCGAGGGCGAGCTCGATTTCCGTGGCACGCTCGGCGTGAGCAAGGAGGTGCCGGTAGGGTTCCGCGCGATCCGGCTGCACTTCGCGCTGGACACCGACGCGACCGCCGAGCAGCTGGCGACGCTGGAGAAGCTGACCGAGCGCTACTGCGTGGTGCTGCAGACCCTCCGCACGCCTCCGGCGCTCAGCGTGCGCACGACCGCCTGAGCGCTCAGGCCGCGGCGGGATCGGGGCCGAGGGCGTAGTGGGCGAGGACACGGTGGATGCGGCCATGCCCGTCCAGCTCCAGGCACTCGGCGCCGACCAGCCCCTGAATGCTCTGGTAGTGGAGGACGAGGCTGCGGGTCCCCGCATACGCGCGGAACAGGATGAATCGGAGCTCGGGATAGCGCGCCAGCGCCGTCCCCCAGTACTCGCGCAACTTCGGCTTGCCGCGCACCGTCACGTGCCCGGGCCCCATGAAGGCCTCGACCAGGGGCGACGTGACCTCGACGTCGTCGGTGTAATGGCCGAGGATGCGCTCCAGGTCGTGGCTGTTCCAGGCCGCAATCCACTCGGTGGCAAACTCCTGCGCCTGGGCTTCGGTCATGGGTTGGGCGGCTCCCATGGCTCGAGACGGTTACCCTCGGGGTCGGCGACCGGGCGGGGGCTGATCATTGGTTGGCTCGCGGTTCAGGGGACTTGCCGAAGAGTCGTCGCAGCAGGCCTGGCTTGGGCGCCGGCGGGATGAGGGCCCAGAGGCGGTCCCGGCCGGCACGCCGGATCTCGGTTCGCGGGCCGAACCGCCCCCAGGCAAAACCCTGCCCGGCGTGCGCGCCGCGGAGATCGGCGATCCGGGCTTCCGGGGGGAGCGTCACGGCGAATGCCGTCAGCACGGAGTCGCCGCTGACGGCGGCCGCGGCGGGCGTCATGAGCGTGGAATCGTCGCGCCAGATGCGGTGGACGTCCGCTTCGCGCATCCGATCGACCGGACTCTGCGGTCCCGGTTGCCACATCGCGACGACGTCCCGGAGGAATGCCTCGATCGTGTCCGCCTGATAAGCAATGACGGCCGGATCATGGCAGGCGTAGAAGACCGGTCCCCAGTCGCCGGACTCCGGGAGCAGATCGAGCACCCAGTAGTTGCCGTACCCGTCGTGCGCAATCGAGTACACGTGCGGAAAGGCATCCTCGAGCCCGAGGCCCTCCAGGTCCAGCAGCGAGAAAGACTCGAGCGGCCCGTTCGCGAGCCCGGTGCTCACGCCGAGCGCCGCGCGGATCTCCGCCGGAAGCGGAGCGGGAAGCGCGTCTTCGAGCTTGCGCATTTCCGCCTCGGTGGCTGGCGGCAGAAGCTCGAGCACCTGCGTCTCTCCGTCCTCGTCGGTCAGCCGGAGGCCGGCCAGCGATCGGAGCAGGTCGGCGAGCACGCGATCGGTCTCCCGGGCGAGTGTGTGTGCGCACTGCATGGCAGCACGCTGCATGGCCGCACGCTGCATGGCCGCACGCTGCATGGCCGCACGCTGCATGGCCGCACGCTGCATGCGCGACCCTGCCGGGAGAGAGTAGGCGCGTCCACGCATTCTGCCAAGAGCCGCCCACCCGGCGTCATTCGCCGAGCCCGAAGGCCATCACCATGTCTCCCTGCGCGAACCCGAACAAGGCGTTGCCCCCAACGGCGACAGCCACGAGCTGGGCGCCGCCGGCGGTGAAGGTCACGGGCGGCGCGTTCACCCCCGCAGCGCAGGCGTACGACCAGAGCTCACGGCCGGTCTCCGCGTCGAAGGCCGCGAAGCGGCCCTTCCCCGCGCCCGAGAAGACCAGTCCGCCCGCCGTCGCCAGCACGCCGCCCACGAGCGGCTCCTCGGTCCGTACCTGCCAGCGGAGCCGGCCGCCCGCGCCGAGATCGAGCGCCGTCAGCGTTCCCCAGGCCTCGCCGGTATTCTGCGTGCTCGCATACTGCAGGACGCTGCCGTCGGGCCGCCGTGCCTCCCGGGCGCTGTAGCGCGTCGGCAGGTGGAGGGCGGCGACGAACAACAGCCCGCGGCCGGCATCGTACGCAGAGGGTGACCAGTTGGCGCCCCCGGCGATCCCCGGCGCGATCACCACGCCCTCGCCCGGCCGCGGCGGCGAGAAGAGGTTGCGCTGCGGGACGAACGCGTCGGACCGGAAGAGCAGCCTCCCGTCCCGGCGGTCGTGCACGAATACCCAGCCGGTCTTGCTCGCCTGGGCGACGGCCGGAACACGGCGGCCTCCCTGCGTCACGTCGAGCAGCACCGGCGCACTGGCCACGTCGTAGCCCCAGCGGTCGTGCGGCACCTGCTGGTAGTGCCAGACCAGCCGGCCGGTGCGGAGGTCGAGCGCCACGAGCGAGGACGTGTAGAGATTGTCCCCGGGGCGCGAGGCGTCCGCCATCTGGGGCGACGGGTTGCCGGTGCCGAAGATGAGGAGCCGTCGCGCGGTGTCGACCACCGGCGTCGCGTAGATCGAGCCGCCTCCGTACCGCCACGCGTCCGCGTGGTCCCTCGCGGCCGCCCGTTCGGCGGCCACGTCGCGATGCAGCGGCACGCCGTCGGCCGTGGACGTGCGATAGCGGCCTTCCCACTTCGGCCCCGTCACCTCCCAGCGCCAGACAGGACGTCCGGTCGCGGCATCGAAGGCGGCCATCAGGCCCGGACGCCCGTACTGGCCCGCCACGCCCACCACCGCCAGCCCCTGATCGGGATGGAGGCCATACCCGACGCCGGCGATGCCGACGAACACCTTGCCGGCGTAGACCAGCGGAGCGGCGCTGATGCCGACGCCGGTGGATCCGGTGGCGCTCACGCGCGAGAGCGGGTCGTCCCGCCGGAGCTGGCTGGTGGCCTCGGTCGTCCCGGCATACTCCGCGACCGTCACGTCCCAGCGCACCGTACCGCTCGCCGCGTCGAGCGCCACGAGCCGGCCATCGATGGTGCCGACGTAGACCATGCCGCCGGCCACCGCCACGCCGCGGTTCGCCGGTCCGCAGCACGGCTTGCCGGCCCGGGACACATGGGTGTAGCGCCAGCGCTCGCGACCGCTGGCCGCGTCGAGCGCGGCAACGCTGCTGAAAGGGAGTGACACGAACATGACGCCGTCGACCACGATCGGCGTCGCCTGAAACGTGGCGGTCACGCCGCTATGGTAGGTCCAGCGGGGCACCAGGCGGGCGACGGTGGCCGTATCGATGGCGGCGAGCGGGGAGAAGCGCCGGCCCGAGAGGTCGTACCCGTGGAGCGGCCAGCCGGCGTCCGTCTGCGCGGCCGCGGGCGACTGGCCGAACAGCGCAAGCGCCGACGCCAGCACCACACGCCGGATCATTCGCGCGGTTCACGCGGTCCGCTGAGCGGGCCGTACACGAGCCGGAAGACGCCCAGCACCGGGAGCGCCAGCAGCGCCGCCGCCCCGAGTACCGCGCCCAGAACGCGCAACGGGTGAGTGCGGAGCCCGTTCCGCAGCACGAGGATCTGTTCGTCGCTGAGGCGATGAGCCAGGGCCGGCAGGCCCAGGACGATCACGAACCAATAGATCGCGGCCCCGACGGCCACGCTCACGAGCATCGCGGCCGCCAGCCGCCGTGCGTCGCTGCGCCCGGTCGGTGGATCGGTCAAGCGCAGCCCTCCACGTACTCGACCGCCGGGGTCACGCCCGCCCGGTACCGCACCACGCGTTGCCCATCGGTCTCGAAGATGAGTCGCCGTGCCGAATCCGCCGGCTCCGTTCCCTGCACCACCAGATACCGGCCCTTGGGATTGTACTTGTGCGACTGCACGCGGAGCCCCACGGGGTAGCGGTCCCGAACGTCGGCCTCGCTCATGCCCACCTCCGCTCCAGCCGCGGTCCGCACGCCCGACGAGTCGACGTCCACCCGGACGACCTTCCCCTGCTCCACCATGAATCGAACGCCGGCAGGAGCGCCGCGCGGCACCGCGAAGCCGCACTCCCCGCCCGGAGGCGCCACGATGAGCGAGTCCCCCAGTGCCGCCCGCGCCTGGGCGAGCGGCATCCCGAACCGGACCGCCCCGACCCCGTCGAGGCGAATGGTCCAGGGCTCCGCCTCCGCTTCGGGCGGTACCGGAGTCGTCGAGTCCGCGGCCTCGGACCGAGCCGGTGCCTCGCGCCCGCAGGCGAGGACGGCAAGCAGGAGTGGAAGGGTCAGAGACTCCGAGCGCATGGAAGCTCCAGGGTCATGTGCGCGACCGGCACCTCGGTCCCGTCGGGCAGCCGGAGCGCGAACCGCTCGGCCAGCTCGAAGCCGAGGGCACGATACAGCGGCTCGCCCGGCAAGGTGGCGACAAGGGTCAGGGTATGGAAGCCGGCCGAGCGCGCGCCTACCTCACACTCGGCGAAGAGGCGGCGTCCGAGCCCACGCCTGGCCCACGCGGGGTCGACGAAGAAGGCCCGAATGCGCGCGGCCTCGGTGGCCGGGTCCAACAGCGGGTCCTCGACGGCCTTCATCCGGTCCGCGCCGAACAGTGTGCCGCGCCGGCTCCAGCCTCCCGCCGCCACGAGCACGCCGCCGTCCGCCTCGCACACGAAATAGGTGCCGTCGCGGATGAGCTGGGTGTCGGCGCCGAAGACGTAGCGCAGCAAGGCGGCCACCTGGGCCGGCGTGTAGCATCCCGCGCTCAGCTCCAGCGCGGACCGGGCGATGAGGGCCTCGATGGCGGGCAGATCCTCGAGCCGGGCCGGCCGCAGGGCGATCATGGGCCCGTCGCTCTTAGATCACCGGATCCTGCGCGTCGCGGCGGCGGGCCGCCTCGGCCATGATGTGGGCGATCGGGAGCTGGCCCTGGTCACAGCGCAGCACGAACTCGCTGGACTCGACCCGCACCACGAACCCCGCGATGCCCACCGGGACTTCGAGGCCGGGCCACTCGAGCTGACCGACCAGTCGGTCGCCCAGCCGGGGGCGAGCGGGTTCGGCGTGCCGGACGCGCAGACCCTCGAGCGAGGCGTCCAGCACTTCGTACGTGCCGCCCTCGAGGCGAAGGCGCGGCCGGCGAACGGGAGAGAAAGTCACCCGGACCTGCCGCCGGCGCTCCTGGGCGGGCGGGGTGATCGGCGTTGAGCTGACCATGGCGGTCTCCGGAAGGGGGCCTGTGACGCTCAGCCGTCGAGATCGCTGGCGCGCTCGATGATGCGGCCGACGAGACCGTAGCGCATGGCCGCCTCCGCGCTGAGCCAGAAGTTCCGGTGCGTGTCCTCCTCGATCCGCTCGAGCGGCTGTCCAGTTTCACGCGCGAAGATCCGGTTGAGCCGGTCGCGCATGCGGAGGATCTCGCGAGCTTCGATGTCGATGTCGCTGGCCGTGCCGCCGGAACCGCCCGAGGGCTGGTGCAGCAGGAAGCGCGTGTTCGGCAGGCAGAAACGCTGCTCCCGCGGCACGGCGACGTAGATCAGCGCGCCCGCGCTCGCGACCCAGCCGGTACCGATCACCCGGATCCGGGGGCGGATGAACCGCATGAGGTCGTGAATCGTATCGCCGGCCTCGACGTGACCACCCTGCGAGTTGATGAATACGGTGATGTCGCTCTCGGACTCGGCCGACAGGGCCAGCAGCTGGCCCGAGACCGAGGCGGCCAGCTTCTGGGTGATCTCGCCGCTGATGATGATGGTCCGCGCACGAAGCATCCGCTCGCTGATGGGGTCGTACGGGGCCACCGAGGGTCCACCCTCCGGCTGGTGCAGTCGCAGCATGATGTCTCCAATGGGTTGACGCGATGGCTGAACACTAACGCCCCGGACTCTTCGGCGCGTCGTTCCGGGGGTCGCGGGGGACTGAAGGCTTCTGCACCAGGTGCGCAGCGCTGTATTCTGCGCGGCCGCAACCCCGGTGTCCCCCGTACTTTGCAACCCGAGTTCGATCATCCGACGTCGGGGCTGTCGATCTCCTGAACAGCGTCGAACTCTTGAGAGTTGACCGTTCGCCCGCGGGGACCGATCCTGAGAGTGGTGAATTGGAGCCGCGGCACTCCAGCCCGGTCGTGCGACGGAGCGGACATGACGACACGCGAGTTCTTCCACGTCGATGGCAAAACCTGGCTCGTCCGATTCCGCCCCGTACGGAAGACGGAAGCCGCCACCCACGTGACCCTGGAGCTGGTCTCGGACGAGGAGATCCGGGTCGTCAGCTGCCTTCGCGAGGAGTGGGAGGTCCCGACTCCCAACTACGCCGGCCTGCTGGCCCGGTCGGTCGCGACGGGGGCCTCGCGCAGCGTCGCCCGGCCGCGGGAGCCCACGGGGATGGGCAGCGACTAACGCGGCACTCCCGCCACCCGCTCCTCCTCCCAGCGTCCGGGGTAACGGGTGACGAACCCGGCGGCGTTGACCTCGAAGTCGGTCGCGAACGAGCCGTCGTCGGCCTCGTAGTGATAGCTGGTCTCGCTCACGCGGCGATACACCTGATCCAGCGGCTCCAGGCCGAACCCCGGGAAGCTCACCCAGGCCGCGCGCACCGGCGCGGACTCCCCCGGTTGCAACGCCAGCCGCCGAATCGGCAACAGGTTGGTAGCGGGACTGAAGGAAAGGTCGACGTCGAGGCAGCCGGTCACCTCGGGGTGCGGGCGGCCATCGAGCTGCCATACCCGTTGCGCGTTGGCCACCAGGTGGAAGCGGATGCGCCGAGGGCCGACCCATCCGGCGACGTCGACGTGCAGGGTCCGCCACGCGGCATCGCAGGCGATCGAATACTCCAGCCGGCACGCCTTCCCATCGGCCGCGAACACGGCCATCCCGCCCAGCTGCCAGAACGGCTCATGGTAAACCAGTCGGGCGCTCTCGTGCCCCGGGTCATCGAGCCGACGCCAGAGCAGGATTTCTTCACGCATCCCGCCCGCCCTCACTCGAACCGGGCGCAGGTGGCCGACCGCTCGCGCAGGACGGCCTCCTGCTGAAAACGGCGCTTGTATTCCCCGGCAACTTCGGCGATAGCCCGGCGCGAAGCAGCGTCTCCCGCGTGGAAGACGGTCACGATCTCGGAGCGCTCCTGCTCGACCACGCCACTCTGCCCGCGCCACTGGCCGGTGGCGTCCACCACCGTGAGCCCATGGGGAAATCGCGGGGTGACGACCTCATCGAGGAAGCGCCGCCAATCGGCGTCCCCCACCGCGCCGCCGCCGGGCCGGTTGCGGCCGAAGTACACCACGTCACGCACCATCGCCGTGTCGCCGACCGTGCAAGCGGCGGCCAGCGTTGCTGGCGCCGGTGCGGCCGGCGCCGACTGCCGCCCGGCGCAGGCGAACATGCCCACCAGCCCGAGGATACTGCCCAGCCGCACGATCACCCCTGTCTCCCCTCAGCGCAGGCGGATCCGCACCAGCTGCACGATCGGCCCGCCCTGGTGAATCCCCATCATGTCATCGCGGCGCCGCGCCTCGGCCTCGACCTTGAGGCCGTCCTTCTGGAACTCGGGCGGAAGGTTCGTCGGATCGTAGTTGACGCCGTCCTCGCTCCGGATGGCGTAGTACCCGCCTTCCAGCTCGACATGCGTCACGACCCCGGTGATGCGGACGTCGGTGCCGCCCTCCTCGGCGGCGGGGCTCGGCGTCACCCATCCCGCCTCGTCGTGGCCCGCGGCGCCGTTGGCGCAGGCCGCCACGGCCATCACCAGCATGAAGGTCACCCCACTCCACCACGTCGTCATTGGCCGTCTCCCTCGAGCGCCGCTTCGGCCGCGCGGCGCGCGGCCGACAGGGCGGCTGGGTCGAGCTGCATGAGGCTCGCCAATTTGCGGACCAGGTGCGTCTCGTGGTCGCTCAGGCGGCCGTCGGCGAGGATCACACCCCACATGGTCGTCGCCAGCGCCAGCTTCTCGCCCAGGTCGTACTCCGCGGCGATCAGGCGGGTGAACTGGAAGTGGTCGAGCGACTGGGCCCGCTCCGCCTCCGCCAGCCGGAGGAGCTCGTCGCCGGTGGCCTCGTCGAGGCCGAACTGGCGGCTAAGCGCGCGCCGGAGATGCGCCCGCTCCTCCGGGCTGAACTCCCCGTCGGCGTGCGCCAGCTCCAGCAGCAGCGCGCACGCGGCCAGCTGCACCCGCGTGGGGCCGCCGGACGCTTCCGCGAGTCCGGCCTGGTCCCCGGCCAGGCGGTCGGCGACGAACCGGCGGATCGACTCAAGGATGACCATGACGCTGGGCTAGAAGGTTGCCGTGTCCCATTCGGTGAGCTGGAAGAAGGCGCGCGTCGTCTCGATCGCCTCGGCATCGCTGAAATCGGCGCAGGTGTAGAGGATCACCGACACGAACGTCCGCGCCGACCAGACCCCCACGTAGATCCCCGAATCGATGAGCGGCACGAACGCGTCGTACCCCTGGTTGGCGGCCTTGCCCTGGCCGCTGGTGGTGTGCACGGTCGGCTCGCCGTAAGTCCGAAGTGCCAGGCGCGAGGTGATGACGGCGAAGTACTCGCGGATGGCCGCCGCGTCGAGCTGCTGGCGGGCAAAATAGCCCTCGATCAAGAGCCGCTTCCGAAAGATCTCCGGCGCGATACGTGGCACGGCTCAGCTTTCGGGCACCGGCCGCATCTCGCGGCCGCTCGGGTCGGTCTCCAGCAGGGACTCGTGCAGTCCGCCGATGTGGCGGCCGACCGTCCCCTCCTCGTCGATCTCCACCAGCGCCCAGGCGAGCTCGGCCACCTCGGGCTCGACGGCCCCGGGATCGTCCAGCAGATAGCACAGGCCGAAGAGGGTGCTGTACTGCATGACCCGAACGACGGTCGCGATGTCCTCCGGGCGCGCGCCCGTGGCCAGCAGGCGCTCCAGCGCGGGGCCGATCCCGGCGCACGGCGCGTCCGGCGACTGGGCGGCCAGGTCGCGCCAGGCCTCGATCCAGGTCGTGTCGCCGTCGGCCACGATATGCTGCCACGCCTGCCGGAGGAAGAGGAAGCGGGCGACCTGCGGGATGTCCTCCTCGACCTCCGAGCGCGCCCACGCTCCGGGATCGGTGGCGCCCAGGCGAGTGAGCAGCTCCGTCAGGTCGGCCACGCGCTGCTCCTCGGTCACGCGGCCTCCGCGTCTCGGGTGAAATGCTCGTGAGAATTGTCCGGCACGGCGCCCCCGTGCGCAGCATGTCGCTTCAACTTACGCAGTCGGACGGATCACGCGAGGTCCAGCCGTCATGTGCGCGAGTCAGGCGTCATCGAGCACGCGCAGCAACCGCTTCGGCGCCACGAGCCGGTAGGCGTCGCGCAGGAGCTGCCCCAGCTCGTCCCAGTCGGCCCGCCGGTCCAGCCAGACGCCCACCCAGCCGCTGGGCCCCACGTACGGAGGCACGAAGAACCGCTCGGGCGACACCCTCACCATGACGTCCTGGTTGCCGGGCGCGGCCTTGCACCAGACGGCGGGGCGCCCCGCGCCGTGATGGTTGGCGGCATCCGCGTACATCGCGAAGAGCTTGTTCCGCACCCGGAAGGTCGGCTCACCCCAGGCCTCGACCTCGTGCGCCTCCGGCAGCCCGAGACAGAGACGGCGAAGCCGGGTCAATGGGCGAGCCGCCGCCGGCTTCACGCCCCGCCTCGAAGCCCCAGCCGAGCGGCGAGTCGCGCGGCCAGGGGTCCGTCCTGGACGGCGGCGAACGCGGGTGCCGCCGCCCAGTCGTGCGACCAGACGGCCGTCCGGCGCCGCTCCGGCGCCTCCCAGACGTAGCGCGGAATCACGTGCGCATGCAGCGCGGGCTCCACGTTCCCCAGGATCTCGTAGTTGATCCGCTCGGCAGCCATCTCGGCCAGGACCGCGTCTCCCAGCCGCCCCATGTCCTCGAGGAACTGCCGGCGGGTCTCGCCGCCGAGCGCGTTGAGATCGGACACCACCGGATCCGACAGCAGGAGACAGTAGCCCGGAAGGATCTGCGGGTCGCCCAGCACCGCCCAGCCCGAGGGCATCCGGCCAACGACGCGCGCCAGCCGGCCCGCCGCCGCGTCGGCCACCTGGCGGTGGATCGCGCTGGTCACGGCTCCTCCGGCGCATCGCCGGAGCCGGCGCCCGAGTCGCGGGCCCGCTGCGCGGTCACGGCGTCGAGCCGCGAGCGCAGGGCGGCGAGCACGGGATCCGCCGCGGTGTAGCGCTGGCCGTAATCGAGGTTGAAGGCGTAGTCGAAGTCGGCCGGGTTCCGGCCCTGGGTGTGCTGCAGGATGGTCTCGAGCTTGTCGAGACCCTTGGCGAGCTTCGCTTCGGGCGAGCTCGCCGCTTCGTACTCGTCCCAGAGCTCGAGGATCTCGCGCCGGATCGCGCCGGGAAGGGGCTCGACGAGCGACAGCAGGTCAACGCGCTCCTGCTCAGCCTTCGGGCTGCCGGCGACCTGCGCGGGAGCCGGCACGTCGCCCCCGATGGCCTCACCGAGATCGTGGATCAGGCACATCCTGAGGAGCCTGGCGAGATCGATGTCCTCCGCCCGCCCGAAGAGCACCATCGCCATCAGGCACAGCCGCCAGGTGTGCTCGGCGACGCTCTCGGCCTCGCCGGTCGAGGTCCAGCCGGTCCGGGTGACGGTCTTCAGCCGCTCGGCGGCGCGGAGGAAGGCGAGCACGCCGTCGAGCTCATCGGCGTGCATCGGCCGTCTCCTCGCCAGGCCGCAATCGGTCGAGGTAGGCCCGGATGCGCCTGGCGTTGGTTCCCACGTCGCTCATACCCACCCGCGAGACGCTCCGCACGTCCACCCGGCTGCCCTGGCCCTCCGGCCGGATGCGCACCACGACGTCGTCCTTGAAGCCGAACCACCCGGTGGTGGCCGTGGCCTCGACCCGGCCCGCGGCGGAGTCGGCCGCGACGATCGTCCAGCCGGCCTCGCGGGCGGCGTCGCGCGCGCGCGCAAAGGCGGCCCCTGGTGCGGTGGCCGGCAGCACGAGCGGGCGGATGTCGGGATAGCCGCTCGCCTGTTCGGCCGCGAGCTCGGGCCCGCCATAGGCGGCGGGATTCGGCGCGTCGGCGCGGAGCGGCAGCACCGCCACGAAGGCCGGCGGATCGGCGGTGTCGGTCGAGATGTCGTGGATCGGCGGGACCTGGCTCGCGAGCCGGCGCCAGTACCACGGCACGCCCACGGCCAGCGCTCCGAGCACCACCGCGATCCCCAGCATCCAGGGCCGCTGCCCGCGCCACCGCCGCACGATGACCTGGACCAGCGCCACGATGAGCGCGGCCAGGCCGAGATAGGCGCCCCAGCGCAGCAGACCGAACCCGGAGCGGAACGACCACAGGCCCAGTCGCACACCGGGGCCCGCGAGGAGCAGCATCAGCGCCGCCAGCGCGGCGGCCACAAGAGAGATTGGCATGCCCGTAAGATGACCGGGGAATGCAGCGCCGCGCAAAGGCGGCGGCCTCACTCGCTGGCGTTGCTGATCAGGCGCCCGCGCCAGCCTCTCCTTCGGGCGGGTGACCCGCACCCGCGGCCAGCTCAGCCCACGGGCCGGCGTCGCCACCAGCAGGGCGAACGTCATCGCCTCGGGGCTCGCGGTCTCGGGGCCGACGAGCCCCATGGCGACGCAGGCGATGCGCTGCTTGCCCCACGCCGGATGGTCCCGGCGGCCACTGCACTCCCGCCAGGAGCCGAGCCGCGTGTGCCGACCGGGGATCTGGGACAGGGTCAGCGCGTAGGGGGTGAGAGTCGCCACCAGCTCCCGCGCTTCCGGCACGAAGAAGGCCGGCGCCTGCGCGGGAAGTGCGACGATGCGCGGCTCGACCACCACGGTGTCGCACGGCGCCTCGGGCGAGCAGAGCGTGCCCCAGCCTGCCGGATCCCGGTCCCACGGTGCAGCGACCACCGCGGCCACGGCGGCCTGGCCGATCGCGGCCTCGGTCGGGGGCGTCCGCGGCAGGGAGGCGGTCTCACGCGCGGGTGGCGGCGGCCCCTGGCACGCCGCGAAGAGCAGCGCAGCGAGACCTGCACGACTAGCCGCCAGAAGCATGCGTTGCTCCTCCGAAGGCAAAATCGCGCCACGCCGGCGGTCGAAATCGTTACGGTCGCGAGCCGCCGCGCCGCTCGCTGGGCGCCGAATCGAGACAGGCCGAGCTCGCGCCGACCACCTTGGCCCGGCCCCGCGCGTCGACGAACCGGAACTGAATCGGCGCGTCGCCGCATGGAGCGGCAGCGCTGTACAGGAAGACCTGCGTCGTGTCGCCATGGCGCTCGCCGGTCCAGGCCTGGGTATGGTGCGCCCACGCGGTGAGCGACGAGGGGGAGCGGCGCGCCGCGGCGAGGGCCCAGCTGACGGGGCCGTCGCTGGCAGAGAGCCGGACCAGCGCCACCGAGTCGTGGGCAAGCGCCGCCCGAACGTAGCGCTCCGCCGGCCGGCCGAAGCCCTTGCCCGACGACTCGGCCGTGTACGGCTGCAACGTCAGCAGCGCCGTCGCCAGCAGGGCGAGGGCCACCAGGGAGAGGTAGAGTGGTGTCTTGTCATCGGTCATTGGTCCTCCAGGTCGGGCCCTGCCACTCCATAATGCACGCGGCGGCCGCCCGGCGCGAGCACCGTAACCCCAGGCTCAGACCTTCGGCTTCCACAGCGCTGCGTCCAGGATCGACCAGAGGTGGATGATCCATCCCATCAGGATGAACCACAGCGCGGCGGCCAGGCAGAACTGCACCAGCGCTATCACCAGCCGGCCCTGCAGGAGCTGTCCCAGGCCGGGAATGAAGAAGCTCGCCAGCGCCGCGATCACGTTTCCGGTCGAGCCTTGACCCGCCATGGCGGCCTCCTCGCGTCTCAGGTCGTAGGATCGAGCGCGTACTCGAGCTCGTATGAGTGCTTGCCGTCGGCGATGACGATGGTCATCCGCCCAGGCGCCGCGTCCTCGGGTTGGCGGTCGGACGGCTGCAGCGTCAGCTTCACGTCGAATGCCCCGCGCGCGATGTCGGTCATAGGTCTCCTTGGCATCCCCGCCGCATCAGCGGAGACACACGGCACCCGCAGGTGGAAGCTCAGGTGGCGGAGCTGGAGGGCGAGCTGGCCAGGCGACGCGGGTGAGGAGGAGCGCCGCGACCCGGGGCCGCCGTGGCAAGCGACCTCAGTGCGTCGACCGCCGGACCTCGTCCGCCTCGTAGGTCGTCACCTCCAGGTGATGGCCGTAGGGATCATCGAAGTACACCGATAGCGCCGTCCCGTGGTCCACGACCCTTGCCGGGATGCCCTGCTCCAGCAGCCCGGCCGCGAACCGCGACCACCCCGCCGCGGGCAGCCGGAACGCCACCCGATGAAATCCGGCCGTCGCCCGCCCGCCCTGTGGCTCCCCCACGAAGAACGCCAGCTTGGTGCGGCCGCCGTCCGGCGACACCATGAGCGGCCCGGTCGGGTCCGCCGCCCAACGCTCCGCGCCGCCCACCAGCTCGCAGCCCAGCACGGTAGCGTACCAGGTGGCGGCGGCGTCCCGATCGGGCACGAAGAGCTCGACGTGGTCCAGCGTGAACCCGGAAATCCCTTCGGCGCTCATGTCGCTATTCTCCGTAAGTGCTCTCGCGCCCTCACAACCCAAGGTATACGAGGTCCCGCATGACCGTTCGGCATGATATTGAAGGTTCCCGCTTCGTGGTTTCCCTGCCCGACGGCGAGGCCCAGCTGGTCTACGCTCCCTTCGGCGACGACCTGCTGGACCTCCAGCACACCGAGGTGCCCCCGTCCGGCCTTAGTCAAGGCGTGGGCGATGCGCTGGTACGGGCGGCGCTGGCCTACGCGCGCGGGCGCGATCTCAACGTGATCGCCACCTGCCCGTACGTGCAAGCCTGGCTCCGCCGTCACCCGGAAGAGCGTCCGGGCGTGGGCGCCTGATTCAGGACAAGGGCCCGGCGTTCAATCGGAACGTGAACATCGTCGGCGAGTCGGCCATGTCGCTCCCGCCAACCGACTCATACAGCCGCACGGCGGGTCCATTGGCGGGGCTCGTCAGCACCCACGCATCGCGGCAGCCGATGCGCTGGCCGAGATCGAGCACCGCGCGCAGGAGCCGTTGCCCCAGCCCCTGACGCTGGTGCGACGGCGCGACCCCCACCTCGTTGATCCAGAGCTCCCGCGGCTTGTCCGGATGGACATAGTCGACCGCCGAGGCGAATCCCACCACCAACACCCCCTCGAGGGCGACGGCGAGGTGATGCCGGGAGTCGCGGAGAAACTCCGCCGTCAGGTCCGGGTCCACCTCGTGATCGAAGACCCCGGGCGCGACGCGACCAAGCACGGCCTCGTCGCCGGGCCCCAGAATGCGAATCTCGATGTTCACTCGTCGCGTCCTCGTGATGAAGTGCCTAAAAGGTGACACCCCGGCCGCGCCAGGGCCAGTAGAGGTCACGCGCAGAGGACGCCCGCCCGCTATCGTGCCGGGAACAACGGAGGCACGCCATGCTGGCCAACTGGATCACGCTCTCGCGCTTCCCGCTCCTGGTAACGACCGTTCTCGCGCTGTACCTGGGGACGCCGGCGGTCCGCCTGGCTGGAGTGGCGCTCCTCTTCGTCGGGCTGATGCTCGACACCGTCGATGGGGCCGTGGCCCGGAGGTCGGGACACGCCACCCTGTTCGGCAGCGTCCTCGACATCGCCGCCGACCGCACCTACGAGCTGGTTCTGTGGGTGTGCTTCGCCGATCTGCGCCTGATTCCGACGGCGATCCCGCTGGTCGTCCTCGTGCGGACCACGCTCACCGACGCGTTCCGCGCCATCGGCATCGGCCGGGGTGAGGCGCCGTTCGCTCAGCACCGGAGCGGGCTGGGCCGGTTCCTGGTGGGCTCGTCCTGGATGCGGACTCCGTATGCCGTCGCCAAGATCGCGACGTTCTGCGGCCTGGCCCTGGTCCAGGCGAGCGCGGCCTTCCCGCAGGGGTCCGTCCTGGCGCGCGCGGCCGTACCGCTGCTCGTCGCGCTTCGGCCGGCCGCGTGGCTCACCGTGGTCCTCTGCGTGGTGCGAGGCCTGCCGGTGATCGTTGGCTCGCTCCGGCGGTATTGGCGACCCGAGGAAGGTTACGAGTCCGCGTGGGCCGCCGCACGATGATCGTGCCGCTGAAATGCCAGGAACTCGTGGATGGCCCGGACGGCCGCCGGGTCCGCGCTCCGGATCCGCAGCTCCGCGCCCCGCGGCAGGGTGTCGACCGAGTAGGCGATGTCCGCCCGCCTCGCCGTCATGATCTCGGTCCCGGGCACTGTCCGTGCGTGAACGAAGCCCGGCAGGGCGAAATCGCCGGCCGCGAACCGCCCGGCGATTTCGTGCATGTGGCGCCGGATCTGGGCGGCCCCTTCGCTGTCCGCCGCGTCGCGCTGCAGGACAATCCGACCGCCGTCGGGGAGCGGCTCGAAAATGTGGTGCGAGGTGTACTGGTTGACGCCCATGGCGACCCCACCGCGCGCCTGCACGCCGGCGAACGCCGAGTCCCCGGCTCCCATCGAGGCTCTCGGCGTGGCACCAGGCCCGCAGGCCACGACCGCCATCGGCAGGCAGACGACTGGAATCCTGCGCATCGGCCCTCCATTCGGGTGACTGTACCGTAACACGGCGTGGATCTGCCTTGAAGAACACGGACGGTCATCGGGACGCCCGGGTTTCGCGGGGTCGGGGCTAGGAAGCGACCGGCCAGTTGCCCAGCAGGCGGCGGACGACGATCAGCTCTCCCACGTGATAGGCGGCATGGTCTGCCGCCAGCAGCAGCTCGCGGAGGTAGGTCTGGCCTTCGCCATGGGGAATCGTCGCCAGCAGGTCGATCGCGGGATCGCGCGCCAGCGCCTGCAACGCTTGCCGGTCACGCACGAACGCGCGGACGCTCTCGGTCCAGGCGGCGGAGGATGGCGGCTCCTCCGTCGCGGGCCAGTAGTCGTCCGGCCAGGCGGGCTGCCGGTAGGCAGGGTTCCGGCAGAAATCGAGGATGTCGTGCTGGGTCCGCCGAAGGTGCTCGACCAACTGCCATGGGGAATACGGCAACTCCGCCGGCCGGGCGCCGCGGAGCTTCGCCGGCAGCTTCGCGACGGCGGCCTCGAACCCGACATGCGCGTCCTCCCACGCCAATAGCCGCACGAGGTGGTCGCGCATCAGCGATCCTCGAGGCGGCGCACGAACTCGAGCCCGGGCCAGACGTCGCCGACCGCGCAGACCTTCACCTCCACCAGCCCCAGTGCCGCGGTCCCGCCGTACCCGACCATTCGTCTCCCTCGTTCAATCGAGCAGATGCGCCGCCAACCGGCGCCCAAGATAGAGACCGGCGCCGGTCCCGACCATGCTGACGACGAAGGCCGTGAACATGCCCGCTCGCGCTCCCGCCCACCATCCGACCGCGCCGAGAAGCGTGGCGCCCACCCAGGCCAGCAGTTTGCTCACGCGGATTTCCTCCACACCTTCCGGTAGATCCACCCGTTCACGCCGAGGACGATCAATCCCAATGCGATCTGCACCGGCCGCGTCAACCCGGGCGGGTAGAGCGCGGCCGTCACGTAGTGTTCGATGAACCCGCCCTCGTACGACCGGTCCCCTGCTGCCCGACGCCAGCTCTGCTCCAGCGGCGTGAGCGGACAGACGAAGCCGGCGAACTCGATCAGGGCGCCCCAGGCAGCGGCCGGGAGATGCACCCACGCCATGCCGGGCCACCGCAGCGCCAGCGCTCCTCCCGCCACCACGAAAACCACGAACAGGGCGTGCAGCAGGAGCAGCCCGTCGGCCAGAGCGCCGAAGGGCACGCTCAGCCCCCGCGCCGTTTGAAGAACTGCACGGCACGCTCGTGCTTCTCTGCCGCCGCACGCGTGTTGAAGGTCCCCAGATTGCGTCGCTTCCCGGTCTTGGGGTCCTTCTTCCTCGAGTAGAGCCGGTACTTCCCGGAGGCCAGTTTCCGGATCATGGGAGCCTCATCATGGCAGCCTCGGCAGCGCCTTGGCCACCAGGGTTTTCGATTGCTCCAGGTTGGGGGTGGAAACGTCGAGAAGCACCCCTTTGGCCGCGGCCTCGATCGTTGCCAGGCCGGCGCCTTCGATCTCGTTCCGGATGGCCGGAACGCCCAACCCCTCGACGGGCTCGATGACGAACTTGACGTCGCCGTATCCGCCCGTCTGCTTCTTGCGCCACTCGGCCATCTCCACGGAGGTCGCCACCTTCGGCATGCCGGGCGCCACCAGCAGACTCACGCTCTGAGACATACCCTGCGGCCCGTAATAATTGCAGACCGCGACCCCGCCATAGGAGCTTGGCTCGGCCTTGACCGGCTTCCAGCCGACAGCCGCCTTGATTTCGTCGGCGGTGAGAAGCGAGCACGGGTCCCCGGCGGGCGCGGTGACCGCAAGACAGAAGGACAGCGCAACGCCGGCGTGCGCGGATGTCGTGAACATGGCCGGAACCTCCTTCGCTGTTGGTTGAAGTGTGGCGCTCGGCCCGATTCCGCGCCAGCGCCCGGTCTCACAGGGAGAAACGGCGATTCCTTGGCGAGCGGGCCATGCTGTCTTGTCAGTCAGGATCCCGGGGCGTACGTTCGAGTTTCCCGGAGGTGCGTTATGAGACAACGGTGGCTTCTGTTGTACTGCGCCCTGACCCTCGCCGGCGCGGGCAGTCTCTCGGCCCAGGCCGAGCGCCACGTCTGCAGGCTGCTCAAACCCGACGAGGTCAAGGCACTCCTGGGACCGAGCATCGTCCTCGCGAACGTGATCGAGGAGGGGCCGGAGCGCTCGGTCTGCCAATACGAGGACGCTCGCTCACCCGTGTTCATTCTGACGGTGTATTGGAAGGGCGGCAAGAATCAGTGGAACGCATCGAAAGCGGCCCTGAAAGCGGGGGACAAGATGCTGGCCGGCTCCGAGGGAGTCGGCATCGACAGCCTGGCGAAGGCGGGGGTCGTGAAGGCGGGACCGGTCGAGGGCCTGGGGGACGCTGCCTATTTCAGCGACCTGCTTCCGTCGCTGGTCCTGAAGGGCGACGTCCTTCTGGAGCTCAACATGGCCCTGATGAAGGACCCGGCGCGGTCATTCCGGCCGCTGGCCCAGAAGCTCTTGGCGCGGATCTGACCCCGCCGCAATATCGACCCCGGCCTTACCGGAGGGCCTGGCTCGCCAGGAGTCGCTTTCGGTAGGCGTGCTGGGTCTTGGTCCGCACATAGCCCAGGCGCTCGTAGAACGGATGCGACTCGGCACGCGCCACGTTGCTCCTGACGGCCATCTGCCCGAGACCGCGCGCGGACGCCCATGCTTCCGCCGCCTGCACCAATCGCCGGCCCACGCCGCGGCCGCGGCAGGTCCCATCGACCACCAATCCCAGGATCTCGCACCGCCGGCCGGATTCGAGGAGCTCCTGCTCCGCCCCGTGCAGCCAGCCGACGACCTGACCTGGGATCACTTCCGCCACCAGGACGAGCTGCCCGTCGCGCCCAAGCAGTCGGCCGAGCCGCTCGCCAAGCTCGTCGGCCGAGACGGGGTAGCCCAGCACCTCGCTGAGCGCGGCGAGTTGCGCGGCGTCGAGTCGGGTGGCCGTACGAATCGACACATCCGCCATGGCCGAAGGCTCCTCGAGACCTGACCCGGGTTCACCAGTCGTCGGAGCCAACGCCTACTCCTTCTCACCGGCGATCGGGTCCGACCACACCGCCAGCTCGTGACCGCAGGGATCGCGAAAGTGAAACCGACGGCCGCCCGGGAACGCGAAGATCGGCCGCGTTATCCGGCCGCCGGCGGCAATCACCGCCGCTTCGACGGCCGCCAGATCGGTGGCGTAGACGACGACCAGGGGGCCGCCCGGCACGGCGGCCTCCCCGCCCCGGAACCCACCGCTCAGGCGGCCATCGGCGAAGCTGGTGTAGTCCGGCCCGTAGTCCGTGAAGATCCAGCCGAAGACCGTGCTGTAGAACCGTTTCGCCATCGCGACATCGGCCACCGGAAACTCGATGTAGTCGATTCGTCCGTCGTGCTCACTCTGAGGCATGTGGACCTCGTGCTCCTGTGTCGGTCCGGCTCACGCTGACCGCGCACGTCCGTTCGAGGCGGGCGAGCGGATCTCCACCGGTACGGCTCGCTTATCGCGCGCTAGTGCCGGCGCTTCGACACCGCCCGATCGGGCGGCCGGTAGCGATCGGCGGCGGGGCATGATCGCCCGGGTTGCCCGCCCGGCCTGCACAGCAGCGGCGCCAGCTCGGCGATCCGGCGCTCAGCCAGCACTCGCCGGCAGCTGGTGACCTGAGTGGCGTAGAGGGTGCCGCCCGCGTAGGACGCGGCCTCCAGCCGGCATTGGACGGCCGCATACACGGTCCATGCGTGCTGCGCCGAGTCCAGTTGGGCGCGATGAGTTGCCGGCACGCTGTCACGCAGCTCGGCCACGAGCAGTTGGAGCCTGCGGTCGGCCGCCTGGTAGCTGTCGCCGGAACAGGCGGTAATTTCGGCCTGTGTCATCGCACTATCCAGGCACCCGGCCGGCGCCCGCTGCTGGGCGGCGCCCGCGCAGGGCCAGCACGCGAGCAGGAAGAACAGGATCATGCGCTCGTGGCTCATGGGCTCAGTGCCAGAGCCGCCGTGCACACCTGCAGGAGAACCTTGGGCATCGGCGAAATGTATCTCCTCAATCGCCGGTCGGGACGATGCCGGCGGTCTCCATCATGAGCATGACCGTGCGCTCCGGTGCGCGCGGCCGGTGGAGCACTCCCTTGGGGACGACGACGCCCTGGCCAGGGCCCAGCTCGATCATCCCGTCTTCCAGATCGATCCAGAACCGACCTTCGATGACGTAGAAGAATTCGTCATCGGCGTCATGCTTGTGCCAGTGATATTCGCCCTGCACCACACCCAGCCGGACGACCGCGTCATTCACGCGACAGAGCGTCTGGTTGTACCAGCGATCGGTGCACGCGGCCACGAGGGCGGGGACGTCGATGCGCTCGAGCCGGCCGAACTTCACGTCCAGATGGGTCGAATACGGATAGGCGGGCGTCCCGCCGGATGTTTCGGATATCACAAGCCTCTCCCTTTCTTCAGTCCCGTCTCGCCTGATGGAGAGTCTCCCCCGCCTCCAGCATGCGGACGAACTTCTCGAGCCGGCGCTGCCGGGTGTCGGCCTTCTTGGCATCCTGCAGCCGGTAGAGGATGGCATACCGGTTTCCGGCATCCAGCTGCTCGAAGAAGCGCCGAGCCTGGGGACGCGCGTCCAGTTGAGCCCGGAGATCATCGGGCACGGTCATGTTCCGCGGCGACGCATACGCGGCCTCCCAGCGTCCATCGCGCTTGGCGGCTTCCATCTCACGGATGCCGCCTGGCGCCAGCCGTCCCAGCGCATGCAGCCGCTCGACCGCCGCGCAGTTGATCTGCGACCACTTGCTTCGCGTCCGGCGGGGGGTAAAGCGCTGCCGGAAGCGCCGGCCGTCGACGGATGCGGCCTGGCCGTCGATCCACCCATAACAGAGCGCCACTTCCAGCGCCTCGGCACGCGAGATGGACGCCAGGCCGCTGTCCTTCCTGGCGAGCTCGAGCCAGATCCCGGGCGCGGAGTCATGGTGGCCTTCGAGCCATGCCTCCCATTCGCGCCGGGCTGTGAAGCGTTTGACCGGTAGATCCTTTGTCGCCTTCGTCGGCTTCGCCGCTTTCAAGGGGCGCCCCCGCTCGAATCGGACGCGTGCATGGGACTACGACCGCTCCGACGCGTAACAATCCGGTGACAAGGTGGTACTACCATTGCCAACCATCGAGCGAATCCACACTTTCGCCAGGTAACCTCACTCCTATCTCGATCGCGGTCCAACTTTCCCTTGCTGGCGGATCTCGTGCGCCCGGAGCCTCGGGCTGCGCCGGTTCGCTCGGAGGCAGCCATGGATGCACCGCTTCCCCCGATTCAGATTCCGCTCACCGAGGAACAGCAGGCCTTGATCCAGCGGCTGTCGGGGCAGCACGTACAGGTCCTCGAGCTCACGCCGGATCCGAGCGATAGGGCGACCGGAGCGGGACACGGGCTCAACTTTCGCTGGCGGCTGTCGGTCGCGACCGGCATCCCGCGCCAGCTGTGGGATTTCGGCAAGCGGTCCCAGGCGCCTGCTGCCGGCTCCGATTCGTCGCCCTGACGACGGGCAGTCAGTTCCCAGCCGGGCGCCCGCCGCTTGGCGGGGGTCAGGCAGCCGGCGAGGTGGCGTCTTCGAGCGGCTGGCGAGCCATGCACAAGGGGCAGGCTGCCGGCGTCCAGAGCTCGTAGTCCTCCCGGTGCACGGCCGCCAGC
Source organism: uncultured Gemmatimonadales bacterium (assembly GCA_963815515.1). Classification (GTDB taxonomy): domain Bacteria; phylum Gemmatimonadota; class Gemmatimonadetes; order Gemmatimonadales; family GWC2-71-9; genus CAVVWJ01. The sequence continues at coordinate 147,858 of CAWFGP010000004.1, forward strand.
GGCAGGTTCTGCTGAGCAAAGTAGTCGGCGCCGAGGTCGCCCAGGACCAGGAACGCGCCCGCGACCACGGGGATCGCCCCCTGCGCCTGCAGGGCCGCATGGGTGCCCCGTAAGGCCGACCCCGCGCTCATCACGTCATCCACCAGTGCCACGCGCCGGCCCCGCAGGCGCGGCCGGAACGCCGCCGGCAGTTCATACCGGGTCCCGAACAGTCCGTCCGCCTTCACCGCACTCCGCTCGGTAAAACAGAACTCGGCCGCGAGCGACTGGGCAAGCAACTGGGCCAGGAACGCGCCGCCGAGTAGCGGACCGCACACGACGTCGACCGCGTGGTCGCGCAGTTGGGCGGCGAGGGCCGCGACGAATGGCGCGATGGCCTGTGGATCCGCGAATAGCGCATCCAGGTCCAGCCACAGAGCGCTGTGATGCCCGGATTCCAATCGGAAGTGGCCACGCCTCCCCTGGGCCAGGCGGAGGAACGCCGGAAGCGCAGCCTCGGCTCCCGGCATCATGGGCGCCGGGACCCGTCAGCCGACGCCATGCCGCCGACCTCTGCTCTCACGCGTGACCTCCGAATTCTCGCGTGGCGCCGCATTCCACTCCGGTGCTGTGGCCGACAGGGACGGTGGCGGGCTCACGCCGGTCTCCGCTTCGCGCGCCCAGCGCGAGGTCAGCGCGAGCAGCAGCGGCGGACCGGCCACCCACGCGATCAGCGTGCCGAGCGAGGCGCTCCCTGCCCACACCGCCACGCCATCGATGGCGATCGACACGCTGAGCAGCGTGTTCTCCAGCCCGGCGGAGATGCTCCCATGGTTCGGCGGGAGGCGACCCACCTGCCAGGCCGCGAGGAAGGCGGAGCCGAGCTTCACGACCGCGAGCCCAAGCCAATAGGCCACGGTCAGCAGGGCGATGTGCAGCGGCCGGAGTCGCGCAAGCGACAATCTCGACAATCTCATGGAACGTCTTTCCCTGCCGTCATCACGTGATGCCGTCGAGGGTCCCCGCGTCATCCTCGAACCGGATCAGCGTTCCGGGCGCCAGGGCGACCCGAACGTCCTCGAGCGAGGGGCGCTCCCGGAAGACGAGCCCCAGCGCACCCGCCCCGCCATCAGCCGCGTGCACCGGCTCGACGGCAGCAAGGGTGAGAACCCGATGCGCCCCCGCGCCGAGCGCCAGCGGTGGGGTTCGTTGACCGACTCGCACGGTGCCCGCGCGCAGGTACCCGATGGCCACCGCACCCCGGCCCCGCATGTTGAACACGTTGCGCACTTCGACTTCGGCGCTCATCCGACTCCGATCGGCGGGGACCCGGTGCGGCGCTCGCGCTGCCTCAGGTGACCAGGCGCGCGCGCAACTCCTGCAGCCGGTCGACCCAGACGCCGTGCTCGTCGGACTCGGCCCACAGCTCCTTCAGCTCCGAGTCCGCGGCCACCTGGTCGAGCGCCTTGACGCTCAGCGTCCGCAATTCGGGAGGTGGCCGGCGTCCCTGAGCTCCCACCCACGTGCGGATCTCTTCGGGCAGGTCCGGTGCCGCCCGCCCCGAGAGAGCCGCCACTACCTCGGCCGCGGCCAGCGCCATGCAGCAGATCGGCGCCTCGAGGTATCCCTCCGGGTCGGCGGCGGCCTGCAGGGTGACCCGCACGAGGTCGAGGTCGTCCGCTTCCTCGAGCTGATAGACCCAGTCGCTCGCATCGTCATTCTCGAAGGTGCCGACGCCCCAGGCCCCCATAAGCTCGAATCCTCAGCGGGTGTCGTTGCGCTACTTCGCGGATCGCGGGCGCGACCGCGATGAACGCCCGTACAGATCACGGAGCTCGTCCTTGGCCGCCTCGAGTCTCCGGCGCCGGGCCCCCGACAACGATTTGCCGGCCCGGTTGATGTAGAACGTGAGCATCGACATCGCGGAACGATAGGGGTCCACCTTCCGCCGCCGACTGCGCTCCGCCGACCGCTTGAGGGACCGCGCGATGCTGCGGGGATCGGCCCGGGTGAAGACGCCCGGCCGACTCGCCGGCTGGGTTCACACCTCGCGTCGAGAATCCTTCCGCCGCTGTGCACTCGACGATCAAGTCTGCCTCCCACCGACGGACGAATGGAAGGGTCGGCACGGCCCATCTGGACAGGTGGCGTATCTTTGACTAAAGTCAGAGAATGTTGGCCGACGAGATTGCCCAGGTGCGGCGGTTCAATCGGATGGTCACCCAGCGGGCCGGGGCGTTGAACGACCATTTCCTCGGGCGCGATCGCCCGCTGGCGGAGTCGCGCTTGCTGTACGAGATCGGCGCCCAGGGGGCGGATCTCCGGGACCTGCGGCGGCGCCTGGGTCTCGATTCGGGCTACGTCACCCGTCTGGTCCAGGCCCTCGAAAAGAAGGGGTTCGTCCGCCTGAGCGCGGGAGTCCGGGACCAACGACTACGGAAGGCGCGGCTGACGGCGGCCGGCCGACGGGAGGTCGGAGAAATGAATCGGCGCGCCGACGAGGTCGCCGCGGGCCTGCTCGAGCCGCTGACCTCGGCGCAGCGCACGCGCCTGGTCGCCGCGATGGCGGAGGTGCACCGGCTCCTGCAGGTGGCCGGCCTCCAGATTGAGCGAGTGGATCCGGCCAGCCCGCCGGCCCGATGGTGTGTCGAGCAATACTTCGCCGAGCTGAACCGGCGCTTCGATTCCGGATTCGATCCGGCCGCCAGTCTCTCGGCCGATGATCGCGACCTCATCCCGCCTCGGGGCGCGTTCCTGGTCGCGTCCGTCGACGGCGAGCCCGTCGCCAGCGGCGCGGTGAAGCCGGTGTCTCCCGGTGTCGGATCGCTCAAGCGCATGTGGGTTGCCGACACGGTGCGCGGGCTGGGCATCGGCCGCCGGATGCTGGCCGCGCTGGAGGCCCAGGCGCATGAGCTCGGCATGACGACGGTCCGGCTCGAGACCAATCAGACCCTGCGCGAGGCCATTCGCCTGTACCGAAGCGCCGGCTTTCGGGAAGTGGCCCGCTTCAGCTCCGATCCCTACGCCCACCATTGGTTCGAGAAGCGCATCGGCTGACCCGCGCCGGCGCCGGGGGGCGCACCTGACTAGGAGTCCGCCCGGGACGTGTTGAAGGTCAACACCAGGGCCATCGCGAGCAGGGCCAGGTTCGAAGAGGCCCGTGAATAGCTCTCCGGGCGGATGTGCACGATTCGCCCCGTAAAGGCACCCACCACAGCAAGGACGAACGCGAGGCCGGCCAGCGCGATGAGCACCTTCGCAAGAGTTCTCATTCTGCCTCCGAAATGGTGAAGGTGAGGAACGCGAGCCCGAGACTCAGCGGCGGGCCGCACGGTGCTCCGCGAACCGCCATCCGCCGGCCCCGTCGGCTGCGTCCAGATGAATGGTCCACGTCTCCGTGCCGGGTCGTACACGAATGTGTCGTGGAATGCGCCGCCTGGATAGGGAAGTCGAGCGTAAGCGGGTCCCCCGCCAGGCGACCCGTTGCCGGCGGCACGGAATACGCCGCGCCGAAGTTGTGGAGCCAGTGTGCCGGGACCCGGTCCGGGAGGGTATCAGGGCCGATTCTGAGCAGGGCCTCCCCTGCCCCTCATCCTTTCTTCACAAGGCACCGCGCAGACTTGCCATCCGGGCCGCAGTGCTCGCCACCAGGCGGGTCACGGCGGGAGGACGCCCAGAGTGTAGCATGGGCCAACATTCATCCGGGAGCCTGTATGCGACCCCGCCTTGCCCATCTGATCTTCGGCATCCTCCTCGCCACGGCGGGCCCCGCCGATGCGCAGAGCCCACGGTCGCTGGCCGCGGCCGTGCCCTTGAATTTCGAGTCCTGGCGGCCGGCCGCAGCGCTGGAGCTCGGCGCCACTCGGGCCATCGGTCAGTTCGTTCCGGCCCGACCGCATCGAACGCGCAACGCGCTCATCGGCGGCGCCATCGGGGCCGCGGCCGGCGTGGTGTTCTGCACCGCGGTCTCGACCATAACCGACGATTCCGCCGACGGCGGGTTGTCGTTCTGCCCGCTGGACAGCTACCTCCTGATCGGAGGAGCGGGCTTTGCCCTCGGCTTCGGCGTCGGCTGGGTGATCTGACCGCTGGCTAACCCTCCATGGCCGCGATGCGGCCGGCGAGGCTGCCCGCGGCCTGGGCCAGCGGCCGGAGGTCCTCGTGGCGGGGACTCAGCGCCCCCGTCTCCAGATCATCCTCGAGACCCCGGCAGATCTCCTTCGCGCGGCGCAGCCGGAACCGTTCCTGGAACGCGCGGTAGTCGTTGGCACTCCCCGTGCCGAGCACGCTCCAGAGCCGGAGGCGAAGGTCATCGACGGAGCTCTTGAAGTCCGCGACCACTTCGCGCGGCACCTCGCCCCCGGCCACTTGGGTCTCGATCGCCGCGAGGAGGGCATTGAACGAGGTGACTTGATCGGAAAACGAGGGCTGTGGCATCGGACTCTCCCGCGCGATGGCTGCACCCGTGGCGGCTAGTAGCCCTGGACAAATTCCGTGGCGACGCCGCCGACGCGCTGGCCGACCATGACCCTGGAGGCAGTGACGGCCGCCGGCACCGGAAAGTTGGAGGTCAATTCCAGCCGGAGCAATGGTCCCTGCTCCCGGCTCAGGAACGGGGCACGTCGTGATCGGTAAGGACTGGCAGGTAGGGAACCCAGGGTCCAACCTCCTCCCGATATTGCTTCGCCATGACCCGCGCTACCTGAGCCAGGTGCCCCAGATCGTGAACCACCCAGGCTGCCAGCAGCTGGCGGAGGGTGACGCGCCCCAGGCTCGGGTGAATGCCCGCCAGATCGAGCTCGGCCCCGGTCAGTCGCCAGGAGCGGAGCAGCTCCAGGTTGGCCGCTCGCAGGCGAGCGAACTCCGCCAGCAGCGAGCTCAGCGAGCGGTCCGCGTTGCGAGCCCGGTGACGGAAGCGATCGTACGGCTCGAAACGCGGATCCTTCCCCTGGGCCAGGATGATGCGCGCTCGCGGGATCCAGTCGGTCTCCTCGCCATCGATGAGGTGGCCAACCACATCAAAGGGACTGAAGGTCTCGGGGCCTTCGGTGCCTCGAGCCCACGCTTCGGCCGCGGACTCGAGCAGCGATTCGAGGGCGGCCGGCGTGCGTCGAAGCATGTCCAACGACAGGTTCAGATCGAACTGCATGGTCAGGTCCGGTTCGCGCGGCTTCCTGCACGCAGAAGGCCGCCGCCGAAGACGATCATCCAGAGCGGCAGCAGATAGTTGTTCACGGAAGCGACCGGCGCGACCACACCCGTGACGTTACGAAACATGCCGACCAGGCCCGCCGCGGCGGTAGCGACACCCAGGTGCCCCATCCAGCGGGGGAAGCCCGAGTCCCGCTCGAGCATGGCCAGCGCCGACAGGAGGAAGAACAGGCTGATGCTGAGCTCCCCGAGAAACTCGCCGATGTAGTTGCCGAGATAGCTGTTCAGGCCGCTGAACACGGCGGCGATCGCCAACCTCTCCGGCTCACCGGCTCGGCCGTACGCTTCCGCGAGCGTCCAATGCATGCTGGGCCACCGCAGCAGGCCCAGCATCATGCTGATCGCAGCGATCACGGCGAAGAGCATGGCAGTGCGTGCGCTGCCCTCGCGTACCGTCCGGAGGGCATGGAACGCCGCGACACCCGCGGGAATCCAGATGATCGGCAGGAGGCCGTACACTGCCCAGACCGCGCGGCCCGTGGCGCCGGTGGCGAGCAGCCGTGGCAGAACCTCCGCCGCGCTTCCGTCGAGGATGGCCGGGTAATCAAACCGCGCGGCGAGGAAGGTGAAGACACCGAGAAACGCCACCGCCCCGGCGATCAGGGCGACACCACCGGCGCGGATGATGGTGCGGTCATTCATCCTCTGCCTCCCAAAGCTCTCGTGGCGGGCCGTAGGAGAGCAACAGGTCGGCAGGGCGTGACGGCTCGATGCCCGCAACCTGGTAGGCAGCTGCGAACACCGCAAACACGGCCGAACACAGCCAGAGAGCTCGCCAGGTCATCCTCGAGGGCGTGCCACAACGCCACGGGATTTCGTGCCCGCTCGAGAAGCCCGGTCTCCGGATCCTCCCAGCGACCGCACAACACACCACCGCCCGCCATGACGAGGAAGACGATCGCCAGGAGGAGACCGATGACGCGCCAGAATGGATGCAGCAGCGGGAGAGCGAATGTCCGCTCACTCCACATCAACCGTGTCGATCACTGTTACCGACTGACCGCTGTGCCGAAAAGTGACGATGGCGCGACCCTGCCTGAGCGATTGAAAGCGGAACAGCTGCGTGACGCCGGCGGGCACAGGCGGGCCCACCAAGTCGACGCTTTGAAACCTGATGGCGGTCGAAGAGATCGCCGGGGGTGCCTGGTACTCTCCAGAGCCGATGCTCTGCAGGCGAATGTCGACTTCCTGGCCCGGCGCCACGGTCAAGGTGCGCCCGGTAGTGCCATTCACGTCGGTCAGGGTTTCCGAACCGCAGCGCGCCAGGAAGAGGGCCGCCACGACCAGGCTGCCGCCCGGGCGGGTCAGCGCACTGGCGACGCGTTGACCCGAGAACCGTCGGTTCTGCACTGTTGGCACTCCGCCACAAGGTGGATGAAATGCGGCCCGGCTTGCCTGTCCGGCCTTCAGACGACTCGGTGCTCGCTCAGCACCCCCTCGACGGTCACCCGAAGCTGGTCGCACGCGCTCTTGATCTGCTTGCGCAGCGCGTCGACGCTCGGCGCCTCCTGTTTCCACCGGCGGCGACTCAGCAGGATTTCGAGCGTGTGATACATGCGGTCCGCCGCCTGCCCTACCGTGCGGCCGCCATGCTGTTGCGCCTGCAACAGCGCGCAGATCTCGCGCGCCCGGATCAGGGATCCGTCGTCCTGGCCGGGCGGCAACAGGGACATCCCTCGCAATTCAGTCAGGAGTGCGCTCGCTTCGGCCGCGGTGATGGATCGCTGCTTCATCTACTCCAGGCCGCCTCCCAGCAAGCCCACCGTGACCCAGAGTGCCACGCTGCCCGCCACCACGCCCACGGTCCGTCCTACTTCCAGCCGTTGCCGCTGCAATCGCTCAACAGCGGAAAGTGGCATTGCCAGGGTGTCTCCGCGTGAGCGGCCTTATAGCGTGTCCGCGCGCACCAACGGGTCCGCCAGCACGGTAGCCTCGCGATCGGCCGTCCAGACGCGCAACAACGTCGGCAGGCGCGGCGTCGCAGCATCGGCGCTCGGCACAGGATAGTGCTACCAGCGGGTGCATGCGGTCAGGAGGACGACTACCAGCGGCCAGGCAACACTGCCGACAACGTTGTTCAGATCTCCTCCGCGCCACCTGCCCGTGTCGGTGGACCTGCAGCTTGTAGCGGCTCGCCTCGGTCTCAGCGCGTGCCCTCGAGATACAGGTACAGGCCGAACCCGCCGACCGCCGCGCCGGCGATCGTTACCAGGTCCTCGTCGACCAGGAGCCCGGTCACGATCCCGGCCGCTCCAACGATCATCAGGATCTCCCCTTGGCGTCGATTGCCGCGACTCGCCCGGGTCATGCGCTCGCCGGTCGGGGCCTCGAGGCTTCCGAGCGCGGATGCGGGGAGGCGCAGCTGGGCGGCAGCCGTCAATACTCCGGAGCCGGGCGCGATGAGCCCTGCACCCGCCGCTTGCGCGGAAACGCTGGCCGGCGCCGCGGCGAACGCAAAGAGAACGAGCCCGATCATCAGCACGAGTCTCACGGCTCCTCCAAGGTGGTGGGGATCAGCTGCAAACGGCTTGTGGCAACGTGCGCCCGTGCGCCCTAGGTCTCCCGGCGGCCCGGCGGCCGGTCTCCTTCCCGCGCCTGACTGAGCAGCCGCTCGGCGAAATCGAGCCGCTCCAGCACCTCGCTCAGCTCGCGGCGCACGTCGCCGGCTTCGTCCCGAAGCGCGGCGATCTCCCCCTCGCTCCCCGTGTCCAGCGCGGCGGTCCGCCAGGGTACTCCGCCCAACCGTATCCGCGCCTGCGCCCACAGGCCGAACCCCAGGGCCAGCGCAGCGTGCACCGTGGCGTGCAAGGGCTCGCCCGGGGCCGCCGCGAACCAGACGGAGGCCAGGTTGCCGGCAGACAGCACCACCAGCACCGTATTCCAGATGCGCGTCCGCCGCTCGGGTGTCATGGTCCCTCCAATTCCACCTCGACGCCCCCGACCCATCCTGCGACGAGGTTGTAGATCGCACACCCGATAGCCGTGAAGATGAACCCCGCTACTCCATACAGAATCGGCAGTGCCAGAGCGAACCCGGTCCCGAGGCCGGTTTCCTTCGGCGCGAACATGGCGGCGAGGAAGAAGACCGGCACGAACACCAACCCCATCACGGCATAGATGACGCCGACCACCTTCGCGGTCTGTCCGATGCCGAACCGGCGGATTTGTTGAGACACGGCTGCTCCCAGGGGAAGGATGTGAGCGCACGAGACTCGGGGTTGATGCAGCCTGCGTCGAACCTTACGAGCGCCGTTTCGACACTGTCATTCGGCGTCGAGGGGACTTCACCTTGGTGTCGATATCCTTCGGGGCCTGGCAGCGCCACGCCGAACCAGGACCGCGGGAAACCCGTCATAGTGCGGCTCGGTGAAGAACTTCTCGGCATCCAGGGCGAGCAGGAAGTCCTTGTCGAACAGGTTGGCCACCCTGAGGGCGATGACCTTCGGCTGCGGCACGCGCGCCTGCTTCGGTGCGATGCGCTCCAGCCAGACCCAGACGAAGCCCTTCAGCTTGCCCTTGTTGCGAACCGAGAAGGCGAAATGGTTCGGCGCCTCCTCGGTCTCGGGTAACGAGAGGGCAATGCGGCGGACGTCGGCCTGGCTTGCCATGAGATCCCTCCGCTACGGCCGGCAGAGGCCCGCAGGTGTCCAGTCGGTGGCGACCGCCATCTAGCTCACAATACGTTCGGCGACAGCCTCGTCGAGGCCGACGGCGGCCTGGGCGGCAAGACCGCGGTCCACTTCCTGCGAGTCCTCGAACACGTCCAGTTCGTACACCTTGCCCCACCGCATGGTGATCACGTGGAGCCCGCGGTTGAAGTAGGAATCGTCGCCGTTGAGCAGCGTCGCGGTGGCGTCCCACTGCACGAACACGGTGGTATCCCAGGGCCAGCTGGTCACCCAGATGTGGTTGACCGTGAGATGGAGATTGGGCAGGACGCGGCCGAGCCGCTCCAGCCAGCGGCGCATGGTTTCCTTGTCGTGGCGCTCACCACCGATCGCATGGGAGCCGCCGAAGCGGTGATGGACATTGGGCGCTACGGGCTTCAGCAGCTCATCCCAGCGGCGGTGGTTGACGTGGTCGAAACTCTGTCGGATCAACTTGGCGACGAAGTAACGGTAGAGCATCGGGCCTCCCTCACGTCATGCGCAGGAACCCCTGAAACGTACGTCCCACAGACCACCATCGGCAGGAGGGGTACGCTTCCCGTGCATCGCGGCGTCAGCAGGTCGCGTATCGGGTCACGGCCGCGGAGCGAGTCAGGCACCGTGGAGTCGAATGCGGTTCCCTGGACAGAGGTCGTCCTGCCGCCGCCAGCGGGGCTCAGGTCTCCCGCCGGCCGGGTAGGCGGTCTCCCTCTCGGGCCTGACTGAGCAGCCGCTCGGTGAAATCGAGCCGCTCCTGCACCTCGCCCAACTCGCGGCGCACTTCCCCGACCTCCTCCCGAAGCAGCGCGATCTCGGCTTCGCTCCCCTTGTCCAGCACCCCCGCGTTCACGCGCGCCTCCTCCAGCCGCATCCGGGCGACCCTTTGAAGCCCGTAGAAGATGACGCCCGCGAGGGGGATGGCCAGCGCAATGATCGGAATGAAGAGCGCAATGATCTGCTTATCCATGGTGACTCCAGGTACAAGGCCTCCCGCCCGTTCCGGTCGTCCGCCAGCTGTGCTCAGTCCGCGTTTGTCGGTTGCATCAACGGGTTTGCCCGGGGCCGGAAGCGTTGTCGAGTTCGCCGGCTCAACAGGTAGGCGATCATCGCCCCGCCGATCGGGAACCCGATGAGCTTCGGTAATCGCCCCGGATCACCGCGTTCAGGCTGTCGCCCAGCAGGTTCACTCCCAGGACACCAAGCGCGAGACGATGGCCTTCCAGAGACCCCGCTGCAGCCGCCGCGCAGGCCGCCCCGACCCGGATGGAGCGAGGACCCCTGGGCAGTACGGCGGAGTTGCTTTGGTCGAATGGATGGTATCGCCCGGTGCGTGAGTTGTCGAGCAGACCGGGCCTACGGGTGGCCCGCGTCGACGATGCCCCGGAGTCGCGCCGTCCAGAGGGGCGCCAGGAACGTGACCACAAGGACGGCGACCCAAATGCGCCCGCGGCGCAGATCGTAATCGGCCAGCAGCGCCGACCACGATTTCCCAAACCCGTAGTGCCCGGCCCCGAACTCGAAGGCCAGCGTCAGGGCGAGCCACAGCGCGCCGATGCCCAGCGCCTCCCTGGCGGTCGCGGGTCCGATCCAGCCGATCGTCCGCCATGTCACCAGGAAGATGAGTCCGGAGAGCAGCACCGAGCTGAGCGCCCGGCCGGCGGTATCGCCCAGCCACGGCGACAGCCAGGTGTCCCGCACGCCACCGTTGAGTACGGCGAGCATCAGGAGGACGCCCCACATGGCCACCGCTCGAAGGATCACGATGGGATACCCAGGTCGTTCATGAGGCTGGATCGCATTCGCGCTCGAAGCGCTGCACCACCTGGAGCCGATTCTCCATCGCGCCCGATTGGGCCGCTATCCGCCAGGCGAACTCCCGGCGGGTTTCGACCGGCTCCGCCCCCTGCCCCACCGCCACCCGCCACTGGGCGCAATACGCGGGCAACTCGACGTCGATGACCCGGCGCGCCGTAGTGAGCCCGGCCACGAAGGCCTCGCACGTCGCGAACGCGCCGGCTTGGGCCCGGTGTACGGCCTCGTGCGCCTCCAATTGCGCGCGCAGGAGCGAGTCCTGCACGTCCGCGCGGATCCGAGAGATCGCGCGTCCGCTCTCGCAGCGAGTGATACCCGGGAAGTCGTCCGACACCGCGGATCGCTGCGCACCGGCGAGAGACGGGGCGCCACCGACCGCCAGAACGGCTATCAGGAACCGTGAGACGGCACCTGCCATGGACGCGCCGGCGGCGCCCCTACGCATAGTGCTGCAGGATGTAGCGGAGCAGTACCAGCACCATGACCAGGACGATGGCGATGACTACGCCGACCCCGGCCAGGAGCTTGCGGGCTCGCCCCATGCCCTCCCGCTGCAGCCGCAGGGCCTCCTGCTGGTTGGTCAGTGCCCGTGCATAGGCTTCGACCTGTTGCCGCTGCAAGTCCCGAATCTCCTCGAGCACGCGGGTCAGGCGGTCCTCATCCATCGATGTGGCTCCTCTGTCGTTGCGGCGGGCCGCCTGCGAGCGCGCGCGCCAGCCTCACGATGCTCCCGGCCGTGCCAGCCGCTTGACAACCCGAATGCCCCGGACCGTGGCGCGGATGCTCCCGACCACGAGGACCGCCATACAGATCGCGATATACCCCACTTCGGGAAGGCCTCGCACGAAAGGCAACGCGAGGGCGATCACCAGAAGCACCAGGCCCAGCCTGACCAGGTCATCGCCGCACACCGCATTCGCTTCGTACCAGATCGCCGGGCTCGACAGCGTCCCCCGGAGTCGTACCCCATACCAGCGATTCGGGGGCACACGTCGCCGCGCCAGGGGCCAGCCGAACAGCAGGCTCGCCAACCCGATCAGAGGGAAGGCGACATGGGAAGTCAGCATCGTCACCTGGCACGGCCGCCCGATGCCGGCGCGTCTTCCTCGGCAGACCGCAGCCCGATGATGACCGGAAGCAACACGAGCAACCACATCCAGCGCACGTGGCGCACGACCGTCACCGCTACGTGGACCCCTGGCTGCCGAAGGAACTGTCGGGCGGCTTCGTCGTTGGCATGGGCCCCGACGGCCACTCCGCCGAGGGCAAACTCGCGAGCCACTGCCAACCCGCCCGTTGCTGCCGTCCACCCGAACGCTGCTCCACCAAGCGCGACCAAACCCGCGGCCACGCCTCCGACGGAGACTACCCCGACCGCGAGCCCACCCAGGGACAGCCCACCAAGGGCCAGGCCGCCGAGGCTGATCGTACCGACCGCGATCCCCCCAACGGCGAGGAAGCCGCCGAAGGCGATGTCGCCAATGGCAACCCAGCCACGAGCGACGCCACGGCGGTAGCGACCGTTCTCCACCTGACCGGTGGCGAGATGGATGAGCGGCAAACCCAGCAGCCGGAGGCGTGATTGATAGACCATCGAAATCGGCTCGCTCGCGTCAGCCCAGCGCGCGCAACAGGTTGCCCGAGGCTAGATCAGGTCATAGTCCAGTGTAAAGGGATGTTCGCCGCCGTGGCCAACGGCCGAGCTGCCATCGCCCCGGAGGCCACGCAGCTCTCCAGTTGCGGAGTCGGAGATGACCGAGTAGGACTCCTTCGCCTGGCCGCCCTCAAAGACCCCAATGCGTTGGAGCACAAAGCTTCCGGTCTTACCACCGATTCGGCCGACGACACGCTCGAGGCCGACGAAACTCGCCGAGCCGTCGCTGCGGTACATCATCAGGTACTCAACCTGCCCTTCCCCCTCGATATCGCCGGTGAAGGTCTTCGTGACGCTGGCCCGGGTAAGCCGTGGCAGGTCGTGGCCCTCACTATACGGCTTTTCATCCCAGTTCTTGATGGCGAATCGCGCATTCGCGATCATCCTCATATTGGCCTTCTCCGGAAATCGGGAACAGGTCAGTTGCGCTTCAGTCCATCGCGCCAGGCGATGACCTCGAGCTCGCCGCGGACGGCTTCCTCGACCGTAATGACGGGGCGCGCCTCGAATACAAAAGCAGGAAGCATCGAACAGAACTTGTGAACGGTCACCGGATCGTCGCAATCGACGAGCATGTGCCCACCCCACTCTCCGACTCGTATCACGAAGAAGGCGATCTTGAAATTGGCAGGCGCCTTCCATTGACCGAACACCTCGAGAATGCGCTTCTGGGCATTCTCGTACTCGATCGGGGAGCCCTGCGGGCGTTCGAACCAGCTGATCACGTACTTCATTCGCATCCTCCTGGTTGTGGTCCCCGTGATGCCGTCAGTGGCCCAGCCGCACGAGCGTCTGGTTGTAGATGGCGGCATACGCGTGGGTCGTCCGGTTCCAGCGGACGTTTGTGGAGTCCACGATTCTGCCCGCCGGAGTCTCGCAGCTGAGAATCGTGCGGCCGTCCCCCGTGTGCGCAAACATTCGATAGTCCGCCGGGGCCAACTTGAGTCGACGCTCGTCCGGCACTGACGGGACGACGACGTCATAACCCATGACCGCCCAGAACCGGTAATCGCCGCGACTCACGGCGGTCCGAGCGTCCTCCGCGGGGTTGAGCGCTTCCAGACTGTCCAGCGATCCGCGCAACGCTGCCATCGCAGGACATCCAGACGCCGGGAGCTCCTGCTGAGCGTCGGCCCGGGAGCCGAACGACAGGACGAGGAACGCCGCGGCTGCCAGTCGTTGACGCCAAACGGATCGGCTCACTCGGTCGTGCCTCCTCTTACCGACGCGCCAGGAACAGCGTCCCGGCGGCGAACGGGATGTTGCCGTGGATCGAACGACTCAGCGCCGCATTGGCGGCCGCTTGCACGGGAATCAGGGCTCCACTGACCGGAACCAGGAGCCGGAGAAGAGGGATGGCTTTCATGAATCGAAATCTGCACCGACGACCGGAAAGAGCTACCTGGCGGCCCCGCATAAGCTGCAGGGCCGCGGCGAGCCCGGCAAGCTCTCCCGGGCGGGCGTCGGCTTGACGGCCCCTGTCCGATTTGCTACAGTCCCGGCGTGCGCGACAGGGCGCACCCCGTCCGCGGGCAGGGACTATCCCACCTGGGCAGAGCCGCAGGACAACAGACATCACCTCTCTTCCAGCCCACCGACGGCGGACCCCGGGCGATACGAAGGAGGCATGATGTCCCGCACCCTGCCCGAACGGGCCAATCTCGAGTTTCTCACCCAGCAATCGAAGGATCTCCTCCGGGACGTGAAGGCGGGCGACGCCATCGCGCGCGAGCGGCTGCGCGAGTGGGGGCCCCCTGGGGCGAACGAGTCACCGAAGCTCGCCGATTGCCAGCACGCGCTGGCGCGCGAGTACGGCTTCGCGAGCTGGCCGAAGTTGCGGGCCCACGTCCAGGCACTCCGGGCGACCGATCCGATGGCAGCGCTCGCGGCGGCGCTGAAGACCCGGCAGCCGGCGGCAGTCGCCGAGGTGCTCAGCGGCTATCCGTCCTTGCGGGGCAGGCTCGACGAGCCGGTGCCCGGGGGTGACTTCGGGGCCACACCACTGATCGTCGCGGTGCGGCAGGGCAATCGCGAGCTGGTGGACGTGCTGCTGGCCGGCGGGGCGAACATCAACCAGCGCAGCCACTGGTGGGCCGGCGGTTTCCATGTGCTCGAGGACGATCATGGCCTGGCCGACTTTCTGATCGCCCGCGGCGCCTCGCTCGACGCCAAGTCGGCCGCGCAATTGGGACGGACGGACGATCTCGCGGCGCTGGTGGCCGCGAATCCCCAGGTCGTCCATACGCGGGGCGGCGATGGCCAGACGCCGCTGCACGTCGCGCCGACCGTCGCGATCGCCGAGTTTCTTCTCCAGCACGGCGCGGACATCGACGCACGCGACGTGGATCATGAGTCCACACCCGCCCAGTACCTGGTGCGCGAGCACCCCGATGTCGCCCGGTTCCTGGTGGCACGCGGGGCGCACACCGACATCCTGCTGGCGGCCGCCCTCGGCGACCTCGAACGGGTGCGCGGCTTGCTCGACGCCGATCCCGAAACCGTTCGCTGGACGGTCTCCGAGAAGTACTTCCCCAAGCGTAACTTTCACTCGGGTGGACACATCTACACCTGGACGCTGGGACAGGGGAAGACGCCGCACGTGGTGGCCCGCGAGTTCGGCCACGAGGAGGTGTTCCGGCTGCTGCTGGACCGCAGTCCCGATGCGCTCAAGCTGGCGGTGGCCTGCGAGCTGGGCGATGAGCCGTCGTTCACGGCGCTGCTGCAGACTCGGCCCGACCTCGCCCAGACCCTGAGTGCTGACGAGCAGCGCAACCTGCCCTTCGCGGCCGCACACAACAACGTCGAGGCGGTCCGGATGATGCTGGCGGCGGGCTGGCCGGTCGGCGCGGTGGGGCAGCATGGCGCCACCGCGCTGCATTGGGCCGGTTTCCACGGCAACGCCGAGATGGCGCGGGTGGTCCTCGCGTCTCACCCGCCGCTGGAGGCGCGCGAGAAAGACTTCGGGCTGACGCCGCTCGGCTGGACGATCTATGGTTCGGTCAATGGCTGGAATGCCGAGCGGGGGGACTACGCGGGGGTCCTCGAGCTGCTGCTCGATGCCGGTGCCACGGCGCCCCCGCTCACGCCGGAGGTAAAGGCGAGTGAGGCGGTGCTGGCGGTCCTCCGCCGGCGCGCGTCCGGCTGACGATTGGCTGGTGGCGGCCCGGGTTCCTAAGACACTCCTCCGCGCAAGCTCAGGATTCCTTCATCATCCTGGCCACAAACTAGGAGAGGACCCTGCCAGGAGCATCTGATGCGAAGGATCATGTGTCTTGGGCTCGGCGCCGCCGGGATCGCGGCCGCATTGTTCATCGTCTGCGTCGCCGGGGTCGCACTCGCCCCGGCCGCGGTTACTGCGGTGTGGGGCGTTGTTCTTGGTATCCCGCTCAGCACCCTGTCGCGGAATCTGTCGTGGGACCGCTACGTTGCCGGGTTCGTCGTCTTGACCAGCGGCACCGCGTTGCTCGTCGCCGGTGTGGCGTGGCTGTCCGATCGCTTCCTGTTCCAGGGGCCAAGACCCCTGACTTCGGCAAGAATGGTCGCCGCCGCGCACCGCTCCAGGACCTGAGAGGTCGATCAAGCGACCAGGGACGGCGTGCGCCTGACGACCGCGCGTCGTCCGCGTTTGGAGTCTGCAATCGCGGTCAGACGGCGGGTCGGGTCGGCCTTCAGCCGGCGCGGGCTCCGAACAGGGCGCCAATGCCGGCGGTGAGCCCCATCGCGATGGCGCCCCATACCACCACCCGCACCGCGCCGATCACTGGGCGCGCGCCACCCGTGCGCGCGGCGAGCCACCCCAATCCTCCCAAGCACAGGAGCGACGCGCCGGCCACGGCCGCCAGCAGCCGGGGGACAGGCACCACGAGCACAACAAGCAGCGGCAGCGCCGCTCCCACGGCAAACGTGAGGGCCGAGGTCAGGGCCGCCTGCACCGGGCGCGCGCGGAGGGCGGCGACGATGCCCAATTCGTCCCGGGCATGAGCCGCGAGCGCGTCGTTGGCCATGAGCTCCGTGGCCACCTGACGGGCCAGGCCAGGCGTCAACCCGCGCTCGATATAGATCGCCGCTAGCTCCTCCTGCTCGGCCGGGCGGTTGGTGGCCAGCTCCCCACGCTCGCGCTCGAGATCGGCTCGCTCGGTGTCGGCCTGGGAGCTGACCGAGACGTACTCGCCAGCCGCCATGGACGTGGCGCCCGCGACGAGGCCGGCGACACCTGCGATGAGAACCGCCGACCGACTGGCCTCGGCCGCCGCGACGCCGAGCACCAGACTCGCGGTGGAGACAATGCCATCGTTGGCCCCGAGCACCGCCGCTCGGAGCCAGCCAATACGCTCGGTACGATGCTGCTCCAGATGCCGCGAACGCATGCGCCTCCGACAGGTTTAGGTGCCACGCACCGCGCGATCCTTCCAGTTCCACCACTTGAGCAGCTCAGGTCGCGGCCGTGCGGTGCGAGCGGAGTAGGCCGCGCAACGGAACGCGTAGAGCACACACGGATCCTGGCGCGCGCCGCGAAGCCGATTCAGTTGGGCATAGAGCCGTTCCGGATCGCGGCGCTTGAGGTCCGCAACCCGACGGACCCCCAGGTCCCGCAGATCACCGGCCAGGCTGGGGCCGATTCCCGGCAGCGTCTGGAGTTCGTCCTTCTTCGTGGCCCGGGGTGACATGCGACCTCCTCTGCGCGTCTCGCTCCATGACTCCTGGCGCTCGTGCGCGGAGCGCCGGTCGGCCCGCGCTCGTCGGCTGCCTTAGCGGGTTAGGCACCAGCCCGCCGCACAGGCCGCTCATGAGGCCCACTGCAGGTCACACGTGTCGACCCGCCACCCCCTCGGTCCGTGGACCAAGGCGCGGGTCCACCCGGTCCCGTACGCCGGGCCGACAGGGGACACGGTTGCCAAAGGCCGCCGATACCCGGCAGAACCAGGAGCGCAGCAGCGCAAAGGCTCGCCCTCATAGATCTCCATGCTGCGCGCCTGACGGACTGCGCATCTGCGCCATCAGACGTACCCGATCCTCGGATCCAGCGCAATCGCGCTGCGCGTGAAGACGCCGCTGCCCTGCGCGAGTAAATGCCCGCCGCTGTCGAGCAGCTCGGCCTCCGCCAGAAACAGCCGCCCACTCCCGTGGAGCAAGTGGCCGACGGCGCGCAGCTCTCCGCTCGTCACCGGCCGGGCGAAGTGCACCGTGAAGGAGACGGTCAAGACGAGTACGTCACGCACCCGGGAATTCACGGCAAAGAACGCCGCATCATCGAGCGCCCGGAAGTACACCGAGCCGTGGACGGCATGCGCCGCGTGATAGAACTCGGGGCGTGCCGCGATCCGGACCTCCGCCTGGCCCTCGGCAATGGTGATCGCGGCACCATACCACTGCGAGACCGGAGCGTCTGCGTACAACCGCTCCAGTTTACGGTAGTGCTCCGCGTCGGTCACGCCGCTGTCAACGCTCCGTTTCCGACAGTGTGGGTGCATCCCCCTGACGACAGGCTCATCAGCTGCAAACTCTGCCCGCGGTTGTCGGCTGCATTAGCGGGTTAGGTGGCGCGGCGCGCCGATACTTGCCCCTGGGCCGCGGCATTAAAGGCCTCGGATTGGCCGCGCGGAATGGTCAGGCTCCGCCACTCATTCCCTGCCCATTGTCTGGCCAACAGGACGATCTGCCCCACATGGTACGCTAAGTGGCCAAGATGGCGATTGAGCGCCTGGCCAACTGTGTGGGGTTCCGAACGAATGTAGACTGTTCGTTGCAAGTCCTCGGGCGTTAGCCCTTCCACCGTCGCGGCCAGCAGATCCCACGCCGTGGCCCATTCGTGCAACAAGTGCGCCCGCGTCTCGTGCGGGTGAAGCACAAACTCGCCATCCCGGTCCCGGTCGGGCTTCTCTCCATCGGAGGTCAGAAAGTCTGTGCATCGGGACCGCAGATTACCACTGATGTGCTTCACAATGATCGCGATGCTGTTGGTCTCCGGGTCGAGCAGCTTGCCAAAGCCGTGGTCACCGACTTGGGCCATGGCCCGCTCTGCTGTGCTCCGAAGCTTGGCGAACTGGGTTCGCATGTCGGCCAGATACTGTCCACGGAAATCAGTCATAGCTCAACCTCAGTGCGGCCTTGCATCGATGGTCGTGCGTCCACCTAACGGATGGCTAAACACCTGCAACCGATCTGAGAGAACCTACGGTCCATTGTCGCCGCTGGGAGGGCCGGAGGCGGGCGGCGCCCGGCGTCGCCCGCGTTTGTCGGCCGCATTAACGGGTTACGCTGCTGCGCGTCAGGGAAGCTGGACGGCCAGCGCTAGTCCTGCAAGACGAAGGTGACCTTCAGCAGCACCCGGTATTCGGTAATCTTTCCCTTCTCAATCACGACCTTTTGACTCTTGATCCATGCACCGCTGAGGTTGCGAAGGGTCTTCTCGGCCCGGGCAATGCCTTGCTGAATCGCATCCTCAAAGCTCTTCCGGGAAGCGGATTGGATCTCAGTGATCTTGGCGACGGCCATAGAGGGCTCCAGGCCAGCAGAACTGGCGGCCAAAGGTGGTAGGAGGTACGACTCTCGAACTCAAGCTACGTCAACGATGGCGAACGAACGGCCCGCTCGGCCGCGGCGGCGTTCTGGATGCTCGTCGCCGCGGCCTGACGAAATGCTAATCAGCTGCGAACGACCTGTAAGAACCTAAGGTCCATTGTTCCGCAGCCCTCCAGCGGAGAGCTGCTGCGGACGGAGCAACGCGCAGCCCGCGTTTGTCGGCTGCATTAGCGGGCTAGGCAGCTGACCTCCGCCTCAGCGCACCTGGCCTAGCGCCCAGGCGTTCAGCCCGACTCCCACAAGTTCTAGGGCCAAGCCGAACCAGATGGTGCGGCGGACTCGGTCGCGGTTCAGGAGGCTCGCTAGGCCTCGAACCGACGCAAATCCGGCCAGCGCAGCCGTGCCAGCCCAGAGCCCTGGTGCCAGCCACTCGAGGGATCGGGTACAGGCGAGCAGAAACACCCCGAAGCCGACCTGAAAACCGCCGTAGGTGGCTGTGAAGTCCACCAGTGAGGTAGGGGTGGCGGGCGCGACATCGGTCAAGGCGCCCACGCGTACGGGCCATAGCGTGTAAGCGATGCCAAAACCAATAAAGCCGAGTCCCGTGAACAGCAGGATGAGCCACGGAATCGAAAGCACGCTCAGCACCTCAGCTCGCTCGTGTGTGTCAGCTGCCTAACGAAGGGCTAATCAGCTGCAAGCGACCTGTGAAGACCTACGGTCCTTGTTGCCGCTGGGAGGCGCGGGCGGCGCCCAGCGTCGCCCGCGTAGTCGGCGGCATTAGCGGGTTAGGTGGCGGGACACGCATCACTTCGGAGCACGTCCTCGCGGGGCACTTGACGTCCGCCGGGCTCGAAAGGTTCCGCAAAGGTGAAACTGTGCCCGGTTGGCCCATGCCGCTCCAGGTAGGCCAGCCGCTCCACTGCCTCCGCCACGGTCGGCCGATGGCCCACCGGCACCCACCAGAGCGCCACATACACCCGATCAAAGCGCTCAAACCAGTCTCGGCGGCCCCGCATCACGTTCGCGTGCGGGCTCCGGTAGACATACGCCCGCAGCGCCGCGAGATCCGTCCACACCGAGAGATTGATCAGGATCCGGACGTCCGCATAGGGCCGCACCGCGGTCGCGTCCCCGTCCTCGGTCTGGAGCCGCCATACGAAGCCGGGGCTCGCGTCCGCCAGCGCGTTGATTTCCGCCAAGCGGCTGACGAACCCCGCCATCACCGGGTCCGTCATGTCGCCCCGCGCCCGACCGATGTTCACTTGGGCGAGTTGGAAGGTCGCTGTAGTCACTGGCTGTCGCTCCATATTGTGAGATGGTCGACCGTCCGCCTAACGGATTGCTAATCAGCCGCAGACGCCCATGTGAGAACCTATGGTCCACAGCCTCGCCAGGAAGCTGGGACGCGGACGGAGCCCCGCCCGTGTTTGTCGGCCGCATTAGCGGTCAGGCGGCGGGCCGGGCTGGAGGCCCGTCTGTCCACCCGAGGATGTCGCGACCGTCATTGAATCCCCGTCGCATGCGACCACACTACCTGCCACTGCGCCTCGTGCCGCTCATAGAGATCGGTGTGCCAATACCCCTGGCGCGGGATGTGGCGCCCCTGCACAACGATCTCAAGCTGCGACCGGTATCGGATGACCGCAACATCTCCGTAGAGGCGGGTGGCGATCGATTCAGGTTCCCAGAAGAGGTAATGGATTTGCCCGGAGCCAATTCCGCCGAGGTATTGCTCCTTCGAGAGCACCCCGCCTAGAGGATTGATGAGCTGAAAGTCCTCGGCATGCAACGGACCCGCCCGTGCAACATCCCCAGTGACCAAGGCACGAAGTCGCTCACGCTCCGTTGCTCGGATTATCTCCGCGTCCCGGCTATCACCAGCCAAGCCTCGCTCCAAACTGGTCATCTTGGCCTCCTAGGACTGAATCGCGAGTCCACCTACCGAACGAAATGCTGATCAGCTGCAACCGACCTGTGAGAACCTAGGGTCCATTGTCGCCGGGCGGAGGCCGGGATGTGGGCGGAGCCCAACTCCCTCCGCGTTTGTCGGCTGCATTGGCGGATTAGGCGGCCGCTACTTGGGAGGGAGGGAGCCGGCGAAGTGCGCGGCACGATCGACCCACTTCTCTAGCTGCGCACCGGCAAGTCCCTCCGGTTCCACCAAGACCCAGGCCTTCATCGGATGCCCCGTTAGATCGAACACCCGCGCGTGCGGTTCCGCCAGAGCTCGGCCCGCCTCTTCGGGGCCGAGGCGCACGATCAGCGCCTCCCGGTGCACGCCGCAGCACATGTTCCCTTGGAGCAAGAAGGTGATACCGCCAAACATCTTCCTTTCGGCGACCCCGGTGCGTTTGCCCAGGTGGGTTCGAATGCGCGCCGCCAGGCTCTCATCAAATGCCATCGAGTCTCTTGCCCGGTGGAAAGGTTGCCAGTGCGTCGAACGGACCGCGCTCAAGCCCGCAGCGCACTGGTGAAAGATTAGTCATTCCCCAAACTACGTGCCCTGGCAGCTTCAAGCGCTTGTTGGACGGCGCGCCACAGGCACCACAACTGGGAGCGGTCGCGCAGCACTCCTGCCTACTCGGCCTCGGCCGTTCGTGTGAGGGCCACGCCAAACCAGAGCATCCAAAGACACATCACGCACGAGGATGCCACCCACAGAAGGTTGCCTAAGGCGATTCCCAGCCACATTCCCAGCGCCCACCCCAGGAAGGAAGCGACTCCCGCGACAGACCCGACCCACGACGCCCAAACGGGCGTCACCCTGCGAGGTGTCCGAGCCTCGTTGCCGGCAATGGCGGCCACGGCCAGTGCGAGGAAAGTGAACCCGGTCGCCATTCCGGCAGCGAAGGCCCACCACGCGTCGAACGTCGCTTTGTTCCCGACCGCGGCGGCGTCGGCGACTGCCGTGGCTTCGGCCACGGCGGTAGTCACTGTCCAAAGAGCGCCGACCGGCAGCAGGCCCCAGGCGGACCTCGTCCACCACGTCTGTGTCAACCGCGACCCGGCTGTCGAGACGACCAGGCCGACCACCGCGAACAACGAGAGGGCCACGGCGGCAACCCAATGAACCACAACCCACCGCGTACCCGCTTCTGCGATGATTCTCATCTGCGCGTCTAGGTCAGCAGCAAGGGGGCCGTGAAACGCCAGCACTCCACTCAGGAGCAAGGACGCGACCGCGAGCCACGCGCCTGCCACTCGCACTCCCGCGCCTGCGTTTGGCATAGAAAGACCTCGATCCGTGAAAGAACCAGCCGTCCGGTCGGCCGTCTCGTGGCGCCTCTAACGAAGGGCTAATCAGCTGCAAATGACCACTTACAAGCCCTTGGTCCACAACTCCGCGGCAGCCAGCACGATCTACCAGGTAGCGACTCCACCTACTTGCAGAGAGCTGTCTAGTGCAACTGCTTGGCCGAACTCGCCCAGTTGCGCGTTCGAGGGGTAGGCGATCAGCCCGTTTGGAACTCGCACCAGAAAGATCGGCGGCGGGCCCACACTCCAACCCAATACCTCGCGATTGACCACGTCCGCGACCCGGTGACAAAGCTCGTCATCCTTCACCACAGTGAGACTGTCGGAGGCCCGCAGGGTCGCCGGGCCACCTAGGACCTTCCGCCAGCCATCACCGAACTCCGTCGTGTCACTCAAGACCCGTCGAAGCCAGCCAAGGCTTGCCTCGCCCCACCGATCCGCGGGAAGGCACCACCGGGTGGGCGGGCGCGAGCCATCGAAGTCCGAGCGTGGCGAGCCGAAGGACGGGCCGCCGCCGTAGCGTGCGCGCCACCGAGGCAGCGTATCCGACTGAGCGCTCGCGGTGGTCGTAGCCGTAAATGTGCTCGCGAGACAAACCATCAGTATTACAGCACTCTGGGTCATCGATGAACCTCGGTGGGTGTCCGCCTGACGAGAGGCTAATCAGCTGCAAACGTCGGTCGGAAGCTGCCAGCAGCTCGGCAGAATCTGATGGCGGCACTCGTTCCTTTAGCAGCTTGGGCCGCTTCGGAAGCCCCTGCCGGTTGGATGGCTGAGGGACGCGCAGAGCAGGAGGACGAAAGCCCCTGATGGCCGATGAAACCGAGTGCAAGCGGCCATCAGGTAGTTCGGACACCGATTTTGAGCCAGGTCTGATTACCAAGACGGAACGTCTTATCATCAATCTCTTCTGCGAACAGCCCTCTCTTGCGGCACTCTCTTTGTATCCACCTGAAGTTATGCCTCACAATTCCCGGCAGATCGGACTCATGGCTCTTCCCCACCCATTTCGCTTCCTGGTAGTCGTCTCGCCTGAGCCACGAAGCTCTCTTATAGGAAGTCAGAAGAGCACCTCCTGGTTGCGAGTAACGTATGAATCCATCCAGCATTGTTCTGATCTGATCCTTCGAGGCATGTGTCCAGATGGAGCGCGCTATAAGGAAATCGAAGCGCTGTCCAAACACCGAAAAATCGAAATCCGGATTGTCGTCAAATCTCGGCCGCTTCAGGTCCATCAGGCCAGGCTCCAAGATGGTTTGCATCCCTCCCTCGAGCGTGCGGCGATCTGGCTCAATTCCGAAATAGCAGCCTGGATCCAAGAAATGGATGAGCCAATAGCCTCCGCGCAAACAGCCACATCCGATATCGAGGACCTTGGAGTCAGGGTACAACCCCTCCTTCAGCAAGATCTGTAGTTGCATGCGACCAGCCGTCTCAAACAGCTGAAGGGGCCCCCCTAGGAAGACTTCCTTCTCCAATTCTGTAGCTCTTTCAAGCAAGGTGGTCATATTGTATCCACACGGGGTGGGAGGGTCGCGATATACCTACGAGCCACGGCCTCAGCGGCCGGCGGTGGCGACCACCTTCATCAGGTAGCGCGCAGCCGGGTGTCAGCGCGGGGACGCCTACGTATCAGGATGGTCTCGAGCGCAGTGAGGCTCATCAGCAGCGACAAACCGCCAATAACAATCAGGGCCAGACGGATCGCAACCCTAGACTGCGCTGAGATCTCAACTCCTGCGGCCTAACGACCGGCCCATCAGCTGCAAGCGGCAATCTTCCCGCCCGCACAATCACTTCGTTCCCTTCCCATCATCGGCACTCGCCGCCCGCGCGGAGCGCCGCACGAACGCGCTTTGTCGGTTGCATGCGCTGGGTAGGCGGCGCCAAGCATCGATGCTCAAGCGATCCAGCCCTCCAGCACGCTGAGATCCGCGCCGGGGACTGAGCCGCACGGATGGGCGGGGACCTCCACGACGGCAGCGATCGCAAGAACTATAGCCAGCGACGAACCTCAGCCCTATAGGACGAGTACTCGGAGGGAAACCGCGCGTCGAGATAACGCTCTTCCCTGGGGATGACGACGAGCGCCATGAGCGCAACGGCCGGAATGAGCGTAATCAGCAAGCCCAGACTGTTAACCCAGACGGAGAGCCCGAGCTGCAAAAGCGAGAAGGCGAGATAAATGGGATTCCGGCTGAAGCGGTAGGGCCCGGTGCGAACGATCGCCGTCGTGGGCTGGTTGCCCGGGATGGGCGTGCCAGCTGCGCGGAAGGTGCGGACTGCAGCGACGAAAAGGCCGACGGCCAAGAGGGTAAGCATGGCGCCGGCCGGCGTGTTGAACGAAGGTGGGACGATCCGCACCGGCCAAGCGGAATGGACCACCAAGCCGAGTGCGATCGAGCCTAAGTACACGAATGGGGGACGGACAAGCCCGAGGTTCGCGGCCTTCGCCAACTTGGTTCCGGGACGGTGGCTAGGGTGTGGATCGCCTGCCATGTGGGATCTCCGCGCGTCCGCCTAACGAAGGGCTAATCAACTGCAAACGACCTGTGCCAACCTACGGTCCATAGTTGCCGCTGGGAGCGCTGGACGCACACGGCGCCAAGCCACGCCCGCGTTTGTCGGCTGCATTAGCGGGTTAGGCCGCTTCCTGGGCGGAGCGCCATCTGTGAGAGGCGAAGCGCACGACTAGGTACGCCAGAGTGGATACCAGCCCCAGGACCATCCACTCGCGGAGTAAGAAGTGCCATGAGCCAAAGACGAATCCCACCGAGACGCGCGGATACAGGACGACCCCGATGCCCACCCACGCCAGGAGGGTACTTGCAGTACACACCAACACCAGCGGGAGTAGCGCTCCACGCCACGTTGGGCCGGCGGCCATCCGAGCGAGCCCAACGCCGAGCAACCCGGCCAGGGGCAGTGGCCCATAAGCTACTGGTTGGATGTTAGCCCTTTGGACATGGTCCACTCCTTCCGGTTGCCGCGCGCGAGAGGTTGGGAAGCGGCCTCACGAACGGCCAATCAGCCGCAAACGACTTGGTGAAAACCTTCGTTCCACTGGCCGCCATCGGCAGGCCGCGATCTCCTTAGTGCGGTGCCGGACTGGCTGTATTGGCCGCACACCACGCCTCTTCCTGGACGGTGCGAGGTCTCATCACGTGCGCGCGTGCATCAGTGGAATCGCCGCCCCAGCGCTCGGCACAGGCCACCACGAAGGTCGGAACGCATCCCGTCTCCTCTGGCCCGCAGACGTGGATCATCGGCCCTGGAGCCATCGAGTCGCCTCCCAAGCGCCGCGCGACAATGGGCGAGGGCCGCGGCTCGGCCTGTTCGGTGCAGCCGACGAGTACGAGCGCGACGAGACCGCCCACAAGCCCCCGTGTGACGGCCTTCACTGCAGGTCCGGCTCTGCGCATGAACCCTCACGATCCGGCTAGATGCTCTCGGGAGGGAGCAGGACGCCCCCGCGCGCCAAGCGCCAGGCCAGCAGCCCGTGCGCCGTGCCCGCGAGCCAATACACCAGGGCGACGAACCAGAGGGGATGAGTCGACGACACCAGCCCGGTCACAACCCCCGCAAGAGCTCCGGCCCCTGAGCTGAGCGGCAGAAACACAATCGAGCCGAGCAACCGGCGTCGTTCCGCTTGCCGGCCCACTACCGGCGGCGGGCTTGAGCCGGTCACCCGCCGGAGTACCCCAGGGATGAGCCCGACCAGGGCCAGCCCGTACCAGGCTTGCAAGCCCACCGCCAAGGCAATTGGCAGGGCAAAGAAGCTCACAGTCTCCGCCACCCAAGAGCCGGGAGCGAGACTTCCCGTGAGGCCGATTCCCGCGGCGGCGCCGCCCACGAAGAGGGCCAGCAACGCGCTGATCCTGGTGACGAGCCCAGGCGAACTTGGCATCGGCGATCCTCGCAGGCTCGGGAAACCCTCGCCGGGTGAGGCCACGGCGCCGCCTGTTTGAGCCGCTCTCAGCGGACGATCATGGTTTTGCCGCTGGCTCGAACAGCTCGACAGGGTTGCCCGAGGGATCCTCCAGCAGGAGTTGGTTGCCACCAATGCCCGTAATCAAGTCGCTGCGAAAGCGCACGCCGGCTTTGCGTAGAGTTTCAATCACGGCCGCCAAATCGCCCACTTGCAATTGGAAACGGTTCCATCCACCAGGCTCGGGCTTCCGTCCGTCGGGCATCGATTGACCGCCGCCCCCTAGGCCGCTCGGCACGCTGAGAAGGAGCCGAAGGTCCCCATGAGAGAGCATGGCAAAGGTCGGAGCGGGATGCATCTCGACCTTGAACCCCAGATGCGTGGTGTAGAATGCCATCGCCGCATTAAGGTCGGTGACGATGTAGCGAACACTGATTGTCATTGAGACCCTCCCGTCCTTGGAGCGGCGTCGTGCGGCCTGACGAATGGCTAATCAGTTGCAGAGGACTTGAGAACCTACGGTCCATTGTCGCTGCTGGGAGGCTCGGACACGGGCGGAAC
Source organism: uncultured Gemmatimonadales bacterium (assembly GCA_963815515.1). Classification (GTDB taxonomy): domain Bacteria; phylum Gemmatimonadota; class Gemmatimonadetes; order Gemmatimonadales; family GWC2-71-9; genus CAVVWJ01. The sequence continues at coordinate 174,430 of CAWFGP010000004.1, forward strand.
ACCCCGCCGCCCGCGTTTGTCGGCTGCATTGGCGGGCGAGGCCGCGCGAGTGCGGAACAGCACGTGCGGCAGACCCTCGTGAACAATCTCGCGCTCATACGCCAGCCCCGCCTTCAGCATCACCCGCTGCGAGGCACGGTGCGTAGGGAGGGTAACCGCGACGACCGAAGGCAAGCCGAGTTGAGCGCGGCCGATGTGCACACAGGCGCTGGCCACCTCGGTGGCCAGGCCACGACCCCAATAATCCGGATAGAACCCGTAGCCGACCTCGACCTCGTCTGTGCCCTCGACGTCCAGGTGTCGCAAGACCGCCCGCCCAATCAGGGCTCTCTGAGCCGGGTCGCGCAGCATCCAGAGACCGAAGCCGTGAGTCACCCAATGAGCGAGGTTCCGCTCCAGATACGCCACGGTCGCGGCTTCGTCTCGCACCCCGCCCAAGTGGGCCATGAACTGCTCGTTCTGGTCCATGCGCCGCACCTCGGGCAGGTGTGCCGGCGTCAGCCGCTCCGCCAGCAGGCGCGATGTTGAGAACGAGTCGAAGGTCATCGAATCTCCGTGCGTCGGCCTAACGGATGGCTAATCAGCTGCCGACGACCCTGTGATAACCTGCGAGCCTTTGTCGCCGCTGGGAGGGTCGGACGCGGGCGGAGCAACGCGCAGCCCGCGTTTGTCGGCTGCATTGGCGGCTTAGGCGGCGGCTAGGCGAGGATCTCGCACTGCGGCAGCGCCGCTCGCAGCGCCACGATGCCGTTCTCGGTGAGACGTCGACAGTCACTCAGGTCAAGCGAGCGCAGCCTCCGCAGCAGCCGCAGCTCGAGCAAGCCCTGATCCGTGATCGCCCTGCTTCCCCGCAAATCAAGCCGCCACAACTCCGGGAAGGTCACCAGGTAAGTCAGCCCTAGGTCTGTGACCCGCGAGTCGCCCTCCCGCGAGAGGAACCGCAGCGTGTTGAGACGTCGGAGCGCGGCGATCTTCCCATCGTCAAGCCCGGCGACCAGGACGGCGGCGGTATCGGTCGGGAGCGCATTGATCTCCGCCACGGATGCCACTCGGGCTAGACTCGGGTTCGGTTCCTCCCTCACTTTTCCCACCTCTAGTCAGTGCTTGGGCCGTCCGCCTAACGAAGGGCTAATCAGCTGCAAACGACCCTGTGAAAACTTACGGCCCTTTGTCGCCGCTCGGGAGCCTCGGACGCGGGCGGCGCCTGGCGTCACCCGCGTTTGTCGGCTGCAATAGCGGGTCAGGCCGCGCCGGGAGCCGCGTAACTGAGCAGGCCTCCCGTGATCCGGGCCGCCGAGGTGTAGGGATGAAGGACGCAGGAGTTGACCCCCAGGATGTGATAGACCTCAAAGCCCGCCCAACGCAATGCGTCAGCGATCAGCGCACGGTGACACCGCCACCACAGAGCCTCCGCGCACATGATGGCGGTCCGGAGACCACAGCCCAGATCTGCGAGTCGTGCCAACCCCTCGGCAAAGGCGTCGGTCGCCATATAATCCGCGTAGCCACGGAACCCCGCGCTGCGCCATGCCGTGTTGGCGGAGTCGGCACGGGGCGGGCGCCGCCCACCGAGTTCCGGAAACCAGTCGTAGCCGAGGCCGCGAGCTGCAAGCCCTTCGGCAAGGGCTCCGCGCGCGAAGTGTGGCCATCGGCGGCTGCCGGGATATCGGCGCACATCGGCGACCACCTCGATGTCGTGAGCTGCCAGTAATCCTAGAAACTGATCCAACGATTGGGTGGAGTGGCCCACCGTCCAGAGACGCGGTACCATCCTCTCAATGTAGGCCGGTCGCCTGGTGGCGTCTGCCTTGGGCCGCGTGATGGCCGCGCGCTGCTGCTCGCCCGCATCAGGACCGCCGCGCCCGTCGCATCTGGATGAGCCCCATGAGGCTCACGCCGAACACGACACCACTCGCAAAGAGCAGCACGAAGTCCACCGTACGGACGTGGGGAGCAGCTCGCTGGGCAGCCATGAGGCCAACAATCATGGGGACGACGAAGATCGCCGCGTGGCGTCGCGCAGGAGATTCCATGGTCGTTTCCTCTAGTGTCGGGGCGGGGGCATCGCCGGAGCGAGCCCGCAACTCGCTTGTGCTGGTTCTCAGGCGCCTAACGAATGGCCAATCAGCTGCAAACGACCGCTTACAACCTCATGGCCACAGCCCCGCTGGGAGCGCCGTCAGCCCAGGGGCGCCGCCTCGGCCGCGCTTTTGTCGGCTGCATTAGCGGGTTAGGCCGCAGCCAGCGCAGATTCCGGTACGTGCACGTCCCCACGCCCCGGCCTGAGGTCAACTGTGTAGACGGGCTCTGGCTCGAGGGCCACCAACGCAACGATCGCCCCCAGCCCACCGGCCCATGGTCCTGAGGTGATGACAACCGGCTCGGTAAAGGCAAATCGCACCCCTGCGACGACGTGCCCAGCCATCCAGTGCTCGAGAAGAGCTTGATCGAGCATCACCTCGCCGTGACCGACCCCTGATGCTTTCGACCTAACGAGCCCCGCATCAGGTGCAAGCGACAAGGCCCGCGCCCACAAACGTTCGTTCCTTCGCGTATCATCCGCAGTAGTGGGCTCGAGCGGACCTCCACCTCGAAGGCGCTTGGAGCTGCATATGGACGTTCGGCCGCGCGGGCGGCGAGCCTATTCGGGACGAGCGCGCCGCGCCCAGCGCACCAGAGCGGTCCCGATGACAATGGCGATCAGGCCGCCAAGAACCCAGCCTCGTCGGACCGGCGCTCCAGTCAGGTAACCCCGACCGCCCCCTGTGAGCGCGACAAGACCGAACAGAGTCAACAGCCAGCCCACGGCGCGATGCATCGGGCCGAATCGAAAGAGCATGTCCGCCCTCAACCGAACTTGGTCGCTGTCGACCTAACGAAATTCTCATCAGTTGCAAACGACCTGTGAAAACCTATGGCCCATATCCCCGCTGGGAAGGCCGGGCCCGGCGGGAGCACCGTGCCGCCCGCGTTTCTCGGCTGCATAGCGGGTTAGGCCGCGGGCTGGGGATCCTGGGCACCGTCACGCCACAATGTTGGCCGTGATATAGACCTCGTCCCCGAACTCCTGCTCGTCCAGAATCTTGACTCTTGTTGGCAGGAACCGGTAGAACCTCAGGGAGGCAAATCCGGTGATCGCCTCCGGGGCTTCCCCGGCCCGCACAACGAAGTCGAAGTAGCGCGGAAAGCGCGCCGCATACGAAGCCCGAGCTCGCTCGCGGTGCTCGGTCGGGACCGCGCCTCCGGTGCCATAGAGCTGCAACCCGGCATGGGGCAGACCCCATTCTTGGTGGCTGTCGAACACAGCCACGGCCATATGACCAACGTGGACGAGGTTCCGACAATGCGCTGAGGCCGGGTTGGAGAGAAAACAGAGTTCTAGCTCCGCACTGAAGGAGAAGAACGCGGCATTGATGGCCAGCACGCCCGCCTCGCTCCGCGTGGCCATCGAGCAGAGCGGGTTTCCACTGAGAATCCGCTTGACCACCGCGACCAGTTGGGCGCTGGAGTAGCCGGGAGCAATGAGTTGTAGGGTCACACGGTGCCTCAGTAACCGCCGTGGCTCGTCGTGCGGCCTAACGAAGGGGGCTAATCAGCTGCAAACGACTACTTGATAACCTACGGTCCATTGTTGCCGCTGGGAGGCCCGGACGCGGGCCGAGTACCGCTCCGCCCGCGTTTGTCGGCTGCAGAAGTGGGTTAGGCTGCGGCCCGCAATGGTCTAGCCCCAGAAGATGCCGGTCGGGTCCTCGACGACCTCGCGGAGCAATACCTCGAAGCTGGTGGCTGCCGGTCGCGGCTCATACTCATGCCACTTCAGGTCCCGGTACTGGCAATAGAGCCGCCAGTGGCGGCGCGAGGCGACGTAGCGGAACTTCGCCACCGCCTGCTCCTTCCAGCCATGGGGTGGCAGAAATGCCGGCCGGCTCTCGAAGAGCTCAACAGCGTTGCCGTCAATCCGGAATCCGTGCCGGAGCTTATCGCGCACCGCCGGAGGCACCCGCGACTCACAGAATGCCGTGAGGAGCTTCGTTATCTGAACTTGCTGGAGCTCCGAAAGCGCCACGAAAATGCTCGTCATCAGAGAACGGCCGTGCCGCGGCCTAACGAATGGCTAATCAGGTGCAGGCCCTCAGGCTGGCGCCCGCACAACCCTTCGTTCCTTGTCGCGCCCGAGGAACCTGCCGCCCGCACTGAGCCCCGCGCCCATCCGGCCTGTCGGCTGCATTTGCGGGTTAGGCGGCGCCAGATAGGTCGATCAGTCAGTGTCCACGCTGAGATAGAGCAGCAGCGCGGCAGCCCCAAGCGCCAAGTAGCCGACCCCGATGCTTCGCAGCGCACCCCGTGCCTGATTGCCGAGCCGCATCGAGTCCACCGTGCTCCGCGCAATCACCACACGACAGCTGTCGCAGTCCGGCGGTCGGTGGAAGGGCACTCCGGTTACAGAGTCGGTGCCGAGCGTCACTGCGTGCAGTACTCGAGTCTCGTGCCCCATCCAGAGCTGAACCTGCGCGCGAACGGGCAACGTCCGGGGCGTCAGATCATCAAGACGGTGCCAGCCGGCACCACACCCGCCAAGTGCCCAGGGCAGGAGAACAGCCATCCAGGTGGCAGGGGTGTGGCGCATCGCGATCTCCGGGGTCCCTTTTGCGTCATCTTGTTCTTGACGCGTCCCTTGAGCGTGACCTCTTCGTTGCCGAATGCAGGTGCGTCCGCCTAACGAATGGCTAATCAGCTGCAAACGACCTGTGAGAACCTACGGTCCATTGTTGCCGGGCGGAGGGTGGGTCGCGGGCGGAGTGCGGCTCCGCCCGCGTTTGTCACGGCGGCCCCGACTTGCAGGAGTAGCACATGTGTGCTACCTTGTAGCATTCCCGTGCTACCCGGAGGCCCTATGGTTCGCGAACTGACGCTCCGCCAAGTCGGTGGGTCCATAGGAGCTACCCTGCCCAAAGACATGGCCGACCGGCTCCACTTGGCCCCCGGGGACCGGGTGCTCGCCGTCGAAACGGAGCGCGGCATCCTGCTGACTCCCTACGATCCGGTCACGGAACGGGCCTTAGACGTCGCCGCCCACGCCGCGAAGAAATTCCGCCCGGCGCTCCGGAAGCTCGCCGAGTAGGCCCCTCGCATGCCTCGCGGGCCGCGGACCGCCGAGCCGATCTGGGTCAGTCGTCTCGTCTTGGACGCCGTGCACCTGGATCAGCTCCGGGAGCACGGCGGCCTGCCGGGGGTGCGCGAGGAGAACACCCTTGAAGCCGTCCTCGCCCGCCCCCAGCAACGGTGGCACTATGAGCCGCCGAGCGATCTGGCCACCCTGGCTGCCGCCTATGGCTGGGGCTTGGTGACCAGCCATCCCTACCGCGATGGAAACAAGCGCCTCGCCTTCTTGGCGATGGCGGTGTTTCTTGGCCTGAATGGAGCCGACATCGAGGCCACCCAGGAGGAGGTCGTGACCACCATGCTCGCAGCTGCTGCTGGCCAGCTTACCGAATCACAGCTTGCGGACTGGGTGCGCGATCATCTGGTGACGTCCGCCTGACGCTCGCCGTCCGTCTAACGAAATGCGCATCAGCTGCGGGCACTCATCGTAGCGCCCGCACAATTCGACGTTCCGCAGCGTCCTCAGGGGACGCTGCGCCCACGCGGAGCGCGGGACTGACGTCCCCCCAGAAAAGTACGGCAGGTCAGAACTAGAGTAAGTTGGCTTCAGCGGTCCCCGATCTCAGGAAAGGGAGGGACCCATGAAGCGCTCCAAGTTCTCCGAAGAGCAGGTGGCCTACGCGCTGCGCCAGGCCGAGGGCGGGACCGCGGTGGCGGATGTCTGCCGGCAGCTGGGGGTGAGCGAGGCGACGTTCTACGCCTGGAAGAAGAAGTATGCCCACCTCGGGGTCAGCGAGCTCCGCCGGATGCGCCAGCTGGAGGACGAGAATCGGCGGCTCAAGGGGCTGGTGGCCGATCTGACGCTCGACAAGCACATGCTGAGCGAAGCCCTGCGAAAAAAAGTCTGAGGCCGACGCGCCGCCGCGAGCTGGCCCGATGGTTCCAGGAGACCTTCGGGGCGAGTGTGCTCCGCGCGTGTGCGTTGGCCGGCTTCAGCCGCTCGGGCTGGTACAAGCGGAGCATGGCGAAGGACCAGTCGGCCTTGCGGCTCCGGATCAAGGAACTGGCCCACGCGCGCCCACGGTTCGGCTACAATCGGATCTGGGTGCTGCTGCGGCGGGAGGGCTGGCCAGTGAATCGGAAACGCGTGCGTCGGCTGTACCGCCTGGAGGGGTTGCAGGTGCGGATGCGGGTGCGCCGGCGCAAGCACATGGCGCTGCACCGGGGGCCGGCGCCGGTCCCCGGCGGTCCCGAGGAGCGCTGGAGCATGGACTTCGTCCATGATCAGTTGGCCGAGGGGCAGCCGTTTCGGGTGCTCACGGTGGTCGATCAGTGGAGTCGCCAGAGTCCGGTCCTGGAGGCGGCGCAGCGCTTCTCGGGATCGGACGTCGCCGTCGTGCTCGACCGGGTGATCGGGGCGGGCCGGTCGCCCCGCTCGATCACGGTGGACCATGGGACCGAGTTCATGTCCCGGGCGCTCGAGGATTGGGCCTACCGTCGGGGCATCCAGCTCGACTTCATCCGGCCGGGCAAGCCCGTGGAGAACGCGCACATCGAGTCGTTCAACGGCCGGCTCCGCGACGAGTGCCTCAACGTCCAGCAGTTCTTCTCCCTGGCCGATGCGAAAGCGAAGATCGAAGCGTGGCGCATGGACTATAATCACCAGCGTCCCCACGGCTCCCTCGGGCACCTGACCCCGGTGGAGTTCACGACCCAACGTCAGGAGCAACGGACCGAAGAAGTCGCCTTACTCTAGCGCAGAACTGCCTACAAACGGGACCAAGGTCAGAAGTCGCCTTACTCTAGCGCAGAACTGCCTACAAACGGGACCAAGGTCAGTCGGCTGCATTAGCGGGTTAGGCCGCACCACGCTGCTCGAGCGCCGCCAGCCTTCCCGGGCCGGCCGTCGGTCTGCCATGAAGTAATCCGCGGAGCTGGCCCAACCACCAGCCGGTGGCTCTTCGTGGCAGACGGCACGGGGAGCCCACCCTTCGAGGAGCCCACAACCGCCATGCTGACGAAGCGCGTCGGTGCCACTACCTAGGGTTGCCGTCGCGATCGTCGGGTGTCGGCCTAACGACATGCTGATCAGCTGCAAACGACCCTGTGAAAACCTATGGTCCACAGCCCCACCGGGAGACTCGGACGCGGGCGGAGCCCGACTCCGCCCGCGTTTGTCGGCTGCATCAGCGGGTTAGGCGGCACGGGCGCGAGAGCCTACAGCGCAACTCCAGTAATCATCGTCGCAACCGTAAGGCTCGCAAATAAGGCGACTGGTGCTGCCAGGATTGCGCCGAGCACAGCCACTCCCCACTGCGGCCCTGGCGCGAGCCCGTGCGTTGCGCCGGCCTGAACAATGAGCGAGCAGACCAGCAGGGGCACGACCACGAGGAGCGCAGTCGACAGCACCAAGGCCAGAATCTCAGCGGGGCGCCACGGACCCGAGGCGCTTCCTCGAGTTGCGAATTCACGCAGAACGACAGCGAGAGTGGCGAAGACGCTGGTCCCAGCGAAGGTCCACCAAACGCCCGGACCTCTGACGGAGCGGCTTATCCAAACAGAGAAAGCCGCATAAATCGCCAGCACAACCACGACGGACAGATAGATGTGAGAGGATTTCAACTGGCCCTCGACCTTAGTGTGTCCGCCTAACGAAATGGCTAATCAGCTGCAAACGACCTGTGAAAACCTATGGTCCGTTGTCGCCGCTGGGAGGGCCGGACGCGGGCGGAGCAACGCGCACGCCCGCGTTTGTCGGCTGCATTAGCGGGTTAGGCTGCTTGCGTCGGCGCGATTCCCTCCGTGAGGGTCCCGAGCCACGGCACCTGCTCCACGTCCAGAATGCCTCGGTCTGGCCAGCGAGAGCCCTCGAAGTACGAGGCGCTCTCCTCTTGGCTTCGGGGGCTCGCTCCGCATATCGTCGAGCCGTCCGCGGGTTCGATCCGGACCGCTCATCGGTCCGAGCCCCGCCTGAAAGCTGACGGCCACGACTTCCATCGCGGTCCACCCAGGCACGTGCGCTAGCAGACTGGCAAAAGTCCCGACGACGGGTCAGTCGCCCAGGCCAGGCGATAAGGTCTGGTGCGGGCCTGCGCTCGAACATCGGCATCTGCCCGGCGACGCCTGATCAGCAGGGCTAGAGCCAGAGCAAGACCTGCCTGGACGCTCCTCTTTGTGTGCTCATGCCCGAAGTCGTGAGCGGCCTAACGACTGGCTAATCAGCTGCAAACGACCTGTGATAACCTATGGTCCATTGTCGCCGCTGGGAGCGCCGTCACTCAGGCGCCCGGCGCCACCCGCGTTTGTCGGCTGCATTAGCGGGTTAGACCGCACGTGCGGCGCACTCACGCTCGGGGGTCAAGGCCGCGTAGTCTTCCGCGGCCGCGATCCGGAATCTCACGTATGGAGCTGAAGTCGACCGCGCCGGTCCGCTGGGCCGACGCAGGGACTGAGCGCTGCCCCTCAGGGTTGAGCCACGGCCGGACGCGCAAGGCGCGTCAGGGCTCCGCCTTCAGCTGCTCACGCGACCTGGAACGTGCGCTCAGCGGGCTCTGGCACCGAAGCCTTGCTCGCGGTCCTCGAGGATGTGCGATAGTGCCAAGGCTAGCTCTCGACCTCGCCTTTGTGGGTTCCCTAGATCGGCCCCGGCATTCAGCACAAGGCGATCACACGTCGGCTCCTGTCGGACTCGTTGGCGCATAGTGGCCCCTGAGAGTCTCCGAAAGCTAATGCCGCCTCGGGCGCTGCCTAACGAAGGGCTAATCAGCTGCAAACGACCTTGTGATAACCTACGGTCCATCGTTGCCACTGGGAGGCTCGGATGCGGGCGGCGACTTGCGTCGCCCGCGTTTGTCGGCTGCATTAGCGGGTTAGGCGGCTGCCGGCGGCAGGAGCGCCTGGATGCGCTGCCCAAGGTCTCGCAGCTCGGTCGCGGCGCCCTCGTCCTCGTTCCGCTCGGCTGCCTGCAGCACCGCGTGGATATCCGCTGGCGTAAACCCGAATGGCTGCTCGGCCAAGGCAAGCGCCGCCAGGGGCGCCCGCGCTGGCGGCGGGATGAGGACCCGATCGTGAGCTCGATTCATCACGATCACGGAGCCGCTACCGTTGAGCCCCAGCTTGGCGACGTACTCGGTCGCGTCATCCGCCGCGGCCGCGTCCTGGCTCCGAGCCCAGTTGTCAATTTCGCGGGCGACTTGACGATAGTCCCGCGCCTCCCACTGGCTCCGGCGAGAGCGCCGGTGAAGATGCGTTCGGCATGGCGATCCTGACTTCCTAACCCGCTTGTGTGGTCCGAGATGCTGGGGCGGTCCGCCTAACGAATGGCTAATCAGCTGCAAACGACCTGTGAGAACCTACGGTCCTTTGTTGCCGCTGGGAGCCTCGGACGCGGGCGGAGCAACGCACTCGGCCGCGTTTGTCGGCTGCATTAGCGGGTTAGGCAGCAACCCGCTCCTCAAGCCGGCGGGGGTAGTCTCCTCGGTCCTCGAAGCAGGCTGATGGCAGCCGCGACCGACGCGATGAGCAGCACCGGATAGATGGCCAACAGGTCAATCCGAATGTTACACTCACCGCTACAGACCACCGCCGGTGCATCCCCGTCTCGTACAGCGAATAGAGCAGCCAAAGCCACCCCACGGCGACCGCCGTGCGCCGGCGCGTCGCCCGCCCGAGCACGAGCAGTAGCACACCGATGATGGCCGCGAGGAGCGGATACTCGATGAAGATCGCCATGGCACTCAGAAGCCGATCCATAGCGAAGCTCCGTGTTGCGGCCTAACGACATGCTAATCAGCTGCAAACGACCCTGTGATAACCTATGGTCCATTGTCGCCGCTAGGAGCGTCGGACGCGGGCGGCGCGGCGCTCCACCCGCGTTTGTCGGCTGCATTAGCGGGTTAGGCCGCCGTCAACTGCGCTCCCAGCGCCATATCTGGTACCCAACCACTGTCCCAAAGGCCAGCGTCATGATCACGACGGTGATCGCCAGCGTCCGGAACTCCTTTGGGCTCTGGCCTTCTCGGATGAGGAGCCCGACACAGGTCGATACAATGCCCGCGCCCACATATCCAAGCAGAAGGGCGCCGGGCAGGCGCCGACGCAAGGGCCAGAGCGCTCCCAACGTCGCCCCGGCGGCGGCGAACCCACCACAGTATATGACAGCGAAAGCAAGCGCAGAATTGAATTCAGGGAGCGACTCACGGAGCGGCGTGCCGCTGAGCAGGGCTACCACTATCCGTATCACTCCTACACCCAGCAATAGTGCTCCGAAACAGCCGCCGATAAGAGCGCCCTTCGTAGCCCGCCCGCGGTACGTCGACGGCACGTCGTGACTAGTCATAACGCTCCGATCCAGGTCGGCCTAACGAATGGCTAATCAGCTGCAAACGACCCTTACAAACCTACGGTCCATTGTTGCCGCTGGGAGGGCCGGACGCGGGCGGAGCCCGACGTCGCCCGCGTTGTCGGCTGCATTAGCGGGTTAGACGGCGCCGTCGCAGTGCACACCATGCGCCCTCTGCCACGCACCGACTCTCTCCAAGAGGTCTGGCGGGTTCGCCGTGATCAGGCGTCCTGTCGGGGACACGACAAGCTGGAACCCAATGTGTCCGGGGACTTGTCTCGGACCATAGGAGAGAATCCAAGCGAGCCGCCAGCCGCCCCCCGGCACCTGATGTGGGCCGAAGCGCACCTGGGAACGCTCAGTGTCGGGCGGGAGCTGGCACAAGGTCGCCGAAGCCGTGCCCGCTGCTTGCCGGTACGAAAGCGCAGTCGCGGTCACGAGAGCGACGCAGGAAACAGCCAGCAGCCAGAACCGCCGCATATCGATCTCCTCCGTCTGAGCGTCCGTCTAACGAAGGGCTAATCAGCTGCAAACGACCTGTGAAACCCTACGGTCCGTTGTCGTCACTGGGAGGCTCGGACGCGAGCGGCGCCCGGCGCCGCCCGCGTTTGTCGGCTGCATTAGCGGGTTAGGCGGCGGCCGGCGAGATCTGGGTACCTCAAGCCACTACGCGAGTAGCACGACGCCGAGGGCCACCCCAATCACTACCAGCGCCCAACTCAGGCCTAAAACGAACTGCGGACTGGACGTGGTCGGTCGAGCCCCGGCGGGCAGCGACGCCACGAACCGCTGATACTGCAGGGCTCCCCCAGCAGTGGCGACCACGCCAAGCCCGACCAGCGCGGCTCCGAGATATGGCGACACCCCATGGCCGACCTCCGAACCGCCCTGCGCCCGGAGCAAGCGCAGAAACAGCCCGAATCGGGCGACCACGAAACCGAAGGCCATGACGGCGATGCCCGTCCGGAGCCACGCCAACATGGTCCGTTCGGCCGCGAAGTAGACCCTCGGATCGCTGGGCAGTTCGGACATGGCTTCCGCAAGCTGAGGAGGTGGTGCTGCCGCCTAACGAATGGCTAATCAGCTGCAAACGACCACTTACAACCTTATGGTCCACAGCCACGCTGGGAGCGTCGTAAGATCAGGACCGCCGGCCCGTCCGCGTTTGTCGGCTGCATTAGCGGGTTAGGGCGCTTCCCGCGAGATCTCAATCTACCGCCTGGTATGGACACGTACGCCAGACCTCCGGTGGCATCGGCGAGACTTGGGGGATGGCCACCGGCCCGTAACTGGTGTTCAGCGGCTTTGTCGTATCGACGAAGTGCAAATAGAACAGCAACCGGAAAGAAGCGGCTGGCGGCGGAGCAAGGGTGCGCCCGATGATTGTTCCTGTGGTGAGATCGAGAAATCTCTCATCCCACGCCGCTTGATCCGAACCGGGTTGTCCGAAATGCTCCATCGCGAAGCGCTCGTCAGTGTTGCGCAGCTCCAGGTCGAATAGGACGGTCGACCCCAATTCTTCCCGGACTCGCTGCTGCGCCTCCTTCTCGTCCTCGTCCGAGAAGACCGCTCGGCCAGCTCCATACCACGTGGCCATCGCCTCCTCGAGAACCTCTCGGGTGAGTGGAAGCTGGTAGGCACCGAGAGTTGGACAAACGGCTGCGGCATCCAAGACTCCGTGAAGCGGCCTAACGAAATGCTAATCAGCTGCAAACGACCCGTGACAACCTACGGTCCTTTGTTGCCGCTAGGAGCGTGGGACGCGGGCGGAGCAACGCGCAGCCCGCGTTTGTCGGCTGCATTAGCGGGTTAGGCGGCACGGCCGCGCGGCGCTCCACCGCAATTTCCCCGCGTACACCCCAACTCGGGCTAGTCCACAATGAACAAGGTCGCCCCAGTGCCCGTGCGCGAGCGATGCGGCTCCGCCTTGTCTGCCACTTGGTAACTCATGCCCGGTGACAAGTGAAACAGGCGACCATCCGCCAACTCGGTGCTCCGCCCGCAACGCAAAAGAGAATGTGACCCTTCTGGCACCAGTGATCGGCTCGGTAGCCAGCTGAGTATTCCACAAGCCGCACCCGAACTGGTCCGAAGTGCTGAGTCCGCCATCGTGCTACTCCGACCTCCCCGCGTGTTCGGTGGGGGTCGAGGTGTTGCCAATCGGTGACCCCGAAGGGAATGTCATTCAGGTGCACAAGAAGGCGCCCTCGAAAAAGCCAAATGGGTTCTGGTGGTCGATCCGTGTCCGCCTAACGAATGGCTAATCAGCTGCAAACGACCCCTTACAATCCTACGGTCCACAGCCTCACTAGGAACATCGTCAGCCCAGGAGCGCGGCCCTACCCGCGTTTGTCGGCTGCATTAGCGGGTTAGGCTGCTGCCCGCGCGACGCCGACGGCTCCGTTTCCTCTGCCCCGATTTCCAATTGCAGCCCCCGAGGCGAATTCGAGGAGAGGTTGAACGGTTTAGTCGGAGTCCGTCCCAAGTGTAAGCGGTAGTCGCCAGCACGTGGCCGGACTTTCGAAACGGCATGAAGGCACGCGAAGGTGTCCGAGGTCGGCTCCACGGGCCCGGCAAGAGACAGCTGAGTCACGCCGCGGCATACAAGCACGCAACCGGCGAAGCCCAACGGGTTATCCACGACGGCGCCGTCAATCACGGCACAGTTGGGCGCGCCCGCCCAGCTCAGCCGCAGCTCGCTTGGGGAGCGGAACTCGAAGCCGCCGAAGTCAAGCACGTTATGCAAGTCCCAGATAAGGCCGAGACTCTCAAGCTCGATCGCGTCGTAAGAGCGCGTCAGGTCAAAATTGAGAAGCTTCATGAAATCCTCGTGCAGCGGCCTAACGAATGGCTAATCAGCTGCAAACGACCTGTGACAACCTACGGTCCTTTGTTGCCACTGGGAGGGGCGTCTCAGGGGGGCGGCGCCCGGCGTCGCCCGCGTTTGTCGGCTGCATTAGCGGGTTAGGCTGCGCGCCCCAACGCATGGAACGGCGACTAGCGCTTCTCCCGCGTTCCCTCGGCCCCTGCCTGGTGATCGCCATGGCCGTCGGTGGGATCTACGCCCGTCCGCGCCGCTCTCAGGAGCAGCCAGCCCAGCGCAAGATTGCCCAGCCCGAGCCACAGCGCCGTATGGAGGCGGTGCGACCAGACGGGCCACCCGTGGGCAGTCACGCCCCGGAGATCCAGGATCACCAGCAAGACGCCGGCGGCCACCAGGAGCGGGCCCAACACCCATGCTAAGGCGCGAAACATGGGACGGACTGGACCCGACTTGAGCCAAGCGCTCACACCCTCTCTCCAAGCTGGCCACGGAAGCGCGCGCGGCCTAACGGAATGCGCATCAGCTGCGGGCGATCATGCCGGCGCCCGCACAAACCTACGTTCCGCTTCGTCCTCAAGGGACGAAGCGCCCGCGCGGAGTGCGGGACCTGTCCGGCCCGTCGGCTGCATGCGCGGGTTAGGCGGCACCGCACCCGGGCTTAGCCTCATTGGCGCACTAAAATGACTGCCTCATGCGCCTGATTGGTCCCGAACCACTCGTGGTGCAGCGTGTCCGCCCGAACGGCGAAAGGCAGCGGAAGATCAGTCCACACCGTGTCGCTGTTTCCGCTGAAGCCCGGGAGGCGAAGCACCACCACAATCGAGTCCGGCTCCTCCGGGCTCCAAGTGCCCGAGAGTGTCTGGTCATAAAGGCCCCCATCCAGCCCGCCGGGAACGATGATGCGCCGGCTCGCGTGGCCGTCACTCTCAAGCCGGACGGTGTAGGAGGCCCCGTCCACCCCGAGCTGATTGTACGGTGCCGACCCGTGAATCTCCTGAGTCCAGAGGACGGCTCCGTAGGTGCCGGCATGAGGATCCCGAGGGTGGGTGCCATCGCTGCACCCGCAGGCTGCCAACGTCGCAAGCACCGTGACGGTGCGACGGGATGGAAACCAGCCGGTCCACGTTGCCATAGCTTTCACCCCTCGCCGGAAGCTCGTGTGTCCGCCTAACGAATGGCTAATCAGCTGCAAACGACCTGTGAGAACCTATGGTCCTTTGTCGCCGCTGGGAGGCTCGGGCGCGGGCGGCGCGTGGCGTCGCCCGCGTTTGTCGGCTGCATTAGCGGGTTAGGCAGCGAGCCGGCGCGATAGACGCGAGCGGACCACCAGGCTAGCTTGGGTCTTACCTGTTGCCGATCGACTGGGCCAGCTGGAGCCAGCCCAGGCTCGGAGTCGGATGTGGAGGGCCCAATGCCTACCTACGAATATCGTTGCCGCGACTGTCACCATGTGTTTGATCGCGTCGAGCCGCTCGCGGAACATGGCGACAAACATCCAGGCTGCCCCAAGTGTAAGAGCAAGAACGTGGAGCAACTGCTGACCCCGTTCTTTGCGAAGACATCCCACAAGGCCTGAGCTTCTGTGCTTGTCGCGGAGGACTCGACTGGGTCGTGGTCGTCCAACGGCTCAGGTTGTGCGAGTCTGCCTAACGAATGGCTGATCAGCTGCAAACGACCTGAGAAAACTTACGTTCCGCTGGCCGCCATCGGCGGGCAGCGGCGGGCGGAGCAACGCGCAGCCCGCGTTTGTCGGCTGCATCAGCTTGTTAGGCGTCAGGCCGGGCTCGATCCGTGGCGGCCCTGCCGCGACCGCCGCCTCACGCGAGGCCACCAGGAGCCCCGGGCGGCGGCGGCGCGTGAGCGCCGCAGTCTGGCGGGGCGGCCTCCGCGGGGACCGCCGCCCTCGCGGAGCCGGCCAGCAGGGCTGGGCCGCAACTACCCCGCGCGATCCCACCGGCAGACGATCACACACCATCAGTTCGTGCCTGCACGCCTAACGAATGGCTAATCAGCTGCAAGCAACTTGAGAAAACCTACGTTCCGCTGTCCGCCATCGGCGGGCAGCGGCGGGCGGAGCCTCGCGCAGCCCGTGCTTGTCGGCTGCATTAGCGGGTTAGGCGGCCCGCACATCGACAAGGACAATCGTCCTCGGACCTCGTGATTGGGATCTCGAGGGATTGCGACCGACCTTCCGCGCAGGCGGCTCAGAGCGTGATTGGGATGCTTTGATGCTACGTGGAGAAGGCGGCCCGGACTAGGGGCAAACTGGGCCGAAATGCCGCGCAATTGCGACAGGCTTCCCCGGGCACCTTGTCGCAAACACGGCGAGGACCTGGATGGCGGTGAGGTCCGCCTAACGAAATGCGCATCAGCTGCAGGCGATCATCCTCGCGCCCGCACAAATCAACGTTTCCACTATCAGGCCCCAAGGAGGTTGACGCCCGGGCGGAGCGCCGGCCCACCCCGGCCTGTCGGCTGCATGCGCGGGTTAGACGGCACCCGCGCACCGATCTTCGAGCATGGCTCTTAGCGGCGTCGAGATGCGAGCAGAACGCCCACTCCTAGCCCGAGCGCGAAGACTCCGGCCAGCCGTGGCAGCTCATTGTAGCGGATAAAACGCGTGCCGCGAGGACCGATCTCTAGGGCCCCGATCGGAGTGAGTCGAGCCCCACCGCCACCCCCGCCACCTTGGGCTTCCGCCCCAGCGGCTTCGGCGTTCGAGTTGGCCTCCGAACGAGGCGCCGGTCGACGGCCGCTCCCGGCCCCGAAGCCGTACGCGACCTTAGCGACTGGAATGACGGTGGTGTCGCCGTGGCGCACCGGCTCGGCATAGACGTGGCGAACACTGAGGTTACGCTCGAGAACCCCAGCAATGGGTTCGAAGGGCGTCGTGACTGACATCTGAAACTCCTGCAGAGGATTCTTCAAGCTGGCAGGACATCAGTCGAGTAGCTAGGTCTGGTGTCCGTCTAACGAAAATGCTAATCAGCTGCAAACGACCTCTTACAACCTTATGGTCCACCGCCCCACTGGGTGCGCCGTCAGCTCAGAAGCACCGCGCTGCCCGCGTTTGTCGGCTGCATTAGCGGGTTAGGCTGCTACGCCTGCGCGATGCCTACATGAACTGGGTGACGAGCCACGGCCGCTGCCCCGACGTCTTGAAGCGTCGGTTTAGCCAGCCAAGCCCCCACACGAGACGATTTAAGACTTCGGGAGCGCGCTCCGCAAACCGCTCAGTATCCTCGACTTCAATCCGAAGCTCATCATCCGGCCCCACACTGAAGCGCGGCACGCTTCCATCTTCCTCAGAGGCAAAGAGCGCTAGCCACTGGCCAAAGTCCTCGGCGCGGGTCAGTTCGCCCAACTCCGGCGCATTGAAGGTCTGGGCAGCGCAGCGATAGAAAGTCGGCCAGTCCTTGATGCGATTACCGTTGAGCTCGACCGACGGCATGGACGCTCCTCTCAGATCTCTCTGCGTAGCGGCCTAACGAAAATGCTAATCAGCTGCAAACGACCTCTTACAACCTTATGGTCCACAGCCTCGCTAGGAGCGTCGTCAGCTCACTAGCGCCGCTCCGTCCGCGTTTGTCGGCTGCATTAGCGGGTTAGGCCGCAACCTGCCCGGGACTGTGGCGGCGGCACCACCAGAACCAGCGTGCGGCCAGGAATGTCACGCCCACCGCATACAAGCCTGGCTCGACGATGGTGGCGGTTCTCAAAGCCCACCCGAACAACGGGTTGTCACGCCACAGCTCAATGCCGATCAGGACAAGCCACCACACCAAGTGGGCGGTCGTCAGCGCCACTCCGAGGCGTACGTCCCTATTCCTGGACGCCATGAACATGTGAAGACCGCCCGCCAACCACGCCAGAAGGGCGGGTACGAATGAAAACGCGCCGATGAGGTAGAGGCCAAAGCCTTTCTCGCCCTGCGGGTGGATCCAGTCGGCGACGGCCCACAGACAGTAGATGCCTACCATCACCCCGCTAGCGAGGAACAGACCGAAGACGACAACCAGACCCCGCCGACCGTGCAGCGTGCCGGGTGACATCGGGCCTCCATGTTGTCGGCCTAACGAATGGCTAATCAGCTGCAAACGACCTGTGATAACCTACGGTCCGTTGTCGCCGCTGGGAGGTCGGGATACGGGCGGCGCCCGGCTCAGCCCGCGTTTGTCGGCTGCATTAGCGGGTTAGGCTGCACACCCGCGCCAGCGCTCGCTCTCTCCAGCACGCCGCGTGCTACGGCCGTTCAGCTGACCTCTCGACCCACGAGCCACCTGTAGCACCAGGCATGGAATCCATTGTACGCATCTCGGAAGCCGTCGGAGCGTGCAGCAAGCCACTCAAGTGGCGCGTAGACTCTGCCCGCCAGTCGAGATGGGATAGCTCCTTCCCACGCGATACATCGCGGCGAACGCCAAGCCCGAGGACAGGAAGTAGAAGCCAACCGCAGCTATGCCTCCCGCGACCCATACGAGAACGACGTCTCATCCCCCTCTCCTATTTGGCTCGTGCGACCGCGATCTCGACGTGTGCGGCCTAACGAATGGCTGATCAGCTGCAAACGACCTGTGATAACCTACGTTCCTTATCGCCGAGCCGTCGGCTCGGCGACGAACGGAGCAACGCTCCGTTCGCGTTTGTCGGCTGCATCAGCTTGTTAGGCGTCAGGCCGGTTCGATCCGTGGTCGCCTTGCCGCGACCGCCGCCTCCTGCGAGGCCACCAGGAGGGCCGGGCGGCGGCGGCGCGACTGCGCCGCAGTCCCGGGGGTGGCCTCCGGGTTTCGCCGCCCATGAGGCGCACCGGCCAGCAGGGCTCGAGCCTAGCTACGCAGACGACGGGCTCCGCGGCTTGACGGCATGTCAACCAATCTCTCGTGCACTGCACGCCTAACGAATGGCTAATCAGCTGCAAGCAACCTGAGAAAACCTACGTTCCGCTGTCCGCCATCGGCGGGCAGCGGCGGGCGGAGCACCGCGCAGCCCGTGCTTGTCGGCTGCATTAGCGGGTTAGGCGGCCCGCACATTCGACAAGGACAATCGTCCTCGGACCTCGTGATTGGGATCTCGAGGGATTGCGATCGACCTTCCGCGCAGGCGGCTCAGAGCTCGTGATTGGGATGCTTTGATGCTACGTGGAGAAGGCGGCCCGGACTAGGGGCAAACTGGGCCGAAATGCCGCGCAATTGCGACAGGCTTCCCCGGGCACCTTGTCGCAAACACGGCGAGGACCTGGATGGCCGTGAGGTCCGCCTAACGAATGGCTAATCAGCTGCAAACGACCTGTGAAAACCTACGGTCCTTTGTTGCCGCTGGGAGCGTCGGACGCGGGCGGCGCGGCGGCGCCGCCCGCGTTTGTCGGCTGCATTAGCGGGTTAGGCCGCGGGATGGGCGCACCCGCTAGGTCACCGCCAGGGCCACACTGAGGGGACGGCCTCTAGCTACTCTAGGCCCGCCTGCGCAAGAGACGCCCTTCTGGGCATCCTGCCGCGCAGCGTGGGATTGGAGTATCCATGCGCCCCCTGCTAGCCCGCTGTCTTGCGTTCCTGATCTGGTTGTTCACTCCCCCCGCGACCTTCCTGGCCGAGTGGCTCGAGCGCCGCCGCCGCAAACGCCCCTAGGACCTGGGTTGGGCGGGGCGTCGGCCTAACGAAGGGCTAATCAGCTGCAAACGACCTCTTACAACCTTATGGTCCACAGCCCGGCTGGGAGCGCCGTCGAGCTCAGGAGCTTCGGCCCTACCCGCGTTTGTCGGCTGCATTAGCGAGGTTAGGCCGCACGCTTCGGGCACTAGAGGTCGTTTGGGGTTAGGCCGGTGTGCTTCGCGATGCGGGCCAACATCCTTGGCCCGATTTCCTCATCATCATGGAAGCTGAAGACGAAGTCGGGCCAGTCCGCTCGGGCCAACGTCCGATGGGAACCGGACTGCCGCTTCAGAGTCCAGCCAAGACGCAGGAGCGCGGCGAAGACGTGTCGGGCCTTCGCGGAGCCCCAGCTGGTCACGCTGCCTGGAACGTGACGGTCAGGTGCTCAGGCACCGCCTCCCCGTGCTCCAGGCGATCCGCCAGCACGCGAAGTGCCAAGGCTTGCACTCGAGCGACGGCATCGATGCGGGTCACACCGTAGATCAGGACGCCGGGGAGCGTGGGCACCTCGGCGATCCAGCGACCGTCGGCTTCCTTCGACCTGCGATCTGACCGTCATAGAGCCTCCTGACGGCAGGTCGCTCCCCAATCTACATGCCGGCTCGCGTGAGCGGCCTAACTAGAATTAGACTGTTACCCGATGCCCCGATCCCAGAATTCCCATCCCCCCACGCACCCCAACTACCGTCACAATCTAACCCCACACGTCAAACCCGTAACTCACATCCCACCAACGGCAATTGTCCGTCAGAATGACCTGTCAAAATGACGCTGCAGAGAACGCAGCGTTTGCCGGGTAGCGCTGTGGTTTGGGGAATGGGGGCGATGGGGCCATGCAGGTCCCCTACGATCACAGCCGGTCCGCCGGGCTCCGGACCCCGAGCCCCCCGCGGTTCAGGACGTGGGTGTAGATCATCGTCGTCGCCACATCCCGGTGACCCAGCAACTCCTGCACTGTCCGGATATCGTACCCGTCCTGCAGCAGATGGGTGGCGAACGAGTGCCGCAGGCTGTGGCAGGTGATCCGCTTCGTGAGGCCGGCATCCGCCGCGGCCAGCTTGACGGCACGCTGGACAACGGATTCGTGCAGATGGTGCCGACGGAAACGATCGCCGCCCTCCGCCTCCGCGTCCTCGTAGCGGCGACGGGCGGGGAACACGAACTGCCACGACCATTGCCGCGCCGCGTGCGGTGACTTCCGCTCGTACGCCCCCGGCAGCGCGACCTGACCACCACCCTCGGCCAGATCGCGCTGGTGCACCCGTCGGACCCGCTCGAGATGCGCCTTGAGCTCCGGCACGGCCGTGCCCGGAAGCATGGTCACCCGGTCCTTGCCACCCTTCGCCCGGCGAACGACGATCTCGCCCATCCCGAAGTCCAGGTCCTTCACCCGGAGCTGCAGCGCCTCCAGCAACCGGAGGCCGCTGCCGTACATCAGGAGCGCGGCAATGCGCGGTGGCCCGACCAGACGCCCCAGAACCAGCCGCACCTCGTCCCGATCCAGGACGACCGGCAGCCGTATCGGCTGCTTCGCGCGTGGGATCGGTGTCACCGACTCGAGCTGGCGGTGCAGGACGTCTTTGTAGAGAAACAGGAGCGCGCTCAGCGCCTGGGTCTGGCTCGACGCGCTGAGCCGTTTCGCCTCGGCCAGGGAGGTGAGGAACCGGGTGACGTCGGCCGCGCCGAGCTCGCGCGGGTGGCGCAGCGCATGGAAGCGGATGTAGCGCCGGATCCAGGCGATGTAACTCTCCTCGGTCCGGGGACTGAAGTGACGGAGGCGGATCACCTGGCGCACCTGCTCCAGGAGCTTCGGCGGGCGCGCGGGGGCGGCCGGGTCGCGGTCTCGGGACATGGTCGGATCCTAGGCCGAATCGACGGTCTGGAACAGTACGAAAAAGCGCGAGCCTAGCTCGCCCTGAAGACCAGCCGGAAGTTCGGCGCTCAGGGACCCGCCGCGAATCGACGTCGGAGTCGCCGGAATTCGGGCGGCGCTGGACTCCTGAGAGCCGGCGCCGGACTAACCCAGGTTCGGGCGCCGGGCTCACCCTCCCGCGTGCAACAATCCGCATTCGATCCCCTGCCCCGAATCATTAGATTGCCAGCATGAGCATCTCTACCCGTCCGGAAGTCTGGCTCCGGGGCCCGCTACCAGGCATCGACCCCGTGCTGATGCCCGCCGCGCATACCCTCGTCCAGGCCGGCGAGGACATCGCGGCCGCCGCGGCCGGCGCCACCGAAGCCGATCTCTGGGCCCGCCCCGGCGGTGCCGCGTCGGCAGGCTTCCACCTGCGCCATCTCGCCGGGAGCCTGGAGCGCCTCCTGACGTATGCCCGGGGCGAGAAGCTCTCCGCGTCGCAGCTGGACGCGCTGAAGCGCGAGGGCGAGCCGGGCGCCGGCGCCGGGGAACTCGTCGCGCAGGCCCAGGCGGGGATCGACCGCGCGCTGGCCCAGCTCGGACGCACGCCGCCGGCGACCTACGGCGAGATCCGCCTCGTCGGCCGCGCCGAGGTCCCGGCCACCGTGCTCGGCCTGATCATCCACGCGGCCGAGCATACATCGCGGCACACCGGTCAGTTCATCACCACGCTCAAGATCGCGCGTGGCCTCCGCGGCACGGCCTCCGCATGATCGCCCGGATCTGGCACGGATTCACGCGCCCGGCCAACGCGGACGCGTACGAGCGGCTGCTCCGGGAGGAGATCTTCCGCGGCATCGCGTCGCGGGCGATTCCCGGCTATCGCGGCATCGAGCTCTTCCGCCGGCCGGCCGGCGAGGAGGTCGAGTTCGTCACCTTCATGCGGTTCGACTCGCTCGACGCGGTTCGGGCCTTTGCGGGTGAGGAGTACGAGGTCGCGGTGGTGCCGCCCGCGGCCCAGGCCCTGCTGGCGCACTACGACGCGCGGTCTGCGCATTACGAGGTGCGCGACATGGGGACGGAGAGCCTGACGTTGCTCGGAGCGGGGCGATGACGCACGGGGCGAGGACGCACGGGGCGACGACGCACGGGGCGATGGGCTCCGGGCGATGAGGCGCGGGCGATGAAGGTCAGAGCGATGACGGCGCGGTTGGATGGTCGCACCCCCCCGAGTGCTTCGATCACCGCACTTGGCCGCGGGGGCCCGGGATATGACGGCCATTCGGAGAGCAGATGAAGGCTTTGGGCCTGTCGCCCACCGCCTTCCGATATCGTCCACGGCAGCACTTGCCGTCCCCCGCACCCCAATGCTCTTGATGGCCCTCATGCTGGCCGTCTCGACGCTCGGCGCCGCGCAGACGCCCAGCGACTCCGTCCGCGCCGCCGCGAGCGCGGACAGCCTCCGCCGCGCCACGGGTGGGAGCGCGGCCCCGGGCGCTCCCGGCGCCCCGGCCGCCGATCGCGTCCCACCGGCACTCGGTCCGGGATCCACCGCCGCCGATCCGGCAACTATCCCGCCAACTATCCCGCTGGGTATCGGCCAGTCCGACCCAACCGACACGACGCTCGCCCGCGCCTGTGCGGGTGAGCCCGCGGGCAGCGAGGCCCCGGGGCTGCTGGCCGTGATCTTCGTCGCCGGAACGAGCGAGCGCGACCGCGCCGCGGCCGCGAAAGCGGTCGGTGGCAGGCTCGCGGGGAGCAGTCCCTACGGCGAGGACTACGTGCGGCTGGGAGTGGGCGCCGGGCCGCTGACGGCGGTCGCGGACCGGCTGATCCGGCAGAATCCGGTGAAGCAGGTGTCGCCCGCGCCGTGCCCGGCACCGCCGGTCGTGCCGTCGGCGGCCGGCGGTGGCGGCGGCGTCACCAACGTGCCGCCTGCGGGCTCGGCGGCGCCGGCTGACTCCGCGGCGCGTGCGGGGCAATCGCCGGCGACAGGCTCGTCACCATAGGCGCCTCGCTCGGCGCACGCCCCTCAGGCGCGACACTCTAAGCGAATCACTCCAGCTATCGCGTCCTCCCGCCCGCAATTTCGGCACAAGCCCCCTGGTCAGGGGCTAAGGACGCCCGAGCTCGTTCGGCCGGTCCATCGGAGGTCGCGCCTTCGACGTGTGATTCTCACCGAGCACGGCGCGGAGGAGACGAAGGCGGCGCTCCCCGGTGTGCTCGCCGGGGAGAGGCTGGCGGGACGCGTCGCCGTCGCCCGAGGCACGAGCGGCGCGAAGCGAGGTCGAACGCAGGTGCAGATCGTACACCGACAGCATTGTACCACCCGACGGAAGTCGATTCGAAGATGCCACGGTGGGGAGCACTCAGCCGTGATCCGGCACACCTTCCGTGCTGCCCGAGACCCGCGGCTCCCGCCGGCGGTCGAGCGCCTCCTGCACCTTCGTCAGCAGCTCGTCGCGCGTGAACGGCTTGGCCAGAAAGCGGACCTCGAGGTTGTCCATCCGGTGCGCCGCGAGCACCTCCGCCGGGTGGGCGGACATGTAGAGCAGCTTGAGCGCCGGCCAGTGCGCGACGATCTCTCGGCCGAGCGTGACGCCGTCGACCACCGGCATGACGACGTCCAGGACGACGAGGTGCACGTAGCGGTGCGCCATGTCGAGGACGCTCATCGCCTCCTCGGCGCTCGCGGCCTCGAAGACGCGGTACCCTTCCTCGCTCAGGATGCGGTAGGCAACGCGGCGGGTGATGCGCTCGTCATCCACCACGAGAATGGTGGTGCCCGGCGCTGGAAACGGAACGGCCACGGCGGCTCCTCAAGCTGAGTCGACAGGGATCGGCCGTTTGCCGTGCAAAGGCCAAAGACGTTTGTAAGCGGTAGGCAAGGTATGCCCGTGTCCCGCGACGCCACGTGACGGGGATCACCGGCGGAGAGATTGCGACAAACCTGCGGATGCCCGGGCCGGGACTCGAACCCGGACGGGGTTTCCCCCAGGAGATTTTAAGTCTCAAGCGTCTACCAGTTTCGCCACCCGGGCCGGACGGCCACGAAATGTACCTCGGCCTGGCGGGCAACGCCTCTCGCGGGAGGCGGCGGCGGCCTGCTCCCCCGCGGGCCCCGCCTGTATCCGCAGGCCCGGCGCAGCGTGCGACCGCTCGCTCTACGACGCGATAGGCTTCGTCCCCGTCAATCCACCGTTTTGCGCTCGAGCGCCACCGGAAGAACCGCCCACTGTTGTAATCGGTGCGTCCCCCGAACAGATTGACGCGCCCCGGGGACCGAGCCCACGACACCCGGCCGGGTGGCAAACCCGGTCGCAAGCTGCCAAGTTGCGGGTCTCGCGGACGACATCGTGTGCACGGCGAACGACATCTCGTGGGAGGAACTGTGCGGCAATGCGCGCGGCGTCTGGCGGTCCTCGCCGGTCTGCTCGCGCCGTCGGGGGCGTACGCCCAGCTCGCGCCGGTCGGCGTTCCGGCCGGTGTCCTGCGGGTGGACCTCGACGGCTCGGTGGAGACCTGGGACCACCGCTGGCTCGATGGCGAGCAGGCGCCGCTCGGCGCCGACCTCTCCAGCCCCGCAGCCGGGAGCAACATCCTCCCCTCCCTGAGCGACGCGGACGCGCGCATCGGCCGGATCACGGGCCTGACGGGCTACCACCTGAACCTGGGCGCGCTCACCGCCGACGCGATCGCGGAGGAAAGCCGCGGCTCGCTCGGCCTGGCGCTGGGGCTCACCCGGACGATCACGATCTTCGGCAACATCCCGCTCGTCAGCACCCGGGTGCAGACGACCTACGCGCTCGCGCCGACGAGCGCCTCCGATGCCGGCCTCAAGCCCGGTACCGACGTCCAGGCCACGTTCTTCGACCAGTTCGACGCCTCGCTGACGACGCTGAGCCAGCGGATCGCTGCGGGCGACTACGATGGCGATCCCGCGCTCAAGGCCCGCGCCCAGTCGACACTTCAGGACGCCGCCACGCTGCGCGACGATCTCTTCGGGCTCCTCGCCGACCCGGTGACCGCCTCATCGTTCGTGCCCACCGCCACCAGCGCGGCCGGCACCGCCACCACCACCCGCCTGACCACGCTCCAGACGACGCTCGCGTCCGACTTCGGCGTTCCGGGCTTCAGCGAGCTGCCGACCCTGCCGACGGCGCCGGTCGAGACGGCCGACCTCCTCGCGGCACTGGGCGATGCGGCGGGGCCGAGCGCGCTCCGGCTGGGCGAGACCAAGCTCACCTTCCGCGGCGACGCGGAGGCCGGCGTGGCGCTCACACTGGTGAACCGGTGGGACCGGGGGCGCGGCCGCGGCGGCTTTCGCGCGGCCATCGAGGGCCTCGTCCGCTTTCCCACCGGCGAGCTCGCGCGGGCCGACCGCGTGCTCGCCCTCGGCACCGGCGACGGGCAGACCGATGTCGAGCTCCGGATCACGGCCGACCTCGGTGCCGGCCGGGTGGGCCTGCGGGCGGAGGGGATGTACAACCGGCAGCTCGCCGCCGACTACCTCGTGCGCGTGGCCCCGCCGACGCAGCCGTTGGCGGGGATGGATCTGCTGAGCGCCGTGCGGCGCGATCCGGGCGACGTGGTGCGGATTGCGGTGCGGCCGTTCTTCCGGCTGGCGCCGACGTTCGCCATCGAGGGCACCGCGATGCACTGGTCCCGCGGCGAGGACGAGGTCTCCTACGTGACGCCCGCCGACGAGATCCCGGGCGTCGACGCGTCGGGGCTCGCGCAGGACACCAAGGCGAGCGCGACGGTGCTCGGCATCGGGCTCACGTACAGCAGCGCGGGGAAGTTTCGCGAGGGCGGGCGGGGGTTGCCGGTGGATGCGAGCTGGGGGTATGAGCGGATCGTCAGGACGTCGGGGGGGATCGTGCAGGACCGGCACACGTTTCGGGCGAGGTTTCGGGTGTATTTTGGGGTCTTTTGAGGGCGGGGGGTCGGGTCAAGGGAGTTCGCGGGCTCTTCAAAGCTCGTCACCCTGAGCGCAGCGAAGGGGCCATGACCCGAATCATGCCCCCTTCGCTGCGCTCAGGGTGACGAGCTTTGAAGAGCCCGCGAACCTTCGAACTGACCATCTGACCGTGTGACCGTCCGCCCGTCCGCCGGCCCGCCCCCCCTACCTTCTCGCCTTCCCCTCCTTCCTCAGCAGCGCCTGCGCGTGCCGCCGCGCGGCCTCACCCTCCGTATCGCCCAGCATCCGCGCCAGCTCCCCCACGCGATCCTCCCCGTGAATCGGCTGCACGTCGCTCGTGGCGATGCCGCCCCGGGCTTCCTTGCTCACCACCAGGTGCTGGTCGGCCCGCGCAGCGATCTGCGGCAGGTGCGTGATCACCAGCACCTGGTGCCGCTCCGCCACTTCCGCGAGCGCCGCGCCGACCTGGGCGCCGACCTCGCCGCCGATCCCCTGATCCACTTCGTCGAAGACCAGCGTGGCGATCGCGTCGTGCCGCACGAGCACCACCTTGAGCGCGAGCATCAGCCGCGACAGCTCGCCGCCCGAGGCCACCCGGGCAAGCGGCTTGGCCTCGAGCCCGACGTTGAGCTGCACGTCGAACTGCACGCCTTCCTGCCCGTGCAACGCCGGCTCGGCCAGCGTCGTGAGCGAGACCAGCAGCCTGCCGCCCGGGAGCCCGAGCTGCGGCAGCAGGCGGTTGACCCCGCGCGCGAGACGGTCGGCCGCGTCCTTCCGCTTGGCCGAGAGGGCGTCGGCGGCCGCTCGCAGCGACGCCTCGGCCGCCGCGCGCCGCGCGCCGATGGCGCGGAGGTCGACGTCGGCGGTGTCGAGCAGGTCGAGCTCAGCGGCGCTCTGGTCGCGCGTCGCCAGCACCGCCTCGAGGGTAGCGCCGTATTTCCCGGTGAGCTTGAACAGCAGGTCGCGCCGGCGCTCGACTTCGGCCAGCCGATCGGGATCTTCCTCGAGCTCTCCGGCGTACGACGCGGCCTGGCGGGCCAGCTCGGTGAGGTTGGCGTACGCCACGTCGAGCATCTCGCGCCAGCCGGTGGTGGCAGGGTCGATCTTCTCCAGGCCCGCAAGCACGCGGCCCGCCGCGCTCAGCGCCCCGAGGGCGTTGCCCGCGTCGCCCTCGAGCGCGTCGACGATGCGCTGCGCCTGCTCGCCCAGCGCGCCGGCCTGGCCGAGCCGGCGGGCCTCGATCTGGAGCGCTTCGTCCTCGCCGGGCTGAAGCTTCGCCTGCTCGATCTCGTGTACCACGTGGCGAAGGTAGTCGGCTCGCCGGCGCACCTCGTCGCGCCGGCTCGCGAGCGACGCCTCCTCCCCACGGAGCGCGGTGAGTGCCGCGTGCGCCTCGGCCACCGCCGTCCGCTCCGGCTCCGCGTGAGCGAAGGCGTCGAGGATGTCCCGCTGCGCGTCGGCGTGCAGCAGCGACTGGGTCTCGTGCTGGCCGTGGAGGTCGACCAGGATGGCGCCGAGCTGGCCCAGGGCCGCGGCCGTCGTCGGGCTGCCGTTGACCCACGCCCGCGACCGCCCCTCGGCCGAGACCTCGCGGCGCACGACGACGCGCCCGTCCTCGACATCGAGGCCGAGGGCTTCGACCTGGCGCCGGGTGCGAGCGTCGATCCCCTCGAAGGCGCCCTCGACGATCGCCTTGGCGGCGCCGGGACGCACGCTGCCGCTGGCAGCCCGCTCGCCGAGCAGCAGGGCGAGGGCATCGACGAGCATGGACTTGCCGGCGCCGGTCTCGCCGGTGAGGACGTTGAGGCCGGGGCCGAGGTTGAGGGTGACGTCGGCGATGGTGGCGAGGTCGCGGACGCGGAGCTCGGAGAGCATCAGACGGTCCGACCGTCTGACCGTCCGCCCGTCCGCCCCTCCGCCCTCACCTCACCGCCTCCCGCTCCGACAGGTCCCCCCAGTGCAGCTTCTGCCGCATCCGGCTGAAGAACCCGTCCCGGCCGACCCGGATCAGGCACACCTTATGATCGGACCGCCGCACGTCCACGCTCTCCCCCGGCGCCAGCGTGCTCCCCGTCTGCCCGTCGAACGACACCAGCAGATCGTCCGCCCACCCCGCCATCGGCTCGATCACGACCCGGTACGTGGCCGGCACGACCAGCGGCCGGACCGCGAGCGTGTGCGCCGCGATCGGCGTGACGATGATGGCCTCGACCCCGGGCACCACGATCGGCCCGCCGGCGCTCAGGCTGTACGCGGTCGAGCCGGTGGGCGTGGCGACGATGATGCCGTCGGCGCTGTACGGCCCGACGTTCTCGCCCTGGATGAAGACGTTGATGCGCACCACGCGGGCCACGCCGCCCTTGTGCACGGCGACGTCGTTCATGGCGAGCTGGCTCACCCGGTGGTTGCCCTCGAAGTCCTTGATCACGGCCTGCAGCGCCTGGCGCCGCTCGATGACGTAGCGGCCGGAGACCAGGGCGTCGAGCGCGGGGTCGAGGGTTTCGCGGGTGGCAGTGGTGAGGAACCCGACTCGGCCCAGGTTCACGCCCAGGATCGGGATCTCGCGCCCGCCGCAGAGGCGCGCGCCGCGGAGCAGCGTGCCGTCGCCGCCGAAGGTGACGATGGCGTCGAGCTCGATGCCGTCGAACGGCGGGACGTCGCGGGGCCAGAAGCTGGCCAGCCGGTCTTCGGAATAGAGCGTGATCTGCTTGTACGGCGCCTGCCGGGCGACGTGCTCGAGCACGGCCCTCAGGTCGCTGTACCGGGGATTGCCGACGACGCCGACGTTCATCGCGCTTCGAGGCTCTCCTCTTGCTGGAGCGCGGTGATCCGGCGGGCGATCCCGGCGGCGGTGAGGCCGCACGCCTCGAGCTGCTCCGTGCGCGGCGCCTGCTCGATCAGCCGGTCGGGGATGCCGAGGGCCACCACCCGCACCTCGGGATGCGTCGTCTGCAGCGTCTCGGCGAGGTAGGCGCCGAAGCCGTTCACGATGGTGCCCTCCTCGAGCGTCACCAGCGTCCGGTGCTCCTGCAGGAGCAGCTCCAGCATCGCGTGGTCGAGCGGCTTCAGGAAGCGCGCGTTGATGACCGCGCAGCCGATGCCGTCGGCCGCGAGCAGCTCCGCCGCCTGCTGCGCCGGCTGCACCATCGTGCCGACCGCCAGGATGGCGACGTCCTTGCCGGACCGGAGCTGCTCCCAGGTGCCGTAGGGCACGGCGGGGATCTCGGACGCGGGACGCGGCTCGGCCGGCGCCTTGTCGCGGGGATAGCGGGTACAGAACGGCCCTTCCGAGTGCGCCAGCGCTGTCCGCAGCAGGCCGATCAGCTCGTCGCCGTCCTTGGGCGCCGTCACCGTCATGCCCGGCACCGCCAGCATGTAGGCGATGTCGTACAGCCCCATGTGGGTCTGGCCGTCCTCGCCCACCAGGCCCGCGCGATCCATGCAGAACGTCACCGGCAGGTGCTGCACGGCGATGTCGTGGATGATGTTGTCGTACGCGCGCTGGAGGAACGTGCTGTAGATCGCGACGACCGGACGGATCCCCTGCGTGGCGAGCCCGCCCGCGAAGGTGACCGCGTGGCCCTCCGCGATCCCGACGTCGAAGAACCGCCCGGGATGCTTCTTCTGGAAGATGTTGGTCCCGGTGCCGCTCGGCATCGCGGCGGTGATCGCCACCAGCTCGGGATGCTCGGCCGCCAGCGCGGTGAGGCCGTCGCCGAAGACCTGGGTCCAGGTGGGCGGACCGCTCGCCTTCTTCCGCGCCTCGCCGGTGACGGGGTCATAGGCCGCGAGGCCGTGCCACTTCTCCTGGTTGCTCTCGGCGAAGCCGAAGCCCTTCCCCTTCTGGGTCATCACGTGGACGACGCGGGGGCCGCTCATGCCGCGCACGAACTTGAGCGTGTCGCACAGCTTGGGGAGATCGTGGCCGTCGATCGGGCCGAAGTAGCGGAAGCCGAGCTCCTCGAACAGCATGCCCGGGGAGAACAGGTTCTTGACGCTCTCCTCGACGTTCTTGGCGAAGTCCACCACGCCGTCGCCGAACACGCCGCCCAGGGCGAAGGTCATGCCCTTGATCTTCTCGCGCAGCTTGTTGGTCCGGGGATCGGCCACGATCCGGCCGAGCGTGGTGCTGATCGCGCCGACGTTGGGCGAGATCGACATCCCGTTGTCGTTGACGATGAGGATGATGTCGCGGTCGCTGTGGCCGGCGTTGTTCATCCCCTCGTAGGAGAGGCCGCAGGTGAGGGCACCGTCGCCCACGATGGCCACGACCTTGTGCGCCTCGCCCTTGAGGTCGCGCGCGGTGGCCATGCCGAGGGCCGCGGACATGGCGGTGCCGGCGTGGCCGGCGCCGAAGTGGTCGTGCTCGCTCTCGGTGCGCTTGAGGAAGCCGGAGATGCCGTCCTTCTGCCGGAGGCTCGGGAACGGCTCGTTGCGGCCGGTGAGCAGCTTCCAGGCGTAGGCCTGATGACCCACGTCCCAGACGATCTTGTCGCCCGGGGAATCGAACTCGTACAGCAGGGCGATGCTCAGCTCGACGACGCCGAGGCTCGCGCCGATGTGGCCGCCGGTCATCGAGACGCACTCGATGAGGCGGTCGCGGATCTCCTGGGCGAGCTGGGGGAGCTGGTCGCGGCGGAGACGCTTCAGGTCGGCGGGGGACTGGATGGTCGAGAGAAGCGTCATGGGAGACTCTGGTGACGGTTCGATCTGGTGCCAAGCGGGGCGCTTCGTCCCCCGCCGCCGCCGGAGTCACCCTGAGCGAAGCGAAGGGGCCATGCGTCGAGGCATGCCCCCTTCGCGTCGCTCAGGGTGACTCGGGACGACGGGCATCGGAGCCTGGCGCGCCGGCTATCGCTACGAGTTCCTGCTCACAATATACCCCGCCAACGCCCCAAGTGCCCCCGACGGCACCCCCGCGGCGTCGAGGTGCTCCACCGCCCGCCGGGCCAGCGCTTCGGCCTCCCGCCGCGCCCCGTCGACGCCCAGCAGGCCGACGTAGGTGGACTTGGCCAGCTCGGCGTCGCGCCCGGCCGTCTTGCCCAGCTCCTCGCTGGTGCCGGTGCAGTCGAGCACGTCGTCGGCGATCTGGAAGGCGAGGCCGATGTCCTCACCGAAGGCGGTGAGTGCCGCCACCTGCGCCGGCGCGGCTTCCGCCGCGATCCCGCCCAGCGTGCACGAGGCCCGGATCAGCGCCCCGGTCTTCCCCCGGTGGACCGCCATGAGCTGCGGCAGGGTGAGCGTCCGCCGCTCGGCCTCGAGGTCCAGCCACTGCCCGCCCACCATCCCCTCGATCCCGCCGGCCTCGAACAGCTGCGTGGCCATCCGGCTCAGGACGGCGGGCGGCAGCGCGAGCTCGTCCGAGGCCGCCGCCAGCACCCGGGCTGCCACCGGCACGAGCAGGAAGCCCACCCGGGTTGCGGTGGGCACGTCGAACTGGCAGTGGGTGGTGGGACGGCCTCGGCGAAGATCGTCGTCGTCCATGCACGGCAGGTCGTCGTGCACCAGCGAGTAGGTGTGCACCGTCTCGACCGCCGCGGCCACGCCCGCGATGCCGGCCGCCTGGCCACCGACCGAGCGGAACGCCGCCATCACCAGAGCGGCGCGGACGCGCTTGCCGGGCGTGCGGAGCGCGTAGGCCAGGGCTTCGCCGTGGCGGCCGCCGATTTCCGCCTGGAGCCCTGCCGCCCAGCGATCGAGCAGCGCGTCTGTGCGCTCGCGGGCCTCGATGAGGAGGTCGGCGGCGGAGGGGTTGGCGCGCGACTCCACGCTCGTCATCCTGAGCGAAGCGAAGGAGCCATCATCCGAGGCATGGCCCCTTCGCTGCGCTCAGGGTGACTCGGGCGTGGTTCGCGGTGAGCAGCCATGGCACCCCTACCCATCCAGATCCCGCACCCGCAGCTCGCCATCCGCCTCCTCCAGCACCGTCTGCACCTTGATATCCGCCGCCGCCAGCCGCTCGCGCGCCGCGCGAAGCCGGGCCACCCCTTCCTCGAACAAGGCGAGCGCGGCGTCGAGCTCGACGTCGTCGGCCTCGAGCCGGCGGACGATCTCCTCCAGCCGTGCCAGGTCCTCGGCGATGGTCGACATCAGGGCTCCACGCGGGCGTCGACACGGCCGTCGGCCACCCGCAGGATGAAGGGCTCACCGGGGCGGAACTCCGCCCGGCGCTTGAGCACGCGGCCATCGGGCCCGCTGGGCACCGCGTACCCGCGCTCGAGCACGCGGAGCGGGCTCAGCGCGTCGAGCTGGGCCGCCAGCCGGGCGACGTGGTGCCGGCGGCGCTCGAGCCCGGCCTCCATGGCGGCCTGCAGCCGGTCGCCGGCGCGCTCGACCCGCTCGAGGCCGAGCCGAGTGCGGCCGGCGAGGCCGCCGGCGAGCCGCGAGGCGAGGTCGTCGAGCGCACGGCGCACGTCGCGCCGATCGGCGAGCGCGAGCTCGGCCGCGGCCGACGGCGTGGCGGCCCGCAGGTCGGCCACGAGATCGGTGAGCGAGATGTCGGTCTCGTGACCCACCGCGGAGATGGTGGGCACCCGCACCGCCGCGAGCGCGCGGCAGACTGCTTCCGCGTTGAACGCGGCCAGGTCCTCGCGCCCGCCGCCGCCGCGGCCCACAATGCAGACTTCCACTCCGGGCAGCCGATTGACGAGACGGAGCGCGCGCACCAGCTCCTCGACCGCGCCGTCACCCTGGACCCGCGCATTGATCACGAGCACCCGGACGCCGGGCCACCGCCGCCGGGCCACCGTCATGATGTCGCGCAGCGCCGCACCCGCGGTGCTCGTCACCACGGCGAGCGTGGCGACATACGGCGGCAGCGTCCGCTTCCGCGCGGGGTCGAAGAGCCCGTCCTTCTGCAGCAGCGCCTTCACCCGGTCCAGCTCCTGCTGCGCCTGGCCGATCGTGGCGGTGGGAATCATTCGCATGACGTTGAGCTGGAATTCGCCCTTGGTCTCGTAGACTCCCGGCCGCGCGCGAACGAACACCTCGGTGCCGTCGGCCGGCGGCTTGCCGGCGTTGACCGCGTCCCGCTTCCAGAGGCAGCAGCGAACCTGGCTGGTCCGGTCGCGGAGCGTGAAGTACCAGTGGCCGCTGGACCACACCTTGCAGCCCACCACCTCGCCGCGGATCCAGAGGGGGCGCTCGAACGAGCCCTCGACGATCCGCTTGACCGCCGTGGTGAGCTGGGTGACCGACCAGACGTCGTCGGCGGGAGTGATCAGGTCGGAGAGAAGGGAGAGGGCCATCGGACCGGTTGTGTTGAGGCTCGACTCGACTCGGCGGAGATCATGGCGCGGTAAGAGGGTGATTCACCACAGAGGCACGGAGGACACGGAGGCGCGGACCCGCACGGAGTCAACACCAATCTTTGTTGTTCTCCGTGGCAGTTCTCTGTGTCCTCCGTGCCTCTGTGGTGTGCTTTTCAGTTCAGCCCGCCGCCTGCTGAAACGCCTGCAATGTATTCTGCAGCAGCATCGCGATCGTCATCCTTCCCACGCCGCCGGGCACGGGCGTGATCGCGCCCGCCACTTCCGCTACCGGAGCATAGGCCACGTCGCCCACGATGCGGTAGCCCTTGGGCTGCGTGGCGTCGTCGACCCGGTTGATGCCGACGTCGATGACGGTGGCGCCCGGACGGACCATGTCGGCGGTCACGAACTCGGGCTTCCCCATCGCCACCACCAGGATGTCGGCGCCGCGACAGACGCCCGGCAGGTCGCGCGACTTGGAGTGGCAGATGGTGACCGTCGCGTCCCCACCCTTCCCCGGCTGGATCAGCAGGCTCGCCATCGGCTTGCCCACGATGTTCGACCGGCCGACGATGACCGCGTTGGCGCCCCGGGTCTCGATGCCCGACCGGATCAGCATCTGCTGCACGCCGAAAGGCGTGGCCGGCTTGAGCGCCGTCGGATCGCCGATGCTCAGCTTGCCGACATTGACCGGATGGAAGCCGTCGGCGTCCTTCGCCGGATTGATGGCATTGAGCACCCGCTCGCTGTTGATGTGCTTCGGCAGCGGCAGCTGGACCAGGAACCCGTGGATGCTCGGGTCGCGGTTGAGCCGCTCCACCACCGCGAGCAGCTCGGCCTCGGTGGCCTGCTCGGGGAGCCGCACCGTCTCCGAGTGCATCCCCGCCTCTTCGCACGCCTTCCCCTTGGCCTTCACGTAGACCTGGCTCGCCGGATTCTCGCCGACGATCACCACCGCCAGGCCGGGCTTCCTGCCGCTAGCGGCGTACTGCTTCACCGCCTCCGCCACCTCGGCGCGGATGGCGTTGGCGAGGGGCACTCCGTCGAGAATGCGGGCGCTCATCGTGCATAGTCCACGGACCTGGTCTCCCGGATGACGACGACCTTGATCTGGCCAGGGTACTGCAGCTCGAGCTCGATCTTGCGGGCGATGGTCTCCGAGAGCAGGGCCGCCGCTCCGTCGTCGATCCGCTCCGGCGTCACCACCACACGCACCTCGCGCCCCGCCTGGATGACGTTGCTCTTCTCCACGCCGGGGAACGCGTTGGCGATCTCCTCGAGCCGCGTGAGCCGCTTGACGTACGTCTCGAATGCTTCGCGCCGGGCGCCCGGCCGGGCGCCGCTGATCGCGTCGGCGGCCTGCACCAGCACCGACTCAGCGCTCTCGTGCGGCACGTCGTCGTGGTGGGCCTGGATGCAGTTGATCACGGGCCCGCTCTCGCCGTAGCGCCGAGCCACCTCCACGCCCAGCTCGACGTGGGTGCCTTCGTTCTCGTGGGTGAGCACCTTGCCGACGTCGTGCAGCAGCCCGCCCCGTTTGGCCAGCATCACGTCGAGGTGCAGCTCGGCCGCCATCATTCCGGCCAGCCACGCCACTTCCTTCGAGTGATCGTAGATGTTCTGGCCGTAGGACGTGCGGTAGCGCATCCGGCCGATGAGCTTGATCATCTCGGGGTGGAGGCCGTGGATCCCGGTGTCGTAGGCCGCCTGCTCGCCCAGCTCGACCAGCTGACCTTCGAGCTCCTTCTGGGCCTTGAGTACGATCTCCTCGATCCGGCCCGGATGGATCCGGCCGTCCAGGATCAGCGCCTCGAGCGAGCGGCGGGCGACTTCGCGCCGGATCGGATCGAAGCAGCTCACGCTCACCGTGTCCGGCGTGTCGTCGATGATGACGTCGACGCCCGTGGCGGTCTCGAAGGCGCGGATGTTCCGGCCCTCGCGGCCGATGATCCGGCCTTTCATCTCTTCGCTGGGGAGCGCTATGGCGGCCACGGTGCTCTCGGCCGTGTGCTCGGCGGCCAGCCGCTGGATGGCCATGGAGATGATGCGCCGGGCCTCGCGATCGGCGCCGCGCTTGGCCTGCTCCTTGATGTCGCGCGCGAGGGCCTGGGCCTGGGCGCGCGACTCGTCTTCCGTGCGCTGGAGGATCTCGCGGCGCGCGTCCTCGGCGGTCAGGCCGGCGATCCGCTCGAGCTTGACATGCTGCTCCTGCGCCAGCCGGTCGGCCTCGCCCTCCCGCGCCCGGAGCCCCTGCTCCCGGCCGGCGAGCGCTTCGTCCCGCTTGGCCAGCGTGCGCTCACGCGCCTCGAGCTCCTCCAGCTTCCGCTCCTGCGAGCGGGACCGCTCCTCGGCTCGGCGCTCGAGCCGCTCCCACTCCTCGCGCCGGCGCTGGACCTCGCGGTCGAGATCCTCGCGCCCCTTGAGCGCTTCTATCTTGGCCGCGACCAGCACCTCCTGCTTGGCAGCCTCGCCCTCGCGCGCCGCGTCGGCGCGGAGCCGCTCCGCCTCGGCCCGAGCGGCGCCCAGGATGCCCGTGGCGGCCGACCGCTGCCGGTGAGCGTTCACGGCGATCGCGGCCAGGGCAACGATCAGACCGGCCACCACGCCCACCAGCGCGGGCAGCAGGAGGTTCTGGGGCATGGAGATCTCCAGCTAGGAGGCGGCCGACCTGGTGCCGCGCTTGGACGGCGGCAGCAGGCGGGTGTATTCGTCGGCCATCCGGGTGAGGCGGTCCGCGATCTGGCGGTCGCCCCGGCGGGCCTGGAACAGCTCGTCGGTGATCGCCAGCGCGGCCAGGATGGCGGCCTTGTGGGTCTCGACCATCGGGAGCGAATCGCGCACGCGCTTGAGCGCGGCGTCGAGGTACGTGGCCACCTCGCGGGTGTATTCGGGCGGGAGCTCCGAGCGGACGGTGAATTCCTCGCCGCCGATCGTCACCTTGACCGCGTGCTTCGCCTGGCTCATGCCGCCGTCCCTCCCCCGTGCTGCTCCAGGAACGCGAGCCGGGCGGCCAGCACCCGGAGCCGCTCCTTGGCGCCGTCGATCCGCTGGCGGAGCGACTGGTTCTCGGTCTCGAGCTCGATCACCCGCTGGCGCGTCTCCTTGAGCTCGGTGCCGGCCACGACGCCGCCGCTCGCCTGCGCTTCCTTCAATTCCGCCTCGGCCTTGAGGCTCCGGCGGCGCCAGGCGGCCAGCTCCTCGGTGAGGCTGGTGAGGATCCGCTCGAGCTCGGCCAGCGCCGGCAGATCCGGACGGTCGTAGGTGTATGCCACGGTCACTCTCCCGTGCGGGACCCGCCGTCCCGTCGCTGGATGCCCAACTCTTCGGCGAGCGCGGCCAGAAGCCGCGCTTCGGCCTCGTCGACCTCGCTGTCGCGGAGCGTGCGGTCCGGCGCGCGGAAGGCGAGCCGGAAGGCCACGCTCCGCGTGCCCGATGGAAGCTCGGGGCCCCGGTAGTCGCTCTCCACGTCCACCCGCTCGAGCAGCGGGGCGCCGGTCCGGCGGAGCAGGGTCTCCACCTCCAGCGCACGCACCCCCTCCGGCAGGAGGAGGGCGAGGACCCGCTCGGACGACGGTGTCGTGGGCAACGGCGCGAAGGGGGCCGGGCGGCGGGGCGCCGCGTCGACGAGCAGCTCGAAGCCGAACAGCGGCGCGGCCCAGGGCGGCGCGTCGGCGGCGAGCGGGCCACCTTCGCCGACCACCCGGCCCGCGCGGTCCAGCACCACCCAGGCCTGCCCTCCAACCTGCACTTCGGCCCCTGGAATTGCCAGAGCGGCCGCGGCCTCCAGCCGGCCCTTGAGATCCCAGATGTCGAACTTGCCCTGCCCCGTGCCCGTCCAGTGCCCCGGCTCGTGCCGGCCGGTCAGGACCGCGGCGACCCGGCGCTCCTCCCGCGGCCGCTGGCCGGGGGCGCCGGACGCGAAGGCGGTGCCGATCTCGAACAGCCGCACATCCGCCACCCGGTTGGCCCAGTTGGCCTCGACCAGCCGGACCAGGCCCGGCAGCAGCCGGCGGCGGAGCCAGGCGTCGTCGGCGGCGAGCGGATTGAGCAGGCGGACACTGTCCGGCTCGTGCGCCGGCCCCATGGGGAGGCTCACGACCTCGTAGAACCCCTCGGCCACGAGCCCGCGGCGAACCGACGCGGTCGCCGCCTCTTCCGGCGCGTCCGGCAGGGAGCCGACCCGGAACGGCCGGAGGTCCGACGGGAACGCGTCGTAGCCGTGCAGGCGGGCGATCTCCTCGACCAGGTCGATCTCGCGCACGAGGTCGGGCCGCCAGCCGGGGACGTCGACCGCGATCCGGCCATCGTCCGGCTTGCTCACCACCGTGGCGCCGATGGCCACCAGGTGCCGCTCGAGCGCGTGCCAGGGCAGCTCGACGCCGAGCACCTGGGCCACGCGCGTGGGGCGGAGGAAGATCCGCGGCGGGTGGGTCGGCGTGGGCCAGAGGTCGAGCGGGGCCTCCACCAGCGTGCCGCCCGCCGTCGCCAGCACCAGCTCGATGCAGCGGCGCATCGCGGCCTCGCCGCCCCACAGGTCGATTGCCCGCTCGAACCGGTAGCTGGCCTCGGTGCTCAGGTTGAGATCGCGCCGGGTGCGGCGGGTCCGGCTCGGATTCCACCACGCGGCCTCGAGCAGGAGGTCCCGGCTCTCGAGGCTCGCTTCGGTCCCCGCACCGCCCATGATGCCCGCGATCCCGATCACCCCCTCGGCGTCGGCGATCGCCACCGCCTCCGGCGTGAGCGGGCGCTCGACGTCGTCGAGGGTCACGACCCGCTCGCCGCTCCGCGCGCGGCGCACGGTCAGGGCGGCGCCGCGGAGCCGGGCCAGATCGTAGACGTGCATCGGCTGGTTGAGCTCGAACATCACGTAGTTCGTGGCGTCGACGACGTTGTTGATCGAGCGCACGCCTGCCGCCTCGAGCCGGCGCCGGAGCCACGCGGGCGACGGTCCGACGCTGGCCCCCCGTATCACGGCGGCGTGGAACCGCGGGCACGACTCGGTGTCCTCGATCGTGATCCGAATGCCGCCGACGGTCGTCGCTCGCGCCCGCGCGGCGGGCGGGCGGCACGTCGATCGACTCGGCGCCGGGGATCTGCGGCAGGCGGAACGGCGTCCCGTACGACGCCGAGAGCTCGCGCGCGACGCCCTTGTGACACAGAAGGTCGGGCCGGTTGGGGGTGACGTCGACGACGAGCCGGGTGTCGGCGAGCGGGAGCACGTCGAGCAGCGGTGTCCCGGGCGCGGCGTCGGTGGCGAGCTCGAGGATGCCGTCGTGCTCCTCGCCGAGGCCGAGCTCGCGGGCGGAGCAGAGCATCCCCTGGCTCACGACGCCGCGGATCGGGCGCGCCTCGATGCGGAATCCCTTGGGCCCCGGCATCTGGGTGCCGAGCCGGGCGAACGGATAGCTCTTCCCCGCCGCGACGTTGGGCGCGCCGCAGACGACGGCGAGGGATGGGCCGCTGCCGTCGTCCACCTGGGTGAGGCGGACCTTGGTGGCCTTGGGATCGGGATGCGGACCGACCTCGAGCACCCGGCCGACGACGAACGGCGCGAGCTCGGCGTGCAGCGGCTCGACGGCGTCGACGGGGGCGCCGAGCATCGTAAGACGCGTGGTGACGTCGGCCGCGTCGAGGTCGCGGCGGAGGAAGTCCTGGAGCCAGCGGAGGGAGATGTTCATCGCATATGCCCGCTCGTGCGACGACCCGAGGGTGAACCCGAGTCACCCTGAGCGGAGCGAAGGGGGCATGCTTCGGGGCATGGCTCCTTCGCTCCGCTCAGGATGACGGGATTCAGCACGTCCATATCACGCATCCCCACCCCCCGCCATCCCCGGCCGTCCGACCGCCTCCAGAAACCGCATGTCCCCGCCCAGCAGCAGCCGGATATCCGGCACGCCGTAGCGCAGCAGCGCGATCCGGTGCGGCCCCATCCCGAAGGCCCACCCCGTATAGCGCTCCGGGTCGAGCTGCACGTTCTCGAGCACCGCCTCGTGCACCATCCCGCAGCCGAGAATCTCCATCCAGCCTGTTCCCTTGCACGCCGGACAGCCGCTGCCGTGGCAGAGCTGGCACTCGACGTCCATCTCGGCGGACGGCTCGGTGAACGGGAAGAACGACGGCCGGAACCGCGTCTTGGTGCCGGGCGAGAAGAAGCGATAGGCGAAGTGGGTCAGCGTCGCCTTGAGGTCCACGAACGAGATGCCCTCATCCACCGCCAGCCCTTCGATCTGCGAGAAGGCCGGCAGGTGCGAGGCGTCCATGGCGTCGTTGCGGTAGACCATGCCGGGGATGACTACGCGCACCGGCGGCGGCGCCGCCAGCATCGTCCGGATCTGGACCGGCGAGGTGTGCGTGCGGAGCAGCAGCCGCCCCGACGGCTCGCCGTCGGCCGGTGGGGCGTCGAGGTAGAGCGTGTCGTGCATGTCCATCGCCGGATGGTCGGCCGGGAAGTTGAGCGCGAGGAAGTTGTACCAGTCGGTCTCGACCTCCGGGCCGGTGGCCACGGCGAAGCCGAGCTCGCGGAAGATCCCGACGATCTCATCCACGACTTTCGTCACCGGGTGCTCGGCGCCGACCCAGTGACGGCGGCCCGGCATGGTGAGATCGATGCCGGCGCCCTCGCGCCGGCGCCGCTCGGTCTCGATCGCCTCCGCCCGCGCCGCGAACGCCGCCTCGAACCGCTCCTTGAGCCGGTTGAGCGCGGCCCCGTAGCGCTTCCGCTCCTCGACGGGAAGGGACGCGAGCGTCTTGAGGGCCGCGGTGAGCACGCCGCTCTTCCGGCCCAGCACCGCCGTGCGCTCGGCGTCGAGCGCGTCGGCGGCGAGCGCCGGGGCGGCGTCCAGGCGCGGCAGCAGCGCGTCGAGATCGGGGTAGCCGGTGGGTTCGGGCATCAGGTTGCTGGCGTAGTCAGGTGGATCTCAGTGTGTGCAGACGTCGAGATGGTTGCTCCGTCATCCCGACCCTGAGCGTAGCGAAGCGAGGGACCTTGGTCGGAGAGCCCGGACCGTCGCCCGGCAAGGTCCCGAGCCGGCTGAGCAAGGTCCCTCGCTGCGCTCGGGATGACGGCGCGGCACGAAGCCCCCCGCCCCACGCGTCAATGGGGCCGCCCGCCGAGCGCGAACGGCCCCATTGGGCATGAATCGGGCGCCGGCGATGCTACTGGTTGTTCTTGGCGACTTCGGCCAGCCGGCCAAAAGCGTCCGCATCCCGCACGGCGAGGTCGGCGAGCACCTTCCGGTTGATCTCGACGCCACCCTTCTTGAGCCCCGCCACCAGCCGGCTGTAGCTCAGGCCGTGGATCCGGGCCGCCGCGTTGATGCGCGTGATCCAGAGAGCGCGGAACTCGCCCTTCTTCTTGCGCCGGTCGCGGTACGCGTACCGCATGGCGCGCTCGGCCGTCTCCTTGGCCGCCTTGTACAGCTTGCTCCGGCCGCCGCGGGCACCCTTCGCGGCCTCCATGACCTTCTTTTTCCGGGCGTGGTGGGCCACACCATTCTTGACGCGAGGCATGGTGGCTCCTTAGGCCTGGAGGAGACGGCTGACGCGCGGAAAATCGGCCGAGCTCACGAGGTCGCCCTTCTTGAGCCGGTTCTTCCGCTTCCGCGTCTTCTTGGTCAGGATGTGGGTGTGGTTGGCGTGCCAGCGCTTGAGCTTCCCACTCCCGGTCTTTTTGAAGCGCTTCATTGCGGCGCGCTTCGTCTTCTGCTTCGGCATGGTACTCCCATGGTGGCGACGGAGAGCCAGTGTCTCTCCGTCTACTCCGTCGTCTCCGTCCTACTTGGGGGCGAGGACCATCGTCATGTTGCGCCCTTCGAGCTTGGCATCCATCTCGACCTTGCCGATGTCCGCCAGGCTCGCGGCCACGCGGTCCAGCACGGCCCGGCCCAGCTCGAGGTGGGCGATCTGCCGCCCGCGGAACATCATCGTCACCTTCACCTTGTTCCCGTCTCCGAGGAATTCCCGCGCGTGGCGGGTCTTGAAGTCGAAGTCGTGATCATCGATGCCGGGACGGTACTTCACTTCCTTGAGCTGGATGATGTGCTGCTTCTTCTTGGCCGCCCGGGCCGCCTTGGCCTCTTCGAACTTGAACTTCCCGTAGTCCATGATCTTGACCACGGGCGGGCGCGCCGTCGGCGCCACCTCCACGAGGTCCAGCCCGCGTTCCAGCGCCGCAGCGAGCGCCTCTTCGATGGGCAGAACACCCAGTTGCTCGCCGTCGCCCGTGATTACCCGCACCGGGCTGATGCGGATCATGCGATTGACGCGTACTCGCTTGTCGCGGTCGTTCGTGGACAGTGGCCGTGCCTCCCTGGGGCGAAATGAAAACGGGCACCCTCTCGAACCATCGGGTGCCCGCGATGCCACGACCCGCGGCGGCCAGTGGGCCCGCCATCGGCGGCGATACCGGGACCCGGGTGCGCTGCGGCACGGGGCCGGCAGGCTGAGGGTGGGGGAGTCTCCTCCCCGCTTCGACGAGGTGGGCAAGCTAGCGGGGGGAGGGGTAAGTGTCAACGGGGCTTGGGGGTAGTCGGTGGAGTCACCCTGAACGAAGTGAAGGGGGCATGACCTGAATCATGCCTCCTTCGCTCCGCTCAGGATGACATAGCAGCGGACACCCCCGCCCCCACCACCTCCCGCAGCCCGAACCCCTTCCCCTCCGCCACCAGCACCCCGCTCGCGATCCCGGGATCGTGCTCGAACACCACCCGCCAGCCGCCTTCCGCCGCATCGCG
This sequence comes from uncultured Gemmatimonadales bacterium, assembly GCA_963815515.1. Lineage (GTDB taxonomy): Bacteria > Gemmatimonadota > Gemmatimonadetes > Gemmatimonadales > GWC2-71-9 > CAVVWJ01. The sequence continues at coordinate 216,104 of CAWFGP010000004.1, forward strand.
GAGCAGCGCCCGCTTGGTCTCCAGTGTCCGGAGCGGCTCGAGGTCGTACCCCATGATCCAGGGCAGCGGCAGGTGGGCGACCGTCGGGATCAGGTCGGCGATGAAGGCGGCCGTCTCGCCCCGGTCCTGGACCAGCACCGCCTGGTGCCACGGCACGTGCCCGGGGGTGAGGCGGACCGAGATGCCCGGCAGCACCTCGCCGTCGCCCTCGAGCAGCCGCCAGCGGTCCGCCGCCGCGATCGGCTCGAAGTTGTGGGGCAGATAGCTCGCCCGGGTGCGCTCGTTGGTGTGGCGCGCGAACTCGAGGTCGCCGCGCTGGACCACGTAGGTGGCGTTGGGGAAGGTCGGACGGATGTGGCGCCGAGGATCGGCCTCCAGCTCGGGATCCAGCGTGGTGTTGCCGCCGGCGTGGTCGAAGTGCAGATGGGTGTTGATGACCCATCGGACGTCGCGCGGGAGGAAGCCCGCGGCCGCGAGCGCGTCCTCGAGCTGGGTGGCGCCCTCCAGGCCGGCGTTCTCGACCCCGTAGATCCCGAGGAACTTCGCGTCCTCCTTGTTGCCCAGCGCGGTGTCGATGAGCACCAGACCGTCCGGGTGCTCCACCAGCAGGCATCGCATGGCAAGCGGGATCCGGTGGCGCTCGTCGGGTGTGACCCGGGTCTGCCACAGGGTCCGGGGCACCACGCCGAACATGGCGCCGCCGTCGAGCCGCTGGAGCCCGCCCTCGAGGGTGTGGCACCGAAGCCCCCCGATCCGAAACGTCTGCGCGAGCGACATGCCCCCCTACCCCGCCTGCTCCGGGAGCGAGTCCGCCCTCGGCTCGGTCGGCATGGCCAGCCGCTTCCGCGGGGCCCGCCGCCTCGGCCGGAGCGCGATGGCGCTCAGGTCCTGGAGCGTGTGTGCGCCCTCTTCCCGGGCCAGCCGCAGCAGCCGGGCGAGCAGATCGGCGGTGACCAGCGCGTCGCCCGCGGCGCGGTGCCGGGCGGGGTTGTCGAAACCGAAGTGCTGCGTCAGGTTGTCGAGCCCGCACGAGCGCACCCCTCTCACCAGGCGCCGGGCCAGCCGCACCGTGCAGAGCTGCGGCCCGTCGAGCGCCAGGTCGCGCGCCCGCCGCACCTCGGCGCTCACGAAGCCCCAGTCGAACCGCGCGTTGTGCGCCACGAACACCCGCCCGGCCAGCGCGGCCACGACCTGGTCCACCACCTCGGCGAAGGTCGGCGCGTCCCGCACCATGGCGTTGGTGATGTTGGTGATGGCGCAGATGGCCGGCGGGATCGGGCGGCCCGGATTGACCAGCGAGTCGACCACCACCTCGCGCCGGCCGCCGTGCACCACCACCACGGCGATCTCGGTGATGCGATCGCCGCCGCCGGCCCGCATACCCGTCGTCTCGACGTCGACCACGGCGAAGGCGCAGTCGTCGAGCAGCGGGGAGCCCTGCGCCTCCGGCACCAGCCCCCAGCGCCCGTCGCTGAGCTGGCGGACCCTGGGATCGGCGCCGAGCAGCGCGATGGCGATGCGGTCGCACACCGCGTCCGACGCCCCGGCGAGGCCGATCACCCCCTGGCACAGCGTCCCCGCCGGTCGCGGTCCTTCTCTCAGGACCGCGAGCACCCGGTCGAGCAGCGTGCTTTCCGGGTGGGCCGAGAGGCCCATCACAGCGGCGCCCGCCGGAGCGGGAGCGACATGCACCGTGGCCCGCCGCCGCCCCGGGCCAGCTCGGCGCCCTCGATCGTGATCACCGTGCGGTGCTTGGCGTCGGTCCAGTCGTCGAAGGCCAGGAAGTTGACGGCCGGCACGATCCGGAAGCCGGCCGTCTGGAGCTCGCACAGGGTCTGGTCGTTCCGGCGATAGCTCAGGATGGTCCCCGGCCGCATCGCCAGGAAGTTGCAGGCCGAGCTCCACTGCTCGCGCTCCTGGTTGGTGCGGTGCTGCCCGCCGGCGAAGATCGCGTCCATCGGCAGGCCCACCTCGCGCAGGGCCTCGAAGAAGCTGGACCGCTCGGACACGCCCGCCTCGCCTTTCCGGCGGTGCAGCACGGCCAGCCGCTCGGGGCCCACGAAGTACGGCGGATAGATCACGCAGAGCTCGCGGTCCACGTGGGTGAAGATCATGTCGAGGTGGATCGCGGTGGGCGCCTTGGGCATCACGACCACGATCACGTCGGTCACGGCGCCCTGGGCGAACATCGTGTCGCAGAGATCGTCGAGCGCGGCCGGCGAGCTCCGCTCGCTGAACCCCACCACCAGCAGGTCGGGCCGGAGGTAGTGTACGTCGCCGCCCTCGAGGCTGTAGTTGCTCCGGCGCTCCTCCGACCCGTCGTACAGCAGGCCCTCGTTGGCCAGCTCGGGGTGGAAGGTGAACAGCGCCTTGATGAGCAGCTCCTCGGTCCAGCGGACGTCGTACCGCATCGAGCCGACCACCACGCGCCGGCCGAGCACCATGCCGATGTCGCGGGGAAAGAAGAGATTGGGCAGCGGCGGAAAGGCGAACCCTTCCTCGTTGAGCGCCCGCGCGATCGGGCCGGTCTCCTCGCGGGTGCCCTCGATCAGCATCTCGACGATCTGAGCCGGCGGCAGCGTGCCGAGCCGCTGGGTCAGCTCGTCCGAGGCGACCACGTCCATGGTCTTGGTGATCAGGAACTCGCGCGCCTCGGGTTGCGCCAGGATCTCGGCGAGCAGATCGCGCACCTGGAACACGCTCGCGAACCGGCGCAGCACCGAGACGAACTGCCGGTGCTCCCGCTGGGCGATCTCGAGGTCGATGATGTCGTCGTAGAGGTAGTCTTCGCGGTTCCCGGGCGTCACCGCCAGCAGCTCCGGGCCGGGCGTGTGCACCAGCACGGTCTGGAGCTGGCCGATTTCGGAGGTGACGTCGACGGGCATACGGGAAACTATCGGGGGCGGCGCGGGTGGGGCTAGGGGGACGGAAGCTGCGCTAGACGCGGATCATCACGCGTTCGTCATCCCGAGCGGAGCGAGGGACCTGCTCACCCGAGGTTCGAACTCGGCCCGAGTAGGTCCCTCGCTCCGCTCGGGATGACGGAGCACGTCTACGGCTTCCTCCACCCCGCCCCCCGCAGCACCTTCCCCGGCAGCGCCCCCGTCGCCCGGCCGTCCGCAATCACCGGAACGCCGTTGACCAGCACCCACTGCATCCCCTCCGAGAGCTGGTTCGGCTCCGCGAACGTCGCCCTATCCCGCACCTTTGCCGGGTCGAACACGACCACGTCGGCCCACATCCCCACCTTGAGCACGCCGCGGTCGCCGAGACGCATCCGCTGTGCCGGGAGCGAGGTGAACTTCCGAATCGCATCCTCCAGCGTCAGCCGCCGCTCCTCGCGCACGTACTTCCGGAGAATCCGTGGGAAGGTGCCGTACGCCCGCGGGTGCGGGTGCTCCTGGCCCAGCGGCCCATCGGGTGTCGTGCCCTGCGAGTCGTTGTCGATCGACACCCACGGCTGCCGGAGCGCGAGCGTGATGTCCGGCTCCGCCATCCCGAACACCGCCACGTACGTGTAAGCCTTGTCCTCCGCGAGAACGTCCATGAGCGCGTCGATCGCGTCCGTATGCCGGAGCGCCGCCACCTGTGCCAGCGTCTTCCCCTGGTACTCCTTGAGCGACGGGTTCTGAACCACGCCGATCAGCACCGACGACGGCCCCGGGATCTCCTGCCACTCGTTGTCCCACGTGCCCTTCGGGTCCAGCATGTCGCGGCGGATGCGACGGCGGGTCGCGGGATCCCGCAGCCGCTCGACCAGCTTGACGTCGCCGCCGTCGTGCGCCCAGGGCGGCACGAAAGCCGACATCGAGTTGAACCAGGCCGGGTAGGCGTAGGTGTCGGCCGCGATGTCCACCCCGGCGCGCCGCGCCGAGTCGATCTTGGCCACCACCTGCGGCATGCGGCCCCAGTTGCGCTTGCCGGCCACCTTGAGATGCCAGATCTCCACCGGGAGCCGGGCCTCGCGGCCGATGGTGATCGCCTCGTTCAGCGCGGCGTCGATGTCCTCGCCCTCCGAGCGCATGTGCGTCGCGTACATGCCGCCGAATGCCGACGCCTCGGTCGCCAGCGCGACGAGCTCGTCGGTATGGGCATAGGGCGCCGGGGGATACTGGAGGGAGGTCGACACGCCGACCGCGCCCTCCCGCATGGCATCCCGGACGAGGGCCCTCATCCGGTCGAGCTCCTCCGGGGTAGGCGTGCGGTCGCTGTCGCCCAGGACCATGCGGCGCACCTGGGTCGCCCCGACGTAGCTCGCGAAGTTGATGCCGATGCCCTGCTTCTCGAGCCGGGTGAAGTATTCGCCGAGCGTGCGCCAGTCCGGCGTCACCTTGTAGTGGTCGTAGTCCGGGCGGTCGGCGGTAATGATCGAGTCATTGAGCGGCCCCGCCGAGCCGCCCTCGCCGGTGATCTCGGTGGTGATGCCCTGGAAGATCTTGGACGGCACACTGGGAGCGACCAGCAGCGTCAGCTCCGACTGTCCCAGCATGTCGATGAAGCCCGGAGCCACCACCTGGCCGCCGGCGTCGATGGTCTGCCGGGCGCCCACGCTGTCCAGCCGGCCGATCGCAGCGATCCGGCCGCCGCGGATGCCGATGTCGCCGGCGTACCAGGGCGAGCCGGTGCCGTCGATGATGCGGCCGTTGCGGATGACGATGTCGTAGGAGTCGACCTGGGCGCGGAGGGCGACGGGGGCGAGGGTGAGGGATGCAGCGACAGCGAGGGAAATCAAGCGCACGGGGCCTCGAGGTAGGAGTCATCCTGAGCAGAGCGAAGGATCGGCCGACGCATGCGAGTGAGGCTGGATGCACAACTGGGATCCGGGCTCACTCGCACCACCGACCCGATCCTTCGTCCGCTCGTGGATGAATACGAGCTCCGACTATGTGACGAGTCGCCCGACTCACCGATTCGCCAGCGCGTAGCTCAGCGTCTCCAGCTCGAGCGCCAGATTCACCGTCTTCACCACCACATCGTCCGGCACCACCAGCTGCACCGGCGCGAAGTTGAGCACCGCCTTCACCCCGAGCGCCACCAGCCGGTCGGTCACCGGCTGCGCCGCCTCGGCCGGAGTCACCAGCACCGCCATGCCCAGCGGGCGGCGGGCGAATTCGGCCTCGAGCGTGGCGATGTCCTGGATGGTGAGCCCGTTCCACTGCTTGCCGATCTTGGCCGGGTCGCTGTCGAAGATGGCAACGATGTCGAACCCGCGCTGCTTGAAGCCGCGATACTGCACCAGCGCGCTCCCGATCTTGCCCGCGCCGATCATGCCGACCTGGTAACGCTGCTTGAGCCCGAGAATCTCCCGGAGCCGGTCGGCCAGCTCGGGCACCGGATAGCCCAGTCCCCGCTTGCCGAACGAGCCGAAGAACGAGAGGTCCTTCCGCACCTGCGCCGAGGTCGTGCTCCCGCGCGAGGCCAGCGCGCCCGAGCTGACGGTCGCAACGCCCTGCCCCTCGAATTCCTCGAGAAACCGCAGGTAGAGCGAGAGCCGCCGAACGGTGGACTCCGCGACCTTACGCATGGCCGGCATTTTTGTGAAACATTTCACAAAGCTACCGCGCCGTCCACCCTCCGTCAACGAGCGCACGATGCAGCGCGACGAATGTCGCGGGCGCCAGCACCTCGGGCCGGGAGGCCGCGGGCACCCCGATCCGGGCCAGCACTTCGCTCACCTGCGCCGGCTCCCACCCCGTCAGTTGCCGGAGTCCGCGCGCTATCTGTTTCCGCCGGAAGCCGAACAGCCCCACCACCAGCCGGCGGAAGCTCCACTGCTCTGCCGGCTCGACCAGCGGCTCGGCGAGGGGCGTCAGCCGGAGCACGGCGGAGTCCACCTTCGGCCGCGGGTGGAACGCGCCGGCGGGCACGGTGAACAGCCGCTCGGCCAGCGCGACCGACTGCACGCCCACGCTGAGTGCCCCGTAGGCCGGCTCCCCCGCGGGGGCCGTCACCCGGTCGGCCACTTCCTTCTGGACCAGGAAGACGATCCGCGCCGGCCGCGGCGGGTCGAGCGCCTTGTCGATCAGTGGCGAGGTGATGTTGTAGGGGATGTTGCCCGCGACGAGATATCGTGGCCCCGCCACCGCCGGCCAGTCGGTCTCGAGCGCGTCGCCCTCGACGATCGTGGCCGACGGGAACCGCGCCCGGAGCGCCGGCACCAGGTCGCGATCCTTTTCGATGGCCACCAGCCGGCCCGCCCGCTCGGCGAGCGCGGCGGTGAGCCCGCCCGGCCCGGGGCCGATTTCGAGCACCGTGTCGCCGGGCCCGGCGTCAAGCGCGTCGGCGATGCGGCCGAGGAGCCGAGGATCGGTGAGAAAGTGCTGCCCCAGCCGGCGCTTGGCCCGGGGCACCGCTAGATCCGGAGGACGAGCAGCGTGCGGTCGTCGAATGGCTGTGAGCCGAACGCCTCCGCCTCCGCCAGCACCGCCTCGACGATCGCCTCGGGCGTTTCGCTCCGGAGCCGGCACACTTCGGCCAGCAGCCGCTGCTCGCCGAACGCCTCGCCGGCTGCGTTCCGCGCGTCCACCAGCCCATCGGTCCAGAGGACCAGCAGGTCGTGATCGATCGACCAGGGCACCTGCCGTCGCTCGATGCTCCCCGGCGTCGCGAGCCCGAGCGGCGGCGCGGTGGCGTCGAGCCGCTCGGGCTCGCCGAACCGGGGAACCCGGAAGGCGTACGGATGACCCGCGTTGGCGTAGGAGAGCCGGCCGGTGAGCGGATCGAGCACCCCGTAGAACACGCTGAAGTGCATCTCGGTGGTCGCGAGCTCGGCCGAGAGGCTGTCGAGCAGCGCGCTCAGCGCCTCGTCGGGCGTGATCGACGCCGCCGCGTGGATGCCCGCCGCCGACATCACGAGCGCCATGACCAGCGCCGCCGAGAAGCCGTGGGAGGCCACGTCGCCCAGCATGATGCCGACGCGGCCGCGGCCCAGGCGGGAGAAGGTGTAGAAGTCGCCGCCCACCGAGTCCGCCGGCAGGCATCGCGCCGCCACCTCGGCGTCGCCCTGCAGGACGCTGGGCGCCGGCAGCAGCTTGAGCTGGAGGTCGTGCGCCAGCTCGAGCTCGTGCCGGAGCCGCTGCTGGGTCCGGTCGCGCGCCACCAGGCGGGCGTTCTCCACCGCGGCGCCGATCTGGTTGGCGACCGCGGTCACCAGCTTCCGGTCGCTCAGCGTGAACCGGTCGCCGCCCAGGCGGTCGGTCAGATTGATCACCCCCACGCAACGCAGCGGCGAGCCGGGCGCGCCATAGCAGATCGGCACGCTCAGGAACGCCTGCCCGCGATAGCCGCGGGGCTCGCCGCAATCGGTCGCGACGACGTCCGGCTGCGTGGGGTCGTAGGCCACCACCCGCCGCTCGCGGTAGACCCGGGCCGCGATCGAGCACTCGTCGTTCACCGACACCGGCGTGAGGCCGTCGACGCCGAACCCTCGGGCCGCCACCGTCCGGAGCACGCCGGCCGTCTCGTCGAACACCATGATCGAGGCCCGGCGCGCGCCCACGACCGTGCTGACCTCGCGGGCGATGGTCTGCGTCGCTTCCTCCAGCTGCACCGTCTGTCCCAGGATCTCGCTGATCGCGTAGAGTAGATCGATTTCCTCGTAGCGGCTGGTGAGCTCCTCGCTCAGGAACGCGCGCTGCCGCTCGGCCTCGAGCAGGGCCCCGACCAGCGGCAACAGGGCAGCGGCCGCTCTGGGCAGCTCGTCCTCGTCCGGACCGGACACCTCGAGCCAGAACCCCTCGACCTCGCTCAGGGGCTCGAGCCACACGGTGCCGCCCGCCGTGGGCGTGAGCCCCGCCGTCCGCGGCACCGGCGGCGCGCCGCCCGGGTCGGCCCCGGCGGCCAGGCGGAGGGCGCGACCGTCGTAGCGCCACAGGCGCACGCGTCCGTGGACGAGCGCGCCGAGGCCATCGACTACGAGATCCAGCCGCCCTACGGACGGCGCAGTGTCATGCAGATGGAGTTCCCTTGCTCGTTGAAGCTGACTTCGTCCACGAGCTTCCGGATGAGATAGAGGCCCCGCCCATTGGCCTCGTCGAGCTGTTCGGGGCGGATCGGCTCGGGCACCGCGTCGGGATCGAACCCGGTGCCCTCATCGGTGACGACGAGCTGGATGACCTCGGGGCCGAGCTCGGCCCGGACGTCCACCCACTTGCCGCGGTCCTCGCGGTTGCCGCGCATGATGGCGTTGCTGAGCGCCTCCGAGAGCACCACCTGGAGCCGGAATCGGGTCTTGTGCGGGGTGTCGTGGCCGGCGAGACAGTGGCGCGTGACCAGCTCGACCGCTTCCTCGATGCACTCCACCTCGCTCGGGAGGCGGAGGGTCACCAGCGTGGCGCCGCCGCTTCCCCCCGAGGCCGGCGAGCGGCGAACGCAGAGGCGGAGCGGCGACGGCATGGGAGAGGGCTAGAAGCTCGCGAGGGCCTGCTGGGGCGTCTCGGCGATGGCGAAGAGCGTGTCGAGCTTGGTGAGCTCGAAGAGCGAGCGGAGGTCCTCGTTGAGGCCCGACAGCCGGAGCTCGCCGCCCGCCTCGCGGATCTTCTTGGAGATCGACACCAGCGCGCCGAGCCCCGACGAGTCGATGTACCCGGTGCGCGAGAAGTCGATCAGCAGCCGGCGCTCGCCCTGGTCCAGCGCGGCCTGCACCAGCTCCTTGAGCTCCTGGCGGTTGCCGACGATCAACTGCCCCTCGACCTGCAGCACCGCCACTCCGCTCGCGTCCTTGGTCTGGCTGAAACTCATCGCATAGCTCCGTCGTGTCGAGTCATCCTGAGCGGAGCGAAGGAGGCATGATTCAGGTCATGCCCCCTTCACTTCGTTCAGGGTGACGCCTCAGTCGCACTGCAGCGCCACCATGGCGGCCACCTCGACAATATCATCGGCCGTGGCCCCGCGCGACAGGTCGGCCATCGGCCGGGCGAGCCCCTGCAGCATCGGGCCGATGGCCGTGGCGCCGGCCAGCCGCTGGACCAGCTTGTAGCCGATGTTGCCCGCGTCGAGGTCCGGGAACACCAGCACGTTGGCGCGGCCCGCGAGCGCCGAGCCCGGCGCCTTCCGCTCCATCACCTCGGCGACGAGTGCGGCGTCGGCCTGGACCTCGCCGTCGGAGATGATGTTGGGCGCCAGCTCGCGGAACCGCGCGGCCGCCTCGCGTACGCGCGCCACCCTGGGTCCCTCGGCGCTCCCCTTGGTGCTGTAGGAGAGGAAGGCCACCCGCGGCGAGTCGCCCGCCAGGCGGGGACGGTCGCGCGCCGCGGCGAGCGCGATCATCGCGAGCTGCTCCGGCGTGGGCTCGGGCACCACCGCGCAGTCGGTGAAGGTGAGCACCTCGTCGCCCGGGAGGACCATGTAGAAGGCCGAGCTCACGAGCTCGACGCCGGGCGCGGTGCCGATGGCCCAGAGCGCCGCGCGGATCGTGTCCCGCGTGGGGCCGACGGCGCCGGCCACCGCCGCGTCCGCTTCGCCCAGCGCCACCAGCGCCGCGCCGAAGTTGACCGGCATCGAGGCCAGGTCGAGCGCGTGGACGCCGTCCACGATCCGGTCGGGCCGGCGGTCGCGCAGGAACTGGGCGATGCGCGGCAGGCGCGGATCGTTCCCCGGCAGGACGCCGTCGCCGCCGAGCACGATCACTTCGGCGATCTGCTCGGCGCGGAGCCGCTCGGCCGCGGTCCGGACGCGGGCGTCGTCGCCCTCGCACAGCACGATCCGCTTCCGGCGCGCGGCCGCCCGCTCGCGGAGCGCCTGGCGAAAGCTCATCGGCGGTACCGCCGGGCCAGTGCGGCCGCCACTGCCGGGTGGACCAGCGCGCTCACGTCGCCCCCGTACCGGGCGACCTCGCGCACCAGGCTGGAGCTCAGATACGTCAGGTCGACGGCCGGTACGAGGAAGACCGTCTCCAGGGAGGGATGCAGCTGGCGGTTCATCAGCGCCATCTGGAACTCGTACTCGAAATCGCTCACGGCGCGGAGCCCGCGGACCACGATCGACGCGCCGACCTTCTTGGCGAACTCCGCCAGCAGCCCGTCGAACGATTCGAAGGAGACCCGCGGATCGTCGCCCATCGCGGCCTGCAGCAATGCGAGCCGCTCGGCCACGGGGAACAGCGGCTGCTTCGACGAGTTGACTGCGATCGCGACCACGACCCGGTCGGCCAGCGACAGGCTCCGGCGGATCAGGTCCTCGTGGCCCTTCGTCAGCGGGTCGAACGAGCCCGGGTAGATCGCGGTTCGGGTCATGGGGCGTGGAAGAAGGTGAGGGCCGTGTCGCCGTACCGGCGGGTGCTGTCCCCGTCCAGCCGTTCGGTGGCGCTGTGCTCGACGGAAAGAATGCGGGCGAAAGGGGTCGAGCGGAAGAGCGCCGCCAGGCGGGCGGCGTCGTCCCGGGCGTAGGGAGGATCGGCCAGCGCGACGTCGAACGCGCCGGCCGGGAGGCTTTCCACGTAGCGGAGCGCATCGCCGCGATGCACCGTAGCGCGGCCGGCGACGCCGAGCGCCGCGATGTTGGCCTGGAGCGCCCGGAGCGACGGCGGATTGAGCTCGACGAAGGTGGCCGAGGCGGCGCCGCGCGAGAGCGCCTCGAGGCCGAGCGCGCCGCTGCCGGCGTAGAGATCGAGCACCCGGGCGCCGGGGATCGCGTCGGCCAGGATGCTCATCCACGCCTCCCGTACCCGGTCGGCGGTGGGGCGGACGCGGGCGTCCTTCGGCATGCTGAGCCGCCGGCCGCCGAATTCGCCGGCAACGATGCGCACGGGCCGGCCCCCGCGAGTTGCGAGTCACCCTGAGCGCAGCGAAGGGGGCATGACCGGAAGCATGCCCCCTTCGCTGCGCTCAGGCTGACGAGCGCGACTCACGACACCCCGTGCGGCGAGAGCGCACACAGCCGCGCCTGCAGCGTCGTGTGCCCGTTCCACTCGTTCGGCTCCAGCCGGAACGCCGCGTCCACCAGCCCCTCGCCCAGCCACGGCACCCGGTCCGCCCACTGGAACCCGATGACCGGGAGCCGCGTGGTGCCGTCGTCCAGCATGCCCTTGAGGTGGCCGCTGCCGACGCGCGAGCGGCCGGTGAGCCGGACGCCGCGCACGCCGAACACCGGGCTCGCGTTCCCCGACCCGCAGGGCTCCAGGTGGCGGCACATCCGCTCGAGCTCGGGCGTGGCCTCGCGCAGCGCCAGCTCGAGGTCCACCCGCTGCTCGGGGCCGAGATCGTCCGGCGCGAGCAGCTCCCGGGCGATCCCGCCGAACCGCTCGCGGAACTCGTCCAGCCGGTCGCGCCGGATGGTGAGCCCGGCCGCCATCTGGTGGCCGCCGTAGCGCTCGAGCAGGTCGCCGCAGGCCAGGAGCGCCGCGTGCAGGTCGAACCGGGAGATGCTCCGCCCCGAGCCCTTCCCGACGTCCCCGTCGAAGGCGATGAGAAACGCCGGCCGCCCGTACCGCTCGACGACGCGCGAAGCGACGATCCCCACCACGCCCGGGTGCCAGCCTTCCCCCGTGAGCACGAAGCTGGCGTCCCGCCCGGGATCGCCGGTCAGCTCGACCTGCGCGAGCGCTTCCTCCAGCATCCGCTGGTCGAGCGACTGCCGCTCGACGTTGAGCCCCTCGAGCCGCCGCGCCAGCTCGGCGGCCTCGGTGGGATCGTCGGTGAGCAGGAGCCTGAGCCCTTCGGCCGCATCCCCCACCCGCCCGGCCGCGTTGAGCCGCGGACCCAGGATGTAGCCCATGTGCCCCGCGCGGAGCTCCTTCCCCGCGAGCCCGCTGGCAGCGACCAGCGCGCGGAGCCCGGGCCACCGGCTGTCGGCCAGGAGCCGGAGCCCGTGCCGGACGAGGATGCGGTTCTCGCCGACGAGCGGCACGACATCGGCCACGGTGGCCAGTGCCACCAGGTCGAGCAGATGGTAGGGAAGGTTGGGTGGGAGGCCGAGCGCGGGAACCAGTGCCTGCACGAGCTTGAAGGCGATGCCGGTGCCGCAGAGACCCCGCGCGCCCGACGTGTCGTCCGCGCGCTGCGGATCGACGACGGCCAGCGCCGGCGGGAGCTCCGGGCCAGGCAGGTGGTGGTCGGTGACGACGACCCCGATGCCGGCCGCCTGCGCCGCGCGCACCGCGTCCACGGCCGTGATGCCGCAGTCGCAGGTGACCACGAGCGACGCGCCCGCCCGCTGCGCCGCGGCGAGGCCGGCGGGCCCGAAGTCGTAGCCATCGCGCAGCCGGTGGGGCACGAACCCTACGACGTCCGCGCCCGCCGCCCGGAGCGCCCGGGTGAGCAGCGCGGTGGCGCACTGGCCGTCGACGTCGTAATCGCCGTGCACGAGGATGGTGCCGCCGGCCCGCACGGTGGCAGCGATGGCCTCGACCGCCTCGCTCATCCCGGCGAGCGCGCCGGGGTCCGACAGCCCGGCCACGGCGGGACGAAGGAACGTCCGCGCATCCGCCTCCGTGACCTGTCCCCGCTGTACCAGCAGCGCAGCGAGCGCGGCGGGAATACCGAGCGAGCGCGCGAGCTGCTCGACCAGGGCCGGATCCGCCGGCGGCACCATGACCCACCGGAGCATGGGCGACGGGAAGACGCTCACCACCGGAACGGTACCCTCCACTCCAGGCTTCATGCCGATCCCGCCGGCTCCGCCGGGTACAGAATCGCGCCGCACCCCTCGCAGCCGTCGATGATGGCGCCGCTCCGGATCTGGCTCCGGCGGTTGAGCGGAATGGACGTGTGGCAGGCGCCGCAGGTGCCGCCGACGAGCGGGACCACCACGTCCTTCGCGCGCGAGCGCCGCAGCCGGTCGTACCGCGTCCGCAGCGGCTTGTCGATCTGCTCGGCGCTCGCCTCCCGGTCCCGGACCGCCGCCTCCCGCTCGGCGACGAGATTCAGCCGCCGCTCCTCCAGCCGCGCACGCTCGGGCGCCTGCTCGAGATCGGCCGCGGCCACCTTGTTCTCCTCCTCTGAGACCTTGCGCTCGAGTCCGGTGACGGCCTCCGCGCTCCGGACCCACTCGGTCTCCTCCTTGGCCATCACCGACCGGGCGAGGTCCAGCTCCGCCATGAGGGTCGACGCCTCCTTCGGGTTGCGCACCGTCTCGAGCCGCTGCACCCGCCGGTCCTGGAGGATCCGGTAGCTGTCCACCTTGGCCTCGAGCTCGTCCCGGCGGCGCGCCCCGTCGGCGGCGGCCCGGCGGGCGCCGTCGAGCGCGTCCCGTGCCTTCTGCACGGCACGGTCGAGCGCACCGACTTCGCCTTGAAGCTCCCGCATGCGGCGGTCGATGTCGTCGATCGCCGCGTCCTTGGATTGCAGGTCGAGGAGCTTCACCAGATCAGCGTGCATCGACGTCGCCTCTTCGTATGGAGCGTTTCAGTAGTTCTTCGGGAAACCGCGTGGCGATCTCCCGGTTCAACCGCCTGCGCTCGAGCACGAGCGCATCGAAATCGTCGGACGTCATGGCCCGCTGGCGCTCGCGGATCTCGCGATTGAGCGCGGCGAGCTGCCGGCGGAGGGGTCGTACTTCCAGCGTCCGGCAGGCGTCCACATAGGTCCGGTCCGGATCCGGCACGCCGTACTTGGCCTCGATGCTGTCGAGCCAGGCCCACGCGCGGCGGCCGCCCGGAGACAACTGCTCCAAGAATATCGGGGAGCCGGCGTTTTCGGGACTGTGCCGCAGCGCGTCGTACACCTCGCGGAGCTCGGTGGTCTCGAACCACTCGGGCGGCACTTCGCTGGCCGCGCGCGCGAGCCAGGCCGGTTCCCGCATGAGCACGCGGAGCAGCTCACGCTCCGCCGCGTCGACCCGGCGCACCCGGCCGGCGCGCCGCACGGGCCGGCCGGCCGAGTCTCGCCCGTCCGGCGACGGGATGTCGTCGCGGGCGCCGGGCCCGTCGCTCGAGGAGCGCCCGCGGGCCTCGGGCACCCGGGCATACGCCGGGTCGGGCCGCGCGGTCACCTGCTGCAGGAGCACTTCGCGGGTTACTCCCGTACGCTCGGAGACTTCCTTGACGTAGAGATCGCGGGTGATGGGGTCGGCCGCCGCGCGCAGGGTGGGCAGCAGGCGGTCGAGCGCCTCGCGCTGGTGATCCACGCCCTCGAACCAGCCCTTCTGCTCGAGCAGCTGCACCTTGCGCTCGAGCAGGTCGATGGCGTCGGCCAGAATCGGCGCGAGCGCGGCGGCGCCGCCCCGGCGCACGAGCGTGTCGGGATCCTCGCCGGCGGGCATGGTGGCGACCCGGACCCGGACTCCGTGGCGCAGCAGCTCGTCGCCGGCGCGGAAGGTGGCGCGGAGGCCGGCCTGGTCGCTGTCGTAGAGCAGGATGGCGGAGGGTGCGAAGCGGCGGAGCAGTGTCGCCTGGTCGGAGGTGAGCGAGGTGCCGAGCGGGGCCACGACGTGCTCGATCCCGGCGAGGACCAGCCGGAGGACGTCGAAGTAGCCCTCGACCAGGATGACGGTCTCTTCCTTCCGGATGGCGCCCTTGGCCTGGTGCAGGTTGTAGAGCTGGCGGCCCTTGTGGAAGATCTGGTTCTCGGGGGAGTTGAGGTACTTGGGCTCGCCCGGCCCCAGAAGCCGGCCGCCGAAGCCGCAGGCCCGGCCGCGCAGATCGTGGATCGGGAACAGCAGGCGCGAGCGGAAGCGGGGCACGATGCTGCCGTCGTCGCGCGTGGCGGCGACGCCGGCGTCGAGCAGCACCTGGGTCTCGAGCCCGAGCTGCGTCATCGCCGCGAGGAAGGCCTTGCCTGGCGGGGCGTACCCCAGGCCGTAGAGCGCCGCGGTGTCGAGTGAGATCTCGCGGCTCTCGAGATACTCGCGCGCGCCCTTCGCCTCCGCCGCCTCCAGCAGCTGGCGGGTGAACCAGTCCTGCGCCACCGCCACCGCACCGAAGAGCGGCTCCAGCGGGTCGGGGCCCGCCCGCACCGCGCGGTCGGGGATCACGATCCCCACGCGTCGGGCCACTTCCCGCACGGCCGTCGGGTAGTCCATGCCGAGCCGCTTCATCAGCCAGGAGAAGACGTCGCCGCTCTCGTGGCAGACGAAGCAGTAGTAGCGCCCCTTCTTCGGGATGACCGAGAAGTTCCGGTGGGTGCCGCCGTGGAAGGGACAGGGCCCGCGGTAGTCCGACCCGGTGCGCTTGAGCTCGACCGCCTCCCCGATGATCCCGACCAGGTCCGCGCTGTCGCGCACCTGCTCGACGATCTCGTCGGGAATCATGCTCACGCGGGGAACTCCACGATCGTCACACCGGTGCCGCCCTGGTTGCGCGGTGCGAAGCCGAAGCGCGCCACGCGCCGGTCGCCCGAGACCACCCGCCGCACACGTTCCCGCACCACCCCGGTTCCCATGCCATGAATGATGCGCAGGTACGGCTGCTCCGCCAGCACGGCCGCGTCCACCGCGGCCACCGTGGCCATCTCGGCCTCATCGCCGGTCATCCCCCGGAGGTCGATCTCCAGGAGCGAATCGCTGGGGGCGACGGGAGGCGGCGGCGGGCTGGCCGCGTGGGATTTCTTGCCGGCGGTGCGCGTGGCCTGGGCGGGGTCCACGACCATCTTCATCGCGCCGATGACCACGACGAGCTTGCCGTCGGCCCGGATCTCGAGCACCTGGCCCGCGCCACCGCCGGCGAGCCGCACCCGGTCGCCCACTCCCACCGCGCCCGCCGGCTCGGCCCGTTCCACCTTCTCGGTCCGCTCCACCCGCTCCAGCTCCACCCCCTGCTCCCGGATGCCCTCCTCGACCAGGCGCCGCGCCTCGCGCGCCGCGTCGTCGGAGGCGGTGCGGGCGGCGCCGAGGGCGTTCTCCACGCGTTGCCGTGCCTCGAGGAGGTAGGCACGTGCCTGCTGGCGTCCCGCGCGCTCGGCGTCCTTCTCGCGGCGCTTGAGCTCCGCCTCGCGCGCGGCCTGGGCCTCCTGCTGGGCCGACAGCCGCGCGCCGAGCATGTCGATCTCGACCTCGCGCTCCGCGAGCGCGGCCCGGGCCGCGGCCAGCTCGCGCTGCCGCTCCTCGACCGCGGCGAGCAGCGCGTCGAGGCTCCGCTCCGCGTCCGGCACGCGCGCCTCCGCGTCCGCCACGATGTCGGGCGACACGCCCAGGCGGCGCGCGATGGCGAGGCCGTAGGAACGGCCCGGCACGCCCTTCAGGAACCGGTACGTCGGCGTGAGCGTGGCCGCGTCGAACTGGAGCGAAGCGTTCACGACGCCGGGCGTGTGGCTCGCCACGTCCTTGAGCGAGCCCAGATGGGTGGTCGCGAGCGTGAGCGCGCCGCGGGTCGTCAGGCTCACGAGGGCCGCGGCGGCCAGCGCCGCGCCCTCGGCCGGATCGGTGCCGCTCCCGACCTCATCGAGCAGGATGAGCGTCGCGTCGTCCGCCTCGTCGAGGATCCGGCGCAGCATCCGCACGTGCGCGCTGAAGGTCGACAGGCTGGCGGCGATGCTCTGCCGGTCGCCGATGTCGGCGTAGAAGCGGCGGAACACGGGGAGCAGGCTGCCGGGACCGACCGGCGGCACGATCCCGCTCTGCGCCAGCGCGGCGGCCAGGCCCACCGCCTTGAGCAGCACGGTCTTGCCACCGGTGTTGGGTCCGCTGATGAGCAGCGTCCGCTCACCGGCGGGGAGGCTCAGGTCGAACGGGATCACCGGCTCCCCGCCCGCGAGCAGCAGCGGATGGCGGCCGTGGTTCACGACCAGATCGGCCGGCGCCGGCGCCACCTCGGGCACCTCGCCCTCCACCGCCACCGCGTAGCGCGCCCGGGCGACGAGATCGTCGACCTCCACGCACATCTCGACCAGCTCGCGGAGCACCGGCAGCTCGGGCCGCAGCAGGTCGGTGAGCTCGCGGAGGACGCGCAGCGTCTCACGCTCCTCGTCGACCTCCGCCTCGCGCAGCGCGTTGCCGAGCTCGATGGCCTCCGCCGGCTCGATGAAGAGCGTCCCGGCGCTGCCGCTCTCGTCGTGGATGATCCCGCCCGGCCGGCTCCGCGAGTCGCGCCGCACCGGGATCACGTAGCGGCCGCCGCGCACGGTCACGCTCGCGTCCACCGGCGCGGACGCGGAGTCCAGCGCGCGGAGCAGCGACTCGAGCTTCCGGATGAGCCGCTGGCGCGCCGCGTGCACCTCCCGCCGCGCGGCCGCCAGGCGGGGGCTCGCGGTGTCGAGCAGCGTTCCGTCGGTGTCGACCGACTGCTCCAGCCGCCGCTCGAGCGCCTTGTCGGGCAGCGGCCGGGCCAGCGCGCCGGCGAGCGGCGCCGTGTCGGCCACCCGCCGCAGGTCGGCCTGCATGAGGCGCGCGGCCACCAGCACGCGCTGCAGCGCCGCCAGGTCGAGGCCCTCGAGCACGCTGCCTTCGATCCGGAGCCGGCCGATGGCGCGGCCCACGTCGGGAATCGGCTCGGCCAGGAGCGCATCGCCCCGGCGGAAGAGGCCGGCCACCTCGCCCGCGCGGGCGAGCTCACCCGTGATCCAGACGAGATCGTCGGTGGGCCTGCGCGCGCGCACGCGCGCGGCGCCGAGCGGGCCCACGGCGCGCGCGGCCACGAGCTCGACCACCTGGCCGAACTCGATCGTCTCGAGCGCGTCGGCGCTCTGGCCCGGGGGTAAAGGCGACGGGGTGCCGCCCTGTGCGTGGGCCGGCACCCCGTGGGGAGAAACGAGCGGGGACGACGACATCAGCCTGCCTGCAGCTCCTCGCGGACGATCTGGTTGATGACCTTGCCGTCGGCCCGGCCCTTGAACTTCGGCATCACCTGGCCCATGACCTTGCCGATGTCGGTGGCCCCGCCGGCGATGGCGGCCCGCACCGCGCCGCGGATCTCTTCGGGATCGATCTCCGGCGGCAGGAATTCTTCGAGCACCTTGATCTGCGCCCGCTCGGTCTCGGCCAGGTCGGTGCGCTTGGCGGCGGTGTACTGCTCGACCGACTCCCGGCGGGTCTTGATTCCCTTCCGCAGCACCTCGACGACGTCGTCGTCGGTGGTGGGGCGCCGGAGCTCGATCTCGCGGTTCTTCAGGTTGGCGAGAATCGTCCCCAGGACGAGCGTCCGATCCTTGTCCTGGGCCTTGCGGGCGGCGTTCATCGCCGCCCGCAGGGCTTCGCCGATACTAGGCTCGGGCGACACGGGGCCCACGACGAGTCTTGCGCACCGCGGCGTTCATCTTCCGCTTGCGCTTCTCGCTCGGCTTCTCGAAGTGTCGATGCTTGCGGAGATCCGAAAGGATTCCGGCCTTCTCGCATTTCTTCTTGAACCGCTTGAGCGCCCGCTCGAAGCTTTCGTCATCGTGGATGATGACTTCAGGCATTCGCTGTCTCACCCCTCTCGAGCCCGGTTAAGGGCAGAAGTCGGAATAGGTTGGGGAATTTAGGGAGAGGGATGGGTGCGGGCAAGCGGGCGGTGGTTGAGGGAAATCGATGATGGGTGAGTTCCGCGGATTCGGCGTTTGGCGGCTCGAGTTCTACGTTGTAGGTCATCCTGAGCGAAGCGAAGGATCGGGTCGGGCATGCGTCAGAGCGGGATGGTGGTCTATCTCTTATCGAGCGCGAGCCGGCGGCTGTATGTCGGTGTTACCAATGATCTTGCGCGGAGACTGTGGGAGCACGCGTACGGGCCGGTATTTGGGTTTACGCGCCGGTACGGCATCACCAAGCTCGTGTATGTCGAATCGATCGTCGAGCCGCTGACTGCCATCACGCGTGAGAAGCAGATCAAGGGATGGACGCGAGTAAAAAAGCTCGCGTTGATCGAGGCGTACAACCCTGGCTGGCACGACCTGGGCGAGCGCTTCGGGCTCACTCGCACGCCACCCGATCCTTCGCTTCGCTCAGGATGACGATTCACGCCGCCATCCCAATGTGCCACCTCAGCCCGGCGGCCATCCCAGTTTTCGCCCCCCCAGCACATGAAAGTGCAAGTGGTCGACACTCTGCCTGGCATCCTGCCCGGTATTTGTCACGACTCTATACCCCCGTTCATCCAACCCCAACTCCCCCGCCACCTCCGCCGCGAACTGCAGCAGCCGCCCGAGCATCGCCTTCCCCTCGGCCCCACCCGCGTCCCTGACCGCCGGCACGTGCGCGGTCGGGATCACCAGCACGTGCACCGGCGCCTTCGGATCGATGTCGTGAAACGCCACCGCGTCGTCGGTGCGCTTCACGATCCGGGCGGGGATCTCGCCCGCCAGCAGCTTGCAGAACAGACAGTCAGCCATGGGTGGTCCCCCTGAGTCTGGCCGCGGTGACGGCCGCGGCCGCGGCCAGCGCGGCAGTTTCGAAGCGAAGGGTGTGGGCGGCGAGAGCCATCGGGCGGAAGCCGGCGCCGAGGAGCGCGGCGCGCTCCTGATCCTCCAGGCCGCCCTCCGGGCCGATCACGATCGTGACCGGCACACCGTCGAGCGACGCCGGCGGCGCGTCACCGGCGGCATCGGCCAGCCAGCGACGGCCCGGCTCGCTGCGCTCGGCCGTGTTCCGCTCGACAAACGCCGCAAGCGCCACCGGCGCGTCGACCTCGACCGCCCACGCGGCGCCGCATTGCTTGGTGGCCTCGAGTGCCTGGCGCCGGAGCTTGTCGACGTGGCTTTCGCGGAGGCGGCTCGCCACGTCGCCGGCGCGCGCCGTCACCAGCGGGACGATTCGCGTGGCGCCGAGCTCCACCGCCTTCTCCACGATCCAGCCGAACCGCTCGCGGTCCCCCGCCCCGACCGCCAGCGTGAGCGCCGCCGGCCGCGCCCGCCGCTCGGCGTTCTCGATCTCCACCTCCCACGCCTTGCCGACGATCGCGATCCGGCCGATGCCGACCAGCCCCGCGCCGTCCCTGAGGGCCACCCGTTCGCCCTCGTGTGCTCGCCGTACGCGCAGGTGGTGCTGCTCCGCGTCGTCGAGGCGCTCGCGGCGGCCCGACCGGGCCCCGGGCGTGACGGCACCGGGCGGCACCAGCACCGTGATCACGGCCGTGCCGCGGCCACCGCCCACCAGCCGGTGTCCGTCACCTCGTCCCGCACTACGAGGCCTGCCGTCTCCAGCGCCGGCCGGAACAGCGGCGCCTCCAGCTCCTCCATCCCAGAGAAGATGGCAAGCCCGCCCGGCCGGAGCGCGGCGACGATAACCGGCAGGAGCGCGGTGTTGACCAGGCGGAGAATGTTGGAGAGAAGCAGGTCGGCCGGACCGAGCAGCGGGGCCAGGTCGCCCGCGTCGCCCTCGAGGAAGTCGACAGTGCTCGAGACGCCGTTGCGCTCGGCATTCCGCCAGGCGACCGGATTCGCCTCGGCGTCGTTCTCGATGCCGATGGCGCTGGCCGCGCCGAGCTTCGCGGCGGCGATGGCGAGGATGCCGCTGCCGCTGCCGAGATCGAGCACCCGGTCGCCGGGGCGGAGGTGCCGCTCGAGCAGGGCGAGCGCGGCGCGGGTGGAGCCATGCTCGCCGCTGCCGAACGCGCTCTCGGGGTCGAGCACGACCGTCGGCTCGTCGCCCGGCGGCAGGTCGATCCAGGACGGCGCCACCGTCAGGCGCCCGAAGTGGCGCGGGCCGAGTCCGTCGCGCCACCGCGTCGCCCAGTCGACCGGCTCGAGCACGCGGCGCGAGCTGGCGACCGGCGCCTCACCCTCGGCCTCGAGCGCCGCCACCAGCGCATCGGCCGCGCGCTCGTCCTCGGCGAAGGTGACGAGCGTGCCGTCGTCCCGCTCCTCCACCGCCTGTCCCGTCCGGGCCACCAGCCACGCGCCCACCCACTCGCGCCGCGACGGGTCCGGCCGCACGTCGATTGCCCACCAGCTCATGCGCCGAGCGCTTCCTTGAGCTTGGACCAGAACCCGGGCGATCGCTTGGGCGGCTCGCCCTCCAGCTTGGCCAGCTCCTGGAACAGCCGCTCCTGCTCGCCGCTCAGCCGTTCCGGCGTCCAGACGTGCACCCGCACGATGAGGTCGCCCTTGGCGCTCTGGCCCAGCACGGGGAGGCCGCGCCCGCGCAGGCGGACGATCGTCTCCGGCTGCGTGCCGGGAGCGATGGTGATCTGCTCGTCGCCATAGGGCGTCGGCACCGTGACCGCCATGCCAAGTGCCACCTGGGAAAACGACAGCGGCAGATCGAACACCAGGTCGTCGCCCTGGCGCTCGAACCGGTCGTCATCCTTGATGTCGAGCATGACCAGCAGGTCGCCCGGCGGGCCGTTCCGCGGCCCGGCGGCGCCCTGCCCGCGGAGCGTCAGGTAGTTGTTGGCGGAGACCCCGGCCGGGATGTCGACGGTGACCGTCTTCTCGGCCCGTACCCGGCCCTCGCCGCGGCAGACGTCGCACGCGTCGAGAATGACTACGCCCTCACCCGCGCAGGTGGGACAGGCCGACACGCTCACGAACTGCCCGAGCACGCTGCGCGCCTGGCGGCGGACCTCGCCGCTGCCGCCGCACGTGGAACAGGTCGCGGGCCTGGTACCGGGCTTGGCGCCGCTGCCCTCGCACGTGGCGCACCGGTCGGGCGCCTTGAACCGCACGGTCTTCTTGATGCCCGCGGCCACGTCGGCGATCGACAGCTTGACCGTCACCCGCACGTCCTGACCTCGGCGCGCGTCCGCCCTCGGGCGGCCGCCGCCGAACAGCGACTCCAGGCCGCCCATCCCACCGAAGTCCCGCATGAAGATGTTGAGCGCCTCGGACAGGTCCACGTGGTGGAACCCGAAGCCGCCGCCACCGCCGCCGAGGCCGGCTTTGCCGTAGCGGTCGTACGTGGCGCGCTTCTGCGGATCCCGGAGGACCTCGTACGCCTCCGTGATCTCCTTGAACTTGGCCTCCGCCTCGGGCGCGGGATTGCGGTCCGGGTGGAACTCCATGGCCAGTTTCCGATAGGCCTTCTTGATGTCGGCCTCGGTCGCGTCGCGCGCGACGCCGAGCAGGACGTAGAACTCGCTCACTCCAGCAGATCCTCCACCAGTCGGCTGGTGTGCTCCACCAGCCCGATGATCTTGTGGTACGGCATGCGTGTGGGTCCCATGACGCCGATGACGCCCCGGAGGGCGCCGGCTTCGTAGGAGGCGGTCACCAAGGTGAAATCGCTCAGGCGGGCGTCGGAGTTCTCCGCACCGATGGTGATGGAGACCCCGTTTTCCCGCCGGGACGCGAGCGCCCGCTTGAGGAGGTCGCGCCCCTCGGTGAGGCGGAGCAGCTCGCGCATCCGGGCGTTGGAGGCGAACTCCGGCTGGTCCGCCAGCATTTGCGCGCTCCCGAGGACGACCGCACCCTGGTCGTCCGTGAGGTCGAAGATCTCCTCCGCCTCCGCGATGAAGATATTCAGCAGCTCGCGGCCGCCCTGCGCGCCGCCAACGTCGCGCAGCCGCTCGGTCAGCGTGGAGCGGATCTGCTGCAGCGTGTGTCCCGCCAGGCGCTCGTTCAGGATGCGGGAGACGTCCAGCACGGCCTCCGCCCCGACCCGCCCGGGCACCTCGACGAAGATGGTGCGCACCACCCCGCTTCGGAGGTTGAACACCAGCAGCAGGCGCTCCGAGCTCACCGGCACCAGCTCGAGCCGCTCGAGCACCATCTCGTCGAGGGCCGGCGCCACGGCCACACCCAACTCCTGGGTCAGCACGCCCAGCACCTGGGCCGCCCGACGCAGGAGCTCTTCCACCGCGCTCCGGCTGCCGAGCCCCGCCTGCAGGGTGTGGTGCGCCTCGGTGCTGAGCGGCGCCAGGCGCATGATCTCGTTCACGTACACCCGGTACGCCCGGTCGGTCGGAATCCGGCCGGCCGAGGTGTGGGGGTGGAACAGGTACCCCTTCTCCTCCAGCTCGCTCATCGTGCTCCGGATCGTGGCGGGCGACACGCCGAGCCCGAACCGGCGGGCGATCGTCTGGCTCCCCGCGGGCTCGGCGGTCTCGATATAGGTCTGAACGACCGCCTCGAGGACCCGGAGCTCGCGCTCGCTCAACTGCTCGGGCGTGGGCATGGTGACGAAATCTATTCGGGTTGACCGCGATCCGCCCCGTTCCTAGGGTGGGATCGGAGCCCGACCTGGGCACTCGCACGGCACTCGCACTACGACCAACGACGTCCCTGGAGGACATATGGCGACCCGTACCACCCCACACCCGCACACGATGGAGCGGGCCATCGAGAACTGTATCAACTGTCACCGGATCTGCCTCGAGACAGCCGCCCGACATTTCGCGGGCGAGTCCTCACCCCGCATGGAGGAGCCACTCGTCCGCCTGCTGCTCGATTGCAGCGAGATCTGCCGCGCCAGCGCCGACTTCATGATCCGCGGCTCCGCCGTGCATCAGCACACCTGCCGCGCCTGCACCGAGATCTGTACCCGCTGCGCGGACGAGTGCGACCGCGCGGGCGAGGATCCCTACATGGCCGCCTGCGCCGAGATCTGCCGGCGCTGCGCCGAGTCGTGCCGGGAGATGGCTGGCGTCACGGCGTAGCCGCCGCCAGCGCATCGAGCCGGAGCCACCCCTCGGCGGTGAGACGGATCCGCCCTCGGGTGGCGACGGCCCACCCCGCCTCGGTCCAGGCCGCCACGCTCTCGGGCGGAAGCCGATCCGCGGGCAACCCATCCACGGTGCGAAGGCCGAGGTAGATCTCCTCCAGCTCGACCGCCTCGGGCGACAGATCCTCCACCCCCGCCACGACGCTCCGGCCTTCGGCGACGGCCCGCTCGTAGGCCGTCCATTCCCGCAGATTCCACTGCCGCCGCCGCCCGAACCCGCTGTGGGCGGAGGGCCCCAGGCCGATGAACGCGGCCCGGCGCCAGTAGGCGCCGTTGTGCCGGGCTCGCCGCCCGGGGCGAGCCGCATTCGAGACCTCGTAGTGCTCGAAGCCCTCGCGCGCGAGCGCCCGGTCGGCCGCCAGGAACTCGGCTGCGTAGCGCTCCTCGTCCACCGGCGTCACCTCGCCGCGCTCGGTCCACCGGCCGAGCGGTGTGTGCGCCTCGACCGTGAGCCCGTAGAGTGACAGGTGCTCGGGCGCGAGCGCGAAGGCCTGCGCGAGGTCCTGGTCCCAATCCCGCCCGAGCGCGGCGGGGAGACCGAAGATCAGATCCAGCGAGAGCTCCTGGAACCCCGCGCGCCGGAGGGCGTCGACCGCCGGGGGGACCTGGCCAGCGGTGTGGGTCCGGTGCATCCACGCGAGCACGGCCGGATCGAACGACTGGACGCCGAGCGAGATCCGGTTCACGCCCGCTTCCCGCCAGGCCGCGGCGCGCGCCGGCGTCACGTCGTCCGGATTGGCCTCCAGCGTGATCTCGGAGCCGGCGGCCACGCCCCGCCGGCGAGCGATGCCGTCGAGCAGCGCCCCGATGCCGGCGGGATCGATGTGGGACGGGGTTCCGCCGCCGAAATAGATGGTCTGGATCTCGGTTCGTGACTCGGAGGCAGGGTTCGTATCGTCCCAGATATCGCTCGACTGCCAGGCGTCCCATTCGCTCAGCACCGATGCGACGTAGCGCTCGGTGGGCACCTCGCGGCGCACGGCGATGGCGAAGTCGCAGTAGCTGCAGCGCCGGGCGCAGAAGGGGACGTGGAGGTAGAGGTGCATGGTGAAATATGTACTGGCTGGCTGAGCGTGAGGCGGCTCCCCGTCATCCCGAGCGGAGCGAGGGACCTTGCCCGGACATGGCTCGAGCAGGGAAAACCTATTCACCACGGAAACACGGAAGACACGGAAGTTGCACGGAGCAAACGAAATTGCCTGCTCCTGCCGTTTTCCGTGTCTTCCGTGTTTCCGTGGTGGCTTGGTACTTCACGAATGGCCCGAGCCATTCCCGGGCAAGGTCCTTCGCTCCGCTCGGGATGACGAGTTGATCGAATCGGCCTGACGGGTTCGCTCAGATCCTCCGAAACCTCCTCCCCGCCACCTGCTCGACCACCCCCTGCAGCTCGAGCCCGCACAGCACCCCCAGCAGCGCCCCGACCGCCCGCCCCGAGCGTTCGACCAAGCGCTCGAGGGCCACCGCCTCCCGCCCCATCAGCTCAGCCACCCCGCGCTCATCCGCAGTGAGCGAGTCCGGCAGCATGCGCAGCCCATCGTCCGCCAGGGCCGCGGGCTCCGGCACGAACGCCACCTCGGGATAGTGCGCGAACAGATCCGCCGGCTCGAGATACGGCGTGGCGCCATCGCGGAGCAGCCGGTTGCAGCCGGTCGAGACCGGGCTCGTGATCGGCCCCGGCACCGCCATCACCTCGCGCCCCTGGTCGAGCCCCGTGCCGGCCGTGATCAGCGCCCCCGATCCGGCCGCGGCCTCGACCACCAGAGTGACCCGCGCCAGGCCGCTGATGAGCCGGTTCCGGCGGGGAAAGCTCCCCAGTTGCGGTCGTTCCCCCGGCGGAAACTCCGTCAGCAGCAGCCCGCGCTCGCCGACCCGCTCGTACAGCCGCCGGTTGGCCGCCGGGTAGATGACCCCCAGGCCGTTCCCGAGCACGCCGATCGTGGTGCCGCCGGCATCGAGCGCGGCCGAGTGCGCCACCGCGTCGAGCCCGCGCGCCATGCCGCTCACCACGACCAGGCCGGCCCGGCCGGCCTGCGCCGCCACCGTGCGAGCCACGGCTTCGCCGTAGGCGGTGTGGTCCCGGCTGCCGACGACGGCGAGCGCCGGACGCTCGAGCAGCGACAGGTCACCGAAGGCGAACAGCACAGGCGGCGGATCCGGAATGACCCGGAGCAACGCAGGAAATCCGGGATCGTCGGGGATCAGGATCGTGGCGCCCAGGCGGTCGACGGCCTCCGCCAGCCGGCGGCCGCTGGCGAGCGGCGTCTGCTTGAGGGCAGTGGCACAGGCGGCGGTCATCCCCGGCAAGGCGCATAAAAACGCGAACGGCGCCGAATGGGCGCCGAGTGGGGTGTGGCAGGCTTCGAGCAGTGTCTGGAGGCGGGCGGGTCCGAGGCCGGGGACCTGCGTCAGCGCCAGATAGGCGTCGCGCTCCTCGCTCATCTACTCATCGTCCATGAACTCCCAGTAACCTGGCACATCGGCCAGTTCGTCTTCGGCCATCGTGCCGGCGACCGCCGCCTTGGCCTGCTCCACGAACTTCCAGAGAAATTCCTTCAGCTCTTCGAGACCAGTGCCGGCCGCGCTCGAGACGGCGAGCACGCCGGCTGCGTCGGGCGCGTCGATGACCGGCAGCGGATCGCCCGGCGGCAGCAGGTCCCGCTTGCTCAGGAGCACCAGGTGCGGCGTCTCGGCCAGCGTCTCGCTGTATCGGCGCACCTCGTCCCGGAGGCCGGCGTACGTGGCCTGGGGGTCGGGGCTGTCGAGCGGCACCAGAAACGCCAGCACCCGGGTGCGCTCGACGTGCTGCAGGAATTTGAGGCCCAGTCCCTTGCCGGCGTGCGCGCCCTCGATGATGCCCGGGATGTCGGCCAGGACGAAGGTGCGGTGGCCGGAGAGCTGCGCCACACCGAGGTTGGGCTCCAGCGTCGTAAACGGATAGTCGGCGATCTTGGGCCGCGCCGCCGACAGCACCGAGAGCAGCGTGCTCTTGCCGGCGTTGGGCTCGCCCACCAGGCCGACATCGGCGATGAGCTTGAGCACCAGCTCGATCTGCCGCTCCTGCCCTTCCTCGCCCGGCTCCCATTCCCGCGGCGCCTGGTGCGTCGGGGTGGCGAAGCGGGCGTTGCCGCGGCCGCCCCGGCCGCCGCGCGCCACCAGCACGCTGTCGCCGTTCCGGAGCACCTCGCCGAGCAGCTCCCCGGAGTCGGCGTCCCGGATGATGGTACCGGGCGGCACCGGGAGGTAGATGTCGTCCGTCGACGCGCCGGTTTTCGTCTTGCCCTTGCCGTGCTCGCCCCGGTCCACCTTCCACACGGTGCGATACCGGTAGTCGAGCAGCGTGGCCAGGTTGGCGTCCGCTCGCACGTAAACGCTGCCGCCGTGGCCGCCATCGCCGCCGTCGGGCCCGCCCTTGGGCTTGTACTTGAACCGGGCGAAGGAGCTGGCCCCCGACCCTCCCGTGCCGGCCGACACCCGGACCACCGCGCGATCGATGAACATCAGTTCCCCGGCGACCACCCTTCGCGTACCGTACGCCACAGCTCCTTGATCTTCTTCCACTGATCGAACGACAGCAACGGATTGACGATCGAGAGCACGCCCTCGATCTGGCCGAACGACGCGCCCGCGTTGAGCGACCCGCGCAGGTGCGAGTGCAGCTGCTTCGGCGCCTCGAGCACGGCGGTCTGGGCCACGGTGCAGAGCTCCCGCCGCATGAGGTCCAGCCCCGGCCGGCCGAGCGTGCGGCCGTACCCCTCGGTGATCATCCACGAGTCGATGGCCGGATGCAGCATGAGCACGCTCTCGCGCAGCTTGCGGTAGTTCTCGCCGTACACCGTGGCGCAGACCTCCTCGCCCCGCTTGGTCCATTCGGCGACCTGGCCGTAGTCCTGCCCCACGTCCGACTGCGGCGCGGGCAGGCCGCTGAACTTGCGCCAGACGCCGAAGGCGATGAGCGCGCGCGGGTACCCCACCATGAGCACCGACTGCAGCAGCAGCTCCTCGACCCACTGCGCGGGCACCTGGGACGAGCGCAGCGGACCCACCCGCTCGCGCAGCTCCGGCTCGTACCCCTGCGCGATGGCGGCGGCGAAGCGCACCAGGTCGCGCGTCTGCGGGTCGAGGTTGTCCTGTTTCGCCATCCATCCTACCTCGGTTGAGGGAAGGACCCGAACCGCATCGCCGCCGGGCTCAGTCATGAAAACGCGGGAAGCTGGTCATGGGCAGAAGATAGCCACGGCTTCATCCTCCGGATACCTTACGGGCCGATGCCACTCTCACTCCGCGCCCTCGGCACCGCCGTCATCCTCGCCGGCGTGCTGGCCCCGCCGAGCCTCCGCGCGCAGGCGTCGCCCTACCTCCCGCTCGACGATCCCCGGCTGCCTCTGCTCGAGCACCTGATCGCGCGCGGAGACATCGAGGATCCCTCGCCGATGGTGCGCCCGTTCCGCCGGGCCGACGCGCTCCGCGCCCTGGCGGCAGCCGACACCGCCACCGACCCCGCGCGCGGGCCGGCCGCGATCGTCCACGCGCTCCGCGCGGCCTTCGAGGAGCTGCCGGGCGAGCAGACCTGGCGCGTGGCCGCCCGGGCCGGCGCGCAGGCGTACAGCCACATCCGGCGCGATGTCCTGCACCCGCTCGGCCCCGACGGCGTCCGCCCCTACGCTGATCTGACCGGCGAGGTGGTGTTGGGTCCGTTTGCGCTCGTCACCCGACCCGCCGCGGAGCCGCGCATCGTGGACGATCCCGAATGGCCGGGGCGGAAGGATCTCGAGCTGGCGTGGCGCTTCCCGGAGGCCTACGTCAGTGCGCAGTTCAAGTATGGCAGCATCTTCTACGGGCAGATGGAGCGCAACTGGGGCCCGGTCGGGCTGCCGGGCATCGGCGTCAGCAACTACGGCTATCCCCAGGTCGAGGCAGGCTTCCGCATCGGCACGGGCGGGTTCGAGCTCGAGGCGCTGGCGCGCTCGCTCACCGACGGCCGGGACACGCTGTCGCGCTCGCCCACCGACACGCTGGGCGCCCGGGTGCACCGCTACTTCTTCGCGCACCGGGCAAGCGCGCGGTTGAGCAAGCGGTTTCGCCTGGGCGTCTGGGAGACGGTGGTGTTGTCCGGCGTCGACCGCGACTTCGACGGCCGCTACCGGAACCCGGTCGGCATTCTGCTGCTGGGCAACCAGTTCGGGCTCGGCGCCGACGGCAACGTGATGTTCGGCGCCGACGCGCACTGGCGCGTGAGCGGCCGGACCACGCTCGAGGCGCAGCTCGCCATCGACGACCTGCAGTACGAGAACAGCTCCGGCGCCGATCGGTACCCCAACCGCTGGGCGCTCACCGTGTCCGCCTTCGGCCCACTGGGCCGCGCGCTCGGCTGGCGGGCGTTCTATACTCAGGCGTCCAGCCTGGCCTTCCGGACGCTGGACCCGTTCGAGAGCTTCACGGACGCCGGTGTCGGCCTTGGCAGGAACTTCGACGACATGGACCAGCTCACGCTCACCGCCGGCGTACCCCGCGGCGCGCGCTGGTTGCTGACGCCCGAGCTCACGCTTCTCCGGCAGGGCGAGGGCAGGATCGAAGATCCCTTTCCCGCGACCTCCAGCGAGGCGGGCGCGACCCCGCAGATCTTCATCGGCGTCGTCGAGCGCACCTGGCGCGCCGCGATCGATCTCCGCGGCCGCGAGGGACCGCTCGACCTCCACCTGAACGCCGGGCTGCACCACGTCGTCAACGCGGATCATCAGGAGGGTCGCACCGTGAACCGCTTCGAGGGACGGTTTCAAGCCACGCTGGGCCTGAGCCGCCGGGGAGTCCTGCGATGAGAGCACCGCCGGCACCGCTCACGCGCGACCGCGTGCTGCACCTGATCCAGAAGATGAAGGAGAGCCGGGTCGTGGTGGTCGGGGACATCATGCTCGACCGCTACCTCGTCGGCGAGACCGAGCGCCTCAGCCCCGAGGCACCCGTCCCCGTGGTCACGGTACGCGAGCGCCACGCCGCGCTGGGCGGGGCGGCCAACGTGGCCGCCAACGTGGCGGCGCTGGGCGCGCACTGCCTGCTCGTCGGCACCGTGGGCGACGATACCGACGGCGCGGCCATCCGGCAGGAGCTGGCGGTGGCGCGCCTGGAGGACCGGTTCGTGATGACCATCGCCGGGCGGCCGACCACGTCCAAGACGCGCATCATCGCCCGGTCGCAGCAGATCGTCCGGATCGACGACGAGGTGGAGACCCTGCTCGACGGCCAGGATCTCGAGCGGCTCGTGCGCGTGGCCCGCGACGCCCTGGCCGACGCGGACGCCCTGCTCCTCGAGGACTACAACAAGGGCGCGCTGGCGCCCACGCTCATCGCCGCGGTGATGGAGGTAGCCCGCCGTCGGGGGATTCCCATCGTGGTGGACCCCAAGTTCCGCCAGTTCTTCGAGTACGCCGGCGCCACCGTCTTCAAGCCCAACCGCCGCGAGCTCGAGTCCGCGCTGGGCGCGGCGGTGGATCTGCAGAACGGCAACGCGCTCCCCCAGGTACTGGCCCGGCTGAAGGTCGACAACCTGCTCGTGACGCTCGGCGCCGAGGGCATGGTGCTGGTGATGAAGGATGGCAGCACCACCCACTTCCCGAGCATTGCCCGCGACATCTACGACGTCTCCGGCGCGGGCGACACGGTGACCGCCTGGATGGGCACGGCGCTCGCCGCCGGCGCCTCGGTGCGCGAGTCGGCGCAGCTGGCGAACTACGCGGCGGGAGTGGAGGTCGGGAAGGCGGGGGTGGCGACGGTGTCGCCGGAGGAAGTGCTCGCGGTGTACGAAGAGCGGTTCGATCAGATCGGACGGCTGCGGCGCGGGGGGTTGATCTAGACTCCCGTCCCGAACGCCAGCCACACGCGCCAGCACTCGCGGACCGCCTCGACGTGTTGCCGGAGCAGCCGCGCGCCCTCGACGTGCTCGGGCGCGAGCTCCACCACTCCCGCCGCCTCCATCCGGGTCCGCAGCAGCTCCGCGCATTCCGTCTTGGCCACCTCCGCCAGGCGCTCCTTGCCCCAGGAATTCCGAGCGCCCACGCCGGTCTGCGCCAGGAACCCGAGCAGGTCGCGACGGGTCCAGGTACCGAGCCAGCCGTCCAGATCGGTGGCCGGCATGACGATGCCGGTCGCGAGAATCAGCCGCGACGACTCGGCCACGTCGAGCCCGCGCTTCCGGGTCTCGTAGCGGCTCAGGCCGGCGAGCGTCTTGGGGACGCGCGGGTGCGCGCTCAGATGGCGGACAGCGTCGACCGCGTGGGCCCGGGCACCGAGCGGGAGCGTGCGGAGCGTGTCGAGCAGCCGCTGCAACTCGGGCGACTGGGGCAGCTCCAGCGGCGGCAGGCTCTCGACCACCAGCACCGGCCAGGCCGCCCAGTAGCTCATCTCCCTGGCCATTTCCCGCACGAACCGGTTGCGCGCGTCCACCAGGTTGCCGAGGTCGCAGATGGCGAGCGCGTGCGGCGCCATGATCGACGCCACGAAATCGGACGCCTCGCCCGTCATGATGAAGCCGGAGAACCCCTCGTGCACCGCCAGGAGCGCCAGCGCGACCCGGAGGTCGAGAAAGGCCGCCTCGTCGCCGCCGGTCAGGTAGCGCCCGAGCGTCGTGCTGACCATGCCCTCGGCCAGCCGCCAGTAGTTGGCGCGCAGCTGCTCGGGGCTCTCGCCGATGCCCGGGTTGGCTTCCCGGATCCGGTAGAGATACTCGGCCACGCCGTCCACGTCCCGCCGCCGCATCCGTTCGGCCAGCCAGGGCGAAAAGTCCGCGCACGGCACACAACTCGCTGGCGCGTGCGTCCTGGAGAGGCACGGGTAGTCGGGGTGGCCCTGGCCCGCGGCGAAGCCGACCAGATCGGAGACGGACGAAGGGGACAGCACAAGCGTCATGGACGGCCCTGCATGGTGTTCAAGATTCTCGGGTGACACGCAAAGTCTCGCCAAGATCGGCCAGGTGCAAGTGGTCGGCACTCGAAATAGGCGGTTTTGGGGGACCGACGGGGGGGCAGGTCCGGAGAATGGGCGATGAGGGGCTCGAACCCCCGACCTCGCGCATGTGAGGCCAGAGCCGACCGCCAGCCATCGCCAACAGTCGCTGATTCTACCCGGAACGTCACCGGTGTCGCCAGTGGGCGAGAACGGCCGCTGGCCAGCACTGTGACCGGGATTGTGACCACTAGGCTAGGTGTTTGAAGGCACACGCCGATGCCCCTATCCTCGCGGCGGGTCGTAAAGCAGGTCAGGTTCCTTGCAACGGAGCTGCAGCTTCCATCCCGTGCCCTTTTTGCAACTGCGAGCAACCCGCACTATGCCTGGCCACCACTGGGCGATCTGCTCAAGCTGGGTCGTGGGCATAATCGCAGCCGACGTCGCGCCACAGGCGGGGCAGCGAATAGCCGTGGGGCTGGCGTGCTGCGGCATGCAAGGAATCTACCAGTAGCAAGGCCCGGGACGACATCGCCTAGGCCCGGCCGCCCTCGGCTGGCATAAATCCTAAGACAGCCTCGACGACGTGTCGATAGTGAACGGTTTCGGGAGGAAAGGACCAGTGTAGTCGGTGGGCGGCCCGCCCCTGTGCCGACATGAGCAGGACCGGGAGCGCAGGCCAGCGAGCGGCCACCGTCGTCGCCAGTTCCAGCCCGGTCATCCCGGGCATCGTAATGTCGCTCACCACGACCTGCACCCCACCATCGAGTGCCGAAAGCCGCGCCACGGCTTCCGCCCCCGAGTGGGCCTGCTCAACGTGAAAGCCGGCATCCGCCAAGATACGGGCCGCCAGATGACACACCAAATCCTCGTCATCAACGACGAGGACGACACGAGCAGGCAGGGACCGCGTGGCGGTGCCCATCGGAGAGGCCTCGGCAAACGCCACGTTATGCGAGGACGAGTCAAGATGGACCCGGAATGTAGGCGTCAGCTACTGCACCAAATCACCGTAGTGGGCCCGACCGCATTCGGGGCAGAAGGTGTGGCTGAACTTCGCCTCCGACCGTTCCGTGATGTACGACTCTATCTGTCGCCAGCCTCCGCTCTCGTCTCTAATGCGTTTACAGAACCCGCAGATAGGCAGCATTCCCTCGAGGACGTAGAGCTCCCGCCGCTGCTCGGCGATGTAACTGATGATTTGAACCAGCGCGAACAGGACCACGACGTCGATGGCAGTGTCCAGGAACTCGAGCTCCCAGGAGCTGGGGACGTGCCACACGGCATAGAATACCGGCAATCGCACCAGAGGCAGTGCCAGTGCAGCCGCCCTACCCCAGACCCTGCCCTGACTCCAGGTGGCCAGAGCCACCGGGAAGACGAAGAGTATCGCAACCTGGACGTAGGGTCCGGTGAGAAAGTCGACAACGAGCGTTGCGCCCGCTAAGGCGATCCAAACGAGAGGATGGACCTTACGGCCCAGTGGCAGAGACCAGAAATGGCGAATTCCATTCGCCGGCAAAAGAGCTCGGGCCCGCTCTTGACTCTCCCGCGGATCATCACCGGTGGGCATTCGGCATTTTAGGTGAACCGACGTCCGACCGTAACCCCTGTGATCTTGGACAGCCCTCCGGGCGGTCACCCTTCGAGACCTCCGTCGCGTCTTCCTGCTCCGCCGCCGACAGATCCAGGCCGAATCCCGGATCGCAGCGGCGCGGCGCGGGGCGGCCGATGCCGCGGCGCTCAAAAAGCGCGAGGAGGTTGGCCGGCTCGACCAGAAGAAGGGCTATCACCGCCGCGCGGCCGACCAGCGCATGCCCAAGCGGAAAGTGCAGCACCTGGCGCTGCGCCAGTCGGGCGCCGCGCATGTCCAAGATGGCCTGCGACAGGCCACCATCGAGATCCGCTGCGTCCTGGCCATGCTGCGGTGGCTGTCGGACGAGTACGAGGTGCTCAACGTGCCGACCTTCTCGCGCCCGCGCTTCCTCGCGCGGGCCAACAAGAAGGGGCCGGCTCCCCGGCAGGAGCGCTTCACGGATGAGGAGGTCACTAAGATCGAGCGCCGACTCCCAGACGCCGACCCCCGCCTCCGCCTGCTGCTCACCATCCAGAACGCGCAGCGTGTCGGCCAGCTGCTTCGGGCGTCGCGGTCGGGGCTCGAGGTGGAGCGGGACGCGCAGGGCGAGGTCGTGAGCGTCTCCGTGCTCGTCCCTGGCCAACGGAACAAGCCCGCCGGCCCGTACTATCTCACCCCTGAGGGCATGAGGGCGCTCATCGAGGCGCTCGAGCGGGGCTATCTGCGCGAGCTGGATGCGCGCTTCCGGAAGGATGGCACCGACTTCCCCCTCTTCCCCGGGCTCGAGCGGGGGCAGCGGTTCGTCGGGGGGAAGGGCGTGGGCACCAGCCGGCGCCTGGCGCCCGACGGCATCGTCCCCGTGGGCACGTACGGGACCCTGGACAAGGACACGGCGAACGGGCTGTTCCTGGACCTGGAGCACGAGGCGGGGGTCACGCACCGCTTCCTGCGCGGCTTCCATGGGTTCCGGCGGCGCGTCGTGGACATCCTCGTCGAAGCCGGGGCGACGCCGCAGGAGATTCAGGCGGCGGGCTCGTGGACGTCGCTCCGGACGCCGCTCGAGGTCTACCGGCGCAAACTCAACGACGCGGACCGCCGCCGGTCGGCGCCCCTGCTGTCGAGCAGGACCATCAGCCCGACCCGGGGGCCGAGCTCGAGCGGGACAGCGACACCGGAGCCCGTGGCCGAGGCGGTCGCGGACGTCGCGCCTGTGCCGGCCGGCCTGGCCTCGCTCGAGCAGCCGAAGCCGGTGGCGATCCTCTCCTCGGTCGGCACCCCCGAGATGGGCCCTGACGAGGACCTCGACCTCGACCTCGAAATTCCGTGTGGCGGCGCCGACGAATTAGGCAGCCAAATAGGCACACCACCCACACAGGCCCTCAAAGCGAAACACCTCCCCGACTCGTTTGTCGAAGAAGTGCTTGAGGTTACGCGATGGGCGATGAGGGGCTCGAACCCCCGACCTCGCGCATGTGAGGCGCGCGCTCTAACCAGCTGAGCTAATCGCCCGGATGTTCGGGAGCGGGATTTTACACTCCCCTTCCCGGGCAGGCAAGCCGAGTGGCTCACCTGGCCTCAGCGGCCACTGGCGGTGACCTCGTAGGTCGTGTTGTCTTCGCTGCCCGCGAAGCTGCCGGTGGCGAGATAGGTAGCGGTCAGCGTGTGGGTCCCGCGTGTCAGGCCCTGAAGCGTGCACTGGCCCACCGCCACCGCGTCGGCGCAACTCCCCCCCAGGTTGCTCGTCACCGACACATTGCCCGTCGGCGTGCCGGACACCGCCGTAACGGAGTAGCCGACCGTGACCGGCGTACCCGCTTTGGAGGTGCCCGACGGACTGGTGCCAAGGATCGTCGTGGTGGTCGGGACCGCCTCGACCGTCAGCTGGGTGGGGCTGAGGTCGACCCCGTCGGCGCTGGCCGAGATGGTCTTCGTCTCGGGCGTAGTGGAGCTGAAGGTGAAGGTCGCGATGCCGTCGGCGCCGGTCACGGCCGAGGCCGGTGCGATCGTGTTGCCGCTGCCCGAGGCCTGGGGAGTCACCGTTCGCCCACCCAGCAGGTTCCCGCCCGCGTCCCGCACGGTGACCGTGATCGTGCTCTCGCTTCCGGCCATGACGGTGGACGGCGAGGCGACGATGCTCGACTGCGCCGCGCTCGGCGCCGCCGCCACGACCGTGATCGACGACGAGGTCACGGAGGTGAAGCCGGCAGCCGTGAACAACAGCGTGCGCGTGCCCGGATCGCCGCTGATGACGAGGTCGGTGAAGGTGGCGAGTCCTGCGCCATCGGTCGCAACGGTCGTGGTGCCGCTCAGCGTTCCGCCGCCCTGGACGGCCACCGAGACCGCGACGCCCGCCGTGGGGAGATTCGCGCCGTCGCCCGTCTTGAGCTGCACGACCGGCTGCGGGCTCAGCGCCACGCCCGAGGTGGCCTGGGAGCCCGGCTGGGTGGCCAGCGTTAGCACCGGCGGAGGCGGCGCCTCCACCGAGTGCGACTCCGTGTCGCTGCTGGCGCCGAAGCCGTTCGCGCCGGCATACCTCGCGGTCAGCGTCCGGCTGCCCGTGACGGTGAGGACGATCGCGCAGCTCCCCTGCCCGCCCGAGAGTGTTCCGGTACAGGTGGCGCTGCTGCCATCCGTGATCTGCACCGATCCGCTCGGCGTGCCGGTCAGCGAGGTGACGCTGAATCCGACGGTGACGGGATCTCCCGTGCGCGACGGGTCGGGCGTGTCGGCGGTGATGGTGGTGACCGTGGGTGCCGCCACCAGGTTGATCGACGCGCTGGTCACCGCCGCGAAGCCGGTCGCCGAGAAGCGCAGGGTACGCGTTCCCGGCAGGCCGGTGATCGCGAGACCGGTGAAGCTGGCCCGGCCATTGGCGTCGGTCAGCTTGCTGGTGGCGCCCGAGAGCGTGCCGCCGCCGCTGGCGATCGCGACCTGCACCGCCACCCCGCTCTGCGGCGCCGCGTTGCCGCCGGCATCGAGCAGCTGGATCACCGGCTGCTGCGCCAGCACTACGCCGCTCACCGCATTCGGCGAAGGCTGGGTCAGCACCGACAGGCGCGCCGGCGCTCCCGCGGTGGCGGTCGCGCTGAATTCCGCCACGCCGATGCCCGACACCACGGCGCTGACGGTGTTGGGCCCCGGCGTGCCACCCATCGTCCACGCCGCCGTGGCCTGTCCGGTGGCGTCGGTCGAGGACGTCGTGGGCGTCACGCTGCCGCCGCCCGAGCCGATCACCCATGAGACCGCGACCGCGGGCACCGGATTGCCGCCGCCGTCCTTGACCGAGACGACCAGCGGAATGGGCAGCTCCGTGCTGACCGGGCCGGTCTGGTCGTCGCCCGCCACGATCGACACGCCCGACGGTGCGCCGGCGGTGGCGGTGTGGACGAACACCACCGGCGAGCCGGCGAGGCCGTCCACGCTGGCCAGGGTGCGCTGCGTCCCGGCAGCGGTGCCCAGGGTGCGCGTCACGGATGTCTGGCCGTCCGCACCGGTGGTAGTCGTGGGCGCGCTGACGCTGCCGCCGCCGTCCGCGGTCCACACCACGTCGATGCCGGCGATCGGGTTCCCGAACGCGTCGGCGATCTGGACCACCAAGGGATTCGCGAGCGTGGTCCCGACCTGCCCGGTCTGATCCAAGCCGCTCACGGCGGTGATGCCGTTGGCGTTCTCGGGAAGGGCGGTGAGCGTGAAGGGGGCGGTGGCCGTCGCCTGACCCTGACCGCTGAGCGCGCGAACCTCGCCCGCCTGCGTGCCGGGCCGCGTACCGAGAGTCACCTGCGCCGTGGCCATGCCGTCGGCATCGGTGGTGGTGGTGTCCGGATCGAGCACCGCGCCCGGGGCAGGATCGGTGAGCACGAAGACCACCGTCGCCCCTTCCACTGGGCGGCCCGCGCCGTCCGTCACCGCAGCCACGAGGGGTTGCGGCAGCGCGTCGCCCACGCGGCCGTTCTGTCCATCGCCCTGCAGCAGCACCACCGCGGCGGGGTCGCCCGTTCCCGGCAGCAGCAGGTCGCTCCCGCCGCCACAGGCCGAGAGCAGGAGAACGGCCACAACAGCGGGCCAACGGACTCCCAGGGAGTGCTTTGCGTCTCCGGTGGTTCGCTCGGCGTGCACGATTGCTCGCAGGTGTCGGGGAGTGTCGGAGCCGCTCCCGCACGACCCCGGGTCGCGCGGAAAATGACCCCCGGCCTCCGGAGAGGTTCCGAGGTGGCGCGCAGACTGGCGCTGAATATGGAGAAAGGGACCGTAACGTGCGGTGATCTCTGCCACACCGGGTCAGGGAGGCCCTGACGCCCCCGCGCCGGCGCGGGAGCATCCCTCGCCGGCCGCGCGCCCCGTGGCCCACGCCCAGAGAAAGTTGTAGCCCCCGATCGGGCCGAAGGCGTCCAGCACCTCGCCGCAGATGAACAGGCCGGGGTGGCGCCGGCTCTCCATGGTCCGGGGGTCGATCTCCGCCAGGCTGACGCCGCCGCCGGTCACCTCGGCCTTGCGGTATCCCTCGTCTCCGGTCCACGGCAGCTCACCCCGCACCAGGGTCTCGATCAGGCGCTGCCGCTCCGCCTTGCGCAGCTGCGCCAGCGTCCGGACGCCCGGCACACCGGCCGCCTGAGCCAGCGCGTCGGCCAGCCGGACGGGAAGCTCCCGGCGCAACGCGCCGGCCACCGTCCGCGTGCCCTCGGGACGGAGCGCCTCCTCCCACTGGGGCGCCTCGAGCGTCGTCCAGCGGACCCGGACGCTCGCGGCGCCGTCTCCCTCGGCGCGCGAGCGCACCGCCACGTGGGAGACGTCGAGCACCGACGGACCGCTGTACCCGCGATGGGTGAACAGGAAGCCGCCGCTCGCAGTGGCGCTGCGGGTGCCGTCGCGAGCCGTGATGGTGACCGGCAGGCTGACGCCCGCCAGCGCGCCGAACGCCGCCGGCTCGGCCGTGAGCGGTGTGAGCGCGGCATAGGTGGAGTGGAGCGTGTGACCCAACGCGCCCAGCAGCGCGAGGCCGCCACCGTCGCTTCCCGTGTTGGGCACCGAGAGCCCGCCAGTGGCCACCACGACAGCGTCCACCTCGAGCGGTGCGGCGCCCTCGCACTCGACCCGCCAGCCGGCGCCCGCCGGCGCGAGCCCGGTCACCCGGGTCTCCATCAGCAGCCGCGTCCCCCGGCGGACGGCCAGGGCGAGCAGCCCGTCGCGCACGTCGCGCGCGCGGTTCGAGGCGGGAAAGAGCTTCGCCGTCTCGGGCTCCTCCACCAGCCGGAGGCCGAGCTCGCCCTCGAAGAACGCGATCTGCTCTGCCAGCGGCCACGAGCGCAGGATGTTCCGCAGGGTGTGGGACGAGGAGTCGGTGACGAAGCGCGTCTCGTCCACGCGCGAGGGAAGGATGTTGCAGCGGCCACCGCCGCTGATGAGAATCTTTCGGCCGCCGTCCCGCGTCCGTTCGAGCAAGACGGTGTCGGCGCCGGCGGAAGCGGCGAAGATCGCGGCCATCGATCCGGCGGCTCCGGCCCCGATGACGGCGATGCGGCGGCGTGGCATCGGGGCAATGTACTATTCACCGTCACCCGCACCGAGGCCCCCTGCATGCTTCCCGTTCGCGCCCCCGCCCTGCTGCTCGCCCTGCTCGTTGCCCCCGGCCGGCTGGTCACCGACGATCCGATCCCGCGCGGCTTCACCGCCGGGTCGGCGCGGGTCGAGCGCGAGTGGGAATCGAAGTTCCAGGCCATCCCCGAGCCCGACTCGCTCCGCTCCTACATGCGCCTGCTCTCCGCGCGGCCGCACCATCTGGGCTCCCCACGGGACAGCGCCAACGCCGCCTGGATCCTCGACCGGTTCCACGGCTGGGGGCTCGACGCCCGGATCGAGACCTTTCAGGTGCTCTTCCCCACGCCGCTCGAGCGGCGGGTGGAGCTGGTGGCGCCGGGGCGCTTCGTCGCCCGCCTGCGCGAGCCGGCGCTGGCCGAGGACCCGACGTCGAGCCAGCAGTCGGAGCAGCTCCCGACCTACAACGCCTATTCGCCCGACGGCGACGTCACCGCCCCGCTGGTGTACGTCAACTACGGCGTGCCCGAGGACTACGTCCGCCTCGAGCGCCTCGGCATCTCGGTCAAGGGAGCCATCGTGATCGCACGCTACGGCCACTCGTGGCGCGGCATCAAGCCCAAGGTGGCGGCCGAGCACGGCGCAGTCGGCTGCCTCATCTATTCCGATCCGCGCGACGACGGCTACCAGGCGGGCGATCCCTATCCAGCCGGCCCGTTCCGCCCGAAGGACGGCGTTCAGCGCGGCAGCGTGCTCGACATGCCGCTCTACGCCGGCGATCCGCTCACGCCCGGCGTCGGCGCAACCAAGGACGCCAAGCGGCTCGACCGGTCGAAGGCGGCGACGCTGCCGACCATTCCGGTGCAGCCGCTCTCCTCCGCCGATGCGCAGCCGCTGCTCGCCGCGATCCGGGGACATCCGGCGCCGGCAGGCTGGGTCGGCGGCCTGCCGATCACGTATCACATCGGCCCCGGTCCCGCCAAGGTACGGCTCAAGCTCCGCTTCGACTGGCGGATCGTGCCGGCATACGACGTGATCGCCCGGATCCCGGGCAGCGAGCGGCCCGACGAGTGGGTCGTGCGAGGCAACCATCATGATGGGTGGGTCAACGGCGCGGAAGATCCGCTCTCGGGCATGGTGGCGATGCTCGAGGAGGCCCGGGCGTACGGCGTGCTGCTCAAGCAAGGGTGGCGACCGCGGCGCACCATCGTGCTCGCCGCCTGGGACGGCGAGGAGCCGATGCTGCTGGGCTCCACCGAATGGGCGGAGACCCACGCGGACGAGCTGGCGCACGCGGTGGCGTATCTCAACACCGACGGCAACGGTCGGGGGCGCCTCGGCGCCGACGGCTCCCCCGCGCTCGCGCGGATGCTGTCCGAGCTCGCGCGCGACGTGAAAGACCCCGAGACCGGCATGTCGGTCTGGAAGCGGGCGCATCTCGGCGAGGTGGCCGCCGCCGCCCGCGGCGACAAGCGCCGCGAGGCCCGCGACCGGTCCGATCTGGTCGTTGCCCCGATGGGCTCCGGCTCCGACTACACGGCGTTCTACCACCATCTCGGCATCCCGTCGCTCAGCCTCGGCTTCGGCGGCGCCGACGACGGAGGGATCTACCACTCGATCTACGACAGCTTCCACTGGTACACGACCTTCAGCGACACCTCGTTCACCTTCGGCCGCGCGCTGGCGCAGACCGTCGGCCTCACCACGATGCGTCTGGCCGGCGCCGATGTGCTGCCCTACGAGTTCAGCCGGCTGTCCGAGCGCGTATCCGCCAATCTCAAGGAGGTGCAGGACCTGCTGACCGGCGTGCGCGACTCGATCGAGGACCAGAACCGCCAGGTGGACGAGAGCCTGTTCGTGGCGATGAGCGATCCCCGCCGGCCCACCGTGGCACCCGTGCGCGAGCCGGTCCCGCCGTTCCTCGACTTCGCGCCTCTCCAGAACGGCGCGGCCCGGCTCAAGGAGGCGAGCGCCAGGTTCGAGCGCGCCTACACGACGGCTATGCGCGACGGCGGCGCCACGCTCGACACCGCCCGCGTGGCGCGCCTCAACACGCTGCTGGCGCAGGCCGAGCGCGCGCTCGCGCCGCCGGAGGGATTGTCACGGCGGCCGTGGTACCGGCAACTGCTCTCGGCCCCCGGCTGGTACACGGGCTACAGCCCGAAGACGATGCCGGGCGTGCGGGAGGCCATCGAGGACAAGCGATGGAAGGAGGCGGAGGCCGGCGCATCGGCGATGGGGCAGGCGCTCGAGCGGCAGGCGGACCTGCTCGAGCAGGCGGCGGGAGTGCTGGCCCCGTAGAGCGGCCCGCCCCCCGTCATCCCGAGCGGAGCGAGGGACCTTCTCGACCATTTCGGAGCCTTGCCACTCTCCCGAACCAGTCGGCGAGGTCCCTCGCTCCGCTCGGGATGACGGCAGAGACCCTAGCGCGCCCCGGGCGAAGCGCCTAGAGCCGCGCCACCGCATCCTTCGCCAACGCCTTCTCCAAGTCGGCCACCTGGTCGGGCGTAGTCTTTCCCGGTCCCGACGTCACCGTAATGCTGAACGCGCGGCCGCCCTTGCGGACGCCGAGCTTGGCGTAGCTCCCGCCGCTCACATAGTAAGACTCGTCGCCGACTCCAGCGCTCCGTCCCGCCAGCGGGCCGTGCGTGCTCATCGGCTTCCCGAAATCGAAGGCCGCCGTGGTTACGATCTGCACGGTGGCGGTCCGGGAGGTGAGGTCGAACGTGGTGTCCGCCGAGAAGAAGCAGGAGGTCTTGCTGGTCCCGAGCCACGGGCGGCCTGGGAGGGACTTGATCCCCAGGATGCCGCTCACCTCCTGCGCGGTCAGCAGGCTGCATGGATCGCTCGCTGCCCCCTGCGCGACGAGGGGGTGGACCGCGAGCGAGCCGACGAGCGCAAGACAGGTAGCGATCGTGACGATGCGCATGGGTCGGGGCTCCTTTGGTCCAGCGCCCGATACGCACACAGCAACGCTGGCTGGGGGCGGCCAAGTGTGCCCGGGCGCCGAGGCGCGTCGGCCGGCCCAGTCTCGTGGGATGGCGCTCCAAACTTCGCTCCTGGGGCCGGGCCGTCAATACTGCGGGCTCGCCGCCGAACGTCTTTGCTTGGTCGGCAGGTGGCCCGAGCGGCAGCAGCCGTCCGGTGACAGATTCCTTGCATGACGAACGAGACCGGCAGCGAACCTCGGACGGCGTCCCCTGGGGCCCCCTTTCACCCGCTCCCCAGGTACATCCACCAGGAGACGCGTCTGGGATTCTTCCTGGATGCCATCCGCTACCGCATCGAATACCGGTTGTACAAGTATCTCACTCGCGGCAGCTCACCGCTCTACTTGAAGCCACGCGATTACCTCTCCTGGTCGCCCACCCTCGCCGCCATTCACGAGAGAGAAGTCGTCTTGCTTCTGAAGGCCTTGGCCGAGGCGGGCTGCCGGGACGCGCTGGTCGACATCGGGGCCAACATCGGCCTCACGACGTTCTACTGCCGACCGTTCTTCCATTCCGCCTATTGCTTCGAGCCGAACCCGAGAGTGTTCTCGGTGCTGACCGCCAATCTCTACGACTCCCTGGGCGAGAACACCACGCTCTTCAATTTCGGTCTCGGGGACCGGGACGACCGATGCGAGCTCACGGTTCCCCGGTACAACGCCGGCGGCGGGTTCATTCGCGGCCCTGCCAATACGTACACCCTCCAGGAGCTCGCCGGCAAAGACGGCTTCGGCTCGTTCGACGAGCGGAACTATGAGAAGATCACCGTCGATATCCGAAGAGGCCGGGACGTGCTGGGAGAGATCTTCGCGGAAGGCAAGCGAAGCGTCGTAATCAAAGTCGACGTGGAGGGGTATGAGGAAACGGTATTGACGGAGATAGCCGCCGTCCTGCCGCGGGACGGTCGATTCGCCATCGTGTTCGAAAACTGGAGTGCGTCCTTCGATCCGAAGACCTTCGCGGCGAAGAGCTTTTCTCGCCCGGTGAAGGCCTACAAGCTGGCGACCACCGTCGAGCCCGAAGTCGGGAAGGTGCGGAAGCTCTGGGACCTCCTGGTTCACGCCCGGCGGTATTTCCTGACCGATTCGCCTCGGAGCTGGATCGGCACCGTCGTGTATACCGATCCAGCGGTACGAATGAGCCCTGAAGGCCCTTAGGGCCGGAGCCGATCCTTCCTGAAGGCCGGCGCTGTCGATTCATGCGACAGGCGGTGTCCCAGGTTGATCATCGGCCGCTCGAGATACCGGAAGCTCAGCCAGGCCAGCGCCGTCGTTGCCAGCAGCACCTTGGGGGCGATCGCCAGCCAGCTTCCGGCCAGCAGGCCGTGGACCAGCCCGAGCTGGATGATCGGAAAGTGCAACAGATAGGCTCCGTAGGACACGTCGTTCTTGATGGCGATGGTCCGACCGGCGAACGCCACGCAGTACACCCAGAGCCCAACTACGACTTGAGCGACGATCGGGACCGGCATCAGCCAGGCCGAGCCGGCCAGAACGATCGGGGCCCCGGTCACCGCGACCGGCAGGAACAGCGCCCGAAAGCGACTGAGGTGGTGCCCCCAGCCGTACAGCAGCGAGCCGGTCAGAAAACAGCTCGCCAGACTCAGGTAGACAGCGCCGTGAGCCCCGTCGGCCGCCCCGCTCCAGAGCAGCGGATAGGCGGCGCACAGGAGCGCGAGACCCGCGGTCCAGACCCTCCCCAGACGTCGCTGAGCCGCCAATACCCACGGGAGCGCGATGTAGCAGGCGATCTCGACCTTGAGCGTCCACGCGCTCCCATTGATGGCATCGACGCGGAGACCGGCGAGAGTCCCGCCGATGGTGGGTTGCAGGAAGTTCGCGAACACGAGATTGGCCGCGAGGTACCGCGCGAGCTCGCCGGCGATGCCGTTTCGCAAAGTCCCCACTTCCGCGGTCAGGAGGGCGGCCTGGAGCAGGATCACCAGCGCGTACAGCGGATAGATGCGAAACACCCGCTTCAAGACAAACGCCTTGAGGCTCGGATTGCGCTCGAGGCTCCAGGTCAACAGGAAGCCGCTGATCACGAAGAAGCCCGCCACGGCCACCCCGGCCAGGGTTCCCGGCGTCAGCCGGTCGTGGCCGGTGAGGTAACCGCTATGGTAGACGACCACCGTGTAGGCGAGGATGATGCGGAGCAGATCGAAGTTGTTTTCACGCGGGTAAGCGCGAGTCGTGGACAGGTGTAGTCTCGCTGTCGCGGAGGAAAGTGGGCCCTCCAGGATTCGAACCTGGGACCGACGGATTATGAGTCCGCTGCTCTAACC
Source organism: uncultured Gemmatimonadales bacterium (assembly GCA_963815515.1). Classification (GTDB taxonomy): domain Bacteria; phylum Gemmatimonadota; class Gemmatimonadetes; order Gemmatimonadales; family GWC2-71-9; genus CAVVWJ01. The sequence goes on from CAWFGP010000004.1 coordinate 259,860, forward strand.
ACCTGAGCTAAGGGCCCGCGTGCGCGAAACATGTGACCACCCACGCCGCCGGACAAGCGAACCCTACGGCCGGTCCGCCATCCGGGTCCGGAGGTCCTGGAATTTCGCCGTCCGACGGCCACCTCCGCGAAACTCGCAGTGGGCCGGGTCGCACACCCGTGCGCCCGCCACGATGCCTCGTTGCTCGGCCGTGTTCATCAACTGTTCCGCCAGCACCCACCCCGGGACCCACTCGCCTGCCACTACCCCGGGATAGAGCGAGGCGTACTGCGGCTTGAGCCGCGCCTGGCGCTCCAGGCCGGACGGCCGTCCGAACTTCGTCATATAGACCTCGCGCGGCCCCCACTGGGATGTCAGCCCTTGGAGGCCCGGATTCTCTGGTACAACTCGATGTGCCGCTCCGCCATCGCGGTTTGGGTGAAGCGCTCCTGCACCCGCCGCCGCCCGGCCTCGCCCATGGTCCGCCGGCGGGCCGGGTCGTGACACAGTGCCTCGAGCGCGTTCGCCAGCGCCGGGACGTCCCGGAGCGGCACCTCGAGGCCGGTCACGCCCGGCACGTTGACCTCGCGCACCGCGCTCGGCAGCGCCGTGGTGATCACCGCCCGGCCCGATGCCATCGCCTCGAGGACGACCAGCCCGAACATCTCCTCCACCGTGACCGACGGCAGCACCAGGAAATCGGCGTCGGCCATGCGGCGCGGAAGGTCCTCGTCGGGGTACTCGCCATACCAGCGCACCCGGTCGGTGATCGCCAGCGCCTGCGCCAGCGTCCGGAGCCGCGGCCCTTCGGGGCCCGATCCCACGATGTCCAGCCGGAGCTCGGGCACCCGCTCGAGCGCGCGGAGCAGGATGTCGAGCCCCTTGTACGCCACCAGCCGGCCGATGAAGATCGCTCGCGGCGCGGCACCGGGCGGCGGCGGCGGGACCGTCTCCCAGCGCGACTGGTCGATGCCGAAGGGTATGACCTCGACCTTGCTCTCCCATCCCACCAGCTCGTTCGAGAGCGCCAGGTGCGCGCGGCTCGGCACGACCACCGCGGCCGCGCGCCGCAGCACCAGCCTCGTGACCGGCCGGTACATCGAGCGCCGCGAGTCGGCGTGCTGGGTCACCACGACCGGCGTGCGCCCGGCGCGGAGCAGGCAGGCCACGTCGGCCAGCGGATGGGGGTGGTGCACGTGGATGATGTCCGCCCGCTTCCAGGCGGCCGCGATGTAGCCCGGCGCGATCTCCTGCGAGCCGAGGGCCGCGAACGAGAACGCCCGCGTGACCGCCGAGCGCTGGCGCCCGGAGCTGCCGGCCTTGCCGCGGCCTTCGATGGCCACGACCTCCACCTGGTGGCCGAGGTTCGCCGCGCCTTCGGCGAGTCCCTGGACCACCCGTTCCATGCCGCCGGAGCGCGGCCAGTAGTACTTCGCGAGATGAAGAATGCGCATGGGAAGTCTCGCCAAGTTCACCATGACCCGCGACCCAAGTCAACCACGTCGTCCCCTTGGTCCTGGCCCCGTGCGGGGCGAGATTGGTGCTGTGCGCGCCCTCGTGATCTCTCGCGTCTACGCGGACCCCTCCGCGCGTGGCAAGCTTCGCGCCCTCGCCGGCCTCGGCGCCACCATCGCCGCTGCGGTGCCCGATCGCTGGGTGCCGGCCGGCCTCGTCGAGCAGCAGCAGACCAGTTGGGGCGACGATGGCGGCGTCCGGACCGTCCCAGTGCCCATCCGCGGCAGCGCGATGCCGGCGGCGAACCCCTTCTGGCACGGCGCGACGGTGCGCGGGCTGCTGACCGATTTTCGCCCGGAGCTCGTGCAGATCGAAGAGGAGCCGTGGAGCAACGGCGCCGCCGCCATCGCCCGCGCGGCGCGACGGCTGCGGATCCCATACGTGCTCCTCACTCGCGAAAGCCAGCCCGTCCGGCGGAGCACGCTGGCTTCACTCCGCCGCAACCGCGCGCTGGCCGGCGCCGCGGGCGTGATCTCGGTCAACGAGCTCGCCGGACGCCTGGCGCTCAAGGGCCACCCCTCCCTGCCCCACCGCACCATCCCGCAGCTCGGCACGCCGCTGCCGCTCGCCGTGGACCGCACGCCCCACGCCGGGCTCGCGATCGGCTTCGTCGGCCGCCTGATCCACGAGAAGGGGCTCGACCTGCTGTTCCGCGCCGCGGTCAAGCTCGTCGGCCGCTGGACCATCACCGTGGTGGGCACCGGCCCCGCGCAGGAGGAGCTCGAGGGCCTCGCCGAGCGGCTGGGCATCGCCGGACGCGTGACCTGGCTCGGCGCCCTCCCCCGCGCCTCGGTCGATCTGGTCTGGCCCAGGCTCGACGTGGTCGTCGTGCCGTCCCGCAATACGCCGCGCTGGGTCGAAGCCGTGCCCCGCGCGGCGGTCGACGCCATGGCGCACGGCATCGCCGTGGTCGGCAGCACCGGCGGCGCCTTGCCCGAGACCATCGGGGATGCCGGCCTGGTCCTCCCCGAAGAAGACGTGCCCGCGTTGAGCGAAGCGCTCCAGCGGCTGCACGACGATCCCGGCGAGGTGCAGCGGCTAGGCCTCGCCGGCCGGCGGCGGGCGATGGACCAGTACAGCGACGCCGCGGTGGCCGAGCGGACGCTCGGCTTCTGGCGCGATCTCCTTCGCGCAACCGCTTGACTTCGCCCTACTTACGAGCGATCTTCGCCCTCCATGCCCACCTTGGAATTGCGTAGGTCCCTGCCCGTCCGGGTGTGGTTTGCCCTGGCTGCCCTTCTCATCGCGTTCGCCTCTCCGGTCTCGGGCCAGGTTCCGACGACCGGCAGGCCGCAGCAGCTCCCGTCGCCGGAGCAGGCGGAGTCGCTGCTCAAGGCGCAGCCGGAGCTGGTCCAGCAGCTGCGCGATCGGCTGTCCCGGTCGGGACTGACGCCCGACCAGGTCCGGTCGCGGCTCCGGGCGGCGGGCTATCCCGAGAACATGCTCGACGACTACATCCAGGGCGCCGACACGACCGTGGCCGCGCAGTTCGGCCCCCGGACCCTCGACGCCGTCCGCGCCCTCGGCGTGCTGTCGGGCGACGAGGCGGACTCGCTGCGGCTGGTGGATTCGATCGGGGGGACGTCGGATTCGCTCCGCGCGGTGCTAGACTCGATCAGGATGCTCCGCGCAGACTCGGCCCGGGCCGATTCGCTGGCCGATTCGGTCGCGGTGCTCCGCGGGGCCGGGTTGAAGGTGTTCGGCGTGGAGACTTTCCGACGAGCAACGACCCGCTTCCAGCCGGCGCAGGCCGGGCCGGTGGACCAGAACTACCGGCTCGGCCCCGGCGATCAGCTCGTCCTCATCCTGACCGGCGACGTCGAGCGCTCGCACACGCTCGAGGTCACCCGGGAAGGGTTCGTCGTCATCCCCCAGGTGGGCCAGGTCTACGTCGCCAACCTGACGCTTGGTCAGCTCCAGGACCAGCTCTACGGCCGGCTCGGCCGGGTGTATTCCGGCGTGAAGCGCGGCCCGAACGCCTCCACCCGGTTCCAGCTCTCGATCGGACGCCTCAGGACCATCCAGGTCTACGTCGCGGGCGACGTGGTCCGGCCCGGCGCCTACCAGATGTCCAGCGCGGGCACCGTGCTGACCGCCCTCTACGCCGCCGGGGGCCCCACCACCAATGGAACCTTCCGCTACGTTCAGATCCGGCGCGGCCGGGCGCTGCTGGACAGCCTCGACCTGTACGAGTACCTGCTCCGCGGCAGCAACCCCACCGACATCCGGCTCCAGAGCGGCGACGTGGTCTTCGTTCCCGTGCACGGGCCCCGCGCCACTGTCACGGGGAGGGTGCTGCGGCCGGCCATCTACGAGCTGCTTGGCGGCGAGACGCTGCAGGACGCCATCGCCTTCGCCGGCGGGCTCGATCCCTCCGCGGTGCAGGCCCGGGTGACGATTCACCGCATCCTGCCGCCCGCGTCACGCGGGCCCGACGGGCGGGCCCGTGTGGTCATCGCCGTCGGCGCCGACCAGTTCAGCGGCGGCCTGGTGCCCGCGGTGCCGATGGCGCCCGGGGACTCCGTCACCGTCTACCCGGTGGCCGACCGCCAGCGCGGCTTCGTCACCGTGCGGGGCAACGTCTGGGTCGAAGGCCAGGTGGGCTTCACGGCCGGCATGAAGCTGAGCGACGCCATCCGGCTGGCCGGCGGCCCCAAGCCCGACGTCTACCTGTCCCGCATTCTGGTCACCCGGATGCGCGAGGACTCCAGTTTCATCCAGCTCCGCGCCGCGTTCGCCGACTCCACAGGCAGGGTGCAGGACGACCTGGCGCTGGAGGACCTGGACGAGGTGCGCGTCTTCTCCCGCACCACGTTCCGCCCGGAGAAGTACGTGGCGATCGTCGGCGCCGTCCGCCGCCCCGGCCAGGTGCCCTACCGGGAGGGGATGACGATGCGCGACCTGATCCTCCTCGCCAACGGGCTGACCCAGGACGCCCAGCTCGAGGCGGAGATCGCGCGGCTGCCCGAGAGCCGGCCGGCCGGAGCGCTGGCCGAGACGGTGCGGGTCCCGCTCGACTCCAGCTACGTCTTGGGCCGGGGGGCCGCCGGCGCGGTGGCCGCCGGCCCCGCGTCCGCGGGCGACGCGCCGCTTCAGCCGTACGACAACGTCCTCGTGCTTCGCCAGGGCGAGTGGTCGCTGCAGCGCACGGTGGTGCTCAGCGGACAGGTGAAGTCTCCGGGCCGCTATTCCCTCCGCTCCAAGACCGAGCGCCTGGCCGACCTGATCGAGCGCGCGGGCGGCCTCACCAAGGAGGCGTACCCGGGCGGTATTCAGTTCTATCGCTCGTATTACGGCAACACGCCCGCCGGCGCCGACCGGCTCCGGTCGCTCGCGCCGTCCGATGTGGCCTCCCGGGACACGACCCGGCGCGGGCTGCCCGAGCGCGTGGGCATCGACCTGCCGCGCGTGCTCAAGAACCCCAGGTTCCGCGACAACATCATCCTCGCGAGCGGCGACTCGATTCACATTCCCGAGTACAATCCGATCGTGCTGGTTCAGGGGGCGGTGAATTCGCCGGGAGCCGTGGCGTACACGCCGGGGAAGAATCTGGACTGGTACGTCGATCAGGCAGGGGGCTACACGCAGACGGGCGATTCGCGGCATCCCTACGTCACCCAGCCGGGTGGAACGCGGGAAGGGGTCAAGCGGAAGCAGGTCTTTGCCGACAGGGTGCCCCACCCCAAGGCGGGGGCCGTGGTGTACGTCCCGACGTTGACGACGGCCGAGCCGTCGAGCAACCTGACCGCTATCCTGGGCACCGCCGCTCAGCTCCTCGGCGCCCTGATCACCATCATCGTGGTGGCGAGAAACTAGCTCGGCCCGACCTCGACCCGTTCGGTCGCATCCGCCGGCACGGAGAAATCGGGCACCAGGCGCGCCAGCAGCTCCCGGATCTCGTCGTCGGACCGTCCCTTCCGCGCGCCTTCCACCAGTACGTCCACCACCGAGCTCAACCCGATGGGCAGCGCCCCGTTCTTCGCGCGGAGCACCTTCGGGTGGTCGGTCGGGATCGAGCTCTCCGAGTCGAAGAACAGCTCCTCGTACAGCTTCTCCCCCGGCCGGGTGCCGGTGAACCGGATCTCGATGTCGATCCCCACTTCGAGGCCGGACAGCCGGATGAGGTCGGTGGCCAGATCGAGCACCTTCACCGGCTCCCCCATGTCGAGGACGAACACCTCGCCGCCTCTGCCGATGGCCCCCGCCTGCAGCACCAGCTGGACCGCCTCCGGAATGGTCATGAAGTAGCGCCGCATCTCGGGGTGCGTCACCGTCACCGGCCCCCCGTTCCGGATCTGCCGGAGGAAGGTCGGGACCACGCTTCCTCGGCTGCCGAGCACGTTGCCGAACCGGACGGCGACGAACTTCCGCTCGTGGGTCTCGGCGATCTCCTGAACGATCTGTTCCGCCACCCGCTTGGTGGCGCCCATGACGTTGGTGGGCCGGACGGCCTTGTCGGTCGAGATCATCACCAGATGCTCGACCCCGAACTCCGCCGACAGCTCCGCCACGTTCTTGGTGCCGAGGACGTTGTTGGTCACGGCCTCGGCGAGGTTGCTTTCCATGAGCGGGACGTGCTTGTGGGCGGCGGCGTGGAACACCGAGTAGGGCCGGTACTGCCGGAACACCTGCCGGAGCCGCTCGCGGTCGCGGACGTCGGCGATCACCGGCACCGCGCTCACGGTCGGGAAGCGCTCGGTCAGCTCGGCCAGGATGTCGAAAATGGAGTTCTCGCCGTGCCCCAGCACGACGACCTGGGCCGGCTCCAGCCGGGCGAGCTGGCGGCAGAGCTCGCTGCCGATCGACCCGCCGGCCCCGGTGACCAGCACCGTCTCGCCGGTGGCCAGGCCACGAACCTGCTCGAGGTCGGTCTGGATCGGCTCCCGCCTGAGCAGGTCCTGGATCTCAACCCGCCGGAGTGAGCGCACGCTCACCTTGCCGGAGATGATGTCGAACATCGCGGGCACCGTCCGCGTCTTGACGTCGGCCTCGAGCGCCGCGCGGACGACCTGGCGCACGACCGCTCCGGGGGCCCGCGGCATCGCGATCACCAGCTCATCGATCTCGTGCGTCAGCACCAGGTCGGGAATGGCCGCCAGGTTTCCCAGCACCGGCAGGTCGCACATGCGGTGACCGTGCTTGGAGCGATCGTCATCCACGAACCCGACCGGGTTGAGCCCGAGCGCCGGATGGCTCATCAACTCCTTGACGATCATCTCCCCTGCCGCGCCCGCCCCGACGATGAGCGCCCGCGGAGCGTCCTGCAGCCGGTGCTGCTGCCCTCGGCGCCCGAGGGCCCGCACCGCGAACCGCGGGGACGCCGCGAACGCGGCGGTCAGCAGGCCGTCCATGAAGAGCACGCTGAGCGGCACGCGCATGACGGTGAGGCCCATCGCGGGCAGCACGAACGCCCCGATCAGGAGCCCCAGCAGTCCGGACGCCGTCGACGCCGAGATCAGGCGCTCGATGTCGACGATGCCGGCATAGCGCCAGAGCCGCCGGTAGATGCCGACGCGCCAGAAGATCGCGAGTTTGAGCGGAAGGGAGATCAGGAGGAACAGCAGCGCGGCGTGATTCTGAGCCGATCCCCACTCAAAACCCTCGAACCGGAGGGCGAACGACAACACCGTCGCGGAGGAGAATAGCAGGACATCCGAGGCGAACAGGTACCGGTTGCGTATTCTGCTTGCCACGGGGAGGTGCGTATCGAGTGCCATTCCGGTAGAGTATCTCCGACCAGGGTATCAGAGTCAAGGCAATGGCAAGGCTGAGGTTATGTCCTCGAAGGTGAAAGAAGCACGCTACTGAGCAAACCTCGCGCCATCCGGCAGTGCACCTCCTCAGGGCCTCGGAGAGGCGATCGACGTGTCGGAGTGACCCGATCCGGACGGGTTCGAGCGCCGGAACGCCCGCCGAAGGGGACGCCACGGACGGAGCAGATCGGCGAGTGTTTCGCGCCGCAGGCGGTCGAATTCGGTCACTTCCTGCGTCCGGAGCGAGCGGGCGTTCACCGCGTAGGCGCGCCCGATCGCCAGCGCCATTCCCAGAAGCAATCCCAGAATGATCGTCAGAAACGCGTTACGGACCAGTCCCCGGGGGTCCGGCCGCACGGGCGCCTCCGGCGGCTCGACCACCGTGATCACCGGGGTGTCGCGAACCTCCTCGATCTTCGCCTGCTCGAACGACTGGGACAGCGTGGTGTAGAGCTGCTGCTCCAGCTGCACCTGACGTTGGAGCCGCTCCTGCTGGAAGTTGAGCTCGGGCGCGTTGCGGTACTCGCGGTTCCGCTGCAGAAAGTGCTGCAGCTGGTCCTCGGCCGCGCGCAGATCGCTCTTGACCTCACCCAGTCGCTGCTCCGTGAACCGCCGCTCCGCGCCGGCCTGGGTCTGCCGGCTCTCCAGGTTGAACTGATTGAGCAGGTCGATCAGCCGGGTGCTGACCTGCAGCGCGAGGGCCGCATTGCGAGTGGTGACCGCCAGGTCGATCACCCCCGTCTTCTGTACCGTCGTCGCCTCCACACTCTTGTCCAGCCGCCGAATGGCTGCGTCGCGCTTGAGCGCGGGCGTGGCGCCCTTGGACTTGTAGATGTCGACCAGGGTCCCTCGGACCACTCCGGCCTCGGTCGGATACTCGAACTTCGTGTCCACCACCGCGCCGAGGATGTGGTATGACTTCAGCAGGTCCGCATAAAATGCCGGCGACTGCGCGACGTCGCCCAACGGCAGCGCCAGGCCGAACTGCGAGGCCAGGCCGGAGAGCGACGTGGAGGGCCGGCGCGATTGCGGGGTCAGCGTGGCGTGCGCCGTGTAGGTCCGGGGAAGCAGGAGGGTCACGACCGCCACGACCAGCGTCAGCCCCACGACGGTGCCGGCGATCAGGCCGCGGTACCGAAGCAGCACGTTGGCGATGGCGAGCAGCGACACGTCTCCATCGCTCGGGTCGGCCGTGGAGAGCGGTGTCCTGGACGATGGTTGGGCGCTCACAGACCTCCCATGACGGTCACGCTACGTGGTCCAAGGTGACTCAAGATAGCCGGGGCCGGGAGGAGCGTCACAACCTGGGCGCCCTCGGGGCCATGGGTCGCACGCGCTCCACCAGCCCGTAGGCCAGCCCGGTCAGCCCAAATGCCGCGGCCAGGACCGCGCCCAGCAGCTCCGGTCGAGCGGCGGCGCGCCAGGCCAGCAGGCCCAGGCCGACGTTCAGGAGGAGCACGGCGGTGGTGACCCGCGCGTGGGACCAGCCGGCCTGGACCGCACGCTGATAGGCGTGGGACCGATGCGCGCTGTACCACCGATCCCCCCGCCATGCCCGCCTGAGCAGCGTGACCGTCGCATCCGTGGCGAAGACGGCGTAAAGGACGATCCAGGCGAGCGCCGGCAGGGCGCCCGCCCGTTCCGAGGCGACCGCCAGCACGGCCAGGACGAACCCCAGGAACCCGGAGCCCGTATCTCCCATGAAGATACGCGCGGGCCGCCAGTTCCACGGGAGAAACCCGAGCGCGGCGCCGCCGGTGAGCGCCGCAACCGCGGCCAGAGGTGGATCGACTTCCGCCAGCAGCAGGGCCGCCGTGAGGGTAACCGTGGCAACCTCGCCCGCGGCGAGCCCGTCGATCCCATCCATGAAGTTGGTCACGTTGATGGCCCAGACGATGGCGAACCCGCCGAGGACCGTGCCGAACACTCCCAGAGACCGGACCTCCTGGCCGGTCGTGAGGAACGGCATCCCGCCCAGCCACCAGAGGGCCCATCCCGCCGCCGCCACGTGCGCCGTGAGCCGGGTTCGCGCGCTGAGGCCATGACGGTCGTCCAGCCAGCCGACCACCGCGACCAGGGTCCCGCCGCCCAGGATTGCGCAACTCTCGTCCCGGCCCAGCGTCCCGATCAGCCCCAGGATCGCCACCCCGGACAGCACCACCGCCACGATGGCCAGGCCGCCCCCTCTCGGCGTGGGAGACGTATGCGAGCTGCGCTCGTTGGGCACGTCGAGCAGCGCCTGCGCCACCGCGATGCGGCGCGCGAGCCCGGTGAGGAGCAGGGCCCCGACGAAGGCGGGGAATGCGGCGGCAAGCGGGCTCACGGGCGGCCCCGTGCGCGGTACCAGGCTGCAGTGGCGGCGAGCCCCTGCTCGAGCGTGTACGGCGGGCGGAAGCCTACGGCGGCGGACAGCTTGGAGCCGTCGATCGCCAGCGAGCCGACCACGCGATTCAGGGTAGCGCTGGTGACGGGAACGGCCGGGGCGATTCGCGCCATCTGGTCACCTATCCGCGCCGCCACACGCATCAAACCGATGGGTACGGGTAGGAGCCGGGCCGGGCGGCCGAGCGCGCGCGCGATCGCCCGGATCAGGTCCGGCGTGGCAACGGGGGGACCGTCGCTCACGAAGAACAGGTCGTCGCCCGCCTCGTGCTCCATGGTGGCGGCGAGGGCCGCAACGAAGTTGCCGACGTACAGGAGGCTCCGGTGATTGTGGACTGCGCCGAGGGGCAGAGGCAGACCGCGATCGACCAGCTGGAACAGCCGGAGGGCGTTCGCCCGCATCCCCGGGCCGTAGACCAGCGGCAGCCGGAGGATCGGGGCGTGCAGCCCATACCGGGTCGCCGCCGCCCGCACCGCTTCCTCGGCGGCCAGTTTCGTGCGGCCGTAGGGATCTACCGGCGCGGGCGGCGTGCGCTCGGTCCAGGGCTCGCGGCTGACCTCCCCCACGGCCTTGACCGTGCTGACGAAGACGAAGTCGCGGATGCCGGCGGCCACGCCCGCGTCGAGCAACGCGACCGTGCCGTCCACGTTGACCTCGCGGTAGGCGGCTTCGTCGTGCGGGACCCGCGCCCGGTGAACATAGGCCGCCAGGTGAATTACGCTCGTCACGCCCTCGAGAGCCCGTCGCAGGCCGGCCGAGTCGTTCAGCGCGGCCACGGGCGCGGGCTCGGTCCCGCCCGGCGCCGGCGCGCTGCCGTGGCGCGTGAGGGCCCGAACGGCCAGGCCGCGCCCGAGCAGCGCCTGGACCACGTGCGCGCCCAGGAACCCCGTGGCGCCGGTGACGAGCAGCCGCGGCCCCCACGACCGGGTCAACACAACCTCCAGCCGTGGCGCCGGAAGAAGGTGAGCCCCGAGCGGACGAACATGCGGCGGTGCGCCCAGCCTTTTCCCGCCGCTTCTCCGCCCGCGTGGCGGATCCGCACCGTCGGCACGTACGCGATCGTGGCTTGCCGCGCGAAGCGGAGGCTGAGATCGAAGTCCTCGAAGTACAGAAAATATTCGGGTGAGAATCCGCCGATGGCCGCAAGCGGCGCTCGGCGGCAGAGCATGAAGCAGCCGCTGGCGATCGGAATCGGGGAGGACGGCGCGTCCTCGGGCAGGTCGCGCATCTCGTATCGGTCGAGCACGCGTCTGAACCGCCGGCGAAGGGAGGCTGGGCCGAAGCCGCGAAGGGCGAGCACCAGCACGCTCGGATGCCGCTTGCAGAGGTACTGGCGCTCGCCCGTCGCGGTGTACGCCCGCGGCGTGATCATTCCGACCTCGGCGTTGGCGTCGAGGTACCGGAGACCGGCCACGAGCGCGTCCGGCTCGAGGAGCACGTCGGGATTGAGCACCAGGTGATACCGGGCGTCGGTGCGCGCCAGGGCCAGGTTGTGCCCTCGGCCGTATCCCACGTTGCCGTGGCCGCGCAGCGTTTCCGTGCGCAGCCATTCGCCCGCGCCTGCCTCCGCGAGACTGACGGCGGCGGCGAGCGCGGCCGGGTCGGTGCCACCGTTGTCCACGAGCCAGAGGGTCATGCGCCCGAGCGCACCCGATGCGCGAGCCCGTTCGGCCGCGATCCGGAGCGAGGCCAGGGCGTTGCAGAGCTCGTCCAGGTCCGCGCGATAGGTGACGACACCGACCGAGAGGTCGGTCACCGCAGGCCGCGGTTCAGCTCCCATAGACCACGAGGCGCGGACCATTGGAGGGCATGCCCAGACCTTGCAGGAACCACCCCGCGCTCAATGCCCGACCGACCGCTGGTACATAGAGCCAGCCATACCGGTCGGTCGCCGCAGACCATGCCTCGAGCGCTCGCAGCGCCAGAGGGTTGAGCGCCGCTCGAATCACCAGCTTGCGGACAATCCGCGCCGGCCGGTCGCGGGACCAGTCCACCGGCAGGAGATCGGCGAAGCCGGTCTCCTCCAGAAACTCCGGTGCATGGTGCAGCAATACCGGGATGCCGTCCCTGGCGGTCTCCTGCATCTTGGCCCGATACCAGCTCACGGCAACGGAGTCCCAATGCAGTGCCCGCGCCTCCGGCGCGAAGACGATCCGAACACCGACACGCTCGAGTGCCTGGCCAAGGATGTGGTCTTCGCAACCGTAGAACCGTATCGTCTCGTTGAACACCCCCACCGCGAGCAGGTCGTCGCGGCGCATCGAACAGACTGCGCCGAGGAGGAAACGGGGGTGCAGGTCCGAGGGGCGGAGCCCGGCCAGCGCCCCGGGGTCCCGGCCGCCCAGGTACCGGGACTGCAGGTACTTCGCATAGTTGCTCGCGGCGACGACGTCCGGCGGAAACCGCAGATCCCCGACAACGGCCACCCGCTCGGGTCCGGCGGTCTCGTGCGCGCGCAGGTGCGCGGCAACGTAGCCCGCCTCCACCACCACGTCATCATCGACGAACAGGATGACGTCACCGCGCGCATGCCGGACTCCGGTGTTCCGGGTGGCGCTCCGCCCGCGGTTCACGTCATGCCGCAGGTACGTGACACGCTGGTTCGCGCCGGCGAGCTTCCCGACCAGCGCACCCACATCGGAGCGGGAGCAATCGTCCACGACCACGACCTCGTAGGCGGGCGTCGAGGGGTCCTGGGCCAGGAGGGCCCGCAGTGAGCGCTCCAGGAGATCAGGACGATTGTAGGTCGGAATGATGACGGTCGCCTTCACGTTCACCGTGCGTTTCGCTCCCCATCTTCGAGTATCTGCTCGACCACGGCGGTGAACTGCTGCTGCTGGCGCCGGCCGTCGAATTCTTCGAGCACCCGCTCCCGACCCCGCCTCCCCAGGCGCGTCGCCAATGCCGGATCGCGCAGGAGGCGCACCACGGCGGCGGCCACCTCCCCCGGTACCTGCCCATCCACCAGCAGGCCGGTCTCACCGTCCAGCACAGCCTCGTGGACACCCCCGGACCGGCCCCCTACGGCGGCCTTCCCGGCCAGAGCGGCCTCCAGGAATACCACCCCGAATCCCTCCGCGGTGCCCTGCACTTCCCGGCCGGGGAGGAGGAAGAGGTCGCACGCGGAGAAGAGCAGATTGAGGTCGGGTCGGGCCAGCTCTCCGGCAAATACGACGTGGTCGCCGACCCCCTCCGAGTGGGCCAGCGTGGAAAGGGCCGCAGGATCGCCCGGCCCCGCGATCACCAGTGAGACATCCGGTACACTTCGCAGGATTTCCGGCAGAGCCAGAATGGCGGTGTCGAATCCCTTGTGGACCTGCGCCAGGCGTCCGACCATCAGGACCAGACGATTCGAACCCACCAGGCGCTCGCGGATCGCGGATGCCTCCTCGGGCGACGTGCGTCGGTGCTGACTGGCGTCGATCGCGGGGTGGATGACCCGCAGCTTGTGCTCGGGAACGTCGTAGAGTCGGGCGGCGAGGAGCCGGGTGTGCTCCGTGTTGCAGATCACGGCTGATGCCGATCGTAGCGTCAGCCCCAGGAGCCGACGCCGGAATCGTAGCGGCGACCGCGGGTGCTGCACGATCGTCAGCTCTTCCCCATGCGCCAGCGTGACGAACGGAATCCCGAAGAGCCGCTTCGTCAGCAGCCCCCCGGCCGCGCTGAACAAGGGGTGCACGCAGACGAGAAGCGCAGGGGACTCGCGACCCGGTCTGCTGCACCACAGCGCCGGAGCGAGCACCACCTCAAGGTGCTGCAGCACACTGAAGATCTTGAGCGGGCCGCCGGCACGTCCGCTGAAGCGCAGCCTCGGGACCACGCGACAGGCGCCGCCGGTCTCCAGACCGGCCACCCGGGGCGCCAGCACCGTGGCGTTCGCCAGGCCACCGATCATCCCGCGGAGAGCGTACCCGGTTCCTCCGGCCATCGGCGGCCAGAAGTTGGTGATGGCCAGGATGCCTCGAGTGGTCAGACCAGGTCCTTCCACAGCGGGGTGCGCCGTGCCTCGTCCTCACGCGTGAGTCGATCAGTGAAGCGCTTCGCAACCATTTGGCCCTCAGACAGGGGTGGTGCCGGGGTCCACCGCCCCCATGATGGGGTGAGGTGGGCGAACTGCAACCTTGAGGGCGCCATGGAAGAGCCGCGAGATCCAGAGGAGCCCGTAGGCGACGATGCCGATGACAGCGGCCTGACGGAGGGTGAACGGGATATCGGCCCATTCGACCTCTACCCGCATCGCCACGAGCCAGAGTGAGAGCAGACTCACGCCATAGGCTAGCCCGCGAAAGGTGCGTTCCAGCCCGCGGGACACCAGGTACAGTCCCCAGATCAGGGCCAGCGGAACCAGAACGAATCCGACGGTTCCGAACGACATGACCCCGGCGCTGAACGCCGAGTCCTGGTAATCGGCGACTATCTCCCGGTCGACGTATGCCGGCCAGCCGAGATGCTTCTCGAGGATATCGGAGTAGACATCCTTGACCACGGTCTGCTTGTCGGGGAACACCACGCGCGGAATCGTGTTGAGCACCGCTGCGGTGATGATGGTCGCATCGTGCGCCTCGCCGTTCGAGTTCACGATGATGGAGGTCGCGAAGTCGGTCAAATCCGCACGCCGATTGATCGCGGCGATCCCCAGGCGGGTTCCGGTATCCTCGGGCAGGTTCACGCGTCCGAGCCACAACGTGAACTGAACACCGAAGAGAGACGCGGCCGGTAAGGCGATGAGCATCGCCTGGAGCAGGCGCTCCGCCAGGCGCCGCGACCGGACTTCGGCAGCGAGGGCGAAGATGACGAAGGCGACCAGGAGGATCGTTCGCCCCTTGAGGTAGATCAGCGCATAGCCCACCTGAGTCAACACACCGATGAGGGCTACGAATCCCGTGACCGGTCGTGGGCGACCGGTGCGCCGCCGGAGCAGGTACAGCATTCCCAGAAGCAGCGAGAGCAGGCCGAGCGTGTCGTTGCCCAGGAGGATGAAGAAATCGGCATACGTCCGGACCGCCCGACCAGTGAACGGGGTATCGGTATATTCTGACCCGTAGCCGAGCTGAAACAATGCGGCCTTGCAGATCAGCGACCCCGCGACCGAGACGATCATGAGGCGGCGCAGGTCAGCCCAATACCGATCGATCCAGGCGAGCACCCGGCCGGATTCCGGCCCGCGTTGAAGCCGGAGGAGGCAGACGGAGGCGATGAGCACGAATTCACCCGCCACCGAGCCGACGAATTGAGCCGTGAGGCTCAGATCAAGCTGCGGATTCAACAGGATCGGTGAGAAGTACTTGAGGCCATTGATCGTGAAGTACAGCTGTGAGACCACCAGAAACGCCACCGGCGCGGAGCCCAGGAGGCTGAGCGACTTGTCCCGGGCGGAACGAATCAGAAAGGCGTTGACGGTCGCCGCCAGCACCAGATGCCCGAGCGCATAGCCCCATTCCGCCGTGCTGGCGTCCAGCCGGCCCGCGAGCCAGACAATCAGGGCGCCGTACACTGCCACGCTGAGGCCTAAGAACATCACGCGATGCCGATCCTTGCTCCGGCCGGGGTGCCTGCCGCCGGAAGCAACGGTGCCAGGGCGTCAACCACCCGGTCCACGACCTTGCCAAGTGGCAGACAGGTGAGGCGCGCCACTGCCTCCCGCCGCCGGTGCGAGTAGGCATGCTCGCGCGTCTCGAGGTCCGCCAGCACCCCGTTGAGCTCGGACGGATGATCGCAGTAGGGCCGGGCGCCTGTGGCGTCGAACGTGCGCATGTGGATGTAGCGCTGGAAATCACGCACCAGTCGGGCCTCGTGCGGCGTGCTCCGGGGCAGGACGTCCATCCAGCGGAGCTGTACGCTCGCGGTGTCGAAGATGCATGCCTCGAGCAGCGCGGTCGTCCCCCAGCTGCTCACCACGAAGCGCGCATCCCGGAGGAGGCTCGCCATATGCCTGATCGCGCCGACATCGAGCGCCTCCGGCCCGGTGCGCCCGTCAGTCAGGTCGGGGGAGCGGTCGAGCAGGACTCCGTCCTCGATGAGCGCGTCGTACTCCTTCCGAGATCCTTGCGGATGCGGACGCACCACCACGCGGGAGTCGCGATAGGGCCCGCGCCGAAGCTCGCCCAGCATGGCACGGACGTCTTCCACGTCGTACCGGGCCGTGCGCGCGCCGCACACGTAAGCCACGAACGGCTCGTTCGGACGGAGCCCTACACGACTCCGCATCAGGGCGATCTCCGCCGGCGTGACCGGCTCCGCGTAGAACCGGAACTGGAGCGGCCCCACGACACTGATCCGGTCGGCCGGGAACTGGTGGACTTCCACCGCCTGGCGCCGCATCTCCTCGCTCCACACCATGAGATAGTCGGGCCGGCGACACATCGGCCCGCGCGAGTAGAGATTGTCCCAGCTGAGAACCACGCACGCGCTCGGAATGCCGCGGCGCCGGGCCTCGTCCAGCACGAAGTGGTCCAGCCAGTAGTGTCCCGGCGAGGCCACCAGCACGAGTGACGGCGCCACCTGCTCGAAGGCCGCCGTGATTTCGGCGCGGCGCGGCCGGTAGAGCCCGTACAGCTGTCGGAGCCACCCGCGCGCCGGAGAACGGCGCGGCACCAGCGTCGTGAGCGCGTGGGCGATCAGCTTCTGCGGTGAGCGGCGGCGGCTCAGCTCCAGGTTTTGCAGGCTGCCGTCCGGATACTCCATCGCGAAACCGGTGAGGTGGATGCTCTTGAGCGCCCGGTCCAGCAGGGTCACCCCGGCGACCGTGGGTACCCCTCCGGTGCCCGTGCTCGCGGAGATCGGCAGGTTGGAGTAGGAGGCGCCTGTCGCGTCGGTGAATTCAGGTTGAGGATAGGGGGAGACGAAGTGGACGCGGGCCTGGTAGCGCCGTTCGAGCTCCGCCACCAGTCCGGTAGGGACGAAGTTGCGAAGCGTGAATGGAAACGGCGCGGCCGCGAGCACCGTCGTCTCAGACATCGGTAGCCACCTCCCGGCCATCGAGCAGGTGCCGGAACTCGGCCGCCGACGGGAGCTGGCTGAGGACCCGCCAGGCGCCCTCTGCCGCCAGAGTAGGTACGTCATAGCTCCCGGTCGCCACGGCGACGGCCCGCGCGCCGATGGCCTGGGCGCAGCGAATGTCGTGGGGGGTGTCCCCCACCACGAACACCCGGCCCGGATGAGCGGCGCAGCCGGACGCGGAGGCTCGCTCCAGCGCCGCGCGCGCGATCATCGCGCGGTCCATGCCTCCCTCGGAGAATCCGCCGTCGCTGAAGAATTCCGTCAGGCCATAGTGGGCCAACTTGGCCTCAGCCCCGCGGCGGGTGTTCCCGGTGAGCAGCAGGGAGCACGTCCCGGCCTCCAGGGCGAGTGATTGGAGGATCTCTCGGACGTTTGGAAAGACGCGCCCCTGGCGCCGCGTCAGCGCGGCAGGCAGCAGGTCCTCGTACCGGCGGACCAGTTGCTCCACCATCCCGGGCGGCGGGTCGGCCCGATCCGCCAGCTGGACCAGCAGGCGCCGCGCGATCAGAAAATCAGGATGCCCCGCGGTATCGAACTCCGAGAGGTCCGCCCGCACGCCGGCGAGCTCGTGGAGCGCGTCCTCCCAGGCGTGAATCCCGCTCCGCGCCGTCGTCAGCAGCGTCCCGTCGATGTCCCAGAAGAGGAGCATCAGTCCGCCCGCCCGCGCACCGTGGCCAGGATGTCGTCGGCCAGGCTCTCCCCGTCCAGCCGGTGCGCCCGCAGCACCTCGTCGTTCTGGCCGCACGCGGGAATGGTCCGTACCCCGAAGCGATGGACCCGGATGCCCTCCGCCCGGCCCAGCTCGGCCAGCCGCGCCGCGATCATCTCCCCCTGTCCACCCTGAACGTAGTGGTCGTCCAGGGTGAACACGTCGCGCGTTCCGGCCGTCTCGGCGGCCAGCCAGGCGTCGTCCACCAGATTCAGCCACGGCAGGTTCACCACCCGGAGGCCCAGGCCGTGGCGTTCCCCCAGCAGCGCCGCCGCGTCGTACGCCTGCGCCAGCATGACCGGCCCGTACCCGAACAGGACGGCGTCCTCGCCCTCGGTGAGCGCGACGCCTCGGCCGCGCTCGAGCCGGTAGTCCGCGGGCAGGCGGTATGGCACGCGGCAGGGAATCGAGACCAGCCGCAGGTAGCAGCTCGCCGGCGTTCCCGTCAGACAGTACGCCACCGCCTGCGTCACCTCCTCCTCCGACGCCGGCTGAATCAGCTCGAGCCCCGGCACCGCGGCGAGGGCCGAGATGTCCCGCACCGACTGGTGCGAATGCCCGGGCCCGCCCGGCAGCAGCCCGGCCAGCGAGCCGACGTATACGATCTTCCGGCGCTCGGTGGCGTTGGTGTAGATCTGCTCGTTCGGCCGAGTCGAGAGAAAGCACGCGAAGGAGTGCACCACCGGCAGATCGCCGGCCAGCGCCAGGCCGCCGGCCTGCGACACCATGTCCTGCTCGGCGATCCCGCATTCGACGAACCGGTCGGGGAACCGCTCGGCGAACGGGATCAGCCCGGTGTCGAGCACCAGGTCGGCGTCGAGCGCCACGATCCGCGGATCGGCCTCGGCGTGAGCCAGCAGCGCCCGCGAGTACGCCCCGATGAGGCGCTCGGGCGAGGCGGGCACCACGCGCTCCGGCCGGGGCGCCGTCGCGACGGTCAGGGCACGCGCTCCTGCTCGCGTCAGGCCCGCGTTGGCCGCGGCCAGGAGCTCGGCCGTCGCTCGTTCGCAGGCCGAGTCGTCCGGTGCCCCGCTGTGGAAGCGGTAGAACTTCTCGGCGGGACCGAGCGCGGTCGACTCCATGAACGAAACGCCCTTCCCTTTCACCGTGTCGGCGATGATCACCTTCGGCCGGTCGGCCACGTCGCGAAGGGCCGCGAGCGTCTCACCGAGGGCGGTGAACGAATGGCCGTCGCAGCGCGCCGCGTGCCAGCCGAACGCCTCGAATTTGCGCGGCAGGTCGCCCAGGTCGCTGACCGAGGCGACCCAGGTATCAGACTGGATCTTGTTGTGATCCACGATCACGGTGATTTCGCCCATGCGGCCCGACGCCGCCGATGCCAGCGACTCCCAGATCTGGCCCTCCTGCAGCTCCCCGTCGCCGGTCATGACGAACAGGCGCCGGTCGCGGCCCGCCCGGCGGTCGGCGCGCACCATGCCCTTGGCCTTCGAGATCCCCATGCCGAGCGAGCCGGTGTTCGCCGCCACGCCCGGCGTGGCGACGTCCGGATGTCCCGGCAGGCCGCCGAGCCGGCGGAGCCCGTGCAGCAGCTCGGGGTCGAGCAACCCGAGGCCGATCAGCACCGCGTAGAAGCCGGGCGCGTCGTGGCCCTTGGAGGAGAAGAACACGTCGCCCGGTTCGTCCGCCGCCTTCCCGGCACCGCGGAGCTCCTCGAGGTACAGCCAGCTGACGATGTCGAGGCTGCTGAAGCTGCTGCCGATGTGCCCCGAGCCCGCCCGGGCGATCATGTAGAGCGTGTTGAGCCGGGCGAGTGTGGCGAACAGCGCGGCGCGATCGGAAGCAGCTAGCGATAGCCCGCGTACGCGCGCGAGCTCCTTGACGGGCACGTAGACGAGGTCAGCCACGGTCAGCGGGCCTCCGCGGCGGGGGCCGTCCAGGGCTCGGGGGTCACCGGCGGCAGCGTGGCCTGGCCGCTCGCGAGGAGATGCTCGGCGTACCACCAGTCGGCGGGCTCGTTCACATCGAGGCCCTCCGAGCCCTCCGTCAGGAAGGGCACGATCTCGGTCCCGGCGATCGTACCGGTCTCGGCCACCGTCCGGCACCAGGCGATCTCCAGGCTGGCGTTCTGGACGTACACCGCGGGCAGCGATTGGTAGGGCATGCTGTGCCACGGAGGAGTGACCGGGCCGCCATCGAGCAGCGGCCGCATCCGGTCGCCGTGCAGCGTCCACATCTTGCCGGGGTGCTGGCGACAGGGCTCGACCGCCCGCAGCGAATGCGCTCCCGTCGCGGCATGAAACTGCTGCCAGGCCCGGCGCACGGTCTCGGCGCGACGGAACGGGCTCGTCGGGCGGAGGAGGCTGAAGCAGTCGTATCGCCGCCCCGCGCGCTCGAGCGCGCCGAGGGCGTGCGTCACCCATTCGATGTCCGGCGACCGGTCGCCCGCCAGCTCAGGAGGACGGAGGAAGGGCACCTCCGCGCCGTAGTGTGCCGCAATTTCGGCGGTGGCCGGCGAGTCGGTCGAGACCACCACCGCGGAGAACACCCCGCTGGCACGCGCGGCCGCGATGGCGTACGCCACCAGCGGGTGCCCCCCCAGCACGCGCACGTTCTTTCCCGCGACCCGCTTCGAGCCCGCCCGCGCCGGAATCAGCGCCAGACCGGTCGGGCCGCTCACGCGTCACCCCGCGCCGGGCGCGTCAGACCGCGTCCGGCTGAAAATTGACGTAGATCGTCTTCCATTCGGAATAGACGTCCAGCGCCTCGGTGCCGGCCTCGCGCCAGCCGGTCCCGGAGTCACCCAGGCCGCCGAAGGGCAGGTGCGGCTCGCTGCCGTACGTCGCGCCGTTCACGACCGCCACCCCGGCGCGGACTCGCGCCAGAAACGTCATCGCGCGGTTCACGTTGGCGGTGTGAATGGAAGCGGTGAGGCCGTACGGCGAGTCGTTGGCGAGCGCCAGGGCGTCCTCGAAGCCGCCCACGCGGTAGAGCATGGAGATCGGTCCGAAGAGCTCGGTCCGCGAGATCTCCCGCTCCCCTGCCACGTGCTCCAGCAGCGTCGGTGCCATGAAGTAGCCGTCGTCGTACCCCGGACCGGTGAGGCGCTGCCCGCCCGCGAGCACCGGCACCCCCGCCCGGCGGGCCGCGTCGACGGCGGCGCACATGTTGTCGAGCTGCGCCTGGTTGATCACGGGGCCGAAGTCGTCTTCGTCGCCGGAGCCCACTCGCAGCGTCGCGATACGGGCCAGCAGGAGGTCGCGGAACCGCTCGTAGACGGCATCGAACACCAGCAGCCGGCTCCCCGCCGCGCAGCGCTGCCCCGCGTTGCTGAAGGCCGACAGCACCGCCGCGTCCACGGCGGCAGGCAGGTCGGCATCGTCGCACACCACGAGCGGGTTCTTGCCGCCGAGCTCCAGGCACACCTTCGCGAGCCGCGCGCCTGCCGTCTGGGCGATCAGCCGGCCCACGGCGGTGGAGCCGGTGAAGCTGATGACGTCCGCCTCGGGCGAGGCCACCAGCGGCGCGCCCGCCTCCTCGCCGAAGCCGTGCACGATGTTGAGCACGCCGGGCGGAAGTCCCGCATCCACCGCCAGCCGCGCGAACGCCCAGGCGCTGAGCGGCGTGTCCTCGGCCGCCTTGAGCACCGCCGTGTTGCCGCAGAGCAGCGCCGGAAACACCTTCCACGCCACGTTGGCGATGGGCGTATTGGCCGCGATGATCAGGCCGGCGACGCCCAGCGGCTGCCGCACGGTCTGGGCAGTCTTGTGGGGCACCGCGCTGGTGGTGGTGCGGCCGTAGAACCGGCGCCCCTCGCCGGCGACGAACATGCCCATCTCGATGGCCGCCTTGGTCTCGCCGCGCGCGTCCTTCATCGACTTGCCCGTCTCGTCCGCGACCAGCCGCGCGACCTCCTCCTGCCGCGCCAGCAGGGCCAGCGCGACGGCCCGCAGCGTGTCGCCCCGGCTCACCACCGTCTGCTCGGCCCAGGCGGGCTGCGCCCGGCGGGCCGCCGCGAGCGCCGCGCGGACGTCGGCCTCCCGGGACCGGGCCACCTGGGTGAGCACCCGGCCCGTGGCAGGCGCGTGCTTGGGAAAACATTCACCCGCGAGCGCCGCGGTCTCGCGACCTTCGATGCTGTTGAGTACCAGGGATGGCGTACGGAGATCCGTCATCGGGATCCAGGCACCGGGAGTGCTACCACGCAGTGAAGCCGCCGTCGACCCGCAACTCTATGCCGGTGACGTACAACGACATATCCGAGGCGAGGAATATAAGGGGGCCCCGCAGGTCGTCGGGAGCGGCCATGCGGCCCAGCGGGACGCGCTGGGTGAACTTGCGCTTGAATTCGGGGTCCTGGCCACCCTCGACCCCGCCCGGCGAGAGAGCGTTCACGCGGACGCCTGCAGGCCCCCAGTGGGTGGCCAGATAGCGGGTGAGATTGAGCAGGCCGGCCTTGGAGGCCCCGTAGGCCGGCGGTTTGAGGAAGGGAGGATCGGCCGGCAGGTGATCGTAGAACCGAGCGTCGGGCGATACCGAGGCGTAGAGCGAGCCGATGTTCACGATCGACCCTCGCCCGGCCCGCACCATGGCGGGTCCGAACACCTGGCTCACCTGAAACGCGCCCACCAGGTTCACTTCCAGCACCCCGCGGAACAGCTCGAGCGGGACATCCTCCACCCGGTAGGTGACGGCGGGGCCCGGCGGCTGGTCGATCCCGGCGTTGTTCACCAGCACGGCGGGCGTGCCGACCTCCGCCTCGCAGCGTCCGCGCGCGGCCTCCAGGGTCGCTCGGTCCAGCACGTCGGCCGGGTAGGCGCGCAGCCGTCCGCCCGCCCCGCGCTCGAGCGCGGTGAACGCGGCCGAGGGCGCCGCCCCCGGCCGGTCGAGTCCCACCACGACCGCGCCCGCGTCGAGCAGGGCCGAGCACCAGACCGAGCCCAGCCGCCCGAAGGCGCCGGTGACCACGGCCACCCGGCCCTCGAGCGGCGGCATCAGCCGGCCTCGCCCTGGCCCAGCACCTCGAACGTGATCTCTTCGTCGGGCTCCAGCGGGACCAGCAGCGTGCGGCCGAGCACCTCCGGCAGGTGCGCCGGCGAAAGGCCGCCGCCCGGCGACTTCATGGCGATATCCCCCGCGCGGAGCACCTGCCCCACGCAGAGCTGGCGGCTCGCGACCAGCTTCTTCCCCATCTTGAGCAGCGGCTGGCGCTCGCTCGGGAGCGGCGTCTTCACCCCGGTGCCCAGGGCGGCCCGGGTCCGGCGCAGGTCGCGCACCAGCTTCCGCATCCCGATCGGCTCGAGCGAGAAGGCGTGGTCCGTGCCCTTGTCCGTGTGGTTGAGCGTGAAATGCTTCTCCACGACCCGCGCGCCGAGCACGTAGGCGGCCACCGCCATCGCGATGCCGTTCTCGTGGTCGGACAGTCCGATCACCAGCTCCGGGTAGCGCTCCCGCAGCGTGGTGATGACCCGCAGGTTCAGGTCCTCGGCCGACGCCGGATACGCCGCCGTGCACTGCAGGAAGCAGAGCTGCTGGTTGATCGGCATGATCGTGTCGTACGCGCGCTGGATGTCGGACACGGCGGCGCCGCCCGTGCTCACGATCATCGGCTTGCCGATCCGCGCCACGTGGGCCAGCAAGGGCAGCGACTGCAGGTCGCCCGAGGCGATCTTGTAGGCCGGCATGTCCAGCGCCGCCAGGAAGTCGGCGCTGGGAATGTCGAACGCGGTGGCGAAGAAGGCCAGGCCCAGCTCGCGGCAGTAGCGCTGCAGCTCGACGTACTCGTCGCGGCCGAACTCGAGCGCCTCGCGATGCTCGCCGTACGTGGCCCCGAAGCTGTTCTCGTTGTCGTACGGCTTGTCGTACATCGCCCGGGTGTAGAGCGTCCGGTTGTCCCGCTTCTGCAGCTTCACGGCGTCGACGCCGCACTCCTTGGCCACGCGGAACAGCTCACGGCACTTCGCCAGGCTGCCCTGGTGATTGTGCCCGACTTCGGCGATGACGTAACACTCGCCGTCGTCGTCGATGCGGTGACCGTCGATGTGCAGCTGTCTCATGAACTGGCGAACTCCGCGGAGAAGATGGCCCGGCCTGCTTCCTGCGGCCCCGGGCGCCATGTAGGTTTAGCGGCCACCGAGGACGTGGCGCACAAGCGTAAACGCATCGTCTGGCGTCGTCCAGCACCGGTTTGCCGAGGTCGCATGACAGAGGTGCCCGCTCGCGCGTCCCGCCCCCGGGTGGCGCTCGGCATGGTCACGTACAACGGAGAACGCCACGTTCGTCAGGCCATCGAGTCGCTCCTGGCCCAGACCTGGGGCGCCTTCACCCTGACCATCGTCGACGACGCGTCCACCGACCGGACGGCGGAGATCGCGGCGGAATACGCGGTCCGCGATCCCCGCGTGGCGGTCGTCCGCAATCCGCGCCGCCTGGGTTACGTGGGCAACTCCGTGGCGGCATTCACCAGCGCCCCACCCGCCGATCTGTTCGCCTGGGCCTCGGATCACGACGTGCACGCGCCCCGCTGGCTCGAGCGTCTCGTCGATGCGCTCGACCGGACGCCAGGCGCCGTGCTGGCCTACCCGCTGGCCGCGCGCATCTCCGATGCCGGCGAACGGCTGCCGGTCCCGCCGACGACCTTCGCGACGTGTCACCTGTCGCGCACCGAGGCGGCGCTGGCGGTCGCGCGGGAGGGAGTCGGCTTCGGCAACATGGTCTACGGGCTCTTCCGCGCGCCCGCCTTGCGCGCGGCCGGCGTGCTCCGCGCCGTGCTGCTGCCCGACATGGTTCTGATCACCGAGCTGGCGCGGGACGGGTGCATCGTGCTGGTGCCCGATGAGCTCTGGCAGCGCCGCTACACCGATCTGTTCAGCCTGGAGCGACAGCGGCGCAACCTGTTCGCCCGGATGCCATGGTGGGTCCGCCTGCCCCCCGGACCGGTCAACTCGGCGGTGCTCGCCTGGCAGCTGGTGCTCAAACCGGGCGCGGGTGGTCTCGAGTCGCGCCGGCTCGGCGCGGGGATGGTCTGGCGATTCGCCTGGCGCGCCCTGGCCGTCGCGGGACTGCCGCTCGTCCGCGGCCACGCGCGCACGGCCAGGATCCTCCGCGGCATGTATCGCCTGGTCGCGCGCTGATTCCCCTTCTGCCGGACGAGCCCTCCATGCCACCCACGCAGGCCGACGACGCCGACGACGAGCTGTTCGCGACCCGCTTCGAGCTCCGGGCGCTGGCGGACTCCCTGATCGCCGGCACGTCCGAGCGGTGGGTGGACGGGTTCGTGCCCCTCTCGACCGCCCTGCCCCACCGCCGCAGGTACGCGTACGCGGCCACCCTGGCGCCGGGACGGCGGGTGCTCGACCTCTCCTGCGGGGCGGGAGGCGGCTCCTTCACGCTCGCGGTCGCGGGTGCTGTGGAAGTGGTCGGTCTCGATCTCGATCCCGACGCCATCCGCTACGCGCGGCGGCGCTATGGCCACGAGCGCTGCCGGTTTCACACGGCCGACGCGGAGACCTGGCAGCCGGACGCGCCGTTCGACCTGGTCGTCAGCTTCGAGACGATCGAGCACCTCCGTCGCCCGGAAGCGCTGCTGGCCACCCTCAAACGCGCGCTCGCACGGAACGGTGAGGCCCTCATTTCCACCCCCATGGCCGTGCGCGACGCGGAGCGCCCGACCAACCCGTTTCACCTCCACGAATGGACGCTCCCCGCATTCGTCGACATGCTCGAGCAGGCCGGGTTCGCGGTCAGGCGGACCTGGTATCAGGGAATCCGGCAGTCCCCCGGGCTGCCCGGCCGTATCTACCGGCGGCTCGGTGGAGTGCTCGGCCCAGCCCCAGCCGGTCCGGGCGGGCGCGCCGGTGAGGAGCTGGTCGAGTCGCTGGCGCCGTACCGCCGGAGTGGGCTCGCGCCCAAGTTCCAGGTGCACCTGATCGCGCATCGCGATTAGGGCGAGCCGGCCGCCGCGCGGCGCCACCGCTCGATGGCATGTCCCACCTCGCCGATACCCACCAGCCGCAGATACAGCACCGAAGCCGCCCCGCCCACCGCGAGCCAGATCGCCGCGTGGCTTGCGGGCGAGAGCCCCGGCACCGCCCATACCAGCGCGATCGACCCGCCGACGATGGCGGACAACACCAGGCCGCGACGCATCGCGCTCAGCAGCTGGGCGGTCGTGACCCCGATGGAGCGGTGCAGGATGCCCGCCGCGACCGTCCCCGCCACCAGGTGGGCCAGGGCGTAGCCGGTGGCGACACCGACGATGCCCCAGTGCGAGCCCACCCCGACCAGGAGCAGGATCGACCCCGTGAAGAAGGCCGACCACGCCACGAGCCAGCTCACCCGCCCTACGGCCTTGAGGACGCTCCCGACCGGTGAGATCAACACCAGCACGGCGGCGGCGGCGCAGAAGAGTGGCACCAGCGCCCCGATCGGCTGCCATCGGTGCCCCAGCACGAGCGGCAGGATGGACGGCCCCAGGCATCCGAACGCCGTCAGCGCGGGCAGCGCGACGGTGAGCAGCAGCTCGCTGTAGCCGAGGTAGGACTGCCGGAGGCGCAGCCGGTCGCCCTGCAGCCGGGAGAGACTGGCGAACAGGTAGCTGCCCACGGCGCCGACCAGGAGCGTCACCGGCGTGATCGTCACTTTGGCCGCGAAGCTGTAGTAGCCGAGCAGCAGCGGTCCCATGAGCCAGCCGACCAGCATCGTGTCGCTGTTCTGGGTGAAGAACTTGAGCACCGAGAACGACAGGATCCCGGAGCTGTACGGCCACAACTCGGCGAGCGGCGCGCGCAGCGGCCCCCCGAGCGTCGGCCGCCAGGGCGAGAGCCGCCACAGGAGCGCCGTCCCGACGACGGCGCTCACCAGCGTTTGCCCCACGAGACTCCAGACACCAAACCCGCGGAGCGCCATCAGCACGCCGGCGCCTCCGCCCGTGAGCGTGCCGGCCAGGTCGCGCACGGCCAGATCGCGGAAGCGCAGCGCCCGCTGCGCGAGCGCCATCTGGGTGACACCGAGCCCGTTGATGAACACGGCGGGCGCGAGCGCAATGAGCACCGGCTGGAGCGCGGGTGTCCGGAACGCAACCGCGAGCGGCCAGGACAGCGCCACGGCGATCGCGGCCAGGAGCGCGCCGGCGGACACATTGAGAAGGAAGACGGCGTTGATCTGCTGCGGCGTCAGATCGTGGCGCTGCACGAGAGCGGCGCCCGCGCCGAGATCCGCGAAGATGCTCATCAACGCCACGGCGGTCGAGGCGAGCGCGACGATGCCGAAGTCGCCGGGCTGGAGCAGCGCGCCCAGCAGCAGGAAGATGCCGTAGGCCGCCACCTGCCGGCCCACCTGCTGGGTCACGGACCAGAAGCCGGGATGCGCCAGCAGCGGACGCACCAGCCGGACGACCGTCGGCATCGTCACCCGTACCACCGCCCGACCCACTGCTGGTAGCTCCCGTCCATCACGCCTCGCCACCAGCCCTCGTGGGCGAGATACCACGCGATGGTCTTCCGGATGCCGGATTCGAAGCTCTCCCTTGGCACGAACCCCAGCGTGTGCTCGATCTTCCGGGCGTCGATGGCGTAGCGCCGGTCGTGTCCCGGCCGGTCCTTGACGAAGGTGATCAGCGACTCGGTCGCCTGCCCGCGGGCCGGCGGCGCGGCGGGGAAGCGCGCGGCCAGGGAGGGATCGGCGGCGAACGCCTCGTTCACCAGGCGAGCGAGCAGGCGGACGATGTCGATGTTCGTCCATTCGTTCCGGCCGCCGACGTTGTACGTCTCCCCGGGCGTTCCCTTCGCCAGGACGAGGTCCACCGCGCGGCAGTGGTCCTCCACGTACAGCCAGTCCCGCACGTTGAGGCCGTCGCCGTACACCGGCAGGGAGCGGCCGTCGAGGGCGTTTACCAGCATCAGCGGGATCAGCTTTTCCGGAAAGTGATAAGGGCCGTAGTTGTTGGAGCAGTTGCTGGTGGTGACGGGAAGGCCGTACGTGTGGTGGTACGCGCGGACCAGGTGATCGGACGCAGCCTTGGAGGCGGCGTACGGCGAGTTCGGCGCATAGGGTGTGGTCTCCGTGAACGCCGGATCAGCGGTGCCGAGGGAGCCGTAGACCTCGTCGGTCGAGATGTGGTGGAAGCGCACCTTGCCGCGCCCCACTCCGTCGTCCAGCCAGACTCGCCGCGCGGCCTTCAGCAGCTCGTGGGTGCCGACCACGTTGGTGTCGACGAACGCGTCCGGCCCGTCGATCGACCGATCCACGTGCGACTCCGCCGCGAAGTGGACGATCGTCGTCACCGCGTGCTCCCGCAACAACGCCTCGACCAGCCCGGCCGTGCGGATGTCGCCGTGACGGAACACGAGCTCCGGGCGGTCGAGTACCGGCTCCAGGCTCGCCAGGTTGCCGGCATAGGTCAGGGCGTCGAGCACCACGACCCGCTCGCCGGGATGGGTCGCGAGCCAGTAGTGCACGAAGTTGGCGCCGATGAATCCGGCGCCGCCCGTCACCAGGAGGCTAGCCACGGGCGAGCGCCTGCAGCATCCGCCGGAGGTTGACCCGCCAGTGTGGCGGCGTGCGGCCGAGCGCCTCCCAGCTGCCGCCCTTCTCGAGCACGCTGAAGGGCGGCCGCCGGGCGCGCGAGGGGAACTCCTCGGTTCGGAGCGGCCGCACGCTCACTGGCCGGCTGAGCAGGCCCGCGGCCAGCGCTTCCTCCTGAATCGCCACCGCGAAGTCGTACCAGCTCGCGACCCCCGCGTCGGTCCAGTGCACCACGCCGCTGAGGTCCGTGCGTCCCGCCGCGGCCCACAATGCCTCGGCGAGCGAGCCGGCCCACGTCGGCGTGCCGACCTGGTCGGCGACCACCCCGACTTCGCCCCCCGCCGCCATCAGGCGGAGCATGGTCAGCACGAAGTTCCGCTGGTGGCGGGAATACACCCAGGCCGTCCGCACGATGAGCGCCTGGCGGTCCATGATCCGCATGGCCGCGCGCTCGCCCTCCAGCTTCGTGCGGCCGTAGACGCCGAGCGGGCGGGGCTCGTCGCCCGGCGCGTAGGGCCGGCCCTGCGCGCCGTCGAACACGAAATCGGTCGAGAGATGCAGCAGCCGCGCGCCGGCTTCGAGCGCCGCCTCGGCGACGTGCACCGTTCCTTGCGCGTTCACCGCCCGCGCCCGGTCGGCGTCGGCTTCCGCCGCGTCCACCTCGGTGTAGGCGGCCGCGTGGATGACGACGCTGGGACGGAACGCGGTGATGGTCGCGCGCACGGCGTCGGCCTGCGTCACGTCGAGCTGGTCGAATGCGCAGGCCGCAACCACCCAGCCGCTCGGCGCCGTCGCCTGCAGTTCGAGCCCGACCTGTCCGCCCGCACCCGTGATCAGCGCGCGATGCGCGATCGTCACGGATACACCTCGGCGAGGTCCAGGCCGGGGGCGCCGGCATCCCTGGCCGACAGCCGCGGCGGCGCCGCGCCGACCAGCGGCCAGGCGATCGCGAGCCGCGGGTCGTCCCAGCGGAGCGCGCGGTCGTGCTCGGGGATGTATTGGGCGGTGCACTTGTAGGCCAGGTCGGCCTCCGGGCTGAGCACGTAGAAGCCGTGCGCGAACCCAGGCGGGATCCAGAGCTGATGGTGATTCTCGTCGCTCAGCACCGCGCCGACCCACTGGCCGAACGTGGCGGACGAGCGTCGAAGGTCCACGGCCACGTCGAAAATGGCCCCGACGGCGGCATGGACGAGCTTGCCCTGCGGGAGCTCGACCTGATAGTGCAGCCCGCGCAGCGTGTGCTGCTGTGACCGGCTGTGGTTGTCCTGCACGAACGGCAGCGCGATGCCCGCCGCGGCGTACCGGGCCTGGTGCCAGGTCTCGACGAAGAAGCCCCGATGATCGCCGTGCACGACCGGCTCCACCAGCAGGACGTCCGGAATGGCGGTCGGGGTGACGATCACGGACGCAGCGGGTCCTGCAGCAACTGCAGCAGGTACTGCCCGTAGGTCGTCTTCAGCAGCGGCTGGGCCAGGCGGCGGACCTGCTCGGCATCGATGTAGCCCATCCGGTAGGCGATCTCCTCCGGGCAGGCGATCTTGAGGCCCTGGCGTTCCTCGATCGTCTGGATGAAGGTGCCGGCCTGCAGCAGGGATTCGTGCGTGCCGGTGTCGAGCCAGGCCGTGCCCCGCCTGAGGATCTCGACCTCCAGCGCGCCCAGCGCGAGGTACCGCGCGTTGACGTCGGAGATCTCCAGCTCCCCCCGAGCCGACGGCCGGATCTCGGCGGCGATGTCCACCACCCGATCG
The DNA here is from genome assembly GCA_963815515.1 of uncultured Gemmatimonadales bacterium. GTDB lineage: Bacteria > Gemmatimonadota > Gemmatimonadetes > Gemmatimonadales > GWC2-71-9 > CAVVWJ01. The sequence goes on from CAWFGP010000004.1 coordinate 289,428, forward strand.
TCGTAGAAGTAGAGGCCGGTCACCGCGTAGTTCGAGCGCGGGCGCGCCGGCTTTTCTTCGATGCCCACGACCTTGCCGGCCGCGTCGAACTCGACCACACCGTACGCCGAGGGATTCTGCACGTGATAGCCGAAGACCGTGGCGCCTTGGGGGCGGGCCGCGGCCCGTTGCAGCGTTCCGCTCAGATCCTGGCCGTAGAAGATGTTGTCGCCCAGCACGAGACAGCTCGGGTCGCCGCCGAGAAACTCGCGCCCGAGAAGAAAGGCCTGCGCCAGCCCGTCCGGCGCGGGCTGCGCCATGTAGCAGAGCGAGAGGCCCCACTGAGAGCCGTCGCCCAGCAGGCGCTCGAACGCCGGCAGGTCCTGGGGGGTCGAGATCAGCAGGATCTCCCGCATCCCGCCCAGCAGCAGGGTCGAGAGCGGGTAGTAGATCATCGGCTTGTCGTAGACCGGCAGGAGCTGCTTGCAGACGGCGCGGGTGACGGGATGCAGCCGAGTGCCCGAGCCGCCGGCCAGGATGATGCCCTTCCGACCGACGGCGTGCCCGTTCGCCACGCTCAGACCTCGAGCGGCAGCGCGACGCGGCGTCCGTCGCGTGCGGAGATATACGTTGCGATGAGGATCTCGAGCGAATGGAGGCCCTCGCGGCCGTCGGTGGCGGGCGCCTCCTCGCCCCGGAGCGCCTTGATCACGTTGTCGTAGTAGAGCGGATGGCCGAACCCGTACACCGAGGTGGTTTCGTAGCTGGCCTGCTCGATCGTGGCGTCGTCGGGATCGGTGTCGGCGAAGGTCCAGTGCTCGATCTGGTTCACCGCCACGCCGCCGATCCGCACGGTCCCCTTCTCCCCGATGATCGTGATCGAGCCTTCCAGGTTCTTGGGGTAGGTGAGCATCGTGACGTTCATGCTGCCCAGTGTCCCGGCCCGCCACCGGACGCTCACCACGCCGGTGTCCTCGACCTGGATGTTCCGGGCCAGCGTGGCAGTGTAGGCCTGGACGCTCTCGACCGGACCGATGAGCCAGTCGAGCAGGTCGACGTAGTGGCTCGCCTGGTTCATGAAAGCGCCGCCGTCGAACTCCCAGGTGCCCCGCCAGGAAGCGCTGTCGTAGTAGGACTGCGGCCGGGCCCAGAACACGTTGATGTTGACCATGTAGATCCGGCCGAAGCGCTTCTTCTCCACCGCCCGCTTGACCAGCTGCAGCGTGGCGTTCCGCCGGTTCTGCTTCACCACGAAGAGATGGACGCCGGCCTGATCGCAGGCCTGGACCATCCGCTTGCCGTCGCGCCAGCGGGTGGCCATCGGCTTCTCGGTCATCACGTGCCGGCCCGCCGCCGCCACCTGCGTCGCCTGGTCGGCGTGAAGGCCGCTGGGCGTGCTCAGGATGACGATGTCGGCGTTGGTGCCGGCCAGCAGCGCGTCCAGGGTCGGGAATCCCGGCGCCCCGGTCCGGGTGACCGCCCGCTCGAGCGCCTGGGGGTCGATGTCGCACACGCCGACCAGCTCCGCCCGCTCCTTGTGACGGTCGAGCGCGTCGAAGTGGTTGGCGGAAATCCGCCCGCATCCCACCAGGGCAAACCGGATCTTGCGGTCGCGGACAAACGGCTTGGTGATGAACATGGACGCCCGGGTGAGGGGACGAGTTTGGGACGCCCAAGTATAAGCAGGCGCCGTCCCTGCAAGGAATTGCGCCGTTCGGTCCCGCAGCCCACACTAGGGGGTCTGGCGCGATGGCGGTCGCCTTGCCATATTGTGAATAGTTTCACAAAGCCTTCGCCCGCCGCCCTGGCGCGGCTGAGACGTGCGGCGCCTCGCCCTGCGGCGGCGCCGCGATCCATTCGAAGGAGAGAGTCCTCATGGCGACTGCGACCACCCCGGTGACTTCCCAGAGCTCCTATCCCGCCGAGGCGGTGGCCCGGCTGTTCGCCCCGCCCGAGAGCGAGGTCCCGGCCGACAAGCTCCGCCGGATCCTCCACGAGGCTCGGGCGGCCAAGTCGTTCGTCCACACCGCCGGCGCCTACGACGCCTTCACGTCGGCGATCATGACCAGCCTCGGCTTCAAGGCCCTCTACGGCAGCGGCTGGCAGCTGGCCGCCACCAGGAGCATGTATCCGGACATCGGCATCTACCAGTCGCACCAGATGGTCGAGCTGGTGCTGGAGATGCGGAAAGGCATCGAAGGCGCCCGCAACACGCGGTGGTACGACAGCGAAGGGAAGGAAAAGCTGTCCGCTCCGCCGGCGTTCGTGGACATGGAGGCGGGCTTCGGCGGCCCGACGCAGACCTTCACGCTGGCCACCGAGCTCATCCGGGTCGGCGCCGGCGGCGTCCACCTCGAGAACCAGGACCCGTCGAACCGCACCTGCGGCCACATCGTGAACGTGGGCAAGCAGAAGCGGAACAAGGTCCTGGTTCCGCGCGCCGCGTGGCTCGCCAAGCTGAAGGCCATCAAGGCTGCGGCCGAGGCGACGGGGGTGGACATCGTGATCATCGCGCGCACCGATTCCATCGACGGCGCCCTCCCGGATCAGGAGCCGGGTGGCGTCAAGATGGCGATCGATGACGCGTTGGAAGCCGCCGAGCTGGGCGTGGACGTGATCTGGCCGGAGTTCAACAACACCGAGATCGACCAGCCCCAGGAATTCTCGGAGGGCGTCCGGAAGCACTACCCGGACCAGATGCTTGGGCTTCAACCTCTCGCCCTCGCTCTACTTCGGGAAGGCCAAGAAGGCCGGCACCATGATCACCAACCAGCAGCTCGGCGACCTCGGGTTCATCCTGCAGTTCTCGACGCTGTTCAACTTCCGGACGGCCGGCATGGCGCTGGAGAAGGGCCTTCGCAAGTTCCTGAACAGCGGCATCGACGCGCTCGCGGATTTGCAGATCGAGGAGGACAGCCAGGAGGTCTCGCCGACGACGAAGATGCACCAGAAGTTCGCCGGCATGAACCGGTGGCTGATTCTGGAGCAGGTGCTGAGCGGAAAATGACGGAAAAATGACATGGAAAAGGGGACAGCCAACCGGCTGTCCCCTTTTCCTGTCACCCTGAGCGCAGCGAAGGGGCCATAACCCAGGCCATGCCCCCTTCGCTTCGTTCAGGGTGACTCCTCCACGAGGCGCGGGCTCCGGTTGAGGCCCACGCCCGCCTCACGCCCCAAACGCCCGCCTCAATCCCCCCTCCGCCACCGCCTCCACCACCACGACCCCCTCCCCTCGCAGTCGCTCCACCTGCCACCGATCCAGCCGCACGGTCAGCTCCACCTCGTCCGCCCCATCCTCCCGCCCCAGCACCTCCCCCTCACGGTAGAGCGACGCGACCCGCGCCCCGTCCGCCACCGGCAGGCGCACGCGCACCGTCGGCCGGCCCTCGCGCTCGAGCTCACGCAGCCGGGCCTTGAGGGCCACCACCCCGTCGGTCCGCACGGTCGAGCTCGTGAGCGAGTCGGGATACAGCTCCCGCACACGCCCCGCGAGCGCGAGCGGGTCGGTCACCGCGTCCATCTTGTTGAAGATCACGAGAATCGGCCGGTCGGCCAGGTCGAGCTCGGCAAGCACCCGTTCGACGACGCGCATCTGCCCTTCCCAGTCCGGATGGCTCGCGTCCACCACGTGCAGCAGGAGGTCCGCCGCGCGGGCCTCCTCCAGGGTGGCGCGGAAGCTCGCGACCAGGTGGTGCGGCAGCTTCCGGATGAACCCGACCGTGTCCGTCACCCGTGCGCGCTGTCCCTCGCCCAATTCCACTTCGCGCGTGAGAGTGTCGAGCGTGGCGAAGAGGCGGTCCTCGACCACGATCTCGTGCTGGCCCGAGAGGGCGCGCAGGATGCTCGACTTCCCGGCGTTGGTATAGCCCACGAGCGAGACGCTCAGCATCGGATCGCGCCCGGCGCGGAGGTTCTCGCGATGGCGCTCGACGCCCTGGAGCTTGGCCTTGAGCCCCTGGATTCGCTGGCGGATGATCCGGCGGTCGGTCTCGAGCTGGGTTTCGCCGGGGCCCCGGAGACCGATGCCGCCGCGGATACGCGAAAGGTGGGTCCACATCCGGGTCAGGCGCGGCAGCAGGTACTCGAGCTGCGCCAGCTCGACCTGGAGCTTGGACTCGTGGCTCCGCGCGCGGGTCGAGAAGATGTCGAGGATGACTTCGGACCGGTCCATCACCCGCACCTTGAGCTCGCGCTCGAGGTTGGCTCCCTGGACCGGGCTCAGCTCCTCGTCGAAGATGACCAGCGTCGCGCCGGACTCGGCCACCGCCGCCGCTACCTCCTCGACCTTGCCCTCCCCGATGAGCGTGGTCGGACTGGGCGAGCCGATCTGCTGCGAAATGCGCCCCACCACCTCGGCGCCGGCGGTGTCCACCAGCCGGGTGAGCTCCTCGAGATGCTCGGTGACATGTCGCGCGTCCTTCGACCCTTTTCGCGGAGCGGCCACGAGCACGGCTTTTTCGATCGGATCGCGAACCTGGATCAGAGACCTGATGAGAGCTCCTCGGCCGGCATCACTGGCCGGCGGGTGTGGGAACCACTTGACCGACGCGGGTGAGCGGCGCGCGGCCCTCGCGAGTGAACGGGATCCTGCGGTCGCCGAACGGTGTCCCCACCGTCAGCTGCCCCGTGAGCTTGTACGGCAGCTCGCCGTAGCCGATCGCGCTCCGGACCGCGCCGGCCAGCCCGTTCCAGTTGAACCGCACCGGCAGCGTGACCACGGTGGTGTCGCCCTTCTGCACCTCGAAGCCGCTGGCGTATTCGACCTCTCCGACGTGGGAGCCCTCGACGTCGAGCCCCACCTGCAGCCGGGTGCCGCGCAGGTCGAAGCTGTTCGGATTGTACACGCCCACGATCAGATCCATCGTTCCACCGGTGAGTCCCACGCCGCGGACGACGACACGCTGCAGCGTGAGATCGGGATCCTTGAAGTAGGCCGGCAGGCCGGCACATCCAGCCAGGAGAACGGCGCTGATCATCCCGCGGGCGAGGTGTGAAGGCACGGCGGTCCTTTCGTCTGGCGGAATATAACTGCGGGTACCATCGGTCACGGGTCGGTGGGCGCCGTCATCCCGAGCGCAGCGAGGGACCTATTCCGCACGTCCCGGAGCGTGGCCCGGCTCCGGCACGGTCGAAAAGGTCCCTCGCTCCGCTCGGGATGACGGCCGTGCGGATGACGGCCTTCCTCAGGACGACGCCCCTCCACCTTCCTCTGTCCCGGCTTCTCCCTTGCCCGTTGTCCCTTCATCCTCCCCACCCTCCGCCTTCCTCCTCTCCCACCACTCGAGCCGCTCGGCCACTTTCTTCTCGTACCCGAACGGCCCCGGCCGGTACAGCACCGTGCCGCGGAGCTCGTCCGGCAGGTACTCCTGTGGCAGGTACCCCTCGGGCGAATCATGCGCGTAGCGGTACCCCTTCCCGTAGCCCAGCTCCTTCATGAGGCCCGTCGGCGCGTTCCGGATGTGGAGCGGCACCGGCGCGGCCGGTGTGTCGCGCGCCGCCGCCAGCGCGGCCCCGAGCGCCACCTTGGCGCTGTTCGACTTGGGGGCCGTGGCCAGGTAGATCGTCATCTCGGCCAGCGGCAGGTATCCCTCGGGCGGACCGAGCATGTGAAACGCGTCCCGCGCGGCCACGGCCATCATCAGCGCGTTCGGGTCCGCCAGCCCGATGTCCTCGGCCGCCATCGCGATCGCCCGGCGGAACAGCGTCATCGGGTCCTCGCCTCCATCGAGCATTCGCGCCATCCAGTAGAGCGCACCCTGTGGATCGCTTCCCCGGAGCGACTTGTGGTACGCCGAGAGCAGGTTGAAGTGCTCCTCGCCGGCCTTGTCGTAGCGGGCGAAGCGCTTCTGCATCGCCTCGCGCGCCACCTCGGCCGTGATCCGCCCGCCCTCGCCGACGTGCGCCGCCGCAGCCTCGAGCACGGTGAGCGCCCGCCGTGCGTCGCCGTCGGCCTCGACCGCGATCGATCGAAGCGCGTCCTCGTCGGCCGTCAGCCGCTCCGACCCCAGGCCGCGCTCCTCGTCCGCCAGCGCCCGGCGCACGAGCGCCTCGACGTCCTCCGCCGAAAGCGGCTGCAGCACGAAGACCCGGGTACGCGAGAGCAGCGCCCCGTTGATCTCGAAGCTCGGATTCTCGGTGGTGGCGCCGATGAGGGTGAGGGTGCCGTCCTCGGACGGCGGGAGGAGGCTGTCCTGCTGGGCCTTGTTGAGCCGGTGGATCTCGTCGATGAAGAGAATGGTCTGCGCGCCGCCGGCCTCCAGCCGCCCCTTGGCGGCGGTCACGATTTCCCGGATGCGCGGCACGCCCTCGGTCACCGCGCTGAACGGGACGAACACCCGCTGCGACGTGCGAGCGACGAGGTGCGCCAGCGTGGTCTTCCCGCTGCCCGGCGGCCCCCAGAAGATCATCGAGCCGGGCACGCCGCGCTCGATGGCCTCCCTGAGCGGCTTGCCGGGCGCCAGCAGGTGCGCCTGGCCCGCGAATTCGTCGAGCGAGCTCGGCCGCATCCGCGCCGCGAGCGGCTGCGCCCCGCGCACCGTCGCCGCGAACAGTGTGTCTTCGGCCTCGTCCACACCACGCTTCCGGACCATCAGCGAACCCATCCCTCCAGCAGCCGCTCGGCGATGAAGAACGCCAGCGCGCCACCGAAGAATGCGACCGCCGTGAACCCGCCGCGCTTGGCCTGGAACTCGGGGACCAGGTTCGAGGCCGCCACGTAGAGCGTGACCCCGGCGGACAGCGCGAGCCCGTGCCGGGCGAGCGGCGCCATCCGCTCGGTGAGAATTACGCCGAGCACGGTGGCGGCGCCGAGCGCCACGGCCCCCCCGATCGCGCGCCCGCGGCTCTGCCCGCCGGCCACCATCACGCTGGCGATGGTCACCCCTTCGGGCAGCTTGTGCAGCAGCACCGCGAGGAAGAGCAGCACGCCGAGCTGCCCGGACACCAGGAATCCGCTCGCGATCGCCACCCCGTCGAAGAACGTGTGCAGCGTGAGGCCGAGCAGCGCGGAGATGCCGGCGGACCGGCTCACCCGGTGGGTCTCCTCGCCGAAGTGGAAGTGCGGGGTCATCACGTGCTGGGCCAGGTGCACGGCGAGGTAGCCGAACAATACGTAGATCGCCGCGCCCGCCGAGTCGCGCAGCACTTCGGGCATCACCCCGAGCAGGGCGACCGCGAGCATGAACCCGGCCCCGAACGCGAGGCATGCGTCGATGAACTGCAGGCTCCGGCGCTCGTGGCGCACGACGGCGAGGGCCCCGACCACGTTCCCCAGGGCGGCGGCCACGGCAAAACCGATCGGATTCACAAGAGCTCCCGAGCCAGCGCGAGAAGAGTCGAGCGAACGTTGCGGCTGGGATCGTCGATCACGCGGTCGAGCAGTGCCGCGAGCAGCTCGCCGATCCGCGGGCCTGCGGCACCCAGCGCCTGGAGATCGGCACCGGTCACGGCCAGATCGCCGCGCGTGAGCGGCTCGTGACGTTCGCGAATCTCCCCGACGGTACGGGCCCACGGCGCCTCCGCCCCCGTCCGGAGCAGCTCCAGCGCGAGCAGGTCGTCCGCGGCGCGGCCCGCCGCCGCGAGCCAGCGTCGGACGGATCGGGCGTCACCACCCGAGGGCGCGGCTGGCCCCCGGCTCACGGCCGCGGCGCGCTCGACCTCGGCGTTCGATGCCCGCAGGCGCCGCAGCACCGGTGCCGCGTCGTCGACCAACACCATGGTGAGGAGGACCGGGTCACGGCGCGCGGCCGGGACCTGACGCACGCGCTCCAGCCGGGCCGGCGCCACCGACGCCAGCTCGGGGATCCACCGCTCCGCTGCCCCGACCTTGATCCACAGCTCCACGACCTCCGCTGGCGAGCGCGCCGACCGGAGGCTCTTGAACCACTCGTCGCGCACCCGCTCGGCGGAAAGCTGGGCGAGGCCGGGAGCGGCCGCGACCGCCGCCGCCCAGGTGGCCGGCTCCACCGTGAAGCCCAGCCGCGCCGCGAAGCGCAGGCCACGGAGGATGCGGAGATAGTCCTCGTGGAAGCGCTCGGCCGGCTCGCCTACGGCCCGGATCAGGCCGCGGGCGAGGTCGTCCCGGCCGCCGAACGGATCGCGCCACTCGCCACGCAGCGGATGGTACGCGATGGCGTTGATGGTGAAGTCGCGCCGGGCGAGGTCCTCCTCGAGCGACACGCCGTAGGCCACCACCGCGTGACGGCCGTCCGTGGCGACGTCGCGCCGGAAGGTGGTCACCTCGTGGACCACACGGAAGCGGTCGAGCACGCCCACCGTACCATACTTCTCGCCCACCGGCGCGGTACGGCGGAAGAGTGCGGTGACTTGTGCAGGGGTGGCGGACGTGGCGAAATCGTAGTCGGAATGAGGATGGCCCAGCAGCGCGTCACGGAGCGCCCCACCCACGCACCAGGCCTCGTGCCCCGCAGCCTCGAGTGTACGGGCGATCTCCAGCACCTCGTCCGGAATCGCCGGGGCGACGGGCGTGCTCATCCTCTGCCATACGCGACGCCCGCCGAGAGCGCGAGCACCAGCTCCATCCGCGCCTGGGACGGCGTGCGGAGGCCCGCCGGAATCGCACCCATGGCGACGGTGCGTGCACCGCCGCCATCGAAGGCGTAGACCGGCGTCACCTCGCCCGCATGACAGCGGCTGGCGAGCACGACGGGCTTCCCGTCATCGATCCACCGCCGCACGGCCGGCACCGCGCCGGGCGGCATGTTGCCGCTCCCGAACGCCACGATCACCACGCCATCGTGCTCGGGCCGGGCCAGGTCCAGCATGGTGCCGTCGTCTCCCACGACGAGCGAGACCAGCGCCACGCGGGCGCCGAGTCCGTCGGGCTGCACCGGCGGCAGCCGTGCGGCGGGCGGCGCGTCGTAGACCACCCGGCCCTCCGCGACGCGCCCGATCGGACGCGCATGCGGCGCGGAGAACGCGGCGACATCGGTGGCGTGGGACTTCACCGCCGTCTCGCCGGCGAGGATCTCCCCGTGAAACACGACCATGGCCCCGCGGCCCGCGCTCGCCGGGCTCGCCGCGACTCGGGCGGCGTCGAGCAGGTTCCGCGGGCCGTCCCAGCCCTCGTCGCTCGAGGTGCGCATGGCACCGGTGATGGCCACCGGCACGCCCGCGGGCACCGTGCGAGCCAGCAGGTACGCCGTCTCCTCGATCGTATCGGTCCCGTGCGTCACCACGATGCCGCTCACTTCGCCGCTCCGGGCGATCTCGCCGACGCGCTCCCGCAACGCCCACAGCTTGTCCGGACCGAGATGGCACGCCGGGAGCCTGGCCCAGTTCTCGATCCGGTACGGCGCGATCGCGTCCAGTCCCGGCGCGAAGGCGACCAGGGCCTCGCCGCCGTGTGACGGGACGTTGCCGCCGGCCGCCGCATTGCGCTCCATGGAGATGGTGCCGCCGGTGAACAGAAGATGAATCATTCCGGGCCGCTCGACCCGCCGCCCGTCATCCCGAGCGCAGCGAGGGACCTACTCAACCGTTCCGCGAGGTGGCAACTATCCGGCATGGGCGACCAAGGTCCCTCACTCCGCTCGGGATGACGAACCTTTGCGCGCAATCGACTCACCCGCACAGCACGCTGCCGCCGTTCACGTTGACGACCTCCCCCGTGATGTGCCGCGCAAGATCGCTGCACAGGAAGAGAATCGGCCCCGCAATGTCTTCCGGCGGCGGGATCCGGCGGAGCGGAATGGTGGCCTCCACCCGCCCGCGCCCCTCGCCGGCGAAGGCCGGGATGCACATGTCCGTGTCCACCCAGCCCGGCGCCACGCAGTTGACCAGGATGTCCGGCGCATACTCGATGGCGAGCGACTTGGTGAGCGCGATGACCGCGCCCTTGGTGGCCGCGTAATCGCTGTGGAACGCCTCGCCCCGCTGCCCGGCCGTGCTCGACACGATCACCACCTGTCCGCCCGGACCCATCAGCCCCAGCGCCGCCTTGGTGCTGAGGAAGACCGCATCGAGATTGGCCGCCATCGTGGCACGCCACCGCGCCGCGGTGAGCTGTCCGAGCGGCACCTCGTCCGGCGGCCAGATGCCGGCGTTGGCCACGAAGCAGTCGAGCCGGCCGAATTCCCGGCGGACCGCATCCGCCATCCGGTCCACCACGGCGGGATCGGCCAGGTCCCCGCCGACCGTGAGCGCCCGCCGACCAAGCGACCGGACCTCCGCCGCGACCGCTTCGGCCTCCGCGGCCCGCGCATGGTACGTCACCGCGACATCGGCGCCCGCCCGCGCCAGCAGCAGCGCCGTGGCGCGGCCGATCCCGCGGCTTCCGCCGGTCACGAGCGCGGTTCGTTCCGCCAGCGAGATCATCGGCCGTCTACCCCGAAAGCACTCATTCCGCGCCGATCAGGGCCGATTCGACCAGCTCGACGACGAGATGTTCGAGCGCGAGGTGCAGGAGCTGGATCAGCCCGGTGTCGTCCGCCGGCACCACCAGCGCCTCGTCCACTTCCCCCGCCAGCGCCCCCCCGCCTCGGCCCAGAAATGCCACGGTCCGCGTGCCCCGGGTACGGGCCGCCCGGGCCGCCGCTACCAGATTGGGGCTCCGGCCGCTCGTACTGTGCAGTACCAGGAGGTCCCCCGCCCGGCAGAGCGCCTCGACCTGGCGGGCAAAGATCTGCTCGAACCCGAGGTCGTTCCCGGCGGCCGTCAGCAGTGAGGTGTCGGTGGTGAGTGCCACGGCAGCCAGCGCACGGCGGGTACTGGCATAGCGCACCACGTACTCGGCGGCCACGTGCTGCGCATCGGCGGCGCTGCCGCCGTTGCCGCAGAAGAACAAGGTGCCGCCGCTTCGCAGCACCTCGGTGTAGCGCGCCGCGATCCGCGCCACCTGCGGCGCCAGCGCCTTCGAGGCGCCCGCCAGCGCCGCCAGGCGGTCGAGTCCGGCCTCGACGTGGGCGGCGCTCACACTTCGCCGCTGAGCAGATGGCGGAGGCGCTGCATCCAGGTGCGGCGGATCGCGAGCGGAGGCACGTCGGCCAGCGGCTCGTCGCGGAGAATGGCGCCCGGGTTGCGCACCGTCAGCAGCTCGGCGTGCTCCTCGCCGTCCTGCGCCCGGAGGAAATCGGCGCCGCCGGCCACCGACCGTTCGTCGCCGTGGTTGTCGCCGGCCAGAATGTCGGCCAGGCCGGCCGCCACGAGCTGGCGCGCCCGCTGGCCTCGGGCCTGCGGCGAGTGCAGCGTCGTCGCGTCCACCTGCATGCGCGCGCCGAGGCCCCGCCAGAAGGTCACGTTCTCCACGGAGCAGCAGCTATAGCGTTCGGGATGCGCCAGCACCGCCGTGAGCCCCGCCTCCCGTATTCGGGTCAGCGCGTTCATCACCGCGTCGGCCGTCACCAGGCGCGGAAACTCGACCAGGAGGTACCGCGTCCCGCCCAGGGTAATGCGCCGCATGTGGTCGCCCAGCGGCAGCGGCCGGTCGAGCATCACCTCGGCGCCGCGATGGAGGCGCGGCAGCTCGGGCGCTTCCGCCAGGAGGGCGGTGAACGCCGTGTCGTGCCGCTCGGGCGGCGCAGTGGCGGCATCCTGCGCGCGCACGTGCGGCGTGAGGCAGACATCCGTGATCCCCCGTGTCGCCATCCGGCGCAGCACCCCAACCGACTGCTCGACCGTTCGCGAGCCGTCGTCTACGCCCGGCAGGAGATGGGAGTGCAGGTCGATCACGAGCCGGGCCGGACGGCCTGAAGGACGGAAGCGGCGAACGCGCCCAGCTCTCCGGGCGCCTCCCGGGCCTGGGCCAGCAAGGCCAGGGTGATGAGTGCGTCGGCGGCCAAGAGGTCGAGCGCTACCGAGCGGTCGCCCGGGTGCGTGACGACGAGCTCGAGCGCTTCCCGCCCGGCCAGGGCCAGCGCCGCCGGCAGCGGCTCGTCGGTGCGCACGGCCAGGGCGTGTTGCCGCACCCGCGCACGAAGCGCGGGTGGCGCCAGCGCCGTGTGGCGGTCGAGCCAGTCCGGGAGCGCGCTCATCCCCCGTTCCTCCCGGCCAGCCAATCGGACACCAGCGCCGGGGTCGCCGCGCGGGCGGCAGACAGTTTGGTGGGGTCACCTGCGCCGGCGGACGCGAAATGCGGACGCCCGCCACCCTTGCCCCCGCTCAACGCCGCGATCCGGTTGACCAGGTCGCCGGCCTTGCGTCCTGCACCCACGAGGTCGTCGGTCAGCGTCACGTGAATGGCGCCCCGCCCCGCACTGCTGAAGAGGACCAGCACCGAATTCCGCTTGCCCTCGCGGAACCGGTCGGCGATCTGCCCCACCTCGCCCCGGTCGTCCGAGGCGGTCTCGGCGATCGTCACCTGCACGCCATTTACCTCGCTCGTGTCGCCCGCGAGCTCGCCGCCGCCGCCGGAGCGGAGCGCCTCCGCCAGGCGGGCCTCGAGCTTCTGCCGCTCCTCGAGCAGCTGCTCGACCCGGCGCACCAGATGCTCGGGCTGCGCCTTGAGCGCATCGGCCACCTGCGCCAGCCGCTGCTCCAGCTCGCGCACGGCGCGGAGCGCGCCCGTGCCGGTGAGCGCTTCGATCCGGCGCACGCCCGCCGCCACACCGCTCTGGCCGGAGATGCGGAAGGTGCCGACCTGGCCGGTCGTGCGGACATGCGTGCCGCCGCAGAGCTCGATCGAACGCCCCATCTGCACCACGCGCACCCGGTCGCCGTACTTCTCGCTGAAGAACGCCATCGCGCCGAGCGCGAGCGCGTCGGGGTAGGCCATCTCGCGGGTGACGACCGGCTCGTTGGCCAGCACCTGCTCGTTCACGTCCTGCTCGATGGCGTGCAGGGTGTCGGCATCGATCGGGCCATGGTGCGAAAAGTCGAACCGCAGCCGGTCGGGTTGCACCAGCGAGCCCTGCTGCCGCACGTGCGTGCCCAGGTGCTTCCGGAGCGCGTAGTGCACCAGGTGCGTGGCGCTGTGGTTCCGCTCGATGTCGTGCCGCCGGGGCGCGTCCACCGCTGCCCGCACCGTGTCGGGCTCGAAGGTCTCCTCGAACGTGCCGCCCACCACGGTGCCTTTGGGGTCCTTCCGCACCGCGTCCACGGACAGCGACCAGCCGGGACCTGCAATCCCGCCCACGTCGCTCACCTGCCCGCCCGACTCGGCGTAGAACGGATTCTCGTGCAGCACCAGCTCCACACGCGGCCCGTCCTGGCGGAAGGCCAGGATGTCGGTGTCGGACTCGGTGGACTGGTAGCCGACGAACCTCTGCTTGCCGCGCTTGACGCTCCGCCACCTGCCCGTCTGTGACGTGTGCACCGCCGGGCCGACGGCCGTCTTCCCGCTGGTCCGTGCGGCGCGCGAGCGCTCCTGCTGCGCTTTGTAGGCCCGGTCGAACCCCGCCGTGTCGACCTCGACCCCGCGCTCCTCGGCGATGATCGCGGTCAGGTCGATCGGGAAGCCGAACGTGTCGTACAGCTTGAACGCCTCCTCGCCGGGAATGACGCGCGTACCGGAGGCGAAGATCTCCTCGAGCCGGCGAAGCCCGCCTTCTATCGTCTGCAGAAACCGCTGCTCCTCGGTCTCGGTCACCTCACGGATGTACCCGGCCTTGGCCATGAGCTCGGGGTACACCTCGCCCATCTGGACCGCCACTACCTCGGTGAGCGGCGCGAGGGTCGGCTCTCGCCGGCCGAGGAGCCAGGCGTGCCGCACGGCTCGCCGGAGAATGCGGCGCAATACGTAGCCGCGGCCCTCGTTGTCGGGGTAGACACCGTCAGCCAGCAGGAAGCTCACCGCGCGCGCATGGTCCGCGAGCACCCGGTACGAGGCGCGCTCATCGGCGTTGCGATCATACGGGCGACCGACCAGCTCCCCCACCCGGTCGATCAGCGGCTGGAACACATCGGTATGGAAGTTGTCGTCCTCGCCCTGCATCACCGCGGCGATACGCTCGAGTCCCGCTCCGGTGTCGACCGACGGCTTCGGCAGCGGCGTCAGCGTGCCGTCGGCCGAGCGGTCGAACTGCATGAAGACCAGATTCCAGATCTCGAGGAACCGACCCTCCTCGGCCAGCTTCTCGAATTCGGCCTGCGGAATGACCTCACCGCCGACCGTCCGACCGTCCGACCGTCCGGCCGTCCACTCAAGATCAACGAAGATCTCCGTACACGGCCCGCACGGGCCTGTGTCGCCCATCTGCCAGAAGTTGTCCGTGTCGCCCAGCCCGTAGATCCGGTGGTCAGGCAGTCCCGACACCTCGCGCCAGTAGCTCCGGGCCTCGTTGTCGGTGTGGTGGACCGTCACCCGCAGCCGGTCGGCGGGGATGCCGAGGTACGCCGGGCTGGTCACGAACTCCCAGGCGAACGCGATCGCGTCGCGCTTGAAGTAGTCGCCGAAGGAGAAGTTGCCCAGCATCTCGAAGAACGTGTGGTGCCGCTTGGTGTGGCCCACCTGCTCGAGGTCGTTGTGCTTGCCGCCCGCCCGCACGCACTTCTGGCAAGTCGTGGCCCGCGCGTAGTCGCGCTGCTCCTGGCCGAGGAAGGTGCGCTTGAACTGCACCATACCGGCGTTGGTGAACAGCAGCGTCGGGTCATCGGCGGGCACCAATGACGAAGAAGGCACCTCTCGGTGCCCCTGAGCGACGAAATAGTCGAGAAACAGGCGTCGAATCTGGGAGGACTGCATGGAGGGAAAATATAGAAGCGACCGCACTTAGGGGCCATGGGGCGGTGCGGCCCGATGACCCCGTGCGTTCGCGCCTGCGCGGGCCTATCCGAGTGCGAGCGGCAGCCGCCGGACCGACGTTCCGGTGGCCATGGCCAGCGCGTTCGCGACCGCGGGAGCGAGCGGGGGAACCGCCGGCTCGCCGACGCCGTGCGGGGCGTCGCCGCTCTCCAGAATGTAGACCTCCACCCGCGGCATCTCCGAGTGCCGGAGCACCGGGTAATCGTGGAAGTTGCTCTGCTTGACGCGGCCGGCCTCCAGAGTAATGGCGCCCTTGAGGGCGGCGCTCAGGGCGTAGACAATGCCGCCCTCCATCTGGGCCGTGATGATGTCGGGATTGAGGGCCAATCCGCAGTCGATGGCGCACACGACGCGGTCCACCCGAAGCCCCTTGGGTCCCACCGTCACCTCCGCTACTTCGGCGACGATGGCGTCGCTGAAGAACTTGTGGATGGCGATGCCCCGGCCCCGGCCCGCCGGCAGCGGCGTGCCCCAGCCGGCCTGCTCCGCCGCCTTGTTCAGCACCGCCAGGTGCCGCGGCGAATCGGCCAGCAGCTCGCGCCGCAGCTCCAGCGGATCGCGGCCAGCCGCCCGGGCGATTTCATCCAGGAAGGTCTCGTTGGCAAAGCAGGTCTGCGACGCATACACCGAGCGCCACCAGCCCACCGGCACCGGCGTCTGTACCGGGCAGTAATCCACCCGCAGGTTGGGGATGGCGTAGGCCAGATCGGCGGCTCCGTCGAGGGCCTCTCCCGCTGCGGCGGCCGAGCCGGGCGGGAGCACGCCGGGCGCGTGCCAGGCGATGATGGAAGGCGCCACCACCCGGTGGGTCCACGCCACCAGCTTGCCGGCGCTGTCGAGCCCCCCGCGCAGCACGTGATAGCTGGCCGGGCGGTAGTTGTCGTGCTGCATATCGTGCTCTCGGGTCCACACCACCTGCACCGGCCGGCTGAGAGCCTTGGATACCCGGATCGAATCGATGACCCAATCCATCTCGAACCGCCGCCCGAACCCGCCGCCCATGATCGTGGTGTGGACCTCGACGGCCGAGGCGTCGAGGCCGGTCAACGATTGCGCCAGCTGGCTCACCGTGCCTGGGTCCTGGGTTGGCGCGTAGACGTCGCACCGCCCGCCGCGAACGTACGCGGTGCAGTTCATTGGCTCCATCGTCGCGTGGGCCAGGAACGGCACATCGTACTCCGCCTGCACGACCTTGGCGGCGTGCTCGAGCGCCGTCTCCGCGTCGCCATCGTTGCGCCCGAGCCGGCCCGCCTGGGCCGACCGGTCGCGGAAGATCCGGGCGAGCTGCGCGCTGTCCATGCCGCCGGCGGCCTCCCACCGGCAGTCGAGCGCCTTGCACCCGCGCATGGCGGCCCAGCTGTTCTCGGCCACCACCGCAACGGCGCCGGGGAGCTCGAATCGCCAGAAGTCGCCGATCAGGAGCTCCCCCTGCTCCAACGGAACCACGTCGATCACCCCGGGCACGGCGCGGGCCTGATCGGCATCGTAGCCGGTCAAGGGGCGGCCGAACACCGGACAGCGCGCGATGCAGGCGAACACCATCCCGGGCAGGCGAGTGTCGATGCCGTACCGCGCCGAACCGTCGACCTTGGCGGCTGTGTCGAGCCGACGGGACGGTCGGCCAAGCAGGCGGAAACTCTTCGGGTCCTTGAGTGCCGGCTCGGCCGGGACCGCGAGGGCCGCGGCGACCGGCACCAAGGCGCCGTACGAAAGCCGGCGGCCTGACGGCCCGTGCCGGACGGACCCCCCACCCGTGGCGCACTCCGACGCGGGTACGCCCCAGGTCCGGGCCGCGGCACCAACCAGCATCTCGCGCGCCTGGGCGCTCGCCTTCCGGAGCGGCTGCCACAGGCTGCTGATGCTCGAGCTGCCGCCGGTGGCCTGATCGCCGTACTTGGGGTCGGCGCTGGCCTGCTCCACCCGGATGGCCTCGGGCGGGATATCGAGCTCCTCGGCCACGATCATCGGGAGCGCCGAACGGACGCCCTGCCCCATCTCGCACTTCGAGAGCCAGAAGGTGACCGTCCCGTCGGGGGCGATCTGGAGGAAGGCGGCCGGACTGAGCGTCGGACCCAGGCGGGCGAGAGCGCCTGCTGCCGTCCGGGCATAGGCCGGGAGCTGCAGCGCGACCACCAGGCCGGAGAGCGCGGCGCCGGCCTTCACGAACTCGCGACGGCTGACTTCGGCGCTCATCTCACGCCTCCCCTGCTGCGCGATGAATCGCGGCCCGAATCCGCTGATAGGTGCCGCAGCGGCAGATGTTGCCGTCCATGGCCGCGTCGATGTCGGCGTCCGTGGGCGAAGGATTGCGGGCGAGCAGCGCCGCCGCGGACATGAGCTGGCCGGACTGGCAGTAGCCGCACTGCGGCACGTCGAGCTCGATCCACGCACGCTGCAGCGCGTGCATTCGGTTCGTCGAGAGCCCCTCGACCGTAGTGACCCGTTTCCCTGCGGCGGCGCAGAGCGGAACCGAGCACGAGCGGACCGCCGCCCCATCGAGGTGCACCGTACAGGCGCCGCACTGCGCAATGCCGCACCCGAACTTCGTGCCCGTCATGCCCATCACGTCTCGCAAGACCCAGAGCAGAGGCATCGCGGGGTCGGCCGTGACGGTTCGGCGGGTGCCGTTGACGACGAGCCAGGTGGGTGGCACGGGGTCCTCCTGTCCGACGGGGTCCATCGCGATGTCTGGGGAACGACCTACGATGGGGTATCGGGCGGCGGGCGTCAATGAGCGGATGGTGAGGCGTACGCGACGGCGGCGAGGTCGAGCGGTGCCCTAATCGTCATCCCGAGCGCAGCGAGGGACCTTCTTCACCGGCTCGGACGGCGGCAACGCTCGGAGATGGTTGAGAAGGTCCCTCGCTTCGCTCGGGATGACGGGCTAGCCGCCGGGTAACCCCCGGCGCGCCATTCAACCGACGACCCGGGCCACCAGCTCGGAAATGTCCCGCCCGGCAAACCCACGCCGGGCCAGATACGCCAGCACCCGCCGGCGCTTCACCTGCCGCGGCAGGTGGCCGAGCTGGGCGGCACGCTTGGCGGCGAGCGCCGAAGGCATGTTGCTTCGATCACTGCCCTCGGGCCACTCGGCGGCGAGCGCGCCATCGATATGCGCCCGTTCGACGCCCATGGCCATGAGATCCCGTTGAAGCCGGGCGGGGCCCCGGCCGCGCGCCGCCCGCGTCTGCACGTACGTCCGCGCGAATTCCACGTCGTCGAGCAGGCCGAGACCGGCCGCCCGATCGAGCGCCGCATCGACCGCCGGCCGGGGATGTCCCTTCCGCACCAGCCGGCGGCCCAGGTCGGCTCGGGCGAACGACCGGCGCTCCAGCGCCCGGAGCAGCGTCCGAAACGCGCCCTCCGCGTCCGCGGCCGCGGTGAGCCGCTCCTGCAGCTCGGCATCCACGGGCTGGCCGACTGCGAGCCCGGCGGCCTGCGCCAGCGTCTCGGGCACCGCGCCGAACCGGACCCCGTTCACCTCGACCCGCAGCGTGCCCGGGCGGCGGGGATCCGGTTCGAGCCCGGTGAGGACCGGCAGGCTCACTCGTCGTCGTCCACGGCGGTGCCGGCGCCCACCGGGGCGTGCATGCCGAGGAGCTCCTTCACCTTGACCTCGACTTCGGCCATCAGCGGCGGGTTGTCCCGCAGGAACAGCTTGGCGTTCTCACGGCCCTGGCCGATGCGCTGATCGCCGTAGGAGTACCAGGCGCCCGACTTCTGGATGATGTTGGCCTCCGCGGCGAGATCTACCAGCAGCGAGGTGTGGCTGATTCCCTCGTCGAACATGATGTCGAACTCGGCCTGCCGGAACGGCGGCGCGACCTTGTTCTTGACCACCTTCACGCGCACGTGGTTGCCGACGACCGTTTCGCGCTCCTTGACCGGGCCGATGCGCCGGATGTCGAGCCGGAGCGAGGCGTAGAACTTGAGCGCCTTGCCGCCGGTAGTGGTCTCGGGGTTGCCGAACATCACGCCGATCTTCTCGCGCAGCTGGTTGATGAACACCACGGCGCAGTTGGAGCGGTTGATGGCGCCGGCAAGCTTCCGGAGCGCCTGGCTCATGAGCCGGGCCTGGAGGCCGACGTGGCTGTCGCCCATTTCGCCCTCGATTTCGGCCTTGGGCACGAGGGCCGCGACCGAGTCGATGACGACGATGTCCACCGCGCCCGAGCGCACCAGGATCTCCACGATCTCGAGCGCCTGCTCCCCGGTGTCGGGCTGCGAGACCAGGAGATCCTCGATGTTGACGCCCAGCTTCTTGGCGTAGTCGATGTCGAGCGCGTGCTCGGCGTCCACGTAGGCGGCGACGCCGCCCGCCTTCTGCACGTTGGCCGCGAGATGGAGCGTGAGCGTGGTCTTGCCGCTCGACTCGGGGCCGTAGATCTCGGTGATCCGGCCGCGAGGAATGCCGCCGATGCCGGTGGCGGCGTCGAGATTGATGGCGCCGGTGGGAATGGCCGCCACCTTCACCCGGGCCGACTCGCTGCCCATCCGCATGATGGAGCCTTTGCCGAGCTGCTTCTCGATCTGGGAGATGGCGAGCCCGAGGGCTTTCCGGCGGTCGGCTTCGAGCCGGGTCTCTTCTGCGGCCATGGTGGTCCCCTGGGTATCAATGTGACTGATTTTGCTACACCGAGGTAGCTCGGAGCCCAACATAATACCGAACACTGACCGAATCAATAGTGCAGCGGTGACCGATTTTACTACATATTTCACCGCTCACTTGGCGATCAGGCCTTCGCCTTCACCGCTCGATCCGCCAGGCATCCGCCGTGTGCTCCACACCGTACCGCCCACCCCGCTCCACCCGAACGGCGATCACGTCGAACCGGTACACATCCCCGTGCTGGCCGTGCCTGAGCCGCCAGCATTCCGCCGCCCGCGCGATCGTCCGCCGCTTCCGCGGGCCCACGCTTTCGATCGGGGCCCCGAACCCGCTCGAGCCCCGCGTCTTCACCTCGACGAAGGCCACCAGCGGGCCGCGCCGTGCCACGAGATCCAGATCATGGCGGCCCCACCGGAACCGGTGCGCCTCGATCAGCCAGCCGCAGCTCGTCAGATAGGCCATGGCCACTCGCTCGCCCCAGAGCCCGCGACGCTGTCGCGGGTCGGCCCACTGTGCGCTCGGGACGAAGGCTCGCTTCGTGGGCATGGCGGAAGGTACGGACGCGGACTTGCGGCGCCGGCACCTTTCCGGCGAGAGCGGGTGCCCGAAATCGCCGCCCGGTCAGAGCTGGATGCGTTCCGTGCTGGCGGCGTCGAAGAAATGAATGCGATCCGGCGGGATGCGCACTGGGAAGGGTTGGCCGGCTGCCGGCACGGGCGCGGGCAGGCGGGCGGTGAGCTCGACGGGCCCCGCGGCCAGGTGCACCAGTGCCTCGCCGCCCAGCAACTCCACCAGCTCCACGCGGGTCTCGACGGTCGACTCGTCGGCGGTACCCGTCGCCCGGCTCAGGTCCTCCGGCCGGATGCCCAGGAAGATGGCTCGGTCCGGAGCGCCCGCCAGTGCAGCCCGGCCATGATCGTCGAGCGCGAGCGAGATCCCGCCGGCCGCCTCGAACCGTGTCGGGCTCCCCGCGACGAGGCGCCCGGGCACCAGGTTCATCGGCGGCGTGCCGATGAAGCTGGCGACGAAGGTGTTGGCGGGCGAGGCGTACAGCGTAGCCGGCGTGTCCACCTGCTGCAGGCGCCCACCGCTCAGGACGGCGATCCGGTCGCCCAGCGTCATCGCCTCGACCTGGTCGTGAGTCACATAGATCATCGTCGTGCCGAGCTGGCGGTGCAGCCGCGCAATCTCCCGGCGCATCTGCACCCGGAGCTTGGCGTCGAGGTTGGACAGCGGCTCGTCGAACAGGAACACCTGCGGCTGCCGGACGATGGCCCGGCCGAGGGCCACGCGCTGGCGCTCGCCGCCCGACATCTGCCGCGGACGCCGCTGCAGCAGCGCCTCGATCCCCAGGATTCGCGCCGAGGCCCCGACCCTGGCCTCGACCTCGGCGGCGGGGAGCCGCCGGAGCCGGAGCGCGAAGGCCATGTTCTCGTAGGCCGTCATGTGTGGATAGAGCGCGTAATTCTGGAACACCATGGCGATGTCCCGATCCTTCGGCGGGGTCTCGTTCACCATCCGATCGCCGATGTGGAGCTCGCCGCCCGAGATCGACTCGAGCCCCGCGATCATGCGGAGCGTGGTGCTCTTGCCGCAGCCGGACGGCCCGACCAGGACCATGAATTCCCCGTCCCGGATCTCCAGATCGAGCTCGTGGACCGCCACGTGGATGCGGCCGCGCTCCTCGTATACTTTTCGGACACCGACCAGCTTCACATTCGCCATGAGGCTCCGCCGATCCTATGGATGTTTCCACCCGCTTCCCCGATGCCTTCCTGTGGGGTGCCGCGACCTCGGCGTACCAGATCGAGGGATCGCCGCTCGCGGACGGAGCGGGTCCCAGCATCTGGCAGCGGTTCGTGCGCACCCCCGGACGGACCGCCGGCGGCGAGACCGGAGACATCGCGTGCGATCATTATCGCCGCTGGGAATCCGACGTACGGCTCATGGCCGAGCTCGGCCTGAACGCGTACCGGTTCAGCATCGCGTGGGGCCGGATCCTGCCCGCCGGGAGCGGCCGGGTGAACCCCGCCGGGATGGCGTTCTACGATCGGCTGGTGGACGCCCTGTTGCGCCACGGTATCCAGCCGATGGTCACCCTCTACCACTGGGACCTTCCCGCCGCGCTCGACGATCGCGGTGGCTGGCTCAACCCCGACATCGCCGACTGGTTCGCCGACTACGGCCGGGTGATGTTCCGGGCCCTCGGCGACCGCGTGCCGCAGTGGATTACGCTGAACGAGCCGTGGGTCGTGACCGACGGGGGCTATCTCCACGGCGGGCTCGCACCCGGGCACCGGAATCTGTACGAGGCGCCCATTGCGACGCACAACCTCCTGCGCGCGCACGGCACGGCGGTCCAGGCATTCCGGGCGGAGCGCGGCGGCGCGATCGGCCTGGTCGTGAACCTCGAGCCGAAGTATCCCGCCTCGGACAGCCACGCCGACCTCGCCGCCACCCGTCGGGCCGACGCGTACATGAACCGGCAATACCTCGATCCGGTGTTCCTGGGCCGCTATCCCGAGGAGCTGGCCGAGATCTTCGGCGACGCGTGGCCCGGCCATACCGACGCGGACATGCGGCTCATCCGGCAGCCGATCGACTTTCTCGGTATCAACTACTACACCCGCAGCGTGAGCCGCCACGACGACAAGGCGCTCCCGGTCCGGGCCAGCGGCGTGCTCCAGCCGGAGCATGCGATCACCGAGACCGGCTGGGAAGTGTTTCCCCCCGCCCTCACCGCCGTGCTGCTCTGGGTCAAGGAACGTTACGGAGAACTCCCCCTCTACGTCACCGAGAACGGCGCCGCCTTCTACGACCCACCGTCGGCGACCGACGGCCGGATCGAGGACCCGCTGCGGGTGCAGTACCTCCACGACCACCTCCGGGCGGCGTACGACGCGATCCGGCAGGGCGTGGATCTCCGGGGCTATTTCGCCTGGTCGCTGCTCGACAACTTCGAGTGGAGCCTCGGGTACGCCAAGCGGTTCGGCCTGGTGCATGTGGACTATCGCTCCCAGCTCCGCACGCCCAAGGCCAGCGCCCGGTACTACGGCGAGATCATCCGCAGCCATGGCGAGCTGCTCTCCGAGCCGGTGCCCGAGGCGGCGGCACTCAGTAGGAAAGAATGAGGTCGGCCGGCAGCCGCCGGACCACGACCTCGCGGCCGTCCCGCACCGGCACCGCGGCACCGTCGAGGAGGGCCCCGCGGACCGGCCGCGCGCGCGGCGAACGCACGACCAGCCCGCCTGGCGGCACCCGCACGCCCTCGCTGATGCGTACCCGCACCGAGCCTCCCTCGCCGCGCATCGAGTAGCCGAGCCGGCCGTAGTGCGTCGAGAGCCCGCCGACGGTCACGCCCGGCGTCTCGTCGACCCAGGCCTCCAGCAGGCCATCCCCGACAACGAGCGAGCTGTCCGCCTCGCGCTCGTAGGCGAAGAAGTCCAGCGTCGACCGCAGGAAGTCCGAGCCCACCCAGGTATGCGGCATGTCGCCGATGAACCTGAGCGTACCGGGCTCCCGCCACACCACCTCCGCCCAGTCCCGCCACGCGGCCGGCCGCCGGCCCTCGAAGAACCAGTTCAGCAACTGGTGCGCGCGGTCTTTCCAGCCCAGGCGGAGCATCGTCCCTACCGTGCGCAGCTCGTATGGCGTGTAGGCATCCCAGCCCTCGCCGCCGTCGCGCCGGGCGACGAAACGGTCCCAGTAGCGCCCAAACGTCCGCTGGAGCGCGGCCTCGGGCAGGTGCCCCAGCTCGTCGCCGGGCGCGAGGGCGACGGTGGTGGACGTGGGATCGAAATCGCCAAGCTCCACGGAGCCGGGAATGAAATCGATGCCCCTCGCGGCCATGGCGCGGCCGATGGAGGCGTAGAGATCGGACCGAAACTCATCGCGGATCCGGGCGAACCGCTCGCGCTCGGCTGTCCGACCGAGCACGGCGGCGATCTCGACGGCATCCTTCAGCCCCTTCAGCGCGAAGAAGTCATCCCAGTACGAGTGCATCGGCTTGGCCGAGTAGCCCTCGTGACTGATCGACTGCGGGAGCAGGCCGCGGAACGCGAGGCTCTCGGGCCGCTCATAGGCCGGCGTACGCCGGCTGCCGCGCAGCGAGTCGATGTAGGCCACCGCCAGCTCCACGTGCGGCCACATCCGCTCCAGCGTCGCGCGGTCGCCGGTGTGGCGGTAGTACTCCATCGCCAGGTAGATCAGCTGGCCGTGACTGTCGTTCTCGGGCACGGGGTCGGCGCCGCGGGCATCGACGCAGCACGGGACCTTGCCGTCGGGATACTGATAGGGCGCGTACCACTCCAGGAAGCGACGGACCTCGTCGGCGTGGCCCAGGCGGAGGAGCGCCGCCGAGATCATCGCGCCGTCACGGATCCACGCGCGGCGGTAGGAGCGCGCACCGGGCTCGATCGCGGGGCCGTCGCGATTGATCAGGATGTACGCCAGGTTGGCCTTCATCGTTGCCACGAGATCGGCGGCGGAGGCCGGCAGCCGGAGCTCTACCCGGTCCAGCCGCTCGCTCCACCGGCGCACGGTCTCGGCCAGGCGGCGCTGGCCGTAGGCGGAGGCGGTGCTGGCGCTTGCGCGGGCGGAAGCGGGGACGGCGCTCGCGAGGGCGGAGGCCGGAGCGGCGCTCGAGCGGGCAGACTCGGCACCTGGGCGCAGAGATGGCAGCCGTGATCCCGGGCCGAGCGGGATCTCGAGCACGACGTCCCGCGTTTCGCCGGGAGCGAGCGTCAGAGGATAAAGAAGCGCGCCGGAGGCGCGGCCTGTCGTATCGATAGCCGACGGCGCCGGAGGTGCGGCACCCGCACGCAGGAACTCCACGACCTCGCCCTGGTCGAACCGCGCCGCGCCGAACCGGCCGGCCGGCGTGACGGCGACGACCTGCTCCGTGTCATTGACCGCCACCACGCCCGACGCGAAGCGGAGGCTCGACAGCCGGGTGGTGCCTCCCTGCGTGTTCAGCCATTGCGAGGGCGGGTTCACCTGAAATGGCCGGAGCGCCAGGGCGAGCGAGAGCTGCTCCCGCACCGCACCCGTGTTGGCGACGCGGTATCTGGCCAGTAGCGAGGATGCACCAGCGGCATCGGAAGCTCTGGACGTCCCGGATGCCCGCGCCGCGCCGGCGGCGAACGCGGTGACCGTGAGCGTCAGGTGCTCCGCCCGCCACTCGACCGAGGGAATCGGGAGATCGCCGCGCTCGAGCCACTGGCGGCGCTGGACATCGTGCCACGTCACCAGGCCGCCGCTCGTCAGCAGGAACGGCTCGATCGACCAGCCGCCGAGCCGGGGCTCGAGGGCGCCGAGCTCGTTGAGCAGCGCCCGCCGGCCGTCGCCGCTGGCGCCGACGATCGTCCAGTACGACTGGATGCCGGAGAAGTAGCGCGGGTAGCTCCCCGGTGGCGCGTCGCGCGCCACCGCGGCGAAGAAGGCGTTCGGCGTCGCGGACCAGTCGATCGGCTCGATCCGGATGGAGCGGATCGCGCAGGCGCCGCCGCGCGCCGCGGCGCCCAGCCGGAGCCGCAGCCAGCGCGACTCGTGCTCAGGAAGAGCGATGTAGTCGCGGCCCCCGTTGCCACCCCGTACCGTGTAGGCCGTCGCCCAGTGGCGGCCGTCGGCGGAGGTCTGGACATCGTAGTTGGCGGCGTGCCGCCCGGCCTCCCACTCCACGAGCAGGCCACCATACTCGCGCGGCCGCAGGAAGTCGAAATCGATCCACTCGCCCGCGCCGCCGCCCGCTGCGCGCCAGCCGGCGCCGGCGGTGTCGAGCACCGAGGCGGCCGGATGGCCCGGCGCGGAGGAGGACGCCGTCACCGTCGGGGTCAGGGTGTACGGCCGCTCCGGCGGCCGCGTGGTCAAGGTCAGGTCGTCGATCCACACGGTGCCCTTGCCGCCCTGTGCGGCCGTCACCACGATCTCGATGGCGGAGAGCCGGCGAGGCTCACCCCCGCCCGCGGGCCCCCACGCGAAGCTCAGGTGCCTGCGCTTGATCGTGATCCTCTGCCAGGCCTCGGGGAACTGGTAGGCGGGGCGTGTGCTCCACCAGACGTTCTCGCCGGTGGGATCGAGCAGCTTGAACTCGAGTGTGTTCGGCCGGGCGGCGCCGCGGATCCAGAAGCTGAACTGGTAGTTCTCCGGTAGCTCGATGGGCAGCGGGAGCCTGGCGATGGCATAGCCGGCATGTCCGCGGAAGTCGAAGTCGAGGCGCATCGCCCCGCCGTGCCGGCCGGGCCCCCGGCCGATGTGGAGGCTCACCCCGTCGGCCGGGTGGGCGCTCCAGGCTTCCGCACCCTCGAAGTCGTCGAGCACGCGAACGGAGTCGGCGGTTTGCGCCCGGCCGGCGGGCGCCACCGCGATTGCCAGGGTCAGCGCCGCGAGCAGCCCCCGGGCCGGCCGGCACCTCACCCCTTCACGCTCCCCGCCGTGATCCCCTCGACGTAATACCGCTGCAGCACCAGGAACGTGAGCATGACCGGCAGCACGGTGATCACCGACCCGGCCATCATCAGCTCGGTGTCCTGCACGTGCTCCCCGACGAGATTGGCGAGCGCCACCGGCAGGGTGTAGCGTCTGCTGTCGCTCAGCACGATGAGCGGCCACATGAAGTCGTTCCACGTCGTGAGGAAGGTCCAGATCGACAGCGTGGCGAGGATCGGCCGGATAACGGGCAGTACGACCGACCAGTAGATCCGGAGCTCGCTCGCGCCGTCGATCCGGGCGGCGTCGAGCAGGTCGTCCGGAATCGCCCGGGTGTACTGGCGGATGAGGAAGATGCCGAAGATGCTGGCCAGCGAGGGCACGATCACGCCCCAGTAGGTATTGATCAACCCCAGCTGCTTGAACAGCAGAAACAAGGGCAGCATCGCCACCTGCACCGGCATGATGAGGCCGGCGGAGAGCACGCCGAACAGCCGGTCGCGCCCGCGAAAGCGGAGCTTGGCCATGGCGTAGCCGGCCATCGAGTTCACCACCAGGGAGACGGCGGTGACCGTGAAGGCGATGAGGCAGCTGTTGAGCAGGTTCCGGCCGAGGTCGAGCCGGGTGAACAGCGCGCGGTAGTGCTCCAGCGTGGCGTCGCTGGGCAGCAGGCGTGGCGGGTAGGTCGTGGCCTCGCCGGCGGGCATGAGCGAGGCCGAGAGCATCCACAGCATCGGGGCGGCCGAGAGCACGGCGCCCAGGACCAGGGCCCCATGGAGGAGAGCCCCGCGCACGCGCGTCGTCACGCGCCTTCCTCTCCGCGGAGCGCGCGCTGCACCAGCATGCTCGCGAGGATCACCACGAACAGCACGAACGCAATCGCGGCGGCGTATCCCATCCGCCACCACCGGAACCCCTCCTCGTACATCAGCAGCACCATGGTGGTGGTGCTCCGGAGCGGGCCGCCCGCGGTCATGACGTACGGCTCGGCGAAGACCTGGAAGTAGCCGATCATCGTCACCAGGCCCACGAAGACCATCGTCGGGGCGAGCATCGGGAGCGTGACGTGCCGGAACCGCCGCCAGGCGCCGGCGCCGTCGAGCACGGCGGCCTCGTACAGCTCGTCGGGGATCGCCTGCAGCCCCGCGATCAGGATGAGCATGTTGTAGCCGAAGCTCTTCCAGATCGCCATGACGATGATCGCCGGCATGGCCCAGCGCGGCGACCCGAGCCAGTCGACCGGTCCGATGCCGAGCCCGCGGAGCGCGTAGTTGAGCAGACCGTAGTCGGGATGGTACAGGTACCGCCACACGATCGCGACGGCCACGAGCGTGGTGACGAACGGTGCGAAGTACACGGTCCGGAAGAACCCCTTGAATCGCGCCAGTCTCGCGTTCACCAGCAGCGCCGCCCCCAGGGCCGCGAGCAGCGACAGCGGCCCTCCGACCAGCACGAAGTAGAGCGTGTTGCGGAGCGCGAGCCAGAAGAGCTGGCTCGAGAGCAGCGTCACGTAGTTGCGGGGGCCCACGACCTGCACGTTGTCCAGCCGCGCTACCGCGTAGATGTCGAAGTCGGTGAAGCTCAGCACCAGCGAGGCGACGATCGGCAGGAAGAAGGTGGCGCCGAGGACCATCAGGGCCGGCGCCAGGAAGAGCCAGGCGGCCCGGCCCTGGTCGTCGCGGGCCGGCCGTCTCATCGCGCGGTCAGCTCGCGCGCCAGCATCCAGCGGCGCTTCGCCAGCACCCCGTTCACATCGCGGTCCAGGCCGCCGAGCGCCGCTTCGATGGGCACGCCACCGCGGATCACCTGCTCGGCGTGCTGATAGACCATGGTCGCGATCAGCTCGGTCTCCGGCACCTTCGGGAGCGGCACCGTGCGATGGAGCTGGATCCAGAAGGCGCCGAGGTTGGCGCTGTCGGCCAGGCCGGAGGTTTCCCACGCGTCGATGCGGGCCGGCAGATCCCCGGTGAGCCGGGCAAAGGCGAGCTGCTGCTCGGGCCGGGAGAGGAATTCCATCAGCCGCCAGGCCTCCGGCTGGTGACGGGACGCGCGGAACATGACGAGGCTCGATCCGCCGGCCAGGGAGACGCCGGAGGCGGCGCCGGTCGGTCCGGGCAGTGGCGCCGTGGCCCAGCGATCCTGGAGGTCGGGCGGCAGCCGGCGGCGGAACTCGCCGAGGTTCCAGGGGCCGGTGATCCACATGGCGAACCGCCCGCGCCCGAACTCCTGGTACGGGTTGGCGATGTCGTTGTTGCCGAAGGGCGGCGCCAGGTTCTGGCGGAACAGCCCGATGTAGAAGTCGAAGCCTCGGCGGAACGCCGTGTCCGCGAAGGCGCCGTACCGGCCGCCGTCCCGCAGGATGGGCGAGCCGCTCTGCATCCCGAGCACCATCGGCTGCACCCATTCGTTGGTCGGGAGGAAGATGGGCCACTGGTCGGGGCCCATCTGGGCGCGCACCGCGCGCATGGCCTCGACCCATCCGTCCCAGGTCTCCGGGATGCGGCGATAGCCGGCCCGCGCCAGCAGGTCGGTGCGATAGAAGATCACCCGGGTGTCGACGTACCAGGGAATGCCGAAGAGCGAGTCGTCGAGCACGTTGGTGCTCCAGATGCCGCCGAAGTAGGCCGCGGAATCCACGGTGCGGGACCTGGCGACGAACGAGTCGAGCGGCTGGAGGGCGTCGAGGGCCTGGAATTCCGGGACCCAGGTGTTGCCCAGCTGGGCGACATCGGGCGTGGCGTTCCCGACGAAGGCGGTGAGCAGCTTCTCATGCGCCGCGGTCCACGGGATCTGCTGCACCCGGACGCGCACGCCCGGATTTTCGCGCTCGAAGGAGGGGACCAGCTGCTCCACGACCTCGCCCTCCCGGCCGACGGCCCAGAGGCGGAGCGTGATTCCGGCCTGATCGGCCGGGCGACTGCAGGCCCCGAGCAGGCCAAGCGCTACGAGGGTCGCATTTCGCCCGAGCGCCACGATGCGGCCCTGCCGCGCGAGCGTCACGGTGCCATCCGCCATCCCGCCGTCACGGTGCCGGACACGCGGCCGTCATGGCGCCACCGCGGCGTGATCGAGCCAGCCGCCGGTGAAGCCGGCGCGCTTGAGCCCGCGCACGATGTAGGAGTTCCGCCGCATGTACCGCCAGACCAGGCCCGACCGGTAGTTCTCGATCATGGCGATGATCGGCCCCTGATCGATGCCCAGGTAGTCGGTGTCGAACCACCCCTTGCCGGGGACCGTCCGCCCCTGCTTGACGGGAACGCCGGCGGGAAAGCTCTCGTTGTACGCATCCACGAAGCCGTACCTGACTGAACAGGATGGTATCGTGCCGCTCGCGCATGGACACCAGCGCGGGAATCGTGATTTCCGGAGCGAACGGAACGGACCCTCCGGCGGCCGAGGGCACCAGGGTGCCATCGTCCACGACCTCGGTGAAGGACGCGCCCCGCGCGCTGTAGCCCATGAATCGCCGCTGGCGCCCTCTCGACGTGAGGATCGTGTCGCCCGGTCCGTCCGAGGCGGTGAGGCCCCAGGTGGCGCCGCCATAACCGGTCCAGCCTCCGGGATTCTCGACGGCGTAGCCGCGCTGGGCGTAGGTCGCGCGCCGCGAGTTCTCGAAGTAGTCGATCCCGCGCTTGCGCATGTAGCGATCCTGGATGCCCCGGAAGTCCAGCCACACGTGCGAATACTGGTGCCCGAACAGCGGCGCGAAGCCGACGTGGCCCCTGCCCTCGTACGTGCCCCATTGATAGTTCCGGAGCCAGGCGTCCCATGCGCTCGAGTCGGCCGGAAAGGTCGGCGAGCCGAGCGCCAGGACGTAGACGATCATCGCCTCGTTGTACCCGATCCAGTCGTACTTGATGTACCCCTTGTCCGGAAACCAGCCATGGCTGACCGCCGGTGCCCGGGGCGAGGCCCACTGCCAGTCGACCCGGCGATAGATGGAGTCGGCGTAGGCCCGGACCCGCGCCTCGTCCGCGCCGGGGCCGTCGAAGTAGGACTGGCAGAACAGCACGCCGCCGAGCAGCAGGGCGGTGTCGATCGTCGAGAGCTCGACCCACTCCGAGAAGCGGTGGCCCGAGCGCATGTCGAGGAAATGGTAGTAGAAGCCGTGGTACCCGGTCACGCCGGTCGCGCCTGGGCCCTGTGGCGCGGACCAGAGGAACTGGAGCGTCCGGAGCGTCCGCTCAGCGGCCTGGCTCCGGGACACGTAGCCGCGCTCGACGCCGATCGGATACGCGGTGAGAGCGAACCCGATCGCCGCCACGCTGGCGAAGGCATCGGTGGGCCAGCGGTCGGGCGTGAGGCCGGTGGCCGGATCGCTCCGCTCCCAGAAGAAGGCGAAGGTGCGTTGCTCGAGGGTATCGAGAAAGGCGGTCTCGCGGGGAGATGCGGTCCACCGGACGGCGGGGGGCGCGACCGTGGCGGTCCGGCCCTGGCCGCAGCCGGCGGTGGTCGCGAAGGCGAGGACGAGCGTCAGCAACGATGCGAGACGGCGCGCCTCCAGGATGGGACGTGGGTCCACGACGGTCCTCGAGACAGCCGAGGGGCCGGCCCTCGCGGGCCGGCCCACCGGGGGTGAGAATCAGAAGTCGTACTGAAAGCCTAGCTGGAAGCGGCGCGGGTCGCTAATGGTGCAGCCCGCATGGCCGAAGTTTTCGTTGGGATCGCCGGCACCCGTAAACGCAGTCTCGTCGAAGCACCCGAGGTTCTGGGTATTGAAGACGTTGAACAGGTCACCCGTGATGCCGAGGTTGGTACCGCCGAAGTTCGGGAAGTCCTTCCGTAGCCGGAGGTCGACGTTCTTGAACCACGGCGTGCGATCGAACCCGAGATTGACCGTCTGATCGGTGGGCCCGGTCGAGGCCTTGATACTCTTGAACGGCTTCCCCGACGCGAAGCTGGCGAGCCCGCTGAACTGAATCCCGAACGCGAAGGGCAGGTCGGTGACCCAATTCACGACGATCCGATGCCGCTGGTCGTCGGCGATGGGGTGCTTCTCGTTGAAGTTCTGGTTGATCTTGGGGAAGCTGAAGAGATCGCCGCCCTCGGCGTACGCCCAGGACAGTGTGTACGCGATACCCGCACCCCAGCCGTACTTTTCGCTGCTCTTGCGGTAGGAGCGATCGATCCGCGCCTCCACCCCATCGTACCAGGTCCGTACGGTGTTGTTCCCCACCAGGATGTTCTGATACGGTGTGGCCACCGAGATACAGCAGTTGTTCGTGGCAGGATCCAGCGCCACGGCGGCCCACTCGTAGCTGAAGCCGTTGCGTCCGCGGATCCCGTTATAGCTGAGCGAGGTGAGGACGGTCCCGATCTGCCGGCGTACGCCGCCGCTGAACTGATACGACTTGGGCGGCTTGAGGTCGTTGGGGACGAGGAAGACCTCCTGCGGAGGTGAGAAGCCCGACGCCACGAGGTCGAGCAGCCCCTGACGGCTGAAGTACTTCGGGTCCCACGCGATGTTCCCGCCCGTGGTGTCGGCCGCGAAGTTGAAGAACAGGTTCGGGTGCTGGCGCCGGTAGCTCTCGTCGATGAACGAGTTGAAGCCGAACCGGTCGTAGAAGATGCCGCCGGAGACGAAGAGCACGGTCGACTTGTCCCGGTCGATCGCGTAACTGAAGCCGAGCCGGGGCTGAAACGCCCCGGTGTACGCCTTCCGGTCGGTCCCATCCGTGAAGTAGCGCGCCGGGTCGATGTCGATGAACAGCTGGCTGCGGAGTTGCGTCAGCGTGTCGATCAACGGCGCCGGGGTGACGTAGTCTTTGTCGTACATCCCGGTCTCGTAGTCCCAGCGGATCCCGCCGCTGATGGTGAGCCGATCGTTGGGCGACCAGTCGTCCTGCGCATAGATGCCGAGCTGATTGTTGTTGCCATCGATCTCGGGATCGCCGAAGCCCAGCTGGGCCTGGACCGGGAAGGCGAAATTGTTGCTCGGGTTGAAGCTGAAGACCGGGTTCTCGTTGAGCTGCTTGTTCAGCTTGTACTTCAGGACGTCGAGGTTGGCGCCGATCTTGATGACGTGGGACCCCCCGGCCTGGAAGCCGGAGTAGGTCCAGTCGTTCCGGAACGAGAGGCGCCGCTGGGTCAGGTCCTGGCGCGTGTCGGCTCCGCCGATCCGCCCGATCCCGGAATAGTCCTGCCCGACGGTGGTGAAGTCGAACGGCTGCGGGTTGAACTGGTACCACTGGAAGCTGACCTGCGCCTCGTTGGTCCACGTCTTCCCGAAGTAGGTGTGCTTGAGTCCGCCGTCCACCACGTTGTTGCGGAAGTTTTCGCCGGCTTCGAATGCCCGGAAGACGTCGCCGAACTGTCCACCGAAGCGACGTTTGTCGGTCTCGAGCCGGACATTGCCGGTCAACTCGAGAAGCTGGCTCTCACTGTGATTGTAGGTCAGCTTGCCGAACCCCAGGGTCGAGCGGAAGGGAGACGTGTGCGCCTCGCCCTGGAGCGCCGCGATATTTGCCGGCCACGTGGCCGGATCGCCGTTGAAGCGGGTCACGCCTTGCCGGTTCTGGTAGTTGCCCTTCGTAGGCCCCGAAGAAGAACAGCTTGTCGCGGACCACTGGCCCGCCGATGCTTACGCCCGTCAACACCCGGCTGTAGTCGGGATCCTCGAAGGGGGTGGTCCGGGTGGAGTCGTGTTTGGCCTTGAGCTGGAAGGTGTCCAGCGCCACCAGCCCCTGGTTCTGGTAGCCGGTGAAGATGCTGCCGGTCCATTGGTTGCCGCCGGACTTGGTGGCCGCGGTGATGATGGCGCTCGACGCCTTCTGATATTCAGCCTTGTAGTTGTTGGTGACGATGCGGAATTCCTGGACGGCGTTCCGGGGGAAGGGATTGCCCCGGCTCGCGTCCTGCGCCGCCACCCCGCCCACCGTGATGTCGTTCTTGTAGGACTGGCCGTCGATGAACACGTTGATGTTGTCCGCCGGCAGGGCGCCCGAGGCGAAGGTCTTGCCCGTCCCGTTGATGCGATCGGGCGTCACCCGCACTCCCGGAGCGAGCTGCGCCAGATCGAGAAAGTTCCGGCTGCTGCTCGGCAGGTTCTGAATCTGCTCCTGCGTCACGTTGGTCGCATTCTCCGTCGTGCGCACCTCCGCCACCGGCGCCACGGTCGCCACCAGCTCCTCGAGCTGCACCGTCGTCGCGGCCAGGAGGAAGTCGAGCGTCAGCACCTGGCCCACCTGGACCTGCAGCTGCCGCTGTTGCGGCGCGTGCCCGATGTGGCGAACGGTGAGCTGGTATTGCGAGGGCTTGAGCCCCGACAGCGAATAGAAACCGCGGCCGTCGGTCGTCGCGCCGCGTTGGGTGTTCGTCGAGAGGTCGCGCGCGACGACTTCCGCCCCGGCGATCGGCCCGCTGCTGCTGTCCGCGACGTGGCCGCGGATGCTGCCGGTGCTGGTCTGGGCGCCGAGGCGTCCCGGCAGCACCAGGGCCGCGGCGATCAACAGCGCCCGCCAGCGGCCGGTGAGGACGAAACTCCTGCTCATGATGGCCTCGCAGAGAGGGAAGTGGAGGGTGAAGCGGTCCTGGTGACCGGCGCGGTAGGCCGAGATGCCGGCGCGCGGGCGCCGCACGAGCGCCGGAGGACCAGGGTGGTGGGAAGCACATCTTCCCGGCGCTGGTGGTGTTCCTTGTCCTGCAGCGCCGAGATCAGTCGAAGGGTGGCCAGCTCGCCCAGGGCACTGATGTCCACGTGCACCGACGAGAGCGGCGGGTCCAGGTAGCGGGCCATCGGGATATCGTCGAAGCCGCCGACCGCCACGTCGTCCGGGACCCGGAGGCCGGCCTCGCGGAGGGCGCTGATGGCCCCGATGGCCATGGCGTCGTTGGCGGCGAAGATGGCCGTGGGCCGGGGATCGGTGCGGAGGAGCTCGGTAGTCGCGTGGAACGCGGCGGCCTCGTTGAAGTCGCCCGACACCGCGTACTCGGCCGGCGCCGAGAGGCCGGCATCGGCCAGGGCGGCATGATACCCGCGCACCCGCTCCTCGGAATCGAAGTTCCCGGCAACGCCGCGAATGATCGCGATGCGGCGGTGGCCGAGGTCGATGAGGTGCCGAACCATCGCGTAGGCCCCGTCGAAGTTCGCGATCCGTATGACGTCGAACGATTCGGCATCGACCGGCGAGTTGAGCAGCACCAGGGGAAAGCCGGCCGGGAGATTCCGGACCGCGGTCTCGCTGTCCATGTCCGGCCACATCACCACCAGGCCGTCCACTCGGCCGCGCATCGATCGCAGCGCCGCCTCGATTTCCGGCCGGGCCGCGTGCGAGCTCGACACCAGCAGGTGGTAGCGGTGGCGCCGCGCCGTCTGGTCGATCCCGCGGATCACCTCGGAGAAGAACTCGCCGTAGAGGTCCGGCAGCAGGACCCCGAGGGTGTTGGTCCGGCTCGTGATCAGGCTGCGCGCGGCGCCGTGCGGACTGTAGCCCAGCCGTTGGGCCACCTCGCGCACCCGCGCCGTCGTCTGCTCCCGAACCAGCTCGCTTCCGTTGTATACGCGTGACACCGTGGCCACCGATACTCCAGCGGCCCGAGCGACGTCTTTGATCGTCACCATGGTCACCGCCAAACATATTGCGTGGGGACTGCCCCTGCTGCTGCTTGCGGAAGCACGCGGCCGGCCAGCCGTGCAACCAATGTAATCGTTTACATTATTGACGAAATTGTCAAGATTCGTCCCGGTTCCGGCGAGTCTTGCCGGGACGTGAATGGGTCGCGAATGCGGCCCTCCCGGTTATTATCGGAGGGGGTGACTCGGCTGGAAGATGCGCGTGTAAGCGCTTGTGCAGTAGCAGTTTGGCAGCTCACGCCCTCCGAACGGAGAGCGAGTCCCTACCGGCAGTATTCGTCGATCTGATCGATCCCGATCCGCACATCGCGTGGCTTGCTGCCGTTGGCCGGCCCCAGAATCCCGGCCTCTTCCAGCTGGTCCATGATCCGGGCCGCCCGCCCGTACCCGATTCCCAGCTTCCGCTGCAGCAGCGACGTGGACCCGCCCTGGTTCTGCACGCAGGCCACCGCCGCATCCTTGAACTGGGGATCCCGCTCGCCCGCCTCGGCGGCGCCTTCCCCGCCCCCTTCGCCGTCGCCGTCGGGCACCTCGTCGAGAATGTTGCTCTCGGTGCCCTCGAGCATGCCGCGGTGCTCGCGCTCCACCTTCCACTGGCGGTAGCGCTCCATGATCTTCTCGCTCTCCTCGGTGGCGATGTAGGCGCCCTGCAACCGCATCGGCTCGCTCTTGCCAGGCTCGAGGAAGAGCATGTCGCCCTTGCCGAGCAGGGCCTCCGAGCCGTTCCCGTCCAGGATCGTGCGGCTGTCCACCTTGGACGCGACCCGGAAGGCGATCCGGCTCGGGAAGTTGGCCTTGATGAGGCCGGTGATGACGTTCACCGACGGCCGCTGGGTGGCCAGAATCAGATGAAGCCCCACGGCCCGCGCCTTCTGCGCCAGCCGCGCGAGCGGCGTCTCCACCTCCGCCTGCACCGTCATCATCAGGTCCGCCAGCTCGTCGACCACGATCACGATGAGCGGGAGCTTCCCTTCCGTGTACGCCTCGACCTCGGGCGGCGGTGGCGGCGTGTCGGGCGCCTCGGCGGCGATGTCGGTGAGCGTGACCCGGCGCACCGCCGGAAGCTTGAGCGGTTTCCCGTCGAGCACCTTGCGGTTGAAATCGCTCAGGTTGCGGGCGCCGTTGGCCTCGAGCAGCGCGTAGCGCCGCTCCATCTCGCCCACGGCCCACTTGAGCACCCGCGCGGCCTCCTTGTTGTTGGTGACGACCGGATGCCGCAGATGGGGCAGGTCCTTGTACATGGACAGCTCGACCATCTTGGGATCGATCATCAGGAGGCGGAGGTCCTCCTTGTGCTGGTAGTGGTAGATGAGCGATGTGATGATCGCGTTGATCCCGACCGACTTGCCGGTGCCCGTGGCGCCGGCGATCAGGAGATGCGGCATCTTCGCCAGGTCGGCGATCACCGCCCGGCCCTCGAGGTCGAGCCCCAGCGCCACCGGCAGCAGCCGCTCCTCGGCGGACCACTGCTCGTCCTCCAGCAGCTCGCGCAGCACCACCACGCGCGCCTTCGGGTTCGGCACCTCGACGCCCACCATGTCGCGCCCCGGAATGCGCGCCACGCGGATCGAGCGCGCGCTCATCTTGAGCGCCAGGTCGTCGGCGAGGTTCACCAGCCGATTCATCTTGACGCCGGGCCGGAGCCGGACGCCGTACTGCGTCACCACCGGCCCGGTGGTGCGGCCGGCCACGTCGCCCTCGACCTTGAACTCGGCCAGCGTCTCCTCGAGCCGCTCCTGCAGCGCATCGAGCTCGCCTTCGCCGGCGTCGATGCCCTTGGTGCGCGGGGCCGTGAGCAGGTCCACGTCCCAGACCGGACCGAGATCCTTCACGCCCGGTGCGCGCCGCGGCTCGGGCTTCTTCGCCGGCCGGCCTTTGGCGGCCTGCCCCTCGGCCTTGGAGTCGGCCTTGCTCTCCGCCTTCGCGACCCGGAGCTCGTCGCGCGCCCGGGCGGGATCCTCCTCGCTCGGCTCGAGCGCCTCCTTCGCCTTGCGCTTGCCTTCCGCCTTCTCGCCCTTCGCCGCAACTGGCCCGGCGCTGCCGGCCGGCTCGTCGGGCTGCCGCTCCAGCCGCTGCAGCGGGTGCCACGCGAACGTCGCCAGCGTGAGCGCGCAGAGGGCCAGGAAGCCCGCCAGCACCGCGCCGGCCACGCCGATGCCCTTGGGGAGCTGGACCGCGAAGAAGCCGGGGACGACACCCACCATCCGGCCCAGAAACCGGTCCGTATCGAGATCGGCGACGGTGACGTGGAAGAGCACGCCGGTGAGGTAGGGAAGCAGGATGCTGAGCCCGACGATGAGGAACGCCGAGCGCTTCATGTCGAGTGTGCCGAGCCGCTCGAAACCGGCGAGCGCGAGGCCGATCCCAAGCAGCGGAATGCCGAGCGCGCCCGCGCCGAGCACGCGCCAGAGCGCCTGGCCCAGCGAATGGCCGATCGGCCCCGTGACCGGGAACGGCAGCAGCGTCAGCCCGACGAAGAGACCGGCGACCAGGGCGGTGATCGCGCCCATCCGCCGGCGCGAATCGGCGCTCATACCGGCACTGGTGCGAGCGTCACCCGGCGGTCGTGGAAATGCGCCAGCACGGGGTACGCGTCGAGTCGGGCCGCGTCGAGCACGTCGTCGCGGAAGCCCAGGCGGATGAGCTCCCGGCCCGCGCGGCTGTAGGAGAGGGGGCGCTCCCAGCGGTCGCCGTAGCGGCGGACCAGGTCGAGGCTCGCGATCGCGGCGTCATTCAGGCCGCGGCGCGCCTTCCGGCTTCCGAGCGCCGCGGCGACCAGCCGGCCGGCGCAGTAGGCGTCGTCCAGCCCGAAGGCGCCGTCGCGGCCGGCGCAGACCACCAGCACACGACCGTCCTTCTCGATCACCTCGCGCGCCTTCTCGGCGGCGAGCGTGAGGTTGGCGGCCCCGGTGGCGTAGACCGCCGCCGCGCCCTGGGCGGCGAGCAGCGCCTTGGTGCCGTTGGTCGTCGTCACGATCAGCGTCTTGCCGCGGACAGCGGTCTCGGTCATCTCCAGCGGGCTGTTGCCCAGGTGGAAGCCGGGAATGCGGAGGCAGTTCTTCTCGCCCGCGAGCAGCACGTCGGTGCTGCCGATCGTCTGCGCCAGCCGCAGCGCCTCCTCGGTCGACGCCACCGGGATGATGGCCTTGGCGCCGTGGTTCAGCGCCGCGCACATGGTGGTGGTGGCGCGGAGAATGTCGATCACGAAGACCGTGCGGCCCTGGACGTCGGCGGGCGTCAGGCCCCCGGGGGCGAAGACGACGTGCAGCTTCATGCGTCGGCGCGGAGGAGCTGCGACTCCCGCTCGAGGAACCGCGTGTCGATGTCGCCGGTGACGAAATCCGGGTGGCGGATGACCCGGGCGAGGAACGGAATGGTGGTCGTGACCCCTTCGAGAATGAAGCTGTCGAGCGCCTGGCCCATCCGGGTCAGGGCCTCGTCGCGGTCGTTGCCGTGGACGATCACCTTGGCCAGCAGCGAATCGTAGTACGGCGGCACGGTGTACCCGGCGTAGACGTGCGTGTCCACCCGCACCCCGGGGCCGCCGGGCGGATGATAGGCGGTGATGAGTCCCGGGCAGGGCTGGAAGTTCCGGGCGGGATCCTCGGCGTTGATCCGGCACTCGATGGCGTGCCCGCGCAGGCGCCGCCCGTCGCCCTGGAAGCTGATCGGCTCGTTGGCGGCCACCCGGATCTGTTCCTTGACCAGGTCGAAGCTCGTCACCATCTCGGTCACCGGGTGCTCCACCTGGATCCGGGTGTTCATCTCCATGAAGTAGAACGAGCCGTCGGTGTCGAGCAGGAACTCGAGCGTGCCGGCGCCGGCGTAGCCGATGTTGGAGGCCAGCGCCACGGCCGCCTGGCCCATCCGGTCGCGGAGCACGGCGCTGAGCGCCGGGCTGGGGCTCTCCTCGATCAGCTTCTGATGGCGCCGCTGGACCGAGCAGTCGCGCTCGCCGAGGTGGACCACCTTGCCGAAGTTGTCGCCCACCACCTGGATCTCGACGTGGCGCGGGTGCTGAATGTACTTCTCGACGTACACCGCGCCGTTGTTGAACGCCGCGAGCGCCTCGTTCTGCGCCAGGCCGAAGAGCTGGGGGAACTGCTCCGGCTCCAGGACGATGCGCATTCCCTTCCCGCCCCCGCCCGCCGTGGCCTTGATGATCACCGGGAAGCCGATCGATTCGGCGAAGGCCTGCGCCTCGTCCGGGTCGTCGATCGTCCCCGGTGAGCCCGGCACGGTCGGCACGCCCGCCTCCGCGGCGAGCCGGCGGGCGGTGGCCTTGTCGCCCATCTGGCGGATCTGGTCGCCGGTGGGGCCGATGAACACGATGTTCGACGCCTTGCAGATGTCGGCGAACTCGGCGTTCTCGGCCAGGAAACCGTAGCCCGGATGGATGGCGTCGGCGCCGGTGATCTCGGCGGCCGCGATGATGTTGGGAATCTTGAGGTACGACTGGCGGCTGGGCGGCGGGCCGATGCAGACGTCGTCGTCCGCGAACCGGACATGCAGCGATTCGCGGTCGGCCTCGGAATAGACGGCCACCGTCTCCAGCCCGAGCTCGCGGCATGCGCGGATCACCCGCAGGGCGATCTCCCCGCGGTTGGCGATCAGGACCTTCTTAAACACACCCGGCTCCGGCCCTCAGGGCGTCAGATCCATTGCGCGCGGCGCCGAGTCCCCGCTGATCTCCGTGAACTTGCGGTCGGAGGCCGAATCGACGCCCGACACCCGGAGCGCGAACTCGCTCGGGTTGGTCGAGTAGAACAGCGCGCTCTCGTACGAGATCATGCCGTCCTTGTACCACTTCATCAGCGACTGGTCGAACGACTGCATGCCGTAGGAGACGGTCCCCTCGGCGATGAGGTCGGGGATGTTGAGCGCCTTCTCGATGTCCCGGATGTTGTCGGCCACCGCGGCGGTGTTGACCAGCACCTCGGCCGCCGGCACGCGGCCCCGGCCGTCGGCCCGGGGCACCAGCCGCAGCGAGATCACGGCCTGGAGCGCGGTGGCGAGCAGCATCCGGATCTCCTGATGCTGATAGGGCGGGTAGAACGAGATGATCCGGTTGAGCGTCTGGGTGGCGTCGGTGGTGTGGAGCGTGCTGAAGACCAGGTGGCCCGTGTCCGCCGCCTTGAGCGCGGTGTCGAGGGTGTCCATGTCGCGGATCTCGCCCACCAGGATCACGTCCGGATCCTGGCGCAGCACGTGGCGCAGCGCCATGGCGAAGGACAGCGTATCGCTCCCCACCTCGCGCTGGGAGATGTTGGCCATCACGTCGCGATGCAGGAACTCGATCGGGTCCTCGATGGTGATGACGTTCACCCGCCGGTTCTGGTTCACGTGGTTGATCATCGAGGCGAGCGCGGTGGACTTGCCCGAGCCGGTGATGCCGGTGACCAGGATCAGCCCGCGGGGCTTGAGCGCGATCTCCTCGAGCACCTCGGGCAGGTGCAGCTCGGCGATGGTCTTCACCTCGTAGGGGATGGCCCGGAAGGCGAAGGCGAGCGTGCCCCGCTGCTGGTAGATGTTGGTCCGGAAGCGCCCCACCCCGGGGACGCCGATGGCGAAGTCCGCCTCCTTCTTTTCCGCGAACTCCTTGACCTGGCGCGGCGTCATGACCTGCTCCGCCAGCGCCTTCACGTCCTCCGGCTTGACCGGCGGCATCTCCAGCGGCTGCAGCTCGCCGTTGAGCCGGATGGTCGGCGGCCGGCCGACCTTGA
Organism: uncultured Gemmatimonadales bacterium; assembly: GCA_963815515.1. Taxonomy (GTDB): domain Bacteria; phylum Gemmatimonadota; class Gemmatimonadetes; order Gemmatimonadales; family GWC2-71-9; genus CAVVWJ01. The sequence continues at coordinate 329,435 of CAWFGP010000004.1, forward strand.
GCAGCAGGTCGGACGCGTTCCGCTGCACCATCTGGGCGATGGTCTGCTTGAAGTTGAACGTGGAGACGGTGGAGCTCGCGGCCGGAGCCGGGCTCGGGGGCGGGGACTCAGCCATTGGGATCCACTCGGAAGAGGACCTGGCCGAATTCCACCGGCTGCGCGTCGTCCACCATGATCTCGCGCACGACTCCGGCGATCTCGGCCTCGATCTCGTTCATGATCTTCATCGCCTCGATGATGCACACCGTCTGCCCCGAGGTCACCCGCGTCCCGACCTTGACGTAGGCCTCCGCGCCGGGCTCGGGCGACTTGTAGAACGTTCCCACCATCGGCGACCGGATGTCCTTCAGCAGCGCCCCGGCGCGCGCCACCTCGCCCTCGCCCGCGGCGGGCGACCCGCCGGCCGCCGGGGCCGACGGGGCGTGGTAGCCGGCCGGCGCGGCCATGAAGGTGGGGGTGCCGGAGCCGGTGCGCGTGATCACCACCTTGGTGCCGAACAGCCCCTTCACCTCGATCGACCCGATCTCGGGTGTGTCGCGGAGGAGCTGGGCCAGCCCCTGCACGTCCTCCAGCTCGATCGACTTGATCCCCGGGACCGTCTGCAGCAGCTCGGCGAGCTGCTTCATCTCCTGGGGGGTCATACGCGGGTGAGGTACTTGTCTTCGCGGCGGTCGACCCGGATCACTTGCCCCTCCTCGATAAAGAGCGGGACCTGCACCGTGGCGCCGGTCTCCAGCGTGGCCGGTTTGGTGGTACCGGTGGCGGTGTCGCCGCGCACGCCCGGATCGGTCCGGGTGACGGCGAGCTCGACGAAGTTCGGCAGCTCCACGAGGATCACCTGGTCGTTGTGGACCAGGCCCTCGCACTCCATGCCTTCCTTGAGGTACTTGAGCTGATCGGCGCCGATGAGCTCCTCGGTCAGCATGATGTCGTCGAAGGTCTGCTGATCCATGAAATGGTAGAAGTGACCGTCGACGTACGAATACTGGATGGGCCGCCGCTGGAGCCGAGCGTCGATGACCCGCTCACCGGCATTGAAGGTGCGGTCGAGCACCGCGCCGGTCCGGATGTTCTTCAGCTTGGTCCGGACGAACGCCCCGCCCTTCCCCGGCTTCACGTGCTGAAAGTACACCATCTGGAAGAGATGGCCGTCGATCTCGAGTACGATGCCGTTTCGGAAATCTGCGGTGCTGGCCACGAGTGCTCCCGTCAGTGCGACTTCGTCATCCCGAGCGCAGCGAGGGACCTGCTCCGCCATGCTCGAGCCATTCCGCGCCAGATCCCTCGCTGCGCTCGGGATGACGGGCGGGAGCGGCAACCATGCGCGCACTACCCCTACACCAGCTCCACCAGCTCCGTCCGCCCGTCCGACAGCACCACCACCCCGTCGGGCCCCAGGTACGCGTCGTCCTCCAATCGCACCCCGCCCCAGCCCGGAAGATAGATCCCCGGCTCGACGGTCACCACCGCATGCAGCGGCAGTGGCGCCTCCGCCGTAGGGGCCAGCCGCGGCCCCTCGTGCACCTCGAGCCCCAACCCGTGCCCCAGCGAGTGGCCGAACGCCTCGCCGAAGCCCCGGGCCGCGATGACGTCCCGTGCGAGCGCATCGCCCTCGCGGCCGGTCATGCCGGCCCGGAGGTGCTCGAGCGCCCGTCGCTGCGCGGTGCGGACGAGCTCGTAGATGGTCCGCTGGCGCTCGTCCGCGCGCGCCCCGACCACCACGGTGCGGGTGAGATCGGCACAGTATCCGTCCACCTGCGCGCCGAAGTCAAGCAGCAGCCATTCGCCCGCCTGGACGGGCCGCGGGCTGGTGCGCGCATGGGGCAGCGCGGCCCGCGGGCCGCTCGCCACGATCGTGGGGAATGGGTGCCATTCGCTGCCGCGGCGGCGGAGCGCCCCTTCGAGGCTGGCCGCGATCTCGAGCTCGGTGAGACCCGGTCGGACCGTCGGCAGCACCTCGGCCAGCGCCGCCTGCGCCAGGTCGGCCGCGGCCCGGATGGCCGCCACTTCCTCCGGTGACTTGACGGCCCGGAGCCGCTCCACCAGGTCGTTCGTCGGCACCACCCGGTCCCGGGTGAGTCCCGCCACCCGCTCGGCATCCCGCACGGTGAGGGCCTGGGCTTCGATGCCTAGCGTGCCGGGCGCGGCCGCGGCCAGCAGCCGTCCGAGCCGGTCCCAGACGCTCTTCTGATCGATCTCCACCACCGCCGCCGACCCCGCCTCGTTCGGCGCCTGCGTTGCGTAGCGGAAATCGGTGATCAGCGTGGTCGCGTCGGGCCGCACCAGCAGCAGCGCGGCCGACCCGGTGAAGCCGGTGAGGTACCGGATGTTGGGGAGGTGGGTGACGAGCAGCGCGTCCAGCCCGTCGGTCTCCAGCGCCCCCCGCAGAGCCGTCTGGCGTTCGCTCCGGCGGTCAGGCGACACGCAGACGGCCCACCAGCGCCTGCAGGGCCAGGAGGTAGCTCTGCGGGCCGAACCCGGTCACCATTCCCAGCGCCAGATCGGCGATCATGGAATGCCGCCGCGCCGGCTCACGGGCGAAGATGTTCGAGAGGTGCAGCTCGACGAAGGGGACCTGGACGGCCAGCAGTGCGTCGCGGAGCGCCAGGCTCGAGTGCGTCAGCGCGGCGGCATTGATGAGCGCCCCGTCGGCCCGCCCTTTGAGGGCCTGCACGGCGTCGACCAGGGCGCCTTCGTGGTTGGTCTGGAACCAGTCGATCTCGGCACCCTGCCCCCGCGCGGCCTCCCGGACCATCGCCTCGATCTCGCTCAGCGTCGTGCGGCCGTAGACCTCCGGCTCCCGCTGCCCCAGGAGGTTCAGGTTGGGGCCGTTCAGGACGCTGATCCGCATCCTAACGCTTCAGGTTCTGGAGCCAGGCGTGGAACTGATCGAGATCGTCGCTCTTGGAATCGGGAGCCCGCGGCGAGCGCGGGGTGGTCGAGGCGCCGGGCGCGCCGAAGAACTCGTCGAACGAGACCCCGCCCTGACCACCGCTACCGGCCGCGGAGACGGCGGGCGGTGTCGGCGTCGACTCGTCTCCGAAGACCGAGCTGAGCGAGAGGCTGTCGTGCGCGGGCCGGGTCGGAGCGCCGTCGGGATCGGCGGCCGAGGTGCGGGTGGGCTCGGGGTGGCTGGCGACCGAGCCGGCCGGGAGCCGCGTGCCGAAGACGCCGCGGAGGAACGCCTGCACCGATTGCCCGTGCGTTTCGAGCACCGAGTAAGCCGGTCGCGGAGCCTCGGGCGTGGGAGCCGGGACCGGCGCCGCCGCCGCGGCCGGCTCCGGCGCCGGGGCGGCTGCGGCCAGCTCGAGCTCCGCGATTCGCTCCGCGAAACGCGGCTCACCGGCGTTCCGGCTCTCGAGATGGCGATAGACCGTAAGCGCCTCGGCCGCATGTCCCTGCTGCGCCAGCAGCTCGGCCATCGCTTCGGTGACCAGGAGGTCGGCTTCCGCCCGGCGCGGTGGCTCGGCCACCGGCGCAGCCCACGGCGCCGGCCGATCCTCGGGCGGCGGCGGCGCGTACTCGGCGAACGCCGGTGCCGGTGCGGGCTCGGGCTCGCCCTCCGCCTTCCCCGCCCCCTGGGCCGGCTTCGCGGGCTCTTCCGCCTCGATCGGTGGGACCTCCGCATCGAGCGGCGAACGCTCGGAAGCTTGCGGCGGCGGAGGTGGCGGCTCCGTCAGCCCGAAGCCCCGGCTCGTGAGCAGCTCTTCCGAGGCGTTGGCGACCTGGAACTCGCTCCCGCCGCTGCTCTGCAGGACGATGTCCTCCGCCGTCTCGACCCGGAACTCCTCGGAGACTTCCAGCGAGTCGAGTGTGCCCGCGTCGAGCACGTCGCGCTGGGCGTCGCTCAGGCCCACGATGCCCGCGAGCGGCTGCACCGGCTCCTCGAGCGTCACCGGCGACTCGAGCTCGATGCCTTCGGGCGGCGACCCCGACTCGACGGACAGATCCAGCTCCTCGAGCGCGAGCGGCACCGCCTCCTCGGCGCCCGGACTGTCGGATTGCGACACCCAGCCCAGCATCGCGTCGCGCGGCTCCGGCAGCGGCGGAGGGCTCACGGCCGGGGGCGGTTCGGCCTGCGCCGTCGCGGTGTCGGCCGCCGGCTCGGCGGCAACCGGCGTGTCCGTGTGAACATCGGCCACCGCGGCATCGGGCGCCGCCGAAGAAGCCGCTTCCGCCTGCCGCCGCGCGGCTTCCACCCGTCCCAACTGGTCCCGGGCGTCGTCGTTGCTCCGGTCGACGGCCAGCAGCGTCCGGAGCCAGCGCTCGGCCTCGTCGAACCGGTACAGGCGCTCGGTGATGTCGGCCAGCGACTTGAGCGCGATGACGTTCTCGCCATCCAGGGCGAGCACGTGCGTGAACGCGCCTTCGGCGGCCGGAAGGTCGCCCAGGTCCAGGTGGCAGCGGCCGAGCACGATGCTGGCCGGGATGTAGTCGGGGTGAAGCGCCAGGCCGGGCTGGAGCAGCTCGAGCGCCCGGGCCACGTCTCCGTTCTTCCGATGCACCTCGGCGAGCGGCGCGAACGTCAGGCCCTGGGGGTTTTCGGCGTACCGGCGCTCCAGCTTTTCGATCTCGCTAAGTGCCATCCGGGGTCCGCGTTCCGAGGGTCTGAAGTGCCGTGGGGAAAGCGCGATCTGTGTGGTTGTGGTGAGTTCCGTGAGAGTAGCGAGCCACCCCCGGCCTGTCAACTGCTAACCATTGCGCAGCCTTGAGGTTCGGTGTTGATCGGCTTAAGCTTATGGCTCGCTTGTTCTCCCCAGGTCTGGAGTTCCGGTTCGACTATGCAAGCATTCCGCAACGCGGCCAAACCGCTGATGGTAGTGGTGGCCCTCACGTTCTTCGCGTGGCTCGTCGTCGACCTCAGCGGCATCACCGGGAACACGGGCCTGCTCACCAAGACCTCCGTGGGCAAGGTGAACGGCCGCAGCATTGACGCGCGCACCTACCAGTCCGTGGTGCAGCAGACCATCGACGCCCGTCAGCGGCAGGCACCGGCAGCCCTGGGGCTGGAAGACTACGAGCAGATCCGTGACCAGGTCTGGGAGCAGTTCGTCCAGAACAACGTGCTCGAAGCAGAGTACCAGCGCCGCGGCATTACGGTCAGCGAAGACGAGATCGTGGAGGCCATGCGGACCTCCCCGCCGCCCGAGTTCCAGAAGATCCCCGAGTTCCAGACCGACAGCCAGTTCGACCTGGGCAAGTACCAGCGTTGGCTCACGTCGAGCGTTGCTCAGCAGTACTTGCCGTCGCTCGAAGCGCAGTACCGCGAGCAGTTGCAGCGCTCGAAGCTGCTCCGCGTGGTCACCGCCGACATCTATTTCTCCGACGCGGCTCTCTGGGAGCAGTTCCGCGACGAGAACGAGAAGGTCAAGATCGGGCTGACCGCGGTCATCGCCCGCAACATCATTCCCGATTCCGCCGTCGCGCTGAGCGAGGCCGAGATCACCGCGTACTACAAGGCGCACCTGGAGGAATTCCAGCGCCCCGCCACCTCGTTCCTGAGCTTCGTGGCGCTCCCCCGGCTCACCACGGCGGCCGACACCGCCGCCGCCCGCGCGCGCGCCGATTCGGTGCGGGCCGAGATCGCGGGCGGCGCGCCGTTCGCCGAGGTGGCGCGGCGCGAGTCGTCGGACAGCGTCAGCGCGGCGCAGGGCGGCGACCTGGGCGAATGGACCCGCGGCTCGATGGACGCCGCCTTCGACTCAGCCGCGTTCGCGCTGCCGCTGAACACGCTCTCGCAGCCGGTGCTCTCGCAGTTCGGCTTCCATCTGATCGAGATGACCAGCCGCAAGGGCAACAAGGCCAAGGGCCGGCACATCCTGATCCCGATCGAGGTCGCCGGCGCCCACCGCGATCAGCTCGACGCCCAGGCCGACAGCCTGGAAAAACTCGCCGCCGACAAGGCCGACCCGGCGGCGCTCGACACGGTGGCGCGCGCGCTCAAGCTCCCGATCGGCAAGTCGGGCCCGGTCCAGGAAGGCACCAAGGTCCAGCTCGGCAATCTCGTCGTGCCGGACGCCGGGGTGTGGGCTTCGACGGCCAAGCCGGGCGCCACGAGCCCGGTGATCGAGACCTCGCTCGCCTTCTACGTTTTCCGGCTCGACAGCGCGCAGGCGGCCGGCGTCCCACCCCTGGGCCAGATCCGTCGGGCGGTCGCCGCCCAGGCGCGCGCGGAGAAGAAGATCGATGCGGGTCGGAAGGTGGCGCAGGACTACCTGAAGCACCTCGAGGCGGGCGGCGACATGGCCGCGGTGGCCGATTCGATGAAGCTCCCCTACAAGGAGTTCGGCCCGTTCAGCCGGGTCAACCCGCCGGTGACGGATCCGATCGTGGTGGGAACCGCCTTCGGTCTCGACGTGGGCCAGCGCAGCGGCATGCTGGACACCAAGGACGGCATCTACTTCTTGAAGGCGCTGGAGCACACCAAGGCCGACTCGGCCGCGTTTGCAAAGGGCCTCGACAACTATCGGGCGCAGATGATACGGCTGGCGCAGCAGGATCGCGTCCGAAGCTACCTGGAAGCGCTGCGTCAGAACGCCAAGGTCGTCGACGACCGCAAGAAGGTCCTGCAGCAGACCAGCCCGGTGACGCCGCAGGGAGTGTAGCCCTCGAACCGGGGCCGGTCTCTCCCAGGGAGTCACCCTGAGCGAACGCGAAGGGGGCATGCCTCGAGGCATGCCCCTTCGTGCTGCTCAGGGTGATCCGTCCGGCGGACTCGACGACCGCCTACTGCGACAGCCGCTTCGGCTCGCCCTGTGGCGCGGCGGTGGGCTGCGTCGGCGCGGCGGCGTCCACCTGGCGGGGCGGCAGGTTCCGCTGGGCATCGTCCGAGCCCATGATCGCGTCCTGCGTGTCGGACAGGCTCCGCTTGAACTCGCGAATCCCCTTCCCGATCGAGGCCCCCACCTCCGGCAGGCGCTTGGCCCCGAAGAGCAGCAGGACCACGACCATAATCAGCATGATTTCGGTGAATCCGAGGTTTCCCACGGGGCCCCCCTGCTAGAAGATCGAGCGGGCGATCAGGTACGCCACCAGGACACCGATCAGGGCCAGGAGCGAGACGTGTAGCCCGATCGGGCCCAGGGTGAAGTTTAGCACCAGGAGATCGGCGGAAACAGGGCCGAAATTGGCGGTCCAGGTGCTGGTGAAGAAGGTCCGGGCGGCGCTGTCGGGCAGAGTCTGCCGGAGGAGCGAGGTCAGCGCGCCGCCGGCGATGAAGCCGGCCACGAGGATGCCGAGGTAGAACCCCGGACGATGGGGGCTGGCCATCAGCGCCTGCGATCCACGACGTAGGTGATGCTCGCCCGGAGCGCGTCCCGCGCCGGCGAGGCCGGCAGCTGGTCCAGCTCGCCATCGGCCTGCTGCGCCAGCCGGAGGGCCCGCTCCCGCGCATAGTCGAGCCCGCCGGCCTCGGCCACGGCCGCGATGACCTCGGCGATCTGCCCGTCGTCCGGCTCGGCGCGCTCCATCAGCGCATCCACCCGGCGCCGGCCGGCCGCGTCCATCCGCGGCAGCGCGGCGATGAGCGGCAGCGTCACCTTGTGCTCGCGCAGGTCCGAGCCAGTGGGCTTGCCAGTCACGCTCGGGTCGCCGACGTAGTCGAGCAGATCGTCCACGATCTGGAATGCCATGCCCAGCGCATCGCCGTAGCGGCGGAGCGCCGCGCGCTCCGAGGGGGCGGCGCGCAGCGCGCCCACTTCGCAGGCCCCGCTCAGCAGCGAGGCGGTCTTCGCCTGGATCAGCAAGTCGTAGGACTCCTCGGAAAATTCCAGCGGCTCGTGCGCCAGCAGCTGGCGCATCTCTCCCACCGTCATCTCGTTGGTGACGCGGCTCAGCACGCGCAGCGGCTCCATGTCGTCGAGCCGCACCAGCTCGATCACCGCGCGCGAGTACAGGTAGTCGCCCATGATGACCGACACCTGGTGGCTGAACAGCGAGTTGATCGTCGGCATGCCGCGCCGGAGCACCGAGTGGTCCACCGAGTCGTCGTGCACCAGCGTCGCCAGATGGATCAGCTCGACGGTGGCGGCGAGAGTGATGGTGCGCGGATCCCGGCCGCCCGTGGCCTCGTCGGACAGCAGCAGCAGGGTGGGCCGGAACATCTTGCCCTGCATCTGGAACAGGTGCGAGTTGACCTCGGCGATGAGCCCGAAGTCCGCCTCGACAATCCGATGCAGCTCGTGCGGCACCCGCTCGAGGCGGGCGCGCACCGGCAGCTGCAGGTCGGCCAGAGTGATCGGCGCGATCTGTGAGCTCATTCCCGCCGTCCCGCCGTGAGTCGGTGGATGCGCTCGCCGAGATCCATGAACCGGATGTCCACGGCCATCGCGCGCTCGTAGCTGGCGATCGCGTCGGCGCCCTTGCCCTGCTCTTCGAGCGCGCGGCCCAGCCAGTACAGCAACCCGATCTTGGCCTCGTCGCCTTCGGCGTCGCCATCGACGGCCCGGCGGAGCACGGTCTCCGAGACGGCGAACTGGCCCTTCTCGAAGAACGCCATGCCCAGGGCCTCGGACGTGCGGAGCCGCCCGTCGGGCGCGCGCAGTGCCTTCTGGAACTCCGCGATGGCCTCGTCGAGCAGCCCCATTTCCTTGAACGCGACGCCCAGATCGTAGTGCGACTGGTAATCGTCGGACTCGAGGTTCTCCTCGATGCCGCGCTTGAACTGCTCCAGGATCTCCTGGAACTCGCGCTGCTCGTCCCCGGCCTGCGGCTCCCGCCGGTCGATCCGCATGCGGGTGTCGCGCGGGGCGGCCTCCTCGAAGATCATCGAGCCGAGATCCACGAAGCTCACATCCGGCGACGGCGCCCGGGATGGCGGGGCCGCGGGCGAGGCCGCGGGCGGAGCTGCCGGTGGCGGGGGCCGGACGCTCGGCGGCGGCGCTACCGGAATCCGCACGCCCGACAGCGCGGTGATGGCGGCCGCCGCGCGCTGGTTGGTGGGATCGTGCTCGTGAACCCGGCCGTACACGGCGAGCGCCTTGTCGCTGGCGCCGGCGCGACCGAGCGCGTCGCCCAGCGCCAGGTACGCCTCGAGCAGCGGCGCGCGCTCGCCGGTCCGGAACGCCAGCTCCACCCGCTTCTGGTGATGATGAATGGCGTCGGGCTCGAGCGCCACCAGCCGGTCGGCGATCGCCGAGGCACCGCTCCAGTCCTCCGAGGTCTCGTACGCCTCCAGCGACAGCCGGAGCTCCTCCGCCGCGCGAGCCAGATCTCCGGCCAGGAGCAGGTGGTCCGCGAGCTCACGGTGCAGATCGGGATTGGCCGGATCGTCGGCGATCCGGTCCTCCAGCTCTACCACCTCGGTCGTGGATTCCGGCACCCCGACCGTGGGTTCCGCCCCGACGGGGCCGTCCTCGACGAGCGGGAGGCCCTCGGTCGAAACTGGAGCCGCATCGTCCTCGAGAAATTCCAGGTCGAGATCGGCATCCGCCGTGTCGGGCGGGGCCGCCTCGCTCGAGGTGAGCTCCAGATCCAGGTCCTCTCCAACGTCGACCAGCCCTTCGGGCGGCGCCGAGTCGATCTCGGAGACGTCCAGGCCTTCCAGGGTCTCGAGCGGCTGTCCGTCGAACTCGATCTCCTCCGGGGGGGCGTCGAGCTCGAGGCCCGGCACGGAGCCCACCGATGTGAGGTCCATGTCCGCGTCGGGTGACTGCTCCAGGCCGGCGAGCGGCTCCGCGGCCAGCGCGTCCCCGGCGGCATCGAGCTCCATCGTGGCGAGCGGATCGATGATCAGCTCCCCTTCCTCCAGCGTGGCGTCGAACGCCGGCTGGGTGGGCTCGAGCCCCTCGGCGGGTGGCGCGTCCACGATCAGGGGAAGATCGGCGGCCCTCACCTCGGGCGGATGCGCCGGCGGGCGATGACCCTCGGCCGGGGGAGCCGTCGGCGCGTTGAAGCCGGTGTCCAGAAAGACCAGGTCGCCCCGTCCCCGCGGAGGGGGCGGCGGCCGGTCCGAGGCCACCGCGGGCGCATGGGAGCCGGCCTCGCCGCCCGCCGGCGCCTGGGGCGAGCGGCCGCGCGTTTCCAGGTCGCCCGCGATTTTGGCCAGCTGCTCGAGCGCCTCTTCCTCGCGCGAGGCCGCCCGCAGCAGCTCGACCAGCATCATCCGGATCTCCTGGCTGCCGGAGAACTGGTCGGCGAACTCCTTCACCGACTGAAACGCCTGATCGAGCTGTCCGAGGGCGTTCATCCGCTCCAGGAACTCGATCAGGTTCCGCTTGGCCTCGATGACGACGTTCTTGCGGGCGTGGAGCTGGGCGAGCTTGAGGTACGTCTGCGTGCGGCCGGGGTTGACCCGCAGAATCTTGCCGCACAGCGCAATGGCGTTGTTGAAGAACCCCTGATCCGCATACAGATCGACCGCGCGCTCGTAGGAGCGAACGGCGGAGGCGGTGTCATTGATCTTGAGGTAGAGGTCGCCGACGCGGTTGTACAGGGAGAGGTCGGGGCTGGTTTCCGCCCCGGACTCGATCTGCTGGATGGCTTTGAGGTAGACTTCGATCGCCTTCCGCCAGTCCTCCTTTTGCTCGAACTTTCGCGCCGAGTCTTTCAGCTTTTCCAGATTCATGCGGCTCGGGCAGAGAAAGGGGACGGGGGATAAGGCTTGGAGTGACCGAAAGATACCGGGCTGCCAAACCCCCGGCAAGCACGCGGAGCTACGCCGAAATGCCGGCCGGATCGAGCTCCCCGAGGGCCACCGCGAGGGCCAGGCGCTCGAGGTCGGGAGCGGGTGGCCGGTCGGCGTCGAGCCTCGGAACGGCGGGGGCAAGCCCCCGGAGCCGCCCGTAGATCTTCCCCACGCCGCGGCCCGGGGTCAGCGGCTTGAGAAACTCGAGTCCCTGCGCCGCACAGAGCAGCTCCGCGGCCACCACCCGCTGTGCATTGGCCAGAATTCGTTGTGCCTTCCAGGCCGCCGCCATCCCCATCGGCACGAAGTCTTCCTGATTGGCGTCCGTCGGAATCGAGCCGATGCTTGCCGGCATCGCGATCGAGCGTGACTCGGCCACCAGGGAAGCGGCCGTGATCTGCACCATCATGAACCCGCTCGAGAGCCCCGGATCGTCGGTCAGGAACGCCGGCAGCCCCTGCGACAGGTCGGGGTTCACCAGCCGCTCCACCCGCCGCTCGGCAATGGCCTGGAGCGTGGTGAGGGTCATCGCCAGCAGGTCGAGCGCCTGGGCGACGGGCTGGCCGTGGAAGTTGCCGCCCGAGATCACGTCCCCGTCGTCGAAGACGAGGGGGTTGTCGGTCGAGGCGTTGAGCTCGACGGCCACGGTCTCCTCGGCGAAGCGGATCGCGTCGGCCACGGCGCCGAGCACCTGGGGCGCGCAGCGCAGGCTGTAGGCATCCTGGACCCGGGGGTCACCTTCGCGGTGGGATTCGCGGATCTCGCTGTCGACCAGCAGGGCCCGCATCAGGTCGGCGGCTTCGATCTGTCCCCGGTGCGGGCGGGCGGCGTGGATACGCGGGTCGAGCGGCGCCGGCGTGCCGCGGAGGGCCTCCAGGCTCATCGCCGCCGCGCCCACGGCCGTCCGCCACAACACCCGTGCGTCGTGCACCAGCAGGGCGAGCAGCGCCGTCTGCGCCTGCGTCCCGTTGATGAACGCGAGCCCCTCCTTCGGTGCGAACCGGAACGGCGGGAGCCCCGCCCGGCCGAGCGCCATTGCGGCCGGTGCCGCGCCGCCCGCGTCGAGCACCTCGCCTTCACCCATGAGCACCAGGGCCACGTGGCTCAGCGGGGCAAGATCGCCGCTGGCGCCCACGCTCCCCTGCTCCGGTACGCGCGGAACGATGCCGGCGTTGAGCAGCGCGACCAGCGCGTCCACGAGCTCCGGCCGGACGCCGCTGGTGGGACGGAGAAGGACGTTGGCCCGGAGCAGCATGAGCCCGCGCACGACGGTGGCCGAAAGCGGCGTGCCGACGCCGGCGGCGTGGCTCCGGATCAGGTTGGTCTGGAGCTGATCGAGCTTGTCAGGCGCCACCCGAACGTTCGCGAGCTTCCCGAAACCGGTGTTGATCCCGTAGATCGTGCGCCCGGAGGCGATGGCCGCCTCCACCAGCCGCCGGCTGCTCCGCAGCGACTCTCGCGCCGGGGGCGCCACCGTCACCCGCACCTCCCCGTCCCGCGCGACACGCACTACCTCCGCGACCGTCAGTGACCGGCCGTCGAGCTCACAGGTTGTCTGGGCCATGGCCCGAAGTAACTCGCCTGGGGGGAGGGATTCAAGAGGACGGAAGGATGAAAGAGGACGCGATCTCGAAGGTCGAAGCGCATTGCAGCGACCGAGGCGTCCGCCATGCCCCTGACGGCTGCGACATCATGCCCCCATGCCGACGCTCCGCAAAAGAAAGCGGGCCGAGAGCAGTCTCGGCCCGCATTCTCCCGCTCTGGAGACTACCGCTTCTTGACGATCAGCTCGGGATTTCCCGGATCGGTCTGGTAGGCCCAGTCGAGAATCAGGAAGTCCTGCCCCACGTGCGAGACCCGCACCGCGCCGTAGCGCTTGAAGCCGTCGCCGCCGTCCATCTCGAATACGTAGCCGTACCCGGGGAGGGCCAGGATGCCGGACGGAGAGTACGTGCGGTCTTCGGCGAAGTCGATCGAGGTGAGGTCCTCGACCGGGTCGTTCGCGTCGTAGTATTCCACGCCCGTGCCACCTCGCACCGGCGTGAGGAACAGATCGCCCGACCCGTCGCGATCAACCACGAAGTCGATGTCGCTGCCCGCGCCGGAGCGCACCAGGCCCAGCTCCGATCCCTGCACCAAGTGGTCACCGTTGAGATCGTCCCAGAACCGGAAGCCGCTCCCCGGCGACTGAAACTGGAAGGCGTACAGCACCACGTTCCGCGTGTCGGGGCGCGGCGTGTCCGACCGCAGGGGCGAGCGATCGCTCTCGAACCCGTCCACGCTCACGGCGGTCACCGTGAAGCAGCGCGGTACCCCGTTGGTCAGCGCGCCGACGATGAACTCCGGAGCCACCGTGGTCCCTTCCAGCTGGAAACTGGTGCCGCAGATGCCCTGGTCGAGGTCATAGGTCGTGCTGTAGATGCGGTAGTTCAGGAAGTTGCCGGGGTCCGACGTGTAGGAATTGTCGGTCCAGGTGAGCGCAACGGAGCCGTCGAGCGTGGTGCTGCTGAGGCTCGCCGGGACGTCGGGCGGAACTCCCGGTCCAGTCCGACCGTCGGAGGAACAGGCCGCGGCGAACGCGAGAACGACCGGGATCGACCAGCCACGCATACAGGTTCTCCGATGGGGGTGTCCGGTCGAGAAGCAGATCGCGTGCCAGGGAACCGGCCAGCCAAAGCGGCCCGGGGGATCGACTTACGAGCCGTTTCGGGGACGGGTGTACCGCCCCGGGGACACGCCATGCCCCCGGGCGTTACCGTTCGATGGTCGTCTGGTCGTAATCGAACTTCAGCTCCGGCAGGTCCGTCAGGTAGATCGTGAAGTAGAACGCGAAATTGCCGTTCGGATTGCGAACGAAATTGAAGGCCGCCCGCCACTCATGCAGTTCGCGCTCGAGCCGGACGACCTGGTTCTCGAACTGCCCGTCGGTGATGTTGTACTGCGACGACCAGGAGAGCGACCAGAACGGCGTGGGCGAGAAGCTGGTGCTGAAGCCCAGGCTCTGGTGGTCACCGGGCTCACTTCCGGGAGTCACGGGCACCCCGAACAACGGCCGCGCACGGGTGAGCTGGTAATTGAAGTTTGCGGTGAAGCTCCGGCTGGGACGGCGGAGCGGCGCCTGCGTGCTGCTGAAGAAGGAGCCGGGCCGGCCACGCCGTCCGGACTCGGCCACGTAGGAGGTCGGCACCTCCTCGCGGCGCCGTGAGCTCAGGCTGTCGGACGACTTTCCGCCCAGACCCAAGATCGACCCGATCGACCGGAACGTATTACCCGACACCGCAAAGCTCGCACTCACGCTCTGGAGGAAGGGGTCGAACTTGGAGGTGTCCACTCCGACCCGCCCCCGCCAGAGGTCGTGCGTGAGGTTCAGGCTGAAGCCAGGCAGCAGATCGCTCAGCAGGGTATTGGAGATCGACTGAGTGGCCCAGCCGGTCAGACCGGGCTTCTTGGCCCGCTCGAAGTCGTAGGTGATTCCGCTGGTGTTGAGGCTGAGCAGCCGGATCTTCCGCGCCTCCCCGCCTTCCGTCGCGGTCGTGTCGCCGTTGCGGGACCGGTACTTCCCCTCGAACGCCTGCGACAGGCTGACCGTGACCTGCTGCTGCGCATCGCTCCGAAGCGCGATCGCCTGGCCCGGCTGCGCGATCGCCCGCGCGAACTCCTCCGGCACATCGGCCGCCGGCTGGTAGTTCCACGTGATGACGGGCGAGAAGCTGTGGCGGATCCGGCTCAGCGGCCCGATACCCGGAAAGAAGGCGAACAGCGTCGGCGACGCGGTGGCGCCGAAGCGAAAGCGCTTTCCCTGGCGGACGAAGCCGCCGTTGGTGTTGCGGTTCCGGATGGCGAACGGCTGGCCCGCGGCGGCGTTGCCCATGCCGACCGACGGCTGAATCTTCCAGGAGCCGCGGAACAGCACCGGCAGGTTGATGCCGGTGTCCCAGTCGATCGAGCTCCGGAAGTCGCTCAGGAACGTCCGGCGCACCCGTACGCTGTCGGTCGGATCGGCGGTCGACGGGTCGTCGACGAGGAAGCTGTCCTGGCCCGCCCCGCGATCCTGCTGATCCTGCACCTGGACCGAGTTCTGCCAGTTGAACGCGCCGAATCGAAGCGGCGTCTCGAAGCTCAGCGCGGTGACGCGCGAAGTCACGTCGAGCGCCAGCGTGTCGAACAGGCCGCCCGGCAGCGCGCGGAGCAGCGTGTCGGCCAGAGGGTTCTTGGTGGTGTTGTTGGTGAAGCTGAGCCCCGGGGACCAGGTGATATCAGAGCCGATCGCGATCGGCACGGGTGACAGCGTGACCGCCGGGAGGAGCTGCTGCACACTCCCGTCGGTGAGGCTCTGCCGCCGGTTGCCGCCCAGTGTGAGGGTAGCCCAGCTGAGGCGCTTGGAGTAGTTGAGCGAGCTGGTGATCTGCTGCGTGTTCTGCAGCGGATCGATCGCATTGTTTCGGATGACCGCCGTGCTGCTCGCGTAGTTGACGTTGAACGTGAGGCTGGTCGAGAGATTGAACTGCTGCCGGTGGTCCCATCGGAAGGTGAGTCCCGATCCGCCCCCCACCTGTCGCTGCTCGTTGAACCCCATCGAGCCGCTGACGAACCGGTTGAGCCAGCGGTACTGCCCGGTCACGCCGTACTGCACGTACCGGTTGGCGAACCAGTCGAGCCTGGCCGTGAAGTCCAGGTAGTCGTTCGGCGCCCAGTAGTAGCCGAGGTTGGTGATCTGGCGATTGTAGCCCCGCGTGGGCCGCACCAGGTCGTTGAGGCCGAACTGCGGCACCAGGATACCCGACCGGCGCCCTGGGCGAACGTCCTGGAAGATGAACGGCAGCCACAGGATCGGGACGTCCCGCACGTACAGCACCACCGGCCGCGCGACCAGGACGTTCTTCGATATCCACTTCATCTGCTTGGCGCTGAAGTGGTAGTGCGGCGTCGGCAGGTCGCAGCTGGTGATCTCGCTGGAGCCGGCGTAGATCCGGCTGGAGCTCGAGTCCTGCGCCACGTTGCCGCGGAGGAACCAGACCGTCGAGCCCTCGGTGAAATTGGTGAGCGCGTCGTCGACGATCCCGCGGCGCCGGCAGGTGTCGTACCGGATGCCTTCGCCCACCAGGACCTGCCCGCGGTCGAACAGGCGCGGGCTCCCGCTCGCGTCGAGCATGCAGCCTTCCCGCTCGTAGCGGATGGTATCCGCCTCGAGCAGCGCCCCCTGTCGCTCGGTCAGCGCCTCTCCCTCGAGCAGGACCCGCTCCCCTTCGATGAACACGGTGGCCGAGTCCGCGCGGTAGCGCGTCGACTGATAGCCGGGCCGCGTCTTGAGCGAGGTGAGCACCGAGTCGTCAGGCGCGAAGCTCCGGGAAGGCGCGGTGGGGATGCCGAGCCGGCCGGCGGTGGCGCTGTCGAGCGCCTGGCCGGGCTTCCGGCGGGTCGTGTCCTGAAGCGAATCGGGGAGGCCGGCCCGAGCCGGGGGCCGGCGCTGCTGGGTTGGGACCTGCGCCTCCGCGCGGCCGCCGCCGAGCGCGAGTGCGAGCAGCACCAGCCCGGTCATGGCCGCCGCCTTCCGGCGCCGGCGCTGGATCACGACGGCACCCGCGTACCCCACCTCGTAGAGCAGGAGCAGCGGGATCGTCATCATGATCATCGAGACCAGATCGGTGCCCGGCGAGAGGATCGCCCCCGCGGCGAAGGCGCCCACCACCGCGAACCGGCGAAACCGGGCCAGGTCCGACGCGCTGATCACCTCGAGCCAGGCGAGGATGATGATGACCAGCGGCAGCTCGAACGAAATCCCGAGCGCCAGCACGACCTGCAGGACGAAGTCGAAATAGTTGTCGTACGTGATGAACGGCTGGATCGCCTCGGTCTGGAAGCTGAAGAGCACCCTCAGCGCCTGCGGCACCACGTAGACATAGGCCACCGCCGCCCCCGTCAGGAACAACAGCAGACCGACGAACAGCGCCGGCACGAGCGCCCGCTTCTCCCGGGCGTATAGCGCCGGCGCCAGGAACGCCCAGAGCTGCCACAGGATGATCGGCGAGGCGAGCACCAGGCCGACCAGGAACCCGAGCTTGAAGACGATCATGACCGGCTCGGTGGGGCTGGTGACGATCAGCTTCCCACCGGCGCCGGTCAGGTATGGGGCGATCGGCCGCTTGAGGAGATTGACGAGCTGGAACTGCTGGACCAGCCAGAGGCCGGTCCCGAACCCGATCACGATCGCCCCGAGCGAGCGGAGAATGCGCCAGCGGAGCTCCTCGAGGTGATCGAGGAAGGGCATCTCCCCGGGCGAGCCGGTCATGCGGCGGCGACGCCCGGGCTTAGCGCCCGAGCGCCTTCAAGCGATCACGGGCCAGCGCGGCCTCGTCCGACTGGGGATACTTCTGCACTACGCGCTGGTAGGCATCCTTGGCCTTGGCGCTGTCCTTCCGGCGCTCGGCGAGCAGCCCCAGGTTGTACAGGGCCGACGGGGCCCGGGCGGACGTGGCGTACTTGTCCACCACCTGCGTGTAGTAGCTCGCGGCCGAATCCGGGTTCTCCGCCGCGTAGCTCTGGCCGATGAAGTACAGCGCGTCGGGCGTGCGCTGGCTGGTCGGATAATTCCGCAGCATCTCCCGGAGCCCCAGCCGCGCGGTACTGGTACTGCCGCGCCGGAGCTGGGCGAGCGACGCCTCGTACATCTGATCGGCGGACGCCGAGGCGCCCCCGGCAGGCTGGGCGGTATCGCCCGGGGCTGGCGCGCCGCCGGAGGGCGCGGTGGTTTCGATCTGGGCGCCGCGCGCCTCGAGCTGGGTGTGGAGCTCGCTCAACCGCTGCTGGCTCTGGCCGGTGAGCTCCTGGAGCTGGACCAGCTGCTGCTGGATGTTGTACAGGTCCGATGCGACGTCGCCCTTCAACTGGCCGACGGCCCGGCGGCTGGAGGCCAGCGAGTCCATGATCTGCCGCTGGATCTGCAGCACCTCGCCCAGCTGCGCCGCCCGGGTCGAGTCCCGCCGCATGGTCTCGGCCCGGAGCAACGCCACCTCGCCCTGCACCAGCTGGACGTCGCTCTTGGACACGCAGCCGGCCAGCCCTGACGCGACCACGAGGGTCGCGGCGAGGCCGGTGGCCAGGCGTCCGTTCGACGAGCTCACTGAGGAGCGACGAGGTTGTCCCCGCCGGCCGTCACCTGGAACTCATCGCGACGGTTCTGGGCGTAGGCCGCCTCGTCGTGACCGGCGTTGAGCGGGCGCTCCTCGCCGTACGAGACGACTTCGAGCCGGGCGCCGTCGATGCCCTTGTTCTCGAGATAGCGCTTGGCCGCGCCCGCGCGCCGGTTGCCGAGGGCGAGGTTGTACTCGTCCGACCCGCGCTCGTCCGCGTGGCCGCTGATCTGGATGCGCACGTTCGGGTTGGCGGCGAGGATGGCGGCCTTCTTGTCGAGCGTCGCCTGGTCGGTCTGACGGACGGCCGCCTGGTCGTACTCGAAGTTGATCATGGCCGCCAGATCCGCGGCGACGGCCCGGGCGCGCTCCGAGGCCTCGCGCGCCATGCGTTCGCGCTCCAGACGATCCCGCTCGGCGCTATCGTCGACGGGTGCGGGGGTGGGCGCCGGGGGAGCCGCGGTCGGTTCCGGAGCGGGCTGCTCGGGCGCGGGCTTCCCGCCGCAAGCGGCAGCGAGCCCGGCGGTGGCCAGGACCAACAACAGGGAAGTTGCGCGCATCAGGACTCCACGTTCGGGGTTAGGGAGCGACCGCGGTCCGACTCAGTCGGCGGGACCACGCAGGGAGCCGCGCCGCACCAGGGGTCTTGAGCTGGCGCACACGGCCGGTTTCGACGTCGATGACCCAAAGCTGCCGGATGCCGCTCCGGTCGGACACGAAGGTGATGTGCCGGCCGTCGGGACCCCATGTCGGATCTTCGTTCCGGCCGGCCGAGGTGAGCTGCCGGACCCGCCGTCCCGACACATCGACGACAAAGAGCTGAGGGCTGCCGGCGACCTCGCGATGGAACACCACGTTGGCTCCGTCGGGGGACCATTCCGGTGCGTTGGAGCTGCCGGTCGCGCCATAGTCGAACGGCGCGAGCAGCTCCTGGTCGGTCCCGTCGGTGGCCATGACGTAGACTTGGGGCGGTCCGGCACGCGTCGACACGAACGCGATGCGGCGACCATCTGGTGAAAACGTTGGTGATAAGTTGTCCGCGAAGCGTCCTACGGTCAAGCGTTGCGCGCAGCAGCGATCGGCGACGTTCGCGAGGTAGATGTCCGTGCCGTTCTCGTCGGAATGGGCGTAGGCCACCAGGCGCCCGTCGGGCGAGAACGTCGGTGTGATGTTGAGCGCCGTCGTCGTGCCCGGCACCGGCAGCCCGGCGCCGCCCCCGAGGCTCTGCACCACGACCGGTCCCCTCCCCTGCCCGAGCTGGGTGAACGCGAAGCGTCCGCCCTCCGGCGACCACGCCGGCGAGAGAGCCGTCTGCCCGGCCGGCGTGAGCGGCGTGAGCGCCTCGCCGTCGCTGTCGATGCGGTAGACCCGGCCACCCGACACCAGCATGAGGCGGCTTGCCGCGATGCCGGGCGTACCGGTGGCCCAGCGGGCCACTTCGTCGGCCATGCGGTGGACCTCGAGCCGGTAGCCAGGATCCGTCGCGGGCGGGAGCGTGAAGCTCTGCTGGTTGCGGACCTGGCCGGCGTTCAAGTCGTGGAGCCGGACGGTGACCGCACCGGCCGTTTCAGTCAGCTCGACCCCGAACTCCGCACCGAAAGTCCTGTAGATCCCGTAGTTCACGCCGCCGCCCTCGGAGCCGCCGCGGCCCTCGGACGCGGAGGCGACGTCACGCAGGATGATGACCCGGAACCGGTCGGTGTAGTCGAGGTCGCGTCCAACGATCGCTCGCACCGAGTCGAGCCCGGTGCCCGGCAGCACTACTAGCCCCGGCTGGACGCCGGGCTGGTATTCCACCCCCACGCGAACGCCCTCGTTCACCTGGTTCGTATCCTGGGCTGCGGCGGGCGTGATACCCGCGGCAAAGGGGGCGAGTAGAGCGATGCAGGTCAGACGGGCAAGCGATCGGGTCATCGAGATATCGGCTTGAAGTAGAAGCTCACGGGCAGGACATCGGCGTCCCAACCGTCGGGCAGCTGACCGAAGCTGCGGGCGTTGCCCGCCGCCTCGATGGCGCCCTGGGCGCCAAGGTCGAAGCTGAAGCTCCCCGACCGGGTGACGAAGCGGATGTCGCGCACGGAGCCGTCGCGGAGAATCAGGAAGCTGATTTCGGCGAAGCTGTTCTGCCGGGCCGACTCGCGGTCCCAGTTGCGATACACCTGGGTCACGATGTTCCGGAGGTACTCCGGAAATGGAAACTGCAGTCCCGGCGTCTTGATCGTCGCGACGTCGGCACCGGTGCTCGGCGCCTCCCCCGGAGCCGGGGCCACCGGCGCTGCGGTCTTGGGCGGCGGCTCGTGCTTGGCCTCGGTGGGCGGCGCCTTGGGCTCGGGAGGCGCGGGCGCCTTGGTCGGCTTGGGCTTGGGCGGCGGCTTGACGGGCGCCGGCTTCTCCTCGGGTGGCGGCTTCGGCACGGCCTCCCGGGCCAGCCGCTGCTTCGGCGCGGCCGCGGGCGCCGCCACCAGCTCCACCGCGTACGAGGGTGGTCCGGCCTTGACGGACTTCACCTGGGTGAAGGCGAAGGCCGCGGCAGCCGCGTGCACCAGGACGGTCCCGGCCAGACCTACCGTGGTGCCCGGCGGGCGTCCACGGTCGGCGCGGGCGATCACGGTGCCGCTTCCTCCTGCGCCACGAGGCCCACGTTCTGGATGCCGGCCCCGCGGATGATGGCCAGCACGCGAACCACCTGACCGTAGGGGACACGGGTGTCCGCCTGGAGGTACACGCCCTGGGGTTTCCGGGTGGTCACCAGCGAGCGGAACGTCACACGAAAGTCGTTGTAGGAGACCGGCGTCTGGTCGACGAAGATGCGCCCGTCGCGGTTCACCGACACCACCATCCCCTCCTTGGGCGACAGCGGCCGCGCTTCGGCCCTCGGCAACTCGACGTCGACGCCACCCTGCATCATCGGTGCCGTGATCATGAAGATGATCAGCAGCACGAGCATCACGTCGACCAGGGAGGTGACGTTGACGTCGGCGTTGAACGGCATCTCGCCCCGGTCACTGCCCAGTCCCCCCATCGAGCCCGCCATCTACAGCAGCCCTTCCCGGGCCATCGTGCCGATCAGCTCGTAGGCGAACCCCTCGAGCTCGCCGACGAAGAGCCGGACCCGGTTCACGTACAGGTTGTAGGCGATGACCGCCGGGATCGCCGCCGCCAGGCCCGCGAAGGTGGCCACCAGAGCCTCGGCGACGCCCGGCGCCACCGCGGACAGATTGCCCGAGCCTTTGGTCGCGATCCCGGTGAACGCGTTGATGATGCCGAGCGTGGTGCCGAGGAGGCCCAGCAGCGGGCTCACCGACCCGATCGTGGCCAGCCACGGGATGTAGTGGCCGAGCAGGTCGCGTTCGGCCGAGACTTCCTTCCCGAGGACCATCTTGAGCGCCTCGAGCTGGGTCGGTGTAAGCGAGCTCCGATCGGCGCCGCGCTCCTCGCGGAGGGCGCCCGGCCGGAGCTCGGAATAGAAAGTGATGGCCTCGCGGAACAGCCGGTTGTAGGGCGACGGCGGCTGCTTCATGACGGCGTGATAGGCCTCCTGCAGCCGGGTGGTGCGCTCCATCTCGGCGAAGAACTTGTCGGCCTGGCGGTTGAGCTTCCGGAACTGCCACCACTTCAGCACGATGATGAACCAGGACACCAGGGAGAAGACTGCGGTGATGCACAGGACGATCTTGGTCTCGACGCTCGCGGTGAGGACCAGCTCCACCGCCGAGCGCGGAACGGCGCCACCCGCCTGAAGGATCACTGCGAGCCCTCCTTCTCAAACCACTCGACCAGGAGCTGCAGCCCGTCTTCGAATTTCCATTCCGGCGCCCATTTGAGCACCGCCTTGGCCTTGCTGATATCGAGCGCGCTGCGAAACAGCTCGCCCGGCCGGGGCGGCGCGAACTCCAGCTCCGGCTTCCGGCCCATGACCTGGCCCACCGATTCGGCCAGCTCGAGCACATTGCGCTGGACCGAGGTGGCGATGTTGAACGCGGGCGCGTCGAAATCGCCCGTGGCCGGGACCGTCACGGTGGTGGCGAGCACGTTGGCGCGAGCCACGTCGCGCACGAAGACGTAGTCGCGGGTCTGCCGGCCGTCGCCGAAGACGGTGAGCTTCTGGTTGGCCAGGAGGCGGGAGACGAAGATCGAGACCACGCCGGCTTCCGACTTGGGATCCTGCCGGGGCCCGAAGACGTTCGCGTACCGCATCGCCACGCCCTGGAACCCGCGCAGCGCGCCCAGCGCCCTGGCGTAGTATTCGCCGGAGAGCTTGCTCACGCCGTACGGGCTCACGGGAAGCTTGGGGGCGGTCTCGGGCGTAGGGATCACCGCGGGGTCACCGTAGACCACGCCGCCGCTGCTGGCGTAGACCACGCGCTTGACCCCGCCCTCTCCCGCGCCCTCGAGCAGGTTGATGAAGCCCACGATGTTGATGCCCGCGTCGAAGGCCGGCTGGTCGACCGAGACGCGCACGTCGATCTGCGCCGCATGGTGGTTGAGCGCGTCGAACTTGCCCGTGGCCAGCAGCCGGCGTGCCTCGGGCGAGCGAATGTCCGCGCAGACGAACCGGGCGGCCTTCGGCACGTTGCCCTCTTTTCCTCGCGAGAGATCGTCGAGCACGACGACCTCCCAACCCTCCGCGAGGTATGCCTCCGCGATGTGGGAGCCGATGAACCCGGCCCCACCCGTCACCAGGACCCGCCCGCTCATCCGTCGCGTCTCGCCATGATTTCTCCGACCGGGGATGACTGAGGGAATGGAACCGTCGCCCCGCAATATAGATACGTGAGGCGAGGAAGGAACCGGGCGCAGGGGGCGGAAATGTGACGCGGCGCCGGGGAGCCCCCCCGGCGCCGCGCCACCGCCTCACTCCCGGAGGTCAGGACGGGAGCTTGGCAACCTGCCGCGCGTCGGTACCCGGCGGAATGTCGGGCGAGAGGATGTTGATGAGGCGGGCTGTGGCGGTGTGGTCGCGCACGTGCACGACCTGCAGGGTGGCCATCACCTCGTTGATGAGCTGGCGGCCGTCCGGCAGCCGCTCGGCGCGGCGCCGGATCTCGAACAGATCGCCCGCCGCGACTCCATCCTCACGGCCCTTGTTCAGGAACACGACCATCTGGGGCGCCTTGAGGTCCTGCCGCCCCGGGCCGCCGATGAACGCCGCCCGCACGCCCTCGGTGACCGGGACCGCGTGGGCCTCACCCGACGGCGTGAACTTCTCGGCCGGGAGCACCCGCTGGCCGTTCCGAATCGGTCCGTAGGTGGCGACGATATTCGCCACGTAGCGGCCCTGGACCGTATCGACGACACGGATGAGGCCGGTCGGCACCACCACCTGCCCGTAGGAATCGAGCTCCGCGCCGAGCGTGGCCACGAGCAGCGTATCGCCGATCTGGTACGTGGCGCCGCGGGGCGCCTCGATCGCGATGGTCGAGAACGGCATCGCGTTGGCGTTGACGCTGGAGGCGCGCACCTGCTGCGGCGTCACCGGGCCCAGCACCAGGCCGAACGGCAGCTTCTGGTTCTCGGTGAGGAAGCCCGAGGAGTAGAACTCGCTCCGCCTGAGCGCGCGGTACGGCTGGTGGTTGTACGCCTTGAGGCTCTCCTCCAGCAAGTGCGCGCGCTTGGGCCCGAAGAGCCCCCGGTCGTCCTCGCCCGGCTCGTTGGCCGAGACGGCGGTGAGCTGCGCGAGGGTCTGCTGGGGTGGTGCACCATCGTCCGGCGTGTCCGACGCCATGGCCGGAGCGCCCTCCGCCGCCGTGCTGTCGACAGTGGTGCTGTCGGCCGGGGCCTCCGCAACCGGAGCGGTCGCGGGCTCGGGCGTGTCGGTGGCCGGAACGGCAGGGACGCTGTCGGCGCCCGCGAGACGGAGCACTTCGCCGGGGTAGATCCAGTGCGGATCCTCGACGACGCTCGTGTTCATGCGATAGATGTCGGGCCAGAGGAACGGATCGCCGCGATAGTGCTTGGCGAGATCCCAGAGCGTATCGCCCTCACGGACCGTGTGGGTCTCGGGCGCGGCGGCCTGAGCGAGGACCAGACCCGGAGTCAGGGTCAGGGCGAGCAGGCCTACCCACTTGAAGTGGAACGGACGGGGCATCAGGGTCTCCCAGCGACGTCGGTGTCGGATTGGAGATGGCGAACCGGGAACGGTTCACGCCCCGCAGGCGCAAATTCAACGCCAGTGGGGGCTGGCCTGGTTGGCAGCTGCTAAGTCTCTATTCCATAGAGCGTTGCCTGCATGACCCCGGTATCCGGGAGGCCGAGCGGCTCTGGCGAATGGCGGGGGGTCGGGAGATATCCGGCGGGCGGGGCAACGAAAAGCCGGCGAGACCCCCGAGATCTCGCCGGCATCCGCATCTCCCCCGTTGCGACCGCCGGCGCTCAGAACGGCAGATCGTCGTCCTCGGCGTCCAGCGCTTCGGGGAAGTCCTCGAAGGACTCCTTGCCCTTGGGCGTAGCTGCGGCCGCGCCGGCCGCCACCTTGCTCGGCGCCGAATACGAGGACTCCGACCCGTCGGACTTGCCGGAGAGCATGATCAGCTCGCGCGCGGTGATCTCGGTGGTGTACCGGGTCTGGCCCTCGCGGTCCTGCCACGACCGGTACTCGATGCTGCCCTCGATGTACACCTTGTCGCCCTTCTTGCAGTACTTCTCGGCGATGTCGGCGAGAGTCGAGCCCTTGTTGTTCCACAGCACCACCCGGTGCCACTCGGTCTTTTCCTGTTTCTCGCCGCTCTGGTTCTTCCACTGCCGACTCGTCGCGACCGAGAGCGTCGCCACGCGGGAGCCGTTCGAGGTGCTGCGGACCTCCGGGTCCGCCCCGAGGTTCCCGATCAGGATGACTTTGTTCAGACTCCGGCTCACGTGCACCTCCTGGGTTCTAGCGTGGGGCCACCCATGTGGACCCGCACAAAATGTAGATCGCGCAAGTCGTTCCGTCAACCAAAGTTACGCCCCAGCCAACAAAATCGCGCAGGGGGTCACGCCCGCTGCTCCAGCTCCAGCCGCAGCACCAGCGCGTCCTCCCGCGGATTCCGGTAGTAGGCCGCCCGCTGACCCACGGCCCGAAAGCCGTAGGCCAGATAGAGCGCCTGCGCCGAGCGGTTGGACTCGCGCACCTCGAGGAACACCTCCTCCACTCTCCGCCGCTGAAGCGCCGAGAGGCCCGCGTCGAGCAGGGCACCGCCGATGCCGCGACGACGGAACTCGGGCGCCACCGCCAGGTTCAGCACCTCCCCCGTGCCCGCCACCTCGCGGCCGATGAAGTAGCCCGCAAGACCCCGCCCGGCTTCGGCCACCAGCCCGAAGGTCCATGCCGACGCCAGGGCCTCGCGGAAGCTCGCCTCGCTCCACGGGTCGCTGAACGCGCGGCGCTCGATCGCGACGAGCCCCGCGGCGTCAGCCGCGGCTGCCGATCGAATCCGGTAGGGGGCGTCCATGCGCGGTCTCCCAGCGTGCCTGCGCTTCGGCGGGCCGGCCGTACACCGGTTGCCAGCCCTCGACCGGCTCCACCCGCACCGCGCCGCCCGGCCGCCCCACGAGATCGAGCAGCATCCGGGCCTCCGGCGTGCCGGCCGGCGGCCCGACGACGGCACGTCCCGCCCAGCGCTCCAGCAGCTCCCGGGCCGGCTCGGGAAGTTCACCCACGAGGACATCCGGCGATAGCGCCCCCGCGATGAGCTCCTCGGGCCGGACCACCGCCGGCGCAAGCAGGGTACGGACCCCCGCGGGCTCGAAGCGATACGCCGCCGCGTAGAGCTCGCCCCGGAGCGCGTCGGACACCGCGAGCACCGCGGCACCCGGCCGGGCGGCGCCGACGGCCCGCACCATCAGCGACGGCGCGATCCAGAGCGGCAGCCCGCGCGCCTGCACCAGCGCCTTGGCGACGGCGGCGCCGACGCGGAGGCCGGTGAAGCTGCCTGGGCCGTCGCTCAGCACGATTCCCCGGACGGCATCGAGTCGTACGCCGGCTTCGCGCAGCACCGCGTCGATCATCGGCAGCAGCTCGGCGGCGTGCCGACGCGCGCCGCTGATTGCCCGCGCCACCGCGTCGGCCGACGAGGTCCCCAGGGCGACCGACGCCCGGTCGGTAGCGGTCTCGAGCGCGAGCCGCATCAGAGCGCCTCGAGCCCGCGGCGCGCCGGGTCGGTCAGGTGATGCAGCCGGAACCGGCGCGTCGGCTGGGGCAGCCACGCGCCGGCCTGCTCGGGCCACTCCACCAGGATGGCATCCCCTTCCGACAGCAGGCCCTCCCAGTCGAGATCCGCCGCCTCCTCGGGCGACCGGAGCCGGTAGCAGTCGAGGTGGAACACCGGCCCGCGCCGCCCCTGATACCGGTGCACCAACGCGTAGGTCGGGCTCGTGGCCTGGCGGCCGACGCCGAGCCCGAGCGAGATGGCCTGGATGAACGTGGTCTTGCCGGCGCCGAGCTCGCCCTCGAAGGTGAGCAGGGTGCGCGGCGGCAGCGACCGGCCGAGCGTCTCGCCCTCCGCCCGCAGTTCGGCCTCCGTGAGCTGGCGGATCACGCGTGGCGGCGGAGCCTGGGCGCCGGACCCCGGCGCACGTCGGGGGCGGCCAGGGCCTTGAGCTCGGTGATCTGGTCGCGCAGCATGGCGGCGAGCTCGAACTCGAGGTTGGCGGCGGCCTCGCGCATCTGCCGCTCCAGAGCCTGCACCATTGCCGCGCGCCGGGCGGGATCGTGGAGGTCGACCCGGTCGGTGAGCGCGCCCCGGGGCTCCGGCTTCTCGGTGCGGGCATCGGCGACGTGGGTCGAGAGCCGAACCTCCTCCATCGACTTGATGATCGAGCGCGGCGTGATGCTGTGCTCGAGATTGTAGCGCTGCTGGATCTCCCGCCGCCGGGTCATCTCGTCGAGCGCCCGCTGCATCGATCCCGTGATCCGGTCGGCGTACATGATGGCGCGGCCATTGACGTGGCGCGCCGCGCGGCCGATGGTCTGCACCAGCGACCGGTCGCTCCGGAGAAAGCCTTCCTGGTCGGCGTCGAGAATCGCGACCAGCGAGACCTCGGGAAGGTCGAGGCCCTCACGCAGCAGGTTGATGCCGACGAGCACGTCGAAGTCGCCCAGCCGGAGCCCGCGGAGGATCTCCATGCGCTCGATGGCATCGATGTCCGAGTGGAGGTAGCGAACCCGTACGCCGGCCTGCTGCAGGTAGTCGGTCAGATCCTCGGACATCCGCTTGGTGAGGGTGGTCACGAGCACCCGCTCGTGCCGCGCCTCCCGAATGCGGATCTCGTTGAGCAGGTCGTCGACCTGGCCGCGCACCGGGCGGATGTCCACCTCGGGATCGACCAGCCCCGTGGGCCGGATGATCTGCTCGACGACGGCGCCCTCCGACAGCCGCAGCTCGAGATCGCCCGGCGTGGCCGAGACGTTGATCATCTGCGGGACGAGCCCCATGAACTCGTCGAACTGGAGCGGCCGGTTGTCCAGGGCCGACGGCAGCCGGAAGCCGTACTCGACCAGGGTGAGCTTCCGCGCCCGGTCGCCGTTGAACATTCCGCCGAGCTGCGGCAGCGTCACGTGGGACTCGTCCACGACGACCAGGAAGTCGGGCGGGAAGTAGTCGAACAGACATGCAGGCCGCTCGCCCGGGCGGCGGCCGCTCAGGTGGCGTGAGTAGTTCTCGATGCCGGCGCAGGTCCCCACCTCGAGCAGCATCTCGATGTCGAAGCCGGTGCGCGACTCGAGCCGCTGTGCCTCGAGCAGCTTCCCCGCGGCCTTGAGCTCGGTGAGCCGCTCCGCCAGCTCGGCCCGGATGGCCACCACGGCGCGCTCGATCTTGGACCGCTCGGTGACGAAGTGCTTGGCCGGGTAGATGGCGCACTGCTCGAGCTGGGCGATGGTGTCGCCGGTGAGCGGGTTGATCTTGCTGATGCGCTCGACCTCGTCGCCCCAGAGCTCGACGCGGATTGCCTGCTCGGCGTAGGCCGGGAAGATCTCGATCGAATCGCCGCGCACGCGGAAGGTGCCCTGCTCGAACGAGGCGTCGTTTCTGGCGTACTGGATCCGCACCAGCTCGCCCAGGATGTCGTCCCTCCCGCGCTGCTCGCCGCGGCGGACGGTGACCATCAATTTCCGGTAATCCACCGGGTCGCCGAGGCCGTAGATGGCGCTCACCGTGGCGACGATGACGACGTCCTCGCGCTCCATCAGGCTCGAGGTGGCGCGGAGGCGAAGGCCCTCGATGTCCTGGTTGATCGACGCGTCCTTCTCGATGTAGACGTCGGTCGAGGGAACGTAGGCCTCGGGCTGGTAGTAATCGTAGTACGAGACGAAGTACTCGACGGCGTTCTTCGGGAGGAACTGGCGGAGCTCGCCGTAGAGCTGGGCCGCGAGGGTCTTGTTGTGCGAGAGGACGAGCGTCGGCTTGCCGTACGTGGCGATGGTATGCGCCAGGGTCATGGTCTTGCCCGACCCGGTGACGCCGAGGAGGGTCTGGAACTTGTCGCCGCGCGCGAGCCCGTCGCCCAGCTCGGCGATGGCTCTGGGCTGGTCGCCGGCGGGGGAGAAGGGGGCAACGACCTGGAAGGGGGGGCTGCTCATGGGGGAGAATATAGTGGTGTCGGTGTTTGTTCGGGAGAGGTGCGAGGGCGACGGAAAGACGGGAGAGAGCCGCGAACACACCGAGTCACCCTGAGCGGAGCGAAGGGGCCATAATTCCGATCACGGCCCCTTCGCTCCGCTCAGGGTGACTCGCAGATGTCGCGTGCGTTCCCCACCCGCCGGTGTATGCTACGTTCCCCCGTTCCCCCGTTCTGTCCCCCCCTACCCCGCCAACACCCCGCAGAACTCCGTAAACACCCCGATGTAGTGATCGATATCCGCCTCGGTATGCTGCACCGACAGCGTCCACTGCTCCTCATCGCCCGGGGTCATGAAGATGCCGCGGTTGAGGAGCCAGGGGTACGAGGCCGCGAACAGCTCCGGCCTGGTGTCCAGGAAATCCCGGTAGTCCTTCATCGGGGTGGGCCGGTAGGAGACGCAGCCCTTGGCGCCGAGGTCTACCGTGTGGGCCGGCAGGCCATGGCGGTCGATGGCGGCCTGGCACCCGCGGGCAAGGCGGGTGCCGATCTTCGCGAAGTGCCGATAGGCATCCGGCGTGAGCACCTCGGTGAGCGTCACCAAGCCGACGTGCGAGACCAGCGGATTGCCGTTATAGGTCCCCATTTGCGAGACGCCGCTCTCGATGAGCCGCATCAGGTCCTCGCGCCCGCCGAAGGCGGCGGCCGGCAGCCCGCCGGAGATGGCCTTGGCGAGGCAGATCAGGTCCGGCTGCACGCCGAAGCGCTCGGTGGCGCCGCCCGGCGCGATGGTGAAGCCGGTCTTGATCTCGTCGAAGATGAAGACGACGCCGTACCGGGTGCACAGCTCGCGGACCCGCTGCAGATACCCCGGCTGCGGCACGACGATCCCGATGTTCATCATGGCCGGCTCCATGATGAGGCAGGCGATCTCGTGGCCCCGCTCCTGGAGCACCCGCTCGAGCTGGTCGGCGTCGTTGAACGGCACGACCTCGATGTACTTGGCCGCGTCCTTGACCATTCCCTTCGACACCGGCGCGCGCCCCGGACGGTCGCGGCCGCCCATGAGGTCGGCGTTGGGGACGATCGAGAACATCACGCTGTCGTGGTGTCCGTGATACGACCCCTCGATCTTGCAGACCACGTCGCGCCCGGTCGCCGCCCGCGCCACGCGGATCGCGTCCATCGTGGCCTCGGTGCCCGAGTTGGCGAACCGCAGCATCTCGAGATTGAACCGCCGGCAGATCTCCTCGCCGAAGGCGACCGCCGACTCCGTGGTGACCGCGAAGTGGGTGCCGCGGCTCGCCGCCTCGTGGATCGCCTCGACGATCCGCGGGTGCGCGTGGCCCACCACCATGGCGCCGAACCCGCAGTGGAAATCGAGGTACTCGCTGCCGTCCTGATCCCAGATGTGGCTGCCCTTGCCGTGAGTCACGTAGATCGGGTACGGCTGCATCTTCTGGAACGACGATACGACGCCGAACGGCAGGGTCCGGGCCGCCCGCTGGTACAGTTGCGCCGACTTCGGGGTGCGGGCGAGCAGCCGGGTCATTTCCGCCTGGCCGATCTCCTGCGCCCGGCCAAGCAGCCGATCGCTCATCGCCCGCTCGCCGGCGGCGAGGATGGTAGTCATGGGATCACGTCCTGTTCGGTGGCGGGGTCGCGGGTTGGAGTGCTTGGAGGTTGAGGCGCCCGCCAGTGGTTGTCAACTCCCCGAAGCGGGTACACATTCAGCCAAGATGCCTACCCCCGATCCAGTCATCACGCTCGAGCACGTCGTCAAGCGCTTCGGCAGCTACGTCGCCGTCGAGGACGCCAACTTCGCCATCGCGCGAGGCGAGTTCTTCTCGATGCTCGGCCCGTCCGGCTGCGGCAAGACGACTACGCTGCGGATGATCGCCGGCTTCGAGCTGCCCACGTCCGGGCGGATTCTGCTCGACGGCCGGGACGTGTCGCGGGTTCCGCCTTATCGGCGGAACGTCAACACCGTCTTCCAGCATTACGCGCTCTTCCCCCATATGACCGTCGCCGACAACGTCGCCTTTGGCCCCCGAAGCCAGAAGGTGGACGCCCGGGAGACGGCCTCCCGGGTGGACAAGCTGCTGGCGGTCGTCCGGCTGACCCAGTACGCCGACCGAAAGCCGGCGCAGCTCTCCGGCGGGCAGCAGCAGCGCGTGGCCCTGGCCCGGGCCCTGGCGAATTATCCGAGCGCGCTGCTGCTGGACGAGCCGCTCGGCGCGCTCGACCTCAAGCTCCGGCAGGCCATGCAGATCGAGCTCAAGCGCATCCAGCGCGAGGTGGGCATCACGTTCATCTACGTGACCCACGACCAGGAAGAGGCGCTCACGATGTCCGATCGCATCGCGGTGATGAACGACGGGCGCGTGGAGCAGATCGGCACGCCGCAGGAGATCTATCACTCTCCGACCTCGGTCTTCGTCGCCAATTTCATCGGCGTGGCCAACCTGATCCCCGCCGTGGTCCGGGACCCCGGCGGGACCGACGCCACCGTGATGGTGGCCGGCCGTCATGCGGTGCCGGTCCCACGCGGGGGCCAGATGCTGCGCACGGGCGCCGCCGCCACCATCATGGTGCGGCCCGAGCGGCTCCGGCTCACGGAGGCCGCGCCGGTCGACGGCTCGGGCGTGCCGGTGACGGTCGAGCACGCGGTGTTTCAGGGCCCGGTCGTCCGGTGCACGCTCCGCGCGGCGGATCGCACCGAGATCGTCGCGCACGTGGGGCCCGAGCAGTCGCTCCCGGACCTCCGTCCCGGCCTTGGCCTCTGGGTGGGCTGGGATACCGGCGCGGCCCGGCTGCTCCCGCCGGCCGACGGCGCCGCCCAGATGAGCCTCGATGAGGTAACCCCCCAGCACACGATCGAGCGGGCCGTGCCCCGCCACCCATAACCAGCACCACCGTCCCCCATCACCCGTTCCTCCGCAGGAGTGTCCCCATGAGCCGACGCAAGTCCGACCCGCGAGACGACGAGCTGCATGCCCTGCTCCGCCAGGCGATCAACCGCCGCGGATTCATTCGGCGAACTGCGTTGGGCGCGGGCGGACTGGTGCTCGGGAATAGTCTGCTGGCCGCCTGCGGCGGGGGCAAGGAAGGCGCGGCCGCGGGCGGCGGGGACTCGGCGGCCGCGGGAGGCGGCGGCCGCACACTCCGCATCTCCAACTGGCCGCTCTACATCGACAAGCAGACGGTGCCCGACTTCGAAAAGGCCACGGGCATCAAGACCGAGTACACCGAGGACATCAACGACAACGCGGAGTTCTTCGCGAAGATCGACGAGCCGCTCAAGCGGAGCCAGAGCATCGACCGCGAGATCATCGTCCTGACCGACTGGATGGCCGGCCGCCTGATCCAGCTCGGCTACGTGGCGCCGCTCGACGACGCCAAGTTCCCCAACAAGGCCAACCTGGTCGACAACGTGAAGGACGTGAGCTTCGATCCGGGCCGGAAGTACAGCGTGCCATGGCTCTCCGGCATGACCGGCATCGGCTACAACCCGAAGAAGACCGGCCGCGAGCTGACCAGCATCAACGACATCTTCGACCCGAAGTTCAAGGGCCAGGTCACGATGCTCACCGAGATGCGGGACAGCATCGGCCTGGTGATGCTCGGTGAGGGCAAGGATCCCGCGAAGGCCACGGTGGCCGACGCGAAGGCGGCCGCGGCCAAGATCAAGAAGGCCCGGGAGAGCGGCCAGATCCGCAAGTTCACCGGCAACGACTACGCGGAAGACCTCGCGGCCGGCAACATCGCGGCGGCCATCGCCTGGTCGGGGGACATCCAGGGGCTCGCGGCGGACAACCCGAATCTCCGGTGGATCGCCCCGAAGGAAGGGGCGATGCTGTTCTCGGACAACATGATGATTCCCAAGACCGACGACCGGCAGGACCTCGCCATGGCGTGGATCAACTACGTCTACGATCCGAAGCACTCGGCCCAGATCGTGGCGGGCGCGCCGTACCTCTCGGCGGTCAAGGGCGCCGGGGCGGAGCTCGCCAAGATCGCACCCGACCTGGCCAGCAGCCCGCTGGTCAACCCGCCCGACGACCTCCGCGCCCGGCTCCACGTGTTCAAGGCGCTGACCGACGCGGAAGACACCGAGTTCAACCGCATCTTCCAGGACGCCATCGGGGCGTAGAGGCCACATGGCGGGCACGGCGTCCGGGGGGTCGAGGCGCAGCCGCCTCGCCCCCTACCTGTTGGTGGCTCCGGGCATCCTCTGGCTGCTCGTGTTCTTCGTCGCGCCGACGATCACGCTGGCCCAGACCTCGGTCTCCGGGGCCGGCCCGTGGTACGAGGCGTACGGCCGCGCGCTGGGCAACTACGGCGTCCATTTCTTCCGCTCCCTGCGCTACGCCCTGGGCGCCACCTTGCTGGCGCTGGCGATGGGCTATCCGCTGGCCTACTTCATCGCCTTCCGGGCGGGGCGGCTCAAGAACCTGCTCCTCGGCCTGGTCGTGCTGCCGTTCTTCACGACATTCCTGGTCCGCACCTTCGCCTGGAAGACCATCCTCAACGATGGGGGGCCGGCGGTCTGGCTGCTGCAGCAGCTCCACATCCTCGGTGAGGGAGGCCGACTGCTGGACACCACGATCGCCGTGGTCGGCGGCCTGACATACAACTTCCTGCCGTTCATGATCCTCCCGATCTACGTGAGCCTCGAGAAGATCGACCGGCGGCTGGTCGAGGCGGCGGAGGATCTCTACTCCACACCCCTCGGCGCCTTTCGGAAGGTGGTGCTGCCGCTCTCGCTGCCCGGGGTGTTCGCCGGAAGCCTGCTCACCTTCATTCCGGCGACGGGAGACTTCATCAACGCGCAGCTCCTCGGCAGCCCCAACCAGCAGATGATCGGCACGGTCATTCAGAACCAGTTTCTGGAGGTGCGGGACTACCCGCTGGCCGCGTCGCTCTCGTTCGTGCTCATGGCGGTCATCACGCTCGGTGTGCTGGCGTATGCCCGGGTGCTCGGCACGGAGGAACTGGCCTGATGCGCCGCCTCGGACGGTGGCTGATGGACGGGGTCGCCTGGCTGGTGCTGCTGTATCTGTTCCTGCCGATCTTCGTGATCATCCTGTACAGCTTCAACAAGCCGGCCGGCAAGTTCAACTTCGTGTGGAAGTCGTTCTCGCTCGAGGCGTGGAGCAATCCGTTCGCCTATGGCGCGCTCTACGAGTCGATGAAGCTGAGCCTGCGGGTGGCGGCGCTGTCGACGCTGGTCGCGACGATCTTCGGGACGCTCATCGCCCTGGCGCTCACCCGGTACAAGTTCCGCGGCAGCTCGGCCGTCAACCTGCTGCTGGTGCTGCCGCTCACCACGCCCGAGGTAGTGCTCGGCTCCTCGCTGCTCTCGCTGTTCCTCGATCTCAACGTCCGCACCGGGTTCGACACCATCGTCATCGCCCACATCATGTTCTCGGTGAGCTATGTGGCGCTCACGGTCCGGGCGCGGATCCGCGGCTTCGACTGGACCCTCGAGGAAGCGGCAATGGACCTGGGCGCGCCGCCGATGCGGGTGTTCTTCAAGGTCACGCTGCCGATCATCGCCCCGGGCATCGTCGCCGCGGCGATGCTGGCGTTCGCCCTCTCGCTGGACGACTTCATCATCACGCTGTTCAACGCCGGCAACCGGGTCACCTACCCGCTGTACGTGTACGGGGCCCGTCGCGCGGCGTTCCCCCCCAGATCAACGTCCTGGCCACCGCGATCCTGCTCCTGAGCCTCCTGGCCCTCGGCGCCACGGTGCTCTGGCAGCAGCGCACCCTCCGCCAGCGGGGAGTGAGCGTCACGCCGCTTGCCTGACACCGCCCCACCCATGCAGCCCATCGAACAGGCCTGTTTCTGGCTGGCCCGCCGCCCGCCGCGCGACCATCGCCCGCTGGAAGGCGACCGCGACGCGGACGTCGCGATCATCGGCGCGGGGCTGACCGGGCTCTGGACGGCGCTGTTTCTCAAGGAGCTCGATCCCGGCCTGGACGTGGCTGTCGTCGAGCAGGGCCTGGCGGCCCACGGCGCGAGCGGGCGGAACGCCGGCATGCTGTCGGAGACGGTCGACCACGGCCACGGCCTCGCGATCGAGCATTTCGGCGAGGCCGAGGCCCGCCGGCTGGCGGCGTTGGGCGAGACCAATGTGGCGGAGATGACCGCGTTTCTCGCCCAGCGAGGCCTCCGGTGCGACTACGAGCCCACGGGCCGGCTGATGGTGGCGCTCACCGCGGCGCACGTCGCGGAAGCGGAGCGCACCGTGGAGACCGCCCGGCGGCTGGGCCTCGACTCGTTTCGGCTGCTCGATGGGTCCCAGGTGCAAGCCGAGGTGCATTCGCCGTTGTACCTGGGCGGCGTGGCGGTGTCGGGTGGGGGCATCCTCGATCCGGTCAAGCTGGTGGACGGGCTCCGCGCCGAGGCGGAGCGGCTGGGCGTCCGGGTGTACGAGCGGAGCCGGGTCAGGGGACTCGAGGCCACGGGCACGACAGCACGACTGCGAGCGGACGGCGGCACGATTACGGCTCGCCGCCTGGTGCTGGCGACGAGCGCGTACACCCACCTCCTCCTGCCGGCCGTCACCCGCCGGTTCATTCCGCTCTACGATTACATCCTGGTAAGCAACCCCCTCACGCCCGCGCAGCGCGACGCCATCGGCTGGCGGCAGCGTCAGGGAATCACCGACGGTCGCACCTTCTTCAACTACTACCGCCTGACTGACGACGACCGGATCCTGTGGGGCACGAGCGAGGCAGCGTACTACTCCGGCAACCGGGTCGATCCCTCGTGCGACCACTCGCCGGCGCACTACGCCGCCCTCCGGACGAGCTTCCGGCGGCATTTCCCCGCCCTCGACACCCTGGAGTTCCCATACGCCTGGGGCGGACCGATCTGCTCCACGACGCGGATGACTCCGTTCTTCGGCCGTGCGCTGGGCGGGCGGGCGTGCTACGGGCTCGGCTACACCGGTCACGGCCTCGGTACCACGCGCCTGGCGGGGCGGATCCTGGCACACATGGCGCTGGACCGTCCAAGCGATCTGCTCGACCTGTCGCTGGTGCGGAAGCGGCCGTTTCCCTATCCGCCGGAGCCGCTGCGCTCGTGGTCGGTGGCGGCGGTGACGCGGGCGCTTCGGCGGGTGGACGAGGGGGAGCCGCCGGGGTTGATGTTGCGGGTGCTGGAGCGGATGGGGATCGGGTTTTCGAGCTGACTGTGAGGCAGATCATCATCGCGAGTCACCCTGAACGAAGTGAAGGGGGGCGTGCCGGGTCATAGCCCCTTCGCTGCGCTCAGGGTGACGGGCCTGGTGTGATACGGGCCTGGCTACCGCTCCACCCGTGTCAGCGCCGCGTCCAGCACCTCGAGCGTGAAATCCACGTCCGCCGCCGTGATGCACATCGGCGGCTTGATGCGCAGGGTATTTGCGAACAGCCCGCCCTTCCCCACCAGCACACCCATCTCGCGCATCGCCTCCCACACCGCCAGCGTTTCCTGGGTAGCCGGCTCCTTGGTTTCGCGGTCCCGCACCAGCTCGGCCCCCAGCATCAGGCCCATACCGCGCACGTCGCCTATGAGGCGGTGGCGCGACTGGAGCTCCTCGAGCCCGGCCTTGAGCCGGCCGCCGACGACGCGCGAATTCTCCTGCAGCCCGTCCTCGTCGATGATGTCGAGCACGGCGAGCCCCGCGGCCATCGATACCGGGTTGCCGCCGAAGGTGTTGAAGTGAGTCCGAGTGGTGATCGCCTCCGCGATCTCGCGGCGCGTCGTCACCGCCGCGAGCGGCCACCCGTTCCCGATCCCCTTGGCCATCGTGACGATGTCCGGCACGACGCCGGAGTTCTG
This sequence comes from uncultured Gemmatimonadales bacterium, assembly GCA_963815515.1. Taxonomy (GTDB): domain Bacteria; phylum Gemmatimonadota; class Gemmatimonadetes; order Gemmatimonadales; family GWC2-71-9; genus CAVVWJ01. Next base: position 365,561 of record CAWFGP010000004.1, read on the forward strand.
GAAGCCCCAGTAGTGCTGGCCGGTGCGGCCGAAGCCGGTCTGCACCTCGTCGGCGATACAGAGGCCGCCGTGCTCGCGCGCGATGGCGTAAGCCTCGCCGAGGTAGTTCGGGGCGCCGTGCGTCGCCCCGCCGACGCCCTGGATCGGCTCGGCGATGAACGCGGCGATCTTCCCCGGCGTAGAGTAGCGAACGAGGTCGCGGATGTCCTCGGCGCTCTTCCGGGCGATCTCCTCCGGCGTGCCCGCGAACGGGCTCCGGTAAGGGTCGGGATTGATCGCGTGGTGGACGCCGAGGTTCGGCTGCTGGGGGAACTTCCAGGTGTGGTGCGAGGTGAGCGCCATCGTCGAGGGCGAGCCGCCGTGATAGCCGTTCCGCACGGCGATGACGTCGTTGTGCCCCGTGTAGGCCCGGGCCATCAGCACGGCCAGATCATTGGCCTCGCTGCCGCTGTTGACGAAGTAGGTCACGTCGAGGCCGCCCGGCATTTTCTCCGCCAGGCGCCGGGCCAGGAGCGGGAAGTTCGGATGCAGGTAGATCGTGGTGGTGTGCTGGATGACGTCGATCTGGGCCTTCAGCCGCTCGACGAACTTCGGATGCGAATGGCCGCAGGAGACGGTCACGATGCCGGCGAACATGTCCAGGTAGCGGCGCCCGGTCTCGTCGTAGAGGTACTGCATGAACCCCTCGACCACCATCAACGGCTCGCGGTAGTAGAGGAAGGTGCTGGGATGGCAGTACTGGCGCCGCATCGCCAGCACCTCCTGCTTCGACGGGCCGGTGTAGGGCCGGGGCGTGTGGTCGCTCGGCGGCATCGCCGGCCGGACGGGGGCGGTCATCGTCACGAGGGACTCCTGGCGCGGGTGGGGCTCGTCGGGGCGGGTGGCGACGTCATCCTGGGGTCACTTCGACATCCAGTTGGTCCCCGCCTCGCGATTCCATTTCGTGGTGATCTTCTTCGCTTTCGTCCAGAACTCGAGCGATCCCCGCCCGGTGATGTCCCCGACGCCGAACTTCGAGTCGTTCCAGCCGCCGAACGGGAACGGCTCCCGCGGCACCGGCACCCCGACATTGACGCCGACCATGCCGGCGCTCGCCTGCTCCATCGTCCGGCGGGCGAGTCCGCCGCTCTCGGTGAAGATCGATGCCGCGTTGCCGTAGGGCGACGCGTTCTGGACCGCGAGCGCGTCATCGAGGTCCCGGGTGCGCACGATGGCGAGCACAGGCCCGAACACCTCTTCCTGCGCAATCCGCATGTCGGGCCGCACCTGGTCGATCACGGTGGGGCCGACCCAGAAGCCGCCCTCGCGCCCGGGAACGACGGCATGGCGCCCGTCGACGAGGACCTTCGCCCCCGCCTGCTCGGCCTCGGCGATGGCGCGCTCGATCCGCTCCTTGGCCTGGGGCGTGATGACCGGGCCCACGTCGCGGCCCACGACCATCGTCCGGGCCTGCGCGGCGAGCCGGTCGACGATGTGGTCCGTAGCCGACACCGCCACCATCACCGACGCCGCCATGCAGCGCTGGCCCGTGCAGCCGCTCATGGCGGCGAGCACCCCTCCGGCGGCCATCTCGGGATCGGCATCCGGCATGACGATCACGTGGTTCTTGGCGCCACCCAGCGCCAGGACGCGCTTGAGCGCGGCGCTGCCCCGGCGATAGACCGCCTTCGCGACGGGCGTCGAGCCGACGAAGCTCACGGCCTCGATGCCGGGATGATCGAGGATGGCCTCCGCCGCCTCGCGTCCCCCGTGCACCACATTGAAGACGCCGTCCGGCAGCCCCGCCTCGCGCAGCAGCTCGGCGATCCGGCCGCTGCTGAGCGGCACCTGCTCGGACGGCTTCAGCACGAAGGTGTTGCCGAGTGCGATGGCGTTGGGGAACGACCAGTGCGGCACCATCGACGGGAAGTTGAACGGATTGATCGAGGCCACCACGCCGAGCGGGTGCCGCTCGAGCCGGCACTCGACGCCCCGGCTCACCTCCATCACTTCGCCCACGGCGATCTGCGGCAGCGAGCAGGCGAACTCGGTCAGCTCGATGGCCTTGAGAATCTCGGCCTCGGCTTCGCTCCTGATCTTGCCGTGCTCCTCGGTAATGAGCGCGCCGAGCTCGGGGAGATGGCGCTCGAGCAGCGTCTTGTACCGATAGAACACCTGCACCCGCTCCTTGATCGGCGTGGCGGCCCAGGCGGGGAAGGCGCGGCGCGCGGCGGCGACGGCCTGATCCACTTCCGCGGCCCCGCCGAGCGGGACACGGCTGATCACCGCCCCGCTGGACGGGTTCAGCACGTCCAGGAAGCCGACGCCGCCGGCCAAGGCCTGCCCGCCGATCCAGTGGTGGACATCCGGGTATGCGCGAGCGGCCCCGCGATCAGGGGCAGACGCGGCGGTACGGGTGTCGAGCGAGGTCACGGATTTCACCCCGGTGGGGAGAGGAGGAGAGGCTGGGGGCGTCGGAGGGAGTCTGTTCGGCGGGGGGCGGAATGTCAATGTGGACGGACGGGTGGGCGGGCGGGTGGTTAGGAGGTCGGGAAGTGCGTCACCCTGAGCGCAGCGAAGGGGGCATGATCGAAGTCATGCCCCCTTCGCTGCGCTCAGGGTGACTCGGAGGACAGTCTACTTCTTCACCGCAAACGTCTTCGCATCCGCCGAATCCCCATTCAGAAACAGGGTGACGAGATACGTCCCCGGCGCCCATCCCTTCGCCTGCGCCAGGTGGAACTCCTTGTTCCCTTGCTCATTCGAGCTGATCGGTTGGGTAGTCGAGTCGAGCGTCTTGCCGGTCTGGGCCAGCCAGCGGGCGGTCAGCTGCCCGTCAGCCGGTGCCCCCTGCACGCCGACGGAGACGTACACGGTGTCTCCCGGCGCGAACTGAAACGTCGGCTCGGCCATTCGGTTCTCGGAGCCGAGCCGTTTCCCGATCATGACGTTTGCGACCCGGAGCGGACCGGTGGTCGCGGCGTGAGCGGCGGAGTCGGCCGCGCGGGCTGCCGGGTCGATCGCCGCCGACTCGGTGCCCTGATCGCGGCTCCCCCCACCGCAGGCCGCGAGGGCAAGAGTCGCGATCGTGACCGGCAGCTGCATCCGTGCGAGAGCCATGGTACCGCCTCCCCGAGTGGGTGCTTAGGGTGTGTGAATGCGCGGCACAGTGCCGCGAATGTAGAGGTGGCGCTTTACGAGTCCCACCGCGGTGACGGCAATCACCGCCCGGCCTGCACAGCCCCCTGGAACGGCCAGTCACCCGCTCGCCATGGCCCGCAACCGCTTCCACTGATCGGCAGGTACCGGCACGACGCTCAGGCGGGACATCCGAACCAACCCCAGATCGGCGAACGCGGGATCGGCCTTGATGGTGGCGAGGGTCACCGGGCGGGCCAATCGGTCGCCGGCCTCGATGTCGACGACGACCAGCTTGGGATCGTCACCCTTCGGATCAGGGTACGGGTCGGAGACGATGCGCGCCAGGCCGACCAGCGCCTTTTCATCGCCCGTATGGTAGATGAACGCGTGGTCCCCCTTGGCCATGCTTCGGATGTGCTTCAGCGCGAGCGCGTTGCTGACGCCGTCCCAGACCGCCCGGTGCTCGTTCACCAGGCGGTCGAAGGAATAGGTGCTGGGTTCGGTCTTGAGAATCCAATAGCCGGGCACTACTTGACCTCGAAGTCCTTGCTGCCCGCCGGCGCGCTGTCGACCGCGATCTCCACCTTGTACTTCCCTACCGGCCACGCTTTCGGCCTCGAGATGTGGAACTCGGTAGCCGCGGGGCCCGTCGGCGCGATCGTCTCAGCCTGCTGCTTGACCACCTGGCCATCCTGAAAGCTCCACTTGGCCGAAATCGTCTTGCTGGATGCGGCGCCTTCGGTAGCCACCGACGCGTAGATCGTGTCGCGCCGGCCGAACGTCGTCCCGGGAGTGGTGACGCGCTTGTCGGCACCGATCCCCTTCCCGACCTCGACCCCCAGGACCGCGAACGCCGGCGGTGTGGGTGCCGGCGCGGCGGCCTCTGCAGGTGGCGCGGGCGCTTCCTTCTTCTTGCAGCCGGGAATCCCGATGATGGCCAGACCGAGGGCGGCGGCCCATCCCATTCTGCGGGTCCGAATCATGATGTCGCTCCTTGAACAGGCAGGCCTAGGGAATCTTGAAGGTCTGGCCGGGATAGATGAGATCGGGGTTTTGGATGGTGTCTTTGTTGGCCTCGTAGATCCGCTTCCACTGGCCGGCGCTGCCGTAGTACTGCTTGGCGAGCTTGGACAGGGTGTCACCCTTGACGACCGTATGGGTGCGGGCAGCGGGCGGGGCGGTCGAGGAGCTGCCTCCCTCTACGTCGCTGAAATCTGGCTTGGGCTCTTTGTTGTCGGGCATGTTTCCTCCTGATGGATCCAGCGGGGACTTACGCTGGAGGCGGCGACTGGCTCCCCGGCGCGTCTCTCCGCTCGATGTCCGTCACGCCTTTCACCTTCCGGACCGCCTTCATGACCTTGCCGAGGTGCGGAAGGTTGTCCACCTCGACGAAGATCGTGCCGAACACCGAGCCGTCCTTCGTATGGAGGTCGGCGCCACGGATGTTGGTGCCCGTCTGGCTCACCGCCTCCATGATGTCGGCGTACAACCCGCGACGGTCCTCGCCCGTGACCGCCAGCCGGACGGCGAACGCCTCGCCCGCGGTCTCCTGCCAGTCGATGTCCACCCGGCGCTCTTCGGCGGCGAGCGTGAGCAGATTCGGGCAGTCCGACCGGTGAATCGAGATCCCGCGACCCTGCGTCACGTATCCGACGACCGAGTCGCCCGGCACCGGCTGGCAGCACTGCGCGTAGCGGACCATCAGCCCATCCACGCCCTGGATCTTGATGCCGCGGCCGAGCCGGATGCGGTCGATGACGCGGCCGAAGACCGTCGGCTTGGGCTCCTGGATCTCGTCGGTGTTGAGATCCGGGTAGAGCGCCTTGATGACCTGGCCGATGTTCACGTCGCCCCGGCCCACCGCGATCTCGAGGCCCCGCCCGTCGGCCAGCGAGAGCGTATCGGCCGCCCGGGCAAGCCGCGCGTCGTCCGGATTGTCGAGCCGCCGGCGCCGGACCTCGCGCACGAGGATCTCGCGGCCAAGGGCGAGGCTGATGGTTTCCTCTTCGTGATTGACCCACTGCTTGATCTTCTGCCGGGCGCGGGCCGTCCGGACGTGGCTGAGCCAGTCGCGGCTCGGCTTGGCGCCGGCGCCAGTGAGGATCTCGACCGTGTCGCCGCTCTTGAGCTCGCGGTGCAGCGGCGCGATCCGCCCGTTGATCTTGGCGCCCTGGCACTTGAGGCCGACTTCGGTGTGCACGTGGAATGCGAAGTCGATCGGGGTCGAGCCCTTGGGCAGCCGCTTCACGTCGCCCTGCGGCGTGAAGATGAAGATCTCGTCCTGGTACAGGTCGATCTTCAGGAACTCGAGGAACTCCTCGGGGCTGTGGGTGTCCTGCTGCAGCTCGAGCAGCTGGCGGAACCAGCCGAGGTGCTGGTCGAGCTCGTCGGGCTTGCCATCCTTCTTGTAGAGCCAGTGCGCCGCGATACCGAACTCGGCCGTGCGGTGCATCTCCTGGGTCCGGATCTGCACCTCGAACAGCTGGCCGCCCGGGCCGAAGATCGTGGTATGGAGTGACTGGTAGGCGTTCGACTTGGGGCTCGCGATGTAGTCCTTGATTCGCTCCTGGATCGGCGTCCAGTTGTGATGGATGATGCCGAGCACGTGGTAGCACTCCGGAACCGAGCGCACGATGACCCGGATGGCCATCAGGTCGTAGATCTCCTCGAAGCCCTTGTTCCGCTTCCGCATCTTCTGGAAGATCGACCACAGATGCTTGGGCCGGCCGGTGACCTCGTACCAGTCGATGCCGGCGCGCTTGAGCTCGTACTCGAGCGGTGTGCGGAGCTTGAGGATCGTCTGCTCGCGCTGCGCCCGCTTGGAGGCCACCTGGTTGACCAGCTCGCGGTACTCGTCCGGCTCGAGGAACTTGAACGCCAGGTCCTCGAGCTCGGCCTTCATCCCGGCCATGCCGAACCGGTGCGCCAGCGGCGCGTAGATCTCGCGGGTCTCGAGCGCGATCCGGCTCCGCCGCTCGGGCGAGAGGTGCTCGAGCGTGCGCATGTTATGCAGCCGGTCGCCCAGCTTGATGATGATGACCCGGGCGTCCTTGGCGATCGACAGCAGCAGCTTGCGGTAGTTCTCGACCTGCTCTTCGGCCGAGGAGCGGAAGGTGAGGCTCGAGATCTTGGTGAGCCCGTCGACGATCCCGGCGATCTCGCTGCCGAACTCCTTGGCGATGTCCTCGGTGCGGACGTCCGAGTCCTCCACGACGTCGTGGAGCAGCGCCGCGGCGATGGTGGTGCTGTCGAGCAGCTGCTCGGCCAGGATGAGCGCCACCCCGATGCTGTGGGAGACGAAATCTTCGCCCGACATCCGCTTCTGGCCCCGGTGCGCGGACGCGCTGAAGCGGAGCGCCCGCTCGATCAGCTCGAGATCGAGGCGATCGGCGTGACGCTCGAGCACCGCCCGAAGATCGGGCGCGAGGTCAGGCAAGGTTCCGGTCACAGCAGGCCGGCAGTGGCGAAGCTCACGAAGCGGTCTCCGGCGATGATCACGTGGTCGTAGAGCGGCAGATCCAGCAGGCGTCCCGCGGCCGACAGCTGCTGCGTGACCGCCCGGTCCTCTGCCGAGGGGGTTGGATCCCCGCTCGGGTGATTATGGACGACGATGATCCCCGCCGCGGCCTCCGCTATCGCGGCGCGGAACACCTCTCGGGGGTGCACCAGGGAGCTGTTGAGCAAGCCGCGCGTGACGAGCACTTCCCGCAGAACTTGGCTCTGACTGTCGAGCGCGAGGAGATGAAATTCCTCGACCTGCAGGTCGCGCAGCCTAGTTTGAAACAGGCGGGCGACGTCCTTGGGTTCCCGGATCCGGAGCACCGGCGGGCGCTCCTCGCGTGCCAGACGGGCGCCCAGCTCGAAGGCCGCGAGCAGCCGGGCCGCCTTGGTGGGCCCGACCCCATGCGCCCGCAGCAGCTCGGCACCCGGCCTTCGGGCCAGCCGTCGGAGCGATCCCTCCCCAACGTCCAGCAGTCGGCCAGCTACCTCCAGCACGTCGGAGCCGCCGCCGCCCGTCCCTAACAGGATGGCGACAAGTTCGGCGGTCGTCAACGCGGTGGGGCCGAGGGACCAGAGGCGCTCGCGGGGGCGGTCGGCGTGCGGCACGGCGGGGAGGGAGAGCGGCATCGATCCAAGGTAGGGCGCCGCCAGCCCCTCGGCACGTGTCATTACCTGCTGTGAGCAATGAACTTACGCCTCACCTTCCCCAGGACATCAAGCCATTTCGCAGCAGTCGGCCAGTGGTCCTCGGGCCATTTGGCCAGGCTTTGGACCACAACCCGGTCGAGAACCCCTGGGGCGCATCACCTTCAGCGCGACGCGCCGGTCGCGCTTGAGATCCTGGGCGAGATAACAGTGGCCATGCCCCCGCGCCCGAGCTCACGCTCGAGGCGGTAGCGATCGGCCAGGGCGTGCTGGAGACGCTCAAGCTGGTCCACGTCTCGGCTCCCCGCGGTGCGGGTAACTCCTACTTCGCCGGAGCTTGGGGCGTGGGTCCCACGCCCCGTGGAGAGCTCAGGCTGTCGGGGAACCCGATTCGTCGGAGCAGCCTCAGGAACCGAGGATCCTGGCGCACCGGATCGTAGCGCGGGTCAACGGCGAGAAATATCAACCCACCGGCGTGGGTCTGAACGGCGCGTTCCAGCAGGGCGAAAGTGGCCTCTCTCTCGCCCAGACCCAGCTGGACCGTCGCGATGTCCAGAGGCGATACGTACTGGGACTTCGACCGGGTCTGGAGATCGTCCAGCGCTCGAAGCGCTTCCCTCCGGTGCCCATGGGTTGCGTACACGTGGCCCAGCGCCGCCACGTAGATGGAAGTCGGTCCGCCCCTCGCAATCGTCGTCTTCAGTGCCCGGATCGCATCGTCCGGGTGCCCGAGCTGCTCCTGGGCCAGGCCGAGCCAGAAGTGGGCTCGGGCGTACGTAGAATCCAGCTCCAGCGCCGCCCTGGCCTGGTCGGCCGCCTCCTGGTACCGCCGGGCATTGTAGTACGAGCGGGCGGAGGCCGCCTGGACCAGGAGCGACAACGGATCTAGCTGCTGTGCCCGCTCCACTGAGGCGATCGCCTCGGTGGAGCGGTTCATCGCGGTCAGATACATGCCGCGCAACCAGTGCGTGTGGGCGTTGCTGGGGTCGAGCGCCACCGCCCGAGCGTAGGCGCGATCCGCCTCGACAAAGTTCCAGTCGCCGAACTTCTGCTGAAGCGCCGAGGCCTGGTGCGCCTCCGCCAGCGTTGAGTCGAGTTGCAGGGCCCTGGTCGCCGCCGCACGGGCTTTGGGGAAGGCAGCCTCGGGGGCCAGGGCGCCGTTATAGCCGAGATACGTATAGCATACCGACAGGCCGGCATAGGCCGCGGCGAAGGTTGGATCGGCGTCGATAGCTTTCGTGAAGTAGCCGATGGCGGTCTGACTAGCTCGCGTCAGTCGACTTGTCCAGGAAGTATGCCCCGCGGACATAGGCCTCGTAAGCCGCCGGCGTGACCTGCGGCCGGCTGCCCGCAATCTTGGAGCGCTCGCCAGGCGTGAGCGACACCCGGATGCGCTCCGCGACTGCGCGGGCCACATCCGCCTGGAGCTGGAGGATCGTGGACATGTCGCCGTCGAACGTCCGGGCCCACACCGCCTGGCTGGTCGTCACCGACTTGAGCTGCGCTGTGATATGCAGGGTGCTTCCGGCGCGTTGGAGGGAGCCGGCCAGCACGATGTCCACGCCGAGCTTGCCTGCGGCTTGGAGCGCGGGCGTATTTCCCTCGATATCGGACAGACTCACTACGCGCAGTGCACCGATCTGCGCCAGCTCCGCCTCGAGCTGATCGGTGATTCCTTTCGCCAGGTACACCTGGCCTGAATCCCCGGTCAGATTCTCGAATGACTCCACAGCTAAGGAACGAATTTCCGGCGACGCGGCAGCCTCGGTGCGGCGAGAGCGCCACCAGGCGAGCGCACTCAATACCACGGCTGCCGTAGCGATGACCGTCAACCCCAGGACCACCACTCTAGGACGCCGACGGGCGGTCGGGACCGGGAGCGTGATGGTCGCAGCTGGAGCGTGGAGGGTCTGGTCCAGCGCCGCCCGGAACTCGCTGACGGAGGCGTAGCGATCGGCCGGGACTTTGGCCAGCGCGCGGGCGACCACCGCCTCCAATCCCGCACTCACCGTCGGCCGCACCGTCCGCAGGCTCGGCACCGGATCCACCGCGTGCCGCGCGAGGATCGTCTGCGTCGTCGGGCCCGTGAACGGCGGCTCCCCCGCCAGCATCTCGTACAGCATGCAGCCCAGCGCGTACAGGTCGCTCCGCCCGTCCAGCACCCGGCCGCCCATCGCCTGCTCCGGGCTCATGTAGCACGGCGTCCCCAGCGACAGACCGGTCTCCGTCAGCCTCTCGCCGCCCGCCGCATCCAGCGCCCGCGCGATCCCGAAGTCCGCCACCAGCGCGTGGCCCCCGGACAGCAGGATGTTCTCCGGCTTGATGTCCCGGTGGATCACCCCCGCCGCGTGCGCGTGCGCCAGGGCCTCCGCCACTTGCCCGGCGAGCCGCACCGCCTCGCCCACGTCGAGCTGCACCTCCCGCCGGAGCCGCGCCCGCAGCGTCTCCCCCGCCACGTACGGCATCGCGTAGTACAGCATCCCCGCCGCGCTCCCCGAGTCGTGCAGGCCGAGGATGTGCGGGTGCTGCAATCGCGCGGCGATCGCGATCTCGCGCTCGAACCGCTCCGGTCCTAACGCCGGCGTCAGCTCGGGCCGCAGGACCTTGAGCGCGACCTGGCGCCCGTGCTTGAGGTCGGTGGCCAGATACACCACCGCCATCCCGCCGCGGCCCAGCTCCCGCTCGAGGCGGTAGCGGTCGCTCAGCGCAGACTGGAGACGCTCAGTCGGGTCAGCGTCCATGCTCCTCTGACGAGATGCACGATGAGACGTCGGTGCCAGCAGTGCCAGTTCCTCGACGAACCGGCGGACGTCCTTGCCCTCCGCCGGCCCCTCGGGGAGTGGCATTACGCTGCTGCAGGCAATGAACTTACGCGGTGTCGATCAGGCTCGAGGATCGGATTGGAAGGACCCCCGGCCAAGTACGGGCCGCTTACGCTTCGCGGAGCGCGGCCGCCAGCTCCCCGGCCGTGGCGTAGCGCTCCTCGGGCTGCTTGGCCAGGCTCCGGAGCACGGCGCGCTCGATCGCCGGTGGGACGTCGGGCCGGATGGTCCGGAGCGGTGGGACGGGGTCGGCCAGGTGTCGGGCGAGCACGGCAGACCTGCTGGCACCGGTGAACGGGGGCTCGCCTCCCAGCATCTCGTAGAGCACGCACCCCAAGCTGTAGATATCGCTCCGTCCGTCCAGGGCCCGGCTTCCTCGCGCCTGTTCCGGACTGGCATAGCCCGGCACGCCGAGCAGGATCCCGCTCGCCGACAGCCGCTCGTCCCCAACACTCTCCAGCACGCCCGCGATACCGAAGTCCGCGACCAGAGCCTGGCCCGACTCGAGCAGGATGTTTTCGGGTCGGATATCCCGGTGCACCACTCGCTGCCCGTGGGCGTAGGCCAGCGCCTCCGCGACGTCCAGGACAATTCGCAGCGCCTCGGCAATCGGCAACTGAATCTCACGCTGCAGCCGCTGGCGGAGCGACTCCCCACGGACGTACGGCATTACGTAGAACAGGCCGGGAGGGCCTGCTCCCGGCGGCATGACGCCGGAGTCGTACAACTGAAGAATGTGCGGGTGGTATAGCCGGGCGAGGATTCCTATTTCCCGGCGAAAACGCCGCGCATCCGTCACAGTGGCGATTTCCGGCCGAAGCAGCTTGAGGGCCACGAGGCGATCGTATCTGCGGTCCCGTGCCAGGTACACGATCGCGGCCGAGCCCCGGCCGATCCGCGCTCGACGACATACCGTGCGGGCTCGCCGCCGGCGTCACGCTCGTCCTCGCCCGCCCTGCGCCGGTGCTCGGTGTGCAGCCGCTCCACCAGCGCCTCGAGATCGCGGGCTGAAGCTCCCGGCAGCTCCTCTCGGATTCTGGTCGTGTACTCCCGCGCCGCCCGCGCCGCCCCGGCCCAGTCGCCCGAGGCGGCCAAGGCGCGGATCAGGTCGGTCGCCGGCCGCTCGCCGAGGGGATCGGCCACCGCCAGCCGGCGCTTGAGGTCGATCGCTTCGGTGTGCCGACCCTGGGACTCGGCCTCCTCCGCAAGCAGGCGAAGTGCCCGCTCGTGCTCCCTGGCAAGCCGTGCCCGCTCGCGCTCGGCCCAGCGCTCGAATTCGGGCGCCCCGCTGAGGAAAAACCCGTCGAGAAATGGACCGCTGTAGACGGCGGCGGCACCGGCGAGATCGCCTGCGGCCATCCGGCCCGTGAACTCGGCGACGTCGCTACTCACGACGGCCGGGTCGATCCGCAGTGGATCGCTGGCCTGAACGACCACCTGCGGCAACTGGCGCCGCATGGAGTAGAGCAGCTGCTCCAGCGCGTGGCGCGCGTTGTCGACCGCGCTGTCGGGCCAGAGGCAGGCCACCACCTTGTCGCGGGACATCCCCCGCTCGCCGGCAGTGGCCAGAAGGGCCAGCAGCGCGAGACGCCGCCGCTGCGGCGCCACGTGATGGCTGGCGGCGTCGGTCAAGGTCAGCCCGCCGAAGGTCTCAAGTCTGAGCATGAGCGATAAATGAGCGCGACGTGAGAGGGAGGTGATCCTCACGGCTTAGTGTAGGCCTCACAGTTCGGCCCGGGCAAGCGTCGGGCGGCGCGGTTGGGGCCGCCGTCACGCCTCCCGATGCACCCTGGAGGCTCAGATGCGGACCCTGCCCTTGCTCACCCTCGTCCTCGCCACGGCCGCGGCCGGCATGGGCTGCCAGACCGGCGCGTCGCTCGAAGTTTCGGATGACCCCGAGGCGGCGCTCACCGTGCTGCCCACCATTACGTCGGTCGACGGCGGCAAGACACTGCGCCTGACCGCCAAGGTTCGCCAATCGGACGGATCAATCACCACACCGGCCAACATAGCCTGGCTCAGCGAGGACGGCGCCATCGCATCTGTCGACGCCGGCGGCACGGTGCTTGGATTGCGCGCCGGGCAGGTCCAGATCATCGCCACGTGGCACGACAGCCGGGGCTTCTCGCTGGTGACCGTCCTCGAGCCGGTGGCGCAGAAGCCGGATGGGAAGCAGCCGAAGCCGCAGTGCACCGAGAAGGGCGTCGCCGGTGCGGGCGCGGAGATCCCCGAGGACGGGACATGCCCCTAATGCCGGTCGGAACTGACAAGCAGGTGGGGATCGGCGGACCGGTCCTCACCCGCCGCTCCGCGCGCACCGTCGTGATTTCGCGTGCTGCCGCCGTGCGGATGCAGTGGGACGGTCCCGCGAACTGCCAGGCAAGCACGCCGACCCCGGTGGCGCCAGAGTGAACGCGACACCCTACCCACCGGGCGGAATGGACGGGACGATTGCTGGACGATCTCGCCGCTCTGCGGGCGCCACGCCGCTCACGGTGGTGGGCCCAGCGGCAGCGGCAGCGGCAGCGGCAGCCGCGCCGGCCCCGTCCCTTGCACACGCGATCCGCCAGCGATGATACACGGACTGATGGCGGCGACGTACCGATCTTCGCCACGTGCCCAGAGAGATTACGAAGCCCCCGCCGGTAGCCCGATGCGCCTCATGAGACCGGCGAATCGGGGATCTGGCCGGACACGGTCGAAGCGTGGGTCGACATTCAGGAATACGAGCCCGTACGCCCGGCCTTGATACGCCTTCTCCAGCCATTCGAAGGTCTCGTCATTCTTGCCGAGCCCGACGTACACAGTGGCGACGTCGACCGGAGAAATGTACCTGGATTGGGAGAGCCGCTGGAGTTCTTCCACCAGGGTTAGCGCCTCGGAGCGCCGGCCGGCAATCGCGTAGGCGTGGCCCAGGGCACCCACGTAGACGGGGATCCGACCCGCGAGGGCGACCGTCCGTTCGAGCTCACGGATGGCGTCCTCGCGGCGGTTGAGCTGCTCGTACGACATGCCCAGCCAGAAGTGCGACCGGCTGAACGTCGAGTCGATCTCGATAGTACTCTGTGACTGAGCGATGGCTCGAGCATACTGCCGAGCGTTATAATAGGGCCGCGCCGCGGCGGCGCGTGCCAGGAGCGACAGGGGGTCGAGCTCCACCGATAATTGCGCGTTGGTAATGGATTCCGCTCTCCGACCCATCCCTGCGAGGAAGGCACCGTAACCCATGCGAATGTCCGCGGATTTGGGATTCAGCTCGGCTGCGCGCCGAAATTCCCGCTCGGCCGCCGAAAAATCCCAGGCGTACAGGAACGCGAACCTGCCGAGCGCCGCGTGCGCCTCCGCCAGCGTGGGATCCAGTTCGAGCGCTTTGAGCGCGGCGGCCCGAGCCTTGGGGAACGTCTCGGAGGGTGCGCCCAACGCATAGTAGCCTAGCTCCTGATAACAGCCCGCGAGCCCAACATAGGCACGAGCAAATGTCGGTTGAGGTTGATCGCCTGCTGGAAATAGCCGATCGCCCGGCGGAAGTCCGCCTCGGTGACCTTCCCGAGAAAATAGGATCCCCGAACGTAGGACTCGTACGCGGCGGGGGCAACCTCGGGCTGAGGGGCCGTGATGCGGGCGCGCTCGCTTGGTGTCAGCGCGATCTGTAGCCGGTCGGTCAGCGCGCGCGCCACCTTGTCCTCGAGGCTGAGGATGGTCCGCAGCTCGCCGTCGTAGGTGCGTGCCCAGAGCGCCTGTCCGCTGGTGGTGGAGCTGAGCTGGATGGTCATGCGAACCGTCTCCCCGGCGCGTTGGAGCGAACCGGTCAGGACCGCATCGATCCCGAGGGTCTCGGCCAACATCTTCGGGGTTGTTCCTGCCTGATCGCGCTCAGCGCAATCACCCGCAGCGTGCCGATCTGAGTCAGAGTGGTGAGCAGCTGATCGGTGATACCCTGGGCAAGATAGATCTGGCTGGAATCGCCGGTTAGGTTGGTGAATGGAGACACCGCCAGCGATCGGATGGACTGTTCGCCTGCGGTGGCAGCCGGGGGTGGTGTCGAATGGCGGGCCCAGATTCCACCGGCAACGCCAGTCACCACTGCGACCGCGACGGCAGCTCCGAGTACGACCCACCGCTGACGGATCGGTAGCTTCCGTGCAGCGGCGATTGGCGTCGTCGGTGCTGGAAGTCGCAGTGCCTGGCTCAGCGCCGCCCCAAACGCTGCCGCCGAGGGATACCGATCCGCAGGGACCTTGGCCAGGGCGCGGGTGATCACCGCCTCCAGCCCCACACTCACTGTCGGCCGCACCGTCCGCAGGCTCGGCACCGGATCCACCGCGTGCCGCGCAGGATCGTCTGCGCCGTCGGGCCCGTAAACGGCGGCTCCCCCGCCAGCATCTCGTACAGCAAGCAGCCCAGCGCGTACAGGTCGCTCCGCCCGTCCAGCGTCCGCCCGCCCATCGCCTGCTCCGGGCTCATGTAGCACGGTGTCCCCAGCGACAGGCCCGTCTCCGTCAGCCTCTCGCCGCCCGCTGCATCCAGCGCCCGCGCGATCCCGAAGTCCGCCACCAGCGCGTGGCCCCCGGACAGCAGGATGTTCTCCGGCTTGATGTCCCGGTGGATCACCCCCGCCGCGTGCGCGTGCGCCGAGCGCCTCCGCCACCTGCCCGGCGATCCGCACCGCCTCGCCCACGTCGAGCTGCACCTCCCGCCGGAGCCGCGCCCGCAGCGTCTCCCCCGCCACGTACGGCATCGCGTAGTACAGCATCCCCGCCGCGCTCCCCGAGTCGTGCAGGCCGAGGATGTGCGGGTGCTGCAATCGCGCGGCGATCGCGATCTCGCGCTCGAACCGCTCCGGCTCCTAACGCCGGCGTCAGCTCGGGCCGCAGCACCTTGAGCGCGACCTGGCGCCCGTGCTTGAGGTCGGTGGCCAGATACACCACCGCCATCCCGCCGCGGCCCAGCTCCCGCTCGAGGCGGTAGCGGTCGCTCAGCGCAGACTGGAGAAGCTCGTGCGGTTCTGCCTCCATGTGCCTCCCGGGGTTCCCCGAAGTGAGGCCGTTCAACACCGAACGAGCAACCGTGGCTCTCGGGCACCGGCACGGAACAGCGCACTCGCCTGAGCGAGTGCGGTGACGTGCCGTCCTGATGAGTGGTGAACCTGGCGGCTAGAAGCGGTGGGCGTAGCCGAGGAAGATCAGGTAGCTGGCGAGATCACCCCGATCGCCCGACGGTGGCGGACCGCCAGCTTGGTCGTTCAGGTTTTGCTTGAAGTTCCCACGCAACCGGATCGGAACGCTTGCCGTGAAGGTGCCCTTGCCCCGGGTGACCGCCACCCCGGGGTCGAGAAAGAGACTGTACCCAGGCGATCGATAGCCCTCGTCGCCTCCGATGATATCGCGCACCGGGATGCCGTCGATTCTGGTGCCAAGGCTGACCGACACTCCCGCCCGTGGCACCAGGGCGTACGCGAGGCCAGCGCGAGCATTGTACACATCGGTCACGGACAGCACCTGAGCCGTGGGGAGAAACTTGATGTCGGTTACGACCCGAGGGCTCGACTGATAGGCCCCAAACAGATACCCGGAGAGATTCCCGGCCAGTCGCTGGTAGGCCTGTGCCTCGACCAGAATGCCCCAGCCGCCACCACCAGGCTGGATACCAGGATGCACGGGAAACTGGATGGTGCCGGAGGGGAGGCCGAGGCCATCCTCCGCATCGTTGTTGCCGGTCGGCGCCTTGATGCCCAGCCCGATCGACACGTTGCCGCCGGGATGGGACGCCGGCGCCAGCAGCCAGTAGCTCCCGATCAGGTTGATGTCGCCGATGCCGGTGGCCGACGTCTCGTGCCTTATGCCATCCGGGTGGATGCGCGAGTTCGGTCCCAGAAGTCACAGGGACAGTCAACCGAAGACTGAGCCGGTCGGTGACCCCGTATCCCAGAAAGAGATCGAACGTGTTGATGTTGAACCGGTTGGGCTGCCCGCCCGGCGCGGCCGACGGCGTGATCTCGCTCCCGACGAACCAGTCGTCAGCGGTGAGACGGCGGTACGACAGCCCGAATTCCCACTCCCTATCCCCCAGCACTACCTGACGATGTCCACCCAGACTGGGGGACGTGAAGCGAATCGGCATTCACCCCTGGCCGTGCGCCTCCGCCGGGAAGCTGCCGAGCCCGATCGTGATCCCGAACCCGATCATCAGCCGCCGTGCCCAGCACCCGCGCGGTGACGGCATCGACAAGCTCCTTTGGGGGGATATGGGCAAGGTACGGGTCGCCACACCGAAGCGCAAATGAGGGCCGCCGCTACCTGGACGAATCGACGCCCGTGGCCGGTACGGCCACTGCAGCCGCCGGCAGGATCGCGGCGAGCCCCTCGGAGAGATTGTGCTCGGACAGCGGGCCGGAATGGCGCGCTCGGATCGTGCCGGCGGAGTCGACGAACACGGTGGTGGGAAGGCTCACGAGATCGTACCGCTCGCGAACCCGGCCGCGCGCGTCGAGCGCCACATGAAAGGGCAGAGCCAGCTCCTCGACGAATCGCCGGACGTCCTTGCCTCGCTCCTGGTCGGTCAGGTTGACGGCGACGACCTCGAGCCCCCGGTCGCGATTGCCGCGCCACGCGCCGATGAGCATCGGCATCTCGACCCGACAGGGCACACACCAGGTCGCCCAGAAGTTGATTACGACCGGGTGGCCTTGGAAATCCGCCAACGCGACACGACTCCCATCGAGGGCGGCCAGCTCGAACGTCGGTGCCGGCTGGCCGGGCTCGAGGGCCGCGGACTGCGCGCCGGCGGTGCGGCCCAACCCGGCGATGACGGCCACGAACGCCCCTGCGCGGACGCCGCTTCTCAGCGCGGTGGTCAGCACCGAGCGGAACACACTCACAACAGTCCCGCGGCCTCGAAGCACACGACCAGCCTCCGATTGTGCCGAGCTCGCGCTCAGGCCCGTAGCGACCATCCGGACCGTACGACTTATTTCTTGACTGCGAACACCTTGGCGTCCACCGAGTCGTCGCCCAGAAACACGACCACCTTGTAGGTCCCCGGTTTCAACCCCTTCGGCTGCGCCAGCGAGAAGGCGACACTCCCGTTCCCAGCCGGGACCGGCTCGGACGTCTGTTGCACGATCTCGCCCCTCTGCGAGCGCCAGGCCGCGGTGACCTGTCCGCCCCGACCGACCCTTCGGTGGCCACCGAGAGGTACACGGTATCCTGCGGGGCGAATTGAAAGGTGGGCTCCATGACCCGGTTCCCCGGTCCTAGCCGCTTCCCGATCATCGACATCGAGACTCGCCGCCGGCCGGCTTGGCCGCCATCGCGGCGGAATCGGCCTGCCTGCCGGACTCCTCGGCTCGTGACCTGTCAGATTCGCCGCATGACTCGAGGAGCGCCACAGCCACTACCGGCGCTATGACCCGCAACGCGTGCGTCATATAGACCTCCGTTCGCGCAAATGCGTGCCAGGTACTAGACACGATGCGGCCCTCCGTTCAGGCTGTCAACGGAGGGCCGCGTGTCGCTGGATTCACCGGACGAGGCCGGTCGGTTACCGCCCCACCCCGTGGCACTTCTTGTACTTCTTCCCCGACCCGCACGGGCACGGGTCGTTCCGGCCCACCTCCGGGACGGCCGCCGTTGCCCGGGCCAGCGGTCCATGCGAGCTGGTCAGCGTCGGCGTGGGCCCGCCCGACGCCGCCGGGGCCACCCGCGGCGGCGTCCCCATGAACAGGTCGTCGGCCCCACTCGTCGGCGCGGACTGGTGCGCGATCGCGGTCGGTGGCGGCGGCGGCGGGGCCCGCGGCGGCTCCGGACGCTCGGCGCTCACCTGGATCTTGAGGAACCGCTCCGTGAACGTCGACTGGATGTCGTGCATGAGGTCCTCGAACATCTCGAAGGCCTCGCGCTTGTACTCCACCAGCGGGTCCTTCTGACCCCACGCGCGGTACTGGATGGCGTTCCGGAGCTGGTCGAGGTCGTACAGGTGGTCCTTCCAGCGCTCATCGAGCACGTTGAGCATCACCGACGAGAGCACCTGGCTGTCCACGTCGGGGATCCCGATCGCCCGTCCGAACTCCACCAGATACTCGATCTTCCGCCGGAAGCTCTCCTCGCCTTCGGCCTTCACCGCCTCGACCATCTTGTCGATGTCGGGCATGGCCTCGGTGTCCGTGAGCGCGTCCACCGTCACCAGGTACTGCAGGGTGAGCGCCTCGCGCAGCCCGCCGCGGTCCCATTCCTCCGGATGCTCGGAGGTGGCCAGGAACTGGATGACGGCCCGCTCGAGTGCCGCCTCGATCATCCGCCGCGCCTCGGCCTTGAGCTCCTCGCCCCGCTCGAGCGCGAACAGCCGGAGCGAGTAGATCACCTCCCGCTGCTGGTTCATCACGTCGTCGTACTCGAGCAGCCGCTTCCGGCTCTGGAAGTTCTGCAGCTCGACCCGCTTCTGGGCCTGCTCGATGGCGCGCGTCACCAGCCCGCCGGTGATGACCTCACCTTCCTCGGCCCCGCTCTTGTCCATCCAGCGGGCGATGCGATCCGACCCGAACAGCCGCATCAGGTCGTCCTCGAGCGAGAGGAAGAAGATGCTCTGCCCCGGGTCGCCCTGGCGGCCGGAGCGGCCGCGGAGCTGCCGGTCGATCCGCCGCGACTCGTGCCGCTCGGTACCGATGATCTGGAGACCCGCCTCGGGCTGCTCCAGGTCCAGCGTCTTGTCGAGTTTGATGTCGGTGCCGCGGCCGGCCATGTTGGTGGCGATCACGATCGCCGCCCGCTGCCCCGCTCCGGCGACGATTTCGGCCTCGCGCTCGTGGTACTTCGCGTTCAGCACCTCGTGCCTGAGCCCGCGACGCTTGAGCTGGCGTGACAGCGTCTCGGAGATGTCCACGCTCACCGTGCCGATCAGGATCGGCCAGCCGAGCGCGTGCAGCCGCTCGACTTCGGCGATGATCGCGTCGTGCTTCTCCTTCCGGGTCTTGTAGATCCGGTCCGCCTGGTCGTGCCGGCGCACCGGCCGGTGGGTCGGGATGACGCTGACCTCGAGGCCGTAGATGGAGTAGAACTCCGTCTCTTCGGTCTCGGCGGTACCCGTCATGCCGGCGAGCTTGTCGTACATCCGGAAGTAGTTCTGGATCGTGATCGTCGCGAACGTCTGGGTCTCGCCCTTGACCTGCACCTGCTCCTTGGCCTCGACCGCCTGGTGCAGGCCGTCGGCCCAGCGCCGGCCGGCCATGATGCGGCCGGTGAACTCGTCGACGATCATCACCTGGCCGTCCTGCACCAGGTATTCCACGTCCTTCTCGTACAGGACGTGCGCCTGCAGCAGCTTATGGATGATGTGGAGCTTCTCGCTCTTGAGCGCGTACTCGGACTCGACGATCCGCCGCTGTTCGATCCGGTCGTGCGGGGTGAGCTCGGGATCCTTGTCGATCCGGTGGATGGCCTCCGAGATGTCGGGCACCAGGAACAGCTCGGGATCGTCCGGCGACATCGCCTCGGCGCCCCGATCGGTGAGGTGGACCGAGTGGCCCTTCTCGTCGAGCACGAAATAGAGCGTGTCCTCGAGGTCCCGCATGCGCTGCTGCTTCATCGGCAGCTTGCGGTCCGCGATCGCGTCCAGCTCCATGCGCTGGACCAGCTGCTTGATCCCGGTCTCGTTGTACATCTTGAGCAGCCGCTTGTTCTTCGGCATGCCGAGCTGGGCCTGGTACAGCTTGAGCGCCGCGTCCTGCCGGGTCTTGTCGTCTGCGAGCAGCCGCTCGGCCTCGGCAAGCAGGGTGTTGACCACCCCGGTCTGCTTCCGCACCAGCTCGGCCACCTGGCGGTTGAACGACGCGTACTTGTCGTCCGCCTCGTTCCCCACCGGACCCGAGATGATGAGCGGGGTCCGCGCCTCGTCGATGAGGATCGAGTCCACCTCGTCGATGATGGCGTAGGCATGCTCGCGCTGGACCCGCTGCTCCAGCGAGAACACCATGTTGTCGCGCAGGTAGTCGAAGCCGAACTCGTTGTTGGTGCCGTAGGTGACGTCGGCCAGGTAGGCGGCGCGGCGCTCGGGCGAGGAGGGCTCGGTGTCGTCCAGGCAGGCGACGCTGAGGCCCAGGTACTTGAGGACGTGCCCCATCCACTGGGAATCGCGCCGGGCCAGGTAGTTGTTGACCGTGACCAGGTGCACGCCGCGCCCGGTGAGCGCGTTGAGATAGAGCGGCAGCGTGGCGACCAGGGTCTTGCCCTCGCCGGTGGCCATCTCGGCGATCCGCCCCTGGTGGAGCACGACGCCGCCGATGAGCTGCACGTCGTACGGCACCATGTCCCAGGAGAGCTCGTGCCCGATCACCTGCACCGGGGTGCCGAGCAGCCGCCGGCAGGCTTCCCGCACTGTGGCGAACGCTTCGGGCAGGAGCTCGTCCAGGCCGGCCGCCAGCTCCTTCTTGTAGCCGGCCTCCAGCCCCTGGAAGCGCTGCTCCAGCTTCTCGCGCTCGTCGGGGTCGGCGCAGCCGTGCTTGGCCTCGCGGACCTCGTCGAGCTCGGCCTTGATCGCGCCGGTGCGCTCCGTCAGGCGCGCGCGGAAGCGCGCCGTCTGGGCCTTGAGCTCGTCCTCGCTCAGGTCCTTGAGCTTGTCCTCTTCGGCGTGAATGGCGTCGACGGTCGGCTGGATCCGGCGCCGCTCGCGGTCGAACCGGGTCCCGAAGACCGCGGTCATCAGATTCTTGATCATTCTGCGTCCAAATATAAGCGGTGCCGGACCATATACTCGGCCACGGCGTCGGGGACCCAGTACCGCACCGGCCGGCCCTCCCGGACGCGCCGCCGGATCTCGGTGGCCGAGATCTCGACCGCGGGGACCTCGACGGTGGCATCGATGAGGGGGGAGGGGGGTATCGGGGTGCCGGGCCGCGCGAAGACCACGATCCGGGCCAGTGCGGGCAGCTCTGCCGCCCGGTGCCAGGAGTCCAGCTCCGCGGCAGCGTCGGCGCCCAGGAGCAGCGTCCAGGCGACGTCCGCCTCCCGGGAGCGGAGTCCCAGCAGCGTCTCGACCGTGTAGGAGGGTCCTTCGCGGGTGAGCTCCGCCCGCTCCACCGCGAAGCCGGGCGTCCCGACCACCGCCAGATCGAGCATGGCCGCCCGGTCGGCCGCGGAGGCGGCGTGGCGGCCGAGCTTGAAGGGTTGCTCGCGTGCGGGGACGAACCGGAGCTGGTCGAGGCCGAGGGCCTCGGCGGCGACCTGAGCGACGATCAGATGGCCATGATGGATGGGATCGAACGAGCCGCCAAGGAGACCGATGGAGGGCATGTGGCTCGTATCCCGAGCGCAGCGAGGGACCTGGCCCGCCGATCCGGTCCGCTGCTGCGGTCCCGGAAGGGCCGGACGAGGTCTCTCGCTGCGTCGGGATCAACAGCGGGCGGTCACGACGCCCCGGCGCTGTCCGGGCACGCCTTCACAACCCCCGGCGCCTTGGCGTGGAACCGGCGGATGTACCCGCAGGTCTCCTGCACGTCTTCCTTGTAGCCGAGCGTCCGGTATGCCTGGACGAGATGGATCAGCGCGTCCGGCGCGACGGAGCTCCGCGGGTACGTCGCGACCAGGTCCTTGAGGTACAGGATCGCCGAGTCGAAGGCCTTGAGGCGCATGTAGTACAGCGCCGCCTTGTACTCCTTCACGGCGAAGCGCTCCTGCAGGTCGTCGATTCGCTCCTGCGCGCGCTTGGCCGCCGTGGTGCCGGGATAGCGGTTGAGCAGCTCCTGGTACGTGGCGAGCGACGTCTGGCCATAGGAGGGGTCCAGCTCGGGCCGGCGCCAGAGATCGGCGTAGACATCGCCCACCCGAAGCAGCGCCTCGGGCGCCAGCGGATCGTTCGGCGTGTCGTCGGACACCTTCCGGAACTCGCGCGCCGCCTGGAGGTGGCTGCCGAGCGCGAACTGCGCCTCGCCCTCGAACATGTGCGCCTGGGTGGCGCGCGGGTCGCCCGGCGGAAACTCGAGGAGCACCCGGTCGAGATCCTTGAGGGCGTCGCCCCACTTCCCGCGGCGGACGGCCGCCTGCACCTTGGCCCAGAGCGTGTCGATCTCGCCGCTCGTGGCCGTCTCCGACACCCGCGAGACGGGTGTCGGGGTCGCACGTGGCTCCGGGGTCGACCCGCCGCAGGCGGCCACACCGAGCACCAGCAGCCAGCAGCTTCTCCGGATCATCGCACTCCAGTGCGGGCGGAATCGCCCGCCAACGGGAACAGTCCCAGCCCCGACAGCCGCTTCGCGGCGGCCTCGCCCATCGAATCAACGGTGCCGCCCGAGGCCACCGTCTGAAATGCCAGCGCCGCGGCCAGCGTGTCACCCTGCACGAGGCGGGCGGCCCCATACCGCAGCAAGGCGCGACGGCCCGTCGGTGTGCTCGAGTCCATCCGGGCCGACTCCGCGAACCAGAGGGCCGCGTCGTCCAGCCTCCGGGCCGAATCGGCCCGTGCGCCGAGCGTGTAGGCGCAATCCGCGGCCCCTCGGCGCGCGGGGCCGCGCATGGTGCTGTCCTGGCTCCTCCGGAGCACCGCGCGGTACTGCAGCAGCGCCTGGCCACAGCCCGTCGTGGCCTCGAGTGCCCGGCCGTAGAGCGCGAGCAGCGAATCGACCGTCTCGGGGGCCGTCGCGGCCGCGAGTGCGCCGGGGAGCAACGCCACCAGCTCGGCGGTGTCCGCATCGGGTTGCAGCGCCAGGATGAGCGCGTAGCGACCCGTGGCGCGCTCGGGGGCTACCGCTTGAAGCCCGGTGACCACTTCGCGGAGCACCGTCCCGTTGCCGGCCCGTTCCGCCGCGCGCGCCACCGCCTCGAGCCCCTCGGCCGCCTCGTCCGCCCGGGTCGGGTCGTCGCCGGCAAGCCGCAGGTAGGCCTCCGTCGCTTCGCGCAGCTCGTTCGCGTGGAGGGCCGCGGCGCCGATCTTGGCCCAGAGCGCGGCCGTGGGCCGCCCGGCCAGGAGCGGGCGGTATTCCGCCAGCGCCTCCGCATAGCGTCCGTCGCCGTAGGCTCGATCGCCCTCGCGCTCACGGTCGCCGCCGCCGCATGCGGCCGCCAGGCCGGCAGCGAGCAGCGACGCTGCGCCGGCGCGCGCGACCCAGCGGAGTCTCACGCGCCGGTGCGTCCCAGCATTGCCAGGTAGGCCTCGACCCGCGCATTCTCGGGCCGGCGCGCGAGGCAGGCACGCCAGACGTCGCGCGCCCCGACGCCGTCGCCGGAGAGGAAATGCGCGAGGCCGAGCGCGGCTTCCGCGTCGACGAAGTTGGGCCGTGCGCGGAGGACGTCCTCCAGGGCCTCGCGGGCATCGAGCGGCCGGCCCGCCTCGAGCATCACCCGCGCCATCCGGTAGCGCAGGTCCTGAAAGCCCGGGCCAAGCTCGAGGGCGCGTTCGTACTGCTCGATCGCCCGGACCAGCGCGCCGGCCTCGGCGTAGGCGTCCGCCAGCTCGGCGTGCTGGTTGGCGAGCCGCGCGGCCACCGGCGCCGAGCAGGCCGGCCGTCGACGGCGCCACGCTCTCGGCGGCGCGATGGAACGACTCCTCGGCCTCCGCGGCCCGGCCCAGCTCGCTCAGGACCAGCCCCTGGTGGATGAGTGCTTCGAGGTAGCGCGGGTTGAGCTCGAGCGCGTGGCGGAACTGCGTCAGCGCCTCCTCGGAGCGGCCCAGCAGCGAGAGGGAGACGCCGATGAGATGGTGCACGTCGGCGAAGGCGCGGCCCGAGGCGACGATCTCCTCCAGCAGGTAGATCGCGCCGTAGTAGTCCTGCACCGTGAAGCGGTCGCGCGCCCGGGCCAGCAGGCGCTCAGTCTGACCGGCCATGGGCCTCCCGGAACCAGGCGACGAAGCGTCGGATCCCCTCGGGAAACGGCGTCACGGGCGCGTAGCCCAGGACGGTCCCGGACCGGGTCAGGTCCGCGGCCGTGCGCTGGACGTCGCCCGGCTGCATCGGGCCCCACTGCAGCCTGGGCTCGATGCCGAGCGCCTGGGCGAGCTCGGCCACCATCGCGCCGGTGGGCACGGAGCGGTTGCCGCCCAGGTTGAACGGCTCCAGTCCGATCGGCGCCGTGGCGGTCCAGTCGATGGCGGCGGTGACGCCGGCGACGATGTCGTCGCAGTAGGTGTAGTCGCGCGCCTGGGTGCCGTCGCCGAACAGGGTGATCACCTCGCCCGCGACCATGCGGCGCGCGAAGGCGTGAATGGCGAGGTCGGGCCGCTGCCGGGGCCCGTAGACAGTGAAGAACCGCAGCGCCGCGCAGCGGATTCCGTAGATCGGCGCGACCGCGTGGATGAGCAGCTCGCCCGCCCGCTTGGTCGCGGCGTATGGCGAGACCGGGTCGACCGCCGCCGCATCCTCGCGGAAGGGCGGTGGCGTGCTGTCGCCGTATATCGAAGAGGACGAGCCGAACGCGATCCGCGACACCCCGGCACGGCGCGCGGCCTCGAGCACCGCGGCCGTGCCGGTGACGTTGGCCCGCGCGTACCCCATCGGATCGGCGATCGACGGCCGGACCCCCGCCCGAGCGGCGAGGTGGACGATGACCGTGTCGGGAGTGAGGAGGGCCTGGAGCGCATGCACGTCCAGCATGTCCTGCTCGTGGAAGCGGAACCCCGGCAGGCACCCCATCTCCGCCAGGTTCCGTTCCTTCATCGTGCGGGCGTAGAACGGATCGAAATTGTCGATCCCCACGACCTCGTCACCCCGACGAGCCAGCGCCTCGACCAGATGCGAGCCGATGAACCCCGCAGCCCCGGTCACCAGAACCCGGGTCACCGCGCGTTCCGTCCGATCCCGTGGTACTCGAAGCCGAGTGCGGTCATCCGGGCCGGATCGTAGAGATTGCGGCCGTCGATGAGCAGCGGGCGGCGCAGCAGCTTCCGCACCCGCTCGAAATCCGGATTGCGGTAGACCAGCCACTCGGTCATGACCAGCAGCGCGTCGGCGCCGTGCGCGGCGCTGTAGGGATCGGCCGCATACATCACCCGATCGCCGAAGATGGCGCGGGCCGAGTCGGTGGCCTTGGGGTCGTGGGTCTGCACCCGGGCGCCGGCCGCGAGCAGTCCCTCGATGAGCGGGATCGTCGGGCTCTCGCGCATGTCGTCGGTCTCGGCCTTGAAGGCGAGGCCCCAGATGCCGACGATCCTGCCGTTCAGGTCCGCGCCGAGTCGGGTGAGGGTCTTCTGCAGCACGACGAGCTTCTGCGCCTCGTTTACCTCCTCCACCGCCTTCAGCACATCGAGCGACAGCCCGAGCGAGTCGGCCGTGTGGATGATCGCCTTCACGTCCTTGGGAAAGCACGAGCCGCCGTAGCCGGGGCCCGGGTAGAGGAACGCGCGGCCGATCCGCTGATCCGAGCCGATGCCGAGCCGGACGTTGTGCACGTCGGCGCCGACCAGCTCGCAGAAGCGGGCCATCTGGTTCATGAAGGAGATCCGGGTAGCGAGCATCGCGTTGGCGGCATACTTCGTCACCTCGGCGGAGGCGATGTCCATGAACAGGATCCGGTCGCCGCCCTGGCGGGTGAACGGCCCGTACAGCTCGCCCATGACCGCCTTCGCCTCCTCGTCGTCGATGCCGATGACGACGCGGTCCGGCTTCATGAAGTCCTCGATGGCGGCGCCTTCCTTGAGAAACTCGGGGTTCGAGCAGACCGCGAACGGGAGCGCGGTCTCCGACCGGACCGCGGCGCGCACTTTCTCCGCCGTGCCCACCGGCACCGTGGACTTGGTCACAATCACCTTGTGACCGTTCATGCTCCGGCCGATCTCCTTGGCCACTCCCAGCACGTGCTGGAGGTCGGCCGAGCCGTCCTCGCCCGGCGGCGTGCCGACGGCGATGAACACGACGCGAGCGTCGCGCACCGCCGAGGCGAGATCGGTGGTGAAGGTGAGGCGGCCCTCCTCCTGATTCCGCTTCACCATCGGCTCGAGCCCGGGCTCGTAGATCGGAATCTCGTTCCGCTGGAGCCGGGAGATCTTCTCCGCGTCCTTGTCGACGCAGGCGACGTCGTTCCCGGTCTCCGCCAGGCAGGCGCCGGCCACCAGGCCGACGTAGCCGCTTCCAATCACCGCCACATGCATGTCAATCCTCTTTCGGCATGGCGTTACGGGTGTCGACCACCAGTCTGGCGTGGCGCTTGATCATGTGGTAATCCACCGCCGTGTGGTCCGTGACGATCATGACGCAATCCGCTCCAGCGACCGTCGCGGGATCGAGCGCCACCGAGTGAACCTCGTGCCCGTCCTCGGTGAAGGACGGCACGTGTGGATCGGCGTAACTGACGGTCGCACCCTGGCCTTCGAGCAGGTGGATGATGTCGAGCGCGGGGCTCTCCCGGATATCGTCGATGTCGCGCTTGTAGGCGATTCCCAACACCAGCACGGCCGCACCCCGCACGGCCTTTCCCTGCCCGTTCAGCGCCTCGGCCACCTTGCGGACCCAGAAGAGCGGCATCTCGGTGTTGAGCTCGCCGGCCAGGTCGATGAACCGGGTCTTGTAGTTGAGCCCGCGCATCTTCCAGGCGAGGTAGTGGGGGTCGACCGGAATGCAATGTCCGCCGAGCCCGGGGCCGGGCAGGAATTTCATGAAGCCGAACGGCTTGGTGGCCGCGGCCTCGATGACTTCCCAGACGTCCACGCCGAGCTTGTCGCAGACGATGGCCATCTCGTTGACCAGCCCGATGTTCACGCTGCGGAAGGTGTTCTCGAGCAGCTTCACGAGCTCGGCGGCCTCGGTGGTCGATACCGGGACGAGCGTGTCGATGGCCGGCTGGTAGAGCGCCACGGCCACGCGGATGCAGTCCTTGGTGATGCCGCCGACCACCTTGGGCGTGTTGCGGGTGCCGTAGTGGGCATTGCCCGGGTCGACTCGCTCGGGGCTGAAGGCGAGGAAGAAGTCCTGGCCCACCGTGAGCCCCGTGCTCTCCAGGGCCGGCAGCAGGATCTCCCGCGTGGTCCCCGGATAAGTGGTGCTCTCGAGAATGATGGCCTGGCCGCGGCGGAGCGTCTGCTTGACGGCCTCGGCGGCCGCCACGATGTAGCTGACGTCCGGGTCCTTGAACTTGGAGAGCGGCGTCGGCACGCAGATCGACACCGCGTCCGGCTCGGCGAGGCGGCGCATGTCGCTGGTAGCGGTGAAGCGCCCAGTCCTCACGGCCGTCTGGAGCTGCGCGTCGGTCACGTCCTTCACGTGGGAGTGGCCGGCATTGAGGCCGTCGACCACGTTCTGCTTCACGTCGAAGCCGAGCACGCGGAAGCCCGCGTTCGCCAGCTCGATGGCCAGCGGAAGCCCGACGTAGCCGAGGCCCACGATGCCGAAGAGCGCCTCCCGGCGCTCGGCCCGGCCGATCAGGTCCTGGGCGACGGTCATGCGTAGAATCCGAGCACGGCGTCGATGACTGCCTGCTGCTGCGCCTCGGTGAGCTCCGGGAAGACGGGCAGCGAGATCACCTGCGCCGACGCCGCCTCGGAGACCGGGAGGCTCCCGTGGGCATACCCCAGGTGCGCGAAGCACGGCTGCAGATGGAGCGACAGCGGATAGTAGATCGAGTTGCCGATCTGCCTGGCCTTGAGGTGCGCCTGGAGCTCGTCCCGGCGCGGCGCCCGGAGGGTGTACTGGTTGAAGATGTGCTCGTTCGCCGGATCCGTGCGGGGCGGACACACATCCGAATGGCCGATGAACGCCTCGGTGTAGCGCGCCGCGTGGCGGGCGCGTGCCACGCTCCACTCGGCCAGATGCGCGAGCTTGGCCAGCAGCACCGCGGCCTGCAGTGTGTCCAACCGGCTGTTGAAGCCGACCTCGTCGTGGAAATACTGCGTGGAGCCACCGTGGAGCCGGAGCCGCCGCAGCCGCGCCGCCAGGGCGTCGTCCTGGGTGACCATCATGCCGCCGTCGCCATAGGCGCCGAGGTTCTTGCTCGGGAAGAACGAGAGCGTGCCGACGCTGCCCAGCTCGCCCGCCACCCGCCAGGTGCCGCCTACCTTCCGCCGCGCGCCGATCGACTGTGCCGCGTCTTCGATCAAGCCCAGCCCGTGCCGCTCGGCGATCGGGAGGAGCGCCTCCATCACCGCCATCTGACCGAACAGGTGCACGGCCACGATGCCCCGCGTCCGCGGCGTGACGGCCGCCTCGACCGCGGCCGGATCGATGTTGAAGGTGGCCGGATCGATGTCCACGAAGACCGGCGTGCCGCCCGCGTTATGGATGGCGCCGGCGGTGGCGAAGAAGGTGAACGGCGTGGTGATCACCTCGTCGCCGGGCTGGAGGTCCAGCGCCTTGAGCGGCAGCAGCAGGGCGTCGGTACCGCTGGCGCACGCCACGGCGTGGCGGGTGTTCGAGAGCGCGGCCACCGCGGCCTCGAGCTGGCCGACCTCGGCGCCCATGATGAAGGCCTGCCGCTCGATCACGGCCATGATGGCCGGCAGCACCTCGTCCTTGATGCTGCGGTACTGCGCCACCAAGTCCAGCAGGGGAACGTTCACCGGTCCAGTCCATGGAAAGAGCGCCCGTGCGTCGGCCGGGGTGGCCGAGCCACGGGCGCGGTCAAATGCGGGAACCCACGGCAGCCGTGTAACTTAGACGTGGGGGGCAGGTGGGTCAATCTGATGGAGAAGGCCCCCCTCCTCCCGGTAGCTCGTCCCGCACGAGCCGCAGGTGACCGAGCCGCCGGCCGGGGCGAGCCGCACGCCGCACCGGCACATCCAGCCGATCCGCCGCGCCGGCACGCCGACCATCAGCGCGTAGGCCGGCACATCGCCCGTGACGACGGCTCCCGCGCCGATGAAGCAGTACTCCCCGAGCGTCGAGCCGCAGACCACGGTCGCGTTGGCCCCGATCGACGCGCCGCGCCGGACCAGGGTGGGCTGATACTCCGACCTCCGGGAGACGTGGCTCCGGGGGTTCATCACGTTGGTGAAGACACAGCTCGGGCCGCAGAAGACGTCGTCCTCGAGGGTCACCCCCTCGTAGATCGAGACGTTGTTCTGCACCTTCACGTTGTCGCCCAGCCGGGTGCCGCCCATAACCACCACGTTCTGGCCCAGGTTGCAGCGCTCGCCGATGACGGCCCCGGAGAGGACGTGGCAGAAGTGCCAGATCTTCGTGCCCCGTCCGATGACGGCGCCGTCGTCGATGTAGCTGGATTCGTGGACGAAGTAGTCGGACATTGGTCTTTCGGCACGAGTCGTGTTGCGATGTCGCAATGGCGCCGCCCTCGCTGCGCTCGGGATGACGGCGCTAGTCCGGGTTCAGATACTCCCCCCGCCCCCCGATCAGCTTCACTTCCGGCTCCAGCCGCACGCCGAACTTCGCCTCCACCTGCTGCTGCGCCCGTTCGATCAGCGCCCGGACGTCGGCCGCGGTGGCGCCACCGGTGTTGACGAAGTAGTTCGCGTGCATCGGGGAGACCTCGGCGCCGCCGATCCGCGCGCCCTTGAGCCCCGCCGCCTCCACCAGCTGCCCGGCGGTGCGGGGGCCCTCCTCGCGCTTCCAGCTCGGGCCCGACGGATTCTTGAACACGCTGCCGCAGCACGGCTGGTTGAACGGCGTTCCCTGCTGCCGCCACTCGAACATCTCGGCGATCTGCTCGTCGAGCTGCGACTGCTTCTCGGCACGGAGTCGCACGACCGCCTCCAGCACGATCCGCCCGTCGAGCCCGCTTCTTCGATACGTAAACGGGATGTCGGCGCGGTCGAGCACCGCGTCCTGCCCGGCCTCGTCCACCACCGTGACCCGCTCCACCACGTCGGCCCAGTCGCCGCCGTGGCAGCCGGCGTTCATGTAGACCCCGCCGCCCGCCGAGCCCGGCACGCCGACGAAGATGTGCAGGCCGGCGAATCCCGCGGCGGCCGTTCGCCGTGCCGCGAGGGGCGCTGGCAGCCCGGCGCCCACCGTCCAGCACTCGCCGTCCTGCCGCAGCTCGTCGAGCCCCTTGCCCAGCCGGATGACGAGGGCGTCGAGACCCTCGTCCGGCAGCAGGATGTTGGACCCCAGCCCGATCGCGAACCAGGGCACGCCGGCCGAATGGGCCGTTCGCAGCGCGATCGCAACATCCTCGGCGCCGGCCGGCAGCACCACCGTGGCCGGGCCGCCGATCCGATAGGTCGAGTACCGCGCCAGCGCCTCGTCCTCCCGCACCTGGCCCCGGAGCGCCGTCCGGAGCTGCCGGACGAACGCGGGGTCGCGCGCGGTCAGCCCGTCCATTCGGGGGACATCTCCCGCGCCAGGGCGTGCCACTCCTGGAGCGGCCGCACCTCGCCCGCGCGGCTCTTGAGCGCAATCACCGCGTCGCTGGCGGCGGATGCGCCGGAGAGCGTGGTCGTGTACGGCACCCGGTGCTGGAGCGCGGCCTGCCGAATGGCGTAGTCGTCCTGCTGGCTGAGCTTGCCGAGCGGCGTGTTGATCAGCAGCTGGATCTGCCCCGACACCAGCAGGTCGATGGCGTTGGGCCGGCCCTCGTGCACCTTGAGCACCCGCTCGGCCGGAACGCCGCGCGCGCGGAGATAGCGCGCGGTTCCCTCGGTGGCGAAGACGCGGAAGCCGAGCCCGTGGAACCGGCGGACGATCGGCACGGCGTTGGCCTTGTCGTGGTCGTTGACCGTGACGAAGATCGACCCCGAGAGCGGCAGCGCGCCGTCCACCGAAATCTGCGCCTTGGCGAACGCCATCCCGAAGGAGTCGGCGATGCCCATGACCTCGCCGGTCGACCGCATCTCGGGGCCGAGGACGAGATCCACCCCCTGCAGCTTGCTGAAGGGGAACACCGCTTCCTTGACTGCCACATAGGGCTGCAGCACGTCGTCG
Organism: uncultured Gemmatimonadales bacterium; assembly: GCA_963815515.1. Classification (GTDB taxonomy): domain Bacteria; phylum Gemmatimonadota; class Gemmatimonadetes; order Gemmatimonadales; family GWC2-71-9; genus CAVVWJ01. The sequence continues at coordinate 396,437 of CAWFGP010000004.1, forward strand.
TGCAGGCCCAGGTCGTCGAGGGTGGCGCCGGTCATGATCGCGGCGGCCAGGCTGGCGAGCGCCACGCCGGTGGTCTTGGAGACGAACGGGATCGTGCGCGAGCCGCGCGGGTTGACCTCCAGCACGTAGACGATGCCGCCCTTGATGGCGTACTGCACGTTGAGGAGGCCCACCACCCCGAGCCGTTCCGCGAACGCCCGCGTATGGCGGCGCATCTCGTCCACCTGCGCCTCGGTGATGAGGTACGGCGGCAGCACGCAGGCCGAGTCGCCGGAGTGGATGCCGGCGTCTTCGATGTGCTGCATGACGCCGCCGATGACGCAGCGGGTGCCATCCGAGATGGCGTCGACATCGGCTTCGAAGGCATCCTCGAGGAAGCTGTCGATGAGCACCGGGTGCTCGGGGGCCACCCGCGCCGCGCGCGCGAAATAGCTCCGGAGCGACGCATCGTCGTAGCAGATCTCCATCGCGCGGCCGCCGAGGACGTACGACGGGCGCACCAGGACCGGGTAGCCCACGCGCGCCGCCACCGCCACCGCCTCCTCGACCGAGAAGGCTACGCCCGACGGCGGCTGGGCCACGCCAAGCTCGCGGCTGATGGCCTCGAAGCGCCCGCGGTCTTCCGCAAGGTCGATGGCCTCGGGCGAGGTGCCGAGGATCGGAACGCCCTCACGCTCGAGCCCCCGCGCCAGCCGAAGCGGCGTCTGCCCGCCGAGTTGCACGACCACCCCGATCGGCTGCTCGACGTGCACGATCTCGAGCACGTCCTCGAGCGTGAGCGGCTCGAAGTAGAGCGCGTCGGAGATGTCGAAGTCGGTCGACACCGTCTCCGGATTCGAATTGACCATCACCGTGCGGTAGCCGAGCTCCCGGAAGGCCATCGCGGCGCGGACGCAGCAGTAATCGAACTCGACGCCCTGCCCGATGCGGTTGGGGCCGCTGCCCAGGATGACGACCGTCCGGTCGCCGCCGGCCCGGGCCTCGTTCTCCTCATCATAGCTGGAGTAGAGATATGGGGTGGACGAGGGAAACTCACCCGCGCAGGTGTCGACGGTCTTGTAGGCCGGCCGGAGACCGAGCCGGTGCCGCTCGGCCCGGATCTCGCTCTCCTCCACGCCGGACAAGTCGGCCAGCTGCCGGTCCGAAAACCCCAGCCGCTTCATCTTTCGTAGGGCAGCCCGGCGCTCGTCGTGTTCAGCCGCCTCCTCGGATACCTGACCGTCCGACCGTCCGACCGTCTGGGCGACGGACCGTCCGACCGTCCGCCCGTCCGCCCGTCCGCCCGCCCGCGCGCCCGCCCTCCACTCCGTCTCCGCCGCCACCAGCTCCGCCATCTGGTGCAGGAACCACGGATCGATGCGCGAGCGCTCCGCGATCGCCTCGACCGAGGCGCCGAGCTGGAGGGCGCGCTTGATCTGGAATACGCGCTCGGGCGTGGGCGTCCGGAGCGCCGCCAGCGCGGTCGCCAGCGACTCGTCCTGCAGCCGGTCGTCGCCCGGGGTGGGACCAAGCACCCAGCCGGGCCGGTCGATCTCGAGGCCGCGAAGCCCCTTCTGGAACGCCTCCTTGAAGGTGCGGCCGATCGCCATCGCCTCGCCCACCGACTTCATCTGGGTCGTCAGCGTCGGGTCCGCGGCCGGGAACTTCTCGAACACGAAGCGCGGGATCTTGACGACGACGTAGTCGAGCACCGGCTCGAACGACGCCGGCGTGACCCGGGTGATGTCGTTGGGCAGCTCGTCGAGCGTGTACCCCACCGCCACCTTGGTCCCGATCCGGGCGATCGGGAAGCCGGTCGCCTTCGAGGCGAGCGCGGACGAGCGCGAAACCCGCGGGTTCATCTCGATGACGAGCTGCTCGCCCGTGGCGGGGTCCACCGCGAACTGGATGTTGCAGCCGCCCGCCTCCACGCCGATCTCGCGGATGATCCGGATCGACGCGTCCCGCATCACCTGGTACTCGCGGTCGGTGAGCGTCATGGCGGGGGCGACGGTGATCGAGTCGCCGGTGTGAACGCCCATCGGGTCGAGGTTCTCGATCGAGCAGACGATCACGACGTTGTCCGCTCCGTCGCGCATCACCTCGAGCTCGAACTCCTTCCAGCCGATGACGCTGCGCTCCACCAGCACCGAGCCCACCGGCGAGAGCTCCAGTCCGCGGCGGGTGAGGGTCTCGAATTCCTCGAGGTTGTAGGCGATGCCCCCGCCGGTACCGCCCAGCGTGAACGACGGCCGGAGGATCGCGGGATAGCCGGTGGTCTCGACCGCGTCGAGCGCCTCCTCCAGGCTCCGGACCGTCCGTCCCGGCGGCGTGGCGAGGCCGATCCGCTGCATGGCCTGCGCAAACTCCTCGCGATCCTCGGCCAGACGGATGGCCCGCTCGTTGGCGCCGATCAGCTCGACGCCGTACTTCGCGAGCGTGCCGTCGCGCTGGAGCGCCATGGCCACGTTGAGCGCCGTCTGTCCGCCCATCGTCGGCAGCAGGGCGTCGGGCCGCTCCCGCTCGATCACCTTGGCCACCCATTCGGGGGTGACCGGCTCGATGTAGGTGGCGTCGGCCAGCTCGGGGTCCGTCATGATCGTGGCGGGATTCGAATTGACGAGGACGACCCGGTACCCCTCTTCCTTGAGGGCACGCACCGCCTGTGTGCCCGAATAGTCGAACTCGGCGCCCTGCCCGATGACGATGGGGCCGGAGCCGATGAGGAGGATGGTCTTGAGGTCAGTCCGCTTGGGCATGTACCAGTTCCTGGAGAGTCCGGTCGAGCGAGATCGCGGGCGACCAGCCCGTGGCGCGCCGGAGTTTAGTCGAATCGCCCACGAGATGCGGGATGTCGGCGCTTCGGACCAGCATTGGGTCGACCGCCGCCACGGCCGGCGTCCCGATCAGCGCCGCGAGCCGCGCGAACACCTCGGCGAGCGCGACCCCTTCGCCCCGCGCGACGTTGTAGGCCTCACCGGGCGCACCGTGCTCGAGCAGCAGGCGGTAGGCCCGCACCACGTCGCGCACGTCGAGCAGATCGCGCACCGGGGACAGGTTGCCCGTGGGCACGGTGGCGGCCCCCGACACCCGCGCTACCCTGAGCCGCTCGGCGAAGGCCGGCACGACATAATCCGGGCTTTGGCCGGGGCCGGTATGCGGAAACGGCCGGGCAACCACGACCCGGAGACCGGTCCGGCGCCACGCCTCGAGGCCCGCCGTCTCCGCGCCCACCTTGCTGGCCGCGTAGGGCGAGACCGGGCGCAGCGGGTCGGTCTCTACCCGCGCTGCCGCCGCTCCGCCGCCGTAGACCTCCCCGGTCGAGACCAGGAGAATCAGGGGATCGCCCCGGGCGGCTTCCCGGAGGGCCTCAGCCCCGCACGTGAGCCGCGCGGTGCCGGCGGCGTTGATCTCCCATGCCCCGCCCGGATCCTGCCGCGCATGGCGCCCCGATGCGATGGCGGCCAGATGCACCACCGCCTCCGGTCCCCAGGCGAGCGCGTCCCGTATCGAGCCGTCGTCGGTGACCTCGAACGGGCGCACCGTGACCGCTGCGCCCGAGGGTGCCCCGGACCCCCAGTCGACCACCGGTCCGCCCGGACGGCACCCGGCGGCGACCTCGTCGCCCATCTGGAGGAGGTGCCGAACCAGGTGCCGTCCGACGAACCCGTCGGCCCCGGTCACCAGCACCTTCACGGGCGGCCCGTCATCGCGGCGCGCGCACGCCGGCCAGCGGGGCGGCCGCGGCGAGCCGTTCCATGTCGGCGTCGACCATCATTGTCACCAGCTCCGAGAATCCGACCTTCGGCGCCCAGCCGAGCTCGCGCCGCGCCTTCGACGGATCGGCCAGGAGCAGATCGACTTCGGCGGGCCGGTAGTACTTGGGATCGCTCACGACGTGCTGCCGGTAGTCGAGGCCCACGTGGGCGAAGGCCAGCTCCACCAGCTCGCGCACGCTGTGGGTCTCGCCGCTCCCGATCACGTAGTCCTGCGGCTGGTCCTGCTGCAGCATTCGCCACATCGCGTCGACGTAGTCGCCCGCGAAGCCCCAGTCGCGCCGCGCCTCCAGGTTGCCCAGCCGGAGCTCCCGGGCAAGGCCCAGCTTGATGCGGGCGGCGCCGTCGGTGACCTTGCGGGTCACGAACTCGATCCCGCGACGCGGCGACTCGTGGTTGAACAGGATGCCGCTCACCGCGTAGAGCCCGTAGGACTCGCGGTAGTTGACCGTGATCCAGTGGCCGTACACCTTGGCCACGCCATACGGCGAGCGGGGATAGAATGTGGTGTCCTCCCGCTGCGGCGTGTCGGTCACCTTGCCGAACATCTCCGACGAGCTCGCCTGGTAATAGCGCGCGGTCGGATGGGCCAGCCGGATGGCCTCGAGAATACGGGTCACACCGAGGGCGGTGAACTCGCCGGTGAGGACCGGCTGGGTCCACGAGGTGGGGACGTAGGACTGGGCGGCCAGGTTGTAGACCTCGTCCGGCCGGCTGTCCTGGATCACGACCGTCAGGGAGTGCTGGTCGAGCAGGTCGGCGGCGACGACCTCGATCCGGTCGAGCAGGTGCTCGATCCGCTCGTAGCTGTGGTGGCTGGTCCGCCGGACCACACCCACGACCTCGTACCCCTTGGCGAGCAGCAACTCCGCCAGGTAGGAGCCGTCCTGGCCGGTCACACCGGTGATGAGCGCCTTAGGCATGGAGGCGGAGCGCTGGAGGTTGTGTCATAGGCTTTGGTCCATTAGGTTTACGGGCTTCCGGCGAGCGTAGTCGCCGGCTCAAACCAGAGTCTCACAGACCAGACCGACCGTCCGACCGCCTGACCGTCCGACCGTCCGTCTCACCGAAAGATGGAGCTTATGGCACGGGTCTGTACCGTGTGCGGCAAGGGGCCGACGACCGGCAACAACGTCAGCCACGCCAACAATCGCACCAAACGCCGCTGGTATCCGAATCTGCAGACCGTGCGGGTGCTGGTCGAGGGCGCCCCGAAGCGCGTCCGGGTGTGCACGCAGTGCCTGAAGAGTAACCGGATCGCCAAAGCCCCCAAGGCGGCGGTCGCGGCGGTCTGACGCATTGGCAGCAGCCAAGAAAAAGGGGACCCTGGGGTCCCCTTTCTTATTGCCGTCAACCCGAGCGCAGGTCACTCGGCGAGCAGCTCGATGCGGGCGATGTCCGCCCCGTCGCCCTCGCGGTGGCCGAGCTTCAGGATGCGGGTATAGCCGCCGGGCCGCGCGGCGAAGCGGGGGCCGATCTCGGCAAAGAGCCGCGACAGCGTCTCCCGGTCCTTGATCTTCCGCTGCACCAGGCGGCGCGCGTGGAGGTCGCCGCGGCGGGCCAGCGTGATGAGCTTCTCGGCGAAGGGCCGGAGCTCCTTGGCCTTGGCCTCGGTGGTGACCACGCGGCCGTGCTCGAACAGGCTCGTGGCCATGTTGTTCAGCATCGCCCGCCGGTGGGTCGACGTGCGCGAGAGCTGCCGTCCCTTGGCGCGGTGGCGCATTACGCGATCTCCCCCGCCCCGGCCGACGGATGGGCCATCGGCGGCACGCCCGGACGCAGCACGCGCAGCTCGCCATCGGTGTCCTCGAACGACATCCCGAAGTTGAGCCCTTCGCGGCCCAGCAGCTCGGCGATCTCGCTCAGCGCCTTCTCGCCGACGTTCTTGACCTTGAGCAGGTCGTCCTCGCTGAACTCGACCAGGTCCTTGAGGGTCCGGATGTTCGAGTTCTTGAGCGAATTGAGCGACCGGACCGAGAGCCCGAAGTCGTCGATCGGCCGGGCGAGGCGCTGGCGCAGGTTGGCACCGTTGCCGGCGCCGGCGGCGGCGCCTGCGTCCCGCATGGTGGGCACTTTCCCGAAGTCCACGAAGTACTGGAAGTGGACCTGGGCCAGCGCCGCCGCGTAGGCGATGGCGTCCTCCGGCGTGATCGTGCCGTTGGTCTCGACCTGGACCGTGAGACGGTCGTAGTCGGTGCGCTGGCCGACGCGGGTCTCGGCCACGGCGAAGTTGGCGCGCCGGACCGGATTGTAGATGGCATCGATGCGGACGAGGTCGACCGGCAGCGACCGGTCGGCCGGATGCATCTCGGCCTCGACGTAGCCCCGGCCCTTGTTCACGTACAGCTCCATGGAGACCTCGCGGTCATCCTGGAGAGTGAACAGCAGGTGGTCGGGATTCTTCACCGTGACCGAGCCGTGCTCCTGGATGTCGCGGGCGTACACCGGACCCGCGCCCTCGCGGCGGATGTGGAGCACCGCCTCGTCGACGTCCTCGGCCAGGACCAGCGTGAGCGACTTGAGGCGCTGCACCACCTGGTGCACGTCCTCGAGCACGCCCTGCACGGTCTGGTGCTCGTGCACCACGCCGTCCAGGCGGAAGCCCCAGACCGCGCTGCCACGGAGCGAGGACAGCAGCAGGCGGCGGAGCGAGTTGCCGAGCGTGTAGCCGAAGCCCCGCTCGAGCGGCTGCAGACGGAATTCAGCGGCATTGGGGTTGTCGTCCCGCTTCGTCATCTCGACGAGATGCGGACGCACCAACCCGGTCAGATCAATGGTCATGGTCACTTCGAGTAGAGCTCGACGATGAGCTGTTCCTGGGCGTTGATCGGGATGGCCTCGCGCGTCGGGCGCTCGGTCATGCGGCCGGCCGCCTTGTCGGTGTCCACCGACAGCCACGACACCGGCTGGCCGCGCGAGGCGGCTTCCTGCGCCAACTTGACCGACACGTTCTCGCGGCTGCCCGGCGCGACGCGCACTTCCACGCCCGGCGTGACCCGGAAGGCAGGGATGTCGACGCGACGGCCGTTGACGTCCACGTGCCCGTGGGCGATGAGCTGCCGGGCCGCCTTGCGGCTCGAGGCGAAGCCCATCCGGTGCACGATGTTGTCCAGCCGGCTCTCGAGCGCGATGAGCAGGTTCGTGCCCTTGACGCCCGGCTCGCGGGTGACCAGCTCGAACGTGTTCCGGAACTGGCGCTCCGACAGGCCGTACATCCGCTTCACCTTCTGCTTCTCACGCATCTGCTTGGAGTACTCGGACGCCTTGCGCTGGCGGCCGCCCGTCTGGCCGTGCTGGCCCGGCGGATAGGCGCGGCGCTCGACCGGGCACTTCTCGGTGAGACACTTGGTGCCCTTGAGGAACAGCTTGGTGCCTTCGCGGCGGCAGAGACGGCAGCTGGGACCGGTGTAGCGTGACATGGCTCAGACCCGCCGCTTCTTCGGCGGACGGCAACCGTTGTGAGGGATCGGGGTGACGTCCCGGATGGAGACCACGCGGAGGCCGACCGACGCCAGCGCCTGGATGGCCGACTCGCGCCCGCTGCCGGGGCCCTGCACGCGCACGTGCACCCGCCGAAGCCCGAGGTTCATGGCCTCACGCCCGCAGTTCTCGGCCGCCACCGTGGCGGCGAACGGGGTCGACTTCTTGGAGCCCTTGAAGCCGGCCTTGCCCGCGGAACCCCACGCGAGGGTGTTGCCCCTCAAGTCGGTGATCGTGATGAGCAGGTTGTTGAACGTGGCGGCGATATGGGCCACGCCCTCCGACTCGACCACCTTCTTCCCGCGCTTGGCGCTGGGTGACTTCGTTGGAGCAGCAACAGGTGCGGTCATTTACTTCTTCGTCACTTTCTTCTTGCCGGCAATGGCACGCCGCGGACCCTTCTTGGTCCGGGCGTTGGTATGGGTCCGCTGGCCACGGACCGGCAGGCCCCGGCGGTGGCGGATCCCGCGATAGCTCCCGATGTCCATCAGGCGCTTGATGTTCATCGCGATCTCGGTGCGGAGGGCGCCCTCCACTTTCACCGAGCGCTCGATGATCTGACGCAGACGCGCCACTTCCGCGTCCGAGAGATCCCGGACCCGGGTGTCGGGGCTCACGCCGGTCTCGCCGAGGATGCGGTTGCTGGTCGGCCGGCCGATCCCGTAGATGTACGTGAGGGCGATCTCGACGCGCTTCTCGCGCGGAAGGTCCACGCCTGCGATACGCGCCATGATCAGCCTTGCCGCTGCTTGTGCTTGGGATTGCGCTTGCAGATGATGCGGACCACGCCCTGTCGCTTGACGACTTTGCAGTGCTCGCAGATCGGCTTCACGCTCGAACGAACCTTCACGCGTCTCTCCGGGGACCTGGTTTATAGACTAGCTGCCCAATATATCCCGGGGCGCGAAGTGATGCAAGCAGGGGAGTTTGCCAGGGTGGGCCATTCTCAATATGGAGCGCGCCGTCGACGCGGTCACGGGCAGTTTCATTGCCCGGACGGAGGCGGTGCGGACCCGGGAGGCTTGGCACTTCTGGCGGGCCCAGTGGGCCAGCTTGGAGAGCCTGGCGCCCGCCGAGCGGATGCTGGGCGTCTGCATGTACTGCGAGGGCATCCGGGCCAATACGGGGGAGTGGGTCACCACCCCACCGCGTTGGCGGAGCTGCACGATCCGAAGGTAATCCAGCTTACCCACGGCGTTTGCCCGATCTGTCTGACCGGCGACACACCGGGCAGGGCCAGCCCATGATCCGGCTCGGGTCCAGCAAGGCGGAGACTTCGCTTCAGCCCCCCACCACCCGTAGCTCCACCAGCCTCCACCCAGCCCGCGTCAGGCGGTAGCCCAGCAGCAGGCTCTGGGTCCGGACGTCCTGGGTCCCCGCGATCCGGTATCGCCGCTGCAGCTCGACGTACCCCCGGCCCGGCTCGACCTCTCGGGCGGCCTTCACGGTGGTCTCGACCTCCTGCGCGGTGGCGAGGAAATCGGCCAGCAGCGCCGCGGCCTGCGCCGGCCCCAGGGCTGCCGACGGGTCTGCGCCCGGCAGCTGCACCAGCAGCCGCGGGCTGTCGGCCACGAGCTCGGCCGCGTCGTGCGCGAACCACGTTCCGCGCGCCCGCTCGGCGGCCGCGGCCAGTCCCGGCTGCCCCTGGGCGCGGGCCGCCGAGGTCGGGAGCATCAGCGCAAGCAGCGTCAGGAGCCGATACACTGCGCCTCCTCGAGCAGCCCGCGGAAGGCGGCCGTCGGATCGGCGGCCAGGAGGATGGGCCGCCCGACGACCAGGTGCGTCGCACCCGCGGCCACCGCCTCGGATGCCGTGGCCACCCTTACCTGGTCGCCCCGATCCTCCGACCGCGCGCGGATGCCGGGTACGACGATCCACGCATCCGGCCCGACTTTGGCCCGGACCCGGGCGACCTCCTGTGGCGAGCAGACCACGCCGCCGAGCCCGGCTCCCATGGCTTCCCCGCTCTGCCGCTCCACTTCAGCCGCCAGGTCGACCTTAGCGCGCCCGACCGCCCGCGCGTAGCCCGCCGCGTCGTGCGACGTCAGCACGGTCACGCCCACGAGGTCCAGGCGCCCGCCGGCCGCGTTGACGGCGCCCGCCATCATGGCCGCGCCCCCCAGCGTATGGACCGTCGCCATCGCCACCCCGAGGGACCGGGCGGAGGTCACGGCTTCCGCCACGGTGTTCGGGATGTCGTGCCATTTGAGGTCCAGAAACACCTGGAGGCCGCGCTCCGTGAGCACCCGAATCAGGTCGGGACCCTCGCGCGTCATCAGCATCGACCCGACCTTGACCCACCGGGTCTCGGGCAGCCGGTCGAGCAGGCGCAGCGCCTCCGAGCCGCTCGGCAGGTCCAGCGCGACGATCACCTCAGCCATCTCCACGCTCCAGATCTCGAATGATTCGCTCGGGCAGCCGGGGGTCGGCCAGCGCCGCGGTGCCGATCCCCACCAGCGACGCCCCTACACGGAGGTACTGCCGGACGTCGTCTGCGCTGCGGACCCCGCCCACGCCGATCACCGGCATCCCGCCGGTCCGCTCGACCACCCGCGCCGCCGCGAGCACGCCCACGGGGAGAAGCGCCGGCCCGCTCACCCCTCCGTTGCCGTTGCCCAGCCGGTGCGTGGCGCCCGACTCCGCAAAGAGGAGGCCGGGCAGCGTGTTGACTACGCTGATGGCGTCGGCCCCGGCGTCCCGTGCCACCACCGCCATGCCCGGAATGTCCGGCAGGACCGGCGACAGCTTGGCCGAGAGCGGGAGCCGGGTCCGGGCCCGGCAGCCGGCCACGATTCGCCGGACGCATTCGGGATCCGCGCCGAACTCGATGCCGCCGGCGCTGGTATTGGGACAGGACAGGTTGAGCTCGAACGCCGCGATGCCGGGGACACCGTCGAGCCCACCCACCACGTCGGCATACTCGGCGACGGTGAAGCCCACGATGTTGACGAGCACCTGCGCTCGCGTGAGGTGCCGCGCCAGCCACGGCAGGAGCTCGTCACGGACTCGCTCGAGACCCGGATTCGCGAGGCCCACCGAGTTGAGCATGCCGCCGCGAAACTCCGCCACGCGGGGCGCCGGGTTGCCTGGCCGCGGGGCCAGCGACACGGCCTTGGTGACCAGACCACCGAGGCGATCGAGGTCCATGACGCCGTCCAGCTCGCGCCCGAAGCCGGCCGTGCCGGCGGCGAGGAGGATTGGATTCTGGAAGGTGCGGCTGAAGACGGTCCGCGAGAGTTTGCCCGGGCCGACGCTCACCGCTGGATGCGACGCCGCGCGGCGGGCGACCTGTCATTCGCGTCTTTCTCCGCGGGCAGGGGCTCGCCGGGCCGGGCCGGCTCGACCCGCCGACGCACGCCCGGCGAGGGCCGGCGGGGCTGGCCGGGCCGGGCGACCGTCTGCGCGGCGGCGTACGCCTCGAGTGAGTCCTCGAGCACCCGGTAGGCCGGCGCGTCCTCTCCCCGGGCGATGGCGAGATAGGGCGAGTCGGCGTACAGGCTGTCCAGCCGGGCACGCGAGGCGTCGATGTCGGTGGGGTCGAGGCGCTCGGCCGCGAGCAACGCCTTCGGTGCGTATGGCGAGGCCGGCCAGTCGTCCGCCAGGCGGCGGAAGAGGGCCGCGGCGAGAACCGGTGACCCGATCGTATCGCGCGCGGCTTCGGCGCCAAGGAAGAGGCGGAGGTCGCCGCGTGGCACGACGGGTGCCGCCGAGTCGGGGAGCTGGCGGAGGCGGGCGACCGTGGCTTCCACCTGCCCCGCTTCCGCCGCGACACCGCTCGTCCGGCCGGCCATGGCGGCGAGCGAATCGCCGGGCGCCGCGAGGTCGTCGAGCGTCCGCGCAGCTCCGAGCTGCAGGCGCAGGAGCTGGAGGCGGGCGCGCTCGCCGCTCTCGCCGGCCCCCGGCAGCCGCGCCGTCTCCTCCAGGCGGGCCCGGGACGACGCACTGTCGACGCTCGCCAGACGGAGCGCGTCCTCGTACAGCCGGCGGGCCCGGAGCTCCGGCGTGAGCCTCGGATCGCCCTGGAGCCGTCCGACGAGCGCCGACCCCATCCGCGGATCCTGGCGCGCCAGGGTCACGACGACGCTGTCCCACACGAGCGCGGTGTCGTGCGTGGCGAGCAGCGAATCGGCCAGCGCGAACGCCTCGTCGGCGTGCCCCGTGCCGGCGAGCGCCAGCAGCAGATCGCTTCGTCCGCGCGGATCGGGCGCCTCCCGCATGAGCGCCAGCGCCTCCTCATACCGCCCGGTCATCCGGAGGGCCCGGGCCCGCTGGAAGCGGGCCTCCCTCCGGCGGGTGGAGTCCCTGCTCTCGCTGATCCGTACGAATGCCAGGTCGGCGAGGGCGGCATCGCCCATCTCGAGCTGACAGCGTCCGAGCGCCAGGGCGGCCTCCTCCGCCAGATCATCGGTCCGGTCGATGAAGCTCAGGCTGCCGAGCGCTCCGACCGCCTCGGGACAGTGGCGGAGGCGCGCCAGCGCCAGCCCCCGGAGGACCTTGGCCTCGTCCGCGTACTTGCTCCGGGGATGCCGCTCCACGAGCGAGTCCGCGCGCGTGATGACCTGGCCCCAGAGGCTGGTGGCCTCGAACTGCCGGCCGTCGCGCTCGGCCTTCCGGGCGGACTTGGCCAGCCGATTGGTATTGTACATCCCATTGTAGTAGACGCAGCCGCCGAGCAGGACGGCGCCGGCAAGCAGCGCGATGACGGCCACCCGCGGACAGCGGCTCACCGGCCCCCCCCGAGCCCGCCGCGGTACCCGTCTTCCGCTCGTATTCGAGCAGGTATTCGACGACCGCATCGGCGACCGAGGCGGCCATGGCTTTCTGGCTGCTCCGCGTGGTGAGGAACCGGCCGTCCTGCGGATTGGTACTGTAACCCAGCTCGATGAGGATGGCCGGCCGGCGCGCGGTGGTGAGCACCATGAACCCGGCCTGCTTGACGCCCCGGTTCTCGCCGGTGTGCACGCCCCCGAGCCCGCGCTGCACCAGCTCGGCCAGCCGGGCCGATTCGCGCAGGTGCTCGTTGAGCTGGAGGTCTTTCAGGATGAAGTCGAGGCCGCCGACCGTCTGGGAAGGATCCTGGCCGGCCTCGAAGCGCACGGCGTCGTTCTCCATCTGCGCCACCCGGGCGGCGTCCTCGGTCTTGGCCTCGGCCAGAAAGAAGGTCTCGAAGCCGCGGATGTCGGTGTAGCCCCTGCGCCGGGCGAGCGAGTTCACGTGCAGGCTCACGAAGAGATCGCAGGCCTCGGTACAGTACCCGCCGCGGTCGCCGAGCGCGATGAGGGTGTCGGTCGTGCGGGTCATGCGGACGCCGATTCCTCGACGCTTGAGCTCGTCACGCAGGAGCAGACCGATCTGGAGGGTGACCTCCTTCTCATGCGTGCCCCGGGGAAAGAAGACGCCCGGGTTGCCCGGATCCACACCGCCGTGGCCGGGGTCCACCGTGACGTAGTGCCCGGGGCGGAGCCCGTTCGGCAAGCGAGCCGGTTTCGAAGCGGCGCGCCCCGCCAGCGTCGTCGTCCTGCCCCGGAGCTCGACCAGCCGCGCGCCGTGGGCCTCCCAGCGATACCGCTCGCCGAGATAGTAGGGGACGATCTCGGCCACGAACTGGTACGGCAGGAACAGGCTGTCGCGGGACAGCGAGGCCGGTCCGGCCAGCGGCAGGAGCTGGTTGCTGAACTCGTAGAGTGGCGCCCCCACCAGGAAGCGGAACGGCTGGCGGGAGACGACCACCTCCGCCCACCCGGTCGTGTCCAGATGGATCTGGCCCTCGAGCGCCGCGACGAGCGGGGCGGCCGGGACCACGGGAAAGCCGGCGCCGTCGAGACGCACCGCGATGTGGACCTCGCCCCGCAGCCCGACAATGGTGACCTCGCGGGGGAAGCTGCCGCCCGCGAGCGCGCCGGCGAGCATCAGCGCGACGATCACCGGCGGCCCCGGACGGAGACCGCGCGCGCGGTCTCCCGCTCGACCGCCCGGCGCTTGAGGTCATCCCGCTTGTCGTGGAGCTTCTTGCCCCGCCCGAGGGCGATCATGACCTTCGCTCGCCCGTTCTTGAAGTAGAGCTCCAGCGGCACCAGCGTGAGGCCCTTCTGCTCGACCGCCCCGATGAGCTTTTCGATCTCCCGGCGGTGCAGCAGCAGCTTCCGGGTGCGCACCGGATCGTGGTTGTAGCGGTTGCCCTGCTCGTAGGGAGTGATGTTCATGCCGTCGAGGAAGACCTCCCCGTTCCGGAGCCGGGCGTAGGCCTCTTTGATGGACGCCTGTCCATTTCTGAGCGACTTGACCTCCGTACCGGTCAGCACGACGCCGCACTCCCACGTCTCCAGGATGTGGTAGTCGTGGGTCGCCTTGGGGTTGCGGGCGACGCTCTTCTTGCGCTCGTCTGGCGGGGAAGCATCGGGGGTCACGTGGGCATTCCTAAGCAAAGGATAGGCCACCACTTCGGGAGGGTCAACCCAACCGAAGCGATGCGCGGCTCGGCGGGTTGATTATGCTCTTCCACAGCGGTAGCTTGCGCGCTCGCCGAAGTGGTGGAACTGGTAGACGCGCTGCGTTCAGGGCGCAGTGGGCGCAAGCCCGTGCGGGTTCGAGTCCCGCCTTCGGCACTGGACGGACGGGCGGACGGTCAGACGGTCGGACGGTCAGAACGCAAGGAAACGGGCGGCTGGTCATCGAGACCAACGGGCGGGCAGTCATGCAAACTGTCCGCCCGTTTGGTTGTGTCCGACCGTCCGCCCGTCCGCCCGTCCGCCCGTCCGTCAGTACCTCGCCATCCCCGGCTCCACCTGCTCGGCCCAGGCGTCGATTCCCCCTGCCAGACTTCGGACCTTTCCGAACCCGGCCCCGCGAAGGATCTCGAGCGCCTTCAGGGACCGGGCGCCGTGGTGACAATGCGTGACGATCTCGGCGTGCCCGTCCAGCTCGCCGAGCCGGTCGGGGAGCTGGCTCAGCGGAATGAGGCGCGCTCCCTCGATGTGGGCGATCTCCCACTCGTGCGGCTCGCGGACGTCGATCAGGACGAGGTCGTCCCCCTTCTGTTCCCGCTCGCGCCGGAAATCTTCAACATTGATCTCGACGCCGGCGTAGTCGGGCTCGGCGCCGATGCCGCAGAAGGCCTGGTAGTCGATCAGCTCGTGGATCGTCGGGTGTTCCCCGCAGATCGGGCAGCTGGGGTCCTTCCGCAGCTTGAGCTCGCGGAAGCGCAGCTTGAGCGCGTCGAACAACACGAGCCGTCCGACGAGCGAGTCCCCCGCCCCGATGATCCACTTGATGGTCTCGAGCGCCTGGATGCTCCCGATGATGCCGGGCAGCACGCCGAGCACGCCGCCCTCGGCACAGCTCGGCACCAGTCCCGGCGGGGGCGGCTCCGAGTAGAGGCAGCGGTAGCAGGGCCCTTCCTTGGCATGGAACACCGAGGCCTGGCCCTCGAACCGGAAGATGCTGCCATACACGTTCGGTTTCCCGAGGAGGACGCAGGCGTCGTTCACCAGGTAGCGGGTGGGGAAGTTGTCCGTTCCATCGACGACGATGTCGTAGTCCCGGATGATGTCGAGCGCGTTCTCCGAGGTGAGCCGCCCCTCATGGCCGACCACGTTCACGTTGGGATTCAGATCGGTCAGCCGTGCCTTGGCCGACTCGAGCTTCGAGTGGCCCAGCGTGGAGGTACCGTGGACGATCTGGCGCTGGAGGTTGGTGAGGTCCACGACGTCGAAGTCCACGATGCCGATCGTCCCCACGCCGGCCGCGGCCAGGTAGAGCGACAGCGGCGAGCCCAGGCCGCCCGCGCCGATCGTGAGCACACGCGCCGCCTTGAGCTTGCGCTGCCCCTCGACCCCGACCTCGGGAAGCAGCAGGTGGCGCGAATACCGCAGCACCTCGGCGTGCGAGAGCTTGGGGAGGGCGGTCTCGGTCGCGGGACTGCCGCCCGCGATGCTCGGGACGATCGTGAGCACGTCGCCCGCGGCGACCGGGGTGGAGGTGGACGCGAGCTGGCGAATGTCCGTGTCGTTGAGATACAGGTTGACGAAGGTGCGCAGGCGCCCATCGTCCTGCACGAGGTGGCGCTTGAGGCCGGTGTGCGCCGCGAGGAGCTCGTCGAGCACCTGGCCGACGGTCGTACCGACGACGGTGACGGCATCGCGTCCGCCGGTGAAGCTGCGGAGCGGAGTCGGAATGGAGACGGTCACGGACATCGTCATACCTCGCTGAGAACGTCGAGGGACTCGGGATGCATGAGGGGACGCTCGTCGTCCAGCACCCAGCTGGCCAGGTCGGCCCCCCGCCCACGGTCGATGCGCACGATCAGATAGCTGTACCAGGGCCACGCGTGCTCGGCATCGAAGGCGGACGGCCGAGCCGGATGATCCGGGTGCGAGTGATAGTAGCCCACGATCTCCTGTCCCGCCTCCTGCACCTCACGCTCGAGCCGCCGCAGGTCGTCAGGGGCGATCAGATAGCGGTGCGGGTCGTCCGTCCGGCGGTTGACGGCCGGCGAGAGCCGCACAACTTCCTTCGCCGCGCCGTCCGCCCGGCCGATCATGGCGCCGCAGCACTCGGCCGGATAGGCGCCCTCGCCGTGGCGGCGAATCTCGTCGGCGAGGGCGCCCGGCAAGCGCAGCGTCACGCGCCCTCCCACCGGTGGGGCTCGCTCAGATAGCGGGAGCCTGTGTCACAGCCGACCGCCACCACGTACGCCCCGGGCTCGCGGCGGACGATGTCGATCGCTGCCGCGATCGCGGCCCCGGCCGACCAGCCCACCAGGTACCCCGCGCTCCTGGCCAGCCACCGCGCATGGCGATCGGCCTGCTCGGTCGGGATCTCGGCCACGACATCCGGCACCGCGGGATCGTACAGCGCGGGAGGCTCCGTGGTAGTCGCCAGGTGCTTGAGCCCTTCGAGACCATGATACGGCGAGTCCGGCTGCACGCCGACCAGGGTGATGCCGGCGTTCCGCTCCTTCAGATACCCGCCCGTTCCCATCATGGTTCCCGTCGTTCCCATGGCCGCCACGAAGTGGGTGATCCGGCCGCCGGTCTGCGACCAGAGCTCGGGGCCCGTGGTCTCGCGGTGAGCCGCCGGGTTGGCCGGGTTGCTGTACTGGTCGGCGTAGAAGTAGCGGCCGGGATCGGCTGCCGCCAGCTCGCGCGCCTTGAGCACGGCGCCCTCGGTCCCCTCCATCCGATCGGTGACGACGACCTCGGCCCCGTAGACCTCGAGCAGCGCCCGCCGCTCCGGGCTGGCGTTGCCGGGAAGGCAGATCGTCACGCCGACGCCCGCGGCCGCACCGAGCATCGCGTACGCGATGCCGGTGTTGCCGCTCGACGCGTCGAGGAGCCGCCGGCCGGGGACGAGTCCGCGGCGGAGGGCGTCGCGCAGGATGCCCCGGGCGGTGCGGTCCTTCACGCTGCCGCCGGGGTTCAACCACTCCGCCTTCAGCCAGAACTGCCCGGCGCCATCAGGCAGCTCCACCGGCAGGAGCGGCGTGTTCCCCACCGCCTGCCACAGCGCCGGCTCGCGCACCAGCGATCGTTCCCGCACCGCCGTCATTCCGTGTCCCTTCGATGTAGTCCCCAAAGCAAAAAACCCGACCGGCCGGGTCGGGTTGCGCGCTTCGGTACGACGCGGCTAACTCGAGGACGAGATCCCGACCAGCTCCTGGACGCGGGGTTCCTGCTTCATCAGGTCGGCGAGCGAGATGCTCGCCAGCAGCTCGTCGACGCGCTGCTGCAGCGCAATCCAGACGGGCCGGATGCTGCAGGTGGCATCCGGGCTACATCGCGCGGCGTCGACCGGGTGGGTGTCGCAGTTCACTTCGAAGGTCTGGTGCTCGGAGGCGGTCATGACGTCCCGCACCGAGATGGTCGACGGCTCCTTGGCCAGGAAATACCCGCCCTTGGCGCCCCGGACGCTCTCCACCAGGCCGGCGCGGCGGAGCCGGAGCAGGATCTGCTCGACGTAATCGGCGGGCAGCCGCTCCACATCCGCCAGCTCGCGCGCGGCCATCGGGCCCACCCCCGCCCGGCCGCGGCGGGCCAGGTGGAGGGAGATGATCAGGCTGTATTCAGTCCAGGTAGTGACCCGCATGAGGCTGAATATGGGTGTTCAGGGGTCGGGTTTCAATGGCCCGGCAGGACCCCGGCCAACATCGCGTCTCATCGGCTCTTATCCGCCGAGGTCCAGCGGGCCACCTCTTCCGCTGTCAGTGACCCGTACGGCTTGATCCGCGCGTCCCGGAAGTTGCCGCCGAACACGTCGCCCAGATACTGGGACCAGGAGAGCAGCGTGCCGTAGCAGACCGGATCGTCCGCATCCGGCGCCTCGAGCTCGGGTGCGAGCCGGCCGAGCAGCTCGGTCATGACCCAGGTCGGCACCCGCGAGCGTGCGCTCGGATAGATGAAGCCGAACAGGATCAGGTGCGCCAGCAGGACCCGCCAATGCGCGCCGAAACGCTCGAGCAGCCGGCGCCAGTCGAGTCGCTCGCCGTACGCGAGGATGATGTGGGCCACGTCCGCTCCGTCGAACCGCTCGCGCTCCATCACGAACGCCTTCGACCAGAGGCTTTCCTCTGCCGGCGCGACCATCACCGTCAGGCCGAGCACGGTCTGCTCGGTGGCGTGCTCGAACCAGTTTTCGTCTACCACGGCGAGACCGTTGCCCGAGCTGAAGATGACGTCGATGAAGCCGTCGGGCGAGCGGATCTTCGCCAGCCAATGGGAGAAGACCAGGTCCCCCGAGTAGCCCGCGGCGGCGCACACCTCCAGCAGCCGGTGCACGTCCCTGGGCCGGACGAAGATGTCGAGATCCTTGGTGGAGCGGTCGATACCCGCCTGATGCACGAACGCGAAGGCGCCCCCGACCAGGAAAGGGCACCTGGGCGCGGGTGAGCACCTCCATCGCCTGCCGGTAGAACGCGCGGGACGGAGTATCGACAAGCGACTGCGTGGGGGCCTGCTCCATGCCGGCTCCTGATCCAGGGACGAATATCATATCCCCCGGGAACCGGGCTGGTTGTGCGGAGGATCACCGCTCCCCGCGCCGGCCCGCCCTTGATTGAGGACAATGACCAGGACTCCAGGGAGGGTACGCATCGCGGCGGTGGCCGATCTGCACTTCGGACGCGCCGGGAGCGGGCCGCCGCTTCGCACGCTCTTCGCCGACGTAAGCGAGCAAGCGGACGTCCTCGCTCTCTGCGGCGATCTCACCGACACGGGCGAGCCCGAGGAGGCCAAGGCGCTGGCGCGGACGCTCTCCCCCGCAACCATCCCCACGGTCGCCGTGCTCGGCAACCACGACTACGAGTCCGCCAAGGTGCCGGAGGTGACCCGGATCCTCTGCGATGCGGGGGTGCACGTGCTCGACGGCACCAGCTTCGAGGTGTACGGCGTGGGGTTCGCAGGGGTCAAGGGATTCGCGGGCGGATTCGGGCGGCGCGCGCTGGGGCCCTGGGGCGAGGAGGTGGTCAAGCTGTTCGTGCAGGAAGCCTTGAACGAGGCGCTCAAGCTCGAGACCGCGCTGGCGCGACTCCGGAAGTCGCCCCGGATCGTGCTCATGCACTACTCCCCGATCGAGGCAACCGTCGAGGGCGAGCCGAAGGAGATCTATCCCTACCTGGGCTCGAGCCGGCTGGAGGAGCCGCTCACGCGCTATCCCGTCGATGCGGTGTTCCACGGCCATGCCCATCATGGAGCCGCGGAGGGACGGACGCGCACGGGCGCGCCGGTCTACAACGTCTCGATGCACCTCATGCAGCGCGAGCAGCCCGACGGGCCGCTGTTCCGATTCCTCGACCTGCCGGTCGACGGCACCACTCCCGACTGATCACCCGCCGCCGGGCAGCCCCTTCCCGCCCGGCACGCCGAGCTCCGTCATCGCCCGGAGGTTGAGGACCTCCTCGAGCTCGGCGCCTTTGAGCAGCTGCTTCTTCACCACCAGCTCCTTGACCGTGAGTCCGGTGGCAAGCGCTTCCTTGGCCAGCTTGGCCGACTCGGCATACCCGATCTTCGGCGCGAGGGCGGTCACCAGCGCCGGACTCCGCTCGAGCCAGTATGCGCACTGCTTCTCGTCGGCCTCGATGCCTCCGACGCAGCGCTCGGCGAAGACGCGCGACGCATTGCCCACGATGATCAGGGCGAAGACGATGTTGTGCGTCATCACCGGCATCATGACGTTGAGCTCGAGCTGGCCGGCCTCGGCCGCCATCGCCACCGTGGTGTCGAGGCCGAGGGCCTGGTAGCACACCTGGTTCACCATCTCGGCGATCGACGGGTTCACCTTCCCCGGCATGATGCTCGACCCGGGCTGCACCGCCGGCAGCAGGATCTCGGCCAGGCCGGTGCGCGGACCCGAGGCGAGCAGCCGGATGTCGTTGGCGATCTTGTTGAGATCGAGCACGTAGGCCCGGAGCGCGCCGCTCAGCGTGGCGACGTCGCCCATCGACTGCATGAGCTGAATGCGGTCCTGCCCTTCCCGCAGCTCGAGCCCGCTCACCTGCCGCAAGTACTTCACCATCAGCGCGGGGTACTCGCGCTCGGCGTTGATGCCGGTGCCGACCGCGGTGCCGCCGACGGTCATCTCGCGCAGCCAGTCGGCCGCCTGGGCCAGCTTCTGGCGATGGCGCTGGACGGTGTGGCCGTAGGCCATGAATTCCTGGCCCAGCCGGATGGGTGTGGCGTCCTGCAGATGGGTGCGGCCCGACTTGATGACGTCGTCGAACTCGGTGCCCTTGGCGAGGAACGCCGCGGCCAGCACGTCGAGCGCGGCGAGGGTCGAGGGAAGCGTGGCCAGCACCGCCAGGCGCATCGCCGTCGGGATGACGTCGTTGGTGCTCTGGGCCATGTTGACGTGATCGTTCGGGTGCACCGGGGCGTAGACCCCGCGCGGCGCGCCGAGGATCTCGTTGGCCCGATTGGCGAGCACCTCGTTAACGTTCATATTGTGGCTGGTGCCCGCGCCGGCCTGATACACGTCCACGATGAACTGATCGCGATGCTGCCCGCCGAGAATCTCCTCGGCCGCCTTGACGATGGCGTCGGCCAGGCGGGCCTCCAGCCGGCCGGTCTCTTTATGCGTGAGCGCGGCCGAGCGCTTGATCCAGACGACTGCGTCCACGAAGGCCGGCAGCGGACGGAGCCCGGAGATCGGAAAATTCTCGGCCGCGCGCAGCGTCTGGATGCCGTACAGTGCGTCGGCGGGAACGGGCTTTTCGCCCAGGGGATCGCGTTCGAGGCGGGTGGTGGTCATGGTCTGCGGCGGTCCTCGTTGGGGGCCGCGGAATGATATCGGCCCGCGAGGAGACCGACAACCGATGAGCGATTTCTTCCGGAGCATCGACGCGGCCGCCGTCTTCGGCACCGAGAAGCCGGGTAAGGCGGACCTGTTCGCGGGCGGCCGGCTGTTCGTGGGGCTCAACTGCTTCGAGCCGGGCCAGGCGCAGCGGGTGCACACGCACGCCGGGGCCGACAAGTTCTACGTCGTGATGAGCGGCCGGGCGCGGATGACCGTGGGCGACGAGACGCGCGAGGCAGGTCCGGGCACCGTCGTCTGGGCGCCGGCCGACGTGCCGCACGGTGTTGCCGAGGCGCTCGAGCGCACGGTGATGGTGGTGGGGATTGCGCCACCGCCGCGGTAGGTGGTCGGACGGTCGGACGGTCGGACGGTCGGACGGTCAGACGGTCAGACGGTCAGACAGTCAGACGGTCAAATCGAAGGTTCGCAAGTTCTTCAAAGCCCGTCACCCTGAGCGCAGCGAAGGGGCATGCCTCAATACATGGCCCCTTCGCTGCGCTCAGGGTGACTGACTCGACTGAACTTGTGAGCTTTCCCCGACCTGACGGTTGCCGACCTGACCGTCCGACCGTCCGACCGTCCGACCGTCCGACCGTCCGACCGTCCGCCCGTCTGACCGCCTAGAACCGCTCGCTCCACCGCCCCGCCAGCCGCCGCATCGCCGGCCAGCCGTACACCCGGGCGGCGAGCGCCACGCCCAGGATGACGCCGATGCCGTTGGTGTAAAACCGCCACGCCAGCAGCAGCCAGCCCTCCCCCGTTCCCAGGTCGCCCGCGGCACCGCCCAGAAATCCCAGCTCCACGGCGCCGGCCCCCGACGGGGTCGGCAGCACCAGCTGGCTGTACAGCAGCGCGAACGAGCCCAGCGCGAGCGGCCCCATCGCCGGGGGGCTCGGGAGGGTGAGCGCCAGCACCGGCAGGATGGCCACCCGCGTGGCGAGGTTGAGGAAGCTCATCGGGACGCTCGCGACCAGCGGCCACCGGGGCATCCGGCGCCAGTATACCATGGCGCGCCGGATCGGCCGCCGGAGCTGGTGCGCCGTAGGCGAGGCCACCCTTCGTGCCGCCCGCCACGCGAGGACGCTCGCCACGGCCACGGCCAGCACCCAGGGCCATGCCGTGGTCGCCGCCGCGGCGAGCCGCGGTCCGGCCAGGAGCCACCAGGCCGGGGCGTAGCGCCAGATGAGCCAGCCCGCGGCCACGATGATCACCGGCCAGGCGGCCAGCACCTCCAGGCTGATGGCGACGAACGCGGCGGTCGCCGGCACGCGGCTCCGCAGCATGCCGGCCAGGCGCGCCGGCTCCCCGCCGATCCTGAGGGGCGTGAGCGCGCAGGCCGCGTCGCCGAAGGCGTTGACGATGAACGAATCACGCAGCGTCATCCGATGGCCGAGGCCCTGCACGATCCACTGGATGCGCCAGGCGCGCGCCAGCAGGTCGACCCCGACCAGCCCGAGGCAGAGGAGGTGCGCCGCGACCGGTGTCACGCCCGGATTGCCGAATAGGGAATCGGTGCGTGCCGCGCGAGCCAGCGATCGAGCGTGGGGCCGAGCGCGGCCGCGGTGGCGGGGTGGCGGAGGTCCTGCGGGTGGAAGGCAAGGCGCGGGAGGCGCGCCCGTCGCTGCAGCATCCAGCGCGCCCGCGCCACCGCGACGGAGCCCCAGGCGCGGACCGGCGTGCGGGCGCTCCACCGCACGACCGGCGAGGGCACGCGCCGGCCGGATGGATACAGATGGATGGCCCGGTCGTCTTCGCTGAACGCGAGCCCCGCCCCACCCACCGCCCGGTGGCCCTCCGCCCTGGCGAGCCAGGCCGGTGGTACGAACCCGACGGGCTCCAGGCCGAGCGCCCGAAGCCGGGCAAGGCCGCGCGCGATGCGCGTATGCGCCGCGGCGCCATCGAGGGTGAGAAACTCGCCTTCGCGTGCCGTCCGGCCCCACGCGCGCACGCTGTCCCCCAGCCCGCGTGGCAGTCCGGCCTCGTCGTGTCGCTCCCCGTGCAGCACGATCTCGGCGCCGTCCTCCGCGCGGGCCCGCAGCCACGCCACGAACGATGGGTACGACTCGAGCGGCCACTCGCCATGCCAGTCGGGCACCACGAGCAGTGCCGGCCGGACGCCGCGCCCGGTGCAGAGCGCCCACAGGTGCGTGACGCCGTCGGTCAGGGCGGGAGTGACATCGTGGATGGAGACGAGCAGGCTCACCCGGCGAGAACGGCGCGGTAGACGTCGAAGATGCGGTCGAGCACGGCATCCCAGCCGTGGTCGGCCTCGGCGTACTGCCGGCCGCTCGCGCCCAGGGCGGCGAGGTCGCCGAGCAGGAGGGCCGTCGCCTGGTCGGCCAGCGCGCCGGCGTCGCCCGAGGCGAACGTCGCGCCGGCGCCCGAGCGCCCGACGGTCTCGGCCACGCCGCCCCGGTCCGCCGACAAGAGCGGCGTGCCGCTCGCGAGCGCTTCGAGCGCGGAGAGGCCGAAGGTCTCGATCGAGCACGGCGACACCGAGAGATCCACCGCCGCGAGCAGATCCGCCAGCCGCTCGCGGTCCTGCTGGAATGGGAGCCAGTACATGCGCTCGCTTCCGGGCCGGCGATGCAACCGCCGGCGGCTGGGGCCGTCTCCCACCAGCACCAGCCGCGCGCCGGTCCGCCGCTCCACCTCCGGCCACGCGGTGAGCAGCAGATCGACCTCCTTCTCCCCGGCTAGGCGTCCCACGTAGATGGCCAACGGGCCCTCGGGGAGGCCGTGGCGGCGGCGGGTCTCCGCCGCCGTCGCGCGACGCGCGGGGTGGAACCGCTCCAGGTCCACACCGAGGCCGACCCGCACGACCCGCTCGACGCCGACCCGCTCGAGCTCGCGAGCCACGAAGTCCGACGGCGCCAGCGTCGCTCGCACCATCCGGCCGAGCCGCCGGACGTAGCCCCACGCGAACTCGGCGGCTGCCCGCTTCACCCGGCCCGCGGTCTCGGGCCAGGGCGCGATCACGCGGGGAAAGTTGCTGTGATAGAACCAGACGGCCGGCACGTCGACGCGCCGCGTGGCCAGGTGCACCAGCCACGGGGCGAACCACGTGCTGCCGACCTCGATCAGGTCGGGGCCCTCGTGCGCCACGATCCGGCTGGTCGACCGGGTTGCCAGCATGAATCGGTAGGGCTTCTGCGTGGGCACCGACGGCCCATGGAGGCGATAGCAGCGCACGCCGCTCGCCTCCAGGATCTCGTCGCGCGCGCCGGGGACCACGATCGTCTGCCGGAGCTCGGTCCGCCGCTGGACGTAGCGCGCCTTCTGGAGGAGATAGGTCCGGACGCCGCCGGTGGTCTCGCCGAAGAACTCGGTGATGTCGAGCACGCCGAGCGCCGCGCCGGGCCGGAGGCGCGGCGGGAGCTCGATACGGGAAATGTCCAGCGACGCCCGGGTGCCCGCCGTGGCGATCACCTCGAGGTCCGACATCCCCCCGGCGGTCGTGTCAGTCAGAACAGTCCCCGAGCGGGTAGACGGTTCCGCAGTTGGGGCATGGGTTCTTGCAGCCGAGCGCCCGCACGGGCACCTCGAAACCGCAGCGATTACAGGCAGACGGGCGGGCGGTCAGACGGTCGGACGGTCGGATGGTCGCAGGGACAGGCGATAGGAGCCCCCAACTGGCGGTCCGACGAAGACCGTCGACCATCCGACCGCCTGCCCGCCTGACCGCCCGACCACCCGCCCGTCATCCAAGCGGAAACGCCCCCGTGAGGTACGGATTCGTCAGCCGCTCGACGCCGATCGTGGTGTCCGGCCCGTGGCCGCTGTACACCACCGTCGAGTCCGGCAGCGAGAGGAACTGGGACTGGATGCTGGCCATCAGCGCCGCCGCGTCGCCGCCGGGCAGGTCGGTCCGGCCCACCGAGCCGTTGAACAGCACGTCGCCACCGAAGACCATGTCGTGTCCCACGAAGCTCACGCTGCCCGGCGAGTGTCCCGGCGTGAACCGCACCTCGAAGTCGAACCGGCCCACGCGCACCGGTGTGCCCGGCTCGAGCGCGACGTCGGGCGGCGGCGGCGGGTCGACCTGCTTGCCCAGCCAGGCGCCGAACTGGGGCAGTGCGTCGTAGATCGGACGGTCGAGCGGATGGAGATGGATGGGGGCACCGGTGGCGCGGCGCACGGCGCCCACCCCCATGATGTGGTCGACGTGACCGTGCGTGAGCCAGATGGCACGCAGCGTCCAGGCACGGGTGTCGAGCTCGGCCAGAAACATCGCCGGCTCCTCGCCGGGGTCGATGATCACCGCCTCGCGCGTCCGCCGGTCGGCGAGAAGGTAGCAGTTCTCCGCGAGCTGTCCGTTCGGCAGTGCCACGACCTCCAGCTCAGACACCGACTTTGACTCCCACGGCGCGGGTCTGGCGGTCCTTGAGGTACTTCTCGACCGCGATGGCCGCCGTCGTGGCGTCTCCGACCGCGGTCGTGACCTGGCGGGTGAGCTGCACGCGCAGGTCGCCGGCCGCGAAGAGGCCGGGAATCGAGGTCATCATCCGGTCGTCGGTGACGATGTAGCCGGCGGCGTCGTGCGCGAAGTGCTCCTTGACCAACCCGGTGTTGGGGCGGAAGCCGATGAAGACGAAGCAGCCGGTGGCCGCGAGCGTGGTCAGCTCGCCGGTGAGGCTGTCCTCGAGCAGAAGCGACTGGAGGCCCGCGGGCGTCCCCGTCATCTCACGGACCTGCTTGTTCCAGATCACTTCGATCCTGGGGTTCGCGAACAGGCGCTCCTGCAGGATCTTCGACGCCCGGAACTCGTCCCGCCGATGGATGACGTAGACCTTCTCGGCGTAGCGCGTCAGGTACTCGGCCTCCTCGACCGCGGCGTCGCCCCCGCCGACCACGGCGATGGTCTCGCCCTTGAAGAAGGCCCCGTCGCACACGGCGCAGTACGACACGCCGCGACCGGCGTACTCCAGCTCGCCGGGCACGTCGAGCTTGGTGGGCGTACCGCCGGCGGTGAGGATGACGGCGGGAGCCTGGTAGATCGTGCCGCGGGTGGTCGACACCTCGAACATCCCGTCGTCCCGGCGGACGATCGCCTCGACGTTCTCCTGGCGGATGTCGGCGCCGAACGCGGCGGCATGCGAGGTCATCTTCTGCGCCAGCTCCCGGCCGAGCACGTGCTCGAAGCCGGGATAGTCGTCGATCCACTCGGTGTTGAGCAGCTCACCGCCGGGCACGCCACGCTCCAGCAGCACCGCCTTGAGCATGCCGCGGGCGGCGTACATGGCGGCGCAGAGCCCCGCGGGCCCGCCGCCGACGATGATCAGCTCGAACTCCTCAACGTTCCGCATCCCGTTCCCCGTCGTCAGGTTGGGTGAAATATAGGGTGCCACGGACTTACCGCACCTCAACCCCGGGAAGGGGTGCCGGGTTCCCGTCATCCCGCGCGCCCCCGTCATACCGCGCGCCGCGAGCGACCTTGCGCGCCGACCCGGACCGTGGCGGGGTTCCGGATGTGTGGAGCAGGTCCCTCGCTCCGCTCGGGATGACGGAGAACTACCCCAAGTGCAGCAGGCTCGCCGCCCCGTGGCACGCCGAGATCGTCCCGACCAGGACATCAACGGCCAACCCCTCCGCTCCGGCGCGGGCCACCACCTCATCCCCCTCCAGCACCGTGGCGACATCGAACATCCCGACGCCGTACACCCGGTGCCGGCAGGTGAACAGCACGGGGCCGGCGGTCGGATGAGCCTGGCCCAGCCGGCGAGTCAGCTCGCCCATGGCGTCGCCCATCTCCCAGGTCCGCGGCGCCCGGATCATCGGGCAGGTGGCGGGCTCGATGCAGTGGACCGGGCAGAGCCAATCGGCGAACGAGACGTACCGCGTGCCATCGGGCGCCTGCACGTCGTACGGCGTGCCCGGACCCGTGGGCACGGGGCGCGTGCCGATCTCGCGCCCGGGCCAGCGGGTCCGCGCGCGGCGCAGCAGCCACTCATACATCAGGTGAGGCATCAGCGGGGAAGGAACGATCGCGTCGGGGGCGGCGGCGCGGTCGGCAGCGGGCGCCGCGGCAGCGGCGGCGAGGTAGCCATCGAAGAACGTGCCCCACTCCTCGACCACCAGCTCGACGCCGTCGGCCCGGGCAATGGCCGGCCCGGCCCGGCAGTCCGGATCCCGGTCGACCACGAGCAGCCGGCGCCAGTGAGCCGCGCCGCGGGCCCGCGCCCGGAGCAGCTGGCCGACGTAGAACGTCCCGTAGCAGCCGCCCCCCACGATGACGACCTCGCCGAGCGCGACGCCGACTCCTGCGCTGGCCGCCGGACTAGCGGAGGAGTCGCCCGCCATCGACCGCCAGCACCTCGCCCGTCACGAAGTCGCCACCCTCCAGCAGGTACAGGAGCGCGGCGGTCGCATCGTCGGGCGTGCCGAGCCGGCGGAGTGGTGTCGTCCGGGCCAGCCGCTCCCGCTCCTCGGCGTCGTATTCCTCGGGCACGAGCACGGTGCCCGGGGCGAGCGCGTTCACCGTCACCTCGGGCGCCAGCGCGAGCGCGAGCACCCGGGTGAGCATGACGATCCCCGCCTTGCTGAGCGAGTGGACCGCGTAGCCTGGCCAGGGCTCGAGCCCGCTCAGGTCGGCCAGATTCACGACCTTGCCGCGCGCGGCGCGGAGCGCGGGCGCCGCCCCCTGGGTGACGAAGAAGACCGACCGGAGGTTGAGGTCGAGCACCGTGTCGTACTCGGCGGGGGTGGTCTCCTCGAACGCGCGGTGCAGCATCACGGCGGCCGAGTTGACCAGCACGTCCAATCCGCCCAGCTCCGCCACGACCCGCCGCGGCAGCTCGGCGGCGGCGACCGGGTCGCGCAGGTCCGCGGCGAAGCAGGCGGCTCGGCCACCCGCCGCGACGATCTCCTGCCGGAGCGCCTCGGCACCGGATGCGGAGCTGTTGTAGTGGATCGCCACCGTCATGCCGCGCCCGGCGAGCGCCCGGGCCAGCGCCTGGCCCAGCCGCCGCCCGGCCCCCGTGACGAGCGCGACCCGGCCGTCGAGCCGCATCAGCCGCGGGACGCGTGCTGGCGAGGCGCGCTGTCGCGCGGCGCGATCTGAACGATCTGACCGGTCGGCGCAGCCGGACCGCCCAGCGCGAGCGTCAGCACGCCCCGCGTGAGGTCCTCCATCTCCACGTACACGGCCCCCTGCCCCGCCGCGGCAACGTTGTCGACGGTCCGGGCCATGCCCGGCGCCACGGCGTTGACCCGGATCTTCCGGTCCGCCAGCTCCAGGGCCAGGCTCCGCGTGAACCCGGCCACGGCGGCCTTGGCCGCGGAGTAGACGGCCATCGGGCTCTGCGGCTCGAAGTAGGCGATCGACGCGAAGTTGATGATGCACCCCTCGGTCTTCGCGAGCGCGGTGATGGCGGCCTGGGAGACCAGGACGGTGGTCTTGAGATTGATGGACAACTCCCGGTCGAAATCCGCGACCGTGAGCTGCTCGATCGGCCCATACGTGGTGAGCCCGCCCGCGACGTTCACGACCGCATCCAGCCGCCCGAAGTGCCGGATGGCCGTCTCGACCGCGAGCGCCGCGACGTCCGGGTTCGCGAGATCGCCGGCGCACGGGCGGGCGTCGACGCCCAGGGCCGCGAACTCCCGCACCCGCTGGGTGACGCCCACGGCGTTCACGTCGCACGCCACGATCTTGGCCCCGGCCGTCCCGAACGCCAGGGCCACCGCGTTGCCGATCTGCCCGGCGCGGCCGACGCCGGTCACCAGCACCACCTTGCCGCCGAAATCGAAGGTCGCGGGGGGCATGCTCACCTCAAGGCTTCGAGAACGATGCCGGCGCCCGGGGCGCCGGCCTGACTGTACACGATAGTCCCGTCGCGCTCGATCAGCACCACCGAGCGCGCGATCGTGAGCCCGTCCGGCCTGAGCGCGCCGTACGCGCGGGCCATGTCCAGGTCCGGATCGGACAGCAGCGGGAAGTTCAGCCGGAGCCGCTCGGCATAACCGGCATGGCTCAGGGCGGGGGCCGGATTGACACCGAACGGTCGGATGTCATGGCGGGCGTACAGGGGCAGGTCGTCGCGCACGGCGGACAGTTGGCGGTTTCAGCCGGGCGTATCGTTGCCCGGATAGAACGCCAGCAGCACGAGGGAGTCGGCCAGCAGCTCGCCCAGAACATAGACCAGCCCATCGGACGCCTCGGCGGAAAAATCCGGCGCCCGGGCGCCGGCGGCCAGCAGCCCGCTCACGAGGGGACGCGCGCCGGCGGACCGGCGCGCGACTCCTCCATCCGTTCCAGCCATTCCAGGGGCACGTCCTGGGACCCGAGCGCACCGTGGGTCTCTCCGGGCTCGGGATCGCCGTGCCAGTCGCTGCCGCCGGTCTGCAGCAGACCGAGCCGGATCGCCGCGTCGGCGAGCCGCGCGCGAAGCTCGGGGGAGTGGCTTGGGTGGCGCGTTTCGACCGCGTCGAGTCCCTCGCGCTTGAGCCGCTCCAGGAACGATCGCGTGCCCCGCTCCTTGATGTGCGCGACCGAGACCATCCCCCGCACCGAGTGCACCAGCCCGGTGATCTCGCGGAAGGCCGGGAGCGTCTTGTCGACGAAGGCGGGCCGGCCGCGGCCGATGTAGCGGTCGAAGGCGTCGGACACATCGATGGCGCTGCCCTGGGTCACGATCGCCCGCGCGACGTGCGGCCGGCCCACCGCGCCGCCGTTCGACTGCCGGAGCACATCGTCGAATTCGAGCGCGACGCCGAGCCGCTGAAGCCGGGTCACCATCTCACGCCCGCGGCGGACGCGATCGGCGCGGCAGCGCTCGAGGAAGGATTCCAGCTCGGCCGAGTTGGATGGCAGGAAGTACCCGAGCACGTGCATTTCGCCCCAGGGCGCGGCCGAGCTGAATTCGCAGCCGCCCACCACCCGGATCCCGAAGCGGGCGCCCGCGTCCAGGGCGGCGGGCACGCCGGCCACGGTGTCATGATCGGTGAGTGCCATGGCCGAGAGACCCGCCCGCCGCGCGCGTTCCACCACGCGCTCCGGCGGCAGGTCGCCGTCGGAGGCGGTCGAGTGAACGTGCAGGTCCACCAGCCGGGCCGGGGGTGGCAGGTCAGATGTGGTCAGCGGCGGTACCCCGTCTCGGGCGCGGTCCACGAGGGCTGCGAGTGCGACAGCAGATCCCGCAGCTCCTGGTCGCTCAGCTGGCTCAGGGAGAGCTCCCGGCTCTTGGCGCCGAGCGGCGTGTAGCGCGAGAGGCGTTGCTCCCGGCTCGCGCCCGTCCCGCGGCTGAACACCAGGCCGAACTCGTCTTTCGTGTACTGCGTGGAGCGGCCGCTCACGGCGACTTGCCACGCCTCGCCGTTCACCTCGATGATCCGTCTCGGCATTCTAGGTATCGCTCCTCGCTTCTTCCCACAGGTCCCAGGCCCCCGGCTCGTACTCGGCCACTGCGCGGAGCCGGTCCTCGAGCCGGCGCTCGTCCTCGGGCGCCTCGGCAGTGGACCGATGGGTCTCGAGGCTCCGGCTCTCGCTGCATTCGAGGAAGGCGTCCGGCAGGCCGGCCCGGCGAAACACCCACAGATGCTTCCCGCGCGCCTCGTGCAGCGCCGCCAGCTCCCGCACCGTCGAGAGATACTCCGCGGTCCGCCCCGCGCGCACCGTCACCCGCGAGATGGTGAGTGCGCGGGGCACGTCAGACCGACGCGTCCGGGAAGTCCTGCAGCATCTGCTTCACGTCGGCCATGAACCGGTCGGCGTCGGCGCCGTCCACGATCCGGTGATCGAAGGCGAGCGACAGCATGCCCCTGGTCCGGATCGCGAGGCTGTCGGTGCCGTCCACGGTGATGACGGCCGGCTGCTTCTCGATCGTCCCGACGCAGAGGATCGCGGCCTGCGGCTGGTTGATGATCGGGGTCCCGATCACCGATCCGAACACGCCCGGGTTGGTGATCGTGAACGTACCCCGCTGCACGTCGTCCGGGCTCAGCTTCTTGGTGCGCGCGCGCTCGCCCAGGTCGTTGATGGCGCGAGCGACGCCCAGCAGCGAGAGCTCGTCGGCGTGCTTGATGACCGGCACGATGAGCCCCCAGTCGAGCGCCACCGCGATCCCCAGGTTGATGTCGCGCCGGAAGACGGTGCTCTCCCCGCTCACGGCGGAGTTGACGCTGGGGTGCTTCCGGAGACCGTCGGCGACCGCCTTCGCAATGAACGCGAGGTAGGTCAGGTTCACGCCCCGATCGGCATACTCCTTCTTCCGTTTCGCCCGGAGCTGGGCGATACGCGTGTAGTCGATCTCGAAGATCGTGTTGACGTGCGGCGAGACCCGGCGGGACATCACCATGTGCTCGGCCGTGAGCTTCCGGATGCGCGACCAGGGCTCGACCCGGTCGCCGGGCCAGGGCTCCACGGCCGGCGCATAGCCCGGGGCGGCCGTGGGACGCGGAGAACCGCTCGGCGCCGCGGCGGCCGCAGGAGCCGCGGCCGGCGCACGGGGCGCCTCCGCTGCTTCGGGCGCCGGGCCGGCCTCGAGATAGCTCAGGATGTCGTTCTTGGTGACGCGGCCCGCGAGGCCGCTGCCGGGAATGGCGCTCAGATCGAGGTTGTGCTCGGCGGCCATCTTGCGGACGAGCGGGGTCGATCTCCGCCGGAGACGCTCCTCGGCGGTCTCACTGCCGCCGTTGCCGCCGGCATCCGGCGACCGGCTGGGGGCGGGAGGCGGCGTCGGGCGGCTCTCTGCGGCGGCAGTGGCCGCCGAGGCCGTGGGCGCGCTTGCGGGCGCGGGCGAAGGCCGGGCGGGCGCGGCCCGCTCGGGTGCGGGGGCCGGCGGCGGCGCGGCGGCGGCCGGTGGCGCCGGCGCGGCCGCGGCCGGAGCGACGACGGCCCCCGCCTCGGTCTCGATCTTGGCCACCACGGTCTGCACCGCGACGGTCTGCCCCTCGGTCACCAGAATCTCCGCCAGGACGCCCGCCACGGGAGCCGGGATCTCGGCGTCCACTTTGTCGGTCGAGATCTCGAAGATGGGCTCGTCGCGCTTCACGGCCTCGCCCACCTTCTTCATCCAGCGCGACAGGGTGCCTTCGGCGATGGACTCGCCCATCTGCGGCATGATCACGTCGATCTTGGCCATACTCGTTCTTCTCCAGTCAGTACGCCGCCAGCCAGCGGGCGGCGCGCACGATATCGGCGGTCTGCGGGAGCACGAAGTCCTCGAGCTGCGGCGCGTAGGGCAGCGGAACGTCGTGCGCGGCGACGCGCCGCACCGGCGCGTCCAGCCATTCGAAGGCGAGCTCGTTGATGCGGGCGGTGATCTCGCCCGCGATCCCGCCGGTCACGGTATCCTCGTGCACGACGAGGACGCGATTGGTCTTCTTCACGGTGGCGACGATCGCCTCGTCGTCCATCGGCAGCAGCGTGCGCAAGTCGAGCACCTCGACCGACAGGCCGTCCTCCCGCTCCAGCTGCTCGGCCGCCTCGAGCGCCTTCCAGACGGTCGCCGCGTAGGTGACGATGCTCAGGTCGCGGCCCTCGCGCGCCAGCCGCGCCTTGCCGATCGGGACGACGTGATCGCCCTGGGGCAGCTCTTCCTTGACGCGGCGATACAGGTACTTGTGCTCGAAGAAGAGCACGCAGTCGTCATCGCGGATGGCGCTCTTGATCAGGCCCTTGGCGTCGCTCGCCGTGGCCGGGTACACGATCTTGAGCCCCGGCGTGTGCAGGAACGCCGCTTCCGGGTTCTGCGAGTGGAACGGCCCGCCCCGCACGTATCCGCCGCTCGGCCCCCGCACCACCATGGGGCACGGGAGCATCGCCCGGTAGCGCGCCGTGGCCACGTAGTTGGTCAGGATGCTGTAGGCGCAGGAGACGAAGTCGATGAACTGCATCTCGCACACCGGGCGCATCCCCATGTGCGCGGCGCCGGCCGCCGCGCCGACGAAGCCGGTCTCGCTGATCGGCGTGTCGATCACTCGCTCCGCGCCGAAGCGGTCGAACAGCCCCTCGGTCACCTTGAAGGCGCCGCCGTAGACCCCGATGTCCTCGCCCATGCAGAAGACGCTCGGATCGCGCTCCATCTCCTCGAACAGGCCCTGGCGGATGGCCTCGAGGTAGGTGGCCTCAGCCATCGTGCGTTCCCCAGCCGGCCGGGCGCTCGTGGCGGTCGACCGCGCTCCGGACGCCCTCGCGGTACCACAGCGCCGGCGCCTCCGGCGGGTCGGCGTAGATCCCCACCAGGCAGTCGCGCGGCTCGGGCGGCGGCGACTGCTCGGCGACGTCCGTCGCGTCGTCGATCTCCGCCTGCACCCGCGCATCGAGCGCCTCGAGCTCGGCGGGCGCCACGCCCTCGCTGCCGGTGAGCCGCTGGACGTACCGGTCGAGCGGATCGTTCTCGCGCGCCCAGCGATCGATCTCGCCGCCGGGCACGTAGCTCTGGTTGTCGTGCTCGGCGTGGCCCTTCCGGCGGTAGGTCATCAGCTCGATCAGCGTGACCCCCTCGCCCCGCCGGGCGCGGGCCACGGCGTCGCGAGTCACCTGGTAGGCGGCGATGACGTCGTTGCCATCGGCCCGGACGCCCGGGATCCCGTAGCCCGCGGCCTTGTCGGCCAGGCGCTCGGCGGCGCACTGCTTCGACGTGGGCGTCGAGTAGGCGTAGCGGTTGTTCTCCACGATCACGATCAGCGGGCAGCGCTGGACCGCGGCGAAGTTGATCCCTTCGTGGAAGGCTCCGCTGGACGTGGCCCCGTCGCCCACGTACACCAGCCCGACGCGTGGCTCCTTCCGCATCTTGAAGGTGAGCGTGACGCCGGCCATCACCGGCACCATGTCGCCCAGGTGCGAGATCTGGCCGACGAAGTTCCGGTCCTCCAGGTCGCCGAAATGGATGTTGAGCTCGCGGCCGCGCGTGGGGGAGTCGCCCTTGGCCATGTACTGCCGCAGCACCTCGAGCGGGGTGGCGCCCTTCACCAGCATGGAGCCCAGGTTCCGGATCAGCGGCGACAGGACGTCCTGGCGGCCGAGCGCGTAGGCCGAGCCCACGGCGCACGCCTCCTGCCCCAGCGAACGGAACAGCCCGCCCACGACCTTGGTCTGCCGGTACAGGTTGACCAGCCGCTCCTCGAGCGACCGGGTCAGGCGCATCCAATAGTAGAGTTCGAGAAGCTGATCCCGCGACAACCCGGCCCGGGCGGCCGAATCGGTGGCGAGAGCGCTGGTGACGGCCATGCAGGTCCTGGTTGAAGGAGGCGCGATCCGGGGTGGAAAATCCCTACCCGCGGGGGGAGAGTCAAGCGAGCGTCGGGAGGAAGCGCGGGGCCTTCCGGTGCATAGTTATCTGCTCGAACGCATAGGCGATCCGGAGCAGCGTCGGCTCGCTCCACGCGCGTCCGAAGAACGAGAGATTGACCGGCAGGCCCCACGCCTGGCCCATCGGCACGCTGATGCTGGGATAGCCCGCCACCGCGGCCGGAGTCGAGCTGCCGCCGGTGAAGTGATCACCGTTGACCGGGTCGGTGGGCCAGGCCGGGTTGCCGGTCGGCGCCACGATGGCGTCGAGCTTGTGCTTGTCCATGACCGCGTCGAGCCCCTGCCGCCGGGCGAGGCGGCCACAGGTGTCGAGCGCCCTCCGGTACGCCGGGGTCGTGAGCGGGCCCTTGGCCTCCGCCCGGACGAAGAGCTCCTGGGCGAACCACGGCATCTCCCGCGCCCGCTCGCGCTCGTTGAACGCGATCACGTCGGCCAGGGTGCGCACCGGCGCCGCGGGGCCGAGCGTGGCAAGATACGTGTTGAGATCGGCCTTGAGCTCGAACAGAAGCACCTCGAGCTCGGCGTCGTCGTAGGTGCCGGCGTGCGGGATGTCCGCCGGGTCGATCACGATAGCGCCCTCTCGCCGGAACACGCCGATGGCGGCCTCCGCCAGGCGGTCGGTCGCGTCGTTGTAGCCGAAGAACTTCTCCCGGGCCACGCCGATCCGGGCGCCACGAAGGCCGGCCGGGTCGAGGAACTTGGTGTAGTCCGGCTCCAGGTGGCCCATCGAGGCGGCCGTGGCCGGGTCGCGCGGATCGGCGCCGGCGAGTACGCCGAGCAGCGTGGCGGCATCGGCGACGGTGCGGCAGAGCGGGCCGGCCGTGTCCTGGGTGTGGGAGATGGGAATGATCCCCGCCCGGCTGACCAGCCCCACCGTCGGCTTGAGCCCCACCACGCCGCAGGCCGACGCCGGGCAGACGATCGATCCATCGGTCTCGGTGCCGACCGCCAGCGCCCCGAAATTGGCCGACACGGCGGCGGCGGAGCCGGAGCTCGAGCCGCAGGGGTTCCGGTCGAGCACGAAGGGGTTCCGGCACTGCCCGCCCCGGGCGCTCCAGCCGCTCGACGACCGGTTCGAGCGGATGTTGGCCCACTCGCTCATGTTGGCCTTCCCCAGCAGGATCGCGCCCGCCGCCCGGAGCCGTTCGGCGAGGTGCGCGTCCTGAGTCGGAATGGAGCCTTCCAGCGCCAGGGAGCCGGCCGTGGTGGTCATGCGGTCGGCCGTGTCGATGTTGTCCTTGAGCAGCACCGGCACGCCGTGCAGTGGCCCGCGGACGCCCTTGGCCGCCCGCTCCTGGTCGAGCGCCCCGGCCAGGGCGACCGCTTCCGGGTTGGTCTCGAGGATCGACTGCAGCGCCACGCCGGTTCGGTCCATGCTCGCGATGCGCTCGAGGTAGAGCTCGACGACCCGCTTCGCGGTGTAGCGGCCCGAGGCCATGCCGGCCTGCAGCTCGGCGATGGTGATCTCTTCGAGCTCGAACGGCTGCAGCGCGGGGCCGGCACGCCCCGGCGTCGACGCCGACGACCGGGAAGTACTCGTCCCCCGGGCCGCAGGCGACCATCGCAGGCCTCCGGTGGCCGCGGCGCCGAGCACCGCGGCGTGGCTGAGGAACGCGCGGCGGTCGAGCGGCTCGAGCGGCTCGCGCGGCTCTGGGGCGTCGGTCGGCTCGGGCATGGCGGGCTCCTGCGGGAATGTCGTGGGGGTCGCGCAAAGATAGCGCTCGTCGCCGCCCGGCGCGAAGGCGCCGGCAGCCCAACGATGTCGTCACCCTGAGCAACGCGAAGGGGGCATGCCTCGAGGCATGCCCCCTTCGCGTTGCTCAGGGTGACGATCGCGGGCCTCACACCTTGAGCGGCACCGCCCCCCGTCCCGCGATCGGCGCTTCCGCCCCTTCGATCCGCATGCCGTAGAACGACCGGTAGACGAAGAACAGCGCCACCGCCAGGAAGACCGCGGCGAGGACGTGCGTGATCCCCGCGCCCTGCTCCTTGGTGAGCGACACCGCCAGCTCCACCGCCAGCAGGCCGAACAGGGTGGTGAACTTGATGATCGGGTTGAGCGCCACCGAGCTGGTGTCCTTGAACGGATCGCCGACCGTGTCGCCCACCACCGTGGCGGCGTGCAGGTCGGTGCCCTTCGCCTTGAGCTCGGTCTCCACGATCTTCTTCGCGTTGTCCCAGGCGCCGCCGGCGTTGGCCATGAAGATGGCCTGGTACAGCCCGAACAGCGCGATCGAGATCAGGTAGCCGATGAAGAAGTACGGCTCGACGAACGCGAAGGCCAGCGTGGCGAAGAACACGGTGAGGAAGATGTTGAACATGCCCTTCTGGGCGTACTGCGTGCAGATCTCCACCACCTTCTTGCTGTCGGCCACCGAGGCCTTGGCGGCGCTCTCGAGCTTGATGTTCGCCTTGATGAACTCCACCGCCCGGTAGGCGCCCGTGGTCACGGCCTGGATCGAGGCGCCCGTGAACCAGTAGATCACCGAGCCGCCGGCGATCAGCCCGAGCAGAAACGGCGGGTGCAGGATCGACAGGTTCGACAGCAGCTCGGGCTGCAGGCCCTGCGTGAGCCCCAGGATGATCGAGAAGATCATCGTGGTGGCGCCCACCACGGCGGTGCCGATCAGCACCGGCTTGGCCGTGGCCTTGAAGGTGTTCCCCGCCCCGTCGTTCTCCTCCAGGTGCTGCTTGGCCAGCTCGAACTGCGGCGAGAAGCCGAAGTCGCGCTTGATCTCGGCCTCGATCCCGGGGATCTGCTCGATGGTCGAGAGCTCGTAAACCGACTGCGCGTTGTCCGTCACCGGGCCGTAGGAGTCCACCGCGATGGTGACCGGGCCCATGCCCAGGAAGCCGAACGCCACCAGGCCGAAGGCGAAGACCGCCGGGGCCAGCATGAGGCTGCCCATGCCGAGCGAGCTCACGCCGTAGGCGATGCCCATGAGGCAGAGGATCGCCAGCCCGATCCAGAACGCGCTGAAGTTGCCGGCAACGAGGCCCGACAGGATGTTGAGCGACGCGCCGCCCTCGCGCGAGCTGGTGACCACCTCGCGCACGTGCCGGCTCTCCACCGAGGTGAAGACCTTGACCAGCTCGGGAATGATGGCCCCCGCCAGCGTGCCGCAGGTGATGACGGTCGAGAGCTTCCACCAGAGCGACGGGTCGCCGCCGAGGTCGGGAATCAGGAGGTAGGAGACGATGTAGGTCAGGATCACCGAGACGATCGAGGTGAGCCAGACCAGCGTGGTCAGCGGCGCCTCGTAGTTCATCCGGCTGACCTGCTCGTACTTGCTCTTGGCGACCGCTTCGTTGATGAAGTACGACGCCGCCGAGGCGATGATCATCATGATGCGCATCGCGAAGATCCAGACCAGCAGCTGGACCTGGACCGCCGGCTCGGTGACGGCGAGCAGGATGAAGGTGATGAGGGCCACGCCCGTGACGCCGTAGGTCTCGAACCCGTCGGCCGAGGGGCCGACCGAGTCGCCCGCGTTGTCGCCGGTGCAGTCGGCGATCACGCCCGGGTTCCGGGCGTCGTCTTCCTTGATCTTGAAGACGATCTTCATCAGGTCGGCGCCGATGTCGGCGATCTTGGTGAAGATGCCGCCCGCCACCCGGAGCACCGCGGCGCCGAGCGACTCGCCGATGGCGAACCCGATGAAGCAGGGGCCGGCGTACTCGCCCGGGATGAAGAGCAGGATGCAGAGCATCAGCACCAGCTCGACGCTGATCAGCAGCATGCCGATGCTCATGCCCGCCTTGAGCGGGATCGGATAGCAGGGATACGGCTTGCCGCGGAGGCTCGCGAACGCCGTGCGGGAATTGGCGAAGGTGTTCACTCGGATGCCGAACCAGGCCACGGCGTAGCTCCCGCCCATGCCGATGAGGCTGAACGCCAGGATGACGGCGACCCGGCCCAGCGGGAAGCCATGGACCTCGGCGCCGCTCACGGGGTCGAGGGTCGTGGCCAGCTTCCCGAAGTACACCGCCACCGCGACCCCGATGAAGACCCAGAGGATCAGCAGGAAGCGGCCCTGCGTCTGCAGATAGGTCTTGCAGGTCTCGTAGATCAGCTCCGACACCTCGAGCATCGAGCGGTGCACCGCCATCTTCTTCAGCTGCTGGTAGATCCCGAGGCCGAACGCGAGGCCGAGGGCGCAGATCAGCAGCCCGCCCAGGAGCAGCGTGCGGCCGTCGATGCCGCCCAGGAAGGTGGCGCTGCTCAGGTCGGGCAGCACCAGCGCCGCCTCGCCGCCGGCGTGCCGCGCGGGCGCCGACTCCTGCGCCAGCAGGGCCGTGAGCGGGAGGCTGCCGGCGACGAGCGCCATGAGCACCGAGAGCACGGTCGGGACAGCACGGCGGAGCGCCGAGCGCGAGAAGATCATCGGGAAACGCCTCCTGAGGAGAACGGTCGTGCGGGAGCGGATATCAGTACGCGCCGATCGGCCGGTGCGTCGGGTCTGCCAGCGTGTGGACCACCGTGAGGAAACGCTTGGCCAGCTTGTCGGCCTCGCTCTCCCCGACCTGGTTGGTCTCCACCGTCACGAGGGTGTAGTGCCCGCCCTCGGCCTCGGCGCTCACGGTCACCTGCCCGACGGTGCCGGTGAAGCGCCGCCGCCGGGGCTGCTCTTCGACCGGCGTGAGCCGCCCGCCGAAGTAGGTCGCGGCGCGCGCGAGGACGGCCTCGGGCGCCAGCTGCGTGCGATGGAAATACTTCATCACGCGTCCTGGTAGTACTCGAGGCCCAGATGGGTGATCTGCGCTTCGCCCATCAGGTAGCGGAGGGTGTTCTTGAGCTTGGTCTGCTGGATGAACAGGTCGTGCTCGGGATACAGCCCCGGTGCCGTCTGCGGGCTCTTGAAGTAGAAGGAGAGCCACTCCTGGATGCCGCTCATGCCGGCCCGCTGGGCCAGGTCGAAGAACAGCGCCAGGTCCAGCACCAGCGGGGCGGCGAGGATCGAGTCGCGGCAGAGAAAATCGACCTTGATCTGCATCGGATAGCCCAGCCATCCGAAGATGTCGATGTTGTCCCAGCCTTCCTTGTTGTCGCCCCGGGGCGGATAGTAGTTGATCCGCACCTTGTGGTACATCTCGCCGTAGAGCTCGGGGTAGAGCTTCGGCTGCAGGATGTACTCCAGCACGCCGAGCTTGCTCTCCTCCTTGGTCTTGAAGCTCTCCGGGTCGTCCAGCACCTCGCCGTCGCGGTTGCCGAGGATGTTGGTCGAGTACCAGCCCGCCACGCCCAGCATGCGGGCCTTGAACATCGGCGCGAGCACGGTCTTGACCATGGTCTGGCCGGTCTTGAAGTCCTTGCCGCCGATGGCGACGCCCTTGGCCTTGGCCAGCCCTTCGATCGCCGGGAAGTCGCAGGTCAGGTTGGGGGCGCCGTTGGCGAACGGGATGCCCTCCTGGATGGCCGCGTACGCGTACAGCATCGACGGGGCGATCGTCTGGTCGTTGGCGTCCATCGCCTGCTCGAAGGCGTCGAGGGTCCAGTGCGCCGGGCCCGGGCTGATGAAGATCTCGGTCGACGCGCACCACACCATCACCAGCCGGGCGCAGCCGTGCTTCGCCTTGAAGTCGCGGATGTCCTTCCGGAGCGCCTCGGCCAGATCGCGCTTGGTCTTGCCGGTCTTGACGTTCTTGCCCTCGAGCCGCTTCACGTAGTTCTGGTCGAACACGGCAGGCATCGGCGTGATGGCCTTGAGGAAGTCGATGATCGGGTCGAGGTGCTCATGGTGGTCCAGCACTCCCGCGTGGCGGGCGGCGGCGTAGGCGTCGTCCGGCATCGGATCCCACGCGCCGAAGACGATGTCCTTCAGATCCGCCAGGGGCACGAAGTCCCGGATGAGGGGGGCCCGGGCCTCGGTGCGCTTCCCGAGCCGGATGGTCCCCATCTGCGTCAGCGAGCCGAACGGCTTCGCCGTGCCACGGCGGACGTTCTCGACGCCGGCGATGAAGGTCGTCGCCACCGCGCCGAGCCCGACGCAGAGCACTCCGAGCTTCCCCTTGGCCGGCGCGATGCCCCGGGCGGTCTGATCAGCCACTGCTAACGTCCTTTCGCGAAAGAATCGAGCGGCACGCCCGCGTCCCGCGCGCGAGACGGTTCCTTCACGTCGTCGGCGTGACGGTAGACGTACACGAAGCGCTGCACCACCGTGATCACCGAGGCGACCGCGAGCAGGGCCACGACGCCCTCGAGCAGCAGCGCGTGCGGCCCCGCGCCCACCAGGAGCGAGCACACCCCCACCAGCAGGATCCGCTCGGCCCGCTGCGCGATTCCCACCTTGCAGTCGATGCCCGAGGCCTTCGGCCCGGGCCCGCGCGTAGGAGACCAGGAGCGAGCTGAGGATGGCCACCATGCAGGCAATCACCGCCGCGGTCCGGTAAGCCACGTCCGGCGCGGTCAAGAAAAAGGCGCCGATCCCGATGAAGGTGGCGCCGTCGCCCACCCGGTCGAGCGTCGAGTCGTAGAAGGCGCCGAACTTCGTGACCATGGCCCCGCCCCGCGCCACCTGCCCGTCGAGCGTGTCGGTCACGCCGCTCAACAGCAGCAGGAGCCCGCCGATGCGGATGTGCCCGAGCCCGAAGGCCACGCCGGACACCAGGACCAGGCCCGTGCCGATGGTCGTGATGGTGTTCGGCCGCACGCCGGACCGGATGAGCCGCGCCACGAGCGGATTGACCGCGGCGTAGAACGGCTTCTCCAGCGCACCCAGCAGCTTCACGTCGTTTCGGTCTCCCGGAGTGCGTGAGCCGGCCGATCCCCGGACGGGCGGCCGGGCGAAAGGATAATCGGCAGAACTGCTTAGGGCAATTGGAAACGGGGTGCGCCGGAGGTGTGTTCCACCTCCGTCATCCCGAGCGGAGCGAGGGACCTTGCTCGGGAATGGCTCGGACCATTCCGACCGACCAGCCTATTCACCACGGAAACACGGAAGACACGGAAACAGCAACAGTAAATGTTTGTGGCTTGCCCAGCGCAACTTCCGTGTCTTCCGTGTTTCCATAGTGTCATGGGAGCCATTTCGGAGCAAGATCCCTCGCTGTGCTCGGGATGACGGGGCTGCTCCGCATGACGCGGCTGCTCCGGATGGCGGGCACTACTCCGGATACAGCAGAAACTCCCGCCGCCGCTCCTTGAACCGCTTCAGCTCCTCGGCCCATGTCCCGACAATCGCGTTCGGCGCCGTTCCCGCCTCGATCTGCTCCCGCAACACCGCCCCGCCGGCCAGCCGATCGAAGTGCTTCGGAATCCAGCCGAACCGGTCGGCGTGGACCGCGCGCACCACGGCCAGCAGATGCACCGCGGTGGCGGTCGGGTCGTACGCCTTCCGGTCCGTGACCTTGAGCCGGACACCGGACAGCAGCGTATCCGCGTACTTGCCGTCTCCCGGCCGGCCCGGCGTGAAGGTCACCCCGGCGAACCGCACCCCGGGGAGCGCCGCCGCCCGCACCCGCGCCAGCACCGCGGCGGTGTCGAGCCACGGCGCACCGATCTGCTCGAACGGCGCCTCCGAGCCGCGTCCCACGCTGAGGTTCGTGCCCTCGAACAGGCACAATCCGGGATAGTGGTACAGACTCTCCAGCGATCGGAGGTTCGGGCTCGGCGCCACGAACGGCAGGCCCGTCGCGTCGAGCGGCATCGGGCGCCGCCAGCCGGCCACCGGCACGACGGCGAGCTCGGTCGCGAGGCCCAGGTCGGCCCGGGCGAGCCGGGCGAGCTCACCCAGGGTCATGCCGTAGCGCATCGGCACGGCCAGCATGCCGACCGGCGTCCGGAATGCGGTGTCGAGCACGTTTCCCTGCACCAGGCCGCCGATCGGATCCGGCCGGTCGAGCACCACGACGCGGATGCCCCACCGCGCCGCCGACCGCATCACCTCGACGGTGGTGAAGAGGTAGGTGTAATAGCGGGCCCCCGCATCCGGCAGATCGACGAGGAGGACTTCGACGCCGTCGAGCATCGCGTCGGTGGGGGCGGTACTCCGGCCGTAAAGACTGTAGATTGGTAGGCCGGTGGCCGAATCGATCGACGAGGCGACCGTGGCGCCCGGCTCGGCCGCGCCACGGAACCCGTGCTCGGGGCTGAACAGCGCCACGAGCCGCACGCCGGCCGCCTGCAATCGCACCACGTCGCTGATCCCTTGGGCATCCACGCCTGCCTGGTTGGTCACGAGACCTACCCGGCGGCCGCGTACCAACTGCAGGCTGTCGCTCAGCAGCACGTCGATGCCCGGCCGGACGGCGGTGGACGCCGGCGACTGGGCCGCGGGACCGTGCGTCCCGCAGCCGAGCGACCATCCGCAGAGTCCCAGCACGACGAGAGTTCTGTGCACCCCACGTACCTCGCATTGGTCGGAGTAATTCTGCTGGCCGCCTGCGGTCCGGGGCGTCCGGTGGCGACGCCCGCGCCGATGCCAGTCGCCGGCACGATCGGCCCCGAGACCGACGTCGAGACCGTGCTGGCCGGCCTCGACGTGCGGGACCGGATCGCCCAGCTGGTCATGCCGTGGATTCCGGGCACCTACGCCGCCTACGACGACGGCGGCTTCGCGCGCGCCGAGGCGTGGGTCGACTCGCTCCACGTGGGTGGGATCATCGTGTCGGTCGGCTCGCCACTCGACGTGGCAGCCAAGCTCAACCGGCTGCAGCAGCGCTCGCCGCTGCCGTTGCTGGTCGCCTCCGATTTCGAAGGCGGGACCAGCCTCCGGCTCAACGGCGGGACCCTGTTTCCCCCCAATATGGGCGTGGGCGCGACCGGGAGCGACAGCGCGGCCTATGACATCGGCCGCATCACCGCGCTCGAAGGCCGCGCCGTCGGCGTGCACCTGGCCTTCGCGCCCGTGGCCGACGTGAACAACAATCCCGCCAACCCGATCATCAATACCCGCGCGTTCGGTGAGGATCCGGCCGACGTGGGCCGGCTCGTGGCGGCCGAGGTGCGAGGCCTCCAGGACAACGGGATGCTCGCCACGGCCAAGCACTTCCCCGGCCACGGCGACACCGGGACGGACTCGCACCTGGCGCTGCCCGTCATCGGGTCGACTTGGGCCCGGCTCGACTCGGTCGAGCTGGTGCCGTTCCGCGCGGCGATCGCCGCGGGCGTGGACGTCGTGATGTCGGCGCACATCGCGCTCCCCGGGATCGATCCCGGCCAGCTCCGACCGGGCACCGTCGCCCCCAACATTCTCACCGGCATCCTGCGCGACTCGCTCGGCTTCCGGGGCCTCATCGTCACCGACGCGCTCAACATGGCCGGCGTGGCGAATCTGTACGGCGCCGAGGCGGGCGTGCGAGCCTTCCTCGCGGGCGCCGACCTGCTGCTCCAGCCCGCCGATCCGCGCGCCGCGATCGACGCGATGGCCCGCGCCGTCGATCGCGGCGAGATCACGATGGAGCGGCTCGACACCTCGGTCCGCCGGGTGCTCGAGCTCAAGCGCCAGATCGGACTCTTCACCCGGCGTACGGTGCCGCTCGACAGCATCCCCGCCATCGTGGGCAACGCCGGCTTCCAGGCGGACGCCGCCGGGATCGCCGCGCGCTCGATCGTGCTGGTGAAGGATTCGGCCGGCGTCGTGTACGGACTGCCACGCGCGCGGCCGCCGCTCACCCTGGTGACCTACGGCGAAGAGGAGAACCGCACCGTGGGCACCGCCCTCGCGGCCGAGCTCCGGACGCGGGGGTTTCCGGTGACGCTGGCGCGGCTCTGGCCTGCCAGCGGCGGCGCGAGCTACGACTCCGTGGCCGCGGCGCTCCGGCGAAGCCCGACCGCGGTGTTCGCCACCGCCGACCGGCCGGTCGCCGGGCGGGGCGCGATCGGGCTTCCTCCGGCGCTCACCGCGCTCATCGCCCGCACCGCGCGGGAGCGGCCCACGGTGCTCGTCTCGCTGGGCAATCCGTATGTGATCAGTGGCCTGCCCGAGGTCGGCTCGTATCTCATCGCGTGGCGCTCCAATGCGGTGACGGAGCGGGCGGTGGCTCGGGCGCTGGCCGGCGTGGAGACCATCAGTGGCCGGCTCCCGATCTCGCTCCCACCGTCGTTCGCGCGCGGATGGGGTCTGCAGCGGCGCGTGCCGTGACTCGCAGCAGGATTCTCTTGACCCGGGGCACTCGATGCATCTCGTCTTCTCCGACTGGCTGGTCATCGCGCTCTACTTCGTGGTCTCGGGCGCCATCGGCCTGGCCTACACCCGGAAGGCCGGTCAGTCCCTCGCCGATTATTTCGTGTCCGGCCGT
Source organism: uncultured Gemmatimonadales bacterium (assembly GCA_963815515.1). GTDB lineage: Bacteria > Gemmatimonadota > Gemmatimonadetes > Gemmatimonadales > GWC2-71-9 > CAVVWJ01. Next base: position 440,447 of record CAWFGP010000004.1, read on the forward strand.
TCGCTCCCGTGGTGGCTCGCCGGGACATCGATGGTGGCCACGACCTTCGCCGCCGACACGCCCCTGGTCGTGGCGGGGCTGGTCGCCAAGTTCGGCGTGGCCGGCAACTGGCTCTGGTGGAACGGCGCCTTCTCGGGCGTCCTCACGGTCTTCTTCTTCTCCCGGCTCTGGCGTCGGGCCGGCGTGCTCACCGACGTCGAGTTCGCCGAGCTGCGCTACGGCGGGCGGCCGGCGGCGGTGCTGCGCGGCTTTCGCGCGGTCTACCTCGCGATTCCGATCAACCTGATCATCATGGGGTGGGTGACCCGGGCGATGGTCACCATCCTCCAGATCAGCCTCAACATCGATCCCTGGAAGGCCGCCATCTTCCTGTTCGCCGTGACCGCGCTGTACAGCGTGTTCGCGGGCCTCTGGGGCGTCATCGTCACCGACCTGTTCCAGTTCGTGTTCGCCATGGGTGGCTCCATCCTGCTCGCGGTGCTCGCGGTGCAGTCGGTCGGGGGACTGGAGTCGCTGACCGCGAAGGTCTCCGCGCACTTCGGCTCGACCGAGGCGGCCTTCGGCGTGATCCCGCCGCTGGATGCCCCGTGGCTCCCGCTCTCGACCCTGGTCGTCTGGCTGAGCGTGCAGTGGTGGGCCGCCTGGTATCCGGGCCAGGAGCCGGGCGGCGGCGGCTATGTGGTGCAGCGGATTCTCTCGGCCAAGGACGAGCGCCATGGCCTGCTGGCGACGCTCTGGTTCACCATCGCGCACTACGCGCTCCGGCCCTGGCCCTGGATCCTCGTCGGCTTCGTCGGGTTGATCCGTTATCCCGGCTTGGCGAATCCCGAGGAGGGGTACGTCCGGGTCATGGTGGACATCCTGCCATCCCCCTTCAAGGGCGTGCTGCTGGCTGCCTTCGCCGCGGCGTACATGAGCACGATCAGCACCCACCTCAACTGGGGCGCATCGTATCTGGTCAACGACGTGTATCTCCGGTTCCTGAAGCCCGACGCGAGCCCGCGGGCCCAGGTCCTGGCCTCGCGCCTCGCCACCGCCGTGCTCATGGTGTCGTCCCTGATCGTCATGGGCTTTCTGACCAGCGTCGAGCAGGGCTGGAAGATCCTGATCGGCCTCGGGGCAGGCACGGGGCTGGTGTTCATTCTCCGGTGGTACTGGTGGCGGGTGAACGCGTGGTCGGAGATCAGCGCGATGGTCGCCTCGTTCGTCACATCGCTGGCGCTGACCCGCTTCGGCCACTCGATGAGCGACACGGGTACCCCCGACTACGCCTTCACCATGCTCGCCACGGTGGCGGTGACAACCATCGTCTGGCTCGCGGTGACCTTCGCGACCGCGCCCGAGTCCGATGAGACCCTGGACCGCTTCTACCGCCAGGTGCGCCCCGGCGGGCCGGGCTGGCGCCGGGTGGCCCGGCGGCTGGGGTTCGGCGACGACCGGATCCCCGGCGGGGCCCTCTCCTGGGTGAACTGGGTGGCGGGGCTCGCCGCGGTCTATTCTGCCGTGTTCGCAGTGGGCGCGGTGGTGACCGGCTCCCCCCGCCGCGGGCTGGTCTACGCGGCCGTCGCAATAGCGGCTTTCTTGTTGATCCAGCGTAACTTGCGTGGTGACGAGCAGCTGGCGGCCCACGTTGACACGACCGCCGATCCCCGGTTAGGTTTCCACCCGGAAGCATGAGGTCCACCAGCCGTTCGGGAGGAGCAACGCATGGCCAGCATCGACCAGCAGGCCCCGGCCACCGGGTTCAACATGACCCTAACCGAACGGGCGGCTGAAGAGGTGCGGAAATTCATCGCCCAGGAGCAGGTGCCGCCGGAGACGGCGGGGCTGCGCGTGAGCGTGCTCCCGGGTGGTTGCTCGGGCTTCAAGTACAGCCTCAACATCGAAGAGCGCCCGCTGGATGACGACATGGTCCAGGAAGTCAACAGCGTCCGGGTATTCGTCGACGGGTTCAGTGCCCAGTACCTGGCCGGCGTGACGGTCGACTACGTCAGCTCCATGCAGGGCTCGGGCTTCACGTTCAGCAACCCCAACGCGAGCGGCGGCTGCGGCTGCGGCAGCAGCTTCACCGCCTGAGCCAGCGCATTCGCGAGTCGCCCTGAACGAAGTGAAGGGGGCATGCCTTTGGGTATGCCCCCTTCGCGTTGCTCAGGGTGACGCGCGTTTCGCCCCCCACGCCCTCACGAGGCGGCCGTGCACTCGCTCGACCTCGCCGTCGTCGCGCTCTATTTCGTCTTCACGCTCGGCGTCGGCCTCTGGGTGTCGCGCCACCAGCGCAGCGCGGCCGACTACTTCCTCGGCGCGCGCGACCTGCCGGCGTGGGCCATCCTGCTCTCCATCGTCGCCACCGAGACCAGCGCGCTCACGGTCATTTCCATTCCCGGGATCGGCGCCCGCGGCGACCTCACGTTCTTGCAGCTCACGCTCGGGTACCTCGTCGGTCGGATCGGCGTGGCCCGCTGGCTCCTCCCGGGGTACTTCCGCGGTGACCAGGAGACCGCCTACGCCCGCCTGGAATCGCGCTTCGGCGTCGGCACCCGCCGGCTCACCTCGCTCATCTTCCTCGTCTCCCGCTTCCTGGGCGACTCGGTCCGGGTCTTCGCCAGCGCCATCCCGCTCGCCCTCATCACCGGCTGGAGCGTCCCGACGGCGATCGTGGTCATGGGCGTCGTCACCATGATCTACACCTGGTTCGGCGGCTTCAAGGCGGTGGTCTGGACCGACGTGCTGCAGCTCTCGGTCTACCTCGCGGGCGGAGTGGGCGCGCTGTTCATCGCCTGGCATCTGGCCGGCGGCGCGGACGTGGCGCTGGGCCGGGCATACGACGCGGGCAAGCTCCGGCTCTTCGACTTCGAGCCCAGCCTCACGCACACCTACACCTTCCTGAGCGGACTCGTGGGCGGCGCCCTGCTCTCGGGCGCGTCGCACGGAGCGGATCACCTCATCGTGCAGCGCCTGCTGGCCACGCGCTCGCTCAAGGATGCCCGGGTGGCGCTGATCGGCTCGGGTGTGATGGTCATGCTCCAGTTCACCCTCTTCCTCCTGGTCGGGTCGGCCATCTGGGCCGCGGGGCTCGCTCCGGCGGGAACGCCGAGCGACGAGCTCTTCCCTGGGTTCGTCGTGGGCCACCTGCCGGTCGGGCTCGCCGGGCTGGTGATCGCCGGCATCCTCGCGGCGGCGATGGGCACCCACAGCTCGGCGATCAACTCCCTCGCCAGCTCGGCGACCCACGACCTCTACGCCTCGTGGACCGGTCGGCAGGATCCCGGTCACCTGCTCAAGGTCGGCCGGCTGATCTCGGCGGGCTGGGCGCTCGGGCTCATCGGCGGGGCGCTGTCGTTCCACGCGTCGGCCGGTGGGGGACAGACGCCGGTGGTGGTCCTCGCGCTCTCGATCGCGTCGGTGACGTACGGGCCGCTGCTGGGCACCTATTTTCTCGCCGGCCGGTGGGCCCGCGCGCGGGGCCGTGACGTGGTCGGCGCAGTGGGCGTCACCGTGGCAGTCATGCTGGTCGTAGTCTTCGCCAAGCGGCTCTCCGCCACGGGGGGCCTCGCGTGGCTGGAGCCGGTGGGGCGCCTCGCCTGGCCGTGGTACGTGCCGCTTGGCACCCTGCTGGCCGTCGGCACGGGCATGCTGCTCAGCTATCTTCCGGACCGAACGACATTGCCTTCTCCACGGTGAGCGAACGGTGACGCGTTATCTGATCGGAGCCGACGTCGGAGGGACCAAGACCGCCGTCGGCGTGAGCAACGGCGAGACGGTGCTGGCGCGGGCCGAAGGCGCCGGTGCGGCGGTCCGGCCCGGGCGGGCGCTCGCCTCGGCCACGGTCATCGCCGACGTGGTGCGGAAGGCGCTGGCCGGCACCGACCGGCTCAAGGGAGATGTGCTGTACGTCGGCGCTGCCGGCGCCGGACGCGAGCCCGAGCGGGACGAGTTGCAGAAGGCACTCCGAACCGAGAACCTCGCCACGACGGTGGTGGTGTCGACGGACATCGAGATCGCCCTGGCGGCGGCGTTCGACCAGGGACCGGGCATCGTGGTGAGCGCGGGCACGGGCAGCGTGGCGGTGGGCCGGGACCGCGCCAACCGGCGGAGGCGGATCGGCGGCTACGGCTGGCAGATGGGAGACGAGGGCAGCGGCTACGCCATCGGCCGCGCGGCCCTCGGCGCCGTGAGCCGTGCCGCCGATGGAAGGAGTCCCCGCACGGCGCTGACTGAGCGGGTCCTGGCCGCCACCCGGAGCGATAGCTTCGACGCGCTCGTCCGCTGGGCGGCGGCCGCGTCGCCCGCCGAGGTGGCCGCCCTCGCGCCGCACGTACTCGACGTGGCCGCGCACGGCGACATTCTGGCGCAGGGCATCGCCGACTATGCGGCCCGCGAGCTCACCCAGCTCGTCCTCTGCCTCCTGCCGATGCTGGATGTGGACCCGCCGGTGGGCGTCGCGGTCACGGGCGGCCTGCTCTCGACCGACGGCCCGCTGCGCCGGAGCGTGCTGGCGCGGTTCAAGGAGGAGCCGGGGCTCATGCCGGTGGACGCCCCGGTGGATTCGGTGTTGGGGGCGCTCCGGCTGGCGGCGCGTGAGGGCTCGGGCGGCGCCGCCTAGGTAGGGCGGCGCGGCCCTGTGACTCCGGCCTACGACCGCCGAGCGACGCCGTGCAAGCGGCTGTGGCGGATGCCGTAGAGGAAGTAGATCACCAGTCCCAGCAGCAGCCAGACCCCGAAGCGGATCCACGTGATCCTCGGGAGCTGCAGCATCAGGTACAGGCACGTCACGATCGAGATCAGCGGCGTGAGCGGCACCCAGGGCGCCCGGAACGGGCGCACCCGGTCCGGCTCGATCCTTCGCAGCACGATCACCCCCGCCGACACCAGCACGAAGGCAAACAGCGTTCCGATGTTCGTCAGGTCCACGACCTCCGCGATGTTGGCGAACGCAGCGAAGGTGGCCACGAACAGCCCGGTGATGATGGTGCCGATATAGGGCGTCTTGAACCGCGGATGCACCCGGGACAGGAACGGGGGCAGCAGTCCGTCGCGCGCCATCGACATGAAGATGCGCGGCTGCCCGAGCTGGAACACCAGCAGCACGCTGCTCATGGCGATCACCGCGCCCAGCGACACGATGAAGCGCGAGATCATGAGCAGGCGCGGCGACCCGTCGGCCAGGGCGAGCGCCGTCACCATCGGCTCCGCGGTCCCGAGCTTCTGCCAGGGCGCCATCCCCGTCATCACCAGCGCCAGCACGATGTAGAGCACCGTGCACACGATCAGGCTCATGATGATCCCGAACGGCATGTCGCGGGCCGGGTCGCGCGCCTCCTCGGCGGCCGTGCTCGTGGCGTCGAAGCCGATGTAGCTGAAGAAGATGATCGCCGCGCCGGCGCTGATCCCGGCGAACCCGTTGGGCGCGAAGCCGCCGGTGGCGGGATTGTTCCAGTTCTCCGGCCGGATGAGCGTGGAGCCCACCGCGCAGAAGAACAGGATGATGCCGATCTTCAGGATCACCATCGCGTTGTTGGAGTTCGCACTCTCGCGGATGCCGATCACCAGCACCACCGTGATGAGCGCGACGATCAGAAACGCGGGGAGATTGGCGATGACGGGGAAGCCGAACAGGTGGGGCGCGGTCGTGATGGCAGAGGCCAGATACTGGTTCGTCGCGTCGGTGGCGCCGCCCGCCAGGGCCTCCGCCGCCATGTGCGCCGACCGAAAGTCGGTAGCGAGCCAGGCGGGCATCGAGATGCCGAAGTGGGTCAGCAGCTCGCGGAAGTAGCCCGACCAGCCGATCGCCACCCCGATGTTCCCCACCGCATACTCGACGATCAGGTCCCAGCCGATGATCCACGCCACCAGCTCACCGAGCGAGGCGTACGCATAGGTGTACGCCGAGCCCGAGATCGGCACCATGGCGGCGAATTCGGCATAGCAGAGCGCCGCGAAGCCGCACGTGAGCGCGGTGAGCAGGAACGAGATGACGATGGCCGGGCCGGCCCCGGGACGGAGGGGGTCACCGACGATGGCCGTGCCCGTTGTGGCGAAGATGCCGGCGCCGATCGTGGCCCCGACGCCGAGCGCCGTCAGGTGCCATTTGCCGAGCGAGCGCTTGAGGCCGCCGCGCTCGAGGATGTCGTTCTCGCAATCCTGGACTGACTTCCGCAGGAAGAGCCGGCTCATGAAATCCTCGTTGGGGTGCGTACGGCGGCTCGGAACGTCATCCTGAGCGAAGCGAAGGAGCCATCATTCGAGGCATGGCTCCTTCGCTTCGCTCAGGATGACAACCTAGGAGCTTCGCTTTCCTGGCAGCGTGAAGGTGACGGTCGTCGTTCCCGCCACTTTCGTCCCATCCGGCGCCCGAGCCGGCGTAAACCGGAACGCCCGGATGACCTCGTCGAACTTGCGGGCGTAGTCGCGATCGCCGATGGCCGGATCGACCTGGTAGCGCTCGACCTGCCCATCCACGCGAACCCAGAACGTCACGGCGAGCGACGCCCCGCGCAGCTCCTTCGGCGGCGTGTCGAAGGGGAAGGCGAGATCCCGGAGCTCGGGCGGCCGGACACTCCCACCCTGGCCGCCTCCGCCAGCGCCCTGCCCCGTGCCCGGGCCCTGGCCCGGTCCGATCCCGGTGCCCGCCCCTCCCCCGGTCCCACCGCCGCCGGCCCCGGGGCCGGCGCCCGGTCCAATACCGGCCGCCGCGGACGGCGTGAGCGAAGGCTGCGTGTCGATCGGGGCGGGTGCGGGCGTGGGCGCCTCCGCGACCGGCGGTGTCACGACCGGCTCGGGCTCCACGCGCGGAGGGGGCACGGGCGCGGTGACCGTCGTCTGCCGGGGCATCGCCGGCGGCTCGGGCGCGGGCGGCAGGGTAATATAGGCCACCCGGGAACCGCCGCCACCGCCACCGCCCGGCGTGAGCGCCGGGTCGCCCGGCGCGAGCGTCCGCGACCAGAGCCGCTCCCCGCTGCGCAACGCCAGCGCGATGATCAGCGCGTGGAGCAGCACCGACAGCAGCAGGCTGCCGTAGCGGCGGCGCGAGGCGGGCAGGGCGAGCCGGAGAGGCGTTGGTGCGCGCGTAGGAATCCCTCGAGGTGCGGACGAAAGCGTCGGAGGCGAAAGATAGCGGGCGGTGGCCGCCCACCTGCTCCAGAGACGCACCGCGGGCACCAGCAGACACGCGCCGAACCCACGCGCCGAACGCACACGCGGGGACCGGAAACCGGTCCCCGCGCGCGTACCGTCGTGTGGCCCGCCGCCTATTTCGAGCTGGCCTCCTGCGGCGTGAACCCGATGATCTGGACCCCGGCGCCCCGGGCGACGTCCATGGCCTCGACGACGTCCTGGTATATCCGGTTGGGCCCCGCCTTGATGAACAGGAGCTTGGCGGGGCGCTGATCGTAGATCGCGTGAATCTGGGTATCGAGCTGGTCCTTGGGGACCGGCTGCCCGTTGATGCTGTAGCTGCCGTTATCGGCCAGCTCGAGCACGATCTGGCTGGGCGGCGTCTTGGTGGTGACGGTCTCGTCCGGCGGCGGCACCTGCACGTCCAGCGCCATCCGCGAGAGCGGCTGCGTGATCATGAAGATGATCAGCAGTACCAGAAGCACGTCGATCATCGGTGTGACGTTGATGTCCGACTGGACGCCTCCGCTGGAACCTCCGGCGCTCATGGCCATCTACTTCTTCTCCTTCTTGTCGGTCTGAAACAGACCGGCGGCCTTGGGCTCCGTGATGGCGGCCATGACCCGGACGCCGCTCCGGCGCGCGGTCTCGACCGCTTCCTGGATCTTCGAGTACTTGAGCCCGTTGTCCGCCTTGAAGTACAGGATCTTGTCCTCGGTCCGCGCCGCGAAGATGCCGCGGAGCTGATCCTCGAGCGTGCCGTCCGGCAGCGGCCGGCCGTTGAGGAAGTACCGGCCCGCCTGGTCGATGCCGAGGACGACCTCGTTCTCGCCCTCGGGCCGGGGATCCAGGTTCTTGCCTTTCGGCAGGGTGGCCTTGAATCCGGCGGCGATCAGCGGCGTCACGATCATGAAGATGATCAGGAGCACCAGCATGACGTCGATCATGGGCGTCACGTTGATGTCCGCCTTGACGGCGCCGACTCCGGCGCTGCTACCCGTGGATATGGCCACTGCCGGTCACCGCCTTCTGGGCCTGGAATTCCTTGGTGAAGATCGAACGCCCGAACTCGCTCCCCACGCTCTTGATGAGGTAGTCGATCAGCTCCTTCGAGGTATACGTCATCTCGACGGTGAGGTTCTCGATCTTGGTGGTGAAGTAGTTGTAGGCCCACACCGCCGGGATCGCGACCATCAGACCGAAAGCGGTCGTGATGAGCGCCTCGGCGATACCGGCCGAGATGCCTGCGAGGCCGCCGGAGGCGCCCTGCGCCGCCATGCCCACGAACGCGTTCACGATGCCCATCGTGGTGCCCAGGAGGCCGACGAACGGCGCCGTCGAGCCCACCGTGCCCAGCACGCCGAGGCCCCGCTTGAACTCGGACAGCACGATCAGCATCTGCCGCTCGACCGCCCGCTCGGCCGAGTTGATGTCGGCGGCCGTGATGGTGGCGCGATCGCGCAGCAGCGGCTTGACCTCGGCCAGCGCTTCACCCAACACGCGGGAGACGTGGCTCTTCTTGTTCTTCTCGGCCAGGGAGATGGCCTGGTCCAGGTTCTCCTCCTGAATGGCGCGGGAGAACTGGGGCGCGAACTTCCGCGTCTCCGACTCGCTCCGCTTGAGCTGCACCAGCTTGGTGAAGACGATCGTGAGGGAGTAGATGGACATGATCGCCATGACGACGACGATCCCCTTGGCGAACATGCCCATCTGGCCCCACAGATTGAAAAGATCGAGACTCATGTTGCCTTGCCTCCTGGGCAGGAAAATGTCTTACTGGCCGACCTTGAACGAAATGCGCTGCTGGACCAGCTGACGAACGGCCTGGCCCTTGTACTTGGCCGGCTTGAAGACGCCCTTCAGGATCGCTTCCTTGGCGGGCTCGACGAACGCGGGGTGCGTCGTCTTCATCACCTTGAAGGAGCCGGGCTCGGTGTGGCCGGTGGTATCCACGACGTACTGCAGGTCGACGGCGCCGGCGATCCCCGCGCTCTGCAGCACGGGAGGATAGCGCGGCGTCGGGATGGAGATCGGCTGGACCGGATCGTCCAGCTGCGCCTCCAGGAACACCTCGCCGGTCACCGGGCCGGTGCCGCCCACCACGCCCGTCGCCACGCCACCCTCGACGCCCTTGCCCGTGAAGTCCTTCGGATCGAAGGGCTTCTCGTTCAGGTCGATGGGCGGAATGTCCTTCGGGATATCGGTCGGCGCCACCACGGTCTGGAACCCCTTCGGCGGGGGGTTCTGGGACACGATGACGTCGGGGGGTGGCTGGTCAGGCGGCGGTGGTGGCGGAGGCGGCGGCTTCAGGAATACCATCGTCGTATCGATGGGGCGGTTCTTGATGGTTTCCGCCATGCCCCGGGTCGCCTGCACGGCCCCGAAGATCAGGCCGGCATGGACAAGCACGGACAGCACCGTCTGTCCGATCGTCCGCGTTCCCTTTTGCTTCGACTCGATCAGGTTCTCGAACACGCAACTACCTCCATGAAGGGAGGATCATCGTGCTCGAGAAGCTACCACTTCACTGATGTCGGGCTAGTAGCCCGAAGATGACAATTCGATGACAACGGAATTAGGGGTTGCGTCGGGAGCAGCGCGAGGGGCGGGAGCGTTGGAAATCGCAACGAGGGATCGCTCAGGGTGACTCGCCAAACGACCCCGGCGAGCGGGGGGGCCCCGACGACCCCGACGACCCCGACGACACGGACGAGCCGGACGACATGCTGGTGACGGGCATGATCCCCGCTCCTCCGGCTCCCCCGCGCGGAAACCGCACGATGAACACCGTCCCCCGCCCCGGCCGGCTCTGCACGGTGATCGATCCGCCGTGCGCCTCCGCGATCCACTTGGTGATGGCCAGGCCCAGCCCGGTGCCCGGCCGCTCGCCGGTGCGCGAGCGGGCCGGGTCGGCGCGCCAGAAGCGCTCGAAGATGTGCGGAAGATCGCCGGGCGCGATGCCGATGCCGGTATCGCGGACGGTGAGCGTGACCGCGTCGTCCTGCTCCGCCAGGGTGAGGTCCACCGTGCCGCCCTGCGGGGTGTACTTGATCGCGTTGGTGACCAGGTTGAGCAGCATCTCGCGGATCCGGTGCCGGTCGACCGCCAGCGGCACCGGGTGCCCCGGCATCGCGCTCGTCACGGTGATGCCCACCCCTTCGCCCAGCATCCCCGCCGTCTCCGCGACGTCGCCCAGCAGATCGCGCAGGTCGGACTCCTCGACCGCGAGCGGCGCCCGCCCCTCGTCCGCGCGCGCCAGCGTGAGCAGGCTCTCCACCAGCTCCGTCATCTCGTTGATCTGCGCCAGGGTCTCGTCGAGCGACTGAAGGATTTCGGCGGGGACGCCGGGATGCACCAGCGCGCGCTCTACCCCGGCCCGGAGCACCATGAGTGGGGTCTTGAGCTCGTGGCTCGCGTCGGCCGTGAAGCGATGCAGGCTGGCGAAGCTCTGCTCCAGCCGGGCAAGCATGCCGTTCACCGTGAGCGCCAGCCGCGCCATTTCGTCACCCGAGAGCGGCACGGCCAGCCGGCGGTGGAGGCTGGTGCCGTCGGAGATGTCCTCGACCTCGTCCATGATGCCCTGCACCGGCCGGAGCGACGTGCCGGCCAGCCAGTAGCCCAGCAGCGCCGCCGCGGCCAGGATCACGGGCGCGATGAGCAGCATGGACCGCAGCAGCTCCGTGGGCCCGAATGCCACCTGCTCGGTCGAGGTGGCGACGAGGAGACCGCCCACTTCCGGGCCCGCCGCCTCGACCCGCTCCGCCAGGAAGCGTACCTGACCGGGCAGGCCCTCGAGCCGCATGGTCCCGGCGTGTTTGGGCAGCCGCAGGGTGTCGAGCGGCGCGGTGAGGTGCTCGAGATCGCCGGCGGTGAGCGTGCGTCCCGCCTCGGAGAGAGCGAGGACGTTGCCGCTGGTGTCGGTGACGACCAGATAGTCGCGCACCGCCTCGAGGTAGGCACTGATGCCGGGGTCGAGGGCGGGACGCGCGCCCGCCGTCGTCACGATTCGACCCAGCACGTTGTAGCTCTCGCTGAGCCAGCGGTTGGCGAGGTCGGCCTCGAGCCCGAGGCGCTGGTCCAGCTCGCGGAGACTCGACTGCCGCCGCTCGAGGTAGAGCAGCGTGCCGAACGCCAGGATGGTCACGCCGAGCGCCACCGTGTACCACAGGGTGAGCCGCCGGCGGATGGTGGTCACGTCTCAGACCTTCACGACGTACCCGACGCCGCGCACGGTGTGCACCAGCTTCTGCGCATGCCCCGAGTCGACCTTCTTCCGCAGCCGATTGATCACCACGTCGACGATGTTGGTGCCCGGATCGAAGTGGTAGTCCCACGCGTACTCGGTGATCAGCGTGCGGGACATCACCCGCCCCGCGTGCCGCATGAGGTACTCGAGGACGGTGTATTCCTTGGGCGTCAGGTCCATGGGCTCGCCCGCGCGCCGGACTTCCCGCGTGGCGGTGTCGAGCTCGAGGTCGCCCACCCGGAGCACCGGCTCGCGGATCTCCTTGGGCCGCCGGCCGAGCGCCTCGACCCGCGCGAGCAGCTCCTCGAAGGCGAACGGCTTGGTGACATAGTCGTCCGCGCCCGAGCGGAGCGCCTGGACCTTGAAGTCGACCGCGTCCTGCGCCGTGAGCACGAGGATCGGCGTCGTGGTCCCCCGGTCGCGCAGCGTGCGCAGGACTTCGAGCCCGCTCATGCCGGGCAGCCGGAGGTCGAGCACCAGCAGGTCGTACCGGCCGCCCGAGGCCAGGCGCAGCCCCTCCATCCCGTCGTCGACCAGATCGGCCTGGAAGTGGTGCTCCTCGAGCCCGCGCTTGACGTACTGGCCAACGGTGCGGTCGTCCTCGATGACCAGGATCTTCATACGCGGACCGGCAGGAAGACGCGGAAGGTGGCGCCGAGGCCGGGCTGGCTGTCCACCTCGATCCGTCCGCCATGGTCGGCGACGATGCCATAGCAGATGGACAGCCCCAGCCCCGTTCCGCGGCCTGGCGGCTTGGTCGTGTAGAACGGCTCGAAGATCTTGGTCTGCTCCGCACGCGGAATCCCGACGCCGGTGTCCTGCACCTCCACCACGATCTCGTCCCGGCGGGCCGGGCTCCGCCTCGTCCGGACCACGAGCTGGCCGCCGTGCTCCATCGCGTCGAGCGCGTTGAGCATCAGGGCCATGAGCACCTGGATGAGCTGCTCGGCGCTGCCGACCGTCTCGGGCAGCTCGGGCGCCAGCTCGCGGACCACCTGGAGCCGCTTGAAACGCTGGTGGTGCTTGAGCAGGAAGAGGGTTTCGTCCACGAGGGCGTTGAGCGACAGCGGACGCTTCTCCGTCGCCTTCGGCCGGCTGAAGTCGAGCAGACCGTCGACGATCCGGGAGCAGCGCGCCACTTCGCGGTCGATGATCTCCAGATACTCGCTCACCTGCGGGGTGGCGGCAGCGGGCAGCCGGCCTTCGATCGCCGCCACACAGGCGCTGATGGTGGCGAGCGGGTTGTTGATCTCGTGCATGACGCCGGCCGCCAGCTGGCCGATCGCCGCCAGCTTCTCGCTCTGGAGGATCTGGCCCTGGATCCGGTGCCAGTCGGTCACGTCCTCGCCCACGGTGATGACGTGGGTGATCTCGTCTCCGTCGAGCCGCATCGGAATCTTGCTGAGCCGGAAGAACCTCGGCTCCCCGCCCAGCGTGACCTCCTGCTCCGTCTGCTGGATCTCGCCGGTCTGAAAGACCCGGTCGAACTCGGCGCGCAGCTCCGCGGCCGGCTGCCGGGTGAGCACGTCGAACACCGGCCGGCCGACCACGTCGCCGCGCCTGAGGCCCTGGGTGCCCGTCTCCCGCTTGCGGTTCCAGCTCTGGATGCGGTAGTCGCGATCGACGACGTAGAGGCCGAGCGGCAGACTGTCGATGATGAGGCTGGTGAAGCGACGATGCTCCTCGATCTCGCGGGACTGCGCCGCCACCTCCCCCGCCAGGTCGGCCGAGAGCTCGACCGAGGCGAGGTACGGCGCCAGGAAATCCGCGACGATGGTCAGCACCTCGCAATCGACCGAGTCCGTTCCGGGCCGGGCCTCCAGCAGCCCGAGCCGCGCGCCCTCGTGCTCGAGCGGGAAGCGCTGCCAGTCGGGCCGGGGCGGCAGGGTGGCCAGCGAGCGCACGGGCGCGGGCGGGTCCGGCGCCGGCGGAGCCTGCACGGCCCGGAAGGCGGTCGACCCCGGCTCCCGGAGCCACACGGTCACCGCCTCGAGGGGAACACCGCGGCGGAGGGTCTCGGCCACGGCGGCGAGCGTGGCCTCGGTGCCGAGCCCCTCGTTGAGGAGCTTGGCCACCGACCCCACGAGCGCCAGCTCAGCGTGACTCACGCGCGGCTCCACGGGGCGACGCCGTCGCGGCGAGGCTGAGGATCCGCCACTCGCCGTTGATCCGTCGGAGCACCAGGTGCTCGACCCATTCCCCGTCGATTACCGAGCCCGCGACGGGCAGGAGCCGGCGGGTGGTGAGCCATACGGCCGCGAGATCCCCCTCCTGCCGGTAGTCCGACCGCAACACGCGGACGTCGAACCGCTCCGCCGCGACCCCTTCGAGCCGACGTCCGATGAGGCTGAGCGCGAGGTCGATCGGCACCGCCTGGTGGCCGGTGCCGGGCGCGGGCAGCATCGGCCCGGAGTACGAGGCATCGGCCCAGAACAGCGCGCGGACGCCGCTCCAGTCGCGCTCGGACAGAGTACGCGCGTAGCGGGCCACGAGCGACTGGACCGCCTCCTCGTCGCGGCGGCTTCCGGTCGGCGTGTGGTCTTCGATCTGGCACCCAGCGGCGAGCAGCAGGCCGAGGCAGAGCGCCGGAAAGCGGAGACGATGCATCGCGATCCTTGGTGGAGTGCTGAAAGCGTACACCGGGCGGGAGGTAGAGTAAACGGCCGGGGCGGTACGCGGCGCGGCAAGGCTACGCGCGCAGGAGAAACCGGACCTCGTGGCGCGCGTGCGCCTCGAACCGGGCCCGGCCGCCGCCCAGCGCGATATCGTCCACCTCGGTCGTCTCGACGCCCACCCCGCGCAGCTCGATCGTCACCACCAGTCGCGGGCCGAACAGGTGGGCGGTCCGCACCACGATGGCACCCGGCCGCCGCCGGAGCTCGAGATCGAGCAGGCTCCGGCCGATCCGAAGGCGCCGGAGCGCGTAGCCGCTCCAGCCGGCGGGCAGGATCGGCGCGAGGCCGAGCGCGGCATCCGGCGCGTCAGGCTCGAGCCCCCACAGCGAGGCGACCGCCTCGAGCAGCGCCGGCGCCGCCCCGGTCCCCGGCAACGAGCCCGGAGCACGCCGGAGCGCCGCCGCCGCGGCCTCCACCACCGCGTGCGCTTCGACGGTGGTGGGACCGCCGGCCGCCGCGCTCCGCGCCTGGAGGATCTCGATCGACCGCCCCGCGGCGGCGCCGTCGATCAGCGGCTCGAGCGCGTCGAGTGTGCGCGCGTGCACCAGCAGCCCGTCGGCTGGACGCCGCGCCACGAAATCGAGCGCGCCTGCCAGCGCCCCGCGCAGGCGGCGGAGCGGCTCGACCTCGCCGGTCCACGCCAGCACCCGCTCGGCCAGGTCGAGGAACGCCAGCGTGCTCGCCGACTCGGGGACGGAGGCCAGTCCCCCGAGCGGATGATACGCCGGGATGCCGCCGTCCGGATGCTGGGTCTGGGCCAGGAACTTGAGCAGCTCGCGGGCGGGATCGCGATTGCCGGCGATGAGCTGGGCGGCGGCGGCCCCGCAGGCCTGGGTGCCGAAGCACCACGCGTCCTCGCTCGCACCGCGCGGGCAGGCCGCGAGCACGGCACGGCCCACGCCCGGCACGCCGACCAGCGCCTCGTCGCCGCGCTGGCGGGACCAGGCGAAGCCGCGCGCGAGCATCTCGTCGGGCGCCTCGAACGCCGTCCCGTAGCGCTCGAGCTGGGCGGCCCTCCGCGCCCGCGCCTCGGCCAGCCCGCCCACGCCGTCGCGCTCGAGCACGCGGACGGCGCGCTGCAGCTCCTCCATGTCGATGCCGGCGACGGCCACGATCCGGAGCGGTGTCACGCCGGCGCACCGAACCCGCACGACGGGTGCGCCCGTCGCCCCGTCGACCACCAGCGAGCCGCCGGTCACCGCGAACAGCGCCCGCGGTCCCGCCGAAGACGTGACGCCGAAACTGCGGCCATCGGCCGCGACGGCAAACGCGAGATCGCCGTAGGATCCGGCCGGATAGGGCCACGCCCGGCGCAGGTCCACGTCCCACTCCGCCGTGATCTCGATCCCGGCCTGGCCGCTGATCTCCCACGCGACAGCCGGAACATCGGCCGCCGCGATCCAGCGCTCCAGCAGCCGGTGATCCGCGATCGCGAGGCCGCCGGCCATCTCGTCGGCGGCCACGTGTCCCGGAGCGCATGTGATGGCGTCCCGGACGCGGGCGTCGTGCATGATCCTGAACGGCGGCGCCCAGACCTCGCGCCGGCCGCCGCCCGCGCGCGCGCGCACCAGCAGGCGGCGCCCCGCGTGAGTCCATCCCGCGGCCGGCGCGAGGTCGAGGGCGGGCGCGGCCGACGCCGGCCAGGAATCCATCGGCGCGGCGAGGACCGCCCCGGGCGACTCGACGCCCGTCGCCTGCCCTCCCGGCGCCGGCCACGACGGGACCGGGGTCGCGCGCTCCTGATGTGGAATCGCGTCGCCCACGAGCGCATTGGCCAGCACCACTTCGGCATCGCGGCGCCGGGTCGAATCGCCGGCGGCCAGCAGCGAAGGGTGGAAGCCGAGGCAGAGCACTCCGCCCGCGCCGACCGTGTATTCCCAGGCGAGGACCGTATCGGGATCGAGCTCGAGCCCCCGCCGCGCCACGGCGACCACCGTCGCATCGGCGGGCCGCCGCCCGGGGTAGCAGCGGAGCGCCGGCGGATCAGCATCGAAGATCGGGGTAAGCACGGCCCCGTCACGCAGGCCGGCGAAGAGGGGATGGGGGCCGAAGCCGGCGAGACCGAAGCCTGGCGGGGCAGGATGCGGAAACGGGACCGCCACCGGTGGGTCGCGCGCCAGGCCCAGCGCGGTCGAGAGCAGGACCCCGTCGTGGGTCGCCAGCATCCGGCCACCCGACCGGAGCCACGGGAGGAGACGCGGATCATCGTCCGAGGCGCCCCGCACCCAGAGCGCGTCGCTCTGCGCGAGCGCGACATCGGCCAGCCGTCGATATCGGCGGACGCCGTGGCTCGGCAGGGCGCCGAGCCACCGGAGGCTCTCGTCCAGCTCCCGCTCCAGAGCGGAAGCGCCGTCGGCCGAGGCGACCAGCGCCACTCGTCGCACGGTCGCGGCGCCTTTCCCGGCCGGTCCGGCCTACGAGAGCGTGCGCAACTGCTGGAGGATCTCCACGTTCTCGCGCCGGGTCCCCGGTGTGTGCTCGAGAAACGTCCAGCGCACGACACCCTTTCCGTCGATCAGCACGTACGCCCGGTTCGAGAAGAACTTGTCCTCGAGCAGCGTGCCGTAGAGGCGGCTCACATCGCGCTTGAAGTCGCTCAGCAAGTCGACCGCGATGTGCTCCTTCTGCTTGAACTCCTTGAGCGTCGGCACCGAGTCGACGCTGATCGGGAGGACCACCGTGTTGGCGGTCTGGAACTGCGCGTAGTCGTCGGAGAAGGCGCACAACTCCGCGGTGCAGGTCTTGGTGAAGGCCAACGGAAAGAACGCGAGCAGCACGTTCCGCCCGCGCAGCTGCGAGAGCGTCACGTCGACATCGGCGGTGGACGGCAGGGTGAAATCCGGCGCGGGCGAGCCCACCGCTGGAAGCGAGGCCATGAAGCTCAGGCCCCCTTCGCGCGGTCGTACCGGCGGGCGATGTCACTCCAGTTGACGACGTTCCACCACGCGGCCAGGTAATCCGGACGGCGGTTCTGATACTTGAGGTAGTAGGCGTGCTCCCAGACGTCGCAGCCCAGGATCGGCCGCTTGCCGCTCATGAGCGGGGTATCCTGGTTGGGAGTGCTCTCGATGCTGAGTCCGCCGCTCCGGTCGGCCACGAGCCAGCCCCAGCCGCTGCCGAACCGCCCGACGCAGGCCTTCTGGAACTGCTCCTTGAACTGTGACAGGCCCCCGAACGCCTTGGTGATGGCGTCCGCGAGCGCACCCGACGGCTCCTTGGCGCCGCCCGGCGCCATCATCTCCCAGAACATCGTGTGGTTGACGTGGCCGCCGCCGTTGTTCCGCACGGGGGTGCGGATCGCCTCGGGGATGGCGTCCAGGTTGGCGACAATCTCCTCGATCGACTTCTTCTGCAGATCGGGATGCGGCTCGAGCGCCGCGTTCAGGTTGGTGACATAGGCGCCGTGATGCTTGTCGTGATGGATCCGCATCGTCTGCTCGTCGATGTGCGGCTCCAAGGCGGTGTAGTCGTAGGGCAAGGGGGGAAGGGTGAACGCCATGACCGGCTCCTCTGGCTGGGACCTGCGCAATTCCGAATGACTTTCTCGGCTCCAGCGGGCAATATGGCCGTGGCCGTCGGGGGGGTCAACGCGCCTTTGCCTGCGGTCAGTAAGGCGCCACATTTCCGGGATGCCGACCGCGTCCGCCTCGCTTCGTCCGCTCGAGCCCGTCCTGCTGGTCGATCGGTTCGGGCCGCTCCACGCCGAGCTCATCGCCCTGCTCCGCGGACTCGGCGCCGACGACTGGCACCGGCCGACCGCCTGCGCGCTCTGGTCGGTCAGGGACATCACGGCCCACCTGCTGGACGACGACTTGCGCCGCCTGTCGTTTCATCGCGACGGCCAGCCGCCGGCGTCGGACGTGGCCATCGACGGCTACGCCTCGCTGGTGGCGATGATCAACCGGATGAATGCCGAGTGGGTGGCGGTGGCGCGGCGGATGAGCCCGCGGGTGCTGATCGATCTGCTCGAGGTGACCGGGCCGATGGTGGTTGAGCTCTTCCGGTCGATCGACCCGCATGCCCCGGCGCATTGGGCGGTCGCCTGGGCCGGCGAAGAGGCCTCGGCGCACTGGTTCGACGTCGGCCGGGACTACACCGAGCGGTGGCTCCATCAGCAGCAGATCCGGGACGCGGTCGGCGCCCCGCCGCTCAGCGGGCGCGAGTGGCTCCACCCCGTGCTCGACCTGTTCGTACGGGCGGTCCCGGTGGCCTACCGCGCCGTCGTCAAGGAGGACGGAACCGCCGTGGGGCTCATCATCGAGGGACCGGCGGGCGGCGACTGGACCCTCCGGCGGGACGCCGGCGCCTGGCGCCTGTTGGCCGGCCGCCATCCTGCGCCCGACGCCACGGTGACGATGTCCGACGATACCGCCTGGCGACTCTTTTCGAAGGGGCTCGGCCGCGACGCGGCGCGCGCCCGCGTCCGATTCGACGGCGATCAGGCGCTGGGCGAGGTCGTGCTCGGTGCGCTCGCCGTGATGGCCTGAGGCCACGGGCGGCCGCAGAGCGCTACCAGTCCGGCCACCGCGATCGCAGTGTAGACGACCTCGCCCCGAAGCCCCGCTCCCACTGCGAGCAGCGCGCCCCATCCGAACGCGATCAGCGGCAGCGCCTGCGCCGCGGGGGCGAGCAGTCCCACTCGAAGCGCACTGATCCGCTCCACCAGCTCGACCGCGAGACCCGCTGCGAGCAGCAGCGCAGCCCCGGCCAGGCCCATTCTTCCCGGCGCGAGCAGCCCGACCCAGGCGATCCCCACCGCCACGCGGGGCAGCCGACCGCTCAGCGCCGCGTGCCAAACTCCCGCCACGATGAGCGGCATCATGAGCGGCCGCCAGTGCTCCAGACCCAAGGGCACCGCCGGGATCGCCACTCGCGCCATCAGCAGTGCGCCGACGGGCGCGACCAGCGCTCCGGGCAGGTGGCGGTGCAGCGGCCACAGGCCGGCAACAGCCCAGGCGGCAATGAGCAGTGGCAGCGCCAGCAGCTGTTCGGCCGCCGGGCTCAACGGTACCGACGCCAGCCCGCTCACCCGCAGGCCGACCGGACCCGCGATGGTGGCCATGAGCCACCAGGCCGGCAGAAGCGGGAGCGTGGCGGCGGGCGCGAGCGGGAGTCGGGGCCCGCCCTCCGCCCGCTGGAGCAGGTGGCCCATGCAGGCGGCGAGAATGACGCCGAGCACCACGAGGCCAACGTGCGGCCCGATCGCGGCCGCGAGCGCTCCGGCCAGTAATCCCGCCGCAAGGGCGAGCGGGCGGGGCCGCTCGCGGTCGGCCGGCGGAGCGAACCGCAGGTACCAGCCGGCCAGGACCAGCGGGACACCGAGAGCGACCTCCACCAGCATCGACAGGATGAGCGCGCCGGGCGGCGCCGCGGCCACCAGGCCGGCCCCGCCCCAGCCCAGCAGTACTCCGCCGGGCGCGAGCGCGATGGCGCCCGCGACCGTCGGTGCCGCGCGGCGGTCGAGCACGGCGACCAGCGCCGAGCCGATGGCGAGAACGGCCCCGAGCACCACGAGCGCCGCGCCGGCCGCGAGGAAGCCGGCGGGCAGCCCGGCGAGCAACGCGACGCCAGGCTCGGCGAGCGGTGACGTCCCGGCGAGCCCCGCGAGTGCGAGCCCCGATGCGGCCGCCGCCAAGCCCGCCGCGCGGCGCGCCCGCGACGGCGGCAGGAGGGCGGCGCCGACCAGGATGAGCAGGAATCCGAGGTGGATCATATTTTGCACTGTCGACTGTGTCGAGCACTATCGCGAAGCCGCGCATCGAGATGAACGGGTGAAACGCCATCCGCGCAGGTTTTCTGCAACCGCTGAGGAAGGACTTCGAATCCAGTGACCGTCGCGATCAAGCCGCCCGTGCCTTCCTCCTCCGATGCTGAGATCGATCCCGGCGCCGATCGCCGGCGCCCAATGCCCCGGCGGCGCGGCTGGCGTCCGGCCACCGAAATCGCCGTCGACCTGGGCACCGCCAACACGCTCGTGCTGGTCAAGGGCGAGGGCGTGGTCCTGAACGAACCCTCCGTGGCGGCGGTCGATCAGTCGACCGGAAACATCATGGGGATCGGCCTCGAGGCCAAGCGGATGCTGGGCCGGACTCCGGACGGGATCCTTGCCGTGCGGCCGATGAAGGACGGCGTGATCGCGAACTTCGACGTCGCCGAGAAGATGCTCCGCCACTTTCTCCGCCTGGTCATCGACCGCTCGATCTTCAAGGTCAAGCCCACCGTCATCGTCTGTGTCCCATCCGGCATCACCGAGGTCGAGCGGCGCGCGGTCCGCGACTCGGCGCGCTCGGCGGGCGTGAAGCGGCTGCTCATGGTGGCCGAGCCGATGGCGGCGGCGATCGGCGTGGGGCTGCCGGTCGAGACGCCGGTCGGCAGCATGGTCATCGACATCGGCGGCGGCACCACCAACATCGCGGTCATCGCGTTGGGCGGCATCGTGTGCGACGCCTCCATCCGGACCGGCGGCGACGAGCTCGACCAGGCCATCGTGCAGTTCATGCGCAAGAACTACAGCCTCCTGATCGGCGAGCCGACGGCCGAGCGGATCAAGATCCGGCTGGGCTCGGCGGTGCCCCTGGAGCCCGAGGAAGAGATGGACGTGAAGGGCCGGGATCTCGTCTCCGGCTTGCCGAAGACGGTGCGGGTCGACTCGTCCGGTGTGCGGGACGCGATCCAGGAGCCGGTCTCCCGAATCCTGAACGCGGTTCGGCGGGCGCTCGAGATGACCCCGCCCGAGCTGGCAAGCGATATCCTCGAGCACGGCATCGTCCTCACCGGCGGCGGCTCGCTGATCCGCGGCCTCGACCAGCTCCTGATGGACGAAACCGGGCTCCCGGTCCGGGTGGACGACGATCCGCTCACGTCCGTAGTTCGCGGCACCGGCCGGATCCTCGACGACTTCGCCCGGTACGGCAACGTCCTGACGACCTGAATCTTCCCGGGGCTCTGCCCCGGACTCCCGGTCCATACGTCGTCGGTCACGCCCATGGGCGCGGCCGGCGGCGTGTGGTCGTTGTGGGCCGGGGCCCACAGCCCGGAGCCGCGCCGCCACGGCACTTGTGAGTGCAATCCCTGTCCTCCCTGCCAAGCAACCGCACAGCCCGCCCGGTTAAGCCCCATCCGACGCGCCGCTTACTCGGCCTGTCTCGAGATCGTGCAGCCGGTCTGCCGCGCTGGCATGCGTCTTCCCCACATAAGGAAGCACGCGGCTCGAACCTACTGCCGCCCTTCCCGACCCGGAGGTCACGGTGCACTCGCCCCAGCTGTTCGCGCTCACACTCGGTGCGCTGACGCTCGCCAGCTCGACCGGCGGCAGGGAGCCGATCACGCCGTCGCCCGCACCTTCCATCCCCACCCCAGGACGGTGACCATGCAGCCCGCGGCCGAAGTGCTGTTGATCGAGGACGAGGAGTGCGACCGTCAGCTCGTGCAGGAGCTGGTGGCCCTGAAGGGGCGTGGCCGGGTGCATGTGACCGAGGCCGGCGACCTCCACAGCGGTCTGGCACTGCTCGATGCGCGGCCGTTCGATCTCGTCATGCTCGACACCCGGCTCCGCGACGCCTCCGCACTGGCCGCGCTCCGGGCCGTCGGAGAGCATGCGCCGAACACGCCGATCCTGTCGCACGCCACCTTCCTGACCGTCGAGACCCGGCACGCCGCGCACCAGTGCGGGGCGTGGGACGTGGTCGTGCGCGGCGGCCTGAACTCGATGTGGTCGGCGATGACCAATCTGCTGGCGGTGTCGGCGTCGGAGCTCCGCGCCAAGCCCGGGCTTCAGCCGACCTGATCGGAGTCGGCGCGGCCGGTCCGCCGCTCGTCGCAGCACCGCAGGCGCTGCTCGAGAAACCGACGTTCCATGGCGTTTCTCGCGAGGCCCAGCGCGGTCTGGAAGTGGGTCCGCGCGCGCTCAGGATGGCCGCGGCGGAGCTCCAGCTCACCCACGGCAGCGGGATAGAAGGGGTAGCTGGACAGCCGGGCGCGTTCGGTGATCGCATGCAGCGCCTCGAGCCCGCGGTCGGCGCCGTCGCGCTCGGCGATGGCGATCGCGCGGTTGAGCGCCACCACTGGGGACGGTGCTACCTCCGTCAGCTGGTCGTATAACGCGACGATCGACGCCCAGTCGGTCTCCTCCACGCTCCGCGCGCTCGCGTGGGCGGCGGCGATCGCCGCCTCGATGTGATACGCCGACAACTCCTGCCCCGCGGCCGAGCGCTCGAGGAGCGCCAGCCCTTCCGCCAGCAACCGGGTGTCCCATTGCGATCGGTCCTGGTGGACGAGCGAGGTCAGGTCGCCCTCCGAATCGAGCCGTGCCGGGAGCCGCGCGGCATGGAGGCACATGAGCGCGGCCAGCGCGTCCGTGGCCGGCGTCGCCGCCGCCGGGTATTCCCGCAGCAGGGCGTTCAGGCGCATGGCGTCGCCGCACAGCTCGGCCCGGACCGCGGCCTGGCCGGACGCGCCGTGATAGCCCTCGTTGAAGAGCAGATACAGCGCGCGCCGGACGGCCGAGAGCCGCGACCCGAACTCCGCGTCCGCCAGATCGAACAGCCGCCGGGAGCTCGCGAGCACCTTCTTGCCTCGCGAGATCCGCTTCTCGACCGCCGCCCGGCCGCTGAGGAACGCGCTGGCGATCTCCGGCGCACCGAAGCCGCAGAGGATGTTGAGGATGAGGGCGACCTGGACTTCCTCCGACAGTCGCGGATCGCAGCACGAGAACATCATCCGCAGCTGCTCATCGTGAATGGCGCGCGCAGCGAAGGCCTCGTCGACGAGCGGGGCGATCGTCCACTCCGTCTCGAGTAGGCGGCCCATGTCGGGCGCGAACGTGCGCGCCGTCCGCTCGCGTCTGACGACGTCGAGCGCGCGGTTCTTCGCCGTGGCCATGAGCCAGGCGGACGGGTTCTCGGGCATGCCGCGGACCTTCCACACCTCCAGCGCCCGGCAGAAGGCGTCCTGGACGACGTCTTCCGCCAGCGCCAGGTTGTGGACGCCGAAGATCCGCGTGAGCGCCGCCACCATGCGCCCCGACTCACGCCGAAAGAGATGCTCGCTCAGCTCCACAGCGAGTGCCGCTCCTCCCTCACGCTCTCGGCTCGTAGGACAGCAGGACGTTCCCGTTGGCGAAGGCGCGCGTCTTGGTCAGCTTCAACCCCAACTTCTGCTTGATGCCCTCGAACATCGTCCTGCCCTCGCCGAGCGCTACCGGCTTGATCACGATCTGGTATTCATCGATCAAGCCCACCTGGGCCAACTGGGATACAATGCTGCCACTTCCCAGGATCGCCATGCCTTCGCCAGGCTCCTGCTTCAACTTACGTACTTCTGTCGCCAGGTCGCCCTTCAGCAGCCTCGTGTTGCTCCACGATGGCTTGTCCAGCGTCCTCGAAAACACGACCTTGGGCGCACGGTTCATCCGCTCGGCCACGACGGGATCGTTCTCGTGTGCGGCGGGTGTCGGCCAGTAGCGTACCATGAGCTCGTAGGTATTCCGGCCGAACAGCAGCGTGCCCCCGCCGCTGGCATTCTCGGCGACAAACGCATTCCACTCCGCATCCTGTAGTTCCTCGTGCGCCCAGCTGAGATCACCGTTCCTGCCGGTGAAGTAGCCATCCAGGGTCACCTGGGTGAAAGCAATCAGTCTCTGCATGGTGTTTCCTCCATGGCATCAGCGTGGCGAACTCATCACCGGGCGAACCTCCACCGACCCGCCCCCTTCGAGCATCGGGCAACCGGTCGAGAGCTCGACCGCCTGCGCCAGGTCCCGCGCCTCGATGATGATGAAGCCAGCGACCAAGTCCTTGACCTCGATATAGGGACCGTCGGTAACCGCCCGCTGACTGCCGCGGACCACCTTGCCTTCGGGCGCGAGTGGCTGCCCTGGACTCTTGATGTGCCCCTTCGCCTCCAGCTCGCGCATCCAGGCCAGCCACACCCGCATGCTCTGCTGCGCCTGCTCCGGCGTTCCCATGGCCTCCCGCTGCTCCGCCGAGCCGATCCGGAACAGGTAGACGAACTCGCTCATGATCGTGGTCTCCTGGTACGGCGCCCGTCGCTCGGCGCCGGAGTTGTTTCCGCGCTGCCGTCGGGTGCGTTCGGTACTTCGACGTTTGAGCGGGCGGCGGCCGGACATTCGCGTCGGCCGAGCGCCGGGGACAATGGCCGCGCGGCGGGTAAGCTACCGTCCCGGCAATAAATTGCCCCGCCGCTCATGGTGAGCGGCGGGGCAACGTGATGTGGAGCGTACCGGGATCGAACCGGTGACCCCCTGCTTGCAAAGCAGGTGCTCTCCCAGCTGAGCTAACGCCCCGTCATTACAAGACAATAACTTAGACGCTCGCGGGCGCTCGCCAAAGCGCCTGTACGTTGCTCTGTACGTAGCGGTTCGAATTCATGCCTTCCGGACGTCGCGAGCTCGGCGCCGCTCATCACGACCGTCAGCATCGTCTGCTCGTCCGCATGGAGGTAGGACCGCTGGAGCGCCACCGTGCCCTTCCAACCGCCCGCCGCGGCAACGTCCGGCAGAGGTAGATGCTTCCGAGCCGTTGCCCAGCCTCGGCGGTAGGCATGGAAAGCACTGCCCTCCTGTGGCTCGAGCTTGGCGAGCGCCTCAGCTCGACGCAGCCATTTCCCGGCCAGCGTCTTGGTGACTGGCCGATCCGCGCTCGTTGGGCAGGGGAACAAGTAGCCCGCCTGGAGGCCGCGGCCCTCCAAGACTCGGAGCAGTGCCGAGCGAACCTCCGGGCTGATAGGTACGATCGTTTCGCGTCCCATCTTGTCGGTGCCAGCCGGCCAGCGAATGGCGCCATGAGGAGCCGCCGGCGTCGGCTGCAGTAGTAGATCCTCCGCGCGGAGCGAGCAGATCGCGGTAATGCGCCGGCCCGTGCCGGCCGCGAGGTCGAGGATCTCCGTGAGGTAGGAGCGCTGTCTCCGCCGGGGACCATCCCACCGCACTTCCATGGTCACCTGGTCGGCCACATCGCGTACCGCTTCGTACCGATCGGTGGAGGCCACCGCGCGCCGAGGGTTCTTCTCGCTGGCTGCCTTGAAGCCTCGCAGCGGGTTCTCCCGCATGAGCTACCGCCCATCCTCATCCTGCCACTCCGTCGCCCAGTTGCAGAGCCACCGAAGCCAGTCGATGTCCGCTTCCACCGGACGTGCACGAAGCGTGCGACGGTTGTTAGCCTCAACGGGATTGCCTCGCCCGTCGATAGCCCCAGCCAGGCGTGCAGAGCTGAACTCCTGCAGATCCTGGCGGGTAATCCTCCGGGGTTCACGCTCGGCACCAAGAACCCGGGCCCACAGCTCCGCTCGTCGTTCGTCCTCGAGCTGCTGCCTCGGCGTCTTGTTCGGGCTGTGATGGGTGCGGTAGGCGGCGAGCGCCCGGGCCAACGTCACCCGCCCTGTCATCAGCTCGCAGGTCCCCTGCTCCAGCTTGGCGGCCTGACCCGTCGCATAGGCCCGGGCCGCGACCTTGTTGCGATGCTCGAGGGACGCGCGCCGGGCCCCCCCTTCGTCGGCCCGATAGCGTCGGATCCCACACACGTGCCCAGATCACTCCAGCCGGGACCCGCTCGTACACCGTGCAGCGGTATCCGCGCGCTCCTGCGGTGTGGTTCCAGGGCTTCGGGCCTGTCTTCCGCGGCGCACGCCCGAGGCGTCTGCGAGCGACGCCTCGGGTGCCGGCAGCGAAATTCCCGCGCTACTTGTCAATCGGTACCCCTTTCGACTGGGTGAAGCGGTCCAGCTCCGCGGCGACCGCTCCAGGTCCCTAGCCTGCCGTCGGAGCAGCTTCGCCAGCGCGCCCGCCACCTCCAGTGCCACGTTCCGATCCCCCAGGCGCCAACGCCGTACAGCCAAGGTGCACACCCCCAGGCCGGCAGCGATGTCCTCGATCGAGGGCGAGGCGAGGCGAAGTGCTCGAATGAAGAGAAGGCGGAGGCTTCGCATAGCGTCACACATACTGTGACGGCTAGTCCCTTGTCAAGGACTGCACCGATCCGGCCGGCGATGACCGCTCCCGCCAGATCCGGGCTGGTTCGCCGCCGCGCCTTTCGCGGCAAGTCGCCGCGGCGCACCAGGGCTTACCCTTCCGTCCGACGTTCAGCAGCTCGTTATCGGCAAGCATCTGCTGGAGTGCGGAGTAGCCAAAGCCGGACTCGGCTGAAGCCTGCTCGAGAGGGAGCGCCTCGAAGTCGCGGGCGCGCTCGAACTCCTCGAGCTCGGTCGCGCATGACGCCAGAGCGTCCGCCTGGGGATGCGCCCCACGCCGGCGTAGGATCTCGGCCTCAGCCCGCCACCGGTCAAGCAGGAGGGCTGCGCTCATACCGCCGACTGGTAAACGAGTGCGTCCCCTACGTCAGTCCGGCCAGCATCAGCTGGGAGTCCGCCCCTATGCAGCTCGCTGAGGCGGTTCCGCACCGACGAAGAGCCGGGTCGGCGAATTCGGCCACGCCCTTTGCCTGCTTGGTAGTCATCGGGGCTTGGCCCCGAGCGCTCGGCAAGCGCTTGAAGATCCCACGGACTCATCCTGCATACCCGAGTTCCGAGGGTCGCGTGGTCTGCTGTTTCGTTTCTCTTCAGCGCGCTGAGCCACAGTCCAGTTCGGGGGACAAAGTGGTCCCCCTGGACTAGCTCGAGCTGGGCTCTCAGACGGCATAGAGGCGAGTGCTGGACTGAGCACTGGACACCCCTTGGACGACTGGACGAGGCCCGCCGAAGTCAGCCGCCAGCGATAGGACTTGTGTGCGACAAGACCAGCGTCTTTGAGGTTCTTGAGGATGTAGTGTACAGAAGACTTAGCGACCTTCGAGACATCGACGATCGTGCTCGCTCCCACACCGGTTCCGTGGTCGATTCCATGGATCGTGGCCAGCACCTTGAGCTGTCCGGTCGTTAGACTCTGTTGGACGCCCGCCTTGTCCGCTGGCATGAGTACGACGCTTCCCTCACGCTGGATAAGCGCTAGACGCACCTCCGTGGATTCGTCGCCGTCCTTGAGCTTGGCGCAGGAGAGGATCCGGCTTCCGTCCTGGTCCTTCATCACCCAGATCGCGTCCGCGGCACCGTCCTGACTCGAGTGCCCTCGGGGGTTATCCCCGCCGTCACGGGAAGGATGCGCTAGCGGGTGGGACGCTGGTGCCGAGGACCTCCCGAATCCGATCCACCGCTCCGAGCGCCTCGCCCATGCCATCCGAATCATTTTCCCTGGTGCCCTGCGTGCACCGGCCGAGCGTATCGATGATGACCAGTCGGGGCAAGACATCTGATGCCGCCAGGAGAAAGGTCTCGACGCTCTGTGGGTCCCTCAGCTCCAGCCGCTCAGGCATCCACTGTATACCCGTGTCAACATTTTCCTGGCCGTAATGGCTCTTCCAGCTCTGGAGGCGGGAATGAATCGACCGTTCTCCCTCCGCAGCGATGTAGATCACACGCCCTCTGCGCACCTCGCGTCCAACCCAGGGTAAGCCCAAGCTGATGCAGGAGGCGAACCAGAGCGCCAGGAAGACTGCCGGCCCCGGGCTGCCCGACGAGGAACGAAAGGCCACCGGTAGGCAGAATGCCATCGATGTCCCACTCGACGGGCGGCAGGGCGGCCAAGTCAGCGTCCGTGAGGAAGGGGAACCGCGAACTGTCCTTCGACTCACCGCTCAGACTGTCGGCCCCGAAAGGCTCAGCAATCCCATCGGGGAGTCGATCCACATTGATCTCAGCCTTCGGGTCCCAGGCAAAGCTGGGGCGCCCTCTGGCGGCTTTCAACCGCTCAGCCCTAAGATGCGGTCCCTGCACGTAATCACGTTCCCGCAAGATGGTTCTGTGAGTCACGGCTCAGTCTCGGAGATTCTCTTCACTCCACTGAGCAGTTGCTCGACCGAACAGCAATCAATGCGAATAACATTTCCTCGGATGAAACCCCGGAGGTCGCCCGCAGCCAGCATTCGGGAGGGAGACGACCTGGTGATGCGCAGTACTTTCATCGTCTCTGAGGCGTTCAGGGTGCGAGTCACATCAACCTCAATCCATTGTTCTGTGATAAACACCAAGAAAATGGTTTGGACTGTGGAAGTGGCGAGAGATTATCGGTAAGTGCGGGGAAGGTCAAGGGCGAACGCGGAGTGTAACTCTAGGAATCCCAATAGGTTGGGGTTCCCCTAATAATTAGGAATTCCTATCTAAGTCAGGTGTGGGTTTGTGCTTGGACCTCGAAGCAGCAGGGAGGAAACACACAAACGCTTGCGCCGAACCCTGTGAATGCCAGCTCCGGCAGAGAATTGCCCCGCCCTAATCGCGAGCGCGGGACACCGCCGGTATTCCTAAGAGCGGCGATCAGGAAGGGTTGGCGGTCTGGACGATGTCGATCGAAGCCGCGCTGGACCTCCCCCGGCCTTGTGCACCAGCTCCGCCAGGCGCTCGACCTCTTGTGGGGCCAGTCGGAGACGGACGGCTGCGAGCCGTTCGCCTGCATCGGCCGGATGAAGGTCGAGCTGATCAACCTCGAGGAGGGCCTACGGGAAGCCGTAAGGCGGCCGAGCGCGGAGCGCCGCTGGCGTGCGATCCAGCGATTGATGGACGTGACCCCGACTGATTATGAAGAGGTCTACCTTAAAATTGCGCACCCGATCCAGCTAAAAAGCACACCGAAAAAGTAGCAGGCGAACGCGGTGTTGGGATCTTTTCCAAGGAATTCTATTTCTTCTCGGGCCAGGTGATGTGGGCTAACCACACCAGGAATGGCACGAAACCAGAGTTCCGATGAGAACGAGAGCCTGCACTAACAACCCTCCCGTGTCGCCACTAGACCGGGAGGTCCAGATCAGCGGCTCTCCTTTGGATCCGGCGGAGCAGCTCATCGCTGACGAATTCTCTCTGCTCAGAGAGGCATGGCGACTCCTCATCCGTCCAATCCAAGTAGGCGGCTGTCCCAACCCACAATAGTTCAGTCTCAGCCGCGGAGAGGGCGTCAGCGCAGCTGTCGCATTCCGCCCGGACAAGTCGCTCGTATTCGCCAAATACGCAGCTGTGCTCCCCTTGCATTTGAGCGCCATATTCCAGCCAGAAATCAGTGAATGGTGAATCATCCCCCGACAGCTGTCCTGTGGGAATAATTCGTAGCCGCTCCAAGATGGACTCGGCCAGGCGGCAGAACTCAGCGTCAGCGGTGGGCTGCATATCCCAAGACACTCCAATGGGGCTTCAGATACCTTAGAAGGTATGTGCTAGTTAACGTCTGTCTAGTCATAAGCTGTAGATTCAAGATCTGTCGCCGGGTAGTTGTAGAACATGACCCACCTACAACGCCGGTTAGGCAAAGCCGTTAGGCGCCTACGCCAAGCGGGCGATTTTTCACAAGAAGGATTCGCGGATCACATCGGGGTCCATCGGACCTACATGGGCGCAGTTGAGCGCGGAGAGCAGAATATTTCATTGACGAACCTGGATCGGATCGCCAAAGGGCTGGGGCTTAAGGCTTGGGAACTATTGAAGGAAGCCGAACAGGAGTCGGGATAGGACACACTCCTGATACCCGACAAGCTCAGGTATCCCGAGCATTTGGGAATGCCGCGAGCGCATTTGCGAAACGGGGGCGAAGGTTCCCCGTGGGAATCCGCTGAAAGCACCGGTTTGCTAAGGGCCTTCGGCCATTTCCGCGTCGGTCCCTCGGTGTCCGTCTCAGTCCCGCTGCGCCCGGTAGGACCGCTGGCTCCACTCTTCCATGACGTCCCGCTGAGTCCGTCTCAGTCGCCTCTGCCCCGCCCTGTCTGCACCCAAAAGTGCACCCGACGCCGGGAGGTTACCGCCGACGCATGGCCCGCGCCTACAAGATCTATCCATTTGAGCAGACCGCTGCGCACACATCCGACCGACGCCGATACCTCGAGTATGTCGAGCTACTGCTGGCGGAGCTGCTCCCGGCCGCGGCAGAGGTTCGAGCCGCTTGGCCGTTCGGCGACGCCTCAATTGCTCCCAGTCGATGAGATTCCTCCCGAGCTTCACCGACTTTGCCGAAAGCGGGACCGGCTCTCCGATTCCATCATGCTCTTCGCCGCGATGACAGTCGAGGCCTTCATCAACTTTTATGGCGTGTATCGCCTCGGCGAGGAGCAGTTCAAGCGGCACGTGGAGCGGCTGCCTATCGAGCGCAAGATGCAGCTCCTGCTGCTCATCTGCGACGGGCTCGAAGTGGACAAAGGGGATCGTCTAATAATTGCGCTCAAGGCCGTGGCCGAACGCAGGAATGCCGCTCGCACATCCGAAGGCAAAGCAGGTCCCACGCGACCAGCCTGCGAAAGACCGCACTGGATGGCCCATTCAGAGACGGCTCGGAGCAGATTCAGGCGATGAGGGAGTTCTTTTCGGAGTTCGGCCGGCTCGTTCCCCGGAGTCGCTTTCTACTCCCGGTAGAGGTCACGTCGACTGGGGATCCGTCGTGAACTCAAGCTCGTGCTCGCCCACTGATCGCACCTTCTCCGGCATGTCCAGCCAGACCTAGCCCGGCAGACCCTTCACGCCCTCCGGGTGGCGCTCGAGCGCGGGGAACCAGTCTCGCGGCAAGCCGGGCCGCTTCCCAGAGGAGGTGCTGCAGCCCGCGGGCCCAGCGTTGAGGATCAGTCATCCGTCGCCCTTCGGCTCCAGCCTCGCTGGCCGGGCGAACACGTCGATGCTGCCGAGGCGATCGCCATCGGCCAGCACTTCCAGGGAGTAGTCCCCAGTGCGGGGGAAGCCCAGTCCTTTGAGATCGATATAGTGCCGCGCCCCGACCCGGCCAGGAAAGGTTGGGGCGAGTGTGAAGACACCGCTTGTGTCCCCGATGGGCTGCCCATCCGCGTCACGTGCCTGCATGACGAGCCGATGATCCCCCGCGAACGATGCCGGCGCGCTCAATTGCAGCAGCAACTTGGCGTCCATCGCAAACGGCTCGAAGGGGTCGGTCAGCACCGGCCACACCTCGTAGACGTGGTGAAGTGTCGGGTGCCATTTGCATTCGGCTCGAAATGGTCGAGGAGATGACCCCAGTCCAGCATGATTCCGGGCCGGGCGAAGCACCCAAGTTAAGGGGATCGATCGGCAGCTTCCGTTGTGGGGTGTCCGCCACCATCATGATTGGCAAGCGACCGACATGCACACCCTCGAGAACGAAATCGAAGTAGTAGACACCGGGGTTTGGGATTTCCAGGTCGATGAGCCCGAGCGCCTGGTGGGCCGTGACAGATGCTCGGATTCCTGCATCTTGAACTCGAGGGAGCTGCTGGTGCTGTGGAGGATGTTGAGCTGGTTGTCGGTGAACGCCACCGTCAACTCCCGGGTGCCTGGCCTGCCGCCATAGGCCACGAAAGCGCTGGCGAGCACGCTGGGGATCTCGAAGCGGCCCGGACCCGTGGCGGGCACGAGCAGGTCTTCCATCACATGCTCAAGCGTCACGAACAGGGACAGTTCTTCGGAAATTTTGTGGCACAAATGCGCGTAGCGCATCCGCACCTCGCCGCTCGACGTCGCCGTACTCATGGGGTTATCTCCGACCGCTGGCGGGTAGGGTGGCGCGGCCAGTGACGCTCAGGGCGGGTACGCCCGCTTCCGAGCCTGGCATGGCCTTTCCGCCGTTGAGGATGGTTTGAAGCCATGCCCCTAGTGTAGCGGGGTCGACCTCTGAGGAATCAAGGATGGAAGGCGTCACGTGGGAATGGATAACAGGGGGCGAGTCGGCCGAGGGGACGGGAGGAGGCATCCAGCGCACAAGCTGATGCGGAGAAGATCGTCACACCTGACCAAGAGTCCCAGCACTCCCCCAACATGCCGGCATGGAGGGCACTTTATGGTATTAGCCGACACGCTTCGCGAGGGCGGCAATAGCCGGGATGGGGGGCCTAGTCATCGCATCGAGCCGTCCCCGTAACTCTTTGACGACCCCTGGGTACGTGCCGGTCTCCTTTGCGGAAAATGCGTACCCCGTGCTGGGATGGACGGATCGAATGCGGCCGGCAAGATCCACCAGCCACCGAATCGAAGCCGGAGCACGGGGCCACTTCCCCCGAGGATGTCCACGGTGCAGGCCTGGGCCAGCCGCGCCAACTGGTCGCCGTCGTCATAGGTCAACTGAAAGTGCAAACGGAGCTCCTGCTCGTTCGGGGAGTGCTCATTCAGGAGTCCGACCGCGATGTTGAAGTTGAGCGAGATGGGAGGCCAGGCCGCGGAGGGCGGCCGCGTCTACTCGAGCCGTCGCCTCCTGCAGTGACGTGCCGCAGCTGAGGCAACGCCGCTGCCGTGGCTATCGTCCTGGTGAGGCTTACATACCTCGCGGTCAGGCCGTGCGAGAACGCCAGTGACCAGGAGCGCGGGCAACCGCCGCCAGCGCCTGCACGGCTGCGGCATTCGCGTTCAGCCAGGCCCACAGCGAGGGGTCCTTGCTCACGGTAGGCCCTTCCACCACGAAGGAGTCAAGAGGGTGCCAAACCCCGGTACTGGGTCAATTTGAGGATAACGGTTTTCCAGAGGTCCGGGGCGAGCGGGTTGCTCTTCCAGCCCATGAGTGACATCGGAATGAACAAGGCGGCGCTCGTGCTGGGTGAGCTTCAGGAGAGCACGGATTACAGGGCCCTGGACGCCCTTGGGGGCAGCGAGCGATTTCAGGGGTTTCGCCAGACCGTTGAGGTGGCACAGATTAGGTGCTTCTCGATCTATCCCCCGGATAAGGCTACCCCCGATGAAATCCGGGGGCTGTTGAAGCCCTCCTTCCGCAATGCACCGCCCGGCTGGCCCCGCTCAAGCCCTTCATTGAACGGGCGCTGGCGGCGCTCGACGGCTAGGTTTTGCCCATGCCTAAAAAACGCCCCAGCT
>CAWFGP010000005.1:0-536737 GCA_963815515.1 uncultured Gemmatimonadales bacterium
GCGCCGGCGGGGGCTGCGCCGGCGGGAGCTGCGCGGCGGGAGCGGCGGGGAAATCGCCTGGCCCGCTTCATGGCCACCTCTAAGTAGCACCCTGCCGCTCCCGCCGGGCGAAGCCCACCCGCCGGGCGCAGCCCACTCGCCGGCGCAGCCCCCGCCTTATTCTTCCTTCATGAAAACCCTCGGCATCGTCGGCGGGATCGGTCCGGAATCCACGATCGAATACTATCGCTTCATCCTCGACGGCTACCGCGCCCGGGTGGCCGACGGGAGCGCGCCGCACCTGCTGATCGACAGCCTCGACGTCAACCGCGGCATCGCGATGCTGGACGCGAACGATCTTGCCGGCCTGACGGACTACCTTTCCGCCTCGGTCGAGCGCCTGGCGCGAGCGGGCGCCGAGATCGCACTCATCGCTGCGAACACGCCTCACCTTGTGTTCGATGAAGTCCAGCGCCGATCGCCGATCCCGATGCTCAGCATCGTACAGGCAGCCTGCGAGCATGTGCGACGTCTGGGTCATGCACGGGTCGGGTTGCTCGGCACCGGCTTTACCATGCGAGCCCGCTTTTTTCCAGAGGTATTCGCCCGGGCCGGAGTCGAGCTGGTGGCGCCGAATGAGGCTGAGCAAGCGGTCATTCACAAGATTTACATCGGCGAGTTACTCAAGAACCAGTTCTCAGCCGAGAGCCGCAACGCCATTCTCGCGATCATCGCGCGTCTGCGAGAGGAGGAGCGGGTCGAAGCGATTCTCCTCGCCGGCACGGAGTTACCGCTGCTTCTGCGGGACGCCGAACCGGAAGACATCCCGCTTCTCGACACGACCGTGATTCATGTCGGGGCGGCGGTTGAGGCGATCCTGAAGTAATCGGCGGGGGCTGCGCCGGCGGGTGGGCTGCGCCCGGCGGGAACGGCGGGAGGGGGGCTACTTGGGGGTGGACAGAGAGCGGGCCAGGCGCCAGGTGAGTATTGCGGCCTTGTCACGCATCTGTTGCAGCTTTCCCCAAGTATCGTCGGTTAGAAATTGCGCATCGCGAGCGAAGCGGAGCAGGTAGGCGAGCTCGGAGAGGGAGCCCAGGGAGTAGTCGAGGAAGCGCCGGAATTCGGCTGGGCCACGTTTCGCGCTTCCCTCCGCGATATTGGTGGGCGCCGAGAGGGCCGCTCGGCGAAGCTGGGAGGTCAGGCCATAGAGCTCCGAGCGCGGCCACCCCCGCGTCGCCGCGTAGACCGCCAGCGCGAGCTCGTGACTCACCTTCCAGGCATCAAATCGCTCGTAGGGCATCGCCCCCGCCATAATGAACCCTCGTCGTGAACCAACCCAGAATCCGCGGGCCCCCTCAACCAATCCTCAACCACCCCGCCGCTCCCGCCGGCGCGTCAGCGCCCCCGCCGGCGCGCCAGCGCCCCCGCCTATATTGCGATCATTCACAAAAGGAGATGCCATGTCCAAGCTACGCATGAAGATCTCAATGTCCCTTGACGGCTTCGTCGCCGGCCCGAATCAGAGCGTGAAGGAGCCGCTCGGCATCGGCGGCGAGAGCCTGCATGACTGGGTCGTTGGTCTCGCCGCCTGGCGCGAGGCGCACGGGCTCGAGGGCGGCAAGGTGAACGCGAACTCGACCGTAATGGAGGAATCGCTGGTCAACATCGGCGCCACGATCATGGGTCGCAACATGTTCGGGGGCCATCCCGGCCCCTGGGACCGCGCACGACCCTGGACCGGGTGGTGGGGCGACAACCCGCCGTTCCATCATCCCGTGTTCGTGCTGACCCATTACCCGCGCGAGCCCCTGAAGGCCCAGGGCGGCACCACCTTCACCTTCGTCACCGACGGGATCGAATCGGCCCTCGAGCAGGCCCGCCGAGGCGCAGGGGGGAAGGACATCGCACTCGCCGGCGGGGCCAGCGCCTGCAGCCAGTATCTCAACGCGGGCCTGGTGGACGAGATGGAGATCAGCCTGGTTCCCCTCCTGCTCGGCGATGGGGAGCGGCTGTTCGCGGGAGCCGGCAGCGACCTGCATGGACTGCGGCCGGTTCGCACGATCGCCACGGCGGAGGTGACGCACCTCAAGTTCGCGAGGCCCTGAGCCCCCCGCGACTCACACGTCCGCTGTCGCCGATGCAGAGCGCGCGGTGAGGGCGGCGCCGGCGCTGGCGGCGATCACCAGCACCACGGCCAGCCACTGCGGCAGCGTCAGCATCTCCCGCAGGAAGACCAGCCCGCACAGCGCCGCCACGGCCGGCTCCAGGCTCATCAGGATGCCGAAGGTGCGCGCGGGGAGCGCCTTGAGCGCGGCCATCTCCAGCGTGTACGGCACCGCGCTGGAGAGCAGCGCTACGCCCATGCCCGCCGCCAGCAGCCGCGGCGTGAGCCGGGCCAGGTCGCCGCTGGCCAGGGTGAAGGGAAGCACCGCCAGCGTGGCGATCCCCATCCCCACCGCCACCGCGGCGCCGCCCGGAATGACGCGCGAAACGCGGCCCCCCAGCACGATGTAGGCAGCCCAGCAGGCGCCCGCGCCCAACGCCATCGCCACGCCCAGCGGATCCACGCCGCCGCCGCTCCACGGGGCGATCAGCGCGATCCCGGCGGCGGCCAGCACCACCCACACCACGTCCAGCGCGCGGCGCGACCCGGCGACGGCCACGCCCAGCGGCCCGACGAACTCCAGCGTCACCCCCAGCCCCAGCGGGATGCGCGAGATGGCCAGGTAGAACACCAGGTTCATCATCCCCAGGATCACGCCGTAGGGGATCACCGCCCGCCACTGCGCCGCCGTGAAGCGCGCGACGCGCGGGCGGAACGCCGCCAGCAGCATCAGCGCGGAGAGGATCACGCGGATCCCCGCCGTCCCCGGCGCGCCGAGCACGGGAAACATCCCCTTGGCGATGGCGGCGCCGCCCTGCACGCTCACCACCCCGAGCAGCACCGCGGGAATCGGTGGA
Organism: uncultured Gemmatimonadales bacterium; assembly: GCA_963815515.1. Lineage (GTDB taxonomy): Bacteria > Gemmatimonadota > Gemmatimonadetes > Gemmatimonadales > GWC2-71-9 > CAVVWJ01. The sequence continues at coordinate 2,941 of CAWFGP010000005.1, forward strand.
ATCGCCGGGAATTTCGATCGAGTCATCGCCGAAGGTAGGAGGGGGGGTAACCGGGGGCTGCGCCGGCGGGTGGGCTGCGCCCGGCGGGAACGGCGGGGTGCTGCTTGGAGGTGGCCGTTCCCCGCCGTCCCGCCGCTCCCGCCGGCGCGTCAGCGCCCCCGCCCTCTCTCTTGTGGCGGCTCGCGCTCGTTCCTAAGCTCCAATTCGGCGCGCCCAAGGTGGCACATTCGCGATCTTGTCCTATAAAGGAACGAAACGATGGCACAACAGCAGACCCATCACAGAACCGGAACACGGGAGGCGTGGCTGGCCGCCCGGGGCGAGCTCGCCAAGCTCGAAGCCGAGCAGGCGGAGCGGAACAAGGAAATCGTGAGAATGCGTCACGAGCTCCCGTGGGTCCCGGTAGAGAAGGAGTACGAGTTCGACACCGAGGACGGGAAGAAGACCCTCGCCGAGCTCTTCGACGGGCGCTCACAGCTCCTCGCCTACAATATCATGTTCGGCCCCGACTACACGCTGGGCGCCTGCCCCGGCTGTACCAGCGTGGGCGACGGGCTCGACGGCTCGCTCATCCACCTGAACCACTGCGACGTGACGCTGCTCTGCTTCTCCCGGGCACCGATCGAGCAGTTGACCGCCTACAAGCGGCGGATGGGCTGGCAGTTCCCGTACGTCTCCACGTACAACACGGAGTTCGCCTTCGACTTCGGCCTTGCGATCACCCCGGAGCAGGCGCGGCAGGTTCCCGAGGTCAAGGAGATGATCGAGCACCCGCCCGGCTGGCTCCAGGAGTGGTCAGGCCAGATCGGGGCCCCGCTCAAGGACGGCCTGCGCGAGACCCCGGGCTGGATCGCCTTTGCCCGCGAGAACGGGACCGTCTACCACACCTACACGGTGACGGCGCCCGACCCGTTCGTCGCGCCCTACTTCAGCTTCCTGCTCGAGCGAACGCCGAAAGCCCAACCCGACGAGCCGCGTTCGTGGCGGAAGGATGAGTACCGGAATAGGCGGGGGCGCTGACGCGCCGGCGGGTGGGCTGCGGGGCGGGGGCTGCGCCGGCGGGTGGGCTGCGCCCGGCGGGAACGGCGGGGGGCTACTTCGGGAATCTCAACCCACCCCGCCGCTCCCGCCGCTCCCGCCGGCGCGCCAGCGCGCCCCCGCCCCCTCCCTACAACTCCCGCTCCGCCAGCTCCCGGAACGCGTCGGGAACCGATCGCCGGGCGTCGAGCGCGACCGAGGCGTAGCCGACGGATTCCCAGCCGAAACGGTCGCGGATCGCGTCGATGGCGCGGTCCGCGAGGAGGTGGACCATCCCTCTCCTGGCGCCCGGGCGCCGCGCCTCGTCGGCGAGGCCGAGCGGCAGATCGAGCTGCACCACCGGCTGCTCCTCGATATGCGAGACCGAGATGGCAAGCAGGGAGATCGCGCGTTCTTCGGGATGGCTCCTGAGGACGGCTCGCACCAGGTCCTCGGCGATCTCGGCGAGGATGGCAGTCGCGGCGACGGGTTGCGGCAGCGTCACGGCGTGTGTCACCGAGCGGAGGTCGCCGAAGCGCACCCGCACCGTCACGGTGCGCCCGGACTTGCCCTTCGCCCTGAGGCGCGAGCCGACCCGGTCGGCAAGGTGGCGGAGCGCCGGGCGGATGACCGGGTCTTCGACGGGCCTTCGGCCGAGCGCCGATTGCGCTCCGACCGAGCGGGTGCGGACATGGGTCCGGATGGCGCGAGGATCGCGGTTCCAGGCGAGGGCGGCCAGCCTCTCGCCCGCGGCACGGCCGAGCAGTTGGGCAATCGCGCCTGGGGAGCTCCTCGCCAGGTCGCCGATGGTCGCGATGCCGCTTTCGGCGAGTCGCTCCCTGGTGGCCGGCCCGACGCCCCACATCATCTCCACCGGCAAGTCATGGAGGAAGGCGAGCTCGGTCCCCGGGTCGACGACGACCAGCCCGTCGGGCTTGGCGACCTGCGAGGCGATCTTGGCGAGGTGTTTCGTGCTGGCGACGCCGACGGAAATAGGAAGAGCCAGCTCGTCGCGCACGCGTCGGCGAATCGCCGCAGCGATCTCGGCCGGCGTGCCGAAGAGGTGCGTGCAGCCTGCGACGTCGGCGAACGCCTCGTCGATCGAGATCCGCTCGACCAGCGGCGTGAAGTCGCCCAGTACCCTGATCGCGGCGTCGCCGAGCCGCTGGTACTCCTTGAAGTGCCCGCCGACGAAGACCAGGTCGGGGCACAGCTCTCGCGCCCGCCGGCCCGGCATGCCGCCGTGGACACCGAAGGCCTTCGCTTCGTAGGACGCCGCCAGCACCACGCCGCCCCCGACGGCGATCGGCTTCCCCTTGAGGGACGGGTCGAGCATCTGCTCGACGGAGGCGTAGAACGCGTCCAGGTCTGCGTGAAGGATTGTGGCCGGGTCCATGGGGAACACCAGACGAAGGTGATTGGTGGCGGGCGGGGGGCGGGGGCGCTGGCGCGCCGGCGGGTGGGCTGCGCCCGGCGGGGACGGCGGACCCCTCAATCACTCCTCAGTCCCCCCGCCGCTCCCGCCGGCGCGCCAGCGCCCCCGCCCCCCTCGCTCCCCTACCTTCTCGGCTCATACCGCATCGCCACCGCCCCCGAGCCGAGCTCCAGCCGGCTCACGAGCTTCAGGTCGAGCGGTTGCGATAGCCCCGCGAACAACGTCGGCCCATGGCCCACCAGCCTGGGCTGCACCACGAACTCGTACTCATCGATCAATCCCAGCTCCGCCAACGCCAGCGGGAGCTTCACGCCTCCCACGAACAGTCCCTTACCCGACTCCCGCTTGAGCTGCTGAACGGCTTTCCCCAGATCTCCGCGCACGAGCTCCGCGTTCCAATCGACCCGGTCCAGGGTGCTCGACACGACGTACTTCTTTGCCGCGTCGATCGTCCGGGCGAAGGGTTCCATCCAATCAGCCATCCAATCAGGCCTCGCTCCCGTCCGCGCCGGCGGCCGCCACGCTGCCTCCATCATTTCGTAGGTCACCCGGCCAAAGAGGAGGGCATCGGCCTGGTCGAGGTTCTCGACCGCGTGACGATGCAACTCTTCGTCCGCGAGCATTGCGCGATGATCGCAGCACCCGTCCAATGTGACGTTGATGGAATACCGAAGGGGTCGCAAGGCCGATGGAGGGCTAAGCGCCGCGCCAGGAGAACGGGGCGTACTGTCCATGGTTCTTTCCGCTCATGTCCTTCCAGCTGAGCCCCAGGGCAGTGACCTGGCTCTTCACGGCGTGCGCGAGAGCATACCGGTCCGCGGCCGGATGGCCTGTGTTCTCCAGATAGATGGGCTCCGTGGCGTTGGGATTGATGCCCATCGCCGGCTTGGCCGCGATGTCGACCAACCCCGGCGCGGTGACGGACCACTCGGCGCCCGAGCGATCGAAGCGAATCGGCGCCGACTCCACGCCGAGAAACTTACCGACCATGGGTGACAAGGCGGCCATGGGACCGCCGGCGGATCCGCTCGCGATCGCGGTGAGGGCCTCGCGCTGCTCGGCACTGGCCCGGGCGTCCACGATCACGCCGACCGACCAGTTGCCCTTGCCCATCTCCTCCGGCGTCGAAAGCAGCACGATGAAGCCCAGACCGTCGAGGGAGATGGTGCCGTGTCTTCCCTGCCCGATCTGGAATGCCATGGCGACCGTGCACGGCACCCTGGTGGGCTTGACCGCCAGTTGCCCCGTAACGCAGGGACACACGAAATCGCAGCTGCAGTTCTCATAGTATTGCCCGCTGACCTGCCACGATGGTGTCGCCATCTCCCACCTCTCTTTCGTTAGCGCGGATCTTAGCCAAGATGGCACATCAATGCCCCGCTTGCCAGCGCCCGGCTTCTACCGTAGGGCAGTGACGTGACAAATGTATGCCGCGTGTTATTCTGAGCGCATGACATCACCCATCGCTCCCTGAGCAATGGCAGCCACACTCGGCCTCATCCCGCTCGCGATCTGCTGTCTCTCGGGCCTCGGGTGGCAGGGCGGCGAACCCGCTGAGAGCTCCTCCCCAGACACGCTTCGCGCCCTGGCCCACGCCTACTACACCTGGCGCGACTCCAGCTATCCGGTCGCCGCCAGCGACAGGGCCTGCATACCGGGGACGACCGGCTGACCGACTATCGGCCGGCGTCGGTCGCATCGCGCAAGGCGGTGAGCAGTGACCACTCTGGCGGCCGATGATCGTCCGCGCCTGGCGAGGCTACGCATCTGCGGCCATCCCCGACGCGTACCCCAGGCATCTGCTGGAAAGCGTTCGCCCGAAGCTGGAGCGACTGGCCGGTTTCCGCGGTCTCACGCTGCTCCGTCGTCACCTCGGCGCGGAGATCGAATTCCTGGTCCTCACCCACTGGGAATCGATGGACGCCATCCGTGCCTTTGCCGGCGATGATCCCGAGCGCGCCGTGGTCGAGCCCGAAGCGCGCGCGGCGCTGGTGCGTTTCGACGACCGGGTGATCCACTACGACGTGCTGGCCGCTTCGAGCACCGAATTCCTCCCGAACTGAAGGAGACGCTCCATGAGGCCAGGCGGTCTGCTGCTCTCTCTCCTCTTGCCTCTGCAGAGCCTCGCCGCTCAGCAGCCGCAGCCGGTCACCGTGATCCGCGCCGGCACCCTGATCGACGGGACCGGCGCCGCGCCGGTCAAGAACGCCGTCATCGTGGTGCAGGGCGATCGGATCACCGCGGTCGGTGCCGGCCTGGCCATTCCCAAGGGCGCCACGGTGGTGGACCTCTCGGGCGAGACCGTGCTCCCCGGATTCATCGACGCGCACGTCCATCTGGTCGGCCGCACCATCGGCGACGGCGACTGGCAGCACTCCGGCATCACCGAGCTGCCGAGTGAGCTGACCCTCCTGGGGGCGGCGCACGCGCAGCAGACGCTCGAGGCCGGCTTCACCATGGTGCGCCTCGTCGGCGCGGAGGGGTTCTCCGACCTGGGACTGCGGAACGCCATCAACGCCGGCTGGGTCCCGGGCCCGCGGATACTCGGTGCCGGCATCGCCCTGGGCGCGCGGGGCGGACACTGTGACGGCACGGCCGGATTCAACCCCGGGACGTTCGGCCACGAGGCCGGCATCGCGGAGGGCGTGGCGGACGGGGTGGATCAGGTGCGGAGCGGCGTGCGGTACATGTTGAAGTACGGGGCCGACGTCGTCAAGATCTGCGCGACGGGCGGGGTGCTGTCCCCCACCGACTCGGTCGGGGTGCAGCAGTACACCGAGGAAGAGATGCGCACCATCGTGGAGACCGCCGCGCTGCTGCAGCGCCGGGTCGCCGCCCACGCGCACGGCACGGAGGGCATCAAGGCCGCCGTCCGCGCGGGCGTGGCCTCGATCGAGCACGGCTCGATGCTGGACGAGGAGGCGGTACGGCTCATGAAGCAGCACGGAACCTATCTGGTCCCGACGCTGCTCGCGGTGTTTACGGTCGAGTCGCTGGCGACGGCCCGGAAGCTGCCGCCCGCCATCGCCGCCAAGGCGCTCGCCATCGCGCCGCGGATCCACGGCTCGTTCAAGCTGGCGCTGGATGGCGGCGTGAAGATCGCGCTCGGGACCGACGCCGGCGTGATGCAGCACGGCACCAATGCCCGGGAGTTCGCGCTCATGGTGAAATACGGGATGTCCCCCATGCAAGCCATCCAGGCGGGCACGATGAGCGGTGCCACCCTGCTCGGCCGAGAGGCGGAGGTGGGCTCGGTGGAGCGCGGCAAGCTCGCCGACCTGGTGGCAGTGAAGGGAGATCCGCTGCAGGACATCACGGTGCTGCAGCATGTCGATTTCGTGATGAAGGGCGGCGCGGTGTTCAAGCGGAACGGGCGGGTGGAGGGGCGAAGCGACGGATGGGTGCGCTGAGGCCGCCCGCGAAACCGACCGCGGTCGAGGCGCTACGACGGCGTTTGCGGTCCCGGGCTCGGATGGAGTTCAAGCCCCGCCATGCACTGCCGGCAGCCGGCGGGCAAAGTCGCGCAGCAGCTGGCCGGACGCCTGCCGCCTGAATTGTGAGGGAGTGAGCGAAAACGTTCGTCGGAACGCGGCGGAAAAGTGGCTGTGGCTGGAGAAGCCCAGATCGAACGCCACCCCGCTGAGCTCCAGACGTCCTTCGGCGATCAGCTCGAGCGACCGGCGCAGTCGCAGCTGGTGGCGATACGCATGGATGGTGGCCCCCACCTCGCGGCGGAACGCCCTGCACAGATGGAACGCTGAGCATCCCGCGAGCCGAGCCAGCCCGTCGATTCCGATCGAGTCGGCACAGTGCTCCAGCAGGTAATCGCGCGCCGCGCCAACAACGGCCTTCGCCCCGTCCTGCGCACGGCGACGCTCGCGCACCTTGCGGTGTCCGTTCCCCAGCCCGACGCCTCGCATCAGCCGGCCCAGCACCCGCAGCACGGCCTCCTCCACCATCAGCGTATCGGGCTCCGTAGACGCCTCGACATGCCGCACAACCAGACGCTGCAAGGCATACGTCTCTGCGTCGCTGGTGGTATGCGTGCATGCGAACGGGGCTTCCGGCCGGCCGGCTACTGAAGGGTCGTCGAGTGCGATCACTTCCAGGAGCGCATCGGGCCGCACCGCGAACCACTCGCAGTTGTCGCCGCGCACGTCCAGCGAATGGCGGATGTAGCGCTGGCCGGCGTTGTAGAAGGTTGCCGTGTGGCAGTCGGCCGTGAAGGGATCGCAGCCGCGATGTTGAATCCCGACGCTGGTCCGGGGAAACACGAAAATGGCCGCATCCGTGGGACCGGAGTCGCGGAAGCGGGGATGCTCAACGGGCGCCCGGAAGGCGCCGATCGTCACCAGCTCACTGCCGAAGAGCCTCCGGTTGAAGTCAGGAACGGTGTCGCCCTTCGAGGATGCCGGATCGCCGTTCATAAGGCACCCGAGCAAGATCGTGATAGCCGCCTCTACCCTCCCGCCATACACTGGTGACGGCGTGCCGCCGGACCATCCGCACACGCCGTCATTTCCACAGCCAGGGAGGTGGTATGAACTACGCACGTATTGCCGGCCCGGTCCTGCTCATTCTGGGCGCGGCATGTACCGCGGACGACGGAGGACTCGTCGCGCCCAGTGCAACCGCGCGCGCAAGTGCGGCGCTGATCCCGGCCTCCGTGGGCGTGGCCGGGTCGGCAACCGGCAGCGCCCACCTGACGGTCTTCCCGCCACCAACGCCGCCGGGGCTTGCGCTGCGCAACTTCACCTTTTCGGCGGTACGTCATGTCGATGGGTCGGTGGACGGCGAGTGGCAGGTGGTCGCGGGCGCCACGATCATTCACGGTCTGGTAGACTGCCTCACTATCGCCCCCGATGGCCACACGGCTCGCATGTCAGGGCTGGTGGAGTCGGTCATGCCCGTCGGCTCGTCATTCATGGAGAACACGGCGTTCGCGATCGAACTCTTCGACAATGGTCCGGGCGAGAGTGCCGAACTGGATGTTGCCACACAGCTCGCCGCCTTCCGGAACGCCGCTCCCGAGGTGGGCAGAGCGTTCTGCGAGACGGGGACGACCCCGCCGGACACGGATCTGAATCCGCTGCCGCTGGAGCATGGTAATTTCACCATCCGGCTCCATCCGTAGCCGACGATCGAGCGCTACCAGGTGACCGTGTACTGGCCTCCCAGAACGATGCGGGTCTCGGCCGCGCGGATGTCCCCGCGGGGATCGTCGTCCGGCCAGGCGCTCCGGTGGTTGCTGACCCCGACGTTCAGGGCGAAGTCGTCGTAGACACGGACCGCCGCGGTGAGCCGCTCCAGGGCGTCGCGCCGCCGGGAGATGATGGCGCCGCCGCCGAAGGCGAAGGTCTTCTCCGCCGTGATGGTGACCGGACTGCGGATCGAGGTCAGGTTGCCGTTCACGGACAGCCGGGTGCTCGCGATCTGAAGCGTCTCCCGGCCGTCAGTGAAGATCCCGAACTGGGTGCTGGCGGTGATGCCCTTCACCATGATGCTGGGGCCGACTCCGGCTCGATACACGGTCCGGTCGGCGGAGAGGCGTCCCGGCCCCGCGTCCAGCCAGTCGCTGTGGGTCACCCCGGCGTGCATGGCCAGCCCATAGCTCATGTCGTCGCCGCCCTTGATGACCCGGGACAGGTCGAGCCAGGCGCCCCGGTCATCCGCGCCGACGAAGCCTTGCACCCGCCCGTTCCACCGGCCGGCCGACCACTCGCCGTTGAGCGACCACACCCCACTGTTGAGCGCATCCTGCAGAAACACCGTCTGGTTGGCCCCGCGAATGGACCGCCGGGCGAAGACGGTGCTCCAGCCGGCGGTCACCGCCACGACGCGTTCGTTGTGCTCGGGCAGCTTGACCGCGATCTCATGGCGAAAATCGCGACAGTGGCCCTGCCGGCACGCAGTCACCCGCACCGGCTTCTTGAGGTAGGCCAGCACCTGGCCGTGGTAGATCGGAGCATAGCGGCCCACGGGCTCGGTCTCGCCGAAATCGGGGCCGAGCCAGACGGTGAGCACCGAGTCGGCGCGCCAGTACCGGTCCACGCCGTTCTCGGACTGGAGGACGATGCTGTCGGCGCCGGGGCTGCGGATGACGACCTGAGAGCGTCCGGCGCTGGAGATGACGTCCGGCGTCATGCGCATCTCGACCGGCTCGGGGCCGGGGGCCAACTGAGTGGATCCGGTCGGAATGGCGCAGCCGGTGAGTCCGGCCACGGCCAACACCCTGACACCGGTGAACCAAGATGCACGCATCCTTAGGACCCTCTCCGGGTGCCGGCCGGAATAGACGGCGATTGCTGGGTAGGAATTGCACTGCGAGAGGCATGGAACAGAAGCGCAAGTCACGCGCCCGGCAGGCATGGGTGCCAACTCGTTAGCGGGCAACCATGTACCGCGGAGGGACAAACCTTGGGTGCGGGGGTGCGGTGTGGCGGCGCCACAGCCCGGATGAGAGCCGCCCGCCGTTTCTTCAAGGACTTGAAGCGCCACAAGAACAAGCCCTGGCTCGAGGCCCGGAAGAAGGAATACCCGACCGAGGTCGTCCCTCCCGCGACGCCGATCGATTCGCCAATGGAGGCGATCGAGGTCGAGATGGGCAGGATGCGAGCCGAGTGTATCGCGAGGGCTGGGAAGCCAAAGCCACGTGGCACGGCGCGGCTATCCTAGGGCACGGCGGTGTACGTCACGTCGCTCGCCTTCCGGCAGCTTCACTCGGTGGCTGCTCCTTGACGCCCCAGTGGCACCGCGGTTACTTGACTCTCCCAGCCATTATCTCCCGCCCCGCCCGCCCAGGCGACAAAGCCGCCACGCCGGCCGGCTTGGTCGTTGTGTCTTCTTTGATTCTTACGGGACATGAACTCTCTGGCGCGGAAGGACCGTTGCCGATGAAGGGCTCCAGTGGAACGCCGATGAGCGTGGCCGACTTTCAGGCCGAGCTAGCGAAGGGCCCTGAGAAACTGTACGCCGTGTCAGGCGACGAGCGGCTGCTCTCACGACTCCCCAGAGGCAACTGGGTCGGGGGCACCATTCCCTACCTGATGACCGACGAGCAGGGCGGGGTCACCACCCGCGACCTGCTGCTCGTTCACCAGTTGCCGAGAGACGAGCGGGCGGCGCCGAAAGTCTCGATCTACGACGCCGGCACGATTGCGCGCATCACCGAGGACGCGCCGCGGAACGGGTACACCTTTCTCTTGATCCCGGCGTTCTCCGACGTGCATCTCACCTACGGAAAGGACGCGCCCACCTATAAGGATCTCTTCAGCCATCCGATCGTGGGCTGGATCACCGGCATCCACCTCAATGATCTGGGCAAGGAAACGCCCAAGGTGTTCAATGGCCGCACCGGCGAGTCCTTCGCCGACAAGGCCCTCGCCTGCCACGTACCGCTTCCGGCGGGAAAGGCGGCCGACGTCGAGATCGTCAACATCTTCGAGCGCTCGGACGGCCCGGATATCCGCTTCGAGACCGATGGCTTTGCGGTCACCGACTGTTCGATTGATGGGAAGCGGACCAACTTCGCCCGGTGGCTGACCGAGAACGAGGTGGATACGCAATTGCCGCTGATTGCGGACTACAACGGCGCCCTGATCAACGTGAGCATCCAGAGCGTGGACAAGGACGCGGGCAACGTTGTGCTCTACGCACCGGTGTTCAAAGGCAGGACGTACCGCAGGGCGAAGCCGGTGCCCGACTATGTGCAGGCGTTCAGGTCGGCCACCGCGGGCATGAACCGCGACGTTCCCTTCGCCTGCAACTGCATCCTCAACTTCCTTTACGGTCAACTGGAGGGGGCGCACGTCGGCCTGCCGGGGCCGTTCACCTTCGGCGAGATCGCCTTCCAGCTGCTCAACCAGACGATGGTCTACTGCGACGTCGTCGACGCCGCGGCCCACAAGGGAGAGCTCCCGCTCGTCAAGCCGCGGACGGAGAATGTCCAGGCCTACCAGCTGTACCTGAAGGGCCGGTACTTCTCGAACCAGTACTTCTCCAGCCAGCGCGAGGGGGCCGGCCTCGCGAAGGCCCTCGAATGCTTCCAGCAGGCGGTCGCGCTCGACGAGCGCATCGCCCCGGCCCACGCCGGTATCGCCGAGGCGTATACGCTGCTCGCGTTCCTCGGCTTGCGCCCCCCGAAGGAGGTCATGCCCGAGGCCAAGGCGGCGGCTCGGCGCGCGCTTGCGCTGGACGACACGCTCGCCGAAGCACACACCTCGCTGGGGTTCATCCACTTGGTGTATGACTGGGACGGCGCGGCCGCCGAGCGCGAGTTACAGCGGGCCATCGCGTTGAACCCACGATACGTCCTCGCCCGCTACTGGTACGCCACGCTCTGCGCCTCCAGGCTCCGGCTGGACGAGAGCATCACTGAAGATGAACGGGCGGTCGACGTCGAGCCGTTGTCGAGCTTCGCGAACACCCACCTGGGGTGGATGCTGCTCAACGCCGGTCGCACCGCGCAGGCCAGTGAGCAGTTGCGCAAGGCAATCGAGCTCGACCCGCAGTTCGTCCTGGCGCACTGGCTGCTCGGGTGTGCCCACGCGTCCGAAGCGCGCTACGAGGCTGCCCTCCCCGAGCTCGAGGCAGCGGTCGAGTTGTCCGATCGCCTCCCCTGGATGGCAGCGGCCCTCGCGGTCGGTTACGCCGAGGCCGGTCGCGCAAAGGATGCCCGGCGACTCCTGGAGGAGCTCCGGGCGCGCGCGAGCCGGGAATATGTCCGGGCTTTCCACCTCGCAGCGGTCTGCGCGGCCCTGGGTGAGACGGAGGAGGCGTTGGTGTGGCTGGAGAAAGCGTACCGAGAGCGGGACGTCACCCTCCCCTTACTCCGAGAGGGGGGCTACCTGCCTGCGACGAGCCTGATGACCCTGCCCGATCCGCTTCGCAGCGACCCGCGATACGGGGCGCTCCTGCGAAAGGTCAATGCGCCGCGGCCATCTGTTGAGCGAAGCGTCCGGTCGGACTCGCCAGCATGACCTCGAACCGCTGCGCGATGGCCCGGGCGATGTGGTCCTGGATAGCGAAGACGTCGTCGAGCTCGCTGTCGTAGCGCTCGGACCAGAGATGGTAGCCGTCGCTGACGCTGACGAGCTGGGCAGTGATCCGCACTCGGTTCCCGGCCTTCCGAACGCTGCCGTCGAGCACGGTCGCGACCTTGAGCCTCGCGCCTACCTCGGCGATATCCGCGCTCTTGCCTTTGAAAGCGAACGACGACGTGCGGGCCGCCACATGCAGGCCCGGTAACTGGGCCAGCGCGTTGATGATCTCCTCCGCGATGCCGTCGCTGAAGTATTCGCTTTCCGGATCGGAACTCTGATTCTTGAACGGCAGGACGGCGATGGACCTGTCGGGAACCGCGACAGGAGTGGGCCCGCCGGGTCGGGTGGTGCCCAGCACGTCGGCGAACTGCGCAGCCGTCGCGAACCGATCGGCGGGCAGGTCGGCCATCGCCTTCCTCACCGCCGCATCGACGGGTTCGGGAACCAGCTGGCGGAAGGCACGCGGCGAGGGTAGCGGGGAGCTCAGCCGGTTCGCGATGACGGCGGTGAGCGACGACCCCCTGAATGGCGGCTCTCCCACCAGCATCTCGAAGAGGACGCAGCCCAGGCTGTAGATGTCGGCGCGGCCGTCGATGTACTGGCTTCCGTCGACCTGTTCCGGGCTCATGTAAGCCGGGGTGCCGACAAGCGTTCCCACCTCCGTCAACTGCCCCCCGCCGGGGGCGGTAATCGCCCGCGCGATTCCGAAGTCGGTGACCAGTGAATGGCCCGCCGAGAGCAGGATGTTGCCGGGTTTGATGTCGCGGTGGAGGATATTGTGCGTGTGCGCGTAGCTGAGCGCGTCGGCGATCTCGCGCGCGATCTGGAGCGCGTCGTCAAGGGGCAGTTGGCGCTCGCGATCGAGGCGGTCACGGAGTGATTCGCCCTCGATGTACGGAATCACGTAGTAGAGGAAGCCGCCGGCTTCGCCCGAGTCGTGGAGCGGCAGAATGTGCGGGTGGTTCAGCCCGGCGGCGGTCTCGATCTCACGGAGGAATCGGTCACGTCCGAGCGCGGCGGCGAGCTCGGGTTTCAGCACCTTGATCGCAACCTGGCGATGGTGCTTCTGGTCCTGGGCGAGAAAAACGATGGCCATCCCCCCCCGACCCAGTTCGCGGCCAATCGTGTAGCGGTCAGCGAGAACAGCTCGCAGACGGGCCAGCGGGTCAGTCGGGGGAAGCTCTTGCTCCATGGGGCCAAATGATAACGCCATTTCCTGATCCCTGCTCTGATCTGCACCCGCCAGGGCGGCCGGCACTGGCAGGAACCCTTCGGAGAACAGCGATGCGTATCGCATGAGCTCGAGGAGCTCCGAGTGCCCGGCGGGCACGATCAGCGGTGCCACTCTGCTCGGCCGAGAGAGCAAGATCCGCTGCAGGGTGGAGGGGCGTGGTACAGGGCAGCCGGGTGGTCAGATAGACGGGATGCCGGTGGGGCCGCGAGTGGGCGGCCCGCTCGCAGTGTCCGACCGGCCTAGGGCCGCCCCACCATCCCCTGCTCCCCCGTGCCGATCTGGTCCACCAGAAACGCGAACCGGAACGCCTCCTCGTGCAACGCGTCGTAGCGCCCCGAGGCCCCGCCGTGCCCCGCGCCCATGTTGATTCTGAACACCAGTGGATTGGTGTCGGTCTTCGAGGCCCGGAGCCGGGCCACCCACTTGGCCGGCTCCCAGTAGTTGACTCGGGGGTCGTTGAGCCCGGCGGTCACCAGCATCGCGGGGTACGCCTTCCGCTCGACGTTGTCGTACGGAGAGTATGATCGCATGTAGGTGAACTGCTCCGGGACGCCCGGGTTCCCCCACTGCTGCCACTCCTGGGTGGTGAACTCGAGCGTCGGATCGCGCATGGTGTTGATCAGGTCCACGAAGGGCACGTCGGCGATGACCACGCGGAACAGGTCCGGCCGCATGTTGATGACCGCGCCCATCAGCAGCCCGCCCGCGCTGGCGCCGCGGATGGCCAATCGGTCGGCCGAGGTCCAGCCCTCCCGCTCGAGATACTCCGCCACCGCGATGAAATCCGTGAAGGTCGTCTTCTTCTTCAGCATCTTGCCCTGGTCGTACCATGGGCGTCCCATCTCCTGGCCGCCGCGGATGTGGGCGATCCCGACCACATAGCCCCGGTCCACCAGCGCCAGCACCCGTGGGTCGAACCAGGGGTCGAAGCTGTAGCCGTACGACCCGTAGCCCTGCAGCAGCATCGGGTGGGGAACGTCCCGGCGAAGGTTGGCTCGATAGAGGAGTGAGACCGGCACTCGCGCGCCGTCCGCGGCGGGCGCCCAGACCCGCTCGGTCGCGTACTCGGCCGGGTCGAAGTGGGGGACCTCCGTGACCTTTCGCACCGTGCGCGTCCGGGTGCTGAGGTCGTAGTCGTACACCGTCTGCGGAGTCCTGGGCGAGCTATACGTGAATCGGAGCGTGTGCGAGCGGAACTCCGGGTTGCGCCCTATGTCGTACTGGTGCACCTCGTCGGGGAAATCCACGTCGTACGCGTCGCCGGCCGAGTCGTCCGACATCCTGAGCACATGGATCTGCTGGCGCGCGTCGCCCCGGCGGTAGAGCACCAGGTGGTGCTCGAACACGTCCATGCCCTCGATCAAGATCGAGTCGCTGGCCGGGACGAGCTCGGACCAGGTGCCCGGGTCAGGAGCCGCCGCCGGCGTCCGCATGACCTTGAAGTTGACCGCACCCTCGTTGGTCAGCACCAGGAAATTCGACCCGTAGTGCTCGGCCGAATACTCGATGCCCTCGCGCCGCGGCCGGAGCACCCGCCACGCCGCGTCCGGCTGGCCGGTCGGCAGGTAGCGAACCTCGCCGGTCGTGAAGCTCTGGCTGGTGGCGAGCAGGTAGGCGCGGTCCTTCGTCTTGCCGAGCCGGAGGAAGTAGAGTGAATCCGGCTCGCTCACGACCAGCGTTTCGGCCGGATCCCCGAGGGCGCGACGGAAGATGTGATAGGGACGGTGGGCCGCGTTATCGCGCAGAAAGAACAGCGTGCGGTTGTCGGCGGCCCATTCGAGGCCGTAGCTCACGCTGTCGACCGCGTCCGGCAGCAGCCTCCCGGTGCGCAGGTCCTTGACGTGAGCAGTGTACCACTCGGAGCCGGTGGTATCCTGCGTGTAGGCGAGCAGGCGCCCGTCAGGACTCACCTGCCTGGCGCCGACGCGGGAGTAGCGGTGGCCCTGCCCCAGCGCGTTTTCGTCCAGCAGCACTTGCTCGGGCGCCGAGAGGCTGCCGCGCTTGCGGCAGAAGATGGGATACTGCCGGCCCTTCACCGTGCGCGAGTAGTAGTAGTACCCGTCGTTCAGCTCGGGCACCGACAGGTCCGTCTCCTTGATGCGACCCACCATGTCCTGAAACAGACGCTTCTCCAGCGCGCGGCTGTGCCGGGTCACCGCCTCGGTGTAGGCGTTCTCGGCGCGCAGGTAGGCGAGCACCTCGGGGTTGCGGCGCTGGTCGTCGCGGAGCCAGGCGTAGGCGTCGGGCCACTCCACGCCGGCCACCGTGTCCACGCGGGTGATCCGCGCGGCGGTGGGCGGAGCGGCCGGCGCCGCCGAGCGCTGGGCAGACAGGCGAGCCGACAGAAGCGGCAGGGCGAGCAGCAGCACCAGGCGGGTCGGAGCCGGACCGAGCATACGGAGATTCCGCATTGGGGACATGCACAGGGAGGGACGCATCACGATAGGGCGGGGTCTCAGTGGGCGCAACGGCGATCAGCGGGGGCTGCGCCGGCGGGTGGGCTGCGCCCGGCGGGAACGGCGGGGTGCTACTTGGCCGCCAGAGGTCGAGCCAGGCGCGAAAGAGTAAGGATGCTTTCCCCCCGCCGTTCCCGCCGGGCGCAGCCCACCCGCCGGCGCAGCCCCCGCCATCTACCGCCAGCCCTCGATCTCCTCCACCCACCGGGCCAGGAACGCGTTCGCCTGATAGCCGTCGAGCACGCGATGGTCGATGGTGAGCGTCACGTAGCACATCGGCCGCACCTCCACCACCTCCTTCCCGCTCCGCTCCCGCACGACCGGCCGCCGTTCCAGCTTGCCGACGCCCAGGATGGCTGACTGCGGCTGCGGAATGACGATCGGCGCCGCGATGAGGCTGCCGCTCACGCCGTGGTTGGAGATCGAGAAGGTGCCGTGCTGCACGTCGTTCGGGGCGAGCGTGCCGCCTCGGGCGCGCTGGGTCAGGTCCTGCAGCCGCTCCGCGGTGGCGCGCAGGTCGAGCGTCTGGGCGCGGTGGATGACGGGCAGGATGAGGCCGCCCTGCGGGAGCGCGGTGGCGACCCCGATGTTGCAGTCGTCGAACAGCTCCAGCGCGTCGTCGTGCCAGCGGCTGTTGACCTCCGGCACGGCCTGCAGTGCGGCGACGCTCGCGCGGATGAAATAGGCGGTGTAGGTGAGCTTGACCCCGTCCGCCTCGAAGGCGGCGCGGTGGGCCTCGCGGTCAGCGAGGATCGCGGAGAGATCGGCTTCGAAGACCGTGGTGACGTGCGGCGCGACCGCGACGCTCTGGACCATGTGCTGGGCGATGCTGCGGCGCATCGCGGTGTGGGGCACCTTCCGGCTGGGATAGGCGCCCGGCTCGGCTCGGTGGGTGTGCCCGCGCGCGAGGCGACGTGCGCCTCGACGTCCTGCACCGTGATCCGCCCGCCTCGGCCGGTGCCGCTGATGGCCGACGGCTCGAGGCCATGCTCGGCGAGCAGCCGGCGGACGGCGGCAGTCAGTTCCGCTGCCGCGGGCGCGCCTGCCGCAGTTGACTCGCGCGCGCGGTGCTGCCCGCGTCTGCCTGCGCACGCCCAGCCGCTTCGACCGCGCCCACCTCGATGCGGCCCAGCACCTACCGGCCTGGACCGGCTGGTCCGCCGACTTGAGGATCTCACGTAGGATGCCGGTGGCGGGGGCAGCGATCTCCACCGTCACCTTGTCGGTCGTGATCTCGAGCAGGGGCTCGTTCTGGGTGACGGACTCGCCCACGTTCTTGAACCACGTCCCCACGAACATCTCGGTCCCCTCGGCCTGTTCGGCCGGCGCCGTGATCGCTACCAACTCTGCCATTCCAGGTTCCTTACGTCCTAGGGGCCGAAGCGAGGTTTTCGGCCCTTTCGCTTCGCTCAGGGTGACGGGCTTCGTTACACGGCTAGAACTCGAGCAGTTCCTGCATTTTGGCCGCGATCCCCTCGACGCCGGGAAGGACGGCGTTCCACGTCCCGCATCACTGCACGAGACGCAGCTTTCGCGTTTTGGCGCAGCGAGTGTCCAAGGATGCTTGCGGATCAGCAAGGAACTGCCGCGCCAGCGCCAATGCACAGCGCCGATAGTCGCTCACGACCTTGCGAGGGATATCGGCAATATCGGCTTGGCCGTGCACTGCATTCCTGAATACGACGTTCCTGGCGTTAGGATAGAGCATCTCGATATTGTAGCCCGAGAGTCCCGACAGCGATGCATCCAGTTCCCCGGAAAAGGCCAATTGCGGCCCGTCATAATAAACACGGCCATTCCGGGCCGGGTTGGCTCGGCCGGAAGGCCATAGGGCACAGGCATCGAAAATGGCGTTTCCGTCGTCGGCTCCGAACAGTGCTCTAACGATTTCGGATTTTGCCGCCGCCTGCCGATAATCTTCGAGGGATTCAAACGGCCGTCGCTCGTTGCACTGGACGGAAAGGTTGTGCCCGTGTGCATACCAGGCCTCGACCGGAACGCTGTTAACATCGATCTCCTCTTCTTCGGGCATGCTCTGCTCGATCTGACGCAGTGATCGGCCGTCGCCGCGAGCCGCCGCATCCATATAAGCCAGCAGGAGTTGGACGCGCCGTTCGAGGATCGCCGGGTCGCCGGTAAAGAGATAGCCGCGGATGTAGTCGACCAGCCTTTGGTCGTCGATCCGCTCGTCACCGACCGCCAATGGCTGCTGCCTGATCCGCGGCAGGGCCGCAAGAAATCGGTTACGCAGGTCCGGATACGTCGACGAACATGCTGTGTCGGTCGCGCATTTCGAGAGCAGCCTGTTGATCGCGACCTCGGTACCGCGAAAGTCGTCGATGATTTCTCGAGCTTCAGGATTGGACGGGCCATCGTGAATGATCGAGCGCACGCTTGCTGGAAAATCGCGGGCCACCGCGAAGGCCAACCTACTCCCGTATGAGAGACCCCAAAGATTCCATTGCTTCACGCCCAAAACTTTCCTGAGCTCTTCGATGTCGCGGGAAGATCGCGCGCTGTTATACTGGGAGAGATCGACACCCTCCTTGATGAGCTTGTCCCTGCAGACTTGAACTCTCTTGAGAAAGGGCTCCTCTCGGGGGCAACGCAGCGCGGGAACTGACCGGCCGGTCCCTCGCTGGTCGTAAAACACCCAGTCGCGATCGACGACGATGTCATAAATTTGCGGATTGGCGACCAGCATTTCTGCGTAGACGACGCTCGGTGATCCTGGACCTCCGGTCAGGTAAATGACCGGATTTTGCGGATCACTGTTTCGCCGGGGGTGGACGATCATGAAGGCGTTTTCAATCGTTCGCCCCGGATCGTCGTAGTTTTCAGGAACTTTCATCCGGCCGCATTCGACCGGAAGCAGCACCTTAGCGACATCGAAGGGGCAGGCAATCTTCTCCAATGAAGCGTCAACCTGCGAAGGGGCCGCTGCTTTCAACTCAGCGGCGGCAAATGCCGCCACGGCAGAAATCGCGAGCGTGAGGTGACGGATCGTAGTGGCGAGACGAAGCATACCCGCCCTTTCATCCCGCAAGAGTGCCGCACGCGCCGGAGGTGAACAAATCGGCCCCACATGCGAAGGGCTCACGCGAGCGACAAACTAAGTTGTCGTTGCGGCGAGCGTCTTGAACGATTTTGACCTGCTCGTTCGCCACTGCAAGGGGGCCGATCCAGTCACCGCACGGACGACCCGACACATGTGTGACTGATCCGCAAAGCCGCATGCTAGCGCGATATCGGTCAAGGAATATGTCGTGCCGGCGATTTGTCGCCATGCATTGCGACCCGCGTACTCCAATCGGTAGCGGCGTGGAGACACACCATAGAGCTTCTTGAAACCGCGGCTGATTGTCTCGGGTGCGAGGCCCGCGTGATCCGCCCAGACATGCAGTGGTAGGCTTGCAGGTGCGCGTAAGTGATCGGCGAGCAGATCCGGCCAGTCCATGAATCG
This sequence comes from uncultured Gemmatimonadales bacterium, assembly GCA_963815515.1. Taxonomy (GTDB): domain Bacteria; phylum Gemmatimonadota; class Gemmatimonadetes; order Gemmatimonadales; family GWC2-71-9; genus CAVVWJ01. The sequence continues at coordinate 21,587 of CAWFGP010000005.1, forward strand.
GGCTGTTTTCGGAGTCATCGCGCTTGCAGCTACCGCGCTTGCTGCTAGTGCGTCGCGTTCGGCGATTCGCACGATCGTGTCCGCATCAGCGAGATGACCCATCGGGGGGCCGTCGTATCCCTCGGGCAGTGGCAGGCACAGGACTTTCATTCTCCGCGCGCCGACATAGTTGCAATGCGCGTCGAACGGGCGATGGATCAGTGCGTCACCAGGGCCCGCGCGCGTGCGGCCCTCTTCGCCGGCCTCGATTTCTTCGCCTTCTAGAACAATCGATAGATATCCGACGTGATGCCGGTGGCGGACGTCAATTCGGCCACCTGGGCAATCCAGCACCTGGCTTGGCAAACCTCTGAGGCGCAGCGCGCGGTCCTTTGTCGTCGCTGGCACGCAGATTTCGCCGCCGCCCTCGCGGATACTAAGCGACGACTGCGAACTGTGATGGCGTTTCCCAGCTTTCATGAACTTTACTCCGTCAACGTGACTCCAGCGCCGACAACCTGGTCGGCCGGTGCCACGATCGCGATCAGCTCTGGCATTCCGGCCTCCCGCTCAGAACTCGAGCAGCTCCTGCATCTTGGCCGCGATCCCCTCGACGCTGGGAAGCACGGCGTTCATCAGTCCGAGGTTGTACGGCGTCGGCACGTCCGGAATCGCGAGGCGGGCGATCGGCGCGTCGAGGCTCAGGAACGCCTGCTCCGCGACCACCGCGGCGACCTCCGCGCCGAATCCGGCCGTGAGCGTGTCTTCGTGGACGATCAGGCAGCGCCGGGTCTTCCGGACCGAGGCGAGCACCGCGGCCCGGTCCCACGGCGCCACGGTGCGGAGGTCGAGCACCTCGATCGACTCCCCGAGCTCGCGCGCGGCGCGCTCGCATCGTTCCACCATGGCGCCCCAGGTGACCACCGTGAGCTGGTTCCCGTCGAGGACGACCCTGGCCTTGCCGAGCGGAAGCACGAAGTCGTCCCCCGGATAGGGCCGTCGGGCCGATGCCCCATCGAGCAGCGCCCGGTGCTCGAAGAAGATCGTCGGGTTGTTGCTCCGGAGCGCCGCGCGCAGGAGACCCACGGCGTCCTCCGCGTTCGACGGGATGCAGACCTGCCATCCGGTGGCGTGCACCCAGAGCACTTCGCCACAGACGCTGTGCCAGGGATCGCCGCATTTCGGCGCGTACCCGCCCGGCATCCGCACCACGATGGGGGCGGCGAAGCGGTTGTGCGTCCGCCACCGCATCGTGCCGCAGTTGTTGAGCTGCTCGGTGGCGGGGTCGGCGTACTTGCGGAACTGGATCTCCGCGACCGGCAGGAGACCGGACAGCGCCAGGCCGACCGCGCGACCGATGATGCCCTCCTCCGACAGGCTGGTGTCGAACACCCGTCGCTCGCCGAAGGCCGCCTGCAGCCCCATCGTGGCGGCGTGCACGCCACCCTTGGGGCCCACGTCCTCTCCGAACAGCAGCATCCTGGGGTTGGTGGCGAGCTCGTGCTCCAGCGTCCGCCGGATGGCGGTGAGCAGGTTGATGCGAGTGGGCTCGGGTTGCGCCACCTCGCTGCCCGGCGGGAAATCGGTGTCCGGCCGGGGCGAGCCCGCCAACCAGTTGAAGCTCCGGGCTGCCATCGGGCCGAGTGGCGGCATACGCGTGCCTGGTCACGTCGGACGGCTCGGGCTCGGGCCGCGCCAGCGCGGCTCCGAGGGCCGCGTCCACGTCCGCCTTGACCTGCGCCTCGACCGCCGCGATGTCCGACTCCGACAGCACCCCGCCCCGAAGGAACTGATACAGCCTGGGCAGCGGATCGCCGGCCTGCTCCTGCGCCAGGCGCTCCTTGCTCTTGTACGCCTGGGTGTCCTGCGCCGAATGCCCGCTCAACCGCGGCACCGCGAGCCGGAGCAAGGCGGGGCCCTTGCCCGCCCGGACGTGGGTCACCGTCTCCTCGAGCAGGCGAGCGGCCTCGGTAGGGTTGGACCCGTCGCCGTTCCGCACCAGGAGATTCCGGAACGAGGCGAGGTTGGCCGCGATGTCGCCGCCCGGGGTCTGGAAGCTGGACGGCACCGAGATGCCGTAGCCGTTGTCCTCTATATAGAAGAGCACCGGCAGACTGAGAGTGGTGGCGATCGTCAGCGCCGACCAGAAGCCGTTGGTCGCGACGGAGGCCTCGCCGCCCAGCACCACCGCGATCGAGCCGTCGTAGCCGCGGTCGCCCAGAACTTCACGGTGGTAGACAATGCCCTGTGCCCACCCGACCGCCGGCGTGTACTGGGAGCCGACGTCCCCGGACATGGGGAGCACGATGGGGCCGTCCGCCTTCGGCAGATTGCACACCACGCCGATGTCCCGGCCGTTGCTGAAGCCGCCCGACTTTCCCATGGGGGCCGCGAACGCATCCTCCAGCGAGAGGCCGAGCGTCAGGAGCATCGGCCGCGACCGGTAGTAGGCGCCCACGGCATCGTGCGCGTGGTCCAACAGGCTGCCCAGGATGACCTGCGCCATCTCGTGCCCGCGAGCCGAGAACTGGTAGAGCACCTTCCCTTCGGGGACGAGACGGGTCTCCTCGATATCGTCCAGCGCCCGCGAGGCGAGGCAGAGATAGAGCACCCGCTTCCAGTCGAGCTCGTGGGCGCCTCCCCGGATCTCCGGCGCCCGGGGTTCACTCACTCCCATCGTGCCCCACATCGTGCTCCCGGTCGGTCCGGTAGACAGTGCCGCGAAAGAGGGCGACCACTGCGCCGTCGTTCCGGGTGACGCGCACCCGGTAATATCCCAGGCGCCGGCTACTCGCTTCCCTTTCCGCCTCGGCCAGGAGCACGTCGCCCACGCGGACCGCCGCTGGATAGGTCATGCTGTTCTCGATGCTGACACTCACCTGACCCTCGGTGTTGCTGGCAAAGGCGAAGGCGCTGTCGGCGAAGGCGAACGTGACCCCACCGTGGCACACCCCGAAGCCGTTGGTCATATCGTTGCGTACGACCATGCGAATGCGTCACCCGCTCCGGCTTCACGTCAAGCGATCTCGACGCCCAGCCACCGACTGAATTCGTCGTGCGCCAGCATGTGGCTCACGACCGCTGCCGCTCGCCCCTCGGGGTCAGCCGGTAGAGGACTCACCCGCGGAGCGTTCCACCCGATGCGGCAAGGCGCCGGAGGAGCGGGCTCGGCCGGTAACGATCCTCCCCGTACTCGGCCTGCAGGCGTTCCATGCGCTCGAGCGCGACCCGGTACCCGAGCTCCTCCGCCCAGGCGATGAGCCCCTTCGGGTAGTTGACCCCCTTCACCATCGCGAGGTCGATGTCCGCCGGCGTGGCCACGCCCCAGAAGACGGCGTCGACCGCCTCGTTGATCAGCATCGCCAGGATCCGCTCCAGGATCGACGACCCGAGGGCCGGATCCTCCCTCGGTGCCGGTGGGGCCGCTCCGTCTCGGTAGTCGTACCAGCCCCGGCCGGTCTTGCGTCCGAGCAGATTGGCATCGACCAGGCGTCGCTGCGTGAGCGAGGGCTTGTAGCGCGGATCGAAGAAGAACCCCTCGTAGACCGCCGACGTCACCGCGAAGTTCACGTCGTTGCCGATCAGGTCCATCAGCTCGAACGGTCCCATCCTGAAGCCGCCGAGCGTCCGCATGGCCCAGTCGATGGTCGCGCAATCGGCGACGCCTTCGTCCAGGATCCGGAGCGCCTCGCCGTAGAATGGCCGGGCGATCCGGTTCACGATGAAGCCGGGAGTATCCGAGGCGACGACGGTGGTCTTGCCCCAGCGCTGGACCAGGGCGCAGGCCGCATCGACCAGCGCGCCCGGCGTCGCGTGCCCGCGGACCACCTCCACCAGCGGCATCACCGGGCGCGGGATTGAAGAAGTGCAGGCCGACCACCCGCTCGGGGCGTTGGCAGGCGGCGGCGATGCTGGTGATCGACAGGGCCGAGGTGTTGGTCGCGAGCATCGCCTCCGGGGCGACCACCCGTTCGAGCGCGGCGAAGCTCTCGCGCTTGGGGCCCAGGCGCTCGACGATGGCCTCGATGACGAGCCCGCAGGACGCGAACGTGCTCATGTCGCCGCCCACGAAGTACCGGACGCGCTCTCGCGCCGCCTCGGCGGCCGACCGGGTCAAGCGGCCCTTCTCGGTCTCCCGCGCCAGCGCCTTGTCGATCCCGGCGCGCGCACGAGCGATCGCCCCCTCATCGAGGTCCTGCAGGATGACCGGGTGTCCCGCGACGGCGGCGACCTGCGCGATCCCGCTGCCCATGGGCCCCGCCCCGAGGACACCCACGCAAGGGGTCTCCGGGGCAGATCCCTGGGTCCGCGGCTCGCAGCGTCAGCGTCCGGTGAAGACCGGCTTCCGCTTCGCGAGGAACGCCGCCACTCCCTCGGCGTAGTCCGCGCTGCGTCCGGCGGCGCCCTGGCACTCGGCCTCGAGCTCGAGCTGCGTCTCCAGGTCGTTGCCCCAGGCGGCATTCAGCAGCCGCTTCGTGAGGCCGAGGCCGAGCGTCGGTTGGGTGGCGAGGTGGAGGGCGAGCTTCGACGCCTCTTCGTCGAGGGAGGCGGCGGGGTATGCCCGGTAGATCAGCCCGAACTCCACCGCCTGCGCCGCCGTAATCTTCTCGGCCAGCATCGCGAGCGCCGTCGCTCGGGCCATCCCCACCAGCCGGGGCAGGAAGAAGCTCCCACCCGTGTCCGGTACCAGGCCGATCTTCGCGAACACCTGCACGAAGGAGGCTTCCTCCGCGGCCAGGACGAGGTCGCACGCCAGGGCCAGATTCGCCCCGGCTCCGGCGGCGACCCCGTTGACGGCGCAGACCACCGGCTTCTCGAGCGCTCGAAGCCCGCGGACGATCGGCGCGTACGCGTTCCGGGCGTGGGCCGCGAAGTCATTCACGGTCCCGCCGGGGCGAACTTCGTCCAGGTCCTGGCCCGCGCAGAAGCCGCGTCCCTTGCCGGTCAGGAGCACGGCGCGGATCTCGCGTTCCCGCGCGACATGCGCCAGGGCTTCCTGGATCTCGCCCGACATGGCGGTGTGGATGCTGTTGAGGACGTCGGGTCGGTTCAAGGTGATGCGGGCGACGCCCTGATCGACCTCGAACAGAATGTACTGATAGGTCATCGACGGTCCTCTCGACGCGTTGGCGAGGGTGGATAATACATCGGAACGGCGACCGCGCGTGGGCTGCGCCACGGCGGCCGGGCGGCGCGCGTGCAGGAATGGCGGGGGCAACAACGAGGTCACAGAGACCGAGCCAGCCACCGAGTCACCCTGAGCGAAGCGAAGGGGGCCATGCCCCTGGTTTCGGCTCCTTCGCTCCGCTGCAGGATGAGTCATTAGTGTGGGTGTCTCGGCGCACTGTAAGTACATCAGAGCATGAGAGGTACGTCGCTAAGAATTCCGTGCGACTTCCGTGTCTTCCGTGCTTCCGTGGTGAATTCCCCTCCGTGGTTCATTCCCGATCATCCGTCTATAATTCAGTTCAGATGACCACTTTACGTGACTGCCCATGAAGCCCGTATACCTCGTCGACGGCGTGCGCACGCCGATCGGCAGCTTCGGCGGGAGCCTGGCCCACGTGCGGGCCGACGATCTGGCGGCGCACGTGATCGCCAAGCTGCTCGATCGTCACCCGAATCTGGATCGGGAGCGTATCGCCGATGTCATGCTCGGGTGCGCCAACCAGGCCGGCGAAGACAATCGCAACGTCGCCCGCATGGCGCTGCTCCTCGCCGGGCTGCCGGTCGGCGTGCCGGGCGAGACCGTGAATCGGTTGTGCGCCAGCGGCATGAGCGCGGTGGCGCACGCGAGCCGGGCCATGCGCGAGGGCGACGGCGACGTCTACATCGCCGGCGGTGTCGAGCAGATGACGCGCGCGCCGTACGTGCTGTCCAAGTCGAGTCAGGCGTTCGCCCGGAACGCGGAACTGTTCGACACCAGCCTGGGCTGGCGTTTCGTGAACCCCAGGATGCGCGAGCTCTACGGCGTGGACTCGATGGGCCAGACCGCGGAGAACGTGGCGACGGAGAGCGGGATCAGCCGGGCGGACCAGGACCAGTTCGCGCTCTGGTCGCAACAGAAGACCGCCGCCAGCCAGCAGCGCTGCCGGTTCCAGTCCGAGATCATCCCGGTCGCGGTGCCCGGCGCCTCCCGGGGCGAGCCCGGCCGCCTCTTCGCGCAGGACGAGTTCCCCCGCCCGGACTCGACCCTGGAGAAGCTCAGCAAGCTCAAGCCCGCGTTCCGGACCGACGGCAAGGGGAGCGTCACCGCGGGCAACTCGTCGGGGATCAACGACGGCGCGTGCGCCTTGCTGCTGGCCTCGGAGCGCGCGGTGGGCGAGTTCGGTTTCACGCCGCTGGCGCGCATCGTCGCGAGCACGGTCGTGGGCGTCGAGCCCCGGACCATGGGACTCGGACCGGTTCCCGCGACGCGCAGGATCCTGGCCAGGACCAAGCTCACCCTCCCCGACATGGACGTCATCGAGCTCAACGAAGCCTTCGCGGCTCAGGTGCTCGCCTGCGTCCGGCAGCTCGGCCTCGACGACCGGGATCCCCGGCTCAATCCCAACGGCGGCGCCATCGCCCTCGGCCACCCGCTCGGCATGTCCGGCGCCCGGCTGCTGCTCACCGCGGCCCACGAGCTCAAGGAGACGGCCAAGCAGTACGCACTCTGCGCGATGTGCGTCGGCGTAGGGCAAGGCATGGCGACGATCATCGCCCGGGTGTAGAGCGCGTGCCCAACGTCTTCGCGTTCGAAGGTTTCATTCCCGTCGTCCACGAGTCGGCCTTCATTCATGCCAATGCCACGGTGACCGGCAACGTCGTGATCGGGCGGGACGTGTACGTCGGACCCGGGGCGGCCGATTCGCGGCGACTGGGGTGGCGTGATCATCGAGGACGGCTGCAACATCCAGGAGAACTGCACGATTCACATGTTCCCCGGCGTGACCGTCGTGCTCGAGGCCGGCGCGCACATCGGCCACGGTGCGGTGGTCCACGGGGCCCGGATCGGCCGGAACGCGCTGGTCGGGATGAACGCCGTGGTGATGGATCGCGCGGTGGTGGGCGCGGAATCGATCGTCGGCGCCTTGTGCTTCGTTCCGGCCGAGATGGTCGTGCCGCCACGCACGGTCGTCGCGGGAAACCCGGCGAAAGTGGTGAAGCCGGTCTCGGACGACATGCTCCGGTGGAAGACCGAGGGCACCCGCCTCTACCAGGGGCTGCCGGAGCGGCTGCGGGCCTCGCTCAGGCCGGCCGAGCCGCTCCGTCAGATGCCGGCCGATCGCCCCGAGCAGCAGGCGTCGTACCAGACATGGCACGAGACCAGGCAGGCGGCCCCGGCCGACGGAGAGTAAGGCATGCGACTGCAGAGTTACGCGCAGGGTGAATGGGTCACCGGCACCGGCCGGGCCACCGAGCTGTTCCACGCGGTGACGGGCGAGAAGATCGCGGAGGCGACCAGCGAGGGCCTCGACTTCAAGGGCATGCTGGAGTACGGCCGCCGGGTCGGCGGGCCGAAGCTGCGGGCGATGACGTTCCACCAGCGAGCCCGGATGCTCAAGGCCATGGCCCAGCATCTCATGGCCGGGAAGGACGAGCTCTACCAGGTCTCGGCCGGCACCGGGGCGACCAAGGCCGATTCCTGGATCGACATCGAGGGTGGCATCGGCACCTTCTTCGCGTACGGCAGCCAGGGACGCCGCGAGTTCCCCGACGAGACCTTCTACGTCGACGGATCGGTGGAGCGCCTCTCGAAGGGGGGCAGCTTCCTCGGCCGGCACATGTGCGTGCCGCTCGAGGGAGTGGCGGTCCACATCAACGCCTTCAACTTCCCGTGCTGGGGGATGCTGGAGAAGCTCGCGCCCACCTTCCTCGCCGGGATGCCGGCGATCGTCAAGCCGGCCACCGTGACGTCGTTCCTCACCGAGCGGATGGCGCGCAGCATGGTGAGCGCGGGGATCCTCCCTGAGGGCGCGCTCCAGATCATCGTCGGCGGCGTGGGCGACCTGCTCGACCACCTGACCTGCCAGGACGTCGTCACCTTCACCGGCTCTTCCGCGACCGGCCGCAAGCTCAAGAGCCACCCGCGCGTGATCGCCGAATCGGTCCGGTTCAACCTCGAAGCCGACTCACTCAACTACTGCATCCTCGGCCCCGATGCCGCGCCGGGCACGGAGGAGTTCGATCTCTTCGTCAAGGAGGTGACGAAGGAGATGACCGTCAAGGCGGGGCAGAAGTGCACCGCGATCCGCCGAACCATGGTGCCGGAGGGGATGACCGAGGACGTGGTCCGGGCGCTCTCGAAGCGGCTCGCCGGCGCCAAGCTGGGCGACCCGTCGGTGGACGGGGTCCGGATGGGGCCGCTGGCCGGCCGCGCACAGGTGGGCGAGGTCGGCGGGAGCGCGGCGTTGATCGGCGCGGCGTGCGAGCGGGTGTACGGCGATCCGGAGAACTTCGAGGTGGTGGGCGCCGACGCGGCGAAGGGCGCCTTCTTCCCGTCGCTCCTCTACTACTGTGACGCGCCGTTCGGAAAGGCGGCGCCGCACGACGTGGAGGCGTTCGGTCCGGTGAACACGGTGATGCCGTACCGCACGCTGGACGAGGCGGTCGCGCTCGCCAAGCTGGGCCGCGGCAGCCTCTGCGGGTCGGTGGTCACAGCGGACGATGCCGTGGCCCGCGAGGTCGTGCTGGGCACCGCCGCGTACCACGGCCGGCTCATGGTGCTCAATCGCCACAACGCCAAGGAGTCCACCGGGCACGGCTCGCCGCTGCCCTCGCTGATCCACGGCGGGCCCGGGCGCGCCGGAGGTGGCGAGGAGATGGGCGGCGTCCGGGGCGTCCTTCACTTCATGCAGCGCACCGCGCTGCAAGGGACCCCCGCCACGCTCACGGCGGTCGGACGCCAGTGGGTCCAGGGCGGCCCCGAGCTGAGCGACGGCGTCCATCCGTTCCGCAAGCACTTCGAGGAGCTGCGCATCGGGGAGACCTGGGTGACCCACCGCCGGACCGTGACCGAGGCGGACGTGGTCAACTTCGCCGGCATCAGCGGCGACTTCTTCTACGCCCACATGGACGACCTCGCGGCGAAGGCCTCGTTGTTCGAGCGGCGGGTGGCCCACGGATACTTCGTCCTCTCCGCTGCCGCGGGGCTCTTCGTGGACCCCGCGCCCGGACCGGTCCTGGCCAACTATGGGCTGGACAATCTCCGCTTCGTGAAGCCGGTCTACCCGGGCGACACCATCCGTGCCCGGCTCACCTGCAAGCAGAAGACGGCGAAAGACACCGTCGACGGGCAGGTGCCGCAGGGGGTCGTCGCATGGGACGTGGAGGTGACCAACCAGAGCTCCGAGCCGGTCGCCGTCTATACGATTCTTACGCTGGTGAAGCGGGTTTCCGCGGCGTGACCGGGACGCGCGGCCGTTTCGCCGGCCTGGTCGGGTCGCGCATTCTGGCGATCGCCGACGAGGTTCGGGCGCTCCAGGCCGGCGGGCGGCAGATCTGCAACCTGAGTATCGGCGACTTCGACCCGCGCGAGTTCCCGATTCCGCGGCTGCTGCTCGAGCGCATCGAGGCCGCGCTTCGCCGGGGAGAGACGAACTACCCACCGGCGGTGGGGATCCCGGCGCTCCGGGAGCAGGTCTCGGCGCTCTACGCCCGCGAGCTTGGCCTCGCGATTCCCGCCAGCTCGATCGTGATCACCGGCGGCTCCCGGCCCGCCTTGTTCGCCGCGTATCAGCTCACTATCGAACCAGGCGATCGAGTCGTGTTCCCGGTGCCGTCCTGGAACAACGACAGCTACTGCGAGATGGCCGGAGCCATTGCGGTTCCGATCCAGTGCGGCAGCGACACCGCCTTCCTTCCGACCGCGGCCATGCTGGCACCGGCCCTCCCGGGCGCGCGACTCCTGGTGCTCAATTCCCCGCTCAACCCTACCGGCACCGCGTTCGACGCGGCGACCCTGGCGGCCATCTGCGACGCGGTCGTGGCGGAGAACGCGCGGCGGTCGCCGGAAGAACCGCCGCTCTACCTGCTCTACGATCAGGTGTACTGGATGCTGACCTTCGGCGGGCTCAAGCACGTCGTGCCGCCGGTGCTTCGCCCCGAGATGGCGCCCTACACCATTCTGGTGGACGGCATCTCGAAGGTGTTCGCGGCGACCGGTCTGCGGGTTGGCTGGGTGTGCCCCCCAGCGAACCTCTCGGCCCGGTTCAGCGCCTTTCTGGGTCACGTAGGCGCCTGGGCGCCGCGGCCGGCGCAGGTCGGCACGGCAGAGATGCTGGCCGACGCGGAGGCGGTCGCCGCGGCGCGTCGCACGATGCAGAGCGGTCTCGCAGGGCGGCTCGAGCAACTGCATGCGGGGATGCTGGCGATGCGGCGGGACGGGTTGCCGGTCGAGGTGGTGGCGCCTCAGGGCGGGATGTACCTCAGCGTGCGGTTCGGCGCCGCCGAAGGGGCGTGGTGCCGGAGGTCGGGCCACTGGATTCGACGGAGGCCATGCGGTGCTACCTGCTCGAGCAGGCCGGCCTGGCTGTGGTGCCGTTCGAGGCGTTCGGGTTCGAGGGCGAGCCGGGGTGGTTCCGGCTCTCGGTCGGCAGCGTGTCGGAGAGCGCCATCGGAGATGCGTTCGTCCGCTTGCGAGGGGCACTCGAGCGGCTGGAGGGGGAACGCTAGCTGGGTGGGGGAGATGTGGGCATGCTGCCGCGGCGGGCGAGGGCACGGCGGCTCCTTCGGTCGCTACAGCGCGCTGGTGCGGGGTGGGATGGTCCCACGCGGAAGAACGCGCTGACGCTCCCTGCGGAGCCACCGCGCCCTCGTCCGCCGCTCTGCTTCGTCCGTCCGTACGGCCTTTCGGGAGCCGCCGCGCGGTCGACGAGCTGAGCCCGCTCTGCGAGCCGGCGCTGGTCCGCTTGCGGGGGCGCTCGAGAGGCTGAATGTGGAACGCTGAGGTCGAGACCCTCACCCGCGAACGCATGGAGGCGCTGCAGCTCGAGCGACTCCGCGCCACGGTGGAACGGGTGCTTGCGCGGGTCCCGCCATTAGGCGACCGGCTCCGCGCCGCCGGCATCACCTCCTCGGATGACATCCGCTCGCTCGCCGACCTGCGCCGCCTGCCCTTCACCCGGAAGATCGACCTCCGCGAGCACTACCCGTTCGGGCTGTTCGCGGTCCCCGTGTCGGAGCTGGTCCGGATCCAAGGATCGAGTGGCACTCGGGGCAAGCCGACGATCGTCGGCTACACCCGCAGCGATCTTGCGATGTGGTCGGAGGTGGTGGCGCGCTGCCTCGCGCTGGCCGGCGTTCGGTCCGGCATGGTGGTCCATAACGCGTACGGCTACGGCCTGTTTACCGGTGGACTCGGCCTCCACCAGGGCGCCGAACTGTCGGGCTGTATGGTGGTGCCGATCTCGGGCGGTCTGATCCAGCGTCAGGCGACGCTGTTGCAGGATCTGGGTGGCCAGGTGCTCTGTTGCACCCCCTCGTACGCCCTGTGCATCGCCGAGGCGCTCGAGACGGCGCAGATCGACCCGCGGACCCTCGAGCTGGAGGTGGGCATCTTCGGCGCCGAGCCTTGGAGCGAGGAGCTGCGGGGCGAGATCGAGCGGCGGTTGGGCATTGCCGCCGTCAACATCTACGGACTGGCGGAGATCGTCGGGCCAGGCGTGTCGGCCGAGTGCATCGAGGCACGGAACGGCTCACACATTCAGGAAGATCACTTCCTGCCCGAGATCGTCGATCCGGAGACCGGCGAGCCGCTGGCGCCGGGGCAGGAAGGTGAGCTGGTGCTGACGCCCGTCACGAAGGAAGCGCTCCCGCTCATCCGCTATCGCACTGGTGACATCTCGTCACTCGAGGTGACGCCGTGTGTCTGCGGCCGCACCACGGTGCGAATGAGCCGGATCAAGGGTCGGTACGACGACATGCTGATCATCCGCGGGATGAACCTCTACCCGTCGGAGGTGGAGCGGATTCTGCTCAGCGTCGGGGATGTCGCGCCGCATTACCAGCTCGTGGTGGATCGGCCGGGCGCGCTCGATGAGCTGAGCCTGCTCTGCGAGCCGGCCCGGGAGGGTCTCGACCGCGGCCTGCTGCAATCCCGCCTTCAGCACGCCCTGCGCGAGGAGACCGGGATCTCGATCGCTGTGCAGGTGCTCGAACGCGATGGGGTGCCCCGAAGCGAGGGGAAGGCGGTGCGGGTGGTGGATCGGCGTCCGCGGTAGCGAGGGCGGTGGGACGGGGCAGAGATCAGCGCGCCGAAGTAGGCGTCCTTGGACACCGGCAGCAGCGCCACGCCCCGCTCGCCCTCGCGGATCCCCTGGCTCGGCCGACCCAGGTAGGCCAGGGCGAGCCCCAGGATGGCGTGGCGCTGGGCATCGTTCGGCGCGGCTCGAAGCTGGGCCTCGAGCGCGATGCGTGCGGAATCGGCATACGCTCTGGCCTCGGCCGAATCGCCGAAGAGGCGGTGGATCTGGGCCAGCGCAATGCCCCACGTCGCGCGGTCGCCGTTGAAGGCCTCGGACCGAGCGAGAGGACCAGCCGCTGGTCGTCCCGGTCCAGCGCCCAGTACCGGTCGCCGGTGCTCGCCAGGAACGCGGCCAGCGTCTGCCGGCCGACCAGCGGCGCCGCGGCGGCAATGGTCCGCCGCGCGCCGCCGTGTCGCCCTCGCCGAGATAGCTGAAACCTTGAGGTCGATCGCGTTCAGCGCCGTCGGCGCCAGCGAGAGCGCGCGGTCCAGCTCGACGCGGGCGCGCTCCCACCGGCGCTGAAAGGCGAGCACGCGCCCCAGCCGCTCGGCGACCGCGAACGGCCACCTCATATGGGGATGCTGGAGCCGGGCGGCGAGGCGGATCTCCTGCTGGAAGCCGTCCGCGCCGAGGGTGGCGCGGATCTCGGGGTGCATGGCCATGCCGCCGCGGCCGAGCACGCGCTGGACGACGTAGCCGTCCCGCAACTCGTCTTGAAGCGCTGCCGGCGGATGGGCGAGGTAGACCACGGCCATGCCGCCGCGGCGGTCGAAGCCTGCGACACCGGGCGAGCCGCCGGGGCCACGGTCAGGTGATAGTCGCCGGTCTACTGCTTCACCGGTCCGAGATACCTATCCAGCCATTCTAGCGTCTCGGCGATGAGCCGCGGCCGCGGGACGTCGTGCCCACCCTCGTATACGAAGTACTTCTTGTCGGCCGCGGCCGTGCCGAGTCGCTCGAAGAAGGGTCGTTGCGAGGTCCCGGCCGGGAAGAAGAAGTCGTACTTGCCGTTCAGCATCAGCACCGGAATGCGGATCCGCGGCAGGTAGTTGATCGGGTCCACCTCGGGGCGCGGGCGCTCCATCGTCAGGCCGGCCACGTAGAGCACCGCCGTCTTGATCCGGGGCTCGATCGCCGGGATGAGCCCGCCCATCAGGCCGCCCCAGCTATAGCCGAAGTAGGCGAATTTCGTCGTATCGATGTCGGACCGGCTGCTCAGGTAGTCGAGCGCGCGCCGGTAGTCCTTGGCCCACATCACCACGTGATCGCGCCAGTAGATCGACTCGTCGGGAATGTCGCTGGTGAGCGAGTCGGTCCGCTCGTAGGTGCTCTTGTAGATCGGCAGCACGAACGCCCGGCCGCTCTTCACGACGAAGCTGCCGGCCATGTCACGACGCTCGGCGCTCGTATGGGTGGCGATCGCGCCCGAGCCCGGGAAGTAGACCACGGTCTGATACGGCGGCGTGCCGTGCTTGGGGAGGAACACCCACGCCTGCATACGCTCGTTCCGGTACGCCGCGGTGAAGCTGACGAACTCCACGCGCCATTCCTCGCTGCTCGAGTCGGTCCGCTCCACCTTGGCGTCGAGCGGCAGCGGGTCGTAGTCGAACTGGCTCCGGAAACCCTGGAACGAAGCGTCCGGTACCGAAGGCACCTTGAACCAGTCGGTGTACGCCCTCGGGATCGGCCTGCTGGCGACCGCCACGTTGGTGTCGGCGGGGTCGTAGCGCGCCAGCCGGATGCCGTTGATCACCGAGCGGTCCATCGGGGGCTGGGCGTACGCGTCGACGTAGGAGTAGGTCGGATCGCTCCACCCGCCGCCCAGGATGAACCGCTGCTCGCGGCCGGCCTCGTTCTGGTTCCACTCCCGTACGTTGCCGGCCATGTCCGAGATGCCGCTCAGGCTCACGGCGCGTGGCTTGCCCACCGGCCAGGGGCCGGTTCCCTCCATATTGCTCTCCGGCACCACGCCGCGAGAGAAGAAGACGCCGGCGGCGGTAGACCAGTGATAGATCGTGGGCAGCGACTTGCCCTTCCACTTCGCATACGCCGCTGCTTCGTACCAGCTCACGCCACCAACCGGCATGTCGCCCTGGCCGGCGGGATAGTCGCCCCCCACCCAGGTCGCGGGACCGGGGCGGCCGGTCTGGTCCACGAACCGCGCCATCGCCTCGGCACGGCGAAGGGTGCGGCCCTCGTCGCGAAACGGCTCCACCCACCACGTGCTGTCGCGATATCCACCGGCGTCGACGAACGCCTTGTACTCGCGATTGGACGTCTCGTAGCGGTCCATCTTCCAGTCCCGCAGCGTGAGCGGCTTCGACCCGTCAGTGCCGACCAGGAAGGTTTCGTAGCCGGAGTCGCCGGCGATGGTGATCATCTCCGGATCGGGGCCACCGGCCGAGTCGAGGACCGCCGGAGGCTGGTAGCCGCTGCTGACGAAGTACCGGGTGACGTAGCCGGGCTTGGTCAGGCGGAACATTCCCAGCTGGCCCGGCAGGAGCACGGAATCGAACGGTGTTGTGCCAATGTGGGTCCAGTGGGTCGTGTCGGCCAATGAGGCTCGCGAGACCTCGACGCCCTCCGGCCGGATCGTGAACTTCCGCATCCTGGTGAAAGCGGGCCAGAGCTTCCGCAGCGTGGAATCCGTCGGCGCCGCGGCCGCGATCTCGCGCCCGAGATACCAGGCGCTGTCGAGCTGGCCGTCGTCGATCATCCGTCGCAGCTCGGGAATCGCCGTCTCGTGGACCCAGCGGGTCCGTTGGAACCCGCGCACGCCCACGACGCCCATCGCGCCGACGGCGGCCACACCGAGCGCGCCGAGCAGCAGACGCCGACGGCGCGTCGCGGGCGGGACTTCCCCTCCGATCACAACGCCGCCCGGTGTCACCAGCGCATCGATGGCCAGCAACAGCTCTTCGGCGCTCTGGTACCGCTGATCGGGATCCTTGGCGAGGCACTTCATCACGATGACCGTGATCCTCGGTGGGATCCCGGGGCCGAGCGGGGCGGGAGGGGTGCTGATGTGGGCGCCGACGATGGCCTGCGGGCTACCCTTGAACGGGACCGCACCGGTCAGCATCTCGTACGCCATGATGCCGACGGCGTAGATGTCGGCGCGGTGGTCGATGTTGGGATCGGCGGCGGCTTGTTCGGGCGCCATGTAGGCGGGCGTGCCGAGGGAGATGCCCACGCTGGTGAGGTCGTGGTGGGCCGACGCATCGGTCAAAGCCTTGGCCACGCCGAAGTCCATCAGCATGGCGTGCTGCTCGGCGAGCATCACGTTGTCGGGCTTGATGTCGCGATGCACCACGCCGTGCCGGTGGGCGTGGGCGAGGCCGTCCACGATCTCCCGGAGCAGCCGCATGGTTTGCGAGGGTGGCAGCGCGCCATCGCGGGCGAGCAGGTCGCGCAGTGACTCGCCCCGCACCAGCGGCATGACGTAGTAGAGGAGTCCGTCGACCTCTCCCGAGTCGAGCAGCGGGAGGACGTGGGGCGACTGTAGCTGCGCGGCGATGTTGATCTCGCGGAGGAACCGGTCCGCGCCGAGCGCTTGGGCGATCTCGGGACGGAGGACCTTGATCGCGACCAGGCGGTCGTGCTTCAGGTCGCGGGCGCGGAAGACGGTGGCCATGCCGCCATGGCCGATCTCCCCTTCCAGGTGGTACCGGTCGGCCAGCGCACCGAGCCGTCGCAGGATCACATCGGACATAGACCACCTCGGCGGGATGAGCGTGCTGCCGGCGCCTCTATGCGGTCCCCTCCACCAACTTCTTGAACCGCGGCTGGTTTCTGACCGGATCGAAGGTGGGATCGATCCGGAGGGTGGTGGAGCTGGGCCGGACGCCAGCGACGCCAGGGCGGCGGTCGAGTCCCGCCGCCGGCGGGGCCCTCTGGTCAGGCAGCAGCGCCCGACAGTGCCAGACGGCGGCCCGCAGGCCTGGTGACGTAGGAGACCAGGAGAAGCGCCAGGAGCACCGGCGGCATGGCCCACGTCTGAGGGCCTTCCCCGCCGGTGTACGCCGAGATGAACGCCATGACCAAGGCGAACGTCACGCCAGCGTAGGCCCATTCCTTGAGCAGCTGCAGCCCGGGTAGCAGCAGCACGATCGCAGCCGCGGGCTTGACGATTCCGAGCACGATCCTGAGGTGCTGCGGATAGCCGGCCTTGGCGAACCCGGAGACCACCTGCTCGCTGCCGGTGAGGTAGGTGAGCGAACCCAGCAGCGCGACAGCGACAATGGCGGTGCTGGCCCAGTAGGCAATCTTCCGAGTCATGGATCCTCCCACCGCGTCCTGAGGCAGCTAGCCGACCACCAAATTCAGCAACCGGTTCGGCACGTACACCACCTTCCGAACCTCCTTCCCGTCCGTGAACCGCCGCACCGCCGGATCCGCCAGCGCCGCCGCCACTACCACATCCTGCGCGGCGTCACGCGGCACCGTCACTTTCGATCGCGTCTTCCCATTCACCTGCACCGCGACCTCGACCTGATCCTCCACCACCAAGCCCTCGTCCCACGCCGGCCACCGCGCATCGAAAATCGACGTGTCGTGTCCGAGCCGCTCCCAGCTCTCCTCCGCGAAGTGCGGCGCGAACGGCGCCAGCATGACCACCAGCCCCTCCACCAGCGTCCGCTGCGTGCAGCTATCCGCCCGGAGCGCGTTGACCAGCTCCATCAGCGCCGCGATGCTGGTGTTGTAGCGCAGCTCCTCCATCCCCTCGGTGACCCGCTTCACCGTCTGGTGGTACTTGACCAGCGTCTCGTGCCGGACCTCGTCGTCCGAGTGCGTGCGGCAGGCATCGCCCACCAGCGCCCAGACCTTGTCCAGGAACCGCCGCGGCCCGCTGATGCCCTCGTCGCGGAAGTCGCCGCCCTCCTGGAACGGGCCCAGGAACATGAGGTACATCCGGAACGTGTCCGCGCCCCACTTGTTGATGTACTCGTCGGGGATGACGACGTTGCCCCGCGACTTGGACATCTTGGCGCCGTCCTTCACGATCAGGCCGTGCGCCCGGAACCGCGTGTACGGCTCGTCGAAGTGGACGTGCCCCAGCTCGTGCAGCACCATCGTGATGAACCGCGCGTACAGGAGGTGCAGCACGGCGTGCTCGTTGCCGCCAATGTAGGTCGTGACGGGGAGCCACATGCGAGTGCGCGCCGGATCGAACGGCCGGTCGTCGAACTCGGTGCTCGGGTAGCGCAGGTGGTACCAGGCCGAGTCGAGGAACGTGTCGCTCACGTCGGTCTCGCGGCGGCCGCGCTTGCCGCAGACGGGGCACGGGACGTGGTACCAGCTCTCGTGGCGGGCGAGCGGGGAAACGCCGGTGTCGTCGGGCTTGAAGTCGTCGATGATCGGGAGCTCGACGGGCAGGTCCTTCTCCGGGACCGGGACGGCGCCGTGGTCGTCGCAGTAGATGATGGGGATGGGTGGGCCCCAGTAGCGCTGGCGGGAGATGCACCAGTCGTGGAGGCGGAAGTTGACGACGGGCTTGCCGGCGCCGTGCTCGGCGAGCCAGGAGGTGATGGCGCGCTGGGCGTCGGGGACGGGGAGGCCGTTGAACTGGGCGGAGCTGACCAACACGCCCTTTTCGTTGTCGACGTAAGGCAGAGTTTCGGCCCCTTCGCTCCGCTCAGGGTGACTCAGCTCACCCACCTCACCCGCCCCACCCTCAGCGACCACGCGCACGATCTCCAGGCCGAACTTCTTCGCGAACTCGAAGTCCCGCTCGTCGTGCGCCGGCACCGCCATGATGGCCCCGGTGCCGTACTCCATCAGCACGTAGTCCGCGATCCAGACCGGGATGTGCTTGCCCGTCGCCGGGTTGGTGGCGTAGCCGCCGGTGAAGACGCCGGTCTTCTCCCGCTCGCCCACCTTTCTCGACACCAGGTCCTGCGACGCGGCCGCCTTCCGGTACGCCTCGACCGCCGTCCGCTGCCCGGGCGAGACCAGCCGGTCCACCAGCGGATGCTCCGGCGCCAGCACCATGAACGTGGCGCCGAAGATCGTGTCGGCGCGGGTAGTGAACACGCGGATGGACTCGCCGCCCGAGTCGCCGTCGCCCTGGGCGCCGTCCGAGACCGGAAACTCGAGCTCCGCCCCCTCCGACCGCCCCAGCCAGTTCCGCTGCGCCGTGGTGGTCGTGTCCGACCAGTCCATCTTCGACTTGTCGTCCAGATCGGCCAGCAGCCGCGGGGCATAGTCGGTGATCCGGAAGAACCACTGCTCCAGCGTCCGCTGCTCCACCACCGTGTCGCAGCGCTCGCACCGGCCGTTGATGACCTGCTCGTTGGCCAGCACGGTCTTGTCGTGCGGGCACCAGTTGACCGCCGCGGACTTCTTGTAGGCCTTCCCCGCCTTCAGGAGCTGGAGGAAGATCCACTGGGTCCACTTGTAGTAGGCCGGATCCGTGGTCGAGAGCTCGTGGCGCCAGTCGAACATCCCGCCGATCCGGCGGAGCTGGCGGCGGAAGTTCACGATGTTCTGCGGAATCAGCACGCCGGGGTTGATGCCGAGCTTGATCGCGTAGTTCTCGCTGTGGATCCCGAACGCGTCGAACCCGATCGGCTCGAACACGTCGTACCCTTGCAGCCGCTTGAAACGGCCGTACACGTCGCTGCCCGTAAACGCGAACATGTTCCCCACGTGCAGCCCTTCGGCCGACGGATAGGGGAACATCATGAGGTTGTAGAACGGCCGCGCGGCGCCGTCGAGGTCGGGCTCGTTGGTGTGGCGCTCGGCCCAGCGGGCCAGCCACTTGGCCTCGACGGCCTGGGGATCGTAGCCATCGGCGGGCGGAACCGCGGTGTCGGTCACGGGGGCAGTCGTCTTCGAATCGGTCTTCGCCATCGGAAGTGCCTTCGGCCTCGGGACTGATGTGCGCGCGAGCGTTAAAGCTATCCGGGCTTGGGGTTAGCGCCAACCGCCGGGGCGTGTCTCCGCACCGGACAGGACTTAGGTTTCCGCCCCATGACGCCGACCCTGCCCTGCTCGACAACCGCGCCACCGCCGGCGACGTCGTCCGCGTCCTGTGCGAGGCGTTCGCCGATTACCCGGTGATGCGCTACGTGCTGGACGAGCGCGCCCCGTACCTGGAGCGGCTCCGCACCTTGATCGAGTTCTTCCACGGTGCGCGGGTGCTCCGGGACGACGCGATCCTCGGGGTCTCGGACGGTGAGGCGCTCGTGGCCGTCGCCCTCTGCTCGCTCCCGGACCGGGTGGACCCGCCGGAGCTCGACCGGCTCGCCGAGCAAACCTGGGGCGCGCTCGGCGCGGATGCGCGGGCGCGCTACGACGACTGCGTGCGGGCGTGGGACTCGACCGGGGTGGCCGAGCCGAACATTCATGTGAACATGCTGGCCGTGGTGCCGGACCATCAGGGGTGTGGGCTCGCGCGGGTGCTGCTGGACCGGGTGCACGCGATGTCGCGGGAGCGGACGGATTCGCGCGGGGTGACGCTCAGCACCGAGAGCGAGCGGAACGTGGCATTGTACCGGCATCTGGGGTACCGGGTGGTGGGGCGGGCGACGATCGCGCCGGGGGTGGAGACGTGGGACTTCTTTCGGCCGGATTGACGGCGCGACTTCGGCTCCGGCGAGACCATTCCCGCCAGCTCCACCGGCGGATATCTTTGGCGGCCCCCCTACACCGGAGCCCGCGCTCCGACCGCCAAGTCATCGTCACGGAGCCGCCGGCATGATCGACCTCCTCACCCGGGCCAACGCCTGGCTCAACAGCCTCATCTGGGGCCCGCCGATGCTGGTGCTGCTGGTCGGCATCGGGCTCCTGCTCACGGTGGTGACCGGCGGCGTGCAGTTCCGCCGGCTGTGGGCCGCGCTGGTCGAGGTGCTGGGCAAGCTGCGGCGCCCCGGGACCGGCGAGGGGACCGTCACCCCCTTCCAGGCGGTGGCGACCGCGCTCGCCTCGACCGTCGGCGTCGGCAACATCGCCGGCGTGGCGACCGCGATCTCGCTCGGCGGGCCCGGCGCGCTCTTCTGGCTCTGGGTGTCGGGGGTGCTCGGGATGGCGACCAAGTTCTGCGAGATCGTCGTCGCACTCCACTACCGGGAGCCCGACGCCACCGGCACCATGCGCGGCGGCGCCATGTACACCCTCCGCCGCCTCAACCTTCCCTGGCTCGGCTCCATCTTCGCCCTGCTCACCGCGCTCGCGGCGTTCGGGATCGGGAACATGGTGCAGGCGAACTCGGTCGCCCACAGCCTCCAGTCGAGCTTCGGCTTCGCCCCGCCGGTCGTGGGCCTCGTGCTGGTGGTGATCTCGGCGGCGGTGATCCTGGGCGGCATCAGGCGGATCGCCGCGTTCGCGGAGATCCTGGTGCCCTTCATGGCCCTGGTGTACCTCGGCGGCGGGGCCGTGGTGCTGGTGACGCACGCGAGCGCCCTGCCCGAGGCGATCCGGCTGGTGCTGGACGGCGCGTTCAGCGGCAGCGCCGCGGCCGGCGGGTTCGCGGGGAGCACGGTGATGCTCGCCATGCGCTACGGCATCGCGCGCGGGCTCTTCTCCAACGAGGCCGGCCTCGGCAGCGCGCCCCTGGTCCACGCCACCGCGCACACCGACCACCCCGTGCGGCAGGGCCTGTACGGCATCTTCGAGGTGTTCGTGGATACCCTGCTGATCTGTACCACGACCGGCCTGGTGATTCTCGTGACCGGCGCGTGGGGCTCGGGCGAGACCGGCGCCGCGCTGTCGGGCAAGGCGTTCGAGCTCGGCCTGCCGGGCACCTGGGGGCATCTCATCGTGACGGTCGGGCTCGTGCTGTTCGCCTTCTCGACGATCATCGGCTGGAGCTACTACGGCGAGACCGGCATCGTCTACCTGCTGGGCACCCGCGCGGCCATGCCCTACCGGGTCGCCTGGCTGGTCTTCATCTATCTCGGCGCGGTGGGGTCGCTGCACCTCGTGTGGGACATCGCGGACACGCTCAACGGCCTCATGGCCATCCCCAACCTGATCGCGGTGCTGCTCTCCATCCCGCTGATCCGGCGGCTGCAGCGGGAGTTCTTCGGGCGGAAGGCGAGCGAGTAGGCGCGCAGGAGGCTAACGTCATCACGCCCGCGAAGTTGCTGTTATCACGACCTTCCCACACCCGACCGGACGTCGTAGTATTGGCGTGGCTCCTCACGCCATCTCCAGACGGCCCCTGAATGACCGACCTGCGCTCACAGCTCCAGGAAGGGTTGGGCGGCAGCTACGCGATCGAGCGCGAGCTCGGCCGTGGGGGGATGGCGACCGTCTTCCTCGCCCGGGACCTCAAGCACGACCGCCTCGTCGCCCTCAAGGTGCTCCACGCCGAGCTGGCCGCGAGTCTCGGCCCGGAGCGGTTCCAGCGCGAGATCCACACGGCGGCCCGTCTGCAGCATCCCCACATCCTCACGGTGCTGGACAGCGGAGCGGCGCCACTGCAGGGCGGCGGCGAGCGGCTGTGGTTCACGATGCCGTACGTGGAGGGCGAGAGTCTCCGCGACCGCCTGACGCGGGAGCGGCAGCTCCCGACGGGCGATGCCATCCGGATCGCCCGCGAGGCGGCCGAAGCGCTGCAGTACGCCCACGACCACGGTGTCATCCACCGGGACATCAAGCCCGAGAACCTGCTGCTCACGCATGACGGGAACACGCTGGTGGCCGACTTCGGGATCGCCCGGGCGGTGAGCAGCGAGGGCGGCGAGCGGCTCACCGAGACCGGGCTCGCGGTCGGGACGCCGGCCTACATGAGCCCGGAGCAGACCACCGGCGATCGCGGGGTGGACGCCCGCTCCGACGTCTACAGCCTGGCCGCCGTGGTGTACGAGATGCTCGCCGGCGAGCCGCCGTTCACCGGACCCACGGCCCAGGCGATCATCGTCAAGCGGTTCAGCGAGCCGCCGCCCAGCCTGCGGGTCGTGCGCGGCAGCGTCCCCGCCGGACTGGACCAGGCCATCCGGAAGGCGCTCGCCCCGGTGGCGGCCGACCGGTTCCAGACGGTGCGGGAGCTGGGCCAGGCGCTCCAGGCGAGCACGGCCGAGCGCTCGACCGGCGAGCGGACGGGGGCCACCGCGCCGGTGGCGGCACCCGCGCGGAAGGTGCCGGTGGCAGCGACGACCCTGATCGTCGGCATCCTCATCGGGCTCGGCGTGCTGTTCGCCTGGCGCCGCACCGGAGGTATGGCCGCCGGCGCGACCTCGGGGCCGCGGGTGCTCGCCGTGCTCCCGTTCGAGAACCTGGGCGACTCGGCCGACGCCTACTTCGCCGGCGGGCTCACCGACGAAGTCCGCGCCAAGCTGGCGCGGCTGCCGGAGCTGTCGGTGATCGCGCGGGGCAGCTCGAGCGAGTACCTCCACACCACCAAGCGCCCGCAGGACGTGGCGCGCGAGCTCGGGGCGAACTACCTGCTGTCGGGGACGGTGCGCTGGGAGAAGCACCCCGACGGCACCAGCCGGGTCCGGGTAATCCCGGAGCTGGTGGAGATTCGGAACGGCGAGGCGCCCCGCACCCGGTGGCAGGAGCCGTTCGACGCCGCGCTCACCAACGTCTTCCAGGTCCAGGCCGACATCGCCGACAAGGTGGCGAGCGCGCTCGACGTGGCGCTGGCCGACAGCGTGCGGAGCGAACTGGCGGTCAAGCCGACCGGGAACCTCGCCGCGTACGATGCGTACCTCCAGGGCGAGGCGGCGTCGCAAGGCATGGCCGCCGAGGATCCGGCGACGCTCCGCCGCGCGCTCGCGGCCTACGAGCGGGCGGTGGCGCTCGACTCGGCGTTCGTACCGGCTTGGGCTAGGGTGTCGCAAGCGTACTCGCGGCTCAACGCCCGCACCGCGCCGACGGCGGAGATGGCCGAGCGGGCACTCCAGGCGGCGAATCGGGCGCAGGCGCTGGCACCCAACCGACCCGACGGCGCCCTGGCCCTGGGCGACTACTACCGGCGGATCACCTTCGAGCCGGCGCGCGCGATGTCAGTCCTCGAAGCCGGACTCAAACAGGCGCCGAGCAACGTGGACCTGCTGGCCGCGGCGGGCGACGCGGAGGAATCGTTGGGCCGTTGGGAACCGGCTCTCGAGCGTCTCAAGCGGGCGTCGGAGCTGGATCCCCGGTCGGCGCTCGTGGCCCGGCGCTACGGCTACGTGCTCCTGATGCTGCGGCGATACGCCGAAGCCGACGCAGTGTCGGGGCGTGCGCTGAGCCTGGCGCCGACCGTCATGGCGACCTTCCACCAAGGCGTGGTGATCGCGGTGGCACGAGGCGACCGGGAAGAAGCCCACCGCCGCTTGCGCGCCGCGCCGCCTGGCATCGACCCGGACGAGCTGCTGGCCTATTTCGCCAACTTCGAAGACCTCTGGTGGATCCTGGACGACGCCCAGCAGACGCGGCTCCTCACCCTCCGACCTGAAGCCTTCGACGGCGATACCAGCGCGTGGGGACTGGTGCTCGCCCAGGTGTATCACTCCAGGGGCAACGATCGGCGGGCCCGGAGCTACGCCGATTCCGCGCTCAGGAGTTTCGAGGTCAACATCCGGGAGGCACCGCGCGACGCGCAGGTGCGGACCCTCATGGGACTGGCCGAGGCCTACGCCGGGCGGCCCGAGGACGGGATCCGGGACGGCGAGCGCGGCGTCGCGATGAACGAGGATCAGTACTTCGAGCCTTACCTCAAGCAGCAGCTCGCCCGGATCTACCTCCTGGCCGGCCGGCAGGACAAGGCGATCGACCTGCTCGAGCCGCTGACCCGGGTGCCGCACACGCTGTCGGCCGGATGGCTGCGGATCGACCCTACGTGGGACCCGCTCAGGGCGAACCCGCGGTTCCAGCGGCTGGTGGAGGGCGGAGGGGCGTCGAGGCCTGAGGGTTAGGCTACTCCTCCGCCATCGCCTCGACCGGCCGGATCCGGGCAGCCTGCAGGCCCGGGAGGAGGCACGCCGCCAGCGCGGTAATCCCGAGCCGCTCCGCCGCGAGCCGCGCGGAGACCACGACCACGGGCGGTGCGTCCGGCCGCTCGTCCCCCGGCTCGATGAGACGCCCGGCGGCCGGCCGGGTGCCGAGCGCGGAAAAGAGGCCGGCCGTGACCCAGGCGGCGGGGACCTGCTCCGGCTCGCCGCCACCCGCGAGCGCGGTGACACCGACGCGCGCCGCGCCGAAGGCCTCGAAGCTCCGCTCCTGCTCGCGAATCGCCTGGACGTCCACAACCGAGAGGGTCCAGCGGTTGTCCGGCGAGTTCTGCTGATACACCCGCACCAGGCGGTCGGCGTGGGGATACGGCAGGTCACTCAGCAGCACCGTGCGCACCACGCTGAACGCCGCGGTGGCGGCCCCGATGGCCAGCGCGAGCACCGTGATCGCGGTGGCAGTGAAGCCGGGATTGCGCCGGAGGCCGCGGAGGCTGAAGCGTACGTCGGCGGCGAGATCGTGAAGCGGGCGCACGCCGCTCGCGTCGAGCGTGGCCTCGCGGACCTGCTCGACGCCACCGAACGCGAGCAGGGCCTCCCGGCGGGCCGCGGCAGGGTCGGCGCCGGCCCGGACACGCGCGGCCTCGTCCTGCTCGAGGTGAAAGCGGATCTCCTCGTCCAGATCGCGCTGCCACCGGCCTCGGAAGACCAGCGCCCGGAGCCGCTCCAGGAGGTCGGCGATCACAGGTCGGCCAGCCGGACCCGGAGGATCCCATCCACGGCCGCGGCGGTGCGGCGCCAGACGGCGGTCTCGGCCTCGAGCTGCCGCCGGCCCTTGGCGGTGAGCGCGTAGTACCGGGCGCGCCGGCCGTTCTCGCTCGGGCGCCACTCGGATCGGATCCAGCCCTTCCGCAGCATCCGCTGGAGCGCGGGGTAGAGCGAGCCCTGCTGGACCTTGAAGACGTCGCGGGAAAGCTGATCGATCCGTTGTCCGATGCCCCAGCCATGCATCGGCTCGAGGGACAGCGCTTTCAGGACCAGCAGCTCGAGGGTGCCGGGGAGCAGGTCGGCTGGTGGGGGCACGGGCGTCCTCCAGATAGTCTGGAGGGAGGATGGGAGGCTTCCTCTAGGTTGTCAAGAGGTGACTCCCCGGGCCGGGGGGCGGCGTGCCGAGGGGCCCGACCACGTAGAATTCCCGGCATGAATACCGCTCTGCTCGACGGTCCAGCCCGTGCCGGCGACGTCATCGACGTCCTGTGCGACAGCTTCGCCGACTACCCCATCATGCGCTACGTCCTCGGCGACGAGGGCGACTACGCCGCCCGGCTCCGGACGCTGATCGGCTTCTTCGCCGGGAACCGCTTTCTCCGGAACGACGCGATCATCGGCGTCTCGGTGGACGGGGAGCTCCGGGGCGTGGCGCTGTGCTCCCTGCCGGACCGGGTGTCGCCGCCCGAGATGGACCAGCTTCGGGAGCGGACCTGGGCCGCGCTCGGGGCGGACGCCCGGGCTCGCTACGACCGCTGCGTCGAGGTGTGGACGCCCCTCGGCGTAGCCCAGCCGAACGTGCACCTCAACATGATCGCGGTGCCGTCGCGCTATCAGGGACAGGGGCTCGGGCGGGCGCTGTTGGACCGGGTGCATGCGCTGTCGTTGGAGCGGGACGACTCGCGGGGGGTGACGCTCACCACCGAGGTCGAGTCCAACGTCGAGCTGTACCGGCACGTGGGGTACGAGGTCGTGGGCCGGGGGACGATCGCGCCGGGGCTGGAGACGTGGGGGATGTACCGGCCGGACCGCGCCGGCGCGGGATAGCAGCGAGGGGCGCGCGTTCCATGCCCAGTTCGTCCAGTCGGTCAGTGCCGCTCCGGCCTCGGCCGGCCGCTGGGGGAAGGCGACCAGGCACACCGCCATCGCCGCCAGCAGGATCGCCGACGCCAGCGGGCGGCTGAAGGCCAGGCCGCCCTGGGCGACGGGCTTGTCGAGCAGGTCGCCCAGCACGGCGCCGAGGGGACGGGTGAGCACGAACGCGGCCCAGAAGAGCGCGGTGCGCGACACGCTGGTCCGGAAGTTGGCCGCCGCGATCAGCGTCAGCAGCCCGCCGAAGATCGCCGCCGCCCCGCCGTAGCCCAGCCCCGCCGTGTCGGCGGTCCAGTCGCCCAGCGCCGTACCCAGCGTCTGGGAGAACATGATCGTCATCCAGTAGAACATCTCCGCCTTCGATGTCCGCACCGACTCGACCGACACGGTGCCAAGGGTCCGGTACCACACCGCCAGCGAGCCGAGCAGCAGGGCCAGGAGCAGGGCGCTGCCGCCGGCGTAGCCGATCCCGAGCGAGCGGGTGGCGAAATCGGCCAGGGTCGTGCCGACGGTGGTGGTGGCGATGATCGTCACCCAGTAGATCCAGGGATGGAACCGCGGGGCGAGGATCTGGCCGGCGACCGCCACCACGAACACGGCGGCGAACACGGCCGTGGCGGCGAGGTAGCCGAGGTTGAGGGTCATGGACAGAGTGTCGCCGGCGGTCTCCCCCAGGGTGGTGGCGAGGATCTTGAGCACCCAGAACAGCAGGGTGACGGCGGGGACCTTGGAGACGGCGGAGGCGTCGTTCACGGGGAGCCGGGTCATCGGGGTGGCGCAATATGGCTCGGGCAGCGCCCGGGGCCAACACGGTACGTCGGGTGCGCGACGGGCGACGAAACATAGGGGTGATGCGCGCACGCGACGTATTGACAGCACGGACCCCGCACAATAATTCAGACGCTCACCCTTCACCCCCACTTTTTCCAGACTCGTCATGTCACGTACCGCTACCGTGCTCGGCTGCGCCGCGCTCATCGCCGCCTGTCAGTCGTCCGACACTCCGACCGCTCCCGCCGGCGCGACGCGCTTTACCTGCGAAGGTTGAGGGGAAACCGACCGATCGGAGGGAGGGACTCGATGAACCCGTTCCAGGCGACCGCTCAGCTCCAGCCCCCGCCCCGCCGTCCGTTCGGCTCGGTCGTCGTGAGGCTTCTGCTGCACGTTGCGTTTCTCTTCATCGCCCTCGCCTGCCTCGCGGGCTATGAGCACTTCAAGGTGGAGGGCCGGCCCCAGGCGGCCGTCGCCTGCCTGGTGGCGGCCGCACTGTTCGGCTTCGCGCCGGTGCGCGACGTGATCGGCATCCTGTTCAAGGTCGAGGGCACGGCCCTGCATCTGGTGCACGCCGTCGGTGCCCTCGGGCTCGCCGTCCTGCCGCTTGCCGGCGCCGTGAACGGGACGCCGCTCCTGACCCGCACCGCGACGGCGCCCTTCGCCATGATGGGCGCCGCGCAGGCATTGATGCATTCGGGCCATCCTCGGAACCCGGGACAGGCCGCCGCCATGCAGCGCTTCGCCGCGAGCCTGCCGGAGGTGGCGCGGCTCGCCGGTCCGGGCGCGCTCTCCTCGCCCGCCAACGCCCGGCAGGCGGTCGCGACCGTCTCCGATATCCTCACCAAGGCTCAGGCGCTCGGCCAGACGGAGCTGGCGTCCGATCCGGCCTTCCGGACCGCGCTCGGCCAGGCGTCCACCCGCTTCGCCACCGGACTCGGCCTGGACGCGGTGGATCTCGTGCTGGGCAAGCTCGCGGCGAATCCTGCCACCGCCGGCGCCGTCCCCGCGCTGCGCCAGCGGCTGGCCCTGGCCCGCCGGACGATCGCCGCAGCCGGCCGGCCAAGGCGGCCTTCGTGAGCGTGTCCCGCCGAGCCCGCTGCATGGGGGATGTACCGCCCGACCACGGGGCGACCTAAATCGCGCAGGATGGCGGGCTTGGAGTCGCGGTGGCGACCGCCCGCACCTTACGCCGGCCGCCCGGTCCTCCTACTATTGATAGCACTCCACACCCCCCGCATACCGGTCATCAATGGTCGACCTCCGCGCGCAGCTCCAGGAAGGCTTGGGCGCGAGCTACGCCCTCGAGCGCGAGCTCGGGCGCGGGGGCATGGCCACGGTCTTCCTCGCGCAGGACCTCAAGCACGACCGCCCGGTGGCGCTCAAGGTGCTCCATCCCGAGCTGGCCGCCACGCTCGGGCCCGACCGGTTCCAGCGCGAGATCCGCTTCGCCGCGCGGCTGCAGCATCCCCACATCCTCACGGTCCTCGATTCCGGCGAAGCCGGCGGCCGGCTCTGGTTCACCATGCCGTTCGTCGAGGGCGAGAGTCTCCGCGACCGGCTCCGGCGCGAGCGTCAGCTACCAGCTGGAAGCGCTCCTCAAGATCCCGTATTTTCTGTCGCCCGCCTGGCTCCGCATCGACCCCAACTTCGAGTCCCTGCACGCCAACCCACGGTTCCAGCGGCTGGTGGCGGGACCGTCCTGATAGATAGGAGGCGCCGGATGCTACGACTCACACGGTGTACGATCGTCCTGTCCCTGCTCGCCTGCCTCGGCACGTGGTCACCCAGCCCGCTCGCGGCCCAGGCCAGCACGGTGCGGTGCGAATCGCGCGGACAGACGCCGGTGCAGTGCGCGATCCCCGCCAATGCCCAGGTGGAGCTTGCCCGTACATTGAGCCAGGAGGCCTGCCGCAAGGGTCACAACTGGGACGTGGCCGCCAACTTCGTGTGGGTCAGCGGCGGCTGCCGCGCGGACTTCACCGTGACGAGCGCGGGCTACGGGCCGGGCGGCGGCAATGCGTCCGCCAACCCGAACCAGCTCCGGGCCTGCCGGAGCGAAGCGGACCGCCGGATGGCGGCCTACTCCTACGACCAGATCTCGGTCTTCCCGGAGAGCCGGCAGGGCAGGATGGCGTACGTGCGCTGGCGCGCGGGACCGATGACCGGCCTGTGCGCGGTGCACGCCAACGGCCGGGTGCAATCGTTCACGACCGATGTGGCCGGCGGCGGAGGGTGGGACGGCGGCGGCGTCACCACGCGCATCGTCTGCGAGTCCCGGCGGACCGAGCGGGAGGAGTGCCGGATCCCGGCGGGCGCCCGCGTCCGGCTGCTCCGCCAGACCAGCCAGAACCCCTGCCGCCTCAACGACACCTACGGCCAGAGCGCCGAATACATCTGGGTCGCCGAGGGGTGCCGGGGGGAGTTCGCGGTCACGACGCCGGGCGGTGGCGGCGGCCCGGGCAACACCCGCGTGGTCTGCGCCTCGGCGGTGAACAGCCGCCGCCAGTGCGCCATTCCCGCGGGCGCGCAGGTGCGCCTGGTCCGCCAGATGAGCGAGGTGGTGTGCCGCACCGGCCAGAACTGGGGGACCGGCCAGGACTTCATCTGGGTGGCCCGCGGCTGCGCCGGCGAGTTCGAGGTGACGGGCGGTGGCGGATGGCAGGGCGGCAACGGCCCCGGCACCGTCCGAATCGTGTGCGAGTCCCGCTCGGCTGCACGGGTGCAGTGCCCGGTGGCCGGCGCGACGGCCATCCGGGTGGTGAAGCAGTACAGCACCAATCCGTGCCGGCTTAACCAGAGCTTCGGCATCGGGTTCGGGCACATGTGGGTGAGCAGCGGATGCCGAGGGGAGTTCGAGGTGACGACGGGCTCGACGGGGCCGGGGGGTGGGACGGGGTTGCCCGATCGGGTGCTGTGCGAGTCGAAGGGCGGGGAGCGGACGGAGTGCCGGATCGCGGTTGGGAAGCAGGTGCGGCTGGCGCGGCAGATCAGCACGACGCAGTGCACACAGGGGAATACGTGGGGGTATGGGTACGGGATGATCTGGGTGACGAAGGGGTGTCGGGGGGAGTTTGAGGTGAGGTAGGGCGGGCGGACGGTCAGACGGTCAGACGGTCGGACGGTCAGGCGGTCGGACGGTCAGGCGGTCGGACGGTCAGGCGGTCAGGCGGTCGGGGGTGGCGGGTTGGTGTCGTCATCCTGAGCGGAGCGAAGGAGCCATGATTCTGGTGATGGCTCCTTCCCTCCGCTCAGGATGACGTCCCTGGCGGTCCGTCCGACCGTCCGACCGCCTGCCCGCCCCGCTAGCGCAGGTGCTTACCACTCGTTTACTTGTAGCACCAGCCCCCACCATCAATTTCAGCCCCTGGAGCACCCGGATGGGTGTGCGACCGCACGGCCTATGGGAGGACCTCGCGTGAGCGGCCGCCGGACCCCCGTCGGCACCATCGCGTTCCTGACCGCGCTCTACGGCGTGCTCTACCTGGTCTGGGAGCAGAGCACCTGGGGCAGCGAGGCCGTGCGCGACCTGGTGGGCAACGTGGCCTTCATGCCGCTCAACCTCGGCGTGCTGGTCCTGTTCGTGCTCGCCTCGCGGAACGAGGTCCTCGATCCGCGCGTCCGCCGGGCGCTCCGCCTGTACGGCACCGGCAGCGGCATGGTGTTCATCGGCAACGCCATCTCGGCCTGGTACGTGCTCGCCCGGCACGAGAATCCGCCGGTCTCCTGGGCCGATCCATTCTATCTCGCCGACTCGCTGCTGACGATCACCGCGCTGCTGCTCTTCCCGCTGGCGCGCCGCACCCGGCTCGAGCGATGGAAGTTCGTGCTCGATGCCGCGATGGTGCTCGTGGGCGGCGGTGTGGTCATCTGGTACTTCTCCATCCGGCCGACCGCCGCCTCGCAGGAGAGCACGGTCGTCGTCACCCTGCTGGCGTTCGCCTATCCGCTGGTGAGCATGCTGGTGCTCCTCGGCGTCACGACCGTGCTGCTCCGCCGGCCGACCGACGGTAACCGCCTGGCGTTCGGCCTGCTGCTGGCCGGCATCGCGGTCGGCGTGGTGGCGGACCTCACGTTCAATCTGGTGCAGCTCTCGGCGGGCGGGCGCAGCGCGAGCTGGGCCGACGGCGTGTTCCTGGTGTGCTACGGGATACTGATCGCGAGCGGGGAGCGCTACTGGCGCCGCCCGGTGCCGGCGCGCGCGGCGTCGCACGTGGCGATCTCCCGGTTCCAGTCGATCAGTCCCCTGCCCTACCTCGCCGTCGGCACCACCTACGGCCTGCTCCTGCTGGTGGCCCTCCGGCCGTGGACCGACCCGGTGAGCGGGCTCGCGATCGGCGCGCTGCTGGTCACCGCGCTGGTGGTGGTCCGGCAGCTCCTCACCGTGCGCGAGAACCTGCGGCTCCTGACCGAGACCGCCGCCCGGCAGAACGAGGCGCGCTTCCGTTCGCTGGTGCAGCATTCGTCGGACGTGATCCTGGTGACCCGCACCGACGGCACCATCCGGTTCGCGAGCCCGTCGGCCGCCCGGGTCTTCGGCTACGATCCGGCGGCCATGATCCGGCAGCCGGTGCCCGACCTGCTGCACCCGGAGGATCGCGAGCGCGCCGCGGCGTTCTTCAAGGACGCCGCCACCGCGCCGGGCGTGACGGGCCCGGTGGAGTGGCGCTTCCGCCAGCCCGACGGCTCGTGGCTCCACGCCGAGATATTGGCGACCAACCTGCTGCACGACACGACGGTCAAAGGCATCGTGCTCAACACCCGCGACGTGAGCGAGCGGAAGCGGCTGGAGGAGCAGCTCACCCACCAGGCGTTCCACGATCCGCTCACCGGGCTCGCCAACCGCGCCCTGTTCCGCGACCGCGTGAGCCACGCGCTGGCGCTGGCCCGCCGCCGGGGGCATCAGATCACGGTGCTGTTCCTCGACCTCGACGACTTCAAGACGGTCAACGACAGCCTGGGCCACCACGAGGGCGACCGGCTGCTGATCGCGGCCTCGGAGCGCTTCCTCGCCTGCGCCCGCACGGCGGACACGGTGGCCCGGCTGGGCGGCGACGAGTTCGCGATCCTGATCGAGGGCGCCGACGGCCGCGAGGGGCTGCCCGAGCGGCTGGGCGACGCGATGGCCCACCCGTTCAGCCTGAGCGGCAACCAGGTGCGGGTGACGGCCAGCATCGGCGTCGCCACCGCGTCGGCCGACGACACGGCCGACGACCTGCTCCGGAACGCGGACGTCGCCATGTACGCCGCCAAGCGCCGGGGCAAGGGCCGGTCGGCGAACTTCGAGTCCCGGATGTACGCCGACCTGCGCGAGCGGCTGGACCTCGAGGCCGCGCTCCGCTTCGCCATGGAGCGGAACGAGCTGGTGCTGCACTACCAGCCGATCGTGGAGCTCGAGACCGGCGCGATCTACGGAGTGGAGGCGCTGGTCCGCTGGGACCACCCGGAGTACGGGCGCCTGATGCCGCAGCACTTCGTGCCGCTGGCGGAGGAGACCGGCCTGATCGTGCAGCTCGGCGCCTGGGTGCTGCACGAGGGGTGCCGGCAGCTCCAGGAATGGCGCGCGCAGTATCCCAGTCTCCGGCTCGCGATGTCCATCAACATCTCCGGCCGCCAGCTCCAGGGGACGGGGCTGGACGAGGCGCTACGCCAGGCGGTGGCGGCGTCCGGGGTGGACCCGACGGCGGTGGTACTGGAGATCACCGAGAGCGTGCTGATGCAGCAGACCGACTCGGTGCTCGAGCGGCTGCAGCAGCTCAAGGCGCTCGGCGTGCGGCTCGCGATCGACGACTTCGGCACCGGCTACTCGTCGCTCAGCTACCTGCAGCGGTTTCCGATCGACATCCTCAAGATCGCGAAGCCGTTCGTCGAGGAAGTGGCGCACGGGGCCGACCGCTCGGCGCTGGCGCGGGCGATCATCGGGCTGGGGGACACGCTCCGGCTGGATACGATCGCCGAGGGGATCGAGATGGCGGAGCAGCGCTCGGCGCTGATCGAGCTGGGCTGCACGCTGGGCCAGGGACATCACTTCTGGGCGGCGCTGCCGGCGGCGGGGATCAGCGAGCTGCTGGCGGCGGACAGCTTCCCCCGCCTGCGGCTGGTGGAAGACAGCGCTTGAGGGAGCACGCGGATGGATGAGCTGCCGCTGGGACTGCGGGACGGCCTCGCCGATCGGTACACGATCGACCGGGAGCTCGGCCGCGGGGGCATGGCCGCCGTGTATCTCGCACGGGACCTCCGGCACGACCGCCCGGTCGCGCTCAAGGTGCTGCACCCGGCGCTGGCCGCGTCCGTCGGTCCCGACCGGTTCCTCAGGGAGATCCGGCTCGCCGCCCGACTGCAGCATCCGCACATCCTCACGGTGCTCGACTCGGGCGAGGTCCCGGTGCCCGGCGCGGCGCCGCTCCTCTGGTTCACGATGCCCTTCATCCGCGGGGAGAGCCTTCGCGACCGCCTCGCCCGCGAGACCCAGCTCCCGGTGGAGGACGCGCTCCGGATCGCGCGCGAAGCGGCCGACGCGCTGGGCTACGCGCACGACGAGGGCATCATCCACCGGGACGTGAAGCCGGAGAACATCCTGCTGACCGGCAGCCACGCGCTGGTGGCCGACTTCGGCATCGCACGGGCGCTCGACGCGGCGGGCGATCAGAAGCTCACCGAGACCGGCATGGCGGTGGGGACGCCCGCCTACATGAGCCCCGAGCAGGCGGCGGGCGGGAAGGAGCTGGACCGGCGTACCGACATCTACTCGCTGGGCGTGGTGCTGTACGAGATGCTGGCAGGGGAGACCCCGTTCGCCGCGCCGACCGCGCAGGCGACGATCGCCCGGCGGTTCATGGAGACGGCGCGCCCGCTTCGGGAGGCGCGTGAGGCGGTGCCGGTGTCGGTCGAACAGGCGGTCCAGCGGGCGCTGGCGCGCACGGCGGCCGATCGGTTCGCGACGGCGGCGCAGTTCGCCGCGGCACTGGCTCCCACCGGGCCTGGTCCCGTCGCCGTGGCCACCGCGGTCACGCCGGCCGCGGCCCCGGCAGGTGCGCCGCAAGAGACGGCTTCCGCTCACGTCGCCGCTCGACGCCGTTTCCCGCTCGCCGCCGCCTCGCTCGCCCTCGGCTTCGTTCTGGGCCTCGGGCTCCTGTTCGGCTGGCTCCGCCGGCACGGCGAGGCGTCCGGTCCGGGCGGCGCCAAGCTGCTCGCGGTGCTGCCGTTCGAAAACCTGGGCGGCGCGGACGACGAGTACTTCTCGGACGGCGTGACCGACGAGGTGCGCGGCAAGCTCGCCGCGTTGCCCGGCCTCCAGGTCACCGCCCGCAGCAGCTCGAACCAGTACAAGAAGGCGACAAAGAGCCCGCAGGAGATCGGCCGGGAGCTCGGGGTGGACTATCTCCTCACCGGCACGGTACGCTGGGAAAAGGCCGCGGGCAGCAGCCACGTCCGGGTGAGCCCGGAGCTGATCCAGGTCTCGACTGGCTCGACCAAGTGGCAGCAGCCATTCGACGCGACCCTCACGGACGTATTCAAGGTGCAGGCCGACGTGGCGGGACAGGTGGCGCAGGCGCTCGACGTGGCGCTCGGCATGGCGCAGCGGGCAGTGCTGGCGGAGCGGCCGACGACGAACTCGGCGGCGTACGACGCCTACCTCAAGGGGGAGGCGGCGCTGTCGGTCGGAACCGGCGGTGTCTCGCAGATGCGGTCGGCGATCGGGTACTTCGAGCAGGCCGTGGCGCTGGATTCGGCCTTTGCCCAGGCGTGGGCGGAGCTGTCCCGGACACACTCGCTGCTCTACGTGAACGGCACGCCCAGTCCGGAGAGCGACCGGCGCGCGCGCGAAGGGGCGGAGCGGGCGCTCAAGCTGGCGCCGAACCAGCCGGCCGGCCACCTCGCGCTGGGGGATTACTACTCGAGCATCCCTCTCGACCAAGGTCGCGCACGCGAGGCCTACGAGGCAGGTCTCCGGCTGGCCCCCGGCAACGCGGACCTGCTCGGGGCCAGCGCGGTAGTCGAGATCAGCACCGGGAAGTGGGCAGACGCGCTCGCCCACTTCACCCGAGCGCAGGCGCTGGACCCGCGCTCGGTCACCATCGCCCGCCGGCTGGCCTATACGCTGCTCCGGCTGCGCCGCTATCCGGAGGCCGTCACCGCATCCGACCGCGGCCTCGTGATGGCGCCCGAAAACCTGGGGATCATCGAGACCAAGGCCATGGCCATGCTCGGACAGGGCGATCTCCAGGGCGCGCGGCGGGTGGTCAGCGAGGCCACCGCCCACATCGATCCGACCGCCGTGGTGGCCCTCTTCGGCAACTTCTACGAGCTCTACTGGGTGCTGGAGCCCGACCAACGCGACCTGCTTGTCCGGCTCACGCCGTCCGCGTTCGGCGACCGCGCCACGTGGGCCATCGTGCTGGCGCAGACGTACCGGCTGCAGGGCGACCGGGCGCGAACCCGGGCCTACTCGGACTCGGCCGTGGCGGCCTTCGACGAGCGGATTCGCGGCACGCCCAGCGATCCTCAGGGCCACGTGTTCCGCGGCCTCGCGCTCGCGTACCTGGGCCGCAAGGCCGAAGCGATCGCGGAGGGCGAGAAGGCCGTCGCGCTGCAGCCGATCACGACCGACACCTACCTCGGGCCCTACATCCAGCATCAGCTCGTCCGCATCTACATCGAGGCCGGCGAGCCCGAGAAGGCGCTGGACCGGCTCGAGCCGCTGCTGCGGATGCCCTACTACCTGTCGCCGGCATGGCTCCGGATCGATCCGACGTTCGATCCGCTCAGGACCAACCCGCGGTTCAGGAAGCTGGCCGAGGGCACGGCATGAGTGCGGATTCGTACGGCGCGCTCGCGGCGGCGCTGGCCGACCGCTACCGGCTCGAGCGCGAGCTCGGCCGCGGCGGGATGGCCACGGTCCACCTCGCGACCGACCTGCGCCACGAGCGCCCGGTGGCGCTCAAAGTGCTGCACCCTCAGCTCGCGGCCTCGCTCGGTCCCGAGCGGTTCCTGCGCGAGATCAAGCTGGCCGCGCGGCTGCAGCACCCGCACATCCTCACCGTCCTGGACTCGGGCGAAGCGGCCGGGCAGCTCTGGTTCACCATGCCGTTTATCGAGGGCGAGAGCCTTCGCGACCGGCTGATGCGGGAGAAGCAGCTCGCGGTGGAGGACGCGGTCCGGATCGCGCGCGAGGCGGCCGACGCGCTCGACTACGCCCACCGGCACGGGGTGATCCACCGGGACATCAAGCCCGAGAACATCCTGCTGAGCGACGGCCACGCGCTGGTGGCCGACTTCGGCATCGCCCGGGCGCTGGGCGGCGACGAGCACCTGACCGAGACCGGCATGGCGGTCGGCACGCCGGCCTACATGAGCCCGGAGCAGGCCGCGGGCGAGCGCGACCTCGACGCGCGGACCGACATCTATTCGCTCGGCACCGTGCTGTACGAGACGCTGGCGGGCGAGCCCCCGTTCGCCGGGCCAACGATGCAGGCGATGGCGGCGCGGCGGCTCTCGAGCGAGGCGCCGAGCGTGCGGCAGTACCGGTCGGCGGTGCCGGAGGCGGTGGACCGGGCGGTGCGGAAGGCGCTGGCGCGGGTGCCGGCGGACCGGTTCGCATCGGCGGGCGAACTGGCGCGCGCACTCGCGCCGACCACCGACACGACGTCCGGCGCGGCGCCAGCGACCGTCGCCACGTCGGCCACCGTGACGCGCCCCCACCGCCAGCGCTCGGTCGTGCTCCTCGGACTCGGATTCCTTCTCGGCCTCGGCGTCCTGTTCGGCTGGCTCCGCCGCCACGGCGAGGCGCCGGCCGGCGGTGGCGACGTCAAGCGTCTAGCCGTGCTCCCGTTCGACAACCTCGGCGCGGCGGACGACGAGTACTTCGCCGACGGCGTCACCGACGAGATCCGGGCGAAGCTCGCCGGGATTCCAGGGCTCCAGGTGACGGCCAGCCGGAGCGCGGCGGAGTACAAGAAGAGCGCCAAGGACCTGGCGACGATCGCGCGGGAGCTGGGCGTGGACTACCTGCTGGTGGGCAAGGTCCGCTGGGAGAAGGGCGACGCCGGCCGGAGCCGCGTGCGGGTGAGTCCCGAGCTGATCCAGATGTCCACCGGCTCCACCAAGTGGGAGCAGCCGTTCGAGGCCAACCTGACAGACGTGTTCCAGGTGCAGGCGGACGTGGCGGGGCGGGTGGCGCAGGCGCTCGACGTGGCGCTCGGCGCCGGTGCGAAACAGGCGCTGGGCGAGCGGCCGACGCAGAACCTGGCGGCGTACGATGCCTACCTCAAGGGCGAGGAAATCTCACGGAGCCTCAACGTCGCCGACCCGCCGACGCTCCGGCGGGCGATTGTGTACTACGAACAGGCAGTCGCGCTCGACTCGACGTTCCTCGCGGCCTGGGCCGAGCGGGCCCGGGCGTACTCGGTGCTGTACGCCAACGGCGTGCCCGAGCCGGCGATCGCGAAGACGGCACTGGAATCGGCCGACCGGGCGCGGGCGCTCGGGCCGGAGCGCCCCGAAGGCTACCTCGCGCTCGCCGAGTATCACCGCAGCGTCACCACCGATATCCCCCGCGCACTCGAGCAGGCGCAGCTGGGCCTCAGAATCGCGCCGACCGACGTGAACCTCCTCGTCGTGGCCGCCCTTGCGCAGCAGACCCTGGGCCGCTGGGACGCGGCCACGGAGCTGCTGGCCAAGGCCCAGGCCGTGGACCCCCGCTCCTCCGTGACCGGCTGGCGGCTCGCGCGGAGCCTGCTGTTCCGCCGGCACTACGACGAGGCACTGGCGGCCTGCGAGCGCGGTCTCCAGATCGATCCGACGAACCTCGGCCTGCTGGAGTCGCGCGCCATGATCTTCGCCGCCCGCGGCGACGTGGCGGGCGCCCGCTCGGCGGCGCGCCGCGCGCCGCCCGAAGTGGAGCCGGCGGCGTTCGTGGCCTACGTCGCCAACTTCTACGACCTGTTCTGGCTACTCGACGACAGCCAGCGCGCGCTGCTCTACCAGCTCCGACCGGCCGACTTCGATGATGACCCCGGGAGCTGGGGGCTGGCGCTCGCCGGCGCGTACCACGTTCAGGGGGACCTGGCCCGAGCCCGGGCTTACGCGGACTCCTCCCGGGCGGGGCTCGAGGATCAGCTCCGGGCCACACCCGGGGATGCCCAGCTCCACTCGCTCCACGGCGTGGCGCTGGCCATGCTCGGACGAAAGGACGAGGCCATCCGGGAGGGGCGTCGGGGAGTGGAGCTGAGCCCCATCTCGCGCAATGCGTTTCAGGGACCCTACCTGGTGCACCAACTCGCCCGGACCTACCTCCTGGTGGGTGAGCCGGAGCAGGCGCTCGATCAGCTCGAAACGCTGCTCAAGATTCCATACTATCTCTCATCCGGGTGGCTCCGGATCGATCCGACGTTCGATCCGCTGCGGAAAAATCCACGGTTTCAGAAGATGACGGAGGGAACATGATGGCAGGCTCCGCGAAGGAGGCATGCCTCAGCATGGGCTCCTTCGCTGCGCTCAGGATGACGTACGTTCTGGCCATAGCCGTCCTCCTGCCCACCGCACACGCCGTGGCGCAAGACGACGTGCCGCCGGTCATCGAGAAGTTCAAGGCGAAAGACCCCGGCATGGCCAAGATCTTCGCCGACGCGGTGGGCTATGTCGTCTTCCCCACCGTCGGCAAGGGCGGCATCGGCCTCGGCGGCGCGCGCGGCAAGGGCTGGGTGTACGAGGGCGGCAAGATCATCGGCAAATCGACGCTCACCCAGGTGAGCTT
This sequence comes from uncultured Gemmatimonadales bacterium, assembly GCA_963815515.1. Lineage (GTDB taxonomy): Bacteria > Gemmatimonadota > Gemmatimonadetes > Gemmatimonadales > GWC2-71-9 > CAVVWJ01. The sequence continues at coordinate 60,058 of CAWFGP010000005.1, forward strand.
CGGCTTCCAGTTCGGCGGCCAGGCGTACAGCGAGATCGTGTTCTTCCAGACGACGCAGGCGCTGGAGAACTTCAAGCTCGGCCACCTCAAGTTCGACGCGCAGGCGTCCGCCGTCGCGCTCACCGCGCGCGCATCGGCCGACCTGGCCTACCGGAACGGCGTCGCCATCGTGACCATGGCGAAGGGCGGGCTGATGTACGAGGCGTCGGTGGGCGGGCAGAAGTTCTCGTTCAACCGGGTCGGGAAAGACTAGTGGCCGACGTCCGGTCCGCGCTCCAGGCGGCGCTGGGCGAGCGCTACACGCTCGAGCGCGAGCTCGGCCGCGGCGGCATGGCGACCGTCTACCTGGCCCAGGACCTGAAGCACGACCGGCCGGTGGCGCTCAAGGTGCTTCACCCGGAGCTGGCGGCGTCGCTCGGCCCCGAGCGATTCCTGCGCGAGATCAAGCTGGCCGCCCGCCTGCAGCACCCGCACATCATGACCGTGCTCGACTCGGGGGAGTCCGCCGGACACCTCTGGTTCACCATGCCGTACATCGAAGGCGAGTCGCTGCGCGACCGGCTGACCCGCGAGCGGCAGCTCCCGATCGCCGATGCCGTCCGGCTCACCCGCGAGGCGGCGCTGGCACTCGACTTTGCGCACCGGCAGGGCGTGGTGCACCGGGACATCAAGCCGGAGAACATCCTGCTGGTGGACGGGCAGGCGCTGGTGGCGGACTTCGGGATCGCGCGGGCGATCGAGCGCGGAGGCGGTCCGCAACTCACCGAGACCGGCATGTCGATCGGGACGCCGGCCTACATGAGCCCCGAGCAGTCGGTCGGCGACAAGAGCCTCGACGCCCGGACCGACATCTACAGTCTGGGCACGGTGCTGTACGAGATGCTGGCGGGCGAGACGCCGTTCTCGGCGCCGACGGCGCAGGCGATGATCGCGCGGCGGATCACGGAGACGCCGCGGCCGCTGCAGCAGGTGCGCGAGACGGTGCCGGACGCGGTAGCGCAGGCGGCGATCCGGGCGCTCGCGAAGGCGCCGGCCGATCGGTTCGCGACGGCGGCGGAGTTCGCCCGGGCGCTGGATCCGGCGACGGCGACCCCCGCCGCGCCAGTGCGCGCGGCGATGGCAGACGATCGGTCCCGGTCGCCGGTGGCGACGACGACCACCGTCGCGACCGCTTCGTCCCGTCCGGCGCTCCTGCGCCGCCCCCTCGCGCTGGCCCTCGGCCTGGGCTTCCTGCTCGGCCTCGGCGTGCTGTTCGGCTGGATCCGCTCGCGCGGCGGCGCGGAGCCGGCCGGACCAGGCACGGCCAAGCTGCTGGCGGTGCTCCCATTCGAGAACCTGGGTGACGCGAGCGACGAGTACTTCGCCGACGGCATCACCGACGAGGTGCGCGGCAAGCTGGCGACGCTGCCGGGGCTGCAGGTGATCGCGGGGAGCAGCGCTGGACAGTACAAGCGCTCCACCAAGTCGCCGCAACAGATCGCGCAGGAGCTGGGCGTCCAGTATCTCCTCATCGGGAAGATCCGCTGGGAGAAGGGTGCCGGCGGTCAGAGCCGGGTGCGGGTGAGCCCGGAGCTGGTCCAGGTCGCGGGCGGAGGCCCGCCCACCACCAAGTGGCAGCAGCCGTTCGACGCGTCATTGACCGATGTGTTCCAGGTGCAGGCCGACATCGCGGGCCGGGTGGCGCAGGCGCTGGACGTGGCGCTTGGCGCGCAGGTCCAGCAACAGCTTGCAGAGAAGCCGACGCAGAACCTCGCGGCCTACGATGTGTACCTGAAAGGAGTCGAGGCGTTCAGCGCCGGCGCCCAGTCGGCCACGCTGCGCCAGGCCCTGGGATACTTCGAGCAAGCCGTGGCGCTCGACACTCTGTTCGCGACCGCGTGGGCGCGGTTGTCACAGGCCGGGTCGCTCCTGAACGGCGTCTCCGCCCCATCACCCACGGTCGCCGCCAGATCCCGACTGGCCGCAGAGCGTGCCCTGGCACTCGCGCCCGACCGCCCCGAAGGCCACGTGGCCCTGGGCGACTACTATCGTCGCATCGACCAGGACAACGCCCGCGCGCTCGAGGCGTATGGGCGCGGCCAGCGGCTGGCGCCGTCGAACTGGGAGGTGCTCCGCGGGACCGGCCTGGCAGAGCAGGCCCTCGGCCGATGGGACGCGTCGCTCGCCCACCTGCAGCAGGCGCACACTCTAGACCCGCGCTCGGTCGCCACCATTCAGGCCCTGACGACAACCCTGGTCGACCTGCGCCGGTATCCAGAGGCGCGCGAGACCGCGGACCGGGGCCTCGCGGTGCAGCCGGGAAGCATGCCGATCTTCGAATGGAAGGTGATGTCGTTCCTGGCCGAAGGAGACCTGCCCTCCGCGCGGCAGCTCGTTCGAAACCCGCCCAAGGCGATCGAGCCCGCGGCGCTGGTTGCCTATATGGCCACCTACTACGACCTCTCCTGGGTGCTCGACGCCGATCAGCAGGAGCTGCTGCTGCGCCTGGGACCCGAGCAGTTCGACGGCGACCGCGGCGCGTGGGGTCTGGTGTTGGCCGATGTCTACAGGCTGCGCGGGGATCACGCCCACGCACGCGCCTTCGCCGATTCTGCCCGGATCGCCCTGGAGGACCAGATTCGAGCCGCACCCGAGGACGCCGGGCTGCACGTGTACCTGGGGATGGCACTCGCCTATCTCGGCCACAAGGCCGACGCGATCGCGGAGTCCGAGCGGGGCCTCGTCCTGCTGCCGATCCGGAAGAACGCCATCAACGGGCCGTACTTCCAGCATCAGCTCGCGCGGACCTACATCCTGGTGGGCGAGCCGGACAAGGCGATCGACCAGCTCGAGCCGCTGCTCAAGATTCCATACTACCTCTCGCCCGCCTGGCTCCGGATCGACCCCACGTTCAACCCGCTGCGCTCGAACCCGCGCTTCCAGCGGCTCGCGGCCGCCACCCCATGAAGCCCGAGCTGCGCGCGCAGGTCCAGGAGGCCCTCGTCGCGCGGTACACGCTCGACCGCGAGCTCGGCCGCGGCGGCATGGCGAGCGTGGTCCTGGCGCGGGACGTCCCGCACGGCCATCCGGTCGCGCTCAAGGTGCTGCACCCCGAGCTGGCGTCCACGGTCGGCGCCGACCGGTTCAAGCGCGAGATCCGGGTGGCCGCCAGCCTCCAGCACCCGAACATCCTCGGCATCATCGACGCGGGGCAGACCGAGCACGGCCACCTCTGGTTCACGATGCCGTTCGTCGAAGGCGAGAACGTCTACGAGCGGCTCCAGCGCGAGCAGCAGTTCGCGCCGGCCGAGGCGATCCGGATCGCCACGGCGGTGGCGGGCGCGCTGGCGTACGCGCATGCGCAGGGGGTGGTCCACCGGGACATGAAGCCGGACAACATCCTGCTCTCGGGCGACCAGATCCTGGTGGCCGACTTCGGCGTGGCCCGCGCAGTGAGCGAGGTGGCCGAGAAGCTCACCGCCACCGGCATGATCGTCGGCACGCCGACCTACATGAGCCCCGAGCAGGCCAGCGGTGACAAGGCCATCGACGGCCGGTCCGACATCTTCGGGCTCGGCTGCGTGCTGTACGAGATGCTGGCCGGCGAGCCGCCGTTCAAGGGACCGAACCCGCAGGCTACGCTGATGCGCCGGTTCATGGGACCGCCGCGGCCGCTCCGGCCGATGATCCCGATCCCCGAATACGTCGAGGCGGCCATCGTGCGGGCGCTCGCCAAGGATCCGGCCGAGCGGTTCGCCACGGCGGATCAGTTCGCGGACGCGCTGGCCGGGCGGGCGACGCCGGCGCCGGCGGCCGCCCCCGTCGCTGTCGCGCAGGATGGTGCGGTGACCGCCGCCGGGAAGAAGGGATGCGTGGGCGTGCTCGTGCTGGTGGCGGGGCTTGCGGAGCTCGCGGCGGAAGTGCTGCGGTCGCTCTAGCCCGTCATCCCGACCCTGAGCGTAGCGAAGCGGGATGACGGGGCCAGCCTTCCCTCCGCCCCGCGCCTTCCCTAGCTTGCCGTACCTCTCACTCTAGCCCGTGACCCGTCTATGGCCTCCGCCCCCCGGAAGTTCGTCCTCCGCCTGCACCTGATCGGCGTCGGCATCGTGCTGCTGCTCGGCGCGGTGGTGGCCGTGCTGCTCGGGCGGGCCGCGGACCCCGCCGGGACGGGCGCGGTGCTCGAGGGTACGCTGATCTTCCTCGTCGTCGGGCTGGTGGCCGAGCAGCTCGTCGCCCGGTTCCTGCTCGAGAACATCCTCAAGCCCACCGGACGAGCCACCAACCTCGCCACCCGGATCGCGCTGGGCGACCTCACCCTGGACGCGGCCGCCGCGGGCAAGTCGGGCCGGGACGCGCTCACCACGTCGCTGGCCACGATGCTCGACAAGCTGCGGGAGCTGGTTGGGACCATCCGCCAGCACGCGCACGAGGCGGCCGCGATGTCCGAGCAGATCGCCGCGTCGACCGAGCAGATGTCGGCCTCCACACAGGAAGTGGCGAGCACCACCGGCGATCTGACCGAGCGCGCCAACCAGCAGGCGGTGGTGGTGCGGGCGGCGGCGGAAGACGCCAGCAAGATCCTCGACATCGCCCAGGAGCTGGCGGCGGGCGCCACCCAGGCCGCCGAGCGGAACGGCGCGCTCGCGCGGCTGGCGCGGTCGCACCGCGAGCGGCTGGACGTGAGCACGTCCGAGCTCGCCCGGCTGGCCGAAGAGGTCGAGCAGGCGGCGACCGAGGCCGAGGCGCTCGCCGCGGCGTCGGAGGAGATCGAGAAGTTCGTCGCCCAGACGAAGGCGATCGCCAAGCAGACGCACATGCTGGCGCTCAACGCCTCGATCGAGGCCGCGCGGGCGGGCGAGGAGGGCAAGGGGTTCAGCGTCGTCGCCGAGGAGGTGCGGAAGCTCGCCGGCCAGGCGGCGCGCTCCGCCGGGACCACCAGCGAGACGGTGCAGATCGTGGTGGCGCGCGTGCGCACCGCGCGCGAGCGGCTGCTCCGGCTCGGCAAGGGCGGCCTCGCGGCCAAGGACGCGGCGCACGAGGCGGCGGCCGGCCTGCTCAACGTCGCAGCCGACGCGGAGGCCAACGACGTGTGGACCCGGCGCATCTCCGACTCGGCCAGCGAGGTGCGCGGGCTGATCGAGGGCATCGCGGGCCGCATGCGGGAGGTCTCGGCGGGCACCGAGGACTACGCGGCGGCGGCGGAGGAGATCGCCGCGGCGGCGCAGCAGCTCAACGCCTCGACCGAGGAGATCTCGTCGTCGGCCACCCATCTGGCGGACGCGGCCGAGCGGCTCACGGGCGCGGTCGGCGGATTCAAGCTGTCGTGACGCTCGGCACGCGATGATCGCGCTGCTCCGGAACGCCGAGCTGTACGATCCGGCGCCGCAGGGGCGCCGCCATCTCCTCGTGGCCGGCGAGACGGTGCTGTGGGTGGGCCGCGACGTGCCGGCGCTCGACCGGTCGCTCGAGGTGACCGAGCTCGACCTCGGCGGCCGCCGCGTGATCCCGGGGCTCATCGACGGCCACGTGCACCTCACGGGCGGCGGCGGCGAAGCCGGCCCGGAGACGCGGGTGCCGCCGGTGGCGCTGAGCCGGCTCACGCTGGGCGGCGTCACCACTGCCGTTGGCGTCCTCGGCACCGACGACACGGTGCGCACCACGGCGGAGCTGGTCACGGTGGCACGGGGGCTGGTGGCGCAGGGACTCAGCGCCTGGTGCCACACCGGCGGCTACCACGTCCCGCTCACGACCGCCACCGGTAGCGTCCGGGGGGACCTCGCGCTGATCGACCTCGTGATCGGCGTGGGCGAGCTCGCCATCAGCGACCATCGCTCCAGCCATCCGACGCTCGACGAGCTGCTCCGCATCGCGGGCGACGCGCACGTGGGCGGCCTCATGAGCGGGAAGGCCGGCATCGTGCACCTGCACGTGGGCGACGGGCCGCGCGGCCTCGAGCCCGTGCGCGAGGCGCTCGACCGGAGCGAGCTGCCCGCCGCCGTGTTCAACCCCACGCACGTGAACCGCCGGCGGGCGCTGTTCGAGGAGGCCGTGGCGCTCGCGGGGCGGGGATGCACCATCGACATCACCGCGTTTCCGGTCGCGGAGGGCGAGGACGCATGGAGCGCGGAGGACGCGCTGGTGCGGTACCTCGACGGAGGCGCGGATCCGTCGCGGGTGACGGTGAGCTCGGACGGCGGCGGGTGTCTGCCGGTGTTCGACGGGCAGGGGCGCGTGGCGTCGTTCGACGTGGGAAGCCCGTCGGCGTGCGGCGCGGCGCTCCGGGCGCTGCTCAAGCGCGGGCAGACCCTCGAGCGGGTGCTGCCGGCGTTCACTTCGAACCCGGCGCGGCTGCTGCAGCTGCATCGGAAGGGGCAGCTCCGGCCGGGGGCGGACGCGGACCTGGTGGTGCTGGACGCGGCGGGGGCGGTGGCGGAGGTGATGGCGCGGGGGCGGTGGTTCGTGCGGGAGGGAAGGGCGGTGGTGCGGGGAGTGTTCGAGCAGGGCTGACCCGGGGAAACTTGGTCGAGTCACCCTGCCGGACCCCCCGCCGCGGTGTATCTTAGGCGGCGCGGAGGACTTGAAGGCCGGCGGCAGGCGCCGCCGGCCCTACTCTTGGCGGGAGGGCGCGGGTGGCGGCTGGCCATGGATTCATCATCCCGGTGGGTGGAGCGGAAGAGAAGATCGGCGACGTCACGATCCTCCGGCGGTTCGCCTCGCTGTGCGGTCCCGGGGGCCGCATCGCCATCATCCCCACCGCCTCGGAGCTGAGCGACACCGGCCACCGCTACGAGGCGCTGTTCCGCGAGCTCGGCGCCGCCCAGGCCCGGGCCCTCCCCATCCATGCCCGCGAGGACGGCGAGCGGCAGGAGCTGCTCGACATCCTGGACGACTCCGACGGGGTCTTCCTCACCGGCGGGAACCAGCTCCGCCTCAGCACCATGATCGGCGGCACCTCGATGGCCAAGGCGCTCAGGCGGCGGAACTCGGAGGGGGTCCACATCGCGGGGACGTCCGCCGGCGCCGCGTTCCTGTGCGAGCACATGATCGCGTTCGGCAGGGAGGGCGCGTCGCCGCGGGCGCGGATCGTGACGCTCGCGCCGGGGCTGGGGCTCACCAACCGGGTCATCATCGACCAGCACTTCCGCCAGCGCGACCGGCTCGGCCGGCTGCTGACCGCGCTCAGCTACAATCCGTTCGCCGTGGGAATCGGCCTGGACGAGAACACGGCGGCGTTCATCGGGCCGGACGAGACGCTGGAAGTGGTCGGCGGCGGCGCGCTGACGATCGTGGATCCGTCGGGGCTCGAGTTCAGCTCGATGGCGCGGGTGCGGAAGAACGATCCGGTGTGCCTCATCGGGCTCAAGCTGCACATCCTGGATCACGGGGCGACGTTCAATCTCCATACGCGGGTGGCAGCGGCGGCGCCGGTGATCGCGCAGCGGGCTTAGCGCATCAGGCGTTTGAGGAACTTCCTCACCACAGAGGCACAGAGGGCACGGAGACTCACGGAGAACAACCAGGGGTGAACAGCACACCCACAAAGTCCTTGCCGGTTCTCCGTGCCCTCTGTGCCTCTGTGGTGAAGCCGAAGCTCAGTCTGTAAGCGATGCCGGCTGTCCAAGAGCGGCCGACCAAGAGGATTCACGATGCGCATTCTGGACAGAGCCGTCTACGTCGGCCCCAGCCTGTACGCCCACTTCCCCGTCATCCGTCTCGAGGTGGACCTCGGCCCGCTCGAGGAGTGGCCGTCGGCCAAGCTCGGGTCGGCCTTCATCGACCGCCTGATCGAAGCGCTGCCGGGACTGCACGAGCATGGGTGTTCCTACGGCGAGCCGGGCGGGTTCATCCGGCGGCTCCGCGAGGACGAAGGCACCTGGATGGGGCACATCCTCGAGCACGTCGCCATCGAGCTGCAGAACGTGGCCGGCGAGCCGGTGACCTTCGGCAAGACCCGCGGCGCCGGCGAAGAGGGGCGGTACCACGTCCTCTACCAGTACGAGCAGGAAGACGTCGGCCTCGAGGCCGGACGGCTGGGCATCACCCTGCTCCACTCGCTGCTGCCCCCCGAGCTCCAGCCCCAGGGGTCCGTCCCCCGCGACTTCGACTTTGCCGCCGAGCGGGACGAGTTCATCCGGTTCGCCCAGCGGCGCGCGCTGGGGCCGAGCACCATGTCGCTCGTGCGCGCGGCCGAGGAGCGCAGGATCCCGTGGATCCGGCTCAACGAGCAGAGCCTGATCCAGTTCGGCCACGGCCGGTACCAGCAGCGGATCCAGGCGACCATCACGAGCCGCACGTCGCACATCGCGGTCGAGCTGGCCTCCGACAAGGAGGAGACCAACCGCATCCTCGCCCACCTCGGCCTGCCGGTGCCGCGCCAGCGGCTGGTGCAGCGCGAGGACGACGCGGTCGCGGCGGCGGAGCGGGTCGGATACCCGGTGGTGGTGAAGCCGTTCAACGCCAACCACGGCCGGGGCATCTCGATCCATCTCACGACCGAGGAGCAGGTGCGGACGGCGTTCGAGGTGGCGCGGGAGCACAGCCGGAGCGTCATCATCGAGAGCTTCATCACCGGCGACGACCACCGGATGCTGGTGGTGAACGGCGAGCTGGTGGCGGTGTCGAAGCGGGTGCCCGGCCACGTCGTGGGCGACGGGGTGCACACCATCGAGCAGCTGATGGAGGAAGTGAACCGCGATCCCCGCCGCGGCATCGGCCACGAGAAGGTGCTCACCCGGCTGGTGCTCGACCACCAGGCCGAGACGCTGCTGGCCAAGAAGGGCTACACCAAGGACACGGTGCCGGCCGAGGGCGAGCGGGTGTTCCTGCGCTCGACCGGCAACCTGTCGACCGGCGGCACCGCCACGGACGTCACCGACATCGTGCACCCGGACAACGTCGAGATGGCGGAGCGGGCGGTAAAGGCGATCGGGCTCGACGTCGGCGGCGTGGACTTCCTGACGACCGACATCGCCGAATCGTACAAGGACATCGGCGGCGCCATCTGCGAGATCAACGCCGCGCCCGGCTACCGGATGCACATGGCCCCGAGCGAGGGCCGCCCGCGGGACGTGGCCGGCCCGACGCTCGACATGCTGTTCCCGCCGGGCAGCCCGAGCCGGATTCCGATCGCCGCGGTGACGGGCACCAACGGCAAGACCACCACCGCGCGCATGCTGGCGCACATCCAGAAGCTGGCCGGGTACACCGTCGGCCTCACCAGCACGGACGGCGTGTACATCGACGGCCACCGCACGGTGCCGGGCGACATGACGGGCCCCGTCGCCACCCGCATGGTGCTGAGCGACCCGAACGTGGACGTGGCGGTGCTCGAGATCGCGCGCGGCGGCCTGCTCCGGGCCGGCATGGGCGTCCGCCACTGCGACGTCGGCGCCGTGCTCAACGTGAAGGCCGACCACCTGGGCCTCCGCGGCATCGGCACGCTGGAGGATCTGGCCAAGGTGAAGCGCATCGTGGTCGAGGTGGCGCGGGAGACGGCCATCCTCAACGCCGACGACCCGCTCTGCCTCAACATGGCCGACTACACCTCGGCCAAGCACCTGTGCTACGTCACCATGGACCCGACCCACGCGCTGGTGGGCGAGCACATCCGCGCGGGCGGGCGGGGCGTGGTGCTCGAGTCGGGGATCAAGGGGCAGATGATCACGATCTACGATCACGGCTCCCACATCCCGCTGCTCTGGACCCACCTCATCCCGGCCACGCTCGAGGGCCGCGCGCTGCACAACGTGCAGAACGCGATGTTCGCCGCCGCGATGGCGTTCAGCATGGGGCTCAAGCTCGAGGATATCCGCCACGGGCTCCGCACCTTCGACACGACGTTCTTCCAGGCGCCGGGCCGGATGAACATCTTCGACGAGCATCCGTTCAAGGTCATCCTCGACTACGGCCACAACCCGGCCGCGGTGGAGGTGATGTGCCAGCTGGTGGAGCGGCTGGAAGTCACCGGCCGGCGGATCGTCGTGCTCGCGGCACCCGGCGACCGGCGCGATCAGGACATCGACGATATCGGCCGGATCGCGGCGGGGTACTTCGACCGCTACATCCTGCGGCGGGACGACAACCTTCGCGGGCGCCAGTCGGACGAGGTGCCGCACCTGCTGCGGGACGCGCTCCTCGCCGCCGGCGTGCCCTCGGAGCGGATCCTCTTGATCCCCGACGAACAGACCGCCACCGACACCGCGCTCCGCGAAGCGCAGCCGGGCGACCTGCTCCTCATCTTCGCCGACGCGATCACCCGGAGCTGGAAGCAGGTGATCCAGTTCCGTCCCGAGGCGCCGGCGCGGCTGACCGAGCGCCCGCGGCCGTCGCGTCCCGAGCCCGTCGCCGCCCCGACGCCCGCGCCCCTGATGGACGACGGCCGCCGCGAGTTCATCCGCGAGGCGCGCGGCGTCTGGCTGCCGCGCGAGGAGACCGCGGACTGAGGGGCCCAATCGCTGCGCTTCATGCGGACATCGCGGCTCAGGCGAGATCCGACGACAAGCATGACGAATGAAATGATCGTCGCCGACTCCCGCCGGCTCACCGGCCCGTCCCTGCTGCTCGACCGGCCCGGCGCCGTCCTCGACGTCCGGCTGGACGAGCCGGGGCGCGACCGGGCCGTCGCCGCCTGGCGCGCTGCCGCCCGCCGGCTGCTCGACGCCGTGAACTGGTCTGCCGAAACCCTCGCTGTCCGGCCGTTTGCCGGCGGCGCCAGCCTCGCCCTCACCGCGCCGATCGACGCCCTCTACGCCGCGACCGACCTCAACGAGGCGGCGTGGGAGATGGCCACCGCCGAGCTCGCGGGCCGCGCGGCCGAGCCCGTGGCCACGCTCGTGGCGCGCCTGCGCTCGGCGATCGCGGGCGAGCGGAACCCGGCGCTCGTGGCGCTGCATGACGCCGCGCGTGCGCGGGACGTCACCTTCCTCGCGGGTGAGGGGCTGGTGTCGGTCGGCGCCGGGAACGGCGTGCTCGCCTGGCCCGCCGACGCCCTGCCCGACACGGCGGCCATCGACTGGAGCCGCGTGCACGACGTGCCGGTGGCGCTCGTCACCGGGTCCAACGGCAAGACCACGGTGGTGCGGCTGCTGGCCGCCATCCTCGCCGGACAAGGGTGGACCGTGGGCCACACGTCCACCGACGGTGTAATCGCGGGCGGCGTCCGGGTCGGCGAGGGCGACTACAGCGGGCCGAGCGGCGCCCGGCTGCTGCTCCGCCGGCCCGAGATCGAGGCGGCCGTGCTGGAGACCGCGCGCGGCGGCCTGCTGCGCCGGGGGCTCGGCGTCGATCGCGCGGCGGTGGCGGTGGTGACCAACGTGGCCGACGACCACCTGGGCGAATTCGGCATCGACTCGGTCCAGCAGCTCGCCGACGTAAAGCTGCTGCCGGCCCGCGCCGTCCGGTTGGGAGGCGCGGTGGTGCTCAACGCGGACGATCCCTTACTCCGCGAGCGGGCCGCGTCGGTCAGCGTTCCCGTGGTCTGGTTCGCGCTCGCGCCTTCGGCGCCCGGGCTGGCGCGGCACCTGGCCGCGGGTGGCCGCGCCGCGGTGTGCGACGGCGACCGGCTCGAGCTGGCCGACGGGCCGACGCGGACGGTGCTGGCGCGGGTCGGCGAGGTGCCGATGACGCTGGGCGGGGCCGCCCGTCACAACGTGGCGAACGCGCTCGCGGCGACGGCCGCGGCTTGGGTCATGGGAGTTCCTCCGGACGTCATCGGGCGCGTGCTCCGCCGGTTCGGCCGCGCACCCGGCGACAACGAGGGCCGGGCCAACATGGTGGAGCTGGGTGGTGTACAGCTCATCATCGATTATGCCCACAATCCGCATGGGTTGTCCGCGCTGGCGGAGCTGATGGCCGCACTGCCGGCCCGGCGCCGGCTCGTGCTCATCGGCCAGGCGGGCGACCGTTCGGACGGAGCGATCCGGGCCCTCGCCCGCGCCGCGCTCGGGCTCCGGCCCGACCGGGTGGTGCTGAAGGAGATGGAGCGCTACCTGCGGGGGCGCCGGCCGGGGGAGATCCTCGATCTCATGGCCGACGAGCTCCTCGGGCTTGGGCTGGCGCCCGAGGCGATGAGCCGGCCGGGCAGCGAGGTGGCGGCGGTGCGGGACGCGCTCGCCTGGGCCCGGCCGGGCGACGTGCTGCTCCTGACCGTGCACCAGGACCGGCCGCTGGTGATGGCGCTGCTGGAGCGGCTTCGGAGAGAGGCGTGGCAGGCGGGGGACGCGGTGCCGGAGGTGGAGGCGGGAATGGGGGCCGGCGTGTCGCGGCCAGACCCCGGGGCGTCGTCACCCTGAACGAAGTGAAGGGGGCATGACCTGAATCATGCCTCCTTCGCTCCGCTCAGGATGACGAACCCCGGCTAGATTGCACACCCAGATCCTCATCGCCCAAGGACTCGCAGGGTTGATCAAGCCGACGGACCCCCTTCCCCGCCAACGCCCTTGGATCTCCCTTGGCCTCAGCGCCGCGCTGCACGCGGCGATGCTGGCGCTGGCGGTGTACCTCACGCGCGAGCCCGTACAGCCGCCGGCGGAACACTCGCCCCAGCCCGCGGACCCCGCGCGCGAAGTGCAGATGGTCTACCTGCCCCCACCGCCGGCCGCGAAGCCGCCACCGCCGCCACCTCCCACCCCGCCCCCGCAGCAGCAGCCGCCACCGCCGCCGCCTCAGCCACCGCCGCAGCGATCCGCTCCGCCGCCGGCCAAGGAGCAGCGCACACCCGAGCCGGACGCCAACGCGCCGCCGGAGGCCACCCGTGCGGAGGGGCAGGAGCCGGATAACGACAAGCCGGCCGGCGGCGAGCGCACCGGCGCGAACGATCCCAAGGAAGGCTCTCCCGCGCCGGCCACCGCGGATGCCCCGGCCACCATGGAGTCCGAGGCGCGACGCATCTTCGGCCGCCCGCGACTGGGCACGCAGCCGGGCGCGGGCCCGCGGGCATCGCGGCCGATGGAGGCGTACCTGCCGGATCGGCCGGAGCACTGCGTGCCGAAGCCGGCCGCGCCGCGCGACTCGGCCGCCGCGCCGCAGTACGGCGTGGTGACGGGGAAGATCTTTCGGCAGGACAACGGGCGCCCCCTGGCGGGTGCGCACCTCCAGATGCTCGGAACGCCGTTCGTCAGCTTCACCAGCGACGACGGCGAGTACCACTTCCGCTTCGACCTGTCGCTGGTGGACAACTGCCGGACGCAGTACGTGCGGGTCACGGCGCCGGGGTACGAGTCGCGGCTGCTGGTGCTGATGGTGGGGCCGAACGTGAGGAGTGATGATGTGTTGTTGAAGAAGAGATAGGGCGAGCAGACGGTCAGACGGTCGGACGGTCAGACGGTCAGACGGTCAGACGGTCAGACGGTCAGACGGTTCGTGTGAGGGTGACGAGCAATGCTGTGGCAGCAAGTACAAACGCAGCCGTCGCGGCGATCCACAGGAGGCGCATCCGGGTCTGGGCGGCAGTGGCGGCGGATTGCGTGGCGGTGGCAAGTGCCGCCGTCTGCCGCTCATCGAGCTTCTGGAGCGCGCTGGTCTGCTTGCGCTCGAGACCGTCGATGCGCTCGACGATCAGCGCGAGCTCCGCGCGAAGCGCTTCCTGCGCTTCGGACATCTCCTCGAGGAATCCCGCGGGCGGCGCGGCACCGTTCTCGTCGAACAGCGATTGCGCCATCACGGACGTGCCCGCGACGACCTCCTCCATTCCCTGGACGAAGTGGCGCTGGTGGATCCGCTTGTCAGCGTCGGGGCCGGGCTCGGTCGTGGCGATCTGCGCCGCCTTCAGGACGGCGTTCTTGATGTCGCCCCCGCTCCGGGGGTAACGCTCGGCGAGGGCGCGGAAATCGACGTCGGCGGCGAGCGGGGTCTTCTCGGGGTGAAGCTGGACGCGCCAGATCTGCTCGCGCTCCGCCGCGTTGGGCATCTCGAACAGGATATGGGTGCGGATCCGCCGCTCGAAGGCCGGATCCATGTTGGCGGAGAGATTGGTCGCGAAGATGACGATGCCGGGGAAGGCCTCGAGCTCGTGCAGCAGGACGTTGACCACCGAGTTGGCCTCGCGGTCGACGGCCGCCTGCATCGAGGCGAACCGCCGCCCCGCGATGGTGTCGGACTCGTCGAAGAAGAGCACGGCGTCCTGCCGCTCGGCGGCGCGGAACACCGAGGCCACGTGCTTGGCCGTCTGCCCTACCCACCGCGATTCCAGCTCGGAGTACCGGACCACCAGCAGCTTCCGATGGAGCGTATAGGCCAGCGCTTCGGCGCAGATGGTCTTGCCCGTGCCCGGCGGCCCGGCAAAGTGGAACGCCAGGCCGAGCCCCGAGGTGTGCCGCTCGGCGAGCCCCCACTGTCGGAAGATGAGATCGTGCTTCCGCACGAGCGCCAGCGCGTGGTCCAGCGCCTGGAGCGTCCGCTCCGGCAGGACCACGTCGTCGAACGAGCGCTGGGGCTCGACCGCTTCGACCAGCTCCCGGGCCGGCGAGCCGAAGAAGAGATCGCGGATGGAATCGGCCATATCGGAAGATAGGAGGGTTGGCGGGCGGGCGGACGGTCAGACGGTCGGACGGTCAGACGGTCGGACGGTCAGACGGTCGGACGGTCGGACGGTCGGACGGTCGGTCGGTCGGTCGGTCGGGCCAGGCGGACAGTATCGGTCGGGCAGGCGGGCGATCGGGCGAGCAGACGGGGCGCCATCCGACCGTCTGACCATCCGACCGTCTGACCGTCCGACCGTCTGACCGTCCGACCGTCCGACCGTCCGACCGTCTGACCGTCCGCCCGTCCGTCCGTCCGTCCGCCTGAAATTCCCGAAGCCCGTGAAATTCCCATTCGAGCGTGACCCATGGCTCGTGAGCGCCGGCGACTCGCCTCCGAGCATATACACGTAAGTCTCGCTGAGATAAGCGTATACGATGAGACTGCTGGGCTCACGATTTCAGGCACGTGGCCTGCTTTTCCTCCCTGTGTCCCCCAGTCATGATGACGTCCCCGCACCGTTGAGACTGAAATGCTTCGTCTGACCCGCACCTCGCTCGGCACCGCCGAAGTCGTCCTCAAGGCCGAAGGCCAGATCGTGGGCGACTGGGTGGCGCTGCTGGAGTCGGAGTGCCGCGAGCTGCTGGCCACGGAGCGTAGCGTTGCGCTCGACCTGGGCGACGTGAGCTATCTCGACCGCCAGGGCGTCCGGGTACTGCGCGAGCTGACCCGCGGCTCGCTCACGCTGGTCAACTGCCCGCCGCTGGTCGAGGAGCTGCTGACCGAGGACCCTCTCGAATGACCGCGGCCACCGACCCCGTGCGCACCCAGGAGGAGTTCGAGGCGCTGTTCCGGCCCCTCGTGAACATGGCGTACGGCACGGCGGTGCGGCTGACCCGCGACCGGACCGACGCCGAGGACCTGGTCCAGGACGCGGCCCTGCTGGCGTTCCGGGCATTCGGCTCGTTCCAGCCCGGGACCAATTTCAAGGCGTGGTTCTTCCGGATCCTCACGAACGCGTTCTACAGCCGTCACCGGAAGACGAAGCACGACCGTGCCAACGTCAGCACCGAGGACCTGCCGGCGCTCTACCTCTATGCGCGCACCGCCGAGATCGGGCTGCACAGCACCGAGCCCGACCCGGCGGCCGCGATGATGGACAAGTTCGACAGCGACCAGGTCGCCGAGGCGCTGGACGCGCTCCCGACCGAGTACCGCGTGGTGGCGACGCTCTACTTCATCGAGGACTTTTCCTACCAGCAGATCGCGGAGGTCGTGGGCTGCCCCGTCGGCACGGTGCGCTCGCGGCTCCACCGCGGCCGGCGCATGCTGCAGAAGTCGCTCTGGCGGGTGGCGCAGGAGCGGGGGATCGTGCCCCCCGACTGACCCCGTCATCCCGAGCGCAGCGAGGGACCTTCTCAGGGACGCTCCGCTCAGAATGACGGGGCTGGTTTGCGCGGCTCCGCCCGCCCCCGCGATACTCCGGGTCCCGGGCCACCACGCCCGATACCACACGACCCGGAGCCGCCGATGCCTTCTCCCGCTGCCCTACCCTGATGACCATGGCGCCTGCCCGCGTCCTCGCCCTCCGCGCCGTGTTCACGACGGTGGGGTCGGTCGCGCCGGGGATCGCGGCCCGATGGGCGGAGAACATCTTCTGCACGCCACCGCGGAACGAGCCGCGCAGCGGCGAGGAAGCCTTCCTGGCGTCCGGCCGTCGCTTCAGCGTCCAGGGTGAGGGGCAGGAGCTCGCGGCGTGGGAGTGGGGCGCGGGGCCCGCCGTGGTGCTGGTGCATGGATGGGGCAGCCGAGCCGGACGGTTCGGGGCGCTGACCCAGGCGCTCGCGGAGGGCGGCTTCCGGGTCGTGGCGTACGACGCGCCGGCGCACGGCCGCTCCGCCGGCCGGTTCTCGTCGCTGCCCGAGTTCGCGCGGGCGCTCCGGGCCGTGGGCGACGCGGTCGGTCCGGTGCACGGGCTCGTCGGCCACTCGCTCGGCGGCGCGGCGGCCACCCTGGCGCACCGCGACGGGCTCCGCGCCGAGCGGATCGTGCTGCTGGCGGCCCCGGCCGACGTCACGCGGTTCTCGACCGCCTTCGCGGACCATATCCGGCTTCCGGCGGGCGCGCGCGCGGTCATGCGCCGGAACCTCGAGACCCGGCTCCAGATTCGCTGGGACCAGCTCCACCTGCCGACGATCGCCCGCTCGCTCACCGCCGCGGCGCTGCTGCTGCACGACCGCGACGACGAAGACGTCCCGTTCGCCCAGGGCGAGGAGATCGCCGCCGCGTGGCCCGGCGCGCGGCTCATCGCCACGGCCGGACTCGGCCACCGCGGGCTGTTGCGCGACCCGGAAGCGGTACGGGCGACGGTGGCGTTCCTGCGCGGAGCGAACGCCCGGTGATCGTGATGGACCGGAGGAATCTGTCAGCGCCCGGCTGGTCGCACGTGCTCTCGACGACGAACGATGTGGCCGAGCTCGACCGCTTCCGCGAGCGGGTCGGCGCGCCGCGGCAGGCGCTCCAGCTCGGAAACCGCCGCTATCCGCACCTGGATCTCAAGCTCGAGCCGCGCGAGCGGGCGCTCGCGGATCCCCAGGTCCGCGTGTTCGAGCGGACGTCCGACATGCTGCGGTTCCTGAAGTCGATGCGGGCGGCGGGATCGAATGAGCGGGCGGGCGGTGGGAGCGCGGAGGCCGGGGGTTGAAGGGAAGGAGCGGCCGTCATCCCGAGCGGGGCCCGTCATCCCGAGCGGGGCCCGTCATCCCGAGCGGGGCCCGTCATCCCGAGCGGAGCGAGGGATCTTGCCCAGCCAAGTTCGACCCCCAGGTGAGAAGGTCCCTCGCTCCGCTCGGGATGACGGGGAGTGGACTTACTCGCCCGAACTCACACTCGAACCAGGATGGCCCGGACCGGCGGCGGCGCCATCAGATCGGGATGACGCTTGATCCACCTCCGCAGGTCCCGGAGCGCCGCGCTGTCGCCCCGGGTCTGGGGCGAGTCCGGCCGGTACTGCTCCTGGGAATCGGCCCCTTCGGACGTGGTGTCTTCCAGGAACGGCTCGGTCGGGAACGAGTCCACCGGCTGGGTGGCCTCGAGCGTGTCGCTCGGCAGCGTGGGCGCCAGATCGGGCGAGGGCCCCGCCTCGCTCCGCGGGCCGAAATTGGCCTCGAGCGTATCGCTCGGCAGCGTGGGGCTGGGCGACAACGTGGTGGACTGGGCGGCGAGCGTTCCCGCGGCGCCCAGAAGCAGCGCGGCGAGAACCGGGATGCGGATGTGAGGAAGCACGGGCCCTCCTTGATGCCGTGTTCTGTCCAGTACCTCCATCAAGTTTAGCCGGGAATCGCGGCCGCGCGCCGCTCCAGCACAGCCCCGGCGTGTGACGGGCGACACACGAGCCCCGCTACAGGATCTTCTTCCCGAAGGCCGACTGCACCAGCTCCACCGCGAACGCCGCCGAGGCGTTGCCCTGGTCGAGAATGGGATTTACCTCGACCATCTCCAGCGATGTCATCACCCCGGAATCATGCAGCAGCTCCATGATGAGGTGGGCCTCGCGATAGTCGAGGCCGCCCTTGACCGGCGTCCCCACCCCGGGCGCGACGGTCGGGTCGACCGCGTCCAGGTCGAAGCTCACGTGCACGTAATCGGTGCCGTCGGTGACCCTGGCCAGTGCCTTCTTCATGACGCGGTGGATGCCGTGGCGGTCGATGTCGGACATGGTGTGGACCTGGACGCCCGTCGCCTTGAGCCGCTTCTTCTCGCCCTCGTCCAGGCTCCGGATGCCCACCAGCACGACGTTCGCCGGGTCGACCTTCGTGAACTTGCCTCCGAGGCCGGTCAACGCCGCCGGCCCGTATCCGAGCAGCGCCGCCACCGGCATGCCGTGGATGTTGCCCGAGGGTGAGGACTCGGGCGTATTGATGTCGCCGTGGGCGTCCACCCAGAGGAGGCCCAGCTTCTTCCCCTGCCGCCGGCAGAAGGCGGCGATGCCCGACACCGTGCCGGCGGCGATCGAGTGGTCGCCGCCGAGCACGAGCGGGAAGTGGCCGCGGGTCATGATCCGATCGACCTTCTTGCACGCCACCGCCGACGCACGAACGATTTCCGCGAGGTAACGCGCGCGTACGTCGCCGACCTTGAGCTCCTCCATGTTCTTGATGGCGATGTCGCCGTCGTCCACCACCGTGTGCCCCAGCTCGCGCAGGCGGTCCTCGATCCCGGCAATCCGGATGGCGGACGGTCCCATGTCGACGCCCCGCCTGCCCGAGCCGAGGTCCATGGGGACGCCCAGGACGTGGACGATCACGGGGCCGGCCTGCGCGGCCGGATTGTGCGAGGGGAGGGTCGGATCATCGCACGAATCTAACGGGCGCGGAGACCGACAGCGAACGGCCGAACGTCACCCCAAGCGCCCGACCGTCATCTCGAGCGCCCGACCAGCGCCCACGGTGGTACACGCCGACTGGCGGTGGCGGCCGTGACCGTTAGCTTCGTTCCGCATGGCGACCTGCATTCTCGAGGGCGATGAGACCCCCGCCCTCCTGGTGAACGGCGGCGGCGCGAGCCCCTGTGTCCTGGTCTGCGAACACGCGTCCCACCGGCTCCCGAAGTCGCTCGGTACCCTGGGGCTCCCCGAGTCCGAACTGCAGCGCCACATTGCCTGGGACATCGGTGCGGAGCAGGTGGCCCGCCTGCTCTCGCGGCGCATCGATGCGCCGCTCGTCCTGCAGCGCTACTCGCGGCTGGCGTACGACTGCAACCGGCCGCCCGACTCGGCCGACGCCATGCCGGAGATCAGCGAGACCACCCAAATTCCCGGCAACCGGCACCTGTCGCCCGACGACAAGCTGATGCGCACGCGCGAGATCTACCGGCCGTTTCACGCTGCCGTCGCCGACCTGCTCGATCGGCGGGCGTCCAAAGGGACGAAGTCCGTGGTGGTGTCGATCCACAGCTTCACCCGGGTCTACAAGGGCAAGGCGCGCGCCGTGGAGCTGGGCATTCTCCACGACCGGGACCGCGGCCTTGCGGACAAGCTCATCACGAGCTTTCCCACGGTGGACGCGCGGCTCAACGAGCCCTACGGCCCCGAGGACGGCGTGCTGCACACGCTCAACCTGCACGCCGCGCCGCGCGGTTTGCGGCACGCCATGATCGAGATCCGCAACGATTTCCTGCTGGACGAACGGGGACAGGCCGAGTGGGCCGAGCGGCTGTCCGCCGCGCTGGCTCACGCGGCCGTGCACTAGCCAAGGAGAGGGACGATGGCCAACGGCATGCTGTCGCTCGGCGATCTCAAACGGGAGATCGCCGCCGGCACGATCGATACGGTCGTCGCCGCCATGGTGGACATGCAGGGCCGGCTCATCGGCAAGCGCTTCCATGCCCAGTTCTTTGCCGAGAGCGGGCACGAGGAGACCCACGGCTGCAACTACCTCCTCGGCGTCGACATCGAGATGGAGCCGGTGCCCGGCTACAAGGCGACGAGCTGGCAAAAGGGGTACGGGGACTTCGTCCTCAAGCCCGACCTGGCGACGCTCAGGCGCATTCCCTGGCTTCCCGGCACCGCGCTGGTCATCTGCGACGTGCTCGATCACCACACGCACGAGGACGTGCCGCATTCGCCGCGCGCCATACTCAAGAAGCAGCTCGAGCGCCTCGAGGCCATGAAGCTCAAGGCGTATGTGGCGTCGGAGCTCGAGTTCTTCCTGTTCGACGACAGCTACGACATCGCCAACCAGAAGGGCTATCGCAACCTCAAGACCAGCGGGCACTACATCGAGGACTACCACATCCTCCAGACGACCAAGGACGAGAGCGTCATGCGGGCCATCCGCAACGGCCTGCACGGCGCGGGCATCCCGGTCGAAAACTCCAAGGGCGAATGGGGCCCGGGCCAGGAGGAGATCAACGTCCAGTACGCCGAGGCGCTGGAGATGGCCGACCGGCACGCCATCATCAAGAACGGCTGCAAGGAGATCGCCTACGGCCTCGGGCGGGCCATCACCTTCATGGCCAAGTGGGACTATGGCATGGCGGGGAGCTCCTGCCACGTCCACCAGTCGCTCTGGTCGGCGGACGGGGCGTCACCGCTGTTCCTCGACAAGGCGGGCGAGCACGGCATGTCGGAGATGATGAAGCACTACCTGGCGGGCCAGCTCGAGCACGCGGGCGAGATCACCTACTTCCTGGCGCCCTACATCAACTCCTACAAGCGCTTCATGGCCGGCACCTTCGCGCCCACGCGGGCGATCTGGAGCTTCGACAACCGGACGGCCGGCTACCGCATCTGCGGCGCCGAGACCAAGAGCATCCGGCTCGAATGCCGGGTCGGGGGCGCCGATCTCAACCCGTACCTGGCCTTCGCGGCGCTGCTTGCAGCCGGGCTCGACGG
Source organism: uncultured Gemmatimonadales bacterium (assembly GCA_963815515.1). Classification (GTDB taxonomy): domain Bacteria; phylum Gemmatimonadota; class Gemmatimonadetes; order Gemmatimonadales; family GWC2-71-9; genus CAVVWJ01. Next base: position 80,888 of record CAWFGP010000005.1, read on the forward strand.
CATCGAGAAGAAGATGGCGCTGGAGCCGGCGTTCTCGGGCGACGCCTACGATCCCGCCAAGCAGCTCCGCGAAGTCCCCAAGACTCTGCGGGAGGCGAGGGCGCTGCTCGACGGCTCGCGGTTCCTGCGGGACGTGATGGGCGACGACGTCATCGATCACTACGTGCACACGGCGGACTGGGAGCAGTTCGAATTCGACCGGCGGGTCACCGATCTGGAGCTCAAGCGGGGGTTCGAGCGGTACTGAGGATCGGGGTCGTCGTCGGACAGATCGGGTTACGTTGTAGATCGTTATCACCACGGAAACACGGAAGGCACGGAAACCACACGGAGAAAGCAGTATTTGTGGGTGTGCTGTGCACCACTGCTGTCTTCCGTGCCTTCCGTGTTTCCGTGGTGACGCCGCAGCTGAGTCTCTATCCGATGCTGGCACGAGAGCACGAAGGGCGTCAAGAAATGGCTGACAAGATCACCTGTGTCTCACCGGTCGACGGCAGCGTCTATGCCAGCCGCCCGGTCGCGAGCAAGAAGACGATCAGCGCGACCTTCGCGGCGGCCCACGCAGCGCAGGAGAAGTGGAAGCGGCTGTCGCTGGCCGAGCGCGCCGCGTATTGCTCGGCGGCCGTGGATGCGATGGTCGCCATGAAGGACGAGATCGTGCCGGAGCTGGCCTGGCAGATGGGGCGGCCGGTGCGCTATGGCGCGGGCGAAGTGCGCGGGTTCGAGGAGCGCGCCCGGTACATGATCGGCATTGCCGGGCAGGCGCTGGCCGACATCGACCCCGGCCCCAAGGATGGCTTCGTGCGCTACATCCGGCGCGACCCGGTGGGCGTGGTCTTCACCATCGCGCCGTGGAATTATCCCTACCTCACCGCCGTCAACTCGATCATCCCGGCGCTGATGGCGGGGAACACGGTGGTGCTGAAGCATGCGGCCTCGACGCTGCTGGTGGCGGAGCGGTTCCAGGAAGCATTCGACCGGGCCAGGCTGCCGAAGGGCGTGTTCCAGCATCTCGTGCTCAGCCACCCGCAGACGGCCGAGATCATTGCCGGCGGTCATGCGAACATGGTGTGCTTCACCGGGTCGGTGCCCGGGGGGAAAGCCATGGAGGAGGCGGCGGCCGGGCGCTTCATCAACGTAGGACTCGAGCTCGGCGGCAAGGACCCGGCCTACGTCCGGCCCGACGCCAACCTGGCCCACGCCATGGAGAATCTGGTCGACGGCGCGTTCTTCAATTCCGGGCAGAGCTGCTGCGCCATCGAGCGCATCTACGTCCACAAGCAGGTGTGGGGCGACTTCCTCGATGGCTTCGTCGAGCTCACGAAGAAGTATGTGCTGGGCTCGCCGCTCGACCACGCGACGACCCTCGGCCCCATGGTGCGGCCCGAGGCGGCGGCGTTCGTCCGGAAGCAGATCGCGTCGGCCGTGAGGGCCGGGGCCAGGGCCCATATCGATCCCCGGACCTTTCCGATGGACAAGGGGGGCACGCCCTACATGGCCCCGCAGGTGCTCACCGGCGTCACCCACCGGATGAGCGTGATGATGGAGGAGAGCTTCGGTCCCGTCATCGGCATCATGAAGGTGTCGGGCGATCGCGAGGCGATCGAGCTGATGAACGATTCGCCCTATGGACTGACGGCCGCGATCTGGACCCAGGACGTCGAGGCCGCCCAGACCATCGGCCGGGAGATCGCGACCGGCACGGTGTTCATGAACCGCTGCGACTATCTCGACCCGGCGCTCACCTGGACCGGGGTCAAGGAGACCGGCCGCGGCGCCACGCTCTCGACGCTGGGATACGAAGCGTTGACCAGGCCCAAGAGCTATCACCTGAGAACCAGGACATGACCCTGCCGAACAGGAACTTCAACTATCCGACCGCCATCAAGTTCGGCGCGGGCCGCGTGAGGGAGCTCGCCGAGCACTGCAGGGCGAACGGCATCACGCGGCCGCTCTTCGTCACCGATCCGGGCCTGGCGGCGATGCCGATGGTCCGGGCCGTCGTCGAGGACGTGAAGCGGGCCGGGCTCGGCATCGGGGTCTTCTCCGACGTGCGGCCCAACCCCGTGGAGGCCAACGTCGTCGAGGGGGTGAAGGCCTACAAGGCGGGCAGCCACGACGGCGTGGTGGCCTTCGGCGGCGGATCGGGCCTCGACGTCGGCAAGCTGGTCGCGCTGATGCACGGCCAGCAGCTCTCCGTGTTCGAGCTGGAGGATGTGGACGACTGCTGGACCAGGGCCGACGCGTCCAGGATCTCGCCGATCATCGCGGTGCCAACCACGGCGGGCACGGGGTCGGAAGTGGGTCGTGCCGGCGTGGTTACCCATCCGGTCACCCACGAGAAGAAGATCATCTTCCACCCGGCGATCATGCCGAAGGTGGCGATCCTCGACCCGGAGCTGACCGTCGGCCTGCCGGCCAAGCTCACCGCGGCCACCGGGATGGACGCGCTGGCCCACGTGGTCGAGGCCTACTGCGCGCCGTGCTACCATCCGCTGGCGGCAGGTGTGGCGCTCGAGGGCATGCGGCTGATCAAGGGCAATCTCGCGCGGGCCGTGAAGAAGGGGACCGATCTGGATGCCCGCGGCCACATGCTGATGGCGTCCACCATGGGCGCCACCGCCTTTCAGCGCGGGCTGGGGGCCATCCATGCGCTCTCGCATCCCTTCGGCGGGCTGTACGACGCGCATCACGGCACGCTGAACGGCATCATCATGCCGTATGTGGTCAAGGCGAACAGGCGGAAGATCGAAAAGGACATCGACCGTGCCGCGGCGTACCTCGGCATCAAGGGCGGCTTCGACGGGTTCCTCAAGTGGATCCTGGCACTGCGGAAGGAAGTCGGGATCCCGCATACGCTCGCCGACATCGGCATCGACACCAGGCGTCTCGACGAGGTGGCGGCGATGGCGACCAAGGACCCCTCGGCGGGCGGGAACCCCATCGCCTTCACCGAGAAGCAGTACAAGGCGCTGGCGAAGCGGTGTGTGACCGGCGACCTCTGAGTCGCCACCACCACATGTCGGAAACCCCCGGCTGGCGCCCGGCGTAGGGCGGTGGTTCGCTTCGCCCCCCAACTCGATACTGGAGGCCGCGTGCACCCGTTCGCCCTGCTGATCCCCATCGCCCTGCTCGGCACCCATGCTGCGCCCAGGTCCGGCGAAGAGCTGGTGCGTCAGATGCACGCCAGGTATGCCGGCAAGTGGTATGACAACATCACCTTCGTGCAGACGACGACCTTCCCCGACCGGCCGGCGGAGACATGGTACGAGGCGGGAACGATTCCGGGCAAGCTCCGGATCGACATGGCGCCGCTCGACAGCATGAACGCCTTCATGTACCTGGGCGACTCCGCCATCGTCTTTCGAGGCGGCAAGCGAGTCGCGGCGCAGCCGGATCGCAACCTCCTCATGACCCTCGGCTTCGACGTGTACGGCCAGGCGCCGGAGACGACGATCGAGCAGCTCAAGGCGCAGTCGATGGATCTGACCAAGATCCGCGAGGGCACCTGGAACGGCACCAAGGTCTGGATAGTCGGCGCCGACAAGGGCGACACGACCACCAACCAGTTCTGGATCGAGCAGAAGCGGCTGCTCTTCGTCCGGCTGATCCAGGCCCATAGAAGCATCAAGAAGCCACAGGCCCCGCCAAGTATCCTCGACATCACCTTCGAGAACTATCAGCCGCTGGCCAAGGGGTGGGTCGCACCGAAGTGCGTGATCAAGGCGGATGGGAAGGAAGTGCAGCGGGAGGATTACCGGGACATCCGGGCCAACGTGAAGCTCCAGCCAGACCTGTACGACCCGGAGACCTACCACAAGGCGGCGTGGATCGAGGGTACCTAGCGGCCTCGCCAGCGGACGCGCTCGAGCGGAACGCGGCCCCGGAGATTGAACGGCACTCCTTCCTGCTCCAGCAATTGCCGCTGCGTCAGCTCGGCGCCCGGGACCGCCCGCGGACTCAGGGCGCCGGCCGCGTTGAGCACGCGATGCCACGGCACGGTGGTGCCGTCGGGCAGGGCGTGGAGCGCGTAGCCCACCTGGCGGGCGTGGCCGGGAAGACCGGCGAGCTCGGCGATCTGTCCGTAGGTGGCCACCCGGCCGCGCGGAATGCGCCGCACGACGGCGTAGATCCGCGCATAGGTGCCGGCGCCCAGGCCGGTGCGGCGCGCGGCGCGTGCCGGCATCAGCCGCGCCGGCGGCTGCCGGCGACGAGAAGGATGATCCCTCCGACGACGGCCGCGGCCCCGATCCACGGAGGGACGCTCTGGCGCTCCTCCATGGTGGCGTGGAACTCGCCGATGTCGAGCACGCTTTTCTGCGAGGTGTAGCTGAGCCCGCGGAGGAGGACGAACCCGCCGAGCGCCAGCAGGACGAGACCTGCGAGGGTGAGAGGGCGCATGGGACGAATGTAATGCCGGGTGTGGCAGGCGACGAGCGCGAGGGGGGGGCCGCTACTCCGCAGGAAACCCGGTGATCTCCAGCGTCTTGGCCTCGCCGGCGCCGACCTGCACACCGTTGAAGTACAGGTAGTCAAGCCCGGTCTCGCCCGGCGTGACGCGGACGTCGTAGCAGCCCGGCGCCACGTCCCACGAGTGCTGCTCGCCGCTGCCGAGAATGCTCGAGCCGAGGAGGTCGCCGCTCCAGCCGCTGGTGCCGCACGGGCGGTAGCGCAGGAACAGGACGGTGCCGGTCGGCGCGTGGTTGACGACCGTGACGGTCGCTTCGCTGGTCGATGGCCCGGGGCCGGTCGTGGAGTCGTCGCCGTCTCCGCCGCAGGCGGCGGTGGCCAGGGTGGCGTTGCCTTCGGGATCAGAATCCGGCAGCCAGCGCGTCGCTCAGCGCGAGACGCGGCAGAAAGACCACGGTGACGGCGCCCGCGAGGCCGGGGCGGCGGAGCTGGATTCGCTGCTCGAGCGGCACGAGCCTCCGGGGGCCATCGCTCACGAGCCCGCTCACCCGCAGCTCGCCGGTGCGCCAGTTCATGCTGCCGCTCAGCTCCGCGGCGAAGGAGCTCCGGTAGTTGTCGGCCGAGTAGAACAGCCAGACGTTGACCGGCCAAACTGGCATCGCGCGGTCCTCGGCCCCGCCGGCGTACTCCATCCGGATCGTCACTCGGCCGGGCACGGGGCCCCCTGCCTCGCCGCGCCAGATCAGGTCGATCCCTTCGGCGCCGATGCCGGCGTACTCGACCTCGAATGCGAGGGTATCCGGCAGGTCCGGGGGAGCCGGCCGCACGATCGCCGTCGCGGCGGCGGTGGCGCGCCCGGCGCCCGCCGCGAGGGCGGCGACGCTCACGGTCAGGCCGGCGCCCAGAACCAGCAGCGCAATGCGACGGGAGATGGAACGGCTGGCGATCACGAGGTCTCCTGAACTCTCGGGTCCGGCGGCCACCTTGCTGTCCTAGGCCGCTCTGATGGACGAGAGTCTAGGGGAGGGCGCTCACGGAGATCTCAACCCGGTCTCAACTCTGGGGATTGAGTCATCCTGAGCGGAGCGAAGGAGGCATGCCTTGAGGCATGTCCCCTTCGCTCCGCTCAGGATGACTCGCTTTGGCGGGCGCTCAGGGCGTTTCGGGAGGCCGGATCTCGGCAGTGAGGGCGCGGAACCGCGGGTGGGAGCGGAGCGGCGCCCAGATGGGGTCGGCGCGCAGCTCGGCGGGGGTGATCCAGCTGGGGGTGTCGAGCAGGCGCTCGAGGACGGCAACGGCCCGGTCGTTCCGGCCCGCCGCCATGTAGATGAGCGCCAGGTTGCTCTGCAGGAACGGGCCGGAAACCGCGTCCTTCGCCAGCGGGAGCCGCTCGACGGCGCGCTCGGCGACGCGGATGGCCTCCTCGTGGCACGGCCTCCGGCACCGTCAAGGGTCCATGCCGTGAGAGCCGGTCGCGCAGCGAGCCACTCTCCACGTAAGGCATCACGTAGAACAGCCGGCCGCCGCCCTCCGCGTCGTCGACGACGGCGCTGCCGGAATCGAACAGCGGCAGGATGTGCGGATGATGCAGCCGCGCCTGCGTGCGGATCTCGCGCTGGAAACGCTCGACGCCGAGGGCCTGGCCGAGCGCCGAGTGCAGCACCTTGAGCGCGACGCGGCGGCCGTGGCGCAGGTCCTGGGCGAGATAGACGGTCGCCGCCGACCCGCGGCCCACCTCTTCCTCCACCAGATAGCGATCGGCCAGGGCGTCGGACAGCCGGTGCATGACCTCGTCGGTCATCGCGCCGCCTGCAGCGCCTCGTACGCCTCGCGGGCGCTCTGGTAGCGGTCGGCGGGGAGCCGGGTGAGACAGCGGGCGAGCAGCGCGTCGATGGCGGGCGGGACGCTGTCGCGGAGCGAGCGCACCGACGGCGCCGCCTGGGTCAGCTTGCGGCTGAGCACGGAGGCCAGGCTGGTGCCGCCGAACGGCGGCTCGCCGGCGAGCATCTCGAAGGCCACGCACGCGACGCTGTAGAGATCGCTGCGCTCGTCGGCGGTGGTCTCGCCGGCCAGTTGCTCGGGGGAGAGATACGCCGGCGCGCCGATGGTCACCGCCGTGCTGCCGGCGGTGCCTCGGGAGGCAGCCGCGTCGAGCGCCTCCACCAGGCCGAAGGAAGCCACGGTGAGGCCGCTGCGGCTCAGCATGATGTGCTTGGGACGGAGATCGCCGTGGCGGACGTCGCGGCCGTGGGCGTAGACCAGCACCTCGAGCAGGTCCCGGGTGAGCCGGAGCGCCTCGTCGATGGGCAGCTGCCGGTCGCGCGCGAGCCGGTCGCGGAGCGACGTCCCCTCGACCGGCGGCGTGGCGAACCAGACGATGCCCTGCAGCAGGCCGCAGTCGCGGATCGGGACGATGCGCGGGTCGTGCAGCGCCGTCACCCGCTCGAGGGCCGCCAGCACTCGGTCCACCGGCGCGAGCGACGCGAGGCGCGGCGTGAGCACGTGGAGCTCGACCGGGCGCGTGTCCCGGCGGTCGCGCGCGGTGAAGCTCAGCAGCATCGTGCTCTCTGCCGCGCGGTCGGTCACCTCGAACCGTTCGGCCAAGGCTCGGCGGATCTCCTGCAGCTCACGGGCGGCCGCGGCCCTGGCCTCGTCCGCGCCGGTCGCGGCGCGGCTCCGGAGGGGCAGGGGACGGGTGTCGGCCGGGGCCAGGGCCTCACCCGAGCGGAGCCGGACCATCCAGGACTCGACGGCGGGGTCGGGCTCGGTCTCGAGGTGCTGCCGGACGAGCGCGGTGTGTACGCCCGCGAACTGCAGGGCGCCGACGCGGTCGCCCGCGGCGACGAGGGATTCGATGAGCCCGACGGCCGCGGTAGTGCTCACCGGCTCCGCCGCCGCGAGCCGCCGCCACCAGCGGGCTGCGGCCGCGTGATCCTGGCGCGCCGCCGCCGCTGCCGCGAGCTGCTCGAGCGCGGCGGCGAACTCGCGCGCGTGACGCACCCGCTCGGCATCCTGCCACTCCTCGAACTCGGGCGCCTGGTCGAGGCGGAAGCCCTCGAGAAAGGGTCCGCGGTAGAGCCGGACGGCCCGCTCGTGCGCGCCCTCCTCGACCGCGTCGAGAAACTCGGCGACGTCGCTGGTCATGCGCTCGGGGTTGAGCTGCAGGGTGGCGCTGCCGAGAAAGACATCGTCCCCGCCGAGGGAACGGCGGATGGCGTGGAGCGCCTGGTAGAGCGAATGGCGCGCCGCCTCGGCTTCGCTGTCGGGCCACAGCAGGGCCAGGAGCCGGTCCCGGCCGACGCCGCGCCTGCCGGCGGACGCGATGACGGCCAGCAGCGCCAGCCGGCGGCGCTGGGCCGCCGGACCAGTGTGCAGCTGGCCGTCCTGGTGCAGGACCAGCCCGCCCAACGTGCTCAATCGCAGCATGATAGGGAAACTTACCCGGCAGGGCGGGAAGGGCTACTGGGTCGCCGCGCGCTCAGCCCGTCGGCACCGCCCTGCCTTCCCGTATCGCCTTCTTCTCCTGCACCACGCGCACGGCGCCGCGCTCGGGAGCAATGCCACCGCCACGCGCCTCCGCCCAGGCCTGGGTGAACTCCGCGCCGAGGAGCAGGATCATCGTCGAGTAGTAGATCCAGACCAGCAGCACCGCCAGCGAGCCCGCCGCTCCGAACGCCTGGCCGGGATTGCTGCGGCCAAGGTAGAACCCGATGAGGAACTTGCCGACGACGAAGAGCACCGCCGTGACTGTCGCGCCGACCCACACATCCCGCAAGGCCACCGTGGCATCGGGCAGCACCTTGAAGATCGCGGCGAACAGGGCCGTGACCACCGCCAGCGACACGACCTGGTTCAGCACCTGCAGCAGCGTGGCGGAGACTCCTTCCGGCAGCATCCCCCCGAGCGCATCGCCGAACGCCGAGAGCGCCGCGCTCACCACCAGCGACACCAGCAGCAGGAACGCCACGCTCAGGATCATGCCGAACGAGAACATCCGCTTCAGAAGAAACGCCCTGAGGCCGCCCTGCTGCGGGTCGGGGGCGACTTCCCACGCGCGGTTGAGCGCCGCCTGCAGCTGCGCGAACGCGCCGCTGGCCCCGAGCATCAGCGCGGCGATGCTGAGCACGGTCGGAAGCAGGGTGCCCGAACCGGGGCCGTGGACCTGCTGCAGAATGGTGCGGATCTGCTCCGTGGCGGAGGGACCCATGAGCGCGCCGATCTGGGTCTCGAGCTGGCCCCGGATGTCGCGGGGGTCGACCAGCTGCCCCAGCATCATCAGGATCAGGAGCAGGAGCGGGGGCAACGAAAAGATGGTGTAGTACGAGAGCGCCGCGGCCTGCGTCGGGCAATCGTCTTCGACGAAATCCTTCGCGCTGTCCGTGACGAGCGCGAACGTCTCCTTGAATCCCATGCGCCCACTCGATTCCTAATGGCCCATCCGGTGCGGCTTCGCGGGCCTGCCGCGCCGCTCTGGATCAGGATGCGACGCGACGGAGGGGCCTGCGGTGCGCTATGTCACCGGGCAGCACCCTCAACTGGGCTTGGTCGCCGCCTCGAGTCGCGCGACCGCCGTATCGGCCCCGTACAGCGTCAAGCTCGACCCGCTCACTTCATAGCGGGTCGTCGCCTCCAGGGCCTTGAGGAATGCGGTCTCGGTCTCCATGGCCGGGCAGGCCATGCGGGTGGTGGCGAGCGGGCCGAACTTGAGCTTCTCGCCGTCGAGCCGGTACGTCCCGGTCATCCGGTTGCAGCCGGCCGAGCCCTGAACCTTCCGCCCTTCGGCCAGGAGGGTGAAGCCGGGGTGGCGAGCCGATTCCGCGCCCGCCGGCGCGGGCTGACCGCCGATGTCGGCCAGCCGCCATTCGGTGCCGACGAGTGCGGCGGCGGGGCCGGCCGGAGGCGGGGTCTCCGGAGCGGCGGCCGTGGCGGTATCGGGCGCGGCGGACGCTCCGGTAGAATCGGCAGCTCCGGACGAGCGGGGGCTGGGGCAGGCGGCGAGCATGCCGGCGAGAAGCGTCAGGGCGATGGGGCGCATGGGATACCAGCTTCGGTCTGGGTGATCGATATCCTCGTTCGGAACGTCATCCCGAGCGAAGCGAGGGACCTCGTCCGGCCGAGATCGAGCCATTCCCTCGCAAGATCCCTCGCTCCGCTCGGGATGACGGGCGGCCCAGCCGCCTGCGACGTGCACGCTTGAATCCTGCCCGCCCGTCAGCCGCGCGCAAGGTCACCTCCGCCTGGAGACTCTTCCGACCGTCGGACCGTCGACCGTCCGACCGTCCGACCGTCCGACCCTGACCGTCCGACCGTCCGTGTTATACTTGGGGCCGCCGACCCGTTCGTTCCCCCAGGAGAGGGCCCTTGCCGATCGAGCACCACCCGCGGCACGTCCCCACGCCTCTGCCGCGCTTCGCCTCCGGTCTGGCCGCGGATGCCTCGACGACGACCCGGCTCGCCGCGGTCGTCCTCCCGGTGGCGGCGTTCGCGGTGGTGCTGGCGGCGCTTCCCTACCCCGTGTTCGAGCTCGATCGCTACACCTTCCCGAAAGAGCTGGTGCTGGGCGTCGCCGCGCTCACCGCGACGCTGCTCTGTCTCGCCTCGGCGCGGCGGCTGACGCTGTTCGTGGTGGACGCGCTGCTGCTGGCGTTCCTGGGGGTATCGGCGCTCTCGGCGCTGTTCGCGAGCAACGGCTGGCTCGCGTTCCGCGCGCTGGGCGTGAGCCTCGCGGGGGCGGCGCTCTTCTGGTGCGCGCGCACCGTCGCCCGCGCCGGCCGCGGGCAGGCGGTGCTCGTGGGGGTGGGGGCGGCGGTCGTGCTCGGGGCGCTCACGGGACTGGTGCAGGCCTATGGGCTGGTGGAGACCAACCTGGCGAGCCTGAGCCGGGCACCGGGCGGCACCTTCGGCAACCGGAACTTCATGGCGCACCTGGTGGCCATCGGGCTCCCGGTGCTGTTCTACCTGGCGCTCCAGGCGCGCTCGCGCGCCCGGTTCCTGCTGGCCGCCGTCGGTGTCTCGCTCGCGGTGGCGGCACTGGTGCTCTCGCGCTCCCGCGCCGCGTGGCTGGGCGCGGGAGTGAGCGGACTCTTCCTGGTGGTCGAAGGGCTCTGGCTGGGGCGGCTCTGGCAGGAGGAGCGGGTGCAGCGCCGCGTGCTGCAGCTGGCCGGCGTGCTGGTGACGAGCCTCGCGTTCGCGCTGATCTTGCCGAACCGGCTCAACTGGCGATCGGACTCGCCCTATCTCGAGTCGTTGACCGGCGTCGCCAACTACAAGGAAGGCAGCGGACGTGGGCGGCTGATCCAGTACGGAAACACGCTGGCCATGGCCGCGGATCATCCGGTTCTCGGTGTGGGACCGGGAAACTGGCCGGTCTACTATCCCCACTACATGTCGCCCGCCGATCCCTCGTTCGACGCGGACGACATCATCCCGACCAACCCCTGGCCGAGCAGCGACTGGATGGCGATGGTCGCCGAGCGGGGCTTCGTGGCGGCGGCGCTCCTGGCGCTGGTCGGCAGCTTCATCGCGCTGGGCGCGTGGGCCCGCGTACGCCGCGGCACCCGGCAGGCGCCCGAGTTCACCGACCTGGCCATCATCGCGACCGTCCTCGCCGTCACCGTGGTCGGCGCGTTCGACGCCGTGCTGGTGCTGCCCGTGCCGTCGGTCTTCGCGTGGACGATCATCGGCGCCCTCGCCTCGTCCGCCCGGCCGATCCGGGAGATCGCCATCACCCCGCGAGCCCGGCGGGCTGCGCTCGCCGGCGTGGCGCTGATCGGCGTGCTGTTCGTGGGCCGGAGCGCCGCCCAGACCGTCGCGATGAGCGTGTTCAGCGGCGGTCGGCGGGCCGACATGACGCGCGCGGCCGCCATCGATCCGGGGAGCTACCGGATCCGCATGCTGCTCGCCCGCACGTGGGCGCGCGCCGGCCGCTGCGACCGCGCGATCCCACTGGCGCGGGACGCGCGCGAGCTCTTTCCCAACCACCCCGCCCCGCGGCAGCTGCTGCGGGCCTGCGGCGTCCGCCCGCGGCGGTAAGCTCCGTCATCCCAAGCGCGGCGATGGGCGTCAGCCGGAGAGAAGCGCCTTCCGCACGGTGGCCGCCAGCCACTCGGCTTCCCGCTTGCCGGGAATGCCGCCGCCCGCGGTCACGCGCTTGCCGGCAGTCGTTACGATGGCCACGTCGTAGTACGCGGTGCGGCCGGCCTGGCTGCCGATCTTCGTCGTCACGTCTGCCACCTCGGTGGCGGACAGCGTTCGCTTCCGCCCCGCCACCAACCAGCCCTTCGCGATGGTCACCCCGCTCCGGTCGGCAGTCACGCGAGTCACCCCCATCCACTGGTCGAGCACCAGGAACAGCAGCAGCGCGCCGAACGCCCCGAACACGATCGGAAAGATCAGGGGCGCATCGAACGCGATGGTGGCCCAGATGGCCGCGGCCCAGATCAATGTGAACACGGTCAGCGAGACCGCCATGCCCGGATTGCGCGCGGCCGGGAAGTAAATCTCCGTGCCCCGGCGCGTCTGGCTGACCTGGATACGTGAGCCGCCGGGCCGGCGGTAGTCGGCCGGCACCGCTGCGAGGGCGGCCACGGCCTGCTCGGACTCGGTGCGCGGCAGCGCGCTCTCGGCCGTCCGGAAGACCGGCACCTCGAATCCCGCTGCGTAGTCGACGCCTGGCACCTCGGCGGACACCTCGAGCCGCCAGAGGGTCCGATCGTCACCCCGGCCCGGGTCGCTCGGTGCGGCGTCCGCGGGGATCGCGAACGCGACCGGAATGCCGGCGCCCGTCGCGCCTGTGCGATGCTCCTCCTGCCACAGAAGTTTCTCCGAGGTAGACCGGTTGCGACCGCTGCCGCTCGTGACGCGCCGGATGCAGCTCAGCATTACCCGGAAGCCCTCGGGCGGCCGGAGCCCGGCGGGCGTGCGCAGCGTCCCCTCCAGGGCATGGCCCACGACCGCCGGCAGCGTGCCCAGCTCGAGCACCGAGGTCCCATAGCGACGCCGGCGAATCGTGGCCCGGATCGCCCAGACCAGCAGCCCCATACCGACCGCGGGAAAGAGCAGGGCGATCAGCCCCGCGCGATTCCCTTCCCGCAGGGCGGCGCGCACGCCGACCACCGCGCCGGGGATGCTGATCAGATTCCAGAGGATCGCGAACGCCCACGCGAACCTCATTTCCATGACGGAGGCGTCGGTGATCCGGCGCGCCGCCCAGTCCTCCCGCCAGAGCCAGGGCGCCTCGGGATGCTGCGCTTCGCGGGCGAGCGCCGTTTCCGCGCTCCGGCGTCCCCGGAGCGCCGTTACGATCCCACCGATGCCGACGCCGCCGAAGGCGAGCGCGAAGATGCTCAGAAATCCGGCCTGCCCCCAGTCGTGCGCGCCCAGGGCGCGAACGGCGCCCACCGCGGTCCCGACACCGACCGCCGCGAACGGCAGCAGGAAGAGGACTGCGCAGCCAACGGCCGTCCGGACGCTTGCGGCGGCGGGCCGGCCGGGGGGCGCGCTGCTCATGGGCCGGTGGCGACGGGCGTGTCCTCGCGCCCGCCCCATTCGGCCCACGAGCCATCGTACAGCGCGACGCGATCGTGCCCGAGCAGATGGAGCGCCAGGATGAGCGTGCAGGCGCTGGTGCCCGAGCCGCAGGTGGCGACGATGGGTCGCGAGGCGTCGATGCCGGCCGCGGCGAAGCGCCGGCGGAGCGCGTCCGCCGGGAGCAGCGTGCCATCGGCGGCGACCAGCTCGTTGAACGGCAGGTTGCGGCTGCCGGGAATGTGGCCGCCGCGAAGGCCGGCCCGAGGCTCGGGCTCCGTGCCGGCGAACCGCCCCGCCGAGCGCATGTCGACGATCTGCTCGACGGGCTCCGCCACCAGTGCGCGCACGGCGGCAAGGTCCCGCACGGCCGCACGGTCGAGCGCGGCCGAGAAGCGGCCGGACGGAAGGCGTACCACTCCCGGCTCGAGCGGCCGGCCCTCACCCCGCCACTTGAGCAGCCCGCCGTCGAGCACCGCCACGCGCGGGTGGCCGAACACGCGGAAGGTCCACCAGGCCCGCGCGGCGCTGATGTTCGTGCCGGAGCCGTCGTACACCACGAGATCGTCGCCGTCATGCAGGCCCAGGGCGGACATCGTGCGCGCGAACGCAGCCGGTTCCGGTAGCATGTGGGGCAGCGGCGAAGGGTGATCGCTGGTGGCGTCGAGATCGAAGTAGAGGGCGCCCGGAATGTGGGCGGCGGCATATTCGCCGGCGCCGTCGCGGCCGGCGGTGGGGAGATACCATGACGCATCGAGCACGCGGAGCCCGGGCCGACCGAGCCGCTGCGCGAGCCAGGCCGTGGAGACCAGCGCCGGCAGCGGCTCCGCGTCGCCAGGCGGAAGGCCGCTCATGGGATGAGGAGCACCTTGCCCGTCGTGCGGCGTCCCTCGAGCTCCCGGTGGGCTTCGGCGGCCTGGATGAGGGGAAACTCGTGCCCGATCCGCACCGTCAGAGCGCCGGACGCCACCAGGCCCAGCACCCGCCCGGCACGCTCCAGCAGCTCGGCGCGGCTCGCGGTGTGGTGGGGGAGCGTAGGCCGGGTCAGGAACAGCGAGCCCTTCTGTGCCAGCACCTGCGGATCGATGGGCTCGACCGGGCCGCTGCTCTGCCCGTAGAGCACCATCATGCCGCGAGGCACCAGGCAGTTGAGCCCTTTCACGAAGGTGGTGCGTCCCACCGAATCGAAGATCACGTGGACGCCCGAGCCAGCCGTGAGCCGCTTCACCTCGGTCTCGAAGTCGGCCATGGTATAGAGAATCACGTCGTCGGCGCCGGCCTCCCGCGCCAGCGCCGCTTTTTCCTCCGTGGACACCGTACCGATGACCCGGGCGCCGGCACGCTTCGCCAGCTGGCAGAGCAGCAGGCCAACGCCGCCGGCCGCGGCGTGCACCAGACAGGTCTGGCCCCGTTCGAGCGGAAAGGTCGAGGTGGTGAGAAACTGGACGGTCATGCCCTGGAGCAGCACGGCCGCGGCCTGTCGCGTGCTCACCCGGTCGGGCAGCGGCACGAGTCGTTCCGCCGGGGCGAGCGCATACTCCGCGTAGGCACCGAGCACGTTGATCGAGCCGACGCGGTCGCCGGACCGGACCGTCGTCACTCCCGGTCCCACGGCCTCGACCGTACCGGCCGCTTCGGTGCCCAGGGTGAAGGGGACGGACATCTTGTACAGGCCCGTCCGGTGGTAAACCTCGACAAAATTGACGCCAACTGCCTCGATCCTGAGCAGGACCTGGCCGGGTCCGGCGTGCGGGATGTCGGCCTCCTCCACCTGCAGGACCTCGGGCCCGCCGTGGGCGCCGACGCGGATCACCTTCACGATTGCTCCTGGCGAGGGACGCGGTAATCTGCCAGCACAACGGGGGAGAGCGCCATGCGCCCTCCCCCGCAACACCACTCGCCGCGAGCGGTCAGACGCCCACGAGGCGGCGCTCCGGCCCGGCGAACGCCGGGTCACGCGCGGTGCGGCGCTCCTCCCCGCGGTACCGCCCAGACGCCCGGGCGGCCTGCTCCCCGGTCGCGGCCCCGGATTGGTAGCGGGAGGCGCCCGACGGACCGTAGTCCATGCCGTACCGGTCGAGGATCAGCAGCGCCTCGGCGGTGCGCGCGCCGGCGTCCACCGTCACGAGGGTTCGGCCGCTCCGGAGCCCTTCGTCGAAATGCCGGGCATCCATCTCCGGTACACCCAGGCCCACGAGCGCGCCGATGATGCCACCCGTGGCGGCGCCGATCCCCACGCCCGTCAGGGTCGAGGCCAGCACACCACCGACCACGATCGGGCCGACACCCGGGATCAGGAGGGAGCCGAGCAGGCCGATGAGGCCGCCGAGCAGGCCGCCGCTCACGGCGCCGGTCGCGGCGCGCCCGGCCACCTCATGGCCGGTGCTTGCCATCAGATTGTGGACATCGCGATGCTCTTCGACGTCCTGGAACGCCACGCCGATCCGGTCGTCCCCGAAGCCGCCGGCCTTGAGCTCGCGGATGGCCGCCTCGGCATCGGGGCGGTTGGTGAACATGCCGACGACGGTGCGGCCGGTCGTGTCTTGATCGGCTGCCGCGTCGCGAGAGTCCTGATTCGTCATGGGCATCCCCCGAAGTCAGGGTCAAGGCTGAGCCTGGCGCGCACGGATTCTGCACGCCGAATCGCGGGCAAGTTAGGGTGAGAGCCAAGTGCAATTCGTGACACCCCTCACACGCCGGGTCCCCGGATCTTAACGAACCCGGCCGCGCCTCGTCCCCTTGCCGCAGCCGACATCCACGCGACATCGACGTCTCCAGTGAACCCGCTTCGGAAGGGAGTCTGGACCATGGGCCGACCTGATTGGGCCGTACGCGCCTCTATGCTCGCCTGCGGGGCGGCACTCATGCTGGTGAGCGCGTGCAGCGACTCGACCACACCGCCCTCGGGCACGGTCATTCCCACCGCCGAAGCGAGCGACATCGGCGCCGCCGCGGGCGACGAGGTCGAGCAGTCCGTGGAGGCGCTCACGAACCCGGCCGCCCAGGGGTATGTATCGCCCACGGCGCCCGCTGGCTGCGCCACGGTCGACGACGAGACCGACACCGACGGTGACTTCGCGCCGGACGCCGCCACCTACACCTATGCGCTGCCCGCCTGCAGCTTCACGAGCTTCCGGGGCGGCTCCCTCGAGATCACCGGCTCCATCGTCCTGAGCGACCCCACGCCGAGCGCGCCGGACCTCGCCGTCACGGCCACGCTGAACGACCTGCGGTTCGCGTTCACGAGCCCGAACGCCACCCACAGCTACACGGCGCTCCGGAACGGCACCCGCACGCTGACCGGCAACGCCGACGGCGCCTCGCTCAGCAACGCGATCACCGTGGTGCGGAGCGCGCCGAACCGCGCGGACGCCACCGTGGTGCACAACCTGCTGCTGTCTTTCACGCCGGCGGCCGGTGAGAGCCTCGCGTTCGGAGCGCCGCTGCCGGACGGGACGTTCACCAAGAGCGGGACCTTCACCTGGAGCCGGGGGTCGGTCAGCCGGACCTTCACGGTGACAACGGAGGAGCCGCTGGTGTGGGATGCGTCGTGCACCACGGATCGAAAGATCGCCTCGGGTGAGATTCGGGCAACGCTGGCAGATGGCGGGTATATCAGGACGGTGTGGACGGGGTGCGGGGAGGATCCGACGGTGAGCTTCGTGCCGGGGAGCTGAGCGCGAAGACGCGAGTCACCCTGAGCGAAGCGAAGGGGGCATGACCTGAATCATGCCCCCTTCGCTTCGCTCAGGGTGACTCGCGTCTCCACCGCCCCTACGCCGCCACCTCCGCCGAATGCCGGTCATCCGCCGGACAGCGCCCCCGCCGCGTGTAGCGATCGAAGAACGCGCGGGCCTGCTCCAGGTCGGCTGGGTGAAAGTACCCCGGCCCCAGTCCCCGGCACCCCTCCATAGCGATCTGCACCAGGTCCGCGGCCACGCGCGCCAGCTCCGGATCGCGGAGACCGAGCCGCCCGGCGCGATCGAGCACGCCCAGGTCGGGCGGACCGAGCAGGTCCGCGGCGGCGCGCACCGCACCGGGGTCGTATGTGATCCCCGCCGCCAGCGCGAGGGGCGCGGCATACCACTCCGGCGCGACGGCATCCGCCGAGCGGAGCTCGAAATGCCCCCGGGGCCGCACTTCGGGAAACAGCGTCGTCAGGTGATCATGCCACTCGTCCAGCGTCACCTCGGCGCGGGCGAGCCACTCGCCGAAGGGCCGGTGCTCGCCATCCACGGCGGGGAGCAGGATCGCGGGCGCTTCGAGCGCGAAGTCGAGATAGGCGCCGACCGGATCCCGCGCGGCCCAGGGGAGGCCGGTGCGCGCCGGGTCCAGCGCGCGCCACACCTGCGCCCGCGTGCTGGAACAGCCGGTCTCCGCGTTGTCGTACACGGGGGAGTTGGCGAAGATCGCCACCACGTAGGGCGCGGCGGCGTTGAGCACCCGCCAGCGGAGCCAGCGCTCGTCGTCGAAGTCGAGCGCCACCTGGAACGCCGCGGTCTGCCGCATCATTCGCGCGCCCGCCGGCCCGCGGCGGCCGAGGTAGTCGGCCATACGCTGGTAGCGCTTGGTCGGGAGGAGCAGCGGCGCGCCGCCGATGTCGCCCGTGGGATCGATGCCCACGGCGAGCAGCGCGATCCCGTCGCCCGCGGCCGCGGAGCGGAGCGGCAGGACGACCGACCGCAGCGTGGCCAGCAGCGCGCTCGGCGAATGGCACGGCGGCGCGCTGTACTCGAGCTGGCCGCCGGGCTCGAAGGTGATCGTGCCGCCGTCGGGCAGCGTGAAGCAGGGCGTTCCTTTCGCGGTGCGCGTCTCGGCCCACGCCTGCCGCGCGCCGTACTGCCGGACGAACGGCAGCAGGGCGGCCGGACCGTCGCCTTCCAGCGGACATCGCCGCCAGGTGGCGGTCTCGATCGGGATGAACTCGACTTCGGCCCCCAGCCGCCGGGGCGTGAGCGACGCGCTGGCCGGCGCGGCGAACGTATGCGCCTCGAGATCGGCGGCGAGTGCGGCGCGGCTGAGCGTGCTCATGCGGGCGCTCCCACGACCAGGCCGAACGGGGTGGCCGGGTCGATGGGCCAGGCCTCGATCCGGAGCCCCGCGGCGTCGAACAGCGCAGAGACGCTCGCGCGATCGTACTTGGTGCTGATCTCGGTCCGGATCGACTCACCCGCTGCGAAGGCCACCGGGCTCATCCCCGGGATCTCGACGACCTGGTCGCGCGAGGAGACCAGGTGCATCTCGATCCGGTGTGCCACCGTGTCGTAGAAGGCGCGATGCTCGAAGGCGTCCGGATTGAAATCGGCGCCGAGCTCGTGGTTCAGCACCAGCAGCATGTTCCGGTTGAATGCGGCCGTGACGCCCTGACTGTCGTTGTACGCCGCCTCGATGCGCGCGATGTCCTTTCTGAGATCGACACCCATGAGGAACCGGTCGCCCGGCCCCATGGCGGCCCGCACCCGCGCGAGCAGCCGGATGGCCGCCGGCGGATAGAAGTTGCCGATCGTGCCCCCGAGGAAGGCGAACAGCGCCGGGCGCGGCATCCGGCGCGGCAGGTTGAGCTCCACCGAGATGTCGGCGATGGCCGGCTCCACGGTGAGCCCGGGGTACTCGTGCCGGAGCTGGGCCGCCGTCTGGCTCAGGAACGTGGCGCTCACGTCGATGGGCACGTACAGCTCGGCCAGGCCCGTCGCCCGCATGGCGTCGAGAATGATGCGGCTCTTCTCGGCGTTGCCGGCACCGAGCTCGATGAGCGTCCGGGTGCCGAGCTGGGCCATCAGCTCGGGCATCCACCCCTCGAGCAGCGCGCGCTCGGTGCGCGTCGGGTAGTACTCCGGCAGCCGGGTGATGGCCTCGAACAATTCCGAGCCCCGCTGGTCGTAGAAATACTTGGGCGACAGCTCCTTCTGGGGAGCCGCCAGGCCGGCGGCCACCTCGGCGAGCATGCCGGGGTTCGGGACGCGCTCGAGCGGGCGCGTGGTACGGGCAAGGTTAGGCATCGCGGGCGCACCTGAAGCCGCTGAAGATCTGGCGGCGGATGGGGTAATCCCAATTGCGGAACGTGTTGCGAATGGCGCCTGGCCGCGTGGCCCACGAGCCCCCGCGCAGGACCTTGTACTCGGTGCCGAAGAACACCTCGGAATACTCGGCATACGGGAAGCTCTGGAACCCCGGCCAGGGGCCGAAGTCGCTCGCCGTCCACTCCCACACGTCGCCGATCATGCCGGAGCATCCGATCGGCGAGACGTTCGCCGGATAGCTGCCCACCGCCGCGGTGCCGAATGCCAGTTGATCGACGTTGGCGAGCGTGCGGTCGGGCGGCGTGTCACCCCACGGATAGGGGCGGCTGGTCCCGGTCGCGGGATCCCACGCCGCCGCGGCCTCCCACTCGATCTCGGTGGGCAGCCGCTTGCCCGCGAAGCGCGCGAACGCCTCCGCCTCATACCAGCTCACGTGGCAGACCGGATGCGCGCCATCGACCGGACCACTCCGGTCCATCGTCCGCGTGCGCCAGACACCATCCTGATGGATCCAGTACTTGGGCGCGGCCGCCGCGGACTCGGTCCGCCACCGCCAGCCGGCCTCCGACCAGTACTCGCGTGACTCGTAGCCACCCGCCGCGATGAAGATCAGAAAGTCCCGGTTGGTGACTGGATGGGTGTCGATCCAGAACGGTGCCACGTCGGCGGCGTGCGCCGGCCGCTCATTGTCGTAGGCGGCGGAGCGGTCGTCGGTGCCGATGGTGATCCGGCCGCCGGGAAAGCGGACCATTTCACCCCGGGTCTCGGGCGCCGGACCACTGGGCCTCGCGGGCCGCGCATCCACACCTGGCTCGAGCCGCATGACCGGCATGTAGGGGGCGCCGCGCTTGAGCTGGAGCGTCTGGAGGATGGTCTCGTTGTGCTGGTACTCGTGCTGCAGCACCATCTGGTACACGAAGCCGTCGTGAAGCAGCGGATTGGAGGCGTCCGGATCCAGGGTGACGAGCCGGCCGAGCACCCGGCCGCGGATCTCGTCCATCACCTCGCGGGAGTGCGCCAGGTCGGGCAGGGCCAGGCCGCCACGGGTGCTCCGCGGATGCTCGAACGGGTTGTACAGTCCCGGCATCTCGACGAACTCGATCGGCCCGTCCAGGTTGCGCGTGAGCCACAGCTCCTCGAAATGGGCGATGTGGCCCAGGTCCCAGAGGATCGGGCTCATCAGCGGATCGTGCTGCATCCGGAGCGCCTCGTCGCTCAGAGGGGCCACGAGGAGGAGCGTCCGGGCGCGCGCTTCGAGCAGCCGGTCGGCGATGACTTCGGGATCGATGCGGCTGGGCGCGGCGACGAGCGTCATGGTGACTCCCTGCATCGAGTGGTCACGAGTCGAGTGACGAGAACAGGTTGTTCAGTGATTCGGCCAGCGTGGGGTGTGCGAACACCGCGTCACGGAGCCGTTCGTACGGTATCCGCCCCATCATGGCGAGCTGCAGCGCCGCCATCAGCTCACCGCCCTCGATGCCCAGCACCGCAGCGCCGAGAATCAGTCCGGTGGCAGGGTCCACCAGGGCCTTCATGAAGCCGCGCGCCTCGTCGAGCTCCAGGGCGCGCGCCACGTAGTTCATCGGCATCCGGGCCACCCGCACCGTCCGGCCTTGCTTCCGCGCCTCCCGCTCCGACAGTCCGATTCGGCCCAGTTGGGGATCGATGAATACGGCGTACGGTACCAGCCGGTCTGTGATACACGCACGGCCGCTTTGTAACAGGTTGGTACGGATGACCCGGAAGTCATCATAGGAGATGTGGGTGAAGGCGGGGCCGCCCTTCACGTCGCCCAGGGCGTAAACCCCCGGCACGCTGGTCTCGAGCCTCTCGTCGACGACCACGAACCCCTTGGCGTCCATGGCGATACCAGCGGTCTCGAGGCCCAGGCGATCGGTGTTCGGCACCCGTCCGGCCGCCCGAAGAACGTGCGATCCCTCCAGGATACGCTCGCCGGCCGGCGTCCGGATCGTCAGACGCACCCCGCCGCCCGCGGTTTCGGCACGGACCGCCTCAGCCTCCAGCAGGACCTCGACTCCGTCCTCGCGCAGGATCCCGAGCACCGCCTCCGCCACATCGGCATCCTCCAGCGGCAGGAGCTGGCGACCGCGCTGGACGATGGTGACCCGGCTGCCGAACCGGCGGAACATCTGCCCGAATTCGAGCCCGATGTAGCCGCCGCCAAGCACGAGCAGGTGCTCCGGGAGCTGGTCGAGCTCCATCACCGAGGTGGAATCGAGCGACGGCACCCGGTCGAGACCCTCGACGTCCGGCGCGGCCGGCCGGCCGCCGGTGTTGATGAACACGAGGTCGGCCTCGAGCACCCGCCCGTCCACCGCCACCTGCTTCGGCCCGGTGAACCGGGCCTCGGCACAGATGAGGTCCAGCCCTTCGGTGCCCTCCACCCGCCGCAGGCTGCCCGCGCGGAAGCTCTTGACGATGGCCCGCTTGCGCTCCCGCACACGACCCATGTCGACCGTGACGCGGCCGGTGCTCACCCCATAGTCTTCGCCCCGCCGGGCGAGGTACGCCACGCGGGCACTGGCCACCATCGTCTTGGTGGGCGTGCACCCTTCGTTGATGCAGGTCCCCCCGACATGCTCGCGTTCGATCAGGGCCGTGCGGCGCCCACTCCGTGCCAGCGCGGAGGCGAGGGGACCCCCAGCCTGGCCGGCCCCAATGACGATGGCATCGTACCGCTCGGCTGCGCTCATGCTCAGGTTGTGTTGGGGGTGAAAAGGCCTCGGACTTGGGTCTGTAACGAGAGGGCGCTGTCGGAGGTTCCCCGAACCGAGAATCTTCCGCCAAAATCGGGTCCCCGCCACCCTGGAGGGCTCCGGCCGGGTCAACGCCGCGAGGCCCCGGCTCGGATTCCCGAATTCGGCAGCAAGATCCGGATGGTGCCCTGGCCGCCCGGATGCTACCATCCGATTCATGTTACTCGATGCCTCCCCCATGGAAGACTGGCGCTGGACGGCCGTCCTCGATCGCGACGCGGCCGCCGACGGCCAGTTCGTCTACGCCGTGACCTCCACGCGGATCTACTGCCGTCCCACGTGCCCGTCACGGCGCCCGCACCGCCGCCACGTCCGGTTCTTCGCCACACCGACCGCGGCGGAGGCCGGGGGCTACCGGGCCTGCCGGCGCTGCCGACCGGCCGAGCGCGAGCCCGACTCCCTGAGACAAGTGCGGGAGGCCCGGCGCTACCTGGACGAGCACCTCGACGAGACGGTGACCCTGGACCGATTGGGCCGGGTGGTCGGCCTGAGCCCGTGGCACCTGCAGCGGACGTTCAAGCGGATCACCGGCGTGACGCCCCGCGCCTATGCGGGCGGGCGGCGGATGGAGCGGATGAAATCGCGGCTGAAGGACGGCGACAGCGTCACCCGCGCGACGTACGAAGCCGGCTACTCCTCGCCCAGCCGGGTGTACGATCAGAGCCCGGGCCGGCTCGGCATGACGCCCGGCGCCTACCAGCGCGGAGGCCCCGGCGTGCGCATCCGGTTCACGACCGTGCCGACCGCCCTCGGCGTCGTGCTCGTGGCAGCCACCGATATCGGGCTCTGCTCGGTGACGCTCGGGGACGACGCCGGCCAGCTCGAGGCCGCGCTCCGCCGGGAATACCCGGCCGCCACCATCGACCGGCACGACGACGAGCTCCGCGGGTGGGCCGGGGCGGTCGTCGCGCGGATGGCGGGCCATGAAGCGGAGCGGCTGCCGCTCGATGTCGGGGGCACCACTTTCCAGTGGCGGGTGTGGGAGGCGTTGCAGCGTATCCCGACGGGGAGCACGCGGACGTACGCCGAGATCGCCCGGGAGATCGGCCAGCCGTCGGCGGCCCGGGCGGTGGCGCGGGCCTGCGCGAGCAACCGGCTGGCGCTGGTGATTCCCTGCCACCGGGTGGTGCGCGGGGACGGGGGCCTGGGCGGATACCGCTGGGGCGTGGAGCGGAAGCGGGAATTGCTGGCGCGGGAGGGGTCCTCGGAGGCACCGGGCAAGGGTTGAACCGGTCAAGTTTCCGATGGCGCGGGACGATACCTGAGGGACCTATTCCCTCTGAACCGCGCACCGGGGACTGCCATTCGCACCCAGACGCTGCATGCCGCCGCTCAATGCTGGGCTGCAGCCGACCCCGCCACGGGGCCCTGAGGCATGTACTCCGCCCCGGCTTGCTTGGGCCTCGCGGTGGTTTCGGTGTGTCTGCTCCTCGCCATGCGGCGGCGCAGCATCTTGTCGCGACCAGGACCCGGCATCCCTGCGAGCGCCGAGGACCTCCGGCTCCTGGTCGAGGTCATTCCGCAGCTCGTGTGGACCGCGCGGCCCGACGGCTCGATCGAGCACACCAATCAACGCTGGCTGACCTACACCGGCCTCACCACGGACCAGACCGCTGGCGCGGGCTGGGAGCTGGTTCTGCACCCGGACGATCTCCGGCGCTGGGGCCTCGCGTGGTCCCGGGCCGTGGGAACGGGCGAACCCAGCGAGCTCGAGTGCCGCCTGCGCCGCGGAGGGGATGGGACCTATCGTTGGCATCTCTGCCGGATGGTGCCGAAGCGGGACCAAGCCGGCGGGCTGGTCAAATGGGTCGGCACCTGCACTGACGTGCACGATGAGCGGGAGGCCGCCGGGGATCTGCGCCGCTCGCGGGACGAGCTGGAGCGGCTGGTCACCCAGCGGACCGCGGACGTCGCCCGCAGCGAGCAGCGGTTCGAAAGCTTCATGGCCAACAGCCCGCTCATCTCCTTCATCAAGGACCGGCAGGGTCGCTACGTCTACGTGAGCCCGACCTGGTGCCGGGTCTTCAAGCGCCCGCCGGAGGCGATTCTGGGGAAGTACGACCGCGACTGGGTGCCCGCGGAGCTCGCCGCCCAGATCGAGGACGCCGACCGCGAGGTGCTCGCAACGCGCCAATCGCTCGAGCTGGTCGAGCAGATACCGCTCTCGTCCGGCGAGCAGCGGGAATGGCTGGTGGCCAAGTTCCCGATCCCCGACGCGTCCGGGGGCCTGCACCTCGGCGGCGTCGCGCTCGACATCACCGATCGCCGCATTGCCGAGCAGGCAGTGCGGCACAGCGAGCAGCTGGTGCGGCTCTTCGTGCGCCACACACCGGCCGCCGTCGCGATGTTCGACCGGGACCTGACCTACATCCTGGCGAGCGAGCGCTGGATCACGGATTACCGGCTGGGGGGCCAGGACATCATCGGCCGGACGCATTACGAGGTTTTTCCGGACCTGCCCGAGGCATGGAAGGAGATCCACCAGCGGGCGCTGGCCGGCGAAGTCCATTCGCGCGACGAGGATCCGTTCCCCCGCGCCGACGGCAGCGTCGAGTGGCTGCGCTGGGCGGTGCATCCCTGGCGCGACCGAGACGGGCAGATCGGCGGGATCATCATGTTCACCGAGGTGATCACCGAGCGGAAGCGGAACGCGGAAGCGCTGCGTCAGGCCAAGGAGGCCGCCGAGGCCGCCAACGAGGCCAAGTCCGCCTTCCTGGCGCGCATGAGCCACGAGCTGCGGACGCCGCTCAACTCCATCATCGGCTTCTCCGCGCTCCAGGGCGACAAAGCCCTCGGCGAGAGACGGATCGAGGACGCCCACCTGCTGGAGCGCGTGACCGTGAACGGGGAGCACCTGCTGGCGCTGATCAACGACGTGCTCGACCTGTCGAAGATCGAGGCCGGGGAGCTCAGGCTGGAGATGGCGCCGGGTCGGCTGGACGATCTGCTCCGCCGCGTGGCGGAGGAGCTCGAGGTGCTCGCGCGCGGGAAAGGCATCGCCCTCGATCTCGAGCTCCCCGCATCGGACGTGGCCATGATCGCGAGCGACTGGACCCGGCTGCGCCAGGTGTTCGTCAACCTGATCGGGAACGGCATCAAGTTCACCGAGGCGGGCCGGGTGGGCGTGCGCCTGGTGACGGACGAGCATGGCCGCCCGGTCCGGGTCGATGTGATCGATACCGGCATCGGCATTCCGGCCGACCGGCTCACCGCCGTGTTCCAGCCGTTCGAGCAGGCCGACGTGAGCACCACCCGGCGCTACGGCGGGACCGGGCTGGGCTTGTCGATCTCGCGATCGCTCTGCCAGGCGATGGGCTACGGGCTCTCGGTCAGGAGCACCGTGGGCGAGGGCTCGACCTTCAGCGTCACGCTCGCCGCTGCCTGACGGGTCAGCAGCGCCAGCTCCAGTCCGTCGCACAGCGCCAGCCAGCTCGCCTCGATGATGTTCTCCGAACAGCCCACCGTGCTCCACCGCTCCGCTCCGCGCGCCGACTCGATGATGACCCGGGGCCGGGCACCGGTGCCGAGGTGCTCGTCCACGATGCGCACCTTGTAGTCCACCAGGTGCACGTCGGCGAGCGCCGGATAGTGCGGGAGGAGCGCCTTCCGCACCGCCCGGTCGAGCGCGTTGACGGGCCCGTCGCCCTCGGCGGCGGTGTGCATCATCTCCTCGCCGACGCGGACGCGGACGGTGGCCTGCGCGCGGCTCCCGCCGCCGCCCCGCTTCTCGATGATGACGGTGAACTCCTCCAGCTCGAAGGGTGCGCGGTAGCCCGGCGCCGCGCGGCGGAGCAGCATCTCGAACGAGCCTTCGGCGGCCTCGAACTGGAAGCCGCGGTGCTCGAGCTCCTTGATGCGCTGCAGCACCGCGGCCTCGGTCTCGCCGGCCTCGAGCCCCAGCGCCTCGGCGCGGAGCCGCACGTTCCGCCGGCCGGCCACCTCGCTCACGACCACCCGCATCTCGTTGCCCACCGCCGCCGGATCGACGTGCTGATAGCTCTCGGCCAGCTTGGCGATGGCCGCGACGTGGATGCCGCCCTTGTGCGCGAACGCGCTTCGTCCCACGTACGGCGCGTGGGGATCCGGATGCTGGTTGGCGACCGCGGCCACGAACTGCGACACCTCGGTCAGCCGCCGGAGCGATGCCTCGGGCAGGACCGGGTAGCCGAGCTTGAGCTGGAGCGTCGCGATGAGCGGGACGAGATCGAGGTTGCCGCAGCGCTCGCCGTAGCCGTTGATCGTGCCCTGCACCTGCATGCACCCCGCGCGCACCGCCGCGAGCCCGTTGGCCACGGCGAGGCCGGCATCGTTGTGGGGGTGGATGCCGACGGGCGCTGTGAAGCGGGCGCGGACCTCGTGGATCCGCTCGGCGACGACGTCCGGCAGCTCGCCGCCGTTGGTGTCGCACAGCACGAGGCAGTCGGCGCCCTCATCGGCCGCGGCGGCGAGCGAGTCGAGCGCGTACGCCGGATCGAGCCGGCAGCCGTCGAAGAAGTGCTCGGCGTCGTAGATCACCTCCCGGCCGAGCCGCTTAAAGAAAGCCACGGTCTCGCCGATCATGCGGAGGTTCTCCGTCCGCGTGGTCTCGAGGATGCGCTCCACGTGCAGGGTGGAGCTCTTGCCGACCAGCGTGACGACCGGCGTGCCGGCGTCGACCAGGGCGGAGAGACTTGGATCGTCCTCGCAGCGGACTCCCGCGCGCCGGGTGCTGCCGAACGCGGCGATCTTCGCCTGGACCAGCGGTACCGAGCGGATCCGGCGGAAGAACTCGGCGTCCTTGGGGTTCGACCCGGGCCAGCCGCCTTCGATGTAGCTCACGCCGAGGCCGTCCAGGGCGCAGGCGATCTTGACCTTGTCCTCGACCGAGAGGGACAGGCCCTCGCGCTGGGTGCCGTCGCGGAGCGTGGTGTCGTACAGGCGGAGCGTCATCGTGGGCTCGGGCTCCAGGGGTGAAAACGTCAGCGGCCTCTCGGTGGGAGAGGCCGCGTCTCGCTGCTGTGCTCGGGATGTGCTACCCGCGTGCTCGCGCGCCGCCTCTTGGTGGGAGGGGGCGAATAATGCTCGCGCGGAGGGTCTGGGGAGCTTTCATAGCGCTGCATATCTATACATCGCGGGACGGGGGGGCGTCAAGGTTGGTGGGCATGGACGTGCGGCGGGCATCTGGGCATGCTGCCGCAGCATCCGCGGGCACGGCGGGTCCTCCGGTCGCTGCAGTGCGCTTCGTCCTTGGGAATCGCGCAGGGAATTGAACGCGCACGGACGCTCCCTGCGGGCCCACCGCACCCGCGGCTGCTGCTCGGGTTCCGGATGCCCGCCTCAGGGTGGGGGGAGGTGAAACAGACGGCTGCGGTTGGGCTCAGTCCCGCATGGCTGGGGTCGAACCGCCGGGGGCTGCTGCGCTCGATCGCGGGAGGCAGGCCGCCGGCGCTCACAGGCCGCCGGCGCTCAACCGTAGGGCGCGGGCGGCCGGCGGTTCGATCGCGGGGCGATGGCCGACGGCGGTTCGACCGCCGGGCGCAGCACGTGGACCCCGACCGTCGTCATTTCACCGAGGCCGCGCGCGCCCGACGCTATCGATCCACGATTCGACGTGCGAGCGCAGCAGTCCCAGCGGCACGCTGCCGTTCTCCAGCACCCGATCGTGAAATGCGCGGATGTCGAACGCGGTGCCGAGCCGCTCTTCGGCCTCCGCCCGGAGCCGCTCGATCTCGAGGCGGCCGACCATGTACGACGTGGCCTGCGCCGGCCCGGCGATGTACCGGTCCACCTCGGACTCCAGGGTCTGGCGGGACTCGGGCGTATGCGCCAGCAGGTAGTCGAGCGCCCGCTGGCGAGACCACCCCAGCGTGTGAAGGCCGGGATCCACCACGAGGCGCGCCGCGCGGAGCGCCTGCTCCCCCAGCTCGCCGAAACGGTACAGATCGGACGAATAGATGTTCATCTCCAGCGCCAGCCGCTCGGCGTAGAGCGCCCAGCCCTCCCAGTAACCGGAAAATCCGAAGTAGCGCGCCAGCGGGTGCACGTCCGCCCGCTCCTGTGCGATCGCACCCTGCAGGTGGTGCCCGGGAATCGTCTCGTGGAACGCCGTGCCCTCCATCGGCGCGCGGGGCTGCGGAGGCTCGGTGCCCGCGTTGATTCGCCAGCGGCCGGGGCGGGTCCCGTCGGGCGTCCCCGACACGTAGGAGTTGGGGCAGCCGGACTTCTCCTCGTACGGCTTGCACGGGTCCACGATCATGTCGGCCTTCGGCAGGCGGCCGAACCACCGCGGTATGGCCGCCTTCGCCCGGGCGACGGCCTGCTCCGCCACACGGATGAGCTCCTCGCGGCTCCCGAACAGGTACTGCGGGTCCGTCCTGAGCCGGTCCATCAAGGCGGGCAGGTCGGTCGTGCCGAAGCTCCGCTCCGCGATCGGCCGCATCTCCGCTTCGATCGTGGCCATCTCCCGGAGACCCAGCTGATGGAGAGCCGTCGGGTCGAGGTCGAGCGTGGTGAAGCTGCGCACCAGCGCACGGTAGCACTCCGTTCCGTGCGGCAGGCCGGCGATGGCGGTGGAGCTCCGGGCGTGCGGGATGTACTCCGAGGCCAGGTAGTCCCGGTAGCGTCGCACGGCCGGCAGGATCGCGTCTCCGACCAGCGCAACGACCGAGTCCCGGAAGCCCGGTGACGAGTCGGCGGCCGTCATCGCCAGAAACGGCGACTCCCCGGCCGGAATCTTCAGGATGGCGTCGAGCTGCTCGAGCACGGCCTCGGCGTTCGCTCGCGGCTGCGTGTAGCCGAGCCGCACGCCCTCGCGCAGGTTGGCGATCTCGGTGTCGATGAACCGGGGGACCGCGCGCCACCGGGTGAGCGCCTGGGCCCGGCGCTCCGTGGTCCCCACCGGCTGAAGCTGTGACAGCACCGGAAGGCTGAGCTGCCATCCGTTCTGCTGGTTGAGCGGCCACAGCTCCAGGTGACAGACCCGGCTCTGCCGCGACGCCTCGAGCGTCTCCCGGAGGATGCCGTACACCGCCTCCTCGGGGCGACCCCGCAACCCGGTCGCGTCGAGAGACTGCACCGCGCTCAGCCACCCATCCTCCCGCCGCTCCCAGGCGCGAATCGCCGCCAGGGAGTTGTCGTCCAGGCGGTCGTTCGGGGCCTCGGGGACGCCGGAGAAGGTCGCGGAGACGGGGGACCGCTGGAGCCAGGCGGCGAAGTAGTCGTCGGCCAGCGCACGTACCCTCCGGGCGACGGCGGGGGGTTCGCCCGTCGCGGGCGCAGCCTCCGGAGCAGGTGCACCACCCACCGGCTGAGAGGTCCCGGCACACGCCGCCGAAAGCACTGCGGCCGAACACGCAAGCCGGGGAAGTAAGGTACGCCCGCAAGAGACGTGCATGGCTCACCAGATCCAGGTGCTCGGGAAGAACGCTGCCCGCCGGTGAAGCCGTCGATCGACGGCGCTTGGCGGACGGAGTGGGATCTACAGTATGATCACGACACGGCGGGCGCCAGCGTAGATCGGTGCGGGTCTGTCCGCTGCGCTCCCACTGGGGGCGCCTTCACCGATGCGGGCTCACCGATGCGGCGATCAGGCGGCGAACGTCTGCCACAATGCGGGCACGCTGCCGGGCCCGGCCCGTCGCTCGGATCAGTGGTGAGACCCCCGGGGGTACCTTCCGAGAGCAGACCGTGGCAGTATTCCACCGATGGAGAACTTCCAAGACCCCGGCGCGCCCGTGCCGGCCCGGCCGAGCCCCTGACATGCCGACGCTCGACACGCTGATTCCGCGCTTCAAGGCCGCGGATCGAACCACCCGGCTGGAGACCCTGCTCGACTACTCACGGAAGCTCCCAGCGCTCCCGGACCGCTACCAGAACGAGAAGGAGCGGGGCGAGCACCGGGTCCACGAATGCCAGACACCCGTCTACCTCTGGGTCGAGGTCGAGGCGGGCAAGGTCCACATCCACGCCGACGTGCCGCCGGAGTCACCCACGGTACGCGGATTCATCTCACTGCTCGCGAAGAGTCTCGACGGCGCGGCGCCGGCCGACGTGGCCCGCATCCCGGACGACCTCCTCGACCAGCTCGGCCTCAGCGAGACGCTCGGCATGAACCGCACCCAGGGACTCACGGCTATCCTCTACCGCATCAAGCGCTCCGTCGCCGCTGCCGCCTGATGCTCGGCGTCCTCGAGCTGGCGGGCAAGAGCAACGGCTTTCTCAGACGGCGCGAGGCGGGGTACCTCCCCGATCGCTCCGACGTCCATGTGGGCGAGCGGGTCATCCGCCAGTACGAGCTCCGCGCGGGCGACGAGATCGACGGCGAGACGCGCCCGGGCGGCAAAGGCCGGGGTGCCACGCTGGAGAAGGTCACCGCCATCGACGGCCGCCCGCCTGCGGACGTTCGGCGCCGGCCGGAATTCAGCCAGCTCGGCGCCATCCATCCGAACGAGCAGCTTCGCCTCGAGTTCGGACACACCCGCCAGGGCCAGCCGGATTACACCAACCGCGTCATCGACATCCTCTGTCCCTTCGGCAAGGGGCAGCGCGCCCTCATCGTGGCGCCGGCCAAGGCGGGGAAGACGATGGTGCTGGAGGCCATCGCGGAGGGGATCGCCGCCAACTATCCCCAGGCCACGCTGCTCACGCTGCTGGTCGACGAGCGGCCCGAGGAGGTATTCGAGATGGAGGCGCTGGGCGTGGGCGAGGTCATCGCGTCGAGCTTCGACAACCCCGCGTCGCAGCACGTCCAGATCGCCGAGCTGACCCTCGAGCGCGCCCGGCGGCGGGTGGAGCTGGGGGAGGACGTGGTGCTGATCGTCGACTCGCTCACCCGGCTGGCGCGGGCGTACAACGCGGTCGAGAAGGGGACGGGACGCACGCTCTCCGGCGGGCTCGACGCCCAGTCGCTCGAGCGGCCGAAGCGCTTTCTGGGAAGCGCGCGCAAGATCGACGCGGCCCAGGGCGGCGGCTCGCTCACCATCATCGCCACCGCGCTGGTCGACACCGGCAGCAAGATGGACCAGGTGATCTTCGAGGAGTTCAAGGGGACCGGCAACAGCGAGCTCGTCCTGAGCCGTGAGCTGGCCGAGCGGCGCGTCTTCCCCGCCATCGACCTCGTGGCGAGCGCGACCCGCCGGGAGGAGCTCCTGCTTTCGCAGGAGGCCCTGGCGGTGACCCGCCTGCTCCGCCAGCGCATCGCCGGAATGTCGGCGATCAACGCCATGAACGATCTGCTGACGGACATGAAGCGGAACAAGACGAACGAGGAGCTGGTGAGGACGCTGGCGAAAGCGGGATGAAGGCGGACGGTCGGACGGTCAGACGGTCAGACGGTCGGTAGAACGTTCCGGCTACGCGAGGAGGGGGGATCGGTCGCGCCACTGCGTTCTTTGGTGGCGCGGGCGATCCCCCCTCCTCGCGTAGCCGGAAACGAAGGCCGAACTAGCGCGCGCCGGCCACTGCCCCCCGGTTCGCCTGCTCGAACTCCTTCATCAGCTTGACGAGCGCCTCGACCGCCGCCCGCGGGCAGGCGTTGTAGATGCTGGCCCGCATGCCGCCGACGGACCGGTGCCCCTTGAGCCCGTCGAGCCCCCGCTTGGTGGCCTCGGCGATGAACTTGCCCTCGAGCTCCTCGGTCGGCGCCCGGAAGCAGACGTTCATCAGCGACCGGCTGTCCGGCTGCACGGTGCCCCGGAAGAAGTCGCTGCCGTCGATGTGGTCGTAGAGCAGCTTGGCCTTGCTCGCGTTGTGCTCCGCCATTGCCGCCAGCCCGCCCTGCTCCTGGATCCACTTGAACACTTCGCCCACCAGATAGATGCCGAGCGTCGGCGGCGTGTTGTAGAGCGACTTCTCCGCCGCGAACGTGCGGTACTGCAGCATCGTCGGCAGCGTCTTCGGCCCGGCCTCGACCAGGTCCTTCCGGATGATCACCAGCACCACCCCCGACGGCCCCAGGTTCTTCTGCGCGCCGGCGTAGATGAGCCCGTACTTCCGCACGTCGATCGGACGGCTGTAGATGTCGCTCGACGTGTCGGCCGCGAGCGGGACGCCGGCGGGCACCGTGGGCTCGGTCCGCCACTGGGTGCCGTAGATCGTATTGTTGGTCGTGAGATGCACGTAGGCCGGGTTCGGCGAATAGGTGATCTCGTTCGGCTTGGGGATCCGGTCGAAACCGGTGGATTCGCTGCTGGCCGCGATGTGCACCGTGCCGCCGAGGATCTTCGCTTCCTTGACCGCCTTCTGCGCCCACACGCCGGTGAGCAGGTAGTCGGCGGTGCGGCCGGCGGGGAGGAAGTTCATCGGTACCATCGAGAACTGGAGCGACGCCCCACCCTGGAGGAACAGCACCGCGTAGTCGTCGGAGACGCCTGCCAGCGCCCGGCAGTTGGCTTCCGCCTCGTCGAGGATCCGGTCGAACACCTTGCCGCGGTGGCTGTGCTCCATGATGCCGATGCCGCTGCCGGCGACGTTCCAGATCGCCTCCTGCGCCTTGCGGAGGACGGGCTCGGGCAGCACGGCGGGGCCGGCGCTGAAGTTGTGAATGCGGTCGGTCATGGGTGGATCCTTTGGGTGTCGGTCGGACGGTCGGACGGTCAGAGGGTCAGACGGTCAGACGGTCAGACGGTCAGACGGTCGGAGATACAGCCGCGTCATCGCGAGCGCAGCGAGGGACCTTATTCGGATAGGTCGGACCGCAGACCAGCAAGCTCCCTCGCTTGGCTCAGGATGACGGGCGTGGAAGCCGACCGTCTGACCCTCTGACCGTCCGACCGTCCGACCGCTTCATCTCCCCTTCCCGTCGATCTCACTCAACTCTACGCTGATGATGTCCTGATTTCCCGTCCGGATCCGGTCAAGCGCCCCGCCATCCGGCACGCCATCCAGATGAATGCGCGCCAGCGTCGCCTGCGCGCCGTGGTAGATGATGTTCTCGACTTCTTCCACGTTGATGGCGCCGCCGGCCAGCACGCCGAAGACGTGCGCCAGGACGCCGGGCCGGTTCCGGTGCCGGATGGACAGCACGTGCGTCGCCGAGCTCCGCGCAAGCCGGTTGACCACGTTCGGCACTTCGCCGGTGGCCATGAACGTCTGGACGATCCGGAGGACCTCGTGGGCG
This sequence comes from uncultured Gemmatimonadales bacterium, assembly GCA_963815515.1. GTDB lineage: Bacteria > Gemmatimonadota > Gemmatimonadetes > Gemmatimonadales > GWC2-71-9 > CAVVWJ01. Next base: position 113,716 of record CAWFGP010000005.1, read on the forward strand.
ATCGCGACCTGCGCCTGGTCGGTGGACGCGCCGACGTGGTGCGTGCCGTAGACGCCGGGCGCCTGCACGATCGCGTTGGTGAACCTGCCGCTGCCCCCGGCCGGCTCGTCGGCGAAGACGTCGAGCCCCGCGCGGATCTTCCTTTCCCGTACGGCCTGCTCGAGCGCCGCCTCGTCCACCACCGAGCCGCGCGCGGTGTTGATCAGGTACGCGCCCGGCCGCATCGCCGCCAGGAACTCCGCGTTCACCAGCTGCTTGGTCTCGCTGTTCGCAGCCACGTTGACCGACACCGCGTCCGACACCCGCGCCACCTCCAGCGGCGTCTGCGCGTAGGTGATGCCGAGCCGGTCGGCCTCTTCGTGCGTCAGGTTCCGGCTCCAGCCTACGACCCGCATCCCGAACGCCTTTGCGCGCGCCGCGATCTCCCGGCCGATCTGCCCCAGCCCCACGATGCCGAGTGTCCGCCCGTGGAGACCGCGCGCCTTCGAGTACTCGCTCTTGTTCCAGGTCCCGGCCCGGAGCTCGACCACCTGGTCGGGGATCCGCCGGTCGCACGAGAGCAGCAGCCCCATCACCAGCTCGGCCACGGCGATCGAGTTCTTGCCGGGACAGTTGGAGACGAAGACACCGAGACTCGACGCAGTGTTCACGTCGATGGTGTCGATGCCGGCGCCGGCCCGGATGACGAGCGTGAGGGCCGTGCCCGCCTTGAGCGCGTCGGCGCTCACCTTCGTGCCGCGGACGATCAGGATGTGCGGGTCGGTGGCCCGGATGGCGCCGGGCAGCTCCTCGGCCTTCACATCCGGCTGGGAGACCACCGTGCAGCCGAGCTCCTTCAGCCCGTCGATGCCCACCTTCTCGAACTTGTCCGCGATCAACACCTTCATCCGAAATCGCTCCGCCGGGTCGCCGTGAGCCTACAAGGTATGCACGAAGAGCCCGCTGCGCAGCTTGGGCTCGAACCACGTGCTCTTGGGTGGCATGATCTGGCCCGCATCGGAGACCGCCATGAGCTGGTCGACCGTCGTGGGGTAGAGTGAGAACGCCATCGCCATCTCACCCGAGCGCACCCGCCGCTCGAGCTCCGCGGTGCCCCGGATCCCGCCGACGAAGTCGATCCGCTTGTCGGTGCGCGGGTCGCCGACGCCCAGGATCGGGCCGAGCACCCGGTCCTGCAGCAGCGAGACATCGAGCGAGCCGATCGGGTCGGTCCGGTCGATCGTCGCCTCGTCGAGCTCGAGCCGGTACCACGCGTTCTTGAGATAGATGCCGAAGCTGCCCGGGCGGTCGGGCGCCGGCTCATCCGTCGGCACCAGTCGCCCGAGTCGCGAGAGCCGAGCAAGCACGCCGGCCGGGCCGAGCTCGCCGAGGTCGCGCACGAGGCGGTTGTACGGGAGGATGCGCAGCTGCTCGGCCGGAAACAGCACGGCCAGGAACCAGTTGTACTCGCCGTCGCCACGGTGCTGCGCCGGGGCGCTGCGGAGCTCCCGCCCGGCGCGCCAGGCGCTGGCGGAGCGATGATGCCCGTCGGCCACGTAGGCGTGCGGCACCGCTCGGAAGGCGTCCAGGAATGGGCCGGCGTTGGCGATCCGCCACACGGTGTGGCGGACGCCGTCCGGCGCCGTGAAGTCGTACAGCGGAGCCTCCGCCAGGATGGACGGGAGGAGCGCCTCGATCTCCGGCCTCCCGCGATAGGTCAGGAACACCGGCTCCGCGTTCGCGCGGAGGGTCAGGACGTGCCGCGTGCGGTCGTCCTCCTTGTCCTGACGGGTCTTCTCGTGCTTCCGGATGATGTCCTGTTCGTAGTCGTCGATGTGCACGCACCCGACGATCCCGGTCTGCGCCCGGCCGTCCATGGTCTGGCGGTAGAGGTAGAGCGACGGCGCGGCCTCGCGGATGAGCGTGCCATCGGCCTGAAACCGGTCGAGGGTCTCGCGGGCCTTCGCATAGATCCGGGCGTCATACGGATTGACGTCGCCCGGGAGGTCGATGTCCGAGCGGCCCACATGGAGGAAGCTGTAGGGATTGCCCTCCGCCAGTGCCACGGCCTCCGCGCGGCTCACCACGTCGTACGGCACGGCCGCCACCCGCTCGGCGAGGTCGGACGCGGGGCGAACGGCCCGGAAGGGGTGGAGACGCATGCGGCGGGGCCCGGATGAGAGAAACGGTGGCGCGGAACGACGGCATCCTATCCGCGGACGACGGGCTAATGCAAGCGCGGTCGGACGGTCGGACGGGCGGACGGGCGGACGGTCGGACGGGCGGACGGTCGGTTCAGAAAGTTCGCGAGTTCTTCCAGGCCCGTCACCCTGAGCGCAGCGAAGGGGGCGTGCCTCGACGCATGTCCCCTTCGCTGCGCTCAGGGTGACGACGGCCTTGGGACAGCGCACCCGGGCAGCGCGCAACCGACCGTCCGACCAACTGACCGTCCGACCGTCCGACCGTCCGCCCGTCCGACCGTCTCCCCTACCCACCCCCCGGCCGCACCAACCGCTCGCACGCCCCGAGCACGCCGTCCACCACCAGCGCCAGCGCCGCTGCCGGCAGCGCTCCCGACAGGATCATCCGCGTGTCCGACAGCGCGAGCCCGGAGGCGATCGGATCGCCCAGCCCGCCGGCGCCGATGAAGGCCGCGAGCGTGGCCGTCCCCACGTTGATCACCGCCGCGGTGCGGATTCCAGCCATGATGAGCGGCGCCGCGAGCGGCAGCCGCACGTGCCGGAGAACCTGCCGGGGCGTCATTCCCAGCGCCGTGCCCGCGCTGACGGCGTCCGGCGCGGCGTCACGCACTCCGGTGTAGGTGTTCCGGAGAACCGGATACAGCGAGTAGAGAAAGAGCGCCGCCAGGGCCGGTGCCACGCCGATCCCGAGCAGCGGGATCATGAATGCGAGCAGCGCAATCCCCGGCATGGTCTGGAGCACACCTACCGCGCGGATCACCGCCTCGGCGCCGCCCCGGAACCGCTCGAGCGCGAGGCCCAGCGGCACCGCCACCGCGATCGCCGCCGCGAGCGAGACCACCACGAGGAACACGTGTCGCGCGGTGAGCGCGAGCAGCGTCCGGCGCTCGGCCCAGAGATAGATCGCCAGGCCGTCGCGCTGCCGCGCCGGACGTCCACCCCGGTCCGCAGCCGCCGGGGCCAGCAGGCCGAGCGTCCCCAGGGCATCGCGCGCGACCCTCGGTACGGGCTCATTGTCGACCTCCACCCGGCGGTTGAGCATCCGCATGGTCGCCTCGCTGAGCCGGCCGCTCAGCTCGGTCAGTACCGCCACGGCTGCCGGCCGGCGCTCTGTGAGCCCGGGAGCGACCAGCGCGGCGGCCTCGTACGGCGGGAAGAAGCCGCGGTCATCCTCCAACACGATGAGATCATAGCGCGCGATCAGCCCGTCGGTCGCGTATCCGTCGATCACATCGACTTCACTGGCGGCAAGCGCCTGGTACTTCACGGCCGGCAGCAGCGCGCGGACCTCCCGAAAGCCGAGTCCATACGCGCGTTTCAGACCGGGAAGCCCGTCGTCCCGGCCGATGAAGTCGGGCGTGAGTCCGGCCCGAAGCATCGGCCCAGCCCGGGCGAGGTCGCTCAGCGTGTGAAGGCCCAGCCGCTGGGCGGTCTCGCGGCGAACGGCGATGGCGTAGGTATTCTGGAAACCGAGCGGCGGGAGCCACCGGACGCCGAAGCGGGTCTCGAACTCGCGCGATACCTGCGCGAAGACGGCGCGCGGGTCCGGGCTCGGCCGCTCGTGCAGGATCGCGAGGAGTCCGGTGCCGGTGTATTCCGGATAGACGTCGATGGCGCCGGTGCGGAGCGCGCCGAACGCGATCTCGGTGGCGCCGAGGCCGAGCCGCCGCTCGACGGAAATCCCGCGCGCCTCGAGCAGCTGCGCAAACATCTCCGCCAGCAGGTACGACTCCCCAAAGGGCTTGGATGCCACGACCACAGGGCGTGCGGTCGCGGACTCCTGCGTGCGCGCGACCCCCTGTGTGTGACCGACGCCAGTGCCCGCGAACCAGCCCAGCAGCGTCAGCACCGCCGCACGGCCCCGCGCCCCCATCACGCCGGCACCCGCGCCCGCTCGAGCAGCGTGCGTACATACGGCGTCGCCGGGGCGCCGCGCAGCTCGTCGGGAGTGGCCACCTGCTCGATCCGGCCGGTGTGCATGACCGCCACCCGGTCGGCAAGAAGAAACGCCTCGGACAGATCGTGGGTCACGAGCAGGGTCGTAATCGCCAGCTCTCGACGGAGATCGCGGAAGGAGGCCTGCAGGTCGGCGCGGGTGATCGCGTCGAGCGCCCCGAACGGCTCGTCCAGCAGCACGAGGTCCGGCCGGGAGGCGAGGGCGCGGGCCACCGCCACCCGCTGCCGCTGGCCGCCGGAGAGCTCGCGCGGCCAGCGGTCGGCCACCGCGGCCGGCTCGAGCCCGACCATCCGGAGCGCGCGGTCCGCCTGCGCGGCCCCGTCGTCCTGCCCGCGGAGCCAGGGCACCAGCGCCACGTTCCGGCGCACGCGCCAGTGGGGCATCAGGCCGCCCTCCTGTGGCACATAGCCGATGCGCCGGCGGAGCACCACCGGGTCGAGCGCGGCGACGTCGGCGCCGTCGACCAGCACCGCGCCCGCGTCGGGGTCGGTGAGCCGGTTGAAGCAACGGAGCAGCGTCGTCTTGCCCGAGCCGCTCTCGCCGATGAGCGCCACGCACTCGGCGCGGTGCACCGCGAGCGTCACGCCGTCGAGCGCCGTGACCGGGCCGTAGCGCTTGGAGAGCTCGCGCGCCTCGAGGGCGATGGCGTCGGGCATGGGGTCAACTTACCCCCCACTCTCGCAAACTACGAGGCGGATGGAGCCCGCGAGGCCCAGCAGCCCCGCGATGCTCGAGCGAGATGGCCGGCGCGTTGCCGGGCGGCCGGCATGGCGGGCTCCGGGGCGCCCTCGCTAACCCCATCGACCGTCATCGCTTCGCCGCTTGGCCAGGGACTCGCCACCGCCGCGTCGTCGCCCTCCTGGACACCACTCAACTGCGGTGGAGTCATGCAGAAACATGCACCGGCCGCGAGCACGAAAATGGCATCGTGAGCGGGTATATCCCGCCCCATACCTGAGGATGCGCATGTACCGGATCGAGTTGGCGCCCGGCGAGGAAACCGTCTTCCGCACCATCGAGGAGCTCGCGGTCGCCGTGCGGAACGGTCTCGTCACGCCCCGGTCCCGGATCTACCACAACGCAACCCAGAAGTGGCTGCCGATCGAGTTTCACCCCCACTACAAGAAGGCCCTGTCACTCCCGGCCGCTCGCGTAGCGGAGGCGGCGGCGCCGCGGACCTCGGGGCATCCTCCCGCACTGGAGACCTTGAGCTTCGCTGTCGCGGCGCGCGCGCCGGAGCCCCCGGCGGGGTCTCGAGGGGGGGAAGATCCGGCGCAGGCGCGTCCTCGAGCGGAGCGCTCCGGCAAGGAACGCTCGATCACGACAGGTCAGGGCGGAGAGCCGGAAGCGGCGCATCAGCGGGGCGCGGAGCGTCAGGGCACGGAGCATTCGAATGCCGAGCAGGCGGGCCCGGAGCACCTGAACGCGAAGCACTCCGACTCGAAGCATTCCGACGCGAAGCACTCCGACGCGAAGCATTCGGAGCCGAGGCACTCGGAGCCGAGGCACTCGGAGCCGAGGCACTCGGGTGCGAAGCATTCGGGCACGGCACGCCCTGGCGTGGTGCGCTCGACCACGACGCATTCGTCCAGGCCTCAGCCGGGCGCGGGAGACTTGGGCAAGGGAAACTCGAGCGCGGAGCAGTCGGATGCGGGACACTCGCGCCCGGTGCCTCTCGTGGCGGAGCCTCCGGTCGCGGGAGATCCAACCGCAGAACATCCGACCGGGGAGCATTCCGTGGCGGAGCATTCCGTGGCGGAGCATTCCGTGGCGGAGCATTCTGTCGCGGAGCATTCCGTCGCGGAGCATTCCGTCGCGAAACATCCATCCGCAGCGTCCTCGGTCGCGATGCGCCGGGCCGCGGGTCAGTCGGCCACGAACCATCTAGTCACGGCGTACGCGGCGACGAACCACCCCGCGACGGAGGATGCGGCCACGGAGCATCCCACAGCGCAGCAGGAAGCCCATAGGCACGAGGACTTACAGCACGGGGCCTTGCAGCACGCGGCCCTGGAGCACGCGGCCTTGGAGCACGCGCCTCTGGAGCACGCGCCTCGGGAGCACGCGACCACGATTCACCCCGCCACAACCCATCCAGCCGATGCGGGTTCGCCCGCCGCGCATCCGGCCGTCGCGCATTCGGCGGCCGAGATGTTCCCGACCGAGCACCACGAGCCACCGAGCCACCCGGAGCCGGCCCCCGCGCCGACGTCCAAGCCGTCCTATCGGCCCGACTCGTACCTGCCACCGTCGGCGCGCATCGTCGCCGACGACCCGTTCGTCGCGATCGCGCCGGAGTCGGCGTTCGCGCCACCCGTTGCCACCGTACCGGTGAAGCCGTGGCCCGAGATGCCCCCGGTCCGGGAAAGCCCCGAGCTGCCGACGATCTCGTACCCCGAGTTCACTCCGGCAGAGGAGCCCATCGCGGAACAGGTGAGCTCGTCGCGCGGGCGCCGCCCGCTGCAGGTGGCCGTGGCAATGCTGGTCCTGGCCGCGGGCGGGTACCTCGCGATGTCGTTCTACTCGCCCGTGCGCAGCTCACACGCGCGCGACGACGGCCCGGCGCCCGCTGCCGCGGTCGCCGACCGGCCCTCTCTGCCGCAGGACAGCCCTGCACCCAGCGCCGCGACGACGAAGCCCTCGCCCGATCGTCCCGCGGTGGTCACACCGGCGGCACCGGCCACGTCCGGCTTCGCCGCCGCGCTCGAGCCCCGCGCGATCGCGTCCGGGCCCGCGCCCATGCTTCCCGCACGCGCCGGTGGGGCTCAGCAGCCGGCGGCGGGGTCCACCGCCGATTCGACCGGCGGACTGCCGGGACCGATCGCGCCTGCGCCGGTCGAGATGCCGCTGGAGGTGCCGACGTTGCCTGGTGGCGATTCGCTCGTCGCCCAGCCGAGCTCGAAGAGCGACTCTGCAATGAAGCGAATCCTCCGCGCCGTCGGGGGGAAGGACTCCAGGTAGCCCGCCCTGCACGTGTGACCCGTCCCACAGCACTACCCTCCGAGATCATAGATTATCCGGCAACGTAAGTTGTTAGTTATCAACAACTTATGTTGACAACCCTGTGGAAACATCCCTCGCGGTGTGGAAAACTCCCGCGAGGCCTTCTCACGGCCCTTGGAGGGCACATGGCCAGGGCGATCTGGAGCGGCTCGATCAGCTTCGGGATGGTGAGCATCCCGGTGAAGCTCTACGGAGCGACGGAGAGCAAGGACATCAGCTTCCACCTGGTCCACGCGACGTGCGGCACGCGGCTCAAGCAGGTCCGCTGGTGCCCCACCGACGAGGTCGAGGTGCCGTGGAGCGAGACGGTCCGGGGGTACGAGTACGCCAAGGACGAGTACGTGACGCTGACGGACGAGGACTTCGAGAAGCTGCCGCTCCCGAGCCGGCACATCATCGACCTGACGGCATTCGTGAAGGACACCGAGATCGATCCGGTCTACTACGAGCGCAGCTATTACCTGGCGCCGGACGAGCGGGCGGAGAAGCCCTACGCGCTGCTGCTGCAGGCACTGGAGAAAAAGGGGCTGACGGCGCTGGCCACGATCACCATCCGGAAGAAGGAGCAGCTCTGCGCGCTGCGTCCGCGGGACGGCGTGGTCATGCTGGAGACGCTCTACTACCCGGACGAGGTGCGGCGCGAGCCCGGCGTCGACCTCGACCGCGCCCGGGTCACCGAGCGCGAGATGGAGATGGCGTTCACCCTGATCGAGCTGCTCCGGAAGCCGTTCGAGCCCGAGGAGTATCAGGACCACTACCGCGAGGCGCTGTCGCGGCTCATCGAGGCGAAGCTCGAGGGCCGCGAGGTCGTGAAGTCGCCGGCCGCGCGCGAGACCAAGGTCATCGACCTCGCCGACGCGCTCCGGAAGAGCGTCGAGGCGGCCCGGAAGTCCGGCCGCACCAGGGCGGCAGCCAAGGCGCCGGCGCGCCGCCAGCCCCGGGCCCGTCGCGCGCGGAAGGCGAGCTGACGGCGTGCATCGCGATCGGCGAGGGTCCGCTTCTCCAAGGCGAGCTGAGCCGGGCACCCCGATCGGCTGGCATCCGATTCACCACAGAGACACAGAGGCCACGGAGGGCAACACAGAATATTGTTCTCCGTGGGCCTCTGTGCCTCTGTGCCTCGGTGGTGAACCATGACGAAGCGCCGGACGAAGACCGCCGCCGGCGACGTCCTGGACCAACTCGCTGGGGCGGGTGACAAGACCACGCTGACGGTCGAGGGCCACGACCTGCCGTCACGAGCCTCGACAAGCCGCTCTGGCCCGGTGCCGGCCGCCGCCCGGGCGCCACCAAGCGGGACCTGCTCCGCTATCTCGCCCGGGTCGCGCCGTTCCTGCTGCCCCATCTCGCCGACCGGCCGCTGTTCGTCACCCGGTTCCCCAACGGTATCGCCGGCAAGAGCTTCTTCCAGAAGCACTGGGAGCCGGCGCCGCCGTTCGCCCGCACGGTGCGCATCCACTCGGCGCAGAACGACCGCGACGGCGACTACCTCGTCTGCGAGAACGTCGCCACGCTGCTCTGGCTCGGCCAGATGGCCGGGCTCGAGCTGCACGCCTGGTTCTCGCGGGTGAACCCCGAGCCGGACGGGCACGGGCACGGCCGGAAATTCACCGGCTCCGAGGCCGCACTCGAGCGCTCGATCCTCAACTACCCCGACTTCATCGTCTTCGATCTGGATCCCTACGTCTACTCGGGCCGCGAGGGCCAAGGCGAGGAGCCGGAGCTGCACCGGCGCGCCTTTGCCCGCGTGCGCCGCCTCGCGCTCCGCATCCGGGAGATGCTCGACGGGCTCGGCTTCGTCACCTACGTCAAGACGTCGGGGCGGACCGGACTCCACCTCTACCTGCCGATCGTGCGGGACCTCGACTTCGACGCGGCGCGCGGCGTGGCGGAGACCATCGCGCGCCACGTGCAGCGCGAGCGGCCCAAGGACGTGACGGTCGAGTGGTCGGTGCGCCGGCGGACGGGGAAGATTTTCTTCGACTTCAACCAGAACAGCCGCGGCAAGTCGCTGGCGACGCCGTTCTCGCCGCGGCGCCACCCCGCCGCCACGGTCTCGATGCCGGTCGCCTGGGACGAGCTCGAGCGAGTGTACCCGACCGATTTCACCCTCCACACCGTCCCCGACCGGCTCGAGGCCGAGGGCGACGTATGGGCCGGGATCCTGGAGGCGAAGCAGGATCTCGCGGGTGCACTCGGCACCGGGAGTCTCCGGTGAAGCGCCGTCTGGACGCGCTCGCCAAGGCCCCCGGCGGCCGGCTTCGCTATCGCGCGCAGCCGGCCTGGATGGCGCCGATGCTCGCCACACTGGTCGACACGCCGCCTCGCACGGGTGAGTGGCTGTACGAGCCCAAGCTCGACGGCGTGCGGGTGCTGGTCTTCACCCACGGCGGCAACGTGCGGCTGTTCTCTCGCAACCGGAAGCCGCTCGAGAACGCCTATCCGGAGCTGGTCGACGCGCTCTCGTTCGCCGTCCGCGGCGATGCCGTGCTCGACGGAGAGGTCGTGGCCGTGGATCCGCACACCGGTCAGAGCAGCTTCTCCCGGCTGCAGCGCCGGATGCAGCTCCGCGACGAGCTGCGTGCCCGGGCGAGCGACGTGGCGGTCGAGCTGTATCTGTTCGACTGTCTGTTCTACGAGGGGGTCGACCTGACCAATCTTCCCCTGGTGGACCGCAAGGCGGTGCTGCGCGACGTCGTCTGGTTCGACGATCCCATCCGGTTCACGCCGTTCCGCACCACCGGCTCGGCCGCGATGCTGCGCCAGGCGTGCGCCAAGGGCGCCGAGGGCATCATCGCGAAGCGGGCGGAGAGCCGGTACGTGAGCGCGCGGTCGGCCGACTGGCTCAAGATCAAGTGCGTCCACCAGCAGGAGTTCGTGGTGGGCGGCTACACGGCGCCCAAGGGCTCGCGCGAGAACCTGGGGGCCTTGCTGGTGGGGTATTACGATCACGGCGCGCTCCGGTATGCAGGCAAGGTCGGCACCGGATACGATCGCGCGACGCTGGAGATGCTGCAGCGGAAGCTGGCGCCGCTCCATCGGCGCACGTCGCCCTTCGCGCCGGGACCGGCGCCGGCGGGCGAGGTCCAGTGGGTGACTCCAAGGCTGGTGGTGGAAATCGGGTTCGGGGAGTGGACGCCGGCGGGGCTGCTGCGCCATCCGCGATACCTGGGGATCCGGGAGGACAAGCGGGCGGCGGAGGTGCGGAAGGAGGGCTGAACTGCAATCGGTCCTCGCAATCCCCCGTATGGCGCGGTGCAAGATCTGGCAGCGCTCGGAGCCCACGTGGTGTAACCTCAGGCCGCCCATCTCGTAACGGACTCGGTGGTCCGGCCGCACGGTTCTTGCCCCTCCCAGGGTGCCCACTTCACCATCGCACCTGGAGGTCGCATGCACCCTCGCCGCTTCGCCGCGGGCCTCGCGCTCGCCGTTCTAGCCCTCGCCGTGTCCGTCGCTCCCGCCCATGCCCAGGGCAAAGGCAAGGACAAGCACTATTCCGTCTCCTCCGACCGCGCCGTGACCGTCACGCGCAACGTGCTCGTGCGCCAGGGCTACGACGTCGTCCGCATCGAGCGCGTCGGCGCGACGCAGGTGGTCTACTACCGCGCCGGCAATCGCGGCCGCGGCCGCGGCAAGGGGCCGGTCGAGAAGATGGTCATCCGCACCGTCGAGCGCCGCATCGTCTTCGAGGACACGCCGCCCGCGATCATGGTGGACATCGACGTCAACCTGAAGCTGTAGCGCAGGCTGCCAGCTTCGTCATCCCGAGGAAGCGCAGCGACCGAGGGACCTGGTCCGGTAATGGCTCGAATCATTCCCGGACCAGGTCCCTCGCTGCGCTCGGGATGACGGATCCTGACCTCAGCTCCGGAGCACCTCCTCCAGCGGCCGGCGCGGCGTGTGTTTCGGCCGGGTCTCCCGCGTCGAGAAGCCGACCCGGAACAGGTGCTGGGGACTCCAGCCGTGGCCCACCACCAGATCGGCCACTGCTTCCCGCAGCTCCGGCGTACGCATGGTCTGGCTCATCGGGTGGACGCTGACGCCCAGTGCGGTGGCCTTCAGCCACACTCGCTCGAACAGCTGGCCGGACCGCAGGTGGACGGTGTGGGTGTCCTCCTCTCCCAGCACGAGCCCGAGCAGCGCGGCGCTCGCCACCAGCTCGCGATCATGGTTGGCCACCGCGTCGCCGAGGTCCACGCGCGAGACCAGCAGGCCCGCGAGCCGCGCCTTGATGCCCGGCGCCGAGAAGACGCCCTGCCCGATCGACTGGCCCAGCTCCCGCCGGAACGCCGGATTGGCGAATTCCGCACGATCGGCCTCGAACGTCAGCTCGTCCACCCAGCTGCGGAAGAGACCGTCATCGCTCAGCTCGAGCCGAAGGTCGGGCTCGGCAACGCACTCGAAGAGCCGCCGGCGCAGGTCGAGCGACAGCGGCTCATCGCGGTAGAGGCCGTTGTCGTTGTGCCGCTGGACCAGCGCGTCGAGCGGAATCCCCTGGCGCTCGGGAGTGCGGCCCCCGCCGGCCCAGAACTCCGCTGTCGCGGCGAGCTCGGCGTCATCGCCCTCGGGCGTGTAGCGAACCTCGTGCGCCATGCCGAAGTGCTCGGCCGCGACCAGGAGATTCTCGAGCGCGCAGCCGACGCTGATGTAGAGCTCGCGGCGGTCGGGATCGGGTACGGTGAGGGTGCGGCCTCGATCGGCGTAGATGCGCACGGTGCGCCCGTCCACCGCGAAGCTCCAGGGCTGCGTGTTCTTCACCGAGGGGGCGAGGATCGCATACCGGAGCAGAAATCGGAGCCGCACCTCGAGCGGAGCGCCAGTGGGGAAGTCCCGGGCCGAGAGGTCCCAGACGCTCGTTGTCAGGTGCATCATGTCGTCCTCTTCGGTGGGCTGAGGATGTATCCTGCGCTCGAGCCCCCGAGTGGGTGATGAAGACGGCATGAATGATCCTTCACATCCGCGCGACGCTCACTCCAGCTCCACCCTCCACGCGTAGTTCTCCAGCCGCTCCGTCCGCGGGCCCGCACCCGCGGATGTCAGCGGGAACTCCGCCGCATGCGGCGTGGACAGATACATCTCTTTCATCGCCTGCTTGAACGCCGGGGCGCAGGCCCCGCGCACCGATGCCTGGTGGGCCGGTGCGGGCGTCCACACCAGCCGCAGCTCCTGCCCGCTCGGGCTCGACTCGTCGTCCCGCACCACGCCGGTGGCACTGACGTCGCCCCGTCCGGTCAGCGCGAGCTCGCAGGCCTCGGCCCTGGTGTGCTGGAGGCTGCCGTGGGTGCCGCAGAAGAGCAGCTCGGTGCGGCGAGCGAAAGTGCCGGTGTAGGTCCCATCGGCTTCGCGGGCGAGGGTTCCCTCGATCGTCTCTTCGCCGCCGTTGCGGCAGCCGCCCGCGGCGGTCTCCTGGGGCCACGTGCTGGTCAGGCGCACGTGGTAGACCGGCTTCAGCGCCGGGCGCGCCGGGATTGCGCCTTCCGCGAGGGTGAAGGCGACCGTGGATGCGCTCTGGGCGCTCCCGGCCGTCGGGGTCAGGCCGGCGAGCGCGAGCGCCGCGGCCAGCGGGGTGATCGTTCGATGGTACATGACTGCTCCTGACTGCGCCTGAATCGCCTGAAGGGTTCAGCGGTCGTTCGGAACCTCATCCGCGCCCGCATCGAAACGGCGAGCGCGACGTCGCGCGAAGGTCACGCGGCGGCCCATCAGCATGACAAGTCGCGTGCCTCGCGGGCGCTCGTGCGTCGGCCGAGCTCCTCAAGACCCAACTCATGCGGCGAATGCCGCTTAGCGAAAGACGCCGGCACCCGTCTCGGGCGCCGGCGTCTGCAGGAGACGACAATTTCGTTCGGCCCGGCCGCCGGGGCGGCGCAGCGATGTCGTTCGCTCGCGCCCTACGCCGGCGATCAGCCCCGGAACCGCCGGGGGTCGATGCCGTACCGCCGCACCTTGTAGCTCAGGATCCGCTCGGTCGTGTCGAGCAGGCGGGCGGCCTTGGCCCGGTTGCCGCGCGTGCTCTTGAGCGCGTCCTGGATCAGGTTGCTCTCGAACACGCCCACGGCCTCGCCCAGCGAGCGCGAGACCACGGTGCCCGACGCCTCCGCCGTCTGCAGCGTCGGCGTGAGATGGTGGCCGTGGATCACGTCCCCGTCGGTCACGAGCACGGCGCGCTCGATGGTGTTCTCGAGCTCGCGGACGTTGCCCGGCCAGTGGTAGGCCATCAGCATGTCGATCGCCGGCGTCGAGATCCGCTTGATGATGCGCTGGTGCACGCGGGCATACTTCTCGACGAAATGGTCGGCCAGGAGCAGCACGTCCGACTTCCGCTCGCGGAGCGGCGGCACGAAGATCGAGAACACGTTGAGCCGGTAGTACAGGTCCTCTCGAAAGGTCCCTTCCGCCAGCGCCTTCTCGAGGTCCTTGTTGGTGGCCGTGATGAGCCGGACATCCACCCGCACGGTCTCGTTGCCGCCCAGCCGCTCGAACTCCCGCCCCTGCAGTACGCGGAGCAGCTTGGCCTGGGTGGACGGGCTCAGCTCGCCGATCTCATCCAGGAAGAGCGTGCCGCCGTCGGCCTGCTCGAACTTGCCTTTGCGCCGGGCCTGGGCACCGGTGAACGCGCCCCGCTCGTGGCCGAACAGCTCGGTCTCCACGAGGGTCTCGGGCAGCGCGGCGCAGTTGACGCGGACGAAGGGCTTTCCCGCCCGCGGCGAGTGATGGTGCAGCGCGTGGGCGATGAGCTCCTTACCCGTGCCGCTCTCGCCCCGGATCATCACGGTAGCGCCGGTGCCCACGACCTGGGCCACCTGCTCGTAGACCCGCCGCATGGTGCCGCTGTTGCCGACGATGTTGGCGAACTCGTAGCGCTCGCGCAGCTCCTCCCGAAGCTGGGTGTTCTCCTCCACCAATCGCTGCCGCTCGCCCTCGACCAGGTGGTGGATCCGCACCGCCTGCGAGATCAGCGCCGCCGTGATGCGGAGGACCTTGATCATCCGCTCGCTGTCCCGCTCGGGCATGAACGGCATCTCGACCGCAAGCGTGCCGGCGCTGGAGCCCTCCATGAGAATCGGCACGCAGAGAAAGCTCATGTCCTCCTCGTCGTGCCGCGCATCGCGGGAGACGGCGCGGTGGAGGAACTCCGGCTCTTCCGTTACGCGCGGCACCACGGCCGGCTGGCCCCGCTGGGCCACGCCGCCGGTGATCCCCTCGCCCACGCGGTAGCGCACCCGTCCCGCGGTGCGGGGGTAGCCGAGGGCGGCTTCGACCACGAGCAGGCCGCTGGCCTCCTCGATCAGCGTGATGGCACCACGCCGGGCACCGCAGCGGCGCTCGAGCACCTCGAGCACGCCGTAGAGGCTCGTCTCGAGGTTGAGGGTGCCGGCCAGCGCGTGGCTGACCTCGAGCAGCGTTGCGAGCTTGCGGACGTCGCCCTGCTCGATCAGCTCCGCGCTCTCGCGCGGCGGCGGCGACGCCGGAGCGGGCCGGACGGGACCGGCTCCCGAGCGGCGGCGAGCGGCATCCTCGGGCATGAGGGAGGGGACGTTGAAGACGATCTTGCTGGGCGAGGGCATAGGCAACTCTGCAGCGGGAAGACTGACGACTCACTTGGAGAGAAGTGTAACTCAATTTGCGCAGAATATGCAAATCTTGAGGGACACTTGAACGGCAATTGCAGAAATTGTGAGCAAGAACACGAGTTCTGATGCAGCTTATGCAAGGATCTCTTGACAACGATAAATGTCGTTGATAGGTTCCCCGGACCTCGCCTGCGCCGAGCTTCGAAGCGCATGCCGGCGGGCGGCTGGTCGGACGCCATGCCGGTGGTCCAGGGCCGGTGTCGATCTTCGCACGGTGTGATCGCGTCGAACACCGGGCTGGCTGGGGCACCGGGGCGCCTGCTGAGGCGGCCGTGCAGTGTCGCCGCGAGCGTCGTTACGCTTTCGGCCGCCGTCGGGCTTTCCGCCGGGCCGCGTCGAGGGCGCGCTCCACCCACGGCCGCACCTCCGTACGATCCTCCAGGACATCCGCCGGCAACTCGTAGTACTGCATCACATGGGAATCGTCGCCGAAGGGGCGAAAGGGCTGCGAGCCGAGGCGCTCGAAGTCGCCGCGGGTCGCGTCGTCCACCTTGAGGTACAGCGTATCGTCGTCCATGAGCGCGAAGAAGAGTCCCTGGCAGTAGAGGCCGACCCCGCCGAACATGGACCTGGCGGTCACGGTGCCGGCGGCGGAGAGCTGCTCGAGGACGAAGGCCTTGTAGCTTGGACTGACCGACATCGACAGTGTCTCCAAACGTGGAAGGTCGAGCGGGCGAACCCCGGGCGGCAGCCCGAGTCACCCTGAGCAACGCAAAGGGGGCATGACCTGAATCATGCCCCCCTCGCTTCGCTCAGGGTGACTCCTACCGGGCCCCGCATCGACCCCGCTGATCAGACCAATCTACTTGTCTCCCGCCCTCCCGCCGAGCGGGATCTCCACGCCGAGCGACGCTACGAGGTCGTTCTGAAAGTCGTCGCCCCCGCCGAAGTCGCCGTTGTAGAGATAGTCCTCGAGGTCGAGCCGGACCGCGGAATTGTTGCGTTCGCCCAGGCCGAAACGGAAGCCGAGGCCGGCATTGGCGCCGAAGTCGGTATTGCTCTTGTCGTCGTCGAATGTATTCCTTCCCCGGGTCAGGAGGGCGGGACCCCCGGCGATGTAGAAGCCCACCCGATTGGTTACCGGGCTCAGCGCCAGCAGCAGCCGGGCGCTCGCGACGAACAGGTTGGTGTTGGTCTCGTTGAGCGTCTCGCCCGAGATCTTGGCGGGCGCGTAGCCGCCGGTGGCCTCGAAGCCCAGGATGCCGGTACCCCAGAACGTGAGGCGGGCGCCACCGATGACGCTGACGTCGCGTTTCAAGGCGACGAGAGTGCCGGGGGAATTCTTCGTCGGAATGTAGACGCCGGCCCACGGGGCGAGGCTGACTCCGCCCTGGGCCTGGGCCGCCCGCGGTGCGACAACGCTCAACGCGGTGGCAACCAGGATCGCCGGAAGCTTCGTGCATTTCAGGATCGACATACACACCCCACTGGAGGACGGTGTCAGCCCGCGCGCGAGCGCGCCGGCCACCGGGGAGTCCCCGGCGCCTTCACATTGCCTTTGCAGGGGTTAGGACGCTGTGACCCAGGGTGTCCGGCGGTGTGAACCAAGTCACGTCGCACCATCGAAGGCCCGACAGGTCAGCCGGTTAGCCGCACCCCCGGGGATCCTGACGCGGGACCCACCCTGGCCGTCAGCCTCGCCTTCCCCGCCCGACCCGCTCTTACGGCCCCCGCCGGTCATCTCGTTCCGCGGAACGCCCCGCGACAGGTACCCTTCCTCGATGTGTTCGGCCTGCCGCTTCTGCTTCTCGGTGTAGGCCGACTTGTCGCCACGTGGCATGATGCCTCTTCGGGTAATGCGCTCGCGGCGCAACATCGCAGGCCCGTCGCGCGCGGCCGTGCCGAGGATCACTCCGTGGGACGAAAAAAGGTGGGTGGAACGGGCACGAATGCCCGTTCCCGCGAGATGGTAGAAGAAGGGGGGTGTGAAGGGATGAACAGCGAGAGCAGTGGATCGAACGGCGCGCCCGGCCTCAGAGCAGGGGACTCAGGGCTTATACTCGGACGTCTCGCATAGTGCCATTCGGTCGTACTCCCACTAGGACCGCAAGATAGGGAGCCAAAATGTCACTGCTGTGCCGTGGATCACACGTGCGCCGCCAGGTAATGCGCGAGTAGACGGCCCGCCCGGACCTCCGCCGAGGTCACCAGCCGCACGCCGAGCTCCTGCCATTGCGCGATCAGCCGCGCGCCTTCCTCGGGATAGATCGCCCGAATGGCGTCGGTCACCAGGAACAGCTCGGTGCCGGGGCTGTGGCGCAGCAGTCCCTCGACGGTGTAGCGGTCGCAGAAGTCGGTGGCGACGCCGTAGACGACGATGGCTTCCGGCGCCAGCGCCGCGAGCAGTGTCGACACATTGGCGTTGGAGAAGACATCCAGCGTGTGCTTGTGGAGGAGGAAGTCGTCGCGGTGCGCCCGGATCCGCCGCCCGACCGCCTGGCCGTCCGCGGGCTCGGGCCCGATGACCAGTGGGTCCACGAGCGCGGTCTCGGCGATCTTCAACTGTCCGGCGGTGCCGCGTATGCAGTGCGGCGGGAACGTGGTCTTCCAATCCGGCGCATCACTGATCTCGGCGTCCGTCGCGTCGTGGTTGTCGGCCGACGCGACGATCGGAATCCGGTGGGCGTGCGCGAACGCGGTCAGCGACTCGAGCGCCGGGATGATCTCCTCGCTCCCGGGCACGTACAGCTTCCCGTCGGATCGCATGAAATCGTAGAGCGTATCGACATCCCAGAACAGCAGTCGGGTCATGTTCCGTTCCCTCGATCTCTGGCTGCAGGAAGACCACCCAACCGGCCACACCAGCCGTCGGACGAATGCCTCATTCGTTCGATTTGAGAACAATGGCACCGATGCGAAGGTTCGCCGGCGCACTCGGCCGTTGCACCCGGTGTCGACATCCCGACACGTACCACCTCGAAACAAGCGGCCGCCCGGAACAAGGCTGCGCCCAACAGCCACTGTGCAAGCACGCCGGCATCCCCCGGGCACCGACGATCGGCACGACCACGGTTGACATCCGTCCGGGGTTTCCCTAAATCCCGGAGCCCGTAAAGGGCAGTGTCGGCCCTGCCGGGCAGCCCGCCCGGATGCCTTTCCGTCGCGATGGAGGCTCGCTGATGCCAGCACGAGGGTCTCGCCACCCGTTTTCCGGAGCCGGCTGCGCCGCAACGGTCGCCGCGCACCCCGGACGCGAGGCCGCGCGGCTCGACACCGCCCACTCCTGCGAGAGGCCGAGCTGATGCGGCCGTTCCAGGTCCGCGTGCTACTCGCGCTGTCCGTCGCAGCCCTTGCCGCGGCGCGCCTGGGCGCCCAAGTGCCAAAGCAGCCAACGCCCAAGACTGCGGCGGACAGCGCTGCAACGGACAGTGCTGCCACGGCCACGACGGATAGCACGGCGGGACCGACGGACAGCACGGCGGTCGCAGCGGAGGGTACCCCTGGCCCCGGCGAGCCGGCGGCGCGCTGGCGCACCAGCTGGTTCCCCTACCTGTCCGGCGGAGCCAACGACACGCCGGTGCTCTCTTTCCGGCTGCGACACTGGCAGGCGGCGGACTATGAGGCGCGAAGTACCTACACCGCCGCGTTCAACGCCGACGCGGGCATCGCGTCGAAGGGCAGCCGGTACGTGAGCGTCACGTACAGGGCGCCGGGGTATTGGAAGGACTGGCGGCTCTCGCTCCAGGCCACGGCGGAGCGACAGGCAAGGTACGGTTATTTCGGCCTCGGCAACGATACCGAGTTCGACAAGCACGCGGACACCGACGAGACGCCCTTCCCGTACCGCCTGCGGCGCACCCGCTACCGGGCCCTGGCGGAAGTCACGCGGCGGATCAAGGGCCCGCTGCAGGTGGCCCTGCTCGCCGGCTACACCCGTGCGCGCTTCACCTCGTTGCCCGGCCCTTCGGCGTTCGCGACCGACTTCCCTGAGGGCGACTTCACCCAGCACGACGTGTCCGGCCGGCTCGCGCTGATCTACGACACCCGGGACAACGAGTACAACACCCATCAGGGACTGCTCCTCGAGGCGGGCACGCAGGCGGGCACCGGCGGCGACAACTACAGCCGCCAGTACGCCATCCTTCGCGGCTACCTCCAGGTGCGTGAAGGCACCGTGCTGGCGGCGCGGCTGGCCGGCGCGGGCATGGGCGGCACCTCGTCGCTCGACGCACGGTTCACGCTGCCGGGATGGGAGAAGGAAGTCCCCGTGCTGGGCGGGCAGTACTCCCACCGCGGAATCGATTATGGACGGCTGACCGGACGGAGCGTGCTCTTCGGGAACTTCGAGGTGCGGCACGACCTGCTGCCGTTTGGCGACCTCGGCGCCATCACGCTGGTGGCATTCTTGGATGCGGGACGGGTGTTCGAGCAGGAGGGGTTCAAGCTAACGACCAACGACATGAAGGTCGGCGGCGGGGGCGCCATCGCGCTCCGCATTCTCCGGAGCACCATCCTGGAGTTCAACTTCGGGGGTGGGCCGGATGGATTCCAGTTCTCGGTGGGGAATGGCTGGATGTTCTAGACGGACAGTCGGACCGTCATGCCACCTTCGCCCCCGCCATCCCCGCCACCGCCAGCACCTCGCGCAGCGTCGCCTCGCCGTGGTCGCGGGCGTACCACTGCCGCACCTGCGGGTACAACTCGGCCTTGGGCACCGTGAGGCGGTTGGCTGTGACCCACGCCTGCAGATCGTGTGGCCGCGGACCCCAGTGGCCCAGCTCCCGGAACTGCTCATCGAGCGCGATCACGATCGGGATCGAGCGCGAGCCGTTGGTCAGATAGAGGTCCATCACTTCGGGATGTTGGTCACGCAGGATGATGCGGAGCTCGAGCCCGGGGACCGCGGCCGCGAGCTTGGCCAGGACCGGCACCGTGCTCGACGCGTCGCCGCACCAGTCCTCGGCGATCACCAGCAGCTTCCGCTCGACGCCGGCCGGCAGCGCCGCGAGGGCCCACGCCGGCAGCCGCGCGATGCCGTAGATCCCCTCCCACAGGCCCTTGTGCTTCGTGCTGGCCGCGAGAAAAGCCTCGTAGGTCAGCGCATCACCCCACAGCGTCCTGAAATCCAGCATCGTCGTCCACCGGCTTAGAGACGCATACCTAACACCGAGCAGGGGTCCTGGAGTTCCTCGATCACCTGCCCGGGGGCTTGGCCTCTCGACTACCCGGCTGGCGCCTAGAGCTCCTCGATCCGGATGCCGCGCCGGCCCAGCTCCTGGACGTAGGCCGCGAACGGGATCGCCTCGTCGGGCGTATGGACGCCTTTCGCCGCCACCCGGCCGTCGGCCTGCATCTGGCCGGTGATCGAGAGCGAATAGCCGGTGGTCCGCATCATGGCGCTGATGCCGTGGTCCGCGTCGTACCGGTCGATGAGGCGGAACGAGACCCGCGCGGGCTTGCCGCCCTTCCGCCCGGTGACGATCACCTGCAGCGCCACGAGATCGCGCCCCAGGGGCTTGTGCAGCTTCGGACGGACCGTTGCGATGAAGACGTCGCGCGGCACGACGCTCCTCCCCTTCACCTCGACCGGCTTGATGTCCAACAGGCCCAGCTCCCGGATCGGGCGCATGATGGCGACGTGCCCCGGGTAGCGCAGGGTCTTGTACTCCATGACGTCGACCTTCCCCTCGTACGCGAACGGCAGCGTGCTGATGCCACCACCCGTGTGGAACGCCTCGAGTGTCCCGACCGGCTGAGGGAAGTCCACCGCCTCCAGCTCGCTCAGCGCGTCCACCTGCTTCCGCTTCCCACCCCGGAGCACCCACGACGGGGTGGTGTAGTAGTCGAGCGCGCCCTCGAGCGAGTAGACGATCTGGTAGTTGAGGGGGGGCTCGGGTTGCTGGGGGAGGCCGCCGACGTACACCTTCACCTGGTCCGCCTGGTCCAGCCGCCGGATGCCCTCGGCGGCGAGAATATTGACCATGCCCGGCGCGAGCCCGCAGTCGGGGATGATCGAGACCCCCCGCGCCACCGCCTGGTCGTGCAGCTTCTTCTGCTCGAAGACGATCTCGGTGTTGCCGCCGAGGTCGGAGAAGTGGCAGCCGGCCTCGACCGCGGCGCTGGCCATCGGACCGTTGTAGTAGTACGGGATGGCGCTCATGACGGCAATATGGCCACGGAGCGTCTCCTGCACCGCCACCGGGTCGGTCACGTCCAGCCGGACCGTCCTGAGACGGCCGTCCCAGTCACCGCGCTCGGCCAGGAACGGGGGAAGATTGTCCGGGCGCAGATCGGCCAGGGTCACCTGGGTCACCGCGGGATTCTGGAGGAGATCGTACGCACAGGCACAGCCCTGCAGGCCGGCACCGAGGACCAGCATTCTCATCGACGACCCCTCTGACCGCGAGGAACAGTTTCCGGAAACGGCGGGTACAAAGCCCCGGAAAATAGCCTCGGATGGGGTCGCGATTCAACGGCCCCGCAAACTATTTTGTGAGATGACTTCTACTCAGCCTACGCGCCGCGACGGTGAGGCCACCCGCCAGCGCCTGCTTCGTGCAGCACTCGAGCTGTATACCACCGTCGGCTTCCGCGCCACCACCACGCCCGCCATCGCGGCGCGCGCGGGCGTGGCCGAAGGCACGATCTATCGCCACTTCAGCGGGAAGGAGCACCTCCTCAACGAGGTGTTCCGCGGCGCCCAGCGCTGGGGCGCCACGGTCGTGCGGGAGGCCACGGGCGAGGGCGCACCCAGCCGTCTTCATCAGATCGCCCGCACCCTGCTGGACACGGCGGGCCGTGACGCCGCCCTCACCCGCATGCTGCTCCGCCGCCGCGACGAGCAGCACCTCGACGAGAAGAGCCGCGAGGCCGAGCGCGAATTCCGGGATGCCCTGCAGCACGTGGTGGCCGGCGGCCGGTCCGACGGCGCTGTCCGCACCGGGCCGACGGAGCTCTGGACCGACGTGTGGCTGGCACTGGTGGCCTTCATCGCCGAGCGGGTCGGCGCGCGGGACTGGACGCCGGACGCGCCGCCGGTCGGCATGGCGCTGGACGCGGCGTGGGATGCGATTGCGGCCCGGTAGACGGAAATCAGGGAAGCGGAGGTGACGCCGGTGCGCTCCCTCCGGCTGGCGAACCGGGCTACATGCTGTCCGCCATGCTGCCCTGCCCTTGCTTTGCCCCCAGAAAGACCGTCATCTGCCGCGCCCCGCTCGGCACGTCCTCCCAGTCCAGCCGCCGCGCTCGGCCGGGGCCGAGCGGGCGGATCTCCACGGCGTCACCCCGGAAGAACATGACCGAGTCGTCGCCCCAGCGGGCGGGGTCGCGGGCGTCGCGGGCCAGGAGGCCGGGCGCGCCGGTGTCGCCCGCGACGCAGAGCGCGCCCGGCTCGGCGCACGGCACCGCCCGCGCGAACGCCGGCTGGCCGAGCAGCACCGCCAGCGCCGATTCCGCCGCGGGCCGGTCGGGGCCCGGGACGGGACGGGCATCCAGCCGTCCCGGCGGCGCGCTCGATCGGTAGAGCCCGGCGCCGGCCGCTACTACCAACGAGCGCCCGTCGGGCGACCACCCCACCTGTCGCGGCACACCCGCTCCGCGCGGCAGCTCGAGCTCGCGCTCGGCGCCGTTCAACAGGTTCATCACCCACACCGTGCCCGGCGTCGAGTCCCGGAGCGACGCACCCCGGAGGAACGCCAGCATCGCCCCGTCCGGCGAGAGCACGGGCCGCATCTCGCCCACGGCACTGAAGGTGATGGGCACGACCTCGCCGCCCTGGGTGCGCACGGCGTAGAGATCGCCGCCGGCGGCCCCGCCCCCGGCCACGAATACGGCGTAGCCGTCCTTGCCGACCTCCATCTGACCGCGCAGCGGCGGGAGCGTGCCGCTGCACGCCGCAAGCCCCGCGACCAGCGCCGCGGCCGCCCGGGTCACCGCGCCCCGACCGCCCGCTCGAAGGTCCAGTCGAGCCGCCGCCCCGCCGCCTCCGCCATCGCCCGCTCGAGCGCGCCCGGCGCGGCGGTCGCGTTGCGATTCTCCTCGACGTAGCGCCGGAGCCCGCGGAAGAACGCCGAGTCGCCCACGGTCCTGTGCAGCTGCCGGAACGCATCCACGCCGCGAGGCAGCGGCTCTCCTGAAGCTTTCGATGCCGTCTTCCCCGCCCCGCTCTCCGGCCGCGACCAGAGCCACGCCAGATAGGCCGCCGCCGCCGCCGAGGGCTGGTCGGCGTCGAGCCCGGCGTCGTCGACCGCGTTGCCCAGCCACTGGGCCGCCGTCGCCCGCGCGACCTCCTGCTCGGTGACCTCGCCCGCATGCACGCGGGCGCCGTCGTACAGCACGACCGACGCGCCCGGACGCCCCGCCGGCGCGAGCGGCACCGCCACGTGCGCCAAGCCCGGATAGGGCAGCGGTCCCAGGCGCGCGCTCAGGTAATCGACCATCTCGCCCGCGCGGCGGAAGGCGCCCGCGACGGCGGCCGCGGAGTCCTCGGGCGGCGTCCAGAGCGTCACCGGAGCGCAGGGGTCGCCGCAGTTCGCGCGCGGGAGCGAGGTGACCGCGAATCTCCCCGCCGCCACCGCCAGCGCCTCGAGCGGCACCGGCGTGTCGAGGACATAGTGCCAGGTCGTGTGGCCGTAGGCCAGCGTATCGACCTTGGCCAGCGTGCCGTTCGCCACGACCCGCTGGCCGGCGGACGCCTGGACGTGCCACGCGACGGTCACCCGTCCACCGCTCCCCTCCGGCGACGGCAGCCAGAGCGGTGCCCGCCCTCCCGCCGTCTCGCCCGCGAGCGCGCGCTGGCCGGTGCGGTCGGGGCCGACCCGGAGGCCGCCACGCGGAGTGCCGTGGTAGCGGATGCGGGTCGAGAGCGTGTCGCCCGCCACCTTCTCGTGCGGCACCACGACGTCGCTGCCCGCGCGTCCGTACATCGTGCGCGAAAGCCGGGTGTTGGGCTTGCCGTCGATCAGCACCCGCACGACCCGCAGCGTGGAGTCGAGCCGCAGGTCGACCGGCAGGCCCGACTGCAGGCGCCATCCGGTCTGCACCTCGCCGACGAAGTGGGTCCCGGTGTCGCTGGTGGCGAGGATGATATCGTAGCTGGTGGGCGTGTGCGGCGGCGGCGTGCTGTCGGCCTGGGCGGCGAGCGGCCCGGCGGCGGCGAGCGCCGCCAGCGCGCCCACCACCGCCACGCCACGGCGCCCGCGCGCCGTCACGTGCCGAGCCGGGCGCGGAAGAACTCCATGACCCGGACCCAGGCCTTGGCCGGCTGCGGCCCGTCGGAGCCCTCGCGGCCGGGCTTGAGGAAGCCGTGCCCGGTTCCCGGGTAGACATCGTGCGTGAACGTCTTCCCCGCGGATTGCATCTGGGCCACGACGCCGGGGAGGGTCTCGTCGATGCGCGCGTCGTTCTCGCCGTAGATGCCGAGCACCGGGGCCTTGATCCGCCGGATCGCGGCGGAGTCGGGCGGCGGGCCGTAGCAGACGACGGCGGCGCGAAGGTTGGGGTTGTTGGTGGCGTAGCGGAAGCTTTGTCCGCCGCCCCAGCAGAAGCCGATCGTGCCGACATGATCGGCCAGGACCGCCGGCAGCGCGTTCACCCAGGCGTAGGTGGCGTCGAGATCGGCGGTGATGCGCTCGGGCTCGAGGTCCGCGATGAGCTTCCGGCCCGAGTCGGGATTGGCCGGGCTCACGCCGTGCTTGCTGGAGAGCAGGTCGGGCACGACCGCCACGAAGCCTTCCTTGGCGAGCCGGTCGACGACGGTGGGCTCCCAGTCGGTGAGCCCGAAGATCTCGTGAATCACGATCACGGCCGGGGCCTTGGTCTTCCGCTCGGGGTAGGCGACGTAGGCGCGAATGACCTCGGACCCGCGCGGGATCTTGACCCATTCGCCGTGCGTGGTGACGGCGTCCTTCACGATGGGGCCGCGGGCGGGGCCGCGCGCCACCCAGGCACCACCGGCGCCGAGCGCGAGCGCGAGGCCGAAGACGGCGGCGTAGGTAGCGGCGCCGCGTGCGCGGCGAGGCAGATCGGTCATGGCGTCCCTCAGGGCATGCCCTTGCCGGGGGCCGGCAGGGCGCGGAACTCGACCCGGTTCTCCATCAGCAGCGGGATCGCGACGCGGTTCCGCTTGGTGTCGACGCCGATGTCGGCGGGAGACGGGAGCCCGTTGGCCACGGGCGTGGCGGTGCCGTTCTCGAACGCGAAGAGGCTCGAGTCGGCCCAGCTGGTGATGAGGAGGCGGTGCTCGTCGAGCAGCTCGACGCCGTCGAGCTGGCCCTTGGTGGGGCCCAGGGCGACGGTGGTCTTGGCGCCGGGCGTCCACGCGCGGATGACGGTGCCGGCGAACGGCACGACGATGAACCGCCCCTGCGCGCCGTCCCAGGCGATGCCGTTGGGGCCGGCGAGGCTGTCGGACTCGATGGCCAGGCTCACGTTCCGATTGTGAGCGATGCGGTAGATCCGGTCGGGGCCGGTGTGCTCGACTCCCTTCGCGCTCCCCTCGAGGCCGCTGTCGGTCACGTACAGTCCGTCGGGGCCAGCCGCGATGTCGTTCAGGAACTTGGAGCCCTTGACGCTGATGCTGGCGACGGGCATGCCGGTGCGGCGGTTGAAGCCCCGCACGCTGGTGATGTCGGCCACCCAGAGCGTGTCGCCCTGCAGCGCCAGTGCCCTTGGGCCCGTCGAGCTTCACGCCGTTGGCCCCGCCGACGACCCACTTGAGCGAATCGACGGTCCCGTCGCCCTTGAGACGCGAGATGTAGCCGTTGCCGTCCTTGGCCACGGGGCTGCCGTTGATGTTCGACACGTACCACACGTCGAGCTCGGCGTCGTACTTGGCGGATTCGGGGGCTTCGAATCCCTCGACCCGGGCGGGGCCAGTCGAAGCCGCCGCCGATTCTGCCGCCAGGCCCGCGGCGGCAGAATCGGCGGCGGCACTCGAACGCTCGCTGCGGCCGCAGGCAGCGGCGGAAATCAGGGCGCTGACGGCGAGCACCCAGTGTGATCGGGACATGCGTCGCTCCTCGAGTTGATGGCTCTGTCGGTCAAGATAGCGGCGGGCCCAGCCACGAGTCACCCTGAGCAACGCGAAGGGGGCATGCCTTGAGGTATGCCCCCTTCGCGGAGTTTACCCTCCCGCCCCCTACTGCACCTTGATGATCTTCCCCGTCGACGGCACGCCGTTCCGGTTGAGGATGAAGAGGATGTAATACCCCGGGGGCGCCAGGTTCGGGCCGCTCGGCGCCGTCACGCTCACGCCGGTAGCCGTCCGCGTGAAGGTCAGCGTGTTGGCGCGTTGGCCGAAATCGAACGCATGGGTGACGGTGCCGATGTGGATCCAGCGCACGTCGGTCACCTGCGCCGCATTCGGCGTGGCGACCGCAAAGCTCTGGCCGTAGCCCACGCTCGTCGGCGCGCTGGCGATCGTCGGCCGCGCGCCCTTGAACAGGTACGGCGGCGAGAAGATCTCGTGGTTGTTCTCGTCCGGCACGGGCACCGCGCCGGCGTACGCGTTGCCGCTGGCGCCATGCAGCACGGTGGCGTCGGGCAGGAGAATCGACACCGAGTGGTAGACCCGCATCACGCTGTTCGCGGCGAGCGTGGTCCACTGGTTCGTGCTCGGGTTCCACTCCTCCGCGGCCTTCGCGGCCAGCCCCTCGTCGATGTTGACGAACCCGCCGCCCCTGGTGCCGCCGGTGGCGAGCACCTGGCCGTCCGGCAGGATCGTGGCGTTCATGTGCCGGCGCGGGATCGACATCGAGCCGGCGCTCTGCCATGTGGGCGTTCCGGCGTTCAGGTCGATCTTCTCCGCCTTTTCTGTGGGTGCCCCGAACTTCGGGTCGGGCGTCGGCCAACTGGGGTTGCCCCCGCCGCCGACGACCAGGATCTTGCCCGGCTCGTACATGACGGCCGAGCCGTAGTCGCGGTTGTACGGCCAGATGTGCGATGGCCCGTTGATCCAGCGCCCACGTCCGCCGTTGACTCCTGTCCCGTCCGGGTCGAACCAGCGCGACATGATCCGCTCGCCGGCCATGAAGACGAGCCCGTTCTTCGGGTCGATGAAGTTGCGCGGGTAGTACGGGATCTGCAGCGTCCCGGCCCCCGGGAGCTTGACCCACTGATTGTTCTCCCAGATCTCCGGCGTCGTCACCACCGCGCCGGCGGAATCCCGTCCCGCCATGGTCAGCATGCGGCCGTCGGTGAGCTCGGTGACCGTCGGGTACCAGCGCCCGAACGCCATCTTGGGCAGGCCCGGGACGAAGGTTTCGCTGCCCGGATCGAAGATGTTGGTGACGTCGATGCCCTTGTCATCCTCCTTGTGGCCACCGGAGATCATGAGCCTGCCATCGGGCATGAAGGCGTGGCCCGCGCAGAACAGCATCGTGTCCACCACGATCTTGCGGGCGGTCGTGGGCGGGCCGCTCGCGGGATCCCACAGCCGCGGCATCCCCATCATCGTGCCGCCGGGCTCGTACTTGCCCCACGCCAGCAGCTTGCCGGTGGGCAGCAGGTGCATCTGCAGCGGCACGATGTCCCAGTTCACCACCGGGCCCCACTTCCCCGTCGCCGCCTCGGCCGGCAGGGCCGAGAGATTGACCGGGGCCGAGGTCACGCTGCTGGTCCCGGCCGTGAACTGGAGCGTCTGCGCGCCGGTGCCCTTGATGCCGAGGTCGCCGAACTTCGCGAAACCCGACGCATCGCTCGTGGCGGTGGCCGTTCCTTCGAGCGTCCCGCCGCCCGAGGCCACGCTGGCCGTGACCTCCACGCCCGCCACCGGCTGCCCGCTCGCGTCCTTCACCTGCACGACCGGTTGCACGGAGGGATCGAACACTTCGCCCGTGAGCGCCGACGTGGGTGGGTTGGTCGTCAGCGTGATGCCCGCGGCCGCGGCGCCCACGGTGATCGTCGCGGAAGTGACCTGGACGTAGCCCGGCGCCGTGAACTTGATGGTGTAGCTGCCGGCAGGGGCGGTGATGGCCAGGTCGGTAAACGTCGCGGCACCGGTGTTGTCGGTGCCGCGGGTGAGCGTGCCGCCGAGTGTGCCGGTGCTGCCGTTGAGCGCGGCAGTGACGGCCACGCCACCCTGGGCCTGGTTGGCACCCGATCCGTCCTTCAGCTGGACGATCGGCTGGGCGGGCAGCACCACGCCGCTCTGCACCGTCAGAGACGGCGACGCCTTGATGGCCAGCGTCGGGGTGGCGCCGTCGGTCGCGGTGGCGGTGAAGGTGACCGGCGAGCCCTGCAATCCCGACACGGCGGCCGTGGTGAGCTGCTGGCCCGCGGTGGCGCCAAGCGTCCGGGTGGCGGACGCCTTGCCGTCGGAACCGGTCTCGACCGACTCGGGCGACACCTCGCCCTCGCCGTCGACGGACCACTGGACCGTGACCCCCTGGACGGGGTTACCGGCTTCGTCGGTCACCAGCACGAGCAGCGGGTCGGACAGCGGGGCGCCGACGGGAGCGACCTGTCCGTCGCCGCCGGCCATCTCGATGGCGGTGGCGTCGGGCGGCTGGCTGATGTCCCCGCCGCCGCACTGGACGGAGACCGATGCAATGAGGACGGCAAGGGCCGCGAAGTTCAGTTTACGGTGTCGGGTCATGGTCACTCGAAGCGGCCGGATGCCCGGGCCGCCGCAGATTTGGGAGACGAGGTCGCGCCACGACTCACGAGGAAGCAGCTTCCGCGCCGTTCTTCCGTCCTGGCTTGTTGTATCATATCGTTGCAGCACTGCAACTTAGGCGCACGGACCGCACCCGGCCTGATGCGTCGGTGCGACAGGCGGCGGGTGTGGGCGGTGCCGGTTTGCATCCTAAACATTTGGCGGCGCGAAAACCACGATCTGGATCACGTTTGGGGGAATCGGGTTTGGCGATGGCCGTGCGTCGCCTACTGCAGCTTGACGATCTTCCCCTTCGACGGAACCCCATTCCGGTTGAGGATGAACACCAGGTAGTGGCCCTGGGTGGCGTATTTCGGGAACGCCGGCGCCGTCACGCTCACACCGGTGGCGGTGCGTGTGAAGCTCAGCGTGTTGGCCCGCTGGCCGGCGTCGAAGGCGTGGGTGACCGAGCCGATGTGGATCCAGCGTACGGCGGTCACCTGTGCCGCGTTCGGCGTGGCGATCGTGAAGCTCTGGCCATAGCCTACGCTCGCCGGCGCGCTGGTGATGGTCGGGCGCGCACCCTTGAACAGGTACGGCGGCGAGAAGATCTCGTGGCTCCGCTCGTCGGGCATCGCGACGCTGCCCACCATCGCATTGCCGCTGGCGCCATGCAGCACCGTGCCGTCCGGCAGCAGCAGCGAGACCGAGTGGTAGGTCCGCATGACGCTGTTGGCCGCGAGTGTGGTCCAGCCGTTCGTCGCCGGATTCCACAGCTCGGCCGTCCGCGCGGCGTGCGCGGTGTTGAGATCGACGAAACTGCCGCCGCTGGTGCCGCCGGTGACGAGCACCTGGCCGTCCGGCAGGATCGTGGCGTTCATGTGCCGCCGCGGCGTCGACATCGAGCCGGCGCTCTGCCACGTGGGCGTTCCGGCATTCAGGTCGATCTTCTCCGCCGTGGCCGTGGGCACGTCCGACTTCGCGTCGGGCGTGCGCCAGCCGGTGTCTCCGCCCCCTCCGGCGAACAGGATCTTGCCCGGCTCGTACATGACGGCGGAGCCGTAGTCCCGATTGAACGGCCAGATGTGCGATGGCCCGTTGATCCAGCGCCCGCGTCCGCCGTTGACTCCTGTCCCGTCCGGGTCGAACCAGCGCGACATGATCCGCTCGCCGGCCATGAAGACGAGCTCGTTCTTCGGGTCGATGAAGTTGCGCGGGTAGTACGGGATCTGCAGCGTCCCGGCCCCCGGGAGCTTGACCCACTGGTTGTTCTCCCAGATCTCCGGCGTCTTCACCACGGCACCGGCGGAATCCTGCCCGGCCATGGTGAGCATCCGGCCGTCGGTGAGCTCGGTGACCGTGGGATACCAGCGCCCGAACGCCATCCTGGGCAGGTTCTGGATGAAGGTTTCGCCGGCCGGATCGAAGATGGTGGTGATGTCCAGGCCTTCGCCGTCGGCCTTGTGCCCGCCCGAGATCATCAGGCGGCCGTCAGCCATGAACGCGTGCCCGGAGCAGAACAGCATGGTGTCCACCGGGATCGTCTGCGCGTTCGATGGCGATCCGCTCGCCGGATTCCACAGCCGCGGCATCCCCATGCTGCCGTCGATCTCGAACTTGCCCCAACCGAGGAGCTTCCCCGTCGGCAGCAGGCTCAAGTGCAGTGGCACGATGTCCCAGGGCATGACCGGACCCCAGGATCCCGTCGTCGCGGCGGCAGGGAGCGGCGAGAGGCTCACGGGCGCCGCGATCACCGTGTCCACGTCGATCGCGAATCGGAGCGTCTGGGCGCCGGTGCCGCTGATGCCGAGGTCGCCGAACTTGGCCAAGCCCGACGCGTCGGTGGTCGCGGTGGTCGTCCCCTCGAGCGTCCCGCCCCCCGTGGCGATGGTGGCGGTGACCTCCACGCCGGCCGCCGGCTGTCCGGTGCCGTCCTTCACCTGGACCTCGGGCTGCACGGCGGGGTCGAACACCTCGCCCGTAAGCGCCGACATGGGCGGGTTGGTCGTGAGCGCGATCGTGGACGGCGCGGCGCTGAGCGCGATGGTCGACGACATGATCTGCGTGTAGCCCGGCGCGGTGAGCTCGAGGGTGTAATCGCCGGGGTCGCCGGTGATGACGAGGTTGGTGAACGTCGCGGCCCCGGTGCCGTCGGTGGACCGGGTGAGCGTCCCACCGACCGTACCGCCGGCGCCGACGAGCGACGCGGTGACCACGACGCCGCTCCGGGGCTCGTTGGCCCCGGTGCCGTCCACCAGCTGCACCGCCGGCTGCTGGTCCAGCGCGGTGCCACTCACCGCGGCGGCCGACGGCTGGGTCTTCATGGCGAGGGTCGGGGTGCCGAGCGTGATCGGCGCCGAGGTCACCGCGACGTAGCCCGGCGCAGTGAAGGTGATCGTGTAGCTGCCGTCCGCGCCCGTGACGGCGAGATCGGCGAAGCTGGCGGCGCCCGCGGCGTCGGTGTTCGCGGTGAGGGTGCCTTCGAGCGTGCCGCCGGCGCCGGTGAGCGCCGCCGTGACGGTGACGCCACCCTCGGCGGTGTCGGCGCCGGTGCCGCTCTGCAACTGGACGATGGGCTGCACCGCGAGCACGACGCCGCTCACTGCCGAGGACGAGGGCTGCGTGCCGACGGCGAGCGTCGGCGTGAGGCCGTCGGTCGCGGTGGCGGTGAACGTCACGGGCGAGCCAGCCAGCCCCGCGACCGAGGCGGTCGTCATCTGCTGGCCGGGCGAACCGCCGAGCAAGCGGGAGACGGCGGCGCGGCCGTCGGCGCCGGTGGTAGTGGTGGCGGGCGCCACGTCGCCGGCGCCGTGCGCGTCCCACTGCACGGTGATGCCTTCGACGGGGTCGCCCGCCTCGTCCACGACCTTCACGACCAGCGGGTCGGGCAGCGGATCGTTGATGGGCGCGACCTGTCCGTTGCCCCCCGCGAGCTCGATGGCGGAGGGCCCCGGCGGCGGCCCGATCTTCTCGCCGCCACCGCACTGCACGGTGATGGCCGCGAGGAGGAGCGTCAGGGTCGCGGGCGCGGCCCGGCGCAGACGCGCTTGAATGCATCGGGTTTTCGCTGGCATGTGGCCCGGAAACATGCAGGTTCCGGGCCGCGATGCCGTCCGAAAAGCCTCCGCAAGTCCTTGGTGTTGAGCCGTTTACTTTGTGAAGAATCGATGTGTGGCGCCGGCTCTGCAGCCGGCCGCCCACGACGGTCAACCAGACGCGCCCGGCTCTTCGGGCGGACCCGAAGCCCGCGCCACTTGGTCGGCCTTGATCTTGGCGGGGTCGAAGCGCCGGGCGCCGGCGAGCATCTTGTCGATGGTTTCGTCGAAATCGGCCTTGGCGCCGCGCTGGAACCTGAGCGGGTTGATGCGGGCGACGACGAACGCGCGGAGGTAGGGGCTCTCGAGCCCGCGGTCCTTGAGGGCTTTCACGGCCGCGCTCACGGCCTCCTCCAGCTCGAGCACTCGGGCGGCGCGCTCGCGGCGGATCTCGAGCGCCTTGGGCAGGGACACACCGAGGAACTGGTCGATCCGGCGGAGCACCGGGTGGTAGGCGCCGCCGGCGAAGCGCCCGTTCTCCATGTAGCAGAGGCCGAGGGTCAGCAGCGCCGCCTCCTCGAACTCGGTCTCGAATTGCCGCTCCGGACGATCGTCGAGCTCGGCCAGGGCCTGGGCCAGGCGGGCCACCTCCAGCGCGCGTTCGCGGAGGTTGTGGGCCTTCTCGGTGTTGAGCAGCAGGATGCGGTGGGCCACCTCGGGCTCGGGCACCACGATGGCGACGACGGCGTGGGCGCCGAGAGTGCGCATGGCGGCGAGGCGGTGGTTGCCGTTAGGGGTCCAGTAGTGGCCGTCTTCGGTGCGCACGACCACCATCGGGTCGAGGTACCGGCCGAGGCGGTCCATGGCGCCGCAGAGCTTGGCGACGTGGGCGTCGGAGAGATCGCGCTGGTAGGGCGTGGGCTCGACCCGGTCGATCGGCAGCCCGGCGAAGATCTGCCAGTGGCCGCCGAGGGGATCGCGATACGTGGCGAGCGCAGTGCCGCCGTCGGCTGCGATCGCCTCGGCCAGCCGGGTGACGGCCGGCGGGGGCGCCCCCGCGCCGAGGGCGTCGGCCGGGATACCCCGGGAGCGGGGCGCGCCCTCCGGGCGCTTCTTCCGGCGGGGGGCGGCTTTCTTGGCGGTTTTCTTGGCAGCCTTCGTCTCGGCCACGGGAGCCTCGGGATTGGGCGGACGGCACCGGGATACAGGTACGTAAACGATGGCGGCGGAGGATGGGAAGGTTGGGCGTGTCGCGAATCAGGCGCGCAACGTCGCTCATACAGGCCTTACGGCGGCGGGCGGGGGGAGCAGATTGGAGGAGGCGGACGAGCGGGGGGCCCGGTCTTCCTCGCCCTCCAATTCGTGGATCTCCAGGAGCCCTGAGCCTCGAGAATTCCCGACGGATGTGCCCGCTGCTTTTCGGAAGCCCTTCTGACCCGCCGCAGCTGCACAACCAGATCGTCCGGGGGGACGTCATGCCTGACCGTGCCATCGACCTGTACAACAACGTGTATGCGGACTTCGCGAGCAGCGCCGAAGCGGCGGTCCGGCAGGAGACCTACGGAGAGGATCTCGGTCAGAGCAGCTGGTTGACTGCCCGAGAGTGGCTCGAGTTCGCGGCCCAGCTCCGGATCGGGGCCGGGGACGAGGTGCTCGAAGTAGGCAGCGGGTCGGGTGGGCCGGCGGTCTACCTGGCTCTGGCACGCGGATGCCGAGTGACGGGCGTGGACATCAACGAACACGGGGTGCGCAACGCCCGGGTACTAGCGGAGACGCGTGGGGTCGCCGACCGGGTCCGCTTTCAGGCCGTGGACGCCAGCCGGCCGTTGCCGTTTTCCGCGGAGGGCTTCGACGCGGTGGTCTCGAACGACGCGATGTGCCACATTCGGGACCGCGCCACCGTGCTGCACGACTGGCATCGGGTCTTGCGCCCAGGAGCGCGCGCGCTGTTCACGGATGCCATGGTCGTAACCGGCATCGTGTCCCAGGAGGAGCTCGCGATCCGCAGCTCGATCGGGTTCTACCTCTTCGTACCGCCGGGAGAGAACGAACGACTCCTGGAAGAGGCGGGATTTGCCGTTCTCAGTGCCCAGGATGTAACCGCCAATGCGGCCGAGGTGTCCGGCCGCTGGCATGACGCGCGGGCTCGCCATCGAGATGCGCTGGTAACCAGAGAAGGCCAGGTGAACTTCGATGGCCTGCAACGCTTTCTGACATGCGTCCACACGCTGTCGGTCGAGCGACGACTCTCACGATATGCCTACCTCGCCGAGAAGCCCGCTCGGGGCGCGGCCTGACCCGCGTTGCAGCCTCAATCGCCAGCGACACAAACGCTGTCCATTCGTCGTCAGATATCCTGGGTCGGGCTCACACCTTCATTCGGGGCATCAGATGACGCGGTCGCACCTCTTCGTACTCCTCCTCCTCGCCTGCAACGCCGCCGGGCCACCCGAACAGTACGGCTTCGTGACGGTGTTAGGTAACGACACCGTCTCGGTCGAACGGATCTCGCGTTCGCCCACGCGGCTGGTCACGGACGGCGTGGACCGATGGCCGTTCGTGCGACGGCGTCACACCGAGTTCGATCTGGCACCCGACGGCAGAATCCGGCGGATGGTGATGGACGTGCGAACGCCGAACGGCCGGACGCCGAAGGAACGCGGACGCCGGATCACGGCCGATTTCTCCAGCCGTGCGGTGAGCATCTCGGTCCGCGACAGCAGCGGCGAGCGGGACACCGCGTTCGCTACGGGCGGCGCGATCACCGTGCCGCATGTGTCGATGATGTACAGCGTCATCGAACTGGAGATCGCGGCGGCGCTCCACCAGGCTGCCGCGAAGGGGCTTCAGCCCGGCGACAGCGTGCTGTTCCGGCAGTTCTATCCCGATCGCGACGTCGGCCCGAGCTTCACCCTGCACCGGGGTTACGTTCACCCGCATGCGGGCGGCAAGGTGGAGCTGCGACACGACTGGCTGGCGGGGACCGGCGATGTGAGCGTGGACAGCAGCGGGCGGATGCTGACGTACTCGGGCATGCGGAGCACCTACAAGGTCGCCGTCGCGCGCACGACGACGCTGCCCGATATCGAGGCGATCGGGGATCGTCTCGCGGCCGCGGAACGACGCACGGGACTCCAGCAACTCAGCGTGCGCGATACCGCCCGCGCCACCATCGGCGCCGCGACCTTCTCGGTGGACTACGGCCGGCCCCTGGCTCGCGGGCGCACGCTGCTGGGCAACGTGATCAGCTACGACCGGGTCTGGCGCACGGGCGCCAATGCCGCGACCCAGTTCACCAGCTCGGCGCCCGTCACGCTCGCCGGATTGTCGCTCCCGGCGGGCACGTACACGCTGTGGACCGTACCGCACGCCGGTCGCGTGGACCTCATCGTGAACAAGCAAACCGGGCAGTGGGGAACGGAATACAGCCGGGCCCAGGACTTGGGCACGGTGCCGATGAGATCGGACAGCCTGGACACGCCGGTGGAAAAATTCACCATCTCGATCGAGCCGGGCGACGCCAGGCACGGCACTCTCGCTATGGCGTGGGGAACGTTCCGGTGGACGGTGCCCATCGTGGTGCGGTAGGTCCTTCGCTGCGCCGGCGCTCGGCAATCCCTTCACCAACGATATCAGGTGCTCGTGATTGCCTTCCAACGCCTCAGCTGCTCTGAGATCAACTCGACGCATTGCCGATCGTCAGTTCGGTCCATGATGTTCATGTCCTCGGGCCCGGCGCGCCAGTATACACCGGCGGTCCGCACGTTCACTTTCGGCTGGGTGTCCGCCCGGGTCGTGAAGTACCCGGAAGCGCGATCAGCGGACTCCATCCGGATCTCCCCCGTGCCCTCCAACTGCGGCGCCTTCAGGTCCCGGGGCCGTTCTCCCTTCCAATAGTAGAAGATGCCCGAAGGCTCCCTTCTCTCTTTGACCGCCTCGCTCCAGTATCTCGCGGACAGGCTGCCATCCTTCTGCCATGAGCGGCCGCTCAGCTCCAGCGCGCCGTCGCGGTCTCGCGAGATTCGCAAAAGGCTCACCGCCGAAGGCTCCCGCGGGCCGCGCTCCGTCAGGGAGAACTGCCACCACAGACCCTCGATGCGGGCGACGTGCCCCTCGTTCTCGATCGCCTTCCGAAGCTGCTGGTTGACGACCTTCATCTCGGAAGGGGTCGCCACGTCGCCGTACCGAACACATGTGAGGCCGAGGAGGTCGCTCGGAAGCTTCGACCCGTGTGCGTGGAGGATGAAGGTCCGGCGCATGCCCAGGACGCCGCCGAACAGGCCGGCTTCGAAAACGACGTTGTCTCGCGGAGAATCCTGACCGGCTTCCGGGGGCGCCGTGGCGGCGGGGCCGGCGGTCGTCCAGTCGTCCCGGGCGAACACGAACGCGGCGAAGTCGACTTCATGCGCCAGCTCGACCAGGCGGTCCAGGGTGGTGGTCCCGGGATTGAAGGACGTCGTCCAGGGATCGACATGGGCGATGTCCTCGAGACCGCGCGTCAGCGCTTGCAGCAGCTTCGCCTGCTTGCCCGACGAGCCAAGGAAAATGCGAGGCTTGTCCATCATTCCTCCCGAGGCGACGCTTCGACCCGCGGCCTCGGCCCGGGCCCGCGGAGCACTCCTCCTCTGCGACTGTATCTTATAGCTGATTGCGGTCGGCGCCACCGCCGTCAGCCGGATGCCAGGTGAAACATTGCGAGGTCGGGATCTGGAGATTCAGGTAAGATCGTCCGCCGAGCTCTCTGCACAGGCACGTGATGACATCCTCGCTCTCTGCGACCGCGCCTACGGAGAGGATCTGCACCGACAGGCCATACCGACATCCGGGGGAGGAGCGATGCACGACTTCACCATCGTTGACCTTGGCGGCCTCCTCGCCGCCAGCTGGGTCCTCGTGAGAGTCCTGGGTCCGATCGCCAGCGCGCTCGCGAGGCGAATCGAGGGGCGGGAATCGATGACCGCCGCCGATCCTGCCGTTCCTCAGCTCCGTGAGGAGCTCGAGCAACTCCACGAACGGCTGGATTTCCTGGAGCGGGCCGTCGCCTCGCGGCAACCGCGGGCTGAGCTGCCTCGTACGCGGACGCCGGTTTAGGGGCCATGCGCCGGGGCACACCCACGGGATCCTGTTGCGCCGCGCTCCAAGGCTCATCTCCGGACCTCTTGGCGTGCTGATCCGACTCTTGGTCATGCTCATCGCGAGCGGCATGTTTGCCGGTGCGTTCGCCGTCGGCCGCGGTGCGTTCGTTCGGCTGCTCCTGGGACCGCGTCCTCGGCCATCCATCTACCCGCCCGTACCTGCGCTCTGGCGCTCGCTCATCGCCTCCCGGGTGCCTTTGTCCGACCGGCTGACTCCGGTCCAGCGCGAGCGATTGCTGCTGAAGATGCAGAGCCTCGTTCAGGGCCGTCGCTGGGAAGGCTGTGCCGGCCTCCGATTGACGGAGGAGATGCAGGTCATCATCGCGGCGCACGCCTGCCTCCTCGTCCTCGAGCAACCCGGGGAGCCCTACCCGAGCCTGAGGAACATTCTGATCTATCCCGGGACCTTCCGGCCACGGCGGTTCAGCTGGACGCCGTCGGCCGAGGGTGAGGCCCAGGAGGAGCCCTCGCTCGGAGAGTCCTGGAAGCAGGGCGTCGTCATCCTGGCGTGGGACAGCGCCGAGGCTGGCGCGCAGGACCCGGGGGACGGCGAGAACGTCGTCTTGCACGAGTTCGCCCATCAGCTCGACGCAACCAGCGGACAGTTCGATGGCACGCCCCGCCTCCTCGACGCCGCCGCGCTCGGGTCCTGGACCAGGATGCTGGACCTGAACTTCGAGCAGCTCGTGAGCGAGGCAGAGGCCGGTACCCATGGAGTACTCGACCACTACGGCGCCACCAACCGAGCCGAATTCTTCGCCGTGGCGACCGAAGCCTTCTTCGAGCGGCCAACAGCGCTGCAGCAGGAGCGGCCGGCTCTCTACGAGGCCCTGCGCCGGTACTATGGACAGGATCCGGCGACACCGGACGCCCGCGAGGCGGGCTCATCGGGAGGCCCCCTTTGAACGAAGCGCTGCGGGCCGAGCTGATCCAAATGGACGGCTACGACCAAGCCGTGCGTGGCGAGCTCGCCGCGGACGGATCCCTCTACGACGGGTATCATCCGCGCATGGCGGCCGTCCACGATGCGAACGCCGGCCGATTGCGCGCGATAATCCGGGAACACGGCTGGCCCACCGAGCCGCTGGTCGGGGTCGACGGGGCCAAGGCCGCACACCGAATCGCGCAGCACGCGATCAATCACCCGGAGTTCATGCGGGAGTGCCGTCGGCTGCTCGACGAAGCCAGCGCTCGCGGTGAAGTGCCGAGGTGGCAATTCGCCTACACCGATGACCGCATCCGCGTCTATGAGGGGCTTCCGCAGCACTACGGGACGCAGTGGCGCCCGGGGCCGGCAGGCCTCGAGCCGTATCCGATCGAAGATTCGGCGCGCGTTGATGAGCGTCGGGCCGCCCTGGGCCTGCCCTCCTTGGCGGAGCTCCGGGCATCCACGCCCCCCGAGCCTTGGGATTCTCAAGTGGCTCGCCATCGCGAGGCGAAGGAGCTCGCCTGGCGACGCGCGGTCGGCTGGTTGACGCACTGAACGTCCACACGACCAGAGCATGCGTTTCGCCGTCCTAAAGAGACTGCTCCTCTTCGCGGCGGCCGTCGCGGCCTGTTTGCTCGGCTATCTCTTCCTGCTGGGATTGCCGACTCTCGGGCGCAGAGGCCCGTTCAGGGGCGCGATACCGGCTTTGCTCCTGGCAGTTGCTGTGTATGCCCTCAATCGGCGCTTCGTACGTGCTGAGAACCGCACCATGGCAATCCTCGGCTTCGACGCCCCGACGCGCCGGGCCAGGCAGTTCGGAGTCGCGTTCCTGTGCGGCTGCGCTCTGGTGATCGGGTGGGGGATCATCGTGACGGTTGCCATGAGCGCGCAGTGGCAACCTCACGCCGGATTCCATGCTCTGGACATCGTGGGACTGCTGGGATTCGCCTTCTTCAACAATGCCGCGGAGGAGCTGGTGTATCGTGGGTATGCCTTCGTCGCTCTGGCCGAGGCGTATGGCCCCCGGGCCGCCGTCGTGGGCACATCCATCGTGTTCGCCCTGCTGCACCTGCAGGCCGGCGTCCCACCGCTCAGTGTGATCGCCGGGGTCCTGACCACGGGCCTCGTGTTCGGTGTACTGTTCCTCCGCTGGCGCAGCGTGCCGCTGGTGCTCGGGTTTCATCTAGCCGCGAATGTGATGCAGGAGCTGATCGGTCTCCGACCGAGTGCCGCCTCGATGCTCGAGCCGGTATATCCCGCGACGGTAGGCGTGGCGCAATTCCGCATCGTACTCATGCTCACGGCCGCGTTGAACATCCTCGTGGCCCTGGTTCTGGCCGGGCTCCGCCCACCAAGGAACATGCACCATGCTTCCGCCCCTTAATCTGCAGGACGCCGTCCTGGCGCCGTGGAGAACCAGCAGTCGCGTCACCGAGTACCTCATCGAGCAGGTCCCCGACACCCTCTGGTCCGCAGCCGTCCCCGGGGTCCCGACGCGCACGGTCAGGGCGATCGCCGCCCACCTCCACAACTCACGGTGCAACTGGATCAAGACCCTGGGCCAGGAGCATGGCATCGTCGCCCCTGGACGGGTGGATCACCTGGGCGTCACCCGCCGGCAGCTCGGCGCGGCGCTGAGACGGAGTAGCCGGGGCATCGCCGCACTCCTGCAACTGGGCTGCAGCCAGGGCGGCAGCGTACCGCCGTCCAAGCGGTACGTGTGGCGCAATCTGCCGCTCGACGTCGGGCATGTCGTGGCATACTTCGTCGCGCACGAAGGACACCATCGAGGTCAGATCGTGATGGTCGCCCGCCAGTTGAATTGCCGCCTGCCCGCCGCCGTGACCGCCGGGCTATGGGATTGGCGGAAACGAGCGCGCGAGTAGAACGCATCGCCCCGCGCGGGCTCCCTGCCCCGATCGACCGAGGCATCATGTTCCGGGACCTGGGACGGAGCACTATCAGGTGACGCGCGCCTTCCTGGCGAATCCGGAGCGAATGCTCCGGGAGCTGATCGACGGCGAGGGCGACGAGCGCGCCTGACACGTATACGTCTTCCTCGACTAGGAGGTCTCATTGCCTCTACCCACCCGCTCCGCCTGGCTCCTGATCGTTTTCGCCGCAGTCGCCTGCTCTGGACAGACTGCACGGCCAGGGTCTCCTGACCGCGCCGCCCTCGAGGCCGGGGTCGATAGCGCGGCCGACAGACTGCTGACGGCACTGCGGACCAACGCCTCGGACTCGCTCATGGCCCTGATGGCGGACGACGTCATGCTCATGCCGCCCAACGAACCCGCCCTGAAAGGCAAGGCGGCGGTGCGTGCGTGGTACGACCAGTTTCTGACCCAGCTGCGCACCACCGGCCTGACGATCAGCGATCGCGAGGTCCTCATCGGAGGTGAGTGGGCGACCGAGATCGCCGCCTTCGAATGGACGCTGGTGCCGGTGGCCGGCGGGCCGGCAGTCATCGATCGGGGCAGCTACATGCAGCTGTGGCACCGTCAGCCGGATGGACGATGGTTCTTCAGCCGCGAATTGTGGAACAGTGCCGCTCCGGCCGCCCCGCCGTCGAAGGGCGTGACCCGATGACACCAGGCTCCGAACCGTCGGAAACCAGGCGCGATGACCCCGAGGTTCCGGGGCCCAGTGTCCTCGCGAATCTCTGGTGGGGCGTCAGCCGGGGCGTCGCGTTGGCATGCTTGCCCCTGCTGCTTCGGATGGTGCAAGGCGGGTACGTCTACTCGCGGATCCCCGGCGCGGACTCTCCGGCCGTGGGGACTGAAACCGACCTCGCCATCTTCGCGCTGGGAGGCGGATTGGGGTTGGTGGCCGGCCTGCTGCGGCCGCTGGGCAGGTCCTTTCTGGGAAGCCTGGTGTTCGGCGTTCTGCTGGTGGAGGCGGGAGTGTGGGGACTTTGGCGCTTCGTCCGGCAGGGGGACGCTGCGCTCGACTCCACCACACTCGGCGCCACCGCGGTCTTCGGAGTGCTGCTCGGTGCTGCGTTCTATCTCTCTCAGCAGCATGAGAAGGGCCGACTGCAGCGCCGCCCGCCATAGCTGGCAACCCGCCTGGCTCGGCTACCGCCAGTGACCGTCCACGTAGTACCAGCCACGCCGCCCATGGCGCCATTCCCCGGGCACCCAGGCGCGATGGCGCGCGGGGGGGAGGATGTAACGACCCTCGGTCCAGGCCCATCCGCGCGGGGCCCGAACCCAGCGGCCAGGTACCCAGACGTACCGGGGACCCGGCGCGACCGGAACCACTTCCCGTCGCAGCACCGGGGGGCGCTCGACGACGTAGACCCGTCCAGGCGGCGGAGCGGACGCGCACCCTGCGGGTAACGTGAAGGCGAACACGAGCGCCATGCGGCGTATGGTGCGAGCGAGGGTCACGGTGCGCTCCGGTGGATGGAGCTGGGCAGACGGTCAGGACACGCGGGTGTTAACCTTGCGGACCTGCCGTAGGGAGGGCGTGCGCTACGCCGGAGAGAGGTGGACCACCATCCTGACGAACCATCGACCGGAAGGTGTCGGGCGGTGGCGCGCCAGGAATGGAGGGGTCATCTTCTCCTGAAGCGACGGGTATCGGGCAGGCGATGTCGAAGGTCGTCCGTGTACAGTGAGCGCGAAGGGGTGAGAGTGGCCGCAGAACGCAATTCCGTTGAAGCACCGCCGGTCATGTGCGGTCTTGCCGCGCTCCTTTTCTGCCTCTCCTTCCCTGCCGGGCTCGGCGCACAGCGGCCGGCCCGCGCCCGGGATCTCGGGATCATCCCCGGCACCCTCACGCCCGGCCCCGTGAACGCGATCACCGACGTGCCCGGTGTCCGCGTCGGCCAGACCACCGTTC
Source organism: uncultured Gemmatimonadales bacterium (assembly GCA_963815515.1). Lineage (GTDB taxonomy): Bacteria > Gemmatimonadota > Gemmatimonadetes > Gemmatimonadales > GWC2-71-9 > CAVVWJ01. The sequence continues at coordinate 154,968 of CAWFGP010000005.1, forward strand.
GGGTAGGCGACTCCGTCCGCACCGGCGTCACCGCCATCCTCCCCCACCCCGGCAACCCCTTTCTCGACCGCGTGCCCGCCGCCATCCACGTCGGCAATGGCTTCGGCAAGCTGCTCGGCATCACCCAGGTGTCCGAGCTCGGTGAGCTCGAGACGCCGATCCTGCTCACCTGCACGCTGTGCGTCTGGCGGGGCGCCGATGCGATGGTCGGGTGGCTGCTGGCGCAGCCGGGCATGGAGGAGGTCCGTTCCATCAACCCGGTGGTGGGCGAGACCAACGACGGCTACGTGCTGAACGCGATCCGGAGCCGCCCGATCGGCGAGCGCGACGTGCGCGCCGCGCTCGACGGCGCCCGGAGCGGGCCGGTCGCCGAGGGGAGCGTGGGAGCGGGCACCGGTACCGTCGCGTTCGGCTGGAAGGGTGGGATCGGCACCTCGTCGCGGCGGGCTCCGGCGGGCGACAGCACCTGGACGGTCGGCGTGCTGGTGCAGTCCAACTTCGGCGGCGACCTCCTCGTGCTCGGCGTCCCCATCGGCCGTGCCCTCGGCCGGGACGGCGTGCGCCGCGCAGCCGCCGCGCAGGGGGTCAGAGGCTCGATCATGATCGTCGTGGCGACGGACGCGCCGCTGTCCGACCGCAACCTCCGCCGGCTCGCCGCCCGCGCCCTGGTGGGCTTGAGCCGCACGGGCTCGGTGATGGGCAACGGCTCGGGCGACTACGTGATCGCGTTCTCCACGCACCCCGCCGTCCGCCGCCGCTTCGGCGCGGCGCGGCTCACGACGACCGAGCTCGCCAACGACGAGATGACCGGGCTGTTCCAGGCCGTCGCGGAGGCGACCGAAGAGGCGATCTACAACTCCCTCTTCACGGCCACCACCGTCACCGCGAAAGGCGGGACAGTCGAGGCCATTCCGGTCGCGGAGGTGGTGCGGATCCTGGACGGGCATGGCATGCTCAAGCGATAACTGCGGACTTCGAGTGGAATCCATCAGAATCGGCCCGGACGATCCGCGGTATCGCACGGTGGTCGAGAAGCGCTTCAACAAGCGATTCAGCGCGAGCCCGGACTACGTCCGGCTCGTGGGCTCGACCGAACAGGTGGTCTCCGCGGTCGGGGATGCGGTGAGGGAGGGCCGGCGGCTCGTCGTGACGAGTGGCGGGCACTGCCTGGAGGGATTCGTCTCGGACCCCGAGGCACGTGTCATCATCGATGTCTCGCCCATGAAGCGGGTGTACTACGACGCGGAACGGAGCGCCGTGGCCGTCGAGGCCGGCGCCACCGTGGGCGAGACCTTCCGGACGCTGTTCGAGACCTGGGGTGTCGTGCTGCCGCTCGGCGAGTATCCCGAGATCGGCATGGGCGGGCATGTCGTCGGCGGCGCCTTCGGCTTTCTCTGCCGCCAGCTCGGCCTGGCGGCGGATTATCTGTATGCCGTCGAAGTAGTCACCGTGGACGCGGGCGGGCGGGCGAGCAGCGTCGTGGCCACCCGGGAGCCGTCCGACCCGCGTCGCGACCTCTGGTGGGCGCATACCGGCGGGGGCGGCGGCAACTTCGGCGTCGTCACCCGCTATTGGTTCCGCTCGCCCGGCGCCTCCGGCAAGGACCCCGCCCGGCTGTTGCCCCGCGCGCCGGCGTCGATCACGACGTTCAAGGCGGAATGGAGCTGGAGCGACCTCGACCAGCCGTCCTTTCTGCGACTCCTCAGGAACCACGGGACCTGGTGCGAGCGGCACGGCGACGCCGAGTCCCGCTACGCCTCGCTGTGGACGCTCCTCGAGCTCCATCGGAAGCAATTCGGGAAGATCATCGTCCGCGGTGTCAGCGCAGCGGGCGCCGCCGCCGACGGACAGGTGGATGACCATCTGGCGGCGCTGGCCGACGGGATCGTGGCACCGCACGACCGGGAGCTGGCCCGGACGTCCTGGCTCGACTTCGCGCTCAACCCGCTACCCGACCTGTTCGGCATGCCGCCGGGCGGAGTGAGCGTCAAGGTGAAGGACGCGTTGCTCAAGCGACGGCTCGACGACCGCCAGATCGGCGTGGCGTACGATTACCTGACCCGCACCGACCACGACGTCATGGGCGGGATGCTGGGGCTCGCCACCTATGGCGGCCGCATCAACACCGTCGCGCCGGATGCGACCGCCTCCGCGCAGCGCGATGCGATTCTCGACATGGCCTGCACCACCGGCTGGGTGGATCCGCGGGAAGAGGCGAAGAACCTGGCCTGGGTCAGGTCGTTCTATCGGGATCTCTTCGCCGAGAGCGGGGGCGTCCCGGTCCCGGGCGACGCGTACGATGGGGCCTTCATCAATCATCCCGACACCGACCTCGCGGACCCGACGCTGAACACCTCGGGCGTGCCCTGGCAGACCCTGTACTACAAGGCGAACTACCCGCGGTTGCAGCGGATCAAGGCGCAGTGGGACCCGCGGGATGTGTTTCGGCATGCGTTGTCCATTCCGGTGAGCTGATGCCGGCCCGCCGAGGCACCTGTTCAAGCGCGAGGCGGGAGGAGCCGTGTCATGAGGGCCACGGGTGTTCCCAAGTCGTTTGCGGCCGATTAGCCTGTCGGTAGGCGGCAGCGGCGCAGGGCGACGGCAACCGACTCTCTCTTGGCGGACCCAACGTGTTTGACATTGACCTGATCGGTCGGCCGGAAGGCGAAGGCGAGCGTCTCTTCAACTGGGGTTGCATCACGCTTGGCCATTTCCGGGAAGAGTTCCAGGCCCCGCTCTTCGATTGGGCGCCGGGGGACTACCGGGCGCACTGGCTGGAATCGGCCGAGCGCCTGATCGCCGGGGCGCCCGTGGCGGTCTTCCTGACGCACATGGTGGGACCGAATGCGGCCTACCACGTGGGTTGGCCCGCCTGGCGCGACGGGGAGCGTGTCTGGGTGCAGGAACGCCTGTTCGTGCTCGAGCACCTCAACGGGACGTTCGATCCGGAGTTCCCCGAGGTCCACGCCGGCCCGCGGGCGGAGCTCTCACCGGAGGGTCAACGCATCTCGCAGTGGCAGGTCGGGCTCGGCGACATCGCCGCCTTCGTGGAGCGGCGGAAGCATCCAAAGGTCTCGGCCTAGACCGTCCACCTCGCTTCCTTCCCCTCATGTCCAGAACTACGACGGACACCGAAGCCCTCTTGCGCCGTTGCTACGCCGCCTTCAACGCTCGTGACCTCGAAGGTGCGCTGGCCGTCATGGAGGCCATCGACCCGAGCGTCGAGCCGCGGGCCTTCACGTGGGAACCCGATGGCCGAATCGCGGTGAGCGTCCACCAGGTGGTGCGCGACCTGGCCGGGACGGTCCTGGCAGATCAGATGGTGGAGCACGTGTATCAGCTGCAGGATGGCGACATCCGGCGGATGGAGATCCGGAAGTAGTGTCACTAGCCTTCCGCCCAGCGCTTCGTCGATGGCCTTCGAGTAGTACGCCTAGATTGGAGGCATGCTCGCGTCACACCGCCGTTGGCCCACCCTCGAGAAAGCCCCGATGATGATGCTCTCCCGCGCTACGTCGCTCCTGTTCCTGGTCGGCGCACTGGCTCTCGCCGGGCCATCGGCCGCCCAGACGCCGGCCACCTTGCCGAGCGAGACGCCGGATACGCTCCGTCAAGCGACCAGCGGGTTCGACTATGTCCGGCGCGAAGCGATGATTCCCATGCGCGACGGGGTCAAGCTGCACACCGTCATCCTGGTCCCCCGGGGCGCTCACGGCGCGCCCATCCTGCTGACCCGCACACCCTACAGCGCCGACGAGCTCACGACGCACGCGCAGAGCTCCCATCTGGGCCCCATCCTGAACGGCTACGACAACGCCACCGAGGTGATCGTCGAGGGCGGCTATATCCGCGTCGTCCAGGATGTCCGCGGCAAATACGGCTCCGAGGGCGACTACGTGATGAATCGCCCGCTGCACGGGCCGCAGAACGCGACCGCGGTCGATCATTCCACCGATACCTGGGACACCATCGACTGGCTGGTGAAGCACACGCCCGAGAGCAACGGGAAGGTGGGCATTCTCGGCATCTCCTACGACGGCTTCCTGCCGCTGATGGCGCTCGTCAATCCGCATCCGGCGCTCAAGGTAGCCGTACCCATGAACCCCATGGTGGACGGCTGGATGGGCGACGACTGGTTCCACAACGGCGCCTTCCGACAGCAGAACATGTCGTACATCTACGAGCAGGAGGCCACCCGCGACAACACGGCCAAGTGGTACACCAGTGACTTCGACGACTACGACATGTTCATGAAGGCGGGCTCGGCCGGCGAGCTGGGCCGAATCCGCGGGCTGGAGCAGGTGGGCTTCTGGCGCAAGCTGCTGGCGCACCCGAGCTACGACGCGTTCTGGAAGGACCAGGCTGTCGACAAGGTGCTGGCCGGCCAGCCGCTCAAGGTGCCGACCATGCTGGTCCATAGCCTGTGGGACGCGGAGGACATCTACGGGGCCATCGCCGTGTACCAGGCGCTCGAGCCCAAAGACACCGCCAACGACATGCTGTTCCTGGTGATCGGGCCGTGGCACCACGGCGGGGAGATCGACGACGGCAGCACGCTGGGTGCGCTGCGGTTCGAGAGCAACACATCGCTGCACTTCCAGCGACAGATTCTGCGCCCGTTCCTCGACCACTACCTCAAGGATGACGCGCCCAAGGCGGACGTGGCGCCCGTCTCGGCGTACGAGACCGGAACGAATACCTGGAGGCGCCTCGACGCCTGGCCGGCGGGCTGCACCGACGGCTGCACGGTCGCGCCGAAGCCGCTTCATCTGCTCGCCGGCTCGAGGCTCGGCTTCACGGATCCCAGGCGCGACGACGCGCCGTTCGACGAGTACGTCTCCGATCCCGCCAAGCCCGTGCCCTTTCGCGCACGGCCCATCCAGCCGGTCGGGTACGACAACGGACTGACCTGGCCCGACTGGCTGGCGGACGATCAGCGCGAGGCCTCCGGCCGGCCGGACGTCCTGGTGTTCACCTCCGACGTGCTGACGACGCCGGTCAAGATCAGCGGGCAGCCGGTCGCCAATCTGATCGCCTCGACCAGCGGGACCGACGCCGACTGGGTCGTCAAGCTGATCGACGTCTACCCCGACGAGGTGGCCGGCCAGAAGGAGATGGGCGGGTATCAACTGATGGTATCGGCCGACATCTTCCGCGGCCGCTATCGGGAGAGCCTCGAGACGCCCAAGGCGATCGCCGCCAACCAGGCGCTGCTCTACCGGTTCGCCCTGCCCACGGCCAACCACGTCTTCCTCCCCGGCCACCGGCTGATGGTGCAGATCCAGTCGAGCTGGTTCCCGCTCTACGACCGGAACCCGCAGACGTTCGTTCCCAACATCTTCTGGGCGAAGCCGGCGGAATACCGGAAGGCGGTGCAGCGGATCTATCACGCCCCCGGGCGCGCGAGCTTCATCGAGCTGCCGCTGGTCCAGGCGCGCTGACAGCGCGTATGCGAGCCATCGTGGTTCACGCCCTGGGCGGCCCGGAGGTGCCGCAGAGCAAGGGCCCGCCGGCATCTGGCTGCTCATTCGACCAGATACTCCACGCTGAGGCCGCATGAAGCGCGTTTGGATCGTGTTCGGGACGACCCTTCCTCTGCTCCTCCTGGCAGCCCCTCTCCGATGGGACGATGCGCTCGCCTGTCCCGTACCAGCCCCAATGACGGGTGGCGGAGCGGTTGGCGAGGCGGAGTGGCGGCGAGCCCCGGTTCCGGCCGACTCCGAGCTCGACCCCAGACGGTTCGAAGCGGAGATTCGGGCCTTTGAGGCGGCCGACCGGGCGCATCCTCCACCGCTCGGCGCCGTCGTCTTCATCGGCAGCTCCTCCTTCCGGAACTGGGTCAACGTCGCCGCCGACTTCCCCGGCGTGTCCGTCCTCAATCGCGGCTTCGGCGGATCCACCATCGCCGACATCGTCTACTACATGGACCGGATCCTGATCCCGTACCGCCCGCGCCTCGTGGTGCTCTATGCCGGGGACAACGACCTGGCGGAGGGCCGCACGCCCGAGCGGGTGGTGGCCGACTACCGGGCATTCGTCGCGCACCTGCGGGCCGCCTTGCCTGCTACGCGCCTCGTCTTCGTCTCGATCAAGCCGAGTCCCTCGCGCCGCGCCCTCATTCCCCGGGTGCGGAAGACGAACCGCCGCATCCAGAGGATCATCGCGCGCGACAACCTGCAGGTCTACGCCGATGTCTTCACACCGATGCTCGACGCCGCCGGGCAGCCACGGCCCGAGCTGTTCCTGGACGACAGTCTCCACATGACGCGGGCAGGCTACCTGCTCTGGCGCTCGCGGCTCACGCCGAGCGTGCGCTAACCGGAGACCGGGCGACCGGCGTTGGCCTTGGGCTGGAAGATCGATGGCGGGTGGGGAGGCGTGGCGTGACGCGTTACAACCTGGAGAATCAACCTTATGCAGCTACTCCTTTCAGATGACGAGACCGTGCTCTTGCGTGATCTTCTGGCCGACTACCTGCCCGCGTTGGAGCGAGAGACGGCGCGGACGGAGCAGCACGAGCTCCGGCATCTCATGGTCCAGCGGCAGGACCTGGTGGAGCGACTCCTCGAGCAGCTTGGTGCTCAAACGAAGTAGGAGGACGCGAGCGGAGAAGACCGGAATGGCGGCTCGGCCCCGATGCACCGCCCGCGCCCGGCGCGCTTCGCGGCAAGCAGCCGTGCGTCGGCGCAGGTCAGCAGCGCCTTGGGGGTCGTCACCTCGGCATCCGCCGGCGTTCCCGCGATGCCTGCGCTGAAATTGAGCCTGAGCGTCTGACCGTCGCCCAGGTCGACCGGTGCGTCCGCGATCTCACGCCGGAGCGCCTCCATCCGCACCAGCGCCGCCTCCGGAGAGGTCCCCGGCATGAGGATGACGAACTCCTCGCCGCCATAGCGGGCGACCATGTCCGTGCGCCGCATGGCGCGGCTCAGCCGCTCGGCCACCTGGATCAGGGTGCGGTCGCCCTGGGTATGGCCGTGGAGATCGTTGATCTGCTTGAAGTGATCGATGTCGAGGATGGCGAGCGACAGCGGCTGATCCCCGCGCGCCGCAGTTTCCATCGCCGGGCCGAGGGCGCGGTCGAAGTGGCCCCGGTTGAACAGGCCCGTGAGGCGGTCGTGCGAGGCGAGGTACAGCAGTCGCTGGGCGCGGCGGACGATCGTGGCCGCCAGGATGGTGGCGATGGCCAGCAGGATCAGCCGAGTGGAGAGGTCGACGGCGGAGTAGGGTCCAGACTGACTCACGTACGCCGGGTCGTCCAGGTCGTAATGCGCCGCGGCGTAGGCCCAGAGTCCGCCGTACTCACCCAGGGCCAACAGCCCCGCCACCACGCACACCCGCGCATCGTACCGGAGGCTGGTGGCGACGATGGCCAGAAAATACATCTCGAAGGTGACCTTCGAGTTGAGCGCCACCAGCGGGGAGGCGACGACGAGGAAGCTGACCAGCGCGGTGCTCACCATCGAGACATCGAAGGCGCTGGAGGCGAAGCCGATCCAGGGCCGCCAGCGCCCGCGGCGGAGCGCCAGCCAGATGACCACCGCCGCGACGCTGGCCGCCAGCGTCACCGAGAACCCGGTGACGTGGATCGGGTCCTCAGGATGGTGAATGAGGTTCCAGGTGGGCGCGAGCATCAGCAGCGCCATCGCGAACAGGCGCACGCGGGCGACGACGTATTCGCCCTCGATGCCCGCGGCCGCCAGTGCCGGATCCGGTCGCGCCCAGAGCGGCGGCGCGCCGGCGCCGTCGGTATATCTGTGGGAGGCGGCTCTCGAGGTCATGCCGCAAAATAAACCGGCAGCATACTTGGAGGGGCCGCGCCATGAAAGCATCCGTCTTCATCGCCACCAGCCTCGACGGCTTCATCGCCCGAGCCAACGGCGATCTCGACTGGCTGCCGCACGGCGGCGGCGAAGAGCACGGGTACGAGGCCTTCATCGCGACGGTGGATGCGCTCGTCATCGGACGCAAGACCTACGAGACGGTCCTGGGCTTCGACAGCTGGCCGTACGGTGGGAAGCCGGTCTACGTGCTCAGTACCCGCGCGCTCGCCCCGGCTCCTCCCGGGGCCGTGGTGGAGCGCATGTCCGGGGCGCCAGCCGACATCGTGTCGCAGCTTGCCGCGCGCGGCGTCGGGCACGCCTACATCGATGGCGGGATCACCATCCAGGGGTTTCTCCAGGCGGGACTCATCCAGCGGCTCGTCATCACCCGGATTCCCGTGCTGCTCGGCTCGGGCATCCCGCTCTTTGGCGCTCTGGATCGCGACGTCGCCCTGAAACACCTCGAGACCCGGCAGTACGCCAGCGGCCTCGTCCAGAGCGAGTATCTGGTCGACGGCTGAGGGGACCGGCTGGGCTGGCGCTGAGCCCCGCAGGTGCAGCAAGTTTCGCTATGCCCGTGACCTATCGGATCGACCAGGCGAAGCACCGGATCCACACCCGCTGTATCGGGCCGGTGGCCTTCGACGAGGTCCGGCAGCACTTTGCCGACCTGCTGCTCGATCCCGATTGCCCCGAGCGGCTGGACGTGCTGCTGGACCTGAGCGAGATGACGTCGCTCCCCACGAGCGGTCAGCTCAGTGCCGTGACCACGGAGATCGCTCGCGTGCGTCCACGAGTCCAGTTCGACGGCTGCGCCATCATCGCATCGCAGGATGCGCTCTTCGGCATGGCACGGATGTTCGAGGTCTTCGCGGAGAACTACTTTGGGGCGACTCGAGTATTCCGGACCGTCGCCGAGGGCGCCAGGTGGCTGGAACTGGCGACGGCAGCTCGCTGATCCGATGACGCACGCCCATGACATTGGCCCGAACGGAGAGGTGCCACGTGCAGTTCATGCTGCTGATCTACACCGACGACACCCTGCTCGACGCGCTACCCGAGGGTCAGGCGGACGCCATGATGCGGGAGTGCTTCGCGCACACCGATGAGCTCAGCCAGGAGGGCCACCTGATCGAGTCCCAGATGCTTCAGGGTCCCGAGCGGGCGAAGTCCGTCCGGATCCGGCACGGCCGCTCGACCGCAATCGACGGCCCCTATGCCGAGGCGAAGGAAGTCCTGGGAGGGTTCAACCTGATCGAGGCCAGGGACATGGATGAGGCCATCGAGATCGCGTCGAAGTTCCCCTGGTGGCGCACCGGCTGTGTCGAGGTTCGTCCGGTGGAGGACATCGAGGCAGTGCGTCGGCGGGTCGGGGCCTCCCGGTCGCGGGCGGATGCTCGCACCTGACCGGCTCCGGCAGGAATGGTTTCACGTCCGCTTCACATTCCTTTCCTGCTCGTCACCTTAGGCTGGGGGGTCCGTCGGTCAGATCGCCTTTACCTCCGAGCAAGGAGGGCCAAGTGCCCCCGCAGGAACCCAAGGGACCATTCTGTCAAAGTTGCTCCATGCCGCTCGGGAAGCCGGAGGATTTCGGGACGGATCGGGCCGGCTACCGAGTCAATGACTACTGCCGGCACTGTTATGCCGACGGCGCCTTCACGGAGCCTGCCATCTCGATGGAGGCGATGCTGGCCAGATGCGTCGGCGTGATGGACCGGCAGGGCATCATGCCTGCCCCACAGGCCCGCGCACTGCTCGCCGATGTCCTGCCGCGTCTCAAGAGATGGAAGACCCCGGTTGGCGCTCGATAGCGTGATGGCATGAAGGTTCGCCGTGCGGGGCGGTGACTCACGGGTCATCGCCCCACCGCTTCGGCGACCCGAGCGTCCTGATCACACAGCCCCCGCTCAGGCCGCGCTGCCCGACGAGGCCGGCACCCGATCCGGCCGGGGCGACCCCGCACCCCGCCCCGAGATCCGGTCGGCGATGTACTCCGCGTCCCGCCCCACGCCGTGGATCATCGTGGACGACAAGGCGTACAGAAAATGCAGTCCCACGAAATTCAGGCCCGGCACAGCGGGAACCACTCCCCGCTGGTGCTCCGGCTCTCCCCGCTCGCCGAACACCGGCAGGTCGATCCACGAGAACCCGGGCTCGAATCCCGTGCACCAGACGACGTTCGCCACGTCGAGCACCCCTCCATCGTCCAGCAGCGGCCGGCCGTCGCGAACGCCGGCCGTTCGCGGCACCCGCACCACGCCGGCCGCCGCCAGGTCCTTCGGCTTCACCCGGATGAGCGGCCCACCCTGCGACACGATCGCCGGACGGACCTTTCGGCCGATCGCCGTATCCGTCGTGAGCAGGCGGTGGAACACGCCCCGAAGCACCAGCCGCACGAGCAACAGCCGCGCGGCGGTTCCCTCGATCCGGAACGGGATGTGGCCGGTATCGCGTCCGGACATCCAGATCGGGTGCCCCGCGCGGGCGAGCTCCCTGGCGATCTCCGACCCCGAATTCCCCGCCCCGACGATGAGCACGCCGCCGGGCCGGAGCTGGCCTGGGTTCCGATAGTCCAGCGAGTGGACCTGGACAATGGCGGGGTCCAGCTCCCCCGCGAAGGCCGGCACCCAGGGCTTCTGGTAGGTCGCCATCGCCACCACCACGTGCTCGGCGCGGATTCGCAGGTCGCCCGCCGTCACCAGGAACCCGCTGTCCCAGCGCGAGACCCGGTCCACCGTGACCCCGGTCCGGACCGGCAGCCCGAACCGCTCGGCGTACGCCTCGAGATAGTCGGCCATCTCGTCTTTGGTCGGGAACGTGTGGGGCGCCGCCGGGAACGGCATGCCGGCGAGCCCATCGAAACGGGCGGGTGTGAACAAGCGGAGGGAGTCCCACCGCCGCCGCCAGGTGTCGCCGACGCGCTGGTTGGCCTCGAGGATCACGAACGGTGCGCCCCGGCGGGCCAAATGGTAGCCGACGGACAGGCCTGCCTGCCCGGCGCCGATGATGACGGTCTGGATCTCTTCGTGACGCTGCATACTGGATCCCTCGGTCGAATGGCGTGCGCGACATCGGGCCGCCGGCCAACATCTTACCCTGGCGCGAGCGGGCCCGCCTCGGGCGGACGGCCCATGGGCGCGCGCCGGCCGCCATGGGTCATTCTATGCAGATCGCCGGAGCAGGTCGTGCTGGTAGGCATAGGCGGGCGACCGCCTCCGTCAGCCCCTCAGGGTCGAGCGTCCTCGAGCCCATGCTTGACCGCGAAGAGCGCCGCCTGGGTGCGGTCGCCCGCGTGGATCTTCGGCAGAATCGCGCTCACATAGCCCTTGACCGTCCCCAAGCTCAGGTTGAGCTCCGCGGCGATCTGCTTGTTCCCCATACCGCGCGCCACCAGCCGCAGCACATCGAGCTCGCGGGGCGTGAGGCCGGCGAACGGGGACGGCGTCGCCGGCGTGGAGACCTGCCGCATGAGGTGCTGCTGCGCCCGGGGGTCGAGCGTGGGGACGCCCAGCGCCGCCGCGTGGATCGCCTGCACCAGCTGGGCGCGCAGCACGTCCTTGAGGAGATAGCCGGTGGCCCCGGCGCGGATGGCGTCGCGCACCCGCTCGTCGTCCGCGTAGGTCGTGAGGATGAGCACCCGCGCACCGCCGCCCTCCGCGCGGAGGCGCTCGGTGGCCGCGATCCCGTCCAGCCCCGGCATGAGCAGGTCCATGAGCACCACGTCGGGCTTGAGGCGTTCGGCCAGGCGCAGCACTTCGTGGCCGTCCGCGGCCTCGCCCACGACCTCGATCGTCTCGCGCTCTTCGGACAGGATCATGCGGAGACCCTCGCGCACGACCTGGTGGTCGTCCGCGATGAGCACGCGGACCGGCCCGCGATGCCGCAGCCGCTCGGGGCTCACGGCCGAAGCTCCGTCTCGGGCGGCACCGCGACCTCGATGGTGGTGCCCCGCCCGGTCGCGGAATCGATGCGGATCGTCGCGCCGAGCGCGGCCGCCCGCTCACGCATCGTCAGGAGGCCGAGCCCGCCCATCTGAACGGCGTGCTCGCCAGTCTGCTCGACCGAGGTGGTGAAGCCCTTGCCGTCGTCGGTGATACTCAACACCGTGGCCTTCCCAACGGTCGCGAGGCGGAGCCGCGCGCGGGTGGCGCGGGCGTGCTTGACCACGTTGCTCAGCGCCTCCTGGGCGATGCGGTAGAGCGCCTCCTCTGCGTGGAGGGCGCGCGGAACGTAGCGCGCGAGGTCCGTCTCCACGGGGAGCGCGTCGCGGGAGACGTCGCCGGCGAGCAGCGCCAGCGCCTCCGCCAGCCCGTGGTGCCGGAGCCGCGCCCGGGCCGACCCCGCCGGTGCTTCGGCCTCGGGGCCCCCGTGCTTGTCGCGCGCCCTGGGCCGGAGCTCGGCGAGCAGCACGCGCATCTCGTCCAGCGCCACCTGGCTCAGCTCCACCACCCGGCGCGCGCGGCTCTCGCCCTCCTCGTGGCCCCGCCCGTAGGCCGGACTCAGGGTCTGCGCGATGAGCGTGAGGCTGGAGAGGTGCTGGGTGACGGCGTCGTGCAGCTCGCGCGCGAGACGCTGCCGCTCCTCCAGCACCGCCACCTGCTGCGCGCTGGCGTAGAGCCGCGCGTTCTCGATGGCCACCGCGAGCTGGTCGGCGATGATGCCGACGATGCCGGCGTCCTCTTCGGAGAACGGCTCGTCGCGCTCCACGTTCACCACGCCGAGCACGCGGTCGCCGAGCAGGATCGGCACGGCGAGCTCGGCGCGCGCCGGGTCCCCGCCCGGCGTGGTCAGGTAGCGCGGGTCGGCCGTGACGTCGTTCACCAGGACGGTGCGCCGTGTGCGCGCGGCCTCGCCCATGAGTCCGGTCGCGATAGGGATGCGATACTCGCCCGGGACGAGCCGCTTGTAGTGGCCGCCCTTCACGGTCAGCACCAGCGTGCCGGGCTGCTCGGGGTCGATCAGCGGGATGGCGAGGTTGGGGAAGCCGAGCAGCTCGTGGATGGCGTCGGCGGCGCGCTGGAGCAGCTCCCCGAGGCGGAGGTCGGCGGTGACCAGCCGCGCGACGCGCGCCACCAGCGCCATCCGGTCGGCCCGCTGGCGCTCGTCCTCGTAGCGCCACGCGTTCGCGATGGCGATCGCGGCCGGCCGGGCGAACAGCGCGAGCGTCTCGACCTCCTTCGGGCCCAGGCGGCCGCCGGGCCCGCCGACACCCAGGAAGCCGATCATGCGCCCGCGCCACTCGATGGGCATCCCGATGACGGAATGGTCGGCGAAGTCGGGCTGCGTCGGATGGGCCAGGTCGCCGTACCGCTCGAGCACCACCGGCGTGCCGCGCTCGAGCACCATCCCGGCCAGCCCCACCCCGCGCGGCATTTCGGCCCCGTCCTCGCCCGGCGGCATGCGGTAGCTGGCGGCGGTCCGGATGAGGTCGCGGGCGGGATCCACCAGGCCGATCGTGCCGTGCTCCGCGCCGATCAGCTCGCAGGCGTGACGGAGGATGCTCTCCAGCAGCGGCTGCAGCTCGAGCTCGCCGCTGATGGTCTCGACCACGGCCCGCACGCTCTCCTGCTGCCGCAACAGCTGCCGGAGCTGGCCGGTGCTCTGCCTCGACTCGGGCGCCTGTACCACGTTCTCCGTCATGTGCTCCGATTCTGCCATAGGGCCCCACCCACCGCAAGCCCATCCTCCGGCCCGTGACTCTGGTCAGGGGTGGGCCCGCGAGGCAGATTCATTGCATCCGCACGCCCGCACGGCCAGCCTGCCCCAGGAGGTCCCATGTCCGAACCCTTCACCGCCGCTCCCGACGATCTCGCGCTCGCACTGACGGAGACGCTGCGCTCGGCGCTCGAGGCCTTTCCCCAGCTAGTGCTCGATGCCGAGCAGCTCGCCAGCAAGCTCGCGCCGGAGTTCGCGGTCCGCCTGGCCGAGGCCGCCGTGGCGGCGGGCGTACCCGCGCCCGCCCTGGCCCGTGCGCTCGCGGCCCGGTCGGAAGCCTCCGGGCCGGGCGCCAACGCCGTCGAGGCCCGCGTGCTCGCCGCGCTCAACCGGCACGCCAGCGGCCGGACGCCCGGCGTGTCGCCGGAATCCCTGGCGTTGCTGACGGGGCTGTCCCCCAGCGCCCTCGGGCCCGTCGTCAGCGGGCTGGTCCAGGCCGGCGATCTGGTGCGGGACGGGTGGCTGGTCCGCCTGCCCCAGGCGGAAGACCTGCTCCCCAGCGCCCGGCTGGCCGAGGCGGACCATGGGGCGGAGCTGCGGCACGCCTCCGAGCGCCGGGCCATCGGCGACCGGCGGGCCGTCGGGGAGCGGCGCCTGTACGACCGGCGCGCGCTGGGCTGATTCGGAGATATGGATCATCACCTCCTCGCGGGTTCCCTGACTCGTCCGTCGGCGAGGTACCCATGATCATGTATGAAGTCACCGCGATCGTCGACGCGCGCGTGGCGGAGGCGTACGAGCGCTACATGCGCCAGGAGCATATTCCCGACGTCCTGGCGAGTGGCTGCTTCCGGAGCGCCGACCTCTCGAGCGCGGCGCCCGGCCGCTACCGCATGCGCTACGAGGCATTGACCGAAGAGGACCTCGAGCGCTATCTCGCGACCCACGCCCCGGGACTCCGGGAACACGCCGTGTCACGCTTTCCGGAGGGGGTCGCCCTGTCGCGAGAGGTGTGGACCGTGATACAGCAGTGGGGCGTGGCCCCACCGCTGCCCGTCCCCGGGACCCCACCGGACGACACGCCGGTGCGCATGGTCCGGCTGCGCCCCGAGTTCGCGACGCTGTATCCGGGGCTCGACGCCGGGGCCTGGTATCCGGCCGCGAGCGTCATCGCATATTTCCGCGCCTGGTTGGTGCGCCATCCGGATCGCTCCCAGGGCCTGGGTCCCCTTCGCGGACTGGAAACGACCCATTTCCAGTTTCGGGGCGGCGTGCCCAGGGGAGCACCGTGGCTCGCAGGGGAGTCGTCCGACGAGCGGGGACAGCGTTCCCGGTGAACATGCACGCGATTGGCCCCTTCATCACGCACTGAGGAGTACCCATGTCACAGGATCCTCCGATCTCCCGTCGTGGCCTCCTCGGCGTCGGCGCCGGCGCCGCGGCGGGCCTGCTCGCACAGCGGCTCGGGGCGGATGTCCCGCCCGGTCCCGCGTGCTCCGAAGCGACCGCGGCCCAGACCATCGGCCCGTACTACCCGACGCACGATCGCGCCGACGAGGACCCCGACCTCACCCGGGTGAAGGGCCGGCCGGGCCGCGCCGCCGGCGAGGTCATCGTGGTCCAGGGGCGGGTGCTGGACGAGGCCTGTCGGCCGATCGCGGGCGCCCTGGTCGAGATCTGGCAGGCCAACACTCACGGGCGCTACGATCACGAGAAGGACGCCGGCAACCCCCGCCCGCTCGACCCGAATTTCCAGAGCTGGGCCGAGATGCCCACCGACGCCGAGGGCCGCTTCCGGTTCACGACCATCAAGCCCGGCTCCTATCCCGTCGGCGATGACGGGTGGATCCGGCCGCCGCACATCCACTTCCGGGTGTCGCTCCGGGGCTACCACGAGCTCGTCACCCAGATGTACTTCGCGGGCGAGGCGCTCAACGACCTCGACCAGATCCGGAAGGAGCTGACGACGCACGACCAGGCTCGGGTGACGGTGGCCTTCGAGCCGGCGCCCCCGCCGGCGGAGCCGGGCTCGCGGCTCGGCGTGTTCGACATCACGCTGCGGCCGGCCGGCTGACGCTTGCCGAAGCCGAACGTCCCCGTACACGAGCCCGCCACACTGCTGCGCCCCGGCGCCGGTCCTGCCGATGCGCGCGGGATCTCGTCGTCGCTGCCGGCCGACCTGCTCAGCCAATCCGCGGCGCGCCTTCGCACCCTCGCCTTCCTGTACGCATTCGTCTTCTTCATGGCCGGCATCTTCCCGATGCTGGTGGTCCCGGCGGACCTGGCGCTGTTTCTCAGCAGCTTCGCCCATTGGGGCCCGACCGTCATCGCGATCGCGGCGGCCCTCCTCGTGGCGGCGGTGCTCGGGAGCAAGCGGCTGTCCCTGGCGGCCGCGATGACGATCGGCGTGGTCTTCGAGATCGCCGGTGGCTACGGCATCGCCGTGGCCGAGTACACCGATCCCATGGTCGACCTCCATGCCCGCGCGGCCGGACTCTCATGGGTCGCCGTGTGGACGGTGCTGTTCACGATCGTCGTGCCCACGCGGCCGCGCCGGGCGCTCCTGGCGGCCCTGGTCACCGTCAGCTCGGTGCCCGTGCTCGCCGGTCTCGTGATGGCGTACGGACGCCCCGGATTCCGGCCCGACCCGGGGCAGTTCTTCTTCTGGTTCGTGTTCCCGTACCTGCTGGTGGTGGCCATGGCCTACGTGGGCTCCCGCGTCGTCTACCAGCTGGGCACCGAGGTCAAGCGCGCGCGTGAGCTGGGGAGCTACCAGCTGGAGGAAAAGCTCGGCGAGGGCGGGATGGGCGAGGTCTGGCGCGCCCGGCATCGGATGCTGGCGAGACCCGCGGCCATCAAGCTCATCCGGCCATCGCTTGCGGGCGATGGGAACGGTGGCGGCGTCTCGGACGAGGCGCTCCGGCGCTTCGAGCGCGAAGCGCAGGTGATCGCCCGGCTGCGTTCGCCCCACACGGTGGAGCTGTTCGACTTCGGCGTCGCCGCCGACGGCGCGTTCTATTACGTCATGGAGCTGCTCGACGGCCTCGACGCCCACACGCTCCTCCGCCGCTTCGGGCCCACGCCGCCCGAGCGGGCGGTCTTCCTGCTGCGCCAGGTGTGCCATTCGCTGTCCGAAGCGGAATCGTGCGGCCTGGTGCACCGCGACATCAAGCCCGCGAACATCTTCCTCTGCCGCTACGGCGAGGATTACGACTTCGTGAAGGTGCTGGACTTCGGCATCGTCAAGCGGCTGCGCGAGGGCGCCCAGGCGGACCTGCTCCGCACCGGCGAGAACGCCGTCCAGGGCACGCCCGCGTTCATGGCGCCCGAGCAGGCGATGGGCACCCCGGTGGACGGGCGCACCGACATCTACGCCACCGGCTGCGTGGCGTACTGGCTGCTGACCGGGCAGTTCGTGTTCACCGCCGACACGCCCATGGGACTCCTGATGCAGCACGTGCAGGCCCGGCCCGCGCCGCCGTCGACCCGGACGGACCAGCCGGTTCCTGCGGCCCTCGACCAGCTCGTGCTGTCGTGCCTGGCGAAGGACCCGGCGGAGCGGCCTCAGTCGGCCCGAGAGCTGTCGGCCCGGCTGGCCGGGATCGAAGGCGCGAACGGGTGGACCCAGGACCGGGCGCGGACGTGGTGGAAGGCGCACGCGGCGGGGAGGGCGTAGAGGCGGCGGCGGTCTGGATGCTCAGGCCCTGACATCGCAGCTGGACCGGGTAAGACTTCAGGTGATCCGACGCCCGGCCTCCGGCCCCCCTTTTCGGAACCGAATCATGTCCCGCTGTCTCTCGCTGTCCGCGGCGCTCGCGCTGTGCCTCTCCGCGACCGTGCTCCCCGCCCAGACGCCGGACTCGTCCCTCGTCACCCTCGACCGCATCTTCGATTCCGACGAGTTCGCCCCCGACTTCCTCGGCGCCGTCCGCTGGATCGAAGGCGAGGCCGCCTACACCAAGCTCGAGCCCGACTCCACGACCCCACCCGGCCGAGCGCTCGTCCGCTACGACGCCACCAGCGGCCGCCGCGACGTCTGGGTTCCCGCGGCGCGCCTGGTGCCTCCGGGCGACTCGCTGCCGTTGGTGGTCGAGGACTACACCCTGTCGCCCGACCGCAAGCAGCTGCTGCTCTTCACGAACTCCCGCAAAGTCTGGCGCCAGAACACCCGCGGCGACTTCTGGGCGCTCGATCTTGCCACGTGGCGGCTCCGGAAGCTCGGCGGCCCGTCCGCCGCGCCGTCGACGCTCATGTTCGCCAAGTTCTCGCCCGACGGGGACCGCGTGGCCTACGTGCGGGAGCACGACCTGTACGTCGAACACCTCGCCGACGGCCGCATCACCCGGCTCACGCACGATGGCTCCCGCACCATCATCAACGGCACCTTCGACTGGGTCTACGAGGAGGAGCTCAACCTGCGCGACGGGTACCGCTGGAGCCCGGACGGCCGGCGCATCGCCTTCTGGCAGCTCGATGCGTCGGGCGTGCACGACTTCGACCTGATCAACGACACCGACTCGCTCTACTCCTTCGTCGTGCCGGTCCAGTACCCCAAGGCCGGCACCACCAACTCGGCCGCGCGCGCCGGCGTGGTGAGCGCCGACGGCGGCGACCCCGTCTGGCTCGACGTCCCCGGCGACCCGCGCAACAACTACATCGCCCGGCTCGAATGGGCGGCGAGCACGGACGAGCTGGTGCTGGAGCACCTGAACCGCGCGCAGAACACGATCGAGGTGATGCTGGGCGACGCCCGGACCGGACGGACCCGTACGGTCCTCACCGAGCGGGACAGCGCCTGGGTGGACGTGGTGGACGATCTCCGCTGGATCGACGGCGGCAAGCGCTTCACCTGGATCAGCGAGCGCGACGGGTGGCGCCATCTCTACGTGGTCTCGCGGGACGGCGCCAAGTCGCGGCTGGTGACGCCCGGCGCGTTCGACCTCCACAACCCCCAGAGCGCGTTCGGGGCGGGCTACATCGCCGGCGTGGACTCGGCGGCCGGGTGGATCTACTACACCGCCTCGCCCGCCGACGCCACCCAGCTCTACCTGTTCCGCACCCGCCTCGACGGGAAGGGGAAGCAGGAGCGGGTCACACCGCGGGACCAGCCGGGCTACCACACCTACAAGATCTCGAGCGACGGCCGGTGGGCGTTCCACTCCTTCTCCCGCCTCGGCACGCCGCCGGTGGTCGACCTCGTCCGCCTGCCGAAACACGAGAAGGTGCGGACGCTGGTGGCCAACCAGCGCCTCCGCGAGGCGGTCACCCGGCTCCGGCGCGGGCCGGCCGAATTCGTCAAGGTGGACGCCGGCGACGGACTCCGGCTGGACGGCTGGGTCATGAAGCCGCCGGGCTTCGATTCGACCAAGCGATACCCGCTGCTGTACCTGGTCTACGGCGAGCCCGCCGGCCAGACCGCGCTCGACCAGTGGAGCGGCAGCTACCCCTGGTACGTCATGCTGACGCAGCAGGGATACGTCGTGGCGTCGGTGGACAACCGCGGCACGCCCGCACCGCGCGGCCGCGCCTTCCGGAAGGCCATCTACAAGAAGATCGGCCTGGTCAACTCGGCCGACCAGGCCGGGGCGGCGCGCACCATGCGGCGCTGGGCGTGGGTGGACTCCACGCGCATCGGCGTCTGGGGCTGGAGCGGCGGCGGCTCGACCACGCTCAACCTGATGTTCCGCTACCCCGAGCTGTACCAGACCGGGATGGCGGTGGCCCCGGTGCCCGATGAGCGGCTGTACGACACGATCTACCAGGAGCGCTACATGGGCCTGCCTCAGGAGAACGAGGCGGCCTATCACGACGGCTCCCCGCTGTTCTTCGCCGACCGGCTGCGCGGCAACCTGCTCGTCGTCCACGGCTCGGGCGACGACAACGTGCATTTCCAGGGCACCGAGCGGCTCGTCAACGCGCTGGTCGCGGCCAACCGGCCGTTCACGCTGATGGTGTACCCCAACCGCACGCACTGCATCTGCGAGGGAGACGGAACGAGCCTGCACCTCTATTCGTTGCTCACCCGGTACCTCGAGCAGAACCTGCCGGCGGGAGGGCGGTAGGGCGCACATGCGCCGGTGCTTGCTCCTGGTCAGAGGCAGCGGCCGAGCCTTGGCCGTGATGACGGCGCTGAGTGCCCTGGCGTGCGCGGGCTCGCAACAGCCCGACAAGCGAACGGCGCAGCGGCCGGCGCCGGATAGTCCGGGTCCGCCGCCGCCGGCCGCCGGCACCACGGTGTATGCCTGCACCGACGGTGTCCGGTTCAGCGTCCGCTCGATCGACGGCTCGCGCGTCGTGCTCGCGTTGCCCGAACGCCTCGACACGCTCGGCCACGTCGAGGCCGCCTCCGGCGCCAGATACGCCGGCGAGAGCGTGGTCTTCTGGTCCAAGGGCCAGGAGGCGAGCCTCGAGGGCGCCGGCGCGCGGCACACCGGGTGCCGGGACCGCCGGGCTGGTGATCCATGGGAAGAGGCCGCGCTGATGGGTGTCGGGTTCCGAGCCGTGGGCCAGGAGCCGGGCTGGGCGCTGGACCTGGTCGAGGGAGGCTGGGTCCGGTACGTGGGCGACTACGGCGCGACCCGGATCTACGCTCCAGCCGTCAAGCCGGTGCGGGGCGCCAACCCGGGCACCGCGGTCTACGACGCAGAGTCGAAAGGACGGAACCTGCGCGTGGAGCTCCGCGAGACGCCGTGCCGGGACGCGATGAGCGGCGAGTCGTTCACCCATGCCGTGACCGTCCGCCTGGACGGTCGCGTGGTCGAAGGCTGCGGGCGGATGACGCACCCCGGCGAACTGACCAACAAGTACTGGAAGCTGAGTGACCGCGCTGTCGCGCCAGGAGCAGCGCTTCCTGCAGATCCTCGCGAGCGTCGATCGTGCCGCGGCGGTCGGCGACCGGCTCACGCTCTACTCTAAGGACCGTCCGGTGGCCCGCCTCGTGGCGGTCTACTTCCAGTAACCCGGAGTCTTCATGCGATCCCTCCATGCCGTCCTCGGGCGGCGCGTCGTGCTCGGCCTCTTCCTCGCCGCCGCTCCAGTCCGGGCGCAGCAGCCGTCCACCCCGCGCGTCGACTCGGCCGCCTACGAGCAGACCAGCGCCGACATTCCGATGCGCGACGGCGTCACCCTCCACACCGAGATCTTCCGCCCGAGGGACGCCGCCGGCCCGCTGCCGATTCTCTTCACCAGGACGCCGTATGGCGTCGGCAGCGCGCGCGACGAGCTCTCCGGCTCGTACCAGCCGCTCGCCGAAGCCGCCTACATCTTCGCGTTTCAGGACATCCGGGGACGGTACCGAAGCGGCGGGGTGTTCGTCATGCAGCGCGCGCCCAAGGCGCCGAAGGCGCCGGCAGGGGACATCGACGAGATCACCGACACGGACGACTCGATCGACTGGATGCTGGCACACATTCCCGGCAACAACGGCCGGGTCGGTATGCTGGGCGTGAGCTACGACGGCTGGACCGCAGCGATGGGCATGCTCGGCGGCCACCCGGCACTCCGAGCGGTGAGCCCGCAGGCCTCGCCGGCCGACATGTTCCTGGGCGACGATTTCCACCACAACGGCGCCTTCCGGCTGAGCTACGGCTTCGAGTACGCCTGGCTCACCGAGGCCACGCGGGAGAACTCGGACTTCGACTTCGGGCGCTACGACACCTACGAGTGGTACCTCGGCGTGGGGCCGCTGTCGAACATCCAGAAGCAGGTTCTCAAGGACAAGGTGCTGCCCACCTGGCGTGACTTCGTCGCCCACCCCAACTACGACGCCTTCTGGCGGCGGCAGGCGATGCGCCCGTACCTCACGCGGGTGACGACGCCGACGCTGAATGTCGCCGGCTGGTGGGATCAGGAAGACTTCTACGGCCCGGTTGCGATCTATGACGGGCTGGAGAAGCACGACACCGCGAACCGGAACTTTCTCGTGGTCGGGCCGTGGCGTCACGGCGGGTGGAGCTCCGGCCCGGCCCAGCAGCTCGGCAAGATCGATTTCGGCTCACCGACCGGCGAATACTTCCGGCGGAATATCGAGGCGCCGTTCTTCGCCTATTACCTCAAGGACGAGGGACGGCTCAGCCAGCCCGAAGCCACGGTCTTCGAGTCGGGCAGCAACCGCTGGCGCACCTTCCAGAGCTGGCCGCCGCGCGAGGCCGAGACGCGGGCGCTCTACTTCCATGCCGGGGGCAAGCTCTCATTCACGCCGCCCAGCGCCACCGAAGGATCCGCGGCGGACCGCTACGTGAGCGACCCCGCGCACCCGGTCCCCTACCGGCCGCGGCCGATCGAGCCGACCTACTACCCCAAGGGCTCCGGCTGGTACACCTGGCTGCTCGAGGACCAGCGCTTTGCGCACGCGCGGCCCGACGTGCTGAGCTGGGAGACCGAGCCGCTCACCGAGGACGTCGTGCTCGCCGGACGGATCACCGCGAAGCTCTTCGCCAGCACGACGGGACAGGATGCCGACTGGGTCGTGAAGCTGATCGACGTCTACCCGGAGGACTACCCGCCCGACTTCAAGCTGGGGGGCTACCAGCTCATGGTGGCCAACGACGTGTTTCGCGGCCGGTTCCACCGCTCGTTCGAGAAGCCGGTGCCCCTCGTGCCCGGCGCGGTCACGCCGTTCACCATCGACCTGCATACTCAGAGCTACCGGTTCCTGGCCGGGCACAAGATCATGGTGCAGGTGCAGAGCACCTGGTTCCCGATCATCGACCGCAATCCACAGACCTGGGTTCCCAACATCTTCCAGGCCACGGCCGGTGATTACCGGGCACAGACGCACCGGGTCTGGCGGACGCCACAGTACCCCTCGCGGGTGGAGGTACAGACCGTGGCCCCTTGAGCGCCTCCACAAGTGTGCCTCCAACGCGGGTGGAGCTACCCGCGTTGCGCCGCCGGTTGGAGGTCGAGATCCCACGTCTGCCCCACGAGCGCCTTCCCGAAGCTGCGGTGCCGCTCGCTCTTCACCAGCCGGAAGCCGGCCCGCTCGTAGAGCCGGCGAGCCGCCGCGAGTACGTCATTGGTCCAGAGCGTGAGCGTCTGATGTCCGGCCTCCTTCGCGCCGGCGACGCACGTCGCCACCAGGCGTCCCCCAAGCCCGGAGCCCCTCGCCCACGGCTCGACCAATAGCAGCCGGAGCTTGCCCACGCCCGGGGTCGCGCCGGGCATCAGGAACACGCAGCCCGCCCGCTGGCCATCGAGCGTGGCGATCCAGCACCGATTCGCGGGTCCGCTGTCAGCCGCCGCGAACTCCCCCACGATCTTCGCCACGAGCCGCTCGAAGCTGGCATCCCAACCGTACTCCTCGGCGTACAGCTCGCCGTGACGTTGCACCACCCACCCCAGATCGCCTGGCTCGGGTGCGCGGAGCGCCACCGCCGGCGTGCGCGCAGACGCGGCCGCGGGGTCGTCCAGCAGCGCCTCCACCGTGCCGAGGGAGGCGAGCAGGCGGTCCCGCTCCGGCGCGTTGAGACGCTCGAGCATGCCTGCGATCGCGTCCGTGGCCCGCGCGTCGAGCTGGCCGAACGCCTTCCGGCCGCTGGCGGTGAGGGCGAGCTCGCGCCGGCGGCGGTCGCCGGAAGCGGCGCGGGCCGTGAGGAGGCCGCGCTGGCGAAGGCCCCGGAGCAGCCGGCTCAGATAGCCGGCGTCGAGATCGAGTGTGGCGATGAGCGTGCTCGCCGTGGGACGGTCGAGGTGCGCCACCTCGTACAGTACGCGCGCCTCTGCGAGCGAGAATGGCGTGTGCAGGTGGCCGGCGTCGAGCAGGCCGATGCGCCGGGTGTAGAAGCGATTGAACCGCCGGACCCGGGCGGCAGCCGCGAGCTGGGTGGTCACGGGGGTCTCCTCCGGAGGTGACCCCTGCAGCATCGGTTATATGGTTGCTTTTGTCAACTATCTGCTGGCGGACCTGCCGGGCCCGCGTCACCAAACCCGAGTCACCCTGAGCAAAGCGAAGGGGGCATTCCTGTCGGTATGCCCCCTTCGCTTTGCTCAGGGTGACTCCAGGGAGTGACTACCAGCCCTTCAGCTCCCCGCGGCGGCCAGTTCCCGCACCGCGCCCGCCAAGATCCGTACCTTCGCCCCATTGCCCACGCCGTTGCCCCCTCCGTTGGTGCCGCC
Source organism: uncultured Gemmatimonadales bacterium (assembly GCA_963815515.1). Classification (GTDB taxonomy): domain Bacteria; phylum Gemmatimonadota; class Gemmatimonadetes; order Gemmatimonadales; family GWC2-71-9; genus CAVVWJ01. Next base: position 178,559 of record CAWFGP010000005.1, read on the forward strand.
ATCGCTCGCCCCGCTCGCGTCGGCGTCGAGCGTCCTCGCCAGCGCGGTCAGCGCGTCCCGCCTCGCGTCATCCTTGGCCTTCTCCGCGTCTGCCAGCGACCGCCGGACCGCCGCGATCTTCCCCGCCTCCAGCCCCCGCGACCGCTCCAACTGGTCCACATACGCCCGCGCGAGCGCGAAGCTCGGCGGCCACACCAGCTTCGGCTGCCCCTGGGTGTTCAGGTAATCGAGGTGCACGGTCTTGGCCGCGTCCAGCTCGTTGCGCGAGATGAAGCCGCTCGGCGTGAGCTCGAAGATGTCCAGCCCACGCGAGATCTCGGAGCTCACCATGACGCCGTTGTACCAGTACACCGACCACGAGCCGCCGCTCGCCATCCGGGTCGAGTCTACCGGGCCGCGGTCGAAGAACGCAATCTCCTTCGGGTGCGCGCCGTCCGTCCAGTCGAACACCGAGATGCCGCCCTGATACCACGCCTGCACCATCACGTCCCGTCCCGGAATCGGGATCAGGGAGCCGTTGTGGGCCACGCAGTTCTCCTGCGCCGTCTGGGGCGCGAGCATCTTGTAGTAGCTCTGGAACTTGAGCTGCCGGTCGGTGAGGGAGAAGATCGCGTCCGCGCCCCACTCCGGCTTGTCCGTCGCGCGGCACTTCGGCTGGCCGCCGCCGCCCCACTCGTCGGAGAACAGGAGCTTGGTGCCGTCGTTGTTGAACGTGGCCGAATGCCAGTAGGAGAAGTTGGAGTCGGCCACGGCGCCGATGCGCGTCGGATGGGCCGGGTCGCTGATGTCGAGCAGCAGGCCGTAGCCGCCGCACGCGCCGCCGGCCAGGCCGATGGCGGGATAGACGGTGATGTCGTGGCACTGCGTGGGCCCGGGCTTGGTCCCGTCCGGGTTGGTCGCCGGCGGCGGGCCCGCCATCTGGGCGATGATGGACGGCAGCGAATCGCGCAGCGTCGCGCTGTCGGCGGCGGTCGGCGCGCCGGTGCCGTTCCGGGCCTTCACCACGCCCGCGAGCATCTGCACTACGTAGCGCTCCGGGACCACGATTTCCTGGCTGTCGATGACCGCGACGAATCCGCCGGCGGCGCGGGCCTTGGCCACCTCCTGCTTGTTGGCGGCGATGTCCGCCGGCGCCTCGCCATGCTTCGGGGGCGCCACCAGGTCCTGGAAGATTCGGGGCGAGCTCACGATCGCCGCCTGGTCCGGATGTGCCAGCGGCACCTTGATCACCTCGATGCGGAACAGCGCCGAGTTGGGGTCCTGCGACGGCAGCGCCGACACGCAGCCGGGCAACTCGGCCGACGACCGCACCTGCGATGAGCCGGAGACGTAGATGTAGACGTTGGCCGTGTCCTTCGGATCGACCAGCACGGTGTGCGTGTGCGAGCCGCGACAGGTCTGCACGTTGCCCACGTTCCTCGGGTGGGTGATGTCGGTGATGTCGAAGATCCGCACCCCGCGCAGCCGCGCGGCGCTCACGGTGTCCGTCACGCCCTCCGTCCCGCAGTCGAGGCGGGCGGAGAGGTCCTCTCCGGAGACGAACAGCAGGTTCCGGTAGACCGACACGTCGCTCTGCGATGCCGGGCAGACGTAGGCGGTCTTGAGCACCGGCTTCCGCGGGTCCGCGATGTCCCAGACCTGGTACCCGTTGTAGCTCCCCTGGATGGCGTAGTGCCCGGTGAACGCCAGGTCGGAGTTGGTGATCCCCGCGAACTGCGGCGACGGAGGCGTCTTCGAGACCACCTGCAGGTTCCAGGTGGCCTCCTGGGCGTTCATCAGCCCGGCATGCAGTCCGATCCGCGGATCCGGGCTCGGCGGCGTGGTGGACATGTTGTCCGCCGGCACCGGCGCGCCGGCGCCGGCCGAATGGCCGCAAGCCGCCGTGCCAAGCAGGGAGAGGGTGAGCAACAGCGACGGGAACGGGCGGCAAGCCATGGCGAATGTCCTGGTGATCACTGTGAGCCCCTTCCGGGGGTGAGGGCCCCGAGCATCGTCTCCATCCGGGCGATCTCGGTGGACTGATCGGCATTGACGTCGTTGGCGAACTTGAACACGGTCTCGTCCCGGGCGGCCCCGGGGGTGTCGAACAGCTGCTGCACCATGGTGACGGCGCCGCGGTGGTGCTGGATCATGTCCTTCAGGAACAGGCGGTCGAACCCCGGCCCCGCGGCCTGCTCCAGCGCCTGCATCTGGGCCTCCGTCAGCATGCCGGGCATCAGCATACCCGGCATCGACATGGCATGGACCTCCGGCACCGGCTGGCCGCGATCGCCGAGCCAGTGCTGCATGGTGGCGATCTCGTCCTGCTGCGCGTTGATGATCCGCGAGGCCAGCGTGCGCACCGACGGGCTCGCGCCGTGGGTCGGCGCCCAGGCTGCCATGACCAGGGCCTGGGCATGGTGGCCGATCATGTCGGACATGAAGCGCACATCGGCCTCGGTGTACGGCCGGCGGGCGCTGTCGGCCCGGACCCGGGCGGCCGTGCGCGCGGCCGCATCCCCGGCGGGGGGCTCGGGGGACGGCGCCGGGGCCGTTCCCGCGGCGTGGCCGCAGGCCGCGGTCGCGGCGGCGGCCAGCAGGGCCGAGGGCATCCAGCGGAGGAGAGAAGGTGTCATGACGCGGACCTGTAGGATAGCGGCACGGGGGCCCAGGACGAAGTGACGGGTGACCCCTCGGGATCCATGGGCTAGGGGAGTGTGGGAACGGCGGCGGGTGCTGAGATGGCGGTGGTCACGGGAACGGAGCCGGGCCCGGAGGCAGAGGCGGCCGCGCGATCGAGCAGCAGCGCACGCTCCCGCGCGTTCTGCGTGAGCGAGGCCGCCCGCTCGAATTCCGCGCGCGCCTCGTCCGCGCGTCCGAGCTTGGCGAGCAGGTCGCCCCGCACGCTGGGCAGGAGGTGGTACGTCTTGAGCGCGGGCTCCGACATCAGTGCGTCGACCAGCTCGAGCCCCGCCGCGGGCCCGAACGCCATGCCCAGCGCGACCGCCCGGTTGAGCTCCACCACCGGCGATGGAGCCAGCTCCGCCAGCTCGCCGTAGAGCGCCGCGATCCGGGCCCAGTCGGTTGCCTCCGGGGTGCGGGCCCGCGCGTGGCAGGCAGCGATCGCGGCCTGCAGGGCATACGGGCCGCGCGCGCCGCCCAGCGCCTCCGCGCGATCGAGTGCTGCGAGCCCGCGGCGGATGAGGAGCTGGTCCCAGCGTCCGCGGTCCTGGTCGAGCAGCAGCACCGGCTCACCCGACGGTCCGGTGCGCGCCGCCGAGCGGGACGCCTGGATCTCCATCAGTGCGACCAGGCCGTGTACCTCCGGCTCGCCCGGCGCCAGCCCCGCCAGGATCCGCCCCAGCCGAAGCGCGTCCTCGCACAGCGAGGGGCGCATCCAGTCGTCCCCGGCGGTGGCCGAGTACCCCTCGTTGAAGATCAGGTAGACCACGCCAAGGACGGAGGACAGGCGGGCAGCGAGCGCTTCGCCCCGAGGCACCTCGAAGGGCACGTGCGCGTCGGCGAGCGTCCGCTTGGCCCGGACGATCCGCTGCGCCACGGTCGCCTCGGGCACGAGGAACGCCCGAGCGATCTCGCCGGTCGTGAGGCCGCCGACCAGCCGGAGCGTGAGCGCCACGCGCGCCTCGGTGGAGAGCACCGGATGGCAGGCGACGAACATGAGCCGGAGGAGGTCGTCGCCGACGTGGTCGTCGAGCGCGGCCTCGAGATCGGGCACAGCCTGCTCCTGCCGGGCCTCGAGCTCGTGCCCGAGCTGCTCGTGCTTCCGCTCGAGCAGCGTCCGGCGGCGGAGCAGGTCGATCGCCCGGTGCTTCGCGGTGGCCATGAGCCAGGCGCCGGGGTTGTCGGGCACGCCGGCCTCCGGCCAGCGCTCGAGGGCCGCCACCAGCGCATCCTGCGCCAGATCCTCCGCGACCCCGACGTCGCCGACGAGCCGGGCCAGCCCGGCAATCAGCCGGGCCGACTCGATCCTCCAGACCGCGTCGATCGCCCTGTGGGCATCGGAACCCGTCACCCCCAACGATTAATGCATCGCGGGCGGTCGGGGCAAGGCGGGGCCTAGTCCGGCGTCTGCTCGGTCGTGATCATCCACGGCGTCCCGAACCGGTCGGTGAGCATCCCGAACCGGGGAGACCAGAAGGTCGTCGCGATCGGCATCGTCACGGTCCCCTGGTCCGCCAGCGCGTGAAAGATGCGCTCGGCGTCCGCGGGGTTCTTGACCGTGATCGTGACGTGCGCGCCCTGCGGCTTCGCGTAATAGTCGGGGGGAGCGTCGCAGCCCATCAGAGCCTGGTCGCCCACGACGAGGCGGGCGTGGAGGATCCGGTCGCGCCACCCCGCCGGCACGTCGGCCGCCATCGGCGAGGCGCCGTGGGTCATCATGCCTTCGATGGTGCCGCCGAGGACCCGCTCGTAGAGCTTGAACGCCTCCTCGCACTGGCCATTGAAGTTCAGGTAGGGATCGATCTTCATGACGTGCTCCTGGCCGGCTCGTGCTCCGCGGCGGTCTTGAGATTGGTGAGTCCGGTCTCGAAGTCGGTGCCCACCATGCGGTCCATGTTGATGAAGACGTGCATGATCTTGCCGACGAAGGGCGTGGGCCCGTCCATCACCCAGGTGACGTTGGTGACGCTTCCGGCCGGCTCCATCGTGAAGGTGGCGACGTTGTGGCCCTCGAACGGCTTCAGGAAGTCCAGCCTGATCGCGACCTTCGACGGCGCGGAGGACTGCACGATCTCCATGCGGCCCGAGCCGACGCTGGAATTCCCGGCCCACTCGTAGATCGAGCCCCGGCCGCTGGCGGCCCCGCTGAAGGTGCGCTTCATGTCGGGGTCCTTGTGCTCGTACGGCGACCACGTGCCCCAGCGGTGGAAGTCGTTGACGAGCGGAAAGATCCGCTCGGGCGGCGCAGCGATGCTGGCCCGGCGCTGGACCCGGAAGTGATCCGGCTCGCGCGCGGCGAGGACCAGCACCACCACCACCGCGAGGACGACGAGCGTGCCGATGACTTTCAGCACGGTCAGCCCTTCTTCCCGGCAGCCTGCCCGGCCACCCGCGCGCGGATCCGCTCTTCCTGCTCGCGCAGCTCCGGCGTGAACTGCTCGCCGAAGTCTTCGGCCTCGAACACCTGCCGGATCTCGATCTCGGACTCGCCCTCGTGCGGATTGGGCGCGCGCTTGACCCATTCGATGGCCTCCTCCTTGGACCGCGCCTGGATCAGCCAGAAGCCGGCGATCAGCTCCTTGGTCTCGGCGAAGGGCCCATCGACGACCGTGCGGTTCTTGCCCGAGAACTTCACCCGGGCCCCCTTCGAGCTCGGCTGCAGCCCTTCGCCCGCCAGCATCACGCCGGCCTTGGCCAGCTCCTCGTTGTACTTGCCCATGTCGGCGAGCAACTGCTCGCTGGGCAGTACCCCGGCCTCTGATTCCTTGGTGGCCTTCACGATGACCATGAACCGCATTGTCGTGTCTCCTTCGGATGACGGTTTTCGAGCGGGGACGCCCGGTCGGGCTCGACCGGCTTGATCCGGGCTCTACCGATACGTCGAACGAGGGTTCGCCGAATCGACACTCGCCAGGTGCTCCTCCAGCCGGTCGAAGCACTCGGACCAGCCCTCGCGATGCCCATCGCGGTCCTCGTCCCACTCGAAGCCGGTCTGCTGGAAGGTCATCTCGGTCAGGTCGCCGCGCGCCGCCAGGGCGACCGTCATGAGGGTCGCGTGTCCGGGCCTGCGATCTCGCGATCGACGCCACCCACTGATGGTGAGGTCAGACATATGCCACCTCCTATCCGTTGACGATCGACAGGATGTTGCCGTCGGGGTCCTTGAACCAGGCGACCCGAGTTGTCCCCGAGACGTGCACATCGCCCTCGCGGGTCGTTCCCGGGAAGTCAAAGTGCTCGAAGGCAATCCCCTTGGCGGCGAGGGCCCGCACGATGGCCCCCAGCTCGTCGCCCACCAGCCAGGTGGCGGCGGTGGCCTGGTTGGTGCCGGCAAAGCGCGACTCGTATACCAGGATCGTGGACGAGCCGCTCCGGTAGCGGCGCACACCCTCGCCTTCGGTTCCGCTGAGCTCGAGGCCCAGCTTGTCTTCGTAGAACCTTCGGGCGACCGCGATGTCCTTGACGGCGATGGTCGCCGCCGCATTGGTGGAGCCCAGCACGTCGACCTCCTTGAAGAATCCTCAAGAGACTGCGCCCGGATAGCGTCCGCGCCTCGGATTCCATGTCCGAATCCGGCGAGCCGCCGACCTGAAACCGCCTACATTTCCCCCCATGACCGCCACTGCCCTGCACCCGCCGATGCTGGACGCCGAGAGTTGCGCCCAGGCGCTCGCGTCACGCGACCCGCGGTTCGATGGCGTCTTCTTCGTGGGCATCAGCTCGACCATGATCTATTGCCGTCCCGTCTGTCCGGCGCGCGTAGCATACCCGGACCGCCGCCGGTTCTTTGCCTCGGCCGCGGCCGCCGAGCACGACGGCTTCCGGCCCTGTCTCCGCTGCCGGCCGGAGCTGGCGCCGGGGCGCGCGCTGGTGGATGCCGTCCATCGCGTGGCGCGAGCGGCGGCGACGCGCATCGCGGCCGGCGCGCTCAACGGACGCGGTGTCGGCCTTCTGGCGCGCGAGCTGGGCGTAGGCGAGCGCCAGCTTCGGCGGGCGATGGAGCGCGAGCTCGGCGTCTCGCCGGTCGAGCTGGCGCAGACGCACCGCCTGCTCCTGGCCAAGTGCCTGCTGACCGACACCGCGCTGCCCGTGACGCGGGTGGCGTTCGCCAGCGGCTTCCAGAGCCTGCGCCGGTTCAACACGGTCTTCCAGGAGCGCTACCGCATGAGCCCGAGCGGACTCCGGCAGCGCCGCCGCGCCGCGGCACGAGCCGGCAGCCCGGCCGGCCCGGCGCCCGATCTCGTGCGGCTGACGCTCGCGTATCGGCCACCGCTCGCCTGGGACCCGCTGCTCGACCGGCTTGCCGCAGACGCGGTGCCTGGCGTCGAGGTCGTCGAGCCGGGCCGTTACGCCAGGACCGTGCACCTCGACCGGTGTCGCGGCGTCGTCACGGTCGAGCGGGCGGTGTGGTCCCCCGCCACCCGGCGCCTGCGGGGCGCCAGCGCGGACCGCATGGCTGGCACCGGTCCCGGCGGCGAGCTCGCCGTTCACCTGTCGGCCTCGCTCCTGCCCGTGCTCATGCCGCTGCTCGCGCGCCTGCGACAACTGTTCGACCTCGATGCCGAGCCATCGGTGATCGATGGCCATCTCGCGAACGGGGGCCTCGCGGCGGCGGTCGCGCGGCGGCCTGGACTCCGGATGCCCGGGGCCTTCGACGGGTTCGAGGCGGCGCTGCGTGAGCTCCTGCGAGCGGCCGATCGGGACGCGGGCGCCTCGGCCCGATCCGGCACCGCCGCCGGACGGATCGCCGAGGCCCTCGGCGAGACCATCGAGACCGAGCTTCCCGGCCTCGTCCGGCTGGCCCCGACCGCCGGGCGCGTCGCCGGCGCGGGCGCGCCGTTCCTCGCGCGGCTCGGCGTGCCTCCGCGGAGTGCCGACGCCATCGTCGCCGTCGCCCGGGCAGTGACGGAGGGCGCACTGCACCTGGCGCCGGGGGCCGACGTCCCGTCGACGCTGCTCGCGCTGGCGGAGATCCCCGGCGTCGGGGAGCGGACCGCGACGGCCATCGTCATGCGCGCGCTGCAGTGGCCCGACGCCTTTCCGGCGAGCGATGGCTCGCTCCAGCGCGCCGCCGGCGTAAGCGGCGCGAGCGCGCTCCGGCGCATGGCCGAGCGGTGGCGGCCCTGGCGCGCGTACGCCGCGGCGCACCTGGCGCTGCGTCGCGCGCGGGGCTGATCGAATCGGCGGCTGGATCACGCCGCGAACCCAGTGACGAGGATCATATGTTCAGCCCGCACCTCGCTGCACGACGCCCGGTCGCGCTCCTGCTGGCCCTCGCGGCCTCGTCCATGGCGCTGACGGCGGGTGCGCAAGGGTCGCGCGTTACGTCTCCGCCGCGCGCCATTCCGGGGCGGCGCCCGCCGGCCTCGTGCGCCACGGCGGAATTCCGGCAGTTCGATTTCTTCGCGGGCGATTGGGATACCTACGACGTGACCGATCGGTCGAAGGTCGTCGCCCGGAACCGGGTGACGGTGGTGCTCGATGGGTGCGCGGTGCGGGAGGTGTACGAGCAGGACGACGGGCTGGTCGGCGAGAGCCTCAGCAGCTACGATGCCTCCCGCCGGCGCTGGCACCAGAGCTGGTTCACCAATCGCGGGAGCCTGCTGCTGCTGAACGGCGGGCTCGAAGGCGAGCGGATGGTCCTGACCGGACCGGATCGCGCGGCGGACGGCACGCCGACCCTGCTCCGCGGCATCTGGTGGAAGGACGGGAAGGACGTGCGGGAGAAGGCTGAGCGTTCCACGGACGGAGGGAAGACGTGGACGATGGTGTTCGACATCGTCTTTCGCCCGCACCAGCAGCAACAACACGAGTCACCCTGAGCGAAGCGAAGGGGCCATGATTCCGGTCATGGCTCCTTCGCTTCGCTCAGGGTGACTCGGATCGACGGTCCCCGCCTCAGCGATCGATGTACGCCATCATGCTCTCGCCGTACCGCGGCCCCGCGATCACCTCGGGCGGGAGTGCCGCGTCGAGCCGCGCCATGTCGGCGGCCGCGAGCCGGAGATCGGCCGCGGCGACGTTCTCCTCCAGGAACCGCCGGCGCTTGGTGCCCGGAATCGGCACCAGGTCCGGCCCCTGGTGCAGCACCCAGGCGAGCGCCACCTGTCCCGGCGTGGCCCCGAGCCTCGCCGCGACCTCGCTCACCACGGCGGCCGCGCGGACATTGGCGTCGAAGTTGGCGCCCTGGAATCGGGGATCGCCGCGGCGGTAGTCGCCCTCGGGATACTCCTCGGCCCGCCGCGCCGTCCCGGTCAGGAACCCGCGGCCGAGCGGGCTGAACGGCACCAGGCCGATGCCGAGCTCGCGCAGCAGCGGCAGGATCTCCGCCTCGAGGTTCCGTTCCCAGAGAGAGTATTCGCTCTGCAGCGCCGAGATCGGGTGCACTGCGTGGGCGCGCCGGATGGTCTGCTCGCCTGCCTCGCTGAGCCCGAGGAAACGCACCTTCCCCTGCCCGACCAGCTCGGCCATGGCGCCGACGACGTCCTCGATCGGCACCTGGGGATCCACCCGGTGCTGGTACAGCAGATCGATGTAATCGGTGCCGAGCCGCCGGAGCGAGCCTTCCACCGCCTCGCGGATATGCGACGGGCGGCTGTCGAGACCGCCCCGGCCGGCGGACCCGATCTCCCAGCCGAACTTGGTGGCGATGATGGCGCGATCGCGCCGCCCCACGAGTGCCCCGCCGAGCAGGCTCTCGTTGGTGTAGGGACCGTACACCTCGGCGGTATCGAACAGCGTCACCCCGAGCTCGAGGGCGCGGTGGATGGTGGCCACCGACTCCTCGTCGTTGGGGGTGCCATACGACTGGCTCATGCCCATGCAGCCCAGTCCGAGGGCGGAAACGGTCAGGCCTTGCGTGCCCAGCGTGCGCGTCGTCAGCATGCACGAACCATAGGACGGGTGGAACTCTCCCACCACCCCTCCGTAGTGCCTCCGACCCCCACTCCAGGATCCTCGATGCGCGCACGTGTCCCGCGGCTGGCCCTCGGACTCGCTCTGACACTTTGGTCATCGCCTGCCGCGGGACAAGCGGCGGCTCCCGCGGCTGCCGTGGACACCGCCCTGCTCCAGCGCCTGCTCGTGGCGGAGGACGCGCGCGGGACCGGAGCCGAGGGACTCGACCCGCTGCTCGCGGCGCTGACCGGCAGCGACACGCTGCTGCGGCGCCTCGCGGTGCGCGGGCTGGGCCGCGTTCAGCGTCCGGAGCTGGGGCGCCGCCTGCTGCCGTCGCTGGCCGATCCCCATCCGGCCATTCGCGCCGAGGCGGCGAACGCCGTGGCGCAGTCCCTCCGTCGGTTGCGCCGCACCGCGGCCGACACCGGCGGCGCGGCGCTCGGAACGCGCGAGGCGGCCGCGGTGCTCGCCCGCGCGCTCGCGACCGAGCCGGATCCGCGTGTCGCGGACGCCCTGGCCCAGTCGCTGGGGCGGCTGCCGCTGCCCGACTCGGCCGCGGCGCGTTCAGCGGAGGACGCCCTTCGGGCGCGGCTCGCGCAGCAGCAGACCCCCGGCCTCGTCCACGGGCTCTACACCCTCGCCCGGGCGCGCCGGGCCACGGGCACGCTCACATCCGCGAGCGTGGACCTGCTCCGACGCGCGGCGCTGGCATCGGCGGACACGGTTGTCCGGAGGTGGTCGCTGCTGACGCTCGCGACGGCGGGCGGCCTCGACAGCGCCACGGCGGTGGGCGCAATCCGCGATCGCGACGACGAGGCCCGCCGAATGGCCCTCAGGGGCACGGGCGCGTTGACCGCGCCGCTCCGCGCGGTGCTCGTTGGCGGCGCCGTACGTGATCCGAGCGTGATCGTCCGCACGGAGGCGATCGCGGCGGCACGCCTGGGCGACGGGCCGCCGGACTGCGCGCCGATCCTGAAGCTCACCCGCGACCGCGAGCCGTACGTGGCCCTCACGGCGATCGACTCGCTCGGAAGCGGGTGCGCCGACGCACCGGCCGCGGTGGTTGCGCTGAAGCGACTCGTGGCCGCCCGGGTGACGGCAGGCCCGCCGGACCATCGGTGGCAGACCGGCGCGCACGCGCTGCTCGCCCTCGCGCGACTGGACAGCACCGCCGCGCGGCCGCTGCTCCCGGCGATGGCCGCTGCGCCACGGGTGGAGCCCAGGATCTACGCGGCCCGGGCGGCCGCCATCGTCCGGGATCGCGCGCTGCTGCTCCGCCTCGTGGGCGACGCCGACCGGAACGTGCAGGAGGCCGCCATCGCCGGGCTGGCCGCCACGGCGGGCCACGAGGCGGACAGCGTGTACATCCGGGCATTGGGCTCCTCCGGACATCAGGTGGCGCTCGCCGCGGCGACGGCGCTCGACTCCACCACCCATCCCGGCGCCCTCCCGGCCCTGCTCGACGCATTCGACCGGCTGAGCGCGCGCCGGCGCGAGAACGCCCGCGATCCGCGGGTGGCGATGCTCCAGCGAATCGCCACGCTGGGCTCGGCGGCCAGCGCGCCGCGGCTCACGGCGTATCTCGCCGATTACGACACGACCGTGGCGGGGCAGGTCGCGACCATCCTCTCGGGCTGGACCGGCGCGCCGGCCGAGGCCCGCCCGGTCCCGCTCCCGATCCGTCCGGAGCCGCTGGCCCAGCTGTTCCTCCGTCGGTCGATCCGGCTCCGGGTCACGATGACGCGGTCGAGCGGCGGCGGCAGCTTCACGGTTCGCCTCTTTCCGGACGAGACGCCGGCGACGGTGGCGCGGGTGCTGCGGCTGGTGCGCGAGGGGTTCTACGACGGGAAGGTCTTCCAGCGGGTGGAGCCCAACTTCGTCATCCAGGGCGGTGGGCCGGACGCGAGCGAGTACGTCGGCGACGCGGCGTTCATGCGGGACGAGCTGACGATGCGGACGCACGCGCGGGGAACCATCGGAATCTCGGCGCGAGGCCGTGATACGGGCGATGGGCAGTGGTTCATCAACCTGGTCGACAATCCGCTGCTCGACCACGAGTACACGATCTTCGGCCGGATCGACGGGGGGCAGGCGGTGGCGGAGCGGATCCTCGAGGGGGACCGGATCGGGCGGGTGGAGATCGTGGAGTAGTCACCCGAGCGGCCCGACTTCGTTCCCTCCGGCTGGAGGGGCTGATTGCCGACCCAGGGACTTGCCCGTATGTTCTGCCTCCACCCCCATCCAACCTGCGCCCTGTCTTCCCGCATACTGGAGGCCCCATGCGTCGCCTCATGCTTGGCTGTTGCGCGATCGCCCTCGTCGGCTGCAACAAGCCGAAGGAAGAACCGGCCACGGAGTCGACGGCCGCCGCACCCGAGGCGCCGGCCGCACCCGCGCCGCTCGCTCTCGCGGATATCGCCGGGAAGTGGTCCGTCAAAACCATGGCGGAAACCGGAGACAGCGTGCTCGTCAGCTACGAGCTGGTCGCCTCGAGCGACACCTCGGATTGGTCTTTGAACTTCCCCAAGCGCAAGCCCATCCCGATGCACGTCGTCGCGGTGGCCGGCGACAGCGTCATCACCGAGGCCGGTCCGTTCGAGAGCGCCCTGCGCAAGGGGATCAAGGTGAGCGTCCAGAGCGTCACCCGGCTGCAGGACGGCAAGATGGTCGGCACGACGGTCGCCCACTACGCCACCAGCGGCGCCGACTCCGTGCGTAACCTGCGGTTCGAGGGCACCCGCGCGCCGTAACGCTCTCAAGCAACGCCCTGAAGCCGTCCGCCCGTTGCCTGACATCTTCCGTGAGCTCGCCGCTTTCAGATTCCCGGCGGCGGGCTCAACCTTGCCCCGTAGCTCCGTGACCCGGACCGCATACCGATGACCGCGATCCCGATGCCCCCGCCGATCGTCCCCGGCAACGCGATCACCCAGGAATTCCGCACGCCCAGGACGGTGCAGCGGGGGATCGTGGCCGGGGTCGTCGGCAACATGCTCGAGTGGTACGACTTCGCCCTGTTCGGGTTCTTCGCGCCGCAGATCGGGGCGCACTTCTTCCCCGCTCACGATCCGACCTCGTCCACGCTGGCGGCGTTCGGCACGTTCGCCGCCGGGTTCGTGATGCGGCCCGTCGGTGGCGCGCTGTTCGGCTGGATCGGCGACCGTTACGGCCGGAAGCAGGCGCTCCTCGGCTCGGTCATGGCGATGGCGTTTCCCTCCTTTCTGGTGGCCTTCCTGCCCGACGCGGCGAAGATCGGGATGCTTGCGCCGATTCTGCTCATCGTGCTCCGCCTCATCCAGGGGGTCGCGGTCGGCGGCGAGTACATGGCGTCGGCGGTGTTCCTGGTCGAGGGCGCCGAGCCCGGGCGGCGCGGCTGGATGGGCAGCTGGGGACCCTGGGGCGCGTCGGCGGGAACGCTGCTCGGCTCGGCGGCGGGCGCGATCGTCAACCTGGCGTTGCCGTCCGAGGCGGTGCTCGCGTGGGGCTGGCGCATTCCGTTCGCGCTCGGCGTGCTGGTGGCGTTCGGGGGACTCTGGATCAGGCGCAACTACGTCGAACGGGTGCCCCAGCAGATGCCCGCCAAGTCGCCCGTGGGCGAGGCGTTCCGGTCTCACTGGCGGACGATGGTGCACCTGGTCTGCCTCGTCGCCGGGCTCAGCGTCGGGTTCTACACCACGTTCGTCTACTCGGCCACCTGGCTGCACCAGGTCGCCGGGGTGCCGGAGAGCCTGGCGCTCGGCCTCAACACGGCGGCCATGGGGCTCCTGCTGATCATCAGCCCCATCGCCGGCCTCGCGAGCGACCGCTTCGGCCGCCGGATCATGCTCGCGAGCGCGGCCGGCGCCCTGGCGCTGCTGGCGTATCCGCTCATGGCGCTGATGGCACGGGGAACGCCGTGGGCGATCTTCGGCGGCGAGGCGGGGCTCGCGCTGCTGATCGGGATGGCCGGCGGCGGCCTGCCGGCCGCGATGGCCGAGCTCGCGCCGTGGCGGGTTCGGTGCACGGTGCTGTCGGTGGGATACAACGTGGGGATCGCCCTGCTCGGCGGCACGACGCCGATGGTGGCGACGTGGCTGCTCGTCCGCAGCGGACACACGTTGGCGCCGGCGGTCTATCTCGCCGTGGCGGCCGCGCTCGCCTGCATCGCGGCCCTGCTGCTGCCGCGGGCGGCGCGGCACGGGATCACCCAGGAGTTCTCGGCCGTCCGGCTGCGCTGATTCAGCAGGGGCACGCCACCAGGCGAGAGCTACCGCCGCACCTGATACGCCAGCTTGACGAAGAACCCGTCGCTCTGCCGCTTCAACCGCGACCAGTTGAACTCGCCGTCGGTCTCGAGCGAGCTGCCGTACCCCAGGAACGCCACCGTCCCCGGCGTCGGCTCGAACGACGCCAGCAGGTCGACCCGCAGGCCGTTGAACTCCGTGGGCGGCTGGGCCGCACCGGCCACGAGGAGCGGCGCGCCGCTGGCCGGATCGGAGAGCGCCACCCGTCGCTCCGAGCGATACTCACCGATCGCGCGGAAGAAGAGCGACCGGCGCGGCTGGTATTCCACCTTGAGCCGCGGAATGGTGGTGCGCGCGAACTCCCGCCCGTCGAGACGCGAGAGCCGGAAGACCGTCCCGGTGAGCGCCACCCGGACCGTCGACGCCGGCCGGAGGCCCAGCTCGCCGGCGAGCAGCCACGCGTTGCCGGTCGTAGCCTCCTCGAAGATCGCGGCACGCCCCCGGCGGTATCGCACGTGCGCGTTGAGCTGTTGCCAGGTCGGCGTCGTCACCCCCGTCTCCCACACGAACCCGGAGAAGTCGTCAGCCGGACGGTAGGCCGGGCCGGCCGCACTTCCCACCGTGTAATCGGCGTAGCTCGAGTCCTGGAAGTTCACGAAGTCGCGCTCGACGTGTCCGTTGAGCTTCCACCCGCCGCGGAGCTGGAAGGTGGCGTCGAGCTGCTCGAACCCCTCGAGGGCCGGATTGAAGCCGAACTCCCGGTAGAGCCAGGTCCGGTCGGGGCCGAAGAAGATGGTGAGATTCTCCAATGCCGCCCCGCGCGCGCCGTAGATCGTGACCCGGTTGAAGGCGTGCGCGTTGACCACGTCGCTCCGGAGCCGGTTCACGAACCCTGCCTGGTCGTCGAAGCCGCGACCGAGCCCCTTCACCAGGTAATTGAAGCCCCATGAGCGGCCCGTGCGGTCGTATTCCCCCTGCCAGATCGGCGCGGTGCGGCTGCCCACCGCGTCGTGGGTCACCGAGGCGCCGAGCTGGAACTGGGTGTAGTACAGCCCCCAGACGTACCGGAAGTCGCCCGCGAGCACGCGGTTGTGGAGGCTCCCCTGGTCGCGGTTGGTGAAGGTCACCCCGGCGATCGAGTTGCGGCCGAAGTCTCGCCGGAGCCGGGTGACGTTGAACCACGCGTCGCCGGCGTCGGTCTCGTCGACCGCGGTCAGGTGAGCGACGCCAAGGTGCCCGAACTTGCCCGTCAGCTTGGCGCCGGCCTTGGGATTCACGATCCGCCGGGTGTAGACCAGGGTCTGCGGCGAGCCGAACAGCTCGATACCCTCGAGGAAGAACGGCCGCTTCTCCGGAAAGAACAGCGCGAACCGCTCGTTCACCGTCACCTGCCCCTCGTCGCTCTCGACCTGGCTGAAATCGGGATTGAGCGTGGCGTCGAGGGCATAGCTGGTGAAGCCAAGCCTGAGGTTGAGGCCGGCGTCGGGATTCACGTCGTCGCGGACGAATTCACTCCCGGCGACATCGCGGCGGCCATCGGCGGTCGCGGTGACGAACGGCTGGGCCTCGACCGCCACCCCGCGCTTGAGATCGTGCAGCCCGCCGATGGCCCCTTCCTGCCCCAGGAAGCTCGCGTTCGCCCGCCGGACGTCGGTCCAGGTATCGGTGTAGCCGGTCCGCTGAACTACCCGGGTCACGTTGAGGCCCCAGGTCTGCGACTGGCCGCCAGGGTAGCGGAGGCTCTTGAACGGGATCCGGATCTCGACCTCGTAGCCCAGGTCGGTGATCCGACCCTTCGAGTCCCAGGTGAAATCGGGGTTGAGATCGGTGCTGCCGGGGATGAGGCTGCTCACCTGTCCCGCGCCCTCGCTCCGGACGCCGTCGCTCTGGGCGCCCAGCGGGTTCACGCCGAAGAAGAACGCCCGGCGGCGGTCGTGGAAGGTATCGATGTCGATGACGATGTGGTCGTCGTTGTCGATGTTGTCACGGTCGGCCACGGTGGCCCGGATCGCGGCCGGCCGGTGGTCGCGGGCCACGATCCCGAAGTAGATCGCGTCCGGCGCGTACCACACCAGGACCACGGTCTCCTCCTCGGCGGGCCGGCCGTCCACCGGCTGGTACTGCCAGAAGCCGCCGAGCCGGGTAGCCTGGGCCCAGGCGGGCTCGTCCAGAACCCCGTCGACCACCACCGTGGCTTCGAGCCGCGGCACCTCCGCGGTGGGCGACCCCTTCCCCTCGACAACGGTGCCGGAAACGGCGGTCTGGACCAGCAGCAGCAGCGCGAGCACGGTTCTCAGGGTTGAATGGTGGGGCCGACAGCGATGTCGCCTGGTGCCAAGGAATCTACGCACCGCCGGAAGTCGGAGTTTCCCAACCGGATCCGATTCGACCGCCGGTGAAGGCCTGTCGGCCCCATGCCGGTGTCTTGCCCGGCCGCCCGCCTTCCGCCTCCGGGTATAACGGGTAGCTTAGTCCGCTCACCTCATCCGGGAGCCCGCATGCCGACTTACCTCTGGCAAGGATCGTACACCAGTGAAGGCGCGAAAGGTCTGGCAAAGGAGGGGGGCACCAAGCGCCGGGCAACCATCCAGCAGACGGTGGAGAAGGCGGGAGGCAAGCTGCTTGCCTTCTACTTCGCCATGGGCGAATCGGACGTGTACGCGATCTCCGAGTTCCCCGACGTGGCGACCGCGGTGGCGATGAGTCTCGCGGTGAACGCCAGCGGCGCCGTGCACCTGAAGTCCACCCTGCTGCTCTCGCCCGAGGAATTCGACGAGGCGTCCAAGAAGTCGATCGGGTATCGGCCGCCCGGCGCGTAATTCGCCCTCACCGCTCGAGCGCCGATGAGTAATCGTCCCGCCGGCATCGTCGAGTACGTGCTGCCGGGCGATTGGCGCGTGCTCGCCGGCCGGACCGACGCGGCGAACGATTACCTCAGCCTCAAGCTCGCCCGCCCCAGTGACCTCTGGTTTCACATTCGCGGCATGCCGGGGAGCCACGTGCTCCTGCGCGTGCCGTCGGGTGAGACACCCGACCGCGCGACTCAGGAGCTCGCCGCGGCGATCGCCGCCTACCACAGCAAGGCACGGTCGGCGGGCACCGTGGCCGTCTCCCGCACCGAGGCCCGCAACGTCTCCAAGCCGCGAGGCGCGAAGCCCGGCACCGTCACTATCCGGAAGGAGACGGTGCTCAAGGTCCGGCCCCTGAGCGAGGCGGCTTTGGCGTCGCTCCAGGCTGCCGGCGGATCGGGTCCCGCCTGAGCGGCGTGCGCTCGGACCGCGGCATCCGGACACGGCCGTCACCTTGAACAACCTGGCGATCACCTGCAAACGGGCAGGAGAGCTCAGCCGGGCAGCCTCGCTCGAGACCACGGAGGCCGCTGAACTGGTCGCCGGACGGGGCCCCCGGTAGATTCGCCTCATTGCCGTTATCCTCGAGACCCCGCCTCGGAGCCTGCGCCATGCCCTCCCCCGCCTTTTACCTTGCCCGGATCGCCCATCGTACCGCCCTGGCCGTCGCGCTCATCCTGCTCGCCGGCTGCGCCTCGGTGACCCCGATCGGGGAGTTGCTGCAGAATTCGTCCAAGTACAATGGCAAGGAAGTGCGTATCAAGGGCGAGGTGAAGGAGTCGGCGGGGCTGCTTGGAAGGGGCGCCTACCAGCTGAAGGACGGGACCGGCACCCTCACGGTAATCAGCGAGACGTCCGCCCCACCGCCGACCGGCTCGATGATCGGCGTGAAGGGCGTGTTCCAGGCGCTGCTCACGCTCGGCTCCAAGAGCCTGGCGGTACTGCGGGAGCACAGCCGGTTCCAGTGAGCCGCGGGTAGCCGAGCCACGACCATCTTCGCCATGACCTCTCCCGTCGAGCTGTCGTCCGGCATCGTCCGGGTCGCCCCGTTCACCGCGTTTGTGCCCCGGTTCGAGGAGCTGCTCGCCTCGTCGACCCGGGTGGTGCTCTACTTCATCCATTCGCGGCGCTGGCGCGAGAACCACGACGCGGCCATCAAGACCTTCCTGGCGCGCGAGGGCACCACCCTGGAGGTCTTCCTGCCCGACCTCGAGAATCATGAGCTGATGTACTCGCTCGGCAAGCACTTCGACGACGGGCCGCAGATCCCCGGCCTCATCACCGATGCCTACCGGTATTTCGCGCGGCTGGCGCGGGAGTACAGGAAGCCGGCGGACATCTGGCTGTTCGGCACCTATCCGACCTTCTCGTTCTACCGCTTCGACGAGCGCGCCATCCTCGCGCTCTACTCCAACACGGCGGCCAAGAAGGACCTGCCCGCGTTCGAGGTCACCACGGACTCGGCGCTGGGGCGGTTTCTCGATACCGACATCGAGGACCTGAAGCAGGAGTGCCGGCAACGCACACCCGACGACCTGGAGATCGTCATCGACAACGCGCTGCACGGATAGCACCTCACCACCACCGACCGACCGGACCCGACATGCGCTACCGCTACTTCATCTGCGACGTCTTCACCGACACCCGCTTCGGCGGCAACCAGCTGGCCGTGCTACCGGAGGCGAGCGGTCTCACCGACGGGCAGATGCAGCAGATCGCGCGCGAGTTCAACTTTGCCGAAAGCACCTTCGTGCTCCCGGCGGAGCGCGGGCACACGCGCCGGGTGCGCATCTTCACGCCGGCCCGGGAGGTGCCGTTCGCCGGCCATCCCAACGTGGGCACCGCGTTCGCGCTCGCGACGGCAGGGATGCTCGGTCCGATCGACGGCACCTTCACGGTCACGTTCGAGGAGCTGGCGGGCCTCGTGCCGGTGGTGATCGATCGCTCCGAGGCGGGCGGACTCCGGTGCGAGCTGCGCGCGCCCGAGCCGCTGTCGCGCGGGCGCACCGTCCCCGCGGCGACGGTCGCGGAGGCGTTGTCGCTCGACCCAGCGGACGTCGTGACCCGCACGCATCAGCCCGTAGTGGCATCGGTGGGCCTGCCGTTCCTGATGGTGGAGCTCCGCGACCGGGCGGCGCTCGAGCGGGCCCGCGCGCAGGTCGACCGGCTCGAGGCGCTGGCCGCGGACGGCGTCTCCCCCGACGTGCACCTCTATGTCCGGAGCGGGGACGGGTTCGATCTTCGGGCGCGGATGTTCGCCCCGCTCGATGGCGTCCCCGAGGATCCCGCCACCGGCAGCGCCAACGTCGCGCTCGGCGCCCTGCTTGGCACTCTCGAGGCCGCGGCAAGCGGGACCTTCCGCTGGCGGATCGCCCAGGGGGTCGAGATGGGGCGGCCGAGCGTGCTGGAGGTCCGGGCGGAGAAACGGGACGGGGCGGTAACGGAGGCCTACGTGCGCGGGTCGAGCGTGCTGGTGAGCGAAGGCCAGATCGAGGTCGATGGGTGAACGGGGGTCAGGAGATGGTGAGCTCCCCCGTCGCGGGATCGAAGGCGGCTGAGAGCGCGCGCAGATTCGACGTGGACTGACCACCGGTCCAGCTCCCGTCGGACGCGAACCGCGCGCCGTGCTGCGGGCAGCGGAAACCGGTACCGGCAATGTTGACGGTCGCACCCTGGTGCGGGCACACGAGCGAGAAGGCCGCGTACTGCGTGTCGGAGACCCGCACGACCGCAACCGGCGAGCCCTGGCCGCCGTCCACACGCGCGATGCCACCGACCGCCGCGAGCGCGGCGAAGTCGGCAGGCAGGACCGTCAGCGGCCCCCTGAAGGAGGGCGCCGTCGCGTCTCCGCCCGCCGCGCACGCCGACAGGAATGCCGCCACACCCGCCAGCGCGGTCCGGGCAAGAAAGGCACGGCGATCCAGCGCCGCGCAGCCCGTGCAGTGAGGCCCGTCGCCCGCCATCGAGGTCGTCTCCCCAATCATACGTGAAGCACCGCGCCAACCCAGCCGGCGTTGTCCTTGTCTTCCTTATGCATTGCACTCACGTCCACCATCACGTCGTCGCCCGAGCGGGTGACGGTGAACCGATCCATTCCCCGCGTCGCGCGTCCGGAGACGAAAGTGCCGTCAGGCCGGTACTTGGAGTGATGCTTGGGGCACTGGAACTGGGCGTCGCCCTGGTTCCACCGGAGCGCCGTCCGCTGGTGCGGGCAGGAGAGGTTGAAGGCGTAGACCGCCCCTTGCCACCGCACGAGGATGACCTCCTGCTCGCGATCGATCTGAACGCCGTCGGCCGCGGGAATCGGGTAGCTCGGATTGCCGCCGACCAGCGTCCGGGAGCGCGTCGGGACCGGCGTCATGGCCACGGCCACGCTGCGCGGCACACCGAGGCCGGTGAGTGCCGCGAGCGACGCGAAGCCGATGCCCTGGAGGAAGCGGCGGCGGTCGATCGAAAGCCCGCACTCCTCGCACGCGGGCGGCGTGCCGCGTCCGTCGGCGGACGTCATGCCGCGTTCACCAGTACGGTGCCGGCCACCACGGTGCTGGTCCACAACAGCAGGCTCAGGTACGCCGTCGTGCGCAGCCGCCGCCACCGCCGTGCCTCACGGAGAGGGTCGTCCGAGGCGAGCCGGAGGGCCCGCTCGGTCCGTTCGAGCACGGCCCCGTTGGTGAGCAACAGGGTCACCAAGGCGAGCTTGAGGATGAAGATCGGCGAGGCCGCGAAGGTCTCGACGTCGGCCGCCGCGAGCGCCACGCCGCTCAGAAAGAGGACCACGAGGGCCAGGAGCACGGGCCGATGCACGGCGTGCAGCTCCGCCAGCGCGCCCGCGCGCTCCGACGGACGGCGCCGGTAGGCGCGCAGGGTCGAGCGGTCCGCCGCGATCGCGAGCCCGCCGCCGAAGAGCAGTCCGACCAGGTGCACCCCGGTCACCACGGAGGCCACCGTCTTGGAATCGGAGTACAGCGATTGCCACGGCGCGAAGGTGTGCGCCAGGATTTGCACCAGCGTCATCGTCAGTCCTTCCAGAGCCACATCATGAGGGTCGAGACCGTCGCGACGCTGATCGAGGCGATCGCGGCGTTTCGGTGATTCCTGGCGCCCGAATCGCTTTCGCGGGCGCCTTCGGCCAGCGAGGCGGTATAGAGAAAGCCGGCGTCGGCGAGCAGCATGCCGAGCGCATGCAGGTTCCGCCGGGTGCGCCCGGCGGGGTCGTGCCGCGCTTCGACCATGTTCCACACCCCGGTCACCGTGTTGACCGCGAACAGCACGCCGAGCGCGCCGGCCACAGCCCCGTGCGCCGAGCGGGTGCCGGAGGATGCGGGATCTCCGGTGCGTTGGCCGTGGAGAATCTTCTCTCCCAGCACGTATTCGGTCGCGAACAGCGGCAGCTCGGCGTAGCTGGCATAGCGGTGGATCGCGAGGCGCGTCCCGTAGCCGTTGCTGTATTCGATGGCCTTGGGACGAGTGTCGCCGGTGTCGGCGACGATGGCCGCCGACGAATCGACGGCGAAGGTCACGCCCAGCGCCGACAGCCGCGGCCCCGCCACGCCGCTGTCGGCGGCGACCGCAGGGGTGCTGTCGGGAGCGACCGCGGGGACCGGGGCCGTCCCCGCGCCGGCCGACTGCGCCGCGAGCGCCGCCGGGAAGATCGCAAAGGCGGCCACCAGGGTCCGCAGGTGCCGCGTCATCGAGCGCGCTCCGGCGAGAGGGAGATGGTGTCGCCGCCCGCGGGGCCGAGCGGACGGTGATCGGAATCGAAGACGACGCGGCTGCCCACCAGGATGGTGAGCCGCGGCAGGCCCATGGGGATCTCGAGCGCGTACCGCAGTGCGGGGCGGCGATTGTCCACCACGATCCGGCCATCGCCCACCTGATAAGCCACCGCGCCCCCGAAGGCGCGGAGCGAGACATCGTGGCGTTCGGCCCTCATGATCGTGAGCAGCCCCGCCGGCTCCGGCTCCCCGAAGACGAGCGTGAGCTCGCGCGTCGCCGGCATCTCCACCCCACCCGCCGCCTGCCCGTCGGCCGAGGTCGGACGAGCCGGCGCCGCCTGGATGGCCCGGTGGGCGCCGGCCGGGACGGACGGCACCAGACGATCCCGGATCCAGCGGTTGAGCGGTGTCCCCGGAACCGCGGCGGAGGCCGCGCCCGCCAGCACCAGGGCCAGCGAAGCCGCAAGGACGGCAGGGCGAAGGTGCGGGGCGCGCGTCGCGGGCACCGGCGGACGGAGCCGGGGGATGGGATGATCGAGGATGGCGAGCAGCTCGTGCACTTCCGCGTCGCCCGCGCGGAGCTCGGCTTCCCGGCCCGCGCACGCGGCGCACGCCGCGAGGTGCGACCGGAGCTCCGCCGCCGCGCCATCGATGAGCTCGCCGTGAATCATGGCGACCAGCGTCACGTCACTCGGGTGCACCGTGCAACTCCTTGAACGCGGCGCGAAACGCCTGGCCGGCACGCACCAGCGTCGTGCCCACGCTTCCGTCTGCGAGGTGGAGCGCCGCGGCGATCTCGCGGTAGCTGTAGCCGGCGTGCCGGAGCAGCAGCGCCTGGCGGTCACGCGGGGACAAGGTCTCGAGCGCGGCCCGCACCGCGCCGACGCGCTCGCCGCGCTCCAGCTCGGCCGCAGGATCGGCGGGCAGCGAGCCGGACGGCGCGCGCGAAGGCTCCTCCGTGAGCAGGCGCAGCTGCCGGGTGGCGCGCCGGCGCTCGTCGCGGACGAGATTGTTCGCCACGGTCACCAGCCAGCCCGCAGGTTGATCCGGCATCGTCCCCCGCTGGTGCAGCCGCACGAACGCTTCCTGCGCGGCGTCCGAGGCGAGCTCGGGATCGCCCGTGAGTCGGTCGAGGTAGGTGAACAGGGGGGCGAAGCGCGCCGCGTAGCAGGCGCGGAACGCCTCCTCGAAGGCGGGGTCGGACTTGGCGTCGGAGGCAGCAGAGACAGGTCGCCCGCCGGGGCCGGGGGCGTCGAAGCTCATGGAAGCGAGGGCGAGGGCCGTCCCGTGGGCGTGCATGCTGTAGGAACGTGCCAGCGCCCCGGGATGTGACGGACCAATCGGGTGTCCTGGATCAGAACCGCCAGCCGACCTCGAGCGACACGCCCCGCGGGGCCCCGCGAATCACGCGGAACCCTCCGTCCTCGCCCGCGACGAGCCCCAGCGTGTTCCGGTGACCCAGGACGTTGGTGACCGAGATCGACGTGGTAATCAGGCTGCCCGACCCGAGGCCCGGCAACCGCCAGTCGCGGCGCAGGCCGAGGTCGAGCCGCGTGTAGGCCGGGAGCCGCTCGGCGTTGAGCGTGCCGGGGAGGATCTCCGGCGTGCCGGCCAGCTCACCTGACTCGTGCATCAAGTCCAGCGCCTGGAACTCGAATCCCGGAGTCACCACGGACGTCGCCTGCCGCGCGCCGCCCTGGAACCGGAGCTGCAGCCGCGTATCGCGCTGCACCCGGTACCCAAGGTCGACGGCAAGCGAGGCCCCCTGCCCGTACCCGGCATCGTAGCGCATCGCACCGGCCGTGCGCACGTCCCGCGCAAGGGTCACGGACGCCCGGCCGGAGAGCCGTCCGCGCGTCACGTCGACCGCACCGGTGATCCCGGAGGCATCGCCCCGTCCCACCACGACGCTGTCCCCCGGAAAGAGTCCCCGCGTGGACGCGGCACCGAGAACAAGCCCGCTGGAGCGGCGGACATAGCCGGTGGCCGACAGCCGGAAACCCGCGCCCACCTGGCGCTCCACGAGCGCCTCGACCTGATCGGCACGGGCGACGGGGAGCGTGCCCGTGCCGGCGGCGACCGGGAGGTCGAACCCGAGCAGCAGCCCGAGTGGCGATTCGTCGTTGATCACCGATTGGAGCACCTGATGGCTGCGACCGATTCCAAACCCCAGCCGGGTCGACCCGTCAGGCTGGAGCACCGCGGTGAGCCGGGGCTCGAGACCGGCCCACCCCGCGAAGTTGGTACTGGCGCGAAGTCCGGCCGACAGCTGCAGCGCCCCCGTCGGCCGCCAGAGCCGCTCTCCGAACACCGACCCCACGACCGGTGCGGCCGCGAGCGTCAAACCGCTGGCGGATGCCGGAGCGGCGCCTGGAAGCGGCACGACATCGTACCGGGTGCTCGGCCGCACCAGGCTGGCGCCGGCGCTGACCCCGCCGTCCGCGCCGGGCCAGGTCATTCGCGCGGAGAGTCCGGTCTCACTCAGCCGGCTGCGCAGCTGCTGCGCGTTGCCGGCGGCGAGCCAGCTCACGTCGGCCGAGCTTCCCGCCCACCAGGCCGCCGCCTCCAGGCCGGCCCCGCGGGACGAGGCCCCGCTCCATGTGACGCCCTGGCTGTAGCTTCGCCACGCGATCGCGTTGCGGGAGATGCCGGCGTACCCTCGCCCCTCGGAGGGCATCTCTGATCCGGTCGAGCCGCCATCGGCGTCACCAACCGATGGAAAGTCGAGCCGGTTGCTGGACAGAAAGGACACCAGACGGAGCTGTCCCCCGCCAACCCCTGTTGTCGCGACCCCGAGCAGGTCCTCGTATCCGTTGCGCCCGCCACCGTAGGATTCGCCCATCAGGACGTCGCGATAGGTGGTCCGGGCGCCGACGACTACCCCGGTACGGAGGCCGGGGAGGTAACCCGAGGCAGTCTGCCGTACTTCACCCGGCGCGAACGACCCGCGCGCATCGAAAGGACGCGGGCCGGGATCACGCGTTTCCAGCTCGACCACCCCGGCCAGATGGTCGCCGAAGCGCGCGGGACTGACCCCGGTGTGCAGCTCCGCTCCGGCGAGGATGTCGGGGTTCACGGCGCTGGAGGCGCCTGCAAAATGGACGGCGGAATACAGCGGGATTCCGTCCAGCAGAACGAGGTTCTCGGAGGTCGCTCCGCCGCGGACATGAAGGCCGGCGGCAGCCTCGCCCCGTCCCGCCACCCCGGTCGCATCGGCGAGCGCACGTTGCACGTCACCCTCGCCGGCCTGCCGCTGGGCCAGCCAGTCGTCTCCCAGGCGGATGGTGCCGGGCTCCGCGCCGGCATCGCTGCCTTCGTCCGGCGGCCTGCTTCCGCCCTCGGCGACCACGTTCAGTGTGGGGAGCTGCAGCGGCACCGGCTCGAGCTGCACGTCCACCTGGGCCCGGGTGGAGGAATCGGGGAGGAGGACCCGCAGCTCCAGCGGCGCGTATCCGGTGCGGGTGAAACGGAGCTGGTGCGTCCCGGCCGCCAGGCCGGATACCATGTATCGGCCTGACGAATCGGAGACGGTGGCCGGCAGGCCCATCACGGCGACCTCTACGCCCGGCACCAGCCGGCCGCCGGTTTCATCCCGGACGGAACCGAAGATCGCCGCGGCGGGCGCGGCGACCTGGAGCAGGACGACGGCGGTGAGGAGCACCAACTGCCTCTCGTGTAACGGGAACGGCGACACTGGCCACGGCGACGTCCGCGGTCTCCTGAATGTAGGCGGATGGGGCCGGTCGCGGCATGGCGTGGTCTCTTGTCACCGCCGGTCGGCGCCCGCTAGCTTGCTCCGCTCAATGCCATCGCCTGCCGCGTTCACGGTCCTGCTCGCCATCAGCTTCTGCCACCTGCTCAACGACATGATGCAGGCGCTGCTGCCGGCCATGTATCCGATGCTCAAGTCCTCGTTCGCGCTGAACTTCACGCAGATCGGCCTGATCACCCTCACATTCCAGCTCACGGCCTCGCTGCTCCAGCCGCTGATCGGGCTCTACACCGACCATCACCCCAAGCCGTTCTCGCTGATGATCGGCATGGGGTTCACGCTCGTGGGGCTGGTATCCCTCTCGGCGGCGAGCAGCTATCCCGGCCTGATCGTCTCCGCCGGGCTGGTGGGCCTGGGCTCGGCGGTGTTCCACCCGGAATCTTCGCGGGTGGCACGGATGGCGTCCGGCGGGCGGCACGGGCTGGCGCAGTCGCTGTTCCAGGTCGGCGGCAACACCGGCTCGGCGGTCGGGCCGCTCCTCGCCGCATTCATTGTGCTGCCGCGCGGGCAGTCGAGCGTCGCGTGGTTCTCGGTGGCGGCACTGCTCGCGATCGCCGTGCTCTGGCGGGTGGGCCGGTGGTATCAGCAACACCGCGCCCGGGTCGCGGCCATCCGCGCCGACGCCGGGCAGGGGCATCCGACGCTGTCGCCCAGCCAGGTACGGCTCGCGCTGGTCGTGCTGATCGTGCTGATCTTTTCCAAGTACGTCTACCTCACGAGCATCTCGAGCTACTACACGTTCTATCTGATCCATCACTTCGGCGTGGGGGTCCGGAGCGCCCAGCTCCACCTGTTCGCCTTCCTGGCCGCGGTGGCCGCCGGCACCATCATCGGCGGCCCCGTGGGCGACCGGTTCGGCCGGAAGCTGGTGATCTGGTGCTCGATCCTCGGCGTCCTGCCGTTCACGCTCGCGCTGCCGTACGTGAGCCTGGCCTGGACGGGCGTGCTGAGCGCCGTGATCGGCTTCATCCTCGCCTCGGCGTTCTCGGCGATCCTGGTCTACGCCCAGGAGCTGGTGCCCGGCAAGGTGGGGATGATCTCGGGACTCTTCTTCGGCCTGGCCTTCGGCACGGCCGGGATCGGCGCCGCCGCGCTGGGCCGCCTGGCCGACCACACGAGCATCGAGTATGTCTATCACCTGTGCTCGTACCTGCCGGCGCTGGGCCTCCTCACCGCCTGGCTGCCGAACGTAGAGGCGGGGCCCACGCGCGCACGCCGGGTCGATACCACCGATATCGGCGCCGACGCCGTACCCTCCAGCTGAGTCCGGCATGGCCGATGACCTGCAGGGCCGCACGTTCCTCGTCACCGGCGCCAACTCGGGCATCGGCCGGGCCATGGTCGAGGCGCTGGCCGCGCGCGGCGGGCACGTGGTCCTCGCCGCGCGGTCGGAGGAGCGGACCCGCCCGGTGCTCGACGGCATCCGCGCGCAGCGCCCGTCGGCCGCGGTGGAGTTCCTCAACGTGGACGTCTCGGATCTGACCTCGGTGCGGCGGGCGGCGGCGGCCTACCTCGGCACCGGCCGGCCGCTCGACGTGCTCGTCAACAACGCCGGCGTCGGCGGGACCAACGGCCTCAGCGCCGACGGATTCGATCTCACCTACGCGACCAACCACATCGGCCCGTTCCTGCTCACCAGCCTGCTGCTGCCCGCGATCGAGCGGGCGCCTCAAGGCCGCATCGTGAACGTCGCGAGCATCGGCCACATGCAGGTGAAGCGGATCGACTGGTCGCTGCTCGAGCGGCGCACCGAGCCGAGAAAGAGCGGCTTTGCCGACTACACCGTCACCAAGCTCATGAACATCCTGCACGCCAAGGAGCTGGCGCGCCGGCTCGGCGGCACCCGCGTGACGACGTACGCGCTCCACCCCGGCGGCGTGAAGTCCAACATCTGGCGCGCGCTGCCCCGGCCGGTGCAGTGGGGTCTCAAGCTGTTCCTGATCTCGAACGAAGAGGGGGCGAAGACGCAGCTCTACTGCGCCACCGCCCCCGAGCTCGCCGGCGTCAGCGGCCGGTACTACGACAAGTCGCGCGAGGTGCAGCCCAATCGGCTGGCGGAGGACCCCGCCCTGGCCCGCGAGCTGTGGACCCGGACCGAGGCGGCCATCGCCTCGGTGCCCGGCCGCACCTCCGCCTGATCACTCCCGCAGGACGTCCACCCGCAGCGACTGGTCCGCGTTCTCCCCCAGCACCACGGTCACCAGGCCTCCCGCCGCGGTCACATCCAAGTCCCCCGTCGTCAGCACGACCCGGCTGGTCCCTGCCTCGGTGAACTCGACCGTCCAGTGGCCCGGCCACCGGACCAGGTCGGCCGTGAGCGCCAGGCTGCCGTATGCGAACGGCTGCAGGGTCGGGAGGGTGTCCAGCGGCGCGCCGGTCGGCAGGAGATAGGGGTCGAGTGGCGGCGCGTGCGGCGCCGCGTGCAGGATCCTGAACCTGACGAAATCCACCGGCTGCGATGGCGGCGGGTTGCCGCTGTCCACCGGCGGCTGGGGCGGCGGCGGCGGCGGCGCGCCGGCCGAGCCGGTGTCCACCGAGACCATCGCGGTCAGGGCGTGCATCGGCCCCGCCACGAGCACGGTGTACGATTTCCCGGCCTCGAGCGCGAGCGGCAGCGACGCCAGCGCCGCCGACGTGCCCGTCGCCCGGATTTCGCCGGACGCTGCGCCAGGCTCCAGCACCGCCGCCGGCGACACCTCTGTGCGACCCACCGCCTGGGCAACCGTCCTTCCATTCACGAGCAGGTCGAGCGTTCCCGCATCGGGCGACGCGCTCGCCAGGCGGAGCCGGGCAGTCTCGCCGGACCGCGGCCCGACCGGCTCGGGACCGCCGCACCCCTCGAGCGCCAGCATGGCCACGACGGCCACCAGCAGTGGGAATCGCATGCGCATGGATCTCCTGCAACGGGTGAAACGTGCCATCAGGATACCGCGTTGACGGGCCTCAGTCCAAGAGACCGCGCCGAGCCCGGCCACGTCACATCTCCCGGACCGGAGCGGAGATGTGACGGATGACGGCCTCGCCGAGTCTCCTACAGGTGAGTCCCTCGGACGCCGAGCTCGTGCGGCGGGTGCGCCAGGGCGACCTGGACGCCTACGGGCCGCTGATGACCCGCTACCGGCTTCGCTTCGGCCGGTACGCCTACCACCTGCTCGGCAACGAGAGCGACGCCGAGGAGGCGCTGCAGGATGCCTTCACGCTGGCGTATCGTTCGCTCGACCAGTGCCGTCATCCCGAGCGCTTCGCGGCGTGGCTGTTCCGGATTCTGGTCAACCGGTGCCGGACCACCGGGGCCCGGCGCGGGCGCGAACAGGCCCGGCGGGCGCCGATCGAGGCGGCCGACGGCATCGGCGTGCACCATCCCTCGGAGGAGGCCATGCGGCGGGAGGAGCTCGCCCGCGGCCTCGGCCGCCTGGTCCCCGAGCAGCGGGAGGCGTTTCTGCTCAAGTACGTAGAGGAGCTGAGCTACGAGGAAATGGCGGCGCTCACCGGCGCCGGCGAGTCGGCGCTCAAGATGCGGGTCAAGCGCGCCTGTGAGCGGCTGCGCGAGCTCCTGGACGACACCGATGCATCCTGACCATCGTTCCGGCGAGCCGCCCGATCCGTTCATCGAGCGCCTGGCCGCCCGGCTGCGTGAGCCAGTCAGCCTCTCGCCGGAGGTGGAGCGGGTGGTGCTCGACCGGCTCCGCGCCCGGCCGGTCCGCCGGCGGTGGCCGGGCGTGGCCGGGGCGCTGGCGGCCGGCATCGCCGCGGCGTTCGGGGCCGGTCTGCTGGTGGGTCGCTGGACCGCGGCGCCTTCCGCCGGCATGCCGAGCGTGCGCCCGGTGGAGTTTGCCCTCCGCACGCCGGCCGATTCGGCCGTCGTGCTCGTGGGCGACTTCAACGACTGGAACCCCGCCGCCACGCCGCTGCACCGCGCCACGGACGGCGTCTGGTCGGTCACGGTGCCGCTCCGGCCCGGCCGCTACCGGTACACGTTCATCGTGGACGGCACCCGCTGGCACCGGGACCCCGCTGCTCCGCGCGCGCTCGAGGACGACTTCGGCGCGCCGACGTCCGTCATCACCATCGCCCAACGGTGAGCGCAATGCGTCGCCTAATCCTCCTGCTCGCCCTCGGATTGCTGCTCCGCGCTCCCGGTGCCGCCGCGGCGCAGGATCCGCGGCTCGAGGCCCGGCTCGACTCGGCTACCCGCGTGCGGGTCGAGACCGCGCTCGAGTCGGCGCGACGGGAGGGCCTGCCAACCGAGCCCCTGGTGCAGAAGGCACTCGAGGGAGCGAGCAAAGGGGCGCCCGGCCCGCGGATCGTCGCCGCCGTGGCCACCGTGCTCGCGGATCTGCGCCGCGCCCGCGAGGCGCTCGGCCTGGCGGCGGCGGAGGACGATCTCGTGGCCGCCGCCGCGGCGCTCCGCGCCGGGGCCACTCCCGCGATGATCGGCGAGATGCGCCGGGTCGCCCCACACGGAGCGGTCGCGGTGCCGCTCGCGGTGTTCACCGATCTTGTGGCCGGAGGTATGAGGACCGATGTGGCCTGGCGTTCCGTGGCGGATCTCGCCAGGAAGGGAGGCGACGACGAGGCGTTTCTCCGGCTGCGCGAGCGGCTCGAGCCGGCGCCGCCGGGCTCGGCGCCGGAGGTGCCGTGATTTCGCGCCAGACGGCATGGCTGCCGCTCGTCCTCCTCGCCGGTGCTGGGATCGCGCCGCCGCTACGCGCCGTCCAGTTCGGCGCGATGCTCGACGTCGGTACCGGGCCGGCAAGGTGGGACCAGGTGGAAAGCGATGGCGCCCGTGCCGAGGGCGCGCTGGCCGCGTTCTATCGGCCGGCACGCGTGCTGGGGCTGCAGCCCGAGCTGTCCGGCGAGTTCGGGCTCAGCACGGAGCGGCCGGTGCGGACGGCGCTCCGCTGGGACGTGATGGGTCGGCTGCATACGCGCGGCGAGGTGACCGGTGCATGGCTCGGCGCCGGAGTCGGCGGCGTCGGCACGGGCAGCGCAGACCGCCGCGCTCACGCGCCTCGAGGGCGGGATCCGGAGCGGCGTGGGCCCGGCCGGGTTCCGGGTCTGGCTCGCGCGCACGAGCTTCGGCGTGAGGCCGGGCGTGGGCGGAAGCTTCGGCGACTCGCTCGAGGACACCATCGGCACGGCGGCAGGCCAGGTCGTCGAATACACCGACCTCGGGACGCGCGCGGCCCTCGACCTTCGGTCGCTACGAGGTCGGGGCCACGCTCGTGCGGCGGTGGGGAGGTGCGGCGCTCGGAGAGCAGCGCGCTGCGGAGCGTGGCGTGGGAGATGAATGCCGTCTGGTGGGTGCGGCCGAGCGTGGGATTGGTGGCCAGCGTGGGACATTCGCTTCCCGAGCTCAGCCTGGCGCTGCCCGGCGCCCGGTATCGATCGCTCGGCGTGCGCCTGGCGCTCGGTGCCCCGCCCCGCCGCGGAGCCCGTTCCGGCGGGGCGCCGCCGGTGACCGCCGACGCCGCCGCCGGCACTCCGCGTCTCGTCCTCGCGACGGCCCACCGGCTCGCCATCGTGGGGCCGGCGCCGGACCTCGCCGAGGTAATGGGCGACTTCACCGACTGGCAGCCCCGGCCCCTCGTCGCCGCGGGTGAAGGGCGATGGGCGCTCGATGCCGCACTGAGCCGCGGGGTCCACCAGATGAACGTGCGGTTCGACGGCGGCGAGTGGGTGGTGCCGGCGGGCACCGTGGCCGTGGAGGACGGCTTCGGGGGGAGAGTCGGCATCTTCGTGGTGCGCTGAGAGGCAGCCGGTGCGCGGAGCATCGCGATGACGCGCGGCTGGCGCCTATTGCTTCACCCAGGTCGGCCGCAGATCCCGCGTGACCCCTCGCACCAGCTCGCGGACCATCTCACCATAGGCTTCGTTCGGATCGCGCACGGCCACCGACGGCAGTGCGCCCGATACGGCCAGCCGGCCGACGGTCCCGTTCGCCGCCGAGCTCGACCGCCAGAGCGTCCCGCCCGTGCTCGTCGAGACGAGCTGCACCCTGAGCTCGGCCGAGACCGAGGCCTTCATGCTGAGTCCGCCGGACGCGCTGATCCGGCCGCGCGGCGTGACGCCGGAAGCCGTCACGTGCCCGAGGAACACCGCGGGCACGTGCTTTTCGCGTCCGATCGCCTGCGCGAGGGCGGTGGCGTCGCCGGCCGCGGCGAGGGCCCGCAGGGACGTATCGGCACTCGACAGCTCGAGCAGTTCGATTCCCGACTGGCTTGCCAGCAGCGCTTCGGCGAACCGCTGGGTGGTGAGCGCGCTCAGGTCCCGGTTGGTCTGCTCGGTCGAAAACGTGACCAGCGCCACCCGGCCATAGGGCTGAAGGTTCAGGCGTGCAGGTACTTGCGCGTAGTGGGCGGCGCAGGCCGAAAGCGCCAGCGGACCGCAAACAGCGAGCATGGCGCGAGCCGGAACGAGCCGAAACGCACGGTTCCACAGCATGTTGGCGTCACCTGAGAGGAGGTGCGCTCCCGAGGAGGCAAAGGCCGCGCCAAGCCGGGGGTCGGCTCTTGACAATGCGTGTTTACAACACATATTGGCTGCCATGCCGATCCGGGAGCGACTCCAGCAGCAGCAGTTCCGCACTCTGGCCGACGAGGCGGTGGTGAGCCTCATGGTGGCCGCCGAGCACTTCGATCAGGCCATCGCCCCCACCTGGGAGCGGCACGGCATCACGGGCGACCAGTACAACGTGCTCCGCATCCTCCGCGGCGTGTACCCCGGCGGCCACCCGCGCAACGAGGTGGCCCGCCGCATGATCCACCGCGCGCCCGACGTCACGCGCATGCTCGACCGGCTGGTCCGGCAGGGCCTGGTGGCCCGGATCCGCAACCCGGACGACCGCCGCGAGTCGATCGCGACGATCACCAAGGCCGGGCTCGCGCTGCTCGAGCGCATCGATCCCGAGGTCCACGCGACGCAGACGGCGGTCACCGCATCGCTGAGCGAGCGCGATCTCAAGCAGCTGGCGCGGCTGTGCGACGCGCTGGTGCCGTGAACCGGGAGTCAATCCAACCGTCCAAATGGAGAGTCCCATGGCAGAGAGGAAGATCATCGCCGTCGTCGGCGCGACCGGCGCCCAGGGCGGCGCCCTGGTGCGCGCGATCCTGGCGGACAAGACCTCGCCCTTCGCGGCGCGCGCTATCACCCGCCACGTCGACTCCGACAAGGCGAAAGCCCTGGCCGCCCTCGGCGCCGAAGTCGTCGCGGCCGATCTCGACGACCAGGCGAGCATCGAGCGCGCGTTCGCCGGCGCGTATGGCGCGTACTGTGTCACCAACTTCTGGGAGCACTTCTCGGTCGAGAAGGAGCTGAGTCAGGCGGATCACATGGCCCGCGCCGCCAAGGCCGCCGGCGTCCAGCACGTCATCTGGTCGACCCTGGAGGACACCCGCAAGTGGGTGCCCCTCGCCGACGACCGGATGCCGACGCTGCAGGGGAAGTACAAGGTCCCGCACTTCGACGGCAAGGGCGAGGCCGACCATTTCTTCCGCGACCAGGGCGTGCCCACGACTTTCCTGCTCACCTCCTTCTACTGGGACAACTTCATCTACTTCGGGTCGGGGCCGCAGCGTGGGCCGGATGGGAAGCTCGCCCTGGTGTACCCGATGGACGACAAGCGGCTGCCGGGCATCGCCGCCGAGGACATCGGCAAGTGCGCCTACGGCATCTTCAAGCGGGGCAAGGAGCTGATCGGAAAGACGGTGGCCATCGCGGGTGAGCATCTGACCGGCGAGCAGATGGCCTCGAAGATGAGCCGCGCGCTCGGCCAGGAGATCGGGTACACGAGCGTTCCGCCCGAGGTCTACCGCGGTTTCGGATTTCCCGCCGCGGACGACATCGGCAACATGTTCCAGTTCAAGCGCGACTTCAACGACTACTTCGTCGGCGTGCGCGACATCGCCTTCGCCCGCACGCTCAACCCGGAGCTGCAGTCGCTCGACCAGTGGCTGGGAGGGCACAAGGACCAGATCCCGCTGCCGTAACCCGCCCGGCGCGACCGGCCTGTCCCGCCGCTGAGAAGCCCCGTTACGGCTGTCGCCACCGGGCGCCCTCCCGGGCGATGAATTCGTCGGCCACGGCCGGCCCCCAGCTGCCCGCCGGGTAGTTGGGGAAGTGATCGGGCCGCTTGTTGGCCCAGAAGTCGATGATGGGATCCACCACCCCCCAGGCGGCCTCAACTTCGTCGCTGCGGGTGAACAGTGTGGCTTCCCCCAGCATGCAATCGAGCAGCAGAGTCTCGTAGGCATCGTGTTCCAGCTCGCCGAACGCCATGGCATAGCGGAAGTCCATGTCCACCGACGCCATCCTGACGTCGATCCCGGGGACCTTCACCTCGAAGCGCAGCGCGATTCCCTCCTCCGGCTGCACCCGGATGGCCAGGATGTTGGACTCGATGGTCCGGCCGTCCTGCACGGGGAACATGATGTGCGGCGGCTGCCGGAACTGGATGGCGATCTCGGACGCCCGCCGCGGCATTCGCTTCCCCGACCGCAGATAGAACGGAATGCCCTGCCAGCGCCAGTTGTCGATCATGAAGCGGATCGCGCTGTAGGTGGGCGCGGCACTGTCGGGAGCCACATTCGGTTCTTCCCGGTAGCCGGGGACCGGCTCGCCGTCAATCATCCCCGGCCCGTACTGGCCTCGCACGGCGTAATCGTGCATCCCCGCGGGGGTGATCGGCCGGATGGCGCGGAGCAGCTTGACCTTCTCGTCGCGCACGGCATCGGCATTGAAGGTGACCGGCGGCTCCATCGCCATCAGCGTGAGCAGCTGCAGCAGGTGATTCTGGAACATGTCGCGAACCACCCCCGCTTCCTCGTAGTACCTGCCCCGATGCTCGACCCCCACGCATTCTGCCGCGGTGATCTGCACGTGGTGCACGTGCTGGCGGTTCCACACCGGCTCGAAGATCGAATTGGCGAACCGGAACACCAGGAGGTTCTGGACCGTCTGCTTGCCCAGGTAATGGTCGATGCGGTACACCTGGTGTTCCGCGAACGCGCGGCGGACGCAGGCGTTCAGCGCGGTGGCGCTCTCCAGGCTCCGGCCGAAGGGCTTCTCGATGATGATCCGGACCCAGGGCCGGGCCTTGGGATCGGGCACCCTCGGGGCGGTGCCCGATTCGGCCAGCCGCCGGATGGTCTCGTCGTAGAGACTGGGAGGGATGGCGAGATAGAACAGATGGCCGTGCCCGCCGGGAAGCCTGGCGTCCGTTGCGGCCAGCTCCTGCTTCAGCGCGGCGTACGTCGCCGGGTCGTCCAGCTCACCCGGGAGGTAGCGCAGGTGCGTCGAGAACCGGTCCCAGGCCTTCGGATCGAGCCCGCCGCTCGGTGCGAAGGTCTTGAGCGCGTTCCGCACCTGCGCCCGGAAAGCGTCGTCATCAAGCGCCTCGCGCGCCACCGTGATGACGCAGAAATCGTCGGGCAGGAGTCCGTCTCCCATCAGATGAAAGAGCGACGGCATCAGCTTGCGGTGGAGGAGGTCGCCGGCCCCGAAGATGATGAGGATGCACGGCTCCGCCTTCCGGAGCGCAGGCCGCTCGGCGGTAGCCTGGGCTTCCGGGGGAATCGCGACGGACAGCGAGGGCCGGGCCGTCATGTGCGCTTCACCGCGTGCCCGCCGAACTCGTTGCGGAGGGCCGCGATGACCTTGGCGCCGAAGGAGTCGCTCTGGCGGGAGCGGAACCGGGTCAAGCAGGGAGAGGGTGATGACCGGCGCCGGCACGTCGAGGTCGATCGCCTCCTGCACGGTCCAGCGGCCTTCGCCCGAGTCCTCCACGTAGCCCTTGAGCGCCGACAGCTCCGTGTCGTTCGCGAAGGCACGCTCGGCCAGCTCGTTGAGCCATGAGCGGACCACGCTGCCCCGGTTCCAGACCGCCGAGATCTGGTGCAGGTCGAGCTTGAAGCTCTTGGATGCATGCAGGATCTCATAGCCCTCGGCGTAGGCCTGGAGCATCCCGTACTCGATGCCGTTGTGAATCATCTTGACGTAATGTCCGGCGCCGGGCGGGCCGACATGGGCGTAGCCATCCGCCGGCGCCAGCGTCTTGAAGATGGGCTCGCACAGCGTGAAGGCCTCGGGCGTGGCCCCGATCATCAGGCAGTAGCCCACGGTGAGTCCCCAGATCCCGCCGCTGGTGCCCGCATCGATGAACGCGATGCCCTTCTCCTTGAGCGCGGCGGCGCGGCGGATCGAGTCCTTGAAGTTCGAGTTGCCGCCGTCGATGACGACGTCCCCTCTGGACAGGCCCGGCAGCAGCTGCTCGATGGTGCTCTCGACCGCGGCGCCGGAGGGAACCATCACCCAGACCACGCGGGGCGCGCTCAGCTGACCGCAGAGGTCTGGCAGGTCCTTTGCGGCCTTGGCGCCCATGGCGACGTGCGCCTTGACCGCGTCGGCGCTCCGGTCGAACACCACCACCTGGTGGCCGCCCTGCTGCAGGCGCTGGACCATATTGCCGCCCATCCGGCCCAGGCCGATCATGGCGAGCTGCATCTAGCGATCTCCTCTCAAGTGTGCACGCCCAGAGCCGCCAGCTCCTGGCGCAGCTTCAGCGCATCGGTGAATCGGACGGTCCGCATGCCGAGCGCCCGGGCCGGCTCCAGGTTCTGCTCCCGGTCGTCGATGAACACGGAATGCTCCGGCTCCGCCTGCGACATCGCCAGCGCCACCTCGTAGATCCGGCGCGCCGGCTTCAGGATGCCAACCCAGCAGGAGGAGAAGAACGTGATGAAAATGTCGCGCAGGCCGAAGTGCTCCAGCCGGTACCGGTTCAGCTCGGCCGATTCGTTGTTGATCGTCATCAGGCGATAGCGACCGGTGCGGGCCAGCGCCCGAGCCAGATCGATCGTGTCCGGAAACGGTTGGCTCTGCGCCATCATGAATGCCTTGAACTCCTCCGGCCCGAAGGGCTGCGGCCGGCAGAACACCGTGTTGCGCAGGTACTCGTCCAGCCCCGTCCTGCCCTGCTCCAGCATCGCGATGGTCTCGCCGTGCAGCTCCTCCAGCTCGGCGACGTCGAGGCCGAAATGCTGCGCGGCCGCGTGGCGTTGTTCGCGGTCCCAGCCATTGCTGCCGAGGACCCCGCCGATGTCGAAGAAGACGTGGCTGACCGTCACCGCTCGAGCAGTCCGGGATCATCGATACGGATGGCGGGCCGGCCGCGCGCGCGCAGGGCGACGAGATCTCCCTCCGCCTGGGCCGCCTCCAGCTGACCGAAGCTGAACGGCTCGCCTGGAATGGGCAGATCCTCCGCCGGCCGGTCGGTGACCTGCAGGAAATGCCCCACCGGCGGCCCGCCCTTGTGGAGCTGGCCGGTGGAATGCAGGAACCGCGGCCCGTATCCCAGCGTGGTCGCCACCTTGAGCCGGTCGCGGAGCCGCAGCCGAATGGCCGCGAGCCGGCGATCGTTCTCCGGCGTGGGCGGCAGGTAGGCCATGATCGCGAGATAGTCGCCCGGCTTGATGGCGGCCAGGAACTGCTTCAGGTCCGCCGCCGACGCGGCCGGGGACGGCGCGTTCCCCTTGGCCAGCACCGCCTTGGTGTTCGCCTTGCTTTCGGCGACGTTGGGCTGGTCGAACGGGTTGATCCGCAGCACCGCGCCCGCCACCGCCGTGGCGAACTCCCAGCGGAAGAACTCCTGCCCGAGATCCGGGCGATCCTCCAGCTTCACATGAACCACCGGATGCCCGGCCTGCTCCAGCTCCGCCAGGCGGGTTTCGACTCCGGCGTCGGCCTCGCCGGCCAGGACCATCGACACGAACACCCGGTCTTCGCCGTACACCCCGGGTGCGCCCAGCGGCTCGCCGGCCACGGGCAGGATTCCCTTGCCCTCCTTACCGGTGCTCTCGGCGATCAGCTGTTCCGCCCAGAGACCGAAGCTCGCGATGCCCGGCGAGAGCACGAAGGTGACCTTGTTCCGCCCGGCCAGTGCAGCCTCGCCCAGCAGTGCGCCGAGCCGGGCCGCCGGGTTTTCCAGGGCCGGCACGCAGGCGGCGCAGGCCTCCGCCATCCGGTGCGCCCGATGCAGCAGGGTGTCGACGTCGACGCCGATCAGCGCCGCCGGCACCAGGCCGAAGTACGACAGCGCCGAGTAGCGGCCGCCGATGTCGGCCTGATTGAGAAAGGTCCGGCGGAAGCGGCGCTCACCGGCAAGCTGCTCGAGCGGAGTGCCGGGATCGGTGATGGCGACGAACTGCGATCCCTTGCCGCCGGTGCGCTCCCAGAAATAGCGGAAGAAGCTGTCGCTCTCCTGCGTCGTTCCCGACTTGCTCGAGATGATGAACAGGGTCCTGGCCAGGTCGCCCTGTGCGGCCTGCCGCACGGCGCGGGGATCGGTGCTGTCGAGGACGTGGAGCGCGGGATGGCCCGGCGCAGCTCCGAACGTGCGCCAGACCACCTCGGGCGCCAGACTCGAGCCGCCCATGCCGCAGAGCACCACGCGATCGAACTCGCCGCGGACCTCGCCGGCAAAGGCCGTGAGCGACTTCACCTGCTGGGCCATCGCCTCACCCACCGTCAGCCAGCCCAGCCGGTCCCGGATCTCGGGCGTGTCGGGAGCATCCTTCCATACCGTCGGATCGCGGGCCCAGATGCGCTTGGGAAGCTGGGCGACGTCGCTGGCGTCGAGCCGGACGGCCACGGCGGCCTCCAGCGCCCGGACGGCCGAATGCCGGCGCGGGCCCTGGGCGGACAGCGTCTCGCGCTTGTGCGCGATCACGCCGAGCAGTGTCTCGAACGACTTGGCGAATTTCTCGATCCCGTCGTCCTCCAGCGCGCGGGTGACATCGGCGAAATCGACCCCGCCGGCCGCCAGTCTCTCCATGACCGCGCCGGCCTCGCTCGCGTCCTCCGGCAGGGTGCGAGCGGCGATACCGTGGTCCTGGAAGAGCTGGAGGGTCGCGGGCGGCAACGTATTGATGGTGTCGGGTCCGATGAGCGAGTCCACGTAGAGCACGTCGGAGTACGCCGGGTCCTTGGTGCCGGTACTGGCCCAGAGCAGGCGCTGAGGCCTGGCACCGTTCGAGGCCAGCCGCTGCCAGCGGTCGGTCTTCGAAGATTCGCGAAACCAGGAGTACGCCAGCTGGGCGTTGGCGATGGCGACCTTGCCCCGGAGGTCGACCAGCGCTCCGCCTTTGGCGTCGATGCGGCGATCGGTCTCGGTGTCCACTCGGCTGACGAAGAACGAAGCCACCGATGCCAGCCGGTCGATGGCTTTCCCGGCGCGTGCGCGAGCCTCGAGCGCCCGCAGGTACGCTTCCGCCACCTCGCGGTAGTGCTCCAGGGAGAAGAGCAGCGTGATGTTGATGTTGATGCCCTCGGTGAGCAGGCGCTCGATCGCGGGCCAGCCCTCCTTGGTCCCGGGCACCTTGATCATCAGGTTGGGCCGGTCCACCTGGGCCCAGAGGCGCCGGGCCTCGGCGACCGTCCGCTCGGTGTCGCGGGCGAGCGTGGGCGAGACCTCCAGCGACACGAAGCCGTCCCGGCCCTCCGTCGCGTCGTACACGGGGCGGAACAGGTCGGCGGCCTGGCGGACGTCTTCGATGGCGAGCTGCTCGAAGACCTCCAGGTCGCTCTTCCGGGACGAGGCGATGGTCTTCAGCGTGGCGTCGTAATCGCTGCTTCCGCCGATGGCGTGCTCGAAGATGGTCGGGTTCGAGGTCATGCCGCGCAGGCCGTCATCGATCAGGGATTGGAGCTCCCCCGAGCGCAGCATCCCGCGTCGCAGGTAGTCCAGCCACACGCTCTGCCCCAGCTCGAGCAGGGCCTGCATGGCGGTTTGGGTCGTTCGTCTGGTCATATCAGGTCCTTCCACACGTTGCCGTGAAATCCGTCAGCAGCTTGACGCGTTCCCTACGCCATCCTCCCCGCCACCGCCCCCGCACCGAGCAGCGCCACGTTCGGGTTCATGATCACGTGCACCGGGATCCGCGAGAGCAGCTCGGACAACCTCCCCTTGTCCCGGAAGGCCGTGAGGAACGGGCCACTCCTGAGCCGCTCCACGATCCTCGGAGCGATGCCGCCCGCGAGGTACACGCCGCCGGTCGCAACCACCGTGAGCGCCAGGTTCCCCGCCTGGGCCCCGAGAATCTCACAGAAGAGATCCAGCGCCTGGTCGGACAGGCGGTCGGTGCCGTCGAGGGCGTGGCGGACGATCACCGCGGCGGGATCTTCCCGCTCCATCTCGGTTCGCACCGTCGCCTGCTCGGCCGCCATCGCGGAGGCGAGCAGATAGCGATAGGTATTGACCATTCCCGGCCCCGACAGCAGGCGTTCCCAGGACACGCGACTGAACTGTCGTTCCAGGAACTCGAGCAGGCCGGCCTGCAGCGCGCCGCGCGGGGCGAAGTCGCCGTGGCCCGCCCTCGGACGCCAGGACCCGGTAGTGATCTCGCTCCCAGAACAGAAATCCCTGGCCCAGCCCCGTCCCGGCGCCGATCAGGGCGATCGGCCCCTGTGCCACGGGCCTCCCTTCCTGAAGCGTGGCGAGATCGGACGGACCCAGCGATTCGATCCCGTATCCCACCGCGACGAAGTCGTTGATGATCGACGTGCGGGGAATCTCGATGTCGGCCGCGAGCCGCCGGGTGTTGGTGGTCCAGGGAAGATTGGGCGCCGTGCAGTCGTCGCCCACGACGGGGCAGGCGATCCCGAAGCAGGCCCGGTCGGGCCGAGTGGCCGCTTCCTCGCAGAACTGGCGCACGATCGGAGCGAGCCCCGGATACTCCCGGCTCGGATACTTGCGCTCCCGTGCGATCCGGGCGGCGCGGCCATCCAGCTCCACGAGTGCGAGCCGCGCATTGGTGCCCCCCACGTCGCCACCCAGCACGATCACGTGGTCACCTTCCGGGCCGTGAGCCGCCCCGCCGCTGCCTGATCCAGGAACCAGGTCCCCCGCCGCGCCAGCTGCACCGGGACGTCCTTCGGCGCGGGCGGGCCTTCGATGGCGCGGGCCACCATGGCGGCCTTGTCCTGGCCGGTCGCCATCACGGCCACCCGGCGCGCCGCCTCGATCACCGGGGGTGTGATGGTCAGGCGTTCGGGCGGCGGCTTTGCCCCGATCACCGGCACCACCAGCCGCTGCCGCTCGTCCAGCGCGGCCGAGCCGGGGAAGAGCGACGCGGTGTGTCCGTCCGGCCCCATGCCCAGCACCAGGATGTCGAGCCGGGACGGGAGCGAGCGCTCGTACTCCCGGGCGGCCGCCTCTCGATCGCTGCGCTCGGCTTCCATCCGGTGGACCTGGCCGGCGGGAACGGGCACCCGAGAGAGCAGGACCCGGTACACCATGAGATAGTTGCTGTCGGGATGATCGGGTGGCACCGCGCGCTCGTCGCCGAAGAACACCTCTACTCTCGACCAATCAATGCTCGACGCCGAGGCCAGCGCCCGATAGACGGGCTCGGGCGTGCGGCCTCCGGCCAGGCACAGCGCACAGGCCCCTCGCCCGGCGATGGCCCTGGCCACCTCGCGCTCCAGCCACTCGGCGGCCGGCCGCGCCAGCTCGGGCGGGGTGGGGACCACGACCAGCTCCGTCATGCCTGTACCATGACGGTCTGGCGGTCGGATCGCCGCGCGGGTGGGTGCATGCTCTGACCGCAGGCCTGGCAGAGGTTCGCCTGGGCGTGACGCTCGATGTATTCCTGCACCGTGCGCACGTACTCCGCGTGACTCCAGGTGAGCGGCGAGACCGAGAGCGGCTCGCCCGTATAGGGGTGCAGCT
The DNA here is from genome assembly GCA_963815515.1 of uncultured Gemmatimonadales bacterium. Classification (GTDB taxonomy): domain Bacteria; phylum Gemmatimonadota; class Gemmatimonadetes; order Gemmatimonadales; family GWC2-71-9; genus CAVVWJ01. The sequence continues at coordinate 219,397 of CAWFGP010000005.1, forward strand.
GCTCGGCCATCGTACCGGAAGCGAAGGCCCGCTCGTCGGCCCACTCGAGGAGCTTGAGCCCGGGCGCCAGGTCTTCCAGCGTCCGCGCCCGCAGCAGTCGATAGCGGGCCAGCCACAGGGTGCAGACGAACCAGGGATTGCCGGGTACCCGCGTGGTGTCCTTCTTCTCTACCTGGTGGTAATAATCGTTCTCGTAACGTGCCATGCCGCCGACGTCGGTCTGCACCCAGAGGCGGCTCTCCAGCTGCTGCATGGTGGACACCGCCTGAGGGTCGTCGGCCGGGAGCGCGCCCAGCAATACCAGGCCGAAGATGCTCGCGTCCGCGGTCATGTCGAGCATGTAGCCGCTGGGACCCGGTGTGGCCATCCGGGCGAAGCGCTGTTGCTCCTGATTCCAGAGAACCGCGCGGGCGCCTTCCAGCATGCGCTCGGCGGCGGCCAGATAGCGGCCTGAGCGCTCGGTCTCGCCGAACTGGGTCGCGAGCCGCGACGCGGCCTGAAGCCCGACGATCACGGCGGCGACGGTGAACGTGTGTACGCCCCAACGCTCCTCCCAGAGATCGTAGGAGGGGAGCGGCAATCCGGTGCTCTGGTCCACATGGCTCAGCAGGAAGTCCGCGGGCCGCGTGACCAGGCCCCGATAGAACGGGGCGGTCTCCTCGATCCGCTGATACAGCTCGAAGTACTCCCCCAGCGCCCAGATCACCAACGCGGTTTCGTCCTCCTGGATCGGAAGCACCGTCTTGCCGTCGTGGACATACCCGTGCCAGGTCGAGGCCAGACTCCCATCCGGGTTGTATTTGTGGCGCAGGTAGCCGTGCGGAGAAATGACGCGGGCACAGAAGGCGAGAAATCGTTCCGGCGCACCGGCATGGCCCGCGTGCATGAGCGCGCTGGATACCAGCGCTCCGTCGCGGGGCCACACATAGGAATACGTATCCCGGGCCAGCACGCTGATGTCGGTGTCGTTGGCGGCCACGATGCCGCCACTGTGGTCGATCTGACTGTTGATGATCAGCAGACTCTGCTTGTACCGCTCGATCACCCGCTCCGGCAGGTCGGCGGTACCCCGCCGGTCCTTGCCGACCCAGAGCCTCCAGAAGTTGCCGGTGCGGCGCAGCAGCTCCCCGGGCGACTTGTCCCGGATGACCGAATCGATGGTGGTTACCTCCCGCAAGTCCCTGGCGACCGCCATCCAATAGAAGAATTCGCCGGTGTCGCGTGCCGGCACCATGAGCGAGACCCCGAGCGTGGAATCGACCGAGCCTTGCGCCACGGGGTTGCCCTGGAGCATGCCGTCTTCGGCATCCCGCCAGGTGCCCTCCGCCCCGGCCACGCCTTTGGTGCCGCAGGCATAGTGGTGCACTCCAACCGTGCCGTTGACCTGACAGTTCATCAGGAAGTAGCGGTCTTCCTTGTAGTGGAGGATGGCCTCCACCTCGGGGGAGTAGAACGCGGTGTCGCCGACGTCGTTGCCGCGGATGCGGAAATCGTGGTGGAAGAAGCAGCGGATCTCGCGAGGCCGGTCGGCCAGGTTGGTGACCCGGACTCGGCGGATCATGGCGTTCTCGTAGAAGTCGACGCCATCGTTGCACAGCAGCTCCACCCCCAGCCGCCGCATTCCGCGCGCGCACCTCGGTGACCATGGACGAGTCGCCGTAGCGCATATGCGGGAGTCCACTCGGCGCCCATCCAGCTGAACTGACCACCGACCCAGACCCCGAAGCGGAACTCGTGCCCGGTTCCGTGATTCTCCTTGCCGACATGGGGAAAGTAGATGTCCCGGATCCGATACTCGCGATCGAACATCACCAGCAGCCGACCGTTGGAGATTGCCAGGTCACGAGCCAAGCCGACCCACCCGTTCTTCCAGCGCCGTGATCTTGCCGAGCCGCCGCTCGTGGCGCTCCTCATGGGTGAAGCGGGCCCCGAGAAAGGCCCGCACCAGCTCGCGCGCCAGCTCGACCCCGATCACTCGAGACCCGAGCACCAGGATGTTCATGTCGTCGTGCTCGACACCCTGATGGGCCGAATACGTGTCATGGCACAGGCCCGCGCGGATGCCGGGGAACTTGTTCGCCGCCACCGAGGCTCCCACGCCGCTCCCGCAGATGAGCACTCCCCGGTCCACCGCGCCCGACAGCAGCGCGCGGGCCAGCGCTTCGGCCACGTCCGGATAGTCGACTGGATCCGGGCTATGAGTGCCGAGATCCTGGATCGCTCCGAGCGAGCCGAGCCAGGGGATGAGCTCCTGCTTGAGCGCGTAGCCCGCGTGATCGGCGGCGATTCCCACCTTCATCGGGCCGACACCGGTTCCGTCCGCCGCGCGAGCTGGACCCGGGCGGCGTCGACCACGTGCTCGCTCGTGAAGCCGAACTTCTTCTGCAGCTCCTTGAGCGGGGCCGAGGCGCCGAAGGTCTTCATGCCGATCCTGGTTCCGGTCGAGCCCACATAGCGCTCCCAGCCGAACATGCTGGCCTGCTCGACCGAGACCCGCGCGGTCACCTCGGAGGGAAGAACGGCCTCGCGGTAGGACGGGTCCTGCAGCTCGAACAGCTCCCACGACGGCATGCTCACCACCCGCGCACGGACGCCCTCGGAGGTGAGCCGTTCGAACGCCTCGACGCAGAGCGACACCTCGCTCCCGCTCGCGAGCAGGATCACCTCGGGCTTCCCGTCCTCGGCATCCGCCAGAACGTACGCGCCCCGGGCGACTCCGCTGGCGGCGGCGTACCGGCTCCGGTCGAAGACCGGAAGCGCCTGGCGGGAGAGCACCAAAGCCGCCGGCTGGTGCTGCAGCTTCATGATCACCCGCCAGGCCTCGACGACTTCGTTGGCGTCGGCCGGACGGACGGTGATCAGGCCGGGGATGGCCCGGAGGGACGCCAGCTGCTCGATCGGCTGATGGGTGGGCCCATCTTCTCCCACCCCGATCGAGTCGTGCGTGAAGACGAAGATGGTGGGGATCTCCATGATCGCGCTCAGCCGGATGGCGGGCCGGGCGTAATCGCTGAAGATGAGGAACGTGGAGCCGAAGGCCCGCAGCTTGGAGAGCGACATCCCGTTCACCACCGCACCCATCGCGTGCTCGCGGATCCCGAAATGCATGTTCCGGCCGCCGGGATTCTCCCCGGTCAGGTCTCCCGCACCGTCAAAGGTGAGCCGGGTCTTGGTGGAGGGCGCCAGGTCGGCCGCGCCGCCGATCAGCCACGGCAGGTTCTTGGCGATGGCGTTCAGCACCTTGGCCGACGCGTCGCGGCCGGCCATCCCTTTGGGGTCGCCCGGGAAGCTTGGGAGATCGCGGTCCCAGCCGTCCGGCAACTGGCGATGCTGCATCCGATGGAGATGGTCGGACAGGACGGGATACTGCCGCTTGTAGTCCTCGGAGCGGGCGCCCCAGGCCTGGCGCAGCTCGCGCCCGCGCTTCCCCAGCCCGTCGCGCAGGCGCTCGCGAACGCCGTCGGGAATCAGGAACTTGGCATCTTCCGGCCAGCCGTAGAATCGCTTGGTGAGGCGAATCTCCTCTTCGCCCAGCGGCTCCCCGTGGGCGGCGCCGGTGTCCTGCTTGGTGGGCGCGCCGTAGGCGATGTGGCTGTCCACGATGATGAGGGTGGGCCGATCGGACGTGTTCTTGAAGACCCGGAGCGCCCGCCGCAGCATGTCGAGATCGTTCGCGTCCCCCACCCGCGTCACGTTCCAGCCGTAGCCGATGAAGCGGGTGGCGGTGTCGTCGGAGAAGGCCCAGTCGGTATGCCCCTCGATGGTGATCTTGTTGTTGTCGTAGATCCAGCAGAGGTTCGAGAGCTTGAGGTGCCCGGCCAGCGAGGCCGCCTCCCCCGAGATCCCCTCCATCAGGTCGCCGTCGCCACACACCGCGTAGACGTCGTAGTCGAAGAGCTCGAACCCCGGCCGGTTGAAGTACGCCGCCTGCCAGCGGCCCGCGATCGCCATCCCGACGCTGGTGGCCACGCCCTGGCCGAGCGGTCCCGTGGTGGTCTCGACCCCCGAGGTCAGGCGGTACTCGGGGTGGCCGGGGCACTTGCTGTCGAGCTGCCGGAACCGCTTGATGTCATCCAGCTTCACCGCCAGCTCCCCCTGGCGCTCGTACTGCGAGTTCACCGCCTTCACGCCGGCGAGATGCAGCATCGAATAGAGCAGCATGGAGGCGTGGCCGTTCGAGAGCACGAACCGGTCGCGGTTGGGCCAGATGGGGTCTTCCGGGTCGAACCGAAGGAAGTCCTGCCACAGGCAGTAGACCACCGGGGCGAGCGCCATGGGGGTGCCGGGATGGCCGGAGTTGGCGGCCTGCACAGCGTCCATGGAGAGGGTGCGGATGGTGTTGATGACGAGGAGGTCGGGATCTTGGGGCGTGGGGGACATGGGGCACTATCCGTTCAGGAGCTCACCGGCGGGGCGAGCCGTCGCAAAGGTCGGGTCCGAGATGCTGACGGACGCTAGACCGACTGCCTGCCGGAGACAAGGCGGTGGGGGACGTCATCCCGAGCGCAGCGAGGGACCTTGCCCGCACCGCACCGGAACCCAGCCTGGTTCCGGCACGGTCGAGAAGGTCCCTCGCTGCGCTCGGGATGACGGGCTGGATCGCGCTCAGGCCTCCGGCATGTGATAGTAGAACTGCTCGTGCACGATCTTCCCATCCTTGACGGTATACAGCGCCAGCTCCGTCATGACCGAGCGCTGCCCGGTGGGCTTGAACGTCGTATCAAACTCGTACTGCACCACGAACTGCTGATCGCCCACGAACGGCCCGCGGACCGTGCTCGAGTGGACCTCGTTGTTGGCGAACCACCATTCGTTCTTGCCCCGGACGGCTTCGAGACCGGTCATCTCGGCCGGCATGGTCTCGTTGCCGACCGGCTCGACGCTGACGATCTTCGGCGAGTACAGCTTCTTGATCGCGTCGAGGTTGCGGCCGGCACGGCAGAGCTCGACGAGCTCCTCGGCGATGGTGGCGGTGGATGCGGGAGCGGCGGTGGCCATTGGTTCCTCCTGAGGTGATGGCTCCAGAGCTACATTATCATCCGGCCCGACCGCCGCCAAGCGACCGCGAAGTAACGATTGAAGGATGCCACGACTGGAGGGTGCCACGACCGCTTCGGCCATTGACGCCATGCTCGACGAAGCCGCAGTTCGCCGTCACCTCCGCATGGCGGACCTCGTCCCCGCCATGGCCCGCGCGCTCGGGGACCTCTCCGCCGGCCGGTCGGTGCAGCCCCCGCGCCAGATGCTCCAGGTACCTGGCCGCGACGGGTTCTTCGCGGTCATGCCGGCCTTCGCGGCCGGCGCGCTTGGCGCGAAGCTGGTCACCTTCTTTCCCGGCAATACCGGCATCCACACCCATCACGCGCTGATCCTGCTGTTCAATCCGGAGACCGGCGAGCCGCTCGCCACCATGGACGGCCGGCTCATCACCGAGATGCGGACGGCCGCGGTCTCGGCCGTCGCGACCCAGTGGCTCGCCCGGCCGGATGCCGGGATTCTGGCGATTCTCGGCTCCGGCGTGCAGGCACGGAGCCATCTCGAGGCACTGAGGCTGGTGCGCCCGCTTGGCGAGGCCCGGGTGTGGAGCCCGAGGAACGGCGCCGCGTTCGCCGAGCGACATGGCATCCGCGCGATGGATTCGGCCGAGGAAGCCGTCCGCGGCGCCGACGTAGTGGTCGTCGCCACATCCGCGCGCGTGCCGGTGTTGCGCGGCGCGTGGCTGGCGCCGGGCGCACACGTGAACGCCGTCGGCGCCGTCCGGCCCGACTGGCGCGAGCTGGATGACGAGACCCTTCGGCGCGGGCGGCTCTACGTCGAGTCCCGCGAAGCGGCAACCAGAGAGGCCGGCGACGTGATTGCGGCGGGGGAGCCTTACGCGGAGATCGGCGAGGTCGTCGCCGGCATGCGGCCCGGACGGCAAACGGTGGACGAGATCACGCTGTTCAAGTCCGTGGGCGTCGCGGTGGCGGACGTCGTGGCCGCCGGTCTGGTGTGGCGGGCGGCGAGGCCCGGCGCCGGCCCGGGCGGGTGAGCGGCTTGATCGTGCGGCCTGCCGCCGAGTCCTCGATCAGCACCGTGAGCCGCCGCTCCTGCGTCTCCGGCTTCTTGGCGCTCACGATCCACCACACGGCGCCCCGCCGGTACCAGGCGGGCTGCTGCTTGAAGAACGCCCACGCTTTCCGGTTCCCCTTGAGCCGGCGCTTCAGCGTCGCCGGAAGCGCGGCGGACTTCCGCTGCTCGTACGAATAGAGTCCCGACTTGGCCGGCGCACGCGCCTCGTGGGCAACCAGACCCGCGGGCCGCATCAGGCCGAGCCGCGTGAGCTCCTGCACGCGCGTCAGATTGACGCTGCTCCAGACGCTCCCCTGCCGGCGGGGGGTGAAGCGGATGACGTAGCTGGATTCGTCGAGGCTCTTTCGCACCCCGTCGATCCAGCCGAAGCAGAGCGCCTCGTCCACGGACTCCGGCCAGGTGATGCTCGGCCGACCGGTGCCCCGCTTGTGGAAACCGACCCACAGCTCGCGGGCGGCGCGGTGGTGGAGCTCGAGCCATTCACGCCATTGTGCGGAGGTGGTGAAGAATCTGGGTCGCATGGCTCAGTCAAGTATAAGGCGTGACCGCCCGCTCTCCGATTCAGTTGCCGATGCGTGACCGCGATCACGGTCCCGTGTGCTCCACACGGCGACAATGCACGCTCGCATCGAGCCACGCGTCCTGCCCGGCCCAGCCGGTGTGGAACGCCGTCAGAATCAGGAGAGCATAACGATGGGTCTACTTACCAAGCCGATCAAGTCACTGGACGACCTCTTCGTCCACACCTTGCAGGACATCTACTACGCCGAGCAGCAGATCACGAAGGCCCTTCCGAAGATGATCTCGAAAGTCTCGACCGCGGAGCTGAAGCAGGCGCTCGACCAGCACCTCGGCCAGACCAGGAATCACATCAAGCGGCTGGAGCAGGTCTTCCAACTGCATGCGGAGGCGCCCAAGGCCGTCACCTGCCCGGCGATCGACGGGATCCTCGAGGAAGCCAACGAGATCATGGGCGACGCGAAGGACCAGGATGTACTCGACGCGGCGGCCGCCGCGGCGGCCCAGGCCGTGGAGCACTACGAAATTGCCCGGTATGGGACCCTGATCGCGTGGGCATGGGAGCTCGGGCGGGAGGACAGCGCAACCGTCCTGGGGCAGACGCTCTCCGAGGAGAAAGCCGCGGACCTCATCCTCACCGAGATCGCGGAGGCCCGGATCAACCGGCTCGCGGCCCAGCGCGGCTAGCCGGTCCTGCACGGAACCCGGCCGGCGGCTCGCCCGCCGGCCGGATTCCAGCCGCTGGGGACCCGTGCCCAGCCCCCAGGCGCCCCTCTGGCGAAATCCTCCCGACGGTGTCAACTCTCTTCCGACCGTCCGACCGTCCGACCGTCCGACCGCCTGACCGCCTGACCGCCCCGAGGACGTCCGCATGCACGAGCAGGTCACCGCCACGAGGGCCCGCGCCCTCGTCGGGCGGCCGGCAGCGCTGCTCCTGGTGACCCTCGCCTGTACCTCCCACGCTGGATCCCCCGAGCCGGCGCCCGCAACGCGCAGCCCTCAGCTGGCGGGCGCGGAGTCGACCTACGTCGCGACGCGCGACCTGCGCGATCGTATGGACGTTGCGCTCGCGGCGGGTCGCCGCGAGTTCGCCGACGGCACACCTCTCACCACGCTCCTCCCGCGCTACGACTCCCTTCGCGGCCGGCTCGAGCGCCGCCTCTCCGCGGTCGACTCGTCCGAGTTGGGCGCCGACGACGCCCGCGCGCTCGGCATCATGCGCCGGACGCTGTCGCGCGACCTTGGCCCTCTGGTCCTGCCCGGCGCCACGGCCGCGTCGACTAGCGGCCGACCCTCGCAGGCTCCCGCGCCACGGCCGGAATGCGGGTATGACCCGGACGCCATCGCCCGGGGAACACACGGCCTCGATTCGCTGCGCGCACGGATCTACGCCTGCTACGGCTGGGCTCAGTCCCACGTCCCGGCGGGAGGCGACACGCTCGACCGCCTCACCATCCTCGGCGCCCTTGGCCACACCGACGATGCGGCCCGCCGGCGCCAGCTCTTCCTGAGGCTCGAGCCCGTCTGGCGCAGCGTGAACGGCGACGACGGAGCCACGAGCCCGTACCGCCGCCTGATCGCGCTCGAGGTCCGGACGCGCGGCGCCGACGAGCCGCCCACCGCGACCCAGGCCCACGCCTCGGGGGTACCGCCCGATTCGCTCGAGCCCTGGCTGCTCGCGATCCTCGAGACCTGGCGGGACGCCACGCCCGACTCGCTGGTCGAGCCGTGGGACTGGTACTACCTGGTCGGCCGCACGAGCCGAGCCCTGAGCCCGCGCATTCCGCGCGACCGGTTGGCCGGCCTCAACGCCGCCGTGTGGCGCGCGCTCGGCGCCGACGTCCACACGCTCCGCGTGCACTACGACCTGGACCCGCGCGACGGCAAGGATCCGGTCGCCTTCACCACGTTCGGAGGACGGGCGCCGATCGAGCCCTGGGTCTTCGCCACGTATCGCGCCGGCGGCCTCGACAACCTCAACGAGCTGCTGCACGAGACCGGGCACGCCGTCCACCTCGCGGCCATCCGAACCCGGCCTGCCTTTCGCGACTGGCCGGACAGCGATCCGTTCACCGAGGCGGTGGCCGATGTCGTGGCGCTCGACATCTACGAGCCCGCCTGGCAGCAGCGCTGGCTGGGCGACTCGGTCCCGCTCGCCGCGGGACTTCAGAGCCGCTACGGCGGCATCGTGCTAGACGTGGCCTGGGCGGTGTTCGAGCTGAGGATGCTCCGCGAGCCGGGTGCGGACCCCAACGTGGTCTGGGCCGGGCTCACCCGCGACTACCTCCACATCCGGCCCCACCCCGAGCTCTCCTGGTGGGCCATGCGTGGCCAGCTCGTCGATGCGCCGGGCTACATGGTCAACTATGCGGTCGGCGCGATGCTCATCGCGGCCATCCGGGCGCGTATCCGGACGGAGCACGGCCCGTTCGTCGAGGGCGATACCTCCTTCTACACCTGGATGGCCCCGCGGCTCTACCGTTTCGGTCTCGAGCGTCCCACGCGCGAGGTGCTCGCCGCGTTCCTCGGCGGGCCGCCGTCGCCCGCGGCGCTGCTGACGGACATGCGGCGGATCCGCCGGGAGGATCGGCCCGCCCCCTCGTCACCCTGAGCGCAGCGAAGGGGGCATGACTGGAGTCATGCCCCCTTCGCTGGGCTCAGGGTGACGACGGAACCGGAAAGCCGTGACCGGCGCGGCTCCCTACTGCCCAGCGTACACCAGCGACAACTGCGCCTGCCGAAGCCGCTCGGCGCTCACAAAGTTCCCGGCCGACCCGCCGTCATGCGCGGCTCACTCCCCTGGCCGCCTCCAGCACCCGGCGCCGCTGGCCGGGCGTGACCATCTCCCGCTGCACCACCTGTCGCACGATCCGAGCGGCGAATGAGTATCCCCGCGGTTCGGACACCAGCCACCGGTGCCATTCCAGCTCATCCAGCGCGCGGGCCAGCGCATCCGCATCCATCTCGAGCGCGGACTCGAGCACCGCGGGCGCCGCCAGGTCGCCCAGGACCGCGGCTGACACCAGCACCCGCTGCCCGGCCGGACTGAGCCGCCGGAAGGCGACGCGGATCGCCGCCACCACCGCGTCGGGCAGGTCGCCGGGCAGGCTCTGGTCGAGCGTCCGGAGCGGCTCGGGCCAGGTGCCCGCGATGGTGCCGAGATCGAGCCCGAGCGCCACCGCCCGCAGCAGCTCGACCGCGAACAGCGGCAGTCCTCCCGAGTCGGTCGCCACGCGACGGACGACCCGATCGAGCGAGATCGGGTCGTATCCGGGCAGCATGCGCTCGGTGAGATCCCGGAGCGCGGCCCGGTCGAGCCGACGCAGCGTCACCACACCGCCATCGAGGTCCCGGCCCAGCCGGCTGCGCAGCTCATCGAGCTCGGAGCGCGGCGGGTAGGGCGCCGTCACGAGCACCAGCGTCAGCGGGACGTCGTGCAGATCCCGCAGCAGCGAGCCGAGCGAGAGTGCGGAATCTGCGTCCAGCCACTGGGCGTCGTCGACCGCGAGCACGACGGGCTGCTCCGTCGCGGCCGCGCCCACCGCCTCGACCAGCGCCCGCGCGAGCGGCGCCGCCACCGGCGCTCGCGCGCCCGGGTACCGGTCCGCCCACTCCGGCAGGAGGCCCGCGAAGGCGGCGAGCGCGACCGTCGGCGCCCCGCCGACGCCGGCGGCGTCGATCAGGCCGCCACGCGCCAGCGCGAGCACGCCGCTCCACGGATCGCCCCGGTCGCCCTCGACCGCCCGCGCCGTCGCCACCGACGCGCCGTCGAGCCTGAGGCGCGCGAGCATCTCCTCCAGCAGCCGCGTCTTCCCGACGCCCGACTCGCCCTCCAGCAGGACCAGCACCGGATGGCGCGAACGGGCGGCCCGGGCCGCCGCCTCGAGCAGCCGCCCGAGCTCGGCGGCGCGGCCGCCCAGCGGAGGGCGCACGAAGAGGTCGTCCACGCCGTCCGGCGTGACGTCTCGACGGACTCCGCGCTGACGGCGGACGCGCTCGATCAACGCCCGGGTGTCCTCCCCGGGCGTGAGGCCGAGCTCGGCCAGCCGCGCGTGGAAGCGCTCGCACAGCTCGAGCGCGCCGCCGCGGTTGTCCGCGAGCGAAAGGCTGCGAAGCGCCGCCCGGAACGCCATCTCCGATGTTGGCTCGAGGGTGACGGCGCGAGCCGCGACCCCGCACGCCTCGCTCGTCTTGCCCGCGCGGGCCAGCGCGTCGGCACAGCGCACCAGGACCTCGAGGCCACGGCGCCGCCACTGCTCCCGCTCCGCGGCCAGCCAGTCCTCGAATCCAGTGGCGTCGGGCACGCCGAAGCCCTCGAGGAACTCGCCCGCGACCAGCTCCGCGGCCGCCGCCCAGTCCTCCTGGGCCGCCAGCTCCTCCAGCCGGCTCACGTCCAGATCCACCGCACCCTCGGTGAGTCCCACATGGCCGACCGTGACTTCAACGGCCTCAGGTCCGGCATGACGGCGAATGACGCGGAGCGCTTCGCTCAGCGAGTGGCGCGCCGCCAACTCGGTCCGATCGGCCCATAGCAGGCCGATGAGGTGCTCACGACTTCGAGTCTGGCGTGGGGCGCGGGCGAGATAGACGAGGAGCGCGAGGTGTTTGCGCCAGAGCAGCTCGGACGGTGCGGGCGCGCCATCGACCGTCACCTCGATCGGCCCGAGCGTCCGGCAGACGATCACCGCGGAACTCAGAAGGCCGGCGCGCCGAACATCCGGCAGGTCGACATCTCCCAGCGTCCCGCGTTGAGGCCGAACTCCGCCCGGAAATCGGCCTGGCCGGTGCGCCGTCCGGCGCGGTCGCTCCAGGTCAGGGGCACGCTGAACTCCATGGACGCCGATTCGGATCCGACCGTCGGGGCGCCGTCGGCGCGCATGCCCACCACCGTCGATCGGCCGCCGGCCTGAAGGACGCGGCCCAGCCGTTTGAGGTTGTTCTCCTCAGCCTCTGAGGTGGGCCGCCACAGCGCTCGCACCCGGCGCATGTCCCTGGAGCGCAGCGCCTGGTAGCATTGCTCCACCCCTGCCTCCATCCCGTCCTCGATGCGCGGGCGCCCGCCGTCCGACTCGGTCCCTGCCAGGGGCTCGGGCCGAGGGACCACGATCAGCGGGATCCACGCCGATGCGCTTTCCGTCCGGGCCGTGATGCGGGCCGACCCCGGCGCGCGCGCCACCACGACGCCGGAGGTCTCGTCGACGGTGGCCACGCTGGCATCGTTGGTGGCCCACTCGACCGTCGTCCCGGTCAGGGCCACGCCGCGCCGGTCGCGCGCCAGGACCCGCAGGGTGAGCGCTTCCCCGACCGCCATCGGACGCGCCCCGAGAATCTGGAGCGCAACCGCGTTCGCGGGCACAACCGTCAGCTCCGTGAGCGAGCTGTCGCTGCCGCTGCGCGCCACGATCTGTGTGGTCCCCGGCTCGAGTCCCTCCGCCACCCCGGTCAACGCCTCGACCGTCGCAACCTCCGGGTTGCTCGAGCTCCAGGTGATCTCCGCGCCCGGCAGCGTGTCGCCCTTCGCGCCCAACGCAACGGCCCCGAGCGTCGCCTCGTCGCCCGCGCGCAGGGGCAGGACAGGCGCGATGACGATCGAGGACACCACGGGAACGCGCGCGCCGCGCCGGCGCACGGTGATCACCACGCTGTCCCGCCCGAGCCGTGAGTCGCCACGATCTGGACTCGGCCCGGACGAATCCCGCGCACCTGGCCGCTCGACTGATCGACGCGCGCAACCGTCGAATCACCCGATGACCAGGCAACCGCCATGCCCGGCACGAGGCGTCCGCCGGCATCCCTGACTTCGGCGACGAGCTGCAGCGCGCTGTCCGGACGCAGGGCGCGCGTCGGCCGGCTGGTGATGGCGACGCGCGAGACCGTGGCCGTATCGACGCCGACCGCGCCCGCGGCATACCCGGCCGCGCGGCGGACGGACGGCGGGTCGGTCACCATCCCCGGACGGACCGAGAGCCATGCCAGCCCTGCCGCGACGATGGCCAGCCCCGCCAGCATGCCGCGCCGGCGCCCGCGCCGGGACCGCCGCCGCGTGGCGGGACGCTGCGCGGGCTCGAGCGGCAGCGGCGCCGGCTCGGCGACCACGCCGATCCGCACCGAGGCCCGGACACCCTCGCAGGTGGCCGTCAGCACGACCGCGCCCGGCCGGAGCGCGGCCACCCAGCCTTCCGACGTCGCCAGCGCGACGTTCACGTCACTGGTCGTCCAGACCAGCGGCCGACGCGGCAGCGGGTTGTTCGCATGATCGACCGGCCTCGCGGTGAGGACGAACGTCCGGCCCGCCACCACGGACGTCGGCGGATCGAGGATGTCCACCGCGACGACCCGTGGCGGCAGTACCGGGATCACCAGGCTTGCGCGCGCGTCATCCAGCGCGGCGGTCATCCGGACCGTGCCGGAAGCCAGGCCCGCGATGGTGCCGTGCGGCGTGACGACCGCTACACTCGGATCGGCCGAGTGCCAGGTGACTTCGCGATAGACCGGCCATCCTCGCTTGTCTTTCGGCGTGGCCTCGAGCCGGATCTCGTCGCCAACGTGCAGCGCCTCGCTCATGGGCTCGATCACGATGTCGTCCGCCCGTGGCGGGGCCACCTCGACGCGCAGCAAGGCGGTCACCTCCTTGCAGGTCGCCGTGATGATGGCCGTGCCTGGCGCAACGGCGGTGGCGATGCCGCCGCTGCCGTCGAGGCGCAGAATGTCCGGCGCGTCGGTGCTCCAGCGGACCGCACGAGGTGGCAGGCGCGTGCCGTGCTCGCCGCGAATCACCGCGACGAGCGAGAAGCTGTCGCCGGTCTCGAGGTCGGCCGGCGCCGGCATGATCGAGATGCCCCCGACGGCCCGGGCGCCACCGCTCGGGCCTGACGCGCGGGTCCGCGGCGCCGGGCTCGTGGGAGTGGGCGAGCCGGACAGGGACGCGCCGCCCTCGCCGGACGCCCAATGGATCAGCTCGGCGCGGAGGGGATCGTCTTCCGCCAGCGGGGCCGCCCCGAGCGCCGCCATGGCGTCCGTCAGTCGCGGCCACCGCGCGGCCGGATCCTTGTCGAGCATGCGGAGAATCGCGGCCTCGACCTCGGCCGGGCACTCCGCGCAACGCTCGCGGATCCGCGGCGGCGGGCGCTCGACGTGCGCCTGCATCACCGTGAGCGTGGAGCCGGCGAACAGCGGCACGCCGGTCAGCAGCTCGTAGAGCACCGCGCCGAGCGAGTACTGGTCCGACGCGCCCGAGACCTCGCCGCCGCTGCACTGCTCGGGGCTCATGTAGGCGGGCGTTCCCACCAGGGCGCCGGTCAGCGTCCGGCTCGGCCGCTCGGCCGCCTTGGCGATTCCGAAGTCGGTGACGACCGCGTTGCCCTCTGCGTCGATCAGGATGTTGCCCGGCTTGATGTCGCGATGGACCACCCGCGAGCGATGAGCGTAGGTGAGCGCGGAGCCCACCTGGTGCAGGATCGACCGCACGATCGGAAGCGGCAGCCGGCCCGCGCCCTGCACCACGTGCTCGAGCGAGCGCCCCTGCACGTAGCGCATCACGAAGCAATGAAGACCTTCCGCCTGCCGCACCGAGTAAACCGACACGATGTTCGGGTGATGCAGCTGGGCGATGGTTATCGCCTCGTGCTTGAAACGCTCCACCATCCCTTCGCCCAGGAACAGGCCGGGCGACATGACCTTGATGGCCACCTTGCGGTCGAGCGCGATCTCGTGCGCGAGGAAGACGGCTGCCATCCCGCCACGGCCGAGCTCCCGGCCGATCTCGAACTCGCCCAGGGTGGCGCGCCGCAGCCGCTCGACGATGTCGGCCATCGGCGAAGCGTGGGTCATCCAGGGAGTGCAGTGCATCGGGAACGGCCGGGTCGGCGGGTGTGCCACAGTGCGGGCAGGAGGGATCGACGGGAAGGATCAGCCTGCCACACGAAGTACACGCGACCGACTCGACGCCGCACTGCGCGCAGAAGCGGGCTCCCACGTCCAGCTCGCCGCCGCAGTGCAGACAGAAGAGGGTCGTCGCCATCGTCCCGCCGCTCAGGTTTGCCGTCCGGACCTGCCCTCAATGGTGCAGGCCAACCGAGGAAGGCGCAACATAATGGATCACACCGGGCTGGGCCTCTTGAGATCGGCTTGATGCCGTCCCTGCAGACTATCGCACGTTTTGGCGAGGATCTACGTCCCTGGAGCGTTTCATGCTGAGGCGTTCTCACGCTGTCGACTTCTGTAAGTCAAATCTGGACAAGAAGTTCTGGATTCTGCGAAAGCTGGGCCGCCACCTGGTCCAGTGCCCGGAGGTAATCCCCTTATGAGTGCCTTGATGGATGCGACCACGGCCGTGGGTGCGGCCCACCCGGCCGACCTGGAGCCGGCGCCGACCGCATTCGCCCTCGGCCGACTTCACGCCGAGCGGCTGATTGACGCCCACTTTCCGGTCCTGCGACGGATGCACAGCAACGCGCAGATGGCGGCGGCGCTGGGTGCCCGGACCACCGGCGAGTCGTTGACTTCCCTCGAGCGCAACCTGGCGCACTGGGACCGGTTTGGTTTCGGGCTCTGGGTTCTGCGTGACCTGGCGACCGGCCGGGTCGCCGGCACCGCGGGGCTGCGCCACCGCGACATCGAGGGTGTGGCCGAAGTCGAGCTCCGCTGCGCGCTGTTCCCGGAATGCTGGGGACGCGGCCTCGGGACGGACGCGGCACGCGCGTGCGTGACGATCGGTCGCGATTGGCTGGGACTGCCTTCCGTTGTGGGGCTCGCGCCGCGCGCAAGCGCCGCGGCGCAGCGCGTGCTGGTGAAGGCGGGACTGGTCTTCGAGCGGGAGGTGGTGCAACGGAACGTGGCGCGGCTGCTGTTTCGGACGGAGGTGCCCGTCCTCAACCCAAAGGAGTCGAGGTAGCTGTCGACCACGTACGCTTCCATCGCGAAGTACTCCGCCAGCCCCAGCCGGTCGAGCTCCGCGGCCGTGCCCTTGTTTCTCGCCTCCACGCGCTGCCAGAACTCGCGCTCGTCGGGCCCCGGAAACGGGGCGCTGTCCTTCTGGCTCTGGTGCTTGAAGATCGCCTGGATCTTGAGCCGGAGCTCCTCCTGGGAGAGCGGGACGAGCCAGGTTGCCTCGGTCACCGGCCACTCCTGCCAGGCTCCCCGGTAGAGCCACACCTCGGGACGCCGTCCGCCCGCCGCCACGTACTCGGCCAGCGCGCACTCGATCGCCTCCTTACACATCCGGTGCGTGCCATGCGGATCCGACAGGTCGCCGGCCACGAAGACCAGGTCAGGTGCCAGCTCCTCGAGCAGCGCGCGCACGATCGCGACATCGGCGGGGCCGACCGGGTCCTTCCGCACCATGCCCGTCCGGTAGAACGGCAGGTTGAGGAACCGCGCCGCGCCGTCTTCGAGACCGAGCGTGTGGATGCCGGCGATGGCCTCGGTCTCCCGGATGATGCGCTTCGCGTCCAGCACCTCGAGGATGTCGACGTCGCCGGGCGTCTTCGACGCCAGGAACTCGTCCACCCGCCGTCCCAGGGCGCCGACCGCCTCGGCGTCCAGATGCCGTTCAGCGGCCAGCCGCCGCAGGAAGTCGAGATGCCGGCGCACGTCGTGATCGAAGACTGCCACATTCCCGCTGGTCATGTAGGCGACGGTGATCTCGTTCTCGTTCTCGACCAGCTTCCGGAGGATCCCGCCCATCGAGATCACGTCGTCGTCCGGATGGGGCGAAAAGCAGATCACTCGCTGGTCCCGCGGCAGCTTCGAGCGTCCGCGGATCTTGGCGCCGAGCGCGTTGAAGACCAGCCCGTTGAGCGCGCCGGGCGAGCCGTGCTGCGCCACGAGCGACGACAGGCGGTGCTCGGCGTAGTCCCGCTGGGTGAGCTTGAGAATGGCCTTCTCCGCCCGATGCGAGAGCCACACGACGGCACGGACCGTGAGCGCGGGCGTCCACTCGACCGTGCCGAGCAGCCAGGGCGTGGCTTCGCGGGTGAGGGCCGCGGCCGCCGCACGATCGATGTAGAACGTGGTATTGGGATGGCGTTGCAGGAACGTCGCTGCGACCTCGTAGTCGACCTCGCCCTCCACCGCTCGCCGGACGATCGCCGACTTGTGCTCGCCGGTGGCGAGAATCACGATCTCGCGGGCCTCGAGGATGGTGGCGACGCCCATCGTGATCGCCTCGCGCGGGACGTTCTCCTCGCCGAAGAAGTCGGCGGCGGCGTCCTGTCGCGTCACCAGGTCCAGCGTGACCAGCCGGCTCCGGCTCTCGGCGCCCGAGCCCGGCTCGTTGAACCCGATGTGTCCCGTCCGCCCGATGCCGAGCAGCTGCAGGTCGATCCCGCCGGCGGCGCGGATCGCCTCCTCGTAGCGCCGGACCGCGACCTCCGCCTCGTCGCGCGGGAGATCGCCGCGCGGGATGTGCACGTTGGCCCGCGGGACATCGAGCTGGGCGAAGAGATTCTCCCACATGAAGCGATCGTAGGAGTGGATACTGCCCGGATCCATCGGGTAGTACTCGTCGAGGTTGAACGTGACGACGTTCGCGAAGCTGAGCCCGTCCTCCCGGTGTAGGCGGATCAGCTCGCGATAGACCCCGATCGGGGTGGATCCGGTGGCGAGCCCCAGCACGGCGCGGCCCCCCGCCGCGGCCTTGGCGCGGACGACCTCCGCGATCCGGCGCGCGACCAGCCGGCCGAGGTCGTCGGGGTCGTCGACGATGATGGTGCGGATGCGCTCGAGGGACATGGGTGGCTCAAAGATACAGCCGCCCCTACGGCGCCACGTAGATCTCCCCGCCCCGCTCCCGGAACTCCTCCGACTTCGCCGCCATCTCCGCCGCGTAGTCGCGCACGTCCTGCGTGATCTTCATCGAGCAGAACTTCGGCCCGCACATCGAGCAGAAGTGCGCCAGCTTCGCCCCCTCGGCCGGGAGCGTCGCGTCGTGGTACGCCCGCGCCGTCACCGGATCGAGCGCCAGGTTGAACTGGTCCTCCCAGCGGAACTCGAACCGCGCCCGGCTCAGCGCGTCGTCCCACTGCCGCGCGCGCGGATGGCCTTTGGCCAGGTCCGCCGCGTGGGCCGCGATCTTGTACGCGATCACGCCGGCCTTCACGTCCTCCCGGTTGGGGAGGCCGAGATGCTCCTTAGGGGTGACGTAGCAGAGCATGGCCGTGCCGTACCAGCCGATCATGGCGGCGCCGATCGCGCTCGTGATGTGGTCGTACCCCGGCGCGATGTCGGTGGTGAGCGGCCCGAGCGTGTAGAACGGCGCCTCGCCGCACCACTCGAGCTGCTTCTCCATGTTCTCCTTGATGAGGTGCATGGGCACGTGGCCCGGCCCCTCGTTCATCACCTGCACGCCGTGCTCCCACGCGATCTTCGTGAGCTCGCCCTGGGTCTTGAGCTCGGCGAACTGGGCCTCGTCGTTCGCATCGGCGATGCTGCCGGGCCGGAGCCCGTCGCCCAGCGAGAACGACACGTCGTAGGCCGCCATGATCTCGCAGATCTCGCGGAAGCGAGTGTAGAGGAAGCTTTCCTGGTGGTGCGCGAGGCACCACTTGGCCATGATCGCGCCGCCACGGCTCACGATGCCGGTGACCCGGTTGGCCGTGAGCGGCACGTACCGGAGCAACACTCCGGCGTGCACCGTGAAGTAATCCACCCCCTGCTCCGCCTGCTCGATGAGCGTGTCGCGGTAGATCTCCCAGGTGAGATCCTCCGCCACGCCGCCCACCTTTTCCAGCGCCTGGTAGATCGGCACCGTGCCGATCGGCACCGCCGAGTTCCGGACGATCCACTCGCGGGTCTCGTGGATGTCGGCGCCGGTCGACAGATCCATGACCGTATCGGCGCCCCAGAGCGTGGCCCAGCGGAGCTTCTCGACCTCGTCCTCGATCGACGAGCGCACGGCCGAGTTGCCGATGTTGGCGTTGATCTTCACGTGGAAGGCCCGGCCGATGAGCATCGGCTCGAGCTCGGGATGGTTGATGTTGGCCGGGATGATCGCGCGCCCGCGTGCCACCTCGCTGCGCACCAGGTCGGCCAGCATCCCCTCGCGGACGGCGGCGAACTCCATCTCCTCGGTGATCTCCCCGCGGCGGGCGGACTGCAGCTGGGTGATGGCGCCGGTGCCGCGGAGCACCGGGCGCCGGAGGCCGTCGGGCACGAGGACGGGATTGCCACCGGTGCGCCGGCCGGTGTCGGCCACCGCGCGCGCCCGGATCCACGGTGCCCGCAGCGGCGGTAGTCCCTGCCGCACGTCGTGGCCTTGCGGCCCGGTTGCGTCGTACACGCGCAACGGTGGCTCGCCGCCCGACAGTGCAATTTCGCGCACTGGGACGCGGACGCCGCGCGGGCCATCGACGAAGACCTTGGTGGATCGGGGGAACGCCTCGGCGTAGCTCTCCGCCGGGGGCGGGGCGACGGGGTCGGACGAGCGGGTGGGACGGGAATGCCGGGTACGGGTGGCCATCGCGGTCGCTCCAAGAGTCTGGCGGATTGGAGTCGCAAGCGCTGGCGCTGAGGGCGCGGGCGCCGCACTCCCTTCGCCGGTATGAGCCGGATCAGGTTCCAAGGGTAACGTCTCAATCCTGCAGCGGTTGCGCGGCGAGGATGCCCCTGGCGGCATGTGAATGGTAAGGCCGTGGCTCAAGTTCTGCAGTACCCTGGCCCATAGGAAGAAACAGCCGGCCATGCCAGACCCCTACTGGAAGGCAGAACAGTTGATCAATTGCTCGGCGCGTCGGGCCGCCACCACGGGCCCACGCTGGTTCGACTCACGCGATCGCCCTCGCTGACCCGCCGCTTCTGCGGCGTGGCCGACGCCGACGCCCTCGCGCCTCGAACCCGAGCCGCGAGGGCGTTGTGCGTACGGGGGAACTCGACCGCTGACCGTCACGTTGCACCCCAGGAAGAGACCACCACTACCAGGAGCGAGCGGGACCAAATGCGCAGGCTCGGGGTCGTCACCGTCGTCACGGCGCTGCTGCTGCCGGCCTGGGCCAACCGGGCCGGGGCGGTCCAGCGCCTGATCGACGTGCGGCAGATCGCGACCGACACCCTGCGTGACGTGGCCCTCGCGACCTTCGAGAACGGCCGTCCGATCATCTACTACAATCCGGTCCTGCTGCAGCAATTCGGGCCGCGCCTCACCTCGTTCTTCTTCGCCCACGAATACGGCCACATCCACTACGGGCACACCGGTGCGGCGCTCACGGCCGGCGAAGGCGACCTGGGCGCGCTGCGCCAGCGCCAGGAGCTCGAGGCCGACTGCTACGCCACGCGCACCCTGAGCGAGTCCGAGCCCGAGACCGTCGGCGCGGCACTCCGGTTCTTTACCCGCATGGGGCCGTTCCGGTTCGATGCCTGGCACCCGAGCGGATCGCAGCGGGCCGCCAAGATTCTCGCGTGCCTGCCGCAGGCCGAAACAGCTGCACACCGAAATCCGAAGGGTTCGACGTTTTCGTCGGATTCCACTGCCCTGCCCCACACTCCTGTCGACCGCCCCACGGCGATCGCGGGCCCGCTCGACGCATCTCCCACCTAAGTCGTTGCCCTGAAGCGCCGGCCGCAACGCGCGGCCGGCCGTGAGGCGTTGCCGTGCGGCGCCGACGGTTCCTGCTCGCCGTCCTCGTGCAGGTGGTACACCCGAGTTGACAAGGCTCCGGGTCATGGCTAGGCTAGATGTATGATTATGCGTTCTGCCGTATTCGCCCGGTCCAACCCGCTCATGTCGCCCCTCGCAGGGGCCATGGCCTGTTGTTGTATGCGGAGTCTCGCACCCGACCGGACGACCTGACGGCTCGACGTTCACACGTACCCATGTGAAGCCCGCAGGCAGCGTCCTGCGGGCTTCTTCGTTTTTGGTGCCTGGAGGCACATGGCATGGCGAGTCTGTCGCTGGATGCAACCGCGGTAGGCCAGGAGTCGAGTCCCGAGGAGATCGTGGACTGGACGTTCCGCCGGTTCGCGGGCCGCGAGGTGGTGGTCACGACCTCATTCGGCATGGAGGGATGCGCGCTGATCGACATGGTGGCGCGCCAGGGAATCGGTCTCCGGGTGATCTACCTGGACACCATGTTCTTCTTCCCCGAGACCTATGCGCTGCGCGACCGCCTCGCGGCGCGATACCCGCACCTCCGGTTCGAGAACCGGGGCACGACGCTGACACCCGACGCCCAGGCCGATCGCTACGGCCCCGAGCTCTGGCGACGCGATCCTGACCGCTGTTGCGCCGTGCGCAAGGTCGAGCCGATGCGGCAGGCGCTGGCGGGCGTGGACGTCTGGCTCACCGGCCTGATGCGCAGCCAGAGCGGTCATCGCTCGACGCTCCGGGTGGTCGAGTGGGACGGCGCGTATGAGCTCATCAAGGTGAGCCCACTGGCAGGGTGGGATCGGGGCCGGGTGTGGGACTACGTGCGCGCGAACGACGTGCCCTACAACGAGCTGCACGAGCGAGGCTACCCGACCCTGGGCTGCACCCATTGCACCCGGCCCGTACCCGGCGCCGGCCCGGGAGACTACACCCGCAGCGGGCGCTGGCCCGGCACGGACAAGTCGGAGTGCGGTTTGCACTTCGACGACGGCGGACAACTGGCAAGAAAGGTGTGAGCTCAGCGATGACCGGACAGCCGGAATCCAAGGTCGAAGTCGCCAAGCGCCGCGGGCGGCACCTGCGTGGCACCATCGCCGAGACGCTGGCGTCGGAACGAACGCATTTTGGCCAGGACGACACCCACCTGCTCAAGTTCCACGGCACCTACCAGCAGGATGACCGCGACGCCCGACGGGCGCTCGAGGCCGCCGGACTGGAGAAGGCCTACGCCTTCATGGTGCGGGTCGCCATTCCCGCCGGCGCCGTCACCGCCGAGCAGTATCTCGGACTCGAGCGGCTCGCCGACGGGCACGCCAACGGCACCCTCCGGGTGACGACCCGCCAGGGCTTCCAGTTCCACGGCGTGCTCAAGGGAGACCTCAAGGCCACGATCGCCGGCATCAACGAGTCGCTGCTCACCACCATCGCCGCCTGTGGTGACGTGCAGCGCAACGTCATGGGCTGTTCCGCGCCGCTGGGCGACGCTGACCACGCCACCGTGCGGCAGGTGGCCGAGGCGCTCGCGGCCGAGCTGCGGCCCGCGTCACGCGCGTACCATGAGATCTGGCTCGACGGCGAGAAGCAGGTCTCGACCGAAGCCGAGGAACCGTTCTATCGGGACCGCTACCTCCCGCGGAAGTTCAAGGTCGCCGTCGGCCTCTCCACCGATAACTGCGTCGACATCTGGTCGCAGGACGTGGGCCTGCTGGCGATCGTGCAGGGCGGCCGGATCCAGGGCTTCAACCTGCTGGTGGGCGGCGGGCTCGGCATGACCCACAACAAGGGCGACACCAGCGCCCGGCTGGCGCAGCCGCTCGGGTTCGTGCCGGCGGCGCACGGCGTCGAGGCGGTGCGCCTCGTGGCCGCCATCTTCCGCGACCACGGCAACCGAAGCGACCGGCGCCACGCGCGGCTCAAGTACCTGCTCGCCGAATGGGGAATCCAGCGGTTCCGGGAGGAGTTCCAGCGGCGTGCCTCGTTCACGCTCGGGCCGGCGGTGGCCCTGCCGCCCCTCCCGTTCCACGATCATCTCGGCCGCCACCGCCAGAGCGACGGGCGCCTGTTCTACGGCGTCTTCATCCAGAGCGGGCGCATCGTCGACACCGGACGTCACGAGCTCAAGACCGCGCTCCACGAGATCGTCACCCGCCTGAAGCCGGGGATCCGCCTCACCGGCCAGCAGAATCTGCTGCTGACCGACCTCGACGCGGACGGCACGGAGACCGTCGAGCGCATTCTCCAGGCACACGGCGTCACCCTGCCGACCCGGCTCTCTGCCGCACGGCGGTTCTCGATGGCCTGCCCCGCCCTCCCGACCTGCGGCCTCGCGGTCGCGGAGTCCGAGCGCGCGATCCCGGGCATCCTCGACCAGTTCGAAGCCGAGCTCGAGAGCCTCGGTCTCCGGGACGCGCCGCTCACCATCCGGATGACGGGCTGCCCGAACGGCTGCGCGCGGCCGTACACCGCCGATCTCGCGTTCGTCGGGCGCTCGCTGGGCCTGTATAACGTGTACGTGGGCGGCGGTCTCGCCGGCGACCGGCTGGTGG
The DNA here is from genome assembly GCA_963815515.1 of uncultured Gemmatimonadales bacterium. Lineage (GTDB taxonomy): Bacteria > Gemmatimonadota > Gemmatimonadetes > Gemmatimonadales > GWC2-71-9 > CAVVWJ01. Next base: position 242,113 of record CAWFGP010000005.1, read on the forward strand.
ATCTCTACCGCGCCGACGTGCCGGTCGAGGAGCTGCTCGGCACGATGCGACCGCTGCTGCAGCGCTGGGCCGCCGAGCGCGCTGGGAACGAAGGGCTGGGCGACTTCTACCAGCGGCTGATGGGGCTTCGCGCCGTGCGCTCCGTCGTGACCGGCCGGGAGCTGCCGACGATCGACCTCGTGCCGCTCGAGGTGGCGCGGTGACCGGGCGCGCGCTGGTCCTGGCTGCGCACGGGTCCCGCCGCGATCCCGCCGCCAACGCCCTCGTCCGCCGGCTGGCCGAGTCGCTGCGCGGCCGGCGGCTGTTCGACGAGGTGGCGGTGGCGTTCCACCAGGGCGAGCCCGGCTTCGACACGGTGCTCGACGAGCTGGTGGCCGACGAGGTGACGGTGGTGCCGTTCCTCACGAGCGCCGGGCACTACACCGAGGTGGTGCTGCCCGATGCGCTCGGCCGCAACCGGCGCTTCGCCGAGGTACGGCTCCGGCAGACGCCGCCGGTGGGCACCCACGCGGGCGTGGCACCGCTGGTGGCGCGCCGCGTCACCGAGCTCCTGCGTGAGCAGCGTGCGGAGCGGGATACGGTCGCGCTCGTGGTCGTGGGGCACGGCACCGCGCGCCATCCGCAGAGCCGGGCCGCCACCGAGCATCTGGCCGACACGCTGCGGCGCCGGCGGGTGGCGGGCGAAGTGGTCGCCGCGTTCATCGACGACGAGCCGCCGGTCGACGCGGTCATCGCCCGGCTCCGGCAACGGACCTTGCTCGTGGTCCCGTTCCTCATCGGCGGCGGCGCCCACGTGCTCGAGGACCTCCCCAGGCTGGTGGGTCTGGCGGCGGGATCGGACCCGCGCCGGGGCACGGTGGCCGGGCGGCTCTTCCTGATCGACGACGCGGTCGGGACCTATGCGGGCATGGAGGAGATCGTGGTAGATCTCGCGCGCCGCCATACGCCGCCGCCGGCTCCCCGGTTCCGGCCCCGCCGGGTCACGCCCGCCCGGAAGGAGCCTGGCCCCGTACACCTCGTCGGCGGCGGCCCCGGCGACCCGGGCCTCATCACCTCGCGCGGGCTCGAGCTCCTGCGGACGGCGGACGTCGTAGTGCACGACCGCCTGATCGGCGCGGAGCTCCTGCAGGAGGCGCGCGCGGATGCCGAGCTGATCGACGTCGGCAAGGGGCCCGGCCACGCGCCGTACAGCCAGGACGAGATCAACGCGCTGCTGGTCGACCGGGCACGGCTCGGCCGCAGCGTGGTCCGGCTCAAGGGCGGCGATCCGTTCGTGTTCGGGCGAGGAAGCGAGGAGGCCGCCGCGTGCCGCGCGGCGAGCGTGCCGGTGTACGTGGTGCCGGGCGTCACCAGCGCCATCGCGGCGCCGGCGGCGGCCGGGATTCCGGTGACGGCGCGAGGGCTCGCGCGGTCGTTCGCGGTGGTGACCGCGCACCAGGCCGGCCCGGGAGGCGAGGCGGCCGATCTTCGCGGACTCGCAGGCGTCGACACGCTCGTCGTGCTCATGGGCCGCGCGAGCCTCGGGACGCTCGCGGCGCAGCTCATCGAGGCCGGGCGCGATCCTGCGACGCCGGCCGCCTGCATCCAGAGCGCTACGACGCCGGAGCAGCGGGTCACCCGCGCCACGCTCGCGACGATCGCGGACGCGGCGGACCGCGACGGGCTTCAGAGCCCCGTCGTCACCGTCATCGGCGCCGTGGCGGCGCTGGCCGACGCGGAGCTCGCTGCCATCACGGGCGGCACGTCGGACGCGGCGCTGGCGGTCGCGGCCGGAGCCTGATCATCGCAGCCGGCCAGTCCCGCATCGAGCGCCGCCCGCACCCGCTGCGTGAGCACGTCCGGGGTAAACGGCTTCTGCAGGTAGGCGACACCCTGGCGCAGCACCCCCTGCCGGATGATCGTGTCCTCGTTGTAGCCCGACATGAATAGCACGTCGGTCTCCGGCCGCAGCCCGAGCAGCGTCTCCGCCAGCCGGGGGCCGCTCACCCCCGGCATGATCACATCCGTCAGCAGGAGGTCGATGGGACCTTCGAACGTGGCCGACGTCATGAGCGCGTCGTCCGCGTCCCGCGCCACCAGCACGTAGTAGCCCGCCCGAGCCAGGACCCGCCGGGTCAGCCCGCGCACCGACGCTTCGTCCTCGACCAGCAGGATCGTTTCGGTTCCCCTGGCGCACCGTTCCTCGGCCACCGGGGTCGCCACCGGCGCCGGCGGGATGGCCGCGAGCGGCAGGTAGACGCGCATCGCGGTGCCCAGGCCCGGCCCGCTCTCGACCGCGATGTACCCGCCGCTCTGCTTCACGATGCCATAGACCGTGGCCAGGCCCAGCCCCGTGCCCCTGGCCTTGTCCTTGGTGGTGAAGAAGGGCTCGAAGATGTGCGCCTGGATCTCGGGATCGATCCCGACGCCCTCGTCGATCACCGCGAGCATCACGTGCGGCCCGGCAACCGCGTCGGCGTGCTCCCGCGTGAACGCCTCGTCGAGCACCACGTTGGTGGTCTCGATCCGGAGGCGGCCGCCGTCCTGCATCGCGTCCCGCGCATTCACCGCCAGGTTCAGGATCACCTGTTCGATCTGCCCCGGGTCCGCCAGCACGCGGCCCAGCGTGGGCTCGAGGGTCGTGGTGAGCTCGATGTGCTCGCCGATGAGGCGCCGCAGCATCACGGTGATCCGGCCGATGGCGCCGTTGAGGTCGAGCACGCGCGGCTCGATGACCTGCTTCCGGCTGAAGGCCAGGAGCTGGCTCGTGAGGTCGGCCGCCCGCTCGGCGGCGTGCCGCACCTCGCCCAGGTCGCCCCGGAGCGGGTGGTCCGCCGGCAGCTCCCCGAGCATGAGCTCCGTGTGACCGAGGATGCTGGTGAGCAGGTTGTTGAAGTCGTGGGCGACGCCGCCGGCCAGGCGGCCGATCGCCTCCATCTTCTGCGACTGGCGGAGCTGCATCTCGTTCAGCCGGAGCGCGCGCTCGCTTTCCTCCAGCCGCTCCTGCTCCGCCCGGCGGCCGCCGATGTCCTCGAGGACGGCCATGCTGCCGATCGGGCGCTCGTGGCCGTCGCGGATCGCGGCGAGGGAGAGGCTCACGTCGAGCCGGCGGCCGTCCCGATGCTGCCGTATCGTCTCGAAGCCGACGATCGCCTCGCCGCGCCGCTGCCGCTCGGCCAGGTCCAGGTGCTCCGTTCGGCGGTCGGCCGGGATGTAGGGCAGTGGCTGGCCCAGCACCTCGGCGGCCGACCAGCCGAACATGCGCTCGGCGCCCGGATTCCAGCGCGTGATCCGGCACTCGGTATCGGTGGCCACGATCGCGAGCGGCGCCGTGTCGAACATCGTGCGCAGGTCCTCGCTGGCAGTTCGCCATGCACCGAGCGCGCGGCCGCGCTCCGCGGTGACCGAGCCGATCACGAGGCCCATGATCACCGTGACACCCAGCACGATGTCCAGCGAGTGCTCCGTGAGCCCGGGCTCCATGCCGATCAGCGGCCCGCGGCCGGCCATCGTGGCCCACACGATGCCGAGGGCGATGACCGCTGCCGCCAGCGTGGCCCCCCGGAGGGCGAAGCGGAGCGCCGCCCACATGACGAGCGGATAGAGCAGGCTGGGACGCGGGATGCCCTCGAAGTACACGCCCCAGGTGGTGGCGACGAGCAGGACACCGAGCAGCGCGGCCTCGCCGGCGGCCGGCCAGCGCAGCCGATGGTATGGGCCGGTGAGCCAGACCAGCAGCAGCGGAGCGGCCAGGAGGGTGCCGAGGAAGTCCCCCGACCACCAGGTGAGCCAGGTCGTTTGGATGGCTCCCGGCGCGACGATCCCCGCCACGACTAGGGCGAGGCCGCCGGCCGTCGCGCTCACGATCGGGGCGAGCGCGCTGACCAGGACGAGGCCGAGGACGTCCTGGAGGCGCTGGATGTCGGCGCGGAACTCCGGGGCGCGACGGAGAAGGAGAACGCCCATCAGGGCGCCGGCCGTGCTGCCCGCCGCGATGAGCCCCGCCGCCCAGACCGGCACCGGCGTAATGAGAGCCGCGAACAGCGCACCGGCATACACGCCGGGCCAGTATCGCGGCCCGAAGCGCCAGAGCAACCCCAGCGCCACCCCGGAGGCGGGCCAGAGGGACGAGACGTTCTGCGAGGTAAGCGATAGGGGGAGGCCGAGTTCTGCGGTGACAAAATATGCGACAGCCACCAGCACGATCACGCCTAGGTCGGCACGCAGCGAGTATTTCAGGTGGTAGCCTGACCGCCGAGATCCGCACCGGCGGAATGGCGGCAAGTTGATGGTCAACAGGGGGATGGCAATGATAACATAGGCGGGCTGCCAGAACCAGTGGCCATCAGGCGCAGATCACCGATTCGCCGACCGATCCGGCAGCCTGGTGTCCAGCTTGTCGTCGCCCGGCTAAGCTCCGACGGCCGCGAACTCGGGAGCGATCAGTGCCAGGGCCTCGCGTGAAGGCCGGGACATGACCGAAATTGCCCGCGGTCCCAGACCCTTCTCGACGGCCCGGCACCAGTGGCGGAGGGTCGTGAGGATCTTGCCGGTGACCAGGGCGAACTGGGGCGCCTGGTGGCAGAGGCCGATCAGGTGGTCGAGCTCCAGGCGGAGCGCGTCGAGCAGTTCTGCCAGGGCCCACAGGATCTCGCGCTGATCGTCGGTCAGGTCGGCAGTCATCCCTTCGACCAGCCGTCGCTCCTGGTCGAGGCGCTCGGGAAACGTCGTCTGCAGGTATCGCAGCGCGTTCCAGCGCGCCCAGACGCCGGCGTCCGATCGGGACGCGGGCTCGACCACCGCGGTGACCTCCTGGATCCACTGCAGGTGCTCGCGCTCGAGCACGGGACGCAAACGCTCGGAAGTCATGGCAGGTCTCCTTCGGCCCAAATTTCTCGGCTTCATCACTGCTCCAGTGACTGGACGCTAGCCGGTCGGCGGTGAAGAAACGATGAAGCTGCTCTGAGGAATTCTCAGCACGCTACAACCCGGGCTCCGCCGCCGCGTGGGCGCGGCGCAGGTACCGGAGCGCCCACCAGCTGAGGAGCACACCCCCGATCCCCAGCAGCATCAAGGACAGGATCCTTCCCTCGAGGAAGCTGACGCCCAGGTAGACCGCCCCGAGCGCGTACGGCACCTCGGCTACCGCCAGCGCGATGAGAAACATCGGGAAGCGGCACCGGACCAGACCGAAGACATAGCCCGCGACGTCGGAAGGCACCGCGAGCTGGAGCAGGAGGATCGGGACCAGGGTAGGGCCCGATCGGGCCCAGCGCTCGTAGCGCGCGATCACGGCCGGGCGCACCAGCCGCTCCACGATCGGCCGGCCCAGGTATCGGCCCACCGCGTACGCCGCAATACCGCCCAGGAACCACCCCGTCCAGAGCAGGAGCGCGCAGGTCACCGGCCCCCAGACGTGGACCGCCACCGGGATCAGCACGGCGCTGGAGACGAACGCCAGCATCGCGGACAGGGCCGCCAGCAGCACGAATGTGAGCATGCCGACGGCGGGCCGCTGCCGGATCAGCTCGCCGGCGCCGGCGATGGCGCGCAGCAGGCGGTCGTGGATCGCGGGGAGCAGCAGGAGCGCCAGGGCGATCGCCAGGATCGCCGTGAGCACGACGAGCCTGCGACCAGCCCACCGCTCGGCGGGTCGACGCCCCAGCCGCTCGGTGATCAGAGAGCCTTGAGGCGCTCGGCCAGCGACCGCTCGAGGGCCTCCAGGTGCCGCGCCATCTTCTCCTGCGCCTGCATCCCGCGCCAGAGCGCAACGACGACCGCGCCCACCACCACGATCCACACGGCCGCGTACACCAGCATGAGTCCACCCGTCCTGCCGTACATCATCGCTTGCCTCCTTGTGCGGCCCCCCGGCCGCGTGACCCGGACCGCCGCCGCGACCGCTTCTTCGCCGCGCTGCGGCCTGCCGGGCGGTAGACGAGCACCGGAACGTCCGCGCCGCGTATCACCTTGTCGGCCACGCTGCCGAGCGCGAGCCGGCGGAGGCCGCCGCGTCCGTGCGTGGCAATCACGATGGCCGCCACCCGGTCCGGGCGCGCCGCCTCGAGAATCGAGTCGGCGGCGTACCAGCCGAGCGCGGCGGCGCCCGTGGCCCGGACGCCCTGTTCGTGCAGCTCCTCGACGAGGTCGTCGATGTAGTCCTGTGCCTCGGTCCGCCGCATCGTGGTGAGGTCTTCGTCGAACGGCGATGGCAGCGGGAGCGGCACCGCCGGATCGGCCGACAGCATGACCGGCCGCACCACCTGCAGGAGCGCGAGCTCCGCGTCCCAGGCCTGCGCCAGCGCGATGGCCGGGCCGAGCGCCCTTTCAGCGAGCGGAGAGCCGTCCACCGGCACCAGGATCTGGCCCGACGCGGCCGGTCGAGCGGGCCCAGGCTCGCGCTCGGTCGGCCGCACCAGGAGCACCGGTACCTCGAGCGTGCGGATCAGATGATCGGCGACGCTGCCCAGCCATGCGCGCCGGATCCCGCCCCGCCCGTGCGTGGACATGACCACGAGATCGATGCCCATCTCCTGCACGTAGTGAGCGAGCGCGGGGCCGGCCTTGCCCGTGAGCGTCACCGCCGAAGCGAGGCGCGTACCGCCGTCCCGGAGGCGGGCCTGGATACCACGGAGGTACGACCGCTCGGATTTGCGGGTGGCCAGCTCGATGGACGTGAACAGCTTCGCGGCCACCGGGTCGATCGGCGCGGGCGGGAGCCCGTGCACGAGCGTCAGGCGCAGCTTGCTGCCGGCCCGCTGGGCGATCCCGGAGGCCAGCGGCACCGCCTGCTCGGCGAACGACGAGCCGTCGAGCGGCACCAGGATCGAGCGGAACGACGATGGATCATGCGCCATGGAACCCTCACCGAGACGCGGGTCTCCGACTCGAATCCCTCCGAGCGGCACACGTCCGACTGCCGGTGTAGATAGACGGCCGCTTCCTGCCCCGAGTCGATGTAGAGGCGGCGGGCGCGGTGGAGGGGACGTCCGGATGTGGGTGCCGCCGCCGGCGGGGGCTCGACCCCGGGGGCCGCCGCGAGGCTCATCGCTCGATCGACGCGGCCGCTTCGAGGTGCGCGAGCAGGTCGATGGCTTCCGCCGGAAGCGCGTCACGCGTGAGGCCGTTTGCCGCCAGCTCGATCTCGGCGCACCAGACCCCAAGCTGTTCGAGCAGGTCCCGCGTGCCGGCCGCAACCTCCGCCGCCGTTCCCCGCCGGCGCCCGATGCGATCGAGCTCGAGGCGCAGGCGGAAGAGCCGGTCGCCTTCGCGGACCAGACGATCGGCCATGTCCAGGCGGAGGAACGGGCGGAGCTCCTCGACCAGCGCGCGCTCCAGGCGGTACCGGTCCCGGAAGTCGTCGGAGAGATAGCGGACCGCCGCCCAGCGGGTCCAGAAGTCGGCGTCGGGCTCGGCCGCCGGATCGAGGAAGCGGTGGGCCTCCCCGACCCAGGTGTTGTGGATCGGGTGGAGCACCGCGTCGAGCGACTCTTCACCGCGGGGGACGGACGTCGTGGCCAGTGTGGGCATGGTGATCTCGTGTTGAGTGCCTGTTCGATGCTACTCCCCCAGCCCTGAAGAAATCATGAAGGCCCGGGGAAGATGTATGGGCTATTTCGGCGGGCGGTCCGCGAACCAGCTGCCGGACACCACGACCGAGTCCACGTCGCGCCGCGAGGTGAAGATTCCGGCGATGTGGTCGTCCACCAGCTCGCCCTCGAAGATGGTCCGGGCGCGGCAATCGCAATCCGGGTCCCAATACGGCGCCAGGATGCCCCGGATCTTCCGCTGCTGGATCCGCACGACCGCGATATCGATTGTCGTGCAGGGCTCCCGCCGGAGGGCGGGGTCGGCCGTCTCATCGTCGCCGTAGACCCGGAGCGCCGGTGAGAACGTCATCTCCACTTCCCCATGGGCCGTGTCTGCCCCGCTCCGAAGCCGGAACCGCACCGTGCCGCGGCGCCCGCTGATCTCGCTCCAGTACTGGCCGGTCCAGGTGCCGGCGAGCGCCGACAGGTCGCCGCGAGTGCCCTCCACCGGGACCGGCCCCGTGCGAGGCCGGACATGGCAGGACACGCCCGCCAGCGCGCACGCCCCTGCGAGCCCGAGTAGGGCACCTCGCGGGAACCGCATGGGCGCCTACACCCGTCCCTGTCCGACGGCCCGGACCAGGTCCAGCGTGCTCAGCACACCGCACAGCCGGTCCCCATCGAGCACCACCACGCGGTGGATGCGGGAACTGGTCATCAGCCGAGCCGCGGTGACGACGCTCGTCTCCGGCGCGACGGAGACCACCCATCGGCTCATCGCGTCGGCCACCGTGTGCTCCGCGAGCGGATCCCACTCTGGGGTTCCCGTCGCCTCGACGCATCGCAGGACGTCGGCATCGGCGTCCATCCACGAGTCGGTGAAGAACGCGGCAGGCGGATCGTCGCCCTCCCGCCATTCCTCGGCCGGGTCGCGCTCCCGCTCAGCCCGCTCGCGCAGGGCCGCGCCCGCGTCGGGGGTCGAGGCCTCGAAGGCCAGGATATCGCTGGTCGAGATCACGCCGACCACCCGCGAGCCGGCCATCACCGGCGCCCCACCGAGGTGGCGCGCGGCGAGCAGCTCGGCCAGGGACCGCAGCGAAAGATCCGGCGCCACGGTGACGACGTCGGTCGACATCAGGTCTCGCACGCTCAGCCCCAGGCCGCGGGCCGGCGACAGCTGGTCGGCGCCAGAGGTGTGCTTCATCGTGGGCTCCTCCCGGCAATGGAACGCTGCCGCGGTCAACTGGGCCGCGGCTTCGACGGCAGCGGCGGCCGCGGCGGGTGGGTGATCGCCCACACGTAGGCGGCCACCGCCTGCACATCGGCGTCCGGCATGTTGGACCAGCCGCGCATCGGCATCGGCTTGCCCGTCCAGGTCCGATGCGCGGAAATGCCCTGCTTGATCTGCTCGACGAGCCACTCGTACGTGCCGGGGCCGTGCAGCCAGAGGGCGCCCGAGAGCTGGGGTCCCTCGTCCGTGCCGCGGGCTTCGACGCCGTGACACGCCGCGCAGTTGGCCGAGCCGTGGAAGAGCTGTCGGCCCCAGGCGATCGTGCTGTCGGTGACGCCGTGGGGGCGCGGGCGGGGAGAGACCTGCGCGGCGGCGGGCGTGCCCAGCAGCGCCAGGAGGGCCAGGGCGAGTCCCAGGCCGTAGAGCGCGCGCGCACCCCGGTCGAGGCTGAACGGCATCCGCATGCTGATCATGTGACCTCCTGGAGTGCACTGCGTGGCCTCCAGTATGGCTCCAGGCCACCCAAGTCTTGGTGAACCCTTCATGAACGATCCTTCCTCCGGCCTTCGCCCTACCTTCATCCCGCGCCGATCAGGTTCCGTACTCCTCGCCTGGAGACACGCATGAGCCGCTATCGTCGCGATGTGGATGTCGCCTGCCCATGACCGCCGTTCGGATCGAGCCCGACCGGCTGGCCCGCTACGACGTGCCGGGGCCCCGATACACCAGCTACCCGACTGTCCCCGCATGGCAGGCGCCGTTCGGCGCCGCCGAGTACCGGCAGGCGCTCCAGGACCTCGCCGGGCTCGCCGGGGACCCGGTATCGGTGTACGTGCATCTGCCGTTCTGCGGTTACCGCTGCCATTACTGCGCCTGCACGGTCGCGCTGGCCTCGCGCGCCGACGTGGTGGATCGCTATCTCGATCACGTGGAGCGGGAGCTCGACCTCGTCACCGCCATCGCGGCCCGGAATCGCGCCGTGCTCCAACTCCACCTGGGCGGCGGAACGCCCAACCACCTCACGGTCGGGCAGCTCGAGCGGCTGGTCCTGATGCTGGAGGATCGGTTCAGCTTCGTCCCGGGCGCCGAACGCTCGGTCGAGGCCGATCCCCGCCTTGCCACTCGCGAGGGGATCGAGGGGCTTCGGGCCCTGGGGTTCCGGCGCATCAGCTACGGGGTGCAGGACTTCGACCCGGAGGTGCAAGCGGCCATCGGGCGCCCGCAATCCGAGGCGGTGGTGCGGGCGGCGGTTGAGCGGGCTCGTGCGGCGGGCTTCGCGGGCGTCAATATCGATCTGATCTACGGGCTTCCCCTCCAGTCCCCGTCGCGGTTCGCACGGACCCTCGAGTCGGCCCTCGCCCTCGCGCCCGACCGCGTGGCCTGCTACAGCTACGCCCACGTGCCGGACGCGCGACACAATCAGCGCCTGATCGATGCCGCGACGCTGCCGTCGCGGGAACAGAAATTCGAGCTCTTCCAGATGGCGGTGGAGGCGTTCGTGGGCGCCGGGTACGAGTGGATCGGCATGGACCACTTCGCCCGTCCGGCGGACGATCTCGCGGCGGCCGCCCGCGAACGGCGGCTGCATCGCGACTTCATGGGCTACACCACGCGCCCGGCGCCGCACCTCCTGGGGTTCGGCATGAGCGCCATCGGGGACGTGGCCGGCCGCTTCGTGCAGAACGTGCCCCGGACAGGTGCCTACCAGCGCGCACTCGACGAGGGGGCACTGCCGGTGGAGCGCGGGCACCGGCTGAGCGACGACGACCAGCGCCGCCGCCGGGCCATCCTCAACCTGATGTGCAACCTGGAGCTGCCGCACCGCCTGCTGCCGCTTCCCGAGGAGGATGCTCGCGCGCGCCTCGGTCCGCTCGTGGCGGAGGGCCTGCTCGCGGACCATGCCGACCGATACGAGGTCACACCGGTCGGCCGCTACTTCCTGCGCAACATCGCCATGGCACTCGACGCGTATCTCCCGCCACAGCAGCCGGGGACCCGGCCCCGCTTCAGCCGCACGGTGTGATTCTCAGGAAAGGGGCGTCTAGGCGGGAAGGGGCAGCCTAGACGGCCAGCTTTCCGGGCCCCTGCGGGCCAGGAAACCGGGCTCGCACCTCCACCAGCTCCAGCTCCGTTCTCGCCGCGCTCCACCCCAGCTCCGCGGCCATGACCGCCGCGCAGGCCGCGAGTGTGTCGTCACCCGGATGCCCCGCGGTGCCGAGCTCGGTCCGCCGGAAGACGCAATCCGCGAGCTTCTGAGCCATCTCATGCCGGATTGCATGGATCACCTCGGCCGCCAGCGTCCCGGACGTGCCGATCGTCCCCGCGTAGGCAGGTGTCTCGCGTGCCAGCTGCAGCACCTCGCCGTAGGCGGAGCCGTGGTTGTGCGCGAGCTGCTCCACCACGTCGGGCCTGAGCCGATCCGCCCCGGCGGCCTGAGTGATCTCCCGGACCAGTCCGGCGAAGGTGGGAACGCGCCCTCCGTGGAGGGGCGTCACGGCGGTTCGGGATGGCCGAGGGGCGCTGCCGAGCTTATGGAAGGCCAGGTCCACCGCCCGCTCAGCGACTCCCCGGGCGGTCGTGTAGCGATTGCAGACGGCGGTGACGAGCCCGTCGACGCCATCCGCCCGCGCGTTGTCCACGACGTGCGCCCGCTTGCCGAAGCTCACGTTCGCCCCGACGAGGGCGTCCGCGCCGATGGGGAGCAGCCCGGCGTGGACCAGCGCGACATCGTCCGGGGTGAGGCCGAATCGCGGCTCGGCGTCGTTGATCTCGTCGAGAAAGCCCTGGACCTCCGATGTCGTCACGGTGAGAAAATTGGGATCGCCGTCGTAGACGATGCTGTTGACTCCGACGAGGGTGACGTCGCGCCACGGGACGACGAACAGATGCCGCCGCCCGCGGCTCAGGAAGGCATCGGGGTCGTGGTACTTCGTCTGCACGGCCAGCGCCCGCTCGCGCACCAGCCGGCGGCGGATCACCACGGCCATGTCGCGCGACAGCGGGATCCGGCCGGCCGCCCGCGCCCCGCTCCGCATCCCGAGCTGCCCGGCGAAGGGGCCGGCGGCGTTCAGCACCATCCGGGATCGCACGTCGAAGCGCTCCCCGCTGAGCCGATCGCACACCGCGACCCCGACCACCCGCGACCCTCGGCGGAGGAAGCCACCCACCTCGCAGTAGTTGGCCGCGACGGCTCCCGCCCGTCCGGCGGTGCGAACGAACTCCCAGACCAGTCGCGCCGGATTGTAGAGCTGGCCGTCCCAGAAGAGGCCGGCGCCGGTCATCCCGGGGGCATCGAGCTCCGGGTGCCATGCCCGCACCCTGGAGCCCGACACGAGCCGCGCCCTGGGGATCCGGCGGTCGGGGTCCGCCACCCCGCGGTTCCGGTCGGCTGTGAGGCTGTTGAGGAGGGCGAACGCCGCCCCGAGCGCCTCGGCGCCGCGGAGCCCATGCCCGAACGTCGGGACGAGCACCGGCAGCGGATGCACCAGGTGCGGCGCGATCCGCAGCAGCGCCGTCCGCTCGCGAGACGATTCGCGGACGCGCGCGAAGTCGAGGTGCTGGAGATAGCGGATGCCGCCGTGGACGACCTTGAGCGAGTTCGCCGAGGTCTCGCCCCCGAAATCGCCGCGGTCGAGCAGGGCCACCGAGAGTCCGCGCTGGGTGGCGTCCCAGGCGGCGGCGGCCCCGCAGATGCCGCCGCCCACGATCACGAGGTCGAACTCGCGACCGACGAGCTGCTCGAGCTTACGCTGCATCGTGCCCGTTGGCACTGGCGCCGGTGCTCAGAAGTCCTGCCGCCGGAACCGGCGCAGGGCCAGGGCGAGGGGCCCGGCGCACCAGAGGACTAGCGCAGCGGCCGTGATCGCCGCGCCCAGCCCGCTCCCGAAGAAGCGCTCGAAGACCGCGCCCGTGTAGCCCAGCAGCGCGGCGCTGTCGAACTGGAGCAGCAGCAGCACCCGGCCGAGGTCCACCGGGTTGAGCAACGTCAGCCCGATCAGCGGCAGCTCGAGCGCACGGTCGCCGAAGGCGACCGCCACCAGCACCAGCACGGCGTCGTACAGGGCGGTGGCCGCGAGCCAGACCAGGAGCGCCGCGCCGAGGCCCTTGGCCCGGTCTTCGAACAGGAGGCTCACCAGGAACGCCAGCGCCGTGAAGACCAGCGTCAGCAGCACGCCGGCGGCGAGCAGCACGGCGAGCGGGCCGGCCAGGGACCCGTCGCCCGCGCCGCCCCAGAGGAAGGGCAGCCCGACGCCGAGCACGAAGGCGGCGGCGAGCGGCGCCGCCAGCCCAGCGTACAGCCCGGCGAAGAGCGCGGTGCGGCCCACCGGCTGCGCCAGCAGCAGCTGGATGAAGTCGCGTGCCCCGTAGAGGTACATCGCGCCGAAGACGATGCTCACCAGCGGGACGAAGACCAGCACCACGTTGAGCAGGCTCAGCAAGGCCCTCGGGCCGCCGCCCCCGAACCTGAGCAGGGCATCGGTGAGCAGCAGGAGCAGGAGCGCATACCCCAGGATCGAGCGGCTCCGCCCGAGATCCCGCAGCTCGTAGCGCAGCACCTTGACGGCCGTCATCGCGAGCCCCGCCGCATCAGGCTGGCAATCGCTCGCTCGAGCCGGCTCTCGCCCGTCGCCTCGGCGAGGTGCCGGAGCGAGCCTTCGAACTCGACCCGCCCGTCCAGCAGGAACACCACGTCGTCCACCAGCTCCTGCAGCTCGCTCAACACGTGCGAGGTGAGGATGATCGACGTGCCCGCCCGCCGGGCGCGGAGGATCTTGTCCTTGAGCACACCGCTGGCGATCGGGTCGAGGCCCGCCGTCGGCTCGTCCAGCACCAGCAGCGCCGGCCGGAACATGAAGGCGACCGCCGCGTTGAGCTTCTGCCGGGTGCCGCCCGAGAGCGTCCGCACCGGTTTGTCCAGCTCCGCGGACAGCCCGAAGGAGCCGAACAATTCGTCGTCTTCGGGCACCGCGTCACCGCGGAGGTCACGAAGCAGGTGGATGACCTCGCGGCCGGTGAGATTTTCCGGGAAGCGCGCGTGCTGCGGCATGTATCCGAGGTCCACGCGATACGCCGGGTCGCCACCCACGGACTGGCCGTGCACGGACAGCGATCCGCCGTCCGCCCGGGTCAGCCCGAGCAGCATCTTGATGATGGTGGACTTCCCCGCCCCATTGGGCCCGAGGATCGCGGTCACGCGGCCGGCCCTGATGGCGAAGTCGACTCCGTGGAGCACCTGGAGCCGGCCGAACCGCTTGGTGAGCCCCGACGCCGACACCACCGTGACGGGCAGCGGGAGCGGGAGCGTGGCCAGGGCGGCAGTCACGAGGGCCTCCATCGCATGAGCGGGTGCGCGTCCACCAGCGCTTCAGGGGTGATGACGGGCACCAGCCGCTCCGCCATCTCCAGCAGGTCGAGGAAGAAGCTGCGCAGCAGGATCAGCATCGGCTCGTGCTGCTCCACCAGCACCGAGAACAGCCGTACCGGCCGGAACGGCGCGTCGCCGAAGCCGTCGTGGTCGAGGTCGTAGCCCGCATAGCCGTCCCAGTAGTTCCCGGCGAAGCTGCTCGGGCTGCTCGCCTGGCTGTTGGTCGCCACGTCGAACGTGTTGCCCTCGAACCGGTTCCCGCGGAAGCGGTTGTCGACCGCATCGGCCATGAGGCGGAGCGCCCAGCCGTTGCGGATGAACTGGTTCCCCTCGACCACCATCCGGTCGGCGCCCTCGGCGAAGATCCCGACGGTGTTCCGCGCGAACAGATTGCCCTCGATCCGGCTGTCCTTGATCTCCTTGAGCAGCAGGCCGTACGCCGCCGCGCTGCGGTTGTCCTCGAACCGGTTATCGGCCATGGTCACGCTCTTGGTGTACATCACCGCCACGCCCGCGCCATTGGCCGCGAACACGTTGCGGCGGTACTCGCAGCTGTCGGAGTACATGAAGTGGAGGCCGTACCGCAGGTTGCCGCGGCTTTCGTTGTCGACGATGGTGGCGCGGCGGGAGAACTCCAGATAGATCCCGTCCCGGTGCCCGCGGATCAGGTTGCGCCTGACGGTGAAGCCGGGGGAATTGAACAGGTGGATGGCGTTGCCCATGGCCGCCTTCTGGCGGCCGTGGCCCTCGATCCGGTTGCCCTCGATCAGGCAGTCCGAGGCGCGCGCGGCGTAGATCCCGAAGAACGTGTCGAGCACATGATTGTCCGCCACGACGCAGCGGCGGACGCCGTCGATCCGGATCCCCGCCCGGTCCTCGGTGAAGCTGGCGCCGACGTTCCGCACCGTCAGACCGCGGACCGTCACGCCGTCGGCCCGGAGGGTGAGCACCTCGTGTGCGCCGCCGCCGTCGAGCACCGCCGTGCCCTCGCCCAGGATGACGACGGGGACGGTGACGACGATCTGCGGCTCCCGATAGACGCCGGCGGTCACCACCACCGTGTCGCCGGCGCGAGCCAGGCGGAGAGCCGCGGTCAACGTCGCTACGGGGCCGCCCGGCGCCACGACGATCCGCCGCGGGCCGGGGGGCCCGGCAAGACTGAGCAGGAGCAGGAGCGCGAGCACAGCGCTACCCATCGTGCCTCCGCATCGGCGGCCGCGTCACGCCGATGCCTGGGCGACCGGCCGGACGACCGCGATCGGCCGCCCGGCGAGCGCTCGGGCGCGCCGCCACTCCAGGCCCGCCACGATCACCACGCAGGCGAGCGACGCGATGAGCACCCACCCCCCGATGTCCGGCCACGACGTCGCGTGGAAATTGAGCAGCTGCTTGGTGCCGATGACCGGCGGCTGGTAGCTCATCCCCGGCACCCGGATCGCGGCGTGCGGATCGAGGTGATGGCCGTACTCGTAGCCCCACTTCCAGAAGTCGCCGAGGCCGGCGAGAGCGCCCGCCGTGAACGCCGCCGCCCAGAGGTAGAGCGGGACCCGTCGCCCGATCAGCGCGACGAGCAGGCCGACCGCGATCGCGGCCGCGAGCAGCTTCGGCATGAATTCCAGCTCGGGAATCTCGTCCGGCTCGATGGCGTGCATCCCGATGTAGTGGTTCAGGCCGTTGATGCTGTTCAGGTCGTTCGGCTTGAGGCCGGTGATCTGGTTCACCCAGATCCGCAGCCCGAGACCCTCCGGGTACTGCGGCGCGATCAGCTCGATCCGCCAGAGCGGGGCGACATACGCCGCCAGCAGCAGGAGCGCGGCGATGGCGACGGCGATACGGGAAGAGCGGCGCATACGATGGTCTCGTGGGTCAAGGCGTGGCCGGACGGGAGCACCAGTGCCCCCGCCCGACCCGCACGTTCACTTGGTGCCGTGCCCGGCGGCCGTGGCGGCGGGAGTCGCCCGGCGCGTGATAGCTCGGGCTGTTCCACTTGATCGCCACCGGCGACCCCTTCGGCGACACCCGGATGTACCCCTGCATCTCCTGGTGCAGCGCCGAGCAGAAGTCGGTGCAGTAGAACGGGAACACGCCCACCCGGCTGGGAATCCATACCAGCGTCCGGGTCTGCCCCGGCATGACCAAGAGCTCGGAGTTGTTGGCGCCCAGCACCGCGAAGCCGTGGGGCACGTCCCAGTCCTGCTCCAGGTTGGTGATGTGGAAGAAGACCGAGTCGCCGACCTGGATCCCCTCGAGCTTGTCGGGCATGAAGTGGCTCCGCACCATGGTCATCCTCACGTGCACCACGGCGCCCTTCCGGTCCATCCGGGTCGACTTCTCGTTCTTGGCCGCGTAGGGATCCGCGTTCTTCGCCAGCGGATACATCTTGAGCTGGCGGTCCTTGAGGATCGACGCCGGCAGCGCCTGCGCGTAGTGCGGCTCACCGATGGTCGGAAAGTCGGAGAGCAGCTTCATCCGGTCGCCGCTGATGTCGTAGAGCTGCGCCGATTGGGCCAGCTCCGGGCCGGTCGGCAGGTAGCGGTCCTTGGTGATCTTGTTGAGCGCCAGGACGTACTTGCCCCACGGCTTCCGGCTGTCGCCGCCGGGGATCATCAGGTGGCCGATCGAGTAGTAGGTCGGCACGCGGTCGATCACCTTGAAGTCCTTGAGGCTCCACTTCACGATCTCCGAGCTCAGGAACATCGAGGTGTAGGCGTTGCCCTTGCCGTCGAACTCCGTGTGCAACGGACCCAGGCCGGGGTTCTGTACCTCGCCGGCGATGGTGGCTTCGTACTTGAGCACCGGGATCCCGTGGTCCTCGCCCGCGAAGGCCTTGTCGGCGATCGCCTTCAGCATCTTCGAGAAGCTGTGCACCGGGATGAGCGCCGCGAGCTTGCCGTTCCCCACGATGAACTCGCCGCTCGGGTCCACGTCCACGCCGTGCGGGCTCTTGGGGGTCGGGAGGAAGTAGACCAGTCCGGGGCAGTCGGCCGGGGAGAGCACCTTGGTGCTGCTGCCCCAGTCGGTGCGCGCAATCCCGTCCTCACCCATGAGGTTGTGGGCGTAGCGGGCGGGCTCCGTCTTCGCCTTGCCCTCGGCCACGCACTGCTCCGCCTGCTTCCAGTGGATCGCGGCGATGTAATCCTTGTCCTTCTGGGAGGCGTTCACCTCGAGCTTGGTGTTCCCCTCCTCGGTGTTGTAGCTGGTGAAGAACGACCAGCCGTGCGACGGCCCCTTCCCCGCATGGGAGAGATCGTAGTCGAACGCGGGCATGCGGATCTGGAAGGCGATCGCCATGTGGCCGGTGGCGCTGTCCACCTTCGCGAAGGTCAGCATGCCGCTGAACGCCTCCTTGTAGTCGTCGATGGAGACGTCGCGCTGCGGCGCCGGCACGCTGAACCGCCCGCCGGCGACCACGTATTCGCTGTTCTCGGTCAGGAACGGCGACGAGTGGTTGCCGCCGGAGTTCGGGATCTCGAGGATCTCCTCCGTCTCGAACAGGGTCAGGTTGAGCCGGGCGATGCGCGGGGTGTTGTTGCCGTTGATGAACAGCCACCGGCCGTCGGGCACGCCCGCGGTCTGCGAGAGCTGCGGATGGTGCGCGTCGTCCCACGGCACGAAGCCGTAGCTGGTATTCATCATCGCCTTGGTCTGCTCGCTGTAGCCCCAGCCGTTCTCCGTGCTCTGGGAGAAGACCGGGACGTGCTTGAGCAGCCGGCCCGACGGCAGCCCATACACGCCGACCTGCCCGTCGAACCCGCCGGACAGGAAGGCGTAGAACTCGTCGTACTTCCCGGGGGCGACGTACACCCGCTGGGCGGCATCGCCGGTCTCGCCGAGCCGGGCGTTCGACCGGCCGCAGCCGGCCGCGACGACGGCGCCGGACAGCAGGAGCGCGAGGGCAGCGGTGCGGTGGAGGCGAAACACGGTGGTGCGTGACATGGCGTGTTCTCCTGAAGAGCTGTGGGGGTTACGGGCATAACCTGGCGCCGCCGCGCGGCTGCCATGGTGAAGCCTGGGTGAAGCTTCCTTCAGAGTTCTCCGGCCTCTGTTGCTGTCCGTATTATCAGATATTATCATGAATATATGATTAATAGGTCATGAAACATCGCTCCACGCCGTCGAGGCGCCATGCTGCTCTCCCACACCGCCGAATACGCCCTGCGCGCCGTGCTCTTCCTCGCCGATCGCGGCGAGGCCGCCAACGTCGACGAGATCGCCCGGCAGCTGCAGGTGCCCCGGAACTACCTCTCCAAGACGCTGCACCGGCTGGCCCAGGAAGGCGTGCTGACGTCCTCCCGAGGCAAGGGCGGCGGGTTCCGGCTCGCGGTAGACCCGCACCGGCTGAAGCTGCTGCGGGTGGTCGAGCCCTTCGACCAGGTCTCCGGCGAGCGCCAGTGCCTGCTCGGCCGTCCCCAGTGCAGCGACCGCGACCCGTGCCCCGCCCATCACCAGTGGCGCGCAGCGAGTGAGCGGGTCTCCGAATTCTTCCGGGACCGGACGGTCGGCGACCTGGTGAAGGGCGTTTAGCGCTTCGCCGGCGGCCGCGGCATCAACAGTGGCGGCTCCGCCGGCGCAGCCTCATCGCCCTTCCAGCCGAGCGCCCGGTAGACCGGGCAGTGCCCCAGCAATCCGGTCCCGAACGGAATCAGCCCGATCAGGGTCAGGTACCGCCATGGAGCCGGCAGCGCACCGAAGAGTCCGAGCAGCCCGATGCCGGCGACGATGCGCGCGAAGCGCTCGATCGTGCCAAGGTTGCGAACCATGGATCCGTCTCCCCGGCCGGCGGCTCCCGGCCTCTAGAGTGGTACGGTGAGCACCGCGCACGGCGCGGCGTGGAGCACCTGGCGTGCGGTGCTGCCCGCCTCGATCACGCCCGCCGGGCCGCCGCGGTGGCAGCCGAGCACGAGCACGTCCGGCATCCGCTCGTTCGCGGCCGCCAGGATCTGCTCGGCGGCGTTGCCCCGGCGGACCTCGAGGTTGGGGGCGATCGTGCCGTAGACCCGCGACTGGATGCGGGTACTGCGTGTCGCCGGGGTGGCCGTCGCCAGATGAGCCGGCTCGTCCGCGTGCACCGGCTCGACGGTGAGGACGCCGAGTCCGGCGCCGATCTCCCTGGCAAAGCCATCGGCGGCCTCGAGCACCGCCATGCCCCGCTCGGAGCCATCCACCGCCACCAGCACGCGGCGGGGCGGCGCGTCTCGAGGCGGCACGAACAGGCACGGGAGCCGGCTCCGTCGCGCCACCGCATCGGCGGTATCGCCCATCAGCAGGCGCGCCATCCGCGTGCGCGGCTTGCGGCCGATCACCAGGAGGTCGGCATGTACCTGTTCCGCGAACCGGCCGATCTCGATTCCCGGGAGACCGTACGCGAGCGAGCAGGTCATCGGCGGCAGCGGCTCGACCGGGGGGAGAGCCGACTTCACCCACCGCTCGAGCTGCTCCAGCGCCTGCGCCGGGCCGCCCTTGTCGTCGAGTGGTACCACGTGCATTACCGACACGTGCGCGCCGGTCTTCGACGCCAGCTCGAGCGCCGTCCAGACCGCCTGTCGCCCGGCGTCGGATTCGTCCGTCGCCGCCACGATCTTCGAGAGATGCATGCCGCCCTCCAGGGTTGGAAAGAGGGTAGCCCGCGGGAGGTGAAGAAGGCATGAAAGGGCTTCGAAAGATCGGTGGGGTTCCGGGTTCCGCCGGACCTATCGTACTATTGGGGCATGCCTGACTCCATCGCCCAGCCACGGCTCGGCGCCGATCCCCGTCTGGAGCGACTGATCTACGCGACGTCGGCGCTGATCACCGAGCTGTCGCTCGACGGGGTGCTCCAGCGGGTGGTGCAGGTGGCCGCCGAGGTGATCGGCGCCCATTACGCCGCGATCGGCGTGCTCGCGCCGGACGGCCGGGTGCTCGAGAGTTTCACGACCTACGGTGTCAGCGACGAGATGCGGGCGCGCATCGGTCCACCGCCGCGCGGCCATGGGATCCTCGGTCTCGTCATCCGTGAACCGCGCCCCATCCGCCTGCCCGATCTGACGAAGCACCCCGACTCCTACGGCTTTCCCCCGCACCATCCGCCGATGCACTCCTTCCTGGGCGTGCCGATCATCGGCCGCCGCGGCGTGTTCGGCAACCTGTACCTGACCGAGAAGATCGACGCCCAGGCGTTCTCCGAGGACGACGAGCACATGGCGGTGGTGCTGGCCGGCATTACCGGGGCCGCGGTCGACAACGCCCGCCTGCACGAGGAGAGCGCCCGTCTGCTGGAGGAGGTGCAGGGGCTGCATCGGACGCGCGAGCGGTTCTTCGCCATGGTGAACCACGAGCTCCGGAATGCCCTGGCCGCCGTCTTCGGGTGGTCCGAGATGCTGGTCCGGAAGAAGGATCCGGCCACGGTGCCGCGCGCGGCGTTCGAGGTGCTCGACTCGGCCAAGCAGGCGATCGGCCTGATCAACGACCTGCTCGACCTGAGCCGGCTCGACGAGGATCGGCTCAAGCCGGTCATCCGCTCGGTGGATCCGGCTGCGATTGCCCAGCGGGCGATCGGCCGCATCACCCCGGCGGCGGAGGCGCGCCAGATCCGCCTCGAGCTTTCCGCGCCCGCGGCGTTGCCGAGCTGCGACACCGACGCCAGCCGGCTGGAGCAGATCCTCGTCAACCTGCTGGGCAACGCCATTCACCATACGCCCGACGCCAGCACGGTCCGGGTGAGGCTCACCGCTGGCGACCGCATGGTCGAGTACGTGGTGGAGGACGAAGGGCCGGGCATTGCCGAGGGCGAGGTCGAGCGGATCTTCGACATCTACGTCACCAAGGCCGCCGGCGAGAGCCGAGGGGCGGGTCTGGGCCTGCCCCTCTCCCGGCGGCTGGCTCGGCTCCTGGGGGGTGAGCTTCGGGCAGTGCCCCGGCCGGGCGCCGGGGGGTGGTTCATCCTGGAACTGCCGGCCACCCCGGATTCATGAAGAACACTTCACGAAGACTTACGAAGCCGTTCAGGTCAAACCGGTAGATTGACAGCCATGAAAATTCTCGTCGTGGAGGACGACCGGAAGGTCGCCGGGTTCATCGAGCAGGGACTGAAGGAAGAGGGGTACGTGGTGGATATCGCCCCCGACGGGGACGAAGCTACCATGCTGGCCCACGTCTACGAGTACGACGTGATCCTGCTCGACGTCGTGCTCCCCAAGAAGAACGGCTTCCAGATCGCCACGGAGCTGCGCCGGGAAGGGCGGAACACGCCGATCCTGATGCTGACCTCGCGCGACGCGGTCGAGGACGTGGTCCGCGGGCTCGACGCCGGCGCGGACGACTACCTGTCGAAGCCGTTCCAGTTCGACGAGCTCCTGGCCCGCATCCGGGCGCTGCAGCGCCGCGGCGGCGCCGAGCGCCTCGAGGTGCTCCGCTACGGACCGGTGACGCTCGACCGCCTCCGCCACGTGGCGACCATCAACGACAAACGCCTCGACCTCACGCCCAAGGAGTTCCAGCTCCTCGAGTTCTTCCTGCTGCATCCGGAGGAGGTCGTCCGCCGGACCACGCTCCTGGAGAAGGTATGGGACATGCACTTCGACCCGGAGAGCAACGTGGTGGACGTGCACGTGGGGAATCTCCGCCGCAAGCTGACGGAGACGGCCGGGGAGCCGCTCCTCGCCACCGTGCGGGGCGTGGGCTTCAGCCTGCGCCGGGGCCAGGACGCGGAGATCTCGCCGGCGCACTGATTTCGCGCGGCGCCGCGCTCCTCCCCGCGGGCGCGCTGCTCACCATCCTCATCGGGTTGGCCCTCCGGCTGACCGTCTCGCCCGGCGCGGCCACCATCGTGTGGTCCGCCGGGCTTGCCATGACCGGCCTGCCGGTCGTCTGGCGCACGCTCCGCGGCGTGGTATCGGGACGCTTCGCCGCCGACCTCGTGGCCATGCTCGCCATCGTCGCCGCCCTGTTCCTCGCCGAGCCGCTCGCGGGCCTCATCGTCGTGCTCATGCAGACCGGCGGCGAAGCGCTCGAGCGCTACGCCGAGGGGCGGGCCTCCGCGGCGGTCCGCGAGCTGGAGGCGGCGGCGCCACGGCTGGCCCATCGTGTGCAGGCAGGCGTTACGGAGGATGTGGCGGTCGATGCAGTGGCCGTGGGCGACGAGCTCCTCGTCCGCCCCGGCGAGCTGGTCCCCTGCGACGGGCTCGTGCTGGCGGGGCGCTCGCACGTGGAGGCGGCCCGTCTCACCGGCGAGCCGGTGCCGGTGTCGGCCGCCCCTGGGACGCGGCTCCTGAGCGGCAGCCTCAACCTCGACGGACCCCTCACCATCCGCGCCACCGCCCCCGCGAGCGAGAGCCAGTACGCCCGCATCGTAGAGCTGGTGCGCCTCGCGCAGGAGAGCAAGTCGCCGCTCCAGCGGCTGGCCGATCGCTACGCGGTCTGGTTCACGCCGCTCACCCTCCTCGTCTGCGCCGCTGCCTACCTGCTCACCGGGGATCCGATCCGGGTGCTCGCCGTGCTCGTCGTCGCGACGCCCTGCCCGCTCATCCTGGCCACGCCCGTCGCCGTGGTGGGCGGGATCAACCGGGCCGCGCGCCGCGGGATCATCTTCCGCCACGGCTCGGCGCTCGAGCAGCTGGCCGGGATCACCGTGGCGGTCTTCGACAAGACCGGGACGCTCACGATCGGCCGGCCGCGTGTGGCCAGGGTGCTTGCAACGCCGCCGTACACGGAGCCGGAGCTGCTGCGGTTGGCGGGCGGGGTGGAGCACGGCTCCGGGCACCTCCTCGCGCGGACCCTGTCGGAAGAAGTCGCGGCCCGCGGAATCGTGCCGGCCGACGCGCACGACGTCACGGAGTCGCCGGGCGAAGGGGTGACCGGCCGAACGGAAAGCCTGTGGGTGACGGTCGGCGGCTGGGCGTACGTCCTGCGGCGGCACCCCGGCGCGGAGGCGGGCCTGCGCGCGGCCCTCGCCGCCAATGGCACTCATGCCCTCCGGGCCTACATCGCCATCGACGGGATCGGTGCGGGCGTCATCGAGTACGCGGACCAGATCCGCTCCGGCATCCCCGGCTTCCTCGCCAACCTGCGACGACTAGGCGTGCGCCGGGCGCTGCTCCTCTCCGGTGACGATCAGGCAAACGCCACCGCAGTCGGCCTGGCCATCGGCATGGACGAAGCGCACGGCGGCCTGCTTCCCGGAGAGAAGGTCGCGTTCGTCCAGCGGCTGGAGAAGGAGGGCGAGCGGGTGTTGATGGTGGGCGACGGGACGAACGACGCCCCGGCCCTGAGCAGCGCCACCGTCGGCATCGCGCTCGCCAGCGGCGGCGGCGGGATCACGGCCGAAGCGGCGGACGCGGTCATCCTGGCCGACGACCCGACCCGCATCGCGGAGGCGATCGCCATCAGCCGCCGCACGCTCCGGCTGGCGCGGCAGAGCATCTGGGCCGGGCTCGGGCTCAGCGGGATCGCCATGGTGGCGGCGAGCCTCGGCTACATCCCGCCGATCGCCGGCGCGCTGCTCCAGGAGGGGATCGACGTGGCGGTGATCCTCAATGCGTTGCGAGCCAGCTTCAGCGGAGACAATGCCGCCACTTCGGCCCCGAGGCAGCGGTGAAGTCGATGTGAGGATCGGCTGAGCCGATCCTACCTCGCCGCCGCCGCGGCGCTCCGCCCAGCGGGCCCTCTCGCGGCATGCTTCCGGCGCTTTCGGACCGGGATCACCAACACCGGCTGGCTCGCGCCGCGAACCACCTTGTCCGCCACGCTTCCCAGCACGAGCCGATTGGGCGCCTGCGGTCGCTGAGTGCCCACGACGATCAGGTCGCTGCCCAGCCTCTGGGCCAGCGAGATGAGCTCTTCCGCTACCCTGTGCGCGACGAATACCTCTGTCGTCACCGTCAGCCCACGCTTCGTGAGCTGGGCGGCCAGCTGTCGGAGATCCTGCGCGGCTGCATCGCGCCGGCGTCCGAGCGAGTCCGCCGGATCGGGCCCGGGATGGGCCGGCCCATGATGGGGAACCGGCGTCGGCGGCTCGACGACCTCCATCAGCGTGAACTCCGTGTCGGGGTCGACCGAACCGATCGCCACGGCCTTCGCCAGGACCTGCTTGGAGCCGGCCGAGCCGTCCAGGGCGACCAGAACCCGCTGGAATCGCGCAGCCGATGCCACGATGCCGGGACGCAGGACGAGGACCGGGGCGCGTACGCGCGCGAGCAGTCCGTCCGTGACGCTGCCGAGCCAGTAGCGGCTCGCACCGCCCCGGCCGTGGGTGGTCATGACGACGAGCGCGATACGGTTCGTCCGCACGTAGTCCGACAGCGCGTCCGGGGGCCAGCCGTGCAGCACATCGCAGCAAGAGCGTACCCCGTGGGTGGCGGCCAACTCCTCGGCCTTGCTCTCCAGGTACTCACGCAGATCATGCCGGACCTCGCGCCCGCTGTCTGCCCCCGCAGTTGGCGCCGCCGTTCCTTCACCGGTCGTGCGTGTCGGCACCCGGACCGTGACGAGGTGCAACACTCCGTGCAGTGATCGCGCCAGGCGGGCCGCGACCCAGAGCGCCTGCTCGGCGAGCACCGAGCCGTCCAGAGGCACCAGGATGCTCGGCAGCGGGGCGGTGCTCATGGCGTGGGGATCGGGGACGTGCCGCGATCCGGCCCCGCCTCCTCTTCGAATTCGTCTTCGCTGCGGACACCGTGCTGGTATGCGTAGGCCCGCAGCGCGTCGTCGTCGAGGCGTTCCAGCAGTTCGGTCACGACCCCGAGCGCCGTCTCGTGTCCTTCGGTCGTGAAGGTGCGCTCCAGTTGCTCCAGCAGACGCCGGAGCAGATGCTGTCGGGAAGCCGCCAGGGGCTCGGTCGTTGGGATGGGTCTCATGAAGTCCTCCAGGATGCAGTCTCGTGTCGCCGTCCTGAAGCTGCGGTGAAGTCAGTGTGAAACTCCAGTTGGATCGAGCCTCGCGACGGCGTCCTCGAGCGGCTCGGGCCGCCCGATCTCGAAGCCCTGCCCGTAGTCCACGCCGATCCGGCGCAGACACTCGAGCGCTGCCGGGCTATCCACGTGAACACCAATCGTCTTGAGAGCCAGGACGTGCCCGACTTCGTTGAGGGCGGTCGCCAGCGCGCGATGGACCGGGTCGCGGGCGAGTCCCCGGACGATATGCCCGGCGATCTTCAGGTAGTCGGGCCGGAGTCGCCGGAGCAGGGTGAACGCCGCCATCCCGCTGCCGCACTGCTCGAGCGTGGTCTGGCAGCCGACAGTGCGAAGGCCGCGGAAGAGGCTGGCACTTGCAGCCGGATGGGCCACCACGGCGGATTCGCTGATCTCGAAGGACAGCGCGTGTGGCGGTACGCCGGTCCTGGCCAACTCTCCCCGCACCACCGCGAGCACCTCCCCCGCGGCGACCGTCTCATCGTCGAGGTTGATTGCCACGGTCACATGCTCTAGACCGGGGTGCTCCAGCTGCCAATCGGATAGCCGCTGGATCGCCTCGCGAACGACCCAACGATCGACCGTGGGCGTGAGCCCTTGCCGCCTCGCTGCCGGAAGGAAGGCGCGGGGAGAGAGCGGCTCACCACCACCTTCCTCCAACCGCAGCAGCAGCTCGAGCCGGGGGGCGCGTGCACCGCCGTGATCGAGCGGCACGACCGGCTGCGCATAGAGCCGGAAGCGGTTCTCCTTGACCGCCAGGGTGAGCCGACGCGACCAGTCTTGGTCGCGCGCCGCTCCGGTCCCTCGCGGCCGGGGCGCGGACACCTGGGTCCGGTTGCCTCCGCGGTGCTTGGCCAGGTAGCAGGCGGCGTCCGCCGCCCGAAACACGTCGCCAGGCCGCCGGAGTCCCGCCCGGACCGGCACGATCCCGATGCTCGCCGTCAAGGCATGGGTCTCCGTGCCGAAGGTGAAGCGATAGTCGCCGATCGCTTTCCGGATCTCATCCGCGATCCGCTCCGCCCGCGGAAGCCGGCAGTGCTCCAGCAGCATGCCGAACTCATCGCCGCCCACGCGTGCGAGCGTGTCACGGGAGCGCATCCGCTCCCGCATCAGGTCGCTCAGTTGGCGCAGAAGCTCGTCACCTGCCAGGTGGCCACAGGAATCATTGACCTGCTTGAAGCCATCCAGGTCGAGGAAGCAGACGACGTGCTCGCCGTGCTCGCCGGCGGCGCTGGCCAGCGCGCGGGCCAGGCGCCGCTCGAACTCGCTGCGGTTCACCAGGCCGGTGAGAGCATCGTGCGTCGCCTGATGGTGGAGCTCCCGCGCGATCAGACGCGCATGGGTGACGTCCCTGGCGACCACCGCGGCGCCAGTGATCGCTCCCGAGGCGCCACGGATCGGCGTCGTGGAGAGATCCAGCGCACGACTCTCTCGTCCCGGGCGCGCGGGGAGCACGGCTTCGCACGAGTCCTCGGGGGCCCCTCGGCGGAGACACGCCCCGATGGGATTCGCCAGCGGCTCTCCGCTCGCCTCGCTCGTGAGCGGCAGGACCTCGCTCAGCGGGCGGCCACGGGCCGTGTCACGGGTCAGCCCGGTGAGCTCCTCGGCGGACCGGTTGAGGAAGGTGACGTTGCCGTCGGCGTCGGTGGTGAGCACGGCGTCGGGGATCGCGTCGATTGCTTCGAACCCCCGGCTGGCGCCCGCGATGACCGCTTCGACGGGCGCCCGGGAGGCCGCCTCATGCACGAGGGCCATCACCAGCCCCGTGGGGGACCCCAGAACCGGCGTGAGGGAGACCTCGACCGGAAATTCGGCGCCGTCCGCACGCAGCCCCATGAGCCCGCTCCGGGCGCTCATCGCTCGGGCGGTGGGAGCGGAGGCGTACGCGGCGCGGGCCGAGGCGTGTGCCTCGCGGAATCGCTCGGGGAGCAGAGTCTCGACGGGTTGGCCAAGCAGCCGCTCGGCGGCCGCGTCGAAGAGTGTCTCCGCCCGGCGATTCAGCGCGATGATCCTGCCCGCCCGATCGACGATAAGTACCGCATCGGGCGATGCATCGAGCAACGCGCGCAGGTCAGGAGTGACCGCGTGCGTATCGTGCGTCATGATCGTCGGACATAGGGACCTCCTGCATGGCCTCCCTCTAGGGTAGGTACGGGAGTCCAGAGCGGACTGGAAGATGCCATGAAGCTTCTCTCATGGCGGATTACGGCCGAGCCGCCGCTGCCGCGCCCACCGCCTCCAGCTCCCCACTGAGCACGCGACTGAACCCACCCGCCGGCGGATTCACGACCAGCACCGGCGTCGTCGCTCCGCGAACGACCTTGTCGGCCACGCCGCCGAGCAGGAACCGCTGTATCCCGCCAAGTCCACGGGTCGCGAGTGCGATGGCGTCGCAGCGATGCGCCTCGGCGTACCCCAGCACGGCGGCGGCGGGGCTCCGATCCACCACGACTTCCTGGTGCACCGTCCAGCCCTGCCGCCGGAGCTCCAGCACGATAGCATCGAGGTAGTGTCGCGCCGCGGCCAACTGGGAGTCCATGATTTCGGGGCTCACCGGGGGCGGAGGAACTGGAAGGCCTATCGGAAGCAGATCGATCGGGACAACGACCCGCACCAGGTGTATCGCGGTCGTCGCGGGTGGGAAGACCCGCGCCAGCTCGTCGATCACCGATTCGGCCAGCTGCGACCCGTCGAGTGGTACGAGCACGTGCGCAGTCTCGGGAAGCTCGTCCTTGGTCAGGCGCGTTCCAGGGCGCACCAGCAGGAACGGGTAGTGAAGTTCCCGGACCAACCGGTCCGCCACGCTCCCGAGAAGGAACCGGCTGGCTCCGGCCCGTCCGTGCGTGCTCATGACGATGAGCTGAGGTGGATCGGTGAGCGTGTATTTCACGATCGCCCCGACGGTCACACCATCGAGCACCGCCGGCGTGACTGAAATCTCGAACCGGCGGCGCACCTGTTCGGCCACATTGCTGAGGTAGGCTTCTTCGCTGGCCCGCAGTGCGGCGTCGACTCCGGTCTCGGGGTCCCCCGAGAGGTCGAAATGGGGAATGGACGTATGGACCATCACCAGGTCCAGCTCGCTACCACTTCGTCGGGCAATCGCCGCCGCGACAGGCAGCGCGATTTCGCCCAAGCCGGAGCCATCCAGGGGAACGAGGATGCGACGCATACGGGCTCCTTGATGTGCCCACCAAAGAGATTAGGGCCGCATGCGTTAAGCGACGATGAACCGGGGCACAGGAAGGCTTCACGAGCCTCGCACGTTGGAACTACCCCTCCTCGAATCACATGAACGACCCTTCAGAAGTGGTTCAGAGCGGCTTCACCCACCGTGCGCCATCATCCGAATCGACAAGGTCTCCAGCCTGGGGCGCCGCATGACAACTCGGCACGAGGACGTGACACTGCGCACGGAAGCGAAAGGGCTCGTGGCCGCACTGGGCGGGACACCGCTGCCCGCCTCTGGTCTGCTCCCCAGCGAGCATGACAAGCAGGCCCGCAAGCTGCGGAAGCGGGAAGCAAGGCTGCGGCGTGACGCGGAGCGTCCACCGGCCAGCTTCGAGCGATTTCGAATTCTGGCGGAGTTGGTGAACGAGGGTCGACAGGTAGTGGACCTGGCGGACCACAAAGCCCGCTACTCCCTCGTGGTGATGGGCATTCTGAATGCCGGCGTGTTCTTTCTCATGTCCCGCTCCCACCTGTTCGGCAATCTGTCGCCAGGTGTAAAGCCGTGGCTGATCGGTCTGGCGGTCGTCTACGTCGCGCTGACGTTCCTGTTCGTGTTCTACGCGGTGGACACCTTGCGCCCGCGCCGCCTGAGATACGCGGGCACGATGGCGTCGGATGACAGCAGCGGCGAAGGGCGAGGTCCGCGGGGCATTCTGTTCTGGGAGACCATCGCCACGTACGAGCTCGACGCCTACCGACGGGCCTGGAGTGATGCCCGGATGGAGCAGCTCAACGCCGAGGCCGTGATCATCGCGCATCACCAGGCCCGGCTCATCCGGGCCAAGTACGTGGCGCTTGGCCGACTCTACCTGGGGTTGGCCGTGCTCGTCGCCCTGGCCGGCATGCTGCTGGCGGTGTTCACCATGCTTGGACTCGCGGCGTAGGGCCATCGCACGCGTCCTGCTGGAGGGCTGGCTCCAGGGCGTTGAAGACGGCATGAAAGGATCACACCATACTCAGCCCCTCCCTGCACGCTCAGAGCCACGGGAAGACATCCAAGCGATCGTCCGTGCCGCCGGGCGGAGGATTCTCGAGTGCGCGTCTGGCACGATTGCATACCGCGCTTCGACGCCACGTCGAAAGTGGCCGCCTCCCGGGGCTCGTCGCACTTGTACACCAGCGCGGGCGAGAACATGTGGAGGCAATCGGCACCATGGCCTTCGACAGCAAGGTGCCGGTACGGCGAGACACGATCTTCCGGCTCGCCTCCACGACCAAGCCGATCACGGCGGTCGGTGCCATGCTCCTCGTGGAGGAATGCAAGGTCAGGCTCGACGATCCGGTCGACGAGTGGCTGCCGGAGCTGAAGGACCGCAAAGTCCTACGGACCATCGCCAGCCCGCTCGACGACACGGTGCCCGCGAAGCGCCCGATCACGCTGCGCGACCTGCTCACGTTTCGATCGGGCTACGGAGAAGTGGCCTTCCTCTCGCCGTCGTGTCCGCTCCAGAAGGCGCTGGTGGAGGCACGCCTGCCCCTGAGCGAATGGCCGTTCGCCGGCACCCCCGACGAGTTCATGAAGCGCTTAGGGAGCCTCCCGCTCGCGCATCAACCGGGCGAGCGATGGCTGTACCACATGAGTGCCGAGATTCTGGGCGTGCTGATCGCGCGCGTCTCCGGCAAGTCGCTGGGCGCGTTCCTTCACGAGCGCATCTTCGAGCCGCTCGGAATGACGGACACCGGCTTTCAGGTCCCGGAGGCAAAGCTCGATCGGCTTCCGACCTGCTATGGTACGGATATGGTCACCGGCAAGCTTGTCGTCCTGGAAGAGGCGCGGGGCGGCTACGCGGCGCGGTCGCCGGTCTTCGAATCCGGTGCCGGTGGGCTCGTCTCGACGGTCGACGATCTGCTCGCGTTCGGCCGGATGATGTTGGGGAAGAGCGCATTCGGCGGGGAGCGCATACTCTCACGGCCATCGATCGAGCTGATGACGATGGACCACCTCACGCGTGAGCAGAAGGCGGCTTCGCCGTTCTTCGAGCGCTTCTGGGATACGCGTGGTTGGGGTCTCGGCCTGGGGGTCATCACCGCACGCAACGACCTTGCGGACGCGCCCGGGCGCTTCGGTTGGGACGGCGCCTTTGGCACGTCGTGGTACGTCGACCCGAAGGAGGAACTGGTCGGGATCTTCATGACCCAGCGCCGCCCGGACCGGTTGGCCGTCGCCGACTTCATTCTCGACTTTTGGACCTCGGCTTACCAATTGATCGACGACTGAGCGCGGCCGCCGCCTCGCCATCACAACGACTCGACGTGCCCGCAATCATCAACGCGCGGCGAGCCGCGTTGCCGCCGGCCGCGGGAGCAGCATGAGCGCGAAGGTGAGCGCTCCCGCTGCCACAAGGCCGAGGTCTTCCCACACCCCGAGCTGCACCGCCGCAGACGCCCCCAGCGCTGACCAGGCAAGCGGGATCACGACCACACTCCAGGGCCGCGGCGGCTCCGCCCAGAGCAGCAGGCCCAGCGTCAGGATGGTCGTCGGGCACGGCAGGCCGAAGGTCGGGGCGGCAGGAAAGCGGTGGCCCAGCGCATGGGCCAGGAGGGGATAGACGATGAGGGCGTAGACGACGAGGACCGCTCCCACGATCCCCGGCGTCGTCCGCGCCCAGGCGAAATGCAGGCGCCCCCGCCCTGCGATGATGACCAGCAGGAGCACGCCCTCCAGGACGAACAGCACGCCGAAGAGGGTGGCCGCCGGGTTGATCGAGCGGAAGAAGCCCAGGTGATAGACACCGCCCATCCACAGCCACAGGCCGCCGAGGATGAGGCCGATCACTCGATCGGACCCCGCGCCTGGGCGAAGTGCGAGAATGACGGCCACCAGCGCCGCCACCTCCAGCGCGATTGGCGCAGGCCATACGGCCGAGTTGTAGCGCGCGAAGACCTCGAAGAACTGGTGCGCGTCGAACGGGAGCACCAGGACCTCAGGGCGCCGTGGAGTGATGCGCCCCCTGGGCCAGCCGCCCGCACGACCCGACCTGGCTCGACGGCTGCGTCTTCGTCGTGCCTGCACCCGCCGGGCGGTAGACCAGCACGGGCACGTCCGCACCGCGCACCAGCTTGTCGGCCACGCTGCCGAGCGCCAAGCGGCGCAGGCCGCCCCGGCCGTGCGTGGCAAGCGCGACGAGCGCGATCTGCTCCGGGCGTGCTACCTCGAGAATGGAGTCGACCGGACTCCAGCCGACGACGGCCACGCCGGTGGCGCGGACGCCTCGGGCGTGCAGGCGTTCCACGACGTCATCGAGGTAGTCCTGCGCCTGCGTCCGGCACATCCCGGTGAGCTCTTCGTCGTACGCCGAGGGAAGCGGCAGCGCCGGGTCGTCCGACAGCAGCACCGGCGGTACCACCTGCAGCAGGCTGAGCTCCGTGTCCAGGGCCCGCGCGAGCCTGGCGCCCGTATCGAGCGCCTCCTCGGCGAGCGGGGAGCCGTCCAGTGGCACCAGGATCCGGCCTGCGCCCGGCCTGCTCTGTGGCGCCACGCCCTCCGCCGGCCGCACGAGCAGCACCGGAATCTCGAGGTGACGGATCAGATGGTCCGCCACACTGCCCAGCCAGGCGCGCCGGATCCCGCCGCGGCCGTGCGTCGCCATGACGACCAGGCCGATCGCCATCTCCTGGGCGTACTGGGAGAGCGCGGGGCCGGGATCTCCCGTCAGCGTCACCGCCGAGGACAGCCGGGTGCCGCCTTCGCGCAACCTGGCCTGGACGCCGCGGAGATATGCCCGCTCGACCTTGCGGGTCGCCGCTTCGATGGACGTGAACAGCTTGGCGGCGGCCGAGTCGACCGGAGGGGCAGGCAGCTTGTGCACGAAGGCCAGGCGCAGCTTGCTGCCCGACCGTTGGGCGATTCGTGCTGCCAGGGGCACGGCCTGCTCGGCGAACGGCGAGCCGTCGAGCGGCACCAGGATCGAGCGGAACGAGGATGGGTCGTGCATCATGGGAGCGCCTGGGCCGTTGGGCCGGTGTGGGTTCTTCAGGACATCCCACAATGCTCCGTGCACGATGAAGGGATCATGAAGCGATGGGGAACATGCCTTGTGTCGCGGCCGCGATGGCGCCCTCCTCGTCCGCGAGCAGGGCGAAGGCGGCCAGCGGCGCGTCATCCCGCGAAATCCGCTCGTCGCCGCGGGCATTCCGTTCGGTGTCGAGGCGGACACCCGCCCACGCGAGCGATTCGCACACTCGCCGGCGGATCTCGGGCGACCCCTGGCCGATCCCGCCGGTGAACACGATCGCCTCCGCCCGCCCTTCGAGCGCCGCGAGATACGCCCCGACGTACTTCACGATCCGGTAGCAGAAGAGCTCCACGGCGTCGCGCGCGCGCGGGTCCTCCCGCACCAGCAGCTCCCGCATGTCGCTCGTCCCGGCGAGGGCCATGAGCCCCGACTCGTGGTACAGCAGATGCTCGAGCTTCCCGGCGTCGGCCCCTTGCTGCACCAGGTGCAGCAGCAGCCCGGGGTCCACGTCGCCGGGGCGCGTGCCCATCACCAGGCCTTCGAGCGGCGAGTATCCCATCGACACATCGGCCGGACGCCCGCGGAGGATGGCGGCGGCCGAGCAGCCGCTGCCGAGGTGCAGGCTCACGAGCGTCGGCTCGGCGACGCCGGTAAGCGCGGCGCAGCGCTCGGTGACCGAGCGATGGGACCAGCCGTGAAAGCCGAAGCGACGCATGCCCGACGCGAAGGGCACTGCGTAGCGCCGGGCCCGGCCGGGAAGATCGGCGAAGAACGCCGTGTCGAACACCGCGACCTGCGGGACGCCCAGGGCGCGCGTGGCGGCGACCCCCTCGAGCGCCACGGCATTGTGGAGCGGCGCGAGGGGCACCAGCTCCGCCAGGTGGCGGATGACCGCATCGTCGATGGCGACGGGGGCGATGAACCGCTCGCCGCCATGGACGATCCGATGCACGATTGCGTCCGGCGGGGACGGGAGTGCGGCCAGGGCCCGGTCGATGGTCGCCCTGTACCCGCCCTCCCAGCGCTGTGTGGCCCCCGCGACCCGGTCGAGCCGGCCGGCCGCCGCGTCGTACAAGGCGTACTTCAGGGTCGCGCTGCCGCAGTTGATCACCAGGATCCGCATTACGAGCCCGCGGCCCGGCCACCTCCCGCTTCGAGCGCTGCCTTCCGGAAAGAGTCGAGGGAGGTGCGGTGCTCCTGGTACTCCGGCCGACCGGCCTTCATCTCCTGATCGTAGTGCTTCAGAAATCCGTCGTACGCCCGGTCCAGGGCCTTGGCATCCTTTTGGAAGCGGGCAACCGTCCCCTGAATGATGTAGCCGAACAGATGCCCGGGATTCTTGGTCAGGATGGTATCGGCCAGGGCACGTGAGGCCTCGACGTCGCCGGTGTGCACCTTGAGCAGCGCGGCGTGGTACCTCGCGTCGGCGTCGATCGTGTCGAGCTGGGCATAGGCCATGAGCGCCATGGGGGTGAATCGGGTGACGGTCGCCTCGTCGCCCGACTGGGCGGCCTGCATGACGCGGTTGTAGAGCCGGTTGAAGCGCTCCTGCGGGCTCATGTTGCTGATGTCGGGCGGGGCTTCCGCCGGCGCGTCCGCCGGTGCGGCGGCCGCGGCCCTGGGCGATTCCCGGGAGAGCATGACGAGGAGCACCGCCAGCAGCCCCACCAGTGCGGCGCCGGCCACGAGCCAGGGGGTGCGGTCGCGTGAGAGTGCTCTCGGTGGCGAGCCCACGGCGTGTCCACAGCCGGAGCAGAAGCGGGCGACGGGAGACAGGGGCGCGCCGCACGCGGGGCACGGCGCGCCTGCACGCGGCGCCCCGCAGTTGACGCAGAATTTTCCCGCGCCGGGGACGCCGCAGGCGGGACAGGGACTGGGAGCTGTGCTGGTCATGTCACCAACTTAGCAGACAACGCTGATCTCATGCATCATTGGTCACCGGTTCCAGCGGGCTGCACGCACATCCCCAGCGTTCCAGTCGCTCCAGGACCGTGGTGAGCAGTTCGTCGAGCCGGCATTCGAGCTCGGGGCTCAACCCGGAGAACATCTCCAGCCGACCGGGCTGGAGCCCGATCGCGACCAGGTCCGGCGGCAGGGTGCCCCGCAGCTCGGCCACCGCCAGCACCTCGCGCAGGTCGATCTGGTGAGCCGAGAGCTTGTGGGAGAAGAGCCGGGGCAGCTCCTCGCGCTCCAGCAGGACCGGCGCGCCGACCGGCAGGCCAGCGTCGATCGCGTCGAGGAAGACGATCCGCTCGGCCTCCTCGATGAGCGGCAGCAGGTTCATCCCCCACGTCCCACCATCCACCAGGCGCACCGACTCGGGCAGGCACCAGCCCTGCCGCAGCCGCTCCAGGGCTGCCAGCCCGAGCCCGTCGTCGGCCATGATCGGGTTCCCGAGCCCGATCACCAGGACTCCGCCGGCACCGCGGTCATTCATCCGTGAAGTGCTGCTTCGAAGGTACGAACCGGCCGCCGCTGATGATGGAGGAGATCGCGCCGCCGCGCTCGAGGAGATCGGCCCGGGTCGCGAGGTAGACGTGGATCGGGATGAAGATGAGAAAGCCCCAGCTGGCCACGTGGTGCACGAAGCGCACGACCGGCATCCCGCCGAGCAGCGGCCCGATCCACCCGAACGCGTTGAAGAAGAAGCCGCCCGGATCCGACTGGCCGTAGAGGGCGAAGCCGGTGATCACCTGCAGCAGGGCCAGGCCGTACACCGCCGTGTAGCTGAATTGCTGGAGCGGATTGTGCCCCAGATAGTGGGGCGCCTTCTCCGGCTGGATCATGAGATAGAACTTCACCTGCTTGACCAGGTTCACCCAGTCCCGCGGACGGATCGGGAACAGCGCGAGCCAACGCTCGTAGCGGTTGCCCGCGAAGAGCCAGTAGAACCGGACGATCGCGGTGGCCACCAGGACGGCGGCGGCGGCGAAATGAAAGAAGCGGATCCATCCCATCAGGAAGTGGGCGCTGGTATCGCCGCTGGTCACGAAGTACGGCCGGCCGATGTAGAGGCCCGTGCCGGCCAGGACCAGGATGGACAAGGCGGCCAGCCAGTGCATCGCCCGGATCGGCCATTCCCACAGGTAGACCCAGTGATAATCCCCGCTGGGCGGCGGCACCTTGTGCGCCAGGGAGATCGCCTTTCGCGGAGGCATGTCCGCGCGCGACGTCATTGGACGGTGACCTTGGTGATCAGGTTCCCGGTCGCGTCCAGCACGTGGACCCCGCAGGCCATGCAGGGGTCGAAGGAGTGGATCGTCCGCAGGATTTCGAGCGGCTGGTCCGGCTTGAGCAGCGGGTGGTTGTCCACCAGCGCGGCTTCGTAGGGACCCATCTGCCCCTGGGCGTCCCGCGGCGAGCAGTTCCAGGTGCTCGGCACCACGCACTGATAGCGCGAGATCTTCCCGTTCTCGATCTGCACCCAATGACCCAGGGCGCCGCGGGGTGCATCGAGGTACCCGTAGCCCTGCGCCTTGGCCGGCCACTGGTCCGGGCTCCATTTCTCCCCGTTGAAGGTCTTGGTGTCGCCGCTCTTGATCCGCTCGACCAGGCGGTTGTACCACACGTCCATTCTTCGGGCCAGCAGGACCGTCTCCATGCCCCGCGCCGCCACCCGCCCGAGCGTGGAGAAGAGGGCCGCCGGACCTACCTCGAGCCGGTCCAGGACCTCCTTCACCATCGCCCGGATCTCCTCGATGGCCGGCCGCGTATCCCACCAGCGCCCGCGCCAGGGGGCCGACTTCCATCGGCCTTCCGTCGTAGCGGGGCGCCTTCATCCAGGTGTATT
This sequence comes from uncultured Gemmatimonadales bacterium, assembly GCA_963815515.1. Classification (GTDB taxonomy): domain Bacteria; phylum Gemmatimonadota; class Gemmatimonadetes; order Gemmatimonadales; family GWC2-71-9; genus CAVVWJ01. The sequence goes on from CAWFGP010000005.1 coordinate 278,077, forward strand.
TGGGCGAGTCCTGCAGGTACTTCCACGGCGTTGGCGGGCCGGCATACTTGGGCGTGGTCTCACCCTCGTAGGGATGGAGTCCGGCGGCGTCGCCCTTGGAATACTCGTACCACGAGCTGGTGATGTACTCCTTGATCTGGTTCTGGTCGTAAGGCCAGATGCGGGTGAGATCCCGCTCGAGCACGATGCCCCTGGGGAAGTAGAGCTTCTCGGTGTCCCGCACATCGCCCTCGGGAAACTCACCGACGGCGAGGTAGTTCTTGACCCCGCCTCCCACCGATGCCCACTCCTTGTAGAAGCCCGCGATGGCCAGGATATCCGGCCAGTACACCTGTTCCACGAACACCTGGGCACGGGTGATCATGTCGCGGATGTCGGTCAGCCGCTCCGCGTTGATGGTGGCCGTGTCGTTCAGGTTGATGGCCGAGGCCATCCCGCCCACCAGGAAATTCGGGTGGGGGTTCTTGCCCCCGAAGATCGTGTGCAGGCGGATGACGTCACGCTGCCAGTCGAGCGCCTCGAGATAGTGCGCCACGGCGAGCAGGTTCACCTCGGGAGGGAGCTTGTAGGCCGGATGGCCCCAATAGCCGTTGGCGAAGATCCCGAGCTGGCCGCTGGCGATGAACTTCTTGAGCCGGTCCTGCACCGCGCGGAAATAGGTCTCGGAGTTGTTGGGCCAGGGTGAGACCTTGCGCGCGATCGCCGCGGTCCCGGCCGGGTCGGCCTTGGTCGCGCTCACCACATCGACCCAGTCGAGCGCGTGGAGATGATAGAAGTGGATGACGTGGTCCTGAATGTACTGCATGCCGTGGATCAGGTTCCGGATCAGGTTCGCGTTGGGCGGGATGGTGATGTCGAGCGCATCCTCCACCGCGCGGCAGGATGCCACCGCGTGGACCACGGTGCAGACGCCGCAGATCCGCTGGGTGAAGGCCCAGGCGTCACGGGGGTCACGGCCCTGCATGACCAGCTCGATCCCACGGAACTGGGTCGAGGTCGCCCACGCGTTGGCGATCCGCCCGTTCTCCGCCTGGGCCTCGATCCGGAGGTGTCCCTCGATCCGGGTGATGGGATCGACGACGACCCGAGTCTTAGCCATGGGGCTCCTCCTTCCCGGAGGCCGCGGGTCCGCTCGTCCCGGCCGGCGGTTCGCCGGTGCCGCCGAGCACGGGGAGCTCGCGCTCTCTCCGCCGCTGGCGGACCTGGTGAACGCCGGTCGCCACGGCATGCGCGCCGACTCCGGCCGCCGCCCCCACCGCCAGCGCCGCTCCCAGGAGGTCGACCCGGCTCTCGACGCCGAATCCTCCGACGTCGGGCAGCCGGTCGTAGAACGGCGACATCGTATCCCAGAAGCCCGGCTCGGTGCAGCCGATGCAGGGATGCCCGGCGCCGATCGGCCAGCTGGTCCGGGTGTTCCACTGGAAGATCGGGCAGGGCGAGAAGGTCGCGGGACCCTTGCATCCCACCTCGTAGAGGCACCACCCCTTCCGGGCCGCCTCGTCGTCGAACTCTTCGACAAACTGGCCGGCATCGAAGTTGGCGCGCCGCGGGCATTGGTCGTGGATGCGTGCGCCGTAGGCGAAGAGGGGCCGCCCCTCGGCGTCGAGCTCGGGAAGCCGGTTGAAGGTGAGGAAGTGAATGATGGTGGCGGTGACCACGTCGCCGATCGGCGGGCAGCCGGCGATGTTCACCACCGGCTTGTCCGTGATCACCTTCGACACGCCCACGGCGCCGGTCGGGTTGGGGCGCGCGGCCTGCACACTGCCCCAGTGGGCGCAGGCGCCGATGGCGATGACCGCCGCCGCGCCCTTCGCCGCCTCCTCCAGGATCTCCTTCGCGGTCCGGCCTCCGATCGTGGTGTAGATCCCGTTCTCGTTGAGCGGGATGGAGCCGGTCACGACCAGGAGATACTTGCCGGAATTGAGCCTCATCGAGTCCTGCAGCGCCTGCTCCGCGGCGCCGCCGGCCGCGGCCATCAGCGTGTGCGAGTAATCCAGCGAGATCAGGTCGAGCACCAGGTTGCCGATCGTCGGCTCGGCGGTGCGGAGCACGCTTTCCACGCATCCGGTGCATTCCTGGAGCTGGATCCAGACCACGCTCGGGCGCCGCACCGCCTCGAGGGCCCGTGCCACCTGGGGTATCATGAGGCTGTCGAGGCCGAGCACCGCCGCGAGGCTGCCGCAGAACTCGAGGAACTGACGCCGGGAGATGCCGCGTGACTGGAGGTGTTCGCCGAGAGTTTCGTCGACGGACCAGGGGATGGGATTGGGGACGTACATCTCGGCTCCTCCGAGTCTGGCCGGATCTCGATGGACGGCGATGGTGATGCCGATAGGAATGCTACGATAGCGAAATCAGGGCAGCGGAGTATGAAGAAAAATTTAACTCCTGACTACCCCCTATCGCCGCCGGTCACCCTTGCCGTCACAGCCGGCACGGAGGTCCGTGCATCGATCCGGGCCCCCCTACGCAGAGGGCCGGAACAGCCAAGCCGCGACGCCGCCTGGCTTCGCTGCGTCGCCCGCGTCTTGCGCCGGGGTCACCGCCCCGCCGGCGGAACGACTGCAGTCTCCGGCGCCGCACTCACCAGGGCGGCCGGCTCCGCGCCCATCCTTCCGGAGCCTTCGGCGCCGCCATGTGGAATCAGTCCGGAAGCACCCACCACGCCCATCAGCGACGGGACGTTCAGCGAGTCGGCCAGCCCGGAGGGCACCACCATGAGCGAGCCCCGCTTGACGATGCTCTCGTAGAGCATGTTCATCGCGCGGAGGTTCATCGCCGCCGGGTGGTCACGGTAGGCGTCCGCCGCCTCGACGAACTTGTGGGCGATCTCGGTCTCCGCGGTGCCCAGGATGATGCGAGCCTGCCGCTCCCGCTCGGCCTGCGCCTGGCGCGACATGGCGTCCTCGAGGGCGGCGGGAATGATCACGTCGCGGATCTCGACCGACTGCACATGGATTCCCCAGTTCACCATCTTCTGCTCCAGGGCCACCTTGAGGCCCTGTCCGAGCTCCACCCGGGACTGGATGAGTTCCGCGAGGTCGTGTTTGCCGATGGCGTCCCGCAGCGCAGTCTGCGCCGAGAGGATGACCGCCTCGTCGTAGTCCTGGACCTCCAGCGCGGCTCGCTCGGCGTCGCGCACGATCCAGAATGCGATGGCGTCGACGTTGACCGGCACCGTGTCGCGGGTGAGGCACGATTCGGCACCGAACGCGGCGGTCCGGATGCGCTGATCGATGGTGTAGGCTACCCGGTCGAAGACCGGCACGATGCCGAAGTAACCGGGACCTCGCAGGCCACGGTACCGGCCGAGGCGGAGGACCACGGCCTTCTCCCACTGGTCGGTGTACTTGATCGAGGCGGCGAGCAGCACCCCCAACGCCACGCCCGCCAACGCCGCCAGCGGCGGAGCGATACCGGCAAGGAACAGTCCCCCCATCAGTCCAGCCGCACCCACCAGACCCGCGGCGAGAGCGGCGAACGAATATCGGGTGTCGTTTGGCCTATTTCTGATCATGTCCATCACCTCGTGGAGTAAGGTCAACCGGCTTCTACCAGCGGTCGCATCACCGTTTGCGGACGGGCCGGGCCTCCTCGTACCGCGTGCGGGTGGCGCGCGGGCGGACGGCCCGCGTGGCGGGCGGTTCTTCCAGATAGGGGCTCCGCACCTCGCCCAGCTCGATCGGAAGCGCCACCCGCACCAGGACGGTCAGGACGAAGAGACCAAGCGCCCACACACCGGCGGTCACGCACAGCTCGACCCAGGTCGGCGTGTACTCGACGATTTCTCCAAGGGGCGAGGGAATGAAGCCCGGGATCACCAGCCCGATGCCCTTCTCGATCCAGATGGCGACGAACAGAACGGCGCAGGCCGGCATCAGCCAGCGCGGGTTGCGCCGCAGCGGGTGGATCATCAGGGCGACCGTCGCCAGGACATTGAGCAGCGATCGCCGTCCAGATCCACGGCACCAGCGCGTTGTGCTCGCCGAGTCCGAGAAAGAGGTACCTCGCGTTGATGCCGTGATGCGTAGGCCAGTAGAACTTGTAGAAGAGCTCGGAGATCAGCATCACGAGGTTGATCTGGGCCGCGACCGTCGTGATCAGCGCGAGCTTCGTGAAGGCGCCGTCGGCGATCTCGTACTTCGTCTCCCGCCGGATGAACCAGAGCAGAACGATCACGAACGCCGGGCCGGCGGTGAAAGCGGACGCGAGGAACCGGGGCCCGAGAAGCGCGTCGTTCCAGAACGGCCGGGCCGGCAGGCCCGCCAGCAGGAAGGCCGTGACCAGGTGAATGCTCACCGCCCACATCACGGCGATGTACATCCAGGGGAGGTACTTCCTCTTGTCCGGCGTACGTCCGGTGTAGTGGCTGTACAGGATGTAGAACGGGATGATGAGGTTGAGCGTCAGGTAGCCGTTCAGCACGATCACGTCCCAGGCGAGGAGCGAGCGCGGCCAGTTCAGAAAGCCGATGCCGGGGATGAGGTGCCACGCGCCCAGCGGGTTGCCGATATCGACGACGACGAACGAAAGGCACATGACCAACGCGGCCACCGCCACGGCTTCCGCCATGAGGACCGCATGGCCGAAGTCGACGTCCTCCAGGATATACGCCGGGAGCACCAGCATCAGGGCAGCCGCAGCCAGGCCGACGAGGAACGTGAAGTTCGAGATGTAGAGCCCCCAGCTCACATGGTCGCTCATTCCCGTGACGCCCAGGCCATAGCGCAGTTGGACGGAGTACGCATAGGCGCCGGCCAGGATGATCAGCGTCAGGCTGCCCATCCAGAGGTGGTAGCGCCGGCCCCCGGAGGTGGCCGAGTGCAGTGCGCTCAGCAGGAATGGCTTCAGGTGCACGGTCGCCTCAGTCGGTGAAGTACCAGAAGCGCGGCTCGGTGTTCAAGTCTTCCTTCAGCCGGAAGACGCGCTTGTTCGCGAGCACCCAACGAATCTCCGAATCGGGATCCAGCAGGTTTCCGAAGACCCGCGCCCCAGTGGGGCATGCCTCGGCGCAGGCCGGCAGCCGACCCTGCCGAGTGCGATGGATGCAGAAGGTGCACTTCTCGACCACGCCTGTCTTGCGCGCGCGGTTGCCCAGATAGTGCTGGTTCGGGTTCACCTCTGTCGGCCGGGACCTCCGGCGCGCTCCAGTTGAAGCGGCGGGCCCAGTACGGGCAGGCCGCCATGCAGTAGCGGCACCCAATGCACCAGTCGTAGTCGATGACCGTGATGCCGTCAGGCTCCTGCCAGGTGGCACCGACCGGGCAGACCCGCACACACGGCGGATCAGCGCACTGGAAGCACTGGGTGCCCATGTAGAAGTGGCCCTCCGCCGGCACCTCGTGCTGGAAGGTCGCGTCGGCGTCGTCGAGATTGATCTCGCCGTCCTCCATCTCGAAGATGCGGATGTACTGGGTGGCGGCGCTCCGATCGAGGTTGTTCTCGTTGATGCAGGCCTCGATGCAGCGCCGGAATCCCTTGCACTTCGAAATGTTGAAGGCGTAGCCGAACTGCACGCCGGGCTGGGCGCCGGTCGACTGGATCGTCACGTCCACGCCGCGCTGGAGCTCGGCCAGACGCTCGAGACGGGCGATGGTGTCCGCCCGCTCCTGCTCCGTCATGAACCGGTAGTTGCCCTTGATGTACTCCCGCCAGGCCAGGAGTCTGACCTCCTTCTCCTCGTCCGTCGCGGCGCTCAGCGGAGCGCACGCGCCCAGCGCCTGCGCGCCGGCTGCCACACCGCCGGCGAGGATCTTCAGGGCGAGCCGTCGGTCGACCTGCTTCCGGAGAACGGTCCCGTCGTCGGCGCCGGTCGGCACCTCGGGTGTGCGGTCAGCACTCATTTGTCCTGGCTCCGGGTGCGCTCGATTCGCGGCGCGCGGAAGGGAATGCGCGGCTGTACGGCCGGCTGGTGGGGATCGTGGCAATCGGGGCATGCCATGACGACTCGGCGTCCCTGCCAGCCGTCGAGCCGCTTGCCATGCGCGCCGTCGGCCCACGCGTCCACCTGCGCGAAATGACATTCCGCACACAGCCGGTAGCTCTGATCCAGGGTCACGCGCTCGCCGGTCTCGAGCGCCAGCAGCTCGACGTTGTCCGCCGCATGGCAGGTCGAGCAGAGAGCGCCGGTCTGCTTGGGGTGCACCGGCTGGACGTTGTGGTGCGCATCGGCGATGCGCTTCTTGGCCATGACCACCTTTCGGCCGAGATGACAGGACGTGCAGGGGTACTGGCCGAGGGGGCGCGCGCGGAGCGCGGTCTGCAGCGTGATGGAGCCGAACCTGCGGGCGTGTCCGGCCTCCTCTTCGGTGGTTCGAGTCGCGACCTCGAAGGGCCGGTGACCCGGCCCGGCCCAGAGCTCCACCGGCGCTGCTGGAATGGTGACGAGTGCGCCCGGCTGTCTCGTCGCATTGCGGAGGGCCGTGGCGAGCTGCGCGCGCGACCGGAGCGTGTCGGCTCCCGCTCGTGGGGCGTCCCGGAGCCCGGCCCGGCGCTCTCCGCAGCCGGACGCCGTGAACGCCGCCGCCAGGATGAGCATGGCGATAGCGGCTCGAGGCCGACTCATGGCGCGCCCCCGGTGCCGGCTTCGCCGTCGGATGCCGCACGCACGAAGATCCCCGCCTGAGGATCGGGCGCGACGTGGCACTGCCGGCAGTCAGCCCACTCAGGATGGGTCGTCCGGATTTCTGCCACGGCAGCGGGCCCCGCATGGCACGCGAGGCAGTTCCCCCTGGTCTGAAGATCGTGAGGAATCGCGGGTGGCGGTGCTCCCCAGCGGTCTCCGCGCCAGTTGCGGCCAGGCCAACGGCCGCCAATCGCGTGAGACCTCGGCGTCGGTCGGAGGCGGTCCGCCGGCACCGTGGCACTGATGACACCGTCGGTTCGGATCTGGGCTGACGAGCGGGATCGCCATCACCTCGTCCGTGCCGACGTGACACTGGAGGCACGACCCGTTTTGGGGATGCGGCGTCATCGGAACGTACGCCTGGAAGCGCCGCGAATACCCGCCGCGCTCGTGACACGTGTTGCAGGCGCCGGTCCGGAACTCATCCGGAGTCAGCTCGTGCGGGATGCGCGGCGGCGCCCCTGGATAGGCGCGAAGGTAGCGCGCCGTCTTCAGCGTGCGCGGGTGGGCCTCGCGTTCTCGCCGAGCAGCGGAGGCGATCGCCATCATGTCGCCGCGCGTGGCGAACACCTGTGCTTCCGAGGCGATCGGGGTGGCGGGCGCCGCCACTATCGCCACGGCGACGGGCACCGGCTCGGCGGCGCGACGTACGGGCAGCCGCTTGACTGCGACCGTCGCCGCGGCCACCGCGGTGACGGCCGCGGCGACCAGGAACAGGCCCAGCGGCAGCGCGGAAGCGCGCCGCTCGCGAGCGCTCATGGTCCGCGTTTCCCTGCGAGCCGCTCGACGCGCACGGCACACCCGCTGGCATCGGGCTGTCCCGAGAGCGGGCAGCACGCATCGAGCGTAAGCCGGTTGACCGGCAGCGTCTCGTCGAAGGACGGGACGAAGACCTGGCCCCGGGGGGGCTGTGAGCGGTAGTCGAGACGGGCTTCGATGTCGAGCGTGCCACGCCGGCTGACCAGGCGTACGGTCTCCCGGTTGCGTATGCCGAGCGCGGTGGCGTCGTCGCGGTTGAGCTCGACGTACGCGTGCGGGATGGCTCGATGGAGGGTGGGAATACGTTGGGTCATCGAGCCTGCGCCCCAGTGCTCGAGCACCGGGCCGGCGCCGAGCCAGAGCGGATACTCGCGGTCAGGCGACTCGGCCGGCGGCTCGTACGGTCGCAGCCAGATCCACGCGCGGTGGTCCGCATGGCCGTAGAAGTCCAGGGCACCGCGGGCGCGGTCGGCCGCGGGGTCATGCTCGACATTGTAGCGCCACCGGGTCTCGCGCCCATCCACGTATGGCCACATCACGCCCGGCCGCGCGCGCAACTCCGCCATCGGCGCGAGCGCGCTCCGCGGCTCCGTGTGGAAGCGGCCGTACTCCGCCCAGACCTGCTCGACGAGACGGTCCGCCTCCCAGGGGAAGAGCTTCGAGAAGCCGAGACGGCGCGCGACTTCGATCATGAGCCATGCATCGCTCGTCGCGTCGCCTGGAGGCGCGACCATCCGCTCGAAGTGCTGTGTGCGCCGCTCCACGTTGGCGAAGACGCCCTCGCGCTCGAGCCACATCGCCGCGGGCAGGATCACGTCCGCCACGTCCGTCGTCGGCGTGGGATACGCCTCCGACACGACGATGAAGCGATCGTCCTTCGCGGCTCCGCGGCGATACCGGCTCTGGTTCGGCAGGCTGACCATCGGATCGGTGCACTGGATCCACAGAAAGCGGATGTCGCCCCGATCGAGCGCACGGAACATCGAGAGCGCGGAGTGAGTGGGCTTGGGGTCGATCTTCTCGACAGGTACGCCCCAGATCCCGGCGGCGCGGCGGCGGTCCTCCACGTTCTGCACCACGCCGCGCGGCAGCGTGTGCGTCAAGGTGCCTGCGTCGTGCACCGCGCTCCCGCCGCTGGGCTGTGCCGTAGTGCAGAAGGGGCTGTTCCCGGGTGACGCCACTTTCCCGACGAGCAGATGGATGTTGTACAGCAGATTGTTCAGCCAGGTGCCGCGCACGTCCTGGTTGACTGGCGTTCCCCAGACCGACATCACGTTGCGCGAGCGGTCCGCATACAGCGACGCGAGCCAGCGAATGCTTTCCGCCGGCACGCCGGACAGCTCCTGCGCTCGCTCGGGGGTGTACGCGGCCAGGAACGCCGCGTAGTCGTCCCAGGTGGCATCGGTGGCCTCGTCCTCGACGAGGACGTCGTCCGACAGGCCGTAGCCGATGTCGGTCTTGCCGCGTTTGAACGCCACGTACTGATCGACGAACTCGCGATGCACGAGCCCCTTGGACACGATCTCCTGGCAGATGGCGTTGGCGATCACCAGTCCCGCATGGGGCACGTGCAGCAAGGTGCGGTCGGCGGCGTAGCTCGTTCGCGTGGTGCGGGTGGACAGGTGGATGATGCGGACGGCAGGATTGGCGCGCCGTCGGTCCAGCATCCGGGAGAACAGCACCGGGTCGGTTTCGGCGAAGTTGGCGTCCCAGAGCACGAAGACATCGGCGTGATCGATGTCCTCGTAGCATCCGATCGCGCCATCGAGGCCGAAACTGCTCTGGAGGCCCGCCATGGCGCTGGCCGCGTAGAGGCGCGCACTGGTTTCGACGTTATTCGTTCCGAGCGCGCCCTTGAACAGCTTCGACGCGACGTAGGCGTCGGGGATCGTCCACTGCGCGGATCCGTAGACGGCGACGCTGTCCTTGCCGTGCTGCTGGGCCGTCTCGCGGAGCTTCTTCGCTACGAGGTCGAGCGCTTCGCCGAGCGGCACCTCGACGAGAAGCCCATTGCGCCGGACCATGGCGCGCGTGATCCGGTCGCGCCCGTAGAGCGCCTCCACGGAGTAATAGCCCTTCACGCACGCCGACCCCTTGTTCACGGGCGAGTCGGGATCGCCCTTCACGGCGGCCGCCCGCCCATTCTGGACGGCCACGAGCAACCCGCAGCCCACGCCGCAGAAGCGACACGGCGTCTTGTTCCAGGTCGTCGGGCCGGGCTGGCCGCGCCGCGCGGGCTGGGCGATGGCCGCGGTCGCAACACCTTGGATTACCGTGGAGGCGGCAGTCGCTGCGCCGGCGACCGCGGCATCCCTGAGAAACGTCCTCCGGTCCACCAGTCTCATGGGAGTTCCCCACGCGGCTCGTGAGCACCTGCCGGCGACGGGGTAGGAAAGGGACTGAAGAGGGCGGTGCACACTCGCATGGGGAGTGCCTCCGCAACCGGTGCAACCACAAGGGACTGAGAGCCGGGTTGGGTGCAGACCGGCGGGTGATCGGGCGATCACCATTATGTAAGCTAGAACGTTGGACAGGACGGATTAAGGGAGCGGGAATGGCGAATGAAGCTCTTCTCACGCTTGCCGGATTGGCGGCGAACGCTTCTTAAAGCGAACTCAAAACTGGTATGAAGGCCTCCGTAGAAACCCTTATGTCTCTTGCGTGAACCTACGTACGTGGTAATGTTGGGTTACTGCAGGTATACCACGTTCAACAATAGGCGGGGGTGGCTATGCGGACCTCGCTCCATGTCCGGTTTCGCCGCGTCTGGCTGGGCCTTGGCCTCGTTACCTTGCTCGTCGACGGATGTACCACCGAGAAGTTGGTCTTCCGCGACCCGTTCAACCCGCCACCCGATGCAGCCAGCGGGTTCCTAGGGTATTTCACGACCAGCACAAAGCAGACCACCTGCGGCAACTGCCACGTGGGCCAGCAACGCGACTGGGCCCAGACGGGCCACGCGGGGGCCTGGGAGCTCCTGCAGACTAGCCCGTTCTTCGACGCGACCTGCAAGGGCGCCGGCTGCCACTCGCTCAACTGGCGCGGCAACCAGGACTCCGCCAAGGTCGGCTACGAAGCCGTGCAGGACACGGTCTACCAGGACGTGCAGTGCGAGAGCTGCCACGGTCCGGGGTTCGCGCACGTGCAGGATCCTTCGGTCAAGGCCAACCGCCCCATCGCCAGCATCAACGTGACCGACGATCCCGCGCTCCAGGACCGCAGCTGCAGCGGCTGCCACCGGGGGGGAGCCGGCCCGGACAGACACCAGAACTATCTGAAGGAATGGAAGTCGTCCCGGCATGGCCAGCTGCGAGAGAGCCAGGCGGCCGAGGCGGACTGCCAGCCCTGCCATGAGGCCAAGGGGGCCCTGAGGGCATGGGGCATCAACACGACCTACCAGGAACTGGGCAGCGAAACGCTCATGCCGCAGAACTGCGTGGTCTGTCACGACCCGCATGGGACTGCGTCGGACGACGCGGGCAACCCCCTCCCGGGCCAGCTGCGGTACTCGATCAGCACGCCGGTTATCCCGGAGAACCTCTGTACCCACTGCCATGGCCGGGTCGACCGGGCAGAAGCGACCCCAACCAACTCACGTGGACCGCATGGCGTCCAGGGGCCTGTCCTATTCGGTAGCGCCGGGTATTTCCCGCCCGGGACGATCTACGACACATCCTTGATCCTTACGTCGCACGGGTCCACGGCCAACCCCAGGCTGTGCGCCGGGTGCCATGTGAACAAGGTCAGCGGCCTGGACGCCGAAGGAAACACGATCACCTTCAGCGGGCACACCTTCCATCCGCTGCCCTGCCTGCAGCAGAAGGATCCGGAGATCGTGGATACGACGTACCGGAACGACTGTGCCTTTGATGGACCGAGCCGGTCGTGGGGCGCGTGCACCGCCTCGGGCTGCCATGGGTCGGAGGCGGTCGCGGTCTCGCGGCTGACGGGGATTCGGACCGAGCGGGACAGCTACCTCGACGTGCTCTGGGCTGATCTCAACGCCAATGCCTCTCTGGATCCCTATCCGGCGGACACGGGATACCTGGCAAGGATCCTGGCCACCTACCCGGACAGTCTTAAGTTCTGCAACGAGACGGGTACCTCGAACCTCTGCCTGACTGCGGCTGACACGCTCAACAACCGCAGGCTCACCTCGGCCAAAGGCGCGCGGTTCAACGCGCAGATGCTCGGGGAGGCCTTGACGGGCCATCCGGACGGGTCGCATGGGGTGCACAACCCGTTCCTCTACCGGGCCCTGCTGCAGTCATCGATTGCGGACCTGCAGGCGACATACGGGACGGCCTTCCTGTCACCCCCGCCAGCGGCGGTTACGCTGAAGATTCAGGCCGCGATCCGAAGCGGCCAGCTCCGGATGTCTCCAGCCCGGGAACGGGCCATGATGCGTGTACCCTTGCAGTGATTGATGCACGCGCCCTTGACGCGTCGTTCCACCCGCCCCGGCGAGGTCCCCTTCGCCGGGGCGGGTGTTCTATTGCCTGGTGTGCTGCTTCCTAGTGTGCTACCGCACACCCTGCTGAGCCTGGCCCCCGTCCACTCGGTACTCCCGTTCTGGCCTGGGCCTTCTGTTGCCCCGGTCCAGGCAGGGACGTCCGGCGATTCGATCGTGCAGATATGGGATTCGGTCGCCGGTCGCTTCGTGGACTCGGTGGTCGTCCGCTCCCCTCTGCCGGACCCGCTCGTCCCCATCGTCCAGTGGATCTTCCAGCGACCCGGCTGGGTCATGGCCCTTGCGATCGTCCTGGGCGCCATAGTGGCGCTTGCCGTGCTGTTCCTTGCCTGGCGCCGGCGGCGAGCAATTGGCACCTGGCTCGTTACCCGCGAGCGCGGAGTCAAGCTGGGGATGGTCGCCGCGGTCGGCAGCGTGCTGCTGCTGATCGTCGGCACAGGTCTCAAGACGCACGATTACATCATGCACGACAACGACTTCTGCCGGGGCTGCCACATCTTCGTGCCCAGCGGTCAGCTATTCGTCCGGCCGGACACCGGGACCTACCTGCTGGTCAACAAGCAGGAGGGCAAGCACGACACTCTGAGTTGTCACGCCTGCCACCCTTTCGAGCTCAAGACCCAGACCAAAGAGCTCTACTACTGGATCACGGCGCGGCCAGACAAGATTCCCCCGCACGGCAAGGTGCCTCGGCATATATGCGAGAGTTGCCACGTGACGGGAAAGGCCAAGGATACCTGGAAGCGGATCACGACTACGGCCGGCCACCGGACCCACCTCGATTCCGACTCGGCGGCGCTCAAGGATGTCGGCTGCCTCACCTGCCACGCCCGCACGGCGCACCGGTTCCAACCGGCCGACACCACGTGTGCCCAAAAGGGCTGCCATCTTACCGACGAGATAAAGATCAGACTGGGCCGAATGGCGGTGCGGTTCAATCCTGCGAACCTGAAGCCGCTGCCGAACGAAGAGCAGCTCTACTGTAACTCCTGCCATCAGTTCACGGCCGATGCCCAGTTCCTGGCCCCGGACTCGGCCCTGGCGCTCCTGCGCCCCGCATCGCGGCAGTGCTTCAAGTGCCACGAGATGCGCACCCTCCTCGCGACCTACGACCCGGCCAAGGAGCCGCACGGCGGCGTCTGCGGCATGTGCCATAACCCCCACACGGACGTGAAGCCGGCCAACGCGCTCAAGTCGTGCACCGACGCGCAGTGCCACGCCAACTGGCGGGACGTCGACTTCCACACCGGCGCCGCGCACCGCAAGGTCGCCCAGCGCTGCGAGACCTGCCACGTACCGCACGCCGCTCGGGTCGACGCGAGCGACTGCGTGGGGTGTCACAGGTCGGTGCGGTACGGCCCGCGGAGCCACCTCCGCCCGCCGCTCCCCTTCGACACGACCCAGGCTCTCAAGCAGACCTCGTCGCGCGAGCCGCCCCGCAGCCTCATCGAGCTTGGGCGCGCCCGGGGGCAAGGCGCCGCCCCCCCGGAAGACGACCCACCGGAGAGCCGGACCGACGTCTCCGCCTCTCCCAGCGACACCTTCCCCCACGCACGCCATACCCGACTCGCCTGCCTCACCTGCCACGATCTTCGCGCGAAGGGGGGGACGCTGACGTTCGAGGCACCCCGCGGGTGCCAGATCTGCCATCACCAGCATCCCGCCCAGGCCAACTGCAAGTCGTGCCATGAACCGGACCAGCTCGAGGCCCCCCGGCCCGTGCAGGTGGCGGTCACCGTACCTAAGCACGATCGGCGGCGACGGACCGTGCAGTTCCCCCATGCCAAGCACGACACTCTGGCCTGTACCGGCTGCCACGTCACGCCGGTCTCGCTCGAGCCCGCGGACTCGGCCCGGACCTGCACCGGCTGCCATGCCAGCCATCATGCCGAGTCGCGGGCCTGCTCGACCTGCCATCGCACCGGCGCGATCACGGCGCCGCACCGAATGCCGGTCCAGGCCCACACCAGCTGCGACGCCTGCCACACGCGGTCCACGATCGCGCGGCTGGTGCCGACACGCTCCTTCTGTTTGACCTGCCACTCGCCGCAGCAGGATCACTACCAGCCCAAGGAATGCAGCACCTGTCATTTCCAGCGTACGCCGGCGGAGCTCCAGCCGAAGCTCACCCGGGCAGGCGGGCCTTCATGAGCGGAATCCGCTGCACGACCGGTCTGACAGTCGCGCTGTGCTTCCTAGGCGCGACCGCGGCGTCGGCCCAGGGCTACCGCCTCCGGCTCGACACGCGCTATCAGCTGGTCGCTTTTCGTGGCGTGACCCCGGACAGTATCCTGGCCGATTCCGCGGTCACCGGCTCCACGGGCGGCTTCCAGACGCCGGAGGGCTTCGCGGTCGAATGCAGCCCGGGCAGCAGGTTCTGCCGGTTCTTTCGGGCGGGGCCGCGCCTCGCCAGCCAACCGTTCGTGAGCAGCGCCGACCTCACCGTGTGGGGGCTGGGAATCGCCGGTCTCAGTGTGCGGGGGAACGCTCGCTGGGGGGTGGACCTCGGAAGGAACGACTTCTGGCCCGGCACGCAGCCGGCCCTGCAGCTGCTCGAAGGATACGCCGAGTACTCGACGCCGAGCATCACGGGACGGCTCGGACGGCAGCACGTCACCGGGCGGTTCGGCTGGACGGGCTTCGATGGGGGGGCCCTGACAGCGCGCCTTCCGCGGCAGGGGCTGGAACTCGCCGTGTACGGCGGCTGGGGGCTGGCGCGGAGCCTCGACGTGCCGATCACCAGCCCATCGCTCAACCCGCTCGACGAGTTCCAGCTCCCGGAGCGGCAACTGACCGCCGGAGCGACCCTCGGCTGGCGCAGCCGCCAGGCCGATCTCCATGCGGAGTACCGGCGCGAGGTGGACCCGTCGGCGGATCTCTTCGTCTCCGAGCGCACCGCCTTCACCGCGGTGCTCCGTCCAGCCGAGCATGTGAGCGTCACGGGTGGCACCGAGTACGACCTGGCGCAGGGATGGTGGGGCAGCTCCGATCTCTTCCTCCGGTACGGCGACGACCGCTTCAATGCGGACGCCGGTGTGCGGCGGTACCGGCCCTTCTTCGAGCTCTGGACGATCTGGGGCGCGTTCAGCCCGGTTTCCTACACCGCGGTCGACGGCTCCGTCTCGTTCGTGATCAAGCCGATCCGCCTGCGCGCGAGCGGCGAGCGCTACTGGTTCGATGACTCGGGGGCGGAGACTGCACTGGCCTCGTTCGGGGATCGTGGGTGGCGCAACTCGCTGTCGGCCACCGCCCGTCTGAGTCCTACGCTCACGCTCGATGGCGGCTACCATCGGGAATCAGGACCGGGGGCGTCGTCGCGAAGCTGGGATGCGCGGATCACCTGGCTCCCCGCGCCGGCCCTCACCCTCTCGGCGTTCGGCTCCACCTTCCTCCGGCCGCTCGAGCTTCGTTTCGATGATGCGCAGGTGGACGCGGTCGGCATTGACGCCGCCTTTCGCGCTTCCGAGCGGCTGCAGCTCGCGCTGACGGGCGCGCAGTACTTCGAGGAGCGCCGGCGGCCTGACGCGGGCGCGTTCGACTGGAACCAGTTCCGCCTGCACGCCCGGGTCACCTGGATCTTCGGGTCCGACGCCGATCGCCTCCGCCTGCCGTCCGCCATCCGGGGCGCCGGAAGGCGCGTGGCGCGATGAGAGCGCTCCGCGCTGTTCTCCTCGCGATGGGAGCGGCGACCCTGATCGGGGCGGGCGGCCGCCTCGCCACGCGACTGACATACGATCACTTCGACCATTGGCAGCACCGCCGTGTGTTTCCCACCTGCCAGGGCTGCCACGCGGGGGCACAGGATTCGACGCGATCGATCTGGCCCGCGGCGAGCGACTGTGCCACCTGCCACGACGGGACGATCCAGAAAAAGGTTGAGTGGAGTCCGCCGACCTCGCCCCGCCCCACCAATCTGCGCTTCAAGCATCTGGTCCACGGCCAGAAGGCGGCCGAGCGTCTCCCGCGGGATTCCGTCGTTTGTACATCCTGTCACCTCGCCGAGGGCGCGCCCTGGATGCGAGTGCGGCGCACCGAGGTGCGGCGCTGCCTGGCCTGTCATGACGTCGGGGCAGAGCACCTGGCGGCCACTAATACCGCTTGCCGCACCTGTCATCTAACGCTGCCGGAGGCGACCACGCTCCCGCGCGAGCGGATCGCCCGCTTCCCGGCCCCGCCCTCCCATTTCGATGCGTCGTTCCCGTTGGCACATGGGAAGCTCGCCCAGCCCCCGTCCGCCGAGGGCGGTACCCCCGGCGGCGTATCGCCGAGTTGCGCCACCTGCCACGCGCGGGATTTCTGCATCACCTGCCACGTGAACGCACCGGAGGTGCCGGCGATCCAGGCGCTCGCGCCCGATCCTCGATCGCTCGCCATCGAGACGAAGCTCGATCCCCCAGCCAGCCACGCCGCCCCGGAGTTCATCCAGCGGCACAGCCAGGCGGTGCGCCGGGAGCCGCAGAGCTGTGCCGCCTGTCATACCCGCGAGAGCTGTCTCACCTGTCACGTGGCCCAACCGGGGGTCGCGATCGCGATGCACACCGCAGGACCCGGGCGGGGCAAGGGTGCGTCGGTGCACCGCCGTCGGCCCGCGTCCCACGGCGACGACTTCACCGACCGGCACGCGCCGGTCGCATCGGCGGCACCCAGGAGCTGCACCGCGTGCCATGCGCGCGCGGATTGTCTCGACTGCCATCGCCCCAACGCCGCCTCGGCCCCGGGATACCACCCCGCCGGGTTCCTCTCCCGCCATCCTGCGTCGGCATACGCGCGGGAGACCACGTGCGCGGAGTGTCACAACACCGGCGCGTTCTGTACCGACTGTCACCAGCAGGCGGGGCTGACGTCGCGCGGGCCGCTTCGCGGTGGCTTCCACGACGGGAAGCAGAGATTCCTCCTGGGGCACGGCCCGGCCGCGCGCCAGAGCCTGGAGAGCTGCGTCTCGTGTCACGCCGAGCGTGACTGCCTGACGTGCCACTCCGCCCTGGGCGGCCGGCGGTTCAATCCGCACGGCCCGGGGTTCGACGCCGAGCGGCTGCGCCGACGCAATCCGCAGATGTGCACGGTGTGCCACGGGAGCGCGATACCCCAGCAATAGCTCACGGCCAGGCGCTGACCACTTACCCGGGCGCGCCCGATCGGCCGACGTACCTGCTCGGTTTCACCCCGCGAGGGCCGCTGCTTCCTGTTCGACCTCAGTCGTGAGGTCGCGCGGCCCGACGTGCACCCCGAGCTGCTCGAGGAACGCCGTCGGGGACGTACCACCGGCGAAGATCCAGACGTAGTCGTTATCGAGGTCGCGCCGGTGGCCGGCAACGGTGAGCGCGACCCGGTGCGGCAGGATCTCCACCGGCTGGGATTCGAGCAGGAGCGCCAGGCGCCCGGCCACGGCCGCCTCCCGCAGCCGCCGGGCGTTCCGGTCCTTGAGCCGATGGAAGGCCTCGCCGCGGTACGAGAGCGTGACCTGATTGCCTGGCTGGTATGCCAGGCCGAGCGCCGCCTCGGCCGCGCTGTCCCCCCCGCCGATGACCAGAATCCGCGCATCCCGGTAGGCCTCGGCGTCTAGGAGACTGTACATCACCTTGGGCAGCTCCTCGCCCGGGATGCCGAGCTTCCTGGGCGTCCCGCGGCGGCCGAGCGCGAGGATCACCGCCCGCGCGGCGTAGCGGGCCCGCGTCGTGACGACGGTGAAGGTGCCGTCGGGGGCGCGCTGGATGTCTTCCACGCGCTCGTTGGCATTGACCTGCAGCCCCGATTCCCGCACCGCCTTCGTCCAGAACCCCATCAGCTCTTCCTTCGACAGCTCGAGCTTCCGAAGCTTGCCGTGCAGCGGAAACTCGACCGGGCTGGTCATCACCAGCTTCTGGCGCGGGTACTTGGCGACCGTCCCGCCAAGCTCGTCCTGCTCGAGGGTGACGTAGCTCAGCTTCCGCTCGAGGGCGCGGAGCGAGGCGCTGATGCCTCCCGGACCCGCGCCCACGACGCACACGTCGACCACATCCCCCCCGGAGCGGCCGGAGGCCCGCCCGCAACCGTGCCGCGATCGTAT
Source organism: uncultured Gemmatimonadales bacterium (assembly GCA_963815515.1). Taxonomy (GTDB): domain Bacteria; phylum Gemmatimonadota; class Gemmatimonadetes; order Gemmatimonadales; family GWC2-71-9; genus CAVVWJ01. Next base: position 295,978 of record CAWFGP010000005.1, read on the forward strand.
CGACGCAGTCGCGGCCCTGGGTGACCGCGTTCTTGATCAGTGCCAGACCGCCAAGCTCACCGACGATGAACAGATTGGGGACGTTGGTCTCGTGCTCAGGGGTGAGACTGGGAAGATCCGCCCCGACACTGGGGCTCGCCATGACGATTTCGATGGCACCGACGGGGCACGCCTCCGCGCAAAGCCCGTGGCCGATGCACTTGTCCGGATGGACGATGGCCGCCTTGCCGCCGATCAAGCCGAGCACGTCGCCTTCGGGACAGACGTCGGTGCAGGCGCCGCACCCGATGCAGTGCGACAGGTCGATGCGTGGATGCTGAGCCCTCGGGCCGTCCGATGTGTGCCCCGCGCGCCGGGCCGCGGCCAGGGCGGCCGTCTCCTTCCGGCGCGTCCGTCGCAGGTGGCGTGCGATCGGAATCACGAGGAGCAGAGTGAAGACGGCGTAGACCACGGCGGTTTCGAACACTAGATCAGCCTCGAGAAAAGCGTTCGCGCAGCTGGCACGAATCGTTGCAGGTGGACCAAATCGATGCAGCCCGATCGAGCAGGTAATTCCGACTGCCGCCGCCGAATATCCGGACCCGGTCTTTCTCGATTCTGACGTGCCCCCGGGACAAGTGCGTGGGCAGGCGCGTTCTACAGGGCGCAGCGCGGTGCACCGAGACCCGATGCCGGCATTGAAATGGCGGCGAATTCAATGGTTGACCCGCCCTCATTCTTCTCTCTGTCCCGGCCCTGAACTTGCCAACACCTCCTGATGCGCGGAATCAGGCAGGTCATATGCCAGCCGCGCCTTCATAAACCCCAGCCCCCGCCCGCCCTCATGACCGCTGCCCCCTCCGCGCCGCGCCACACCGCACGCCGCCCCGCCCAGCGCGCTGGCATGGCCGAGCGGCGGCCCGGTCACCCGGTCGTCATCCTGTTGGCTTCGCTGCTGGCGGGCGTGCTCGTGTTCGGCACGCGCTATTACCGGCTCCCCGTAGCCGAACGCGTCCGGGATCCGCTCCACGCGTGGCTCCGCCCATCCGGATACATCGGCCAGACGGCGGGCATCGTGGCGCTGCTGATCTTCGGGTTCCTCTGGCTGTATCCGCTCCGGAAGCGGGCTCGCTGGCTCGCATTCACCGGCACGATCGCGCAGTGGCTGAACGTCCACGTCAGCGCGGCCCTGCTGCTCCCGCTCCTGGTTACCATCCACGCCGGGTGGCGCTTCGGAGGCGTCATCGGCCTGGGTTTTTGGGCGATGATGGTCGTCTGGCTCAGCGGCGTGGTGGGCCGGTACTTGTACGCGCGGATCCCGCGCGGGCGCGGCGGGCTCGAGCTGAGCCGCGAGGAGATCGCGGTGGAGCGCCGCCAACTGCTGGAGCAGATCGCCGCCGACACCGGCGTGCCGGTCGCCACGGTCGAGCACACGCTGGCGGTGGCGCCGCCGCCGCCGGCTCTGGGACCGTGGGGAACGCTGCGGCGGATGATGGCCGACGACCTCGCCCGGCGCCGGGCCGCGCGCCAGCTCCGCGCGATGACGGCGCGCACCCACCGAGGCGGGCGCGCGGTCACTCGTGCACTCCGGCTCGCGCGCCGCGAGATGGCGCTCAGGCAGCAGGTCCGGATGCTCGACGCCACCCACGACCTGTTCCGCTACTGGCACGTGGCACACCGTCCGGTGGCGATCGCCGCGCTGGTGGCCGTCCTGGTGCACGTCGGGGTGGTCGTGGCGATGGGCGCGACCTGGCTCCGGTGAAAGGCCTTGGCCTCGCTGTCGTCATCGGCGCGATCCTGGCGGCGGCTCCCGCCCCCGCGGGCGCGCAGATCTCGCCGGGGCCGCTGGCCAGAGCGCACGCGACGCTCGAAGGCACGCTCCAGTGCACTGGCTGCCACGGGTCGGGCGGCCCTGGCGCCATGACCGCACAGTGTCTCTCGTGCCACAAGGACGTGGCCTGGCTCGCGCGCCGAGGATTGGGACTGCACGGCCGGGAAGGGCGCGCAGCGTGCGCGTCGTGTCACCCCGATCACGCCGGGCAGGAGTTCAAGCTGATCACCTGGGGCACGGGGGACTCCGCGCGCTTCGATCATGGTCGCACCGGCTGGCCGCTCGACGGCCGCCACGCCACCACCAAGTGCGCCGACTGCCACACCGCGCAATACCGGCGCTCACCCGTCGCGGCGCTCGCCGTGCGCCGGAGCGCCGGTGGCGGCTGGCTCGGCCTCGACCGCGACTGCGCCACCTGCCACGACGATGTCCATCGCGGCGCCCTGAGCTCTCCCTGCCTGGAGTGTCACGACACCCGGGACTGGAAGCCGGCTCCGCGGTTCGATCACGCGCGGACCGACTATCCACTGACCGGGAAGCACGCCGACGTGCGCTGCGACGCATGCCATCTCGCCCCTGCGCTGGTCCGGGCGAAGAACGCGAAGGGCCAGCCGATCCCGGTCTACCGTCCGCTGCCGCACCAGGAGTGCACCGCCTGCCACGCGGACCCGCATCGGGGCGGTCTCGGCGCCGCCTGCGGCACGTGCCACCGGACCGCCGGGTTCAGTATCGTGACCCGCGGAGCGTTCGACCATGACCGGACCCGGTACCCGCTGCGCGGGCGGCACGCGGCGGTGGCGTGCACCAAGTGCCACGCGTTCGGTACCCCGGCCGGCAAGCGCCCCGCCTTTGCGGCCTGCACCGCGTGCCATGCCGATCCGCACGGGGGCACCGCGACGCTCGCGGGCCGGCCCGCGGACTGCTCGTCCTGCCACGACCTGGCCGGCTTCCGGCCGGCCGTGTTCACGGTGGACCAGCATCGGCGAACGCGCTACCCGCTGGAGGGGCGGCACCAGCAGGTCGCGTGCGGCGCGTGCCACGTCAAGAATCCTCCCGGCGTGCCTCGTGCCCGGCTCGGGGCGGCGGGCACACTCATGCGCCCGGCCGCGGTTCGGTGCGTGGACTGTCACGCCGACGACCACGGCGGGCAGCTCGCCGGCCGCGCGACCGCCGGAGACTGCGCCGCCTGCCACGCCGTCGCCGGATGGAAGCCGAGCTCGTTCAGCGTGGCCTCGCATGCCCGCCTGCGGCTGCCCCTGAACGGGCGACACGCGGAGGTCGCTTGCGAAGCATGCCACGGGCCGGGACGGAAGGGTCTGCCACCGCTCCCGCCCGCCGCCAAGCTCGGGCGAGCCGGCGTGGCGCTGACCCTGCGGGAGACCACCTGCGCCGCATGCCACGTCGACCCGCACGAGGGCCGCTATGCGGCGGGAGGGGCCCGCCCGCAGACGGCCGGTTGCGAGGCCTGCCACGGCGCGCGGAGCTTCCGACCTTCCACTGTCGACGTCACTGCCCACGCCGGCTACGCGTTCCGGCTCGAGGGCGCGCACCGGGCGGTGCCGTGTGCCGCATGCCACGATGAGCTCCAGCGGCGGGCGCGCTCGAGATCCCTGATCGCCGAGGGCCCCGCCAGACCGGGGCTTCGGCTGACAGTCGACTCGGCAACCTGCGAGGCCTGCCATGCGAATCCCCACGGGAACCAGTTCGCCGCCGGGGCCTCGCGTGGCGGCTGCGAGCGGTGCCATGGGGTGGACGGGTTCCGGCCCGCTGCCCGGTTCGACCACGATCAGGATGCGTCGTTCCGGCTGAAGGGAGCTCACGAGCAGGTCCCGTGCGCAAGCTGCCATGTGCCCCGCGCTGACCGGAGCGGGCGAGCCGTGGTCGTCTACCGTCCGCTATCCGCCAAGTGCGAGAGCTGCCACGCTGCGGGAGGGCGTCGCTCATGACGGCGCCCCGCTGGCTTCCGCTCGGGCTGGCGATCCTGATTCGGCTCCTCGCGCCGACCGGAGCGTCGGCACAGGACGCGACCCCGAGCCCGCACGGCGCGCTCCAGGAGGCGTGTACCGACTGCCATGGGGCGTCGGGGTGGAAGCCCGCGCGGATCACCGCCGCCTTCGACCACGCGGCCGCCTCCAAGGGGGTCGCGCTGGTGGGCGCACATGCGCGCACCGCCTGCCGCGCCTGCCATGCGTCCCTCGATTTCCGCGGAGCCAACCGGGACTGCGTGGGATGTCACACTGACGTGCACCGCGCTGAGCTGGGGTCCGACTGCGCTCGCTGTCACACGCCGCGCAGCTTTCTCGACCGGGCAGCGATGGTGCGGGCCCATCAGACCAGCCGGTTCGCGCTCACGGGCGCGCACGTCACGGCCGACTGCGAGAGCTGCCACGTGCCCTCGGCGCAGGGGCGGCTCACCTTCGTGAACCGCGCGACCGACTGCGTGCAGTGCCACGCCGACGCCTACCGCGCGGCGAAGGATCCCGACCACGTCGCCGGCGGATTCCCGCAGGACTGCAACCAGTGCCATGCCACCTCGACCTGGCCGCGCGCGCGCTTCAACCACACGGCGACGCGATTCCCTCTCACCGGCGCGCACCGGAGCACGCCATGCCTGCAGTGTCACGGCGACGGCGTGTACCGGGGCAAGGACGCGGCCTGCGCTTCCTGCCACCAGAGCGCGTACGACGGAACGACCGATCCCAGCCATCGGGCCGCGCAGTTCCCCACGACCTGCGCCACATGCCACACCACGACCGCGTGGCAGCCGGCCAGCTTCGATCACTCGGCCACCGCCTTCCCGCTGACAGGCGCGCACCGCGCGGTGAGCTGCGTGAGCTGCCATGGCGACGGGGTCTACGTCGGCAAGAGCACCGCCTGCGTCAACTGCCACCAGTCGGACTACGACGGGACCATGGATCCGAGCCATCGGGCCGCCCAGTTCCCCACCGACTGCACTTCGTGCCACACCACCACCACCTGGAGCGGGACGACGTTCGACCACGCCACGACCATGTTCCCACTGACCGGCGCGCATGTGGCCGCGACCTGCCAGCAGTGCCACGGTGACGGCGTTTACGCGGGCAAGAGCACCACCTGCGTGTCGTGCCACCAGAGCGCATACGACGGCACCACCGACCCCGCCCACCTCTCATCCCAGTTCCCGACGACGTGTCAGGACTGCCATACGACGACGACCTGGAGCGGCGCCCGGTTCGACCACGATACGCCCTATTTCCCGATCTATTCCGGCGCCCACGCCGGCCGATGGGCGTCGTGCGCGACCTGCCACACCAGCGCCGCCAACTTCCAGGCGTTCACCTGCCTTACCTGTCACGAGCACAGCAAGAGCCTGATGGACGGCCAACACGCAGGCCGGAGCGGATACGTCTACGACAGCCAGGCGTGCTACAGCTGCCATCCGAGGGGGAGGTCGGAATGAGACTTGTCCCGCTCACCCTGCTGCTGATCGCGGTGGCCGGCCCCGTGGCCGGTCAGGACTCCACCGCCGCTCGACCGGTGCGCATCAGCTATCTCACCACCACCTCCGCCTACGTCGACGCTGGGCGTGACGACGGCCTCAAGGAGGGCGATTCCCTGCGGGTCGTCCGCCGGGGCATCGCAGTGGGACTCCTGCGGGTCGCGTTTCTGGCCTCGCGCCAAGCCTCGTGCGACATCCTCTCCGACCCCGCCGGCTTGGTCGTCGGTGACACTCTGAGCATCGCCCGGGCCGCAGCACCCCCCGTGGTTGCCGTCGCCGGCAAGACGGCCGCGGAGAGGGCCGCGGGTCCCTCGCGCCGGATGGCGGGCCTCCACGGGCGGCTCGGCGCACGCTACCTCGGCGTATGGCGCCGGGACGGCATCGGTGGCCGATTGTCACAGCCCTCGCTCGACCTCCGCCTGGACGGCCAGGCGCTCGGCGGCACGCCGTTTGGAATCGTGCTCGACCTGCGCACCCGAAGGACCTCTTCCCTCCGGCCCGACGGGTCGTCGGTGGTGGACGGCCGCACCCGGGCGTACCAGGCCGCGCTCTTCTTCAATCCGGCGGGCTCGCCCTTCCGGGTCACCGCTGGCCGGCAGCTCTCCCCGTCCCTCGCATCGCTCACGCTGCTCGACGGCGCGCTCGCAGAGCTGCGCCGTCCGCGGTGGGGGCTTGGTCTGTTCGCCGGCAGCGAGCCGGATCCCATCTCGTTCGGCTACTCGGGCGACGTGCGGGACTACGGCGGCTATCTGCAGCTCCACAGCCGCCCGGGCTCCGGCAGCCAATGGTCCACCACACTCGGCGCGATCGGCTCGTACGAAGCCGGCCTCGCGAACCGCGAGTTCGCCTACCTGCAGACCGCCATGACCAGCCGGCGCTTCTCGCTCTACGCCACCCAGGAAGTGGACTACTACCGGCCCTGGAAGCAGGCCATGGGCGAGCCGTCCCTATCGTTCAGCAGCAGCTACGCGAGCCTCCGGGTCGAGCTTTCGCGCGCGTTCAGCGTGAACGGCGGGGTCGACAACCGCCGCAACGTGCGGCTCTACCGGGACGCGGTGACGCCGGAGACGGCCTTCGACGATGCGTTCCGGCGCGGCGTGTGGGGCGGGCTCTCGCTGCGGTTGGGTCAGCGCGGGCGTGTGGGGATGGATGCGCGCTCGAGTAGCGGCGGCAGCCTCGGGCGAACACTTTCTTACACGCTCTCACTCTCGGCGGACCGCCTGGGTCCGCTCGACCTCGGGCTCCGCTCGCGGACGACCCGGTACGACGGGCCGCGGCAGTCGGGGTGGCTGCAGTCTCTCACCGTGGGGTTGTCGCCGACGGCCGCGCTGCACGTGGACCTCAACGGCGGGCTCCGTATCGAGCAGGATCCGCTGGCGGACCCGGTCGACGTGCATGTGACCTGGCTCGGGGCGGACGTGGACCTGAGTCTGGCGAGAGGCTGGTATCTGCTGCTGTCCGCCACCCACGAGACCGGCGGCTTCGAAGGCAACGATCAGCTCTATGGGGGCCTGAGCTTCCGGTTCTGACATCGCCCGCCCCCCAATGCGATGCGCCGTTTCCGTTGGCGCGTGGGACCATTCACCCGGCCGGGTCCGATCGGCCGACGATGATCTCCCCCAGCCGCGAATAGGTAGCCCGCCGGAACTCATCCAGCACCTGCTCGGCTTTCTCCCGCGATTCACCGAGCTCGCGGAGCAGGCTCCCGCCAAGCTGCAGGCTCCCTTCCACGACCTCGGGCACCACATCGGTGGCTCCCGCCAGCGCCAGCTGTTCGCACTGGGCGATGTCACGGGCGCGAACGAGGATCGGGAGCTCCGGCAGCAGCCGGCGCAGCACCTGCACGATCCCGCCGGCGGCGTCGGGCTGGTCGAGGGTGATCACCGCCACCCGCGCACGCTCCACGCCGATCGCCCGAAGGACATCCACACGGCTGGCATCCCCGAAGAACACCGGGAGTCCCCTCCGCCGCGCCTCGGCGACCCGCTCGGGGTCGAGATCGAGCGCCACGTAGGGCACGTAGCGCGACTCGAGCAGCAACGCCAGCGTCTGTCCCACCCGTCCGAACCCGGCAATGAGCACGTGATCGTGCAGCTCGCGCCCGGTAACCTCGCTCGCCCGGTGCTCGCCGGCGGGGAACCGCCGGGCGAGGGCCCGGCTCGCGACGATCAGGAGCGGAGTCACCGCCATGCTGAGCCCCACGACGAGCACCGCAAGCTGCTCGGTCTCGGCCGTGAGAATCTCGCGCTCCCGTGCGAGCGCGAACAGCACGAAGCCGAACTCTCCCCCTTGCGCCAGCATCACCCCGACGGAGGCAGCGGCGGGCAAGGCCAGGCCGAAGCCTCGTGAAACGAGGGTGAGGACCCCGGCTTTCGTCAGGAGGAGCAGGACGAGGAGGCCGGCCAGCAGCGGACCGCGCTCGGCCAGGAGGCCGAGATTGATGTGCATGCCGACGGTCATGAAGAACAGCGCCAGCAGGATCCCGCGAAACGGCCGGATGTCGCCCTCCACTTGGGGGCGATACTCGGTCTCGGCGATGAGCAGGCCGGCGAGAAACGCGCCGAGGGCCATGGAAAGCCCCGCGCGCTGGGTGAGCCAGCCCACGCCGAGCACGAGCAGCAGGGCGATGCCGGTGAAGAGCTCGGGATCGCCGCCGCGGGCAACGGCGCGGAGCAGCGGACGGAGCGCGAGCCGGCCGGCGACGAAGATGATCAGGAATGCCACGGCGGCCTTGAGAAATGCCGACCCGAGCGCTGACACAATGCCCGATTCCGGCCGGCCGAGGAGCGGGACCAGGGTGAGCAGCGGAAGCACCGCCAGGTCCTGGAGCAGCAGCACCGCCACGGCGATCCGCCCGTGCGGGCTTCCGGTTTCCCGGCGCTGCGTCAGCATCTGGAGGACGACGGCCGTGGAAGACAGCGCGAGCCCCCCGCCAAGCACCAGCGCGGCCCCGCTCGGCACGCCGAATCCATGGAGGGCCATCCCGACGGTCAGCCCGGTGACCACGAGCTGGGCGGTGCCGAGCCCGAAGACATAGGTCCTGAGGGAGGCGATGCGCTCGATCGACAGCTCGAGGCCGAGGGAAAAGAGCAGGAAGACGACGCCGAGCTGTCCCAGCACCTCGGTCGCGCCCACATCCCGCAGCAGGTCGAGCCCGTGCGGGCCGATCAGCGCGCCCGCGACCAGGTACCCGAGAACCGCGTTTGCCCGGAAGCGGCGGAATACCGGCACGATCGCGACCGCTGCGAGCAGGAGGATCAGGACGTCGGGCAGGTAGTGAGAGTCGGACATCCAGCCAAGATAGCGACAAACATCTCACAACCTCTTCATCGTCGCCTCATGGCGTGAGTGCTATTTTGCTGTCGCAGTTCAAACCAGGAGGCGTTATGCGAGTTGCACTGCGGAACCCCATTGTGGGGAAGCTGGGCGAGGACTTCGATCGGGTGTTCGATCGGATGCTTGTGCCCCGGTTCCTGACGGAGCCGCTGCTGCCGCCGTTCCCGTTTGAGGGCACGGGCGCAGAGTGGATCCCGGCGTTGGACATGATCGAGACTGCCACGGAGTATGTCGTGCGGCTCGAGGTCCCCGGCATCCACAAGGAGAACCTGGATGTGAATCTCACCGGTGAGATGCTGACCATCACCGGCAAGAGAGAGTTCGCTCCAGAGATCGAGGGTGAGGGCTATCTGGTGAAGGAGCGCGTGTACGGGAAGTTCGCCCGCACGATCCGCGTGCCGACGCCCGTGGTCCAGAAGAAGGTGCTGGCCGAGTATCAGGATGGCGTCCTGCTGGTGCATCTCCCGAAGGAGACTCCGGCGCCCGCCACGAAGATCCTGATCAAGTAAGTTCCAGCGATCTTCCCTCGGTAACCCGGGCTCCCACCCGGGTTGTTGTTATCTATGGGTCACCCTGAAGACGTCTTCACTCTCTATTCAGCCGACCCTCACGGTCCGCCTCCAGATTCCGCTCCATGCCCAGCCACCCACGGGAAGCCCTGCGCGCCTGGTTCCTCGGGCCCCGCGCGGAGAATGCCGAGCTGTTCGAGCGCCTCGTCGTCGAAGCGCTGCGCGACCACGTCTTCTGGCGCCGCAACTACCACCCGGAAGACGGTCTCACCATTCGCGAGACGGACAAGCGGCAGGAGGGCTACGAGGAGAACGTGGCCACCCTGACCCAGGAGCTCATGGGCCTGCTGGCGGAGCTCAAGCGCGACGTTCCCTTCTTCAGCGGTCGCTACAAGGGACACATGGTCGGAGAGCAGACGATCGCGTCGCAGATCGGCTACTTCGCCACCATGCTGTACAACCCCAACAACATCGCCGTCGAGATCTCGCCGGTCACCACGCGGCTCGAGCGGGAGGTGGCCGAACAGCTCGCCCGGATGATCGGCTACGATCCATCGGCAAGCTGGGGCCACCTGACCTCGGGCGGCACGGTCGCCAACTTCGAAGCGCTCTGGCTCGCCCGCAGCGTGCGCTACCTTCCCGTGGCGGCCGCGGGTGCCGCCGCCGAGCTTGGGCTCGAGCTGCCGGTGCGGCTTCCGGGCGGGACTTCGGCGTCGCTCGTCGAGCTTCCGCTCTGGGAGCTGCTCAACGTCACGAATCAGGACACGCTCGACCTGTGGGACCGCCTCTGGCAGTCCGCTCCCCGCCCGGACGTGCGACGCGCGCTCGCCAACCATTCCCTCGCCGCCATCGGCTACCAGGAATACAGCCGCCGGCTCGCGCTGGACTATGGCGACCCGCTTCCCGCCGGCGTCGTGCTGGTTGCGGCGACAGCCCATTACTCCTGGGAGAAGATCGTCCGGGCGCTCGGGATCGGGTCCAACCAGGTGGTGCATGTCCCGCTCGACCAGCGCTACCGCATGGACCCCGATGCCCTCTGGGAACGGGTCAGCGGTCTGGCGCGACGCCGGACTCCGGTGCTCGCGCTGGTGAGCGTCTGCGGAACCACCGAGGAGAGTGCGGTCGATCGTCTCGACCAGGTGCTCCAGGTCCGGAGCCGGACGGAGCGCGAGCTCGGCGCCACGTTCCACATTCATTCCGACGCCTGCTACGGGGGTTACGCGGCGGCCGTGACTCGCCGGGCGGACGGGACCCGTCGCACTGCCGCCGAGATTCGGCAGTCGGTCGAGGCGGATTGGCCCAGCGACGACTGGGTGAGGGCGGTGGAGGCACTGGGCGAGGCGGACTCGGTGACGGTGGATCCGCACAAGCTGGGATACGTTCCCTACGCGGCCGGCGCGATCCTGGTCCGCGATGGCCGGACGCGGCATCTCGTGGCGACCGATCCACCCTACCTCTCGCCCGCCGAGGTCCCGGCCCCCGATGGCGAGCGTTTCCTGGGCCGATACATCCTCGAAGGCTCGAAGCCCGGCGCCGCCGCGGCGGCGGTCTGGCTCAGTCATAAGGTGATCCCGCTCGACGAACGAGGGTATGGCTACCTCATCGAGCGGACCGTGGCCGGGGCGCTCGGGTTTCATGCGGCGCTCGCGACGGCAGACCTCTCGCCGTTCCGGGTAGTGATGCTGCCGGTTCCGGACATCAACATCGTGTGCTACCTCCTGTGCCATCCCTCGCTGATCACGCTTCGCGCGGTCAACGGTTTCAACGAGCGCGTCTACACCCGTATGAGCATGGCGCGGAATGACGGGAGCCCGGAATACATCATCACCCGGACCCGGCTCCGGAGTCCGGCCTACGACGGCGCGGTCGATCCGATTCTGGCGGCCCTGGCCGTCGGGTCGGTGGAAGAATGGAAGGCGGGCGGGGCGGAGGGCCTGGTCGTGCTGCGGTCGACGATCATGGACCCCTTCCTCACGGCTCCCTCCCCGGCGCCCGACCACATTCGCGGCTTTCTCGGTGCGCTCCGCCGGGCGTGCACCGAGGTGTTGGGGAACGGGCCTTCAGCGTCGCGGGACTAGGAAGGCCACTTCATCCCTCCTTCACCGCCGGTTCAGCCGTCATGGTCCATGTTGAGTTCGACTCTTTACGCGAGGATCCCATGACAGTCGCCGAGCTCATGCAGCGCAACGTGAAGACGGTCGAGAGCCACGCCAGTCTGGCCGAAGCGATCGTTTCCCTGGCGGACGCCCACATCTCCGGCATGCCCGTCGTGGACGGAGCCGGACAAGTGATCGGCGTCCTGTCCACCACCGACGTCCTGACGGCCGAAGCGGAGGTCGATGACGCTGCCGCCCGCCAGGCTCTCTTCGAGAACACGGCAGTGCGGGACATCATGACACCCCGCCCCTATATCATTGCGCCGAGCGAAGATATTCGTGAAGCAGCACGCCAGATGCTCTACGCCGACGTGCACCGCATCTTCGTAGCCGAGGGCGGCCAGGTCGTCGGTGTCATTTCCACGACGGACATCGTCCGCGCGGTCGCCACCGGCACTCTGTGATTCTCACCGGGGGTCGCATGATCCGTGCAAGGGTGTTCGCAGCCGCGAGCCTCGGTTTCCTCCTTCTGGCCTGCGGAGACGGCATCGGACCGAGACTCGAGGACACGTTCACTCTGATGGCGGAGAACGGCGTGCCGCTGCCGTCCGACCAGGGTCAGCCGGATGGCTGCTGCCTCACGTTGAGCGGCTCCGTGACTTTCACCGCCACAACGTACGATCTCCACACGTCGCACCGGAACAAGAACAACAGCCTCACCTTCGACAATTCCGAGCAGGGGACGTACACCCGGCAGGGCAACACGCTGAGCTTCACGGCCACCGGCGGCGACGAGGTCTTCGGGTACCGTCTCGGCCCGGGCACCGTGTCGGCCAACCAGAATGTGGTGACGCTGCTCTACGGCGACGAGGGGCCCGGCTCGAATCAGATCCGCGCCACGTTCATCCGGTCGGACTGACGGGAGGAAGCAATGCGCCCGCATGACAAGGGCAGAACCCACGTGCTCAAGGCCGTCACCGGCGGACTGGCACTGGTCACGATCCCCTACGCCGCCTATGTGGCGTCGACCTGGTACCGCTACGGGCAGGGGCCCGCGCCGAGCTCGGGTGCCGACGCTCGACACGGCTCGCTCATCGAGCGCTTCATGCCGACCGCCGAAGTCGCCGAGCGCCACGAGATCCTGGTGGACGCGGCCGCCGAGTTCACCTTCGCCGCGGCGCGCGACATGGACGTGAACCGCTCGCCTCTGGTACGTGCGATCTTCGCCCTCAGGACGCTCCCGTCCCGGTGGCGCCGCGAGCCGCCGAAGCGATCGCCGACCTCGCTCCTCGCCGAAACCCTCGCGCTCGGGTGGCGCATACTCGCCGAGACGCCGAACCGCGAGGTCGTGGTGGGAGCAGTGACCCAACCCTGGCGCGCCGAGGTGAAGTTCCGCGGCGTCGATCCGGACGCGTTCGCCGGCTTCGCCGAGCCGGGCTACGCCAAGATCGTCTGGACGCTCGAAGCCGAGCCGCTGGGTCCAGCGGCCTCGCGATTCCGGACCGAGACCCGCGTCAGCACCACCGACCCGCGCGCCCGGCGTCTGTTCCGCCGGTACTGGGCGGTGCTCTCGCCCGGCATCCTGCTCATCCGGCGGGAATCGCTCAAACTGGTGAAGGCCGACGCGGAGCGCCGATTCCGTGCCTCGACGCCCGAGCCGGCAGTTCGCTGATTGATCATCGTTCGCAGGGAGAGAGCTGCTCCATGTTCAAGATTCTGGTCGTCTACGGCAGCACGTATGGTCAGACGGAGCGCGTCGCTCACCGGATCGCGGCCGTCCTGAGTGCCGCGGGGCACGTGGTGGACGTCCACAAGGCCGATGGGCTTCCCGACTCGCTCTGGCTCGCCTCCTACGACGGCTTCGTCGTCGCCGCCTCCGTGCTGATGGGACACCACCAGGAGTACGTCCGGGATTTCGTACGCCGGAACGCGGCCCTGCTCAACCAGGCGCCGTCGGCGTTCGTCTCGGTGTGCGGGGCGACGCACGACGATCCTGAGCAGGCCCAGGCATACATCGACGCCACGCTTCACGAGACGGGGTGGCGCCCGGCCATCACTCAGTCCTTTGCCGGCGCGGTGGCGTATACGCGGTACGGGTGGTGGGTCCGCTGGTACCTGAAGATGATCAGCCACCGGAAGGGATTGCCCACCGACACGTCCCGCGATTGGGACTTCACCCGGTGGGACGAGGTGGAGCGGTTCGCGGAAGAGCTCGCCGTGAGGTTGGCGCTGACGCCCGCGCAGCATCCGATCCACGCTGCCTGACGCGTCTCATCCGCCGGTAGCCCGGGGCTCGAGCGCCGCCGCGAACAGCTGGCCCCAGCTACGGAGCTGCGTCAGCACGAGGAGCCCGTCGTGGACCCGCCGCTGTGCCGCCTGACCCATGCGGCGGAGAGCGGCGGGCGAGTCGAGCATCTCGTGAATGACGTGCCCCAGCTCCACCTCATCCTCCGGATCCCGGACCAGTCGGCCGTCCACCCCATCCCGCACCTGCTGTCTCGGCCCGCATGCGCGTGAGTTGCTGAGGACCGGGATCCGCTTCCACATCGCCTCCGCGATCGTCAGCCCGAAGCCCTCCCGCAGCGAGTTCTGCACGACGATGGTCGAGGCGCGCTGCAGGGCATTGACCATGAGCGCGTTCTCGTCGACGGACTGCATCGGCAGCATGATGAGCGCGATGTCGTCCTGGACCGCGGGATGAAGCCCGGCATAGGCCGCCCGGAGCTCGTCGAGCACCCCGGTGGCCTCCGGATCGTCGGACACGCCGGCAGGATCGGGACCGGCCAGCACCAGACGCACGAGATCGAGCCGGCGCCGCTGCATCGGGTCCATCCCGCCATCGGTGGTGTACATGGACTGCTTGAGCGCCGCGAAGACGCGCATGAGGGGGAGAAATCCCTTGAGCCGGTCCCACCGGGAGATCTGGGTGAGGATCGGCCGGGAGAGCAGGCCGATGTTCTCGGCGGCGCTCACCGGGGCGAACCTCCCGTCCGCCAGGGCCCGGCGGGCCAGCGCCGGATACGGATCGCCCACGGTCGGGCCGGGACAGGGAATCAGCGCACCGCGGCAGAGGATCCCGACCGTCTCGTGGAGCGTGAGCTCGCGGTTCTTGGGTGCCAGCGGGTCGATGCCGGGGAAGATGACTCTGGCCCGGCCGGCCAGGGCCTGCGGGATGTATTCCGGCGCGGAGAAGACGGCGTGGTCGTAGGCCGCCAGATAGGGCGCCAGGAAGTCCCAGGCGGCGCGGGTGGCGGCGTTGCTCTCGTCCAGCCCGATGTGGCAGCGCCACACGGTCACGAGCGGCATCGCCTGGCGCAGGAAGCTCGCCAGCGGGAGGGGCTGCGGATCATGAACGATCAGCACGTCGCCCGGCCGGAGAAGCGGCCGCAGCCGGGCGGCGTTCTCGCGGCCCGCCCGCTCGAAGACTTCGCGATCCGCCGGGCCGAGCCGCGGGTCGCCCGAGCCGTGGATGAGATTGTGGAGCCGCTTCGTCAGCGCGAAGAACGCGGGGTCGCGGCTCTCGATGACCACCCATTCCGTGCTGACCCCCAGATCCCGGAGCAGCCGGATGGCCGGGGGAAGCATCTCGGCGACCCCGCCTCCCGTCGCCGTCGAGTTCACCTGCCAGATCGTCCGCCCGGCGAGCCGCGGGATGATACTGGCGGCCTCGGCTTTGAGGTCGGCCGCCGCCACCGCGAGGTTCGCCACGGCAGCGTAGTCGTCGAGCGTGGGCTCCGGCCTCACGTCCACGCGTAACAGCGGTGGAGCAGGCTCGATCATGGGTCGAAAGGGATCTTCATCGGCGTCTTTCGATTTCTTCCGTGTACCAAGGTTAGGCTGCGCACACCGCTGGGTTGAACTTCGCCGACCTCGGCGGGATGAGGCAAGGAGAGGAGGCCTGGCGCCGTGTTGATCGACCAATACCTCCCGCGTTACGACGTGTCCGAGGCCCGAGAAGTGACGGTGGACGCGACGCCCGGACGTGACGTACGCCGCCATTCGCGAGACCAATCTCAGCGATCGGCTGATCGATGCGCTCTTCGCCATCCGCGAGCTGCCGACCCGGCTCGCCCGGCGGTGGCGCGGCGAGCTGCCGCCGCCGGCGCCCGCGACCGTCACCTTCAACGACCTGGCGACGCCGGCGATGGGCTTCATGCTGCTCGCGGAGGAGCCTGGGGTGGAGTTCGTGGTCGGGTCGGTCGGCCGGTTCTGGCGGCGCGACTATGGATGGCACCCGATCCCGCCGGACCGGTTCGTCGGCTTCGCCGAGCCCGGCTATGCCAAACTTGCGGTGAGCTTTCTCGTACAGCCGGCCGCCGGTGGCCATTCGCTCCTACGCTACGAAGCGCGGACCGCCACGACGGATGAGGTCGCACGGGCGCGATTCCGGCGCTACTGGCGCGTCATTCAGCCGGGCGTTGCGCTGGTGATGCGGCGCGCCCTCACCCGGATACGCGCCGAGGCCGAACGGCGTCAGGCGGGACTGGTCGGGGCGACCTGACCTGGAACAGCCATCGGCGTCGTCGGGCAGGCCGAAGTCTGAAGATCGCTTCATGCCGCGCCTCAGGATCCGTTCATGAGGCGGCGTCTACTTTGGGGGTCAGCGGGGTCAGCGCTGGCCGTGGTGGCCGGTGGCGGGGTCGTGCGGCCCGGCGCCGAAGATTCCCGACCGCGTGCCGATACTCCAGAGCCCGATGGCCAGGATCACCACCGCGAGTGCCCGCCGGGCGGCAAGGCTGGCCGGAGTCGCCCGCCGGAGGCCGATCGCGACGGTCGAGAGCAGCGGGACGGTGCCGGCCCCGAAGGCGAGCATGGCGAGCGCGCCGGGCAGCGGGGCCGCCAGGGCCGCCGGCAGGCTCAAGGCCGAGTAGACGAGGCCGCACGGCACGAAGCCGTTGGCCACGCCGAAGGCGTAGCGGGCGCCGGCGCCTCGGCCCTGCTGGAGCAGCGGCCCGATCCGGGTCAGGCCGGGAAAGACCAATCGCGGCTCGGGCGCGATGCCGGCCAGGCCGGCAGCGAACCACCCGAGGAAGACGGCGGCGAGCAGCGAGGGAATCCAGGGCGGGCCGGGAAGCACGCCGCCCACGGCGCCCGCCGCCGCGCCGAGCAGGGCGTAGGCCGTGAGCCGTCCCGCGTGCCAGGCCGAGAGGCCGGACGCGGGACGGGCGCAGGCGGAGGCGAACGGACCGCACATCAGCGCGCAGTGGGGGCTGCCGAAGAGCCCCGCGGCGAAGGCACCCAGCAACAGCGGAGCATCCATGGAAGCGTCGAGTCTCGGTCTAGGGAGTCCTGATGAGCTGAAGTTTACCCTCTCCGGCGCAGACCGGCCCATCCGCCTACGACGACGACGTCGTGCGCCTCTTCCTCGGCGCCACCGTGCTCTGGGCGATCGTGGGCATGCTGGTGGGTGTGACCATCGCGCTCCAGCTCGCCTGGTGGCCGGCCAACCTGGGCCTGCCCTACACCACGTTCGGCCGGCTGCGCCCGCTGCATACCAACGCCGTGATCTTCGCGTTCGGCGGCAACATCTGCTTCACCGGCATCTACTACTCGATGCAGCGGCTGCTCAAGACGCCGATGTGGAGCCGGGCGCTGTCGCGATTCCACTTCTGGGGCTGGCAGGCCATCATCGTCGCGGCGGCCATCACCCTGCCCCTCGGCCTCACGCAGTCGAAGGAGTACGCCGAGCTCATCTGGCCGATCGACCTGGCCATCGCGGTGGTGTGGGTGGCGTTCGCGGTCAACTTCTTCGGCACCATCGCCACCCGGAAGGTCCAGCACCTGTACGTGGCGATCTGGTTCTACATGTCGTTCGTGATCACGATCCCGGTGCTGCACATCGTGAACAGCCTCGCCGATGCCCGCGACGCTGACCCGCTCCTATCCGATCTACGCCGGCCTCACCGACGGCCTGGTGCAGTGGTGGTACGGCCACAACGCGGTGGGCTTCTTCCTGACGACGCCGTTCCTGGGGCTCATGTACTACTTCCTCCCCCGGATCGCCGAGCGCCCGATCTACAGCTACCGGCTCTCGATCGTGCACTTCTGGGCCCTGGTCTTCCTCTATATCTGGGCCGGCCCGCACCACCTGCTGTACTCCGCCCTGCCCGACTGGGCGCAGACCCTCGGCATGGTGTTCAGCATCATGCTGCTCGCGCCGTCCTGGGGCGGGATGCTCAACGGGCTCCTCACCCTCCGCGGCGCGTGGGACCGCGTCCGCACCGATCCGGTGCTCAAGTTCCTCGTGGTGGCCGTGAGCTTCTACGGCATGAGCACCTTCGAGGGCCCGATGATGTCGCTCCGCGCGGTGAACGGCCTGGCCCACTACAGCAACTGGGTCATCGGCCACGTGCACAGCGGCGCGCTGGGTTGGGTGGGCATGATCTCGTTCGGCATCATCTACTGGCTCATCCCGCGGCTCTGGAACCGGCCGCTGGCCTATCCCGGCTGGCCGATCGTGCACTTCTGGCTCGCCACCATCGGCATCGTGCTGTACACCGTCTCGATGTGGGCGGCCGGGCTCACCGAGGGGCTGATGTGGCGCGCGCTCGACGGGAGCGGCCAGCTCAAGTATCCGATCTTCGTCGACATCGTACACCAGCTGAATCCGTTCTACTGGATGCGGCTCGTCGGCGGCACGATGTACCTGATCGGCGCGATCATGCTGGGCTGGAACTTCCTCCGGACCATCCGGAGCAAGGCGACCGTCACCTCGGGCGCCGCGGTCGCGGTCCCCGCGACGAGCTGAGGGAGCACGCGATGAGTCATGGTACGGAAGGCAAGGAGAGCTTCCACCGCTTCCTCGAGGGCAAAGGCGTGTGGTTCGCGGTGCTCACTACGGTCGCCATCTCGATCGGCGGCCTGATCGAGATCGTCCCGATGTTCACCGTCAAGCTCGGCCCCGAAGCGCTCCCCGGCGTGACGGCGTACACGCCGCTGGAGATCGCCGGACGCGACATCTACATCCGCGAGGGCTGCTACACCTGCCACTCGCAGATGGTGCGCCCGATGCGCGCCGAGATCCTGCGGTACGGCGAGTGGACCCGCGCCGGTGAATACGCCTACGACCATCCCTTCCTGCTCGGCTCCCGCCGGATCGGGCCCGATCTCCAGCGGGTGGGCGGCAAGTACCCCGACGCCTGGCACTACGAGCACATGCGCGACCCGCGGAGCACCTCGCCGGGCAGCATCATGCCGACCTATCGCTGGCTGCTCCACCAGAGCTACGACACGTCCGACATCGTGGCCTCGCTGCGGGCCCTCCGGACGGTCGGTTTGCCGTACACCGATGCCGACATCGCCGGCGCGCCGGCCGCCATGCGGTCCCAGGGCGAGGCGATCGTCGGCCGGCTCGCGGGCGGGGGCATCACCACGACGCCGGACAAGGAGATCGTTGCCGTGATCGCATACCTCCAGCGTCTCGGCCGCGACGGCCGGGCCGCCATCCCGCCGGAGCCCGCGCCGGCCGCCACCGCGGCGGTGACCCCATGAACACCGCCTTCAAGGCCGCGGCGGAGACCGCCCAGCTCGGCTGGATCATGGGCGTGATGACCGCGCTCTTCATCGTGTGCTTCGTCGGGTGGACCTGGTGGGCGTTTTCCCGGCGCAACCGGGCGTACATGGACGAGGCGGCACGCATGCCGCTTGGCGACGGGGGCGACCAATGAGCAAACCGCGCGCGCCGCAGGTGCTGGGTCACGGGGCCGAGTCGGACGGGATCGAGGAGTACGACAACCCGCTGCCGGACTGGTGGCTCGGCCTGTTCGTCGGCTGCATCATCTGGGCCTTCGCATACACCGCCCACTATCACCTCATCGCCCACCGCTCCCAGGTGAAGTCCCTGGCGGCGGAGATGGCGGATGCCCGGCGGCGCTGGCCCGACGCCGGCCGGACGGCCACCGTGGTGCTCTCGAAGGAAAACGTCGAGAAGGGTGAGGCGATCTACAAGGCCAATTGCACCGGCTGCCACGGCGAGCATCTCGAAGGCAAGATCGGCCCGAGCCTGGTGGACAGTACCTGGATTCATGGCGGGACGCCCGCGGAGGTCGTCCACACGATCACCGCCGGCGTGCCCGCGAAGGGCATGATCACCTGGGGGCCGATCCTCGGCCCCGAGAAGATCGGCGAGGTGGCGGCCTACGTCCTCCACCGGAATCACGCGACGCTCGGTATCGCCGATCCCGACGCGGACGAGCACACGGACGGGCACGGGGAGAGGACAGAGGCGCGCTGATATGGTCGGCTTCTCCGGAACGCGCAAGTGGGTCTACCCGATGTCGGTGACGGGACGGTTCCAGCGGCTCCGCCGCTGGACCTTCCTGGCGCTCTACATCGTGCTGTTCGTGCCGCCCTGGATCACCATCGGCGGGCACCCGCTGCTGCGGCTCGACCTGGAGAGCCGCGAGCTGTTCGCGTTCGGCGCCATCTTCACCGCGTCGGACACGATCCTGCTGCTGCTGATGCTCCTGTTCCTGGCCTTCGCCCTCTTCTTCTTCACCTCCCTCTTCGGCCGCCTCTGGTGCGGGTACGCCTGTCCGCAGACCGTCTTCCTCGACGCCTGGATCCACCCGATCGAGCAGTGGATCGAGGGCGACTGGGTGCGCCGCCGCCGCCGGGACGAGGGGCCGTGGACCCTCGACCGGGCCTGGCGCAAGGCGGCCAAGTGGGGCCTGTTCGCCGTGGTGTCGGTCGTGGCCGCCATGGCATTCATGAGCTTCTTCGCGGGGGCGCGCGAGCTCTGGACCGGACGCGCCGGGCCGGTCGAGTACTCCCTCGTCGCCATCTTCGCGGCGCTCTGGTTCCTGGACTTCGCCTGGTTCCGCGAGCAGTTCTGCTCGTTCCTCTGCCCGTACGCCCGGTTCCAGAGCGCGCTGACGGACGACCAGACGCTCAACATCATGTACAACATCGAGCGGGGCGAGCCGCGCGGGGGGGTCAGCGCGCGCACCGAGGGCCGCTGCATCGCCTGCAACAAGTGCGTCAACGTCTGCCCGGCCGGCATCGACATCCGGAACGGCTTCCAGCTCGAGTGCATCGCCTGCGCGCGCTGCGTGGATGCCTGCGAGGACGTCATGGGGCGGCTCGGGCATGAGACCCTGGTGAGCTACAGCACCGTCGCCACGACGCAGGGCCGCCCGCCGCACCGCCTGCGCCCGCGCACGGTGGCGTATGCCTCGCTCCTCACCGGGATCGCGGCCGTCTTCGTGGGGATGGTCATGACGCGGACCCCGTTCGAGGCCACCGTGAGCCGGGCGCCCGGCTCGCTGTTTACGGTGGATGCGGACGGGTTCGTGCGGAACACGTACATCCTGCGCATCACCAACAACGACCCGGCGTCCGTCCCGCTGCCGTTCCACGTGAGCGTCGAGGGTCTCGAGGGCGCCACGATCACGGCGCAGGACATCCGCCTCGGCTCGACCGAGAGCGCCGTCCTGCCGCTCGTCATCCGGCTGCCCGTCACGGCCGGGATGCCGCGCACGCTGCCGCTGCAGGTGCGGGTGGCCTCGCCGAGCTACCGGGTGCGGCTCGACGCCACCTTCAAGTCCGGAGGCGCCCTTGCCGCGGCCGACCCCGACTAACTCACCCTGGCCGCCCATGATCGTGCTGGGCTTCGTGCTGGTGGTGGCCGTCAACGTCCTCTTCGTGTACATCGCCGTCACCGGCGCGGATCCGGTTGTCTCCTCCTATACCACTGAGCCGCGCTGACGGCGCGGCGGCCGCCGAGGCCGCGCGCATCGCTCCCGCCGCCGGACGCTGCCCGCATTGCGGCACGGCCGTCGAAGGCGGCGGCGACGCGTTCTGCTGCCATGGATGCGAGATCGCCGCGGCCATCATTCGCGGCGCCGGGCTCGAACGATACTACGGGGAGCGGCTGGCGTTCGCCCCGCGGCCCGAGCCGGTCGAGCCGGGCTGGGACCGGGTGGCGGTCACGCCGGACGCCGATGGGACCGTGCGCGTCCGGCTCCAGGTGGATGGCCTCCGCTGCGCCTCGTGCGTGTGGGTGACCGAGGAGGTGCTGCAGCGGACCCCGGGCGTGGCGGAGGCGACCGTGAGCTATGCCACCGGTCGCGCCTCCCTCCGTTGGGATCCGTCACGCACCGATCTCCCCACTCTCGCCGGCCGGATCGCGGCGCTGGGCTACCGGCCGCGCGCCCTCGGCGCCGCGGACCCCGGCGACCACGACCTCCTGGCCCGGACGGCGGTGGCCATCGTCGCCGCGGTCGCCGTGATGGGCACCTACGAGGCGCTCTACGCCGGCTGGTGGTTCGGCGCGATGGACCCCAAGTTCGCGGCACTGTTCCGCTGGGTCTCGCTCGCCCTCGCGACGCCGGTGACGCTCTGGAGCGCGGCCCCGTTCTTCGCCGGCGCGTGGAGCGGGATCCGGCACCGCGTGCTCCCGATGGACCTGCCGATCGCGCTCGGCGTCGCGGTCCTCTACGTCCAGGGCGTCGCGGCGACGCTCGCCGCGGGGGAGGGGTACCTCGACTCGCTCACGATGCTGGTCGCGCTGCTGCTCGTGGGGCGGCTGCTCGAGTCGCGCGGGCGGCGCCGCGCCGCGGACGCGGCCACCGCGCTGGTGGCGACGATCCCCCGCAGCGCCCGCCGGGTCGAGGGCGAGCGGCTGGTCACCGTCCCCGTCGAGGCCCTCGACCCGGGCGACCGGATCGACGTCGGCGCGGGCGAGGAGTTCGCCGCGGACGGGGTCGTCACCGACGGCGCGGGGCAGGTGCGGCTCGCGCTCCTCACGGGCGAGGCCGAGCCGGTGGCCGTCGGCCCGGGCGACCGGGTCGCGGCCGGCACCGTGCTGCTCGACGGAGCGCTCACCGTGCGGGTGACCGCCGTCGGGGAGAACACCATCGTCCACGCCATGGCGGCGCAGCTGCACGTGGCGGCCGACCGCGGGCTCGCGCCCAGCGCCGCTGACCGCATCGCCCCCTGGTTCACCGCCGCCACCCTCGCGGCCGCGGCGCTCACGTTCGCCTGGTGGTACGGCGCGGGGCCGGGCGTGGCGCTGGCCCGGACCGTGGCGGTGCTGGTGGTGGCCTGCCCCTGCGCGCTGGCGCTGTCCCAGCCGCTCGCCGCCGCGGCCGGCCTGGGCGCCGCGGCGCGCCGTGGGCTGCTGCTCCGCTCGGCGCAGGCGCTGCTCGATCTCGACCGCGTGGACCTGGTGGCCCTCGACAAGACCGGCACCGTCACCACGGGTACCATGACGGTGGCGTCCGCCGACGGCGAGACGCTCCGGATCGCGGCCGGGCTCGAGCGCTACAGCAGCCACCCGATCGCCCGGGCCATCGTGGCCGAGGCGAGCGCGAGGGGCATCCCGCTACCCTCGGGATTCGAGGTGCGCGAGGAGTCGGGTGTCGGCATCGGCGGCATCGTCGACGGCCGCCGGTGGATCCTGCGGTCGGGCGGCCCGGGAGAGGTCCGCCTGGCGGACGAGCGGGGCATCGAGCGGATCATCCGGCTCAGCGACGCCACCCGCGCGGACGCCGGGGCAACCGTGGGCGAGCTCAAGCGGTCGGGGCGGCGAGTCGTGCTGCTCACCGGCGATCACCGCGCCGTGGCGCGGCGGATCGGGCTCGAGGCGGGGATCACCGAGACGGTGGCGGAAGCCGATCCGGCGGCCAAGGCGGCGTGGGTCGAGCAGGCCCGGCGGGACGGCCACCGGGTACTGTTCGCGGGCGACGGACTCAACGACGGTCCGGCGCTCGCGGCGAGCGACACCGGCATCGCGATGGGCACCGGCGCCGCGAGCAGTGTGCTCGTGGCCGACGGCGTGATCGCCACCGCCTCGCTCGCTCCGCTGCTCGCCGGCATGCGGGCCGCCCGCGCCGCCGGACGCGTCATCCGGATGAACCTGCGGTTCTCGATCGCCTACAACGTCGTCGCGGTGGCCGCGGCGGCGGCCGGCCTGGTCAACCCGCTCGTCGCCGCCGTGCTCATGCCGCTCTCGAGCGGGGTGATCATCTGGGGTGCCTCGCGGGTCGAGGCCGCCGTACGGAGGGCCGAAGCGTGACCGCCATCGTGATCCTCCTCCCCGTGGCGCTGGTGCTCGGCGCCGTCTTCGCCGCGCTGTTCGTGTACGCGGCGAAGTCCGGGCAGTTCGATGATCTCGACGATCCACCCGAGCGTATGCTGCACGATTAGAGCCGGGAGACCGTCCGCGCCGGCGCCTCCAGGCGGCTCAGGATCCGCTGCATCTCCTCAGACACCACGGCGCGCGGGACCTGCCTCCCAACCCGCTCGACATCCAGGCACCAGATCTCCAGCACGCTCAGAAGCTCCGCCACCATCGTCGCGAACTCCGCGGCGGTGTCGCTCCGGCGCCCGACCCGGTCCAGCTCGAGGTACAGCCGGGACACCCGGTCCCCTTCCGCCTCGAGCGCGTCCACCTCGGCGCCGGTGACGAAGGGCCGAAGGCCGCTCACCAGGGCGCGCTCGATCCTGAGGCGGCCCGGGAACCGATCGTTGAGATAGCGAATCACCGTCCACCGCTCGCAGAACGGCGCGGTCGGCCGGGCCGCCGGCACGAGCAGCTCTCGGGCCTCCGCCATCCAGGCATCGTGGGATGGTCCGAGTGCGACGTCCAGCGTCTCCTCGGCCTGCGGGATCCTGACGGCGGGGGCGATGTCGACACGCATGACAGCCTCGCGGTTGAATGTTCCGACGCCGAAGCTTACGACCCGCGCCCTGAAAGGACGGTGAAGCCCCGGAGAAGGACTCTTGTGCCGGATGGGATGACGGGTGAACCGGCTTTCGCCTCCACTTCACCCCTCCTTCATGCGCGGCAGCCATTTTGACGGTGTGACCCGCGCCGGGAGGATGCCGTGAACCGTCCGAGTACGCCCGAGACCGACTACGTCCTGCCGTTCAGCCGGGTGGGCCTGGGCGCGGTCGCCGAAGTGGGTGGCAAGAACGCCTCTCTGGGCGAGTTGATCACCGCCCTTTCGCCGGCGGGGGTGCGGGTGCCCGACGGCTTCGCGATCACCGCCTCGGCCTTCCGCCTGCATCTCGCGCAGGCCGGGCTCGACCGCACTATCTACGACGAGCTCGACCGGCTCGACCTGCGCGACGTCGCCACCCTCGCGACCGTCGCGCGCGGCATCCGGGAGCGGATTGCCGCGGCGCCGCTGTCCGCGATTCTCGCGGCCCAGCTCGATGCGGCGTACCGCACGCTGTCGGCGCGCTACGGCGAGGAAGCGACCGACGTCGCCGTGCGCTCCAGCGCCACGGCCGAGGACCTGCCCACCGCTTCGTTCGCCGGCCAGCAGGAGACCTACCTGAACGTCCGCGGCCGCGAGGCGCTGGACCGGGCGGTGCGGAGCTGCTTCGCCTCGCTGTTCACCGACCGGGCGATCGTCTATCGAGTCCAGAACGGCTTCCGCCATCGGGACGTCGCCCTCTCGGTCGGCATTCAGAAGATGGTGCGCAGCGATCTGGGCTCGGCCGGCGTCATCTTCACCCTCGACACCGAGAGCGGCTTCCGCGACGTCGTACTGGTCACCGGCGCGTGGGGCCTGGGTGAGACCGTGGTGCAGGGCCGCGTCCGCCCGGACGAGTTCTGGGTCCACAAGCCGACCCTGGTGGCCGGCCACCGGCCGATCCTCCGACGCGAGATCGCCGAGAAGTCGGTCAAGCTGGTCTACGCCGACGGGGGCGGCAAGGCGGTGCGCGAGGTGCGGGTGCCGATCGAAGACCGAAACCGCGCGGTGCTGAGCGACGACGAGGTGCTGCAGCTCTCACGCTGGGCGCTGGCCATCGAGGACCACTACTCGCGCCACGCCGGCCGGCCGACGCCGATGGACATCGAGTGGGCGCGGGACGGGCGGACCGGCGAGCTCTTCATCGTGCAGGCGCGCCCCGAGACCGTCCACTCACAGCGGGCGCGGCCGACGCTCGAGCTCTGGCGCCGTCGCGGGGAGGGTACGGTGCTGGTCACCGGGCGGAGCGTGGGCAGCGGCGTAGCCACGGGGCCGGTGCGTGTGATTCTCGATCCGCGCGAGCTCTCGGAGTTCCGGGACGGCGAGGTCCTCGTCGCCCCCATGACCGATCCCGACTGGGAGCCGGTGCTCAAGCGGGCCGCGGCGGTGATCACGGACGAGGGCGGACGGACCTGTCACGCCGCGATCGTCTCCCGGGAGCTCGGCATCCCGTGCGTCGTCGGTACCGCCCGGGCCACGCACGCGCTGGCCGCGGGCCGCCAGGTGACCGTTTCCTGCGCGGAGGGAGACGATGGGAAGGTGTACGACGGGCTGGTCCGATTCGAGCGGACCGAAATCGATCCGGCGACGCTGCCGGTTCCGCGCGTGCCGCTCATGCTTAATCTGGCGAATCCGGACCGCGCGTTCCACCTGGCCCAGCTTCCCACCGCCGGCGTCGGCCTGGTGCGCATCGAGTTCGTGATCTCGAGCTGGATCGGCATCCATCCAATGGCGCTCCTCCACCCCGAGCGGGTGCCCGACGCCGCGACGGGGGTCGAGATCCGGCGGCGCACGGCGGGCTATCCGTCGGGGCCCGCGTTCTTCGTCGAGCGCCTGGCCTCGGGGGTCGCGCAGATCGCCGCCGGCTTCTTCCCCCGCCCCATCATCGTCCGTTTCTCCGACTTCAAGACCAACGAGTACGCCGGGCTGCTGGGGGGCGCGGCGTTCGAGCCGACCGAATCGAACCCGATGATCGGCTTCCGGGGCGCCTCCCGCTACTACGACGAGCGCTATCGCGAGGCGTTCGCCCTCGAGTGCGCGGCGATCCGCCAGGTGCGCGAGACGATGGGGCTCACCAACGTCAAAGTGATGATTCCGTTCTGCCGCACGCTGGAGGAGGGCCGCCGGGTCCTCGCGGAGCTCGAGCGGAACGGGCTCCACCGCGGCGAAGGCGGGCTCGAGGTGTACGTCATGTGCGAGATTCCCAACAACGTCATCCTGGCGGACGAGTTCGCCCAGCTCTTCGACGGGTTCTCGATCGGGTCCAACGATCTCACGCAGCTCGCCCTGGGCGTGGACCGGGATTCCGAGCTGCTGGCGCACCTGTTCGATGAGCGCGATCCCGGGGTCAAGCAGCTCATCCGCATGGTGGTGGACGCGGCCCACCGGCGGGGGCGCAAGGTCGGGATCTGCGGGCAGGCGCCGAGCGACTATCCCGAGTTCGCGGAGTTCCTCGCGGATATCGGCATCGACTCGATCTCACTCAATCCGGACTCGCTCGCCGGCGTGGCCCGACGGCTGGCACGGCCGCCGGCGGCGGGGGATCAGATCTCCAGCCGCCGGAAGGACGGGTGCTTCGCGGCCTCGGCCGCCACGAAATAGGCGGCGAGCACCAGGGCCACGAGCCCCAGGACCCGGCCCGGCAGCGCCACGAAGCCGAAGTACTGTCCGACCGAACGGCGTCAGCGGGAAACCGAACGCCACGACGGCGGTCGCGATCGAGCTCCATAACAGCCATCCGCTCGGCCGGCTCCGCCAGAAGCTGAGGCGGGTCCGGATCGCGAAGGTCACCAGCACCTCGGAGCAGGCCGATTCCACGAACCAGGCGGTCCGGAACGCGGCCACCGAGGTATGCCAGTGCAGCAGCGGCCAGATGAGCAGCAGATCGAAGAGGGCGCTGAGCGTTCCGAAGATCACCATGAACCACGCGATCGCGCCGATGTTCCAGTGCCGCGGCCGGCGCAGCAGCTCGGCATCGACCCGGTCGGTCGCCACGGTGATCAGCGGAACGTCGCTCAGGAAGTTGTTGAGCAGGATCTGCGACGGCAGCAGCGGGATGAACGACAGGAAGAGCGACGACACCGCCACGGTCGACATGTTGCCGAAATTGGCGCTGATCGTGTTGAGAATGTATTTCGTGATGTTGGCGAAGGTCTTCCGCCCCTCGACGATCCCACCCGCCAGCACGCCCAGGCTCTTCCGCAGCAGGATCACGTCGGACGCGCCCTTGGCGATGTCGGTACCCGAGTCGACCGAGATTCCCACGTCCGCCGCCTGCAGCGCCGCGGCGTCGTTGACGCCGTCACCCAGAAAGCCGACGACGTGCCCTGACGCGCGCAGCGCCCCGACCAGGAGCTGCTTCTGCTCCGGCGTGAGCCGGGCGAACACGAGGCCATCCAGCGCCCGGCGCCGGAGCGCCTCCGGCGAGAGCCCCGCCAGCTCGTCTCCCGTCGTGACCGTCTGACCGTCCAGAGGAATCCCTGCCTCACGGCAGACCCGGCGGGTGACGATCGCACTGTCCCCGGTCATGATCCGGATACCGACGCCCAGGCGCGTGAGCTGTTGGAGAGCCTCGCGAACGCCGGGCTTCGGCGGATCGGCGAACAGGAGAAATCCGCGGAGGACTAGGTTCGACTCGTCGGCGGTACCGGCGGTCGAGCCCGTTGCCGCCCGATCTCCGATGGCGATCACACGGAGCCCGTCCTGCTCGTATGCCGAGGCGATGGCCGACAACTGCAGACGCCGTTCTTCGGGGAGCGGCGTCGTGCCGCCCCCCGCTCCGATCTCGACGCAGAGCGGCAAGACCGACTCCGGCGCGCCTTTGACGAGCAGCCGGTTGCCGCCCTCCATGCTCACCAGAACACTGGCGCGACGGCGCCGGAAGTCGAAGGCCACCCGGTCGAGTACCGAGGCCCGGGCCAGCTCCTCGCGGACCAGCGGCAGGTGTTTGCTCGCCCAGATCGCCCGGTCGGTCGGGTTGGTCGAGCCACCCTGAGCGACCCCGCACCCCGGTGCCCCGGTGAGCGCGCCGTACAGCAGCACTGTCGGGTCCCGGGCGCCGTCCGTCCCGACGAAGTCGTGCAGCGCGAATTCCCCGAGCGTCAGCGTGCCGGTCTTGTCGCAGCACAGGATGTCGATATTGCCGAGGTCCTCGACCGACGCGAGCCGCTTGACGACCACCTGATCGCGGGCCATCCGGAGCGCGCCGTTCGCCAGCGTGATGGAGACGATGGCGGGCAGCACCTCGGGCGTGATTCCCACCGCCAGCGCGACGGCGAACAGGAACGAGTCGAACCATCCCTTGCCGAGCAGGGCGTTCGCGAGGAAGACGAACACCGTGAGCAGGATGATCACCTGGACCAGGAGGTTGCTGAACCGGCGGATGTTGCGCTCGAAATCGCTCTCGGGTGGCCGCTCCTCCAGGAGCCGGGCGCTCCGACCGAAGAGCGTCGCGGCGCCGACGGCGGTCACCACCCCTTCCCCGAAGCCGCTCACCACCGCCGTGCCCAGGAACGCCGTGCCCCCGGGGCCCTTGGAGACCGGAAGCGATTCACCCGTGAGCGTCGCCTCGTCGGTCGCCAGGTCCTCCGCGCCGGTGAGCGTCAGATCGGCGGGCACGAGATCACCGATCTCGAGCAGGACCGTGTCCCCCCGGACGACTTCGGCAGCGGGAATCTCGAGCGTCCCCGCGTCGCGGCGAACCCGCGCGGTCCGGTTCACGAAGCGACGGAGCGCCTGCAGTGCGCGCTCGGCGCGGTACTCCTGCACGAATGCCAGCAACGTGTTGAGAGCGACGACGAGGAGGATGACCACCGCCTCGACGCTCTCGCCGAGCAACCGGCTCACGACCGCCACGCCGATGAGCACGAGCACGAGCGGGCTGGCGAGCTGGCGCTGGAGAATCCGGAGCGCCGGGCGGCTGGTGCCTTCGGCGATCTGGTTGGGGCCGTCCTCGGCGAGCCGGCGCGCCGCTTCCTCGCGGGTCAGGCCGGCGGTCGGCGAGGGGGGAGCCTGCGGGCTGGGAGCCGCCATACATCAGTCTACTGCTTCAGGTCGTACCTTCGCATCGCCTTCACCATGGCTTCACGCATTCGATGCCAGTATGAAGCCGGTCACTCGTGGAGTCAGCATGCCACTCGACGAAACAGGTGTTGTCGATCAGTCGCGGCCCAGGGTGAGCGGCCGGACCTCGCCCAACGAGCGGATCGCCAGGGCGTTGGAGGAGATCGCCGCCCTCCTCGAGACGCAGGACGCCAACCCCTTTCGGGTCCGCGCCTATCGCCAGGCCGCGGAGACCGTCCGGAATTCGCCTCGGCACGTGGGAACGATTCTTCGGCTCGAGGGAACCGAAGGACTCGACCGGTTGCCCGGCATCGGCCCCGTGCTGACGCGGACGATCGCCGAGTGGGCGAGGACCGGCCGGATCCCGATGCTCGAGCGCCTGCGCGGCGCAACCGACTCGACCGCGGTGCTGCGATCGGTACCGGCCGTAGGCCCCAAGCTGGCCGAACGGCTCCAGCGCGAGCTCGGCGTCGAGACGCTGGAGGAGCTCGAGCTCGCCGCGCATGACGGCCGCCTCGCCGCCTTACCGGGCATCGGGCCCAAGCGCCTGGCGGCGGTGCGCGGATCGCTCCAGGCGCGACTCGGCCGCGGGCGGATATCCCCCGAGGTGCGCTCCCGTCCGACGGTGGAACAGCTCCTGGCCGTGGACCGGGAATATCGCGAGCAGGCCGCACAGGGCCGGCTCCGGCGGATCGCGCCGCGCCGGTTGAATCCGACGCACGAGGCGTGGCTCCCGGTACTGCACACGCACGAGAACGGATGGGAGTACACCGCGCTGTTCTCCAATACCGCGCGGGCTCACGAGCTGGGGAAGACGCGTGACTGGGTCGTGATCTACTGGGAAAACGACGGTGACGCGGGCCAGAGCACATTGGTCACTGCGGCATCGGGGCCCTTGCGGGGTCAGCGAGTGATCCGTGGCAGGGAGACCGAGTGCGCAGAGCATTACGCGGCGCTGGTGCCGGCCTGATCGACGGGCCTGGCACGCGCCCAGCCGTTGGAGGAAAGGTCCACATGTCGTCAGTGCCGCACGGATCGCTGTTCGATCCGGGGAATACCGTGGTCATCCTCGTGTCCTTCGAAGGCCCGGACCGCTATGCGCAGGCGGGAGGGCTCGGGGTCCGGGTAACCGGTCTCGCGCAAGCGCTGGCGAACCGCGGTTACGAGACCCACCTCTTCTTCATCGGCGACCCCCGGCTGCCCGGCGAGGAGCGGTGCGGACACCTCACGCTGCACCGCTGGGGGCAGTGGATCAGCGCCTATCATCCGCGGGGTGTCTACGACGGCGAGGAAGGCAAGCGGCGCGACCTCACCGCCTCGCTGCCCTCGCACCTCGTCGAGCGCCTGATCGCCCCCGCCATCGCCCAGGGCCGGGTTCCGATCGTGCTGTCCGAAGAGTGGCAGGTGGCGGAGTTCGCCTGCGTGCTGTCGGAGGCGATCACCGCCGCGGGCGGCCGCAATCGCGCCGTGCTCGCCTGGAACGCGAACAACCCGTACGCCTTCGACCGGATCGACTGGCCCCGCCTGGCCGCCACCAACATCGTGACCACGGTGAGCCGCTACATGCGGAGCATCGTGCGCGCACAGGGCGTCGATGCGCTCGTCATCCCCAACGGCATCCCGCGGCAGCTCCTGCGCCGGGCCGATCGGCGCCCGGTCGATCGCCTGCGCGCTCGCCAGCCTGGCCGTGGTCTGCTGTTCAAGATGGCCCGGTGGGAGCCGGAGAAGGGATGGGATCAGGCGTTGGAGGCCATCGAGGGACTGCGCCGGGACGGATACCGGACCACACTGGTCGCGCGCAGCGGTGGACCATCGATGAACGGCGGCGGCCTGGCCGAGGCCGCGCGGGCACGCGGGCTCACCGTCACCGAGTTGGGCGATCCCGGCGGGCTGGACGCGCAAATCGCCTCGATCGCGGCCGCCGACACCGATGTCGTGAGCCTCCAGTTCGGGGTGACCGAGCAGCTCGCCCAGGTGCTCTATGCCGGTGCGGACGGGGTGCTCGCCAATTCGGTCTCCGAGCCCTTCGGGCTGGTGGGACTCGAGGCGATGGCCGCACGCGGCCTGGTGTACACGGGAGGAACGGGCGAGGACTACGCCGAAGGGGGGCGGAACTCCGTGGTGCTCGAGAGCCTGGACGCGGACGAGATCGTGGGTCACGCCGAGCGGCTCGCACGCTCTCCGGACACCGCCTATCGGCTCCGGCGGGCCGCGTACCGGACCGCCCGAGCCTACACGTGGGACGGCGTGATACCGCGGCTCCTCGACCAGCTCGGCCACCGGGCCCGGATGCAGGGTCTGGTGGCGGCCCCTGCGCCACTGAAGGGCTGACTAGGCTGGATGCTGCGGATGGTAGGCGAACACGACCGTGCCCTCGCCGACGAGCCCGATGACCCGCCTCGCCGCCCCCGGGCTGAGCGCAGGGCAGCCTTGGCTGCGGCCGAGGCGCCCGAGCTTCGCCACCACGGCCTCACTCACGTAGGGTGCGCCGTGGATCACGATGGCACGCGCCTCCGCCCGGTCGTTGAGCCCCCGGTCGAGTCCGCGCAGCCTGAGGGCAAGGCCGTGCTTGCCGCGGTAGACTGCTCCCGTGATGAACGTGCCCAGGCTGGACTGGAGACTGCCCGGCCGATTGGAGAAGCGGACGGCGCGATCCTCGCCCGTCCCACGCCCGTGCGCCACGAGCTCGTGCGCGAGCACGCGGCCGTGCGCCAGATCGAGCACCCAGAGCCGGCGCTGGCGCGAGGGAAGGCTGTAGTCGATCACGGTGAGCACGGGGCGGGCCGAGAGGCCGCTCGCCGCCACGCGGTCCCGGGCCCGAAGTGCGAGCCGCAGGACTTCGGGGCGAAGCCCCGCGCGCCGGGAGGCGTCCGTCAGGGCCGTCAGGTCCAGCCGCGCGTCGGCCGGCCGCGGCGCTGCGCGAAGCGGTCCGAACGCCGTCAGGGACGCTAGGACGAGCATGCCGATTCTAACGCCGATGAGCGGAATCATGCGATGAGAGTAACCTCCGGCTTCGGGGAATCGCAACCACTCAGACCGGCTCCGCGGCGGCGCGCAGCGCCTCGAGGAGCAGGCGATCGTGACCGTACACATCCTGATAGAAACGGATCGTGCCATCGGGGGCCGCGACCGCGGTGGTGTAGAACACGACGACCGGCATTGGCCGGGTGAGCAGCACGCGAGCGTTCACGCCGGCCGCCATTGCCGCGTCGACCCCAACGCGGCTCCACGCGGGCTGGTCCTGCAACACCCAGGCCGCCAAAGTGGCAGGATTCTCAAGCCGGATGCAGCCGTGACTGAAATCCCGCCGGGTCCGCGCGAAGAGCTCGGTCTCCGGGGTTCCATGCATATAGACGTTGGCCGCATTGGGGAATACGAACTTGGCCAGCCCCAGCGAGTTCCGCGGTCCTGGCCGCTGGCGCACGCGCAGCTCGCCTGCCGCCAGCCGCCGAAGCACCTGGGGCGTGACCTCGTCCCCGAGCACGACCTCGCGCGGGCCCACGATCTCCATCTGGTGGGACCGGAGATAGCTCGGGCGCCGCCGCAGCGTCGGCAGGATCTCCGTCACCAGGATGCTGCGCGGCACGTTCCAGTACGGCCAGAATTCGACGTACCGTAGCTCCTCGAAGAGGACCGGCGTGCGAGTATCGAGCGCCTTGCCGGTCACCACTTTCATCTGGAGCGCGGGTGCCCCCCTCCCGCCCACCGAGTCAAAGGCGAACAGCTCGAAGGCCGGAATGTTCACCACGACGAACCGCCGCCTGCCCAGGGGTGGCAGGACCCGGAGACGCTCCAGCGCCAGCACGATCTGCTCGGCCCGCGCCGCGAACGTGACGTTGAGCGCCGCGAGCGTCTCGCGGCCGAGCACCCCGTCGGGCGGTAGCGCGTGGCGCAGCTGAAACCGGCGCACCGCCTCCACCACGGGCTCCGTGTACAGCAGGCCCGAGTCGCCGGCCGTAGCGGGCGCGAGGTCGCCGACCGCGATCAGCCGGCGGCGAAGCGCGCCCATGCCGGCGTATGCGTCGCCCGGATGCACCACCCGCCCCGCCGGCAATGGGCCGAAGGACGTGTCCGCCGCCAGCCGCCGGTACCGCGCCAGGTGAAGGCGCAGGTTCCGATACTGCGCCAGTCCAGGCTCGAGCGCGGCCACGAGCCGGGGCACGGAATCGCCGCCCGCCGCGTTGGCGACGACCGCCGCCAGGTCGGGGCCGGGCGGTGCCCGTCCCTCGCCGAAGGGGCCCGGACGTACGCGGCCGCCCCGCAGGTCGTCCAGATACCGCAGCAGATCGACGCTCAGCAGCAGATCGAAGCGCGCCAGCGCCACGGCATTCCAGGAGGTGTGCGGGAGCCCGCGCGCGAGGCCGTCGAGGGTCGCGGCATCGTACTGCGCCGGCACCAGCCCCTGGTCCGCCGCCGCGAGCAGCTGGGCGACGGCCGAGCGGCCGGCAGGCGAGAGACTCCGCCCCGCGAGCCAGACCGGGCCGTCGCCGCGCGAGGCGTAGAGCCGCGCCACCACGTCGACCAGCCGCGGGAAGTCCGGCCGCCGGGCCCACGGGTGGCGGGCCACGGCGATCATGCTGCGGATCTGGAGGCCGACGGTGTCCTGCGCGGCCACGGAGCGAGGCCACGTGAGCGCGAGGACCAGGAGCGCGAAGGCGGTTCTCACGCGGAACCGGCCGCGCGGGCGAGCTTGATGGTCTGACCCGCGACGGCGGGCACCAGTCCCAGCGCGGCCACGACCAGCCAATCCACCGGCGAGAGCGGCAGCACATGGAGCGCCCGGCTCAGGGCGGGAAGAAACGCGGCGAGCAGCTGGAGCACGACCGCCAACACCACGGCCCCGACGGCGTACCAGTTGCCGAAGGCGCGTCGGGGCGACAGCACCGGTCCCACGCTGCGGGCATTGCCCAGATGGAAGATCTGGGCGATCGCCAGGGTCATGAACGCGAGCGTGGCCGCGCGCGCGCCCTGGCCCCGGCTGAGGCCCCAGGCGAAGGCCAGGAGCGTCACGACCGCGATCAGCACCGCGTACGCCACACCCTGCCAGAGCGCGGCGGCCGGCAGAATGGCCGCCCGGGGGTTCGGCGGCGGCCTCCGCATGATGCCGGGCTCGCCCGGCTCCACCGCGAGCGCCAGCGCGGGAAAGGTGTCGGTCAGGAGATTGAGCCAGAGGATCTGCAGCGGCGCCAGCGCGGCAGGATACCCGGCCAGTCCGGCGCCGAGCACGACCAGGATCTCCGCCAGATTACAGCCGAAGAGGTAGACCACGAACTTCCGGACGTTGTCCAGGATCACCCGGCCTTCCTCGATGGCGACGCCGATGGTCGGAAAGCGATCGTCCTCCAGGATGACGTCGGCCGCCTCCTTGGCGAGATCGGTGCCCCGCCCTCCCATGGCCACGCCGATGTCCGCCTTCCGGAGCGCGGCCGCGTCGTTGACGCCGTCGCCCAGCATGGCCACGATCTCCCCGCGGCGTTGAAACGCCGAGACGATGCGCAGCTTCGATGCCGGGCTCGCCCGGCCGAAGGCGCCGGCGTGGGTCACCACCTGGTCGAGCTCCGCGTCCGTGAGCCGTTCGACATCGGCGCCATCGAGTACCTCGTCCGTCGCGCCCAGCAGGCCGAGCTCGCGGGCGATGCTCGCCGCGGTGAGGCGGTGATCGCCCGTGACCATCACCGTCCGGACGCCGGCCCGGCGGAACGCGCGAATCGTCTCGAGCACGCCGGCGGCCGGCGGGTCGCTCAGCCCGGCGAGGCCCACCCAGGTGAGTCCCGAGAGGTCGTCGCACTCGACGCCCCGCACCTCGCCGCTCGCCAGCGCCAGCACCCGGAGGCCTCGGGCCGCGAGGTCCCGGCTCCAGCCGGCCAGCGTATCGCGTTCCTCGGGGCGGAGGGGGCGCGCGCCCTCGGGCGTGAGGATGCCGGTGCAGCGGTCGATCACCGCGCGTGGCGCCCCCTTCACGAACGCGACGATCGCGCCGTCGTGCCGGTGGAACGACGCCATCAGCATGCGCTCGCTCGAGAACGGAAGCCGCCGGGCCTCGGGCCATTCTGCCAGCAGCGTCTCGCGCTCGATCCCGGCCTTGCGGGCGAGCACGAGGAAGGCGGCGTCGGTCGGGTCCCCCACGGGCTGCCACAGGCCATCCCGATGATGCAGCTCGGCCGCGTTGGCGAGCGCCCCGATCCGGAGGGCGAGGGTGAGCGCCGGGTCGGCGGCAGGGACGATCGCGTGGCCCTTCACCCGGAACCGGCCCTCGGGTGTGAAACCGGCGCCCGTGACCTCGACCTCCCGGTCGTACAGTCGCAGCACCGTCGCCGTCATCTGACCTGCCGTGAGCGTTCCGGTCTTGTCGGTGCAGATGACGGAGGCGGACCCCAGCGACTCGACGACCGGCAGGTGTCGGATGAGGGCGCGGCGCCGGGCCATCCGCCGGACGCCCACCGCCATCGCGATCGTGCCCACGACCGGCAGGCCCTCCGGCACCGCCGCCACCGCGAGTGCGATGGCCGTCTGCAGCAGGTGGCCGAGCGGCGCTCCTTGCCAGACGCCGAGTGCGGCCATGGCCGCCGCCACGCCGATGACCACCACGGCCAGCCGCCGTCCCAGCGCATCGAGCCGCCGCTCCAGCGGGGTGGACTCCTTCACCACGCCTTCCACCAGCTCGCCGATGCGCCCGACCTCGGTCGACATCCCGGTCGCCACCACGACGGCCCGCGCGGTCCCCGCGACGACGCTCGTGGTCTTGTAGACCATCGTGGGGCGGTCGGCGATCTGCGCTTCCGCCGGCGTGACCACGTCCGGGCTCTTGGGTACCGATCCGGGCTCGCCCGAGAGCGAAGCCTCGACTGTCCGGAGTTCGACCGCGTGCAGCAGGCGCGCGTCGGCAGGCACGGTCTGGCCCGTCTCCAGCAGGATCACGTCCCCGGCCACGAGCTCGCGCGCGTCGATCTCGCGGGACCGCCCCTCGCGGACCACCCGGGCCCGCAGGACCTCCAGTCCCAGCAGGGCCTCCATCGCCCGATGCGCGCGCAGCTCGGTCACGAACCCGATCGCGACGTTGAGCACCAGGACGGCGGCGATCGCGGTGGCGTCCGCGGTCTCGCCGGTGGCAGCAGCCACCACGGCGGCCGCCACGAGGAGCGCCACCAGCACACTCCGAACCTGCGCGAAGAGCACCGTCCACGCCGACACGGGCGCCGCCGCCCGGAAGCTGTTCGGCCCATCGCGCGCCAGACGCCGGGCGGCCTCGGCCTCGGACAGGCCGGCGTCGCGCGAGCCGACTCTGGCCAGCGTCTGCTCTCGCGCCAGGCTGTGCCACGGCACGATCACCGGCGTGGACGGATCTCCGGCTGATCCTCGGCTGGCGGGCTGTGTCTGGCTGATGGGTTCCCTGCCTCCGTGCATGCGATGAAGGTCGACCGGAGCAGCCGAACGGAGCCTGAAGGTTACATGAAGACTCCTTCCCTGATTGCAGATTCCTGTGGTCCTCATGCTCGCTTCATGCCCGGTCCCCCAGCTTGTTGGAGGCTCGCGATGAACCGGGCACCGGTGCCAGCGCCGGAAGGAGGATCGAATGTCCACGCTCTTCAAAGATCGCCATGATGCCGGCCGGCGGCTGGCGACGCGCCTTCTCGGCCTTGCCGACCAACCCAACCTGATCGTGCTCGGCCTCCCCCGCGGCGGCGTCCCGATCGCGGGCGAGGTGGCCGCGGCGCTGGGCGCTCCGCTCGACGTGTTCGTGGTGCGCAAGCTGGGTCTGCCGGGCCACGAGGAGGTGGCCATGGGCGCGGTCGCCTCCGGGGGGGTCCGGGTGGTGAACCAGGACGCCGTCCGCGCGGCGGGGATCAGCCGGACTGTCTTCGACGCGGCCACGGAGCGGGAGCTGCAGGAGGTGCGGCGGCGCGAGCGCGCCTACCGGGCCAATCGACCGTTCCCCGACCTCCGGAAGGCCACGGTCATCCTGGTGGACGATGGCGTCGCCACCGGCTCCACGATGCTGGCCGGGGTCCACGCGCTGCGCCAGCTCGGTCCCGCCATGATCGTGGCCGCGGCACCGGTGATGGCGCGCGAGGCGCATCAAACGCTCGCGCGCGCCGCCGACGCCTGCCTCTGCGTCGCCGTGCCCGAGCCGTTCTACGGCGTCGGCGTGTATTACGACGACTTCACCCAGACGTCCGACGAGGAGGTCCGGGCGATCCTGGCCCGCGCCTATACCGCACCGGCGTCCGAAAGGAGGACGCTCGATGCCGCCCGTCCCTGACCGGCACGCTGCCGTCGTACGAGCCTCCGCCCACCGCCTCGGCGGCGGGCCGGACGATTTCGCGCCGCTGCTCGCCCGCACCCGGGGGGCGCGCCTCGTCCTGCTCGGGGAGGCCTCGCATGGCACCCATGAGTTCTACCGCATCCGGGCGGAAATCACGAAGCGCCTGATCGTGGAGCAGGGATTCAGCGCGGTGGCCGTCGAGGCCGACTGGCCGGACGCCTACGGGATCAACCGGTACGTGCGAGGCCGCTCCGGTGCGGCCGAGGCCAGCGATGCCTTCGCCGGGTTCCAGCGATTCCCGCAATGGATGTGGCGCAACGCGGACGTCCTGGACTTCGCCGGCTGGCTTCGGGCACACAACGACAGCCGGACGACGGACAGCGCCAAGGTCGGCTTCTACGGGCTCGATCTCTACAGCCTCCGCGCCTCGATGGCGGCCGTGCTCTCCTATCTGCGGCTGGTCGATCCCGCCGCGGCCCGCCGCGCGGAGCAGCGCTATGCCTGCTTCGACCAGTTCGGCGAGGACCCGCAGACCTACGGTTACAGCACCGCCGCCGGCCTGGCGCCGAGCTGCGAGACCGAGGTGATCAGGCAGCTCATGGAGCTGCTCGCCAGCGCGTCGGAATACGCCAGGCGGGACGGTCGGCTTGCGCCCGACGCGCTCTTCTTCGCCGCTCAGAACGCCAAGGTCGTGGCCAGTGCGGAGCGGTACTACCGCGAGATGTTCCGCGGGCGCGTGAGCTCCTGGAACCTGCGAGACACGCACATGGCGGAAACGCTCGACGCGTTGTTGAACTTCCTCGAAGGGCAGCGGACCCCAGCCAAGGTGGTCGTCTGGGCCCACAACTCGCACCTGGGCGATGCCAGAGTCACCGAGATGGGGCACCGGGGTGAGCTCAACCTCGGACAGCTCGTGCGGGAGCGCGGCCGGCACGAGGCCGTACTCGTCGGCTTCACGACGTACGAAGGCACCGTCACGGCCGCCTCCAACTGGGACTCGCCCGCGGAGCGCAAGCGGGTACGCCCTGCCCTCCGCGGAAGCTACGAGGCGCTCTTCCACGAGACGGGGCTGGGCAATTTCTATCTCGATCTCGGCGGCGAGGCCGCCAAGGTGCTGGAGACTCCACGGCTGGAACGCGCGATCGGCGTGATCTACCGTCCGGACACCGAGCGCCAGAGCCACTATTTCGAGGCCAGCCTGAGCCGCCAGTTCGACGCCGTTCTGCATTACGACCAGACTCGCGCGGTCGAGCCCCTCGAGCGCACTCCGGCGTGGGAGTACGGCGAGGCGGAAGTGCCGGAGACCTACCCGACGGCCTTGTAGCCCGACGAGGGGGAACGATGACTTACCACACCGGCCTGGAACACGAGACCCAGCCCGTCGCGATTCCGGCGGACGGACTGGCACTCCAAGGCGATCTGACGCTACCGCAGGGCGCGCGGGGCCTGGTCGTCTTCGCTCATGGCAGCGGCAGCAGTCGTCTCAGCCCGCGCAACCGCATGGTGGCGCGGCGACTGCAGGACGGCGGCTTCGGCACGCTGCTCTTCGACCTGCTCACACCGCGTGAGGAAGCCGTGGACGCGGTTAGTCGACGGCTGCGCTTCGACATCGACTTCCTGGCCGCCA
Organism: uncultured Gemmatimonadales bacterium; assembly: GCA_963815515.1. Classification (GTDB taxonomy): domain Bacteria; phylum Gemmatimonadota; class Gemmatimonadetes; order Gemmatimonadales; family GWC2-71-9; genus CAVVWJ01. Next base: position 334,859 of record CAWFGP010000005.1, read on the forward strand.
GGCTTGCGGCGGCAACGGAGTGGATCCGGTCCCGGCCCGACACGCGCCCGCTGCCCGTGGGCTATTTCGGCGCGAGCACCGGTGCCGCGGCCGCGCTCTCGGCCGCGGCGCGGCGGCCCAGCGGCGTCAGGGCTGTCGTCTCGCGCGGCGGCCGCCCCGACCTCGCCGGACCGCACCTGAGGGCCGTCACGGCGCCCACCCTGCTGATCGTCGGCGGCGCCGATCCGACGGTGGCTCGCCTGAACCAGGCGGCGCTCGCCCAACTCGCCTCCCCAAAGAAGGAGTTGGTCATCGTGCCGGGCGCCGGGCACCTCTTCGAGGAGCCCGGTACACTGGAGCAGGTGGCGGAGCTCGCGACCCAGTGGTTCGCCCGCCACCTCGGGCGCGACGAGCGGTCTCTCGCCTGACGGCGACGGCAGGGCTCAGCGAAATCGGAGGATGCCCGCCAGCCCCTCGATCGCCTCGGCGGCGGCGGAGTCGTGTACCAGGATCACCTCGATGCCTTGTCGGATCGCCTCCTCCACGACTTCGTCGGCCAGGTCCTGCACCGGCGTCGGCTCGCCTTCACCCCGGCAGTCGGTTCTGGTGAGTGCCAGCCGGCCGGTCGCCGAGCAGCGAAACCCGGCGCCCTCGAGATCGGCGCGGATCAGGAGCGTGCGCAACTGCCCGCGGGCGAGCGCCTGAAGCGTCTCACGCGGCCCCTCGACGGCCCACCCGGCCCCGATCGAAGCCGCCAGCGACGACACCAGCGTGAGCTCCTCTTCGCGGTCGTGCTCGCTCGCGGCGGCCAGCGCGACCCTCTGCACCTCGGCGCCCGTGACCGCCGTCGGGTTGAGTGGGGCGGTCCCGAGCAGGTGGCGGATCAGCTCGCGCGGGAGGAACGGCGTGAGGGCCGCCACCTCCTTGCGGGGACCGGCCAGGACGATTCCGCGTGCCGGCCGGTCGCGGGTCAGCGCCTCCAGATGTTGCGCTACCGCGGCGCAGTGCCGATGCTGCTCCTCCCGGATGCGGTTGTGATAATCGTGCTCGCCCCACCCGGGGGCGTCAGCGCGGTCGCTGTGAAATTTGCCGCCGCGGCGGCTGGCCTGGACCAGCCCCTCGAGCTCAGTGGCGGAGCCGGGCCGCACCAGGAAGAAGCGGGCGTGACTTCGATCGATCACCGCGGTGATGATGGCCCCGAGCTCTCGCCGCGCCGCGACCAGCTCCACGAGGCGGGGCGTATCGTCCACCATCACCCGCGTCCGGTGCACCCGTGGAAGGGCTGCCACTTCGAAGAGATCCAGCGCCTCGCACGCGAAGATCGCCAATCCGCCGCCGGCAGGGAGCGCCCGCGCGGATGCGACGTACGCGAGAATGCGTGACAGGTCGTTCGCGACTGCGTCCTCGCGGACCGTCTGGATACGGCTCTTGAGCGACGTCAGGTAGCGCCGGCGGGCGCGCTCCTCGGGCGTCAGGCGGAGATAGCAGGAGACCACCCGATGGTGGCCGGGCTTGACCGCTACCAGACGGTCGAGCAGCGAATCCAGCGCCGCGCCGTCGGTCACTTTCAGATCGGGTGCAGGGAGAAGATCCATCGTCATCGGTGGGATCCGAGCGGAAGGTGGTGGCGCTGCGGCCGTACGGCGACCCGAGGCACGAGGGACTTCGTGCCAAGGGCCGCCGTGACGGGACGCGGGTGTCTACATGATCGCCGGAATGAGCGGCGCCACGTTGATGTCGTTCTCGACGCTGTTCACGCCCATTGCGTTCCAGGCGGCGCGCTCGGCTTCCCGGCGCTCCGCGAGCGAGCGCACGGTGCCCCGCAGGATCACCCGGGATCCCCTGGTCTCGACCGTGATGTGATCCGCATCCATCTCGGCCTGCCGCTTGAGGCTGGCATGAATGCGCTGCTTGATGTCAGCCGGGGCCGCCACCGCCCGCAGGGTGATGCGGTTGTTGACGCCCTTGACCCCCAGCAGGTACCTGACCGCGGTCTCGGCCGCATGCCGCTGGTAGTACAGGTCGACTTCGCCTTCGAGCGTGAGCCACCCGTTCGAGACCTTGACCTGGATCTGCTCGCCCGGCACTTCGGTGTGCCAACGGAGCGCGTTGACGGCCGCGTGCGCGAGCTCGGCATCGGAGCGCTCCAAGGCGCCGGGCAGCTTCACGGTGAGGTCGTTCACGATCGCGCGGATGCCCTTTACCCGCTCCACGGCGCGTTCGGCGGCATAGCGCTGGGCGTAGGTGTCGACCAGGCCGGCGAGCGTCACCACGCCGTCCTTGACCGCTGTGGCGATGTCCTCATTGCGGATGCTCGAATCCCAGGTCAGCTCCGCGATGACATCGGTTCGGAGCTCGCTATCGGTTCGCATAATGTCCTCCTTCGAAATGCCTCGATGATATCGCGCCTGTCCGGCGCGTCGTTCAGATGACAGCAACACCATAGCATGAGTGCTCTGAACGATGCCTGAAGGCGGCATGAAACTCTGCGCTGGTTCCCGGCCGGGGGATGCACGGGCGACGCGCTGAAGCTCTGATGAGAGGAATTGGAACAGGTCTTCAGATTGGCGCCCCGGTGGGACCGGAGCTTACCCTCGTGGCGGCAACGTACGACGAGAGGCCGTGACGCTCAGGCCGCGCCGCTCTCGACGGGCGCGGACTTCCCCGGGGCCTGGGACGCATCGAGCGGGAGCCGGATGCGGATCCGAAGCCCGCCGCTCTCGCTGCGTTCGGCGCGGATGGTCCCCTGGTGCTGGCTCACGATCGCGGCAACGAGCGTCATGCCGAGACCGGGACCGGCGCTCCGGCCTCGAGCCGCGTCCCCACGGTAGAAGCGCTCGAAGATGTGATCCAGCACGCTGTCCGGCACGCCTGGCCCGTTGTCCTCGACGAGGAGCTCACCCGTCCCATCCACGACATCGATGGATACCTGGATCGTGGTGCCGGGCGGCGTGTGCTGGATGGCGTTGTCCAGCAGCTGGTCGAGGGCGGAGCCCACCAGGCGACGGTCGGCGAAGACGGGCACCGCCACGTGAGGCCGGGCCAGCACGAAGCAGTGCTCGCCCGGTCGCTGTTGAACGCGGGCCACCGCGTCGGCCGCGATGGACCGCAGGTCGACCGGCGAGCGGTCCGCCGCCAGGTCGCCGAACTCGAACCGCCCGAGCAGGACCAGCGCGTCGCTGATCAGGGTGAGGCGCTCGACCTCTTCGAGATTACCCGCCAGGAATCGGCGGTACTCATCGGGCTTGCGATCGGACCAGAGGGCGACTTCCACGCTCGCGCGCAAGGCGGTAATCGGCGTCCGGAGGTCGTGGCCGAGGTCGCGCATGATCCGCCGGTGCCACGTGTGCGCCCGTTCGAGGCGTTCCAGCATGTCGTTGAGCACCGTGACCAGGCGCTGGCACTCGCGAACATGCTGGCCTGCCGTAATCCGCTCCCCACCGCGTCCCGTGACCGCGCCCGCCTGACGCAGCACCTCCTGCAGCGGCTCGAGCGACCGGGCGGCCAGCCATTCGGCGCCGACGAAGGTGGCCAGGGACGCCAGCAGCACCGTCCCGAGCATCGTGAGCGCGAAGAGCCGCAGGTCGCGCTCCAGGCGAGCGGTCGACGCGGTGATCTCGAGCACCGCGGCCCGGCCGGGGGTCGGGGCCGGCGAATACAGGCTGCGCATGCGGTCGTCACCCCACGCCTCGTCGGCATAGGCGGGCTGCCCCCGTCGCGCCGCCTCGAACGCGCGCCTATCCAGCGCAAGCGGGCGCTGGAGCTTGGCATTCTGCGCCAGGACGCTCCCGCTCGAGTCGAGCAACACGACGACCCGGTTGGCGCTCCGGATGAACTGCTCCGGGTCGTCCAGGTCCGCGTGGGGAGCGAGGGAGCCGACCGAGTTGACGAGATCCGACTGGAGTACGGCCGAACGCTGGAGCGATTCGTCCAGCTGCCGATACATGGTCCGCCGGATGCCGACATGCGTCCACGCGGCGATGCCGGCCAGCGCGACCAGCATCGTACCCGAGAACCGCACCGACAGGGCGCGCTGCAGGCTCCTCATCCGGGGAGGCTCATCACGAGGGCTGCCGTCCATCGCCGACCAGCACGTGGATCCGGCGGAGGAGATCGTCGAACCGGAACGGCTTGCCGAGGTAATCATCGACGCCGGCCGCGCGGCCATTCCGAATGTCTTCCGGCGCATCGCGAGCCGTGAGCATCAGAATCGGCGTCCGCGCGCCTCTGGCCCGCAGGGTCGCCGCCACTTCGAGCCCGCTCTTCCTCGGGAGCATGTAGTCGAGCAGGATCAGGTCGAAGGGCGTGGCTTCGGCCTTGGCCAAGGCTTCATCCCCGTCCCAGGCGCGCTCGACCTCGAACGCCTCCTCACGCAATCCCTGCTCCAGGAAGCCGCCGACCTTGTGGTCGTCCTCCACGACGAGTATCCGCATTGGACGCAGTCTATGGGGGTGAGCCGCAAGATTTCATGAAGACTCCTTGAAGGTTCGAGAGATCGCCCACCCCGGTGAAGGGAGTTTCAACGCGCCTTCAACCGCTCTTCACGGCACCCGCGGTACTCTCCCTCCGCATGGCTCGACCATCGAACGATCTACTTCGAATCACCTGAGGAGTCAGACCCATGAAAGTTTGGTCAGGAGTGGCACTCGTGCTCGCCCTCGGCGTCCTGTCGGCGACGCCGACGCAGGCGCAGGTTCGTGGCATTGTCGGTGCGGGACTGTCGGTTCCGGTCGGTGACTTTGCCGACGAGAACGGCGGCGGAGCGAAGGCCGGGGGCGGCACCGCGCTCCTGGGAGCCGAGTGGATACCGGCCGGCCGCAACATCGGCATCCGCGTGGACGGAGACTTCAGTCAATTCTGCACCACGTTCTGCGATCAGGCGGGAGGCAATCTCGACATCAAGCATCAGGTGCTGAACGCGAATCTCAGCGGGGTGCTCGAGTTGCCGGTCGGCAGCACCGGAAAGATTCGGCCGTATCTGCTCGCCGGTGCGGGCGTCTACAATCACGAGCTGCGCGGCGACGACGTCGCGTCGAGCGCCGGTGGCAGCCAGACCGACTTCGGCGTGAGCGGGGGCCTCGGCCTGAACATCAAGGTGGGCCGCGTCGGGATCTTCGCCGAGAGCCGGTTCCACAACGTCTTTACGGACGGAAGCGATCTGCAGTACGTCCCGATGCTCCTTGGGCTTCGGGTGGGCGGGCGATAGGGACGATCGCCTCACCGGGATCCCTCCCCAAGGGGCATCTGGGAGAGATCCCGGCCGTACACGAGATCCAGCAGGGCCGGCCCGATACGACCGAGCGGGAGGACATAGTCCACCGCTCCCGTGCCGATCGCCGACCTTGGCATCTCGAAATGCTCGGAGGTTGCCCGATCCTGTGCGATCACGATCCCGCCTTCGGCCTTGATAGCCTGGACCCCGTCCGTCCCGTCGGAGTCGGTTCCGGTCAGCACCACCCCGATGGTTCGCCTGCCCGTCGCCCGGGCCGCGGAGACGAACAGCGGATTGGCCGACGACCGCACGAAGCGGATTCTGTGGCCGTCCATGAAGTCGAGCGTGTGATCGGGGTTGACGATCAGGTGCAGGTCGGCGGGGGCGAGGTACACGACGCCGCCCCGCATGGGCTCGCCGGGTTGCGCTCGCTTCACCGCGAGGCGGGTGTGGCGGCCGAGGACGCGGGGCAGCAGATCGGGGGGCTTCGACGTCCGGTGCTGCACGACGCAGATCGGCACGGGAAAGTCGGGCGGCAGACTCGCGAGGAGCGTCTGCAGCGCCCGAACGCCGCCGGCGGAGGCGGCAATGACAACGAGGTCGACTGCCCTGGTCTCCGTCATGGTCCAACATGGCCCGGGGGACGACAAGGCAGGTTGAACCCTGGGTGAAGACTTCTTCCGATCTGCTCTCGATCGTTGCGCCCGGAGCGCTCGAGCCATAGTTTCAAGTCCCCCATGGCAGCTTCCTCGCGGGCGCTGGACCCATGAGCCGCACGCATCCGATCGCGATTCTCATCGAGCACGACCTGTCGGCTTCGGAGTTCCTTGCGGAGTCGCTCACGGCCGCCGGCTTTGGCGTCATCGAAGCCGCCGACGGCGAAGATGGCCTGCGGATCATCGGACAGGACCGCTCTGGCATCGACGTCGTACTGGCGCAGGCCACGATGCCGGGTATCGGCGGGCGCGAAATCTCAGAAGTGCTCGCGCAGTACCGGCCGGAGCTGCCGGTGCTGGTGATGCCGGAAGACCTGGCGGGAATCTCCCCTCGGAATCCGGAGCTGCTGGTCGCCGAACTGCGCGCCTCGATCGAGCAGGCCGCCGAGCTCACACGAAAGCTCGTCCGGGCCTGCGAGACCCTTCCGCAAATACTCACGGAGACCAGGCGCCTCCGGGCCGAATCGGCGGACCTGCTCGCGGCCGCCCGCGCCATCCGGGCCCGACGGACCCGCCCCACCTGCCCGCTGTGCGCCTCCTCTCGGGTCTCGTCCATTCTCTACGGAAGCGACCGACTGAACCGGTGCGACGACTTCGCCGCCGGACGGGTGGTCCTGGGAAGCGCGGTGAGAGCCGCCGGCGCCCCTGCCTGGTACTGCCGCGACTGCGAGCACCGCTGGCCGGCTTGAGACGGCCTACCGCCTCAGCGTTCCGCGATCCGCACGCCCTCGCGCAGACCGCGCACCACTTCGACCTCCGCGTCGTTCCTCTGGCCGATCTCGACCGTCCGAAGCCGCGCCCGCCATCCGGTAGGTTTTCGTCAGGGCGATAAGCTCCAGGACGACCTGCCCCCGGTGCTCGGTGGCGCCCGCTGCCGGGCTCCGGTCGGGTCCGACGACCAGCTGTTCCATCAGGATCCTGTCTCCATGGTGGAGCGAGCCTGAAGAAGGCTTCATGCGTGAAGGACCCTTCCGAGGGTCTTCCGAGCCGGTTCATGCCCCCGGAATCATCTTGTCTTCCGGCCATGGTCCAACACACACGTTGACCCACAAGCCAGCGAAGGAAATGGGAGGGCGGGATGTCCAGAATCCTGGTCGTCTACGGCAGCACGTACGGTCAGACCGAGCGCGTCGCCCAGCGAATCGCCGAGGTCCTCAGGGGCGGGCACCACACGGTGGATGTCCACAAGGGCGACCGGCTTCCGGAAGGTCTTCGGCTCGGGGCGTACGATGGCTTCGTGGTCGCGGCCTCCGTGCTGCAGGGACACCATCAGAAGTACATTCTTGAGCTCGTGCGCCGGCACGCGGCCCGGCTCAACGCCGCCCCCTCCGCGTTCGTCTCGGTCTGCGGGGCCGCGGGCGACGACCCTGCGACCGCCCGCGGGTACGTCGATGCGCTCCTGCGCGACACGGGATGGCACCCGACGGTCGTGCGCTCGTTCTCCGGCGCGGTGGCCTACACGAAGTACGGGTGGGTGACCCGATGGGTCATGAGACGGATCAGCCGCGGCAAGGGCCTGCCGACGGATACCTCGCGGGACTGGGACTTTACCGAGTGGAATCAGGTGGAGCGATTCGCGGAAGAGCTCGCGGTCACCCTGGGGCCCAAGGCACCGACTCCCGTGACCATGGTTTCGTAATCCGGCGAGGTCCCGCATGCGGGCGATGATGCTCGACCGGCCGGGCACGCCGCTCACCGAGCGGGAGGTCGAGCCTCCCGAGCCCGGCCTGGGTCAGGTGCTGCTGCGCGTGCAGGCCTGCGGCGTGTGCCGCACGGATCTGCACGTCCACGCCGGCGAGTTGCCACGCCCGAAGCTGCCGCTGGTGCTCGGCCATGAGATCGTCGGCACGGTGCTCCGCGCGGGCGCGGGCGCGAGCCGGTTCGCGCCCGGCGCCGCCGTCGGTGTGCCGTGGCTCGGCTGGACCTGTGGCGAGTGCCGGTTCTGCCGGTCGGACCGCGAGAACCTCTGCGAGCGGGCGCGCTTCACCGGCTACGATCTGGACGGTGGATACGCCGAGCTCGCCGTGGCCGATGAGCGCTACTGCTTCGCGATGCCGCCCGGGTATGACGCCGTGCACGCCGCGCCCCTGCTCTGTGCCGGCCTGATCGGGTATCGCTCGCTCACCACCGCGGGGGATGCCACCCGGCTTGGGCTCTACGGCTTCGGCGCCTCGGCGCACATCGTGGCTCAGGTGGCGCGTCGACAGGGGCGCCGGATCTTCGCCTTCACGCGTCCGGGCGACGACGATGGGCAGCGCTTCGCCCGTGACCTCGGCGCCGAGTGGGCCGGCGGATCCGACGAGCGGCCGCCCGAGCTGCTGGACGCGGCCATCCTGTTCGCCCCGGTGGGCGCGCTCGTGCCGGCCGCCCTGGCCGTCACCGACAGGGGTGGCACGGTCGTCTGCGCCGGCATCCACATGTCGGCCATCCCGGGCTTCCCCTACGAGCTCCTGTGGGAGGAGCGGGTCGTCCGGTCGGTGGCCAACCTCACCAGGGCCGATGGCGAGGCGTTCTTCCGGATCGCCGCGGAGACCCCGCTCGAGATCGCCGCCGAGCCCGTGCCGCTTGGAGCCGCGAACGAGGCGCTCGAGCGGGTGCGCTCGGGCCGGGTACGCGGGGCCGCGGTGCTCGTACCTTGACGCCGCATGAGCTGGCGACCGGGCTGCCAGGCATCCGGCGGCTCGTGCGTCCCCGTTCGGGAGAATCCGTCGTGTTCGAATGCCGACGCTGACGCGGTGGCTGGTCAAGGCCGCCCTGGTCTGGCTGGTCACGGCCCTTCTGCTCGGCGTGGCGATGCAGCTGCCGGCGGCGGCGCAGGCTCCGCTGCTGCGGGCGGCCTGGCCCACCTATCTGCACCTGGTGACGGTGGGCTGGCTGACGCAACTCATCGTCGGCGTCGCGTTGTGGCTCTTTCCGAGACATTCCGCCGCCCGGCCCCGCGGGAGCGAGCGGCTGGGCTGGGTGACCTTCGCGTTCCTGAACCTCGGCCTGCTGCTGCGTGTGCTGGGCGAGCCGGGCCGGGCGCTGGGCTACGATACCCGCCTCCCGCTGGTGGTCTCGGCGGTTGCCCAGCTCGTCGCCGTGGGGGCGTTCGTGCTGAATGTCTGGCCCCGCGTCCGCGAGCGGTAGCGTGCCACGCCTCAGCGTATGGATGATCCGCACGGCCCTGCTCGCCCTCACCGCCGGGGCCACGCTCGGTGCGCTGATGCTCGCCGCGCCCGGCACCGCGGTCGTGGCACGCTGGCGGCCGCTGCATGCGGAGCTGCTTCTCGTCGGCTGGACCGTCCAGCTCGCCTTCGGGGTGGCGTACTGGATCCTCCCCCGGTTCAGGAGCGGCCCGGAGCGCGGACCCGAGTCGTTCGGCTGGGCGGCGTTCGCCCTGGTCAACGTGGGCGTGCTCCTGGTGGGGGTGGGGCGCTCGGCGGCAGGCGCGGAGATGTGGGCGCTCGCGGGGCGGGCCACCGAGGGCCTGGCGGCGGTGGCCTTCGTGGCGCAAGCTTGGCCGAGGGTGAAACCGTTTCGCTGAACCCTGAATCAGCGTTATACTATTTCCACCCTCCCCGGACCCCAGTCGATTCGCCCGTTGCCCGCGTCGCGCCCTCCGGCGCACTCGCACCCGGCCCGTCCCAACTACGAGGACCATCAGGTATGCGCCGAAATTCGTCCGCCGCGCTCTGTTGTTTCCGTTCCCTGGTCGGCTCGCTCTTCCTGTTCGTTTCCCTCACAACGATCGCCCTCGCCCAGGAGACCGGGACCGTCACCGGCACGGTAACCCGCGCCGCCGAGGGCGCCACCCTGAGCAGCGTTTCGGTCACCGTCCAGAGTACCGGGCAGAGCACCATCACCGGTGCGGACGGCAGGTACATGCTGCGGCGGGTGCCGGCCGGGCCGCAGCGGATCATCTTCCGCTGGCTCGGCTATCGTCCGACTCAGGTGGACGTGACCGTCGAGGCGGGAGGCACCGTGACCGCGGATGCCGGCCTCGAGGCGGTCACCATCTCGCTCGGCGAGATCGTGGTCCAAGGCGCGTCCCGCGCGCCCGAACGGATCGTCGAGGCGCCGGCCGCCATCTCGGTGGTGCCGCAGGAGGTGCTCCAGAACGTCTCGATCACCGGCCAGGCGCCGGTGGCGCTGCAGTCGGTGCCCGGGGTGGACGTCGTGCAGAGCGGCGTCAACGACTTCAACGTCAACGCCCGGGGCTTCAACTCGTCGCTCAACCGCCGCGTGCTGGTGCTGCAGGACGGCCGGGACCTCGCGATCGCGTTCCTGGGCTCGCAGGAGTGGAACGGCATGACCCAGCCGCTCGAGGACCTGGGCAAGGTGGAAATGGTGCGCGGCCCGGGCTCGGCGCTGTACGGCGCCAACGCCTTCAGCGGCGTCGTGAACATCACCACGCCCACGGCCCGAGAGGTGATCGGCACCAAGCTGTCCGTGGCCGGCGGCGAGCTCGAGACCGTGCGGGGCGACCTGCGGCACGCGAGCGTCTTCGCCGGAGACCGGTTCGGCCTCCGCGTGAACGCGGGCTACAACCGGAGTGACACCTACAGCCGCACCCGCACCCGTCTCGACGGCACGTCCCTGCAGCGGGAATACGCCGACGCCACCGACGAGCCGGTGGGCCTCGTCCGCGAGGTTCGGCCGCTCGGCGGGCAGACGGTCGATCCCGCCACCGGCGACGCCCTCGGCGACCGTGACCCGCTGGTGAACGGCTACGGGTCCGCCCGGCTGGACTACTACCTCAACAACGGCTCGGTGCTCTCGGTGGACGGCGGCGCCTCGCAGGTCCAGAACGAGATCTTCGTGACCGGCATCGGCCGCGTGCAGGTGACCAAGGCGATCAAGCCGTACGCGCGGGTGGCGATGGCCGCCGACCGGTACAATCTGTTCGCCTACTGGAACAGCCGGACCTCGCTCGAGCCGCAGTTCTCGCTTCAGTCGGGTCTGCCGATCGAGGAGCGGAGCGACGTCTTCCATGTCGAGGGCCAGACCAACTTCAACTTCCAGCAGGAGCACGGACGCGTGGTCGTCGGCGGGTCGGTCCGGAACACCCAGACCAACACCAGCGGCACGCTCATGAACCTCATCAACGACGACCGGAGCGACAACCTCTATTCGATCTACGGGCAGGTGGAGTACAAGCTGATCCCGAAGGTCCGCGTCGTGGGCGCCCTCCGCTGGGACGACGGCGATCTCTTCGACCGCCAGTTCTCGCCCAAGGGCGCCGTGGTCTTCAGCCCCGACGAGAACAACTCGTTCCGGTTCTCGGTGAACAAGGCGTTCCAGACGCCGAACTACTCCGAGTTCTTCCTGCAGGTGCCGGTGGCGGCGCCGTCGGCCGGGCCGCGCTCGCTCGAAACCAACATCGAGAACTACTACGCGCAGGTGCGGGCCAACGTCCCGCCCCCCGCGCTCGCCGGGCTCACCATTACCGACAACCTGCCCTGGGAATTTTCCCCGGGGACGCAGGCGCTCGCGCTGGGCAACGCGGCCCTCAAGGTCGAGAAGGTCACCGGCTGGGAGCTGGGCTACAAAGGGAGCCTGTCGAACAAGGCGTACGTCACGGTCGATGGCTATATCAACGAGCTCAAGGATTTCGTCACCGACCTCCTGCCGGGCGTCAACGGCGCCTATCCATCGTACACGCTGACGACCGAGGTCAACGTGCCGGCGGAGCTCGCGGCCCTCGACGCGCGCCTCGCCACGCTCGGCCTGCCGGCCAATCACCCGCTCCGCGCCGCGATCCCGCTGCTCCAGGCCGGCCACGCGGCCGTGGCGGCGGGCACGCAGATCCAGGGCGCCAACGCGCTGGCCACGCTGCCGGATGGGAGCCGCGCGATCGTCCTGTCCTACACCAACGCCGGCCGTGTGACCGAGCGCGGCGTCGAGGTCGGCCTCGGCTACCAGCTCACGCCCGCGTTCCGCGGCGACGTGACGTTCACCGGCTTCGACTTCACGGTGAAGTCTCAGGCGGTGGGCGACCAGCTGGTGCCCAACACGCCCAGCAAGAAGGCCAGCGTGTCGCTGAGCTACGCGGGACTGGAGGGCATCGACGCCAACGTCACCGTGCGCCTGGTCGACGGCTACCAGTGGTCCGCCGGCGTGTTCCAGGGCTACGTGCCGTCGAACGAGTTCGTGAACGTGAGCGCGGGATACCGGGTCAACAACTACTTCCGCATTCACGCCACGGCCACGAACCTGTTCGATCAGAAGCGGTTCCAGCTCTACGGCGGGAGCGTGATCGGGCGGCGGGTGCTGGGGGGGATTACCGCGGCGTTCTGAGCCAGACGGGCGCGGAAGCTCCGCTTCCGTCGCCACCGCCCGGGTCACCCTGAGCGCAGCGAAGGGGGCATGCCTTGAAGCATGTCCCCTTCGCGTTGCTCAGGGTGACTCGGGTGGTGGGACGTGGGTGCGGCACGCGGCCCTACAGCTTTTCCAGCCCCTCCGCCCCGATCCGCGGCACCCACGGCCGCGCCGCCGCCTGCCGCGCGCGGAGCCCATCGCTCGGCGCCACCGAATACGCCTCCGGCTCCCGCAGCCGCCGCACTCCTTCCGGCAGCGCGGCAACCTGCCGCGCACAGTGCTCCCGCAGCGCCTCGAGCGCCGGGTGCGCCCCGATCAACCGGCCGTTCCGCATCACCGGCTCGAGCAGCGTCTCCGCCTCCGCCGGCAGCTCCTCGGACTCGAGCCCCAGTACATCGCCCGCCAGCCGCCCATCCGCGTCGCGCCGGCGGACGACCTGCTTCGCGCCGACCCAGGTCTCCTTCTCCGGGCTCACCTTGAGCGTGTCGCGGCCGCCGAAGCTCACCAGCTTGTACACCATCTCGAGCGAGGGCGCATCCGCCGATACGTCGAGCTTCGTCCCCACCCCGAACCCGTCGATCGGCGCCCCGGCGGCCAGCAGCGCCGCCACGTCGTGCTCGTCCAGCCCGCCGCTCGCAATGATCCGCACATCCGGGAACCCGCCGCCGTCGAGAATCGCGCGTACCTCGCGGCTCAGCGCCGCCAGGTTCCCGCTGTCCAGCCGCACGCCCGCGAGCCGGTGACCGTCCGCGGTGAGGCCGCGCGCGACCTCCACGGCCTGGCGGGCGGCGGCCGCCGTGTCATAGGTGTCGAGCAGCAGCACCGCGCTGTCCGGGAAGGCGTGCGCGTACGCCCGGAACGCGTCGATCTCTCGCGAAAACGCGGTGACGAACGAGTGCGCCATCGTCCCCGAGAGCGGCACGCCCCAGGTGCGGCCGGCCAGGACGTTGCTGGTGGAATCGAAGCCGGCCAGGAATGCGCACCGCGCCGCCTTCATGCCGGCGTCGGTGCCATGGCTCCGCCGAAGCCCGAACTCCGCCAGCGCGCGGCCGTTCGCCGCGAGGACCACGCGCGCGGCCTTGCTCGCGAGCAGCGTCTGTATGTGGCAGAAGTTGATCACCGCGGTCTCGAGCAGCTGCGCCTCGATCAGCGGCGCGGTGATCTCCAGCAGCGGCTCCTCCGCGAACAGCACGGTCCCTTCTTGCACCGCCCGCACCTGCCCGGTGAAGCGCAGGGTGGCGAGGTGCGCCAGGAACGCCGGCTCGAACCGGCCGAGCGAGCGGAGGTAGTCCAGCGCATCCGGCGAGAACCGGAAGCCGCGCACGTACTCGAGCACGTCCGCCAGTCCCGCGGCCACCAGGAAGCCGCGCTCGGGCGGCAACCGGCGCACGTACAGGCTGAACGTGGCGCTGCCGCGCACGCCTTCGCGGAAGAAGGCGGCCGCCATCGTCAGCTCGTACAGGTCGGTGAACAGCGCGGCGTCGCCCAGCGTGAGCGGCGCCGAGACGAACACGCCCGGGGGCCCGGACGGCATCGGCATGCCTCGCGGCGAAGGACGCCGAAAAATATCGACGCCCCGCCTTGCGCGCGCCCCGGCGCGGGTCCTAGCTTCGGAACCCTCTCTTCCGGAGACGCGCGTGCAGCAGATCAAGGGCGCCGTGCTCAAGTCGCGACTGGCCTTCGTGCAGGACCACTCGGGCAAGGAGGGGCTGCAGCGAGTCCTCGCGGTCCTGCCCGAGGGCGATCAGCGCACCATGAAGATGCTGTTCACCTCCAACTGGTACCCGTTCGAGCTGGGGAAGGCGCTGGACGACGCCATCGTCCGGGTCCTCGGCGCCGGCCGGCCGGAGTTCTTCGAGCGCCTCGGCGCCGCCTCGGCCGAGAAGAACCTCACCACCGTGCACAGCGGATTCCTGACCAAGGGCGATGCGCACGCCTTCCTCGCCAAGTCGCCCACGTTCTACTCGCTCTATTACGAGAGCGGGCGCCGCGAGTACACGCCGGTCGGGCCGAAGGAGGGCGTGTTCACCACCTACGATGCCGAGACGTTCAGCGCGCCGGATTGCCTGACCGTGGTGGGATGGTACCGGAAAGCGCTCGAGATGTGCGGCGTGAAGGGAGTGAAGATCAAGGAGGAGGAGTGCCGGGCGCTGGGGGGGGCCGTGTGCCGGTATCGGGTGAAGTGGGAGTAACTGTATGCACGACACCAAGGAGGAAACCATGAAAATCGGCATCATCGGCGCGGGACAGATCGGCGGCACCCTGGCACGCCGCCTGACCGCGCTCGGACACGACGTATCCGTCGCCAACTCCCGCGGTCCCGAGACCCTGGCCGCGATCGCCCGCGAAATCGGCGCCAGGGCAGTCACCGTCGAGCAGGCCGCCCGTGCCGGCGACGTGGTCATCATCGCCATCCCCGTCAAGAATATCCCGCGCCTGCCCGACCGCCTGTTCGACGGCGTGCCCGCCGACGTAGTCGTGGTCGACACCGGCAACTACTACCCGCAGCGCGACGGCCGGATCGACGCCATCGAGAACGGCACCACCGAGAGCCGCTGGGTATCCGAGCAACTCGGCCGCCCGGTGATCAAGGTGTTCAACTCCATCTACGCACGTCACCTGCTCGAGGGAGGCAAGCCCAAGGGCGCCGCCGGCCGCATCGCCCTGCCGGTGGCGGGGGACGACCGGCGCGCCAAGGACGTGATCATCCGGCTGCTCGACGAGCTTGGATTCGATGGGGTGGACGGCGGAGGTCTGGACGAGTCCTGGCGACTGCAGCCGGGGACGCCGATCTACGGGACCGACCTCGACGTCGCCGCCGCACGAAAGGCGCTGGCCGAGGCCAAGCCGCAGCGCGGCGAGACGCTCCGGTCCGGCGGCGCGAGCCCCGCGGGCGCCGGCCGGCGGGGGTGACCAGTCGGCGGCGTGGCGGGGGCGGCCTGCGCCGCCCTCGTCACGCGGGCCACGAGCCTACTCGGGTACCAGGACCTGCCCCAAAGCGTCCAGCCGTTCGGACCAGTACTGCTTCATCCGCGCCTGCGCGGCCCGGTCTGCCAGCTTCTCGTGCTGGACCGCGACCTGACTCTTCCCCGCCCCCCGACCCGAGAAGCCCACCGCGACCGACGTCCGGTCCGGCCAGGTGATCCGCATCGACTTCCCGCGCGTGGCGGTCCGGACCGTGAGATCCACGCCAGGCAGCCACTGCGCCCGGGTGCGCGCGTCGTTGAAGGCGCGATACAGCCGGACCAGCGGCACGGAGAACGTCCGGCTCTTGTTCGCCTCGAACGAGCCGTCCCGGCGCTGCCCGAGCGCGCGCAGCCCCTTGATGCGCTCGTAGCCCACGGTGACGGCCTGCGCCCACCAGCCGGGCACCTTGTACTTCTCGTGCACGTGCAGCGCGATCTCCCGGTGCGTCCAGGTGTACGCCTGGGCGTAATCGAGCGCCTTCACCCAGCGCTCCCAGGTGCAGCCGGTCCTCTCCTTGATGATGGCATCGCTCCGGCCGGCGAGCCTGGCATAGTCGACGGCGGCAGGACGGGCAGCGGCAGGTCGAGCGGTGGCAGAACGGGCGGTGGCAGGCTTCTGCTTCAGGAGCTGCGCGCGGGCGGTGGTATAGGCTTCGCCGGTCTTCTGCATGCGGCTGCGGACCAGGCGCTTGAAATCCTTGTTGGCGGGCATCGTCGTTGTCCTTTGGTCAAGCCACGGGCAGCACGCCCCCCAGCGACGACGCCCGCGGCGTCCCAAAGGCTCGAAGCAGACGGATCCGGGAGTGTGCCCCCCTTTGCCTCACTGGGACCCTGGCTGGGGCAGGGCCGACGAGGTTGGGCGCGGATCGTTCGCCCGTGCCCCTATTGTGCATCATCGCGACGGTGGAGGCAAGCTCCCCTCGAGCGAGCTCAGTGCGCGAAGCGGCCGCTGGTCGTGAGGAGGTAGAAGCCGAAGGCCACAAGCCCGCACAGGACCGAGGCGAGGATGATACGTTCGAGCCATGACGATCCGACCGAGAACGACACCCCGAGGGCGACCGCGACCGCAATCAGCAGGAGGACATTCCAGAGGATCACGGCAGGCGCTCCTTGGCGGCAGATGGAAACCCTCGCTCGGCCGATCGCAACAGCACGAATGTAACCAGAGAGGTGCCCGGGGCCGACAACTGAGTCCCGCGGCCGATTCCGGCGGCATCACGCCTGGATCCGGTATCCGGCCTTCGCCACGGTCGTGATGTACCCGGCCTCGGCCGCGCCGTGGCCGAGCTTGCGCCGCAGCACCGCGATGTGGGTGTCCACCGTCCGGCTGCTGACGTCGTCGCTGTACCCCCACACGTCGGCCAGCAGCTCGCGGCGCGTCACCAGCTCGCCCTCCCGCCGCATGAGCGCCACCAGCAGGCCGTACTCCTTGGGACGGAGCGCCACCGGCTCGCCCGCCCGGCGCACCTCGCGCGTGGCCGTGTCCACCTCCAGGTCCGCGAACCGGAGCGGCATGGCGGGCGCCCGGAGCCGCTCGAGCTCGGCCTGCGGCGTGACCGAGAGCTCGCGCAGGATGGCGACGAGGTGCTCGTGCGACCGCTGCGCCCGCGCCGCCGCCGTGTAGGCGCGCACCCGCTCGAGCGTGGCCCCGAACCGCGCCTCCTCGAACGGCTTGAGCAGGTAGTCGAGGGCCTGGACGTCGAACGCCTCGAGCGCGTGGGACTCGTGCGCGGTGACGAACACGACCGCCGGCCTGGGCTCGACCGTGAGCGTGGTCGCGACGTCGAGGCCGCTGGTCTCGGTCATCTGGATATCGAGGAACACCACTTCGGGGCGCATCCGGTCGATCGCCGCGATCGCTTCCCCGCCCTCGGCGCACTCGCCGACGAGCTGCATGTCCGCATGCCTGGCCAGGAGGCCGCGCAGCCGGGCGCGGGCCAGCGGCTCGTCGTCCACGATGAGGGCGCGGATCCGCGCGTCGCTCACGATGACGTTCCCGGCGCCAGCCGCAGCGGAAAGCTCAGCGTGCAGACCGCGCCGCCCGCCGGCGCCGCCGCGAGCGCGAAGCGCTGCTCCCGGCCGTACAGCTGCCGGAGCCGCGCCCGGGTAATCGAGAGGCCGAGCCCTTCGCGCACCAGCGCGCCGAGACCTACGCCGTCGTCCCGCACGATGAGGTGGAGCCGTCCGGCACGCTCCCACGCGCGCACCTCCACCTGCCCCGGCGTGATCCGCCGCGTGACCCCGTGCCGGATGGCGTTCTCCACCAGCGGCTGCAGGATGAGCCGCGGCACCAGGGCGTCCTTCACCCCCGACTCCACCTCGAACGACACCCGCAGCCGGTCGCCGTAGCGCGTCTCCTGGATCTCGGCGTAGTGCTGGAGCATGACCACCTCTTCCGCGAGCGTGGTCTCGACCCGGGTCCCGCTCCTGAGGGTCAGCCGGAGCAGGTCGCTCAGCCGCGCCAGCAGGCGATCGGCGCGGGCCTGGTCCTCCCAGACGAGCGCGGAGATGGCGTGCAGGGTGTTGAACAGAAAGTGCGGCTGGAGCTGCGCGCTCAGGACGTGGAGCCGCGCCTCCGCGAGCTGTCGCGCGTAGACCGCGGCCGCCAGTGCCCGCTGGCGCGATTCCCAGGCGTGGGCCGCCGCCTCGGTGCCCGCCACCATCAGCGTGTAGAGCAGCAGGTTGACGCCGACGTAGCGCAGCACGCCCCAGCCCGCGTCATACGGAAGCCCGCCCCGGTCCCGTGCCCACGGGATCAGGCTCTCCGCGATCCCCATCAGCGAGCCGGCGGCGATCACGAATACCATCGCCCCACCCGCGTGCACCGCCAGCGTGCGCCTGAGGGAGGCGCCGGGATCGCGGGCCCGGAGCGTCGCGGCCACGACGGACGGCGTGAGCAGCGCACACGGCCACCAGCTCGCGAGCTCCATCACCAGGAGCTGGAAGAACGGGCGGGGCCCGCCCGGTCGCGCCGCCAGCGCGCCGACGGCCGCGTCCTGCAGCGCGAAGACGATGGCGGTCACCGTCCAGAAGCCGAATGCGAGCAGGAAGAGCCGGCCCAGGCCGATCAGGTCCGGCAGCCGGGTCCTGAGCGGGACGGGGACGGACGCGTCGCCGCCACCGGGTTGGTCCGGCGTCGTTGGGTCGAGGGAGAGGGGGTCCATGGTCCGCAGAGCAGGAGACGTCCGAGCGCCCCGATCGGGCACCCGGACGTCAGAGACCTGTCAGCGTTCCGATCCGGTTACGGCGCCGGCGCCGGCCGATTGTTGCCGAGGTCCGCCACCCACCTCCAGACCCCAGTGTCCTGCTTCTGCCACACGGTCAGGTACTTGGAGTAGAAGGTCCCGGCCGGCCCGAAGTCGAAGGTGGCGTCGCCGACGCTGAACCCGAGGTCGCCGCTCGCCGCGGCGTCGGAGAACCGGGGGACCCAGCTGATCACGTCGGTCGGCCCGCTGGAGAACGCCTCGCCGGCGGCTGCGGGCCCAAAGATGTATTGCCCGCCGCCGACGCCGATCGCGTTGGGCGCGGCGAACTGCTCGAACGCAGGACCGCTGCCCTCCGCCACCGATGCGGCCGAGAAAGCCGCGTCGACGCTCAGGATCTCGGCCCGCTGCTCGGTCGGGTCGGTGTTGGGGAAGTCGCGGCGGTGCTTGGTGTCGGGGGTCCCGAATCCGGCGGGGAACCCGCCCGTCGAGGGGCCACCGAGGCTGATGACGATGCCGGCCACCGACCAGTCGTCGCCCGCCGCGGCGCGGCGCCAGTAGGTGAGGAAGAAGCTCGGCCGCTGCAGCGCGCCGGTGCCGAAGTCGTAGGTGGCGGACCCCTCGCTCCAGGTGTAGCCCTGGGTGCCGTCGTTGGACACCTCGGCGGCCTCGACACTCCACTGAAGCGTGCCGGGCGCCAGCGGGTCGCTCGTGAGGAACGCACTGGCCGCGGTGCGTCCCGACAGCGTGTTGACGCGCGGCGAGAGGAACAGCACATCGTCGGTGAACGCGGCGCCCAGGCCGGCGGCCACGCCCTGCGTGCCGATGGCCGAGGAAAGGGCGTTGCCCGACGAGATGAGCGAGGCGCGCTCGACTCGAAGGTCGAGGTGCGCGGCCTCGGTGGCTTCGGACAAGGTTGGGCTGCCCGATTCCCGTGGGGCGGCGGCGTCCTGGCACGCCATGGCCGCCCCCGCGAACAGGCCGATGAGGATGAGGTGTCGCATGAATGGGTCTCCGGCTGTGGTGAGAGGGTTCGCTCGCAGCGTGAACGAGCCTGCTCACCCTAGGACGCCGAAGACCGCTGGTCGGATGGGAGACGTGCGTCAGAGAACTGCAAGAACCTCGCGCTCAGCCCCTGGCGCCCGGATGGACTGCTGCGCCGATCCTCCTACCGAATTCGCGCCTTGTCCAGAAGCGATCGGGCGCACGCGAAGAGCGCGTCGGGCGGGAACGGCTTCAGCAGGAAGGCGCTGTCGGGGCCGAGCAGCCCGCTGTGCAGCGCCTCGTCGCCCACGTGCCCGGAGGTGAACACGACCGGCAGGTGCGGACGAGCCCGGCGCAGGCGCGCCGCGAGCTCGATTCCGTCCATCTGCGGCATCGCGACATCGGTGACGACGAGATCGAGACGCTTGCGATACGCCTCGAGCAGGTCCAGCGCGACCCGCCCGTTCTCCGCCTCGAGCACCTCGTACCCCCCATCCCGCAGCACGCGCGCCGTCATCGTCAGCACCTCGGGCTCGTCCTCCACCAGCAGGACGACTTCTCCGGGAATCGCCCGCACGGAAGGGGCAGGGCCGGCCGGGCTACCCTGGAGCGCGTCGGCAATCGGCAGATGGATCGTGAAGGTGGCGCCCTTCCCGACCTCGCTCGCGGCCCAGATGTACCCTTCGCTCTGCTTCACGATCCCGTAGACGGTGGCGAGCCCGAGCCCAGTCCCTTTCCCCACCGGCTTGGTGGTGAAGAAGGGCTCGAACAGGTGACCGAGCGTCTCCGGCGACATTCCCTGGCCGGTATCGGTGAACGTCAGACGCAGGTAGGAGCGCGGACGGATGGCGAAGCCCAGGGGAGAGTCGGGCGCCTCCGTCCCGAGCTCCACGGGCCGCGTCTCCAGCGTGAGCACCCCGCCCTGCGGCATCGCGTCCCGGGCATTGAGCGCGAGATTGATCAGCACCTGCTCCAGCTGACCCCGGTCCACCCGGACCCGAATCCCCGGGGCCAGGAGCCTGAGGTGGACGATGCATGCCTCCCCGAGCGTGCGACGCAGCACCGGGGCGAGCTCGTCCACAACCGTGTCGAGCTCGAGCACCGTGGGCCGCAGCATCTGGCGGCGGCTGAAGGCCAGAAGCTGGGCGGTGACCGTGGCGGTGCGTTCGGCGGCGCGCTGGATCTGCTGGACATCCTCCCGGGCCTCCTTCGCGAGGTCCTTGCGACGGAGCAGGAAACCGGCGGCGGACAGCACGATCAGCATCTGATTGTTGGTCTCGTGTGCCACCCCTCCGGCCAGCCGGCCTACGGCCTCCATTTGCTGCACCTGCCGCAGGTGCCGCTCGACCTGCCGGCGGTGGGTCACGTCGGACAGGGTGGCCACCGCGGCCACGACCACGCCCTCCGGATCGCGGATCGCGGTGGCGTTCACACTGAACGTCACCGACGTGCCGTCGCCCACGACACACTCCACCTCCTCGCTCACCACGGTTTCCCCTCCGACCAGTGCCCGGGCCAGCGGCCACTCGCCCGGGGCGTACGGGCGGCCGTCGGGGTGGGCGGACGCATACAGGATGTCGATCACCGACTCCTTCACCGCCGCCGGCGGGAGCCGGAGCAGGCCCGCGACCGCACGGTTGACGAAGGTGACCTGTCCGGACGGCGCCTCCACCAGCACCACGCCGGACGGGATGTTGTCGAGCACGCTCGCCTGGCGCAGGCGCTCGGTGTCGAGCTCGGCCCGCGCCGCGCGCTCCGCTTCCGCCAGCCGCAGATTCTCGGCGACGAGCCGCGCCTGGCGGACCTCCTCGGACAGCCGCGCGATCTCGATGGGCGCGGCCGACTGGTCGGCCACCGCGGCCAGGACGGCTTCATCCTCCGGCGTCCAGGCGGCCTCTCCCGAGCGGGTGACGGCCAGGAGCCCGGTCACCTCGCCCTGCACGATGAGCGGCACCGCCATGAACGTCCGCGAGGTCCCTCCGACGAGCGTCTCCTCGAGCCGCGCGATGAGCCGCTCGTTCAGATCTCCCTCGAGGCCGGCCGCCACCGACGGATCGATGCCGTGCACCGCCCGGGTGTGGACCAGGCCATCATCGCCCACGAGCATCAGGATCGTCTGCTCCGCGCCGAGCATGCCGGCGGCCTGCCGCGCGGCCAGATCCAGGATGTCCTGGAGCGACGCGGCCTGCGCGACGGCACGGCTCAGCGCCGTCAGCCGGCGAAGCAGGGCCAGCGCCCCGTCGGAGGCCCCGCGGGCACCGGTTGCCGCGAGCGCGTCAGCCGACACGAACCCCTCGCGCGGTGATGGTGACCGGGTGCATGCCCTCGTCGTGAACGCTTCCCCGCGTCTTGTAGACGCTGAGCCGTCGGCTCAGCCGCTCGCCCCGGCTGATCTCGAGCAGCAGGAGGTTGTCGCACATGTAGCTCAACCGTCCGAACTCACTGGCCACCGGCGACCCGCCGGCCATGGGCCCGTGGGTGATGTCTTCGAGCAGGAGGAGCGCCGTGATCCCCGCGACCGCGAAGCGCTGCACGAGCGCGTACAGGTAGTCGTGCGTGCGGTGCACGTCGGCGGAGGCCAGCGACAGGTCGCCGATGGCGTCCAGCACGATCCGCTGGATGCCGTACCGGTCGATCATGGCGAACAGCTGGACGATCAGATGATCGATCTGGAGCTCGACGGACGAGGCGTACAGCAGGTGGAGGCCCTGCCGCTGCAGCTCCGATACGTCTCCTCCCAGGGCCGCGATCGCCCGCGCCAGTTGCGTCGGGTTCTCCTGGAAGTTGATGTAGAGTGCGGGCTCCCCCATGGCGAGGCCGGCGAATGCGAACTGCAGCCCGATGGTCGTCTTCCCCGAGCCGGTGGGGCCCGCGAGCAGGCTCGTGCTGCCCCGCCAGAGTCCGTCGCCCAGCAGCCGGTCGAGACCGGGCACCCCCGTCGGCACCCGCTCGACGGCCACGGAGTATCCCGAGGGGACCGAGGGGCTCACCAGACGGGGATAGACCTCCAGCCCCGCCGACGTGATCCGGAATCCGTGCAATCCCTCCAGGTATCCGCTCCCCCGAAGCTTGCCGACCCGGAGAAACCGCTCGTCACGAGTCGAATGCTTGTGTCGGGCGAACTCCAGGATCCCGTCGGCCACGGCGAATTCGGGGAACGAGGAGATGTCCTGCTCCCGGTACTCGCCCACGAGGAAGGTGGTCGTGGCGTACGCACTGAGCAGACCGGCGAGCTCCGAGATCAGCCGCCGCATCTCGGGCACCGAGGGCGACAGGTCGTGAATGGCCTTGAACGAGTCGATGACGATGATCCTGGGCCTGAATTCCAGGATGGCTTCGCGAACGCGAGGCACCAGGGCCGAGACGCCGGTCCTGGCCAGCAGCTCGCCGATATCGTCGTACACCACCGCCGTGCCCAGCTTGCTCTCGTCATAAAACGGGAGGAGCTGCAGATAGCTCACCACCTTGCTGAGCGGTTCGGAGAGCGTCGTCAGGTAGAGCACCGGGCGTCCGCCGTTGGCGTTGGCGAACAGCAGCTGCTCGGCGAACAGCGTCTTGCCGGTGCCGGGCTCCCCCATGAGGATGTTGATGGAGTTGGCGGGGAACCCGCCGCCGAGCACCTGGTCGGCCTCGCCGTTGCCCGAGCTGATGCGCGGTGCCGGTTCGGCGGAGGGGACCGTGGGGCTCATGGTGTGCCGTCCGGGGTGGAGGGTGAACCGGCGAGCAGTTGACGCACCGTGTCGGTGAGACGCTGCGCCGCGAGCGGCTTCCCGAGGAAGGCATCGGCCCCGGCATCGCGCGCGCGGCCTTCGGCGGCCAGGAGGCTGAAGACCAGGACCGCGGTGCCCCTGGTGGCCTCATCCGCCTTCAGGCGGCGGCAGAGCGCGAGGCCGTCGAGCTTCGGCACCAGGATCTCGGTGATCACGATGGCGGGCCGGAGGGCGCGCGCAAGCTCGAGGGCCTCGAGGCCGTCCGCGGCGAACGTAACCTCGAACCCGGCTTCCGTCAGGAAGAAGGTCTCCAGGTCCCGCACGTGCGGGTCGCGTTCGACGCAGAGGATCACCGCCCTGTGCACGGGAATGGATTGGGTCAGGACCGTCGACCTCGACTCGCCAGGCCTGAAGGGGCCTGGAAAAGGGCTCCTGTGGATGCCGCGACGGGTGGACTCGACTGGTACGATACGTTTGCGATTCAAGTTTGTGAACGTCGGCCGTTTCCTCCGTGACCTGGGCCACGCCGCGACAGCCACACAGGGCATCAGGAGCACGGACACCGGGCACACGAAGGCGAGCGTCGCCACATGCCCAGCCGTGCTTTGGTGCTCTACATCACCCCCAGACCGGTCAGTGGGGATGCACCCTTCCCGCTAGCACGCGCCGGGCGAGCTCCCACCCCGCACTAGGAGGCGCTCTCCTGGTAGAGCGTCCCGTACAGCACGATCCCCCGCCCCACCGCCGTCGCGACCAGCTCGGCCATGTACTCCGGCATGCCCCCGAGCTTCCCGGCCACGCTCTCGAGCGCCTTCCTCGGATCGTCTCCCTCGTGCATCCCGACGAACTTGTCCATGAGCCCGCTGGCGACGGCCACCTGCACCCAGGGCTTGGTCTCGACCGTTGCGGTCGTGACCATCGCGTGGGCCACCTTCCCGTTCGGTCCGAACGTGAGCCCGACCTCGAGCGGGCCGTGCGGCGTGTCCACCTGCTGGAAGAGGACGACGCCGGCCGTCGCACCGTCCGCGCCCTGGCCGAGGAAGAACTGCACGTCGGGGTCGGCCGGGGTGAAGTCGCCGGCCTGGCGGATGGCGGTCAGGTCCTGCTTGCCGATGCTGACGGTGCGGACGAAGTACTGCCGGGCGCCCCCGACGGTCTGCCGGATGAAGTCGGCATGCTTCACCAGCACCACCTTGGGAGTGGGATGGGCTGCCGCGCCGAGGGCCGCGGCGGCGAGCGCGAGCTTGAGGATGGTCATGGTGTGCTCCCGGCGGAACGGAAGGGCCGCAAGGCCCGGATGGTCGAGTACAGGACGATGAGATAGACCAGGGACATGCCCCAGCCCGAAAGGATGGTGAGCCAGGCGAAGCCGCCCAGCCCGAATTTCATGAGCCACTGGCCGGCGAAGTCGAGCGCGCCGAAGCCGAAGGCCGCGACGATCACGGTGTCGCGCCACCAGGCGGGCCAGTCCAGCCCCAGCATGATCAGCGTCAGCAGCGCCGCGACGATCGCGTAGATCATGATGTGGATGTGGCTGTCCTGGATGAGCTGGTTGGTGTCGACCGTGTGCTGCATCTCCGGCACCTGCCCCAGGTCCAGCGGCTTGGTGGTCGCGTGCGACTGCATCTGCATCGGCATCTCCTCCAGGCCGGGCGTCGGCAGATAGGTCGACTCGACCCGCGCGGGCGTGAGGCCCGACCATGTCTTCACCATCAGGAATGCGAACAGGTAGGCGTAGCCCAGCACCAGGAGAAAGAGCAGCGCGCCGAGCTTCACCGACCGGTTCGCGTCACGCAGGCTGTAGAGACCCATGCGCGCCTCGGCTAGAAGGTGGTGACGAGCTGGACAGTGTACTGCACGCCCCACTGGCTCAGCTCGTCGTCGGAGGTCTCGAAGAAGGGCACGTTCGAGTGATTCAACCGGAGCTCGCCCCGAAGCTGGAAGCGCGGAATCCGGTAGGTGGTGTGCTGGACGTTGGCGAAGATCCCCTCGCGTCCCACGCCGAGGGAGTAGATCGGAGCGATGGTCCAGGAGGTGAGCGTCTGCGCCTGGCCGGTGCGGGCGCCATCCTTGTCGTCGAACACCTCCGCGCGTGCGGCGATCCCCCAATGCCGCGCCACCTGCCGGTGGACCAGCAGCATGGCGCCGGACCAGCGGGCATTGGTTTCGTCGGGTCGGTTGTCCTCCCTGGCGTAGTTCGCCTCGCCCGCCACGATCCAGCCGCGGCCGGGCTCGAAGGCGTAGTCCGCGTCGAGCAGGAGGCGATCGCTGGTCTCGCCGGCCTCGCCCTCCGACCCGTAGAGCGCGCTCACCCCGAGGCTCGCGTGCTCGGCCGGCAGCACGCCCAGCCGGGCGCCGACGGTCTTGCCGTGGTTGGGATCGAGCGGTGAGTCCCAGCCGTTCGCCACCAGCGCGGTGAGATCGACCTTCCGGTTGAGACTCCAGCCCGCGAACAATCCGGTGAGCTTGGCCGGCCGGCCCAGCTCGAAGTTGAACGAGGTCGACGGCGTCAGGAGGAGCACCTCGTCGTCCCGCTCGAAGCCCACCGGAGCGTCGAGCGTCCCCAGCGTGAGATTGACGTTCGACGCGCCCTTCGGCGTGAAGCCCACCAGAAGATTGTCGATCTCGGTCTCGGTCGTCGGCTCCCCGCCGCCCTCGTCGGAGAGCGAGGTGGTGAGCTGACCGAAGACGTACAGGTTGTCGGTCAGCTCCCGGAAGAGCGCGACGGCCACTTTCCCGGCAGCGAAGGAGTTGTCGTTGGTCTTGCCGTCATAGGTGTACCCGCCCACGCCGAAGCCGGTGATCGAGAGCGCGTGCTCGTTCTCTCCCGTGACGGGCTCGACGTCGCCCGAGGCGGTGAGATCGACGGGCTGATCGGGCTTGCCCTGGGCGGCGGCCCTGGCCGCCATGCCGGCGGCAAGGCCGAGGATGAGGATCGCGAGCCGGCCGGATCGCACGAATCCCTGCATGTCGTTTGCTCCCTGGTCTGAGGCCATGCGCGGCCGCACCTGTGCGGACACGCGGCGCCGCGACGAAATGTCGGGCGCGGAGGTCTGCTCGAGTTGCCTGGGTTAGACGAAACGCGGAGGGGGTGGCTCGACCGTGCGGAAGATGAGGCGGGGAGGATACAGGGACGGGTCCGGACCGGCTCGACCCAGCGCGTGGGCGCCACGGCCAGGAGAGCCACGCGCGTCGGCGCCATGGGGGAGAGGATCTGGTATCGATCCCGCTCGACGGCACCGGCGCTGGTGGTGTGACAGGTGCTGGTGCTGAGGGCCGGGTTGTCGCGACTCATGCTGGGCATCGAGTGCGCAACCGCAGCGTCGTGCCGCTCGAATAGGCACAGCGCGGCACAGGCGACGACCGGCTGGGCCAGCAGGAAGGCGGCCAGCGTGGCGAGTGCGAAGCGGCGGGAGCGCAAGGCCTGGAGCATCGGAGGGGAAGGTAATCGGCGGGGGGGCGGGAGGACAGCGAATCCGTAGTGGGTCATTCTCAACGTAACGGTCTGGCCGGGTCCAGCAGGGCGCAGACCTCCTCGACGGTCCAGACGTGATCCGCGAGGCCCGCCGCCATGGCCGGGGTCGTAGGATAGTGCCGGGGATGGGCTTGGGTCAGGGTCGTATGCGCCCGGCAGAAGTTGTAGTGCATGAAGTGGAGCGCCACGGCGTGGGCGTGGTTCTCCACCTTCCGCGAGAAGGCGTTGGTCAGCCGGGTGAAGCGCCGCATCCCCATCCGCATGGTCAGGTTCGCCCGCTCGACGTAGGACGTGGAAATGGCGTCCGGGTCCGGGTCGCCCCACTGGATGACCTTCTCGGCCCCGACGCACACCGGGGGCGTGTACTTCCCCCGGTAGTCCGGGTTGTTGGCGAAAATCTTCACCAGCATGGCATAGTGCGCCCGCCAGCCGAACGCCCGATCCACTGCCGCCACGTAGGCGTTGTGGCCGTCCGTCGTGAGCTGCGGGCGTCCCGTCACCCGGCCCGCCAGATCGTTCATGAAAGCGAACGCCGCCCCTTGGGAGCGCCGCCCCACCAGCCATGAGATCATGAGCTTGGTTTCCGCATCGAGCGCGGTCCAGGTGTACACGTCGCCATCGCCCATAGCGCCGCGCTTCACCGCCCGCGCCTTCGCGCCAACGAAACTCCAAATCTCATCGCACTGAATCCGCTGGGCCGGTAGGTCGCGGATGACGTGCGACTGGTAGAGCGAGCACATCTCGCCCAGGTCCACCAGCAGCTTGATGACGGTGTTCTTGGCGGCCCCGGTGATCCGGCAGGTGGCCCGGATGGAGTTGCCGTCCACCAGACACCGGACGATGGCAGCGCGACGTTCAAGTGATAGTTGGTTCATGGGTTACAATCTATGCTTGAGCGCTCAAGTATACAAGGCAAAATGGACACCGAACCCGTAGGGGCCAGCTAAGTGAACGATTGGCTTGGGGTTAGGCTTCGGGCGGGTGCCAGCGCTTCATCGCCGCAGCTCGGGCAATTTGCTGGCGCTTCTTGGGCGAAAGCTTGGCGGCCCGTGCAGGACCGCCCTTCTTGCCGCCTAGGCGCCCCAGGGCGACGGCGGCGGGGTTCTTCTCCCCCGTCGCCTCGCGGAGCACCCGAAACGCCGTCTCGTTCACGTCCTCGGGTCTACTGACCTTGCTTGAGCGTTTATGCATGACCCTAAGATGGGTAGGCGTACAGGGCTGCGCAACTCCGCCGGGCGGTCTAGACCGCGCCAAGTAGTAGTCCCGGCCCGACGTTCAACGTATGTTGTTGCAGGACTTGCCCTTGCGTTATTGGATACACTAATTAGATTGCTAGTACAGTCTGACCCCGGCCTAAGCTGGGTTTAGGACTGTTCCTGCGGCTCCCGGGGTTCTGCTCCCCGGGAGTCGCAACACTTCAGGGATACAGCTTGATCCCGGGTGGCCCGCCGGAAAGGGCGTTCACCGCCAGCAATCGACGGTCCCCCAAGCAGTCCCAGAGGTTGGGGTTCACCCCGGGGCGAGGGTCTACGTAACTCGAGCGATGGGCCGCGTAGGCGTTCCAGTCCGCGAGCTGGATAAAATATGAGTCATGCGAAGCACGGTCATTGGGGTCTTCGATAATCCTCGCGGTTGGCACAGCGTAAGAACCCCCGCCCCACCTTCTCGGTACATACTGAAATCGACGCATCCGGCGGATCAGGTGCCGGATGAAGGGGAAATGACCCTCGTCGGGAAATAGCATTGCCCGCTCATCGTCGTCCTCACAAAACCGATTGACCCGCTGTAGCGCGAATTCCCACGCGCGCTCGCGCGGCTCCTGGCCTCTCTGACTCGACCCCGCCTTCTCAATCGCCACCGCGAACACCGTCGTGCCGGTGAGCGTCTTGGCCTGGTACTTCATCAAGTTTTCGTAGAAGGTCATTCGGCGACCTGGCGACCATCGTAGGGCGAGCAGCGGGCCACGTCCGCGGCGGATATCGGTGCTCTTGATTTCGGGCCGTGGCGAGATCCCGTGGAGGGTGCGCAGCCTCGACCGCATCTTGACGAGGCCATCCAGCGTTTCGATCCACCTTGACTCGTGAATCAGAACGCAGCTCAGGACGAAAAACCGGGTGGGACTGTTGACGAGGCCAGCGTCGCCGCTCTCATCGAAGTATGCAAGGTACATGGCCCACAATGTACGACTTGCGGCGGCTTAAGAAAGATGAGAAAATCGGCATGGTTGGAGGCCACCCGCTAGCGGGTGGCCTTGTAGTTTGAGGAGGGCTTGCTTGAGCGTTTAGGCATGCCATATAGTAGGGGGATGGCAGACCTATTCGCCAGCAGTCGGGCCAAGATCAAGCGGGCCAGGGAGCACCTGGATTTCCTCCAGGCGGATTTCAAACGGTTCCACGATAGTGAGCCGTATGAGATCCGGCATGAGCTCGATGCGGAAGCTGGTAAGAAGCTCCTGGTCTACTACCCCCGCGCGGCCCTTTCCCTCGACTGGTCCGTGATTATCGGAGAGATCCTTTTCAACCTGCGCTCCGCTTTTGACCACGTCATTTACTCCGTCGGGGGAACCGCGAAAAACTCCGAGTTCCCCATTTTCATGAAGCGGGCGGACTACTTCAAGCTCGACGGGGGCAGGCCCGCCCATGGATCTGGCCTCGGGAAGATTCGCGGTATCACGCGCAAAGAGACACTGGATGCCATCGAGTCGCTGCAACCGTTTTATCGTCGGGAGGAAAACGAGGCCAGGGCCAGCGCACGGGGAAAGGTCTTTATCCACGGCGGAGAGGTACTGCACAAACTCTGCAATATCGACAAGCACCGCACGCTCCACTTGTGCCGCCGCCAGGCCACGAAATTGGAGATGCGGATGGTCCGTGAGGTCGCGTTCGCCGGCGGCATCATCGAAGTCCCCCGAACCGCCGTGCTCGATGACCGCACAGTAGTTGCCTCCTGGCGGCCCCGCGTTCTTGACAGTGAAGTGGATGTGGAGGCGAAGGTGACCTTTTATATAGCGCTCGACGAAGGAGAGGTCGCCGTCGTCGTCGGGAAACCAGTCGAAAAGGTGTGCCGGAATCTCATCCTGACCACGGAGCACTTCGTCCGGCACATCGAATTGTCCCTCTGACATTCGGACCCCCAAACTGATTGGAGGTCAGGTCAAGGTGTCCATTATCAACTAGCCGAATTGTGACGCCTCAAACTGACCCACTACCAGCGAATCGGTCCCGAGCCGATCAGCAACCGCATCGAGACCCTCCAATGGGTACGTCGGGAGAGTTAGCTTCCGAAGAATCCGCTTCATGAGCTGACCCCTCACCACGAACCGTGGCGCCTGATCCGTTTCTCAGGTGCCCTCCCGGACACCTATGCGCTGGATCGCTCCACCCGAGAAAGACCCCGGTACCACGACCCTTGAGCGCCGTCTCTGGGACGCCGCCGACCAGCTTCGGGCCAACTCTGGCCTCAACTCCCAGCAGTACTCCCAGCCCGTCCTAGGCCTGATCTTCCTCCGCTTCGCCGAAGCGCGCTT
Organism: uncultured Gemmatimonadales bacterium; assembly: GCA_963815515.1. Classification (GTDB taxonomy): domain Bacteria; phylum Gemmatimonadota; class Gemmatimonadetes; order Gemmatimonadales; family GWC2-71-9; genus CAVVWJ01. The sequence continues at coordinate 364,930 of CAWFGP010000005.1, forward strand.
CATGGCCCGCCGCCTGACGCTGGAGACCAACGTAAAGGGCAGCCGCCGCGGCTCCCGGCTGGATGACCCGCCGTCGTACCACGCCGAGGGAGTGCTGTACCTGGCACCGGAAGCCCGGTTCGAGCATCTCCTGGCCTTGCCCGAGCAGGCCCAAGTGGGGAAGGCGCTCAACGAGGCCATGAAGGTGGTCGAGCGGGATAACCCTGAGCTCAAGGACGTGCTGCCGAGGAGTTACCAGATCTTCGGGAGCGTGCTGCTCAAGGACCTACTCAAGCGCGTTTCGGAGATCCCGGCCAACCTCGAGTACGACGCCTTCGGGCGGATCTACGAATACTTCCTCGGCGAGTTCGCACGAACGGAAGGTCAGAAGGGTGGCGAGTTCTTCACCCCGTCCAGTCATCGTGCGGCTGCTGGTGGAGGTGCTGGAGCCGTTCCACGGGAAGATCCTCGACCCGCCTGCGGGTCGGGCGGCATGTTCGTCCAGAGCGCCCGGTTCGTGGCGGAGCACCAGAAGAACCCGGCCTCGGAGCTCTCGATCCACGGACAGGAGAAGGTAGAGGAGACCGTCCGGCTCTGCCGGATGAACCTTGCCATGCACGGGCTCGAAGGGGACATCCGCCAGGCGATACAGTTACTACGACGACCTGCACGAAGCCGAGACCGGTTCGACTTCGTGATCGCCAATCCCCCGTTCAACGTGAACGCGGTGGACAAGGAGCGGCTGGAGGGGGAGCGGGCGACGGGAAGCGCTACCCCTTCGGGCTGCCCCGCCCGGACAACGCGAACTACCTCTGGATCCAGCTCTTCTACTCCAGGGCTCAACGCTCGCGGCCGGGCCGGCTTCATCATGGCCAACTCGGCGTCGGACGCAGGGCCTCGGAACAGGAGATCCGTCGAAAGCTGATCGAGGCCGGCGCAGTGGACGTAATGGTGGCGGTAGGCCCGAACATGTTCTACACCGTGACACTGCCGTGCACCCTCTGGTTCCTCGACCGGGGAAAGAGCGGGACACCCAGGGCGGACAAGGTGCTCTTCCTCGACGCTCGCCACGTGTACCGTCAGGTCGACCGGGCGCACCGTGACTTGGACTCCGAGCCAGATCAGTTCCTCGCCAACGTACGTACGGCTCTACCGGGGCGAGGAGCCGGATAACACGCACGGTGGCGACGAGGCTCGGGAGAAGACCTCGAAAGGTTCGGAAGGGCGAAGTACAAGGATGTCCCCGGGCTCTGCAAGCTCGCAACGATCAAGGAGATCGAGAGCCCAGGGGTGGAGCCTGAACCCAGGGCGGTACGTGGGCGTGGCCGCGGGAGAGGAGGTGACAACGAAGACTTCACGGAACGGCTCGAGGCGCTGAACGAGGAGATTGAAGTCCTGACGACAGGCGCGTAAACTGGAATCCACCATCGCCAACAATCTCGCGGATTCTCGAACGTGAGCCCAGTCTGGCAGTAGGGTGAAGCTCGGCGACCTCGACGGAAGCACAGGCGGGCTTCGCCTTTAAGGGCGACCTCTTCACTGATGTTCCGACTCACATCGCCCTTGTGACGGGAGAGAATTTCAGTCAGGGCCGAATCTTCAAGGACACTCCAAGCGTTGGCCGGCGGAGGACTGGCAGGGGTTTCCCAAGTACCATCTCATAAAGGTGACGTCGTTGTCGCGATGACCGACCATGGGATCCGCCGGGCTTGAAGTGGGCGCTATCCGCGAAGTGATCCTAGCGCCTCCTTGTCCAGCGGATTGGCCTTCTACGCTTCGTGAATGGCGAATTCATCCGGGCTATCTACCATCTCTTCGGTAGCCCGGGTTCGACGACTACGGGCGTCCCACGCGACAGGGGCGAAGATACGACATAGTGTTCCGGGATTCTCGCCTTCGGAGTTAAAGAGTTGGCGCCGTTTGCCGAGCACGTCGGATTGCCATGGTCTTCTGTCTGCGTACGACGACCTCATCTCGAACAACCTCCGTCGCATCCAGATCCTCGAGGAGATGGTCCAGTCTATTTACCGGGAGTGGTTCGTTTACTTCCGGTTCCCGGGGCACGTTAAGGGTTGGCGCGGATAAAAACGCGGCTCGGACCAATTCCCGACGGGTTCGATGTCGTCTCGCGCTCCGCGGGTAGCTACCTATCTCAATGGTTTCGCGTTCAATCCGAGTCATTGGGGCGAGATTGGCCTGCCGATCTAAATTAAAGATCAAAGAGTTGGGAAGGGGAGGGTATCTTTTCCGTGCAGACCCCCTGAAAGGAAACCTGTGTTGACGATCATTATTCCCCGCTAAGTTCGTCGTGCGAGACGGCGACGTCCTTGTTTCTGTCTTTTCTGTGTCTAAGCACACCTCGAAGGGTGGGCCTATCTCTGGCCGGGTGGGGCACCTCGGGCTGCTCATATCAACTTATTCTCTTCCAACCGCCTCCTCAAGGACCGTACACTCGCAGTCTACTGCTATCACGTCTGGCTCCTTGAGTCAATGCCCCGTGTGTTACGTGGCTCTTGAGTCCCTCGGGGCAACCATGCACCACATCAAGCGCTCCATCCGCATTGGATAAATTCAGGTTTTCCTTCATAGTTCCGCCATTTCCATTGCGCCGACAGTTCGACCAGATTGCTGTGCCCGATCCACGAGTTGCTGGTTCAAGCTTTCGAAGCGGCAGTTTGTTAACCTTCGTGCCCACCCGCAACCTCCTCCTGCCCCGCCTCATGTCCGGCCAGCTGACGCTTCCCGAGGCCGAGGAAGCCGTAGCATCCTCCCTTTGACAGTGGCTCTTGCTCTCAAAGCGAAACAGCGTAACTTTTGATAACAACATCCGCTATCAAAAGTTGCCATCATCATGCCAACCACATCCACCCGCGCGGGACGCTGGATTCGCCAGCAGGCCGGGGTCGAGGGATTCTCCGCCTTCGTCCCGGCCCCGCTGCCGCCTTCCCCACCCCTCAAGTTCAGCCCCGAGCTCCAGCGGCTGAGTGAGGCGGCGGGGCGGGCCTTGGGGCGGCGGGGAGGAAGCGTCGGCTCCCTCGAGCCCGACCGGCTGCTCTACATGTACGTGCGGAAGGAGGCGGTGCTCTCGAGCGCCATCGAGGGAACCCAGTCTACCCTGTCCGACCTCCTCCGCTTCGAGGCTGAGGCTGGCACGCCCGTAGACGAGGTGCGCGAGGTGTCCCGCTACGTCGACGCGCTCCAGCACGGGATCGAGCGCATCCGCTCCGGCAAGCTCCCCCTCTCGCTCCGGCTCCTCCGCGAGATCCACAAGGTCCTGATGAAGGGCGGACGGGGCGGCGGGCAGGCGCCCGGGGAGTTCCGCCGCACCCGACAACTGGGTCGGCGGCACCCGACCCGGAAACGCCCGGTACGTGCCTCCGCCGCCGCACGAGATGCTCGCCGCGCTAGATAATCTCGAGCGCTTTATGCACGACGAGAAAGGGGTCACCCCGCCGGTGATCAAGGCCGGACTCGCCCACGCTCAGTTCGAGACCATCCACCCGTTTCTGGACGGCAACGGACGGGTCGGGCGGCTCCTCGTGAGTCTCATGCTGGTCGTGGACGGAGTGGGGCTGTCACAGCCCTTCCTCTACTTGAGCCTGTACTTCCGGGAAAATCGGGCTGACTACTACGATGCCCTCCAACGGGTCCGCACCCACGGTGATTGGGAGGGCTGGGTCGGCTTCTACCTGATCGGGGTCGAGGACGAAGCCAACCAGGCCGCGGACACCGTCCGGGCACTGGTCATCCTCTTTGATCAGGACCGGGCTCGGATCCAGGGCCTTGGCCGGGCCACCGGCAGCGCGCTTCAGGTGTACGACGTGCTTCGCCGCCGCATCGTGGTCTCGATTCCCGGCGTGGCCAAGGAGGCCGGCATCACCTGGCCCTACGGCGAAGGCGGCACTGGAGCGGCTGCGGACGCTGAAGATCGTGGCGGAAAGCACCGGCCGGCGGCGAGACCGGCTGTACACCTACACCCGGCAGCTCGAAATCCTGAATCGCGGGACGGGAGCGTGACGCCACACGGGTTCACGGAAGACCAGCTCGTGGAGCAGCCGGCGCTCGAGGTCCTCGAGACGCTGGGGTGGGAAGTCATTTCCGCCGCGGAAGAGGTGTTCGGGGCCGGCAGCACGCTGGGCCGCGAGACACCGGGCGAGGCGGTTCTCCTTCCGCGTCTCCATGCGGCCCTCCGCAGGCTGAATCCGGCGCTGCCGCCGGAGGCGATCACGGTGGCTGTCGATGAGGCTGGCCCGGGACCGATCGGCGATGAGTCTGGTGGCGGCCAACCGGGAGGTCTAGCCGCTGCTCAGGGACGGAGTGGAGGTGTCGGTGCCCGACCCGGAGGTGGCGGGCAGAAGATGCGCGGGTCCGGGTGATGGACTGGAGGAGCCGGCCGCGAACGACTTCCTGCCGTCAGCCAGATGACGATCACCGGCCCGCTCTATACGTGCCGGCCCGATCTCGTCGGGTTCGTCAACGGCCTGCCGTTGGTGGTCATCGAGTTGAAGAGGCCGGAGTCCCGGCTCGGCAGGCGTTCGACGACAACCTCACCAGCTACAAGCACCGCAGAACGGATTCCCCAGCTGTTCTGGTACAACGCGCTGCTCATCGCGTCGAACGGCACCGAGAGCCGCGTCGGGTCGCTCACGGCGGACTGGGAGCGGTTCTTCGAGTGGAAGCGGATCGAGCGGGAGGACGAGCCGCGGCGGGTCTCGCTGGAGGTGATGCTGCGCGGGGTGTGCGACCCGACGCGACTGCTCGACCTCGTCGAGAACTTCACCCTCTTCTCCGAGCAAAGGCCGGGCTCGTCAAGATCCTCGGCCCAGAACCACCAGTTTCTCGGCGTCAACAACGCCATTGCCGCGAGCTCGCGGCGCGGGAGGCCGGGCACGGACGCGGCGGTGTGTTCTGGCAGACGCAGGGGTCGGGCAAGAGCCTCTCGATGGTCTTCTTCGCCCAGAAGATCCTGCGAAGATCCCGGGCAACTGGACGTTCGTGGTGGTGACCGACCGCGTGGAGCTGGACGAGCAGATCGCGAAGACCTTCAAGGCGGTCGGCGCGGTGAGCGAAGGCGAGGTCAACGAGTGCCACGCAGCAGTCCGGAGCGGAGCTCCGGGACCTGCTGCGCGGCAACCACCGGTACGTGTTCACGCTGATCCAGAAGTTCCAGACGCCCGAGGTGCTCTGCGACGGCGCGACGTCGTCGTGATCACCGACGAGGCGCACCGGAGCCAGTACGACACGCTGGCGCTGAACATGCGCGCCGCGCTGCCGAAGGCGCTATTCCTGGCCTTCACCGGCACGCCGCTGATCGCCGGCGAGGAGCGCACGCGGGAGGTCTTCGGCGATTACGTCTCGATCTACGACTTCCAACAGTCGGTGGAGGACGGCGCCACGGTCCGCTCTTCTACGAGAACCGGACGCCGGAGCTGCACCTCGAGAATCCGAACCTCAACGACGACATCTACGAGCTGATCGAAGAGGCCGACCTGGACGAGGAGCAGGAGCAGCGGCTCGAACGGGAAGCTCGGCCGCCAGTATCACCTCATCACCCGTGACGACCGGCTGGAGACGGTTGCCGAGGACATCGTCCAGCACTTCCTCGGGCGAGGGTTCCAGGGCAAGGCGATGGTCGTCTCCATCGACAAGGCCACGGCGTTGCGGATGTACGACAAGGTCCGGAAGATGGGAAGCCGAGCGACGGCGCGTGGAGGGAGAGCTGGCGGCGTAGGACCAGGCGACCGACCACAGACGAAACGCGGAGCTCCAGCAGCGGCTCGACGTGCTCGAGACCACCGACATGGCGGTGGTCGTCTCGCCCGCGCAGAACGAGATCGACGAGATGGGACGCCTCGGCCTCGACATCGTGCCGCACCGGAAGCGGATGAACGCCGAAGCGCTCGACGAGAAGTTCAAGGACCCCGACGACCCGCTCCGGCTCGTGTTCGTCTGCGCCATGTGGCTGACCGGGTTCGACGCGCCGAGCTGCTCGACGATCTACCTCGACAAGCCGATGCGGAACCACACCCTGATGCAGACGATCGCCCGGGCGAACCGTGTGTTCCTGGGAAGCACAGCGGCTTGATCGTGGACTACGCAACGTGTTCGCGTCGCTGGAGAAGGCGCTGGCGATCTACGCGGGGCCAAGGCGGGACGACGCCAGTCCGGGACAAGAAGGAGCTAGTCGATGAACTCAGGAAGGCGGTGGAGGCGGCGGGCCGGTTCTGCCTCAGCACGCGTGGCTCTGGCATCGATCGAAGGCGGGGCCGGGAGGCCTCTGCGCTCTCGCACATCGCCGATGCGGTCAATCGTCTCATCACACCGGACGCGCTCCGCAAGGAGTTCCTGGCCCACGGCCAGATGGCGAACACGCTGTATCGCGCGGTCAAGCCAGATCCGGCCGTTCGGTCTGGGTCGGGTGATCCGCCTCGCACCGATCGCCGACGCGATTCGGAGCGGACCGACGAGGCGCCCGGGGACATCTCCGGGGTGATGACAGCGATCAACGCGCTGCTGGATCGGTCGATCGCGGCGGACGGCTTCCGAATCCGTGAGAGGATGCCGGGGGAGACGGCCGGCCCGGCTCATCGACCTGTCAGCATTGACTTCGAGGTTCTGGCGAAGCGATTCGCCAAGTCGAAGCGGAAGAACGTCGAACTGGAACAGCTCCGGGCGGCGGTCCGCGGTCAGTTCCGACACATGGTCGCGCTGAACCAGACCCGGGCCGACTACCTGAGCAGGTTCGAGGCGTTGATCAGTCCTACAACGCGGGCAGCCGGAACATTGACGGTCTATTCCGGGAGCTGCTCGCCCTGAGCCGCCCCTCTCGGACGAGGAGCAGCGGCACGTGCGTGAGCAGCTCACTGAGGAAGAGCTGACGGTCTTCGATCTCCTGACCCGGCCGGGACCCGACCTCACCTCGGAGGAGCGGGACGAGGTGAAGAAGGTGGCCCGACAGCTGCTGGAGAAGGTGTAGGCGGCCGTGGTTCTGAACTGGCGACAGAAGGCGCAGGCACGGGCGAAAGTTCGACTGACAATCGAGGACGCACTCGATGAGGGCTGCCGCGGGATTACACCCCGGAGCTGTACAAGAAGAAGGTGGCCGTTCTGTTCGAGCACGTGTACGAGAGCTATCAGGGGGACGGGAAGAGCGTGTACAACCGGGTGGCGTGACTGGATCGGCCAGCGAGTACGGTAGGACCGCGCAACGTTGGCTCTCCGCGATCTGGCTTGGGATACCTGGTCCAAGACTCGGCTGTCGCAGGCGTGAGGACCCTACCGACTGATCCCTGGTTTTCGACTGTCTCTGGTATGAAGACACCTTCATCTCAGATTCATCCCCGCCCTCCTCCCTCCAGCGTACCGTAGGGCAAGTCACTGACCCCGGTGGAGACCCGATGATTCGCTTCCGCTCACCGCTCGCGCTGCTGCTGGCCGCGATGCTTCTCGTTCCCGGAGAAGTACACGTGGTCACGGGTGGGTGTCTGCCGGGGCCTCACACGGCCCCCTCCACCATGTTGACGATGGAGGCTCAGCTTCCCGCGTCGTCCCATCAGCCGGCGAGCTGCGAGACACACCATCCAGGCCAGGGCCCTGTGCGCGGCGGTATGCGCCATTGCACCACCCCGAGCACCTGCGCCGCAACCGTCGCTCTGCTCGAGGGCCGTGCCCCGCTGCATGAGTGGCGGGCCGAGATCGCTGGGCCGGTCCTCTTCCTGACGGTTCCTTCCAGCCGCGTCGCACCTCCGGTCACTCCCCCTCCCCGCAGCTAGCGCCAGCCACGTCCGCCGGCGGCATCGCCGGGCGGATGACCTTGCCCCCAGCGGGCCAGACTGCCCGGCTGGCACGGCGCGCAGCACACCGATCACAGGTCACGCAAACCTGGTGGCCGGCCCGGCAACACCGGCCGGATCACCGTGAACGAACGATGGAGGAATCCATGTCTAGCCGCACCTTCCTGGCCGCCGCGGTGTTGGTCGCGGTCATCCAGTCGCCCGCGCTTGCCCGGCAGGTCCCGCAGGCGCTGGAGAGCTACAAGCCGCATGAAATCGTCGAAGCCGTCATCAGCGAAGCCCGGCCGCTCAGTCTCGACGGCGGACCAGGTGAAGCGCCTCGACGACCTGCACGTGTCGGTGCGCGACGAACGCCACCGTTGGGCCGAAACCGCGGGGGAACAAGGCGCACCACGCCCTCAAGATGAAGCCGATGATCTCCCGGGAGCGCGCCTACGGGGACGCCATGGCAATCCTGACCACGAACCAGCGAGAGCAGATCGAGCGGAAGTTCGAGGTGCCCGGGTACGGTGCCGACGGTCCCCTCGCTCGCGACTGCCGTGCCGGCCTCGCTCGACGCCCTCAAGCCGCACGAGATCGTCGAGGCGTTTCTCGCTGAGCGCGAGACCCTCGCCTTGAGCGCACAGCAGGTCCTCGACCTCCAGAACGTCTTCATCTCTGGGTCTGGGACGAGCCCCATCGGTACACCCGGAAGGCCCACGGTGGCAAAGGCCCCGAGCACATGATGATGGAGCCGATGATCACCAAGCGGCGGGCGTACAATGACGCGCTGTCGTACCTCGCGGCCGACCAGCAGGCCCGCGCTGCCGCGTGGTTTCGCGACCCCGCGTACCGGGCCCAGGTGAAGCACGGTCAAGAAGTGAACCAGCTGTCGCGGTGGCGAGTCCCGATGCGAGGGGCTCGCCCCGCCCTACCGGGCGAGACGGCCCAAGGTCGGACGATGCACGGCCAGTTCTTCTACTCGCGAATCGTTGCACCGGGGCGCCGGGGCGGTCCTGGCACTGCTCGCACTGGCACCCGCCGGGTCGCTCGGAGCGCAGGCGCGCCCCGATTCCCTCACCCTGCAGTCGGTGTACCGGCAGATCGAGGACGGGACCCCCCGTATCGCCGCCGCGCTGGCCTCCGCCCGCGCGGCCGAGGCGCGGATCGATCCGGCGCGCCGGCCGCCCGACCCGGAGCTGCAGCTCGGCCTCATGAACCGGCGCCTGCCGGGCCTGGGATTGGACGACGTCCTGGGCATGAACCAGATCCAGCTGATGCAGATGATTCCGATCGCCGGGAAGCTCGGCCTCGCGGGCCAGGCGGAGCGCGCGGGCACCGCGGCCGCAGCGGCGCGCGCGGAGGACACCGTGGGAACAGCGGGCCCGCGGCGCAATGGCGTTTTACGAGCTGCACCAGACGAAACAGTCGCGCCGTCTCGCGCGAGACCCAGCGACTGCTGCGGGACCTCGAGGACGATGAGCAGATGTACGCCGTCGGCGAGGGCCGCCAGCCGGACGTCCTGCGCGCCCAGGTCGAGTCGCGCGGATGACGGACGAGATCGCGGATGTAGGGGAAGCGCGCCGGGACGGCGGCGCGGCTCAACGCGGTGCTTGACCGCCCGGCCGAGGCGGTCGGCCCCGCCGTCCTGCCCCCCCTGCCCGCCGACCTGCCGCCACGGGATCGGTCGACCGTCGCGCTGGCTCACCGGCCGATGCCACGGCGCGGCGAGGACGTGCACGGGCGCAGGGGCGGAGCGCTGGCGGGCGGGAGATCTGGCCCGATCTCAGGTGGGCGTGCAGTCCGGCCGGCGCCCGATGGAGGCGGCACCAACCACATGGTGAGCCTGATGCTCGGCTTTCGGTGCCGATCTGGGCGGGAAGTCGTCAGCCGCGATGCGCCCCGAGACCCGGCGATGCGCCAGATGGCCGCGGCGGACCTCGAAGCGATGGCCGCCCTACACGCGGACCGGGGGACGATCCCTCGCTCGACGCCCAGGTCCACGTGACGGACTGCTCCAGCTGTACCGGGCACGGTGTTCCCCCAGGCCGGCGCGACCGGGGTCGGCCCGACCGCCTATCGGGCCGGCGGCGTCGACTTCACGACCCTGCTCGACGCCCAGATGACCGAGAACGGCTACCGCGAGAAGCTCCCCCGGCTCGAGGCCGATGCGGCGCGCTCGCGGAACTCAAGATGCTCGTCGGCAGGAGCTGCTCGACCCTAATGCCGAGGGAACCGGCCACGCGGAGAAGAACAGTGATCAGCGCGAGCGATACCATCGGACCTGCACATGCGGGAAGGAGAACCGTTCGGAACAGCCCCCGCGAGGCCGGACGGCGGAGGCTCCGGCTCCGCTGTTCGGCCTCCCCTGGTGGCCCTCGCAGGTGCCGGGTCGTACTTCCTGACCCGAACACCCGCGGCGGGGGCGGCCCCCGCGGGGCACGTGCACGGGGCGGCCCCAGTGGCGGACACCGCGCGCACGTCATGCTGTCGGCGGCGAACGAGAAGAAGATCGGAGTCGTCTTCGCGCAGGCGGCGCTCGCGCCGCTCGCGCGCAGCGTCCGGACGGTAGGGCTGGTGACCTACGACGAGACCCGGGTCGAGACGATCGCGCCGCAGGTCGAAGGGCAGGTGGATCGGCTGTACGTGGACTTCACCGGCCAGGCGGTACGCGGGGCGAGCCGCTGCTCGGATGTACTCGCCGATGCTGGTGTACCGCCAGGAGCTCCTCCTCGCGAAGCGCTTCGGGACGACGTCAGGCGGCACGCCGGACGCAGGCGAGGGGCCGAGGAACTCCTCGAGTCCGCGCGCCGCGCTTGCTCTACTGGAACGTCCCGCAGGCCGAGATCGCGCGGCTCGAGCGCACCGGCGTCTGGAAGAACGTCACCCTGCGCTCGCCGGTGAATGGCGTGGTGGTGGAGAAGCCGTGTCCAGGGACAGCGTATCATGTCAGGGGACCCGGTCTACAGGATCGCCGACCTCAGCACCGTCTGGCTGGAGGGGGAGGTGTTCGAGCAGGACCTGCCCGCGGTGCGGCTCGGCCAGCAGGTGACGGCCGAGTTCGGCGCTCCCGGGCGAGGCCGGCAGGGCGGATCACCTACATCTACCCGACCCTCAATACCGAGACGCGCACGGCCCACGTCCGGGTGGCGCTGGCAATCCGGACCTCGCCTCAAGCCAGGGATGTACGCCACCTTCCGCTTCGACCGCCCGCCGCCGGTCCTCACCGTGCCGCGGTCGGCCGTGCTGGCGACGGGCGAGCGGACCTGGTGTTCGTGCGCCACCGACGGGACGCTCGCGCCGCATGACGTGATCCTCGGGGTGGCGACCGACGACCGGGCAGAAGTCCTGCGCGGATCGCGGCCGGCGAGACGGTGGTCGCCTCCGCGACGTTCCTGGTCGACGCCGAATCGAATCTGGACAAGGCGATCGGCGGCATGGCGAACATGCCCGGCATGGACGTGCAGGAGAAGCGGCCACCCGCGCCGCCGACGGGGTAGGCACCATGCTGAAGCGAATCATCGACTGGTCGGTCCGCAACCGGCTGGTGGTGCTGTGTTCACCGCGGCGGCGGTGGCGGCGGGATCTTGGCGCTGACGCATACGCCGCTGGAGGCGCTGCCCGACCTGAGCGACGTGCAGGTCATCGTCCAGGCGGAGTACAGCGAGCAGGCGCCGCGCATCGTGGAGGATCAGGTCACCTACCCGATCGCGGCCGAGATGCTCAAGGTCCCGGGCGCCCAGACCGTGCGGGGCTACTCGTTCTTCGGCGTCTCGTTCGTCTACGTGATCTTCGAGGACGGCACCGACCTCTACTGGGCGCGCACCCGGGTGCTGGAGTACCTCAGCGGCCTCAAGGGGAAGCTGCCCGCGACCGTCACGCCCACGCTTGGGCCCGATGCGACCGGGCTGGGGTGGATCTTCAGTACTCACTCGAGGACACCACGGGGCGCAGTCCCTCGCCGAGCTCCGGAGCCTGCAGGACTGGAATCTCCGCTACGCCTTGACCGCGGTGCCGGGCGTGGCAGAGGTGGCCTCGATCGGCGGCTTCGAGAAGCAGTATCAGGTGGATCTCGACCCGGCCAAGCTGCAGGCCTACGGCGTGCCGATCAGCGAGTGATGACGGCGATCCAGAATGCCAACGCCGAGTCGGCGCCATGGTGATGGAACTGTACGAGCGCGAGTACATGGTCCGCGGGCTGGGCTACCTCAAGTCGAGCGACATCGAGAAGTCGTCGTCGGCGCCACGGCAACGGCACCCCGATCCGGGTCGCCGAGCTGGGTCGCGTGAGTATCGGGCCGGCGGTCCGCCGGGGGATCGCCGACCTTGAGGCCGCGGCGACGCGGTCGGCGGCATCGTCGTGATGCGGTACGGCGAGAACGCCGGAGACGATCGAGCGCGTCAAGGCAAAGCTGGAAAGTCCATGCGGGGCTTCCTCCCGGCGTCATCATCCGGCCGGTGTACGACCGCAGCGAGCTGATCGATCGGGCGATCGCGAACCTCCGCGACAAGCTGCTCGAGGAGAGCATCATCGTCGCGCTGGTGTGCATCCTGTTCCTGCTGCACGCCCGGTCGGCGCTGGTCGCGATCCTCACGCTGCCGGTGGGGATCCTGCTGGCGTTCATCGCCATGCGTTGGATCGGCGTCGGCGCCGACATCATGTCGCTCGGCGGCATCGCGATCGCCATCGGGGCGATGATCGACGCCGCCATCGTGATGATCGAGAACATCCATAAGCACCTCGAGCGGGCGGTCGACGCCAGGCCCGCCAACAGGGCGACGCACCTCCGGGCCGTCTCGACGCCGCCGTCCTCACCGCCCCCGAACGCTGGAAGCTGGTCACCGCTCGTCCAGGAGGTCGGCCCGGCGCTGTTCTTCTCCCTCCTCATCATCACGGTCTCCTTCCTGCCCGTCTTCTCGCTGACCGGCCAGGAGGGCCGGCTCTTCCGGCCGCTGGCCTGGACCAAGACCCTGGCGATGGCCGCAGCCAGCCTGCTCTCCATCACCCTGGTGCCGGTGGCGATGAGCGTGTTCGTCCGCGGCCGCCTCTTGCGCGAGCGCGCCAATCCGATCAACCGCGCCTTGATCCGCGCCTACCAACCACTCTTCGGCTCGTGCTCGGGGGCGGTCGCGGTGGTCTGTTGCGGCGGCGTCGTGCTGTCGTCACCTGGGTTCCCTGGAAGCGGATCGGCAGCGAATTCATGCCGCCACTGAACGAGGGCAAGATCCTCTACATGCCGACGACGCTGCCGGGCATCAGCATCGCGCGCGCGCGCGAGGTGCTCCGGATCCAGGACAGCCTGATCAAGCGCTTTCCCGAAGTCGACCATGTCTGGGGCAAGGCCGGTCGGGCCAACACCGCCACCGACCCGGCCGGGCTCGACATGATGGAAACGACCATCACCCTCAAGCCTGAACGGGAATGGCGGCCCGGGATGACCCAGGACCGCCTGGTGACCGAGATGGACTCCGCCCTGCGGATCCCCGGCGTGATCAACGCATGGACCCAACCGATCAAGGGACGGATCGACATGCTCGCCACGGGCATTCGGACACCCGTCGGCGTCAAGATCTTCGGTCCCGACCTCGCCGTGCTCGAGCGCGTCGGCCGTGATGTGGAACGTGCCGTGCGTTCGGTACCCGGCACCCGCAGCGCCTTTGCCGAACGCGCGGTGTCCGGGTACTACCTCGACATCCAGATTGATCGCGAAGCTGCGGCACGCCATGGTTTGAACGTGGGCGACGTGCAGACCGTCATCGCTGCCGCGGTCGGCGGGATGGCAGTGACGCAGACAATCGAGGGGCGCGAACGCTACGGTGTCCGAGTGCGATACCCGCAGGAGCTGCGTGACACCCCGGATCAACTGGCCGATGTGCTCATCCCGATGAGCCATTCGCTCACCGGCCCCGCCGGCCAGGCGATGGCAATGGGTGGCACGAGAGCCGCCACTGGCAGGCCGCAGGGCTATGTCCCGCTCGGCCAGGTCGCGACGATTCGTGAGGTCGACGGCCCGATGGTGATCCGAACCGAGGGTGCCGTTCCGACCGCGTGGGTTTACATCGACGTCACCGACCCCGATATCGGCGGGTATGTCGCGCGGGCGCAGCGTGAGGTGGCGCGCCAGGTCACGCTGCCGACCGGCTACACGATGGTGTGGAGCGGCCAGTATGAGTACATGCAGGGGGCGGCGAAGCTCGCCATCGTGATTCCCGCGACGCTGTTGCTCATCTACCTGCTGCTGCACTTCTCCTTCGGAATTCGGTCGAGGCGCTGATCGTGATGCTGTCGGTGCCCTTCGCCCTGGTGGGCGGACTCTGGTTCATCTGGCTGCTCGGGTACAACTGGTCGGTGGCCACCGCGATCGGCTTCATCGCGCTGGCAGGCGTGGCCGCGGAGACCGGGGTGGTGATGTTGATCTACCTCGACCAGGCCTGGCAGGCGCGCGAGCGCGAACATCCGCCTCGACACGAGGGGACCTCTATGACGCCGTCATGGCGGGCGCCGTCGGGCGGGTGCGCCCCAAGGTGATGACGGTGACGGCGATCATCGCCGGGCTGCTCCCGATCCTGTTGGGCAGGGGTGCCGGTGCGAGTGTCATGAAGCGGATTGCCGCGCCGATGGTCGGCGGCATGGTGAGCAGCGCGGTCCTGACGCTGCTGGTGATCCCCGCGATCTACTCCTTCTGGAAGGAACGCCAAGTGACATCATAGGATCCGTAAGCGGAACCGCCGCTCACTCTTATGTGTGGCCGTGCCGGTGGTGGATGTCCGGGTAGTGCGGATGGGTGTGGGTGAGCGGCCGGGGGCTACCGCCGTCCAACGCCCGGCAGGAGCCGCGCGGAGTTCAGGATGAACGTCAGCTCCGACGCGACGTGGATGAACGCGGCCAGGAGCGGGTTGAGCAGCCCGACGGCGGCGAGGCCGATGCCGACGCTGTCGACGGCGAGCGTGCCGACGAAGTTCTGCATGATGATGCGGCGCGTCCACGGGCGAGCGCACGGTCTCGACGAAGCGGGAGAGGTCATTGCCGAGCAGCACCACGTCGGCGCTCTCGCGGGCGACGTCGGTGCCCGAGCCCATCGCCACGCCCACCTCGCGCCGCGAGCGCCGGCGCGTCGTTGACGCCGTCGCCGACCATCGCGACCATGCGCCCCTGCACCAGGCGCTCACCCGCTCCAGCTTTTCTTCCGGAAGCAGCTCGGCCTCGACCTCGTCGACGCCCAGTCGCGGCGACGCTTCGGCGACGCCGCGTGTCGCCGGTCAGCAGGATCGTCCGGATCCCATCGCTCGGACTCCGCCATCGCCGCCCGCGCCTCGGGGCGGACGGTATCGGCGATGCGAATCCGCCGAGCAGGCGTCCACCGCGCGCCACGAAACGTCCGATGCTCGTCCGCCGTCGCTCACGGCGAGTCCGGCGTGACCAGTCGCCGCTCGCCCAGCAACGCCTGTTCCCGACGACGATCTCGTCACCGCCAAACAGCGCCGACGACGCCGCGGCCCGGCGTGTAGTCGAAGTCGTCAGGCTCATCGATCGGCAGACCCAGCGCCGCGCGCGCTCCAGGACGCCTGCCGAGCGGGTGCTCCGACCGCAGCTCGGCGACCGCCGCGCCGCGGCAGGTCGTCGACGCGACCCCGGCGCGGGCTGTCGCACGCACTGCGGCGTGCCGAAGGTCAGGGTGCCGGTCTTGTCGAGCACGACGGTGTCCACGGCCCGAGGTCTCCAGGTAGCAGCCACCCTTGACGATGGCGCCCTGGCGCGCCGCCCGGCCGATGGCGCCCAGGATGGCGAGCGGCGTTCCGGCCGCGATGCCGCAGGCGCCGGCGACGATAATGACGGAGATCGTCGAACGCACGTCGCGGGTGAGAGGAAGGTAGCGACGGCCGCCCCGATGGCGAAGTAGACGAGATAGCCGGCCAGCCGGTCGGCAGTCTTCTGGATCGGGGCGCGCGAATGCTCGGCCCGCTCGACGGCCTCGATGATCTTGCCGAAGCTCGTGTCGCGCCCGACCCGCTCGGTGCGGACCTCGAGCACGCCGGACTGGTTGATCGTGCCCGCGTAGACCGATTGCCGGGCGCCTTCTCGACCGGCATCGACTCGCCGGTGATCGGCGACTGGTCGACGAAGGAGTGATCCGCCGACGACCAGCCGTCGACCGGGAGCGGCGCCCGGCTTCACGAGCACTACATCTCCCGCCGGATTCGTCGACGTCGACCTCGTGCGTCCCGCCATCACGCCGAACGAGGGCGGTCCGGGGCAGGAAATCGAGCAGTTCCTTGATCGCGCGGCGCCCGCGGCCGACGGTCAGCCCCTCCAGCACCTCGGCGACCAGCACGAAGAGCAGATGACCAGGGCAGTGAAAAACTCGCCAATGAGGAGCGCCGCCACGAGGGCGATGGTCATGGACAGCTCCATCGTCATCCGCCGCTTGACGAGATTCTCGATCGCTCCCGGAAGATCGGCCAGCCGCCGACGGCGATCACGAGGAGGCCAATGATGCTCAGGTGCGGGAACGGCTCCCAGACGCGGAACCAGACCAGCGCAGCGCCCAGCGCGACGAGGCCCACGCGGGCGAGATCCAGCCAGTCGGTCCCGTGGCGATGATCTCCCTCGCCCGCCTGGGCAGACTCGTGGTCGTCATCGAGAAGATGGGCATCATCAGGGTGCTCCTGATGATGCCCATGCTCGTGGGACCGAGCCGCGCCCTCGTCGGCTACGCCGCTGCCGGCCCGGCCCAGCGGGAGCGGTGCCTCGCTCGCCACGTACCGCTCCTCCGAATCGCTCACCTCATCATGCTCTCATGCTGCCATAGGCGGCGCATACGATCGAGATGCGCCCGCATCCGTGTCTGGAGTGCCGCTCCCGACAGCGCCGGCAGCTCGGCGAGGTCCTGCCGGACGGAATCGCTGAGAACGGTCCACCCGGCGCCGGGCGTCATATGCCTGCTCCGGATGGCGGCGCCCATGGCATCCATCATCTGCGACGACAGGGCCCGGTGCGCCGTCATCCTCGCCTGCATCTGCGCGGGGGACATCGCGGCAATCGAGTCCATCTGCGACCGCATCGCAGTCATCAGGTCGATGCCGGCATTCCGCCCATCGGCATCCCGCTCGAGTCCATTCCGCGCTTGGACATCATGCCGGTCTCGGAGCTTGGTGCCCTGGTGCCGGTGTCGCCCTGCTTGTCCCCGACCGAGCGGCCGGTACAGCCGCCACCCACAGCGCTCCCGCGAGCATCATCCCGCGTGCGTAGGTCACGGAGTATCCCTCCCTTTCACAACCGAGAATGACAATGCGGACGACAGCCCATGCCCTTTCGCCGGTCGTGGGCCCCCGGGGGCAGGGCCGGAATTCACCCCGTCGTAAAGGTGAAAGCCATGCCGTAGCTGCCGTTCGCCCCCTGCCACCCATGCCCATCCGCTCATCGGCATTCCCGCGTGCATCCCGCCCATCATGCCCGGCATGAGCCACTGTCCGCCCATCTGTGTGCCGTGCGGTCCGATGTGGATCGGGTGATCGTCCGCGTCCATCATGCCGCCGCCCGCATGGAACGTATACTGGGCGTTGTGCTGCAGCGCCTGGGCTGGCTGGCAGGTGACCGTCAGCCGATCGGAGGACCAGGTGCAGCTGATCGGCTCGATCGGCCCGAGGTGTGCCCCGGTGCAGGTCCAGGACTGCTCCATCCCCACCATCATCGGGTGATCGAAGGTCATGGCCATGTTCCCGGTCGTCGACACCCCGGTCGAGCCGCCGGGAGGCGTACGCTCACCAGCTCGGTTGTCGCTGCGGCAGGCGGCGGCGACGACGGCCCGGTACCGTCGCTGCCACAGGCCACGATGGCGGCCAGGGACGCGACCAACGCTCCCGCGTACATCACTTGGATACCCTATACTTCAGTTCCAGGTGGGGACCCCGCCCAGTACTCGTGGTCGAACGAACTCTTGTCGTCCTACGCGATTTAACAGTGAGGTAGCGACCAGGAGCATGAAGATGACGTGAACTTGCCTTCACGACACTGCTGCCCAGCGGCGATCGCCGAACATTTCGGCGGCCTCCCCCTTAGCGCCCTGATGACAAGGTAGCGAAGCATTGAGGCGTTCCAATACCAGACAATCAGCCTGATGCCGCCTCCTTCATGATTTTAACAATCGTGTCCTCCACTTCCTGCGCCACCTCTTCCAGTTGCGGCGCGTCGAACATCGCCAGAAGAGTCGTTGGCTTCAAAGTAGCCAGGATGGTTTTGTCGCCCTCCTCGTAAATGGAGATCCGGCATGGCAGTGCGGTAGACACGCTCATGTTTCCATCAAGCACCTTCTTCGCTTGTTGAGGTTGACACACCTCGAAGATCAGGCATTCGCGGGCGAACTCCACGCCCTTTTTCGTCATTGTCTCTTTGAGATTGTGAATCTGCATGACGCCAAAGTGATTGGCCTCAACGGCGGCCTGCAAGGCAGCCGCGGTCTCGCTCATCGTCTTGTTCGTGGATAATTTGACCAGCATCGGCCATCTCTTTTGGTTACCGGTTCACTTCACAGGCGGGTCGTGAACGCAGGACTATTTCTTGGACTGCTTGTTAATCACGCCGACCAGCAGGACCACCACCAGTACGCCGATCACCGTCCACAGCCACATCCCGCCCCCCATCCATCCGTTTGTATAATGCATCACAGTGCCCCCTTTCCTTGCGCTGCGGCCAGCCCACTACTGGGCAATCCAGACGTTGAACGGACGCAGCAGTCTCAGTTGAGGTAGCCGCCACAGCACCGCAGCAACCACTCCTCGCGGGGCATCGTGACGCTCAGCAATCATTTCTGTTCGACGGCAAGAGTGTTCTCGTCAGATCTGTGTTATGCTGCGACCTCGTACGTATATAGGGCAAGGCGGCATGGCCGCCAGCTACCTCGCCAGCGACCTGCGACTGGTTCGACGAAACCCTACGATGGCACTTAGTGCCACCCGCACCGTTGTACGCGGGCCCGCCGAATGACGATGATGGAACGGTCTATGGCCCATGTGATTTGTCCTGACTTCGGTGAAACGAGGCTGGACGCGCTGCAGCGTCATTCTTTCGGATACTTCCTGAACGAGACCAATTCCGCGAATGGTCTCGTGGCAGACAGAACGCAGCCGGGCGCGCCGGCGAGTATCGCCGCCGTCGGCTTCGCGCTGGCGGCCTATCCGGTCGGCGTGGAGCGCGGATGGATGACACGCGCCGATGCGATCGAGCGAACGCTGGCGGCGTTCCGGTTCTTCTGGACCAGCCCGCAGGGAACGGCGCCCGACACGACCGGTTACAAGGGGTTCTACTACCACTTCCTCGACATGACGGCCGGAAGGCGCGTCGCGCTGTGCGAGCTGTCGACGGTCGATACCAGTTTCCTGCTGGCCGGCATGCTGGCCGCCGCGGGGTATTTCGATCAGGACAGCGAGGCCGAGCGGGAGATCCGTACGTTGGCCGACGCGCTCTACCGCCGCGCCGATTGGCAATGGGCGTGCAACGGCGGAGCGACGGTCACTCACGGGTGGAAGCCTGAGAGCGGCTTTCTGCCATACCGCTGGGAAGGCTACGACGAGGCCATGCTCTTGTATGCCCTCGGTCTCGGCTCGCCGACGTATCCCCTGCCGGCGGAGAGCTACTCGGCGTGGGCCTCCAGCTATCAGTGGAAGGACATCTACGGCTACGAATTGCTCTATGGCGGTCCACTCTTCATCCATCAGTACTCGCACGTCTGGGTGGACTTCCGCGGGATCCAGGATGCCTTTGTGCGAGACAAGGGCATCGACTACTGGGAAAACAGCCGCCGTGCGACCTACGTCCAACAGGAGTACGCGATCCGGAACCCTCTGGAATTCGCGGGCTACGGCCAGCACTTCTGGGGGCTGACCGCGAGCGATGGCCCAGGCTGGACGACCCGCCGCATTCACGGTATCGAGCGCCCCTTCTTTGACTACGTCGCGCGTGGCGCGCCGTATGGCCCAGACGACGGCACCGTCGCGCCCTGGGCTGCAGCCGCCTCGCTCCCGTTCGCGCCGGAGATCGTGCTGCCGACGGTTCAGCACTTTCAGGACGTCTATCCACAGGTCACGGGCGAGTATTGCCTCCGGTGCAGCTTCAATCTGACCTTTCCTCACGAGGGCGACGCAGGGGCAGGCTGGACCTCGCCGTACCATTTCGGGATCAACCTCGGTCCGGTTGTGTTGATGTGTGAGAACCACCGGTCGGGTTTGCTCTGGCGTCTGATGCGCGCGTGCCCCTACATCGTAACGGGACTGCGGCGGGCGGGATTTACGGATGGTTGGCTATGACGGCGCCCCCGCTACGTCGACGCATTCCACCATGGGATCGGACGTATCCGCTCCGCGGCAGCCGGCGTCACCTGGCCCACGGCGAAGGCGGCGCTGGAGCGGCTGCGGGCGCTGAAGATCGTGGAGGCAGCTCGGCATCCTGAATCGTGGGACGGGCGCGTGACCGTACCCGCCCCAGTGGTCAGGTCACCCCCGCTGACGGACGTAGTGGAGGCCCACGACACCGGTTGGATAGGGCGTGGCGGACTTGAGGGCGAAAGTCGCATGCACCCCGTCCGGCAGCACCCGCTTGCCGCTCCCCAGCGTCAGCGGATACACCAGCAGGTGCAGCTCGTCGATCAGGTCGTGCTCGAGCAGGGCGTGAACCAGCTGGCTGCTGCCGTCCGTCAGGATGTTCCTGCCCGGCTGTGCCTTCAGGGTACGCACCGCCTCGATCACGTTCTCCCGGATGATGGTGGTGTCCCGCCACGTCGGGCGCTCGAGGGTCTTCGATACCACGTACTTCTTCGGCGCGTTCATCATGTCCCCAAACTTGTCACCCGGCGGCATGGGCTCGAACGCCTCGGCGTGGGTCACGTACGTGCGTCGGCCCAGCAGGAGGGCATCGGTATCCTTCATCATCGCGCCGAACGTGTCGCCGATGGCATCGTGCCAGTAGGGCAGCGTCCAGCCGCCGTGCGCGAACCCTCCGTCGGTGTCCTCGTCCTTGCCACCCGGTGCCTGCATCACGCCGTCCAGCGTCACGAACTCGGAAACGATGAGCTTTCTCATGGGATCTTCCGTTGGTGTAGTCGTTTGGCGATCAAGGCCTGACGTCCAGGCCGCCGGCGTACGCTTCTGGCCTTCATCAACACGTCGAACGACGCATGGCCGAATCGACACTCGAAGAGCGCCCCGGCGCAGGCTCGAACGGAACCGCCTCGCGACGGCACAACTGTCAGCGGGGTAAACGCTTCCGATGCATGGGCCCGATCGTCTGTACGGCGGCTGCCGTGCGGCATTCGCGTCGATAGTCGTCAGTCGTCAGTCGTCAGTCGTCTAGTGGTCGATCTTGCCGCCCTGCTGTGCCGTCCAGGCCGCTCCCTGACCCCCTGATCCGCGCAATACGCGGAAGGTGAGCCCATGTCGTGGCGTATTTCGATCGCACTGCGTGCCGCCGGCCTGGCCGTCGCGGCGGCAGGGACTTTCCTGGCGGCGTGCGGCTCGGACAGCACGGCGCCCGGCCCGGAGCTGGTGGGCACGTGGGATCTCGTCGGCTTCACCGACGCGGGAGTCGCCGCGGTCACGACCGGGACCTGGATCTTTCGCAGCGACGGGACGATGCACGTGGACGGAACGGTCACGTTTCCGGACGAGCCGACCGAGCCGCTCGTCCAGGATGGCGTTTATGTCCAAACCGGCCAGAGGGTCACGCTGACGATCGGGACGGAGAGCGGTGACTGGGGCTTGGTCGAGGACGGGAATCAGCTGACGCTCACCCAGGATGAGCCGCCGCCGGCGAACACCATCGTGCTGCGCCGTCAGTCCTAGGCTTCGGGGCGTAACCCGGCCGCTCGATACCACGTCACGGCGACAACCGCTCCACCCTCCACCCCCTCCCCCCTTCTCCCTCACATACCGGATCCGATCGTGCAGCCGGCTCTCCCTCCCCTGCCAGAACTCGATCGTCTCCGGCACCACCCGGTACCCACCCCAATGATCCGGCAGCGGCACCTCCCCGTCGGCAAAGCGTGACTCGACCTCGCGCAGGTCCGCCTCCAGCGCCGCCCGCCCCGGGATCACCCGGCTCTGGTGCGACGCCCAGGCGCCGAGCCGGCTGCCGAGCGGCCGGCTCTTGAAGTAGCGCTCCGACTCGTCCGGTGAGGTCAGGGCCACGCCGCCCGTGATCCGCACCTGGCGATCCAGCTCGCCCCAGTAGAACACCAGCGCCGCCCGGGGATTGGCCTCGAGCTCGTCGCCCTTCCGGCTGCGGTAATCGGTGAAGAAGACGAAGCCGCGCTCGTCGAACGCCTTGAGCAGCACGATGCGGGCGGAGGGCGATCCGTCCGCCGTGGCGGTGGCCAGCGTCATGGCGTTGGGGTCGCCGAGCTGCGCTTCCTGCGCCTCGGCGAACCAGCGGGCGAACTCGACGAACGGATCGTGGCTGACGTCCGCCTCGTCGAGGCGGGCGCGGGCGTATTCGCGGCGGAGATCGGAGATGGACATGCCCTCTAAGCTAACCGGGCGAGGGTCGGGGGACCCGGCCTCCATGGACGTTGGAGATGGGTGCGGCCGTTCGACACGAAGGCACGAAGGGCACGAAGGACCACGAAGCCCCCCCCACAAACCAATGGGTTTTTCTTCGTGTCCTTCGTGCCTTCGTGGTGAACAGAGCAGCGATGCAGGGACTACGCCCCGAGGCGAGCGCGGCCGGCGATATCGATCTCCGTACCGACTATGTTTTGAGTAAGCGAGTGTGCGGGGCCCTGGGCCGCGTATTGAGCGCTTTGAGCCGGGGAGAGGGCGGCCCGACCGCCTCGCCGAAATTACGACCGGCTTCGACCTGGCGTCAGGTGTGGCCGAAGCGAGGAGAGCACGACATGCGAGTTGCCATCAACGGAACCGGAGTCGCGGGACCGACTCTGGCCTATTGGCTGCGGCGGTTTGGTCACGAGCCCGTCCTGTTCGAGAAGGCGCCGGCGCTCCGCACCGGAGGCTACCTGATCGACTTTTGGGGTCTCGGCTACGAGATAGCGGAGCGCATGGGGTTAGTCCCGATCTTGCGCGAACGCTGCTACGAGATGGAGCGGATGCGCATGGTCGATGGTGACGGTCGCGAGGAGGCGACCGTGAACCTGACGCCGATGCGCGAGGTCCTCCAAGGGCGCTTCATCAGCCTCGCTCGGGCCGACCTCGTGGCCGCGCTCTTCGGCGCCTGCGACGGCATTCCGGCGCATTTCGGCGTGAGTGTCACGGCGATCGACCAAGCCGCCAAGGGAGTTGTCGTCACTCTCTCCGACGGCCGGCGAGAGCGCTTCGATCTCGTCGTCGGCGCCGGTGGGCTGCACTCACAGGTGCGCGAGCTGGTTTTCGGCCCGGAGGCGCACTTTGAGAGATCCCTGGGCTGCTACGTCGCTGCCTTTCGCATCCCAGGCTATCCCCTCCGCGACGAGCTGACGTACGTCTCGCACACCGCGCCCAAGCGTCACGTCGCGCGCGTGGCGCTGCGCAACGACGAGACTTTAGTGCTGCTGGTGTGCCGCGCGGAGCTCGTCAACGGCGAGTCTCTGCGGGAGCGGCCGAGAGCAGCCCTGCGTCACGCCTTCCATGACATGCGCTGGGAGGTACCCGATCTTCTGGATCGAATGGACGGAGTCGACGATGTCTATTTCGATCGCGTGAGCCAAATCCACCTCCCACGCTGGTTCTCGGGACGCGTCGCCCTGCTCGGCGACGCAGCGGCCTGTCCCTCACTTCTCGCCGGGGAAGGCACCGGGCTGGCGATGACCGAGGCCTATGTACTCGCCGGTGAGCTTCACCGTGCCGCGGGCGATTTCAGACGCGCCTTTGCGGCCTACGACACACGCCTGCGCGCGTTCGTGACCGCTAAGCAGAGGGCCGCAGTACGGTTCCGCGGTTTCTTCGCGCCTCAGACCGCGCTCGGGCTGACGGTGCGTAACCTCGTCGTTCACGCCCTTTCCATCCCCTTTGTCGCGACGCCGCTGCTGGCGCGCTCACTGCACGACGATCTTGTGCTGCCGGAGTACCTCGCGGCGTGAGCGGACATCAGCCGGGGCGCATCGAGCACGAAACGCTGGCGCTCGTACATGGCGTGGGTGACCTGACTCTCCGGGGCATCGGAGCCTCCTGCTGAGGCCCCTTGAGTTGGGGACTGCGCCCCACGGGGACGAGAACGATGGCCTTGCCGAGATCAGCCTACGGCGACATGAGGGGACTTGGCGGCTGCAGCTGAATCCCGACGAGTTCATTGCGCCGCTTCCGTGAGAGCGGGAGCGAGTTCACGGCAAGCATGGTTGCCGGCTGCTGTCTAACCCGCTAATGCAGCCGACAAACGCGGGCGACGCCGGGCGACGCCCGCCTCCGAGCCTCCCAGCGGCGACAACGGACAATAGGTTATCAAAAGGTCGTTTGCAGCTGATTAGCCACTCGTTAGGCAGCGTCCAAGCACTAAGCAACGCACCTCATAGGCTGGATACCCCAGAATCGCGCAGGAGCGCCAGGCAGTGACCACAGCAGACCTCGATGAACGCGCCGGACTCATCACTGACGAATGGAACGGTATCTTTGCTCTCTATGAGGCCTTCTACATTCACTCTATTGAGTACTCCGCCGACCGGTCGATTGAGGCCTTTGAGCGCTATGACGCGATGAGGGCATCAGGTGCCTCTGGTCCGGATCAGGTGAGCGCTATCCATGAAGCCCTAGGCCATGCAGCCTCTTTGTCCCGCTTCTTCTGGCCCTCGGGTGCCGGCCCACGGGCCAGACCGGCCCTTCGAGACCTTAAGGATGCTAGGGCCCGAAAGCTTCGTCAGGCCTTCGGCTCGGAAGACCACTCCCCGCTCAAGGATCGCTCTCTCCGTGATGCACTTGAGCACTTCGACGAGAGAATCGACCTCTACCTTTTGACGTCTGATGCGGGCACATACATGCCAGTACCGCGCATCGGCGACTCGACCGAGCTGCCGAATGGTCGCGAGCATGTATTTAAGCTAGTCGACCCTGACCGCCAGCGTTTCGTCATTCTGGACAAGAAGTTCAATTTCGGCGAGGTTCGCGATGAGGTGACGCGCATCCTCCGACTGGCTCGCCAGATGCGAGAGAATGGGGCACGTTTGCGGCCGCAGCCCTAATGCTCGTTGGCGCTGGTGACGTGTGCTGCCAAACTCTCGTATGCAGCCGGCGGGTCGCCTTGGCCCCGCTCGGGCGGCGCCCGCCGTGAGCGCAATAATGAAGCGTAGGATTGTGCCGGCGCGGACACGATCGCGGGCAGCTGGATGCCCATCGTCGTTACGCCGATTCACCGCTCCCAGCTGAATTGGTAGCCCGTGACTCCATGACGCAACTGAGCCTTGAGCAGTTCGAGCATATGCGCGATGCGCTCGCACAGCTTCGTGACAGGCTCGCTGCTTATGCACAGCCTTACGGTTCGGATCCGCAACCTGGCTCAGTCGGAGAGGTGGAGATCAAGAAGTTCAGTCGTCCCGAGTCCGTTCACACTGCGCAATCGCAGGCCTGGATCCTCGTTGAGGTCACATCCGATCAATTGACCGCTCTCGTCAAGACCGTCACTGAACCCGTCGAGACTGTCGCTCCCTACACGTGCGTGCGCTCGCTCCTTGAAGGAGGCGCGTTAGCGTGCTGGCTATTCGACCCTATGATAGACGTTTCAGCGCGTGTCGCACGAAGCATGGCTTTCCGCTACACGGGAATGCTGCAACAGCTGAGATGGGCTCATGCCGCGGGGGAGGACGTCGCCAAGGCCAAGCGTCGGCTGACTGACATCGCGGCGGTGGCGAGAAACCTTGGCTA
This sequence comes from uncultured Gemmatimonadales bacterium, assembly GCA_963815515.1. Lineage (GTDB taxonomy): Bacteria > Gemmatimonadota > Gemmatimonadetes > Gemmatimonadales > GWC2-71-9 > CAVVWJ01. The sequence goes on from CAWFGP010000005.1 coordinate 390,513, forward strand.
TCAGCCAATTCTCGATAAGCGTGGACGTCACGCTGGAGCAGGACAGCACATGCCCTCAGTGACTGACCTGATTGGAACCATTTTGGGAGAAGAAGAGCACTATCGCCTCCTCTCCGCCGTCGCCCATGGTCACCACTGGGCCCTACAGCAACTGTCCTTTAGCAGAGCGCCAGACTTCGATACTGCGTCGGCGCTTAGCGGTGCACGCCTAACGGGTCTGGCGAAGGCAGCGAACGTCACCGCGTTCGCACTCTTTGTACTGGTTAGTGCACGCGCCTTCGCGAGGACTGTTTGGTATCAAGCGCTCTATCTCGGTTGGGATCGCATGAGGCTCCGGGAGTTACTAGAGGAGATCTTTGACCGTCTGGGCTCGAGCAATGAACTCAGATTCTGGCGATGAACAGCCTACCGATGAGGTGAACCTGCCCGGCGGGTTGCTGTGGCGGCTCGGTCACTAGCCGCAACATATTGGATGGGCAGCAGGCTAACTCCAGCGCGTTGGACAGCGACAAGCCTCGAGGCAATGCTTGGAAACCAGATGCGGGCTAAGACATCTCAAAGGCATGTTCTTGGTTGAACGGAGCATCCTGCTCGATGGCGGGGGCGATGGCCCGACTTCCGGAACTCCATGCTGGCACCTCAGTCGAGCAGGTGTTGGAATCCTGAACTGCGTCAGCGACCCTCTGACACTCAGGAGCCGTCGCGGCTCGCTTTGTTGATTGGCTCATGGGCTCAAGAGAAGCCCCGGCCTCAACAGACACCCAGGGGTCGATACCGCCGGACCAGACTCCCTATGAGTTGGGAGCCCGTTTGAGCTCCGGCAGCCGCTGCCTAACCCGCGCATGCAGCCGACGGGCCGAAGGGGCGCGGCGCGCCGCTCGGGCGCCCTCCGGTGAGTGCCGATAAGGAAGCGTAGGATTGTGCGGGCGCGGGCATAAGGCCCGCAGCTGATGCGCAAGTCGTTCGTGGGGCTTTTTGCGGTGGCCCTGCCCTGTGGGCCGTGTTACGATCGAGCGAGCCGGCGGGTCTCCCCAGTCATGCAGTGCAATCCACCGGTCACCTCCCCGAGGCAGCCATGGCTCTGGCGGCGATCCTGAGTCTGTACCTGGTCATCGGCGCGCTGGCGGCCATCGGGTCGGTGACGATCAGCCGCTCGCGGTTCTCGCCGCGGGTGGAGCACATCTTCTTCGCGCTGCTGCTCGTTCCGATCGCCGCGATGTACCTGGCCTTCGTCGCGTACTTCGGCGACTACTCGACGCTCCGGCCCGAGGCCTGTGCGGTGGCGGTATTCGCGGTACTCGGGCTCCTGGGCCTCCGGTTTCCAGCGCTCCTCGTGCTGGGCTACGCGCTCCACGGCGGGTGGGATCTGGCGCACGAGATCTGGGTGCACCTCGGCGCCGGGGCCGGCAGCGCGCGGCCGCTCACGGACATACCGCTCGCGTACGGGGTGTTCTGCGCGGCGTACGACTGGTGCATGGCGGGGTATTTCTTCACCAGACGGGCGGCGTGGTCGCAGTGAGCGCGACCTGGGTCGCTATTGCGACAGCCGGACGCGGAAGGGTGTCGCAAACTGGTCCGTTTGGGGCGGCCGACAGGCCAGGTGAGGCCAGGGTTCTTAGCGGGCGCCGGCCTCCGCGAGGCTGAACAGTGGAAGCCTTGGTTTGTGCGCGCGCGGGCCTGAGGGCCTGCAGCTGATTTGCGTTTCGTCAGGCCGGTCCCAGAACGTCAATGCGGAACCGACCATGAGCAGCCTAGCACTTCCGTAGCGCCTTTCAGTCAAATGTCAGAGTGTGGCGCGACGGCCGCTCTGCATCGAATCCTCCCCGCCTCAGACGGCGCAGGGCCCATATCGGTGTTCATCAGGACGCGGGGAAGGTCACGGCCGTCCCCACACGACGAAGCCGGACATAAGAAACAGGACGCCCGGTGTAGTGGGTGGAACGTGCAAGATGAAGAGGTGTGCGGTGAGCGCGCCGAGCATGATGGTCGCGAGCAGCGCGGATCCACTTCTCCTCGTCTTCGGCACCATGATCAGTACGGCTCCGGTGAGCTCGAGGATGCCCGTGACGTACCGAAACCACTGTCCAAAGCCAACTGCGGTGAAGAGCGCGACCATCTCCGGCTTCCCCATCAGTTTCGCCCAGGAGGCGCTGACGAACACGAGCGCGAGGAATGCTTGGACGCACCACAGCAGAATGTCGAGTGGGCGCCCTGTGGCGGCACCGCGGGTGGCTGCAATGGTGCCTGACATACGACTATCTCCGGCGCTCATGTCAATACGGCGTATGTCAGCCTCACCGCGTCCTCACCGACGGATTCCGCGCCGACGAGGCGAAGTGGCGGCCGAGGACCGGAGAAGTACGGCTTATCTAGTGTGCGCGACACGACCCACTTCGGAGCGACTCGGTGAGGCGCGCAAAGCAAGACGCAGGACGCCCGCCTCAGATCGCCCTGAGCTATTTCATCGACTTCACATGCGCGACGAACTGATCGACGGCGATCTCGGTGCCCTCGTAAAAGCCACTCGCTTTGTTCTTCTCGAGGTCCGCTTCATCCCGGTGCAGCGCCGTGAAGACGTAGCGAGTGCCCGTTCCCACGGTTTCCATCGTAACGATGGCGGTGATCGGAATGTCGTCAAAGACAGCCGGACGATAGCCGGGGAACAACATGGAGGTCCAGACAAGTCGCTCCATCGGAATGACGTCCAGGAAACAGCCGAGGTTGGGAGACTCCTGACCGTCTCCCATTGCGATGTCGATGCTGAAGATGCCGCCCGGTCGCACGTCCATTTCGGCTCGCGACACACGCCCCCAGGGCTTGGGCATGTACCACTCCTTGAGATGCTCGGGCTTCGTCAACGCTTCCCAGACGAGCCGCGTGGGAGCGTCGATGAACCGTTCGATAGCGAAATCAAGTTTCGGATTGAACGTGAATTGCTTGCTCATGATTCTGATTCCTTCGCCTTGAGTTGTCCGACGTATTGGTCGAACCGGTCGAGTCGCGCTTCCCACAACTGACGACGCGCGGTCAGCCAGTCTTCAACGACCTTGAACCGTTCGGGTGCGATCTCATACGTCCGCACTCGCCCGCGCTTTGTCGACCTCACCAGTCGGCTCTGTTCGAGCACCGAGAGGTGCTGCACGAACGACGGGAGTTGCATGTCGAACGGTGCCGCCAGTTCGCTGACGGTGGCTGGTCCGACAGACAGTCGCTCCAGGACTTTCCGCCGAGTCGGGTTGGCCAAGGCGTGAAAAACTTCGTCAGCGGCTGCGGATTGAACCATTTCCGACCATCCAAATGCTCGGGTTGCCCGTTCTCACCAAAGGATTCTACATCCGTGGCATACTTTTGTAAATACCTAAGTATTTGCTGGCTTGGAACCGCCAGCCTCTCACACCCGGATGGCCATCTGTGGGAGGTTGTCTGAGAATCCGGCGATTCCCGGTCCGGAGTAGCGAAGACGGTCGGAGCGGGCGGCGGCCTGACCCGCTGAGGCAGCCGACAAACGCGGCGACGCTGAGCGCTGCCAGCGCCCGGCCCTCCGTCGGCAGCAATGGAGGCCTTAAGTTTGTAACAGGTCGTTTCCGTTGATTGGCCCTTCGTTCGTTTCGTCAGGCGGACGCGCACGGGGTTAGTTGCATGCTCAAGGAATGGACCGAGCCCCCGGCGATGAGCGCCGTGGCTCCTGCGCCGGCCGTCCTTTCGTCCGATGGCACCTTATGGCTGGCTTATCGAATCGCGCGCGACCCGCACCACTGTGCCGTGATCCGGTTCAATCACGTGCAGCGGTACGCGTGGGGTGTACCGCCTGCGGTCCATGCCCTCGAAAGCGTCGGGGCGCTGTCGCAAGGCAGCTTCTACGAAGTCGCGGCAGCACCCGGGGTGGAGTCGGGCGGCCGGGTACGTCGCTGGCTCATCACCTTCCCGGACGCGATACTGGAGGTGCGAGCCAGCGAGGGCGAGGTAGTGCTGCGGGCCGCCGCGGCGCTTGGCCCGGCTCACGCGCTGGCGGCATGGCTTGCGTAGTGGCGGTGCGGGCGCCCCGCCTAGCCCGTAAATGCAGCCGACAAACGGACTGACCGGAGCGCCGTTGAGCAGCGGGCCTCGCAGCGGTGATGAGGGACGTAGGTTTTCATGAGTCGTTTCCAGCTGATCTGCCTTTCGTGAGGAGTTAGTCACAAATGGCCAAGAATACGATCTGCCTGTGGTATGAGCGCGATGCCGAAGAAGCGGCGCGCTTCTACGCCAAAACCTTCCCCCAGAGCAGCGTCGGCGCCGTGCACCGGGCACCGGCCGACTATCCTGATGGCAAAGCGGGCGATGCCCTGACCGTCGACTTCACGGTCGTGGGCATACCCTGTATCGGCCTCAATGGCGGGCCGCACTACAAGCACAGTGAGGCCTTTTCCTTCCAGATCGCGACCGACGATCAGGAAGAGACCGACCGCTACTGGAACGCAATCGTCGGCAATGGCGGGCAGGAAAGCCAGTGCGGCTGGTGCAAGGACAAATGGGGCGTGAGCTGGCAGATCACCCCGCGTGTGTTGACCGATGCGGTCGCCAAGGGCGGCGACGTGGCGAAGCGTGCGTTCAAGGCGATGATGCCGATGAAGAAGATCGATGTCGCCGCCATCGAAGCGGCTGTGCGCGGCTGAGCATTGCGGTTCACGTTGTCCTACGCACGGGGAGGTTTGCCATGGCGCGAAGCAAGAAGTCCACGACAAAGGCCGCACAACGCGTGAAGGCCGCAGCCGAGCGAGCACGGGACGGTGCGCAGTCGCTGGCGCGAAAGGTTGACACGAAGGCGGCTGTTAAGCGAGCCAAGAAGGCCGCCACGCGAGTCCGTACAATGGCCAAGTCCCTGGGAACGACAGTCGCCGACAAGGTCACCGGCCGCACGAAGAAGCGGACGAAGACGAAGATCGCGATCGCGGCGGCGGGTGCCCTTGTCGTCGCTGCTGCCGCCGGCACTGCGGTCGCTCGCAAGCGAAAGAAGGGACGCCGGTTGCTCGGTAAGCTGCGCTCCTGAAGTTTCGAAACGGCATCCTAACCCGCGCTGGCAGCCGACAGGCCGGACGGCACAGCGGCTGCACAGTGCCTTGCTCATGCGCAAATTGCTGCAACCAAACCATGGCCTCGATCCATCGTGAGGTACGGATCCAAGCGGATCCGCAGACTGTCTGGGACGCGCTTCGGGACGTGGGGGCGATCCATCAACGACTCGCGCCTGGGTTTGTGACCGACGTCCGGCTCGAGGAGGGAGCGCGGGTAGTCACCTTTGGCAACGGACTCGTCGCCCGCGAATTGATTGTGGACATCGACGACGAGGCCCGACGACTCGTGTGGTCGGTGGTCGGGGGTCGAATGACGCACCACAACGCCTCGGCCCAGGTGTTCTCCGACAGCGCAGGTCGCAGCCGGTTCGTCTGGATCGCGGACTTGCTACCCCACGAAAGTGCGCCTGGCGTCGCGACTATGATGGAGCAGGGTCTTGCTGTCATTAAGCGCACCCTGGAGAGCGGGAACGTGAGCGCCTCACCTGATGGGTAACACGTTTCGTTAGGCCGCGAGCTCGAGCGCTGAGGTCCAGATGGATTTCGATACCGACATCAGGTTGGCGGTGTACCACCACTTCGTGAGCACAGGGCAGGCGCCCTTGGTTGCCCACGTTGCCGCCGAATGCGCTTGTAATGCCGACGACGTTCGAGCAGGCTATGCCCGCCTGCGGGCGAATCGCGTTCTGTTCCTGGAGCCGGACGGTACGACCATTCGCATGGCCCCACCCTTTTCTGGGGTACCCACGCCGCACACGGTGGAGCTGGGGCGGCGAACGTACTTCGCCAACTGCGCCTGGGACGCACTCGGCATTCCCGCCGCCTTGCACCAAGAGGCGGTGGTGCACTCGCGCTGTGGGCAGTCGGGGGCCCCACTCCGTCTCGCGGTCGGTCGAAGCGGGCCGGAGGCCAGCCAGTGGCTCTTCCACTGCCAGGTCCCAACGGCGCGCTGGTGGGCGGACCTGGTCTTCACCTGAAGCACCATGCTCTTCTTCCGGTCGGAAGAACTCGTGAATGCGTGGTGCCAAGCGCGCGACATTGCGCGGCGGCCGCTCGTGACCATGGACCAGCTGTGGCAACTGGCGGTCACGTGGTACGCCACTCGGCTGTCGCCCGAGGCGCGGCGCCCGGGTCCGGACGAGATGCGACGGATCTTTGCCCGGATTGGGCTGGACGATCCGTTCTGGGATCCACGGGCGGACACTTTCTAACAACGTCATGGCGGCCTGGGAGACGCGGCCATACAGCTATGGGCATCTCGGAGTGTCCGACCACCGTCTGACCGTGGACAGCGGCGGCTTTGTGCGTCTTGGTACATCGCGCGATTGGATCTAGCGTCGGAACTATCGCCATAGCGGTACGCGATAGCGCCCGAGGGCTCGCTGGGCGCGGTCGCCACGGCGGGGGGACCCGTCGCCAGCCGTCTGGCTCCCGGCCGTCGGTCTACCCGCAGGTGTCGCCTTTGGGACTCTCCGGGTACAATACTGTCACCCTTGGACAGGAACGCCTCGTGGACCCACAGCTCAGCGGCTTCGCACTCGGGTTGCTCTTTGGAGCGGCGAAGATCGGGGCAATCGGCACCCTCGGCTTCGCGATCGCGTGGTGGCGTACTCGCCGCAAGCTGCAGCGCCTCGAAGGGGCCTTGCCTGATCCCGGAATCCTGGAGGAGCGCCTCGCGAACCTCGAGCAGAACTCCGACTACATCGGGGCGAAACTGGCAGAACTCGGGGAGACCCAGATCCGGCTGCTGCAGCAGCTCGGCTCGCCACCCCGTCTTACCGAGCCCTCACGGCGCGAAGGGGAAGACACCCGGCCGCCGATCACGCCGCATTGACGCCACTGAAGCCTCATGATTGACGACCAGGATCAACCGCGGTCTCGGAGGGCGTTTGAGTAGCTTGCCGGTTGCGTCGACGTGACGACGGGGCCCCAAGGACGCCAGGAGCCTGGTCGGATTTCCCACCCGGCGGGAGAAGCGCGCTGGGGCGGCGCCAGCCTCGCGCTGGGTGCCATCCTGTATACGTTCGCCCTCCTCGCCTACCTGATGATCTACGGCCAGCCCGAGGGGACCGGCGCGGCTGGAGAGGTGACGGTCGGAGATTCGGTCAGGCATTTGCTTGCCAATTGGCGGCTCGTCAACGGAATCTGGTTCGCCGAAATGGTCGCTGCCTTGCTCCTGGGCCTGGCGGGCTTCGTTCTCTGCGCCGGCCAGCAAGTGGGGCACGCCTGGCTCCCTGCTCGGGCGGCATGGATCGTCGTTGGCATGGGTGGAATGACCCTCACTGTCATGTACGCGTTCACGTTGGGGGCGTATCCCCCGGCGCTGGCAGCATACGACAGTCAGCCGGCCACGTTTGCGGCCTTCCGAGGTGCGGCGACCGCCCTTTTCTACACCGGTTCGGCGGTCCTATTCTTGGGACTGGCAGGAGCATTTCTTGCGCAGACCTCGGGACCGGGTCGTCAGGTTCCGCGCTGGGTTGCGTTCGGAGGAGCTGTGGCGGGCCTGATCGCCACCATCCAGGCGGCTGCATTGCTGGCCGGCCTCAAACAGCTAGCTATTGCGGCGCCTTCCGCCATCGTGACATTCCTTCTCGCTTCGCTTCTCGGCCTCGCGATCTGGAGAGGGGGCCGCCCTGCCCCTTTCGCGACATAGGATCGTTCAGGCGCTGGGGAAGCAGTCCGGTCACCGCTCCCCCGGATACTGGCGAATTCCAACGGGGTGCCGCCTATCCGCACATGCAGCCGGCAAGCGCATCCCACTAACCGCTAATGCAACCCATGAACGCGGCCTCACTTCGCGCGACCGGCCCCATCCTACCTTGCACCTCGGACGCAGTCCGGATGCCGCGTGTCAAACTCATCGTTGCCGCCGGCACCCTCGCCGCGCTCCTCGCCGCCGCCGGCCCGCTCCAGGCTCAGCGCCCCACCACCCTCGCTGGCCGCTCCACCGTCTACGCGCCGAACGGCGCGGTCGCCACCAGCCAGCCGCTGGCGTCCGCGGCCGGTCTGGATGTCCTGCGTCACGGCGGCAACGCCATCGACGCCGCGGTCACCGCGGCCGCGGTGCTGAGCGTGACCGAGCCTCATATGACCGGCATCGGTGGCGACATGTTCGCGATCGTCTGGCTCGCCAGGGAGCAGAAGCTCGTCGCGCTGAATGCGAGCGGACGCGCCGGCTCGCTCATGACGCGCGACACGCTGCTGGCCCGCGGCTTCCAGCCCGGATCGCAGCAGGGTGCCATGTCGGTAACGGTCCCCGGCGCGCTCGCGGGATGGGAGATGCTCGTCCGGACCCATGGACGGCGCACGCTCGCCCAGGCGCTGCAGCCCGCGATTGCCTACGCGCGCGACGGCTTCCCGGTCTCGCCGATCATCGCCGCGCAGTGGGCGGACGAGACGGCCTTCCTCGAACGCGACTCCGCGGCCGCCGCCACGTATCTGCCCGGAGGACAGGCGCCGAGGGCGGGGGAGTGGTTTCGGAACACCGACTACGCGCGCACGCTGCAGGAGATCGCCGACCGCGGTATCGGCACGTTCTATGGAGGCCCCCTCGGCCGGCGCATCGTGGCGCGACTCGCGGCACTGGGCGGATTCGTCACGCTCGACGACCTCAGGAAGAATGCGCCGACCTGGGTGACACCGATCTCGGTGCCCTTCCGCGGCTACCGGGTGTGGGAATTGCCGCCGAACAATCAGGGGATCGCCGCGCTCGAAATGCTTCGCATCCTCGAGCCCTACGACCTCAAGGCGATGGGGCACAATACGGCGCCCTACCTGCATCACCTGATCGAGGCCAAGAAGCTCGCCTACGCCGACCTCGACCGGTTCGTTGGCGACGCCGAGCATCTCGACATGTCCGCCGAGGGAATGCTCACCGACGAGTTCATCGCCGAGCGGCGGAGCCATCTGGACCCGTCCCGCGCCCAGGCGCGCGTGGACCCCGGACCGCTTCGGACGCAGAGCGAGACGATCTACCTCACTGCCGCCGACGCCGAGGGCAACATGGTGTCGTTCATCAACTCGAACTACGACTACTTCGGGTCGGGGATCGTGGTGCCGGGCACCGGGTTCGTGCTCCATAACCGCGGCGCCGGGTTCACGCTCACCCCAGGTCGTCCGAACACCGTTGCGCCGGGGAAACGGCCGTTCCACACCTTGATCCCGGGCTTCGTCACCCGTACGACGGAGGGGCGCGAACAGGCCTATATGAGCTTCGGGCTCATGGGTGGCGGGATGCAGGCGCAGGGGCACGTGCAGTTCCTGCTCAACTACTTCGTCTTCGGCATGGATCTGCAGGCCGCCATCGACGCACCGCGGTTCCGCCATCTCGACGGGCTCAGGGTGGCGCTCGAGACCCCGGTGGGCGACGCCGTGCGCGCGGCACTCACCGCGATGGGCCATGTGCTCATCGACCAGCCGCCGGGCGCGTTCGGCGGGGCGCAGGCGATCGTTCGGCTTCCCAAGGGATTCGCGGCGGGGAGTGACCCGCGGAAGGACGGGATGGCGGTCGGCTATTGATGGGCGAGTCGCGCGCACTCTAGCATTCCCACACTCAAGGAGCACTGCCATGTTCCGCTCATTCCTCCTCTCGGCCGCCGTGGCGGCCCTGACGGCGTCACCCGTCACGAGGTCCATTCCTACCCCGTGCCAGCTGCTGACCGCCCAGGACGCCAAGACGCTCGGCGGCTTCTCGGTCGCCGATCCGGACGAAGATAGAACCGAGTGCAGCTATGCCCGGGCCGGCCAGTCGCCGCTCGCCATTCCTCCCGACGTCGTGGACTTCAAGATCTTGGCGCTGTCCGATTCGGCCGCCGCGAAGACCCGGTTTCCGCGCTGGTCGGTACGCGATACGCAGGGCCCGGAAACCAAGGTCAGCAATGTCCCGAGCCTGGCCGACGAGGCCTTCATTTCGCGCACGCCGAGCGACAATCTGAGCGGCATCGCCTTTCGGAAAGGGGCGCGAATGATGAGCATTGGCGTGCACCCGGCGGTGAGCGACGCGGCGCTGGTGGCCGCCGCGAAGGCGGTGCTGGCCAGGCTCTGACCTCGCGTCGATTGGAGGCTGCCTGCGGCGACGCGTCATGATCAGCGGACCTTCACGTAGCCGTTCGCGGCCTGCTCGGCCCATCCCGCCAAGTATTTCCATCTGCCCAACGGAGTCCGAGAGAGGAGACCTTCCATGCCCAGAGTCATCGCCACCCACGCTGTTGGAAACATGGATACATGGCTCGCTGGGGGAGGAGAGCGCACGGAGATCTTCAAGCAGTTCTGCAGCGCCTATCGCATCTACCGGCACGCGAAAGAGAACAAGGTCGCACTCGTCTGGGAGAACGCCGACCTTCAGAAGCTCGAGGCGGCCCTCGCCCACCCGGACACCGAGAAGGTAAAGTCTCGACACACTGTCCGCGAGCCCATTGATATCTACGTCGAGGTGGAAGGCGGCCGTTGAGCGGAACTTGCCGGCGCTCACCCAAGTCGCAGGGCGACTCATGCTGCATCGCGATCGCGGCTATGCCCTCAACAGCGGAAGCAGCGCGCCGATGAATACGGTCGCACCATCCATCAGGGCATGCGAAATCGCCAACGGAACCAACCGGCGAAGTCGCAGATACAACAACGTTACGAAGATCGACTCCGGCACCGGCGACAACAGCCGAAAGACCATGAACCTCGCATCAAAGGTCAACGGCATGAAAGCGTGCTGCAACGACCAGACGAATGCCACGATTGCGATCGCCAGGCTCGTGCTCCGGCAAAGCACCTGGAAGCGGGGCACCAGATAGCCGTTATAGGTCATTTGCTCGGTCAGCCCCCAAAGGAACGGAAATACCAGCACCCCATAGAGTGCGGCCGGCAATGGCAGGGGCCCGGAGAGGTACGGCGGCGTGAGCGACCCGTACACGAGCCAACCGGCGCCGTAGACGCCACCAAGAATGAACACGAGGCACGCCGGGATCAGCGCCAAGCCGAGCAGGACATCGCGGACGAGGCGCGTGCGCTCGAAGCGGACAAGATCGAACAGGCGGATGCCCTCGCGGCGCGTGAGCCGCCACAGCAGCACCAGGCACCCGGCATCGATCAGTGTCCCGTACACCGGCAGCCATGGCTCAGCGTCATGCCATGGGGTCGGCGACGATCGCAGGGCGAACACGGCCGCGACCAGGGCTTGCGCTCCAACTGCACACGCGGTGCGGGCAAACAGCATCAGTGCCGGACCGCGCCATGTCAGCGTCCCGGCGTCCTGCCGGCGACGGAGGGCCTCGGAGGAATTCGGGTCCATCGTGGTAACGCTAGTATCCTCGGGAAGACTGTGCACGAGTGACTCGCGCGAGCGCTCGAACGAGTCAGGTGTGGTTGGTGTTCTGTCGACACAACTGAAACTGCTCGAACCTGTGCAAGGCGGCTTCCACCTCCTGCCGATGAGCGTGGGACGCGCCCCGGCCGACCCAGTTCCAGCGCTGCACCAGAAGTCGTTGCCGCTGCCGGTCGGTCTTGAGGTCGAGGGCGGCAACGATTCGGTCGCCGATGAGGACCGGGCAAACGAAATAGCCGAATACCCGCTTGTGCCTGGGAACATACGCTTCGAAGCGATACTCGTAATCGAAGAAGAGTCGGAGTCGCTTGCGCTGGATGATGAGCGGGTCGAAGGGGGACAGGATATGAACCTGTTCCGGCGCCGGACCGGGAATGGCGTCGAGGGCATCCGGACGCATCCAGTGGAGCGACTGGCCGGCTCCTTCCACCTGCACTGATATCAGCTCCTTTCGACGAACTCGCGATTCCACCAGGCGCCTCATCGCCGGTTTGCGCGGAGCGTCCTGATAGCAGATCGATTCCACGCTCACGATCCCCTGCGATCGCAGGGCGCGATCAAGCAGGTAGTTCAGGGTTTCCCCGTCGGTCGCTGCGCGTGGCCGACGGTCCCAGCTGAAATGGCGAGTCAGCAGCTCATAAGTCTTGAGCATGCCGGCCCGCTGGCTGATGGTCACCAAACCCCGGTAGAAGGCCACCTCCAGCGCGCGCTTGGAAGGCTTGCGGCTGGCCCACGCGTAGTCCTTGTCCACCAGCACGTCCTTGTCGATGTCGCGAATGGTGATCGCGCCGTGTCTGCGGATGCGCGACAGCACCCTGCGCAAGTCACCGTTCGAAACCTTGCCGAACCAGACGACGTGCCGCTGCCAATCCTGGCGCATGTGGCGCAGGTAGAACCGCAGGCTCTCCGTCGGCAGGTACGACAGGGCGTGCGTCCAATACTCGAAAACCGTCTTGTCGATGCTCTGTGCCTGGTGCAGATGCTCGCGCCGATACGAGGGGATGCGCGTGTAGAGGATGTGGTGATGGCTGCGCTCGATGACGTAGATGGTGTCGATCTGCAAATAGCCCAGGTGCGCCACTGCTGACGGCGTGGCCTCCGGGCCGGAGCCGAAGGGCTCGGGGGTGTCCAGGCGCTGCGCACGCAGCCAGATTCTGCGCGCCTCGGCGGAGGTGAGTTGGACGAGTGGCTCTTTCAATCGGGGTCTCTGGTTACGAAAACGTTGGTTACAGCGGACCCTTCGGGGCCTCGGGCGTCCCGGCGTCCAAGGAAGATCGGCCCCCGACTCTACACCGGCAACATGACGGACGAACCTGAGACCATCGTCCGCCGGAACCTCTGGCCCGCGGTCTCGCTACTCGCGCCGCTCGGGTAAGGGTTCCTTGAGCGATCCCGGGCGTCGTGCCCGGGAGTCGTCAAGGTTGATGCGCAACGGGGTGGGATAGCGGCGACGACCGCGAATCAGTCCCAGGCCACGCCCGCCACCTGCCGGGTGGTGACGTTGAGCCGGTTCCAGACGTTGATCCCGGCGATCGCGAGCACGAGACCGGCCAGCGCCTGCTGGTCGTAGTGCCGCGCCGCCTCCTCCCAGATGTCGTCGGGCACCGGCTCGGCGCGGTCGCTCATGCGGGTCTCGGCCTCGGTCAGGGCCAGCGCGGCACGCTCGGCGTCGGTAAACCAGGGCGCGTCCCGCCACGCCGCGACCGCGAACAACCGCTGGTCGGTCTCGCCCAGGCGGCGGGCGATCTCGGGGTGCTGCACGGCACACACGCCGCAGCCGTTGATCTGGCTGGCGCGCAGGCTCACGAGCTCGATGGTCTTGCGGGGCAGGCCGGTGGCCTGAATGGCCTTGCTCAGCGCCTGCAAGGCCTGCAGGGCGGCGGGGACGGCCAGCGCGGGGTTCTGCATTCTTGCCTGCATCGGATCTACTCCTTTATCAATCAGTTCACGTGCATGACCGGTCACAGGTCGCCGGTCGGTTCCATCCATCAGGTGCGGACATCCCGAGGCCGGTCACATCGGTCGGGGATCCCGGGTCATAGGTTTGACACGGGAGAGCGGAGGAATGTGACCGATGGATGGCGATTGGCTGGCGCGACAGTTCGAGGAGCACCGCCCGAGGCTCCGGGCGGTAGCCTACCGGATGCTCGGCTCGCTGAGCGAGGCCGAGGACGCGGTGCAGGAGTCGTGGCTCCGGGTGAGCCGGGCCGAGACCGGCGGCATCGAGAACATGGGCGCCTGGCTCACGACGGTGGTGTCGCGAGTGTGTCTCAACCTGCTGAGGGCCCGGGCGGGACGGCGGGAGGAGTCGCTCGAGACCCACGTGCCCGACCCCATCGTCACTTTCGAAGGCCAGAGCAACCCGGAGCAGGAGCTGTTGCTGGCCGACTCGGTCGGGCTGGCGCTGTTGGTGGTGCTGGAGACGCTCGACCCTGCCGAGCGCCTGGCGTTCGTGCTGCACGACACGTTCGCGGTCCCGTTCGACGAGATCGCGCCGATTGTGGGGCGGACCCCGGCCGCGGCGCGGCAGCTCGCGAGCCGGGCCCGGCGCCGCGTGCGCGGCGCCGCCACGGATGAGCTGGACCTCGACCGGCGGCGCCAGCGGGAGGTGGTGGACGCGTTTCTGGCCGCCTCGCGCGGCGGGGACTTCGACGCACTGCTCCAGGTGCTCGACCCCGACGTGGTGCTCCGGAGCGATGGCGGCGGCGTGGGGCCGACCCGGATCGTGCGCGGCGCGCGCAACGTCGCCGGCGGCGCGGTCACCTACTCGGCCCACGCGCAGCCCGGCACCATCCGGCCCGTGCTGGTGAACGGTGCGGCGGGGGTCGCGGTGTTCGACCTGCACGGCGAGCCGGTCTCGATGCTGGCGTTCACGGTGGCACGGGGGAGAATCGTCGAGATCAACATCCTCACGGACCGGGAGCGGCTGGCGCCGCTGCTCGGCTCGATCTAAGCTGCTTGCTTCCGCGCTCGCAGACCCGCTTGCCACGAGGAGTTCCCATGAGGCTGCTTGACTTCGCAACCGTAGCGCCGCGTGAGGTCGCTCCGGGCTACCTCGGCCGCTATCTCCACTCGGACCACATTACCCAGGGCCGAGTCGACATCGCTCCCGGCGCCGTCATCGCCGATCACTCCCACCCGCACGAACAGTGGACCCTGCTACTGAGCGGCTCCTTCGAGCTCACGGTCTCCGGTGTCCCACACCTCCTGCGCCCGGGCCAGCTGCTCTATATCGCACCACATGAGCGCCATTCCGCGCGTGCGCTCACAGCCAGCACCGTCATCGATGTGTTCCATCCGCCTCGCGACGACTACCGCTGACACCCGTACGACACAGCAGCCTGACAAGCACAGGCAGCCGGCAAGGTGTGCTCGGCGTCAGGGGCGCGCCGAGCCTTCCCGGAAGAGAGCGCCATGCCGGACATCCCAACGAAGTCAGGATAGCCATGGATCTGACTCTTCTCATCGCCTTCAGCGCCAGCTTCTTCCTGGTGGCACTGTCGCCGGGCCTGTGCATGACCCTGGCAATGTCGCTGGGCATCAGCATCGGCGCTCGCCGCACCTTGTGGATGATGGCCGGTGAGCTCACCGGCATTGCCTTGGTCGGCGCCTCCGCGGTGCTGGGGGTGGCGGCTCTCCTGCTAAAGGCGCCCACCGTCTTTGCGGTCTTCAAATGGATTGGCGCGGCGTACCTGCTCTACATGGGCTGGCAGACCTGGCGTGCCGAGGCGGCCCGGCCCGAGCCGCTGGCCGGTGACAGCCGCCGTACCCGTTCCTCGCTGATTCTGCAAGGTTTCGTCACCGCCGTGGCGAATCCCAAGGCCTGGGCGTTCTTTGTCGCGCTGCTGCCGCCCTTTGTCGATCAGAGTCGTCCGTTGGCCCCGCAACTGCTGACCCTGCTCGCGCTGATACTGATCATCGAATTCACCTGCCTGCAGATCTACGCCCATGGTGGGCGGGCGCTAAGCGAGCAGTTGCACCGACGCGGCAAGGCGCGCTGGCTCAACCACATCGCTGGCAGTCTGATGGTGGGGGTTGGGATCTGGCTGGCACTGGGCTGAGGGCGGCGGCATTGTTGTGGGTCGTGGAACGTGCCCAACCCGCGCAAGGCCGTGAAGTGGAACTCGTCGTTTGTACGCATCAAGGGCCCGGGTTGGGTCCTAGTGGTTCAGTTCGATCGCGCTTGGCACAGTAGATTTGGATCCATGAAGACCCAATACTACACCGCCGCCAGTCTGGACGGATTCATCGCTACAGTGGATGACTCGCTGGAGTGGCTCTTCCCCCTCGGTGACATCGCTGACACAAGCTATCCAAGCTTCATCGAGGGTGTCGGTGCGATCGCGATGGGTTCCGCGACGTACGAATGGATGCTTCGGCATGTGATCGGCCCGGAAGCGAAGCGACCGCAGCCGTGGCCGTACGCACAGCCCACCTGGGTCTTCAGTTCGCGCACGCTTCCGCCGATAGCCGGCGTCGATATCCGATGGTCCCGGGGAGATGTCCGGCAGGCACACTGCGGACATGGTACAAACGGCGAACGGCAAGAACATCTGGATCGTCGGCGGGGGTGAGCTCGCCGGCCAGTTCCATGACCATGGCTTGCTCGACGAGCTCTTCGTGCAAGTCGGGTCGGTGACGCTGGGTGCCGGAAAACCTCTGTTGCCGCGCGTGATCACCAGCCCGCCGCTCAGGCTGGTATCGGTCAAAGCGATTGGCACCGGATTCGCCGAGTTGCAGTACGAAGTCCCGCGCCGCATCACGGGCGACGATCGATAGGATCGTACAATGGACCCGGCGCATCACCGCTCGCATAATGGCAGGGCATGTCCATCCTGTCGTGTCCGTTTCAGTAGACGTACCCTGCTCGTCGGGTAACAGGTCAAGGTCGCCAAACTTGACCAAGGAGAAACTCCAGATGAGAAGCGAACGCAGGCGGACGATTGCTCTCGTGACGGCACTCGTCACTGCCTTGAGCGCCAGCGCCCTGTCCGCCCAGCAGGACAAGTACAGTTTGAAGGTGCCCGGCGGGCTCGCGTTCTCCGAGTTCAAGGGATACGAGGGCTGGCATCTGGTCTCCATCAGTCAGGACGGACCGCTGATGGCCGCGATCCTCGCGAATCCCGTGATGATCAACGCCTACCAGGCCGGCGCTCCCGGGAACGGCAAGCCTTTCCCCGATGGCTCCAAGATGGCGAAGATCCATTGGACCCCGAAAAAGATGGAGACGTTCCCCGCCGCGACGGTGCCGGGCACGCAGCATGACGTCGACTTCATGGTGAAGGACGGCAAGAGGTTCAAGGACAGTGGCGGGTGGGGATGGGCCGCGTTCGAGTATGACACCGCGTCCCACACCTTCACGCCCGCCACCACAGCCGCCACGCCGCCGCAGGGGAACGACGCCAAGTGTGGATTCGGGTGCCACACGATCGTGAAGACGAGAGACTACGTCTTCACGGATTACGGGAGTCGCTGAAGTGCGCTCCGTGACCCCCATGATCCGACTCCGTCGACTGCCGCTTGCGCTCCTGCTCCCCGCCCTGCTGTCCCGTCCGGCGGCCGCGCAGGGCCTGTCGCCCGCGTCCTACGCCTGCCGCTTCGTCGAGGTCCCCGTCCGTGACGGCGTCCACCTCCACACCAGCATCTGCGCCCCGCGCGACTCCCGGGACAAGCTGCCGTTCCTGCTGACGCGCACGCCGTACGGCATCGCCGGCGATACGGTCGTAGGCGACGACTCCCGCTTCCTCGCGGCCGACGGCTACATCTTCGTCTCCCAGGACATCCGCGGCCGCTACGCCAGCGAGGGCCAGTTCCTCATGAACCGGCCGCTCCACGATCCGGCGGACTCGACCGGCGTGGACGAGGCCAGCGACACCTGGGACACGGTGGACTGGCTGCTCAAGCACGTCCCCGGCAATAACGGCCGCCTCGGCGCTCTCGGTGTGTCCTACCCCGGCTTCCTCGCGACCATGGCCGGCGTCCACCACCACCCCGCCGTCAAAGCCATCTCGCCCCAGGCCCCGATGACCGACACCTGGATGGGCGACGACTTCTTTCACCAGGGCGCGTTCCGGCTGTCGTACGGGTTCGAGTACAGCGCCGACCTCGAGCTGAGCAAGGACGAGTCGGTGCCGCTGCCGATCGGCACCTGGGACACCTACGACTGGTATCTCCGGAGCCTCGGACCGCTGGGCGACGTGGATGCGAAGTTCTTCCAGGGCCGGAACCGCACCTGGTCGTCGTTCGTGGCGCACCCCTCCTACGACGCCTACTGGCAGGCGCGCGCGGTGCAGCGGCGGCTCACGGCGCCGGAGGTGCCGACGCTCACGGTCGGCGGCTGGTGGGACCAGGAGGACCGCTACGGTCCGCTCGCCACCTATCGCGCGCTCGAGCGCGGCGACTCGGCGAACCGGAGCTCGCTCGTCATGGGGCCGTGGAATCACGGCGCCTGGCGCCGGGGAGAGCCGCGGCGGATGCCGGTGGTGGATCCGGGCACGTCTGAGGGATACCTGCGCGACGTCGAGGCGCCGTGGTTCGCCTGGTGGCTCAAGGACAAGGGCAAGCTCACGGTGCCGGACGCGTACCTCTACGACACCGGCGCGCGGCGGTGGCGCTCGTTCGCCGACTGGCCACCCAGCGGCGGCCAGCGCCGGAGCCTCTACCTCCGCGCCGGCGGCAAGGTCGCGTTCGATCCGCCGGCCGCGGGCGAGAGCCCGTACGACCAGTACGTCTCCGACCCGGCGCACCCGGTGCCCTACCGCCCGCGCCCGGTCGAGCAGACCTACGACCGCCGCGGCTCGCGCTGGCGGGTGTGGGAGACCGAGGACCAGCGCTTCGTGGACGGCCGCCCCGACGTGGCGACCTGGGTCTCGGCGCCGCTGGAGGAGGACCTGACCATCGCGGGCGACGTGACCGCGCGGCTGGTGGCCTCCACCACCGGCCGGGACGCCGACTGGGTGGTGAAGCTGATCGACGTGTTCCCCGACAGCATGCCCGACAACTGGAAGCTCGGCGGCTACGAGCTGATGGTGGCGCACGAGATCATGCGCGGCCGCTACCGGAAGAGCTTCAGCGCCCCCGCCCCGCTGGCGCCGAACACGCCGCTCGACTTCACGGTGGACCTGCACCAGCAGGCATACACCTTCAAGCGGGGGCACAAGCTGATGGTGCAGGTGCAGAGCACCTGGTTCCCGGCCTACGACCGGAATCCGCAGACCTGGGTGCCCAACATCTTCAAGGCGAAGCCGTCGGACTTCAAGGCGCAGACGCACCGGGTGTGGCACACGGCCGCGCATCCGTCGCGGGTCGAGGTTACGGTGGTGCCCACGGGGCCCTGAGGTCCGCCGCATCTTCCGACGCCAGGAACATCGTCACCGCCTCGTCCCGGGCGAGCCCGGCCGGCATGCGCCGGCCGTCCGGCCCGCCGCGGCGGAGCAGCGACATGACGTCCCGCTCCCCGGCGGGTGCGGCCGAGGTGACGTGGTCGAGCATGGCGGCGCGGAGCCGGTCGGCAGCCAGGCCAGCGGTGTGGAACGGCGGAACGCCCAGCCGCTCGAACACGCGCCCGAACGGAGCAGCGAGCAGCGGACCCCGTGAGGACAGCACCCGCAGATCGGCCGCGAGCGGCCCTGAGTCCGCGCCGAGCAGGGTTTCCGCCACGACGGCGAGCGCCAGCTCGTCCATGGCGGCGCTCACGTCGACCACCTGGCCGTCGGACCATCCCTCCGCTGCCGCCGCGGCCAGCCGCGGCACCGCCGCGCCGTATGCCGTGAGCTGATGGCGGCAGAAGGCCGGCTGCAGCGCCCGGCGCTGGGCATGATGGCGCTCGCCCTCGCTGGTGAGGAGCCCGTCGCCCAGCAGCCGGCGGGCGCGCTGCATCAGGCCGCCCTTCTGGAACTGGTCGGCGTCGTCCACCAGCACCTGGCGCACGTGGTCGGGATGCGAGAGGAGAAAGGCGTTCCGGCGGCCGAGCCGAAACGCCGCGATGTCGCCCTGCTCCCGGGCCAGCCGCAGCAGGAAGCCGTTGGTGTCGCGCCAGAACCAGGGCGCGTGGCCGAGCAGCGGAAGCGCGGGGGTCAGATGGCCGGTCCCCGGCGGCGACGCGTGGTCCAGAGCAAGGCGCCGCGGTGGCGCTCGAAGTCCGGCGCGGATCGCCAGGGCATCCGCCGGCCGAACGAGCGCAGCGGGTGGGCGAGGAGCTGGCTCAGCGGCGTCTCGTGCACGAACAGCCCGCCCGGCGAGAGCACGCGCGCGATCTCGGCCAGCGCCTGCGGCGCGCGCGCAATGTGGTAGCAGGTGCCGAAGTCCACGACCAGTTCGAACGAGCCGTCGGGAAACGGCATGCGGCGGACGTCGCCGGGCACGAGCACGACGGCGATGCCCGCGGCGTCGGCGCTGCGGCGCGCCTCCTCGAGCAGATCGGCATCGAGGTCGAGGCCCGCGAGGCGGGCCGGAGCGAGCAGCCGAGCGAGCGCCGGCATCGCCACGCCCCGGCCACACCCCACCTCGAGCACGCGCCCGCCGGCCGGCAGGCCCAGGGCCCGGACCATCAGCGGAACCTCGATCGTTGCCTGGCGGGTGTTGCGGCCGGATTCGTTGGGGAAGGGACGGTACTCGCGCTCGGCGCGCGGGGCATGCATGGGACGTGGGCCGGCGAGCACGGCCCCGTGGGCTTCGGGGTACTGCATGGTCCGCTCCGGGGCTGAGAGGGCGATGAACCTCCCTCAGCCTCGCAGGGCGGCGTGATCCTCGCGTGACCTCGGGGCCGGCGCGGGCCGCAGCAGGCCGGCCGGACGCGGGGCTAGATTGTGGCATGCCTTCGATCTCTCGGGCGCTGGGCGCAATCGCGCTGGCGCTCGGCGCGCGCGCCGCCACCCTGCCCGCCCAGTCCGTCCCGGCCGCCGCTCCGCCGGCGCCGGCGGGCGAACCGCGCACGCTCCAGGCCGGCGGCGTGACCCGCCGCTACTTCCTCTATCTCCCGTCCACCTGGCACCGCGGCCACCCTGCCCCGCTGGTCCTGGTCTTCCACGGCGGCGGCGGCCGCGCCAGCGGCATCGCGCCGCACACCGGCTTCAGCCGGCTCGCCGAGCGCGAGGAGTTCGTGGTGGCGTACCCGCAGGGGCTGAACGGACGATGGAACGACGGGCGAGGGTACGCGGCGACGCATGATGATGTCGGATTCGTCCGGGCGCTGCTCGACACGCTCGGCCGGGAGCTCGCCATCGATCCGCGCCGGGTCTACGCCACCGGCATCTCGAACGGAGCGATGTTCGCGTACCGGTTGGCGTGCGACCTCCCGGGCGTGTTTGCCGCCGTGGCGCCGGTGGCGGGGGCCATGCCGGCCGACCTCACGCCCGCCTGTGCCCACACGCAGCCGGTGAGCGTGCTCGCGTTCCAGGGGACGGCCGACCCGCTCATGCCGTATGCCGGCGGCGGTGTCGGGCGCCGGCGCGTGCTCTCGGCCGAGCGGAGCATCGCGTTCTGGGCGGCGACGTCCGGCTGCGCCGCGGCGCCGGTCACGACGGACGAGCCCGACCGGGTGACGGACGGGACGCGGGCGCGGAGGACGGCGTACGGGACGTGCCAGGAGGGGCGGTCGGTCGAGCTCTACACGATCGAAGGCGGCGGGCATACCTGGCCGGGCGGGCCGCCGGTGGGAGGATCGGTGGGCCGGGTGACGCGGGAGATCGACGCGACGCCGGTGATCTGGGCGTTCTTCGCGGAGCACCCGAGGCCGTGAGCTTCGCTCTCCCCGCGAGGCGGCTCGCTCCCCCCGCGAGTCATTCCGCTCCCCACGCGAGTCATTCCGCTCTCCACGCGAGTCACCCTGAGCGCAGCGAAGGGGCCATGCGTTGGGTTATGCCCCCTTCGCTGCGCTCAGGGTGACTCGGAGGGCAGGCGCCCATGCTAGGCCTCACCATGGACTACCCCCTGACCGTCACCGCCATCGCCCGCCGGGCGGAGGCGCTCTTCGGCAACCGCCCGATCGTGAGCCGCCGTCCCGACCGTACGCTGCACCGCACCACCTACGCCGAGTGCCTGCGTCGCGCCCGCCGCCTGGCCGGTGCGCTCCATGGCCTCGGTATTCGCCCCGGCGACCGCGTGGCCACGCTCTGCTGGAACCACGACCGCCACCTCGAGACCTACTTCGCCGTGCCGCTCATGGGCGCGGTGCTGCACACGCTCAACCTCCGGCTCCATCCCGACGAGCTGGCGTACGTCGCCCGCCACGCGGAGGACCGGGTGCTGGTGGTGGACGCGTCGCTCCTCCCGCTGCTCGAGAAGTTCCGCGACCGCGCCGCCATCCGCCACGTCGTAGTGGTGACCGACGGCGCGGCCGCGCCTCCCGGCATGCTGGAGTACGAAGCGTTGCTCGCCGGCGCGCCGGAGCCGCTGCCCGCCTTCCCCGAGCCCGCCGAGCGCGACGCGGCGGTCATGTGCTACACCTCCGGCACCACCGGCCGGTCGAAGGGCGTGGTCTACTCGCACCGGGCGCTGGTGCTCCACTCCATGGCCACCGCCATGGCCGACAGCTTCGCGATCCAGGCGTCAGACGTCGTGCTCGCCGTCGTGCCGATGTTCCACGCCAACGCCTGGGGGCTCCCCTTCACGGCGGCGTTCACCGGCGCGGGGCTGGTCTTTCCCGGCCCGCACCTCGAGCCCGCCGCACTGCTCGAGCTCTGCGCCGCGGAGCGGGTGACGTTCAGCGGGGGCGTCCCCACGGTCTGGCTCGGCGTGCTCGAAGCTGCTCGACGCCTGCCCGGGCAAGTACGATCTCTCCGCGCTCCGCACGATCGTGATCGGCGGCGCGGCAGCGCCCGAGTCGCTGGTACGCGGCCTCGAGGAGCGCCATGGCCTCAGGCCGATCACCTCGTGGGGCATGACGGAGACGGCGCCGGTCGGGACCCTTGGCCGCCTCATGCCGGAAGGCGCGGCGCTGCCGGCGGCCGAGCGGCACGCGCTCCGGATGAAGCAGGGGGTACCGGGCGCGCTGCTCGAGCTCCGCGTGCGGAACGAGCAGGGCGACGTGCCGCAGGACGGCGTGTCGATGGGTGAGCTCGAGGTGCGCGGCGCCTACGTCGCCTCCGCCTATTACCGGCCGGAGGAGGACGGCGGCTGGTTCACGGCGGACGGCTGGTTCCGCACCGGCGACATCGCCTCGGTCGACCCGCTGGGGTACCTCGAGATCCGCGACCGCACCAAGGACCTCATCAAGTCCGGCGGCGAGTGGATCAGCTCGGTGGCGCTGGAGGGCGCGCTGATGAGCCATCCGGCGGTGGCGGAGGCGGCGGTGGTCGCGGTGCCGCATCCGCGCTGGCTGGAGCGGCCGCTCGCGGCGGTGGTACTGCGCGAGGGCCGGACGGCGGACACGGCCGAGCTGCTCGGCCATCTCGCCGGACGCTTTCCGGAGTGGTGGCTGCCGGATGATATCGTGTTCGTGCCGGCCATCCCGCGGACGTCCACCGGCAAGTTCCTCAAGTCCGCGCTGCGCGACTCGCTGCGCGGGCATTACGGCGGAGCCGAGAGTCCGCCGCGATGAACCCCCTCCTCGACCTCTCCGCCCGGCCGGTGATCGCCCATCGCGGCGCCTCGGCGCACGCGCCCGAGAACACCCTGCCCGCGTTCGAGCTGGCCGTGCAGCAGGGGGCCGACGCCTTCGAGCTGGACGTGCGGCTCACCCGGGACGGCGCGCCGGTGGTGATGCACGACGCCACCCTCGAGCGGACCACCAGCCTCACCGGCCTGGTGCGCGCCCGGACGCTGGCGGAGCTGCGCATGGCGGACGCGGGGCACTGGTACACGCCGGATGGCGGGCGCACCACCCCGTTCCGCGACCGGGGCGTGAGGATCCCGACCCTGGCCGAGGTGTTGTGGGCGTTCCCGGCGATGCCGGTGCTGGTGGAGGTGAAGGAGCCGGAGGTGCAGGAAGCCGTGCGGCGGGTGCTGGTGGACGAGCGGCCCGGCGAGCGCTGCGTGGTGGCGTCGGAGGACGACGCGGCGCTCACTCTGTTCCGCGACGGCCCGATTCCCTGCGGCGCGTCCGGGCGGGAGATCGCCGAGCTCTACTGGGCCGTGCTGTTCCGGCGCCGGCTCCCGCAGCCGCGGTACCGGCTCCTGAGCGTGCCGGTTCGCCACCGCGGGCTCCCGGTGCCGACGCGCCGCTTCGTAGCCGCGGCGCGGCAGCTGGGGTGTCCGGTGCACGTGTGGACCGTGAACGACTCCGCCACCGCCCGGCGCCTGTGGGCGCGGGGGGTGGCGGGGGTGGTGACGAACTGCCCTGATTCAATCCGGACTACATCGCCCTAGTTCTTGAACTTGAAGTAGGCCGAGTGGGTCGTGCCGTCGATCAGCTTGACGTCCAGCCGACGGCACTTGCCGGCCCACGACTTGTCCGTCTTCCAGACGTAGATGTACTGCCCGGCAGTATTGTCGTAGGTGAGACTGCTCCCGCCGGCGTTCACTGTTTCCTCGATGGTGTCCTGGTCCTCGCTGATGGCGTCACAGTTGACCTGGCTCGAGCTCGGGTAGTTGGCGGCGAAGATAGCCAGACTCTGATTGCCGCCCAGGTTGAACTTGACCGGAATCGCGCTGCCGGCCTTGGCCACGTTCAGATTGGTGTTGTCCACCGGCTGGAAGAAGCCGGTCCACAGATAGATGACGCTGTAGCTGCAACTCGCGACCGGACTGTTGTTGCTGACGTTGTCCACAGACGTGCCGGACGGCGCCGTGGCGGTCTTCGTTCCCACCGAGCCGGTGGAGAGCGGGATCTGACCGGAGGCATAGCCGCTGGCGACGCCCGACCCGCCATCCGACGCCGTCCAGTTGGCGTTGGCAGTCGCTCCGAGGATGATCGGCGCGGCGGGGCACACCAGGTTCACCGTGGGGCCCTTCTTGTCGATCATGTTGCCGGCGATCGGCCCGGCGGTCGCGCTGTTGCCGACGTCGTCGGCGACGGCGCGTGTGCCGGTCGACGCGTTGGCGCCCTCTGTCCCGGCAGGCACGCTCGTCGACAGGTTGAAGCTCCCATCGGCGGCGTTCGCCAGGCCCGACCCGCCATCAGTCGCCGTGCAGCCGATGGAGACGTCGGTGGCGTGCCAGAGGCCATCCGCCACGCCGCAGGAGAACTGGGGCGCCTTCCTGTCCACCATGTTGCCGGTGACCGGGCCGACGGTGGCGCTGTTCCCCACCGCGTCGGCGACGCTATGCGTGCCGGTGGACGCATCGTCCGTCTCGGTTCCCAAGGGCACACTGGTCGACAGGCTGAAGCTCGCGTCCGCCGAGTTGGCGAGTCCGGACCCGCCGTCGGACCCGGTGCACGCGATCGAGACATTAGCCGCATGCCAGACCCCATCGGCTGCGCCGCACGACACGGCCGGGTCCTTTCGATCGATCATGTTGCCGTTCACCGGCCCGGCGGTCACGTCGTTGCCGACGGCGTCGGCCACGGTGTGCGTTCCGGTGGACGCGGTGGCCGTCTCGGTGCCGTCCGGTACGCTGGTCGACAGGGTAAAGTTGGCGTCAGCCGGGTTGGCGAGACCGGAGCCACCGTCGGACGCCGTGCAGGCGATGGACACGTTCGCCGCATGCCACACGACGTCCGCCGGGTCGCATGACACCGTCGGGTCCTTCCTGTCCACCATAAACGTGTAGGGGCCGGCGGTGGCGCAGTTGGTGTTGTTGTCGCACACCTCGCGGCTGTCAGTCTGCGCGGCGGCATCCTCCGTCCCCGCGGGCTCGCTGGTCGATAGCGAGAACGTCGCGTCGGACGGGTCGCCCAGCCCCGAGCCGGCGTCGGAGGCCGTGCAGTTCACGGTGACATTGTTCGCGTACCAGATGGCCTGGTTCGGCACCGTGCAGCTGATGACGGGCGCGGCCGCGTCGCCCGCGAGGATATTGAACTGGTCGCTGTTCACGCTGAGCGGGTTGCCGGAGACGGTCGTGGCGGCGTGCAGGCGGTAACTGGTCCCGACCGTGTTGATCGCGCAGCCGCCGAAGCTCGCGCTGCCGCCGCTCGCACCGAGCGGATTCGTGGTGCAGGCGAGGGCCGCACCCACCGTTCCGGTGCCTGAGGCGATCGAGAGCGTGATGGAGGCGCCGCTTCCGGCTCCGGTCGTCTTGACGTTGCCGCCCGCGTCCTGCACCTGCACGATCGGCTGGGTCGGGAATGCGACGTTCGGCGTGCTCCCGGTGGGCTGCTGAGTGAACACCAGCTGGGTGGCAGGACCGACGGTGATGTTGAACGCGCTGCTTGTGGCGCCGGTCAGCGCCCCGCTGCTCGCGGCCAGCTGATATCCCGTGCCGACCTTGTTGATCGACAGGTCGGAGAACGTGACCACGCCGTTCACGGCCGCCTGGCTGAGGGTGCCACTCAGGGTACCGCTACCGGGGTTGGTGCCGATGGCTACAGCGACGGACGCCGAGCTGTTCTCCACAACGTTGCTGTTCGCGTCGAGCACTCGCACGGTGACTGCCGGCGCGATGGACACCGTCGCATCGGTGTTGGTGGGCTGCTGGAGGAAAGCCAGCTTGGTGGCGGCGCCGAAGACGATGAGGGTGCCGTCGGCGGTCGGCCCCTTGCCGGCGGTGCCCTGACAGCCGGCCCCTCGAGCGGCCAGCACGGTGAACGTGTACGTACCCGGCGGGGTCGCACCGGTCGTGGTCAGCGAGAGCGTACTGTTGAAGTTGGTGCTGCCACTTCCGGCAGGAAGGACCCTGGGGTTACCCGTGAACGACGCGGTCGTTCCTGCGGGGAGACCCGTCGTCACGCTCATGTTGACCGTACACGCGGTCGAGTTTCCACCCATCGCCACGGCAACGTCGTACGTGGCGGTCCCGGCGAGAGGAACCGAGCCAAGCGTGGGGGTCACGGTCACACTGCTCGGCTGACCGTCGGTAAAGTTCACGGTGAGCGACTGTTCCGGGTTCGAACGGCTCGTGGCGATCAGCGTGAATGCCACGCCGAGATCGTTGATGTCCACGACGTACGTGGAGTCCCGGAAGGTGCCGTCGCCCGAGATCCCCACCGTCCAGGCGTGATAGTCCTGCGTCGGATCATCCGTCAGCACGATGTCCACGCTGTCCGCCGGCGTCCACCCGGCGCCCGTGAACCACACCGTATCCCCCGGTGCGTAGTCGTCCTTGTCGGTCGAGATCGATAGCCCCGCCCCATTGCTCGCCGTGGCAAATGCGATCGGCGGCGCCGCTGGATCGCCCCGGCCTGGACTGGTAGGATCATCGCCACAGTTCGCGATCAACCCCACGATCACCAGCGCCATCAGAGAACGGACAACGAACGTCACGCCGCGCATACATGCCTCCGCTGGGGACGACAAAGGACTCCGGCACACAGGAGCTGGACGCGCCGGGCGCCGCACGCGGGCGCCCGACGTCTAGGTCTTGGACGTGATATGCGAAGTCGCGGGTGAAATCCGCGCTATGTCGTCAGGGATCTTGGGAGGAACGGGTCTATGATATGCACGCTCTGAGCCAGGCCGGCAGGGCCAGGCAACGGCTGGCACAACGAGCGGTTACGCGGGTGGACAACAGGCGGGGGTCGGGCGGTGCAGCGACTTCCCCACACCGAAAGCGCCGCAGTCGCGCGGCGCTTCCAGGGTCGGGTAGGGGCCGCCCCCTGCGTGCCATTTCTCGCAGGGGGCGTTCAATTCTTGTTCGCGCTCCTACGGCTTCTCCACCGGCAGCCGCACCGCGTTCCCCCACTCCGTCCACGACCCGTCGTAGTTCCGCACCTTGTCGAACCCCAGCAGGTACGTGAGCGCGAACCAGGTGTGCGACGACCGCTCGCCGATCCGGCAGTAGGCGATCGTCTCCTGGTCCTTCTTCAGGCTGTTGTCCTGCTCGTACAGCTTCCGGAGATCCGCCGCCGATTTGAACGTGTGCGTCTCCGGGTCGATCGCCTTGGCCCACGGGATACTCTTCGCGCCCGGAATGTGCCCGCCGCGGAGGCAGCCCTCCTGC
Organism: uncultured Gemmatimonadales bacterium; assembly: GCA_963815515.1. Taxonomy (GTDB): domain Bacteria; phylum Gemmatimonadota; class Gemmatimonadetes; order Gemmatimonadales; family GWC2-71-9; genus CAVVWJ01. The sequence continues at coordinate 417,855 of CAWFGP010000005.1, forward strand.
GGGTACTCGGGCATGTGGGTCTTCTCGCCGCGATACTCCTCAGGGCTCCGCACGTCCACCAGCTGGCCCTTGGTCTTGAGGTGCGCCAGCACGTCCTCGCGGAACGCGCGAATGCGCTGGTCGTTCCGCTCGCCGACGGTGATGTTCCCCTTGGGGTACGACGGCACGTCGGTCGAGAGCTTCCGGCTCTCGTCCACCCAGCGGAGCCGCCCGCCGTCGAGAATCTTCACGTTCTGGATGCCGAACAGTTGCAGCACCCAGAGCGCGTAGGTGGCCCACCAGTTGTTCTTGTCGCCGTAGAACACGATCGTCGTGTCGTCGTTGATCCCGCGCGACTGGAGCAGCGCCTGCAGCCGGCTCTTGTCCACATAATCGCGGATCAGCTGGTCGTTGAGCTCCGTGGTCCAGTCGATCTTCACGGCGCCCGGGATGTGCCCCGTGTCGTACAGCAGGATGTCCTCGTTCGACTCCACCAACCGGACCTTGGGATCGTTCAGGTGCTGCGCCACCCAGTCCGTCGACACCAGGACCTCCGGATGGGCATAGCCCCGCTGCTCGATCGGTGTCACCGCCGGTACCGCCTGTGCTGTGCCCATCGGTTCCCCCTTACGCGTAGTCGAAGGCCTTCGTCGCACACATGCATGGTCATTCCCAAATCAAAACCGGCCGCGGACCCCCTGCTGGGGCGCGGCCGGTCGGTCTCGATGATGTCTTGAGCTCGCGCGCGACCGCGTCAGCCCCGTATGGCGGCGGGGCGGAGACGGCGACAGCAGTCGGCCGTGACGAGGGTCGCGCGGTTCATGGGCGTCACGAAAGCTCAGGTCGAGGTGACGAAAGCTCAGGTCGAGGCGACGAACAGTAGGCGGATATTACGGCGTGGCCGCGGGGAGTGTCAACCTCCACCGCCCTCACCAGCTGCTGGAGGGCAGCTCCGCCAGGGGCCGGCGGGAGGGCGCGCGACGCTGCACGCCGTGGTAGAGCGCGAGGTGCCGTGTGGTCATCCGGTCCCAGGAATAGGTGCGCTCGGCGTCGGCGCGGTTCCGCCTGCCGATGACGGCGCGGAGGCGCGGGTCGGCACCGAGGTAGGAGATCGCGTGGGCCAGCTCGCGAGGATGGCGGGGCGCCACCAGCATCCCGTTCCGCTCGTGCTCCACCAGCTCGGGAATGCCGCCGGCCGTGCTCGCCACGATCGGCAACCCCGAGGCCAGCGCCTCGACGAACGCGTTGCCGAACGACTCCACCAACGGCGCCAGCGTGAAGAGGTCGGCCTCGCGGCACCGCCGCGCCACCTCGCGGGGCTCGAGCCACCCGGTGAACCGCACGGCGCCCTCGAGGCCCAGCCGTCGCACCCGCTCACGGAGCGCCGCCTCGTGGGGTCCGGTGCCGACGATCTCGAGCTGATAGCGTCCGCGCTCGAGCAGGGCGAGCGCGTCGAGCAGGTCGTCCACCCCGTTCCGCTCGACCAGGCGCGCCACGGCCAGGCAGCGCACGACGCCGTCCGGAAGCCGGCGAAGCGCGTGGCGTGGGCGGAAGCTCACGAGGTCCACGCCGCCCGGCACCACCGAGTAGCGGAGGCGGGAGTCGGTACGTTGCGCCAGCCGGCCCAGGCTCTCCGACGGCACCACCACGCGATCGGCCCGCCGCCAGATCCAGCGCGTCAGCGGATGGAGCAGCCGGTGCGCCTGCCGGAGGCCGCGCTGGCGCGCGTCGTACCCGGGCACATCCGAGCCGCGCAGCGTGACGACCACCGGCGCGCCGTGCAGGTCGAGCAGCGGGAGCATCGCGGCGGTCGGCAGCGAGAAGACGAAGTGCACGACGTCGTACGGCTCGCCCGCGAGCAGGTGCCTGATGGTCGGTGTAGCCGCCGCGACGTAGCCGACCGCGCCGCGGATCCCCGCGTCGTGCGCCGCGAGCCGGTGGCTCGCCACCCGGTGCACGGTGAGGATGCCTTCCTCGTCGGCGGCGCCGTCCCAGAGCAGCCGCGGATCCGACGAGGCGTGATCGCCCCCGCTCACGACGTCCACCACCACGCCGCGCCCGGCCAGCCCCTCGGCCAGCGCCCGGGTGGCGAGCCCGGCACCGCTTCCGAACGGCGGATACTCGTAGTTGAGCAGCAGCACGCGCATGGGCGATTCCGCTCCCGCGAGGAGTGGACTTCGGTGGAGCTGGATCTGGGGTGGACGGGGACGGGAGGGGCAAGAGGTACGCCAGTCGCGGGAGCGTTCCGGAGTGCGGCGGCGGGAGTGGTCGGAGGGGTGCAAATCGGCGGAAATGCGGGGCTTGGAGCGGACGACGCGGGCCATGCAGTGGGTTGCGCGTCGTTCGCTGCGCGCGGCCCTGTAGCGGGTGGGCGACAGCGGGTGCTCGGCAGCTCCCCGTCATCCCGAGCGTAGCGAGGGACCTCGATCGCCGGTCCCGGACGGTGGCCAGGTTCCGGTACGGTTTGAGAAGATCCCTCGCTGCGCTCGGGATGACGGGGGAGGGGTGCTCCGTGCCCGGGTAAGGCGGGCCGGCAGACGGTCGGATGGTCAGCCGGTCAGCTACCGACCGTTTGCCCGCCTGACTAAACCAGGCGGCGGAGTCCGCGACTCGGCGGAAACTCCCTCACCGTGGCGTAGAGAAATCCGTCCAGCACGAAGCTGTCCTTCACCGCCGACGCCCGCAGCCGTCCCTCGAGGACGTACCCGGCCTTCTCGAGCACCCGGCAGGAGCCCGGATTCCACTCGAATACGTTCGCGTAGATGCGGCAGAGCTCGAAGGCGTCGAAAGCGTAGTCCGTGAACGCGCGGACCACGGCGGTCGCGAGGCCCCGGCCCCAGAACGCCTCGCCGAGCCAGTATCCGATCTCGGCCGAGAAGCGCTCGACGTCCGCCTGCAGGAAGAGCCCCACACCGCCCACGGCCTCACCCTCCACCTCGACGGCGAACTGGGTCTCGGGCGTCGCCGCCAGCGTGCGCGCCACCCACGCCTCCGCGTCGGCCACCGTGTACGGATGCGGGAAGCGGTCGCGCACGTTGAGCCAGATCTTGCGGTTGTCCGCGTGGCGCACGAGCGCGGGCTCGTCGCCCGCGCGCCAGCTGCGGATGCGGCAGTTCGGGAGGTCGAGTTGCATGGTGGAAGGTAATGCGGGACGGTCGGACGGTCGGACGGTCGGACGGTCGGACGGTCGGACGGTCGGACGGTCGGACGGTCGGACGGTCGGACGGTCGGACGGTCGGACGGTCGGACGGTCGGACGGTCGGACGGTCCAATATAAGCAGCGGCGGCGGGCGCGGTGGACCCGGAGGGAGCGTCAGCGCGCGTTCAATTCCCTGCGCGATCGCCAAGGTCGAAGCGCGGTGCAGCGACCGGAGGGTCCGCCGTGCCAGCCGCCGCTGCGACAGCATGCCCACATGCCCGACCTACATGCGAAAGAGATAGCTCGCCTTGAAAAAGAACCCGTCCTCCGACCGCCTGAGCCCGCGTCCGAAGCGGGTCCCCGGGATCCACCGGATCCCGCAGCGTGCTCCCGTAGCCGGCGAACAGCACCGTGCCCGGATTCGGCTGGTACGAGAACAGCAGGTCGCCGCGGAACGACTCGCGCCGGAAGGCAACCGCCCGGATGAACTCGCCCACTTCGGGATCGAAGATCAGCAGCGGCGCCTCGGTGCGGGTGTGGTCCCGCAGGTCGTCCTGCCGCTCGCTGGTGTACTCGCCCACCAGCCGGAGGAAGATCGGCCGCGACAGCTGGTACTCGATCTTGAGCCGGGGAATGTGCTGGATGTTGACCGTGCTGCCGTCGGAGCGGCGTCCCACGCGCTGGAGCTGGTAGGTGGCGTTGAGGCGCACCTGGTCGGTGGGCCGCCAGTCGACGCCGGCGTTGAACAGCGTCAGCGCGGCCGAGGCCCACTCGAGGAAGTTCTCGTCGTGGCCCCAGAGGACGAAGGCGTTGCCGGAGAATTGCGAGAACTCCGGCGTCTCGACCTGCAGCACGTAGTCCCGGTTGGGGATCGCCGGCCGGCCGACGAACGGCACCGTGTCCACCCCCGACCCGCCGACCCGCGGCAGCTCGATCCGGTAGCCCTGGTACACCTCGGCCGGATAGCCGAACTGCTCGATCAGCACCGAGGCGCCCGCGGTCCAGCCGCCGCGCAGCCGGACGTTGGTGTTGATGTGGAACTTCTCCTCCTGCATCCCGGCGGTGGTGAAGTACTCGCCGTAGCGGTAGAGCCCGTCGATGTTCAGGTCGCCCGTCACGCTCTCGACCAGGCCTCCCGCCTTGCCGTACAGCGTCATCCGCGGATCGAGATTGGCGTGGGAGAGCCCGGGACGCGAGAAGAACCCGCTCTGCGCGCGGAAGTCGGGATCGCTGGCGTTGAGCTGGGCCCGGAACCCGAAGGTGCGGCCGTTCCTGACGAAGCGGGCATACCAGAGCGGCGCCGTGCTGGTGACGCCCGCGGTGCGCGTGCGGCTGCCCGCAAGCTGCAGCTGAAGCGTGTTGATCCCGCCGAACAGGAGCCGCCCGTCGACGCCTCCCACGCGGTTGTAGTTGCTGCCGACGATGCGATCGGTGTACACCACGCCCAGCCGCGACTGCGCGCCGAGGTCGCGCTGGAGCCGGAGGAGGTTGTAGATCGGGTGATCTTCGCCCGGTCGGCGAGACGGCGGGGTCGTCCACCGCCGACAGTAGCGCGATCTCGGTGCCGAAGCCCTTGCCCGTGAGCTTGGCCGCCGCGATCGGCTGCACGATGCGCCGGGTGTAGATCAGCGAGTTCGGCGTGGTGAACTGCTCGATCCCGTCGAGGAAGAACGGGCGCTTCTCGGAGAAGAACAGCTCGTTCCGCGGGTCGAACTGGAACTGGCCCTCGTCCGACTCCACCTGCGAGAAATCGGGATTGGCCGTGGCGTTGAGGTTGAGGTTGTTGGTGACGCCCCACCGGACGCTCCCGCCCAGCTCCGGGGCACCGCCCGAGTACTCCCAGCCGGCGGTGCCCGGCGCGCCGGTGGTCCGCGAGGTGAGCGAGGGGTTGAACTCGAGCACCAGCCCCCGCTGCAGCTCGGTCAGCCCGACCAGGTGGCCCGACTGCCCCAGGAACGACGCGCTCGCCCGCTTGGCCGGCGCCCACGAGTCCTCGGCGCCCGAGTGCTGCACCTGGCGGGTGACGTTGATGCCCCAGCGCTGCTCCTGCGCCGGCTGGAAGCGGAGGCTCTTGAACGGAATCCGGACTTCCACCTCGTAGCCGTAGTCGGTGAGCCGGCCCTTCGACTCGAACACGAAATCGGGCCGCAGGTCGGCAACCTCGCGCCGGACGACGGCGTTGTTGAAGCCGTTGCCGCTGGTCGAGCCGGTCTCGACCAGCGCTCCGTCGGACTGCACGCCGAAGGGATTCACCGCGAACACCGATGCCTGGCGTCCGTCGTTGAACGTGCCGAGCAGGATCTGGACGAAGTCGTCCGCGCCGATCTTGTCGCGGTCGGCGAGCGTGGCGTGCACCTGGCCGTGCGCCTCGAAGGCCCGGATGCCGAAGTGGATGGCGGTCGCGGAATACCAGACCAGCACCTCGGTCGAGTCCGCCGCCGCCACGCCGTCGACGGGCGTGAACTGGGAGAACCCGGTGAGCATCGCCGCCGCGGCCCAGGGCGCCTCGTCCAGCGTCCCGTCCACCACCAGCTCGGCCTCGAGCCGGGGCGGGTGCACGTCCAGCCGGCCCGCACGCCCGTTGTAGACGGCGGCCGGATCGGTGTCACCGAGGAGCAGGAGCAGCGGCAGCAGCATGATGGCAGTCGCGGAAGGTGTACCTTGGCCTACGCGGGTGATTCGACGCGAGTTTCGCGAACATGTCACTCGCTGACCGGCGCCGAGTGCGGTAGCGCGTCCGGCAGATCGGCGACGACGTACGCCATCACCGCCATCGCCGCCACGCAGCGCGCCAGCTCGCCGGGATCGAGCTTGTCCAGCGTGTCGCCGTCGCTGTGGTGGTACCAGAAGTAGCGCGATCCCTCGGTGTCGATCTCCATCGTGGCGACGCCCGCCTCGCCCAGCGGGGTGATGTCGGCCGCCGGGCTCTCGTCCGCCCGCTGGACGCCGGTCGCATTGATCGGCTGCATCAGGCCGGCCACCTGCTGCACCACCGCGGCGGCCGAGTCCGAGCCCGCGAGGACGTAGCCCTTCGGGTTGAACGCGCCGTTGTCGGACTCCATGGCCAGCACATGCCTGGGCAGGTCGGCCGCGTGCGCGTCGCGGTAGGCCTGGGCGCCCTTGCCGCCGTTCTCCTCGTTGGTCCAGAGCACCACCCGCACCGTGCGCCGCGGCCGGAGGCCGAGCCGGCGGATCAGCCGCACCGCCTCCCAGGCCGCGACCGAGCCGCCGCCGTCGTCCATCGCCCCCTGGCCCACGTCCCACGAGTCGATGTGGCCGCCGAGCACGACGACTTCGTCGGGCTTCTCGCGGCCGACGATCTCCGCCACCACGTTCCGCGACGGCGCGTCGGGCAGTGTCCGCGCGCTCATCTTGAGCGTCACCACGGCCCGCTCGCCACGGTCCTGGAAGCGGTGCAGCATCATCGCGTCCTCGACGCTCAGCGCGGCCGCCGGGACCTTCGCCACCGTGGAGTCGTAAACCGTCTGGCCGGTGTGCGGGCTCCGGATCGACGCGGACGCCACCGAGCGGATGAGGCACGCCACCGCCCCCACGCGCGCCGCGGCCGAGGGGCCCTCCGTCCGGACCCGCCGGGTGACGACGTAGTCGGTGAGCGGCACGTCGAACAGCACGATCTTGCCCTTGGCCTCGGCCGCCCGGCGCGCCAGCTCGTCGAGCGAGCCCACCACCAGCACCGGTGCCGTGATCCCGGCCTTCGGCGTGGCGACGCTGCCCCCCAGCCCCATCATCGCGAGCTTGGCCGCGCGCGGCTTGACCAGCTCCGCCGACTCGGCGCCCCGCACCCAGCGCGGCACCATCACCGGCTCGCCGCGCACGTTCTCGAGGCCGTCGGCCTTCATCGCGTCGAGGATCCAGTCGATCGCCGCCTCGAGGCTCGCGGTGCCGCTCAGCCGGGGCCCGAACGTGTCGACCAGCCGGCCCAGCCGGCGATATGCCGAGCTGTCGGCGGTAGCCGCCCGGATCAGGCTGTCGGCCGGGGCGCGGTAGGCGGTGGCGATGTCGCCGGAGCGGGCCGGCGGGGCGGCCTGGGCGCGGGCCGAGGGGGCGGCCGCGACCAGCGCGAGGCCGAGGATGGACGAGACGCGGCGAAGGCTCATGGAAGGCTCATGATTGAAGGCTTCATCGCTAATGCGCGTCGGCGATGAGGTGGTGATCGGCGAGGCAGGCCGTCAACTCGGCCACCCCACGCTCGGAAAAGTGGCGGCGTACCAGCGCGAGAGCCGCCGCGGCGCCTGAGTCGGCGCTCCCATCGTCGCAGGCCACCGCGTCGACCAGGGCGAGCGCGGCGCGGTCCCGCTCACTCAGCCCGGGGCTGGTCGCATGACGAGGGAGCGAACGAAGAAGATCCACCGGCAGCCCCGCGACGCGCCAGTCGTGCCGCGCCCGGTCGATGCACCACCGGCAGCCGCTCCGCTCGGCCGCGAGCTCGCACACGAGGAGACGGGTGCGGTCGTCCACTTCTGCTGTCTGGCCTGGCCGGCGGGCCAGCGCCAGGTAGGCGTAGAGCACGTCGAACTGGCGGTCCATGAGCCCTCCTTGCGTGGGCACCTCTGAGATACTACAGTTGCTACAATGAATGATTCAACTGTGATATCCACGCAAGGGGCCAGGCGCCCGCCAGGCGACTGGCTGTTCCTGATCCACCAGATCCCGCCCAAGCCCGATTACTTCCGGGTGAAGATCCGCCGCCGCCTGCAGCAACTCGGTGCCGTCGCCCTCAAGAACTCCGTCTACCTCCTGCCCCGGCGGACGGAGACCCGGGAGGATTTCGAGTGGCTGGCCCGCGAGATCCAGGCGGAGGGCGGCGAGGCCACGCTCTGCCGCGGCGCCCTGCTGGCTGGCACGAGCGACGAGGAGGTCGAAACCATGTTCCGGAGCGAGCGCGACACCGACTACGCCGCCATCGAACGGGACGCGCGCGCGCTGGCCGGCCGCGGCGAGCCCACCGACGACGAACTAGCGCGGCTCCGGCGGCGCCTGGAGGAGACCGAACGGATCGACTGGTTCGACGCCCCGGGACGCGCGGCCGCGGAGCGGGCGCTGGCAGCGGCGGCGAGCCCGCCCGCCCCGTCGCCCGAGGCGGCGGAGGCCGGCGCCGCGCGGGTCCGCGGCGCCACCTGGGTCACGCGCACGGGCATCAAGGTCGACCGGATCTCCAGCGCGTGGCTCATCCGGCGCTTCATCGACCCCGCAGCCCGGTTCAAGTTCGTCCCCGCCAAGGGGTACCGGCCCGCTGCCGGCGAGCTCCGGTTCGATATGTTCCAGGGCGAGTACACCCACGTGGGAGATCACTGCACCTTCGAGACGCTGGTCGGTCGGTTCGGGCTGACGGATCCGGCGCTCCGGACCCTCGGCGAGATCGTCCACGACGTGGACTGCAAGGACGACAAGTTCGGCCGGCCCGAGGCGGCAGGCATCGCTTCGCTGATCGACGGGCTCGCGCTTGCCTACCCGGACGACGCCGAGCGGCTGGAACGCGGCGCCGCCGTTTTCGAGGGCCTGCACGCCTATATTTCGCGTGGGGCGCGAACGCGTCCCGTGGAATGACTCTCGCTGGAGGCCTGCATGTCGATTCGTATCCTGGGCCCGCTCGCAGCGGCCGTCCTGTTTCTGGCCCCCGGCGCCTGGGCGCAGGGCGCAGGGTCCGCGAAGGAGCCCGTGTCCGACGGCCGCACGTTGAGCGAGTGGGTGGCCGAGCTCAAGGGGGCCGCGCCCCAGACCCGGAACGCCGCGGCCTACGAGATCTCGGGCATGGGTCCGGCCGCGGCGCCGGCCGTGCCCGCGCTCATCGCGGCGCTGGACGACCCGGAACCCACAGTGCGCTTCCCGGTCACCGTGGCGCTGGGCGAGATCGGACCCGCCGCCAAGGCCGCGGTACCGAAGCTCAAGCAGATGATGGATGAGGAGATCAACGACGAGATCGCCGCCGGCGCCAAGCGTGCGCTCAAGCGGATTCAGCCCGACGCGATCACGCCCCCATAGCCGCACCCCGGAGGGCCTGGTCGAGGTCCTCGGTCAGGTCCGCCGGGTGCTCCAGCCCGATCGAGAGCCGCAGCAGCCCGGGCGGCGTGCGGCTCTCCGGACCCTCCACTGACGCCCGATGCTCGATCAGGCTCTCCGGCCCGCCCAGGCTCGTGGCCCGGGTGAAGAGTCGTACCCGCCGCACCACGTCCAGCGCCACCTCGGCCCCGCCCTTCACCTGCGCCGACACCATGCCGCCGAACCCGGTCATCTGCCGGGCCGCCACCGCGTGGCCGGGATCGGTCGGGAGCCCGGGATAGTGCACCACCGCGACCGCGTCGTGCACAGCCAGGAAGCTCGCCACGGCCGCCGCGTTCTCCTCGTGCGCGTGCATGCGCCAGGGCAGCGTGCGGATGCCGCGCATCAGGAGCCAGCAGTCGAACGCGGACGGCACCGCGCCGCCCAGGGCCTGCAGGGTGCGGAGCCGCGCGGTCCAGTCGCTCTCCGCGGGCGCCACGAGCGCGCCCCCGGTGAGATCGCTGTGCCCGCCGAGGTACTTGGTGGTGGAGTGCATGACCAGATCGCAGCCGAGCTCGAGCGGGCGCTGGAGCACGGGCGTGGCCCAGGTGTTGTCGCAGACGGTGCGCGCGCCGGCCGCGCGGGCGATCGCCGCGACGCGCGCGATGTCGGTCACGGCGAGCGCCGGATTGGACGGGGTCTCGATCCAGACGAGGCGCGTCCGGGGCGTGACCGCGGCCGCCACCGCGGCGGGATCGGTCATGTCCACGAGCGTGCTCTCGAGTCCCCAGCCCGCCATCACCTCGCGGAGCAGCTTGGCGGTGCCATAGTAGGCGTCCAGCGGTGCGACGACGTGGTCGCCCGGGAGGAGCGACTGGAAGACCGCCGCCGTCGCCGCCATGCCCGAAGCGAACGCGAGCGCGACCGCGCCGCCCTCGAGTGCCGCGAGCGAGCGCTCCAGTTCCTGCCGGGTGGGGTTGTCGCTGCGGGCGTAGATGAAGCCGTGCGGCAGGGAGCCGTCGGTCTCCCGGCCGAAGGTGGTGGTGAGATAGATCGGGGGGGTCACGGCACCGGTCGCGGGGTCGACCGCGTGCCCGGCGTGCACCGCCAGCGTCTCGATGCGCATCGGCTCTCCGCGTCGCGCGTGGGTCAGCGCCGGCCGGGAACCGCGGCCACGCCGGTCTCGAGCAGTGCGTGCAGAAACTGGCGCACGGCGGACACGCCATCCAGGCGGAAGCGCGCCTTCGTGGTTCCGGGGCCGACACGAATGGAGATCGCCTCGGGCGGCATGGCGTTGAACAAGTCCTCGTCGGTACGGTCGTCACCGATGGCCACGATGGTCGTGGCGGCCTGCCGCTCGGGAGTGAGCGTGGGCACGATCCGCCCCTTGTGCACGCCGTAGGGCCGGATCTCGATGATGCGGTTGCCGGCCAGGATCTCGACGGGCTGGTTGCTGAGCAGCTGATTGAGGTGCAGGCGCAGCTCGTTGGCTCGGCGGGCGCCGGTCTCCTGGTCGGCCATCCGGTAGTGCCAGGCCACAGCCGCCGTCTTGACCTCGACCAGCGAGCCGGGCGTCCGCTGAGTGATCTCCCGCAGTATGGCGAGCACCGGCTCGCGCCAGCTCCCGCCGAGCTCGGCGACCGGCACCCACTGGCGCGTCTCGGGGTCGCGGGAGAGGAAGCCGTGCTCGGCGTGGAGCCAGATCGGGAGATCGCCGAGCCACTCCTGCAGCGTGTCCGCCGACCGTCCGCTCACGACGTGCACCTGGGTGTCGGGCCGCGCGGCCAGCGCGCGCAGGAGCGCGAGGACCTCGCCGTCCGGACGGGCGAGCTCGGGCGTCGGCGTGAAGGGGACGAGCGTCCCGTCATAGTCGAGCAGCAGCAGGAGCGAGTCGGTCTCCGCCAGCCGGAGGTCGAGCGCGCGGCGCGCGGCGCCGCCGCTGGCCGTGGGCCCGGTGCGCGACCCGGTGGGCGTCAGCTCCGCCAGCTGCTCGAGGAACGACGCCACCCACCGGTGTACGTCGAACGTGTGCACGCGCGTCCGGAGCGGCGCCAGCCGCGCGCGCCGCTCCGAGCGGGGCATGACGAGCGCCCGGTAGTACACCTCGGCGGACCCGTCGACGTCGTATGGATTCACCAGCAGGGCCTCGGGCAGCTCCCACGCCGCCCCCGCGAACTCGCTCAGCACCAGCACACCGTCGCCGTCGGTGCGCGAGGCGATGAACTCCTTGGCCACGAGGTTCATCCCGTCGCGGAGCGGGGTCACCAGCATCACGTCGGCCGCGCGGTAGAGCGCCACCAGGTCGGCCTCGGAGAGCCCGCGGAAGATGTAGTGCACCGGCACCCAGCGCGGCGTCCCGAAGGCGCCGTTGATGCGGCCCACCAGCCCGTCCACCAGCGCCCGGAAGTCCTGGTATGCGCCGACCTTGGTGCGCGACGGGACCGCCACCTGCACCAGCCGCACCTTCTCCCGGAGATCGGGATGCGTGTGCAGCATCCGCTCGTAGGCGAGCAGGCGGCCGGGGATGCCCTTGGTGTAGTCCAGCCGGTCGACGCCGACGAGGATCCGGACGCTTCCGTCGCCACGGATGGCATCCACCTCGCCCTTCACGGCCGGATCGTCGGCCAGCGCCGCGAACGATCCCGCATCGACGCCCATGGGAAAGACGCCCAGCCGGACCTCGCGCTCGGCCAGCTGCACCCGGTCGATCTCGACCGAGTAGCCCAGGATGTCGGTCAGCGAGATGGCGAAGTGGCGGAGATACGCCGGCGTGTGGAAGCCGACCAGGTCGGCGCCCAGGATGCCCTGCAGCAGCCGACCGCGCATGGCCAGGGTCCGGAACAGCTCCTCGGAGGGAAACGGAATGTGCAGGAAGAAGCCGATGCGGGCGCTGGGAAGCCGGTCGCGGAGCAGGCCCGGCAGGAGCAGGAGCTGGTAGTCGTGCACCCAGATCATGTCGCCCGGCCGGTAGTGCGCGGCGACGATGTCCGCGAAGGCTTCGTTGACCTGGACGTAGCTGTCCCAGTCGCTGACCTGGACCGGAATCTGTTCCAGCAGGTAGTGGAACAGGGGCCAGAGCACTCCGTTCGAGAAGCCCTCGTAGAACCGGGTGATCTGGTCGGCGGTCAGCGGCACCTCGACGAGCCGCATGGCCGTGAGCGCTTCGTTGAGGCTCGCCTGCCGCACGGGATCGAGGTCGCTGGGCGCTCCCGACCACCCGATCCAGAGCCCGTCCGACTGCTCGTGCGGCCGCATGAGGCCCGTCGCCAGGCCGCCGCTGCTCCGCTGCACTTCGATACCCGTCTCGGTGGTCTGGACGGTGATGGGCAGGCGGTTGGCGACGATCAGGAGCCGGGACATTCCAGAAAGCTAACGTACGGTGGAGAGACCGGGACCCACCCGGCATCCCGAGCCGTAGTTGGTGGGGTCATCCTGAGCGAAGCGAAGGGGACATGACCAGAATCATGCCCCCTTCGCTTCGCTCAGGGTGACTCACGAAGCCAGGCTTGGGATGACGGACGTTAGTCGTTTATCACCAGTGACTTATAAGCTGTCAATCAGTCACCTCGGCCATCGCTGATTGTCCCGGTTCCCGTCCGGAAACTGCCGCCCCGGATCGATCTCGATGCTCTTCACGGCGGGCTCCCGCGCCACCCGCACCGTGGTGCGCTTGGCCCCGCCCAGCCAGACGTCCACCGGCACGGTGAGGCTGTCCGCCCGCCCGTCGGCCCGGGTCACCACGAGCGGCACCGGCATCGGCGCCCGGCCGCGGTTCTCGATGCCGATCTCGACCGAGTCGCCCACGGTGGCAACGGTGTCGATCGCCTGGTCGAGCCGCCAGGTCTCGAAGAACCAGGTCCGCCAGAACCACGACAGGTCCCGGCCCGACACGTCCTCGAAGGTGTCGAAGAAATCGTAGGGCGTCGGGTGCTTGTACTGCCAGCGCCGGCCGTATTCCGTGAACGCCTTGCCGAAGAGGTCGCGGCCCAGCACGCCCCGGAGCGCCACCATGATGGTGGCCGGCTTGTAGTAGGCGGCGACGCCATACGCGTTGTAGCTCGGAAACCGGTCGCCATGATGCATCAGCTCGACCTCGATGCCGGCCGACGCGGCCTCGAGGTAGTTCTTCCGGTTCCGCTCTTCGTCGTCGAAGCCCTTGAAGAAGTCGTCCATGGACTGGGACTGGTCGAACTGGGTGAGCCCCTCGTCCATCCAGGCGAAGCGCTTCTCGTCGGAGCCGACCATCATCGGGAACCACATGTGCCCGATCTCGTGGGTGGTCACCTCGTACATCCCGAGCGTGTCCCACTCCCCGCCGATGCAGGTCATCATCGGGTACTCCATGCCGCCGCACGAGTTGGGACCGTCCACCGCGGTCATGTGGGGGTACGGATACGGCCAGAGGTACTTGGAGTAGAACTCGATCGAGTAGCGGCTGTCGCGTGCGCTCTGGTCCCAGTGATTCACCCGCTGCTCCGGGCGCCAGAACGCCTGGATGAGCGTGGTGTCCGGCCGGCCGTCGTTGTTCGCGTCGCCCACGGCGGCATTGGTGGCGTCCCACACATAGCGCGACGAGGCGGCCCAGCTCACGTCGCGCACGTTCTGCGCGCGGAAGTGCCAGGTGAGCTTCCCGTCCTTGCCGGCGGTGGTGGAGCGGCCCGGCTCGCGGTCGACGTCGGTGACGACGTGCACCACCCCGGTGTCGCTCCGCGCCGAGTCGAGCCGGGCGCGGGTCTGTGCCGAGAGCACCTCGTCGGGGTTCTGCAGCGTGCCGGTCGCCGTGACCAGCCAGCCGGCCGGCAGCGTGAGGCTCACGTCGTAGTTGCCGTAGCCCATGTAGAACTCGGCGTTGCCGAGGTACTGGTCGATCTGCCAGCCGTTGACGTCGTCGTACACCGCCATCTGCGGGTACCAGTAGTTCATGTAGTAGACCTCGCCGTCCTGGCCGCCGCGCGGCGCGCCGTCGGGCGGCACGCGCAGCTTCCAGTCGAACGCCAGCTCGGCCGTGCCCCCCGGCACGAGCGGCTTCGGCAGCCGGAGCCGCATGATCGTGCCGTTCACGTCGTAGCCCGGTCCCTCGCCGCCGGCCGCCGCGAGCGTAGTGCCCTGCGCGGCCACCCGGCCGAACTCCATGCCTTCGACGGACCACGGCACGCCCGTGTTGTGACGCGCGCCGGGGGCGAAGATGTTCTGCAGGAGCTGGACGTAGACGGTCCGGAGGGTATCGGGCGAGCGATTGCGGTAGGTGATGGTCCCCGAGCCGGTCATGCGCTTCGACACCGGGTTGAGCTCGGCCGAGAGCTTGTACTCGGCCCACTGCTGCCAGTAGCGGGGGCCCGGCACGCCGGTGCGGGTCCGCGTGCCGCGGCCGACGGCCGTCTCGAACCCCGCGAACACCGGGATGGTCATGGCCCGCACGCCCGGAATGGCGTCGGTGCTCCGCGCGGCGGCCGGAACGGGCGTCGGCACGGCGGGCCGGCCGCTCGAGCAGGCCGAGACGAGGGTGAAGACAAGGACCGCCGGCAGCCGGCGGGAAGCGTCGAGACGTGCCATGTCGGCTCCGAATCAGGTATGCGCCGGGCGCTCTGGCCGGGCGCGAAGGGCGCGGTGCCCGGGCGCGGGATGATGCCCTGACTACGGACGAGGGGCAAGTCTCGGTTTCGCCGGCCGGGCGCCCGTGCCGGGGTGGGCGCACCACCGGAGCACCACCGGACCGAGCAGGGCACCCGCGCCAGGCGGGAGCTCGAGCGGCGGATAGGCCGGGTTGAGCGAGACCAGCCGGAGCGTCCCGCCCTCCGCCCGGGCGACGCGCTTGACCACCGAGCCGTGGTCCGGATGGCGCGCTACCGCGATGGCACCTGGCGGGACCGCGGCGTCGAGGTCGACCAACACGACATCCCCCGAGTGCAGCAGCGGGATCATGCTGTCGCCCACGACGCGGAGGGCGACGTATCGCGCGACGGGGAGCCCGTCGGGCAGCGCCACCCACGCGTCGCAGGGCTCGTCGAACAGCTCGCGGCCGGTGCCCGCGGCGACGCCCAGCTCGGCCAGCGGCGCCGCGCCCCGATTGCGCGCCGCGGCGAACATGGCCGCGAGCGGCCCCGGCGCATCCGGCCGCAGCAGGTCGGGTGCCTGATCGATCCGCCGGACGCTTCGCCCTGCCACCGCCACGGTCCGGCGCACGCGCTCGGCGAAGCGCTCGGCATCCGCCTCCCGCCCCGCCTCGGCGCGCCAGGCGGCAAAGCGCGCCATCGCGCGGGCCAGGCGGGGGTCCGCCGCCGGGGCGGCGGCGGCCGCCTCGATGGCCCGCCCGGCGAGCCAGACGACGGCATCCCGCTCCCACTCGTGTCGATCGTTCATGGCACCGGTGCCTCCTCAGCGTCGGGGGACGCGGCGGCGTCCGCGGCGCGAGCCGCCCGAAGCCGGGCGGCGGGTGCGGGCGCGAGCGACGCGCGCCCCAGGAACGCGAGCAACTCCCGGCGGTCGTCGCCCTCCGCCGCGTCGAGGTGTCGGAGCGCCACAAGCTGGAGACGCTCGCGGAGCCGTTCGATGCGCTTGGCCGCCGCCCGGTCGCCCAGACCGAGCCAGGCGGCGATCTCGCGCGTCGGCACGGAATGGCTCAGCCAGACCGCGAGCAGCCGGTCCTCCTCGGCGAGCGTAGCGGCCAGCGCCTGGCCCAGGCGCGAGAGCGCCGGAGCGAGCGGCGCCGGGTCGACCTTGGCGCCGCTCGCCCGCAGCGCGTAGTCCGAGCAGCACGCGGCGACGGCGCCTTCGAGGGCGTCGCCGGTTGCTTCGGGCCGGCACTGCTCGGCCAGCCGCCGCTCGGCACGATCGCGGGTACGGAGGCCGTTGAGTACGCGGTTCCGAAGGCTGCGCGCCAGGTAGGCCGGGAGCGAGCGCGGGGGCGGCGCGTCCGAGGTGATGAGATGCACGGCGACGTCGGCCAGGCAGTCGTCCACCAGCGCGTCCAGCTCGCCGGGGTCGACCCGGAGGCGGCGAGAGGCGAGCACGAGGGCCGGGCGGAAGCGGAGGAAGAACTCGCGCAGGGCGCCCTCGTCCTCGCACCGGAGCGCCGCGACGAGGGCCTGGTCGCCCATCGCGGGACTGCGGCCGGCGACGCGGCCGGCGATAGTGCGTGCTCGCCATGGGTGGTGCTCCACTGGGGATCTCCGGGGGGTCATCCTGAGCGGAGCGAAGGAGCCATGACCACAGGCGTGCCTCCTTCGCTTCGCTCAGGATGACGAGTTCTTCGACCTCTCCGCCTGTTAGACACCGGCCTGCGACACGCCGCGCTCACTCCCCGCGCCCCGCCCGCGCCGCGTGGTCCTCCATCCGGCGCTGGATGAATCGGCGGAGCTCGTGCTGCACCTCGGCCAGCTCCGGCACTGGGAGCCCGCGGCCGACGCGCGTCCGCAGCGCCTCGGCCCGCGTGGCGCTCAGGCCGGCGCGCTCCGCCGTGCGGAGCAGCTGCAGCACGTCGGGCTCGCCGGCAAGCCGCGCCCGCGCGCGGCCGGCCTTGGCCGCCTCCTCGGCGCTCGGCCGGAGCCGGGACGCGAGGAAGCCGAGGTTGGCCAGCGCACGGCCGATGGCGGAGGTCTCGGTGTTCTCGAGGCAGGCCACCGCGTTCACCTCGCCATCGCCGACCCGCTCGGCCGCCCACCCGGTGGCTGCCGGCTCGCGGTCCTCCGCCGTGCGGTAGACGGCGGCGCGGAAGACGATCTCCTGCTCGGTGCGCTCGACCAGCTCGGTGAGGATGCGGCCGTTGGGATACCGCTCATAGAACAACTCGACCCGCGCGGCGACGGGCGCGTAGTTCTCGGGATCGAAATCAGAGGTGGTCTTGGGCATGGACGACACGACGGGTAGAGGTGGAGCTGGGGTATGATGCAAGTATACCGAACAAAAACCGAAGCCGATAGACCGCCTCCTGTCGCCGCCCGGTGTCTTCCTCGTGTTCGCGGGACCCTGCACCAGTTCTCAAGGAGGCAACATGTGGTGGATCTTCGGCTTCGCTCTCGCCGTCGTGATCGCGGCCGCGTACGTGCTCACCCGCCGGCCGAGCCGGCGGACCACGATCGTCGTGGAGCGTGACTGAAACGGCCGGTGCAACCACTCGCCGCCATCGTGCATCTGCAGAACGTTCGGGGCCTGTTGCCCCTCATGGTCTCACGTCTCAGGAGACGCACGACATGTCGCACGGATGGTTGCACCGACTGCGGTCCGGCGGTACCGGGCTCGCATTTCTCGCCGGCCTGCTCGTCGCCGGCCTCCTGCATCTCCCCAACTTCTCCTCCGCCCAGCAGCCCAGCGCGCCCGCGGTCTCGACCCGCGCCCCGGCGGCGCCGGCCGGTGCCGCCACGCTCGCGGATCTGAGCGAGGCGTTCGCCTCGGTGGCGGAGCACGTCAAGCCGAGCGTGGTGTTCATCAAGTCGGGCAAGACCGGGCGGGCTCAAAATCCGCACCTCCGGATCCCGCCCGGCATGGAGCAGTTCTTCCCGCGGCTGCCGCAGCAGGGCCCGGACTTCCGGGAGAGCGCGGGGTCCGGCTTCATCGTCTCGAAGGACGGCTACATCCTCACCAACGACCACGTGGTGGACGGCTCCGACCAGGTGACCGTCCGGCTGCTGGACCGGCGTGAGTTCAAGGCCAAGGTCGTCGGGACCGACCCGGGCACCGATCTCGCCGTGCTCAAGATCGACGCCGACAACCTGACCCCGGCCCCGCTGGGCGACAGCGACGCAGCGCGCGTCGGTGAATGGGTGCTGGCAGTCGGCAACCCGCTGGGCGACAACCTGACCTTCACCGTGACCTCCGGCATCATCAGCGCGAAGGGCCGCACGCTGGCGCTGCCGAACACGAGTGATCGGAGCATCCAGGATTTCATCCAGACCGACGCGGCGATCAACCCGGGCAATTCGGGCGGTCCGCTCGTCGCGGTGAACGGCACGGTCATCGGCGTCAACTCCGCCATCGCGAGCCAGACCGGGTTCTACTCGGGCTACGGCTTCGCGATTCCGATCAGCCTGGCGCGGCGGGTGATGGACCAGATCATCCAGCACGGCAAGGTCGACCGGGCCGCGCTGGGCGTGACCGTGCGCAACGTCTCGCCCAACGACGCGGCGTACGTCGGGTTGCCTGACGTGCGAGGCGTGGTGATCGAGGATTACGGCGGCGAGCGCTCGCCGGCCAAGCTGGCCGGGCTCGAGCCGGGCGACATCATCGTCGCGGTGGACGGCAAGCCGGTCGAGTACGTGGGCCAGCTGCAGCAGCAGATCGCCTTCCGCCGGCCGGGCGAGACGGTCAAGGTGGACGTGGCGCGAAAGGGCGGCGTGCGGAAGACGTTCGACGTGAAGCTGCGCCAGCTTCCCTCGGCGACGCCGGTGGCCGACGCCGACAGTACCGCGTCGGATGAGAGCGGCGGCGATGACTCCGCCGCGGCGATCGGCCGGCTCGGCATCACCGTCGCGCCGGTGGACAACGACGACGTGCAGCAGCTTCGGCTCACGCCCGAGCAGCGCGGCGCGATCGTGACCGACGTGAAGGCGGGCGGGCCGTCGTACGGCGAGCTGGTGGACCCGGACAACGGCGGGCCGGACATCATCACGGAGATCGAGGGAACGCGGGTGCGCTCGCCGGCGGATCTCCGGGAGGCGATCTCGGCGCAGAAGCCGGGCAGCATCGTGAGCCTGCGGGTGTACAACGCCCGCGCGCAGACGCGGCGGGTGGAGCGGATCAAGCTCGGGGAGTAGGACGGGGGATTCGGGCTCCCACTCGGTTCGTCTCGTCGCTCGTCACCCTGAGTGTAGCGAAGGGGGCATGATTCAGGTCATGCCCCCTTCACTGCGTTCAGGGTGACTCGCTTCATCGGCAGGGGCGCCTGTCAACAGGATCGACGACCCGGGTTACTGCGGCTCACTTTCGACTCGACATCTCCCGCAGCGCCTTCCCCATCGGCAACCGCCGCACCCGCGCTCCCGTCAAGGCGAACACGGCGTTCGCCAGGGCGGGGGCCACGGGCGGAACCGCCGTTTCCCCCAGCCCGGTGGGCGACTCCTCGCTCGGGACGAAGTGCACCTCCACTCGGGGCGCCTCGCGGAGCCGGAGCAGGCGGTAGCCGTCGAAATTGCCCTGATCGGTCTGTCCGGCCTGCACGGTGATCTCGCCGTGGAGCGCGGCGCCCAGGCCGTCCAGGGTGCCGCCCTGCACCTGGGCCTCGGCGCCGCTCAGGTTCACGACCCGGCCACAGTCGACCGCGGCCACGATCCGGTCGACCCGCACCCCACCGGCCGGATCGCGCGAGACCTCCACCACGTGCGCGGCGTAGCTGCCGAAGGTGAAGTGCCCCGCGATGCCGCGGGCGCGGCCGGCTGCGAGCGGCTGGCTCCAGCCGGCCTGGTCGGCCGCGAGCTGGATCACGCCCGCGAGCCGCGCGGTATCGAACATCGGCCCGCCGTGTCCGTCGTAGTCGAGTCGCCGCGGGGCGCCGATCAGCGCGAGCCTGAGCTCCAGCGGGTCCCGGCCCAGCGCGTGCGCCAGCTCGTCGACGAAGCTCTGAACCGCAAAGGCGTTCGAGGAGTGCAGCGTGGAGCGCCACGCGCCGAGCGGGATGCCGCTCGCGACCGGCGTGTAGGCCAGCCGGACGCGCGGCAGGAAGCGCGCGGGGAAATCGTCGGCATAGAGCTCGGACGCGACGGGCGGACCCTCGCGCCCGGCGTACGCGTAGCGCGACGGGTTGGCGAGGTGCTGGTCCCACGCGGTCACGTGGCCGGCCGCATCGAGCGCCGCGCGCAGCCGGTGCACGGCGCACGGGCGGTAGAAGTCCTGGCGCAGGTCCTCCTCGCGGGTCCAGACCACCTGCACCGGCCGTCCCATCGCCTTCGAGACGGTCGCCGCTTCCGCCCCATAGTCGGAGAGCAACCGCCGGCCGAAGCCGCCGCCCGCGCGCGTGAGGTGCACCCGGACGGCCGCGCGGTCGAGTCCCGTCACCCGTGCCACCAATCCCTGCACGCCGCCCGGATCCTGCATCGGGCCCCAGACTTCGGCCCGGTCCGCCCGCACGTCAGCGAGACAGTTCACCGGCTCCATCGGCACGTGTGCCAGGAGCGGAACTTCGTACGTCGCCTCGATCGTCCGCGCCGCGCCGGCCAGGGCGGCGTCGACGTCGCCATCGCTCCGGATCGCCTGGCCCGGACGATCGACGGCATCGAGCATGCGCGCACGCAGCGCCGCCGAGTCGACGACCGGCTGATCGGGCACTGCCTCCCAGCGTGCAACCAGCGCGCGCTGGCCCTGCATCGCCGCCCAGGTCGAATCGGCCACCACCGCTACGCCCTGCCGGAGATGCAGCGGGCTCGCCTGGGGCTCGATGCGAACGGTTCGGCGCACGCCCGGCACCCGCTCGGCCTGCGCGGAGTCGAGCGCGGCCAGCCGGTGCCCGAACGGCGGGTGCAACACGCAGGCGAACAGCATGCCGGGCACGCGGGCATCGAGGCCATACCCTGCCCGCCCGGTGACGATGCCGGCGTTCTCGACCCCCGACACCCGGGTGCCCACCAGCCGATAGCGCGCGGGATCCTTGCGCCGCGCCTCGGCCGGCACGGGGCGCCGAGCCGCGTCCGCCGCGAGCGCGCCGTAGTCGAGCCGCCGGCCCGTGGCCGCGTGCAGCACCACGCCATCCCGGGTGGCGCAGTCCGCCGGGGCCACGCCCCAGCGGGCCGCCGCCGTCTCGACCAGCATCAGGCGGGCGACGGCCCCCGCCGTCCGGAGGCGTTCCCAGTTCTCGCTGATTCCCGTGCTGCCGCCCGAGAACTGCTCGCCGTAGCGCGCCTCGTCCAGGTCGGCCTGCACCACCCGGACCCGCTCCCACGGTACGTCGAGCTCCTCCGCCACGATGAGGGGCAGGGCGGTCTTCATGCCCTGGCCGATCTCCGGATTCTTGGCGGCGATCGTAATGGTGCCATCGGGCGCGATCTCGACGAACCCCCCGAGGGTCGCGCCGGGCGGCGCGGACCCACCGCCCGTGGCGCCGGGAGTGCCGGCAAACGCTCCCTGCGGCAGCGCGAAGCGGACGAGGAGGCCGCCCGCGGCGGACGCGCTCACCTGCACGAACTCGCGGCGGCGCATCACGTAGGCTCCCCCGCGGCGCGGTGGACCGCCGTGCGGATCCGTTGGTACGTCCCGCAGCGGCAGAGGTTCCCGGACAGGGCGTCGTCGATCTGCGCGTCGGTCGGCCGCGGCGTCGCGTGGAGCAGCGCCGCCGCGGCCATGATCTGTCCGGCCTGGCAGTAGCCGCACTGCGCCACGTCCTCAGCGATCCAGGCCCGTTGCACCGGATGGCCCCCGTCGGGTGACAGCCCTTCGATCGTGGTGATCGGCTTGCCCGCCGCCTGGGCGACCGGGATGGCGCACGAGCGGACAGCGGCGCCGTCGAGGTGAACCGTACAGGCACCGCACAGCCCGGCCCCGCAGCCGTACTTGGTGCCGGTGAGGCCGAGGGTGTCGCGCAGCACCCAGAGGAGCGGCGTGTCGGCCGGGAGCGAAACCCGGCGGCGCCTGCCGTTGACGTTGAGGATGAATGCGGGCATGGACCGCTATCCTTTCTGGCCGGGCTTCCGCTCCCAGAGCACGTTCACGATGAGCCAGTGGCGGTCGACCCGCACCAGCTGCAGATAGTCGATCCAGTCCGCCATCACCACTTTCGCGATCGCGGCATTACCGAAGACATCGAGCACCGTCACGTCCTTCTGCTGCCGGTCCGTGGGAGTGCCCTTGCCGTAGCCGTGGCGGGTGCCATTGACGAGGGCGGAGGCACCCATGGTCTGCACGAAGCTCCGGCCGGTGGCGGTGTCGCTCACCAGGATGCGCTTCACCAGCTCGGGGTGGAGCGCGCGCGCCATCCGGTCGCCATCTCCGGCGTACCACCCTTCGGCGTAGTCCAGTGCCGCGGCGCGGATGGCGGCGGCTTCCGCGGCAGACTGTGCGCGGGCAATGGGAGCACCGACGGCAAGAAGGCCGAGGGTAAGGACGAACCCGGGGGCGAGGAGGCGGAGGGGCATGATCGGTGTCCGGGATGGAGAGTCGAGATGGAGTCCCTACGGACGGGCGGCCGGCGCCGTTTCGGCTGAGGCTGGAAGTCCAAGGTGGGCATGGACGCCGCTCATCCGGCCGATCAGGATGCGAAGGAGGAGATCCCGCCGTCCTAGGGTGGGCGAGTCCTGGTGTGGCTAGCGCAGCGTGATGCGCAGATCGTACGCCGCGCGTTCCGCACCCGGCACCACGCTCACGACGTAGTCCTGCGTGGTCGTCACGCGGCCGGCATAGAGCCGCTGCCGGTCGGCCAGGTGGGCGAGCTGCACGCCGTCCTCCAGGCCGTAGACGTGGAGACCCACCGTCGGCGCGCCGCCGAGCACGACCTCGAGGGTCCGGCCCGCGTCGGCCCGGATGAGAAAGTCGATGGGGGCGCGGGACGGAACTGCGCCCGTGAAGATGGCCGTCGGCTGGTCCGCGCTCACCTGCACCTGCCGCGGGATCTGCACCGACAGCGTGTACGTCGTCCGTGCCCCCGCAGTCACCCGCACGACATAATCGCCGTTCTCCGGCAGCCGTGCAGACCAGACCTCCGGCTCGGCGCGGGGCGACGGGAGCTCGCGCCCGGTTGCCGCCGCGAACACGTGCACGACAGGCTCGGGCGGCGGGTGCAGCCGCTCCGCCACCGGCCACGCGATCGCGTGCGCCAGCATCACCTGCCCCTGCCACGCGCCGACCAGGTAGGACCGTGTGGCCCCCGCGGCCAGGCTGTCGTCGAGGATCCCGGAGGTAGTGCCGTGCGCGAAGCGGACGCGGGGGAGACCCACCGTGTCGATCGGGGTGGCCGCTGCAGTCCGGGCCGCCGGAGCCGGCGCGGGCGGCGGCCCCGGGGACGTACTCCCGCCGCGCGTGCACGCGGCGGCGGCTATGGCCGCGATCAGGCAGACGCCGCGGATCGCCGGGCGATTGACGGATCGCATGGGTGCTCCAGTGTGGGGGTCGAGGAAGTATAACGGGCGGAGGGACGGAGCGAGGGAATGTCGCGGGAGTCACGGAGAACGCGTGCCCGCCCTACCCCGTCCGCGAGCCCGAAGACCACGCCGGGCTCAGCGCCGCGAGCGGCGCCGAGCGCCAGGGCTGCGGCTGCCGCTCGAGCACCACGAGCACGACGGCCTGCGAGTCCGTCGCGACCGAGCCGATGACGCCGAACGCCTGCCGGGTTCCGTCCTTCCGCCGGAAGACGACGCCCGCCACCCGCTCGAGTCCGCGCTCGACGAGCGACAGCACCCGCCCCTGCTCCTCGCGGCTGCCGAACACCCCCAAGGCATCCGCCATGCTGAGCAGCTCGGCGATCGAGTCGTAGCCCAGCAGGCGGGCGAAGGGACGGTTGGCGGCCACCGGCGTTCCGTTGGGCCGGAACAGGCAGAGGCCCACTGGGGCGGCATCGAGGAGCTGGCGAAGCTGTTCCTCGTTCTGGCGCAGCGCGTCCTCGACCCGGCGGCGGGCCGTCATGGCCTCCCGCAGGTCGGCGACCTGCTTGCGCAGGCCGGTGACCTCGTTGATGAGATCCTGTTTGGGGCGGTGTTGGTCGCGCATGTCAGAGACTAGGACGGCTGGCCGCCCCGCTCTTGCACCACGCGAGCACATTCCGGCCGATCGCGATGTGGCTCAGGCCCGCAGAAACGCCGGGTGATCGTGTCCGGTGAGCGCCACGATGACGCGTTCATAGACCCGCGGCCCGTTGCCGCTGTTGGTGAGCACCACGATGGCGCGGCCGTTGGAGGGATCGGCCACGGTGAAGTTCCGGAACCCATTGTTCGCGCCCCACTGCCAGAGCGTCCGGCCGTACTCGTCCTCCTGCAGGCCCCAGCCAAGGCCCCATGCAAGCGCGCTGTTGATCCGGACCTGCGGCGTCGTCATCGCTTCGCGCGTGGCAGGGCGGAGTGCGAGGGTATCCGCGGCCGCCGACCCGACCGGCGACGCGTTCGCTGACGCCTTCGCGGGCGAGCCCGGCCGGGCGACCACATGCGCGAGGAACCGGGCATAATCCCGGACGGTCGTGAGCAGGGACGCGGCCACGTTCGGCACCATGTACAGCGGCAGCACCGGCCAGGCGGGATTCACCAGAGGCACCACGCGGGCGGCATCCTCGTACCGCCATTCCTCGATCGGCTTGCGCCACTCCCGCGCGATCACAGCCGTGCGCCGCCCGATGGCCGCGTACACCTCGGCGGGGCTGCCGCTCTCGTCGTAACCCACGGCCATGCGGGGGTCGAACTCGTCGCGCCACACCCAGCTGCTTTCCGTCATGCCCAGCGGCTGCAGCACATCCTCGCGCAGCAACCGCGCGATCGGCCGCCCCGTCACCCGCTCCACCACCCGCTGCAGGTAGAAGAAGGCCTCGCCCGAGTAGGTGTAGGTCGAGCCCGGCTCGGTAGCGGGCGCGAGCGGCCCCGGAGCGTGCCGCCAGTTGGGGAGCCCGCTGGTGTGGGTGAGGACGTGGCGGGTGGTGACGCGTCGCATGCGCGGCGTGTCGGCCGCGGTGCTGGGGAGATACTCGTGGAGCGGACGGTCGAGGTCGACCACACCGGCGTCGACCAGCTTGAGGACCGCGTAGGCGAAGAGCGGCTTGCCGAGCGACGCGGCCTCGAACACCGTGCCGTCGCCCGCGACTCGGGACGGCTGGAGACAGGCGCGGCCCGAGGCCTTGGAGACGATGCTGCCTTCGTCCACGGTGGCGAGGGCGAGGCCGGGCACCGCGGCGAGCTCGAGCAGGCGCGGCAGGGCGTGGAGCAGCTCCGCCGTGGGCCGCCACCGTGGACCGACCGTGCCAAGGCCGCGCCGGACCGATGCCGCCTGCACCGGCCAGACCTGGCGGGCGGGCAACGTCGCGAGCAGACCGCCCGCGGCAGCGGCAAGGAAACGGCGACGGTTCACGACCTGGAACATCTCCATCAAGCGGTGCGGCTCCTGAGAACTACGGACGAGAGTGGCGCGCGTTTCGCGCGCGTCGGACGAGCTTGTTGCGATGTTTCAGATGTTCACCACTGTATCGACCTCCGTCTCAGGATCACCCCTGATAGATGCCCGACGCTCACAAAAGGGTTGCTTCGCCGACCGTCCCTCATCCGATCGCCCGAGCCGTTCCTCGCCCATTCGCCCGATGTCCGGCCCGCCGGAAACCCGGCATCATGCTTACCGGTTCACTCACATCGGAGCACTAATGTCTGCATCCTCGAGCGGCGGCCCGCTGGCCGCCCTATCTGATGACCTCGCCGCCGCGGTCGACACCGTCGGCCGGTCGGTCGTCGCCATCCACGCCCGACGCCGGATTCCGGCCTCCGGCGTCGTCTGGCAGCCGGGCGTCATCGTCGCCGCGCATCACACCATTCAGCGGGACGACGACATCAACGTGACGCTGCACGACGGCACCACGACGACCGCCACGCTGGCGGGCCGCGACCCGTCGACCGACCTCGCCGTGCTGCGCCTCGCAAGCGGCGCTGCTGCACCCGCCGCCGCCGCCGCCGCCGGCGCGCCGCGTGTCGGCCAGCTGGTGCTCGCGCTCGGCCGGCCGGGCACCACCGTCACCGCCAGCCTCGGCATCGTGAGCGCGGTCGGCGGCGAGTGGCGTACCTGGCAGGGCGGGACGATCGACCGCTTCATCCGCCTCGACCTCGACGTGTACGACGGTTTCTCCGGCGGCCCGCTGGCCGACGCCAGGGGCCGAGTCGTCGGCATCAACACCTCGGGCCTCGCGCGAGCCACCGCGCTCACCGTGCCGGCGACCACCGTCGCGCGCGTGGCGGGGCAGCTGCTGGAGCGCGGCCACGTCGCGCGCGGCTGGCTCGGCATCGCCACCCAACCCGTCCGGCTGCCGCCGCCGCTGCAGCGAAGCCTCGGCACCGAGGCCGACGGCGGTCTCGTGGTCGTGAACGTCGAGCCCGACAGCCCCGCCGACCGGGGCGGACTGCTCATCGGCGACATCCTGCTCGCGCTCGACGATACTTCCGTGCGCGACCCCGGCGACGTGCTTGCGGCGCTCGACGGCGATCGGATCGGGAAGGCCGTCACGCTGCATGTCGCCCGCGGCGGGAGGGCAGAACGGGTGAGCGTGACGGTGGGGGAGCGGCCCCGTGCCCGGCGCTGAGTCGCCGGTCCCGCGCGGCGCCGCGTCGATGCTGCACGCCTCTCTTGGCGTGGAGACCGCGCTGGCCGAGGTGGCCGAGCGGCTCGGGCGGGTGACGGTTCAGGTGCGGGCCGGCGGCCGGAGTGCGGGCGCCGGGGTCGTCTGGCTCCGGAGCGGCGTCGTGATCACCAACGCACACGTGGCCGCGGGCCCTCGTGCCGAAGTCGTGCTGCCCGACGGCCGCGCGCTCACGGCGGTGGTGGCCGCGCGCGATCCCCGGCGCGATCTCGCGCTGCTGGCCGTGACGGAGGAAGATCTCGAGCCGGCGCTCCGGGTCGACGCGCGCGGGCTGCGCGCCGGGGAGCTCGTGGTTGCCCTCGGCCACCCGCTCGGCGTGGCCTATGCGGCGGCGCTGGGGATGGTCCACCGCGCGCCGACCGGCGCGCGCGGGCCGGCCGGCTGGCTGCACGCCGACATCCGGCTCGCACCCGGCAACTCGGGCGGGCCGCTGGCCGACACGGCGGGGCGAGTGGTGGGGATCAACGCGATGATCGTGGGCGGGCTCGGCATCGCGGTGCCGACGCACCTGGTGGAGTCGTTCGTGCGCGAGGTCGAAGCCGCCAGGCGCGGGGGAGCGCGCGCGGCGTGATCCGCGTGCTCGTGGTGGCGCGGTCGGAGCTGGAGCGTGCCGGGCTGGAGGCGCTGCTGCGAAACCGCGGGCATGTGGCGGTGGGTGGCGGCAGCGCGACGGTGAACGAGGCGCGGCGGCGCATCGAGGAGGCTGCACCCGCGGTGGTGCTCGCGCTGATCGAGCGCGGCGCGGAGCCGCCCAGGCTTGCGCTCACGCCGGACGCGGCGGCCTCGGCGCCGGTCCTCGTGCTGCTGGGTGACGCACTCCCGCGCGGCTGGGCCGTGCGTGCGGTTCGGGCCGGGGCGCGGGCGGTCCTGCAACGCACGGCGAGCGCCGACGCGATCATCGCGGCGGTCGAGGCCGCCGCGGCCGGGCTGGTGGTGCTGCCGGCCGACGCGTTTGCCGAGGTGCCGCAGGGAACCGCCGCCGGCGCGGTGGCGCCGCCCGAGCCGCTCACCGTGCGCGAGGCGCAGATCCTCGCGCTGCTGGCGGAAGGGCTGGTCAACAAGCAGATCGCCGCGCGGCTCGGCATCAGCCGGCACACGGTGAAGACGCATCTCGCGGCGCTGTTTCACAAGCTCGGGGTGTCGACGCGCGCGGAGGCGGTGGCGGCGGGGGCGCGGGCGGGAGTGATTCTGCTCTAGGGCGCCACGCCCCACCGAGGGAGGCGAGCGTGCGCGTGCCCGCCGTGACCCCTATTCGAGCGGGTCTGCGTTCAGAAGGGTGAGCCTACTTCCAGGAGCACCCTGATATGCGACGCGCTCGAGTACATCCTTGGATTTCCCTTGTGGCGCTGTTGGTTGCCTGCGGCAGCGACGGTGACAACGCGGGCGGTCCGCCCCCAGCCGGCACCCTGACGATCGAGTCGGTGCGTCCACCGGACGGGAGCACGCAGGCGGACCCGCTGTCCCCGATCGTGGTGTCGTTCGACGCTGCGGTGGCCCCCGCCAGCGTTACCGCGGACGCGTTCCCCCTCACACGGGACGGCGAAGCCGTCCCCGCGACAGTCGCCTACGACGCAGGGACCCGATCGGCCAGGGTCACGGCGCCTCTCCTGCCAGGGACGTCCTATGGTGCAGCGGTGGAGAGCACCGTCGAAGGAACCGGCGGAGAGCACCTGGACCAGCGGTTCGAGTGGAGCTTCGCCACCCGGCCCTGGGAAACCACTCCGCTGGAGCCGGTCTCGGGCAGCAACGGGCTCGCCATGGCGGCTGACCCCGACGGGAGGCTGCACCTGCTGTTCTGGACGCCGGCGGCCGGCGGCGGCCAGGAGCTCCGCTACACCACCTGCCACACTCAGTGCCTGGTCCTGGCGAACTGGACCGCGGTCACACTCGATCAGGCCAACGGCGGCGGGCCGGTGACCATCCTGGCCGACGGCGGCTCGCTGCAGATCGCCTACCAGAAGTCCTCGACTGCCAAGCTCTTCTACGCCACCTGCAACGCCGGATGCACGACGGCCGGGTCGTGGCAGGCGGCCCAGCTCGATCTCGCGGCGCGGGACGGCTTCGAGAGCATCAGCCTGGCGCGAGACGCGACGGGACGAGTCCATCTGAGCACCGTCGTGTGGAACAGCGGATCGCAGTACGGCGTCGCGTACGCAACCTGCGCCAGCGCGTGCACGACCCCCACCAACTGGCAGACCGCCACCATTGCACCGGACGGAAGCCGGCCGTCGCTGCTCGCCGAGCCGACGGGGCAGGTTCACCTGGTCTACCGCGATCCCGTCGCCAACACCCTCCGCTACGCCACGTGCGCGGCGGCCTGCGAGACGAGCGGCAACTGGAGCGATGGTCCGGTCGACCTCACGGCGAACACCTCGACCGCGACGGCCCTGGCGATGGATGCCGCCGGAGCGCTGCACACCGCCTACCTCGCCACCGGTGGCGTTCACTACGCCACCTGCGCCGGCGGCTGCAGCCAACCGGGCGGCTGGCAGTCGACCGCTATCGCGGACGCAGGCGACCTTAGGGTGCAGATCGGCCTCGCGCTCGGCGAGACCGGGCGGGTCCACGTCATCTACGGCCGCAGAACTCAGCTGGAGTATGCCACCTGCGTCAGCCAATGTGCCGTGAGAGCCGACTGGCAGGTCGGTGTCGGACTGCCCGCGGCCGATACCCGGAACCTGAGCCTGGTGCGCGATGCCGCCGGCGGCCTTCACCTGGCGTTCGAGGACATCCTGACCTTCACCGCGGGATACGCAGAGTAGTGACCTTCAGCGTGGATGATGGCGGGAGCCATCCATGGCCTCCGTGCTCGCGAAGACCACCTCGAAGTGGTCCACGGATGGGCCCCGCTCGACGAGAAAGCGGTCGTCCTCCGGGTAGTAGACCGCGCGCCCGATGTCGTCGCCGGCGAAGGCGGTGATGGCGGATTCCGATTCCCAGAGCGATAGCGTGACGAACTCGGCGCGGTCGCCCACGATGCGCCGGAAACAGAAGGCGCCGCGGTTGCCCGGCGTGTCGCGGTACTCCTGGAGGCCGGTGGTGTGGAGGTAGGCGACGTAGGCGTCGGCATCGGCGGCGCGGGTGGCACCGCGCCAGGTGCGGGCGATCATGGGTGTGCTCCCATTGCAGTTGTGAAAAAGGTCGCGGGACGCCGGGTGGCCGCCGCTACCACAAGGCGAGTCACCCTGAGCGGAGCGAAGGGGGCATGAATCAGGTCATGCCCCCTTCGCTCCGCTCAGGGTGACTCCGCGTGGTGTGGCGCCTGGTGCAACGCCGCCGTCACTACGCCGCCACCGCGCCGCCGCTACGCCGTCGACCGCTCGAGCCGGATCGGCAGCTTCCTCACTGGCTTTCCCGTAAGCGCGAAGATCGCGTTGGCCACCGCCGGCGCGGCCGGCGGCACGCCCGGCTCCCCCACCCCGGTCGGCGCCTCAGCCGAGGGCACGATGTGGACTTCGATGACGGGCATCTCCGGCATGCGGAGCTGGCGGTACTGGTGGAAGTTGGTCTGCTGCACGGCGCCTTTGTCGAGCGTTACCTCACCGTAGAGCGCCGCGCCGAGCCCGAAGGCGATGCCGCCTTCCATCTGCGCCCGGATCACGTCCGGATTCACGGCGATCCCGCAGTCCACCGCGCACACCACCCGATGGACCTTCACCGTGCCGTCGGCGTTGAGGGAGACTTCCGCCACCTCGGCGACATACGAATCGAACGACTTGTGCACCGCGATACCGCGGCCGCGGCCGGCCGGTAGCGGCTTGCCCCAGCCCGCCTTGTCGGCCGCGAGCTCGAGGACGCCCAGGTGCCGCGGGCTGCCGGCGAGCAGCTTCCGGCGGAAAGCGAAGGGATCCTGCTTGGCCGCGGCGGCCAGCTCGTCGATGAACACCTCGGTCGCGTATCCGGTGTGCGTGTGCCCCACCGACCGCCACCACTGCACCGGAATCCCGGGATTGGTCGTGTGCAGCTCGACCTGCATCGCCGGCATCTTGTACGGCAGATCGACGACGCCCTCGATCGAGCTGAAGTCGATCCCGTCCTTCACGGCGAAGGCCTCGAACGGCGTCCCCAGCAGGATCGACTGGCCCACGATCCGCTGCTCCCAGGCCACCGGCTTGCCCGAGCGATCGAGGCCGGCGCGCACCCGGTGAACGTACGCCGGGCGGTACCAGCCCGCACACATGTCGTCCTCGCGGGTCCACACCATCTTGACCGGCGAGCGGCCGTCGATCGCCTTGGCGATGCTCACCGCCTCGACCACATAGTCCGCCTTGGGATTCGCGCGGCGGCCGAAGCTCCCGCCGGCGTACAGCATGTGCAGCGTCACCTGCTCCGGCTTGAGGCCGAGGAGCGCGGCCACGGCGGCCTGGTCGGCGGTCTGCATCTGCTCGCCGTTCCAGATCTCGCAGCCCTCGCGGTCGATCCGCACGACGCAATTGAGCGGCTCGAGCGCGGCGTGGGCGAGGAAGGGGAACTCGTAGGTCGCTTCCACCACCCTGGCCGCGCCGTGGAGCGCGGCCGCGATGTCGCCGTCCTTCCGGGCCACCTTCCCGGGCTTCCCCGCGAGCTCGATGTATTGCGCCGAGAGCTCGGGCGAGCCGATCGTGACCGCCTTCGACGTGTCCCATTCCACCTGCAGCGCGTCTCGGCCCTTCTTCGCGGACCAGAAGCTCTTGGCGAGCACGGCCACGCCGGTAGGGATCTGGACCACGTCCACCACTCCGGACACCGCCTTGGCCTTGGCGGCGTCGAACCGCTTCACGGTCGCGCCGAAGAGCGGCGGATGCGCCACGACAGCGGTCAGCATGCCGTCGAGCTGTACGTCCTGGGTGAACCTCGCGGCGCCGCGCACCTTCTCGGCGACGTCGGTCCGCGGCAAGCGCTCCGCCCGACCGATGTACCTGAAATCCTTCGGATCCTTGAGCTTCACGTCGGCGGGCGGGGTGATGGCAGATGCGCTGGGCGCGAGCGTGCCGAAATCGGCCTCGCGCTTGGACCCCGCGTGGCGCACCACGCCGTTCTCGACCGTGATCTCGCCGGCCGGCACCTTCCACTCGGCCGCGGCGGCCGACACCAGCATGGCGCGGGCGGTGGCACCGGCCTTCCGGAGCTGCTCCCACGAGTTGGCGACGGCGCTGCTGCCGCCGGTGCCCTGCGCGCCACCCCACTGCGTGTTGGCGTAACGCTTCGCGTCCGCCGGCGCGCCTTCGACCTTCACCCGGCTCCAGTCGGCGTCGAGCTCTTCGGCGACGATCGTGGCGAGGCCGGTGTAGCTGCCCTGGCCCATCTCGAGATGCTTGGAGATCACCGTCACCGAGCCGTCGTGCCCGATGCGCAGGAACGCGTTGGGCTCGAACGCCGGTCCGGCCGCGGCCGCCTTCGCTCCCTTCCCGGCGGTCTCGGCCGGGCCGCAGCCGGGCAGATAGAACGCCAGGGTCAACGCCGCGCCGGCGGTCGCTCCCACGCGGATGAAGTCGCGCCGGGTGACTTCGGGCGTGAGCTCGTTGGTCACGGTCATGCGGCACCTCCTTCGGCGGCGGTGTGAATCGCCTTCCGGATGCGCTGGTAGGTGCCGCAGCGGCAGATGTTGCCCGCCATCGCCTGGTCGATGTCGGCGTCGCTCGGCTTGGGGTTCTTCGCCAGCAGTGCGGCGGCGGACATGATCTGGCCGCTCTGACAGTAGCCGCACTGGGGAACCTGGTCGGCCTCCCAGGCGCGTTGGACCGGGTGAGTCCCGTCGGCCGAGAGGCCTTCGATGGTGATCACCTTCTTGTTCCCGACCGCGCTCACCGGCGTGACGCAGGAGCGAATCGGCTGCCCGTCGAGGTGGACCGTGCAGGCGCCGCACTGGGCCATGCCGCAGCCGAACTTGGTGCCGGTGAGGCCCAGCGCGTCCCGCAGCGTCCAGAGGAGCGGCGTATCGGGCTCGACGTCGGCCTTGAGGTCGCGCCCGTTGACGTTCAACGTGATCATGGCTGTCTCGGAGATGAGCGGCGTGCGGGTTGGCTGCACGGAAAGAGTCGGCTGGCGATCTCGGCGGCGCCCGCATGGTCGCCGGCCTGGATCGCCTGCCAGTAGGCGACCTTGCCGTCGAGGTAGCGGGCGTGGTCGTCCAGCTCACGACGGCGGGCCTCGAGCACCTCGCGCTGCGCGATCAGCATCTCGAGCTGGAGCGGTGCCGCGGCGGCGCCGTGCGCGAGCAGCTCGAAGTAGCGGCGCATCTGCGCCAGCGGCATTCCGGCGGCACGCAGGCAGGCGAGAGTCCGGAGCCGGGCGACATCGACCGCGGCGTAGCGGCGGTGCCGGCTGGAGCTCTGGCGTCGAATGGGCTCGAGCAGCCGGCGCGCTCGTAGTAGCGCAGGGTGTGCTCGCTGAGACCGCTCAGCTCGGTGGCCTCGCCGATGGTGTACTCGCGGACGGCGGGACTCGTGCTCGGGTCGCTGGCGCGGATTGCCGGGCGGGGCGCAGGCGGCGGCGGAAGGGTGTGAGTCTGGGTCACGGCTCTTTCCAGGCAGGGGGTCGACAACTGAGGCAGTATAGCGAACCTAGAGCGCTCTAAGTCAAGCCGGGCAGGCAGGCGGACTGGTGGAAGGCGGAGAGTGGAGGGCGGCCCCGGCCCGGGGGGGCCCCCTACGCTATCGAACGCCGGCAGCGGCTTTCCTGAGGACCTCCTGCACCTTGAGGCCTAACGCCTGCGGGCTGAACGGTTTCTGGATGAATTCGGTGCCGGGATCGAGCACGCCGTGGTGCATGACGGCACTCTCGGTGAAGCCCGACATATAAAGGACCCGGAGCTGGGGCCGGGTCGCGGCGACGCTCGCCGCGAGCTTCGGACCGCTCGTCCTCGGCAGGACCACGTCCGTCAGGAGGAGGTGGATCGGACCAGGGTGCTGCTCACTCATTCTCAGCGCCTCGTCGCCGTCCCGCGCCACCAGCGCCGTGTAGCCGCGGCGGACAAGGCTGCGCATCGCGAGCAGGCCCACCGCCGCCTCATCTTCCACGATCAGCACCGTCTCCGTCCCGCTCGTGACCGCCGGCGGCCTGGTTTCCTCGGCGGTCGCCGGAACCGGCTCCACGACGCGGGGGAGGTACACCTTGAAGGTGCTGCCGCGATTCGGCTCGCTGTAGACCGACAGGCTCCCGCCGCTCTGCTTCACGATGCCGTACACCGTCGCAAGCCCCAGCCCCGTGCCTTTGCCGCGATCCTTGGTCGTGAAGAACGGCTCGAATATGCGATCCTGGGTCGCCGGGTCCATCCCGATCCCGGTATCCGTGAACGCGACGAGGACGTACGGGCCGGGCGGGGCGCCGATATGCTGGCTGGTGGAGCCCTTCTCCAGGGTGACGTTCTGGGTCTCGATGGTGAGGCGGCCCCCGTCGGGCATCGCGTCCCGGGCGTTCACGACCAGGTTGACGATCACCTGCTCCAGCTGCGCCGCGTCCACCTGGACCTGGCCAAGGGCCGGCTCCGGGATCACGGTAACCTCGATATGCTCGCCGACCAGGCGCGTCAGCATGCGCATGATCTGCGCAAGCGCCGCGTTGAGGTCGAGTGACCTGGGCTGCAGGACCTGTTTCCGGCTGAAGGCGAGCAGCTGGTGCGTGAGCTCGGCCGCACGCGTTGCGGCCCGCTCGATCTCCCGCACGTCCTCGTGCCGCGGATCGTCCGGTGGCGTCGACTCGAGGACGAACGCGGCATTCCCCAGGATCGCGGTCAGGAGGTTGTTGAAGTCGTGAGCGATCCCGCCCGCCAACTGGCCGATCGCCTCGAGCTTCTGCGACTGCTGCTTCGACTCCACCGACCGGGCGCGTTGCCGCAGCCAGCGGTCCACCATCGCGCCGAGGATGCCGAGGGCGAGAATCACGAGGGCGCCCAGGGTGACGCC
Organism: uncultured Gemmatimonadales bacterium; assembly: GCA_963815515.1. Classification (GTDB taxonomy): domain Bacteria; phylum Gemmatimonadota; class Gemmatimonadetes; order Gemmatimonadales; family GWC2-71-9; genus CAVVWJ01. The sequence goes on from CAWFGP010000005.1 coordinate 452,089, forward strand.
GATCGCGAGGTCGCTGGTCGCGAGCAGCCCGCCCACGGATGCCCCGGTGCGTCCCGGCGTGGTGAAACGGGCCGCCGCCATGCCGGTGTAGTGCATGCCGGCGATCGCCAGCCCCATGACGAGTCCGCTCGCCATGCGCCGGGCGACGCCCGCGACACTGTCGTCCAGCCGAAAGCGATAAGCGAGGGTCAAGCCGACGAACGACGCCGCGATGGCGATGCCCACCGAGGCCACCACCAGGCCGGCGTCGAAGGACATCGTCGCGGGCACATTCAGCGCCGCCATTCCGATGTAATGCATCCCCGCGATGGCCGGCCCCATGCACAGGGCGCCCACCGCGAGGGCGGACAGGCTCACCATCGAACGGCTGACGACCACCAGGGCCAGGGCGGACGCGGCAACCGCCACCAGCACGGACAGCAGCACGCGTCCCGGCTGGTATCCGATCGGTACGGGGAGATGAAAGGCGAGCATGCCGACGAAGTGCATGCTCCAGATGCCGACGCCCATGGCCAGGGACCCACCGGCGAGCCAGGCCAGACGCTCCCGGCCACGCGCCGCCGTGACCCGTCCGGCCAGATCGAGCGCCGTGTAGGACGCGGCGCTCGCGATGAGCACCGAGAGGATCACGAGGAGGGGGCTGTAGGCCTTGAGGAGCGGCATGGTGACTCCGACGAAAACCTCGGCACTTCCAGGACGGGCGCCGGCAGGCGAGGGGGCCGGCCGAGTTCCGACCGGCGAGCGAACTGCCGAAACGCGCGCGTGGTCGGCGGTTCGGCGGCTCCGGCCGCCTGGAGAGATGAGACAGGGGCTGCTTCAAGATGTCGAAGCCGCACCCCCGAAGGCCAGCCCCGGCTCACGTGAGAGCGGCCACCCGATGCGGGTGGCCGTTCTGCTTCAGGACACGAGCGAGCCCGACGGCGGTCATCCGCCCCCGTCCGCGCTACGGCGTATAGAGCTCGCTGGGATTGGGGATGTCGATGTTAGGCCCGTGGGAGCCGCCCACGGCGAGCAGGTACGCGATACCGCCGATCATGACGCGCGTGGCCGCCGCATGAGACCACACGGGCCCGCGCTTGGTCTTCCAGATGTTGGTCGCGGGATCGTAGACATACAGGTTGCCCGCACCTGGGCCCCGGATAACATAGAGCCGGTTGCGCAGCATGGCGCCGATGGCGGGCCCGGCGCTCGGGATGGGAGCGAGCGTCTTCCAGGTATTCGTCGCCGGATCGTAGACGTCGAGATCGGCCACGTCCTTCTGGCAGCATTCTTCCCGGCCACCCACGACGTAGAGCTTGTGGTTGATGACGCCGCCCACGCCAAACCGGTGGACGTGAGGAGCCGGCGCCAGCGTCGCCCAGGTGTTCGTGACCGGATCGTAGCGGTAGAGCTGGTGGTTGGGCTCGACATCGCAGGACCGGGGGTCGGGGAAGCGATCCCCGTCGCAGAACCCCGAGAGCACGTAGAGCTTGTCCTTGATCACGCCGCTGACCCCCTCCCCGCCGGCCTTCGGCATGTCGGCCTTCTGGAGGAAGCGGTCGTTGGTGAAATCGTAGGCCATCGTTTTGAACCGCCCGGACTCGCCCCCCACGCTGAACGTGACGCCGCCGGCGACATAGAACTTGTTCCCGATCTTTCCCAGCCCGTTCGGGCTCGCGACTGGGTAATCCGCGCCCTTCCTCGTCCACGTGTCCGACGGCACGTCATAGGCGTAGACGCCTCCGAAAAGTCCTCCCTCCCCGCACACATTGCCGCCGATGACGTAGACGGTCGATTTGCCGGCGGGGTCGACCGCCAGGCCGGCGGCCACTCCGCACGCACCAGACGGAAGGGGACTCCGGGCCGCCCAGGTGTTCGACGCCAGCGCGAACGACGGCACGACCGGCGTGTCGCCGTCCGAGGCCTCTGGACCCGTCGACGGCTGTTCCGAGGCGCACGCCGCCAGCCAGACGGCCAGCGCCGGCAGGAGCAGCGTCATCACACGGGCGGGCTCTCTTCGCATGAGGTTTCTCCTGGAGAGGAGTGCCAACTTCGGGTTGTGCTCGCTTCTTTCCATAGTAGAGGGGAGCCATCAAGCGCTTTTCAAGAGGCCTCCCCAGCGCGACGGCGCACTGACCCATGTGCCAGAACGGCCACCCGCGCCGGGTGGCCGTTTCTCACTGTAGCACGCAATGGCTGACCGAACTTCTCGGGGACGCGAAGCAGGAGGTCTAGCGGTCGGCACGGCGTGTGAAGATCACGCGTGCCGGATTGCCCTGGATGATGGATCGCTCCGGAATGCGGCCACTGACGATAGAGCCGGCCGCTACGATCACGTCGTCGCCGATCTCCGTGCCATCCAGGATGACGGAGTTCGCACCGATCCACACCCGATGGCCGATGCGGACACCGCGGCTGGAGATTCCCTGCCGCTGCAGCGGCACCCCCAGGGCGTCGTACGCGTAGGTGGTCGTGAGAATGGTGCAGTTGGGGCTGATCAGGACGTCGTCGCCGATGAACAGTCCGCCGGGTCCGGCGCCGAGGAAGGTGCTGCTCCCGATCTGGACCCCCCGACCCATCACGAAGGGCCCGAAGATCTTGATCTTCGCATAGGCCGAGACCACACAGCTCCGCCCCCAGTTGGTTGTCGTGGCAAGGTCGATTTCGGACCGCCCGCTGATGAGCGTTCCATGCTTGACGAGGTAGTAGAGCCTCACCACGATCGTCGGTACCAGGGCTCGACTGATGGACTTCCAACGAGGCATCGGTGGAGACTCCCACGTGCAGGTGCGCCTATCGCACGGCGACGATCAGAAAGCGGACGATCGCCGCGCTCGCGTTGCGCCAGCGGCGCGGCTCTCCGGCCCGAATGGTCACGGCCTGTCCGCTCTCGAGCACGCGCTCATCGTGGTCGGTGGTCAACTCGACCGAGCCCTCCAGGATCAGGGCAAACTCCTCCGTGGGAGCTGGAAACGGGCGGGATCCACTGCTCCCCTCCGGATCGAGCGTCACCAGGAGGGGCAGGATTCGCGTCTTCGGGTGTCCGGTTGACAGGTAGACCACCTGGGCCTTCGACCACTCGCTCCTGAAGGTCACGTCGGTTACCGGATCGACCCGTATTGCCGGATCCGGCCCGTCGACTCCCTGAAAGAACTCTGCCAGCGTCAGTCCGAACGCACCGACAAGGCGCTCCAAAGACGCGATGGAAGGTGATGCCTGATCATTTTCCACCTGAGAGATGAAGCTTGCCGAGAAGCTGGACCTTTCCGCGATGGCCCGCAGCGAAAGACCAGTGGCTTCCCGCAACCGCCGGACGTTCTTGCCTAGCTTGATCTCCGCCATGCCGCTCCTCGGTCGAGGTTTGTAGGGATGAGGCAACCGAGTCGACTCAGCACGCCCGCTGCCGTTCCGGGAAGGCCTGCCACCGCCACCGCAAGCACCTGATCTCCCTTGCGCTGCCACGCGATTCGGATCTCGACCGCGTCGCGACCGGCCCACTCGGCGTGGCCCGCGGAGAGTCCGCCCGCCATGCGCAAAACCAAGTCCGGCACCGCCGGTGCGCCGGGGCAGCATTTGAAGGCAGCTTCGCGACAGCAAAGCACGATCACGAGAGCCTGAGTCAATGCCGGTTGTGTCGAGCACCAGTCCTGTTCTGGAGGGGAGAGCAGTCGCGCGGCTGCCCGAGCGATGGCCGTCTCATCGAAACGGCTTAGCGCACCGAACTCCTGCAGATCGATCCCTACGCCACGGATGCCGTCTGCCGCCAGCCGGCCGAATGCGCTGCGCATTACTTCCTGTCGGCGTGCCCGCTGGCCAGGCGGTCGACGATGAGATCAAACGAGATGAGCTCGCGGATCTCGTCATTGGAGAGTGTCGTTTCGAATTCGCGCTCGATCTGTGACACGAGCATGAGGTGGATGAGGGAGGTCCACGACGACACCGTGTCTTGCGAAAACCCGGGTCCGATCGACTTCTCGGGTTCTCCGGTCACTTGAGACAGTAGTTGCCTGACACGGAGGGCGACAGTCTCCCGGTCGGCCATCAGCGGCCCCCAATGGTAAGGACGGCGCCTTCGGGTTCGATCCGGCCGCCATCCAGGACCCAGGACGGCCAGTCGGGACCAGGAGTTCCCAGCGCGCGAACCATACGCTCGTTGGCATCCGGTTCGAATCCATGATTCTTCAGGAACATCGCGGCCACCTGGTTGCGGCCCGAATCGATGAACTCGGCTGAAAGGATCCGGGCATGTCCAGCGCGCGCGTGTTCGGCTATCCGAGCGATCAGCGCGCTCTCGACCGACTTCCCGATGACCCGGCAGCTCAGCAGGAAGGAGTCGAGATGCCAGGTATCCGGTCCGGGCGCGACGATGGCGACGCCGGTGAGGCCGAAGTCCCCGAATCGATCAGCCACCCTCATGGTGTACACCCGCCACTTCCCGCTCGCGATGTGCCGGCGCACCGTCGCTTCGTCATGGCGCCGAGTCGTGAGGTTGAACTGGTTGGTCTTGGCCAGCAATTGGACGACCCGGCCGATGGTGTCGTCCGTCGCTTGGTCGATGTGGACACTGATCTTCAAACCGCGGAGAAAGTCCTCGACGGTACCGGCCTGAGAACGGTACGACTCGCGGCGCCGGGTTTCGTGATACTGCTCGGTACGGCGCGCATCCTCCGCGGTTTGTCCCAGGACCAGCAACGAAGGCAGAGATCCGATCCAGTCGGCGTAGAGAGCGGAGTCGGCAGGCAGCTCCGGCACCAGCAGCTGCGGAATCTGGTCACGCACCCAGGCTCGCTCGTGGGGACTGTCGTCGATCAACAGCATGTGGTCGAGGCCGATGTTCAGCTCCTCGGCGATCGAACGGATGCTGCTCGCCTTGTCTTCCCAGTTCGCCCGCAGCGCGGCCAGATGCTGCTCCCGGATCAGCATGTGGGGATGATCACGCAGCACCGCGAGGACCTCGCGCTCATTGTTCTTGCTCGAGACGGCGAGCAACATCCCCTGGCGCTGGAGATCCAGCAGCTCGCGCTGGAAGTCGAGATACTGCTGTCCCGGCCAGTGCGGGCCGATCGCAATGCCCGCGGGGCCTTCTTCGCCAAGAACGCCGCCCCACAACGTGTTGTCGAGGTCGAGCACGATGCACTTGGTCGCCTTGCCGAGGGCCGCGAGGGCGAATCCGGTATAGCGGCGCGCGACGGCCGACATGAGCGCGTCGGACCATGTGACGTGGCCGCGGTAGTGGGAGGGCCAGTTGAACGCTGCCGCGCGCCCCATTTGCGAGACGACGTCCGCCAGAGGGAAGAGGAACGTCTGCTCGCGCGCGGCGAGTCGAAGCCGGAGATGCTTGTTCGCGTGCGCGACCGTATGCGCGAACGTGCCCTTGTTCCGGAAGGCGTTGACGCCTTCGGTACTCCGGCGGGGCAGGGGGAAATCGTTGACTACGACGAGGCCGGTTCCGGCCCGTTCGCAGGTATCGAGCCCGGCGAAGAGCGGTGTCAGAAGCCCGCCGACGACCGCCTCGCTTCCCACCGGCGGCGTCTCTGCCCAGCGTTGATTCCACAGCACATCACTGTCGATGGCGAGAAACGTCACGTGGGGCTTGAAGTGGTACAGACCGGAGTTGGGATCCAGCAGCTCCGCCAGGTATTGGGCATAGGAACCGAGGTAGCTCTCGACCCACAGGCCCACGCGGGCGCCCTCCACCCGCAGCACGGGGATGAAGGGTTCGAGCGTAAACGAGCCGAGCACTGCGACGCGAGCGCGCAAGTGGTCGGGAATCGTGTCCTGTGCGAGTCGGTCGAGTGCCCTCGCCGCTGACTGGTACGCGGCCCACGGGCTGCCTTCCGGCACGTGCGCCACCTGTTCCTTGAGCATGAGGCTGTCGATCATTGCAACCTTGGCTTCGTAGAGTGGCACTGGACGTGGCCTGTAAAGTAACACTGAACGAGGACGGCCGCAGAATCACTCACAGTGCCATGGTATGCAACGATTTGCCTGTGCACTGGCGGTGCCCCGTCTCGAGCAGCTATCCTCCCCCGACCCCGAGACACCGCCTCGGTCAGATGAACTGCCGGAGACCCATTGCTGAACGCGCGCCGCCGTCCGGTTTTCCCATTCGTCTCCACGTTGCTCTCCCTGGCTGTGATCGGGTGTGGAGGTGCGGGTGACATCCCGGCTGGTCCCGGAGATCGGGAGCCTTCAACTCTGGAGATCGTCTCCGGAAACGGGCAGACCGGTCAGGTGGGCCAGCCGCTGGCCGACCAGGTGGTTGTCCGAGTGACAGACAGCGACGGGAATCCCGTGGTCTCCGTCACGGTGGCGTTTGCCGTGATCGGCGGAGGCGGCAGCTTCGACCCGACGGCCGCGATGACAGACGATCAGGGCATCGCGCGCACCGTCTGGACGATCGGCCCGAACCCCGGCCAGGCAACGGCGACGGCCACCGTTCAGGGCTTGCCTCACGCGTCCCTCTCGGCAGCCGCCATAGCCGGACCGGCTTCCACGATCTCTATGATCGCGGGGAACAGACAGCAGGCGCAGGTGGGAACCGACGTATCCACCGCTCCCACCGTGGAAGTGCGTGACACCGATGGAAACGCGGTGGCCGGGGTCGAAGTGACCTTCCAGGCACTCGGAGGTGGCACCGTCGTGCCGTCTTCGGTCGTCACGAATCCCGACGGCCGCGCGGCGCCGACGAGTTGGACGCTCGGCACGGCGGCTGGCGAGGACACCCTGCAGGTGTCATCGAGCTCGATTCCGGGTTCCACCGTCGAATTCGTCGCCACCGGTATGCCCGGGCCGGTCAGCGCCTCGCGATCGACCCTGACGGTCTCGCCGGAAACGCAGTTGACGGGAGCCACGGCTGACATTCGTGTGGAGGCGAAGGACGCATACGACAACCCGGTGGCAGGTGTGGCGGTCAGTCTCAGTGCGACCGGCTCCGGCCATACCATCGTGCAGCCGGCCGGACCGACGGGATCGGACGGCACGGCAACCGGGACAATCGCGTCGGCGGACCCAGGGTCCACGACGCTGTCGGCCAAGGCCGGCGCGGTTTCGCTGAATCAGACGATCACAATGACGGTGAGCTACGGGGAAGGAACTCTCATCGGGCGCACCTACTGTACCGTCGATGGCGTGGCCTCGGTCATGGACGTGTATGTCCCGAGCGCTGCAAAACCCCGCCCACTCCCGGTCGCGGTTCACGTGCATGGCGGGGGCTACACCGGGGGCAGCCGGTCCACGGGGTTCTGGTTCTCGGATATCGCCCAGACACTGCTCAGCCGCGGGTATCTGGTCGTCAGCCTGGACTACCGGCTGGCGCCGGCGCACAAGTACCCGGCTCAGATCGAGGATGTGAAGTGCGCCATCAGGCGTCTGCGTGCCGATGCGAGCCTCTATGGACTCGACCCGAATCGGGTCGGGGTCTGGGGATCGAGCGCGGGAGCGCAACTCGTTGGGCTCATGGGCACCACTGGTGGCTCTTCGACGTTCGACGACGCCGGAGGGTTTCAGCAACAGTCGAGCGAGGTGCAGGCCGTGATCGCTCTATCGGCCATCACCGACCTCACACGTACTTCGGAGCTGAATGACGATTATTCCAAGGAATTTCCGAGCTGGCCCGATCCCGCATCGCCCGAGTTGATCGAGGCGAGTCCGGCCTCCCATGTGTCGCCGGGTGACAGCCCATTCTTCTTCATCGCGGGCGAGGCAGACACGCTCGTCTTGCCCGCGCAGTCCCAGCACATGAGTGATCTTCTCCGAGCCGATGGGGTCGCATCGAACGTGTTACTGGTGGCGCGTGCGGATCACGGCCTGATGCCGACGACCGGACCAATCGACCCGAGCCCGACGGTCATCATCGGTCGGATGGCCGATTTCTTCGACGAGTACCTGCGCGGCGCCGGTCAATGAGACCTGGATGGCACTGATCACTCACGGCCGGGGTTTCACTGGCGCCCTTAGCGCCGATCATCTTGGCGGTTGGCTCATCCGGGCGAGCGAGTCGCTGATGGCGCGTACGCTGTCCGCCTGGCGCGCGACGTCGACGTGCATCCGCTTCAACAGCGCCCGGAACCTCGGCTCGTCCCGGAGTGGCTGGAAGAACGGATCCAGCGCCAGGACCCGCCCGTCGTTCCAGCCAGCCTTGTAGCCTCGGCCCAGCCAATCGAGCGCAGCCGAGGTGTCAGCCCGGATCGCGTGGATTGCGGCGGTTTGGAGGTAGCGGTCGGGGTTGTCGTGGCCGGCGGCGAGGTCGCGCCGGTCGGCCTCGAGCGCCGCGTCCCAGGCCGAGTCAGCGCGCGCGCGTTCGCCGCGCCGGTACCAAGCGAGGCCCATCATGGCGCCGAACGACTCGGGGAGTAGCCAGCCGGAACGGGCCGTCGGATTGGGGGCCGCGAAGGCAGCGGTTCGACGCTCGGCGACAGTGTCCGCGAGCAGGGTGGCCAGCTCGGCACTCCATGCCCCTGCCTCCTCGTCCCCTGGCTCCCTCGCGAGAAGCCGCTCGGCCCGGTCCTTGGCTTCGGCGTGCCGGCCACGAAGGAAGTCGAGCTCAGAGAGCTGAATCTCCAGCCGCGAGAACGAGGGATTCGAGCGCCGGGTTCCGGCCAGCAGCCAAGCCTTCGTGACGTCATCCCGCTCGAGCCGGAGGAGCGCCGCACCGACGTGATAGCAAAGGACCGGGTTGTTGCCGCTGAGAGGCGCCGCCCGCGCCGCAAGCCGGAGCGCCTCGTCCTGCTGGCCGAGCATGATCTTCAGGAAGGAAAGGTCGGCGAGGGACCTGATGTTGCTCGGGTTGAGCGCGAGAGCCTTGGCATACGAGCCCTCCGCCTGTGCCAGGCGGCCTTGCTGACTCTGGATGTCACCCATGGTGGCGAAGGCTTCGTCCAGGTCGGGCCGGAGCGCGAGCGCCTTGCGCGCCAGAGTGGTGGCGGAGTCGAGGTAGGCCGGATCGCCGAACACCGCGCTGAAGAAGTATCGGCGGGCGAGCATGGCCCAGGCCTCCGCGTAGCTGCTGTCGCGGGCCAAGGCCTGCCGAATCAGGGCCATGCCCGCCTGGTTCTCTTCCCGGATCGCCACGTTCATGGACTGGGAGCGGAGCAGCAGGTCATGTGCCTCCGGGTTGACGGCGGCTGGATGTCTCAGGCGGTCCGCCTCCGCAGGAGTCAACCGCGCCCGGAGCGCCGATGCCACTTGGCGCGCGACCTCGCTCTGTACCTCGAGCACGCCGGCCACCGGTCGGTCATACTGATCCGACCAGAGCGTCTGCCCGGACCGCGTGTCCGCGAGCTGCACCGCGATCCGCACCTGGTCGCCCGCCCGGCGCACGCTGCCACCGATCACCGAGCCGACGCCCAGCTCCCGTGCCATCCGAGGCAGCCCGTCGGGCGTTCCGGCGTAGCCTTGGGCCACGGCGGTGCTCACCACCCGGAGCCCGCCAACCCGGGAGAGCTGTCCTGCAATCTCCTCGGTCATGCCTGCAGTGAAGTACCGCTGCGAGGTGTCGGCGCCGATTGTTTCCAGAGGCAGCACCGCAATCAACGGCGGAGGGGCCGTGGCCGACGCGCTCCCTGGGCCTCGTCCTCGCCGCGCCAAGAGACCAACGGCGGCGGCGAGGGCCAGGGCGGCGGCCAGCGCGACGGATGCCAGGCGAAAGGCGCCGGTCGCGGTCCGCTTGGGTGCCCGAGTCGCCTCAAGCCCCGCGCCGAGCGCCTCAGCGAACGCGCCGGCGGTAGGGAACCGCTCATCCGGCGTCTTCGCCATCGCCCGCGCCACCGCTGCCGAGACCCCGGCCGGCACCTCGGGCCGGACCGACGAGAGCGCCGGCACCGGCTCGGTGAGATGGCGCGCAACCACCGCTTGGGCCGTGGTGCCCGTGTAGGGTGGTTGCCCTGAGATCAGTTCGAACATCAGGCAGCCGAGCGCGTACTGATCGCTGCGTCCGTCAATCGCGCGGTCACCCAACGCTTGCTCCGGGCTCATGTAGGCGGGAGTGCCAAGGCTGAGGCCGGTCTGGGTCAGCGTCTCGCCACCGGGCGCGCTGGTGCGGGCGATTCCGAAGTCCGCCACCAGAGCCTGTCCGTCGCTGAGCAGGATATTTTCGGGCTTGATGTCGCGGTGGATCACGCCTCTCCGGTGGGCGTGGTCCAGCGCTCCCGCGATCTCCCACCCGAGCCGCACCGCCTCCGCGACCGGCCGTCGTCCGTCCCGCCGGAGCCGCTCCCGGAGCGACTCGCCCTCAACGTAGGGCATGGTGTACCAGAGCAGCCCGGCGGACTCGCCCGAGTCATGGACAGGGAGGATGTGGGGATGTTGTAGCTGAGCCGCGGTCTCGATCTCGCGCGAAAAGCGCTCCGGGCCCAGCAGCGCACTGAGGGCTGGGTCCAGCACCTTGAGCGCGACGCGACGCCGGTGACGGAGGTCGGTGGCGAGGTAGACTGTGGCCATCCCACCCCGTCCGAGCTCGTGCTCGAGGGTGTAGCGGTCGCGGAGCGCGTCAGCGAGGGAGGCGGGGATGTCGGGCACGATGATCGGCATCGTACCTCCCGACCCGGGCGGGCGCAAGCGGAGCAATCAACGACGAGGCAGAGCGCCGGCGGTTCGACCAGTGAGAACGTTCAGCGAGACTTATCAGCACTGAGTAACGGCAGCCTGGCGCAGCTCGGCTGAGATCCGGCCGCTCTCCCGGCCGGGACTGCTGGGGAAAGCGCTAGGCCTGCGTCACCAGGCGCTCTGGCGCATGCCTGAACCGCTTCACACATTGGAGCGCGCTCCGCTCCCCGGTGACCTTCTTCGCTCGAGGTGTGCCCCATGGCCGTGAGCCTGCCCGCGCCGATCGCCCGTCCGCAGGACCGCCGGTTCTACAGTGGGATGTCGCTTCTGATCGCCGCGATCGTCTTCGCCGGCTTCTCACGCAGTTTCTACCTCTCGCACTGGCTGGACGGGCCGGCGCTGTCGCCCCTGCGGATGGTGCATGGTCTTGTCTTCTCCGCCTGGATCGTGCTGTTCATGACGCAAACGGCGCTCATCGCTGGTGGACGCAGGGACATTCACCGCCGGCTCGGCGTCGCGGGCGCCGTGCTCGCGGCGGCAATGGTCGTTCTGGGCACCGTCCTCGCCATCTCGAACGCGCGTGAGGGCCGGGCTCCGCCGGGCGTCCCGCCGCTGCCTTTTCTGATCATCCCTCTCTTCGACATGCTGGTCTTCGCGCCCCTGGTTGCCGCGGCGGTGTGGTACCGGCGCCGGTCCGAGACGCACAAGCGTCTCATGCTGATCGCGACGATCAGCCTCATGGCTGCGCCCGTCGCGCGGCTCCCCACCGCGCTCGCGGCCGCGGGGCCGCCGTTCTACTTCGGGGTGGTGGATCTGCTCCTGCTGATGGGGGTGCTGTACGACCTCGCCACCCGGCGCAAGGTGCATCCGGTGTACGTCTGGGGCGGCCTGGCAATCCTGGCGTCACAGGTCATCCGGCTCGCGCTCAGCGGAACGGGCGCGTGGCTGGCCGTGGCGGCGTGGCTGACGGGGTGAGTCAGGCACTCTCCTGCTGTACCGCCGGCCGGATATCCACCGCGATGGCGCCACCGGGTGATTCTTACCTTGGGCAACTTTGGCTCGGGGCCGGAGCCAAGCCAATGTACCCCCCAACACTGGCAGTTTGCGAACCGGGGTCGCGTCGTCGCAGAGTTTCCGGCTACCAGGCTGGATACGCCGGCAAACGTCAGAGAGCAATTTCTGACAGTCTGGCGCGCGTCGAGGCGTTGAACGCGACGGCACGGCCCGCCTCGCCAAACAAAAGGCCGCCCCGAAGAGCGGCCCCTCGAACAATCGCGATCCACCTGGCTACACCGTCCGACGCCCGCTGATGAAGTTGAGCAGGAACACTACCAGGGCCACGACGAGCAAGAGATGGATCAATCCGCCGGCCACGTGGAACACGCCCCAACCAAGCAGCCACGCGACGACGAGAATTGCTGCTAGCCAAATCATACACGCCTCCTGCACTCGGGTGGGCATTCGGGGCCAGTCATCGTGACTTATGCTAACCCTTTGCCCCGCCCCTTTCGGTGACGCGCTACACGCTAGGGGCGTGTCCTCGAAGACATCTCGGCAGCGGATGGAGCGCTAATCAGCTGCAAACGAGCTGTGAAAACCTACGGTCCGTTGTCGCCGCTGGGAGGCTCGGATGGCGGCGGCGCCCGGAGTCGCCCGCGTTCGTCGGCTGCATTAGCGGTGAGGCTGCGCCCCGCGCCGAATTCAGCCGGCCGCTACTTGGGAGGGAGGGAGCCCGCGAAGTGCGCGGCACGATCGACCCACCTCTCTAGCTGCGCACCGGCAAGTCCCTCCGGTTCCACCAAGACCCAGGCCTTCATCGGACGCCCCGTTAGATCGAACACCCGCGTGTGCGGTTCCGCCAGCGCTCGGCCCGCCGCCTCAGGGCCGAGGCGCACGATCAGCGCCTCCCGGTGCACGCCGCAGCACATGTTCCCTTGGAGCAAGAAGGTAATCCCGCCAAACATCTTCCTTTCGGCGACCCCGGTGCGTTTGCCGAGGTGGGTTCGAATGCGCGCCGCCAGGCTCTCATCAAGTGCCATCGAGTCTCTTGTCCGGTGGAAAGGATACCAGTGCGTCCGCCTACCGAACGAATGGCTAATCAGCTGCAAACGACTTCTTGAAAACCTATGGTCCTTATCGCCAGGCGGAGGCCGGGACGCGAACGGACATCCGGCTCGCCCGCGTTTGTCGGCTGCATTAGCGGGTTAGGCCGCGCCGCCGCCGGAGGCCGGCGGCTCCAAGCCCCGCTGGCGCGCGATCTGCGCTTTCAGCCACATCGGCATCGACGATGCGGCCAAGTCCGCCTCCGCGACGCGCTGTGCTGCCAACCTTGGATCAATGACTGGCGCGATCTCTTGGTCTGTGAGGGACAGCGTCTCCATGGCTCGCCGTACAACCGGCTCGCCTTCGGGCACGATCGAGCCGAACTCGATCTCCGCGCGACGGCAGAAGCGCTCCTGCCGATGGCTCTCTGCGGGGCTAATTGCTACTCCGCAAGCATGGAGCCGGGCGTGCATTGCTTCATGCAAGATCGTTGCGGCGATCTGGGCAAGCGAAAATGCTGGATTCACAATAAAGGTCAGCTCGACCAAGCACGTATGAGGCCCAATTAAGAAGGCTCCACGGTAAGCGCGCCGCTCAATAAGGAAGCCGCTGAAGTCCCGCGAGAGACGACGGTAGTGATGGGGCACATATTGCTTGAGCAGTGCCAGCGCGCCGTCAAGGCGGGCAATCACTTCCTTCGTATCGATATCCGCACGGGTATTCACTACCACTGTACTGAAGCCATGGACGACGCACCGGTGGGTTAGCCACGCACGTGCCCGATTTTCGATCCACTGTCCTACCGAGCGTCGAATGCTCACGGAACTCCTTGCGTCGGCCTAACTGGTACTAGACTGCGACCGTAGCGCAAAGTTGGCTGACCCAGAGCCCGTGTGCCGCAAGGGCGCCGCGCTTCTGTGCCCCTGCCCCGCCACTATCCCCCACCGAGCACCACGGCTTCGAGCTCGCGTCCAGTGCACGACATTCGTGCCTGCGGCCTCGCGCAACAATCGTAAGGTACAGTTCAGGTACAATCGGGAGACATGCGGTGGGCTAAGTGCAATGGCCAGAGAGGGAATCGAACCCCCGACACGCGGATTTTCAGTCCGCTGCTCTACCAACTGAGCTACCTGGCCTCGGGCGGCGGAATATAAGGAACGAACCCCGCCCGGGCCAACCCTCCAGATGCCCCCACTTCCTCCTGGCAGACTCCCTTCCGGCCCTCACCGGACCGCCGCAGTAGGTGCTGTCCGCCTCACGCGCGCCAGCGCCCGGTGGCACTCGCGCGCCTTGCGCGCGGCCCAGGCGCTCTGGTCGAAGACACGGCAGCCCGCGGTCACCAGGGACCTGGCCTCGTCAGACCGGCCTTCGGCGGCGAGCGCCAGGCCGAGCATCTGTCGGGTCTCGGCGATGCGGAGGTCCGTGGCGGGGAAGGCTCCCTGTCGAATGGCCAGCGCTTCGCGGAGCATGGAGTCGGCCTCCGCGGCCCGGCCTCGGTCGGTCAGGACGGCACCCAGCGCGGTGAGCGCCTCGGCGGTGCGCGGGTGCCTGTCGGGGAGGACGGTCCGGTAGATCGCCAGTGTGTTGCGCAGGACGCGCTCCGCCTGGGCGAAGCGCCCGGTGCGATGCAGCAGAATGCCGAGGTTTCTGCTGACGATGCCGAGATCCATCGTGGAGTCCCCTCGTTCACGCCGCTCCGTCGCGTTCGCCGCCTGCAGCAGCGCCTCCGCCTCCGGATACTTGCCCTCCTCGCTGAGCACGGCCGCCAGACTGTTGATCGCGCGAATGGTGTATGCGTGCGAAGACCCCAGCTTCTCGCGCCAGATCGCCGCCACCTCACGGAACGACTGCTCGGCCCCGGCCAGATCATCCATCCGATACCGGACGATCGCGAGGTTATTGAGCGTCGCCACCGTCTGCGGGTGATCCCGGCCCAGCAGCCGGCGCCGCATCTCCAGGGCCCGGACGTGTAGCGACTCGGATTCGGCGAAGCGGCCGGTTTCCATGGTGATGTTCGCCAGCAGATGCAGCGCCCAGGCGGTGGACGGGTGGCCGTTCGGGTAGAGCCGCTCGTAGGCCGCGAGCACCTTCCGCTCGAGCGACTCGGCCTCCGCGTAGTCTCCCCGGTCGCTCAGGTTGGCGGAGAGATCCCCCGTGGTCTCCAGAACAGTGGGGTGCCCGGGGTCCAAGTGCCGTTGCTGAATGGCGAGCGCCGCACGGTAGGCCGAATCCGCAGCGTCCAGTCGGCCCACGCCCTCAGCGCCCATCAGTACACCGAGGCCGGTGAGATCCGCCGCGACCTGCAGGTGATCGGGGCCGTAGTGCCTGAGGTCGATGGCCAGGCTTCCGCGATACAGGGATTCGGCCCGCGCGGACTTTCCCGCATCGGTCAGCGCACCAGCCAATGCGCGCATGGTCACCGCGACGGCTGTGTCCTCTGGCCCGAGCGCCCGTCGCCGGATCGCCAGCGCCTGCGTCAGGACCGATTCGGCGTCGGACAACGCACCCATCTCCTTCAGGACCGTGCCTCGGTCATTAAGCCGAGCGGCGAACTCGGGATCCTCGGGTCCGTACACGCCGCGGGCGACGTCCGCCGCTCGTGCCAGCAGTGAATCGGCCTGCGGCATACAGCCCGAGCTCCCGATGGATACGGCCCAGCACCCCGAGCAGCTCCTCCTGGACCTCGGGCTGGCGGCCGAGCGCGGAATCCACCCGCCGGACACCGCGCGCGAGCAATTCTCCCGCGCTGACCTCCCGGCCGCGCGACTCGGCGGGATCGGCGACCTGGAACAGGTTCACCACGAAGTCGGTCACCTCACGCGCCTTGGCCGCCTCGCGCGTCTTGGCGCGCGCCTGGTGGAGCGTGGCCGCGAGCCCGCCGATCAGGGAGAGCACCAGCGCTCCGCCCGCCACCACGCCGAGCCGGTGCCGCCGGACGAACTTCCGGACACGATAGAGGGCGGAGTCGGGGCGCGCCCGCACCGGCAATCCGTCGCGCCATCGGCGCAGATCCTCCAGCAGCGCCTCGGCCGAGGGATAGCGCCGCGCCGGCTCCTTCTGAAGCGCGCGGAGCAGGATGGCGTCCAGCTCGCCGCCGAGTCGCGGGGGATCCGGGTCGATGTCGCAGACGATCCGCTCGATCTCGGCGGGGGAACGACGGGGGAACTGGTGCGGCCGGCGGCCGGTGAGGAGCTCGTACAGGATGGCGCCCAGCGCGTATACGTCGGTGGCGGTGGTGACCGGCTCGCCGCGGAGCTGCTCCGGCGCGGCGTATTCCGGGGTGAGCGCCCGGAGCTCGGTCCGCGTGGCGGGCTCCGCCCCTCCGTCCCCCCGGCCATCTCCATCCGGCCCGCTCTCCAGCAGCTTCGCGATGCCGAAATCCAGCAGCTTCACTTCCCCGTCGTCGGTGACGAGGATGTTGGACGGCTTGAGGTCGCGATGCACCACCAGGCTCTGGTGGGCGTATCGCACCGCCTCGCAGACATCCGCGAACAGCCGGAGTCGCTCGGGGATGCCCATGCCGCGGCTGTCGCACCAGGCCTTGAGCTGGGCGCCCGCGATGTACTCCATCGCGAACCACGGGCGTCCCTCCGCGGTGAGCCCGCCGTCCAGCAGGCCGGCGATGTGGGGATGATGCAGCCGGGCCAGGATCTGGCGCTCGGCCAGGAACCTCCGGTGCACTTCGGCGGAATCCATGCCGGAGCGCACCAGCTTGAGGGCCACCTGCTGCTCGAACTGGCCGTCCGCCCGCTGGGCGAGGTACACCTCGCCCATCCCACCGTGGGCGAGCTCGCGGACCACTCGGAACGACCCGATCCGCGTTCCGGCCGCGATTCCGCCCCCCGCGCCGGGCAGTGCTGCGCCGAACACGGACGTGAGGTATTCGGCCGCCGGCACCTCGAGGAACTCGCCCGAGCTGGCATCGGCGGCCAGCAGAGCCTCGACATCCGAGCGGAGGCCCGGGTCGCCGCCGCAGGCGAGCTCGAGGTACCCGGCCTGCTCGGCAGGCGGGAGCTCCAGGACCTCGTCGAGGATCGCCGCGACACGACGCCAGCGATCCGGCGTCAGCTCAGCCATAGATTGCCGTCCCGACCCGGCGGTCCTTCGAGCGCGGCTACCCGCGGGTCACATGCGGGACAGCAGCGTCGTCGCGAGCGTCCGGAACTTCGTCTCCGGATGAGGGATCAACGACATCTCCATCTCGACCAGCGTATCGTGCTTCAGCAGGAGCGAGGGCAGCAGCTCGCTGAAATACGCGGCATCGCCGAGGCCGGGCACAACCCCCTGCTTGATGACGCTGTCGGGGTGCACGCCCTCGGCCTGGTTCAACATGGCTCCGCTCATGCCCTGCGCCGCGCGCCAGGTTTCCCAGCCCTGTTTTCCGCCCGTCCAGTAGACGGTGATCTTGAAGACGATGCCGGCCGCGTCCTCCCAATGGCAGACGGACCGCTCGGGCGCTGCCTCGACCACGTTGGCCATGAGGACCTGCTTCTCCGCCAGCGCCTCGATCTCCGGCTGTTTGAGCAGCCGGCAGGCGTTGTACCCATCCCTGCCCGGCGCCGCCGGTGCCTCTGCGGGTCGGCGGGTGCTGTCTCCGCAGCCTGCGGCGACGACGGCGAGGAGGCAGATTTCGGCCGTCAGCTTCCATTTCATGTCGACCTCCCGGTGCGATGCGCTACCGGGAGAACGCAGGATCGGCCGGATCCGGGCCACCGTCACTCGTCGGCCGGGATCTCGATCCCATGGATCGCCTGGTAGAGGAAGGCCCGCGCCTTCCGCCAGTCCCGCTTGACGGTTCGGGGAGAGACGCCCATCGCGTCGCCCACCTCCTCGACAGACAGCCCCCCGAAGAACCGGAGCTCGACGACGCGGCCCAGGCGCTCGTCGAGCCGCTCCAGCTTGGCGAGTGCCTCGTCCAGCTCGAGCAGCTCCTCCGAACGTCCGGGACCGGGTACCAGGTCGGGATCGAGCGAAAACGGACGGTCTCCGCTGCCCCGCTTGGCCGCCGCATGGCGACGGGCATAGTCGACCAGGATTTGTCGCATGGCGCGCGACGCCACGGCGAAGAAGTGGATCCGGTCCTCATAGCTCTGATGGGCGCTGCCGGTCAGCTTGAGGTAGGCCTCATGCACCAGCGCGGTCGTGGAGAGGGTGTCGCTCGAGCGGCGGCCGGCGAGCTGCCGGTGGGCCCGTTCGCGCAACTCCTTGTATACGATCGGGAAGAGGCGGTCCAGAGCGCCGCGATCCCCGTCGCGGAACGCCGCGAGCAATCCCGTGATGTCCCCGTCGGGAGGCATGGACCAGTCCTGCGTGTCGTGGGTCTTCGAACGTACGGCCCCGGCGAGGGGCAGGCAAGCAAGCCGGAGAACCGGTAGCGGGCCGGGGGCGTTTCAATCGGTCCCATACTACGGAGGCCCTGATGGCCCGCTCCACCCTGCTGTTTCTGGTCTCGATCGTCGGCGCCGGCGCCGGCGGGATCGCGCTGGAGACCGCCAGCCGGGCCAGTGCCCAGTCGCGCGTCCCGTTACTCAACACCCCCGGCGGAACCGCATCCCCGGCCCCCGCCTGGCGCAACGCCAGTTGGCTCAACAGCGATCACGCGCTCTCGCTGTCCGAGCTCAAGGGCCGGGTGGTGCTGCTCAACTTCTGGGTGTTCACCTGCTACAACTGCACCAACACCGTGCCGTCGCTGGTGGACTTCGACCGGAAGTATCGGGGCCAGGGACTCACGCTGATCGGCATCCACACGCCGGAGTTCCCGCCCTACGCCGGCGAGCACGACCGGGGGAACGTAGAGCGAGCGCTCAGGAAGTATGGGATCGAGTATCCCAACGCGCAGGACAACGACTCGAAGACCTGGGACCTCTACGGCATCCGATACTGGCCGAGCTTCGTGCTGATCGACAAGCGGGGGAACATCCGGTACGAGGGATATGGGGAGTTTCATCTGAACGACGGGAGCTACCGGACGTGGGACGAGCGGATTCGGGAGCTGCTGGCGGAGTGATCGGGGGCGTGACGACCGCTGCGCTCAGGATGACGCTCGCGGCCCTCGCACTGGCCGCCGCATGCAGCCGCCCACCCATCGAGTCCGGCCCGCTCCGGCTCACGACCGCTCCATCCGGCCCCGATACCCGCCTTACCCTGCATGCCGCCCCGCATCTCAGGATCAACGCCCGCCTCGCCCCCGCGCTCGAGCTGGGGGACGGCACCCTCCTCAGATTCCGCACCGGCCTTCGCACCGCCGACTCCGCCTACTTCGCCGAGCCTCCGAGCACCGTGCTGCCTGGCCACCACGCCCAGGTACACGGGATCCTTCGCGCCAGCATCTGCCGCGACGACGAGCAGATCTGCCGCGCGGTGAAGGTGGAGATCTAGCTCGTCGGCCAGCTCCCGCCCAGCGCCCGGTAGAGCTGCACCGCGGCGGCGAGCTGCCGGAGCTGGGCCTGGCTCAGTCCCAGCTCGGCGTCGAACAGGCTGCGCTGCGCGTCGAGCACCTCGAGATAGCTCGCGACACCGGTCCGGTACCTGAGCTCGGCGAGATGCAGGGCACGGCGGAGCGCCTGGGCCTGGGTCAACTGGGCCGCGACCTGGTCGCGGGCGGTGCGCACCCCGACCAGCGCGTCGCCGGCCTCGCGGAGCGCCACGAGCACGCTCTGCTCGTACTGGGAGCGGGCCTGGTCCGCCCGGGCCCGCGCCACGCGCGTCTGGTTGACCAGCCGGCCGCCCGTGAACAGCGGCAGGGAGACGCCGGCGAGCGCCTGGTAGATCTCGCCGTTCGACGTGAAGAGGTCGCCGGCCTTCGGCGCCTGGCTGCCGTAGTAGCCACTGATCGAGATCGTCGGGAGCCGGGCGGCTTCGGCCACGCCAATGCGCGCCGTGGCGGCGGCGTAGGCCCGCTCGGCCTGCTGCACGTCCGGCCGCCGCGCCAGGAGCGTGGCCGGCAGCGAATCGGGCACGCTCAGCGCGCTCACGGCCTGGGTGAGCGAGCCGCCGCGAGCCACGGGCCCTGGCGCCTCGCCCAGCAGCAGGCTCAGCTGGTGCTCCTGCTCGGCCCGCAGGCGCTCGGCCCGGGCCAGCGCGACCGCCGGTACCGCCACCTGGGCCTCGAACTGCCGTACGTCGAGCTCCGAGGTGAGTCCCTGCCTGAAGCGCTGCCGGGCGAGCTCGAGCGTCGCCTGCCGCGAGGCCAGCGTGCGCTCGGCGATCGATCGCTCCTGGTCGAGCTCGAGCAGCGAGAGGTAGCCGGTGGCGACGTCGCTCACCAGCGACAGCACGACCGCGCGCTGCCCCGCCTCCTCGGAGGCGAGGTCGGCCCGCGCGGCCTGGACGCCGCGACGGGTCCGCCCCCAGAAGTCGAGCTCCCAGGCGACGTCGCCGGTCACCCGGAAGGCGTCGTACGAGGTCGGCGGGAACGAGCCGATGGCCACCTGGTTGGTGCTCGCGCTGCCGTTGGCGGTGAGCTCCGGAAACAGCGGCGCCTTGGCGACGCCCACCTGGGCCCGGAACTCGCGGATCCGGCCCACCGCGGTCTGGAGATCGCGATTCTGCGCCAGTGCCGTGCGCACCAGCCCGATCATCGTGGAGTCGCGGAAGATGTCGAGCCACGCGAGGCTCGCGAGCGAATCGGCCGGCACCGCCTTCGGCGCAAGCCGCGGGCCCTCGGCGGCGGGCAGGGTGTCGCTGTCCCGGGCCGCCGCCAGGGAGTCGAAGAACGCGCGTGCGGAGTCGCTCGACCGCGCCGCCCCCACCTTCGTGGCGGCCGGGACCACCGCTTCGGGATGGTAGCTGGGACCGGCGGCGCATCCCGCCACGAGCGTGGCGAGGAGCGGCGCCCTGACACGGGGGATCATCGGGCCTCCGGCGACGCCGGGGACGGCAGCGGCTCGGCGGCGCCCGCCGGTTGCCGCGCGCCCCTCCCCTCCGCGAGCCCGCGGATGACGCGGAAAAAGAGGGGAATGAAGAAGATGCCGATCGAGGTGGCGAAGAGCATGCCGGCGAACACGCCGGTGCCGAGCGAGTGCCGGCTGCCCGCGCCGGCGCCGTGCGCGATCACCAGCGGCGAGACGCCGAGGATGAACGCGAACGAGGTCATGAGAATCGGCCGGAACCGCTCGCGCGCCGCCTCCACGGCGGCCTCGCGCAGGCTGGTGCCCCGGTTCCGGATCTCGTTGGCGAACTCGACGATCAGAATCGCGTTCTTGGCCGCGAGCCCCACTACCGTGATC
This sequence comes from uncultured Gemmatimonadales bacterium, assembly GCA_963815515.1. GTDB lineage: Bacteria > Gemmatimonadota > Gemmatimonadetes > Gemmatimonadales > GWC2-71-9 > CAVVWJ01. The sequence continues at coordinate 472,884 of CAWFGP010000005.1, forward strand.
AGGCCGACCTGAAAGTAGATGTCGCTCGGCGAGCCGCGGAGCCAGATGCCGAGCAGCGCGCCCAGCGCCCCGAACGGCACGCCGAAGAGCACCGCGAACGGAATCGACCAGCTCTCGTACTGCGCCGAGAGGACCAGGAACACGATCACCAGCCCGAGGCCGAAGACCAGCCCCGCCTGCCCTTTCCCGGCACGCTCCTGGAACGACTGCCCCGAGTATCCGATGCTCACGCCCTGCGGCTCGAACTGCTGGGCGACGAGCTGGTCGATCTCGGCCATGACCTCGCCGCTGCTCCGCCCCACCTTGGGCGTGCCGGTGAAGAAGGCCGACCCGAAGCCGTTGAACCTGAGCAGCTGGGTGGGGCCGCTCCGGTACTCGATGCGCACGAGCGACGATACCGGCACCATCTCACCCTCACGGCCGCGCACGTAGAGCCGTCCGAGGTCCTCCGGCCGCTGCCGGAATTGCTGCTGGGCCTCGGCCTGCACGCGGTAGGTCCGGCCGTAGAGGTTGAAGTCGTTGATGTAGAGCGTGCTCAGGAACGTCGACAGGGTGCTGAAGAGATCCGTGAGGCTCACCCCGCGCGCCTTGGCGCTCGCGCGGTCCACGTCCAGGAATATCTGCGGCACGTTGGCCCGGAAGGTGGTCGTCATCCCCTGCACCGCCGGCAGCTTGTTCACGGCCGCCTGGAACGCCTGCACCTGCAGCGCGAAGTCGCGCACGTCCTTGCCCGAGCGGTTCTGCAGGTTGCCCTCGACGCCCGAGGTGGCGCCGAGCCCGGGAATCTCCGGGAGGTTGAACGCGAAGCCCACCGCGTCCTTCATCCCGAACAGCTTGCCGTTGAGCCGCTTGGTGATGGCGTCGATGGTCTCGTCGCTCCCGCGCTCGTCCCACGGCTTGAGCAGGATGAAGATCGTCGCGCTGTTGGTCTGGTTGGTCCGGGTCAGCACGTCGAGGCCCGCGAACGCGACCACGTTCACCACCGACGGCTCCTCGTGGAGGAACCCCTCGACGCGCCGGATGACGGCCTGCGTGCGCTGGAGCGACGCCGCGTCGGGCAGCTGCATGGCGATGGCGAAGTAGCCCTTGTCCTCCGTCGGAATGAACCCCGTGGGGACGCGCTTCCAGAGCAGGACCGTCCCCGCCACCATGAGCACGAACGCCGCGATCCACACCCGCGGCCGGCCAAGCACCCGGCCGACGCCGTTGGCGTAGCGGTCGGTCACCCGATGGAACCACCGGTTAAAGGCGCCGAAGAAGCCCGTGGTGTGGGCCTCGTTCGATTCGCGCAGGAGCAGCGCGCAGAGCGCCGGCGTGAGGGTCAGCGCCACGAGGCCGGACAGGAGTACGGCGATCACCAGGGTCACCGCGAACTGCTTGAACATCTCACCCGTGACACCGCCCAGGAACGCGACCGGCACGAACACCGCGCAGAGCACCAGCACGATGGCGATCAGCGCGCCGGCCACCTGCCGGATGGCGCGGTCGGCGGCCACCCGGGAGGAGAGCCCCTCGTTGGCCATGAGCCGCTCGGTGTTCTCGATCACGACGATGGCGTCGTCCACCACGATGCCGATCGCGAGCACCAGCGCGAAGAGCGTCAGCACGTTGATGGTGAACCCGAGCACCAGCAACCCCAGGAAGGTGCCCACCACGCTGACCGGGACGGCGAGCATCGGGATCAGCGTGGCGCGCCAGCTCTGGAGGAAGATGAACACCACCAGCGTCACCAGCAGCATCGCCTCGACCAGCGTGGTCACCACCTCCTTGATCGAGGCGGTCACGAACGGCGTCGTGTCGAAGGGGACCTTGTACACGATTCCCGGCGGGAAGTTGCGCGAAAGCTCGGTCATGCGCTTCACGACGGCTTCCTTGGCCGCGAGCGCGTTGGCACCCGGACGCAGGTAGAGCAGCATCGGCGCCACGGCCTTCCCGTTGAGCCGGCCGGCCAGGTCGTAGTTCCGGGAGCCGAGCACCACCTTGCCGATGTCGCGCACGCGGACGATCGAGCCGTCCGCCTTGGCCCGGACCACGATATCGGCGAACTGCTCGGGCGTCTTGAGCCGCCCCAGCGTCGTCACCGGCAGGGTGAGCTCGGTGCCGGCGGGCGCGGGCTCCCGGCCCAGGCGCCCGGCGGGGCTGGTGACGTTCTGCTCGCGCACCGCGGCCGCCACGTCGCTCGTGGTGATGTCGAGCTGCGCCATCCGGTCGGGGTCGAGCTGGATCAGCATCGAGAACTCGAGGCCGCCGAAGGTCAGTGCGTTGCCGATGCCCGGCACCCGCTTGATCTCGTCCTCGATGTTGAGCTTCATGTAGTTGGTGAGGTACGGCGCGTCGTAGCGCGGATCGTCCGAGGTGAGCGAGACGACGCCGAGAATGTCGGTGTTGGCCTTGAGGATCGTGATGCCGTTCTGGCGCACCGCGTCGGGAAGCTGCGACTCGGCGAGCTTCACGGCGTTCTGCACGTCCACCGCGGCCAGGTCCTGGCTCCGGCTCACGTCGAAGTAGATCTGCAGGCTCATCGTCCCGTCGCTCGCGTTGGCCGACGAGTAGTAGAGCAGGCCCTGGAGCCCCGAGAGCTGCGCCTCGATCGGCGCCGCCACCGCCTCGGCGACGTCCTCGGCCGTGGCACCGGGGAAGGTGGCCTGCACCTGCACCGCGGGCGGCGTGATCTGGGGGTAGCGCGAGATCGGCAGCAGCCGGATCGCGAAGAGGCCGAGCAGCGTCACGACGACGCTGATGACGATCGCGAAGACGGGCCGCCGGATGAAGAAGTAGTGGAGGTCCTCGCCGCTCATTTGGTCGCTCCGAGCTTCGCCGTTTCCTCCGGAGCCCCCGCCGTGTCCGCCGCCAGGGGCACCGGCCGGACCGGCCGCCCGGGAGCCGCCTTCTGGGTGCCGTCCACCACCACCCGCTCGCCCGCGTTCAGGCCCTTGTCGATGATCCAGAGATTGCCGCTCCAGGGGCCGGGCTGGATGTCGCGGGCGGCGACGGTGTCGCCCTTCCCGACGACGTAGACGAATTGGCGGCCGAGCGCCTGCTGCACGGCGCGCTGGGGAATCGCCAGTGCGCTGTCGTGGGAGAAGCCATCGAGCCGCACGCGCACGAATTGACCAGGCACCAGGAGATGATCGCCGTTCCGGAAGAGCGCGCGGAACTCCTGTGTCCCCGTGGTGGCGTCGAGCGACGGCGCCACGAAGTCGAGCCGCCCCGTCCGCGGGAACACCGTCCCGTCCGGGAGCGTGACCTGCACGGCAAGCGTGCTGCCGGGCTGGATCAGCTTCCGGGCCGCGGGGTCCTGCTTCCAGCCGAGCAGCTGCTGGGCGGTGGGCCGGAAGCTGACGTAGGCGGGGTCGAGCACGTCGATGGTCGTCAGCAGGTCGGAAGGACCCGTCACGCGCGCGCCCACCTGCACGTTGGTGCGGCCCACCCGACCCTCGATCTCCGCCCGCACCACCGCATCGTCGAGGTTCTTCTTCGCCTCGGCCAGATCGCCTTCGGCCGCGTCCATGTCGGCCCGGGCGTTGTCGACGTCCTGCTGCGCGACGGCGTTCTGGCCCAGCAGCGGCTCCAGGCGCTCGAGCGTCCGCTTGGCATTCTGGTAGCGGGCGAGGGCGCTCCGGTACGCCGCTTGGGGGCGTACCGGGTCGATGCGGTAGAGCACCTGGCCCGGCTTGACGATGGCGCCTTCGGTGAAGGGACGCTCCTCGATCACGCCGTCGATCCGCGCCCGGACCTCGACCCGGCGATAGGGCTGCACTTCGCCGGTGAACTCGTACGAGGTCGGCACCCGCCGCGGCTCGACCTGCACCACGGCGACCTCCGGCGGCGGTGGCGCCGGGGGCGCCGCGTCCTTCTTGCATGCGCCCGCCACCATGGCGGCAGTCACCCCGGCCGCGATCACGCGCGCGCCGCGGCGCGCCCCTGCCCGCTCCATCACTGGGCCTCTCCTTGTTGTCTGGGGGCTCGGGGCGCGTCCACGAGCACGAACCGATCGACCATCTCCCGCACTGCCTGCCACATCGCCTCGCGCTCGGGCATGCGCGCGTCGTAAGCCCGAAACGCCGACACCTTCTCCGCGACACCGACCAGCGCGTAGCTGATGGTGCGCGCGGCGACGTCCACATCCATGGGGCGGAACTCGCCGTCCGTCATGCCCGCGCCCAGGATCCGGCCGAAGATCCGGCGCCACCGCTCGCTGAGCTGCTGGCAGAGAAACCGCCCGCTCTGGGGGAACTCGGCGCTCTCGACCTTGACCACCCGCATCAGGTCCAGCATGCCGGGCTCCCACGCGCGATCCCACAGCCGGCGGAGCAACTGCTGGAGCAGGTCGCGCATGGGGCCGCGATGGCTGGCGAGGCTGGCCTCCTCCACCTCGACGAGCGGCATGAGTCGCTCGGCGATGACGTCCTCGAACAGCCTGGCCTTGCTGCCGAAGTAGTGGGACACGGTGCCCGCGCACACGCCGGCCTGCTCCGCGACATCCGCCAGGGTGGCGCGCTTGTAGCCGTTCTTCCCGAAGACGATCACGGCACCGTCGAGGATTTCCGTTCGCCGCGTGTCGGGGCGGCGTTGCCACCGCGGCGGACGTACCTCGTCTATAGTATTTGCCATCAACCAGTTACCACTCACCCTCCGGGGATCCACGGCGCCTGACTCGCGGCGACCCACCTGCCGTACTATTTGAGCGACCAGATAATAAGCCCCTTCGGCCAGGTCGCAAGCCGCCCAATAAGGGCCCGGAACCCCCTCCTCGCACATGACGGGTATCACATCATCGAGTGCTGCACGCGCGTAAGCTGACCGGACGCACTCGAACCCCCGGCTCCAACCCGCCGGGTTGGCATTGTCTCGAAGGAGGTAGGTCTACGATGGGAATTCACTTTCGGCCCACGCCGCTGCTGGCCATGATCGGCGTGCTCGCACTTGGGGGCGCGTCGGCCGCCCGGGCGCAAGACACGAGCGCCGCGGCCCGCTCCGACACCGCCGGCTATCAGCCATACCAGAATGGCACGGATTCGACGCAGGTCGGGAAGGACAGCACTCTCACCGACAGCACCGGCTTCAAGTACACCGGTCCCCCGACCGATACGACGCTCAAGGCCAAGCCCGGCGCCCAGACCGGACCATCAGGGAATGACACCAGCAGCTTCGCGGCGCCATCGGGCATGAACGCCTCCGACTCGGTCGTCTGCAAGGACGGCTCGAACGCGGGCAACCAGGGCAGCGCCGCATGCGGAGGCCATGGCGGAGTCGACTCGGTCACCACCCAGGCCGCGATGAAGGCCCGCGGATGGCTGGGCAAATCGGACTCCAGCGCGTCGAAGGACAGCAGCTCGTCCGGCCAGACGCAGTCGCCCTAGCGCGGTCGCCGGCGCTCGCGGACAACGCACGGCCACCTCCCGAGGTGGCCGTCTTGTCGTGCCCCCCGCATATTGGTCGCATGCCGGCCACCCAGTTCACGAATCTCACCGTGCTCGATCATCCGCTGATCCAGCACAAGCTCTCGATCCTCCGCGACCGCGAGACCAGCACGCGTGACTTCAAGCAGCTGGTGAGCGAGATCGCGATGCTCATGGCCTACGAGGCCACCGAGGACCTGGCGACGGAGCCGGTGGAGATCGAGACGCCGCTCGAGCGGATGACGGGCCGCCAGGTCTCGGGCAAGAAGCTGACCCTGGTGCCCATCCTCCGCGCGGGACTCGGCATGGTGGAGGGCATCGCGCAGCTCATCCCGTCGGCCCGGGTGGGGCACATCGGGCTCTATCGCGACCACGACACGCTCAAGCCCGTCGACTACTACTTCAAGATCCCCGCAGCCGAGGTCGAGCGCGATTTCTACGTGCTCGACCCGATGCTCGCCACCGGCGGCTCGGCCGTGGCCGCGGTCGGCGCGCTCAAGGAGGCGGGGGCGCGACGGATCCGCTTCCTCTCGGTCGTGGCCGCGCCCGAAGGCGTGCGCCGCATGCTCGACGCCCACCCCGACGTACGCATCTTCACCGCCGCACTCGACCGCCAGCTCAACGCGCAGGGCTACATCCTGCCCGGCCTCGGCGACGCGGGCGACCGGCTGTTCGGCACGCGCACACTCTGAGCCCTCACCCTCTGTCCCGGACCGACCCATGACCGGTATTCGTCTGACCTTCTGGGGCGCCGCCGGACAAGTCACCGGCTCGATGCATCTGCTCGAGGCGGCGGGCGCGCGGATCCTGCTCGACGCCGGCCTGTTCCAGGGCCACCGCGCGGAGACCCACGAGCTCAATGCCCGGCTCCCGTTCGACCCGCGCCGGCTCGACGGCGTGGTGCTGAGCCACGCGCACATCGACCACGCGGGCCGGCTGCCGCTGCTGGTGCGGCACGGATTCCACGGGCCGATCCACGCGACGCCCGCCACGCGCGACCTGTCGGCGGTGATGCTGCCGGACGCGGCGCACATCCAGGAGAAGGACCACGAATACCTCCAGCGGCACGGCAAGGCGGGCCCGGAGAGCGAGCCGCTGTACAACCTGGCGGACGCGGTCGCGGTGCAGGAGCTGATGGTGGGCGTGCCGTATCGCCGGATCACCCATCTCCGGAAGCATCTCGCGCTCGAGTTCGTCGAGGCGGGGCACATCCTGGGCTCCGCCTCGGTCGATCTCCGGCTCACCGAGGGCGGCAATCACCGGATCGTCTTCTCGGGCGACATCGGCCGGAGCGGGCTCCCGATCATCCGCGATCCCGAGCCGCCCTCGGGGCCGATCGACACGCTCATCGTCGAGTCGACCTACGCGGACCGGGACCACGAGTCGGTGGCGGGCTCCGAGGAAAGGCTGGGCGAGGCGGTGCGGCGGACGGCGGCGCGCGGCGGGAAGATCCTCATTCCGGCCTTCGCGCTCGGCCGGGTGCAGGAAATCGTCTACAGCCTGCACCAGCTCCACCGCGCGGGCCGGATCCCGGAGATCCCGATCTGCGTCGACAGCCCGCTCGCCGTCGACACCACGACGGTGTTCCGCATGCACCCCGAGATCTTCGACGCGCGCGAGCGGCTCATCGGCGAGGCCTCGACGCTGTTCGACTTCCCGCTCCTGCGCTACGTCCGCGACGTGGCCGCCTCCAAGGCGCTCACCCAGGCGAGCGGGCCCGCCGTGATCATCGCGGCGAGCGGCATGGCGGAGTCGGGCCGGATCCTCCACCACCTGGCCCACGGGCTCGGCGACCACCGGAACCTGGTCCTCTTCGTGGGCTTCCAGGCGGAGCACACGCTCGGCCGCCGGATCCAGAGCGGCAAGGAGATCGTGCGCATCCTGGGCCAGGACCTCCCGCGCCGCGCCGAGGTCGAGACCATCGGCGGCTATTCGGCGCACGCCGACCGGACCGAGCTCCGGGCCTGGGTGCGCCGGCTGGGCGGGCCGATCCGGCGCGCCTTCGTGGTGCACGGTGAGGCGCCGGCCCTCGCGGCCATGGCGGCGATCCTCAAGGAGGAAGGGGTGCACGAGGTGATCCAGCCGACCCACGGCCAGGCGTTCGAGCTCTAGCGCAAGGCGCCCCGCCGTGCCCCGCGTCCTCCGCCATGCGCTGGTGCTCGCCGGGTTGGCCGGCGTGATCGTCTACACGATCTCGCTGGTGATGGTGCTGGTGGTGAGCCAGCAGGACGAGCGCCGTCCGGCGGACGCCATCGTCGTGCTGGGCGCGGCGCAGTACAACGGCCGGCCGTCGCCGGTGCTCAGGGCCCGGCTCAACCACGCGCTCTCGCTCTACCGCGAGCAACTGGCGCCGCTGGTGGTCGTCACCGGCGGCATCGGCCGGGGCGACACCACCAGCGAGGCGGTCGTCGGGCAGCGCTACCTGGTCTCGCACGGCATCCCCCAAGGCGCCGTGGTCGCGCAGGGCGAGGGCCGGACCACGAAGGCCTCGATGAGCGCCGTGACGGCCTGGCTGCACGCGCGCGGGCTCCGCCGGGTGCTCCTGGTGAGCGATCCATTCCACATGTTCCGCCTCCGCCTCGAGGCGCGCCGCACAGGGCTCGAGGCGTTTACCTCGCCCACCGAGAGCAGCCCCATCTCCGACAACCCCGTCCTCGAGCTCCGCTACCTCTTCGCCGAAGGATTCAAGATCCCGGTGGCCTGGGTGCGGAGCTGGTCCCCATCATGGCTCTGATCTCCTCCGAACGCCTCTATACCGGACGCATCGTCAGCCTCGACGCCGACACCGTGCGCTTCCCCGACAACTCTACGGGCCGCCTGGAGATGCTCCGGCACCCCGGCGCCTCGGCGGTGGTGCCGTTCCTCGATGACCCTGGAGAGTCCGACCCCCGTGTCATCCTGCTCCGCCAGTTCCGCCACGCGGCGGAGGGCTTCATCTGGGAGGTGCCGGCCGGCCGGCTGGACCCGGGCGAGGCGCCCGAAGCCTGCGCCCGGCGCGAGCTGCAGGAGGAGACCGGCCTGCGCGCCCGCGGGCTCGAGCGGCTCACGACCATCTACACGACGCCAGGCTTCACCGACGAGCGGATCCACCTGTTCCTCGCGCACGGACTGGACGCGGGGGCCCATCGCCGTGAGGCCGACGAGTTCATGGAGCTGCACACGCTCCGGTGGTCGCGCGTGGGGGAGATGGTGCGGAGCGGGGAGATTCAGGACGGAAAGACGCTGATCGCGCTGATGTTCGTGCAGTGCTTTCGGCGGCAGGCTTGAGGCGTTTCCGGTGGCGGATTGATGGCAACATCGAGTCACCCTGAGCGCAGCGAAGGGGCCATGATCCGGAACTCTGGCCCCTTCGCTCCGCTCAGGGTGACGATCGCATGAGAGCGGTTGGCCGTTTCGGCGCTCCCCTTCTACAATTCGGGCATGCCCCCTCAGACGTACGACGCGCTCCTCCGCTCGCTCCCCAAGGGCGAGCTGGCCCCGGTCTACTACCTGTACGGCCCCGAGGACATCCTGAAGGACGAGGCCATCCAGGCCATCCTGGACCGCGCCCTCGACCCCGCCCTGCGCGACTTCAACTTCGACCAGCGCTCGGCCGGGCAGCTCGATCCCGAGGCGATCTTCTCCCTCTGCACCACGCTTCCCATGATGGCCGAGCGCCGGGTGGTCGTGCTGCGCGAGATCGAGGGGTGGAAGCGGAAGCCTAAGACCCGCGCCGCGTTCCTCCAGTACCTCGCGCGGCCCGCCGTGGAGACCGTCGTCATCCTGGTGCAGAGCGCCGCCGAGGAGAGCGAAGACAAGGACCTCGTCCGCGGGGCGTTCGCCGTGGCGTGCGAGCCACTACCGGCCGCGCGGGCCCGCCGGTGGCTGCTCCGCCGCGCCGGAGCGCTCGGCGTGACGCTCGAGGACGCCGCGGCCGATCATCTGCTCGCGGCCACCGGCGGCGAGCTTGGCGCGGTGGCCGCGGAGCTGCAGAAGCTGGCCGCGCTGCCGGGCGGTTCCCCGCTCACCGCCGAACAGGTGGGCGCCCTGGTGGGCATCCGGCACGGCGAGACGATCTACGACTGGCGCGACGCCGCGCTCGACGGCAACGCCGGCTGCGCCGCCGCGATGACCGGCTCGCTGCTCGACCAGCCCGGCGTCACGGCGGTCAAGCTGGTGACCCTGCTCGGCACCAGTCTCGCCGGGGTGGGCCTGGCGCGGAGCCATCTCGACCGCGGCACGCGGGGCGGGAGCCTCGAGCGGCTGGTGTTCGACCGGCTGCGCCAGCTCCGGCTGTTCGGCCTGCCCGACTGGAAGGCCGAGAGCACCCGGTGGGCACGCTGGGCCGGCGCGTGGACCGGCGCTCGAGTGCGCGCGGGACTCTGCGCCGCGCGCGATGCGGACATGGCGCTCAAGAGCACCACGATCTCCGACGAGCGGGCCATTCTCGTCGACCTGGTCCTCCGATTGAGCGTCCGGCAGGCGGAGGCCGCATGAGGTCCCCCTTCCCTGGCGCGCTCGTCGCGGCCGCGCTGGTCCTCGCCCTTGCCGGCATCCCGTCCTCGGCCATGGCCCAGAGCGATCCCCGGCTGGTCGACGCGGTGCGCGCCGCTCAGGAAGGCCGGGGCGACTCCGCCCGTACCATCGTGGACCGGCTCCTCGCCGCGACGCCGCCGACCGATACGCTCTACCCGCAGATTCTCTACACCCAGGCGATGGTGGCGGGCACCGCGGGCGACATGCGCCGGCTGCTGCAGCGGGTGACGGTCGAGTACGGCACCTCGAGCTGGGCCGATGACGCGCTGCTCCGCCTGGTGCAGATGGACTACGCCACGCGGAATTTCGACGGCGCCGCCCGGAATCTCGAGCGGCTCAAGCTCGACTTCCCGGCCACGCCGCTGCTGCCGCAGGCGGCCTACTGGGCCGGGCGGACTTACTTCGACGCCCACAACCCGTCCGCCGCGTGTCGCTGGCTGGCGGACGGGATGGCGCAGGCGCAGAACGACGTCGAGGTGCAGAACCAGCTCGGCTACCTGTACCAGCGCTGCGACCTCCGCGCGGACACCGGCGCGCAGGCAGCGGCGGCGGACACGGCACGCGCAGACTCGAGCGGACGAGTCCCGCCGGGCGGTCAGGCGGCCGCGGTCCCGCCGCCGGGTGCCGGGAACCCACCGCCGAGCGCTACGAACCCACCGCCCGACGCGGCGAATCCATCGCCCGCCCCGGCCGGGCGGACGATCTACCGGGTACAGATCGCCGCCGTCGCCACGCGGAAGGGCGCCGAGGATGCGGCCCGCAAGGCGCGGCCGCTCGGCCTCAGCGTAGTCACGGTCGAAGAGAAGGGCCTCTACAAGGTGCGTCTGGGGGAGTACCCCACGCGCGAGGCGGCTCAGAACGCAGCGGCCAGCCTCAAGGCCCGGCTGGGCGGCAGTCCGTTCGTCGTCGCGGGGCCCTGACCGACGCACATGTCTCCCCGCCCGCGCCGGCCGATCTGCCCGCGGGCGCCGCTCGTGGCGCTGCTCGCGGGCGGCGTCCTGGCGGCCGGCGTGGCGGCGACTGGCTGTTCCGCTGGCGGAGGCCATCGGCCGCCCCCTTCCACGGAGCCCGAGCCACCGCGCTCCCCCTGCGTGATCGCCGCGGACAGCGCGGCACCGTCTCCCATGATCACCGCCGCCTTCGACGACACCGCCGACGCCCGCCGCGCACTGCTGGCGACGTCGCGCGCGGCGCCGCTGCGGGTCGATTGCGAGGGACGGCCCTTGCCCGGCCTCGCCGCGGCCTGGTCGCGCGACACGTCCGGGCGGTTCTGGACGTTCGAGCTCGATCCCCGGGCAAGCGCGGATTCGAGCGCCCGATGGACGCCGTCCACGCTCGCCGCGGCGTGGCGAGCCGACCCGGCCGCGAGCGCCGCGCTGCACTGGTCCGGCGTGACCACGCTCGTGCCGCTGGACGAGCGGCGCCTGGTCGCGGGGCTGGAGTCGCCGTCGCCCGACGTGCCGCGCTTCTTCGCCGACCGCGCGTTCGGGGTGCCGCGCCTGCAGGCGCCCGCGCTCACCCTCGCTCCGCCGGCCTCCGGAGATCTCCGAGACGCCATCGACCAGGGCACGGACCTGGTCCAGACGGCCGATCCCGCGCTGCTCGATTACGCCCGGCGGCGCCCCCGGGTCACCGTGCTGGCGCTGCCGTGGCACCGGACCTATGCGCTGCTGCTGCCGGCCCGGAGTGAGGGCGTCGGGGCCGCGATTCCCGCCGACACGGCGGGCTTCCGGGCCGGGCTCGCCCGCGACGCGGTGCGAGCGGACGCCCGGGCCGCTGCTGGCCCGTTCTGGTGGGACGCGCGGGCGGCCTGCCCGACGAAGCCCATGGCCAAGGTGCGGCGGGCGCCCACCGGCGCGATCGCGTACCCCGCCGAGGACACCGTCGCGCGCGATCTCGCTGAGCGGATCGTGGCGCTTGCCGGCGGAGACGTGACGGCGCGCGGGTTGCCCGCCGACAGCTTCGGCCTGGCCCTTCGGCGGGAGACCGAGCGCGGCTACGTGCTCAGGCTCCCCCGGCAGGCGCTGGTCCCCTGCCGCGAGTCCGCCGCCTGGCCGACGAGTGCCGCGGTGGTGCCGCTCATCGACATTCGGCCGTATGCGGTGCTCCGCCGCGGAGCGCCGGCGTTCGTCGTGGAGTGGGACGGCGCCGTTCGCCCGGCCGACGCCGGGGACACGGCGCGGGCCGCGCCATGAGCTTCCGCGCACGGCTCTTCCTGGCCCTCGCACTCGCGGCGCTGCTGCCGCTGAGCGCGCTCGCCTTCGGCGTCCGGCGCGAGATGACCCGCCGGCTCACGGCGGAGGATGCCCGCCGCGGGGACGCCGCGGTCGCCGCGCTGCGCGACGACCTCGCGCGCGAGAGCGCCGCGGTGACGGCCCGCCTCGCGACGCTCGCGGCTGAGCTCGGCCGGGATAATGGCCTTCGAGTGGCGCTGGTCCAGGGCGACGCGGGCGTCCGGCGCGGGCTGCTCGATCTCGCAGGCACCTCCATGCGAAGCTCGGGGCTGGCCATGCTCCAGCTCCAGGACAGCGCCGGGCGCATCCTGAGCTCCGGACATTTCCGGAACGCGTACGATCGAATCGAGCCCGCGCTGCCCAGCGCGCTGGCGGCGGCGGGCAGCGCGCCCGTGCTGGTGCGCGCCCGCACCGCCGACACCACGCTGCTCGTGCTCGCCCGGCTGGACTCGCTCCGGGTGGCCGGCGCCCGATACACGATCGTCGGCGGCACCGCGATCGAGCCCCGTCTCCGCGGATCGCTCGCGCGCGATCCTGATCTCTCGCTCCGCCTGGTCGAGCCCGGGACAGGGACGCCGGCCGGAGGGGCAGCGCCGCCGGCCGAAGCCGGGGCTTCGCCAGTGGCGACGCTCTCGCTGCCGTTCGTCGACGAGCGCGACGCCTCCGGCCCTGCCGACACCGCCCGGCTCGTCGTCTCCCGCTCGCCCGGCACCCTCGCGGCACTCCGGCGCAGCATCGACCGGTGGTTCCTGGCGGCGCTGGCCGCGACCGTGGGCCTGGCAATCCTGGGCGCGTGGTGGCTCTCGACCCGCGTGAGCCGGCCGCTCACGGAGCTGGCCGCGCGCACCGCCGCGATCGACTTCGACCGGCTGGACCAGAGCTTTCCGAGCGATCGGGCAGACGAGATCGGCGTTCTCGCCACCACCCTCGGCGCCATGACCGAGCGCCTCCGGCTGGGCGCCGCCCGGCTCCGCGAGGCCGAGCGCCGCCTGGCCACGGGGGACCTGGCGCGCCAGGTGAATCACGACATCAAGAACGGCCTGGTGCCGATCCGGAATGTGCTGCGCCATCTCTCCGAGGTGGCGCGCGACGACCCCGCCGCACTGCCGCGCATCTTCGAAGAGCGGCGCGGCACCCTCGAGTCGAGCCTCGCCTATCTCGACACGCTCGCGCGAAACTACGCGCGGCTCTCGCCCGCGGCGCAGCCGGCCGCCTGCGACGTGAACGCGGTGGTCGCCGAGATCGTCCGGGCGACCGACGCCGCCCACGCGACCCTTCGTGCCGCGCCCGACCCCGCCCTGCCGGCGGTATCGGCGGACCCGCTGGTGCTCCGCCGGATCCTCGAGAACCTGGTCGGCAATGCCGTCGACAGCCTGGCGGGCCGAAGCGACGGCATGGTGACCGTGGGCACCGAGACCGTCGGCGCGGCCGAGTCGGCGCAGGTGCGGGTGACGGTGACCGACACGGGCCCCGGCATGAGCCGCACCGAGCTCGACCGCGCATTCGACGACTTCCATACGACCAAGGCGGGCGGAACGGGGCTCGGCCTTTCGATCGTCCGCCGGCTGGTGCTCGACCTCGGTGGCGCGCTCCGGATCGAGACCGCGCCCGGCGCGGGCACCCGGGCCATCGTCGAGCTGCCGGTCCGCGCCGCCACTCCGGCGGCGCCCGCTGCCGACGGGAGGAACGGATGACGCTGGTTCTCGTGGTGGACGATGTGCCCGCACTGGCCGAGCAGTACGCCTATGACCTCCGGCGCCTGGGCGGTTACGAGGTGCACGTGGCGCAGGACGGCCGCCAGGCGCTCGAGCGGCTCGGGGGCGAGCCGGTCGACTGCGTGATTCTCGACCTCGAGATGCCGGGCATGGACGGCTTCGAGGTGCTGCGCGCGCTCGAGCGACGGGGCTCGGAGGTCCCGGTGATCGTGTATACCGGCACGGGGGACTTCGACCGCTGCATCCAGGCCATCCGGCTCGGCGCCTACGGCTTCATCGACAAGGCCGAGCCCGTCGAGCGGATCGTGCGGGAGATCGAGCTGGCGGTCGAGCGGCGCCGACTCCGCGCCGAAGTGCAGTCCCTCCGGCGGAGGCTGGACGGCGAGAGCACACTGGTAGGTACCAGCGCCGCCATGCTCCGGCTCCGGGACCAGATCGCCCGGGTGGCGCCGGTGCCGAGCACCGTGTTAGTCGTCGGCGAGAGCGGCACGGGCAAGGAGCTGGTGGCGCGCGAGCTGCACCGGCTCGGCGCGCAGCCCGCGGCGCCGTTCGTCGCCATCAACGCCGCGGCACTGCCGGAGCATCTGATCGAGAGCGAGCTCTTCGGCCACGAGCGGGGCGCGTTCACCGGCGCCAGTGTGACGCGGAAGGGCGCGTTCGAGGCGGCGGAACGCGGCACCCTGTTCCTCGACGAGATCGGCGAGCTGCCGCTCGCGGCGCAGGCCAAGCTGCTCCGCGTGCTCGAGGAGCGCCGGGTGACCCGGGTCGGCGCCACGCGGCCCCTCGCCGTGGAAGCCCGCGTGGTGGCGGCGACCAACCGCGACCTCGAGGCGGAGGTGGCCGCCGGGCGGTTCCGCCAGGACCTTTACTACCGGCTGAACGTCCACCAGATCGCGGTCCCGCCACTGCGCGAGCGGCGGAGCGACGTGCCCGAGATCGCCGAGGGGTTCGCGGCGGCGATCTGCGCACGGTTCGGCATCCGGCCCAAGCGGCTCGCGCCGGACACACTGGAGCTGCTCATGGGCTACGACTGGGCGCGGAACAACGTGCGCGAGCTGCGGAACGTGGTGGAACGGATGATCATCGCGACCGATGGTGAGGTGATCGGACCCGAGCAGGTGCCGCCAGAGATCCGGGGCGAGATGGAGCCGGCGACGGGCGGCGGCGAGACCTTTCAGGAGCTCAAGGCGGAGGCGGAGCGGCGGATCGTGATTGCGGCGCTCGAGCGCCACGAGTGGCACGTGACGCGGACGGCGGAGGCGCTGGGCCTGGCGGACCACGCGAGCCTGCTGAAGATCATGCGACGGCACAGCATCAGGCGGCCGTAGAGGAGGGCCGGACTACGCGCCGCCCGTGTCATCACCCCGCCGTGGCGGACGACATCGCGGGATCGGGCCCGATCGACCAGTAGACGCTCTGGCCGGTTGGCACGACCAGCAGCGGGGTCGCGATCGTGCGGTTCCCACCAATCGGATGGGCGATCAGCCGGACCCGGGAATCCGTCGGAGTGATCGCCTCGGGAATCGTGAGCGTCGTCTTGCTCAGGCCACCAGCCTGGCCGACCAGCCACCGCGACCCGCTGCGCAACAGGTAGATGTTCATGTCGCTGATGTTCTGATTGTCGATCCGCACCTGTAGGCCCGCCGTGTCTCGACCGCTGTCCGAGCGGCTGGCCGGTGCGGGCCCGGCGGCCACGGCCGGCGTGTGAGACGTGGCGCAGCCCACCGCCGCCAACACCAGGAGCACCGTGATTCCCGCCCGCAGGTCTTTCATATGTCCTCCTTCGATCGTTGTCGGTCCGCCGGGGTCGCCGGATGGGAACCGAACGACCGCTACCAAATGGGAAGGGGCCAATGACTAAACATTCCCAGCCCCGGGAATGTTTGTCCTCCCCAGCCCACTGGACCTCGCGAGGGCGCTCGCGCGGCCGGACACGTTTGCCGTTCAGCCGGAGGGTGGCCAGGCTCACGGGCACTCGACGGACCTCCGCTGGTGGACACGATTCTGGACGCGCTGCCGAACGCGGACTGAGCTCGATCATCTGATCGGGTGGCCGCCCGGGCCACTGCTTCGCACACCAGCCTCTCCCGGCCAGCCCATGAGGGTGAGCGCTTCTCCCGTAGCCAGCCTCCGAGATTCTTCGCTGCTCAAGAGCGCCGGTCGCCCCAGTACCGCGTGTCCCAGCGGACACATATGCCCGTCGCTCGCCGTGTCCCAGCGGACACGTCGGCTGGATTCTCTCGCCTGACACAAACCAGCAACACATTCCACTGCAATAGCTTAGACTGTCAATTGCCAAGGCTTCCACCCGTGGCCACCGCCTTGCCTTTCCTCCCAGCGCCCGTAGTCCCCGCGCCCCGGCGCCAAACCAAGGAGGAACCCATGTCCCGCTCTGCTTCCCGCTTCACCGTTCTCGCGGCCAGCGTTCTCGTGCCCCTCGCCGCAGCCTGCTCTCGCACCGACCGGCCGTCCACCGCCAGCGACGCGACCACCGGCAGCACCACCGTCTCTACGGACGCCGCCACGCCGGCGAGCTCGGCCGGTACGCCGGCGACCGGCAACACCAAGCCGTTCGCTGTCGGCACCGTGGTGCCGAGCTACGCCGACGCGGAGCGCGCGTTCCACCGCGGCCGGTACGAAGAGGCGGCAAGCATGTTCGAGGCCTACAGCGAGAGCGAGCCCGACAACGCCTGGGGCCACTACATGCTCGGCCTCTCCGCCTGGAAGACCGGCGACCACACGCGGGCCCTCGAGGCCTTCGACGCCGCCCTCCGGCTCGATCCGACGCATCGCAAGAGCCTGCTCAATTCCGCGCGCGTGCTGCTCGAGACCAGCCGGCCGAAGGACGCGCTCAACCGGGTGGAGCAGGCGCTCGCCATCGAGCCGCTCTCGGGTGAGGGCCTCCGCCTGCTGGGCCGCGCGCACTACGAGCTGGGCGAGGTCGACGAGGCGATCGACGCCTACCAGCGCGCCCTGGCGCTCGACGACAAGGACGTCTGGGCGATGAACAACCTCGGCTACCTGTACATCCAGCAGGGGCGGAGCGACGCGGCGCTGCCGCCGCTCGCCCGCGCGGTCGAGCTCCGCGGCAACGTGCCGGTGTTCCAGAACAACTTCGGCACGGCGCTCGAGCGGTCGGGGCACATCGTGGCGGCGAAGGAGGCCTACGGGAAGGCACTCGAGGCCGACAGCACATACACCAAGGCGGCGGTCGGACTGGAGCGGGTGACGACGCTGGGCACGGCCTCAGACACGTCGGGTGTGGACGTGTCAGAGCTGGCCCGGGAGTTCGAGGGCCAGGTCGAGCAGTGGCGGACGCGGCCGGTGACCGGCGACTCCGTCGCGAGGCCGGAGGCAGGCTCTTCGAGTCAGGTGGTGGACTCGACGCCAATGGCGAGGGATTCGGCGGCGGAGTGACGCGGCTCAACCCTGAGTCACCCTGAGCGGAGCGAAGGGGGCATGCCTCCGGGTATGCCCCCTTCGCTTCGCTCAGGGTGACGAGTTCTTCAGGGTGACGAGCCTACAGCAGCCCCGACACCGCGTTCAACCTCCCGGCCGCAAACCGTCCCGGTTCCAGCGCCGTCACGTCGAGCGTCTGCGCCCGCCCGTGGCAGATGATCTCCGCCAACAACTGACCCAGGGCCGGCGCGTGCATCACCCCGTGCCCGGACGAGCCATTGATGAGGAACAGGTTGGGGCATTCCTCGGCCGCACCCAGGATGGCGTGCTTGTCGGGCGACATCTCGTACAGTCCGGCCCAGCACGCGGGCCGGTCGATCGTGGCTCCGCGCAGTACCGGGACCCGTGCGTGCGCCATCGCGACCACCGCATCCACCCACGTGGGGTCGACGCTCGCGTCGAACGGCTGGCCCGGGACGCCCGGTGTGGGCCAGAGCAGCAGCACGCGGCCGTCGCGCACGCGCAGGTGAAAGCCGTCGCCCGCCCAGATGGTCATCGGCATGTCGGCGGGGAGGAGGTCGCACGGCGTGGTAATCGCGATCTGGCGGCGGAGCGGCGTCACCGGCAGCGTCACGCCGGCCAGCGCCGCCACCGGGCCGGCCCACGGTCCCGCCGCGTTCACCACCGCGCCGACCGCGATGCGGTCGCGCGCCGTCTCGACCTCGACGACCCGCCCCGACGCGTCCCGCCGGAGCCCGCACACCTCGGCGCCCCACTCCTGACGCACGCCCAGCCGGGCGCTGGCCGCGAGGTAGCCCTCGAGTATGCGGAGCGGACGGATGAATCCGTCGGTGGGACAGAATGCGCCGCCCGCCACGCCGTCCATCCGGATCGCCGGGTTGATCCCGGCAATCTCCGCGGGCGAGACCTCGACCGCCTCGGCAAGCCCTTCCGCGTGCTGCACCACGCGCCCGGCGCGCAGCACGGCGAGCTCGCCGGCGGCTGGCGGCGAGCCAGAGATAGCCGGCCGGCGCGTACCCCGGATCGACCCCCGTCTCATCGGCGAAGCGGCGGAGCTTCTCCCGCGCCAGCAGCGAGAGCCGCACGTTGATCGCGGTGGCGTACTGCGCACGGTAGCCGCCCGTGGCGCGGCCAGTGCTGCCGGCGCCCGGTGCGTCGGCGCGGTCGAGGATGACCACGTCGCGCTCGCCCAGCGCGGCGAGATGGTAGGCCACGCTCGCCCCCATCACCCCGCCGCCGATCACGGCCACCGCCGCGCGGGTCACGCGGCCGCCGGGCGTGCGACGACCCGTCTCATGCAGTTGCCGCCGGCACCCGATTGCCCGGTGTCATGCGATGGTCGGCCTCAGGCCGTGAAGACATGCTCGGAGTGCCGGAAGCTCTTGAACTCCAGGGCGTTGCCGCTCGGATCGAGGAGAAACATCGTCGCCTGCTCGCCCGGCTGCCCGGCGTAGCGCACGCGAGGCTCAAGGATGAAGCCGTGCCCCGCCGCGCGGATCCGGCTGGCGAGCGCGTCGAACGCGTCCCAGTCCAATAGCGCGCCGAAGTGCGGCATCGGCACGAGGATCCCTTCCACCTGTCCGGTGTTCTGGGTCGGGGTCACCGTGCCAGTGGTGTGGGCGGAGATCTGGTTGCCGAAGAAATCGAAATCCACCCAGGTCTCGGTGCTGCGGCCTTCGCGGCAGCCGAGGATCTCGCCGTAGAACCGGCGGGTGGCGGCGAGGTCGCGGACGAAGAAGGCGAAGTGAAACGGCTGGGACACGGTGCGCTCGCGAGTGAGGACGCCACAAGTTGCCGCCGGACCCGCCTCCGGCGGAAGACCTCGGCTCGTCGGGCCGAGCCGGGACGTTATATTCTCCCCCGTATGCCCCGCCCGCTCTCCCGCACGATTCCGTGGCCCCCGTGAGCCGCGAGGCCGCCGACGCGTCCCCGCCGCCCATGCTCAAGCACTGGCGCGAGGTGAAGGCGCAGCACCCCGAGACGATCCTGTTCTACCGGGTCGGCGATTTCTACGAGATGTTCCACGAGGATGCCCAGCTGGCCGCGCGGGTGCTCGACATCACCCTCACCTCCCGCGGCGACGGCGTGCCGCTGGCGGGAGTGCCGGTCAAGGCAGCTGCGGAGTACCTCCGCCAGCTCATCGGCGCGGGGCACCGGGTCGCGATCTGCGAACAGGTCGAGGACCCCAGGCTCGCCAAGGGCCTGGTGCGCCGGGAGGTGGTCGAGACCGTCACGCCCGGCGCCATGCTGCAGGAGGGATGGCTCGCCGGCGGGAAGAACAACTTCCTGGTGGCGGTCGCCCGCGACGACCAGCGCGTCGGGCTCGCCGCCATCGACCTCAGCACCGGCGAGTTCCTGCTGGAGACCCTGGACGAGGCCGGCCTCGCCGAGGCCCTCGGCCGGCTCGGCCCGGCCGAGGTGGTGCTGCCGGGGGACGCGGCGCTCCCGGC
Organism: uncultured Gemmatimonadales bacterium; assembly: GCA_963815515.1. Taxonomy (GTDB): domain Bacteria; phylum Gemmatimonadota; class Gemmatimonadetes; order Gemmatimonadales; family GWC2-71-9; genus CAVVWJ01. The sequence continues at coordinate 492,620 of CAWFGP010000005.1, forward strand.
GGGGGACGACGTGCTTCGCACGGTGCGCGAGCGCTGGGAGTTCGATCCCGACCTTGCGCGCGAGGAGCTGGCCCGGCGGTTCTCGCTCGCGACGCTCGACGGGCTCGGCGTGGGCCCCGAGGACGCCCCGGCGATCGGCGCGGCCGGCGCGCTGCTCCGCTACCTGACCGAGCTGCAGCCGTCGGGGTTGCCGCATCTCGCTCGCCCGTTCGTGCGCCGGAGCGACGAGTTCCTCTGGCTCGACGAGATGACCCGCCGGAACCTCGAGCTGGTCGAGCCGCTCCGGGCCGGCGCCCGCGGCTGCACGCTGCTGGAGACCATCGACGCCACCGTCACGCCGATGGGCGGCCGCCTGCTCCGGCAGTGGCTGCTCTCGCCGCTCCGCGATCCGGCGACGATCGGCTACCGGCTCGACGCGGTCGAGGTGACCGTGCGGGACGGGCGCGGCCGCGCCCGGCTCCGTGAGGCGCTCGACGGCGTGCGGGACGTCGAGCGGCTGGCCGGCCGGGCCGCGGCTGGCCGGGCCACCCCGCGCGAGCTCGGCGCGCTCCGCGACTCGTTCCTCCGCCTGCCCGACGTGTCCGAGGCGTTGAGCGCGCTCGCGGCGTCGACCCTGCCGGGCGGGGGGCGCGCGGCCGCACTGGCGGATGCGGTAGACGAGCTCGATCTGCTGGCCGACCTCGTCTCGGAGCTCGCCCGCGGCCTCGAGGAGCGGCCACCGGCGCTGCTGGCCGACGGCGGCGTGATCCGGGAAGGCTACGACACCGAGCTCGACGAGCTGCGCACCCTCCGCGACGGAGGCCGCCAGTACATCGCCTCGCTCCAGCAGCGGGAGCGCGAGCGGACCGGGATCTCGTCGCTCAAGGTCGGCTTCAACAAGGTCTTCGGGTACTATCTCGAGATCACCAACGCGCACGCCGCGCGGGTGCCGCCCGACTACGAGCGGCGGCAGACGCTGGCCTCGGCCGAGCGCTACGTGACGCCCGAGCTCAAGGACTACGAAGCCCGCGTGCTCGGTGCCGAGGAGCGGATGGCGGCGCGCGAGGCGGAGCTGTTCGGCGCGCTCCGGGCCCTCGTGGGACAGGCGATCGGCCGGATCCAGCGCACCGCGCGGGTGCTCGCGCGGCTCGACGTCTGGACCACGCTCGCGGACGGCGCCGTGACGGGCCGCTACGTGCGACCCGAGGTGCACGACGGGTTCGACCTGGTGCTGCGCGAGTGCCGCCACCCGGTCATCGAGCGCATGATGCCGCGCGAGTCGTTCATCCCCAACGACGCGCGCTTCACCGAGGCCGAGCGGGTGGCGCTCGTCACCGGGCCGAACATGGCGGGCAAGTCCACGATCCTGCGGCAGATCGGCCTGTGCGTCGTGCTGGCGCAGATGGGCGCCTTCGTTCCTGCCGCGGCGGCGTCCGTCGGCACGGTGGACCGCCTGTTCACCCGGGTGGGCGCGAGCGACAACCTGGCGCGCGGCCAGTCGACCTTCATGGTGGAGATGAGCGAGACCAGCGCCATCCTCCACAACGCCGGGCCGCGGAGCCTGGTGCTGCTCGACGAGATCGGGCGCGGCACGTCGACCTACGACGGTGTCGCGATCGCCTGGGCCGTCACCGAGCATCTGCACGACCGGGTCGGCTGCAAGACCATGTTCGCGACGCACTACCACGAGCTGATGCAGCTCCCCGAGCGGCTGCAGCATGCCCGGAACTACAACGTCGCCGTGCGCGAGACCGGCGAGACGGTCGTGTTCCTCCATCGGCTGGAGCCCGGCGGCACCGACCGCTCGTACGGCATCCATGTCGCCCAGCTCGCCGGGCTGCCGGACAGCGTGGTGCGCCGGGCCCGGGAGATCCTGGGCACGCTCGAAGGCGATCACCGCGTGGTGCCCGGCGCGCCGCCCGAGACCCCGCGCGACCCGGGGCAGCTCGCGCTCTTCGCGGAGCCGCCGCCGACCGACCCGATGGTGGAGGAGCTCCGGTTGATCGACGTCAACGCGCTCACCCCGCTCGAGGCGCTCAATCGGCTCGCGGACCTGCAACGACGGGCGGAGGACCGGCGATGAGCGGGGCGGCCGGGCATTCCCAGGGGAGGAGCGGCGGCGCGGCGCGTGTCTGCCGTGGCGCTCGCCCTGGCGCTGGCATCCTCCGCGTCCGCCTGCAAGGGGAAGGACGACGGCGGCTTCCGGCTCTCGACCAACGTCCCCACGCCCGCCACCAGCGATGCGGACCAGCCCCCGGTGGCGATCAATCCGCTCTCGCCCGTGGAGTATCCGGTGCCGCTGCTCGAGCAGGGCATCGAGGGCCGCGTGCTCCTCCGCCTCTACGCCGACTCCATGGGGGCGCTGGTGCCGGACTCGACCCGGGTCGCCGAGTCGAGCGGCTACCCGGCCCTCGACTCGGCGGCGGTCGGGGGCGCCGCGGCGCTCCGGTTCTCGCCGGCGCTCCGGCACGGCCGGCCCGTCGCCGGCGCCTTCCTGCAGCCGATCCATTTCCGGAATCCGCGGAGCCAGAGCGCCCCATGACCCACCCGCATCCCCGCCCGTACGCCTCGGTGCTCGAGACCATCGGCTGGACCCCGCTCATCCGGCTCGGCCGGATCGGTGCGGGGCTCCAGACCCCGATCTACGGCAAGGCCGAGTACGCGAATCCCGGCGGCTCGGTGAAGGACCGGATCGGTCTCGCGATCATCGAGGACGCCGAGCGGCGGGGCGAGCTCCTGCCGGGCGGGACGATCGTCGAGGGGACGAGCGGCAACACCGGCGTGGGCCTCGCGATCGCCGCGAGCATCAAGGGCTATCGCTGCATCTTCACGATGCCCGACAAGATGTCGATGGAGAAGGTGCGGCTGCTCAAGGCCTACGGCGCTGAGGTGGTGATCACGCCGACGGCGGTGCCCCCCGACCACCCCGACCATTACGTCATGAAGGCCAAGCAGATCGTGAAGGACACGCCCAACGCGATCCTGGCCAACCAGTTCTACAACCAGGTCAACCCCGAGGCACACTACGCGACGATGGGGCCGGAGGTGTGGGAGCAGACGGAGGGCAGGGTCACCCACTTCGTGGCGGGGGCCGGAACGGGCGGGACGGTGAGCGGGGCCGGCAAGTATCTGAAGGAAAAGAACCCCAAGATCCGGGTGATCGCGGGCGACCCCGTCGGCTCACTGTACACGCACTATCATCGCACTCGAACGATGGGCGACGGGCATCCCTATAAGGTAGAGGGGATCGGGGGCGACAAGATCCCCACGACGGTGTGGTTCGACTGGATCGATGAGTTCAGGCAAGTGTCTGACAAGACATCGTTTACGATGGCACGACGACTCGCCCGGGAAGAGGGGATCCTGGTGGGTGGATCGGCCGGGCTCAACGTGGCCCTCGCGGTCGACCTGGCCCGCGAAGTGGCGGATCCGGGCGCCGTGATCGTCACCATCCTGTGCGACACCGGCGAGCGCTACCTGTCCAAGCAGTTCAACGATGCCTGGATGCAGGAGAACCAGATGCTCGACACGCCGCGGTCGACCGTGCAGGAGCTGCTCGAGCGCCGCTCGCCCAATGCCCCGGCGGTCGTGAGCGTGGCCCCGGCGGCCGCGGTCCGGCAGGCGCTCAACCTGATGGGGACCTGGGGGGTGAGCCAGATGCCCGTGCTCGAGAACGGGCAGTCGGTCGGCGGGCTCATCGAGGGGACCCTGATGATGCGGGCGCTGGCGCAGCCGGCGCTGCTCGAGCGGCCGGTGAGCGAGGTGATGGACCCGCCCTTCCCGGAGGTCGAAGCGGGGACCGCCATCGATCGGGTGGGCGCGATGCTCACGCGGGAGAGCCCGGCGGCCCTGGTGCGGAAGGACGGGAAGCTCATCGGCATCGTGAGCCGGTACGACGTGCTGCAGCAGCTGCTCGGGACGAGGTGAGGGCGCCATGCGCGTAACCGTCCTCACTGGCGGCACGTCCTCTGAGCGCGACGTCGCCATCGCCTCCGCGGTGCAGGTGATCGCGGCGCTCCGCTCGCGCGGCCACGAGGTGGCCGTAGTCGACACGGCCCGCGGCTACATTCCCGAGGCCGACGAGCGCTCCCTGCTGTCGGGATCGGTGGGGGTGGAGCCGCCGTCCATCGGCCAGCTGCAGTCTCTGGAGCAGGGGCTCCTGCTCTCGGGCCTGGGCAACATGGCCGCCGTCCGGGACGCCGACGTGCTGTTTCTGGCACTCCATGGCGGCCGGGGTGAGGACGGAACCCTGCAGACCCTGCTCGAAATGGTGGGTGTGCCCTACACCGGGAGCGGGCGCCTGGGCAGTGCCATGGCCATGGACAAGGATGTGTCGAAGCGTCTCTTCCGGATGGCCGGCGTGCCGACCGCCGACTGGGTGATGGCGCCCGCAGACAAGGCCAGAGTGGCCCGCGAATTTGGGTGGCCGGTGGTGGTAAAGCCCTCCAAACAGGGGTCCACCGTCGGGTTGAGCGTGGTCAAGCGGGCCGAGGACTATGACGAGGCGGTGGTCGTGGCCCGGCGGTACGATGACGAGGTGATGATCGAGGCCTTCGTCCCCGGCCGGGAGCTGACGGTAGGAGTGCTCGAGGGGGAGCCGCTGGCCGTGGGGGAAATCATTCCACGGCACGAGATTTTCGATTACGAGTGCAAGTATACGCCCGGCATGTCGCAGGAGATCTTCCCGGCCGACCTTCCCCCCGCCGTTGCGGCGGAGTGCAGGCGGCTGGGCCTGCTGTCGCACGAAGCGCTCAAGCTGGGCGGCTACTCACGGGTCGATTTTCGCTTGACACCGGCCGGGGAACTCTTCTGTTTAGAGGTGAACACTCTGCCGGGCATGACGGCGACCAGCCTTCTCCCCCAGTCGGCGGCCGCGGTGGGCATCGAGTTCCCGGATCTGTGCGAACGGATCTGCCGAAGCGCTCGACTTGGCCGCCACAAGGAACCGTCCTAGGGTGCGCGGGGTCTCAGTCTAGAAGGCGTGGTCCGATGAATCTGTCTCCCTCCAACCGTCTGACCCCCTGGGTGGGCCGCCTCATCATCGCGAATGCGGTGGTGCTGCTCCTGCTCATGACGGTATTCACGTCGCCGACGCTGCAGGCGGCCCTGCGGTTCGCACCCGGCCAGGCGCTGGAGCGGCCGTGGACCTTCGTCACCTACATGTTCGTCCACGCCGGGCTCCTCCACCTGCTCGGCAACATGATCATGCTGTTCGTCTTCGGCCCGCCGGTCGAGCACCGGCTCGGCGGCCGCGCGTTCCTGCTCTACTATCTCTACTGCGGCATCGGGGCCGCGCTGCTGGCGCTCGTCCTCTCGGGCGTGCTGCCGAGCGCAGCGATGCCGTTCGTCGGCGCCTCGGGAGCCGTGCTGGGCGTAGGCGTGGCGTTCGCACTCCTCTGGCCGGACGCGGAGCTGCTGGTCTTTCCGCTGCCCACGCCGATCAAGGCGCGGACGCTTATCCTGTTCCTGGTGGGCGTCGACGTCGTATTCTCGCTGATGCTGCCCCGCGATGGGATCGCGCACCTGGCCCACGTGGGTGGCGCCGCATTCGGCTACCTCTTCTTCCGCCTGCAGGCCATGTCGCGCCGGAGCCCGCATCCGCCGCCCCGGGCCGTCGAGCGCGTGGTGATGGTGCAGTCCGGCTCCGCCGAGCCCGAGGGACGGACGCCGCCCTCGCCCATCCGGCCGCGCCGCCGGGCGGACGCGGATCCGGTCGCCGCCGAAGTCGACCGCGTGCTCGACAAGATCAGCGAACAGGGCCTCGCGAGCCTCACGGCCGCCGAGCGACGTTTCCTCGACGAAGTGTCGCGGCAGAAGAAGCAGGAGCATTAGTGGCGGATCCCTCGCCGCGCTCGGGGTGACGAGTTTACTCCTCCGTCCGGCGACGAGTTATTCCTCCGCTCCTCATTTCCCGTTCCGCGTTCCCTCGTTCCGTCCTTCCGTCCGTCTCTTGCATCTTCCCCCATGCTTTCGTATTGTCTGCCGTGCTGATCAATCTCCTCCCCGATTTTCTCGCGGTGCTCGGCGCCGGCGACCGGGAGGCGGCCTATCGACAGTATCGCGAGTCCCACCGACCGATCCTCGACGCCTACTGGCGTAACTACGTACTCGACCCCGACAGCCCGCACGCCGGCGAGATCGTCACCGCCGCGCTGCGGGCTGATCGCAGTGACCTCCTCGTCCTCGCCGACTCGGTCAATCTCGTCCAGCTTGCCGAAGACGCCATCGCCAAGGCGGAAGTGCTGCTGCAAGTCGATCGTCCGACCGACACGTACCTCATGGTGGGACTCGGCGGCGCGAACGCGGGTGAGCTGGTGGTGGGCGGCCGCGGCATCGCCTTTGTCTGCCTCGAGCACTTCACCGGACGGGTCAACCCCGAGACCTACGGCATGGGGCTGCCGCCCGACCTGATTCCACTGTGGATCGGCCACGAGCTGGCGCACACGGTCCGCTACACCTCGGCCGCGAGCGGCAGCGACATGCGCCGGCTGGTAGCGGAGGCGGGCGGCTACTACGACTACTGGTCGACCGGCAGCCGCGCCTCGCTCCGGGAGCTGCTGGTGAACGAGGGGCTCGCCGTGCACGCGGCGCAGGCGGTGGCCCCCGGCTTCGACGCCGCCGACTACTTCGGCTACCCGCGCCGCCAGTACCACCGCCTGCGCGAAATGGAGGCGTTCCTTCGGCGCGTGGTCGAGCCCGACCTCGAGCAGAGCGGGCTCGGCCTCCGGCTGCGGTATCTCTCGGGCGGCATGAGCCCCACCGCGCGGCTGGTAGGCGGGCGGGTGCTGCCGGAGCGCGCGGGGTATTACCTGGGATACCGGATGAGCGAGGCGCTGGTCGCTGAGCGGGGGCTGGCGGCCGCACTGCGCGCGCCGGCGCTGGACTTTCAGGCGGCGGAGAACGTCGCCCGGGGGATCCAGACGGCGTAGACTCGGTCGGCCTATTTCCCCACGCAAAAGCTGGCGAACACCCGGTCGAGAATATCCTCGACGTCGACCGCCCCGACGAGCTCGTCGAGGGCGGTCGTCGCTGCCCGGACATGGTGCGCCACGAGCACGGCGTCGCCCGAGCCGCGGAATTGCTCGAGCGCGCCGGCCAGCGCCCCGCGGGCATGCTCGAGCGCCGCGCGGTGCCGCGCGCGGGTGAGCGCGGGCTCCAGATCGGCCAGCACAATGCGATCGGCGAAGACCCGCTCGGCCACGGCGCGCCGGAGCGCGTCCAGCCCCTCGCCCGTCACGGCGGAGACGCCCACGCCCTCGGCGGCCGTGGCACCGTCGAGATCGATCTTCGTCCGGATCACGAGCGTCGGACGCTCCGCGGCGATCGCCAGCTCATCGGCGCCCGGCCGCCTGCCGGTCTCGACGCACAGGAGCACGAGATCGGCGGAGGCCAGGTAGCGGCGGCTCACCTCGACGCCCAGCCGGTCGATCTTCCCCGGGGCATCCCACAAACCGGCGGTGTCGATGAGCCGGACGGGCCAGCCGAGGAAATCGGTGTGCGCTTCGACGGCGTCGCGGGTGGTGCCGGGAATCTCGGTCACCAGCGTGCGCTCGGCGCCCAGCAGCGCGTTGAAGAGCGACGACTTGCCGGCGTTGGGCCGCCCGGCCAGCACGAGCAGCGCGCCTTCCCGCAACCGCTCGGCCGCCGGGGCCGTGGCGAGGAGCCGCTCGACCCGGTCCGCGACTTCCTCGAGCTGGGCCGCGATGCGCGCGGGTGACACCGGACCGTCGTCCTCCCCCGGAAAGTCGATGTCATAGGCCAGCAGTCCTTCCGTCTCCACCAGGACCCGCCGAAGCTCCGCGAGGCGGCGGCTGAGGCCACCGTCGAGCTGGTGCAGCGCCGCGCGGGCCTGCGCCGGCGCGACGGCGTCGATCAGGTCGCCCACCGCCTCGGCCTGAACCAGGTCGAGCTTGCCGTTGAGCACGGCGCGGCGGGTGAACTCGCCCGGCGAGGCGGGCCTGGCACCTGCCAAGTGGAGCGCCGTAAGGATATGAGCCGGCGCGAGCAACCCGCCGTGGCAGGAAAGCTCCACCATGTCTTCTCCGGTGTAGCTGTGTGGGCGCGGAAACACTGTATAGAGCCCACGGTCGACCGCATCGCCGTTCGAATCGCGGAACGTCGCGAGCATGGCCACGCGGGGGCGGTCGATGCGAAACCCTTCGATCACCCGTTCGGCGATCGCGAAGGCGCCGCCACCACTCAGCCGGATCACGGCCAGGGCCGAGCGTCCGGCGGGCGTGGCGAGTGCGGCGATGGGATCGGTCAGCATGGCCGGAAATTACAACGGCGCGACGGTCCGCCGCTGCGGGGCATTCTCTGCTCGCCCTCCATCACACCTTTTCAAGGCAGGCTCGAGATGCGGACGCTCCCAATCGTCGCGATTCTCGCCATGCTACCGTCCCAAGCGGGACACCTTCCGCCGCTCCGCGCCGCCACTTCCGAACACGGGCCCTGGGTCAGCCTGGCGGATTCCACCTCGGTGCCGATCGAGGTCCCCGGCGGCCGCGCGATCGTGACGGTCACCCTCAACGGCCGCGGTCCCTACCGTCTGGCCGTAGAGACCGGCTCGCCGGACGTGGTGGTCGCACCGAGGGTGATCGCCGATCTGGCGCTCCGGGCCACTGGCATGGGAGAGAGCGATTCGCTGTTTCGGCTCGATTCGCTCCGGCTCGGGGCCATGCTGATCCGCGCGCTACCGGTTGGGAGAGGCAGCGCCTTCGATCGGCTGGGCGTGGACGGGGTGCTGGGCCTCATCGCCTATCGTGATCTGCTGTTGACGGTGGATTATCCGAACCAGCGGCTCTCGCTGGCTCAGGCCAAGCTGCCGCCACCGGACGGACGTGAGATACTGCAAGCAACACGAGTCGGCCCGTTCGTGGGAATACCGGTCATGCTGGGCCAGGTACGGGAAATCGGGGTGATCGATACGCAGGGAGGAATTGGCTTTCAGGCCATCGACGAAGTTGCGAGCAAGCTGTCGTTTCAGGCGCCGCCGCGGGTGGTGGGCCGAGCGATCGTCGGCGGGGGAGCGCCGGTCGAGGTGCGGGAGGGCGTGCTCAGCGGCGACGCGCTGCTGGGCCGTCATCGCTTTCGCCGTCCGCGGATTGCCGTCCATCCGCTGCCACCGGACATTCCTTCGAGGGTCACCATCGGTATCGGGGTGCTCAGACATTTCGCCATCGCCATCGATCAGCGCACGATGGCGGTCCGGCTGACGCGGGCGGACACCGCGGTGATCACCCTCGATTGATGAGCCGCAGCGGCCGAGCGGCGGACTACACCTTCTTCTTCGTCTTCCCCGCGCCCGTCACCGCCGGCTTCGTCGACACCACCGGCGCCGCGTTCTTCCGCAGCCGCTCCCGCGCCAGCATCCACTGCTGCGGAATGCTCGCGATGTTGCTCACGGCGTAATACAGGTTGAGCCCCGAGGCGAAGTTGAGGAAGAGGAACGTCATCATGACCGGCATGATGTACAGCATCATCTTCATCTGGGGGTTCGGCTCCATGCCCACCTGGCCGACCTTGCTGAGCCCCCACATCGAGGCGCCCATGATGACGGGGATGATGTAGAGCGGGTCCGGCCGCGAGAGATCCGGCAGCCACAGGAAGGACGCCCCGCGCAGCTCGATGGTGTTCTGGAACACGAAGAAGAGCGCGAACAGCACCGGCATCGGCAGCAGCATGGGCCAGCAGCCGCCCAGCGGATTGACGTTGTACTCCTTGTACAGCTTGAACATCTCCTGCTGCATCTTCTGCGGGTCGGCCTTGTGGCGCTCCTGGATGTCCTTCATCAGGGGCTGCACCGCCTGCAGCTGCATGTTGGCGCGCATCGCCTTCTGGTTGAGCGGCCAGAGGAGGATGCGGACCATGATCCCGAAGCTGACGAGCACCAGGCCGTAGGCGAGGTGCAGGTGCTCGTGCATCCAGACGAGCAGCCAGCGCACGCCGACCGCCACCGGGCGGATGATCGTCCGGAAGCCGGGCCAGCCGTACGGATTGACGTCGTCGAAGCCGCGGCCCAGCCGGCCCAGCCGGTCGTACTCCATCGGTCCCGCGTAGGACGTGTACTCGAACTCGCCGCCGGGCGGGAGCGGGACACTGAGGCGGACATCGGCCTCGGTGGGGCGCTTCTCGGTGGTGGGGCGCGCGGTGATCGCCGCGCCGCCGATCCGGCCGCCGGTGCTGTCGTAGGCCAGGACGCCGGTGACGAAGTACTTGGACTTGATGGCGACCCAGTCGAGCGGGCCGCTCACCGTGCGGGTCTCACCCGGCTTGAGGCTGCCCAGATCGATTCGCTCGGCGTCGGCGTGGCGGGTCACCACGGCCAGCGCGCGATGATTCTCCTCGATGTTGGCCTCGGTATTGGCCAGCGTCGGCCCCATCCCGACCAGCACGGTGCCGCCGTTGGGACCGACGCCGGTCACCCGGCCGCTGACCGCGATGCGGTAGTCGTCGGGGGCGAAGCGGTACGTGAGCTCGACGCCAACCGGGCCCCGCGTGGCCGTGAGACGGAGCGGCTCGCCACCGGCGGCCAGCGAATCGGCTGAGGCGGTGAAGGTCCAGCCGTCGAGCGGAATGGTGTCGCGGCCCAGGACGATGGTCAGGCCGAGCAGCCGGCTGTCCCGCGGCAGGAGCTCGGCCGTGGCGCCGCTGTCCGCGGGGGAGATCGAGCGGTACCGGTGCAGCCGAGCCTCGACCAGCCGCCCGCCCGCAGTACTGACGCCGTAGGTGTAGAGCGGCGAGGTAACGTGAACGGTGCGGACCTGCGCGGCCGCACTGTCGGCGGGGGCCCTGAAACTGTCGCGCGCCGCGGCCATGCCGGACGTGCTGTCGCCCGGGGCGGCGGGGCCCGCAGGCGCGACCGACCCGGATGGCGCGGCCGCCGGCGCGGCCGCCGGGGCGGGCGCGCTGGAATCCGCCGCGCTCCGGCCGCCCGGGGCCGGGCGGGGCGGGCGCTTGAGGAAGATGGCGGGCGTGATGGCGATGACCATCATGAGGAGGATCGCCCAGACGGTACGACGGTCCATGAGCTCAGATCACTAAGGTCAGGGGACGGGGTCGAATCCGCCCGGATGGAACGGATGACACCGGGCGAGCCGACGGGCGGCCAGCCAGCCGCCCTTGAGGGCGCCGTGCCGGGTGACCGCTTCGAGGGCGTATTGGGAGCAGGACGGATGAAACCGGCAGCTCGGCGGCAGCGCCGGCGAGACGAAGCGCTGGTAGCCGCGAATCAGCGTGGCGAGCAGGCGACCGGGAACGCTGGCCGGGGCGGACACCGGTCACCCGGCCCCCAGCACCGTGCGGCGCCAGGTGAGCAGCTCGGTGCGGAGTGCGTCGAACGAGGCGCCATAGGCCTCGCGGCGCGCCTTGATGAGGAGATCCCACGCGGGTTGGGCGGGCTGCAGCTCGAGCCGCCAGATCTCGCGCAGGCGGCGGCGGATACGGTTGCGGGCCACCGCGGTCGACTGAAACTTCGGAACGATCAGTCCCATCCGCGCGTGGCCCGTCGTGTTGTCCATCCAGATCATGTCCAGATGCTCGAAGCGGCGGCGCCGTCCCTGGGTGAGGCACCGACGAATGTCCGACGCGCGCGCGAGCCGGTGGGCTCGCGGGAGGCGCGCCGAGGGCGTCAGGAACCCCCGTGCTTCGACGGCAGCGAGACGGTAAGCTGCCTGCGGCCCTTCTTGCGGCGGCGGGACAGGACCGCCCGTCCCCAGCGATTGGCCATGCGGGCGCGGAATCCGTGTTTGTTGATCCGGCGCTTGTTGCGCGGCCGATACGACGGTTTCATGCGGGCGTTCCTCCAAAGTGAGCCGCGGAAGCTAGTTAGGAAGGGGGGGTTGGTCAAGACGGACGGTCGGAAGGTGGGAGAGTTGGGACGGTCGGATGCCCGGGCACAGGGCCGACGCTGCCCGCTGTCGTCACCCTGAGCGGAGCGAAGGGGGCATGAGTCGAGGCATGCCCCCTTCGCTGCGCTCAGGGTGACGGGACTTGGGTGACGCCGCGACCTTCCGTCCGACCGTCCGACCGTCAAACCGCCCTCATCGGCGGGCCCATGGGTCGCTCGGGATGCCGCGACGAGACGTTCTCATGAGCCGAAACTTTTCTCATTCCGTGCGGTCCAATTTCATTCTGTCAAGAGCGATTTCGCGCCGATTTACGCATGGTTGACTTTTCCACACCCGTTCCGTAACATCTCTCGCCCTTGATCAATCCCCCACCGCGTTCGAGTACCGATGCAGCTGTCCGCAAAAGACGCCTGGAAGCGCATCCTCGATGAGGCGCATCGCGAGCTTCCTGATCACACGATCCGGACCTGGCTGGAGCCGACGGAGGCGATCGCCCTCGATGAGGGCCGCCTGATCGTCGGCGCGCCGGATCAGTTCGCCGTGGAATGGAACGAGACGAAGCACGCGACGCTGCTGTCCCGGCTGGCCGAACCGGTCATCGGGCATCCGACGTCGGTCGTTTTCCGCGTGCACGAAGACCGCCAGAAGCGGCCGCAGATGGATTTCTTCGTGGCGCCCGTCGCGCCGGCGGTCGTGGCCGTGCCCGTCAATCCGAGCACCCAGCCGCTCAACGAGCGGTACACGTTCGACACGTTCGTCATCGGCAAGTCCAATGAGCTCGCGGCCGCCGCCGCCCACGCCGCCGCCGAATCGCCCGGCAAGACCTACAATCCCCTCTTCATCTACGGCGCCACCGGGCTCGGCAAGACCCACCTGATGCAGGCCATCGCCCACACGGTCTGCCTGCGCCAGCCCGACACGCGGGTCCTCTACGTGGGCGCCGAGCAGTTCATCAACGACGTCATCGAAAGCATCCACAGCCGGACGATGCCCGAGTTCCGGCGGCGCTACCGCGCCGACGTGGACCTCTTCCTGGTGGACGACGTGCATTTCCTCGAAGGCAAGGAGATGACGCAGGAGGAGTTCTTTCATACGTTTAACGCGCTCTACGAAGGCAACAAGCAGATCGTCCTGACGTCGGACCGGCCGCCCAAGGAGATCCCGGGCCTCGAGGCCCGCCTGGTCAGCCGGTTCGAGTGGGGCATGGTGGCCGACATCGGCCAGCCGGACCTGGAGCACCGGATCGCCATCCTGCGGAAGAAGCAGGAGCAGGACCACCTGGAGCTCACCATTCCGGACGACGTGCTCCGGTTCATCGCCGAGCACGTGCGCTCGAACGTGCGCGAGCTGGAGGGCTGCATCATCAAGCTGCTCCTGTTCGCCTCGCTCAAGCACAAGGAAGTGTCGATCGAGCTGGCACGCGAGGCGCTCAGCGACAAGATCCGGCCGGGCGAAGACGGGATGGCGAACCCCAAGGCTTTGCCGTCGATCAACAAGGTGCAGGAGGTGGTGGCGCGGCGGTGGGGCGTCACGCCCGAGGGGCTCCGGTCGAAGGCGCGGATCAAGACGCTCACGGTGCCACGCCAGATCGCGATGTATCTCGCGCGCGAGCTGCTGGAGATGCAGCTGGTCGAGATCGGCCAGGCGTTCGGCGGACGCGATCACTCCACGGTGATTCACAGCGTGGACAAGGTGAGCCGCCAGATGTCGCGTGATCGCACCTTCCGCGAGCGCGTCGATCACGCGCGCCAGGAGTTGTGCGCAGAATAATCCCCGCGCACGCATTTGCGTTGTGGGAACTCTGGACTAGGGTGGAGAGGTCGGATGGAACGTCCCCATGGCCAACAGCGTGTCGACACGCGGCGGGGACAGTAACTGCGGACCCACGGACGGATTACGGGAACCGCCCACATATCCAGAGTCTCTACTACTGCTGCTAAGTATTTTAAACTGGTAAAGCAGTACTGCTCTTTCCTCCTCGAGGAGCGGCATGAAGCTCACGATCACGCGGGAGCAACTCCAGGAAGGCCTCGTCGCCGTGGCGGCCAGCGTGCCGGCCAAGACGACGCTGCCGATCCTGTCCAACATCCTCCTCGAGGCGACGAAGGACGGTATTCGTCTCTCCGGGACCGACCTCGATATCGCCGTGAGCACGACGGTGTCGGCCTCGGTCGACCAGGAAGGGGCGATCACGCTGCCGGCGCGCAAGCTGGTCGAGATCGTCCGCGAGCTCCCCAGCGCCGCCATCCGGCTCACCGCATCCGGCGAGCAGCGGGTCACGATCGAGTGCGGCCGCTCCAAGTTCCGGCTGCTGGGCCTCCCGCGCGAGGAGTTCCCGGCTTTCCCGACGGTCAAGTTCGACGGCAGCTGGCGGACGTCGTCCAAGGACCTGCAGAAGCTGATCGCACACGTGGCGTTCGCCGCGAGCACCGAGGAAAGCCGGCCGATCCTGAACGGCGTCCTGTGGGAGCTCCGCCCGGAGCGGATGCGGATGGTGGCCACCAACGGCCACCGGCTGGCCCGGATGGACGTCCCCACCCCGCCGTCGGGCAACACGGCGCAGGCCGATCTCATCGTACCGCCCAAGGCGCTGGAGCAGATCCGCCGGCTCTTCCGTGCCGACGAGGAAGTGGAGATCGCCAAGAGCGACAACCATCTCGGCTTCCGCTCCGCGACGACCCAGATCTTCACCCGGCTCATCGAGGGTCCGTACCCGAACTACGAGCAGGTCATCCCGCGGGAGAACGACAAGTCCGCGACGGCCGACAAGGCGGCGTTCGCGTCCGCGCTGCGACGCATGAGCATCGTGGCCAGCGACCAGACCCACCGGATCCGCATGGCCTTCGCCAACGGCTCGTGCAAGCTCTCGGTCCAGACGCCCGACCTCGGCGAGGCGCAGGAGGAGATCACCGTGAGCTACGACGGCGATCCGCTCGAGATCGGCTTCAACGCCTCGTACCTGCTCGAGATCCTCAAGTACATCCCGACGGACGAGGTCCGGCTCACCTTCAAGGCACCGGAGCGAGCGGCCACCTGCGAGCCGGTCGGCTGGGACGACCCGTCGAGCTATCTCACGCTGGTGATGCCCCTGCGCCTGGTCGACTGACGCCCGCGTCGGCCGCGCGGTGACGGTGCCCCCGGCAATGCCGGCGGACACCGTTGTACTTTACACGTACACGTACAGCCTGGAGGGCACACGGATGCGCACCAACACCGACAATTTCGATCTCGAGGACGCCGCCGGGGAGAAGTCCCGCGGCGGCCTGTTCGGCCTCGCCCTGGTGGCACTGGCCGTCGGCGCCGGCACGGCGCTGTTGTTCGCACCAGCGGAGGGCGCCAAGACCAGGGAAGCGGTCGGCGGGCGGCTCCGCGATTTCCGCGGGGAGGCAGAGAACGCACTCGGACGGGTGCAGCGCGAGCTGCACCGCCGTGACGCTCGGCGCCGGCGGGAGCGCCGCTCGTCCGCGCTGCTCGGCCTGGCGGTAGGCGCCGGCGTCGCGGCATTGCTGCTGCCGCAGAGCGGCGCCGAGACGCGGCGGCAGCTCTCGGCGAAGCTCCGACGGCGGAAGGGCGACGTGGAAGAGGCCGTGGACCGGGTGGTGCGGGAGTCGCAGGCGGAGTCGCAGCCGGCGACCTGAGCGGGCGCGTAGCGGGCCTCACGCGTGAAGGGGGCATGCCTCGAGGCATGCCCCCTTCGCTGCGCTCAGGGTGACAGCGGGGCGGGTCTGGCAGCCTCTCCCGGCGGCAGCGTGTCGACGGATGTCGCCGCCGGCGTCTCGATCGACCCGGGAGGCAGCGTCTCGACCGGCGCGCGGAGGGAGTCGAGCAGCGAATCGATCCCGGGCGTCCACTGGATCGTGTCTCCCGGCTGCAGCAGCGGCTCCTCCTCGACCGGCGGAACCTCGATGCGCTCGCCGCGCATCCGCCGGAGGATCAGGTCCTGCCGGCGCCGCATGCGGTTGGGCCGGTAGCCGGGGTTGGATCTCAGCGGGAACGGCAGCGTGGCCGCGAGCGCGGCGGCCTGGGTCTCGGTGAGCCGCCGGGCCGACTTGTCGAAGTACCGCCGGCTGGCCGCCTCGACGCCCCAGATCCCGTCGCCCAGCTCGGCGATGTTGAGGTACAGCTCCAGGATGCGCCGCTTGCCGAGCGCGCGCTCCAGCCGCCACGCGGTGACCGCCTCCTTCAGCTTCCGGAGCGGATTCCGCGACGGCGACAGGTAGAGATTCTTGGCCACCTGCTGAGTGATCGTGCTGGCGCCGCGGAGCGCGTCCCGCCGGCGCCAGGTCCCTCCGAGCACTCGGCCGAGCTCCTGCCGGTCGCGCGCCGAGTCCCAGGCGAACCGTGCTCGCCGGTAGCCCAGTGCGTGCCGGACTTCCTGATAGTCGATTCCCCCGTGAGTCCAGAACCGGGCGTCCTCGCCGGTCGTCGCGGCCTCGCGCAGCGCCGGCGCCATCGAGTCCAGCGGCACAGGACGATAGCGCCGCCTCGCGGGCGAGCCCTCGCGCATGGCCATGAACGCGGTCTGGGCCGGCCAGTGGGTCCGGTACCACACCGGAGGCGGCCAGACCGCGAGCAGCCAGGCCACGAACGCCACCGGGGGAAGCAGGCAGTAGAGGAGCAGACGGCGGAGGCGCGGGCGCGTCACGGCGCGCGGTGGGTCAGCGGGAGCCGATCGACGTGATGGCGTAGCTGCCCGACTGCTTGACGGGCACCGTCTGGCCCACCGTGGGCACGGTGATGGTCATGTCGCCGGCCTCGGTGCCCCGCGCCGAGACGAGGATGCCGTCGAGGCCGAGCACGTCGGTGCCCTGGCGAGTCCCGGTGGCCTGCATCTGCAGCTCCTGGTCGCCCTGGTTGCGGGTGCCTTGGCGGTCATAGGAGCCGTCGCTCCGGAGGGTGATCCCCTTCCGCGCGCCCGGCGCGTCGCCCTCCGTCGCATGGTAGGTCGTCACCGCCCGCTCGCTGCCCGGAAAGGCGTCGGCGGTCAGGCGGTACTCGGTGGTGTCGGTCCACTCCATTCCCTCGCGCACGCCGCCGGCCGGCAGCGCCGGAAAGAGGAGGCGGAGCCGCCCGGTGAGCTCATCGGGGAGCGTTCCCGTGCGGTCGGGCGTGAGGGCGCTGAGCCCGCCAGTGGTGCTGAGCGTGGCGGTCCATCGCGTGCCGCGCGCCGCGGCGATCGAATCGGGCGATCCCGGTTGCCCGTTCTCGAGCACCTGGAGCGAGTCGAGCACGATCGCAACCTGGAAGGCGCCCGGCGTCGGTGACTCGGTCAGCGTCACCCGCAGGAAGGCGATCCGGTCGCGGGCCTGCTCCTGCGTGGCGCCGCCCGGATACTGCAGGCTCAGGCTGTCGTGTCGCTCGAGCCGGTAGCCGGCGTTCCGCACGGTCTTGTAGGTGACGGCCGGCCCGTGGCCCGGCGTGGTGGGCGCCGGTGCCGCGCTGTCGCCCGGCGTGCGGACGGGTGCCGGCGTCGGCGCATTGCCAGCCGTCGGGCCACCGCAGCCCGCGAGCAGCATGCCGGCGAACAGGAGGCCCGGGTTCGCGCGCGACCGTGTGCGCAACGGCGTCGGCGGCGACATCATGGGAGCGCCGTCACCTTGGTGACCTGGGTGATCGTGATCGGCAACGGCTCGTTGGCGAAGGCCCCGGAAATGGTCAGCGAGGAGTGGAGCTGCCAATCGCCCCCGAGATAGAGCCCCTCGGGGCTCACGAAGTAGCTGCCCGTTCCCTTGCCGGAGCCTTCGATCCGGGCGGGGCCGTTCGGCGTGGGCTGAGTGCCGGCCACCGACGAGCTGTATTCGCTCGAGACCCGGAGCGCCTTCCGGGGGGCATCCTTGCCCACGACCCGGTAGGTCGTGACGCGCTTGACGACGACGCTGTCGGTGCCGTCGGTGGTGGCCTTGGCGCTGGTGTCGGCCCATTGCTCGCCGGCCTTGATGCCCACCTTGACCCACGGGAAGAAATCGCTGAGGAAGCCCTGCACCCGGAGCGCCGCGGGAGTGGCGTCGACGGCCTCGAGATCGCCCAGCTTGCCGGCGGTGCTCAGGAAGGCGTGGAACTCGGCCCCCTTGGCGCTGTCGAAGACCGCGGCCGGGATCGGCGCCGTGCTGTCGCCGTGCATCGAGTCGACCACCACCCGCACGCTCCGGCCGCCCGTGCTGTCGGTGAAGGTGAGGGTGAGGAAGCTCACGGTCGAGAAGGAGATGGTCTGCTTCCCCTTGCCCGCGGCGCTGGCATCCATGTTCTGGGTCAGGGTCTGGTCAATGCGGTATCGGGCGGTGACCGGTGCACGTTGCGCGGTGGCGGCGGTGACGAATCCCGCGAGCGCGGCAACGGCGAAGTATCGAGCGACCATCGTGTGTCCTCGTGGGGGCCCGAAGCTCCGCGGCCCTCCGAACCAGGTCCGGAGGGCCGCGCTGGTCGAGCCGTAAGCCGAGTTCTGTTCCCGGCACTTGCGTGCCTGGGATGGTCATCTGTCTGGGATGGCCGTCGCCGGCCATCTCTAGCAGCCTACCCGCGGCTTGTCGTGTCGGTGTGGGTCACACCTCGCCGCTTATTTGGCCTTGCTCCGACTGGGGGTTACCGTGCCACCGCCGTTGCCGGCGGCGCGGTGGGCTCTTACCCCACCGTTTCACCCTTACCCAGCGGTTGCCCGCTGGGCGGTCTGTTTTCTGTGGCCCTGTCCGTCGCCTTTCGGCGCCCAGGCGTTACCTGGCAGTCTACCCGGTGGAGCTCGGACTTTCCTCGAAGCGCCTTGCGACGCCCGCGACCATCACGCTCGACCAGCGGGGGGAATATAACAGGGGTCACCCCGTCTCCCCCAGCCTCGCGAGCCCCTGCTGCGCCTGCCGGACGAAGGGCTGGAGGGAGGGATCGACCGTGCGCCACTGGCTGAGGACGTCCTGGTACTCATGCCGGGCCTCGGCCCGGCGGCCGAGCTGCTCGAAGGCGGCGGCGCGCAGCAGCCGGACCCGGCCGACCATCCCCCAGCGGGCGTCGAATCCCGCGGTACGAAGCGTCGCCGGCTCGAAGTCCTGCAGGGATCGAAGGGTGGCCTGATAGTCGCCGAGGAGGAAGTACGCCTGGGCGGCCAGCGGGCGGCGGTAGCTGCCGTACATGATCTTGTACTGCATCGAATCGGGCTCGGCGAGCGCGCGGCGGGCGGCCGCGGAGTCGCCCCGGCTCAGGGCCAGCAGCGCGCGCACTTCCTTGGTCAGGGTCTCGCCCGTGAGCGCACGGTACTCGCTCAGGGCGCTGCTGTCCGCGGCGGGTCCGGTGAACAGCCCGATGGCCGCAGAGGCGCCGCTGTGGGCGACGTGTATCCGCCGGTCGGCCGGCGCCATCCGCACCGCCTCGGCCGCGCTCTGCCACACCTGGCGGAGCGACGCGGTCGGGACACCCGTCGCGCCGTAGAGATCGCCCAGGGCCATCCGGCGCCACCCGTCGCGCCCCATGCTTTCGGTCTCGCGACCGGGCTGCTGGATCACCTCGCGCCGCACCTGATCGGCCAGGTCGATCGTCTTGGCGGCGCTGGCGATGTCGCCCTGGTAGGCGAAGACGTTGGCCGCGGCGGCGATGTCGCCCACCACCGTGGGGGTGCCCTCGTAGGTCCGGAAATCCTGCGGTGCCACGGTGTCGAGTGCCGTGCGAAGCTCGCGGGCGGCGCGGTCGACCTCGCCCGAGGCGAAGCGGATCCGGGCCTCGACGAAGGGCTGCTCGGGGTGCACCGGCGCGGTCTGCCGGAAGCGGTCCACCTCGGCGAGCGCGGCGGAGTAGTTGCCCGAGGCGAGGTAGGCGTCCACCATCGCGCCGTGGGCCCGGAGCGTGGTGGGCTGGGTGTTGACCCAGCTCCGGGCCGTGGCCAGGGCCTCGGCGCGTGCGCGGCGGACCGCGGTCACCGTGGTGACGCTGTCGACCAGCGCACGGCCGGCGGCGCCTTCGGTGAGGGCGAAGGAATCGGCCGCCACCAGCGCGTAGTAGGGCCGCGGGGCCGCCGCGCCGCTCAGCATCGCCTGCACGTGCTCGTAGGCCAGCGCGTAGCTGGGGTCGAGCGCCAGCGTGTGCTTGAACGCGCGGATCGCCTGGGTAAAGGCGGGTGCCTGGTCCACGGCGCTGGTGTCGTGGAACCACGCCTCGCCGAGGCCGTACCAGGCGTCGGCGTCCGTCTGGTCGCGGGCGAGGAGCTGCTGGTAGGCGGACCGCGCCTCGGCGAACTCGCCGCCGAGGAAGGCGCGGTAGGCGTTGATGACGGTGCGGTCGTGCGCCGGCAGGTTGGCCGAGTAGGCGGTCGCCCGGATGATGGCCGCGTCGGCGATCGAGTCGCCCGTGCCCACCAGCCAGCCGCGGGTGAGCGAGAGCTTGTAGTACGCGAGGCCGAACGTGGTGTCGATGCGGATCGCGCGGCCGAGCTCGCGCTCGGCGCCGGCCAGGTCCCACCGGTTGAGATCCTCGACGCCGGCAAGGTAGGCGCGGTACGCCTCGAGCGACGCGGTGGTGCTCCGGGCGATACCGATCCGCACCTCGTTCGGCGCGCCCGACAGGTCGAGCAGCTTGGCGGCGAGCTCGTCGAACAGCGGGCGGATGTCGGCGCCGGCACGATCGTCCACCCGCGCCACGTCCACCCGGGCACCGCTTGCGACGTCGAACACCCGGGCCGTGAGGTGGAGCGAGTCGCCCGCCTGGGCGTAATCGCCAAGCACCACGGTCCAGACGCCGGCGTCGCGGGCCAGCCGCCGGGCCAGGTCGAGTCCGACGTCGTCGCCGGGCCGCAGCCGGTGCGCGGCCAGGAGGTCGTGCAGCCGCTCGTGGTCGACGACGGTGAGATCGTTCCACTGCGACAGGTTGAGCCCCAGCATGCTGACGCTGCCGTCACGCAGCCAGTCGATGGTGCGGTCGTCGCGCAGGTTGTCGAACGGCAGGACGAGAATGGAATGGCGCGGGTTGACGCCGCTGGGCGGCCCCGGCGACCGGCGCGCCAGCCCGAACGCGCCCGCCCCCAGCGCGAGCGCGACCGCCACCCCGGCCAGCACCCGGCGGCGCCGGTGCCGGGGCCGCGCGGCCGGTTGTTCCGTGACGAGCGCCTGCCGGAACGCCTCGCCCGTCTGCCAGCGGTCGGCAGGCTGCTTCTCGAGCGCGCGCATGATCGCCGCGGCCAGCGGGCGGGGCGCGTCCGGACGGAGCCGCTCGATCGGCGCGGGCCGCTCGGCGATGTGCCTGGAGACCACGACGCGGTTGGGGCCCCGGAACGGCGGCGCCCCCGCGAGCATCTCGTAGGCGACGACACCGAGGGCGTAGAGATCGCTCCGGCCGTCGATCTCCTCGCCCGAGGCCTGCTCGGGGCTCATGTAGGCGGGGGTGCCGACGGCCACGCCCTGCCCCGTGCTGCTGGTGGCGCTCTCGCCCGCCATCGCCCGCGCGATGCCGAAATCGGCCAGCATCGCGCGGCCGGTGGTCTGGTCGAGCAGCACGTTTTCCGGCTTCACATCGCGGTGCACCACGCCGGCCCGGCCCGCGGCGTCGAGCGCGGCCGCGAGGTCGGCCACGATCCGGGCGACCGTAGGCGGGTCCAGCCGGTGCTCCCGGACGAGCCGCTGCCTGAGGCTCTCCCCTTCGACCTCGTCCATCACGTAATAGAGGAGGCCGTCGGCGCTTCCCGCCGCGTGGACCGCGACGATGTTGGGGTGGCGGAGCCGGGCGATGGTGCGGGCTTCGGTGAGGAAGCGGCGGCCGATCGACTGGTGGGAGGCGAGCTCGGGGTGCACCGCCTTGATGGCGACCCGGCGGTCGAGCGTCGTGTCAGTGGCGAGGAAGACGACGCCCATGCCCCCGCGACCCAGCTCCCGCTCGAGCCGATACTGCGGATCCAGTACCGCCTGGAGCGCGGCGAAGTGGTCGAGGCTCGGGGTCGTCATGGTCCAACCGGCGTTGGGGGACGGACCCGAGAATATACCGTGGCGGCCCTCGGTGCACACGGATCCGCGCAGCCACCCTTGGATGCGTCACCCGCAGAAAGGGTTGCGCCCCAAGTGGAAAGGCGGTGTTTCGGGTTGAATCCATGTTGACGTGGCAGGCCTATCCTCTTGCACCAATCCTCCGGAGGAACGCGTGTCACCAGTCGCCGATTCCAGCTCCGCCACCATCGCCGCCGTGCTCCTGCCGGGGGAACGCCCCCGGGTGGATGCCGCGGGAAACGGTCTCTTCGCCGTGCTGCACCGCGACTCGATTCCGGACGCGGTGCGGGCGGTCCGGGAGCGGCCGGTGGACGCGGTGCTGGTCTCCGTCCACCGCTGCGGCGCCGATCAGATGGAGGTGCTGGGCCACCTGGTGCGGGAGTTTCCGTCGATCCCCACCGTCGCGCTGGTCTCGCAGCACGACCCCGGGGCCATCGAGATGCTGCTGCGGCTGGGCGCGTCGGGCGTGCGCCAGGTGGTGGACGTCACCTCGCCTGCCGGCTGGGGGCGGCTGCGCCAGGTCGTGGGCCAGCCCGCCACGCGGGCGGTCGCGCGGATCCAGCAGCCGATCCTCGAGGCCCTGGCCGACGCGCCGACCGACGCGCGGCTGTTCGTCGAGGCCATGATCCGGCTCGCGCCCGAGGTCCCCACGGTCACGGCGCTCGCGGCCCAGCTCTCGGTGCGGCCGAGCACGCTGATGTCGCGGTTCGCGCGGGCGGGGCTCCCGTCGCCGAAGAACTACCTCGCCGCCATCCGCCTGCTGCACGCGGCCTGGCTGTTCGAGACGGCCGGCCTGTCGGTGGCGGACGTGGCGTACCGGCTCGAGTACAGCTCACCCCAGAGCTTCGGCCGCCACCTGCGGGCCATGCTGGGGCTGACGGCACTGGAGTTCCGCCGCCGGTTTCCGTTCCCGGTGGCGCTGGAGCGGTTCGTGACGCTGATGATGGATCCGTACCGGGACATCTGGCGGGGGTTTCATCCGCTCGCGGCGGGGAGCTGGGAGAGCGGGCGGGGGATGGGAGGAAGGCACTGAGGAATCAACTCACCTCCCCACCAGCCTCCCATGCCGCCTCAACACTTCCCGCAGCCCATCGTGCGGCAGCGCCTCGACCCGGTACCAGTTGGCCCCCGTCATCGTCCGGGCCGCCAGCATCGCATTGATGATCGCTTCCTCGGTGGCCTGCACCGCGGCTTCGTACACAGGATCAATTACATCGTCGCTCAACATCGCCACGCGCGCCACCCCCGTGGAGTCCGGCGTGCCGGTTGGTCCGGTCGAGAACGCGATGAACAGATCTCCCGACCCCGCGCCCGCGATACCCCCCATCCGGCCGACGCCAAGCGCGGCACGGCGGGCGATGCGGCGGAGCTGATGCGGGAGCAGGGGCGCGTCGGTCGCCAGCACCACGATGATCGATCCGTGCTCCGCCTCTCGCGGTAATGCGCCCCGGTCCCCCGATACCGTCGCACATCGATCGGGCGCCAGCGCCGAGTCGAGCGGCTCGCGGGTGTCGTAGCACGGCTCGGGCACCTGGAGCTCCTGATTCACGGGAATACCCGCGATCCGGAGCTGCCGCCGCAACCCGAAGTTGCACTGCACGAGGGCCCCTACGGTGAAGCGGCCGCGCGCCGCGGTGATCTGCCGGCTCGCCGTGCCGATGCCGCCCTTGAAGCCCAGGCACTGCATGCCCGTGCCGCCGCCGACGTTGCCCTCCGCCACCGGACCCCCCGTGGCTGCGCTCAGCGCCGCGTACACGTGCTCCCGCTTCACGTGGAAGCCGAAGATGTCGTTGAGATCGCCGTCCCAGGTCTCGGCCACCACGGGCAGGCAGCAATGCAGCGCGTCCAGCAGGCGCTCGGCGCCCCACTCGATCAGCACGTCCCGCACGGTGCCGACGCTGTTGGTGTTGGTGATGGCGATCGGATAGAACAGGAGCCCGTAGTCGTCGATCCACGCCGTGCCCGTCATTTCGCCGTTGCCGTTGAGGCTGAACCAGCCGGCGAATACCGGCGAGAGATCGCCCCGGCCGCGCGGAAACACGGCGGTGACGCCGGTACGCACCGGGCCCTTGCCCTGCACCAGGCGGCCGCTGCCGCGGATGATCGTGCTCTGTCCCACCGCCACGCCGGGCACGTCGGTGATGGCATCGAGCGGGCCGGGCGCGCCGTCGAGCGGGATGCCGAGGTCGCGGGCGCGCTCGGCGCCGGCCGCCACGGCGCGGACTGCGGAGGCCGAGGCGCCGGCCGCTGAGCGGCCAATCCGTCGGGAGAGAGCGTCGACCCTCCCACCACCGCCCCGACGATCCAGAGCCCGGCCCAGAAACAGTCGAGTCTGGGTGCGATTCCCCAGCGCACGAGGGCGGCGGTATACCACGGCCGGTCGGCCAGGTTCTGCAGGTGCGCGTACCAGGCGAACGTCATGAACACGCTCGGGCACAGCAGCACCGCGGTCTGGGCGATGACGTCGGATCTAATCGTTCCTCCCGGGGCGGAGCTCGGCGTCGACGGCGCGGCCGACGCGCGCCACCATCTCAGGGATTGCCGCGACGTCGGCCTCGGTGGTGCGGAAGTTGACGATACAGGCCCGGAGCAGGAAGCGGTCGTCGAGCACGGCGTTGGTGACGAACACCTCGCCGCCGAGCTTGAGCCGGTCGAGCAGCGTCTCGTTGAGCGTGTTGAGGTACTCCTCGGCCTTCGCCCCGGCGGCGCGGAGGTCGCGCGGCACGTAGCGGAAGGTCGCGATGCTGAGGCCCAGGGTTGCCGCCTCGAGCTCGGGGTGCCGGCCCACGTGCGCGTGCAGCGCCGCGGCGAGCCGGCAGTCGTCGCCGATCATCTGCGCGTAGCCCTCGCGGCCCGCCTGCCGGAGCCCGAGCCACACCTTGAGGGCGCGGAAGCCACGACTGTTCTGCGGTCCGAGCTCGTGGTAGTTGACGGGCGGCTCTTCGCCTTCGGTCTCGAAGCGATAGTAGGCCGGGTGGTAGCCGAAGGCCTCACTCAGGTGCCGCGGCTCGCGCACCAGCACGCAGCCGGCCTCGAGGGGCGCGTACAGCCACTTGTGGGGATCCACCGCGAGCGAGTCGGCCAGGCCCAGCGCGTGGAGATCGTCGGGCGCATCGGCCAGCACGGCGGCCGGCGCGCCGTAGGCGCCGTCCACGTGGAGCCAGAGCCCGTGGGCGCGGCAGATCTCGGAGATCTCGCGGATCGGGTCGACGGCGCCGGTGCTCACGCTGCCGGCGGTGCCCACCACCAGCATCGGCCGGTCTCCGCGGGCCAGGTCCTCGGCAATCTGCGCCCGAAGCGCGTCCGCCCGCAGGCGCTGCGCGGGGTCGGTGGGGATCCACCGGATCGCGTCGGTGCCCAGGCCGAAGAGATCGCACGCCTTCTGGATCCAGGTGTGGGTACCGGCGGAGGCGTACACCCGGAGCGCCGCCCCCGCCGCCGCGAGACCGCCGGTCCGGATCCCTTCGCCCAACATCGCCCGGCGCCCGGCCAGGAAGCAGACGAAGTTGGCCATGTTGCCGCCGCTCACCAGCAGGCCGCCGCAGGTCACGGGATAGCCCACCAGCTCGGCCACCCAGCGCACCGTCTGCGCCTCGATCTCGGACGCCATCGGCGAGAGCTCCCACCCGCCGACGTTCGGGTTCACGGTCGCGGCGAGCAGGTCGGCCAGCACGCCGAGCGGCGCGGCGGACGACGTGATGTAGCCCATGAAGCGGGGATGGCCGTTGAAGAGCGAATGCTCGAACAGCAGCCGGGTGGTCTCGGGAAGCAGAGAGGCTGCCGGGGTGCCGCCGGCCGGGAGCGAGCCCCGGCCGAGCAGGTCCCGGATTTCGGCGGGCGTCTCGCCCGGGGTCAGCGGGCGGTCGCGGATATTCCCGAAGAACTCGGCCAGCCGGTCCACCAGCGCGTGGCCGAGCCGGCGGAATTCGTCAGGCGGAAGCTCGAGCGGTACGACTCGCTCCGACAAGGGACCTCCGCGCCGGCCTCGGCCGCCGGCTCGGGCTCAGGGAAGGTGGCAGCTCGCCAGTCCGTGCTTCTCCAGATAGCGCTGATGATACTCCTCGGCCCGGTAGAACGTCGAGGCCGGAGTGATCTCGGTGACGATCGGGCTCCGCCACCGTCCGCTCCGGTTCCAGCGCTCCTTGGCCGCCTCGGCCACCCCCCGCTGCTCCGGGTCGTGATAGAAGATGGCCGAGCGGTACTGGGTGCCGCGGTCGGGGCCCTGGCGGTTCAGGGTCGTCGGATCGTGGTGCGTGAAGAAGACGTCCACCAGTTGCTCGAACGACACCCGGGCTGGGTCGAAGGTCACCTCGACGACCTCGGCATGCCCGGTCCGCCCGGTGCAGACGTCCTGGTAGCTCGGGTTCGTCAGGCTGCCGCCCTCGTATCCCGCCTCGGCGTTGAGAACGCCGGGAACCTGCCGGAACGCCACTTCGACGCCCCAGAAGCAGCCGGCGCCGAAGGTGGCCTTGCGTGTGTCGGTCATGGAGTCTTGTCCTCTCGTGTTGGGGTCCGGTTCGGCGCCGTAGAACGCCGGTCGGCCCCGAACGGTTTCCCGGGCCCTACCACCCGAGCGCGCCCTCCCGCGCCAGCCGGGTGATCTCGGCCCCCGCCCGGTAGGCGAGCGCCTGGATGGTGCAGGTCGGCTGGCCGCGGCCGCCCGTGACGAAGCTGCTGCCGTCGACCAGGAACAGGTTGGGAACATCGTGGGCCCGGTGCGACCGATCAACCACCGAGCGGGCCGGATCGTTCCCCATGCGGCAGGTGCCGAGCAGGTGGACTGCCGGATAGTAGGTATCCAGGGAAACTCCCAGCGCTGCGCTCAGCTCCAGCCGTTCCGTGCCCGCAGGCTCGTCACGTGCGCGACGTGGTGCTCCCCGTGCCAGGCGTACATCGCGATCAGCTCATCGATCGTGATCAGCCGGCTGTGCTCCGGGTGGTGAAACTGCCGGGCGCCATCCGTGGCGCCGAGGCCGCCGAGGAGGCCCACCCACCGGGCGTGCAGCCCCTCGAGCAGGGTGAGGGAGAGCTCCACGGGCAGCGTCCGTGCGTCGGGCAGCTCGGCCCAGCGGGCCTCCTCGTACGGTTTGATCGTGGGGGTGTCCTCGGTGAGCGCGAGCCGGATCCGGACGTAGGCATTCAGGTGGCTGTCCGGCACGTGGTGCACCACCTGCCGGACGGTCCACCCGCCGGGGCGATAGGGCGTGTCGAGCTGGGCGTCGCTCAACCCGGCCACCGCTGCCCGGAGCGCCGCCGGCGCCGCCGCGATCCGCGCCACGCACGCGGCCCGACGGGCGTCCGTCATCGCCCCGTCGTACGAGAAATTGCCGATGGGATACCGGAGATCGGTCACGGAACCTCCCCCGAGGGCGTCAGGACGAGTCCGCGGAGCGGTCGGCGCGGGCCGGGCGCTCCGACTCGGTCCCGCCCCGGAACTCGAAATGGGCTTCGTTCAGCGTCCGGTCGGCGAGCGGCGCCTCGCCCATCTCGTGGAGGAGCACGTTGGCCAGGACGGCCTCCGCGATTCGTGCGGCCGGCTCCCAGCGTCCTGGCGTGAGGCCGGGATAGAGCGGGGCGAATTCGGGACGCAGGCGAGCTTCGCGCATGGCCCAAATGTAGCTCTGGGTACTCCCGGGTGCGGCCGGCACGCAACCCTTTTCACCGGTCCCGCATCCAAACTCCTGAAGGATCGCAGTTCCGCAGTACCCGGGTTCCCGGAGCCGCGGCCAGGCAGTTCGGCTCCGGGAACCACCCCCTCTTTCGGCTCCCCGTCGCAGCGTACCTATCGGCTCCTGCGGCCCGCGAGCGGCGCCGAGTTGACCCCTTCTGCGCTGCGTCATCCCGACGCGTAGCGAGGGACCTTCTCCGCCCGTCCGGAAGCAGGCCGCGTTTAGGGATCTGTGGACAAGGTCCCTCGCTACGCTCGGGATGACGGTGCGTTGGCCTACACCCGTGCCTACGCCTGCCGCTCCTGGCACCGCACATCCCGGATCCCGCCCGGCGAGAGGCGAATCCGGGTGAACACCTGGGTCATCGTGACGGCACGGTAGGCGCAGAGCAGCACCGGGCGGCGCACTCGGAAGAGCGCGATGCACTCGTGCATGCTGCACTGGACCGTGCTGGCTTTCGGGGCGAGGGTGCCGGTCCGCACCGCGAGCACACGGGGCCAGGGACCCCCATCCTCCCATTCTCTCACCCAGCGCGTCGAGTCTTCGGCCGGCAGCTCGGTGTAGCCGTTCTCGCGGACAAAAGTCTCCGCGCACCGCCTGGCCATGTCCTCCATGCCTTCGCGCAGGTCCCGGGGAATGAGGCAGCGCTGCGGATCGGAACGGAGCCACGGCGCGACGTGCGCCGGCGGCCGGCTCCGCGCCGGAGCGCCGCAGGCCACCACGCATGCCAACAGGACCGCCGTCTGCCACCGCATCGGGTCTCCGGGACGATCCACAAAATTGGGAACTTGGCGGGTGGGCCGCCAGAGGAATGGGTCGCCAGATGACCGGAGGTACGGCCCCTTCGCTTCGCTCAGGGTGACGTGGCCCTGCTGGGCGCGTCAATTCCTCCCGGCCAGCGATGGCCACACCTCCTGCAGTGTCCGATGCGGCCCGCGCGCGACGAGGATCGTGAGATCCCGCTCTTCCGCCACGCTCCATGGGCTCGTCACCCGCCCGGCCGCGCCCACCGAGTCGAACAGCCGCGCCAGGTCCTCGCGGCCGGCGCCGATGGTCACGACCACCTCGCCGGGCTTCGTCCCGGGCCCGAAGAACCAGAAGCTCCCGGTCGGGCTCACGACCGCCGGCAGCCCATAGCGTGGGCCGAAGAAGTCCAGCGCGCCGGCTTCGCCGTAGTTGCCGGCCACGATGACCGTGCGCGCCCGATCCGGCGCCGGGAGCGACCGGTACACCCGGGCCACCTCGTGTACCTGCTCTTCCCAGCCGAGCATGTCGGCATAGTCCTGCGGGAGGCGCTCCAACTCGCCGGTGTTGGTCCGGAGCGCGGATGAAGCCCCGATCGCGCCGGCGTAGCCCGCCATGGCGGCCGGTGGAAGGATCGGGACGCCGATCGGAAGCAGCACCGCCATCGTGAGCAGCAGCACGACCACGCCGCCCCACCGGAGCACCGGCCCGAGCCGCGCACCCTGAACGCGCTCGAGCATGACGCCGCCCGCGCCGATCAGCGCGGGATATGCCGGCCCCGCGTAATACGCCTTTCCGTGCAGCGCCATCAGAATCACGAACACCCACACACAGGTCCAGCCCACTACGCGAAAGGCGCGCAGCCGTCGGTCGGCCAGGAGACCCGCGAGCCCCGCGGCGCCGATCAGCGTGGCCGGTCCCCAGACGAGCTGCCCGGTGACGAAGTCGAGCGGCGTCACCCGCTCGAGCTGCGCATGGCGCAGGTCGGACATCTGGCCGAGCACGGGGAAATGGAGCCGGAGCTGCCCGACGAGGCTGGGGCTTCCGATCGCGAGCGCCAGCAGGGCGGCGAGCCAGGGCCACGGCGTGAGGAGCCACGCGCGGCGACCGGTCACCAGGAGCGCCAGCAGCAGCGCCAGACCGATGAAGGCCGCGCTGAACTTCGTGAGGAGGCCCGCACCGAGGGCCGCGCCCAGCAGGAGCCACCAGCGCGGCCGGTCCTCGCGGCAGAGGCGGACCAGCGCGTAGAGCGCGACCGTCCAGGCGAGCTGGTCGAGCACCACGGGTTGGAACAGGTTGGCGGAACGAAGGAACAGCGGGCTGGCCAGGACACCGAGGGCGGCGAGCGCCTGCGCCCACCGGCCGCCGCCGAACTCGCGGGCCACGAGTGCCGCCAGGACGACCAGGGCCGTGCCCGCGAGCGCCGGCACCAGGCGGATGGCGAACAGCGAATCGCCGAGGGTGGCACGGACTGCCTCGGCGACGAGGGCGATGGCCGGCGGAAAGTCCATTCGCCACAGCCGAAGGTGCCGGCCCATCGCCAGGTAGAGCAGCTCGTCCCGGTGGAAGCCGTACGGCGTCGTGGCGTTGACGGCCAGGTGCAGCGCAAGCTTGACGCCGGCCACCCCGGCGATCAGCGGCCACGCCGCCGCCGGCCGCCCGGGCGCGTCCTCCAGCGCGGCGCTCAGGCGAGTGTGATCCTTTCCTTCAGGACCCAGACCTTGGTCGCGAAGAACAGCCGGATCATCGCCGCGTGGTCGTTGGCCGCTACCAGCACGACCAGCGCCTGGCCGTCGGTGCCCTTGGTTGGCCGGACGTTCTGCTTGACCCGCATGCGGCCCTGCAGCGAGTCGAACCACTGGGGGAGCTTGTGCCGCTCGTCGCCCTTCACGACGTCCTTGGTCCTCTCGCCCTTCGGATCGGCGAGCGCGACCTGGCAATACCAGCGCCCGCTCGCGCCGCCCTTGGTGGCCCGCGCGAAGGTCAGCGAGCGGTCCGTGAGCTCGGCCCAGACCTTGAGGTTCGGGGTCGTGCGCGGGCGCACCTCGAGGCGCATGCCCCGCGCCTTCGGCACGCGGACCAGGAACTCCCAGGTGTTGCGGGTGGAAAAATTGCCGTCCGTCACCAGGTAGCTTCGCTCGGTGCCGGACATCGCCTCGCCGGCGAAGGTCCAGGTCGCGGGCCGCGAGTCGCCGGCTTCGACCGTCACGCGATCCAGCTGGTAGCGCTTGCGCGGTGCCATGGGCTGCCTCCGGGTGGTCGGTGCGGTGCCAGATGGCTACGGGACGCTCGAACAATACCTAGACCCGGCGCCCGGCCTAGCGCGCGGGGCCGCCGCCGGCGCGCTCGAGCAGCCGCTCGAGCAGCCGGATCTGTTCCTGCTGCTGGGCGACGAGCGACGCCCAATCGCGATCACGCAGCTGGTCCAGCTTGTCGTGCAGGGTGCGGATCTCGACCTCGGCCATCAGGTTCACCTCGTAGTCGTGCGCGGCCTCGAGCCGGTCCCGGGCCGCCATCCGGTTCTGCGACATCATGATCACGGGCGCCTGGAGGGCCGCGATCATCGACAGGAACAGATTGAGCAGGATGTAGGGGTAGGGGTCGAACGCCCGACCGCGGCGGGCGAGCACGAGCGAGTTGAGCACGACCCAGGCAACGAGCACCGTCAGGAACAGGAGGATGAACGTCCAGGAGCCGCCGAATGCGGCGATCCGGTCCGCGACCCGTTCGCCCAGCCGGCGATTCTCCTCCAGCTCGCGATTCACGTCGCGCACCACGCGGCGTTTGCCGAGCAGGTAATCCATCACCCGCCGCTCCGCGGCGCCGAGCCGCTCGGAGCTGGTGATGGTGTGGGCGGGATCGTGGTCGGCGTGCATGGGCGACCTCAGACGGCGGGGAGCGCGACGGCGGCGGAGTTCGTCTTCAGCTGGGAGTGCATGGCTCGAAACATTCGTGGGCAGCCCCGGCCACGCAACGGCCGCGGTGCGCGGCGCGGCGCGGCGGGCGTCCTTCCCGACATGGATCCACGGACGCTGACCCGCCGGGAGCTGTTGCGCCTCGTGGCGCTCGCTTCGCCACTTGGCGCAGTAGCCGCGAGCGCCTGCGGTGGACCGGCACCGGAGCGGCTGGTGCCGGCGCCGTCCGCCGGCCCCGCTCCACCCGCGCGGCGGGCGCAACCGGGCCTCCTGCCGCTCGGCCTGGGCGGCGAGCGCGACGGCGTGCTGGTTCTGCCCGAGCGCCGAGGGCCAATCCCGCTCATCCTCATGTTTCACGGCGCGGGGGGCACCGGCCGCCGGGCCGCCCGGTTCCTGGGACCCATGGCGGCGGAGCTTGGGTGCGCGGTCCTCGCCCCCGATTCGCGGGCGCATACCTGGGACGCGGTGACGGGCGCGTTCGGCCCGGACGTGCGCTTTCTGGAGCGGGCGCTCGCCGAGGTGGCGGCGCGATGCGACGTGACGCCCGGACGCGTCGCCGCGGCGGGGTTTTCCGACGGTGCCACCTACGCCTTGGCGCTCGGACGCGCCAACGGCGACCGGTTTTCCCACCTGCTCGCGTTCTCACCCGGATTTCTCATTCCCGCGCGGCGGGTCGGGGCGCCGCGGATCTTCGTCTCGCACGGGCGGCAGGACGAGGTGCTGCCGATCGCCTCGTGCAGCCGGGTGATGGTTCCGCGGCTGCAGCGGGACGGGTACGAGGTGCGGTACCGGGAGTTCGACGGGGGGCACGAGATCCCGCCCACGGTGATGCGGGAGGGGGTGGGATTCTTTCTCGAAGGCGAGTAGGCTTCCTCCCGCCCCGAAGGGACCCTCCGTTACACCCCTCCCCTCCCAACGCCTGCAACGTTCAGTTTGTATTGAACGTAGTTAATCCGGACCCTCTGCCGCAGACGATCGACCCGGGAGCCGCATGGACGCCGCCACGAGCCAGTTCACCGACCGCATGGGCCTGCTGTTCGAGGCCGAAGGGACGCCGCGCATCGCCGGCCGCATGTTCGGATATCTGCTCCTGAGCGACGATCCCCGCTCGCTCGACCAGCTCGCCGTCGCGCTCCGGGTGAGCAAGGCCAGCGCCAGCACCAATGCCCGGCTCCTGGCCGAGAAGGGCGTGCTGGAGCGCGTGTGCCGCCCGGCGGACCGGCACGACTACTACCACGTGGCCCCGGATCTTTTCGGCCGGACAATGGCCGAGCGGATGCGCCGCTGGCAGCGGTTTACCGAGACGGTCCGGGAGGCGCGGCGCACGCTCCCGATCCCGAGCGAGCGGGTGCGCGCCCGGCTCCGGGGCTACGAGACCGCGTACGCCTACATGATAGAGGCGATCGGCGAGGCCCTGGGGCGCTGGGAGCGCGGCGCGGTCGGCCGCCGGGTGGCGAGCGTCGAGGCCAAGCGGTGACCGGGGCGCGCCTTGGCGGCCTGGTTCTGGCCGTCGGCGGACTCCTGGGCGGATGTGTGGGCACGCCCCGCGTGTCCGGCGTTCCCGGCGCGTCGCCGGCACCGCAGGTGCCGTGGAGGCCCCCGGCCACCGCAGTTCAGGAGGTGACCCCGGCCGACACCTCCGCGGCTGCCGCCGTGCCGCCCGATCTGGGCGACCGCATCCGCCGGCTCACGCTCGGCGAGATCGTGGATATCGGCCTCCGGAACAACGCGGCCACCCGGCTCGCGTGGGCCAACGCGCAGACCGCCGCCGCGGCGTACGGCAGCCAGCGCGGGGAGCGGCTCCCCACCATCGACGGCGACGTGGCCGCCACCCGCCTCAAGACCGTCGCCAGCCAGGGCCGGACCGCGGTGGAGCAATCGGTGCTCTCGCCGAGCGTCACGCTGTCGTATCTGGTGTTCGACTTCGGGGGGCGGGGCGGCCGGATCGAGGGCGCCCGCCAGCAGCTCCTCGCCTCCGGGTTCACGCACAACGCCGCCATCCAGGACGTGGTGCTGCAGATCCAGGTGGCGTACTTCCAGTACCTCGCCAACCGCAGCCTGCTCGGGGCCCAGCGGACGACACTGGCGGAGGCGCAGGCCAACCTCGAGGCCGCGGAAGAGCGGCGCCGGGTCGGGCTCGCCACGATCGCGGACGTGCTGCAGGCGCGAACCGCGGCCAGCCAGGCGCAGCTGGATCTGCAGTCGACCGAGGGCAGCGTGCAGACGGCGCGCGGCGCCCTGGCCCTGGCCCTCGGCCTTCCCGCCAACCTGCCGTACGACGTCGACTCGGCGGCCGCCGCGCGCCCGGTCGGCGAGCTGTCCGACAGCGTGGACGCGCTGATCGCCTCCGCGCTTCGCGGGCGACCGGACCTGGCCGCCGCCCGGTCGGAGGCGGAGGCTGCCCGCGCCGGCATCGGCGAGGCGCGGAGCTCGCTGCTTCCGTCCATCAACTTCACGGCCACGGGCGCTCGCACCTACGCCACGACGATCCCCAACGGTGCCAACAGCTACAATCTCTCGCTGGGGCTCGCCATCCCGCTGTTCAACGGCTTCTCCCGGCAGTACGACCTCCGCGCCGCCGAGTACCAGGCGGAGGCGGCCTCGGCCCGGACCGAGACCATCCGGCAGCAGGTGGTCTACCAGGTCTTCAGCGCCTACTATGCGCTCCAGACATCGACCCGGCGCGTGCGCACGGCCGGAGACCTGATCGCGAGCGCGCAGCAGTCGAGCGAGGTCGCCCGGGCGCGATACAAGGAAGGCGTGGGCACGGTGCTCGACCTGCTGGCGGCGCAGAGCGCGCTCGCCTCCGCGCGGGCGCAACAGGTCGATGCACGCCTCGCCTGGAGCGTCTCGCTGGCGCAGCTGGCGCATGACGCCGGGGTGCTCGACCCGCAGGGCGGGCATACACTTCGATTGACCTCCGACACCACCACGGTGCCCTCCCGATGATTCCTTCGCGCTCCCTGCTCGTCGCCGCCGCGCTCGCCGCCGTCTCCGCCTGCGGCGAGCAGGCGCCGCCGCCGCCCGCGCGCGTGCCCGTGACGGTCGGCCTGGCGGCGCGGCGCGCCGTGCCGTACGAGCTGCTGGCCACCGGCACCGTCGAGCCGATCCAGACCGTCGCGGTCCAGGCTCAGGTGAGCGGGCCGATCGTCCGAATCGCCTTCCGGGAAGGCCAGGACGTGAAGAAGGGCCAGGTACTCTTCGAGCTCGATCCGCGGCCGTTCCAGGCCGCGCTCGAGCAGGCCCAGGCGCTGCTCAATCGCGACCGCGCGACCGCCCAAAATGCGGAACAGGATGTGAAGCGGTACGCCGTGCTGGCCGACAAGGAGTACGTCACCGCCCAGCAGAACGACGCGGTGCGGACCACCGCCGCGGCCGCGTCGGCCACGGTGGCGTCGAGCCAGGCGGCGGTGGATCAGGCGCGGCTCAACCTCCAGTATGCCACGATCCGCGCGCCGATCGCGGGCCGCACCGGCAGTCTCCGCGTCCGCGAGGGCAACCTGGTGCGCTCGACCGACGTGCTGCCGCTGGTGACGATCAACCAGATCCAGCCCATCCTGGCGCGGTTCGCGGTGCCGGCGTCGAATCTCCCGGCGATCCAGAAGTACCGGGCGCAGCGGATCGAGGTCGCAGCGGAGCCGATCGGTGGCGGCACCCCGAGCCAGGGCACACTGGCCTTCATCGACAACACCGTCGACACCTCGACCGGCACCATCCTCCTCAAGGGCAGCTTCCCCAACACCGACGGCGCGCTGTGGCCGGGCGCGTTCGTGAACGTGCGGCTCCGGCTCTACGTCGACCAGGACGCCCTGGTGGTACCCGCCTCGGCCGTCGTGTCGGGGCAGCAGGGCACCTTCGTGTTCGTGGTCCAGCCCGACAGCTCGGCGGCCACGAAGACGGTCAAGGTCGACCGCACCGCCGGCGATCTCGTCATCGTGACCGGAGAGGTCCGAGCGGGCGACCGCGTGGTCACCGACGGCCAGCTCCGGCTCCGCCAGGGCGTCAAGGTCCAGATCAAGCCTCCGGGCGACAGCGCCCAGGCGAGGGCATCGTGAACATCACCGGGCTCTTCATTCGCCGCCCCGTCATGACCACGCTGGTCATGGCGGGCATTCTCATCTTCGGCCTGGTGGCGTACCGCCAGCTGCCGGTGAGCGACCTGCCGGCCGTGGACTATCCCACCATCTCGGTCAGCGCGAACCTGCCCGGCGCGAGTCCCGAGACCATGGCGTCCTCGGTGGCGACGGTACTGGAGAAGCAGTTCTCGACGATTCCGGCGATCGAGGCGATGACCTCGACGAGCGGCCAGGGGAGCACACGGATCTCTCTCCAGTTCGCGCTGAGCCGCAACATCGACGCGGCCGCGCAGGACGTGCAGGCGGCGCTCTCCCAGGCGCAGCGCCAGCTTCCGCGGGACATGCTGCCGCCGAGCTTCCGGAAGGTGGATCCGTCCTCATCGCCGATCCTCTACTACGCCCTCCGGACGTCGACCCTCCCGCTGCCGCAGCTCGACGAATACGCTGAGACGTTCCTCGCCCAGCGGCTCTCGACCATCGACGGCGTGGCGCAGGTGCAGGTGTACGGCTCGCAGAAGTACGCGGTCCGGATCCAGCTCGACCCCCAGCAGCTCGCGGCGAGGAGCATCGGTATCGACGAGGTGGCGACGGCGGTGCAGAACGGCAACGTCAATCTGCCGACCGGCACGCTCTGGGGCACCGACAGGGCCTACTCGGTCGAGAGCGACGGCCAGCTCACCGACGCGGCGGGCTTCGGGGCGCTGGTCGTGGCCTTCCGCGGCGGTGCGCCGGTGCGGCTCGCCGACCTCGGCCGGGTGATCGACAGCGTGCAGGACACCAAGCAGGCGAGCTGGTTCAACGGCCAGCGCGCCATCGTGCTGGCCATCCAGCGCCAGCCGGGCACCAACACGGTGGCGGTCGCGGAGCGGATCAAGGCGGAGGTCGCGCGGCTCCGGCCCGAGCTGCCGGCGTCGGTGGAGCTGGTCACGCTGTACGACCGCTCGCAGTCGGTGAAGCAGTCGGTGGCGGACGTGAAGTCCACCCTCTTCCTCGCCCTGTGCCTGGTGGTGATGGTGATCTTCCTGTTCCTCCGGAACGTCCGGGCCACGATGATCCCGGCGCTGGCGCTGCCGATGTCGCTGGTGGGCACGTTCGCGGTGATGGCCCTGCTGGGATACAGCCTCGACAACCTCTCGCTCATGGCGCTCACGCTGGCGGTGGGCTTCGTGGTGGACGACGCGATCGTGGTGCTCGAGAACATCGTCCGCCACATGGAGCATGGCGAGCCGGTGATGGAGGCCGCGGTGAACGGCAGCCGCGAGATCAGCTTCACCGTCATCTCGATGACGCTGTCGCTGGTGGCGGTGTTCATCCCGGTGCTGTTCCTGGGCGGGCTCATCGGCCGGCTGTTCCAGGAGTTCGCGGTCACGATCGGGGTGGCGATTCTGGTGTCGGGCTTCGTGTCGCTCACGCTCACGCCGATGCTCTGCAGCCGCTGGCTCAAGCCCGAGAGCGAGCAGCGGGCGCACGGGCGGTTCTACCGCGCCACGGAGCGCGTGTGGGAGGGCTCGCTGGCCGGGTACGAGCGGAGCCTGGCGTGGGTGATGGACCGCCGCGGCCTCGCCATGCTCTTCAGCGGGCTGATCCTCGTCGGCACGGTCGTGCTCGGGCGGATCGTGCCCAAGGGGTTCATCCCGAGCGAGGACACCGGCCAGCTCAGCGGCACGACCGAAACGGCGGAAGGGACCAGCTACGACGCGATGGTGACGCACCAGCGCACCGCCGCCGCCATCGTGCAGGAGGATCCCAACGTCGAAGGGTTCATGTCCCGGGTCGGCGCCGGCGGCCCGAACGCCTCGGTGAACCAGGGCCGCTTCTTCATCCACCTCAAGCCGCGCGCCCAGCGTGACATGAGTGCCGACGAGGTGGCCCAGTCGCTCACCCGGAAGCTCGCGGTGGTGCCCGGGATGCGCGTGTTCATCACCAACCCGCCGGTGATCAACATCGGCGGGCGGTCGTCGAAGAGCCTGTACCAGTTCACCCTGCAGGGCTCCGACATCGGGGACCTGTACGACGGCGCCGCGGCGCTCGAGCGGCGGCTGCACGACATTCCGGGCCTGACCGACGTGACGAGCGACCTGCAGATCAAGAACCCGCAGGTCAAGGTCAGCATCGAGCGCGACCGCACGGCGGCGCTGGGGATCGACGTCGACCAGATCGAGAACGCGCTCTACAACGCCTACGGGGCCCGGCAGGTCAGCACCATCTACACGCCCAACGACCAGTACTGGGTCGTCATGGAGCTGCTGCCGCAGTACCAGCGCGACCTCTCGGCGATGAGCCTGCTGCACATCACCGGCCGCGAGGGCGTGTCGGTCCCGCTGGGGAGCCTGGCGCGGGTGACCCCCTCGACCGGGCCGCTCACGGTGAACCACTCGGGGCAGCTGCCGTCGGTCACGCTCTCGTTCAACCTCCAGCCCGGCGTGTCGATCGGCACGGCGGTGGATCGCGTCCAGGCCGCCGCCCGCGAGGTGCTGCCGTCCACGATCAGCACCAGCTTCTCGGGCACGGCCGCCGCGTTCCAGCAGGCGCAGCAGGGGCTGCTGGTGCTGCTCGTGCTCGCGATCCTGGTGATCTACCTGGTGCTCGGGATCCTGTACGAGAGCTTCGTTCACCCGCTGACGATCCTGTCGGGGCTGCCGTTCGCCGGCTTCGGGGCGCTGCTGGCGCTGACGCTGACCCGGCAGGACCTGAGCATCTATGCGTTCGTCGGCATCATCATGCTCATCGGCATCGTCAAGAAGAACGCGATCATGATGATCGACTTCGCGATCGAGGCGGAGCGGAGCCACGGGAAGAGCGCGCGGGAGTCGATCCTCGAGGCGGCGAGCGTCCGGTTCCGGCCGATCATGATGACCACGATGGCGGCGCTGGTGGGGACGCTGCCCATCGCGCTCGGCCACGGCGCCGGCGCCGAGTCACGCCGGCCGCTGGGCATCGCCGTGGTGGGCGGGCTCGCGTTCTCGCAGCTCATCACGCTGTACATCACGCCGGTGATCTACACCTACCTCGACGCCCTGCAGCAGCGGTTCGGTCGCGGGGCGCACGCGAGGGAGAAGACGCGGGAGGGCGCCGGGGAGGTGGTGCCGGAAGGGTCGCGGGTGCAGGCGGCGGGTTGAATCGCCGGATCAGGGGGTCAGAGTGGCCGTACGGGTGAGGGGGCCGGCCGTCGGCCCGACGACCGCCCACACCGGATGATGGTCGCTCGCGCCATGGACTTCCTTGACCACTCCGGCGCTGGCGGGGCGCGCGACTCCAACACCGCGGACGAAGATGTGATCCCAGGAGAACACCGTGATGGTCGGCCCGACGAGCTCGGTCAGCCAGCGGTAGCCTGCGCGGGTCACCTGTGGGCCGATGTCGCAGCTGTTGAAGTCGCCGGCGAGAATGACCGGCCCGGGAGCGTCGATCGCGTCATCGAGGATCGTCTGGACCTGGTCGGCGCGCTGATGATCGGACACGCGGAGCTGCGTTTCGAGGTGAACGGCGTATGCCTGCACCCGCGTGCCGCGGACGCGGATGACCGCCGCCGTGGCGGTGCGCTGCTGGTGGCGGAACCGTCCGAGGTGAGGAAGGCGGACCTTCCAGCTGCGCTCGATCGGCCACGGCGTGAGGAGCGCCGGCCCGAAGTAGCGGCCGTCGGTGGGATGGATGACGCCGGGAAAATAGACGTAATTCAGCCCCAACGCCCGGGCGATCCGCTCGACCCCCACGTCATCCATCTCCTGCAACGCCACGATATCCGCGCCGCGGAGGCTGTCCCCGGCGAGTACCTCGATGGCCCGATCGACCGCTCGGCCGAGCTTGATGTTGAAGGTGACGACGCGGAGCGCCCCCGGATCGCCGGCGTCCGCTCGTGGGGGCGCGCCATCGGGCCGCCCGAAACGTCCCTCGAACTTGGGGCCCGAAGGATTCACCAGGTTCATGGTAGGGGCGCACCCCGCGGCGACCACCAGGAGCACCGACGCGACGTACCGTCCGGCCGTTCTCAAAAGACGTGCTCCAATCCGCGTGCGACCTCGGTGTGAATGTCGTCCCATGCCGGAAAGGTGGCGTCGATCTCTTCCGGACCGTCGAGCCACTCCACTCCCACGGTGCTCAGGAGGAGCATGTCCCCGGCGCTGACCAGCGCCGCTTCCCCAGCCACCAGGCAGAGCGCCTCACCGTCCAGCAGGAGCGACCGGTCGTCCTGGTTGTGGGACCCTACCAGAAGATAAAGCCCCTGCGCCTCTCGGGCATCCGCCGAACGACTCTCGAGATAGGGACGGAGCGGTGCGAGCGCACCCAGGGTGATGTCGGTGCCGGCCGGTGACTCGTGCAGCCGCTCGCGCAGCCGGCGTTCGAAGAACGTGCGCCATTCCGGCCGTCCCACCGCTGCGCGCATCGCCGTGGCCGTTCCCATGAATTGGGTCTTGAGGTGGAAGGCCGGATGGTAGTTCGCGTTGGTGTCCGCCGCGACTTCGCCGAGCGAGAACAACAGGCTGTCGGCCTGATCGAAGAACGTCCAGACCGACGGGTGAAACGGCAGGACGTCGCGAAGGAACGGATGCTGGCGGAGCCCGTCACGGATCGCGCGGACCCCGCCGGCCACATTGTAGGTACCGAGGCCGATCCGGAAGAGGCCCAGGTCGATCCGACCGCCGGAGGCGGCCAGCGGCACCTGCAGGGCCGCACGCGCCTCGAGCAGACGGAGGAAGAGCTCGCGCTGAAGCACGCGTTGCACGAACGCATTCCCGAACGGCGCGTTCTCGGGGCCGGGACCGATGACGAGCACCTTGGACCCGCGCAGGGCGCTGCCCAGGAGCATGCCTCCCCAGAAGCGGCTGAGCCATTGCGGATCGCTCGCGATGATGGTGCTCCCCGGCGGCAGCAGCGTGTACAGCGCGGCCTTCCCCGCGCTGGCGGACTTCCGCCCGTAGCCGGTCTCGTTCATGGCGATCACCACGCGCGCCCACCACTCCGGCGGCGTCGCCCGGGACCGGCCGGTCACCTCGGCGCGGGGCAGGAGCTCGGTCGGGATCTGGTTCTCCCGGAACCCCTGGCTGCGGAGCAGGTCGCGCGCCTCCTCCTTGAGCGCCGCCGCCGCGGGACCGCGCAGGACGATGGTCCGGTCGAGCCAGCGGTAGCGCGCGTAGCTCTCGCCGATGCCCAGCCCCGTGAGGATCGCGACCCCCCGCGTGGGGTTGTTCTCGTCGATGTCGGCGAAGGCGATCTTTCGATGGTCACGCATGATGTCGTCGGGCACCGGCGACGGGTTTCCGACCAGGGCCGGCCCGCCAAAGGTCGGGTCGGGCGGGTTGGTGACGCTCACGTGCACCGACAGGAGCCGGCGCAGCCAGCGGCGGCCATGACGCCGCTCGGCCGATCGCAGCGCCGGTGACGCGGCCACGGCGGCTCGAAGCCTGGCCTGCGCCGCGTGTACCCGCGCTTCCGTAGCGTGCCAACGGCCACGAAGCCGGAAGTGCATGCCCAGCGGGTCGCTGAGCAGCTCGAGCCATCGGTCGCCGACGCTGCGCCGGTAATAGTAGCGGTCGAGCAGGATGAGAAAGGTGGGAACCTTGCCGGTGCGGTCGTACGCGAGCGCGGCCCGCTCCAGGGCGGCGATGTACCCCTCGAGCACGAGCCGCTCGGCGACGGTGTCCGGCCGGCCCGCCGGGCTGCGGCCCGCGAAGTCGTGAATCCAGAGCACGTGATAGTCACGGGCATCGAGGACCGACCGGATCACCGCGGGCTCGAAGTGCTCGTCGGTGGCGTAGTCCAGATCGTGGCCCGGCAGGAACCGCCGGCCGATGATCCGCTCGATCAGCGCGTCCAGCTCCGTCTGCGTGTCGTGCTGGTCGGACCGGAGCCCAAGCTGGAGCGGGAGCCAGATGAGGCGCGAGTCGCCCCAGGCCGAACGGGCGCTGTCCGCCGTTTCCTGCGCGACGGTGAGGAGCGCGGCGAAGGCAGCCTCCACGCCCGCGCGCGTCGCGGGCGGTACGAGGGCACTCGCGCCGGCCCAGCGGCCGAACGTGGCAGCGGCGCGGTGGCGGAGCGCCGTCAACACGGCAGGGCGACGGATCCGGCCGAGGTCGCGGTCGTAGGGGATCAGGAGCTCATCGAGGAAGACGCGCCGAGCGGTGTCGGCCACGGCGCGGGCGAGACCGCTCGGCACGGCGGTCGCGCTGTCCTCACCGAGGGCCCGGGCGAAGATGCGCACCACGAGCTCGTGATAGGCGGCGTCCTCGCCAGGGCCATGGGCTCCAGCCTGGTTCGCGGAATTCCGTTCGGCGAGATGCGCCGTCAGCGCGGCGACAACCGGACGCGAACGCTCGGGAGCGCCGCCAGGCAGCGGGACGAGTGTGAGCTTGGCGATCCACCGCGCCCGTTCCCGGAGTCTCGCGACCAGCAGATCGAGTCCGACGTCGCCGGGCGGTGGTGGAGGACGGTACGGCGGCGTCGCCGGCGGCGAAACCTCGATCACCCCCGGCCGCGTCCGGCCCGCGTGCTGGCCGAACGGAACCGAGAGCGACCCGAGCAGCTGGGTCCGTGCCGGCACCCAGTCCACGCGGATCGTCGCCCCGGGCAGCGGAAAGCCGCCACGATGAACCGAAAAGCCTGCACTGAGCACGAAGTCCGCACGGTGCACGCGCGCGGCGTAGTCGAATCCGCCGTAGAGCCTGGCGGCGGGCAGCCCTGCGAGGAGCCGCGCGCCGCCGTCCAGCCGGCGCCCTCGGGTCCCGACCCATGCCTCCAACGCGACACCGAGAAACCCGGGGGTGGGATTGGTGATGTCACGAGTGATTCCGAGCGTGGCCTGGGTGAGCAGCCCGGCTCCTGCGCCATGCTCGGCGACGCCGGCACCGAGCGCACCGTAGGCCCGGAAGGCGTGCGGCAGACCCAGCGAGTAGACCGACATCAGCGAATCGGCCCCTGGGCCCTGTGCCCGGGCGTCTCCGGCCAGGAGGACGAGCATCGCCGCCGCGCAGGGCATCAGCACGCCGATGGCGCGGGCCACGCCGCCGGGGTACCAATGCAGATGGCATGATCGCCGCGGCCAGCGGGCGGGGCGCGTCCGGACGGAGCCGCTCGATCGGCGCGGGCCGCTCGGCGATGTGCCTGGAGACCACGACGCGGTTGGGGCCCCGGAACGGCGGCGCCCCCGCGAGCATCGCGTAGGCGACGACACCGAGGGCGTAGAGATCGCTCCGGCCGCGAGCGTCCATCGGCGATCACCCACCACCGAGGTAGATCCCCTCTCCGCCGAGTGTCTCCGGGTGCTCCTCCAGCCACCGGTGGATGCGAGTCCGCAGCGCCTCCCGCGTCTCTCCCGGCTCGGCGGAGAAGCTGGTGACCGCCGCGAGACTGAGCGTGAGGTACCAGCGATCGGTGCCCACCGGCGCCCCGCCGCCCGTGGCGGCCTGGCGCCGGGGCTCGCCCCGTTCGACTTCGTAGCGGCGGCCGCGGTGCTGCAGGGTGAATTTCTCTGCCATGTCCGACCTCAGATATCGTACAGCGTCTCGTACTTCTGGCGCAGGAGCCGCACCAGCGGCCGGTGATCCGGCGGCGAGCCGGTGACGACCTCGATCAGCCGCGCCGAGGGATGGCGTCCGCCCTGGTGGTACACCCGGCGGCCCAGCCACTGGACCAGGGGGGCGAACTCGCCGCGGCCGAACTGCTCGCCCAGGCTGCCCAGCTCCAGCTCCGCCGCGGCATAGAGCTGCGCCGCGAACACGTCGCCCAGCGTGTAGGTCGGGAAGTAGCCGATCATCCCGTCCGACCAATGCCCGTCCTGGAGGCAGCCCTCGGCGTCCGTGCGCGGGGTGATGCCCAGGACCTCACGATGCGCCGCCCGCCACGCGTCAGGCAGGTCCGCCACGGCCAGCTGGCCCGAGACCAGGGCGCGCTCGAGATCGAAGCGGATCATGATGTGGAGGTTGTAGGTCACCTCGTCCGCCTGGACGCGGATGAGCGAGGGCGCGACCCGGTTCACCGCGAAGTGAAACTCGTCGAGCGCCACGTCGCCCAGGCTCTCGGGGAAGAGCTCGCGCGCGCGGGGATAGAAGTGTTCCCAGAACCGGCGGTCACGCCCCAC
Source organism: uncultured Gemmatimonadales bacterium (assembly GCA_963815515.1). GTDB lineage: Bacteria > Gemmatimonadota > Gemmatimonadetes > Gemmatimonadales > GWC2-71-9 > CAVVWJ01. The sequence goes on from CAWFGP010000005.1 coordinate 535,876, forward strand.
CCGGTTCTCCCAGAACCGGGCCTGGGCCTCGTCCATCCCGACCGACGCGGCTTCGCCCAGCGGCGTGCCGTAGTGCTCGGGGTCGAGGCCTTGCTCGTACAGGCCGTGCCCGACTTCGTGGAGGATGGTGAACAGGCCGCCCGCGAAGTCGCGGTCGTCGAAGCGCAGCGTGATGCGGCAATCGCCGGGGCCCAGGCCGGTGCACGACGGGTGACCGCCCGGATCCATGCGCCCGCGGCCGAAGTCGAACCCCACGGCGCCGGCGACCGCCTCGCCGAAGCGGCGCTGGCGGTCGCGCGGGAAGTGGCGGCGCAGCACCGCCGAGTCGGGCCGGCGTGGCGCGCCCGCGATCCGCTCGGCGAGCGGGACCAGGTCCCGCCGGAGCGCCTCGAACAGCCGGGCGACGACCGCGCTCCGGAGCCCCGGCTCGTAGTCCTCGAGCAGCGCGTCGTACGGCTCGTCCCCATACCCCACGCACTCGGCCTCGGCCCGCTTGAGCTCGACGATCCGCTCGAGCCAGGGACGGAATCGCGCGAAGTCGGCCGCGCCGCGCGCCGAGGCCCAGGCCTTCTGGGCCAGCGCCGTGGTGCGGGCGACGTCCTCGACCAGCGTCCGCGGCAGGCGCACGAAGCGGTCGTACTCCCGGCGGAGGGCGCGGACGTTGACGGCGGCGGGCGCGGCGGGGTCGGCGAGCAGGTCGGAGCCTTCGACCGCCGCGAGCAAGTCGCCGAGCCGGGGGTCGGTCCCGCGCTCGTGCAGCAGCCCGGCGACCAGGGCGAGCTGCTCGCTCCGGTTCTCGACTCCGCCGGGCGGCATGTACGTCTCCTCGTCCCACTCGAGCAGCGCCTCGACGGTGGTGAGG
>CAWFGP010000006.1:0-8541 GCA_963815515.1 uncultured Gemmatimonadales bacterium
TTCCTGACCTTTCGGGGCCCGGTGCACCAACTCACTCTGGGACTAACAATAACAACTACCCCTTCGGGTCTTCGTGGTGAGGCCGAGCAACGATCCTGATTCCGGCATCGATGCCGTCCCGCGCCAATTTCCGCCTTGATACGTCCTTGATATCCCCTGCCCGCTTTCCTACCCCGCCCTGACGCGTCGGCCCATAGGTTCCGAGCCGGACACCAGGAGGAACCATGGGAGACCTGCTCTACCTGCTCGGCACGCTCGGCTTCTTCGCCGCCCTGCTTGGCTACGTTCGCGCCCTCCGCTGCCTGGGCGAGCGCTCTACCCATGAGGAGCCCCGATGAGCGCACCATCGCTGATCGGCCTGATCGTGGCCCTGGCCGTCCTCGCGTACCTGATGTACTCGCTGCTTCGGCCGGAGAGGTTCTGACATGACCGGCAACGGCTGGCTGCAGATCGCCTTCTTCATCCTGGCGATCCTGCTCGTGACCAAGCCCCTGGGCCTGTACCTGGTGGCCGTCTACGAGGGACGGGTGCGCTGGCTCGCGCCCGTCGAGCGGCTGCTCTACCGCGCCGCCGGCATCGACCCCACCCACGAGCAGCACTGGACCGCCTACGCGGCCGGCATGCTCGCGTTCAGCGCGGTGAGCATGCTGCTCACCTACGCGGCGCTCCGGATTCAGCACCTGCTCCCCCTCAATCCGCAGGGCCTGGCCGGCGTGGTGGATCGCCAGGCGTTCGAGACCGCCGCCTCGTTCACGACCAACACGAACTGGCAGTCCTACGGCGGCGAGTCGACGATGTCCTACTTCTCGCAGATGACCCAGCTCGCGTTCCACAACTTCGTGTCCGCGGCCGTCGGCATGTCGGTGGCGGTGGCACTGGTCCGTGGGATCGCGCGCCGCTCCGCCGGTACGCTCGGGAACTTCTGGGCCGACCTCGTCCGCGGCACGCTGTACGTCCTGCTCCCGCTCGCGCTGGTCGTCGCGCTCGTCATGGCGCACCAGGGCGTGATCCAGAACTTCGATCCCTATCTCCAGGTGACCACGCTCGAGGGCGCCAGGCAGACGATCGCGATGGGGCCGGTGGCCAGCCAGGAAGCCATCAAGCAGGTCGGCACCAACGGCGGCGGCTTCTTCAATGCCAACGCGGCTCACCCGTTCGAGAACCCGACGCCGTGGTCGAACTTCTGGTCGATGTTCGCGATCTTCCTGATCCCCTCCAGCTTGACCTACCTGCTGGGCCGCATGGTCCGCAACCAGCGCCACGGCTGGGCCCTCTGGTCCGCGATGCTCGTGCTCTTCCTGGCGGGTGTGACCACCGCCTACCGGGCCGAAGCGCGCGGCAACCCCATCCACGCGGCGCGCGGCGTGGACGTGGTCGCGTCCGCCGGGAATCCCGGGGGCAACATGGAGGGGAAGGAGGTGCGCTTCGGCATCGCCAACTCCGCCCTGTACGCCACGGTGACGACCGCCGCCGCCTGTGGCGCGGTAAACGCGATGCACGACTCGTTCACCCCGATCGGCGGCCTCGTCCCGCTGCTGAACATCCAGCTCGGCGAGCTGATCTTCGGCGGGGTCGGCGCCGGCCTCTACGGCATGCTGGTGATGGTGGTCCTCACCGTCTTCATCGCGGGCCTCATGGTGGGACGCACGCCCGAGTATCTCGGCAAGAAGATCCGGGCCCGCGAGATCCAGGCGGCGATGCTCTACGTGCTCATCTTCCCCGCCGTGATCCTCGCCCTCACGGCGGTGTCGGCCCTGCTGCCGGCGGGCCTCAAGGGGCTCAATAACGGCGGCCCGCACGGGCTGACCGAGATTCTCTACGCCTTCAGCTCCACCCCGGGCAACAACGGCAGTGCCTTCGCCGGCCTCATGGGCTCCTCCTACTACTACAACACCCTGTTCGGCGCGGCCACGCTGATCGGCCGCTTCGCCATGATCGTGCCCATGCTGGCTCTCGGTGGCTTCCTCTCGGAGCAGCAGCCGGCGGCCGAGACGGCGGGCACCTTCCCCGTCACGACACCGCTGTTCGTGCTGCTGCTGATCGGCGTGATCGTGATCGTCGGCGCGCTGACGTTCTTCCCCGCGCTCTCGCTCGGGCCGGTCGTCGAGCATCTCCTCATGCAGGCCGGGAGGCTGTTCTGATATGGCCCTCTCCAACCGCCCCCTGTTCGATCCGCCGATCGTGCGGCGCGCGCTCTACGAAGCGGTCTTCAAGCTGGACCCGCGGCACATGCTGCGGAACCCGGTGATGTTCGTGGTGCTCGTCGGCAGCGCGCTCACCACGCTCACCCTCGGCTGGGACGCGGCGACCGGCCGCGGCGACCTGGCCTTCACGCTCCAGCTCGCCCTCTGGCTCTGGTTCACGGTGCTCTTCGCGAACTTCGCCGAGGCGATGGCCGAGGGCCGGGGCAAGGCCCAGGCGGACGCGCTCCGGGATACCCGGCACGAGACCCGGGCCAAGCGAATGAAGCACCCGCGCGACCACCTCGACTTCCTCATGGTCTTCGCCACCGAGCTCCGGAGCGGCGACCACGTGCTCGTCACGGCCGGCGATCTCATCCCCTCCGACGGCGAGGTGGTCGAAGGCGTCGCGTCGGTGGACGAGTCGGCGATCACCGGCGAGAGCGCGCCCGTCATCCGAGAGTCCGGCGGCGATCGCTCGGCCGTCACCGGCGGAACCCGCGTCCTCTCCGACTGGCTCGTCGTCAAGGTTACGGCCAATCCGGGCGAGACGTTCATCGACCGGATGATCGCGCTGGTGGAAGGCGCCAGCCGCCAGAAGACGCCCAACGAGATCGCGCTGACGATCCTGCTCTCGGGTCTGACGGTCGTCTTCCTGCTCGCGGTCGTCACGCTGCAGCCGTTCGCCGTCTACAGCGGCGGGTCGGTAGCGATGCCGGTGCTCGTCGCCCTGCTCGTCTGCCTCATCCCCACCACCATCGGCGGCCTGCTGTCGGCGATCGGCATCGCGGGCATGGACCGGCTGATCCAGCAGAACGTGATCGCCATGAGCGGCCGCGCCGTCGAGGCGGCGGGCGACGTGGACACGCTGCTGCTCGACAAGACCGGCACGATCACGCTCGGGAATCGGCAGGCGGTCGAGTTCCTGCCGGTGGGCAGTGTGCGCATCGAAGAGCTGGCCGAGCGCTCGCAGCTCGCCTCGCTGCCGGACGAGACGCCCGAAGGCCGGAGCATCGTGGTGCTGGCCAAGGAGCGGTTCGGCCTCCGCGGCCGGGCGACGAGCGGCGAGGACGGCCGGCCCGCGATGACCTTCGTGCCCTTCTCCGCCGCCACGCGGATGAGCGGCGTCAACTTCGGCGCCACCCAGCTCCGGAAGGGCGCCGCCGACGCGATCGCCCGCTGGGTGACCGAGACCGGCGGCACCATGCCGCCCGAGACCAACGTCGTCGTCGAGTCGATCGCCCGGCAGGGCGGCACGCCGCTGGTCGTGGCCGAGCGGCAGAACGGCGGCACCCGGGTGCTCGGCGCCGTGCACCTGAAGGACGTGGTGAAGGGCGGGATGAAGGAACGGTTCGACCGGCTGCGTGCGATGGGCATCCGCACCGTGATGATCACGGGCGACAACCCGCTCACCGCCGCCGCCATCGCGGCCGAGGCGGGGGTGGACGACTTCCTGGCCGAGGCCCGGCCGGAGGACAAGCTCGCGCTCATCCGGACGGAGCAGGCGGGCGGGCGCCTCGTGGCCATGACCGGCGACGGCACCAACGACGCGCCGGCGCTCGCCCAGGCGGACGTGGGGGTGGCGATGAACAGCGGGACCCAGGCCGCGCGCGAAGCGGGCAACATGGTGGACCTCGACTCCAACCCGACCAAGCTCATCGAGATCGTGGAGATCGGGAAGCAGCTGCTCATGACCCGCGGCTCGCTCACCACGTTCTCGATCGCCAACGACGTGGCCAAGTACTTCGCGATCATCCCGGCGATGTTCGTCGTGACGTACCCCGTGCTCGGCGCGCTCAACCTGATGCACCTCGCATCGCCCAAGTCGGCCATCCTGAGCAGCGTGATCTTCAATGCACTGGTCATCGTCGCGCTGATCCCGCTCGCCCTGCGGGGCGTGGCCTACCGGCCGGCGGCGGCCGGCGTGATCCTGCGCCGGAACCTGCTGATCTACGGCCTGGGCGGGCTCATCGTGCCCTTCGCCGGCATCAAGCTGATCGACATCCTCCTCAACGCCCTCGGGCTGGTCTGAGCCATGCCAACCATCTTGCCTGCGGCTGTCCGCACGCACCTTCGTCCCGCGATCGTCCTGACGCTGCTGCTCTGCGTCATCACGGGGTTCGTGTATCCCGGCATCGTGACGGGCCTCGTGCAGCTGCTCTTCCCCTGGCAGGCGCACGGCAGCCTCGTCACGGCCAACGGCCGCGTGGTGGGCAGCGCGCTGATCGGCCAGCCGTTCACGAAGCCGGAGTACTTTCACCCGCGGCCCTCCGCCGCCGGCGCGGGGTACGACGCCACGGCCTCGGGCGCCACCAACAAGGGCCCGACCGACCGGACCCTGGCCGACACGCTGGTCGCCGGCGCCGTCGAGCGGGCGGTCGAGGAGGACGGCGCCGTGCGCGGACATATTCCGTCCGATATGGCGACTACCTCCGCCTCCGGACTCGACCCCGACATCAGCCCGGCCAACGCGGACCTCCAGGTGGCGCGGGTGGCGCGCGCGCGGAATGTGTCGGCGGACTCGATCCGCACGATCCTCCGGCAGCACACGGCGGGGCGGCAGCTCGGCTTCTTCGGCGAGCCGCGGGTCAACGTGTTGCTGCTGAACCTGGCGCTCGATAGCCTCGTTCCCGGGTCGCCTCGGGGATCGCCCTGAGGCCCCCTCCCCCCCCCGGAGTCACCCTGAGCGAAGCGAAGGGGCCGACGGGTTGCATGACGAGATTTCGGCCCCTTCGCTCCGCTCAGGGTGACTCGTCGGTAGGGGCGGAGCCGAGCGCCCCTCAGGAGTATCTTTGAGTTCACCATGACGCCACTCGCCCGATGACCGCCAGGCGCCCCGATCCGGACGCGCTCCTCGCCCGCGTCCAGGCGGCGTCGGCCCGGGCCCGGCGCGGCCAGCTCAAGATCTTCCTCGGTGCCTCGCCCGGCGTGGGGAAGACCTTTACGATGCTCGAAGCCGCCCGCGCGCAACGCGCAGAGGGCCTCGATGTCGTGGTAGGGGTAGCCGAGACTCACGGACGCTCGGAGACCGCCCGCCTGCTCGAAGGCCTGGAGGTCCTGCCGCGGAAGTCGCTCGACTATCGCGGCACCGTCCTCGAGGAGTTCGACCTCGACGGCGCCCTCGCCCGCCGTCCCGTCCTCCTCCTCGTCGACGAGCTGGCGCACTCCAACGCCCCCGGCTCCCGGCACGCCAAGCGCTGGCAGGACGTCGAGGAGCTGCTCACCGCCGGCATCAACGTCTATACCGCCATCAACATCCAGCACATCGAGAGCCTGAACGACGTGGTCGCGTCGATCACGGGCGTGAAGGTGCGCGAGACGATCCCGGATGCCGTGATCGAGCGGGCCGACGAGGTCGAGCTGGTGGACGTCTCGCCCGACATCCTGCAGCAGCGGCTGCGCGAGGGGAAAGTCTACATCCCCGAGCAGGCGGGCCGCGCGATCGAGCGCTTCTTTCGGAAGGGCAACCTGATCGCGCTGCGCGAGCTGGCGCTCCGCCGAACCGCCGAGCGGGTGGACGCGCAGATGCGCGGCTACATGGCCGAGCAGGGGATCCGCGAGACCTGGGCGACGGGCGAGCGGCTGCTGGTCTGCATCGGTCCGAGCGCCCGGGCCGGCCGGCTGGTCCGGGCGACGCGGCGCATGGCCGCGCGGGCGCACGCCGAGTGGTTCGCGGTGCATGTGGAGTCGCCCCGGGACCAGCGGCTCAGTGCCCAGGAGCGCGAGGACATCCTGCGGGCGCTCGAGCTCGCCGAGCAGCTCGGCGGGCGGGCCGTCACGCTGAGCGGGCAGAGCGTCGCCGAAGAGCTCCTGGCATACGCGCGCGAGCACAACGTCACCCGCATCATCACCGGCAAGACCCGGCGCCCGCGCTGGAAGGAGCTGTTCGAGGGCGCGCTGCTCGACGCGCTCGTCCGCGGCAGCGGCGGCATCGAGATCCTCGCGATCACCGGCGCGGAGGAGGACGAGGGGCAGCCGCGCCCGGCGGCGGCGCCGGACCCTCGCCGCTCGTCCACGCGCGAGTACCTGGCCGCGGTGGCCATCGTCGTCGTCCCGACCGTCGTCGGGATGCTGGTCCGGAGCGCCGGCGTGCTGGTGCCGCCGATCGACGCGGCCATGCTCTACCTCCTGGCCGTCGTGGTGGCCGCCTCGCGGTTCCGCCGTGGGCCGTCGCTCGTGGCCTCGCTGGTGGGCATCGCCTCGTTCGACTTCTTCTTCGTGCATCCGTTCTACACCTTCTCGGTGAGTGACGTCCGCTACGTGCTCACGTTCGGGGTCATGCTTGTGGTGGCGCTCGTGATGGGCAACCTGACCGGCCGCATCCGGAACCAGGCCGAGGCGGCGCGCGAGCGCGAGCAACGCACCTCGGCGCTGTACGGGTTGAGCCGCGAGCTCGCGACAGCGCAGGACCGCGACGCAGTGGTCGCCGCGGCGCTCCGAAGCCTGCGCGACACGTTCGCCCTGGACGCCGCCGTGCTGCTGCCGGGCGAGGCGGACGCGGTGGCCCCGGTCGGAGAGCCGCCGTATCCCCTCGACGAGCGGGAGCGGGCGGTGGCGCAGTGGAGCTTCGATCACGACCAGGCGGCGGGACGCGGGACCACCACGCTGCCGGCCGCGCACGCGCTCTACCTGCCGCTCACGTCCTCGGGACGGACCGTGGGGATTCTGGGGCTGCCGCTCGCCGGCGCGGCCGACTTTCGCGATCCCGCACGGCGCCGCCTGCTGGAGTCGCTGGCCGGCCAGGCGGCGGTCGCGTTCGAGCGGCTGGCGCTGGCAGAACGGAGCCGGGAATCGGAAGTCGAGGTCGAGGCGGAGCGGCTGCGGACGGCGCTCCTGAGCTCGCTCTCGCACGACATGCGGACGCCCCTCGCCTCCATCGAGGGCGCGGCGAGCACCCTGTTGCAGGACACCGAGCCCGATCCCGCCGCCCGGCGCGAGCTCGCGACCACCATCGTCCAGGAGTCGCACCGCATGGGACGGCTGGTGGCCAACCTGCTCGACATGATCCGGGTCGAGGCCGGCGCGCTCCAGGTGCAGAAGGAATGGCAGCTCCTGCCCGACGCCATCGGCGTGGCGCTGCTCCGCACCGAAGAGCAGCTCCGGGACCATCCCGTGACGACCCATTTCCCGGCCGACCTCCCGCTGGTACCGATGGACGAGATTCTGCTGGAGCAGGTCTTCGTCAACCTGCTCGAGAACGCCGCCAAGCACACACCGCTCGGCACCCCGATCGAGGTCGGCGCCGACGGACGTCCGGGGGAGGTGGTGGCGTACGTCGCGGACCGCGGGCCTGGCATGGCGCCCGGGGAAGAGGAGACGGTTTTTCACAAGTTCTATCGCGGCGGCACCGGCGGAGGTGGAATCGGGCTGGGCCTGACGATCTGCCGCGGCATCGTGACCGCGCACGGCGGGCGGATCTGGGCGGAACGCCGCCCTGGTGGCGGCGCCATCTTCCGGGTGGCGCTGCCGATTGCCGGCACACCGCCCCAGCTCGTCACCGAGGAGGCCGGATGGACGGCACCGCCCCCCTCGTCCTCCTGATCGAGGACGAGCCGCAGATGCGGCGCTTCCTGCGCACGGCCCTCGAATCCAACGACTACCGGCTCGTGGAGGCGGGGACCGCCAGGGAAGGGCTCGCCCATGCCGCCGCGCGGAATCCCGACGTCATCCTGCTCGACCTCGGCCTCCCCGATCGCGATGGCCTCGAGGTTGCGCGCGAGCTGCGCGAGTGGAGCGGCACGCCGATCATCGTCATCTCCGCCCGCGGGCAGGAGGCGGACAAGGTCAAGGCGCTCGACCTCGGCGCGGACGATTATCTCACCAAGCCGTTCGGCGTCGAGGAGCTGCTGGCCCGGATCCGGGTGTCGCTGCGGCACGCGGCCACGCCGCCGGGCGCGGTGCCGGAGCCGATCTTCGAGTCGGGGGAGCTGCGGGTGGACCTGCCCAATCGCCGGGTGTGGCGTGCGGGCAAGGAAGTCCATCTCACGCCGACGGAGTACAAGCTGCTGGTGACGCTGGTGCGGCACGCCGGGAAGGTGCTCACCCATCGCATGCTGCTGAAGGAAGTCTGGGGCCCGAACTACGTGAACCAGGCGCACTACGTGCGGGTCTACCTGGCGCAGCTCCGACAGAAGATCGAGGCCGATCCGGCCCGGCCGCGGCTGCTGCTCACCGAGCCGGGCGTGGGCTATCGCCTGCGATCCGACTAGCGCCAGCCCTTCGTTCACCCGACGGCCTCTCCGTCATCCCGAGCGAAGCGAGGGACCTCCTCACCCTCCGCCGCCAGATCGCTCTCCCACCTGATCGATCTCGAACTCCACCACCCGCTCCGCACCCGGCATTCCCGCTCTCGCGGCCGGAT